>NZ_CP150200.1:0-2195094 GCF_037966635.1 Streptococcus sp. FSL W7-1342 | reverse complement strand
TCCATCAATTCTCCTTCTTTATTCTTGTTCTCTGATTCTATCATAAAACAAAAAAGTTTTCCACAGGTCCGGAGATAAAAGTTCCTTAAGTTATCCACAAGCTAAAAAAAGCAATTCACATTGTGCACAAGAGTTATCCACAAGTTGTGAATAAAAAAAGAAACCCTCTCAAATAAAGGGAGGGCAACCATTTTATGATGTGGATAAGTTTGTTTCTTTTTTCTCCTCAATTCACAGGTCAAATAAGCTTGTTGATAATTCTGTTAAAATCTTCTTCTGTCGAAAAGTGGATCTGAATAGTTCCAGAGTGATTTTTGTGATAACGAAGAGTAACGGGGAGACCAAGTGATTTTTCAAGTTCTTTTTCTTTATCTTTTATATGAATATCTTTTTTTGATTTTTGTTTTTTTGGAAGTTCTTGAAGTCTTTTTTCCAGGGTACGAACAGACCATTTTTCAGTAAGGACCTGATGATAGATAGTTAGTTGCTTTTTTGTATCCTCAACAGCTAAAAGTGCTCTAGCATGTCCTTGACTCAGTTTGCCATTTTCGATACTTGTCTGTATCTCTTTGGGAAGTTGGAGGAGTCTAAGAGCGTTACTGATATAGGGTCTGGATTTCCCCATAGCTTTCGCCAGTTCCTCGTGACTATAAGCTAGCTCATTAATTAAACTACGATAGGCCTTTGCTTCTTCAATGGGATTGAGATTCGATCGTTGTAAATTTTCAATAATAGCTTGTTTACGACTCTCTTGATCTGTAACTTCCTTTACAACTGCAGGGATTTCTGTCATTCCTAGACGTTTACAGGCACGTAAACGTCTTTCCCCAGCAATTAGTTCATAACCAATAATATCCGATTTTCGGACAATGATTGGCTGTATTAGTCCATTTTCTGCAATCGATTGGCTTAGCTCCGCTAATTCTTCATCAGAGAACTCTATACGAGGTTGAAAAGGATTGGGATAGATGTCACTAATAGGTAAAGCTTTGAGTTGTTCTTGCATGTTATTCCTTTCCAAAAAAGACCTTTACATTATTGTAAAGGTCTTTTGACAGATTTGTCAATGACTTAGTCAGACAAGTCTTCTGTAGATTTTGTTAATTTAAGTTCTTCAGTTTTCTTCTCTTTACCACGATAGAAGGTTACCTTGATTGTATCTCCGATACTATGGCTGTAAAGGTTGGTTTGAATATCAGTTTTTGAGCTGATTTCCTTACCGTCAATTTCAGTGATAACATCATTTTCTTGAAGTTTACCGTCAGCTGGCATACCTTTTTGAACGCTGCCGACTACAACTCCAGCTTTCACATCATCTGGTAAATCTAATTTAGAAGTTGCACTGCTAGAAAGGCTGTTAAGATCGGCCATTGAGATTCCTAGGGCTGGTCGTGTAACTTTACCGTCTTTTTCCAATTGATTGATGATTTCGACAACATCGTTTGATGGAATGGCAAATCCCATACCTTCAACGGCGCTACCAGCGACTGCTGACGTTGATGAAATTTTACTTGAGTTAATACCGATAACTTGTCCTTCGATATTGACTAAGGCACCACCTGAGTTACCAGGGTTAATGGCAGCATCTGTTTGAATAGCATTTGTTGAAACAGTTTCACCATTGTCGTTTTGCATAGTTACGGTACGGCTAAGGCTAGAAACGATTCCCTCTGTTACTGAGTTGGCGTATTCGGTACCAAGTGGGCTACCGATAGCAATTGCCTTCTCACCGACTGTGAGAGAGTTTGAGTCTGCAAATTCCGCTACGGTTTTAATTTTATCTGAAGAAACTTTGACAACTGCTAGGTCAGAGTAAGTATCTTTACCAACGAGTTCACCAGTAATTTTTGATCCATCTGAAAGCATGATTTCAAGTTTTTTAGCGCCATCGACAACGTGGTTGTTGGTTACGATATAAGCCTCTTTACCATCCTTTTTATAGATAACACCGGAACCTTCACCAGCGACTTGTAACCCATCAGAATCTTTTGATTTGTCTTGGCTAGAGTCAGAACTATCATCTCCACCAAAGATACGGCCATAAAGTTCATTTAGAGAATCTGAAGATGACCCTTCTTGGTAATTGATGACAGAAACAACAGCATTTTGTACTTTCTTAACAGCTTTAGTTGTATCTGTTGTATTATTGTATACGGTCTTAGCTGTTTTAACACCTGTATCTGTTGAATTGGTAAAAGATACCCCTGCTGCTGTTAGTAGGATAAAGGCACCTAGCAAACCACCGAGCAAGCCAATAACAAGCATTGCAATTGGCGCTACTATTTTTTTCCAGTTAAATTTTTTCACGTTTAGTCCTCCTTTTTGATAAGCATATCAAAGTAAGCTTAATTATATCATAAAGTGATTTTAAAGAACAGTTATCAACAGTCTGTGGATAAGTTTCAAAAAGTGTAGATAAAAAGCGATTTTATAGGGATAACTATAGATGCTTGACACTAAAAAGGTGTGGATAAGGTGTTAAAAGATTGTGGATATGTGCTATAATAAGCCTATGAAAGTTAAATTGATTACCGTTGGAAAATTGAAAGAAAAATATTTGAAAGATGGCATTGCGGAGTATGTCAAACGACTAGGACGCTTTACAAAATTTGAGTCTATAGAATTAACGGATGAAAAGACGCCAGATAATGCAAGCGAAGCTGAAAATAAAGCTATCTTAGACAAAGAGGGACAGCGTATCTTGGCTAAAGTAGGTGATCGTGATTATGTCATTGCCTTAGCTATTGAAGGAAAACAATTTCCCTCAGAGCAATTTGCTAAAGAGTTAGAGCAAGCGACTCTTAGAGGCTATTCAGATATTACTTTTATTATAGGGGGAAGTTTGGGACTCTCTCCTACAGTGAAAAAGAGGGCTAATCAATTAATGAGTTTTGGTCTCTTAACGTTCCCTCATCAGCTTATGCGCCTTGTATTAGTAGAACAAATTTATCGCGCATTCATGATTCAGCAGGGAAGTCCTTACCATAAGTAGAAGAAGGAAACAGACATGTTCAGAATGAAAAAACGCTCCTATCGTGTTTTTGAAGGATTACGGGTAGCAACTCTAGTAAGTTATATAGGGGGTTTCATTGATGCCTATACTTACAATACTCAAGACGGACGATTTGCAAGTATTCAGACAGGTAATCTCCTTTATTTGGTTATTCATCTTGTTGAGGGGCATATTGCAAGAGCTTTCAGCTATGTGATACCTATTTTTTTCTTTGTTTTAGGTCAGTTTTTTGTTTTTTTTGTTAAGAAGTGGCTCATTAACCATAAATGGGGATGGCATTTGCAAGCGATTAGACTTGCCTTTCTCTTGATGACTATTCTCGCCATCATTACACCTTACGTTGATTCTACTATTACGATTGCGGGCTTGGCATTTTTTGCCTCTCTTCAGGTAGGGATTTTTAAACGCGTCAGAGGGGTAAATTATGCTTCCTTCATGATGACTGGTAATATTACGAATACCTCTTTAACCGTTGCCAGGGCTATTGACGAGGGGGATCCCAAAGTGCTTAAACAAGCTTCTTACACTACTATTATCATCTTTACATTTATGGTAGGAGTTGCAGCCTCAACTTGGTTTGCTCAATATTTACATGAATACAGCCTATATACGACTTTGCTTCCCTTATTTGTTTTAAATTATTTCCTATTTATCGAGGCAAAAGAAAAACGCAACTAGAGGTTCTAGATTGCGTTTTTTTATCTGATCCCAGCAGGATTCGAACCTGCGACCGTTCGCTTAGAAGGCGAATGCTCTATCCAGCTGAGCTATGGGACCAATAACTCTATTAGTTTACAAAATATATAGCAACATGTCAATACTTTGTAAAAGCAAGATAAAAACTAACGTAAAATTCGAATAAATTGCCCTATTGTAAAATGAAGTGCAACACAAAAGACATGTTCATCTGATATACTAGAGTTGCGAAAAACAGTATAAAGGAAGATGAACATGTCCACTAATTATTCTACCACAAATCAATCATACAAGCACTTATCTGAAGCTGAGCGAGGGGAAATTGAAGCTTATTTAAGCGTAGGACTCAAACCTGCTGAGATTGCTCGTAGACTAGGGAGAAATCGCTCTACTATTACTCGTGAAATTAATCGTGGTTCCATAACACAAGTGAAAAAAGTAAATGGGCAAAAGGTCTATTACCAACACTATTATGCAGATGCTGCTCATAACCGTTATCGTCATGCTAGAGAAGCCAGCTATTATTTGAAACTGGATTCCGTATCGGATGACTTTCTGAGAGCATTTACAGAAGCAATGAGAGAGAAACCAAGGGTGCATAGCGTGGATACCTTTGTTCATACCTATAGACTCCAACATGTAGATGCAGTTGTTCCTTCAACCAAGACGCTCTATAACTATATCCATCAAGGATTGTTAGAGATTAAGGTCATTGATTTGCCAAGAGCAGTGCGGATCCGTAAGAAATTTACCAAGCGCCCCTCTACCAAGAAACATCTAGGAAAGTCAATTGAAGAAAGGCCAGAAGAAATCAATAATCGTTCCCGTTTTGGAGATTGGGAAATCGATTCTGTTCTGGGTGGAAAGACAATAGGAGAACCTTCTATTCTAACCTTGGTAGAACGACAAACACGCTATGCTGTCACAAAGAAACTCGTGGAAAAGAAAGCAGAGTATGTCAATCAAGCAGTCTTAGAGTGTATGAAACTTTATCCCATTAAGTCCATAACTGCAGATAATGGAAACGAATTTTCATCATTGAGTAAGATAGAGGGATTAGATGTTTATTTTGCACATGCCTATTCATCTTATGAACGAGGTACAAATGAGAATTTCAATGGACTACTAAGAGAGTTCATTCCGAAGGGGTGTTCGTTAAAAGAACTAAATCAGAATCTTTTAGAGGACTATACAAAGGCTATCAATGAAAGACCTAGACGAATTCATGGCTATCAGTCCGCAAAAAAGCTGTTTGAGCTAACTCAAACAGCTTGAAAGATACTCACTTAATCAGAGGAACATCTTTGTTGCACTTGACTTGACAATTAGGGATTCGAATAAATTTAGCAAAATTTAATATTTTTTTTGAAAAAAAGTATAGACAAAATCGAATACTCTGATATAATAATAAGAGTGTTAACGAGATAAAAATCTCAGAACTTGGTCCGTTGGTCAAGGGGTTAAGACACCGCCTTTTCACGGCGGTAACACGGGTTCGAATCCCGTACGGACTATTTTTGCTACTTAGCAGTTTTATCCGCCATAGCTCAGTTGGTAGTAGCGCATGACTGTTAATCATGATGTCGTAGGTTCGAGTCCTACTGGCGGAGTGATAAGACACCTCAAGTTGTATAGCTTGAGTTTTTTTGTACCCAAAGATAAATAGGTCTGGAACAATTGTTCCAAACCTATTTAATTTTATTTAAGATAATCAGCTGTTTTGAATAACGGTTATTTTTCTGATGAAATAAGCGTAGCAACAAAATATGATACTTGCCAATAGACTAATCAATAAACCTGTCTTAAGACCATAGGGAATGAAGGTTAGAACAACTTTACCTTTCCCACTAGGGACATCGACTTTCATGAACCCCTTTTGAGCTCTATGAATCTTAACTTTTTTATGATTTATGGTCGCTGTCCACCCCTTATCGTATGGAATGGTGAAGAATAGTGAGGCATTCGTTTTACTACTATAATCAACGAACACTTTATTATTTGACGTCGTAACCTTGCTATCACGTTCATTAATAGTATCCATAGCTATCTGATAGTTTTGAGTATCAAGGGCATAAAAACTAGGATTATCAAAGGATATTGCTTTATTGCCAGGAAAACTAAGTTTGATGGTAACCATTGATTCTGTTTCAAAGTAGCCAAGATCGAAGAAATCAAAGGTATTGTCAGTAACTTGATTCCTTGTCACACCATTTACAGTAATTGACAGAGAGTGGTTATTGTCATCGGACCAAGAAATGTTAGGAATACTAACATAGAGTTGACTATGTGGTGGAGCGATAACTCGATAGGTGATTGTTACAAAATCTTTATTCGAGTTGCTAACGTTTTTAGCCACGCGCTGATTCAAAGACTTAGCATCTTGATCAAATAGTTGAGATGGAGCTCGTTTAAAATATGTTAAGTTAAGTCCAGATAGAGCATTTAGCAAGCTAGTTTGATTGTCAAGCGTATTGACAGTGAAGTCAATATTCTTGTAAATACCATCAGTTAAGATAGCAAGCTGGCTTGCATTATTATTTTGATAAAGCCCTATTGTTTTTTCAGAAGTTACGTGATTAAAACCATACTTATTAAGGTCAAAGTTCGATAAATTATATTTTATTCCGAAGAGACTATCAGCGATAATGGTGTTATTTTGGTAACGTAGGTTTAAATTAGTCCCTTCAGATTTGAAGCCTAACCTATCGAGTGTTGAGCTTGAAGCAGTATTTCGAATGGATGAAAACTGAGAGATACCATTATAGTTGAATTTCATACTGTCGTTACCGGTTTGAGCCTCTAACCTTTCAGTACGGTAAAAAGTCTTATTCGCTTGCTTAGTATCTGAAACTAGTTTTGTAATGGCAGACATATTTCGTAGATAGCCTTCACGAGTTGGGAATACCCACTCATTTCCCAGAGCTCCAACAACATAGTAAGTACTTAATGCAAGCTCAAAAATGCAGAATAAGAAGGTGAAACAGCGAAAAACACTCCCAGGAATTTGCTGTCTAAAATAGCTAATAAATAGAATGGCATAGGCTAGAAGAAATGCTAAGCTTAATAGCCAGGAGACAGATTCAATAAAGCTATAGTGAGATTGGAAAATCCAAGTTAGTAAGTAAGCGGTACTCAATCCTAAGAAAGATAGGAGGAGTCTTTTAAAAGAAAAGTTTTTAATTCGGTTGAGTGTTTCTCCTGCCAAAAGAACAATTAGGAGAGATAGGAGCCAAGAATAGCGATGGAGAAACATGTTGGGTGCATGCATGCCTTGCCAAAACAAATCAAGAGGCTGTAAGTAGAAGCTAGCGATAAAGAAAGCTACTAATAGGAGATAACCTATACGTAATGATAGCTTGACTTCCCTACTAATAAAGAAAAGTAGAAAAAGAATCAAAGGTAAGATTCCAACATAGATCATAGGGATTGATCCAAATTTAGTAGTATCGTAAACTCCAACGAGATTTTTCGCAAAGAAGTCAAAATAATAGGTGGACTCTGTCAACAAACTTGACGCACCTGTAAACTTTTCACCATGTGTGGTCAAGTCAAGTAGTGTAGGTAGTAACATGACAGCACTACTTAAACCAGCGAGTATAGAGACAATTCCAAAGTCTATGAAATGAAGAATCTTACTCTTCCATCCCTTGATAGTTACCAATTGTACTATGGTGTAAAGGGTTAGGAAAATAGCCATCATATAACCAAAATAGTAATTTTGGATAAAAAGACAGGTTAGGCTAAAAAAGTATAAGCCCCGTTTATTGAATCTTAGTAAGAGATGTAAACCTAATATGATTAGAGGTGCTAGAATAAAGGCATCTAGCCAGGTATTAATTTCTAACTGACTGGTAGCGAAGCTCATCAAAGCAAATCCTGTAGAAAGACATAGGATGAAACTTCTTGACACTTTTGTAAAGAGCCGCTTAAAACTAAAAGCTCCTGATAACCCAATAAGCCCGAATTTAAGTAGTGTTATATAATAAAAAGCATCGGCCATTTGGTTGACAGTAAAGAAATAGTAAAGTGGAGACAAGAAGGAACCTAGGTAATAGCTTGTTAAAGCATAGAAATTAAGCCCTAGACCACTTGTAAAGGTGTAAAAGAGGCTCCCATCTCCATGAAGTATATTCCGAAGTCCAGTTGCAAAAATCACATACTGATGAAATCCATCACTTGTTAAAATAGTCCGCTCACTACCAGGATAGATTTTTTGGCTATACAGCACCCCTATCATGATTAGTACTGGCAAGAAAAAAGCAGCCAGATAAAATAATAAAGTCGTATGGTATTTTTTATTTGTCATAATGATACTAAGACAGGTTGGGATATCCCAACCTGCATCTTTTTATAGTTTAATCAGCCCATAGTGCTTTGACTTTAGCTTGCACTTCTTCATTTTCAAGGAACTCATCATAAGTTTCATCAATACGGTCAATAACCCCATTTTTAGAAACAACTACGATGTGGTTCGCTATTGTTTGGATAAATTCATGGTCATGACTGGCAAAGATAACAGACTCTTTGAAGTCACGGACGCCATCATTCAGACTTGAGATTGATTCCAAATCCAAGTGATTAGTAGGATCATCTAGAAGAAGGACGTTAGATTTCAAAAGCATGAGTTTAGAAAGCATGACACGTACCTTTTCTCCCCCTGAGAGAACACTAACAGATTTATTAACCTCATCCCCTGAGAAGAGCATACGCCCAAGGAATCCACGCAAGAAGGTATCGTCATCTTCACCTTTTTCGGCAAATTGACGGAGCCATTCGAGAATTGATTCACCGGATGCAAAGTCTTTAGAATTGTCTTTTGGAAGGTAAGAACGGCTAGTAGTAACACCCCATTTGATTGTACCTTCGTAGTCAATATCACCGGCAAGAGCACGAATCAATGCAGTTGTTTGAATATCGTTTTGACCGATGATGGCAGTCTTATCTCCTGGTCGTAAGATGAAACTAATATTGTCAAGAATAGTCTCACCATCCATCTTAACAGTGAGATTTTCAACTGTTAGAAGGTCATTACCGATTTCACGCTCTGCTTTGAAATTGATGAATGGGTATTTACGACTTGATGGGACGATTTCTTCTAGCTCAATTTTATCAAGCATTTTCTTACGAGAAGTCGCTTGTTTAGATTTTGAAGCGTTGGCAGAGAAACGAGCAACGAATTCTTGAAGTTCCTTAATTTTTTCTTCTGCTTTGGCATTACGGTCAGCCTGCAAGCGTGCAGCCAATTCTGAAGATTGTTTCCAGAAGTCATAGTTACCGACATAGAGTTTGATTTTACCAAAGTCAAGGTCGGCCATATGCGTACACACCTTATTCAAGAAGTGACGGTCATGGGATACGACAATGACCGTATTTTCAAAATCAATCAAGAAATCTTCAAGCCAAGAGATTGACTGGATATCAAGACCATTGGTAGGTTCGTCAAGAAGAAGTACATCAGGTTTACCAAAGAGTGCTTTTGCAAGGAGAACCTTGACCTTGTCACCATTAGCCAATTCACTCATGTTTTGATAGTGAAGGTCTTCTGAGATATTTAGATTCTGAAGCAATTGTGAGGCTTCGCTTTCAGCTTCCCAACCACCTAATTCAGCAAAGAGTCCTTCTAGTTCAGCAGCACGGACACCATCTTCATCTGAAAAATCTTCTTTCATGTAGATGGCATCTTTTTCTTTCATGATATCGTAGAGACGTTCATTACCCATGATAACAACATCGATAACGCGTTCTTCTTCATAGTCAAAGTGGTTCTGACGAAGGACAGAAAGACGTTCATCAGGACCAAGAGAGATGTGTCCTGTTGTTGGTTCGATATCACCAGCTAAAATTTTCAAAAAAGTAGATTTACCAGCACCATTAGCACCGATAAGACCATAAGTATTACCTGGCGTGAAGGCAATGTTAACATCATCAAAAAGTTTACGATCGCTAAAACGAAGCGATACATCTGATACAGTAAGCATATAATATCCTTTATTTTTATTCTTAACTACTATTTTACGAGAAATTAGACTTTATTTCAATCGATTTTACAAGGGATTAATAAAGTCATTTGGAACTCTTTGGTAATCTTTTTGGAGGCTAAATCCACGTCCCATAACTGTAGAAGCAGGAACAATGACGATAAAGGCAGTTTCATCTATTTTTTGGATTTCTTCTTGGACTTTTGGAACCTCATGAGTTGACAAGGTAGTCATAATCATATTTTGTGCATGTCCGGTATGTCCACCAAGAACTGGGATTTTTGTTGCTCCTCGATCAGCCACTCTAGTGATGTAGTTTAGGATTTGTTCACTATTTTGCGAAATGATTAGAAGATTTCGTGATGAATTGAGTCCGACCATCATTTTATCAATTGTAAGAGAAACAACTCCAAGTGAGAGAATGGAATACATAACAGTATCAGGAGGAAAGGCAATAGCACTGATTGCGACAATGATTCCATCGACAATAAGTAGTACCATTCCTAGTGGGAGTGGCGTATATTTGTTGAGAATTTGTGTGATAATTCCAGTTCCTCCAGTTGAGGAATTTCCATAAAAAACTATTCCTAGTCCTAACCCTAATACAATTCCCCCAAAAATAGCAGCCAACAAAGGTTGTTTGGTGAGTGTAGGTAATCCCTCAGTTAATTTAATAAAAGTTGGGAAGACAAGAGACCCATAGAAGGTTTTTAGGAGAACTTCGCGGCCAAGAAAGCACCAACATAAAATTAACAAAGGGATGGTTGTTGCTAAGACGAAGTTAGCATTATTCCAACCAAAAAGGGCGTTTAAACTAATGGCTAGCCCTCCGACACCACCTGAAGCAATATTATTCTTAACTAAAAGTGAGTTATAGCCAACCGCAGCAATAAAAGAACCGAGTGTAACTAAAAGTATGTCTATTATTCGACGTTTCATATAATATCTCCTAGAAATGATATTCTTATTATCAAGTCTTTTTAAGTTTCCGTCAAGTAATGACTATTTTGGTTGTATCTGAGGTTGTGTTTCACGTGAAACTAGAAACATAATCTTGACAAAAATAGATAAAACAATGTAGAATAATAGTCATCAGAAGAGTAATTCTATCCTTTTTTATAGAGAGCTGGTGGTTGCTGAAAATCAGTATGAAGGTGGAATGAATGGGCTGAAGAGAATTGACGATTAACGTGAACACATAAACGTTAGGTTTGGCACCCCTTATCGTGCAACTTCTTTGTTGAGAAGGTTTGAGATGATAGCTGCAGAAAGAGTTATCAACTGAGGTGGTACCGCGTATCAAAAGTGATTAACGCCCTCACGCATGTTTTTGCGTGGGGATTTTTTTGTATTAGAGAGGTAATTATATGACGAAACCTATTATTTTGACGGGAGACCGTCCAACAGGGAAACTTCATCTAGGACACTATGTTGGTAGTTTAAAAAATCGTGTCCTTTTACAAGACGAAGATAAATATAACATGTTTGTCTTCTTGGCTGATCAGCAAGCTCTTACGGATCACGCAAAAGAGTCAGAAATCATCAAAGAATCGATTGGGAATGTTGCTTTAGATTATCTCTCTGTAGGTTTGGATCCAGCTAAGTCAACTATTTTCATTCAAAGTCAGATTCCTGAGTTGGCTGAGTTGACTATGTATTACATGAACCTAGTTTCATTGGCACGTTTAGAGCGTAACCCAACGGTTAAGACGGAAATTGCTCAAAAAGGCTTCGGAGGATCTATTCCAACAGGATTTCTAGTTTATCCAATTTCTCAGGCAGCTGATATCACGGCCTTTAAAGCAAATTATGTTCCTGTAGGTAATGACCAAAAGCCAATGATTGAGCAGACACGTGAAATTGCACGTAGCTTCAATCATACTTATAATTGTGATATTTTGGTTGAGCCAGAGGGAATCTACCCTGAAAATGAAGCTGCAGGGCGCCTTCCAGGTCTAGATGGTAATGCTAAAATGTCTAAATCCTTGGGGAATGGAATCTTCCTTTCAGATGATGAAGATACTGTTCGTAAAAAAGTCATGAGCATGTATACGGATCCAAATCATATTCGTGTGGAAGATCCAGGTCAAATTGAAGGTAACATGGTTTTCCATTATCTTGATATCTTTGGTCGCGAAGAGGATGCTACTACAATTGCTGAAATGAAAGAACATTATCAACGAGGTGGTTTAGGAGATGTGAAGACAAAACGTTATCTTCTAGAAATCTTAGAACGTGAGTTAGCTCCAATTCGTGAACGCCGTTTAGAATATGCCAAGGATATGGGAGAAGTTTTCCGTATGCTTGAAAAAGGTAGTCAAGCAGCGCGTGAAGTTGCTGGACAAACATTGGCAGAAGTAAAAGAAGCAATGGGAATTAATTATTTCTAAGAAATAAAAAGTAGGGACTCAAGATAATCTAGAGCCCTATTTTTATTTGGAAAAAGGTTTTCTTAGAATCTTATGCGAAATCTGTTGACAAATCATTTTAGCATGATATGATATTATCAATTAAAAAATAGACTGGGGTTTCTGTACCTCAAAACTTTGAGAAAAGAGGACGATTATAATGTCAAATTGGGACACTAAATTCTTGAAAAAAGGTTACACTTTTGATGACGTATTGCTTATTCCTGCGGAAAGTCATGTTCTACCAAACAACGTCAACTTGAAGACGAAATTGGCTAAAAATTTGACATTAAATATCCCAATTATCACTGCAGCCATGGATACGGTCACAGATAGTAAGATGGCTATCTCAATTGCTCGTGCAGGTGGTTTGGGTGTCATTCACAAAAACATGTCTATTGCGGAACAAGCTGAAGAAGTTCGAAAAGTAAAGCGCTCTGAAAATGGTGTCATCATTGATCCATTCTTCTTAACGCCTGAAAATAAAGTTGCTGAAGCTGAAGAGTTGATGCAACGTTACCGTATTTCAGGGGTTCCAATTGTTGAGACACTTGAAAATCGTAAATTGGTTGGTATTATCACAAACCGTGATATGCGTTTTATCTCTAATTACGATACTCCAATTTCAGAACACATGACTTCTGAAAAATTGGTCACTGCTCCAGTTGGAACAGATCTTGAAACAGCTGAAAGTATTCTTCATGAGCATCGTATTGAAAAGCTACCTCTAGTTGATGAAGAAGGTCGTTTGTCAGGACTCATTACTATTAAGGACATCGAAAAAGTTATCGAGTTTCCTAATGCAGCTAAGGATGAATTCGGTCGTCTTTTGGTCGCAGGTGCTGTAGGGGTTACTTCTGATACCTTTGAACGTGCAGAAGCTCTCTTTGAAGCAGGCGCAGATGCTATTGTCATTGATACTGCACATGGTCATTCAGCAGGTGTTCTTCGTAAAATTGCTGAAATTCGTGCCCACTTCCCAGATCGTACTTTGATTGCAGGAAATATTGCAACAGCTGAAGGTGCGCGTGCACTTTATGAAGCAGGTGTCGATGTCGTTAAAGTAGGTATCGGACCAGGTTCTATTTGTACAACACGTGTGGTTGCGGGTGTAGGTGTTCCTCAAGTCACTGCTATTTACGATGCTGCAAGTGTTGCGCGTGAATACGGAAAAACAATTATTGCTGATGGTGGTATCAAATACTCAGGTGATATTGTAAAAGCTCTTGCAGCAGGTGGTAATGCTGTAATGCTTGGTTCTATGTTTGCTGGTACTGATGAAGCACCAGGTGAAACTGAGATTTTCCAAGGTCGTAAATATAAATCATACCGTGGTATGGGATCAATTGCAGCGATGAAGAAGGGATCAAGCGATCGTTACTTCCAAGGTGCAGTTAATGAAGCGAATAAACTTGTTCCAGAAGGAATTGAAGGCCGTGTAGCTTATAAAGGTTCTGCTGCTGATATTGTATTCCAATTGATTGGCGGTATCCGTGCAGGTATGGGTTATACAGGTGCAGAAGATATTCAGGCTTTACATGACAAAGCTCAGTTTGTTGAAATGTCAGGTGCAGGACTTATTGAAAGTCACCCTCACGATGTTCAAATTACCAACGAGGCGCCTAACTACTCAGCTCATTAATAAACATAAAAGTACTTATCTCAGATAAGTACTTTTTGTTTACAGAGATATTTACAATAAGTTTACAACGTATTTACGTGATTATGGTTGTTGATAAAAGGGTTTAGGCGAAAATGATTTACAGCTTATTGGGTAACGCTTGTCACATGTGTCAATCACGAAAAATAGAAAAACAAGTCATTTAATCGACTTGTTTTTCATAAATATCACCATTCTTAACTAAGAAGGTCTTTAAATCAGGTGGTAGGTTACTCAGATGATCAAGTGAAGTTGTCGTCATGAAGGTTTGAACCTCTTCGTCAATACTTTCTAACAGTTTAAGTTGACGGTGATTGTCAAGCTCACTCATGACATCATCGAGGAGAAGAATAGGAAATTCACCTGTTACTTTTTTTATCAGAGCAATCTCAGCCATTTTTAAAGAAAGTATGAGACTACGTTGCTGCCCCTGACTACCGAAAGATGCGTTCATGTCATTAATGTAAAATGTTAAATCATCCCTATGCGGACCAACACCAGTGTTCTTTTTGAAGATATCTCTTTTGTGATTTTGCTTTAACGTGGTTAAAAATGATTCGCGAATAACTTTGTTATTTTCCAGTGGGATATTAGATTCGTAGGAGATTTTAAGGCGCTCTATCTGATTTGAGAGGTTACTATGATGTCTATCTGCCTCCTCCTCTAATTGCTTGATAAATTCTAGTCTATGTTCGATAACTCGTGTTCCAAAATCGGAAAGCTGTTCATCTAACACTGAGAGGAAATTAATGTCTACATTGTCAGTAGATTTGAGATAAGCATTACGTTGTTTGAGTACATGATTATAACTTGATAAGTCTGAGAGATAAACAGGCTTAATCTGTCCTAAATCAATATCTATAAATTTACGTCTCAGGCTTGGAGATCCTTTTACAAGTTGTAAATCCTCAGGAGCAAATAGCACCACAGTCATGTGACCGATATAATCGGATAATTTAGCTTGTTTGAGGTGGTTAACCTTTGTTATGCGTCCTTTATTAGATAAACTGATTTCCAGAGGTAGCTTCCCACTATGACGATGCACGATGCCGTTAAGTTTGAGAGTATTTTGTTGAAATTGAATCAGTTCTTTATCTGAACGGGTCCGATGACTACGTGTCAATGCTAGAAAATAGATGGCCTCAAGAATATTTGTTTTTCCTTGGGCATTGCGACCAAGAAAAATATTGAGATGAGGTGAGAAGCTCACAGAGGCTTCAGTATAATTTCTAAAGTGTTGAATATCAATTTTTTCGAGCCACATAGTTAGGTTCCTGGGAAACGAACGGGTTTTCGTTTAGTTTTATTGCTTTCTTTTGACGGATGTGCTTTTTGTTTCTTTTTATTATCCTGATTCATTTTTTTAACAATGGCAGCAACACGTGCTTTTTCAGCGACTGCTTTTTGATGTTCTTCAATTTCATTTGTCGTAGGAGCTACAATCGTTATTTCAAGTTCCTCAGACGGAATGGTAATAACATCTCCATAACGAAGTTTTTTTCCACGACGTTTTTCATCCTCACCGTTGAATAAAACGGTATTATTAGCCAAGAAACCTTTTATAGCTCCTCCACTATGAATGATACTTAATTCTTTTAAAAGTGCCTGCAGTGTGATGTATTCACCAAATAATTTATATTCCATAGTACCTCAACTTTCTCTTGAGATAAGATAGCATAAAAATGGTATAATTGGAAGCATAAACTTTTTAGAGGTTATCAATGAAAATTGCTGATGGTGTCTATGTACACTTCATTCCAACACAAAAATATAAAACTAATCGTATTGTTTTTCGAATGACAGGATCTTTGAATAAACAAACAATTGCTAAACGAGCCCTAGTTTCACAAATGTTAGCTACAGCCAATCAGACGTATCCAACAGTACAGTCTTTTAAAGAGAGACTAGCTTTTCTTTATGGAACACAGTTGTCAACTAGAGTGTCAACTAAAGGATTGACACATAGCGTTGACATCGAGTTGACATATCTGAAAGATACCTTTATCCCTACGAATGATGGATTGTTTTGGGAAGTGCTAGGATTTTTGAAAGAGTGTCTTTACAAGCCACTGTCAAGAGTAGCCCAATACCAAAATAAAGTATTTGACATAGAAAAACAAAATTTAATGACATACCTGGATGTTGACACGGAGAATAATTACTATTACAGTGAAGTTAAAGGAAGAGAGCTTTATTTTGTAAATGAGGGCTTGAAAGTTCCAAAATATGGTCAAGCAGAACTTGTTGAAGCAGAGACCTCGTTTACAGCTTATCAAGAATTTCAAAGTATGTTGACAAGAGATCGTATTGATATCTTTATGGTTGGAGAATTTGATGATTATCAAGTACTCCAAGCTTTACATCGTTTTCCTTTGGAAGGACGTCAAGTTGATTTACAGTTTAGCTATAGTCAACCTTATGTCAATGTTGTGAAAGAAAAGATAGAACCTAGACAGAGTAGTCAATCTATTTTACAGCTAGGGTACCAATTTCCGTGTCAATATGGAGATAAAGATTACTTTGCTTTAATTGTATTCAATGCAATGTTCGGTGAATTTGCCCATTCAGCCTTGTTTACAACACTTCGAGAAAAGGAAGGGTTGGCTTATTCAATTAGTAGCCAATTTGATATCTTTACAGGTTTACTAGAAGTTTACGCTGGAATTGAAAAATCTAATAGAGATCAGGCTATGCGAGGAATTAGTAGAGAATTGAATTACATTAAATTAGGACGTTTTTCAAGCTCTCTCCTGAATCAAACCAAAAAAATCATACGAATGAATGCTCTACTCTCTGAAGATCATGCCTTAACATTAGTGGAACAACGTTTTAATAAGGTGATTTTTGGCGATAAAAGTCTTTCATTGGAGAATTGGTTAGATGAGATTGAGAAGGTTACTAAAAAAGATGTTTGCCGTGTAGCACGTCAAGTTAAGCTACAGAGTTTGTTCTTTTTAGAAGGAGTGTCTTAAAATGGCTGCTTTGAAGAAACGTTATTATCAAAAAATTGATGAAGAAGTTTATTCAGCAATTTTAGATAATGGTATGTCTTTATCAATCATTAAGAAAAAAGGATTTGTAGAAAAAGTCGCCTTTTTGTCAACAAATTTTGGGGCGCTAGATAATCACTTTTATATTGATGGTGAGTCACAATCTTACCCTGCAGGTATTGCTCATTTTCTTGAACACAAGCTATTTGAGGATGAGCAGGGAAGGGATGTGACATTGGATTTTGTCAAGCTTGGAGCTGATGTCAATGCTTTTACAACATTGGAGAAGACAACATATTATTTTTCTACCCTTGACCACTTTGAGGAGTCTTTAGAGCTTTTATTAAAGTTTACATCGAGCTTTACAAGTTCTGAAGATGCTGTCAATCATGAAAAAAGAATTATTGAACAAGAGATAAATATGTATCAGGATGATCCTGACTACAGAGTTTATCTAGGTTGTTTACAAAGTTTGTATCCTAATACTATATTAGGACAAGATATTGCTGGAAGTGTTGATAGCATTGAAGAAATTACTGTAAAGGACTTAAAAGATAATTTTGATTGCTTTTACAGGCCAGCAAACTGTCATCTCGTCTTAGTGGGCGATTTTGATGTTGGAAACATTTACACTCTTGTCAATGAAAAACAAAGTAAGTTTACACCACCTGAGAGAATAGTCGAGAAAGAAAAGCACCCTATTGAGTCAGATATCCAAAAATTAGATAGTCTTCAAATGGAGATATTCATCTCAAAACTAGCCATTGGTTTTAAGAGTGTTCCTTTTACTGATAATCGTATGAGAGAAAATATACTGGTACAGTTATTGTTCAATTTACTGTTTGGCTGGACGTCTCCTTATTATCAAAATTGGTATGCTGAAGGAAAAATAGACGAGTCTGTGTCAATTGAATACGAGGTATCTAATCGATATTCATTTGTCGTTATGACTATGGACACTGCAGAGCCTATCCGTATGTCAAGTTTAATTCGTCAAGTGATGACATCGGCAGATAAAAAACGATTGTTGACGGAAGAAGCATTGGATTTACAAAAGAAAGCCTTGTATGGTGAATTTTTACGTAGTCTAGACAATATCCAGAATTTAGGGAGCCAATATTTAGCGTATTTTGAGAATGATAAAACATACTTTGATTTTGGTCAGGAACTGATGAGCATTACTTCCAAGGAGTTGAAGGATTTTTTGAATCACTATCTCTCAAATATGGAGATTACCGATTTTGTTGTCTTCCCTAAATAAGTGATTATTTGCTATAATAGAGACACGAAAACAAAGAAGAATATTAGAAAGGGGAAAAATGAAGTTACACTCTCTAGGTGAGCAATTACGTGCAGCGCGTATAAAGAAAGAGTTAAGTTTGTATGATGTAGAAAAATTTTCTGGAGTCGAAGCCCAGTTTCTTCTGGCTATGGAAATGGATCAACTTAAGGCTTTGCCAGAGGACATTCAGCAAGAGGCGCTTGAAAAGTATGCCACTTCGGTTGGTTTAGATGGAAAACGTCTGTTTGAGGAGCAGAGACAGAATGAGCAAAAACTAAAAAAAGAGAAGAAACCAGTTGAACGTAAGGAAGATACCTTAGCTGCTAAAGCTCCCATGTCACGCTTTTTAAAGCATAAACGTGAAGAAAAAAGAAAGTCTAACTATCTACCTTTACTAGTGCTTAGTGCGGTTTCGTTACTTATCATCTGCTCAGTAGGTTATATTATTGTTAGACATCTTTCTAATCAACCTCAAGTGATAAAACCAAATACTATCTCTACAGTTAATCATCTGTCGACGGCTAGTAAGGCTAAATCGTCACGAAGCATTTCTGAGGTTACCGTTTCGGGGGCAAATGTTACAACGACAACTCAAGGTAATCAACTAATGGTTGATTTCTCCAATGTAAATTCTTCAGTAGTTTTAGATGTGGAGTTATCAAAAGATAGTGATGACACATGGTTTTCAGTAGATAACTCAGATACTTCAGAGAGTTACCTCCTTTCAAAAACGAAAAATTCAAAATACTCTTTAGATTTTTCTGGTAAAACTAAACCAACTCAAATTATTATTGCTCAATCTTCAAAAGTAACTCTAAAGGTAAATGGGGAGTCACTTGATTTATCTCAATTAGATAAAAATACACCTAGCTACCTCACATTAAGAATCCAATAGAATCGAGAAGAAATGTTTAAAAAAGAAAATTTACCTAATTTATTGACACTTGCTAGAATTGTTTTGATTCCTATCTTTTTACTGATGACATCACTTGCGTCAAGTAATGTCATGCATATTGCTGCGGCGGTTGTCTTCGCTATTGCCAGTATTACAGATTATTTAGATGGCTATTTGGCACGAAAATGGCATGTTGTTACTAATTTCGGGAAATTTGCAGACCCATTGGCAGATAAGATGCTAGTGATGTCAGCATTTATTATGTTAGTCGGTATTAATCAAGCACCAGCCTGGGTGGTTTCAGTTATTATCTGTCGTGAGCTTGCAGTCACAGGTCTTCGTCTTTTATTAGTGGAGAATGGTGGTACAGTTCTCGCTGCAGCTATGCCTGGTAAGATTAAGACAGTGACTCAGATGTTATCTATTATTCTATTATTGTGTCATCTGCATTTTGTAGGAACAATTATGCTTTATATTGCTTTGTTCTTTACAATTTACTCAGGCTATGATTATTTCAAAGGTGCAGGTTTCTTATTTAAGGATACTTTCAAATAGTACGATAAATCAATGATTGAAATAAAAAATTTAAAGTTTAAATATCATCAAGATCAACCATCCTATATTCTTGATGATGTATCGTTTCACGTGAAACGTGGGGAATGGTTATCCATTGTAGGGCATAATGGTTCTGGAAAATCCACGACAGCACGTCTTATTGACGGACTATTAGTGGCAGAGTCTGGGCAGATTATTGTTGATGGTCAAGAATTAACAGAAGACAATGTCTGGGATATCCGTGATAAGATTGGTATGGTCTTTCAAAATCCAGATAATCAATTTGTTGGGGCAACTGTTGAAGATGATGTTGCTTTTGGTCTTGAAAATAAAGGTGTTCCCTATGAAGAAATGGCTTCAAGAGTTCAAGAGGCTCTGGAATTTGTAGGAATGTCAGAATTTAAGGATAGAGAGCCAGCTAGATTATCTGGAGGCCAAAAACAACGTGTGGCTATCGCAGGTATTGTAGCTATGAGACCATCTATTTTGATTTTGGATGAGGCAACTAGCATGCTTGACCCAGAAGGTCGCCAGGAATTGATTCAATCTATTAAAGCTATTCGTAAAGAATACGGAATGACTGTTTTATCAATTACTCATGATCTCGATGAGGTCGCTTTGAGTGACCGTGTTTTGGTTTTGAAAAAAGGTAAAGTGGAGTCTGTTTCAAGTCCTCGTGAACTATTTAGTAGAGGCTCAGAGTTAGTTGACTTAGGTTTAGATATCCCTTTTAGTGCATTATTAACTCAAAAGCTAAGAAATAAAGGTCTGATAGATTGTGAAGACTATCTGACAGAAAAGGAATTGGTAGAACAACTATGGGAATCTCTCTCAAAAATGTAAGTTATATCTATCAAGCGGGTACTCCTTTTGAGGGGCGTGCCCTTTTTGATATGACGACGACGATAAAAGATGGTTCATATACGGCCTTTATTGGACATACAGGAAGTGGTAAATCTACTATTATGCAGCTCTTGAATGGCCTTAATTTACCCACTAGTGGTCAGGTTCACGTTGATGATACGATCATAACCAGTCAATCAAAGAATAAGGACATAAAACCAATTCGTAAGAAGGTAGGTTTAGTTTTTCAATTTCCAGAAAGTCAGTTATTTGCAGAAACTGTTTTAGAAGATGTTGCCTTTGGACCTCAAAATTTCGGAGTTTCTAAGGAAGAAGCAGAACAACGTGCTATTGAAAGTCTAAAATTAGTTGGACTCCCGGAAGAGTTTCATGGACAGAATCCTTTTGATTTATCAGGGGGACAAATGCGACGTGTTGCCATCGCAGGGATTCTAGCTATGCAACCAGATATTCTAGTGCTGGATGAACCGACTGCCGGTCTAGATCCACAGGGCCGGAAGGAATTGATGTCTCTCTTTAAGGAGTTACATCTTTCTGGAATGACGATTGTTTTAGTTACTCACTTGATGGATGATGTTGCCGATTATGCGACAGCTGTGAATGTTATGGAAAAAGGGCAACTAGTGTTGTCGGGAGCTCCTAAAGATGTTTTTCAAAAGGTTACTTTTCTTAAAGAAAAGCAGTTAGGTGTTCCTAAAATCACAGAGTTTGCGCTACAGCTACAAGAAAAAGGTTATCAATTTGAAAGTCTCCCTATTACAATCGAGGAATTCGTAGAGGTGGTGTCGCATGGATAAGTTAATTATTGGACGTTATATTGTTGGGGACTCTTTTATACACCGATTAGACCCTAGAAGTAAATTATTAGCCATGCTGATTTATATTGTTATTATCTTTTGGGCTAATAATCCCTTAACTTATGCTGTAATAACTTTATTTACACTTTTCTTGGTTTTCTTGTCTAAAATAAAACTTGGTTTCTTTTTAGGTGGAATCAAACCAATGATTTGGATTATTTTATTTTCTACCCTATTTCAAGTTTTCTTCAATACAAAAGGGAGTGTGCTTTGGTCTATCGGCTTTTTAAAGATTACGGAAGTCGGTTTAAATCAAGGTTGGATGATATTCCTTAGATTTATCCTCATTATTAGTTTTTCCACCCTACTTACTCTAACGACAACACCTTTAAGTTTATCTGATGCAGTTGAATCACTTTTAAAACCTCTTACTGTTTTCAAAGTGCCAGCACATGAAATTGGTTTAATGCTATCTTTGAGTCTACGTTTTGTACCAACTTTGATGGATGATACGACTCGTATTATGAATGCTCAAAAGGCGCGTGGTGTTGACTTTGGTGAAGGAAATATTATTCAAAAGGTACGGTCAATAATACCTATTTTAATTCCTTTGTTTGCATCAAGCTTTAAACGAGCAGATGCTTTGGCGATTGCTATGGAAGCACGAGGCTATCAAGGTGGTGAAGGACGAATAAAATATCGTCGACTTTCATGGAATGGTCGAGATACCTTATCAATTATTGCTATTTTAGCTTTAGGATTAATGCTTTTTTATCTTAAGAGTTAATTCGTTGAGATAAATAAAAACTAGATCTTAAGACCTAGAAGTTTTAGATGGACGCCCACGTAGGCGTTCTTTTTTCGTCTAATCCCAACCTACTTGTAATATTTTTAATATCCCTAACAAGGGGATGTTATATTTCCAAGGTATCATAGATACATGGTTATAGTTCTTCAGCTTAATCTGGATTGAGAAATCCCTATATAGAGAAAGCAAGTTGATTTACCCATTAGTCATAAACAATAAAATAACTTAAAATCTTTGACTAATATGGATTGGACTATAAATAGATAAAGGAGCATCATCATGCAAAAAAAGAATACATCTAACACTAAAAAATTAGGTCTTTTTGGACTTGTTACAGTAGCAACACTTGGGGCAACAGCTTTAGCTAATGCAGAAACTTACACAGTTCAAAAAGGTGATACACTTTCAGCTATTGCTAAGAAAAATGGTACGACCGTAGATGAAATCGTTTCAAAAAACGGTATTCAAGATGCCAATAAGATTTCTATTGGTCAAAGCTTAACAATTAATGAAACAACTGAAGAGACTACAGAACCTTCAGCTACAACAGCTACAGCGGAAGCAGCTGTTGAATCAACACAATCAACAGAGTCTACACAAAGTGAAGATACTCAAGCGACCAATACAAATCTTTCTTCTTCAGAGGTAGCTGCCAAAGAAGAAATCGCTCAACGTGAGTCAAGCGGTAGCTATACAGCTCAAAATGGGCAATATTATGGACGTTACCAATTAGCATCATCATATTTGAACGGAGACTTGTCTCCTGAAAATCAAGAGAAGGTAGCAGATAATTATGTAGCAAGCCGTTATGGTTCATGGACAGCAGCTCTTGCTTTCTGGAATGCTAATGGTTGGTACTAAATCATTATTACTGACTTATGAGGAAAACTTGTAAAACCTCATACAAATAAGGGGAAAATGCCAGAATCTTGGCATTTTTTTATTAAAATGATAAATCATTGTAACATTAGACATAATACAAATAATCGGCAGTAATATTACTAAGTTATGATGAATGTAACTAGAATTAACTAGGAGGGATTTATGTTTAAAAAAAGTTATAAGGGACGCCGTATCAAATTAGCAGCGAAGAAATCATTGGCGGTACTAGTGGCAATTGTAACAAGTTTTATTGTCATTTTGGCAGTATCACTGTCTACACTAATTAATAAAGGGTTGGTTAATGCATTTTCAGATTCTGTTACCCCAGCACCTTCAACAGCATCAACAACGTCAGAATCGACAGCAGATTTAGTTAAATCAACAGAAATTAGCTCAAGCAAAGAGAATAAAGCTAACAAAGAAAAGGTTGAAGAAAGTAAGCCTCAGTCAGAAACAACAGGAGAATCGGTAGAATCAGCTGAAAAGTCTCAGTCAGATACTGCCACTATAAGCGCTGCTTCAACGAATACTGATACTACGTCGACTCAAATACTTGGAACAGCTCCTTCGGTTGCTGCAACTGGTAGTGGGTCAGTTGTTCTCTCAAATGGGAACACTGCAGGAGAAGTTGGTTCTTATGCGGCGGCACAGATGGCAGCAGCTACTGGTGTTCCTCAGTCAACTTGGGAGTCAATTATTGCGCGTGAGTCAAATGGTGATCATACTGCAGCAAATGGTTCAGGTGCATCAGGTCTTTTTCAAACAATGCCTGGATGGGGCTCTACTGCAACAGTTGAGGATCAAATTCAATCAGCCTTGAATGCCTATAACGCACAAGGTTTGTCAGCTTGGAATTACTAATATTAATAGAAGTTGGGAGCATGCTCTCAGCTTTTTAATTTGGATGTAGGTAATCTGTTTTATAGAGCTACTTGTTATTACTAGGTAGGGTATGGCCTTTTTGTTATAATAGGAATGAAAGGTATAGCAATGAAACAAATTTTTAAATCAAGAGAAAAGTTGTGGGTTTCTCTTATTATTATAGCTTTTGCTGTGTTATTGGTTACACCACAACTACTTACAAGAAAAGTCATTTTAGGTTCAGATTCCATCTTTCACTATAACAGGTTCTATGAAGCTGCTATGCAACTAAAAAATGGTAACCTTTCTTACTTTTTATCTTTATATGGATTCCAACAGTCAGGCCGCATTGTCAATGCTCTTTACGGTCCTTTTTTTGCCTATTTACAAGGAGGGCTTATTTTAATAAGTGGCACTTGGTTTCGTTATCAGATTGTGTCAAGGGTATTACTACATATACTAGCAGAGTCCTCAATGTATGCCTTGCTCAAGCAGTGTAAAGTTAAGACAAACATTGCCTTGTCACTAGGTTTACTCTATGCGACAACATTCTCTATCCAATACTGGACGATGCGTCAGGGTTTCTCTAGTTGGGGAGCAGCTTTACTACCTTTTTGTTTTATTCCAGCAATTCACTATGTCTTTTATCAAAAAGTAGAACCAATTAGACTTGCCTTGTCTATGGCATTGATTTTTCAGGTTCACGTACTCAGTGCTTTGATATTAGTGATGATGTATCTTCCTTTTTATCTTTACACTTTTGTAAAGTCTCCTATCGCTAAGAAAAAGGAAACCTTCGTTCAAGTCCTTATAGCAGTCATTCTATTCCTCTTACTGACTGTCAATGTCTGGTTAGTACTCCTATATTTGAGAGGGACTAATCATCTCTTAGATCCATTTATAAATAGAGAAATAGGTAAGAATGGGATAGATGGGACAGCAAGATATTGGCTATATACCCCAATTTCCTTAATGGTGTTACTCATTTTACAGTTTCTTTACGCTGTTTTGAATTGGAAGAAATTTGCTAGATGGAAAAAAATACTGCATTTTATTTATTTTGTCTTTTTCTTCTTGTCGACAGGTCTTTTTCCGTGGCAGCATCTAGTAGAAAATGGAAACACATTTGCTGAACTGATTCAATTTCCATTTAGATTCTTTGTTCCTGCCACCATTTTACTTTTAGCAATTACGGGGTTAACGGTCACGCGATTTGTAAACTGGCGAAAAAGTATTGCTGTTTTACTCTTTGCCTTTGCGGGTGTTGGTCTCATTCAGAATATGATGGATACTACCGATCGTGTAAAAACTGCGGCACAAGATGGTGAACTTATTTCCATTGTTAAACATACTTACGTTGAAGGAGATTACCAGACGATAAGTCTTACCATGAATGACAGTGACTTGTCACAGTTTTTAAATTTAGTTGTCAAACCCACACCAGATTACGTACCTATTTATGGGACAATAGGTAAGCAGAACACTTATGATCTTTATTACGAAAATATCGTTACGAATCAGAAGGCAGAAAAGCTACTAGAAGATGGTAATCTTGTATTAACTTGGCAAGCTGCTGAAGGGGAGGAACTGAATCTACCGATAGTTGTCTATAAAGATTCCATCTTGACACTAAATGGTAAAGAATTAGACAAGGATGCCTATAACTTGTCAACGATTGGTACACCGACCGTTTCATCACAAGAAGGACAGAATAAACTTGTGTTAAGTTATAAGGAGCCAGGATGGCTATTTGTAGCGTTATTGATTCCAATAATAGTCTTAGGAGTAATAGGTTTACAGTGGCTTTACACGAAAACAAGTATCAAAAAGGTTGCCTAGTGGTAACCTTTTTGCATTATTCTTTAATCATGATATAATTAAGCTTGCGTGCTTTTACGCTTCAAAATCGACCTTCAAATCGATATTTGAATAACTAGACCCTTCAAGTCTATGTTAATTTTTATTTGATGGGAGGAGTTATCTATGACTGATAATTCAAAAACACGTGTTGTTGTCGGTATGAGTGGTGGCGTTGATTCATCAGTAACAGCCTTACTTTTAAAAGAGCAAGGTTATGATGTAATCGGTGTTTTCATGAAAAACTGGGATGACACAGATGAATTTGGTGTGTGTACCGCAACCGAAGATTATAAAGATGTAGCAGCAGTAGCTGATCAGATTGGTATCCCCTATTACTCTGTCAACTTTGAAAAAGAGTACTGGGATCGTGTATTTGAGTATTTCTTAGCAGAGTACCGTGCAGGCCGTACCCCTAATCCAGACGTTATGTGTAATAAGGAAATCAAGTTTAAGGCTTTCTTAGATTATGCGATGACATTGGGAGCGGATTATGTGGCTACAGGACATTACGCTCAAGTTGTTCGCGATGAAGACGGCATTGTCCATATGTTGCGTGGTGCAGATAACAATAAAGATCAAACCTACTTCCTTAGTCAACTTTCGCAAGAGCAGTTGCAGAAAACGATGTTTCCTTTAGGACATCTACAAAAGCCAGATGTTCGTGAGATTGCTGAACGTGCAGGTCTTGCAACAGCCAAGAAAAAAGATTCAACAGGAATATGTTTTATTGGTGAGAAAAACTTTAAAGAGTTTCTTAGTCAATACTTGCCAGCTCAAAAAGGTCGTATGATGACTGTCGATGGTCGTGATATGGGTGAACACAACGGACTCATGTATTACACTATTGGTCAACGTGGTGGTATGGGTATTGGTGGCCAAAAAGGTGGCGATAATGCTCCTTGGTTTGTAGTAGGAAAAGATCTTTCTAAAAATATTCTTTACGTGGGTCAAGGTTTCCACCATGAGTCCTTGATGTCAACTTCTCTTGACGCTTCAATGATTCACTTTACTCGAGATATGCCAGAAGAATTTGAAATGGAATGCACAGCAAAATTCCGTTATCGTCAACCTGATAGTAAAGTTACTGTAAAGGTTAAGGGTGATAAAGCAGAGGTTGTTTTTGCTGAACCTCAGCGTGCTATTACACCAGGTCAAGCCGTTGTTTTCTATGATGGTCAGGAATGCTTGGGCGGCGGTATTATTGACCAAGCGTATAAAGACGGAAAAGTTTGTCAGTATATCTAACTGGAGTTAAGTAAAAACGATGAGTTCTCAATTTTTTTATGCATTTATGGCATTTTTCGCTATAATGAACCCAATTTCAAATCTTCCTGCTTACATGGCTTTAGTAGCAGATGATAGTCAAAAAATTTCACGAAAAATTGCTTTTAGGAGTCTTTTGATTGCCTTTGTTATTGTAACTGTTTTTATCTTTTCAGGAGATTTCATTTTTAAAGTATTTGGAATTACAATTATTTCTTTCAGAATTGCTGGCGGAATATTAGTGGCTGTTATCGGTTATCATATGATTAATGGTAATCATTCACCCAGCTATAAAGGAATGGAGCAGCAAGCAGTAAATTCAGATCCAATGTCTATTGCTATTTCTCCTCTTGCAATGCCACTTTTTGCGGGACCAGGTACAATTACAACTGCTTTAAGTCTGGCTAATGGAGGTTTGCAGAATCAACTGATAACCGTAGTTGCTTTTGCTCTACTATGTGTCATCACTTATCTCCTGTTAAGAAGTGCAAAACAAATTGCAGGCTTCTTGGGAGAAAATTTGATGAAAATTATAACGAAAATGATGGGACTTTTACTATTCTCCATAGGTATACAGATGATTATTGTCAGTGTGCAGACCTTGCTCAAACAGTGATTTGCATTGACAAAACGATTTGATTTGATAAAATAACTTTAACAATAGTCATGATGGTCAAAGCTCATGGATGTTGCAGGCTTTTTGTTCTGCACTTCTCAGAGTTTTGACTATTTTTGTGTGGTTTCGAAAGGAAGTAAAATGAGGCAAAAGGATTTTCGGACGAAAATAGATTCTACTGTTTTTGGTGTGAGAGCGACTGCTTTGATTGTAAAAGATAATCGCTTGTTTGTCATTGAAGATGAGGACGGCTGTTACACAATCGGAGGTGCTATTCAGGTCAATGAAACTACAGGAGATGCTGTAGTTCGGGAAGTCAAAGAGGAACTTGGTGTTACATCTAAAGCAGGTCCGCTAGCTTTCGTGGTTGAAAATCGTTTCGAACAAACTGGTGTTCACTATCACAACATCGAGTTCCACTACTTAGTAGACTTACTTGAGGAGGCACCTTTGGTCATGCAGGAAGATACAAAGCAATTACCTTGTCGTTGGATTGCTTTAGATGATTTACATACTGTTGACCTGAAACCGGCCTTTTTAAAATCAGCCCTACCAGACTGGGACGGAAAATTACGACACATCCATCTTGAGAAATAGGAGAAATAGAATGAATTATAACTTTATAGAAGAATACGATATCATTGTAATCGGTGCTGGTCACGCTGGTGTGGAAGCTAGCTTAGCTGCAGCCCGCATGGGATGTAAGGTTTTATTAGCGACTATTAACCTAGAGATGTTGGCTTTTATGCCATGTAATCCTTCTATTGGGGGATCTGCCAAGGGGATTGTTGTCCGTGAGATTGATGCCCTTGGTGGAGAGATGGGTAAAAATATTGATAAAACTTATATTCAGATGAAAATGTTGAATACCGGTAAGGGACCTGCTGTCAGAGCTTTACGTGCACAAGCCGATAAAGCCTTGTATGCTATGACAATGAAGCATACAGTTGAGCGTCAGGAAAACCTGACTCTCCGTCAGTCCATGGTTGATGAAATTCTTGTTGAAGATGGTAAGGTAGTTGGTGTAAGAACAGCCACAAATCAAAAATATGGAGCTAAAGCGGTTGTTGTCACAACAGGAACAGCTTTGCGTGGTGAAATTATCCTAGGTGAGCTCAAATATTCTTCAGGTCCTAATAACAGTCTTGCATCTGTTACATTGGCAGATAACTTGAGGGATCTTGGCCTTGAAATAGGAAGATTTAAAACAGGTACCCCTCCTCGTGTCAAGGCATCATCAATTAATTATGAAGAAACTGAAATTCAACCAGGTGACGAAAAGCCGAATCATTTTTCATTCTTGTCGAAGGATGAAGATTATCTTCAGGATCAAATTCCTTGTTGGCTAACTTATACGAATCAAGAGAGCCACGATATTATCAATAACAATTTACACCGTGCCCCAATGTTTTCAGGTATTGTCAAGGGTGTAGGACCTCGTTATTGTCCATCAATCGAAGATAAAATTGTCCGATTTGCCGATAAGAATCGCCATCAACTTTTCCTTGAACCTGAAGGAAGAGAGACTGAGGAAGTCTATGTGCAAGGCCTGTCAACTAGTCTGCCAGAAGATGTTCAAAAAGAGTTGATTCACTCAATTAAAGGTCTCGAAAAGGCAGAGATGATGCGAACTGGTTATGCGATTGAATATGATATCGTGCTCCCTCATCAACTACGTGCAACACTTGAAACGAAGTTGATTTCAGGTCTCTTTACAGCAGGACAGACCAACGGAACTTCTGGATACGAGGAGGCAGCAGGTCAAGGTCTAGTTGCTGGTATCAATGCGGCTCTTAAAGTTCAAGGTAAACCAGAACTTATTCTCAAACGTAGTGATGCCTATATTGGTGTAATGATTGACGATCTTGTCACAAAAGGAACCTTGGAGCCATATCGTTTATTGACATCACGCGCAGAGTATCGTCTCATATTACGTCATGATAATGCTGACATGCGCTTGACACCTATTGGTCGAGAAGTTGGTTTGGTTGACGATGAACGTTGGCGTATCTTTGAAATTAAGAAAAATCAGTTTGACAGCGAGTTGACACGTCTGTCAAAAGAAAAATTAAAACCTATTAAAGAGACGAATGAAAAAATTCAAGCTCTAGGCTTTAAGCCATTGACAGATGCCATGACAGCTAAAGAGTTTATGCGTAGACCAGAGATTGATTACGCCACAGCTACTCAGTTTGTAGGTCCAGCTGCAGAAGATTTGGACGCGAAGATAGTAGAGTTGCTTGAGACCGAAATCAAGTATGAAGGTTATATTAATAAAGCTTTGGATCAAGTAGCTAAGATGAAACGTATGGAAGAAAAGAGGATTCCAAAAAATATTGATTGGGATGCTATTGATTCCATTGCTACCGAAGCTCGTCAAAAATTTAAGAAAATCAATCCTGAGACCATTGGTCAAGCGAGTCGTATTTCAGGGGTCAACCCAGCAGATATCTCAATTTTGATGGTTTATCTTGAAGGTAATAATAAGGCCCGCAGGAAAGTAGACTAACGGTGCTAACACGTTTAAAAGCCTTTTAATTAAGGCTTTTTTATGTTATAATTGTTAGATTAAGAGGTTTTATATGAAAAGATTTCACTTTGCAACGATTCATCTTGTAATGATTGGGCTAATTCTTTTTGGAATTGCTACTATTTTTGTTCGCGTACTAAAATCGGAGTCTGCACTCATTTTTGCGCTTTTTATTATTATGGTAGTAGTTGTTGCCTTATTGCATTACCAAAAGACAACATATGAGTCCTTAGAAATAGAGCAATTAGATGAACTGAATCAGGATGTTGAAGATTCTTTGAAGACCCTTCTCGGAAAGATGCCTGTTGGGGTTATTACTTTTGATGAGAACGATCATATTGAATGGTTCAACCCCTATGCGAAGCTAGTACTTTCGGATGAAAATGGAAATTTCAATAAGCAGTTGATTGCGGATTTTATTTCCCAGAAACGAAAGGGGTCACCTTCGAATGTGATAACCGTTGGTGATAATAAATATGCCGCTTTTGTGGATTTTGACAATAAGTTGACATATTTTATTGACAATGTTTATGATCAAGATGAAAATGCTGATCCAAATATGACTCGTCCTGTTATCGGGATTATTTCAGTTGATAACTACGACGATGTGACAGGAAGTTTACCTGATGCCGATGTTTCAAAAATCAACACATTTGTGGCAGGGTTTATTTCTGAGTTTGCTAAGGCCAAGCATATTCATTATCGACGTATTGAAGGTGATCGTTTTTACTTCTTCACCAACTACAGTGTTTTGACAGAATTCATGGATCAAAAGTTTTCTGTCTTGGATGACTTCCGTCAGCAGGCTCAGGAGCGTGGTTTACCACTGACTTTGAGCATGGGAATTTCATTTGGTACGCTTAAGCATGATCAAATCGGTCAGGTTGCCTTGCAGAATTTAAATATCGCACTAGTTCGCGGTGGAGATCAAGCTGTTGTCAAGGAAAACGATGATCACAAGGAACTTCTTTATTTTGGAGGAGGTTCTGTTTCAACAGTAAAACGTTCTCGTACAAGAACAAGGGCCATGATGACTGCAATCTCTGATAAGTTGAAAACAGTCGAAAAAGTGTTTGTTGTCGGACATAAGAATCTCGATATGGATGCTCTAGGGGCAACTGTCGGTATGGCTCATTTTGCCAGTCAAATTGTTCGAAAAAGCTATGCTGTTTACGATGATACGGCTATGAATGCAGATATTGAGCGTGCAGTCGAACGGCTAAAAGAAGATGGTCAGTCACCTCTTATTACACTTTCAGAGGCCGAAGAGTTAGTCAACCAACATTCGTTGTTAATTATGGTTGACCATTCTAAAATCAATTTAACCTTATCTAAGGATTTTTATGATCGATTTAATGAAGTTATTGTTGTAGACCATCACCGTCGAGATGATGATTTTCCTGAAAATGCTGTTTTGACCTTTATTGAAAGTGGGGCGAGCTCAGCCTGTGAATTGGTTACGGAGTTGTTGCAATTCCAAGGTGCCCCAGAACGTTTGAGTAAAATCCAAGCCTCTATCCTTATGGCAGGTATCATGTTGGATACTAAAAATTTCTCAACTCGTGTGACTAGTCGAACCTTTGATGTCGCCTCTTATCTGCGTAGTTTAGGAAGTGATAGTGGAGAAATCCAAACGATCTCTGCTACTGATTTTGAAGAGTATCGACGTATCAATGAGCTAATTCTAGCAGGTGAACGTATTACAGATGATATCATTGTTGCCTCAGGTGATAATCCTAAATGTTATAATAATGTTGTGATTTCTAAGGCAGCAGATACGATGCTTGCCATGGCAGGTATCGAAGCAACTTTTGTTGTCGCTAGGACCAGTGATTCTACTGTGAATATATCTGCTCGAAGCCATAAAACGATTAATGTACAACGTATTATGGAGAAAATGGGTGGTGGAGGCCATTTCAACTTAGCGGCCTGCCAATTGCGAGACTGTAGTGTTGCTCAAGCAAAAAATAAATTGATTGAAACTATTATGGGAGAATTGGCTCCCAAGGAGGACTAAAATGAAAGTTATTTTCTTACAAGACGTTAAAGGTAAAGGTAAAAAAGGCGAAATTAAAGAAGTACCATCAGGTTACGCTCAAAACTTCTTGATTAAAAAGAATCTTGCCAAGGAAGCGACAAACCAAGCTATCGGTGAGTTGAAAGGTAAGCAAAAATCTGAAGAAAAACATGCAGCAGAGTTGTTGGCTGAAGCGAAGCAAGTTAAAGAGCAACTTGAAAAAGAAGAAAATCGTCTTCAATTTACTGAGAAGGTCGGACCAGACGGACGTACTTTTGGTTCAATTACAGCCAAAAAGATTGCAGAAGGACTTCAAAAACAATTTGGTATCAAAGTTGATAAACGCCATATTGAACTTGAACATCCTATTCGTGCGATTGGTCTAATTGAGGTTCCTGTAAAGCTTCATAAAGAAGTGAGTGCACAAATTAAACTTAACATCAAAAATAGTGCTGAGTAATTCGTTGACACTATAAGTAAATCTTGTAAAGGAGGGAATAATTGTGGCAGAAGCTCAAGAATTACGAGTGCAACCTCATGATTTAGTAGCGGAACAGTCTGTTCTAGGGGCTATTTTCATTAACCCGGAAAAGTTGATTACAGTTCGAGAATTTATCGAAGCAGACGACTTTTACAAGTATTCCCATCGTGTCATTTTTAAAGCAATGGTAACGCTGTCGGATCGAAATGATGCCATTGATGCCACGACAGTACGCACCATTCTAGATGACCAAGATGACCTCCAAAATATAGGGGGTATTTCTTATCTTGTAGATTTGGTCAATAGTGTCCCAACATCCGCAAATGCTGAGTATTATGCTAAGATTGTGGCTGAGAAAGCCATGCTTCGCCGTATTATAAATAGATTGACAGAGACTGTCAACCAAGCATATGAGGGCGCTACTGAATCTGATGAAATTATTGCGAATGCTGAGAAGGCCCTAGTTGATGTTTCAGAGCATAGCAATCGTAGTGGTTTCCGCAAAATATCTGAAGTTCTTGATGTCAATTTTAATACTTTGGAGATGCGTTCACAGCAAACATCAGATGTTACTGGGTTGCCGACAGGTTTCCGTGACCTTGACAAGATTACAACAGGTTTACACCCTGATCAATTAATTATTTTAGCAGCTCGTCCCGCAGTTGGTAAAACAGCCTTTGTACTGAATATTGCTCAGAATGTTGGTACCAAGCAAAATAAAGCTGTTGCAGTCTTTTCTCTAGAGATGGGTGCAGAAAGCTTGGTTGATCGTATGTTGGCAGCTGAAGGGATGATTGATTCCCATGCTTTACGTACAGGTCAATTGACAGAGCAAGATTGGAATAATGTGATGATTGCTCAAGGGGCATTGGCTGAGGCACCTATTTATATAGATGATACCCCTGGTATAAAGATTACTGAGATTCGTGCACGGTCTCGTAAATTGTCACAAGAAGTAGAGGGTGGTCTCGGTCTTATTGTGATCGACTATTTGCAGTTGATTACAGGGACGCGACCAGAAAATCGCCAACAAGAGGTTTCAGATATTTCAAGACAGTTAAAAATTCTGGCCAAGGAGCTTAAAGTTCCTGTAATTGCCTTGAGTCAGTTATCTCGTGGGGTTGAACAACGTCAGGATAAACGTCCAGTCTTGTCTGATATTCGTGAGTCAGGATCTATCGAGCAGGATGCCGATATTGTAGCCTTCTTATATCGTGATGATTACTACCGAAAAGAAGGTGAAGAACCAGAGAATGCGATTGAAGATAATACAATCGAAGTTATCCTAGAAAAAAACCGTGCTGGTGCGCGTGGAACAGTCAAGTTACTATTCCAAAAAGAATACAATAAATTTTCATCGATTGCTCAGTTTGAGGAATCATAATTTTCAGATTTAAGGAGATATATATACATATGAGTGATGCATTTGCAGATGTTGCGAAGATGAAAAACATCAAGGAAGCTATTAAGTCACATGAAGGTCAGCTAGTAGAATTAACCCTAGAGAATGGACGTAAACGTGAAAAGAATAAAATTGGTCGATTGACAGAAGTTTATCCATCATTGTTTATTGTTGAATATCAAGACTTCAGTTCTCAAGCAGGAGCTATTAATAATAGTTATGTTGAATCTTACACTTATTCAGATATTTTGACTGAGAAGACTCTCATTCGTTATTTGAGTCCTGAGGAACAAGCTGAAATCGAAAATAAATAAGAAAAAGCCTTTACTTGGGCTTTTTTTCGTGGTAAAATGTTAAAGTATGTGAAATAATAGCAGGATAAAATGAAGCTCGTCAACAGGAAGTCGGCTAGAAAAGTAACCTTTGCTGTTTGGGCGAAGTCTTTCTGAACGAATCAGGTTTATCTAAAACGTTATTTCCTAAAAATATTTTTTATAGGAGGACATTATTAATGTCACGTTATACAGGTCCATCATGGAAACAATCACGTCGCCTTGGTTTCTCACTTACAGGCACAGGTAAAGAATTGGCACGTCGTAACTACGTACCAGGTCAACACGGTCCAAACAACCGTTCAAAACTTTCAGAGTACGGTTTGCAATTGGCTGAGAAACAAAAACTTCGTTTCTCATACGGTTTGGGTGAAAAACAATTCCGTAACTTGTTCGTACAAGCTACTAAAGTTAAAGGTGGAACACTTGGTTTCAACTTTATGGTTCTTTTGGAACGTCGTCTTGACAACGTTGTTTACCGTCTCGGTCTTGCAACTACTCGTCGTCAAGCACGTCAATTCGTAAACCACGGTCACATCCTTGTTGACGGTAAACGTGTTGATATCCCATCATACCGCGTTGAAGTTGGTCAAGTAATCTCAGTTCGTGAAAAATCAGCTAAAGTTCCTGCTATCCTTGAAGCAGTAGAAGCTACTATCGGACGTCCAGCATTTGTATCATTCGATGCTGAAAAACTTGAAGGTTCATTGACACGTCTTCCAGAACGTGATGAAATCAACCCAGAAATCAACGAAGCACTTGTCGTTGAATTCTACAACAAAATGCTTTAATTTTAAAATTCATTTTGCAAAAAGCCCGTTGTTATGGGCTTTTTTGTTTATCTTAAATCATTGATTTTTGAGTTTGTTCAGTTATTTGTTTAGTTACAAGTTTGTTTTCTAATAAAAAAAGTCCCTAGTCTAATACAAGTGACTAGGGGGCGTAATATGATAATAGATGATTTTGAGGTATAAATTATTTATTATCCAATCCGCCTTCAAAATCTGCTGAAACATTTGAAACGTAGTTGGTGAAATAGGCTTCAAAATCTTTTTTTAGTTGGTCGTACTCCTCTTCGGAGTAATCTTTATCCTCTATATAAGCCTGAAATCTAGGAATTCCCAGATCTTTTTGGAGACGTTGGATTACTTCTGTCTTTGTCATAAGAACCTCTCTTTCATTCTTTATTTTACCATATTTCAAATTGTATGAAGCATGCATGTTGTTTTAAAGGTTCACTTTTGATATACTGTCAAAGTTATTTAAGAAGGAGGCTACTATGTCTATTATTACACTAATTTTAGCTGGGATTGTTGCTTTGGAGCATCTCTATATCATGTATTTGGAAACTTTTGCGACACATTCAGACACGACTAGTCGTGTTTTCAATATGAGCAAAGAAGAACTTCAACGTGATTCTATTACAAACTTATTTAAAAATCAAGGGATTTACAATGGTTTGATTGCTATATTCCTCTTATATGGGATTTTTACAAATAGTCAGTTACTTGTAACTGTTTTTGTACTCAATGTTTTCTTTGCTGCTATTTATGGTGCTATAACTGCCAATAAGAAAATTATTTTAACGCAAGGCGGACCCGCAATTTTGACCTTGCTTTCACTTATCATTTCCTTATTTTAAGGATTTTATTGTAAAAGAAAAAAGCTGCTTTAACTATTGAAATGGTTTGCAGCTTTTTTATGCTTTTGAAGTGATTTTATTGTGGAATAAATCGTAGAAGAAAGTCTGTCATTTCTTGAGGTGATTCTTTTTTACCTTTATTTATCCAGGCTTGACAAGCACCAAAAATAGCATGTGCAAAATAAATACTGGCATAGTCTTTCTCGAATCCTTTAAGAGCTCTTTCTTCAGCAGTGGGATCAATGAAGTCCTCAGCTATCATACGCTGAAGTTTATGTATCAGAAAATCTTGAATTTCTTTTGATCCATTGGTAGACAATAGAGCTGATAGGAGCTTTTCACGAGTGAGAAATTCAAAGATTTCGAGAAAGGCTCCCTCTTTCTTTCCTTCATATTTATCGAAGATATACTCTAGCTTGTGGAAAAGCTCTTTCTGATAACTATCAATCATTTCATACTTATCTTTGTAGTGGGTATAAAAACTCGAACGGCTAATCCCAGCTGTTTGAACCAGACGAATGGTAGTAATATCATTGAAATCTTGGTCTTCAAGACATATTACTAAAGCATCTAAAAGAGCTTTTTTTGTTTGCGCGCGTCTTTGATCTTTTGACATACAAATCTCCTTTTATACACTTTTAGACTATGTGTCCAAAAATCGATTGTTTAACATTGATTTTCAGGTAAATGAGTTTATAATTGATTATATCATAAAAATAAACACAATGTCTAAAAAGGAGAAATATGTTAGCAGAATTAAAGGCTCTTCTTAAAAGTCCAAAGCTCTGGATAACAATTATTGGTGTCTCATTGATACCTGCTTTATATAATCTAATCTTTTTGTCTTCTATGTGGAATCCTTATGGTAATGTCAAACACTTACCAGTGGCAGTAGTGAACAAAGATAAGAGTGCTAGTTTCCAGAATAAGATTCTGAATATTGGTCATGATATGGTAGACAATATGTCTAAAAACAAAAATCTAGACTATCACTTTGTGACTGAAAATGAAGCCCAAAAAGGAATTGAGGATGGTGATTACTATATGGTAATCACTTTTCCAGAAAACCTCTCAAGTAATGCAGCAAGTCTTTTGACAAATGATCCTAAGAAACTGGAAATTTCTTATCAAACAACAGCAGGACATAGCTTCGTTTCTTCAAAAATGAGCGATTCTGCCATGTCTAAGTTGAAGGATACTGTTTCTAAAAATATTACATCAACTTATGTTGGAGCTGTCTTTAGGAGTATGTCTCAACTTCAGGGTGGTATGGGAACTGCAGCGAATGGGGCTAGGCAATTATATGCAGGTGCAGGCGCACTTCAGTCAGGGAGTCAGACCTTATCAAATGGCTTAGGAACTCTTGCTGGATCTACACAAACATTGGCTACAGGTGTTGATACCTTGAGTTCAGGCGCGTCTGCCTATACTTCAGGTGTGTCAACTTTGTCAGGCGCTTTGTCACAGTTAAATGCGAACTCTGAGGCTGTTAATTCTGCTGCAGGTCAATTTGTATCAGGAGCAGAGGCCATGAATACCTTAGTTACAGGTGCAGATTCGTTGTCAACAGCGCTCAGTCAAATGGCTACAGCAACAAGTTTATCTGAAGAACAGCAAGCACAGTTGTCAACCCTATCAACTAATTTAACTGATTTAAATACAGCAATTCAAAATCTTAATACAGCGATAAGTAACACATCATTACCAAGTGGAACATCAACAACATCAGTAGATACAAGTTCAATAGCGACTTATCTTTCAAATATTTCTTCTGCAGCTAGCTCTATAGCTACAGCTAGTGCAACTGATAAAGCAAATGATTTGGCTGCGGTACAAGGAACAGCTGCTTATCAAAGCTTGACCGCAGATCAACAAGCAGAGATTACATCGGCAATTAGTAATGCAGGCTCTACAGCTAGTAGTTATGCTTCAACTATTGCATCTGATGTGTCAAGTATGTCAACTGCTTTATCTAGCTTGACAGGTACGACAACAACTAGTAGCGGAGATTCAAGTAGTTTGGCTTCTCTACAAACGTCTATTTCAGGCATTGCAAGTTCGGCGAATGCTCTTCTCCCTGTAGCTTCATCAACGGTATCATCAATGCAAGCTAATATTGCTAATGTCAATTCAGTACTTGTCAATCAATTATCACCAGGAGCAACTCAAGTGGCTTCAGGTGTATCAACCGCTCAAAATACTCTAGCAACAGGTGCAAGTGCACTTTCAACTGGTTTGTCAACTTATACTGGTGCAGTGTCAACGATTGCCAGTGGTGCTCAAACTCTAGATGCTAACAGTAGTAGTTTAATGACTGGTTTTGCTACTCTTCAGAGTGGTACAAGTGCTCTCAATACAGGAGCTCAACAATTAGCAACGGGCGGAAATACCTTAACAAGTGGATTGACAAGTCTGTCAACCAACCTTTCTACATTATCTGATTCATTAAACAAGGCTAATCAGCAATTATCTCTTGTTTCTGTAAACTCAGACAATGCCAAAATAGTTAGTGCTCCGCTTAAAGAGAAGAAAACTGATAAGGATAAGGTTGACACTAATGGTGTGGGGATGGCTCCATATATGATTTCTGTTTCTCTTATGGTTGTCGCTCTTTCAACTAATGTTATCTTTGCTAAGAGCTTGACAGGAAGAAACTTTACGAGCCGTTTTGATTGGGCTAAGAATAAGTTCTTTATCAATGGTATCATTACGACTATGGCTGCAATTGCCCTTTATATTGCCATTCGATTTGTGGGAGTTGAACCAAATCATCCATTAGCTACATTTGGTATGATTCTCCTTGCAGCATGGACTTTAATGGCGCTCGTTACAGCCCTTGTGGGTTGGGATGATAGATATGGTGCATTTGCTTCTATGATTATGCTCCTTTTGCAGCTAGGTTCTAGTGCAGGGACTTATCCAATTGAACTTAGTCCTAAGTTCTTTAAGGTCGTCCAACCATTCTTACCAATGTCCTACTCCGTATCAGGTCTTCGTCAAACTATTTCAATGACAGGACAAATCTCAAATCAAGTACGTATGTTATTCATTTTCTTACTTATTTTTGTAGTTGTAGGTATTATTATTTATAGACCAAAGTCTGAAAATGAATAAACTAAAGGCCAGCTCTAATGTGAGCTGGCTTTTTATGTTATTCAACAGTTATATCACCGAGGTCTGAGGTAATGGTTAGTGTGTTATCCTTTGAGATCTTAAGGTTATTTGTGATGTCCACCTCTCCTGAATGACTATCGGCTTGAACATTGAGCGTGTAATCTTTAAGAGCTATTTCAATATCACCGGATGTAACATCAAGTTTATTGTGACCATTGAAAATCAGGTTATCTCCAGAGTAATCTCCCATTGCAATAGATAAATCTGAGTTAGTAAAAAGTGTATGATCACTATCAACACTACCAACATCAAGATTAGCTTTTAGGTTGCTGACAATCATTTTAGTAAAAGTTAGGTCCCCGACATTTAGATTGATGTCTGCTTGTTTGATAGTGCTATTACTTAAATCTAGATTTCCAGTTGCTAAATCAACCTTTAAAAAATCAATCGTTTGTTTTTTAGGGAGTGTAATGACAATGGTTTTATTTCTGACTTCCTCGTTGAGAGTAGAAAGCCTTACTAAATCTTTTAATCCAAAAAAGTTAATATGTTTGTTAGAAGTTGAATCTAATTCAGAGTTGTTATCATTGATAGTCAATTGACCATCCTTTACAGATGTGTCAATTGGATTTTTTGTTTTTTGGTAGTAAGAAAGCGTTGCTTTGTCAACGTCACCATTTTTTATAAGCACATTGTAGCTACTACTTTTAATATCAATTTTATTGAAGTCCTCAACTTCTTTCTTGACATAATCTTGCTCACTTATAGTTTTATTTTGTAAATCTGTTAAGCCACCTTGGCTATAACCCCAAGCTACTAATCCTCCTCCTAAAAATAGAGAGATAAGAGACACTCCGAGGACAATCTTTTTCCAAGTTTTCATGATTTTCTTCCTTTCTTGATGAGCCATTTAATCAATAGGGTAATTAGCTTTACAATAAGTTTACAGATTTCAAATGAAATCAAAAGCAGTAAGAGTGCTCCTCCAAACATCAATAGACCTAGGCCTCCTCCAAATAGTGTTGAAGCTAGTGAAATATTTAAGAGAGAGAAGCTTGTAAAGAAAGTGTAAACACCACTAATGAGTAAGGCAAAAGTAAGAGCTAAGGCAGTCACTATAACTGCAAAAATAATCAAAAGAAGTGTCAATAGCATAGCTAGAAAGAATAGTAGAATTGGTAAGGCGACTGGGCTAGCTAAAACAGCTAGAATCGCAATCCAGAGGATAGTTGTTTTATTACGTAAGCTACTCTTATCCTCAATAATCTTTTCGTCTAGAAGACGACTAATGACTTCATGTGCTGCTTCCTTAGGTGTACCCAATTCTGCAATAACCTGAGCTTCATTTTCAGGTCCAGCCTCTTCAAAATATTCCATGAAATATTCGAGGGCCTCTTCATAGTCCTTTTGTGGTAATTTTCGTAGATATTTTGTTAATTTGGCTATATATTCAGTCCTTGTCATGTCTTAATCTCCCTTCTACAATACCATCGAGGGTTTCTTTATAGGTTAACCATTCTTCATTAAGAAATTGAAGATGATTTTTTCCCTCTTGGGTAATACTGTAATATTTACGTTTACGCCCTTGATATGCTTGGCTATAGGTGGTCATATAACCTGCTTTTTCAAGCTTTTTTAGAATAGGATAAAGTGTTGACTCCTTGATATTAGCCACAAGCTTAATGGTTTGACTAATTTCATAGCCATAAGAGTCTTCTCTATCGATAATAGCTAGTATTAGGAACTCTATCAGGATTGACGATGTTGGAAAATACATAGTGTGCTCCTTTGCTTTTAGGATATGTATAAAAATTATATATAATTATTTTACACATTGAGTGTATCTCTTTTAGAAGGATATGTCAATATTTTATATATAAAAATTTTATATAATAGGGATAACTTCTTTTTTATGATAATATGAAGTCAAGGAGTTCTTATGACTATTAAAGATAAACTAGCTCATTACGAGCCGAAGCCACTAGGGGAGAAAGGACGCTATGCAGTGCTTTTACCCTTGATATATGATGTAAAAACTGATAAGTATCAAATCCTTTACCAAGTACGAAGTGAGCATATTTCTCAACCAGGTGAGGTCTCTTTTCCTGGTGGTCGTGTTGAAGACGGTGAGACTTTTCAAGAAGCTGCTATACGAGAAACTTGTGAGGAACTAAACTTAACTCCTGATCGAATTGACATTTGGGGAGAGATTGATTATCTGATTCATCAGGGGAGAACCATCCATTGCTTTGTTGGAAAGATAAATATAGAAAATTGGGAGGATATTCATCCAAATGAAGAGGTGAAACGATTATTTACAGTTTATGTTGACACGTTGTTGACAGAGAATCCGATTTATTATAAAGTGACTTCTACCTTGAGTGATGCGAAAGATTTCCCATTTTTCCTGGTAAAAAACAGAGAAAAATACAATTTTGGGTATAGTGAACGTCATATTCCTTTTTACAGAAACTTGACAGAAAATATATGGGGAATGACAGCTATGTTTACGCATAGGTTTACAGACATTCTGAAAGATTTAGAGTAAAAATAAAAGATCAACATATTATTGTTGATCTTTTTTACTATGAATTACATTGTTTATTTGCTACCAAAGGAGTGAAATTTATTTCTGGGACAGGAGTCTAGAGTATTCCTAAAATGATTTTTAAAATTAATATCTAAGCTTTTAGCTAGGTGGTCAACTTTAGAGTAGACAAGATTTTTTTGTTTCATTTGTGTCATTCCTATACTAAAAGGGGAGTATTATGTAGATAGAGGCTGTTATGCTTTGGTGTTATTCTGCCTAAGATTGATGATTCTATTGATTTTTCTGAGGGAGTTACCTATGTTGAAGAGAAGGTAAAGCATATAACAATAAATTGTAAAGCTCCAAAAATCTGGGACAATACTGAGACTATAGACAAATAGGACTGTTGCACTAACAAAAATTAGACAGCTACATATTATTGAAAGTAGAGGATATCCTTTTGAAAATAATAGGCTTTCTATGATTAAGGCAAAAGCAGGTAGCAACAGAGTTAGAATGATAATAATAAAGATGAAGCGTTGTGTATCATCTAGCATCAAGTTACCCAATGATTTACCTAGGTAAAAACGAGAATCACTCCCCCCTGGATAAATAAATTCTCTTGTCAAGGGACTAACTAGGATTAGGGTGTCAAATAGTGAGAAAGCTGCCCATCTCCAAATAGGGAAAGCCCATTCTTCCTCAGATAATTCTCTCTGAGTTCTTTCTTCAGTTAATTCTAATTTGATTGTCATCAATATGTACCTCTTTTGGAAAGTCGTTATTTTGATTTAAGATATACCATCCATCTGGTAGTTCAGAGTTTTTAAGTACCTGTTCTAATTGAGAATGTAAGTCAATTTCTTTAGTCGTGGAACCAGAAGGAAAACTCAATTGAACAGTAAGTTGATTGTTTCGTAGAGCATCTTTAAGTGAAAAATCATAATAGCCACCTAGCGCTTTAGAATGTCCCCTCTCATAAGTATAGAGCGTCGTGTATGGTGTATGGTACAGGTTCTATCTGAACAATAATATTTTTTAAATCTTTCTCGGTACTTAAAGCTTTAGAGATATCATTGATAAATTTTTGATTTCTAGGGTTGATTTTAATAGACTTTTTAACAAAGTCGTCCCCATATTCTCTTTCATCAGGTAAAATCTTATATTCACTATTTTGGCGATTAAAATCTGAGTCGCTTTCTGTTGGGCTGGCAATGTAAGGATAGAGTAAATCTTGAATATGGAGAGGAAGTTGAGTCTTTACATGTTCTTTTTTTGTTATTAATGGTCTCTTGATAATCAATATGGAAAATCAGGTAATGTTTAACCTCATCTTCTTTATTCATACGATAAGTAATTTTATCTGCCCATCCGATACCAGTTATTTGTACCTTTCCTTGAAATCCACGAGTTTTATAAAACCCTTTAATATTTTCTTGAGCATTGTAATAGAAAAAGATAGCAATCATGGTCAATAATAAAATCAAGGGCATAGTAATTTTAAGGTATTTGGAGCTATTTTTTACCATATTAGTTATGACTCTCCTTAACTAGTAGGTTGTAATCTTTTTGACTTTTAACTTCCTCGAGGTGTCCAGTCGTTGTATCAGTACTTGTAAAATACCAATAGATATCCTCCTTATCTGGTGTTAACTCTTTTTGGAGTTTAATGGCATCATCCAAATTAAGTGAATCAGTTGTTACGATAATTAGGCTAAATCTTTTTTTGAGCGATTGGTCACTGTATTCGTTATCGTCTTGATCTTTGTAATCAGCAAAATTTCTTTCTTTGGTCCAGATAAGGGGCATGGAGTTGATAGTGAGGGGATCATCTTTATGACCTACAGAAAAATTATCCTTTGAAAGGAGATAGCGATAAGGTTTATCAAATCCGTAGTATTGACTGACTTTTGCTGGTTTGGTTTTAGTTGCCTTATGGGTGCGTAAATTGACATAGAATACTTTTTCGTTGTCATAGGATGAAAATTTCACAAACTCATCCCTACCATCGGAGTACATGGTATTATCCATGGAACCGGGATCATCGTATCCTAGTTTTTTAGCAAGGTCTAGTACATCAATAGTGTGTCCTTTTCCAGTATCTTTACCAAGCTGATAATAGTGGATAATATCATAATTTTTAGGGTCCTTCTTGTGTTTAGATGCTTTATACCTAGATTCTTGGAAGGCTAGATAGGTGCGACCGACGGCTAATTGACTTCTCTCCAGTGCTTTTTCATTTCCAAACTTAACACCTAAAACGTTAAAGTTTCCAATTTTGACGTTTTGAAAGGATGTTACAGTAACTTTTTTGTTAGTAAAGTCGTAAAGTCTATCGTCTAAGGAATAAGCGGCTTGAAGTCTATAACCATAGCGAACGAATGTACCTGTAAGTAGAATGGTTATAAAAATAAGGAGATAAACATGCCACATACGCCATCTAAATGTTTCTATTTTTGTCATAGGAAATCCTCTTTGAGTAATAGAAAAACCATGAAAATCTTATTTTCATGGTTTTTAATTCTATTATTTTACCTCAGTAAAGATTACGTGTTTACGCAATTTTGGTGAGTATTTTTTCAATTGAAGACGGTCTGGAGTGTTACGTTTGTTTTTTGAAGTAAGGTACAAGCGTTCACCAGATTCTTTGTGTTCAAGTGTAATATTTACGCGCATGGTATCTCCCTTCTATTATTTAGCTGCGTTAGCTTTAGCGATTTTACGTCCTTTGTAGTATCCTTTAAGTGATACACGGTGTGAACGTGAGTAATCTCCAGTTGTTTCGTCAAATTGTACTGATGGAGCAGTCAATTTGTAGTGTGTACGACGTTTGTTTTTCTTCGCTTTTGAAGTGTGACGTGCAGGTACTGCCATTTCTTTATTTCCTCCGAATTAATATTTATGTTCTTGATTTTAAATCAACTATAACAGAATAACATATCTTTTTTGTAAAGTAAAGTTACTTGACAAAAAACTTCTCAAGAAAATATATATTTAAAAACTATATAATGTGATAGTAAATACATATTTCACAGCTATAACAGCAAGTGCTAGAATAGGCTTATTATTACATTAAATGAAAGAATAAAAAGGAGTAAATAACTATGAGTAAAGTTCATTATCATTTTGATCATGTTGGTTCTTACCTTCGTCCACAAGCTTTAAAAGAAGCACGTGAAAAATTTGCCAATGGTGAGATTTCGCAAGATGAATTGTTGAAAGTACAAGATGAATTGGTTAAGGAATTGGTTCATCATGAGGTAGAAAATGGTCTTCAAGTCGTTTCTGATGGTGAATTTGGTCGTTCTTGGTGGCACCTTGACTTCCTATGGAACCTAACTGGTTTTGAAGCTTACCAACAAGAGGATTCATATAAATTCCATGGAGCTAAGACACGTACAACTAACGTTCGTATCAATGGTAAAATTGCTGAAAATCCTAATCATCCTTTCTATCGTGACTTTGAATATCTTAAATCAGTGACTCCTGAAGGAATTACTCCAAAAGTAACTATTCCAAGTCCATCACTCATCATTAACCGTGACCACCGTAGTGATCTTTATGCTGATTACTATGATTCATGGACAGATTTCCTTGATGATTTGGCTAAAGCTTACCATGATACCATCCAACATTTCTACGATTTGGGTGCACGTTATGTACAATTGGATGATACGACTTGGGGTTATTTGATTCAACAGTTTGAGAATGAAAAAAATAATCCTGAGAAAACAGCTGAGTTGGCAAAAATTGCTGAGGATGATGTATACACTATCAATAAAGCTTTGGAAGGTCTTCCAGAAGATTTGACTTTGGCTACTCACATTTGTCGTGGGAACTTTAAGTCAACTTATCTTTTTGAAGGTGGCTATGATTCAGTCGCTAAATATCTTGGTCAATTGAACTATGATATCTTCTTCTTGGAATACGATGATGCGCGTTCAGGTAGCTTCGCACCACTTCCAACGATTTGGAATAACCGTGATCATGTTGAATTGGTACTTGGTGTGATTACTTCTAAGGATCCAGCTTTGGAAGATGTAGATGCTGTCATTGCTCGTATCCATGAAGCGGCTGAACTTGTACCACTTAAGAACCTTGGTATCTCAACTCAATGTGGTTTTGCCTCAACTGAAGAAGGTAATATCTTGACTGAGCAAGACGAGTGGAATAAATTGCAATTGATTAAAACAATTACTGACAAAGTTTGGTCATAATAGAAAAAATACAGAGAACAGGCTCAGCTTGTTCTCTCTTTTTATGAATATAGAAAGGAAGTGTTATGAATTATAAAGAAATAGGGCAGAAAATTTTAGAAGCTGTAGGAGGAAAGGAGAACGTTCAGAATCTAACCCATTGTGCGACACGTTTACGTTTTACCTTAGCAGATGATTCTAAAGCTGATGATGAGGCTGTTCAAGCTATCGATGGTGTGGTGAGTTTGGCTAAGAGTGGTGGCCAGTATCAAGTTGTTGTTGGGAGTGATGTACCAAATGTATACCGCGCTTTAGAAGGTTTATTGGATCTAGATGAAGTATCTAAGGAATCATCGGAAAAACAAGATAGAACTCCTCTTCAAAGCTTTTTAGCTCTTATTTCTGGGATTTTCACCCCAATCTTACCAGTAATTACAGCAGCAGGGATGATCAAGGCCGTTTTGTCCCTTTTGGTTGTCTTTAAGGTAGTAGCTGTAGATGATGTTAACTATCAAGTTCTTAATTTTATTGGCGATGCTGGATTTTATTTCTTACCTGTATTTTTAGGTGCCTCAGCAGCTCGACAGTTTAAGACGAATGCTCAATTGGGGATGTTGATTGGTGCTATTTTATTACACCCAACTTTTACTCAGATTGTGACAACTGCCAAGGAATCAGGTCATGGCGTCTCTTTCTTTAGTATTCCTCTTACATTAACTTCTTACTCATCAACGGTTATCCCTGTTATTTTGGCAGTTTGGTTTATGAGTTACGTGGAGCGCTTTGCGATTAAAATTTCACCAAAGGCTGTAAAGTTTTTCTTGGTTCCTATGATTACGACATTAATTACTGCAATCGTAACACTTTTGATTTTAGGTCCAATTGGTGCTGTCATAGGTAACTGGTTGGGGGATTTCTTTAAGTGGTTGGAAAACTTTGGCCCATGGGTTGTTCCAACAATTGTAGGGGCAACCTTCCCGTTAATGGTTACAACAGGAACTCACTATGGCTTAGTATCCATTGGAATCAATAACCGTATGACTATTGGGTATGATACGATTGCACAGCCAGGTGCTTTGGCTTCAAATGTGGCTCAGGGTGGAGCAGCTCTTGCTATTGCTTTAAAAACTAAGGATACCAATAAGAAAGCTCTGGCTTCATCGGCTGGAATTACTGCGATTTGTGGGATTACGGAACCGGCTCTTTATGGGGTAACTTTGCAAAATAAAGCAGCCCTTATAGGATCTATTGTTGCAGGGGGAGTAGGTGGCTTCTTCCTTGGTATTTTAGGTGCGAGAAATTTTGCGGGTGGTTCCCCAGGTCTCTTGACGATTGCAGCGTATATCGGTGAAGACACACTTAAATATTTTTACACAGCTATTGCAGGTCTTGTAATTTCTGTTGTGGTATCTTTCATTGTGACCTTCATTCTTTATAAGGAAGATTAATGATTGTGGCAGACCGAGAGGTCTGTTTATTTCTTACGTTGAAAAATCCTCCACCATTTCCCAAAAGCTATGTAAATTATGATAGAATAGAGTGATTATATCTGTAATAACGGAAAAGGAGGGCAGGTCTATTTGAGGCCTGTATCATCATTATGAAACTTCAAAAACCTAAGGGAACGCAGGATATTTTACCTGTTGATAGCGCCAAATGGCAGTACGTGGAAAATGTTGCACGTGAAACATTTAAGAAATACAATTATGGTGAAATTCGTACACCTATGTTTGAACATTACGAGGTCATTTCACGTTCAGTAGGTGATACAACTGACATCGTTACTAAGGAAATGTATGATTTTCATGATAAGGGAGACCGTCATATTACACTTCGTCCAGAAGGAACAGCACCGGTTGTACGCTCTTATGTAGAAAACAAACTCTTTGCGCCAGAGGTCCAAAAACCTGTTAAAGTTTATTATATTGGATCAATGTTCCGTTATGAACGTCCTCAAGCAGGACGCTTGCGTGAGTTCCACCAACTAGGTGTAGAGTGCTTTGGATCAAAAAATCCAGCAACAGATGTTGAAACCATTGCTATGGCCTACCAACTCTTTAATACGCTAGGCATTAAGGATGTTACCCTTCATTTGAATAGCCTTGGAAATACTGAGAGTCGTCTGGCTTATCGTCAGGCCTTGATTGACTATTTGACACCAATGCGTGAAAGTTTGTCAAAAGATAGTCAACGTCGTTTGGATGAAAATCCTTTGCGAGTACTCGATTCAAAAGAAAAAGAAGATAAGGTTGCCGTTGAAAATGCTCCCTCTATCCTTGATTATTTAGATGAAGAAAGTCAAGCGCACTTTGACGAAGTACGTACCATGCTTGATAGTCTTAACATTCCTTACGTGATTGATACTAATATGGTACGTGGTCTTGATTACTATAATCACACGATTTTTGAATTTATTACCACTGTTGATAAGTCTGAATTGACAATTTGTGCGGGTGGTCGTTACGATAGTTTGGTTGAATACTTCGGTGGTCCAGAAACAGCTGGTTTTGGTTTTGGACTTGGTTTAGAACGCTTGCTTTTGGTTCTTGATAAACAAGGTATTGAGCTTCCGGTGGAAGAAAATCTGGATGTTTACATTGCAGTACTTGGTTCAGGTGCTAATGGCAAAGCTCTTGAGTTAGTTCAAGCTATCCGCTATCAAGGATTTAAGGCTGAACGTGATTACCTTGGACGTAAGATTAAGGCGCAATTTAAGTCAGCAGATACCTTCAAGGCCAAGACGGTTATCACCTTAGGTGAGAGTGAAGTGGAGTCGGGTCAGGTCAATGTCAAAAATAACGCTACTCGTGAGGAAGTTACTGTAAGTTTCGAAGAGCTAACTAACAATTTTGCAGCAGTCCTCAAACAGTTAGAAAAGTAGGGGGCATATGGTTAGTATAGTTGATATGCTCAAACGGAGTGAAAAGTTCAGTTTGGCTTTTGATCGTAGTATGCCCATTCGTTTCCAACAACAGTTTTGGCAGTTGATTACCTTTCTTGATAAACATGACATTACTTGGTTCAATGATGAGCCTGCAAGTGATCATGCGATGTGCCAGCAATTACTTGGTCAGGTTTGGCGTCAAGATTGTCAAGATGTGGTCTTGAGTTTTGAAACACAGGAACGTTATTTGGGATGGCAGGTAGACGAGGAAACTGATGAACTTAGTGTTATCATTGAAGATGTTTACGGATTCCGTTGGGATAGTTTACTTGACTTAGAAACAGCTGATTATCGTTTTGAAGATTTTGAAGAGTTTGCTGAAGATTACGTGGATACTAGTGATTTGTTGAAACAATTTGGCAAATAGTTTTATAAAAAAGAAAGTCTATTAAAATTCTAACCTGAAATGGGTGGGGTTTTGATGGGCTTTTTGCTATAATAGTTAAGACTAAAAAATTAACGAAAGAAGTGTATTTATGGAACGTTCTATGTATGCCGGACGTGTTCGTAGTGAACACATCGGAACTACTATTACTTTGAAAGGTTGGGTATCTCGCCGTCGTAACCTCGGAGGTTTGATTTTCATCGATCTTCGTGACCGTGAAGGTTTGATGCAGTTGGTGGTTAAACCTGAAAATGCGGATGCTAATGTTGTTGAAACAGCTGAAAGCTTGCGTAGTGAATTTGTTATTGAAGTAACAGGAACTGTTGAAGCGCGTGAACAAGCTAATGATAACTTGCCTACAGGTGCTGTCGAACTTAAAGTTGAAAATCTTAAAGTCCTTAATACTGCCAAAACAACGCCATTTGAAATTAAAGATGGTGTTGAGGCTAGTGATGATACACGTATGCGTTACCGCTACTTGGATCTTCGTCGTCCAGAGATGTTGGAAAACTTTAAGCTCCGTGCAAAGGTAACTCACGCCATCCGAAATTATCTTGATGACTTGGAATTTATCGATGTTGAAACACCAATGTTGACAAAATCTACACCAGAAGGTGCTCGTGATTACTTGGTTCCAAGCCGTGTTAGCCAAGGTCACTTTTATGCTCTTCCGCAAAGTCCTCAAATCACTAAACAATTATTGATGAATGCTGGTTTTGACCGTTACTATCAAATTGTTAAGTGTTTCCGTGATGAAGATTTGCGTGGAGACCGTCAACCTGAGTTTACACAAGTTGACTTGGAAACATCATTCCTTAATGAGCAAGAAATCCAAGATATTACAGAAGGATTGATTGCTAAGGTTATGAAAGAAACTAAAGGAATTGAAGTTACACTACCATTCCCACGCATGTCTTATGATGATGCCATGAATAACTATGGTTCTGACAAGCCAGATACACGCTTTGACATGCTTTTACAAGACTTGACAGAGGTTGTCAAGGGTGTAGACTTCAAAGTGTTTGCTGAGGCGCCAGCTGTTAAGGCAATTGTTGTCAAAGGAAATGCAGATAAATACTCACGTAAAAGTATTGATAAGTTGACAGAGTTTGCCAAACAATTTGGTGCTAAAGGTCTTGCTTGGGTTAAGATGACTGATGGAGCTCTAGCAGGTCCAGTTGCTAAATTCTTGACAAGTATTGAGGATAAGTTGACAAATGCTTTACACCTCGAAGAGAATGATCTAGTTCTTTTTGTAGCAGATACACTTGAAATCGCTAATAACACACTTGGTGCTTTGCGTAATCAAATTGCTAAAGAACTTGACATGATTGACAACACTAAGTTCAACTTCCTTTGGGTTGTCGATTGGCCAATGTTTGAGTGGTCTGAAGAAGAAGGACGCTATATGTCTGCTCACCACCCATTTACTTTGCCAACAGAAGATTCTGCAGCAGAGCTTGAAGGAGATCTTTCCAAGGTACGTGCTGTAGCTTATGATATTGTCTTGAATGGTTATGAGCTTGGTGGAGGTAGTCTACGTATTAATCATAAAGACCTACAGGAACGTATGTTGAAAGCCCTTGGTTTCTCTGAAGAATCAGCCTATGAGCAATTTGGATTCCTTCTTGAAGCTATGGACTATGGTTTCCCACCACATGGTGGTTTGGCTATCGGTCTTGACCGTTTTGTTATGCTTCTTGCAGGTAAAGATAATATCCGTGAAGTGATTGCCTTCCCTAAAAATAATAAGGCATCAGATCCTATGACTCAGGCTCCAAGTCTTGTGGCTGATAAACAGTTGGAAGAACTTGCCCTTCATGTAGATTTAGAAAATGAATAAAGCACCTCTTCATAAACATGTTAAATTTGTAGCGAAAAAGTCTGCGAAGAAAATGGGCGTTTTGCAGGCTGCACGTAGTATTTCCCGTGAAAAATATACTGAAAAAGTCTCAGCTTCTTTACTTTATGGGCTCTTATCGTCAATCGCCGTTAATTTCTTTTTTCAACCTGGACATGTTTACTCCAGTGGAGCAACAGGTTTGGCACAGGTTTTATCGGCATTGAGTGTTAGAACTTTAGGTTTTGAGATACCAGTATCATTGACTTTCTATGCAATTAATATCCCTCTCTTGATTCTGGCTTGGTATAAGATTGGCCATAAATTTACTATCTTTACCTTCATTACAGTAACGATGAGCTCCCTTTTTATTCAGGTGATGCCACATGTAATCTTGACAGAGGATCCTTTGATCAATGCTATCTTTGGTGGTTTGGTCATGGGAACGGGGATTGGTTTCGGTTTAAAATCACGTATCTCTAGTGGAGGGACGGATATCGTTAGCCTCACTATTCGTAAGAAAACAGGCCGTGATGTTGGTAATATCTCCTTGATTGTCAATGGGATTATCATGGTTTTTGCGGGCATTCTTTTTGGTTGGAAATATGCTCTTTATTCAATGGTGACTATTTTTGTTTCTAGTCGAGTAACAGATGCGATTTTCACAAAACAAAAGAAAATGCAGGCTATGATTGTCACAAGTAATCCCGACCCAGTTGTAAGGATGATTCAGAAGAAACTCCATCGTGGAGTAACGATGATTAATGATGCGGAAGGGACTTATAATCACGAAAAGAAAGCAGTATTACTGGCGATTATTACGCGTGAAGAGTATACTGACTTCAAGCATTATATGAGAAAGGCAGATCCTAAAGCCTTTGTCTCCATCGCAGAAAATGTACATATTCTAGGTCGTTTTGTTGATTTAGATGACTAACAAAAAAGGAAGTTGACGAACGTTAGCTTCTTTTTTGTTGGAGAGAATTCTTGACGAAATGCTTGCTTGACTTTACAATATCAGTATGATTAGATTTTTAATTCCAACCGCAAAAGAAATGAAGGCCAGTAAGGAAGTTTCGTCTCAAAAATTATCCGAAAAGAGTGCGGCTATCCTAACTGAAATGTCAAAATTGTCCACAGATGAATTATCCACAGCTTATAAAATAAAGCCTGAGCAGGCTGAGAAAGAAAAGCAGCGCTGGGCTGCGATTTTGTCGGGAGAAGCGAAGAGCTATCCGGCTGTCGAGCTTTTTAATGGTCTGATGTATCGTCACATCAAACGTAGTGACTTATCCACATGTGAAAAAGATTTCTTAGGTCAACAAGTGTTTATCACATCTTCTTTTTATGGAATCATTCCCGCTTTTTACCCTATTCAAGAACATCGTCATGACTTCCATACGAAGATAAAGGTTAATGGTCAGTCCTTAAAAAACTATTGGCGTGCCGAATATGACCAATTTTTAGAGGAGAGTCAAGTTCCAGTTGTTTCTTTGCTTTCGAGTGAATTCGAGGATGTTTTTAGTCCAACTCTTCGTAAGCAGTTATTCACGGTTAGTTTTATGGAAGACCGCAATGGGGTTCTTAAGACTCACTCTACGATTTCCAAAAAGGCAAGAGGGGCTTTTTTGACAGCTGTTATGGAGGAGAATTGTCAAACGATTAATGATTTACGAAAATTGTCTTTTGATGAGTTTAATTATCGTGAGGATTTATCCTCTAATAATGAGCTAGTTTTTGTTAAAATTGCATAAAAAAGTCTGAGTTATAAGCTCAGACTTTTTTTATAGCATATCTTTACGATCGACTTGTTCATAGTTGGTTTGACCGTCATTTAGCTTGTCCCAAATAACGACTTCTCCTTGATTAAGAGATTTTTTGACATCAATAATACGTTGATTAGATGATCCTCGAAACTGGAGCATAAGGTTCTTTTTAGTGATGTCAAAGCGGCCGTCAACGAGAATGTCAACGAGTTGAAGAAGTTCTAGTTTATCAGGAGTTTCAAGCATCAACTCCTCCCAAGTATAACCAGTCCAAGACCAGATATCTTTTTCCGGGAGTTCCTTACGAATGCGTTTGACTAGGGGAATGAGAATTCCTGTGTTTAGGAAGGGTTCACCACCAAGTAGCGTGAGACCTTGTACGTAAGGTTGAGCTAGATCCCTCATGATTTGTTCTTCAAGTTCTTTAGTATAGGGAATTCCTGCCTTAAAGGACCAGGTGGCAGCGTTATAGCATCCCTCGCAATGAAACATGCAACCAGAGACGTAAAGGGAGTTACGCACGCCTTCACCATCAACGAAATTAAAAGCTTTGTAGTCAATAATACGTCCTTGGCTAAGTTCTTCAGACTTCCATTCCTGTGGTTTTGGTGTATTCCATGTCATGATTCTACTCCAAATCTATCCAATAGCGCTCAGTTTCATGGCGAATGTCCTCCAACTGGCCACCGTTGGCTAATATAACAGCTCGACTAGCAGGATTCTTGATACTACAAGTGACCAGAGCACGATGAATATTCTTTTCTTTAGCCACTTGCAGACCTTGATGAAGAGCTTCTTTTGCATAGCCTTTGCCCCTTTCAGAGGGACGGATTGAGTAGCCAATATGGCCCCCTTTTTCTAGTAAGTAGTCATTTAATCGGAGACGAAGGTTGAGAAAGCCAAGAGCATGACCTGCTTCGTCAAAACTAACTAGCTGGATAGCAGGAACCCAATTTTCAGGAATATTGAGTCCCGCTTCCGCTTGAAGATTTTCTTCTAGCCACTCTTCATAAACAAAATTGTCGGGATTCCAAAATCCACCATCATGAGCAGATTGCTCCCTTTCAAATTCAGCCATCATCTCTAAGATAGCTTCTTTATCTGTTTGGCTCGGTCGGCGTAAGATCATATTATTTCTTCTTTCCAGCTTTTTTCAAAAGGGCTTGGACACGTGCTTTTTTATCGTTTTTGACGGTTGCATTTTTTTCGTGGTAACGTTCCACTTGTTGCATACCTTTATAATCTAATTGATATTTTCCCATTATATTCCTTTCTAAAAATGAAATAAGCAAAGCAGTTGGAAGATATCATCCAGCTGCTTCTAGTTTATTATAATGTATTCTAGGTCTTATTAAAGGTGTTTACCTTCATATTTTATGGTTGAACCGTTCATGTGTTTGACTCGAGCAGAGATTTCTTTGTGGCGTCCTTTAACCATTGGGCGTGCCTGTGGATTTCCTAGATAGCCGCAAGTACGTTTAACAACATCAACTGTTTTAGGATCTGTGTTGCCACAGTTAGGGCACATGAATCCACGTTCTGTTGGGGTGAAGTCCCCTTCAAAGTCACACTTGTAGCATTTATCGATTGGAGTATTCGTTCCGAGGTAACCGACACGGTCATAAGCAAAGTCCCAGACAGCTTCGAGTGCCTTTGGATTTTGCTGGAGGACTGGATATTCGCAGTAATGGATGAATCCACCAGTTGCACCAGCTTCTGGGTAAGCTTTTTCGAATTCTAATTTTTCAAATGGTGTTGGATTTTTACGAACATCGTAGTGGAAAGAGTTGGTGTAATACTCTTTATCTGTGATATCAGTCACGACACCGAACTTTTCAGTATCCAAACGACAGAAACGATCCGTCAAACTCTCTGATGGTGTTGAATAAACAGAGAAATGATAATCATATTCGTCAGACCAACTTTCACAAGCATTTTTCATAGCTTTAACGATATCTAACGTGAACGCTTTGGCTTCTGGATTAGTCTCCCAGTCACTACCATAAAAAACGGATGCTACTTCATAAAGCCCAATATAACCAAGTGATACAGTTGCACGACGATGTTTGAATAGTTGATCTACATTGTCGAATTTACCTAGACGTTGACCAAAGGCACCATACTGATAAAGGATGGGGGCATTAGCAGGTGTCGCTTCTTTGACACGTTCAACTCGGTAGACGAGTGCATCTTTGGCAATTCCCATTCTTTCTTCAAAAATTTCCCAAAATTTATCTTGGTCTCCCTTAGATTCTAGGGCAATTCGAGGAAGATTAAGGGTTACAACACCCAGATTCATTCGTCCAGAATTAACTTCGACACCATTTTCATCCTTCCACCCTTGTAGGAAGGAACGACATCCCATAGGAGCTTTAAAGGAACCCGTCAATTCAACGATTTTGTCATATGATAGGACATCTGGATACATACGCTTTGTTGCACATTCAAGAGCTAGTTGCTTAATATCGTAGTTAGGTGAGCTAGGCTCTAAGTTAAGTCCACGTTTTAAGGTAAAAATGAGTTTAGGGAAAATGGCAGTACGGTGTTCGGAGCCAAGTCCTAAAATACGAACTTGTAGGATAGCCTTTTGGATTTCACGCTCAAACCAGTTTGTCCCTAAACCGAAACCGAGAGAGGTAAAGGGAGTTTGTCCATTCGAAGTGAAAAGCGTATTAATCTCGTATTCAAGAGATTGCATAGCATCGTAGATATCTTTACGCGTTTTGGCGCGTGCATAGTCTTCACGTTTTTCTTCAGCTACCCACTCTTTAGCATCAGCTAAGTGTTTTTTGTAGTTAAGTTCTGCGTAAGGAGCTAAAAACTCATCGATACGGTCTGCAGTACAGCCACCGTATTGACTAGAGGCAACATTTGCGATGATTTGTGAAATTTGTGCTGTTGCAGTTTGAATGGATTTAGGACTTTCAACTTCAGCATTACCAATCTTAAAACCATTTGCCAACATGCCTTTGAAGTCAATCAAGCAACAGTTAGTCATAGGTGTGTAAGGACTGTAGTCTAAATCGTGGAAGTGGATATCCCCCTTTTGATGAGCATTCGCCACATGTGAAGGAAGCATTTTAAGTCCAATAGATTTTCCGACAATTCCTGCGGTTAAATCACGTTGTGTATTGTAAAGGTCACTGTCCTTATTAGCATTTTCGTGAACAACAGCCTGGTCTTTATTGACAAGTTTATTAATGGTGAAATTAATGTCAGTGGCTTGAGAGCGCTCAAAATCACGCTTGGTACGATAGTTGATATATTCTTGAGCGATAGCATATTCGTTAGCTTCGAGTAACTCGTGCTCTACTATGCTTTGGATTTCATATATTTTGATATTTTGAGTGAAGCGGTCATTGATTTCAGCAACAATACGGTTGGCAATTCCCTCCAACTTTGCTTCAATCAAGGGTGTGATAGGTGTAATAGCCTCACTTGCTTTTAGGATAGCCTCATATATTTTACTTGAATCAAAGACAACCATACGACCATCACGTTTGATGACTTTGATATCAGGGTTGATTGTAACCTTTTCTTTTTCTAATGTAATCATCTAAAAATCACCTCGTTACTAATTATAGCACTAGGCAAAAAAAAATCAATATATTGTGGTATATTTTTATCTTAACCACTATATATTGATTTTTCGACCTATTTTAGGACGTAAACAGTGTATCGTTCAACGCCTTTTACAGGGGCTTTTTTATAGTTTTTTGAAAGTGTAGATTTAACATCAGAAGGTAGTTGTGTATCTTGTTGGACAACGATATATTGTGCTGAATCTTGGATAATAGTATCTGATAGAGCTTTCTGATGACTAGATTTAGCTGTGTTAAGTTCTGGAAGAACAAATTGTGAGGCTGCTTTACGACTGCTTTCCAAATAAATTTTTGCTGATGAATCGTAAACGTAGATAGTTTCATCTTTTTTGGTATTTTTAGCGAGGTAATTTGCAACAGTACTACGTTCAGTATTATTTCCTAAATTAAATAGGAACATAATGATTGGCATCGCGAAAGCAAATGCAAAGACTGCAATAGGTAAGAAGTAATTACGACTAAGGAATATACCAAAAACTTTAAGTGTGTGAATCTGGTTACCATTACGACGTCGGTGAGAAGTTCGCTCTGCTCTCTTTTTAATAGCATCATCTAAAGAAAGTGCTGTCAAGACTAGACCATAAGGTACGATGTTGAGAATACTGTAAAGCCCAAAACTTTGAGAGAACAAGCTGTAAACCACTGTAAAGATAAAACTAAGGAGTAGTACCCACTTGATGCTCTTATCTTTAGCATCGCCAAGAAGGTGGTTGCTTGTAGTCAGTGCACCAATAAGTAATCCAGAGCCGATGACAGCAAAACTTTGGTAAGCTAACGTAAGTAGAAAGTCATTTTTTTCTACAGCAAGTTGTGTAAAGTTGTAAACCAAAACTTGGTTAATATAGTCCGATGTAATTTGTAAATTCAGGATAAAGTAAAGACATAGATACAATACTAGAATGTTACCAAAAATAATACAAAGAACTTGATAAAAACCACGAGCAAAGTGTTTGTTGACAAGGTTGTAAACGAAGATTGTCACAAGTGACAATATCCAGAAAATAAGAGTTCGAGCTTCAAAAAGAGCTCCCGCAGTGCCAGCGAAGCCGTAAAGAATAAAGGCTTCATCACGACTGTGACCCGCAAAGTAACGAGTTAAGAAGAAGATAGCACCTAGGACAAAAGGCATAGCAAATTGGATAGGGTAGAGCCCACCAAAACCAAGTGTTCCATTAGTGACATAGAAAATAATACTAATTAGAGTGGCAATTTCCTTCTTGTTTGTCATGTGCATGACAGTCTTGTAAAGGTAACTTCCAGAAAGATAGTAGCTAAGGAATTGAATAGGAATCAGCCAAAGAGTTGATCCTAAACGGAAAGCCAGAGAAACTAGTAAGTAATAAAAGAAGCCGCCTGTCGCAAAAAAGTCAGAGTAGGGTAAGCTACCATTGGCAAACATTTTTGCAATGTAAAGGTTTTGAGACTGTATATTATTGGCAAAGTCTGTAAAGCAGGGAACTGATATACTAAAAATACTCAAAATCAAACTGAGAATCAGGATATGGCCTTTATGCTTCCATGGAAGTGAAATCTTAGTTTTTTTCTCTATTTGAGACGAATTGGATTCTTCTGTATGTCCCTGAATTGCCACTTCAATCTTTTCGGATTGATTATCTTGTATATGAGATTGATGGTGGCTTCGATGATAACCTTGGTAGCCACTTGAATCTAAAGTATTGTCTTCGTTGTATGGACTCACAATTAAACTCCTTTGTTGACATTTGGATAGTTATAAATAAAAGGGTCTTATCCCCTAATTGTCTTATTTAAAGTATATCAGATAATACCATTTAGTCAATTTTCCTCTAATTTCTTACATTTAAGAAAAAAATATCTAAAAAAGAGACTGAGATACAATATCCCAATCTCTTTTTAACAAGTCATTTCTTTGCCTATGGCATTGATTATTTTTTAGTTTTCATCGATGAAGCTATTGAAAACTTCTTCAATCATATCCCATTCAGCATCTGAATCTTCAGGGATTGGTTGAAGGTCGCCTTCAGTACCGTCTTCATTTTCAGTGAATGAGTATGCTTGGATTTCAATTTCTCCATTAGCATCTTCTTCAGCACCAGCTGGTACCAAAAGAACATAGTTTTTACCAAATTCTTCGCGTCCATCAATAGTCAACAAGATTTCAAAAAGTGTTTCATTTCCTTGTTCGTCTACTAAAGTGATGACTTCATGATCATGGTTGTGGTCGTGATTGTGTGACATATTGTTCTCCTTTTTGTAGAGAGCACTGAATAGTGAGGAAATCTAGTATATTGCTTGGCAATTTACTAGATTGTCACTTGACTATTAGGTCTCTATTACACTTTCTTAAAACATTCGATCGAGGTAGTTTTGTAGAATAAGTTGGGCAGCTAATTTATCAATAACTTTTTTACGTTTACCACGGCTGACATCTGCTTGTTCAACCAACATACGCTCGGCTTGAACAGTTGTCAAGCGTTCGTCTTGGTAATCTACAGGAATTCCAAAGATTTCCTTGATTTTGTCACCATAGGCTTTGCTTGCCTCAACACGTGGTCCTTCAGTGTTATTCATATTTTTAGGAAGACCAACAACAAATTTTTCTACCTTATATTCTTTAACGAGCTCGCCTAGTCGGTCGAAACCAAACTCTTCAGCCTCCTCGTCAATTTTGATAATTTCAACGCCTTGGGCTGTAAAACCGAGGGGATCACTAATCGCAACACCTACTGTTTTTGAGCCAACATCAAGTCCCATTACTCGCATTAGAGGTCAATTCCATTTCCTTTAAGATAATAGCGAACGAGTTCTTCAACGATTTCATCACGTTCGTATTTACGAATCTGGTTACGGGCGTCATTATAACGCGGAACATAAGCAGGGTCACCGCTCAGAACATAACCGACAATTTGGTTGATAGGATTATAACCTTTCTCAGCCAACGAACGGTAGACATTTGTCAAAGTATTACTGATTTCATCTTTGCTACCGTCGTCTAGGTTGAAACGAACAGTTTCATCTGTAAATCCCATACTGACACCTTCTTTCTATAAGAATTATCTGTTAGTTCTTTATTATAACATAAGTATAGCCAAAAGGGAAAGACGATGAACAAAAAAAGAGACGACTGAAGTCATCTCTCTTAATATCCAATAAGATTAAACGCGTTCAACTTTACCAGATTTAAGCGCACGAGCTGAAGCCCAAACTTTTTTAGGTTTACCATCAACAAGGATAGTAACTTTTTGAAGGTTAGGTTTAACGGCACGTTTAGTTTTGTTCATAGCGTGTGAACGGTTGTTTCCAGAAACAGTTTTACGTCCTGTAAAGTAACATACTTTAGCCATTTCGTGTTTTCCTCCTAGGTAGAATTTATTACGGATGTGCTAGCACCACATACCAAAACATTCTATCATAAGAATTTAGGTTTGACAAGAACTATTTATAATTTCTTTTTATAACAAAATAGTATATGCTTATTATAATAAGAAAAAATCAGTTGAAAAAGGAGAGAAGATGCCAGATAATCTTGCTCTACGCATGCGTCCACGTACAATTTCAGAGGTGATTGGTCAGAAGCATTTGGTTGGTGAAGGTAAAATTATTCGCCGTATGGTAGAAGCGAATATGCTGTCGTCAATGATTCTCTACGGACCACCAGGAATCGGGAAGACCTCAATAGCTAGTGCTATTGCAGGAACAACAAAATTTGCTTTTAGAACCTTTAATGCTACTGTTGATAGCAAGAAACGCCTGCAGGAAATTGCGGAAGAGGCTAAATTTTCAGGTGGCTTAGTTATGCTTCTAGACGAGATTCATCGTTTGGATAAAGCTAAACAAGACTTTTTATTGCCACTCTTAGAGAATGGCAATATTATCATGATTGGGGCTACAACGGAGAATCCGTTTTTTTCTGTCACACCAGCCATCCGTAGTCGTGTACAAATATTTGAGTTGGAACCACTCTCTAACGAGGATATTAAGGAAGCTATCCTAGGTGTTCTAGAGGACAAGGAGCGTGGCTTTGACTTTGATGTCCAGTTAGATGAGGATGCTCTAGATTTTATTGCTACGGCTACTAATGGTGATTTACGTTCGGCTTATAATTCCTTAGATTTAGCTGTCATGTCGACACCAGCTTCAGAAGATGGGCTTCGCCATATTACTTTAGATACAGTGGAAAATAGTTTACAACGTAGCTATATCACCATGGATAAAGACGGTGATGGACACTATGATGTGCTTTCTGCTTTGCAAAAATCTATTCGAGGCTCTGATGTTAATGCCAGTCTTCACTATGCAGCACGTTTGGTTGAAGCAGGAGATCTCCCTAGTCTAGCACGGCGCTTGACTGTGATTGCGTACGAGGATATTGGTTTAGCTAATCCTGATGCGCAAGTTCACACGGTTACAGCTTTGGAAGCTGCACAGAAAGTAGGTTTCCCAGAGGCGCGTATTTTGATTGCCAATGTAGTTGTTGACTTAGCTTTATCTCCTAAGTCGAATTCGGCTTATATGGCTATGGATGCTGCCTTGGCAGACCTTAGAAAATCAGGGAATTTACCTATTCCTCGTCATTTGAGAGATGGACACTATGCTGGAAGCAAGGAACTGGGCAATGCACAAGATTACAAGTATCCCCATGCTTATCCTGAAAAGTGGGTCAAGCAACAATACCTTCCAGATAAATTAAGAGGTGTAAATTATTTCCAACCCAATGAAACCGGGAAATATGAAAGAGCTCTTGGAGCTAATAAAGAACGGATTGATAAGTTATCTAGGTAATACGAGAGGAATCAACGAAAACGATTGCAAAAAAATTGTTTTTTCCTCTTGCAATAATTTTCAAAAGTGGTATTATAAAAACATAGAAATTGCTGTGGTATACGAATCCACATATAAGTGTTGACCGACTAATTTTTGTATTATCGGGAGACAGAGGTCTATTAACAGTGTGCAGGCTGGCTCACCCAGAAGCAACTGAAGTTAGTAGCGAGTCGCCCACCTGCTTTTTTACGTCGCGGGTTCAATACAAACCGTGGATCATCGGTACCAATACAGCATCCAGCCTCCTTAGCTCAGTTGGTAGAGCAGTGGACTCTTAATCCATGGGTCACAGGTTCGAGCCCTGTAGGGGGCAGTTTAATATCGAAAAGAGACTTGATTGTAGGTCTTTTTTTTTATTTTTCTAAGAAAGAACTCACTTTAAACAGAACTTTACGTGCTTGTTTGTCCAAACGAGAGTTGTTCCAAATGATAATTCCTTCTAAGATATATGCTTTGTGTTATGATATTAGTCAGGAAACAGAATTGAAAAAGGAGACCTGTGTTGAAAATTGCAATCATTGGCTATAGCGGCTCTGGAAAGTCTACTTTGGCAAACTTTTTAGGTCAACACTACAATTGTGAGGTTCTTCATTTAGATAAAATTCATTTTACATCAAATTGGCAAGAGCGAACAGTTGATGAAATGACTGACGATATATCAACATTTATGCTACAACGTGATTGGATTATTGAAGGGAATTACTCGGCCTGTCTTTATGAAGAACGGATGAGGGAAGCTGACTGTATTGTCTTTTTCAACTTTAACAGAGTTAATTGTCTCTATCGGGCATTTAGGCGCTATTTAACATATAGGGGAAAGACACGTCCTAGCATGGCAGAAGACTGTAATGAAAAATTTGATTTTGCATTTGTGAAATGGATTTTATTAGACGGACGTTCCAAAAAATATGTCGAGCAATATCATACAGTTGTTAAAAATTATTCTGACAAGACAATTATTTTAAAGAATCAAAGGCAGTTAAATCATTATATGAAGCAGGTTAAATAGCTAGTAGAATTATTTGGTCATAAAATAGCTGGTAGTTCTATATAAGATGTAAGGATAAAAAAGAGATTGTAAATAATGAGTTGCAATCTTAGCTATAACTGTCAGAATATTTTGTAAGAAACGCTTTCAACGTTGAACAAATAGCCTTTTTTCTGCTATAATAAACTGTAACGCGAAACTTGTGGGTGAAATTCCCACCGTGAAGTTTTTCAAGAAAGGTGGGGACAGCCTCGTAAAGGTGGAGCTGTCCGTTATCAAAATAATATGACATCAGTAGTTGTTGTGGGTACCCAGTGGGGTGATGAAGGTAAAGGGAAAATTACAGATTTCCTAAGTCAAGATGCCGAAGTGATCGCACGTTATCAAGGTGGAGACAATGCAGGTCACACGATTGTTATCGATGGTAAGAAATTTAAATTGCACTTGATTCCATCAGGTATTTTCTTCCCAGAGAAAATCTCTGTTATCGGGAACGGTGTAGTGGTCAATCCTAAATCACTTGTCAAAGAGTTGGAATATCTTCATGCCGAAGGTGTGTCAACAGAGAGCCTTCGTATTTCTGACCGTGCGCACGTTATCTTGCCGTACCATATTAAACTTGATCAACTGCAAGAAGCTGCTAAAGGTGATAATAAGATTGGTACAACTAACAAGGGTATTGGGCCTGCCTATATGGATAAGGCTGCGCGTGTAGGTATCCGTATTGCAGACCTTTTGGACAAAGAAATCTTTGCTGATCGTTTGAAAACAAACTTAGCTGAGAAAAACCGTCTTTTCAGTAAGATGTATGAGGCTGAAGAATTATCATTCGATGAGATTTTTGAAGAATACTACGCTTACGGACAACAAATTAAGCAATACGTTACAGATACATCTGTAATCTTGAACGACGCTCTTGATGCAGGTAAACGTGTCCTCTTTGAAGGAGCTCAAGGGGTTATGCTTGATATTGACCAAGGTACTTACCCATTTGTAACGTCATCAAACCCAGTTGCGGGTGGTGTTACAATCGGTTCAGGGGTTGGTCCATCTAAAATCAACAAGGTCGTTGGTGTATGTAAGGCCTATACGAGTCGTGTTGGTGATGGTCCTTTCCCAACTGAGCTATTTGATGAAGTGGGTGAACGTATCCGTGAAGTTGGTCATGAATATGGAACAACAACTGGACGTCCACGTCGTGTAGGATGGTTTGACTCAGTGGTGATGCGTCATAGCCGTCGTGTATCAGGTATCACAAACCTCAGCTTGAACTGTATCGATGTTCTCTCAGGTCTTGACACTGTAAAAATTTGTGTAGCTTACGACCTTGATGGTGAGCGTATTGATTACTACCCAGCTAGTCTTGAGCAATTGAAACGCTGTGAACCAATCTATGAAGAATTGCCAGGTTGGGAAGAAGACATCACAGGTTGCCGTAGTTTAGATGAGCTTCCTGAAAATGCTCGTAATTATGTTCGTCGTGTTGGTGAATTGGTAGGTGTACGTATCTCTACTTTCTCTGTAGGACCAGGACGTGAACAAACAAACATTCTTGAAAGTGTTTGGTCAAATATCTAAAGCCAACAAAAGGAGAATCTAGGAAACTAGGTTCTCTTTTCTCACGCCTTAAACTTATGGATTAATATGAATGTTGCAACTATTAAAAAAGGTTACTAATTTTTCGATATGATTAGGAGAGAAACCTTTCTATTTGATTAGTTTTTCGGTATAATATGGATTGATTAAATGAAAATTAATGAGAACCTACTTTCATGATTTAAAAGTGTGTTCGTAATTTTGACAAAGAAAATAAGTGAGCATATCTCTTAATAGCTTTGGGCAAGAGGTGAATAATGAAGAAGATTGTATTTGTTTGTCTGGGGAATATTTGTCGTAGCCCAATGGCAGAATTTGTGATGAAAGAGCTGGACCAAGGAAAGTCTTTGCATATCGAAAGTCGCGCGACATCTTCATGGGAGCATGGAAATCCAGTTCATCAAGGTACCCAAAAGATTTTAAGGAAATATGCTATTTCTTTTGACTCTTCCAAGGGCTCACAGCAGATTAGTCAGGCTGATTTTGAGTTCTTTGATCTAGTTGTGGGAATGGATGAGTCAAATGTTGAGGATCTTCTACAGATATCTGCAGGGCATTATGACGATAAAATCAAGCTTTTCAGACCTGGTGGAGTGCCGGACCCATGGTACACAGGTGACTTTGAAGAAACATATAAATTGGTAACTGCAGGTTGTCGAGACTGGTTACAGTGGATTAAGGATAGACAATGAATTTTAAACAACTAAAGGATTTTGATTTTAAAAATATTGATATTGACCGAAATCAATTTGAGCGTATCACAGTAGGGGTTATTATTTTATGTGCCCTGTCCTTGTTTTTGGTGACTATAAAAACGCAACATTCTATCAAGATTGATGGGACTAAGATTACCTATAAAGGTCAGATGCAGAACCACCGTTTGAATGGTCAAGGAACTTTGACCTATGACAATGGTGATACCTACACAGGAGAATTTAAGAATGGTTCCTTTAATGGTCAAGGAACCTTCAAATCTCATGAGGGTTGGATTTATCAAGGTGAGTTCAAGTCTGGGCAAGCCGATGGCCAAGGAAAATTGACTACTGAAAATAAGGTTACCTACAAAGGAAAATTTAAGCAGGGGATTTTTAAAGGATGAGAATTAACTGGTTTTCTTATATTCGTGTGACAGGACTTTTTTTGGTTCTGATTTATCATTTCTTCCCAAGTATTCTTCCTGGGGGCTTCATCGGTGTTGATGTCTTCTTTACCTTCTCAGGGTATTTGATTACAGCACTTTTGATTGATGAGGTATCTCGGACGCATCGCATTGATTACCTTGGTTTTATGCGACGACGCTTCTATCGGATAGTACCGCCACTTGTGTTGATGGTTCTTATTTGTACCCCTTTAGCACTCTTGGTTCGAAATGATTTTATTGCAGGTATTGGACGTCAAATTACCTCTGTTATCGGTTTTGTAACTAACTATTATGAGATTCTGACTGGAGGAAATTACGAGAACCAGTTTAACCAGCACATTTACCTCCATACATGGAGTCTGGCTATTGAGGTTCACTATTATATTCTTTGGGGTGCCTTGCTTTGGTTCCTAGCTAAGCGTGTCAAACACCAAAATCAATTTAGAGGCCTAGTCTTTATGGTATCTCTTGCTTGCTTTATGGTGAGCTTCCTATCAATGTTTATTAGTGCTTTCTTTGTTGATAGTTTTTCTCGCTTATATTTCTCATCAATTACGCATGCCTATCCATTCTTCCTAGGCTCGCTCTTTGCGACACTTTCAGGTGTGTATGAAACGACCGCTAGGTTCAAGAAAAATATACGTCTTTGGACTCTGAAAAAGACAGTCCTTTATATGGCAGGAAGTTTTGCCTTGCTCGTATTGTTTGGCTTAGTCCTTCATTTTGAGGAACGCATCACCTATCTATTTGGTTTTGTTTTGGCTAGTTTGTTCACGGCTGTTATGATTTACTCTGCCCGTGTCCTCCATGAGAAATTGCCTGGAAAATCAGAGCCTGCTCTTATTAGTTATCTGGCAGAAATCAGCTATAGTGTCTATCTTTTTCACTGGCCGCTATATATTATCTTTAGTCAATTGACCAATAATATTATTGCGGTCATTCTGACAACGATTCTGTCAATTGTTTTTGCGACACTTTCCTACTATATAATAGAGCCATTTATTGCAGGAAGAAAGGCCAGTCTCTTTGGAATAGACCTAGACTTGACGCCGTACCGACATATTGTGCTTTATGTATTTAGTGGTCTCACCTTAATTACAGTGCTTATTTCTCTCTTTGCGCCGGCTGTAGGGAACTTCGAGAAAGATTTAGAAGCTAATGGTTTGTCGCAAGCTCAGACTAAGATGAAATTAACGCGTACAAATGCGGAGAACAGTCAGGCTACTTCATTTGGTGTGAATAAGGGAGTGACAGTTTTAGGGGACTCCGTAGCTCTTAGATCAAAAGATCAGCTGGAATCAAGTATTGATAATGTCGCTATAGATGCAGTAGTCAGTCGTAACCTATCAACAATCAACGATTTGCTTAAAGATTACGCAGATAGTAATGCACTTGCTAAGGATGTTGTCATTGCTGGTGGTGTTAATGAAATTGACGACTATAAAGGCGTTATTAATAAAATTATCAAGAATTTACCTAAGGGTCACCATATTATCTTTGTGACACCATATAATGGTAGTAAGTCTGGTAATGAGGCCCAATCTTTGATTCAGTTACGTAAGTATGAGTTAGAGATGGCTAAGAAATACGACTTTGTGACGGTTGCTGACTGGTATCAAGTGGCTAAAGAAAATATTTCTATCTGGAATGGTACAGATGGGGTTCACTTTGGATCCGATAGCGACTCAATTAACCGTGGTGCTAAACTCTATACTAAGACAATTAAAGAAGCTATAGAGAAAGCTGATAAGGCACCAGTTAAGGGTGGTAAGAAATAATTAAAAGAGAAGGCAAGTCTTGTCTTCTTTTTTATGTCTTGAATTGTCAAATTAAGTGCATACTTTCCCCATAGAATACTTCATAAGGTGTTTTCCAGTTAAGACATTTTCGTGGCCTATTATTAAGTTTGTTCTCCCATAGCTGAATAGTCTGATCATCAACCAATGTTAGATCACTACCCTTTGGAAAATATTCTCTAAGTAATCCATTCGTGTTCTCATTGGTTCCTCGTTGCCATGGAGCATGAGGGTCAGGAAAATAGACTTCAATGTTCAATTGATCACTCAATTTCTGATGATAGGTGAATTCTTTCCCTCTATCAGGAGTTACTGTATACTTCGTCAAGGGTTCTAACAGTTTTACCATAGCTTCTATTACCAACTTGCTTTTCTTAACAGCTACCTTTTTGATTTTTAGAAAACGAGAATAACGGTCTGTTAGAGTAACTAAACAAGCTTTTCCAGTTTTACCTGCAACAGTATCGGCTTCCCAATCTCCTATTCTAGTTCGATTATTAGCTTCTTCTGGTCTTTCGTGAATTGTATGAGAAATGGATATTTTCCCTCTATTTTCAACATGACCTTTAGTATGACGTGTTTTCCCACGATGACGAAGTTTACGAATGACACCACGAGCACCATGAGATAATGAGTTATCCTCAAAATGTCCTCGGTAAATGGCTCTATAGATTGTTTGATAACTAACAACAGTTTTCCCATACTCTATTCGCAACTGACCTTCTATTTCTTCAGGAGACCATTGGTAATCGAGAAATAGATGTTTGATGGTATTGCTTAACTTGTGATCTATTTCAAGCATACGCTTCCGCCCACAGTGTGATTTAGCCCTATGGTAAGACTCCTGTGCATGACTTGGAGAATAGCTTCCTTCTTTTAGATGCCGCTTCCACTCACGACTAATACTAGATGGATGACGATGAAGTAACTTAGCAATTTGAGAAAAATTTAGGCCTTGCGTACGGTAAATGAGAATACTTTCACGCTCGTCTATGGTAAAATGATGGTAGCTCATAAGATTTCCTTTCGTAACTAGTTCGTTCAATTCTATTTTACTAGAAAATCTTATGAGTTTTTATTGTGCACTTATATTGTATATTCAAGGGACAAATTTTGACTGCATTTTTTGTTTTGTGCTAAAATAAGCCTATGGCAAGAATATTAGATAATGATTTACTAGGAGATGAAGAGTATGTTGAGCGTACCCTCCGTCCACAGTACTTTAAGGAATACATTGGTCAAGATAAGGTTAAAGACCAATTAAAGATTTTTATAGAGGCAGCTAAACTTCGTGATGAAGCCCTAGATCATACTCTTTTGTTTGGTCCTCCAGGTTTGGGGAAAACAACTATGGCTTTTGTGATAGCTAATGAGATGGGCGTCAATTTAAAGCAGACGTCTGGGCCAGCAATTGAAAAGGCTGGTGATTTAGTTGCTATACTCAATGACTTGGAGCCAGGTGATATCTTATTTATTGATGAGATTCACCGGATGCCTATGGCAGTTGAAGAAGTTCTTTATAGTGCTATGGAAGATTACTACATCGATATCATGATTGGTGCAGGCGAAACAAGTCGTAGTGTCCATCTAGAGTTACCACCGTTCACATTAGTAGGTGCAACTACTCGAGCAGGTATGTTGTCAAATCCATTGAGGGCTCGCTTTGGGATTAATGGTCATATGGAATATTATGAGCTACCAGATTTGAAGGAAATTATTGAACGTACTTCAGAAATCTTTGACATGACTATAACACCTGAAGCTGCTCTAGAGCTAGCACGTCGTAGCCGTGGGACGCCTCGTATTGCTAACCGCCTACTTAAGCGCGTGAGAGACTATGCACAAATCATGGGTGATGGCATCATTGATGATAAGATTGCAGACAAGGCGTTGACTATGTTGGATGTGGACCATGAAGGACTAGATTATGTCGATCAAAAAATTCTTCGAACTATGATTGAAATGTATGGTGGGGGACCGGTTGGTCTAGGTACCTTGTCGGTTAATATTGCTGAAGAGCGAGAAACGGTAGAAGATATGTATGAACCCTACCTAATTCAAAAAGGATTCATTATGCGTACACGTACAGGACGCGTTGCAACGGTTAAAGCCTATGAACACATGGGGTACGACTACACTCGAGAAAGTTGATAAAAAATCCATCTAAGGTGGATTTTTTGTTTAGTCAAAAAAGAAAAAGAAAAAAACTTTAAAAATCCCTTGCAATGAGTAGGTTCTTTTGTTATTATATTATGGTGCTGTAAATACAGCGCTTAGCTATGATACAAGAGGTTGCGACACGCCTGGTTGCACTGCCACGCAATCCGTGTTGGTTTTCTTGAGGAGCTAGCCTATTATCTTAAATAGACGAAAGAGGAGAAAAAATGGCAAACAAAAAAATTCGTATCCGTTTGAAAGCTTACGAACACCGTACGCTTGATACAGCGGCTGAAAAAATCGTAGAAACTGCAACTCGCACAGGTGCGACAGTTGCTGGGCCAGTTCCACTTCCAACTGAACGTAGTCTCTACACAATTATTCGTGCGACTCACAAATATAAAGATTCTCGCGAACAATTTGAAATGCGTACACACAAACGTCTTATTGACATCATCAACCCAACTCAAAAAACAGTTGACGCTTTGATGAAACTTGATCTTCCAAGTGGCGTGAACGTAGAAATCAAACTTTAATTAAAAGCTTGATTCATTGAGCATAAAAAACGCTCGTTAAAAACTTTTTTGAGCATAAAAAACGCTCATAAAAAACTTTTTGAAAAAACAATAAAGTAAAGGAAATATTTTCTCATGACAAAAGGAATCTTAGGGAAAAAAGTGGGAATGACTCAAATCTTCACTGAAGCAGGTGAATTTATCCCTGTTACTGTCATCGAAGCTACTCCAAATGTTGTGCTTCAAGTTAAGACTGTTGAAACAGACGGTTACGAAGCAGTTCAAGTTGGCTTTGACGACAAACGCGAAGTATTGAGCAACAAACCTGCCAAAGGCCACGTAGCGAAAGCTAACACAGCTCCTAAGCGCTTCATTCGTGAATTCAAAAACATTGAAGGCTTGGAAGTTGGATCAGAAATCACTGTTGACACATTCGAAGCTGGAGATGTTGTTGACGTAACTGGTACTTCAAAAGGTAAAGGTTTCCAAGGTGTTATCAAACGCCACGGTCAATCACGCGGACCTATGGCTCACGGTTCTCGTTACCACCGTCGTCCAGGTTCAATGGGACCTGTTGCGCCTAACCGTGTTTTCAAAAACAAACACTTGGCAGGACGTATGGGTGGCAACCGTGTGACAATTCAAAACCTTGAAGTTGTACAAGTTATCCCAGAGAAAAACGTTATCCTTATCAAAGGTAACGTACCAGGTGCTAAGAAATCTCTTATCACTATCAAATCAGCAGTTAAAGCTGCTAAATAATAAGAAAGGAGAAATCAGTTAAAAATGGCAAACGTAAAACTATTTGACCAAACTGGTAAAGAAGTTAGCACAGTTGAACTTAACGACGCTATCTTCGGTATCGAACCAAACGAATCAGTAGTATTTGATGTCGTAATCAGCCAACGTGCTAGCCTTCGCCAAGGTACTCACGCGGTTAAAAACCGTTCAGCAGTATCAGGTGGTGGACGTAAACCATGGCGTCAAAAAGGAACTGGACGTGCTCGTCAAGGTTCTATCCGCTCACCACAATGGCGTGGTGGTGGTGTTGTCTTCGGACCAACTCCACGTTCTTACGGATACAAACTTCCACAAAAAGTTCGTCGCCTTGCATTGAAATCTGTTTACTCAGCTAAAGTTGCAGAAGATAAATTTGTAGCAGTTGAAGCTCTTTCATTTGCAGCTCCAAAAACTGCTGAATTCGCAAACGTTCTTTCAGCTCTTAGCATCGATTCTAAAGTACTTGTTATCGTTGAAGAAGGAAACAAATTCGCTGAACTTTCAGCACGTAACCTTGCAAACGTAACTGTTGCAACTCCTGCAACTGCAAGTGTACTTGACATCGTAAACGCAGATAAACTTCTTGTTACTAAAGAAGCTATCTCATCAATCGAGGAGGTTCTTGCATAATGAATTTGTATGACGTAATCAAAAAACCTGTTATCACTGAGAAATCTATGATTGCTCTTGAAGCAGGAAAATACACTTTCGAAGTTGATACACGTGCACACAAACTCTTGATCAAACAAGCAGTTGAAGCTGCATTTGAAGGTGTTAAAGTTGCTAGCGTGAACACTGTAACTGTTAAACCAAAACAAAAACGTGTTGGACGTTACACTGGTTTCACTTCAAAAACTAAAAAAGCTATCATCACTCTTACAGCTGATTCTAAAGCAATCGAGTTGTTTGCAGCTGAAGCTGAATAATCAAAGGAGAAATTAACGTGGGTATTAAAGTTTATAAACCAACGACAAATGGCCGTCGTAACATGACTTCTTTGGATTTCGCAGAAATCACTACAAGCACTCCTGAAAAATCATTGCTTGTTTCTCTTAAGAACAAAGCTGGTCGTAACAACAACGGTCGTATCACTGTACGTCACCAAGGTGGCGGGCACAAACGTCACTACCGTTTGATTGACTTCAAACGTAACAAAGATGGCGTTGAAGCAGTTGTTAAAACAATTGAGTATGATCCAAACCGTACTGCAAACATCGCTCTCGTACACTACACTGACGGGGTTAAAGCTTACATCATCGCACCTAAAGGTCTTGAAGTAGGTCAACGTATCGTTTCAGGTCCAGATGCGGATATCAAGATTGGTAACGCTCTTCCACTTGCAAACATCCCAGTTGGTACAGTTATCCACAACATTGAGCTTCAACCAGGTAAAGGTGCTGAACTTATCCGTGCCGCTGGTGCTTCTGCTCAAGTTTTGGGTCAAGAAGGTAAATACGTACTTGTTCGTCTTCAATCAGGCGAAGTTCGTATGGTTCTTGGTACATGTCGTGCAACTATCGGTACTGTAGGTAACGAACAACAATCACTTATCAACCTTGGTAAAGCCGGCCGTAATCGCTGGAAAGGTATTCGCCCAACAGTTCGTGGTTCTGTAATGAACCCTAACGATCACCCACACGGTGGTGGTGAAGGTAAAGCACCAGTTGGACGTAAAGCGCCATCTACTCCATGGGGTAAACCTGCGCTTGGTCTTAAAACTCGTAACAAGAAAGCTAAATCTGACAAACTTATCGTTCGTCGTCGTAACGAAAAATAATTTAGTCGCTTAGCACATAACATCCGCCAACTCGGTAGCACTTCTTAGTGCAAGCCGCTGTGGTACATTCAATTTAAAGGAGAAAACTACAAAATGGGACGTAGTCTTAAAAAAGGACCTTTCGTCGATGAGCATTTGATGAAAAAAGTTGAAGCTCAAGCAAATGACGAAAAGAAAAAAGTAATTAAAACTTGGTCACGTCGTTCAACGATTTTCCCAAGTTTCATCGGATACACTATCGCAGTTTATGATGGACGTAAACACGTTCCTGTTTACATCCAAGAAGACATGGTAGGTCACAAACTTGGTGAATTTGCACCAACTCGTACTTACAAAGGTCACGCAGCTGACGATAAGAAAACACGTCGTTAATAGGAGGAGGACACAATGGCAGAAATTACTTCAGCTAAAGCAATGGCTCGTACAGTGCGTGTTTCACCTCGTAAAACACGTCTTGTTCTTGATCTTATCCGTGGTAAGAACGTTGCTGATGCAATCGCAATCTTGAAATTCACTCCAAACAAAGCAGCACGCATTGTTGAGAAAACTCTTAACTCTGCTATCGCTAACGCAGAAAACAACTTTGGTTTGGAAAAAGCTAACTTGGTAGTATCTGAAACATTCGCAAACGAAGGACCAACAATGAAACGTTTCCGTCCACGTGCGAAAGGTTCAGCTTCACCAATCAACAAACGCACAACTCACGTAACAGTAGTTGTGTCAGAAAAATAAGGAGGTAAACTCGTGGGTCAAAAAGTACATCCAATTGGTATGCGTGTCGGGATCATCCGTGACTGGGATGCGAAATGGTATGCTGAAAAAGAATACGCAGATTACCTTCACGAAGATTTGGCAATCCGCAAATTCATTCAAAAAGAACTTGCAGACGCTTCAGTTTCAACTATTGAAATCGAACGTGCTGTAAACAAAGTTATTGTTTCACTTCACACTGCTAAACCAGGTATGGTTATCGGTAAAGGTGGATCAAACGTTGACGCACTTCGCGCTCAACTTAACAAATTGACTGGAAAACAAGTACACATCAACATCGTTGAAATCAAGAAACCTGATTTGGACGCTCACCTTGTTGGTGAAACAATTGCTCGCCAACTTGAGCAACGTGTTGCTTTCCGTCGTGCACAAAAACAAGCTATCCAACGTGCAATGCGTGCTGGAGCTAAAGGAATCAAAACTCAAGTATCAGGTCGTTTGAACGGTGCAGATATCGCCCGTGCAGAAGGATACTCTGAAGGTACAGTTCCGCTTCACACACTTCGCGCTGATATCGATTACGCTTGGGAAGAAGCTGACACAACTTACGGTAAACTTGGTGTTAAAGTTTGGATCTACCGTGGAGAAGTTCTTCCAGCTCGTAAAAACACTAAAGGAGGCAAATAACAAATGTTAGTACCTAAACGTGTTAAACACCGTCGTGAATTCCGTGGAAAAATGCGCGGTGAGGCTAAAGGTGGTAAAGAAGTATCATTCGGTGAATACGGTCTTCAAGCTACAACTAGCCACTGGATCACAAACCGTCAAATCGAGGCTGCTCGTATTGCCATGACTCGTTACATGAAACGTGGTGGTAAGGTTTGGATCAAGATCTTCCCACACAAATCATACACTGCTAAAGCTATCGGTGTACGTATGGGTTCTGGTAAAGGGGCACCTGAAGGTTGGGTAGCACCAGTTAAACGTGGTAAAGTAATGTTCGAAATCGCAGGTGTTTCTGAAGAAGTTGCACGTGAAGCGCTTCGTCTTGCTAGCCACAAATTGCCAGTTAAATGTAAATTCGTGAAACGTGAAGCAGAATAAGGAGAAGACATGAAACTTGAAGAAATCAAAAAGTTTGTTGCTGAGCTTCGTGGCTTGTCTCAAGAAGAGCTTGCTAAAAAAGAAAACGAACTTAAGAAAGAACTTTTCGACCTTCGTTTCCAAGCTGCAGCAGGTCAACTTGATCAAACTGCCCGTTTGAACGAAGTGAAAAAACAAATTGCACGTGTTAAAACTGTGCAATCTGAAATCAAATAATAGATTGGGAAAGGAGCAATTCTAATAATGGAACGTAATCAACGTAAAACCCTTGTTGGACGCGTAGTATCTGACAAGATGGATAAAACAATCACAGTTGTAGTTGAAACTAAACGTAACCACCCAGTCTATGGTAAACGTATCAACTATTCTAAAAAATATAAAGCACATGATGAAAACAACGTTGCTAAAGAAGGCGATATCGTTCGTATCATGGAAACTCGCCCACTTTCAGCTACAAAACGCTTCCGTCTTGTAGAAGTTGTGGAAGAAGCTGTTATTATCTAATAAAACTAAAAGGAGACAATTGAAATGATTCAACAAGAAAGTCGCTTAAAAGTTGCTGATAATAGCGGTGCTCGTGAAATCTTGACTATCAAAGTTCTTGGTGGTTCAGGACGTAAATTCGCTAACATCGGCGACGTTATCGTTGCAACTGTTAAACAAGCTACACCAGGTGGAGCTGTTAAAAAAGGTGATGTTGTTAAAGCTGTTATCGTTCGTACAAAAACTGGTGCTCGCCGTCCAGACGGTTCATACATCAAGTTTGATGACAACGCTGCAGTAATCATCCGCGATGACAAAACTCCTCGTGGAACTCGTATCTTTGGCCCTGTTGCACGTGAATTGCGTGAAGGTGGATACATGCGTATCGTATCTTTGGCGCCAGAAGTACTTTAATCTGAATTAACACAAACTTAGTCCCCTGATATGTTCAGGGTGCCCATTAGGGCGTAAGAAATAATAGGAGAAATACTCAAATGTTTGTAAAAAAAGGCGATAAAGTTCGCGTTATTGCTGGTAAAGACAAAGGAACTGAAGCAGTAGTTCTTAAAGCTCTTCCAAAAGTAAACAAAGTTGTTGTTGAAGGTGTTGCAATCATCAAAAAACACCAAAAACCATCAGCTGAAAACCCTCAAGGTGCTATCGTGGAAAAAGAAGCACCAATCCACGCTTCAAACGTTCAAGTTCTTGACAAGAACGGTGTAGCTGGACGTGTAGGTTACAAAGTTGTTGACGGCAAAAAAGTTCGTTACAACAAAAAATCAGGCGAAGTGCTTGACTAATCACGAAGGAAAGGAGAAAGTATTAAATGGCTAACCGTCTTAAAGAAAAATACACTAACGAAGTAATTCCAGCTTTGACTGAAAAATTTAACTATTCTTCAGTTATGGCTGTGCCAAAAGTTGATAAAATCGTTATCAACATGGGTGTTGGTGAAGCTGTAAACAACGCTAAAACTCTTGAAAAAGCTGCTGCTGAGTTGGCACTTATTTCAGGTCAAAAACCATTGATTACTAAAGCTAAGAAATCAATCGCTGGCTTCCGTCTTCGTGAAGGTGTAGCGATCGGTGCTAAAGTTACCCTTCGTGGTGAACGCATGTACGAATTCTTGGATAAATTGGTATCAGTATCACTTCCACGTGTTCGTGACTTCCATGGTGTTCCAACTAAATCATTTGATGGACGTGGTAACTACACACTTGGTGTTAAAGAACAACTTATCTTCCCAGAAATCAACTTCGACGATGTTGATAAAGTACGTGGTATGGATATCGTTATCGTAACTACTGCTAACACTGACGAAGAAGGTCGTGAATTGCTTAAAGGCCTTGGAATGCCTTTTGCAAAATAATCTAGGAGGTAAATAAATTGGCTAAAAAATCAATGATTGCTAAGAACAAACGCCCTGCGAAGTTCTCTACGCAAGCTTACACTCGTTGCGAACGTTGTGGACGTCCACACTCAGTTTATCGCAAATTTAAACTTTGCCGTGTTTGCTTCCGTGAATTGGCTTACAAAGGTCAAATTCCAGGTGTTACCAAAGCTTCTTGGTAAAAATATGATGTATTCAAGTTGGTTTATCTAATTTGAATGTATTAAACACAATCTGAGCCTAGCTCAATCATTAACTAGCAAGTGAATTATTCAAACTACTAGTAAGAGGAGAAAATATAAAATGGTTATGACTGACCCAATTGCAGATTTCTTGACACGTATTCGTAACGCTAACCAAGCTAAACACGAAGTACTTGAAGTACCTGCATCAAACATTAAAAAAGGTATTGCTGAAATCCTTAAACGTGAAGGTTTCGTAAAAAACGTTGAAGTTATCGAAGATGACAAACAAGGTATCATCCGCGTATTCTTGAAATACGGACAAAACGGTGAACGTGTTATCACTAACTTGAAACGTATCTCAAAACCAGGTCTTCGTGTTTACTCTAAACGTGAAGATGTTCCTAAAGTTCTTAACGGACTTGGAATCGCGATCATCTCTACTTCAGAAGGTCTTTTGACTGACAAAGAAGCTCGTCAAAAGAACGTTGGTGGAGAAGTTATCGCTTACGTTTGGTAAGAAGCTGATACTAAGCACTTATCTCAAATGATTTGTGCGAGTTTCGTTGATTATATTCGATGAGACTCATCCCCGTGAAAACTAGTCACTTTGTGGCTTGATAATCTAACAGGAGAATTAAATACTATGTCACGTATTGGTAATAAAGTTATTACTTTGCCTGCTGGTGTTGAAGTAACAAACAACGATAACGTTGTTACTGTTAAAGGACCTAAAGGCGAACTCACTCGTGAGTTTAACAAAAACATTGAAATCAAAGTTGAAGGCAATGAAGTTACACTTCACCGTCCAAACGACTCAAAAGAAAACAAAACAATCCACGGTACTTCACGTGCAAACTTGAACAACATGGTTGTTGGTGTTTCTGAAGGTTTCAAAAAAGAACTTGAAATGCGCGGTGTCGGATACCGTGCGCAACTCCAAGGAACAAAACTTGTTCTTTCAGTTGGTAAATCTCACCAAGACGAAGTTGAAGCTCCAGAAGGTATTACTTTTGAAGTACCATCTGCAACTTCAATCGTTGTAAGTGGTATTAACAAAGAAGTTGTTGGTCAAACAGCTGCTTACATCCGTAGCCTTCGTTCACCAGAACCTTACAAAGGTAAAGGTATCCGTTACGTTGGTGAATACGTACGTCGTAAAGAAGGTAAAACTGGTAAATAATAGGATTTTATCCTTGTGGCAATTCTTTTTGGATTGTCTCTTTACCAAAAGCTCTCATGAGCAAGCATTATAATTAAGAGGTGAAAATTGTGATTTCGAAACCAGATAAAAACAAACTCCGCCAAAAACGCCACCGTCGCGTTCGCGGAAAACTCTCTGGAACTGCTGATCGCCCACGTTTGAACATTTTCCGTTCTAATACAGGCATCTACGCTCAAGTTATTGATGACGTAGCGGGTGTAACGCTCGCAAGTGCATCAACTCTTGATAAAGAAGTTTCTAAAGGAACTAAAACAGAACAAGCCGTTGTTGTCGGTAAACTTGTTGCTGAACGCGCAGTAGCTAAAGGTATTTCTGAAGTGGTGTTTGACCGCGGTGGATATCTCTATCACGGACGTGTTAAAGCTTTGGCTGACTCAGCTCGTGAAAACGGATTGAAATTCTAATAGGGAGGACACTTAATAATGGCATTTAAAGATAATGCAGTAGAACTTGAAGAACGCGTAGTTGCTATCAACCGTGTTACTAAAGTTGTAAAAGGTGGACGCAACATGCGTTTTGCTGCTCTTGTTGTTGTTGGTGACCGTAATGGTCGCGTAGGATTTGGTACTGGTAAATCTCAAGAGGTTCCAGAAGCTATCCGTAAAGCAGTTGAAGCAGCTAAGAAAAACCTTATCGAAGTTCCTATGGTTGGTACAACTATTCCTCACGAAGTTCGTTCAGAATTTGGTGGAGCGAAAGTATTGTTGAAACCAGCTGTTGAAGGGGCTGGGGTTGCCGCTGGTGGTGCAGTTCGTGCCGTCATCGAATTGGCTGGTGTTGCTGATGTAACATCTAAATCACTCGGTTCAAACACTCCAATCAACATCGTTCGTGCGACTGTTGAAGGATTGAAACAACTTAAACGTGCTGAAGAAGTTGCGGCTCTTCGTGGCATCTCAGTATCTGACTTGGCATAAGAAAGGAGATAACAATGGCTCAAATTAAAATTACTTTGACTAAGTCTCCAATCGGACGCAAACCAGAACAACGTAAAACAGTTGTTGCTCTTGGACTTGGTAAATTGAATAGCTCAGTTGTTAAAGAAGACAACGCTGCTATCCGTGGTATGGTCAACGCAGTATCTCACTTGGTAACTGTAGAAGACGTTAAATAAAAATTGATTTAAGTCGTGAGGGTTTCCTTGCGACTTAAACTGAATTTCATGTATAGGCGAGTTTCTAATTAAGCTACCTTACTTGGTTAGAGGCGCTAGCATTTTACAAAAAGAGGAGAAAATAATAATGAAACTTCATGAATTGAAACCTGCTGAAGGTTCTCGTAAAGTCCGTAACCGTGTAGGTCGTGGTACTTCATCTGGTAACGGTAAAACTTCAGGCCGTGGTCAAAAAGGTCAAAAAGCTCGTAGCGGTGGTGGCGTACGTCCAGGATTTGAAGGTGGACAAACTCCATTGTTCCGTCGTCTTCCAAAACGTGGATTCACTAACATCAACGCTAAAGAATACGTACTTGTAAACCTTGATCAATTGAACGTCTTTGAAGATGGTACAGAAGTAACTCCAGCAGTTCTTAAAGAAGCTGGAATCGTTCGTGCTGAAAAATCAGGCGTTAAAGTTCTTGGTAACGGCGAATTGACTAAGAAATTGACTGTTAAAGCAGCTAAATTCTCAAAATCTGCTGAAGCAGCTATCACTGCTAAAGGTGGTTCAATCGAAGTCATCTAATGAGGGGTAACTCATTATGTTCTTTAAACTATTAAAAGACGCATTGAAAGTCAAAAACGTTCGTAATAAGATTTTATTTACAATCTTCATTATTTTCGTTTTTCGTGTAGGGACTCATGTAACAGTTCCTGGTATCAATGCGGAAAGTTTGAAACAATTAAGTGATTTACCTTTCTTGAACATGCTTAACTTGGTGTCTGGTAATGCCATGAATAACTTCTCTATCTTCTCGATGGGGGTTAGTCCTTACATTACAGCATCAATCATTGTCCAACTTTTGCAGATGGATATTTATCCAAAATTTGTAGAGTGGGGCAAACAAGGGGAAGTTGGTCGTCGTAAATTGAACCAAGCGACTCGCTACATCACTCTTGTTTTAGCCTTTGTTCAATCGATTGGTATTACAGCAAGTTTTAATACTCTCTCATCAATTTCATTGGTTAAAACACCAAATGTTTCAACCTACCTATTGATTGGGACAATTCTAACTGCTGGTAGCATAATTGTGACATGGCTTGGTGAACAAATCACAGATAAAGGTTTTGGTAATGGTGTGTCAATGATTATCTTTTCAGGGATCATTGCTTCTATTCCAAAAATGTTCTCAACAATTTACGAGGATTTCTTTGTCAACGTTCGTTCAGGAGAATTGACTCGTTCATATATCATAGTTGCTTTGCTAATTGTGGTAGGTTTGGCGATTGTCTTCTTTACGACATTTGTTCAACAGGCAGAATATCAAATTCCAATTCAATATACTAAATTGGTTCAAGGGGCTCCAACGAGTTCTTACCTTCCATTGAAAGTTAATCCAGCTGGTGTTATTCCCGTTATCTTTGCTAGCTCGATTACAACAATTCCTAGTACTATTCTTCCATTCTTCTCGAAGGTTACATGGTTATCACACTTACAAGGACTACTCTCGTATAATACGCCTAGTGGAATGATTACTTACGCAATATTGATTATCTTGTTCTCATTCTTCTACACATTTGTCCAAGTAAATCCTGAAAAAACTGCAGAAAATCTTCAAAAGAATGGGTCTTACATTCCTAGTGTTCGTCCAGGTCGTGAGACTGAAAAGTATATGTCTTCATTGCTTAAGAGATTGGCAACAATCGGGGCTGTATTTCTCGCGTTTATTTCATTGGCTCCAATTGCGGCTCAACAGTTTATGCACCTTACAAGCTCAATCGCGCTTGGTGGTACATCTCTCTTGATCTTGATTTCAACTGGTATCGAAGGTATGAAACAACTCGAAGGTTACCTATTGAAACGTCAGTACGTTGGATTTATGAATCTTGAAGACTAAGTCTTCTCATGAACAATTGAGAGGGAAAGAAAGGTTACTTTCTGTCCCTTCTCTTTTGTTTTTTGATAACTCTACCAATGTTTTTAAACTTTGATAGAGTTATTTGAAAACAAAAATAAGGAGTTCGTAAGATGAATCTTTTAATTATGGGTCTACCAGGTGCTGGTAAAGGGACTCAAGCTGCAAAAATTGTTGAAGAATTTGGTGTAGCTCACATCTCAACTGGTGATATGTTCCGTGCTGCTATGGCTAACCAAACAGAAATGGGAACTTTGGCAAAATCATTCATCGATAAAGGTGAATTGGTACCAGATGAAGTGACAAACGGAATCGTTAAAGAGCGTTTGGCTGAATCTGATATTGCTGAAAAAGGTTTCTTGCTTGATGGTTATCCACGTACTATTGAGCAAGCTCATGCATTGGATGAAACATTGAAAGCACTTGGTATTAAACTTGACGGTGTAATCAATATTGAAGTTAATCCAGAGAGCTTGGTTGAACGTCTTTCAGGTCGTTTCATTTGTCGCTCATGTGGTGCAACTTACCATAAAGTATTCAACCCAACTAAGGTTGAAGGAACATGTGATGTTTGTGGCGAACATGAATTCTTCCAACGTGAAGATGACAAACCTGAAACTGTTAAACGTCGTCTTGATGTAAACATTGCTCAGGGTGAGCCAATTATTGCACATTATCGTGAGCTTGGTCTTGTATCAGATATTCAAGGTAACCAAGATATCGATGATGTATTCGCTGATGTTAAAAAAGCGATTGCAGCAATTAAATAATTATATAATCTTACTTGCGTATCAGACTTAAGCATGTTATAATACTTTAGTCTGACTTATAATTGTTACCTCTGTGCTCAGAGGAAATCAAATCGAAATTTTAGGGGGTACTTTTGCGTGGCAAAAGAAGACGTGATTGAAATTGAAGGTAAAGTTGTAGAAACTATGCCTAATGCTATGTTTACTGTTGAATTGGAAAATGGACACCAAATTTTGGCGACAGTTTCTGGTAAAATCCGTAAAAACTACATTCGTATTTTGGTCGGTGACCGTGTGACTGTTGAAATGAGTCCTTATGATTTGACACGTGGACGCATCACATACCGCTTTAAATAATCGAAATAATTGGAGGGATTAAAACATGAAGGTAAGACCATCGGTTAAACCAATTTGCGAATACTGTAAAGTTATTCGTCGTAACGGTCGTGTTATGGTAATTTGTCCAACAAATCCAAAACACAAACAACGTCAAGGATAATATAGAAAGGAGAAATCATGGCTCGTATTGCTGGAGTTGACATTCCAAACGATAAACGTGTAGTAATTTCACTTACTTACGTATACGGTATCGGACTTGCAACATCTAAGAAAATCTTGGCTGCTGCAGGCGTTTCTGAAGACATCCGCGTTAAAGATTTGACAAACGATCAAGAAGACGCTATCCGTCGCGAAGTGGATGCAATCAAAGTTGAAGGTGACCTTCGTCGTGAAGTTAACCTTAACATCAAACGTTTGATGGAAATCGGTTCATACCGTGGTATCCGTCACCGTCGTGGACTTCCTGTCCGTGGACAAAACACTAAAAACAATGCCCGCACTCGTAAAGGTAAAGCTGTTGCGATTGCAGGTAAGAAAAAATAATTAAAATAAAATAGGAGGTAAAAACATTGGCTAAACCAACACGTAAACGTCGTGTGAAAAAGAATATCGAATCTGGTATTGCTCACATTCACGCTACTTTCAATAACACTATTGTTATGATTACAGATGTGCATGGTAACGCTGTAGCATGGTCATCAGCTGGTGCTCTTGGTTTCAAAGGTTCTCGTAAATCTACACCATTTGCTGCACAAATGGCTTCAGAAGCTGCTGCTAAATCTGCACAAGAACATGGTCTTAAAACAGTTGAAGTAACTGTTAAAGGTCCTGGTTCAGGTCGTGAGTCTGCTATCCGTGCTCTTGCTGCTGCAGGTCTTGAAGTAACAGCAATCCGTGATGTAACACCTGTACCACATAATGGTTGTCGTCCTCCAAAACGTCGTCGTGTGTAATCTTTAATAACAATAGTACACAAGGTTCGTTTCGAGGGAGTATAATAAATGATTGAGTTTGAAAAACCAATAATAACAAAAATTGATGAAAATAAAGATTACGGCAAATTTGTCATCGAACCACTAGAACGTGGTTATGGTACAACTTTGGGTAACTCTCTTCGTCGTGTACTTTTGTCATCACTTCCAGGTGCTGCCGTAACATCAATTAAGATTGATGGAGTACTCCACGAATTTGATACCGTACCAGGCGTCCGTGAAGACGTGATGCAAATCATCCTTAATATTAAAGGACTTGCTGTAAAATCTTACGTCGAAGACGAAAAAACAATTGAACTTGATGTTCAAGGTCCAGCTGAAGTTACTGCTGGAGATATCTTGACTGATAGCGACATTGAAATTGTTAACCCTGATCATTATCTTTTCACTATCGCTGAAGGAGCTTCTTTGAAAGCGACTATGACAGTAGCTACAAACCGTGGTTATGTTCCAGCAGATGAAAACAAGAAGGATGATGCACCAGTGGGAACATTGGCTGTAGATTCAATCTACACACCAGTGAAAAAAGTCAATTATCAAGTTGAACCTGCCCGTGTAGGTAGCAACGATGGTTTTGATAAATTGACAATCGAAATCATGACAAACGGAACAATCATCCCTGAAGATGCCCTCGGTCTCTCGGCTCGCGTTTTGATTGAACACTTGAACTTGTTTACTGACCTTACTGATGTTGCTAAAGCTACTGATGTAATGAAAGAAACTGAAAAAGTGAACGATGAAAAGGTGCTTGACCGTACCATCGAAGAACTTGATTTGTCTGTACGCTCATATAACTGTTTGAAACGTGCCGGTATTAATACCGTTCATGATTTGACAGAAAAAACTGAGCCTGAAATGATGAAAGTCCGTAACCTAGGTCGTAAATCTCTTGAAGAAGTCAAAGTTAAGTTGGCTGATCTTGGACTTGGACTCAAAAACGATAAATAATAATATAGGAGGATAACATGGCTTACCGTAAACTTGGACGCACAAGCTCACAGCGTAAAGCGGTTCTTCGTGATTTGACTACAGATCTTATCATTAACGAAGCAATCGTTACAACTGAAGCACGTGCTAAAGAAATCCGTAAAACAGTTGAAAAAATGATCACTCTTGGTAAACGTGGTGATTTGCACGCACGTCGTCAAGCAGCTGCATTTGTACGTAACGAAATTGCATCTGAAAGCTATGATGAAGCAACTGATAAATATACATCAACAACTGCTCTTCAAAAACTTTTCTCAGAAATCGCACCTCGTTATGCTGAACGTAACGGTGGATACACTCGTATCCTTAAAACAGAACCACGTCGTGGCGATGCTGCCCCAATGGCAATCATCGAACTTGTTTAATTTTTATCAATTTTGTTGAGTGTTATGATGATGGAATAGCTTAGCTTTTCTTAGTCTAGCTCTGGTCTACCGCTGGGCATACGCCTAGCGGGAACACTCATCATAAAAATGGGAATAAATAAGCATGTAACGCTTGTTTACGAAAGGTAATACTGTTATTTTTCGTAAGCAGGCGTTTTTTTGGGCTATAAATCGTCTGAATATTTTGATATAATGGAATAAGCTTATTTCAAAAAGGGGGGACATTATTTTGACAACAGCCAAGGAACTGCTTAAGCAAAGGTATTATGAGCCAATTAAGGAGCAACCCGAATTATTTGTGGGGATTGAGTTGGAATATCCAGTTGTTAATTTGAGTGGTAATGCTACAGATGTCTCTCTTACAAAACAGTTACTAGTCTATCTCTTGGATAATTTTGATTTTCAAGCTGATAAGTATGATTCTGATAACAATCCTATTCAGCTTATTGATAAAGCTTCTGGAGATATGATTCTTTTTGAAGTCTCCTACAATACGATTGAGTTTGCTTTTGCAAAGGCTGAAAGAATCTCTGAGGTTGAGGAACGTTTGGATACTTACTTCGGTATAATCCAACCTTATCTTCAGAATCATAATCATGAGTTGCAAGGTTGGGGAGTGAATCCAAACTGGGCAAAAAATGACAACAGACCTGTTAAATCTCCTCGTTATGAGATGCTTATGGATTTTCTCGAGCTATCTAAAGCAAAGAACGATTCTTTCTTTCATGATTATCCAGAATATGGTTCTTTCATCTGTGGGAGTCAGGTACAGTTAGATGTTTCAAAAACGTCCTATTTAAGGGTTTTAAATGCTTTTAATCAAATAGAGGGACCCAAGGAAGTATTATTGGCAAACTCTGAATTTTGGGGTTCTGATTGGGATTTAGCGATTTCCCGTGATGTTTTCTGGGAGAATTCCATGCATGGTGTGTTTGAGGAAAATGCTGGTGTATTTCCTAAGGTGTTTAAGAGCGAAGATGACTATTTTTCTTACTTGTCTGAGACAGCCATTTTTACTGCTAAGCGTGGTGACGAAACCTACTATTTTGAACCAATACGTGCTAAAGACTACCTAAGTACGCCATCTGTCAAAGCACACTCTATTCATGGTGAAGTAGTCACTATTGAGCCAAGTGAGGAAGATTTTAAGACTCACCGTTCTTATCAATTCCAAGATTTAACGACGCGAGGAACTATTGAGTTTCGCAGTGTTTGTACCCAACCTTTCTCATCAACTTTTGCGCCGGCAGCCTTTCACCTTGGTCTTTTAGTCAATTTGGAAAATCTGGAAAATATTTTGAATGACTCACCCTTTTTTGAAGCATTTGACTATGATTTTCCTAGAATTCGTCGTTTATTTTCGAAAAAGGATATTTCTGCTACAGATCTCAAAATGATTTTACCTTTGACAGAATCGTTATTGGCTTGTGCTGAGGATGGCTTGAAATCGCGTGGTTTTGGAGAAGAAGTCTACTTAGCTCCCCTTAGAGAGAAATTAGATAAACTGAATAAGAGTTTAGCTTAACTTTTGATAAAAGATATAATAGATAACTTTTGCTAAAAAATTTAAAAAAAAGCAAAAAAGTATTGACGTCAGCAAACAATAAATGGTATTATATAGTAGTTGTTTCGAAAGAGACAAGAGAAAGTTATAAAAAACTTTCAAAAAAGTATTGACACGAGTTGTCAATCTTGATATAATAACTGATGTTGTTAGCGGAAATGGCGGAATTGGCAGACGCGCAGGACTAAGGATCCTGTGACCGCTTTAGGTCGTGAGGGTTCAAGTCCCTCTTTCCGCAGAGTAACCAGTCAGATGACTGGTTTTTTTGTATTAAAAAATCAAAACGCTTACAAATTGTAGAAAAGCTAGTTTTTTGAGTCTAATTGTGATAGAATAAACTTGTAAACGGGTTCAAACCCAAAAAAATATAGGAGGCCTTTATAATGGCAATCGTTTCAGCAGAAAAATTTGTCCAAGCAGCTCGTGATAATGGTTACGCAGTTGGTGGATTTAACACAAACAACCTTGAGTGGACTCAAGCTATCTTGCGTGCAGCAGAAGCTAAACAAGCTCCAGTACTTATCCAAACTTCTATGGGTGCAGCTAAGTACATGGGTGGTTACAAATTGTGTAAAGTTCTTATCGAAGAATTGGTTGAATCAATGGGTATCACTGTACCAGTTGCTATTCACCTTGACCACGGTCACTACAATGATGCTTTGGAATGTATCCGTGTAGGTTACACTTCAGTTATGTTTGACGGTTCACACCTTCCAGTTGAAGAAAACCTTGAAAAAGCAGCTAAAGTTGTTGAATTTGCACACGCTAACGGTGTATCAGTTGAAGCTGAAGTTGGTACAATCGGTGGTGAAGAAGATGGTATCATCGGTGATGGTGAATTGGCACCAATCGAAGATGCTAAAGCTATGGTTGCAACTGGTATCGACTTCCTTGCAGCAGGTATCGGTAACATCCACGGTCCTTATCCAGAAAACTGGAGCGGACTTCACCTTGACCACTTGCAAAAATTGACAGAAGCTGTTCCTAACTTCCCAATCGTATTGCACGGTGGATCAGGTATTCCTGATGATCAAATCCAAGCAGCTATCAAACTTGGTGTTGCTAAAGTTAACGTTAACACTGAATGTCAAATCGCATTTGCTAACGCAACACGTAAATTTGTTGCTGAATACGAAGCAAATGAAGCAGAATACGACAAGAAGAAACTCTTCGACCCACGTAAATTCTTGAAACCAGGTTTCGAAGCTATTACAGAAGCTGTTGAAGAACGTATCGACGTATTCGGTTCAGCAAACAAAGCTTAATTAAACTATATAAGCTTGAAAATAAAGGGTTTGTCCAATATGGATAAGCCTTTTTCTTGTGTTTAGCCACAGATTTGCCACACTTATTGTGTAAGAGTATCAAGGATAGGTATAATTTGATCCTTTGTTTTTTTAGTGATATGCAAATAAATTTCTGTTACTCGACTACCTCTAGAATGTCCAACACGATCTTGAATAGCCTCTAAAGGTACTCCTTGTTCAGCCAAGAAGCTGATATGCGTGTGTCGGAAGATATGAGTTGTAATATGTTTCTTGAAACTAAGCTTATTGTCAATATCGATTCCTGCCCTTCTCGGGTTTCCCTTGCGGTTTAGTTTACCATTTTCTGAAGAGTTGAGGAAGTTGTTTAATACACTGTAATGAAGAGGAGTACCATTGTAATCAGGTTTATGGATGCTCTTAGAGGTGAAAATCCATCCATTATCTTTATAATCAGGATTGAATCTTATATGTTGGTGATTTAACTCAATTTCCTCTTTAAGAATTTCGATAGCCCTTTTAGATAATTGGACATTTCGGTAACTTTGTAAGTTTTTTACATTACCTTCATAGCTATCTTCTGAAGCTCCTCCATGAGTAGCACGAGTTCTAATAACTGAGGCTATATTTTTATTAAAATCAATAGCTTCCTCCTTTAAACCGAGCACTTCACCAATACGCATTCCGGTTAGTGCTTGAAATTCAAAAATACGTGCATACTGTTCATTGTACTTACGAACAATGGATAATACTTCTTTGAGTTCCCAAGATTCAAGATATTGATCTTCTATATCTGATTTCTTTAAACGATCTAATTCGTCAGAAAGCCCTTTTCTACCGATACTTATATAGGGCATTGGATTTTGGTCAGGAGAAATATAATCATGAAGAATGGCAAACTTATAGATTGATGTTAAATCGGATTTTACACCTTGTGCGAGTCTTTTATGGTTTCCTATAGGATAAAGATTATCAAGTAAGTTTTTTATTAAACTAGATGGAATATTTTTTAAAATCGAATCCCTAGGGATTTGCTTAGTAATATGGTTACGGTATCTACCATCTTCACCTGCTAATGTTTTAGGAGCAACTAGTTGTCTTTCAACTCGTTCATTATGCCATTCATTCCAGACCTCATCAAGCGTGATATCTGATTTTTCTAGAAGAATAGTTCTAGTCAGCTCTTCATAAACTTTATTGGCCTTCTCTTGAAGTTCTTTATGGATAATAGCTTTAATTTGAGGAGAGAGTTTTATTTTTCCTGTGGGATCCTTTTTATTGGCGATAGTGTACCAATCAGATAGAATTTCTCTACGTTTATTCGTTAACGGGTTATTGAAGTAGGTTCTAAATTTTACTTCAATATATCCAGTTTTATCAGTAGGTCTTGTTGTTTTTTGAGTAGTATTAGCTATTTTAACTTGCTCCATTACCCCACCTCCTTAAATCGTTTATTTTGCCTATAGCGTAAGAAATTTAAGAAACCCTCGAAGTTGATCCAAACAGTTCTGTGACCGGAATTAATCACATAGTCTTTGAATTGGGGATTCATTCTCATTTCAGTTAGCAGATTGTTAAGAGTTTTGAGTTTAAGTCCTTCAAAACGTTTCATAAGGGCCATTTTGTCACCCCATTCGGCTTTGCAGTTTTCAACTGGTACGTATTTAAGCTTTAGCATAAATAACTCCTTTCTATTTTCCAATAACATAAGTAAATTGTTTTGCTGTTTCTGCATCAAAAGTACGGTAGCTAACGATTCCTAGGCCTTTGACGTTTGATTCAGAGATAAGAATAGAGCCATCTGATTTGACTTGTTCTACAAAGGCAATGTGTCCATAGGTTGGATCTGCACCAGCTTGTCCTGGGCTAAAAGATAGTGCGGAGTGTTCGGTTGGGGTATGAGTTGTCTGATAACCAGGGGCATTCATCCATTGACCACCATTTCCCATGTACTCTCCGAAGCTAACACCGACCTCTTTTCCTCGGTTATAGACAAACCAGGTACATTGTCCCCAGGGATAAGATAGACCTGCATAGCTTGAGGTATTGATTTCTTTGGTGAGACTGTAGCCTTGTGGGACATCCCCCGTTGTGACGCCACCTCCGTCTCTCGTTTTTCCTGTCGTTTGTTCAGGTGCCTTTGGTGTGCCTCCATGCTCATCGATATAAGTGTCGAGTTTTTGCATGGTCTCAGCACGCCTTTTTCCTGATCCAGAAGTATCGGTGAAGTAAACCCCACCATCTGTTGACGTATTGAGAGAACCACTCGCAAATTTTTGAGCTTTGTCATCTTGGACTTTGAAGGTTTCATTTTTATTGCCAATGATGGTCTGATTGGTGAGTCCAACAACTGCTACTTCATCGTTAAAATTATTGGCATTTTCTGGATTAGAGTCGAATGCCCCAAAACCAAACATGTTGGAACCAGGATTTGTAGCAACTCCAGCTGTTCCAAGTGAGCTTTCATTTAAGGCAATCGCTACAATGGCACGAACATCTAGATTAGACTTAGCCTCCCAATCTAGGAGCTTTTTCCCATTGATGCGCTTCTTGTCGTAGGAGATTCCTAAAGTATCTAAAAACCCGTCCAATTGCTCTGCTTTAATACCATAGCGATGGACGAGTAAATTATGGGTATAGGGATCTCCATTTGACCAGTGATCCGTGTAGGTTGTACCATTTGGTGATTGAGAAGAGCCACCAGTGCTACCCCCTCCGACTGCTCCCATAATGATGATAATGATAAAAACAGGAAAAAAGAGAGGAATAAGTCCAGATAATAGATACCATTTTAGTTTTTTCATCGACTCTCCTTTCTACTCAATGTCTGATATAAGCTGTAAATAGAACAGTCCCAAAGCGCCATTTGGCATCTAAGACAACGGAATGAGCTTTCGTTTGTACAATGATCTGGTCTTTGTCTTTTTCTGAAACTGGAAATAAAAGAAGGAAATCGACCGAGCGTTTCCCTTCTTGGTAGGCCTTAAAGACTGTTTCTTCAAGTATTCTTGGAAAGGCTGTTCTTGATCGTATTTTAGTATTCATTCTATTCTCCTCTCAATTGGTTTAAGCGTTGAGTTAAACGATCTCGTCGCTCAATATTGGCCCTTATTTTATCGTCTCGTGTCATAGTCTGACGATAAGCACGGGTGAAGGCATTAGAACCTTGAGCTTTATACATGGCTTGAGGGTCCTTGTAAGCATCCAATCTACGTTCTAGGGTATTGATACGGTGTTGTTTGAATGGCGAAATCCACTCTTCTCTGAGCGTTTGGAATTCGTCCTCTGGACTAGGTGTTCCTTCTGACATGATTGGTGACTCGCTAGGAGGTGTTGGGTTCTCTTCTTCAATTGGCTTGAAGTTATCAGGTGGTGTCTGTGTTGGAGAAATGATTGGTTCTGGAGATTCTGGGGTTATTGGCCCCTCTGTTGGTCCAGATGGCATAACTGTTTCTGGTTGGCTTGCTTCTTTACTGGTAAAGAAGGAGCCAGCATTTTGGAAATGGCTCTTGGCATTCATCATCACACCAGTTCCAAAACCAGCACCAGCCAATGCAAAGTTTCCGAGGTGTTGAGCCGTCGCAAGGCTTCGTGTTGGGACTTGTGAAGCAACCTCTTTGGTTTTTGTGGCGCCATGTTCAACTTTGGTCCCAATATCTGTCGCAACCATTCGAGCTTTGGAGCCAAGAATGAATTGGAGGAGTTGGCCTTTAAATCTCCAGATGAGGAAATAGATGACACCTTTAGACACCACCGATACTAAAAGTTTGAAGACAAGACCAAATAAAAGAAGTGACGGTAAGGTTTTTAGAACACCATCAAACCCATTTGTGACAATGTTTTCTATCATTTTTTCAATATAGAAAATAAGGAGTGTTAGGAGAGTAGTAATCGCTGGAAAAATCAATCCCCCAAACATAACTTTAAGAACTCCAAAGACTAACTCCTGCATCCTTGGAATGAATGACATGAGAAGGACTACTGGAAAAAGTAGAATCATAGTGAGGACAAGGATTTGAGCCACCACATTTAAGAGCTGGATAAGGATAATAGGGACGGCTAATACAAAGGCTTCTACAATTTTAAAAATCACATAGAACATCCGAGTGAAGATGAAGTCTGGCATAGCTGACACCCAACGGTTCTTTTCACCATCATCGTTGGCGCCATCTCCTAAATCATCTAAATACTTGGAACGGTCTTTAGCTTTGACTGCCTTAAAGTTCCCATTCTTATCACTCGTTCCAAGAACTTTACTGTCGTCAAAGGCTTCTTCTTTGCCATCTTGGCTGTTCTTGTATTTGCCATTTTCTTGGCCAGTATTGACAAAAACATAGGCTTTATAGGACGTTTCTGCAATGTAGCTATCCGACATCGATTTTCCAATTTTAATGGACTTGTCTTTGGCATAGTCCACCTTAATTCCTGCAATCTTTTTGGTAACGTCTTTAGAGACGTTATTGACAGTATCAAGGAGATAAAGCCCACCAGAGGTTCCAGCAACAGTCCCAAAGTACCCCAGAGCTAATAGGAGTACTAGACAGACGTGGAGGAGTGTTCTTGAAAAGGATCCTTTTGAAAAGAAATATTGGTAGAACAGGTAGAAAGCTAAAACCAAAAGCAAGGTGCCTACAAGTGATTTGTTGGTAATGTTGCCAGTATTAGAGCCAGTAAATCCGTGCCAAATACTGCTTGCCCCATGAAAGACATAGGCTTTATAGGTGGCATAGAGATCAATCTTTTCTAAAATGCGAATGAGGAGGGAAAAGAAGCCAACGACGGCATTGAGAATGAAAAAGAAGAGGTTAACGAAGAGTTCATTAATCAGAACCCAGGCGCCATTAAAGGAGCCAAAGTTGGTTGGTTCCATGTAGGACTTTAGGGAGAAGATATCCACTCCCTTTAGCTTGGCAAAAGCTTCTTGCATCGGTTCACCTCCTAACTAGCGTATTTATTTTCGAGACTTGAAGATACTGTTGCTTTCATAGGTTTTAGAAGCATATCAATATCTTCAAAGAGATTGTGGACGGAAATCATATTAAGATTACCGTAAACATCGTAGTAAAGGCACTGACCGGAAATCATATTATCAATCCATTCGAGGTTACTTTCAGTGACTTCGAGATTAACGTGTCTGAGAATATCTTCACGTTCAGATTTTTCATAGAAGGCAAAGATGGTCCCAAATCCAGTCGTGTCATCGTCATTTTCTGCATCATGAACAGATTGTGTAATTAGTGCCAAGGTATTGTTTTTAGAGCGTCCAATACGTCTCATATTTTTGATTACGGCCTTTCCTTCTGCGGACTTCATCAGAATCCAAGCTTCGTCAAAAAACTCAATGGTATCTTCATTTTCATTGCGTTCACCAAAGTGGGTACAAAAGGCCCCAAGCGCAAACATGAGGGCAATAGAGTTTCGTTCGTGGTCTGAAATCTTTGTGGAGTCATCTTTTGGAAGCTTGAGGTTATTGACTTCTAGGATAGTAACGCGGGACTCATAGTTAAGTCCTGGGGTTGTGCCATCTGAGAAAGCGAGTTCCAAGATGGAGTTTGTCACAATGGACGTCAGGTAGCGACCCACTGAGGCAATTTCAGATGAGGAAGCCTGTCTTAAGGCTTCTAGGACATGTTTAAAGCCGACGTTTTCACCAGCTACTCGACGTTCTACGATAGCGTTAATGGCTTCTGTGATGGCTGTTTTCTGGTCCATCGTCACGTCATCGACAGCTTGTAGTAGAAACTCGAGCATGTTCTTTGCGACCTCTACGGCTTGTTCCTTATCAAGGACTACAATGGGATCTAGGACTCCGTGGTTTGATGGCAGTGAGCTATCTAGTGTCACAAAGTTAAAGTTTTCAATCTGTTTTTTTCGTTCAGGGTAGCGTCGTGCAAATTCAGGGGAGTTGATTACTTCTTGATAGTGATTTCTGAGTTCTCGTTTGGGATCAATATAGAGGGTTTTGACATTTTGTAAAGCCACACTTAAAAAGATAATTTGAGCGAGGAAAGACTTTCCTTGTCCTGTCGCACCCGTAATAATGATATGTGGGTTTTTGGTAATTTTTCCAGCGATATCTTCTTTGTTTCCGACTGTGGCATTGTAGAGGACGATATTTTTAGAGGAATCAATGGCTTTAGCGATAGTGTCCCAACGCCCTGTCCAGTTGTCGACTCGGCCGATATACCAACCGATACGGTTCCCTGAGGACGTATTGGTAAAGGGCATGAGTTCTGAGAACCCACGAGCTGTGACCATATGTGTCCAGGTGCGAGTTTTCTTTTGGAGGTTTTCACCGTAAAGTAGGGCTTGAAAGAGGTATGGGCCGTCTTGAGAGGCTTCACTGATTTCAACTCCCATATCGTCAAAGTAATTCAGAACTACTTGTCGTCTCTGACGAAGCTGATTGACACTAGAAGCAGAGACGATAAGATAGGCTCCATATTCAATGATATCTTCCTTGTTTCCGACTTTTTTCATCAGATCTTTTAGAGAGATAGAGCCCATGATGATTTCATCTTGTTGGACCGTATCTGTGTTTTCGGCTTCTTCCATGATGTTTCGATAACGGGTATTGGAACGTCCCATTCTCCCTTTGATTTTGTTGGTATCAATAAATTCTGCTTTGATGCGGAGTTCTACGGGAAAGTTCAAGCGTTGGACGAATTCGCCTAAGTGAAAGCCGTTGAATTGCACAGGAAACTTCCCAACAGGAAGAATAGTCATAAAAGAGGAACCATAAGGACTTTCGAGCTTGATGAAGCCTCCTTTTAGGACTTTAATTAGGGTGTCTGTGATATTAAATTGGGAGCGATTAGCGAGGACCTCCTTCTTGTAATGGGGAATATAGCGGAGGTATTGCATCCGCTGGTAGTAGAAGAGTTCTTCATTGGTCAGACGTTTAGCACGTAGGACGGAAAAAGCTTGGAAAATAGTGAATTCGTCACTTCTGTAATCGTCATACCAGGTGGGACTCAATGCGTATTCGTAGCCAAAACCTTTTGCGATTTTCTCCGAGAACTCGTTAAAACTCTCATAGGCCAAGTCTTTCACTGTTGCCCCGTGATTTTGTTTGCGTAAGGTCACTCCCACGACCCAATCAAACTGATAAGGAATTTCCATTTCATCCGTGAGACGGTCAACCGTGTAAAGAAGAAGCTCTTCTCCTAGTTCACGGCTATCATCTGCCAATGCTTCTGAAAAGTCCCTCATTTTCTCTTCTAAGAGATAGTCTTTAGGAATGAGTGAAATCTCAAAGGACTTGTTTTTCTGGAGCTTTTTCATCATCTGAGCAACTGTAATCTTGTGTTTGCCCTTTTTCTCTTCATCTGTAATGGTGATGGGAGTATTGGGAATGCGGTAATAGGCTACCACCGTTCGATCTTTTTTGAGGGCCAGATTTTCATGGGTTTCCCTAATGGGATAGGTTAAGGTAATACTCATAGGACCTCCTTTTCTAGAGTCTTGTTTTTTCAAAGACAATTTCTTCTACAGGCTCTATTCGGTCTTCATGGTAGATCGCTTTTTTATTGAGCTTGAAATCCCAGAAGTAAATCAGGTAGTCCCCAATGAAAACGTGCATCTTCTTACCGTGTGGTTCGTATTCGGTGTAGAATTTAGCGAGTTTATAGGGGAGATACCAGTAGAGCAGTAGTGAAATAGAGTGTGTGAATTTTGCGAGGGGAACCAGGATAAACCCTCCAAAGAGCAACATAGCTACAAAAACGAAGGTAAAGACAATGAAAAAGGATAATTGCATTGGTGTCGCAAAGTACCAAAGGCGAGTCCCCTTTTTTGTCTTGATTTCCTGGATCCAATAGGGGGCGTTCAAGCCCTTACTGTAGTCATAGAGTCTTTCTTCAGTCATATTTAAAGTCCTGAATCAATGCCAAAGAGTCGTAGGAACCAGCCGACTACTTTTAGGATGTCTTGTCCTTTTGCGATAGAGACAATGACGGCATAGAAACCAACGACTGAGAAAAGTTGAAGCCAAGAACTGTTTCGCCAAGCCTTAATAGCCAACAAAACAGCGATAGCGGTGAGAATCCAAATCCCATCGCCTTGGAGGAAGGTACGTAGATTGTCTGTATTCATAGAGTTCTCCTAATCTTTATCGTTTGCGTAGTTAAGTGGAATGGTGTGTTCTAGTTTTGTGACATAGTAGCTTTTGTCTTTTTCTGAGAGTGTGAAGGTGAAGTTTTCAGAGTGTGTCGTTCCTCCCACCTCAAAGGTTGCTTGGACATAGGCAATAAGACTAGCCCCATCTTTCTTAAGATAGGTGTAGTCAATCGTTTTAAAGGTTGTATTGGCTACAATAGCAACGTTCTTGGCAATAAGGTTGAGGTTGTCTTGGTTAGTGGTATAGTTGGTAAAGAAAACCTTGAGGAACTTTTCAACCTTCTTGTGTTGACTGTCTGAGACGTGATCGTTAGCTGTGAGTTGGAGTTGATCATCTTCGCTAAAGTGTCCTGCTTGTGAAGGCTCAATCGCTGAGAACCAAGGGAGTCCAGATACATAGTATTTCCCTTCTTTTTCATCAAAGGGAATATTAAATCCCGTTACCAGTTCTTTTTCCTCGGTGTCTTTGTCATGTTGGATCATTTCCTTGTATTTGACCTTGTAGGTGGCTACCTTACCTTTGACCGTGACTAATTGTGAGTAGAGCAGGGTACTTGGGTTACGCACTTGACCTTGTGCTTTAACGTCTGGAACGAAGTTATAGAAACTGTTGAGGTGTTCGACTTGTGCTTGTTGTTTATCCCCTTCTTGTGGGAGGGTGAAGTAGGCGTAGACATAGTCATTGAGGTAATACTGGAGCTTGTAGTCATACTTGCGATTAGCGTCTACAGGCTGTGCTTTTTGTTTTTGAGTCGCTTCCACTTGAGCTTGTAGTGTTCCCACTTTATTTGAGAGTGTGATGGCACGGATGGATCCCATAAGACCAACAAAAAGGAGGAAAGAAATTCCTCCGATAACAGCTATATTGACGGTTTTTTTCGTAGTGACTTTTAGCTTTGGTGGGCCACCTTTCTTCTCCACCTTTTTAAAGTTTGAGAGGTATTCTCTTGCTTTTAGTAAGTAACGTTTAGCTTTAATCATAGGACCTCCTTCTAGAGACTAGCGAGTTCAATGAGTTTAGAACCTTTAGCGTAGAGTCGCTTATTGGCTTTTTCAATCTCACTGTTGATGTAGTAGTAGCCTCGTAACTCATTATGCAGTTGTTCGACTAACTCAGGTTTTAGGTCTTTGGCTTCTTCTTTTTTGAGAAGAGCGTTGAGTTCTCCAGCCTTGGTCCAAGCCTGTTTGTGGTCTTTCTTTTTGAGTAATTCTCCAAGTTCGTTGGTAACCTGTCCAACTTTTGTTTCAAAAATCGTTTTAGTAGACATATCAATTTCCTTTCTAAATGTTTCGTGATTGTCTTTGATGGTCTGTTGAATATAGGCAATGAGAGAGGGACGCATCCGTTTATTGAGACTCAGTACCTGACCGTCTAGGGTGAAACAGGCATGTTCATAGTCGTAGAAGCCCCTATCATCTGGTGGCTTTTCGGTACATCTTCCAGCACATTCATAGTAGAAGTCCTTATCTTTCCTAAGGAGGATATACATGTTCCAAAACTCCTGATCAGGAAGAAGAAGGAAGTCTGCTTGATAGATTTTCTTGAGCATGGCCTTAGCCCTCTAGGAGGTCCTCGTAGCCAAGTGCTTGATAAATAAAGTCTGTATCAAACCAGAGCCAATCATTGATTTGAGTGTCGGTAGGGGTGTTGCCTGAAAAGAGATCTTCACAGATGGTGGTTAGGGTATCTATCCCACCACGTTCACGGACAGTGTTTAAGGTACTAAGGCCACCAGACCAGGCTTTAAAGTTGTTTAATGAATTGATTTCGACTTTGTATTCCATAAGGGATTTCCTTTCTAGTGTTCATAGTGTTTGTTGGTTTTGAGGAGTCTTAAGATAGCCTCCCCACGATCAGTGATTTCACCGCTATTTTGAATCATCTTCATGTATTCTGTTTGCATGATTTTGTCTGCTTCAGAAACGAGTGCAAGAGAGTTTGCGACTTGATAGGTTAACCAGCGAATGGTTCGTTCGATACTGTAGGGTTGTGGACTGGTTGAGAGTTTTAGGGGTTCGACCCCTCCAAAGAGTTCTTGCCATTTTTCATAGGGTTTATAGGCTCCAAAACGGGTGACACCATCATAGACTTGGATTTCCTTGTTCACGATGCCTCTTGCGATTTCTCCGAGGTCCACACCGTTGATGTATTCCTCCACAACACCTTGGGCTTTCTGGTCTGAAAAGCGTAGCTCGTAGCGGTTCCAGATACCAAAAATCTCCAAGGATTCTTCCAAGGAGATGTTTTCCATACGGGCGATTTCGTACCGCTTTTCATAAAAGTTGAAGTAGAGCTGACTTTGACGGCTTCCAAAGTAAAGGGAGAGCCCGTGATTGGCTTCCATATCATCGTTATCGGTGAAGGAACCCCCACCTGTGATGTTCCATTTTCGAATGGTATCTAGGACAATTTCTTTGGCATAGAGCTTATCAATGAGCTTTGGAATCTGGATGTGTTCCTCCTCATGCCCATAGCCTTTATAGAGCTCGTCTAGGGCGATATCAAGGCGTTTTACCCTGACATCTTCGTAAGCATAGAGAATATTTTGAAGAAAGGTTTGCCAAGAAATCCCCTTATGTTCTAAGAGGAGTTCCATCTCCCGACAGCCTTGACCAGAGAGTTGGAGACAAGTTTGGTAGTTATTAGTGGCAGACTTATCAAAGAAATCAAAAATCCAAATGTTTCCTCGTTGCCATAAGTGGGTATAATTCATGAGTCGTGTTTCTTGGTCAGTAAATTCGCTTAAGTGACAATGAAGAAAGTTCTCACAGAAGGCTTCTAAATCTCGGAGACTAGGGAAGGTAAGTCGCAAATAGTCGATGTGAGCCCTGAGATTGTTTCTGTGACACTCTTGATAATAACCGAGTTTTTCTTTGAGTTTTCGGAACTTGTCAATGGTGAGACCTCTTTCCCCTGATTCATAGGAGCGATAAGTTCTTATTGGTAAGTTAACGGCTTGTGCAAAGGCTTTTTGACTAAGGCCTGTTTGTTTTCTGAAGTTTTTGATCTGAAAGGGACTTATTTTAGTCATTCATGGGAACACCTCCTTTTGACTAAGTGACACACTTTTTGGACCAAAGTTACACACTTTCTAAATCCTGAAATCCCAACTCCCACAAGGAATGAGGAGGGGTGGACGTGGCACTTTTGCCAAATGTAACCCCCCTATTAGAAATCGGGGGTTGAAGTCTCATCATGGCCTAGGAACTTCGGGCTACGGTCTGCGCCTGACCTGTGGTCAGGCTTGCCCTTGCCCTTGTCCTAGCCCATGATGACTAAGCGTCGCTTCAACGGCTTTGGGATAAGATTTGCGTCCTCCCTCCTCAAAATGGATAAGACTTTCAAGAAGAAGTTCTTCTTGAAAAGGGTCGACTAGAATGGCAGATTCCGTCCGTTCAAAAACAATCCCTTGTTCTTGTAAGAGATAAATAATCTTTCGGAGCGTCGCCATTTTGAGATCCTGTTCCTCCGCAAACTCCTTGAGTGGACGTCCGTTTGTTTCATTGTTTAGAGCTTCGTCCTCCTCTATTAATTCAGTTTTTTTAGTTTTTGGTTGGTTCTCTCTAAAAACTTCAAATTCTTCGCCATTGTACTCCATAATGGGGATTTTTGCGTAGGCATCATAGAAAGAGAAGCCTTGGTCAAGAGGTACGTAAGGGGAGAAGAATTCCCCAGCCAAGTCTCCGTTATTAGCAATATAGCCTCGTCCTTTGACTTTAACTCCGTTTATTTCATCGAGCTTTTTAAACTCTTTGCTTTTGTTGGCATCTCCAAACATCATGTCGTAGCCGGTTGATTCCAAGTGTCCCACTGAGAGACGTTTCATAAAGTTATCTCGAAGAGCCGTCTTGATAAATTCCCCGTCGGGCCGTTGCATAGCAAAGATGATAAAGACACCAGCTTGACGCCCTTCTAGGACGAGCTGAGAGAGGTATTCCATGAGTTCTGATTGTAGGCTATAGTCACGGTCAATCTTGGCCATAAGGGCTGCCCACTCGTCCACAAGGATGAATTTGGGTGTCATGCCGTAGTGTGTAAAGTTCTTACCAGCTTGAAATTTGGGTGAGTTAGACATGAGCTCATATCGTTTTTCCATGAAGGCGACGTTCTCTTTAAAACACTGGATGATATCTTCTTTACTTGTATAGACACGACCATGAAAGACAGGAATCTTTTTTAGACCAGCCAGGTCAGAGTTCTTTGGATCACAGATATCCACAAAGCCAATCTTAGCCAGTGCATAGATAATGGTCATAAGGACAACGGTTTTACCGCCACCAGTTCCCCCACCAATGAGCAGGTGAGGCTCTTCGATATAGTCCCAAGTGACATCTTTCATAAGTTGGAGTTTAGAGCCCTTAACCTCTACTTCGTTAATAGTGATACGGCTATCAATGCGGTTGATGGCAATGTCATAGGTGATAAACCGTTTATCAAAGGTTTTATTACGAAAGTCACCGTTAAACATGACTTCAAGGGTAGAACCAAGATTGAGAAAACGGTCCTGAAATTTATTCCCTTCTAGGATAAAACGGACTTCAATCTTGTAGCGAGACTGTTTCAAGTACACCTGAGGAAGAACAATCTTTTCAATCGTTTTGTTTTCACGCCTGATATTCTTAATCAAATAGAGGTTATTTTCTATCAGGAAGCGAGACAAAATCCGTAGGCTATTGAGCTTTTGGAAGAAGACGATTTTCTCGTAGCACATGCGATTCAGTAGGTAAGCGACCAAGCAAGAAGCAACAAGGACACCCCCGATAAAGTAAACTTGTGGCAAGGGATAATCCTTCAATTCTTCTAGATTGACATAACAATAATTTCCAATAGCTAACAAAGAAGGGAACCACCAGGTAAACCAGGTGATTCCCCGAATATGACGATAAAAGGCCCTAACTCTTATCCCACGATAGGTAAAGAGCTTCATAGTGCATCACCTCCTAGTTTTCTTTCTTGTTGTCTAGAGGTTTGTTTTCTTTAAGAGGTGTCCCTCCATTCTTTTTCTTGATTTTAGAAGCAAAGAGCTTGTAAATATCATTACGGTTAACGTGAGTATGGGTGATCACAATATCTTCTAGCTCTACCTCTTCTCGGTATTTAATGCCTAGGTCTTCAATTTCAGACTGAGCCATATCAGCAATAGTGAAAAAGAGGGTCTCATGCTGGACAGAAGAGTGAATTGCGACAACGATCCCACGGATTTCTCCCGTATTGACTTGGACGAATGAACCGTCAGGGTTACGTTGGGTACGGTCTTCTTCAAAGATGATATCAGGGCCTTCAATGCCACGGAAAGATAGTTTTCCAAGGACTTCAGACACGTTTAGACCATCCGTAATGACACGATAGGTCTTGTCTGCAATTTGTAGTTTTTCTCCGTAGTTTAATCCGATTTTAGCCATATGTATTTCTCCTTTATTTTCTTATTTTTTTAGGACTAATTTTTCCGCAAAGACATTGAGAGCTGGGGCAACTGAGTTACCATTTAGAGCTGTGTCTGAGAGAAAAATTGGGTTGACCGCTTCTACGAGAGCATCTTCTGGGAAGACGGTGGTAGAAGCAGGTGTGATGACATGGAAGGCGCCGTGTTTCTCACTATTAAGAATGTGGCGTTGGTATTTACCTTCTTTTCCAAAGATAAAACGAGGGGCGTTCCCTAATTTTTCGTAGTAAGCAGGGCCGATAAAATCTGGTTTCATAACAAGTGTTTCTGGAATCATAGGATTATCCTTTCTGATTTTGAGCAAAAGAAAAAAGAGTTAAGCTAATTGCTTCACTCTTGAGTAATAGTGGGTAAACAGTTTACGTTTAAACTGTCGACTATAGAACTGAATATCACTGCTAGGATAGCTGTTTCTGCGAGCTTCTTGGACTAAATAATCGAGGTCAAGAAGAGCTTGTGTATAGAGTTTGGCTTGTAGTTTAGGTGAGTAGCTAAACATACCATAGGTGAACTCATAGTTATCATAGAGGCGTTTACATTGTAATGCGAAAAAAGTTTGTCATAATTTCTCCTTTATTGTAAGCATAAAAAAGCTACTAAGATATAAGAAGGACTTAGTAGCTTGAGAGTAAGTCCATCTATAAAGACAGACAGCAGTAAAGAAAAGTTGTTTGTTTGGAAAGATTCCTCTTTCCACGGTGGCAACGTTTAGCAAGGTGCTTTGCATGAATTACCATCGTTTGCCCGGCCAATCTCTTTAGGTAGTCATTGTCATACCCAAGGGATTCTCTTACGCAACTCTGCGCAACCAGTTCACTTTACTATTCGGCAAAAGTGCTAATCGTCCGAAATGCGTGGAAGCCCACAAAATACTTGTTTTTATCTTCACTTCAACCATAAACGGACTTGACTTTACTTATCAAAACAATTACAATAAAGGTACGAAGTTTAGTGTAGTTTGATAGTCAGTCCTCTGGTTGTCAGACGCACTTTTTATTTAGTTGTCAATGATCGTAATGCCGATAGTTTGGCATTATTATTTTTAAAACCAATATAACTATCAGCTATATTTAAATTATATAACCAATGGTTATATAAGTCAAGGGATAATTTGAAAAAATTGGAAAAATTTTTTAGAGGTTTAAAATGGAATTTTCGGAACGCTTAAAAGACCTTAGGAAACAAGCAGAACTAACGCAAGTCGATGTGGCAGAAAAACTAGGAATTTCTCAACCAGCCTATGCTTCATGGGAACGTGGAGCAAAGAAACCAACTCAAGAGAACCTAGTGAAGATTGCACAAGTTTTAAATGTATCAGTCGATTATCTAGTTGGAAACTCAGAAGAGAAATCAGATGAGTTGGATAATATTGAATTACTTTTCCGCATGAATTCAAAGGGATTAACTGATGAAGAAAAGAAAATCTTTAAGAGAGAACTTATTGAGTTTATGAAAACACGAAAGGAGGTTTTTGAACAAGAAAAAAATAGATCACCAAAATTTTAAAAAATTTTACTTTTACGAATAGTAAGATAGAAGAAAAAATAGGCTGATTTATAAAACTATAAGAAATGTGAAAAGCAAGATGTGTTACTCAATTAGATTTTGCTAAAGCAGTAGATAAAACTATTCAAATAGTAGCACGATAGGAAAAAGGAAAATTAAATACGTATTTGAAGGGTACGGAGAGAGTTGCAACCGTTTTGGAATCAAGCTTAAATCATATGGTAAATGGTTACAATAGTTGTATGAAAGAAGGGCAGAAATGAGTAGACATTTTGGAAATTTTAGTAGAATTAATAAAGAGACGGAAGAGAAAATTCACATCATTGAAGGAATTCTATCTGAGGTTAATATTGATTATGATTTGTATTCAGGATACCCTATTATTAATGAAAACTTAAAAAAAGAATTCGTGAAGGCGATTTTTATTACAAAAAAATGTTTGCTGGTATTGTTTGAAAATGATGAGGAACAAGTAAAGTTTGCTAGTAGTCTGATGCACCATCTATCAGCTGATTCAAGTTTATTTACAATTGCTTCAAATTTTAAAGAATATGTTAAATTAATAAATTTAAGAGATGATATTTATAAAATAATAAGTGACTTGACTTTATTAGGTGATAGACTTTCTGATATTGATATTAAAAAGATTAATAGAGCAATCCAAAAATCATTCAATCTTACTAGCACTGATAATAGAACGATTACTAAAGATAATTCACTAGGGTCGATAATTAAAGAAAGAAATACTTATATTAGTAGTTATGATGTGGATCAATTTAATATGGTTCTAAACGAAGTGCAAAAACATCAGAGAGTTAGAGGCTTGGCAGGCAGTGGAAAAACTATACTACTATTAAAAAAATTAGCTTATCTTCATTTTTTGGAACGAAAAACTAAAATGTGTTTTGTTTTTTATACAACGTCCTTAAGATTGAGTATGGTCACTTTATTTAAAAATTTTTACAAAGAATATGAACCCTATAAGGAGCCTGATTTTGATAATGTGAAAATTTTCCATGCTTGGGGAGGAAAAGGTAGGAGAGGGTTTTATTCGGATTTGTGTGAGTTAACCGATAAAGAATATCTCAATTATAGTGAAGCAATTGACTACGACTCTGAGGGAGAACCTTTTGAAGTTGTTTCGGAAAAATTACTTAATGAGCTAAAAATAGATTCTTCATATATGGGAACCTATGATTATGTATTTATTGATGAGGCGCAGGATTTTGGTATAAACTTCTTCCATTTAGCATTAAAGTCACTGAAAAATAACGGTAAAATAATCTACGCTTATGATGAACTTCAGTCATTAAAGGATGAATTATCAATTCCAAGCAAAAAAGAGATTTTCGGAAGTGATTTAGATTGTGAGGACATTAACCTTTCAATAAGTTATAGAGCACCTCTTGAGATATTAACTACAGCACATGCATTAGGTATGGGAATTTATAGGACAGTTGCCGAAGGAGCAACTCCTATTGTAAATCTTGTAGATAATAATACTTTGCTTGATATGGGGTATGAGAACTTAACAGAAGAGTTTATACCTAATCATTTGGTTGATTTGAAAAGGAAACATGAACAAGAAAGTGGAATAATAGTAGATGCACCAAAAGCTTACTCCAATGCTTTAGATCAATATTGTTGCTTGGCTAAAGATATTATTAGCTTAATTAAATCAGAGGATGTGCTTCCAGAAGATATAATGATTATTGATTTAAATAGTGGTCAACTAACCAAAAATCATGAAAAATTTAGTGAACAATTTGAGCAATTATTGGCTCTAAATAAAATGGATGAAACATATCATGTGAGATTAGTCAGTAGTAAAACTCCTTCTATGAAAAAGGAAAAAGGAGCAATTAACTATACATCGGTATTTCGAGCCAAAGGTAATGAAGCTAACTTGGTGTTTGTAATAAACTGTAATAGATTAACACAATTAGCGAATGGGACTTATAGGAATGAAATTTTTACAGCTATGACACGTGCAAAAGTTAAAGTTTGGCTTTATGGGACTAATGTAGGTTTTCTTTCAAACGAGATTGAGGAGGTTAAAGTAAATAATTATCATTTAATCTTTAATTACCCTACGGAAGAACAAAAAAGAAGTATTAGATTGATGGGAGATGAAGAAGAGAAAATAGAAACGAAGGTTGAAGCAGCAGAAGGTTTATCGGTAGAAATTCTCGAAGCAATTTTAGCTCAAAAGAGGGCAGAACAAAGTGTTGAATGAAAAAACTGATTATGAAAAAATTTTGTCTGATTTTAATGATATTATAAATCTGAAAAATGGTAAACAAATTGTGATGTTGACTAAATATCCAGAGTGTATCTCTCATAATAAGAGAAGACAAATAGGAAAGAAGACTTCTAAATTCACATATGAAAATTATCATATTCGCTATAGAGAATGTGATAAAGAAGAAAACTGGCAAATAAAACTATTAGATGATTCCTTGATAAGTTATTTTTATGAATTCGATAGTTCGGGGAGGCTGCTTCAATATTCTCTGTCATTTATACCAGCATTCGAGGAAGGTCAAATTGTTGGGGGAAAAAAAGACTGGGAAATCCGAGAAACTTTAACTCCTTGTTTTAATGACTATCTAAGAATAGACTTCTCTGAAGTCGGATATAAAAAAGCGGTACATGAAAAACAACATCTTCATAAAGGTCTAGTTGAACGCAATAAGACTAAAAAAAATAAGGAGAATTTAGAACCTCTAGAAGATAGTTCGTTTAGACATGAACTTAGGCTTCCCATAAATAAGGTGATATTTCCTCTAGATTTTCTTTATCTAATTACAAAATATATTTATGATAATCAAAGTACTATAAATATTAATAAAGAATTTGAAAGACGTGATTTAATACAAGTAGACGAACAAGACTTCTCGATAGATAATTCTTTCTTCAATAATTAGGTCTTTTTACGATCAAAGTGATTTTTCAATCCATTAATCTTTTAATACTTTCTCATAAGCTTCACTGTCTTTTTGTAGATTGGGGCTAATAACTCTTCAGTAGTAAATATTTACGAATTGTTATTAATAACTACATTCGTAGTTTCTTTTGCATCTATATTTCCCTAACTAGAGCTTGCTACAAGAAAAAATAATAAGTAAGTGGACAATCGTTCACTTTTTTTATATAATTTACTCAACCAAATTGGTTTAGTTTTGCGGATTATACTTAAAGGGGGTACTGTTCTTTGGATGGATTGTATGCAATAGTAAGTAGTGCAACAAAACAAACGTTATATCAGTTTATGAAGGATGAAGATATTTCCTTGCTGAACTATCATTTTAGCCATTATTTTCACTTCTGTATTCAAATAAATAATATTCAAGTGATTCCTCATCATTTCTCAAGTCATAAGATTGAAGGGTTAACAGTAGTGGATGAATTAGGAATAAGTTTTTCTTATGAGCGAGATAATCCCAAAGTGAAGCAAAATTTTACCTTATGCCACGAGTTAGGTCATTTTATTCTAAAACATGATGGTTCTTATTTTGCAGAGTCTGTAGATAATCAAGAGGACATCTTAGAGCGAGAGGCCAATATTTTTTCGGCTATGGTATTGATGCCAGATATTGTCCTTTTATCAAAAATCTACTATAGTTGTCATACCTTTCATCAGGTACAAAATAGTCTCGAAGTTTCAAATCAGGCCTTATTCTATCGCCTCTTAGATTTTTTAAGAGAATATTATTCTGATAACGAGGGAGAAGTTACACAAGCTATTGAGAGTTATATTGAAGGAAAGAACGCCTCTATTTTTCGTTTATTTCATAATATTAAAGATAAAATTATCGAGGAGTTCCATCAGTTTCAACCTTCCCTTATTAATCAGGTTAAGCAAAGAGTTAGAAAGGTAGGTTTTGTAACAAGCCAAGAATACCCAAGTTTATTAAATCAAGATAACTGGAAAGCAATTAAAGATAATAATGGCAATTTAAAAACGTGGCTTGTTTATAACAAGGGAAAGGCGATTGCATATGTTTGGGATAAAGAAAAATTCTCAGATGAAGAGGCAAGAAAAAAGGCAGAATTACAGTTACTATTAATGTGAGGTGCACTATGTATCAACCAGAAAAACTAAAAGCTCGTAGAAAAGAGCTAAAAATGACTCAAAAAGATATAGCGGATCAATTAGGAATCAGCTATCAAGCCTATTCTGCATGGGAACGTGGAGTAAAAGAACCATCCAAGGAGAAAGTTCAACGACTAGAACAAATACTAAGAGTACCAAAAGGTTATTTTACAGAAATTGAGATTGTTCGTCTGTATAATACATTGTCGAATAAAGGTAAAAATCAAGTAGTAGAATATGCTCGTGACTTGGTTCAAAAAGAGAAAACTCAACAAGTAAAATCAGTTTCAGAAAATCTTTACGAGTATCATGTTTACGAAAAAATGTCTGCTGGTATTGGTGCATCAGTTTACGATGATCGAAACTATGATACTGTTTATTTTGATGAAGAACTAGCTCATGATTTTGCCTCATGGGTTTCTGGAGATTCAATGGAACCCAAATATCACAACGGTTCAGTAGCTCTTATCCGTGAGACAGGATTTGATTATGATGGAGCAGTCTATGCTGTAGTGTGGAACTTTCAGACCTTTATCAAGAAAGTCTACCGTGAGAAAGAGGGGCTACGCCTAGTTTCTATTAACAAGGATTATAAGGACATCTATATTCCTTATGATGAAAACCCTCGTATCGTGGGTAAAATTGTAGGAGACTTTATGCCATTAGAGGTGTAAGTTAGGAGAATACCATGGGAATGACGTATAAAGCAAAATTAGAAAAAGCTAAAATGAGGAATATCACTATCCCCTCAGAAATTTTGGAAAAAGATATTGTGGGCGTATATAAGTTTTTTGCTATTTTAGAAGATGAAAAAGTCTGTTTTTATATTGGAAAATCAACTAATATCAGAGAACGATTGTTGTCTTCAAACGGCCATATTCATTTGTTTTTTAAAGAATCAGAGAAGTTAGTACCGTCTGAAATTAAATATTATCTTGGTCAAAATTATGAGATTTTAGTTGAAATAGAAGAGGTTGATTACTTCGATACGAACTTTAGCAGAGCATCCCATCGACTTTCCTTGGCTGAAATAACTGAAATTGTTAAATATCAAAGTATGGGACAATGTTTGAAGCAACTACCAGAAGGCATAGGAAAAGGTGAAAGGGAATATTGGGAAAACAACTATAAAAGAGATAGATAATGGGCTATTTTGATTGTTCACGAGAACCAAAATCTGATATTGCTTTTGTGGATATTAGATCTTTCTATACAAGTGTTGAGTGTGTGGGACATGGATTGTATCCTTTAAGGATCTCGTTTTGTGTGATGAGTAGAGCAGATAATTCAAACAGATTTATCTTAGCTTCCTCTCCAATGTTCAAGAAAGTCTTTGGGAAATCGAACGTAGAGCGAAGCTATGGTTTACCCTTTTATATTTATACTAGGAATTTCTCAAGTCTTGCCTAGGGATTATGTCAAACAAGTTGATATTGAATAGATTTTAAGAGAAATGGCAGAGCAGGTAGCCATTCGATTGAGAAGAGCTCATAAGAAGTATTGTACAGTTTTCATCTCCATAGGCTTTTCAAGGAATGAAATGAAAGGACCTATCTAGACTCAGATGAAGGTAGAGCCGACTAATAATACTAGATTTCTCACAGACCATGTTCTATCTTTGTTTAGAATGAAATACGATTCGGGAGCAGTCAGAAATGTAGCCGTTAGTTATTCAAATTTTGTAGATGATTCTATCCAGATTATCTCGTTATTTGATGATGTAGAGAAAATTGATAAATAAGAAAGGCTCCATACAGCTATTGATACCATCCGAAATCAATTTGGATTTACTACAATTTAAAAGGGGAACTCTTGGCTAGAAGCATCAAGAAGTTTAGAGCGAAATAAGTTGATTGGTGGTCATTCAGCTGGTGGACTAGATGGTTTAAAATGATTGATAGAAGTTATCTTCCCTTCCAGTCAGCAAGGGAACATCAAGATAGGGGAATGATGAAATGGATGGGCTTCTTCCTTTCAGAACATACAACCTCATTGGCAGATGATAAGAACAAGGTTGATATGAGTAGCGAGTTGACTAAGTTAGATAAACTCACCTTGATTAACCAGTTGTATGTTGGTAGGCTGACAGGAATATTTGAAGTCAAATCCGACAAGAGAAAAGAAGGATACACTGGACAGGTAACAGAAATCAGCACGTCTGAAATCACAATAAAAACAGCTGATAAGTACCAGCTACTTCAAGTGGATGATATTTTGGGAATCAGTTTAATGGAGGAATTGAGCGGTGAGTAGGAGAGAAATTTATAAAGATAAATTACAGTTTGACTATTTCTCGAATTCATATATTAAGTTTGAAGAAGACTTCTACAAGTATTCAGCTATGGATGTACCATTGACATTTCTCACTGATGATATACTAAGAGAAATGGCCATGAGTCAAAAGAACTATTTCAAACTCAATAAGGAAAATAGCAAAGACGGACGAGATCACTTTTTCTACTTTAAAATTGAAATGAGTGATGAGTGTAAGACGGTTAGAAAGTATCAGTATTTGAGGGTGTTTAGCTCTATCCAGTAAAAAGTATAAAAAAATTGCACTAAAAAAAGTTTTCGTTTCAAAATTTTTTACGAATAAATAAGATAGAAGGAGAAGTTCTTTCTTAAAATATTTTTTGGAGGATTAAAAATGGTGCAACTAAAACGAATTAAACTAGACCATGTTGAACATACTGAATATGGAACTGAACATTGGTGTCGTCTCTACTTCCAATATAATCAAAAATTTTATAAAATTTGGTACCTTGTTCTTTCAGATAAGATGGAATCTGAGAGTTGGTTACTTATTGAAATTCTAAAAAAAATATCGAACTTAAAACAAAAAATACTGGAAGTAGCATCGGAAGTAATTTAGAACAAAGATATGAATAATCTCTTACTTATGGTGAAGAACTTAAGGTTTGGTAATTTACTGATAAAAAAAAAGAGACTTCAAGATGAAATCCCTTTTTTATCTACAAAGCTTATTGGGAATTATGTTTGTTAGATTATTATTTATAATTTCATCATCATAAATAATATTGTTTTCTATGTAATTTTTAAGGATTGGAAAATTATCAACGTATAAGTATGATTGTGGAGCTGTAAAACCAGGGACATTTTCCCTTAAATCCTGTAAAGGAATAGGTTTAATTTTTTGAACTGACTTAATGGTTCCTGCATATAAATAATTTGAGGAGTATAAATCAATTCTTTGATCCACTTCTGAACTATATTTTCCTTTTAAATCTTCTAGTTTAATTACACTATCAAAGTATACAATTCCACAGATTGCTTTTACTGGCGAGCTTATATACATATAAGCGTGTGTACAGTTCTTAGGGAACGTTCTTCGATACTCTAATAGTTTTTCCTTGTTTAAAATTCTATTGTAGACATCGGGCCAAAAACTCATTAGTGGAATCATATGCTATCCTCGTTAAAGTGGTAAAGTTAATTGTTCTACTGAATTAAACTCTTTATCAAAAGCTTTTTTTAGATTGCTAGCAAACAGAAGAGGGAATTCTTTATCAGAAGTTTTTTTGTATCTGGAATATTTAAAATCTTCAAAAGTATTTGTGTTGATACCTTTCATGTCGTTCAAGATTGTATTTCCAATAGCTTCTCCTAATTTAATTGGTACAGCATTTCCGATTTGTTTATAAATTTCTCCTATTTTCCCTCTAAATTTCCAATTATCAGGAAATCCTTGGATTCTAGCGTATTCTTCAATTGATAAAGGTCGAAGTTCTGTCGGATGAATCAAGTCAGTTGCAGGCATAGTTGGTACGGTAACTAAAGTAGGGCTAGGTTCACTAAATGAAAGTCTTCTGAAGAAGCCTGTTTTTCCACCACTCATATAAAATTTTTTTCCCATTGCTTCCATCTGGTCTTCTACAGAGAGAGAACGCCAATTTCCACCTTCAGGAATTTTTTTATACCAATCAATACGTTTTTTAGGAATCTCGGTATAGTGCATTTCGGTTCCTTGGATATCAGAAATAACATCTCCTAGGGTTACCCATTTTTCTAAACCAAATTCACCATTTTCCGAGTGAGTTGGTGTTAGATATGGTACTTTCTCATTACCTAATTTTGCAATAATTACGAAACGCTCACGTTTTTGTGGTGCTCCGAAATTAGCAGCATTATATAATTCAAAAGATACAGTATAACCGAAGTTTTCTAACTTTTGTTGAGCATAGTGGAGAACACCACCTTTTACTGGTATCCCTTTAGTGTCTTCAAGACTTGCTTCCGTGGTTAAAAGACCACGGACATTTTCAATGACGGCATATTTAGGTCTTATTTCTCCGATTATTTCAAGGTATTTGATGAAAACATCTCCTCTAGCATCCTCGAATCCTTTGCGATTACCTGCTGTTGAAAAAGCTTGACATGGTGGACCACCAAAAATGATATCTATTTTACGATTTTCAGGTAAATTAGCGAATTTATAAATCTTTTCTTTGTTGCATTCCCAAATGTCACCAATCAGACCAATATGCTTATTGTTATTCACAATAGTAGCTCTTGCTTCTTTGTTTATTTCACAGGCTAACAGAGGTTCTATACCTGAATTTTGCATTCCAATATCCAAACCCATCCCGCCACTGAAAAAAGAAATCGCAGTGATTTCTGGAAGAGAGTTAGATAGTCTGATTCTATCCTCGGGATTAATGATTACATCACTATTTTCTAAAAAATCTTGAAGATGTTCCTCAGTAGTTTTATAAGAATTTTCAATTTTTATGGAACTAATTTTATTTTCTCTCATTAGTCGTCTAGCATATTGAGGAGAAATATTAAGTCTGTTCGCAACTTCCTCAGCTTGTAGATATTTTATGCTATTATTTGTCATTTCAACCCTTTCTGCGAAACAATTTTTAGACCCTTCTATAATATCATAAAAAGGCAGTAAGGTCCAGAGAAAACTTAAAAAATATGATACTCTATTTATACTAGAGGTGATTTGACATGAAACAAAAATCAAAAAATACTAATTTAGAAAATTTACTTACTGAGTATTCTTTTATTACTGATGAGGAATTAAATCGGTTATTTGAAAAATGTTTAGAAAATGCCGAAAGTTCCAAATATGATGATAACTTACGAAAGCTTTTCACTTTTGCTCTCAAACATAAGGAGCTATTTACGAACAATTCTATTAAACCATCTAAAGATGCTAAAGGAGAAATATCTTGTTACATTGATAAATGGATTAGTAAATATATCAAAGATAGAGAGAATGAAAAGCTAGCCACACCTTTAAAGAATTATGGTGAAAAAGACGAGGCTTTGATTTCTAGAGTTCGAGCGTCCACAAGAGAGAGCGAAGAAGTTGTTCAAAATTATATTGATGGTCATTATCTGTTTATGAGTGCTGAAAATATGAACGGTGCGATCTTAGAAGAATATTTAGCTGAAGTATTAGAACCAGCTGGATGGCAATGGTGTGCGGGGTCTGTTTTTAGAGCGATTGATTTTTGTTATCTATCTAACGAAGAAGAACCTATTTTACTACAAGTTAAAAATAAGTATAATACAGAAAATAGTTCTAGCTCTGCGATACGTAATGGAACAAAAATAAAAAAATGGAATCGCCTTTCACGTCCTAAAGTAGCAACAGGTAAATTTACTCCAATTCCTAATTGGGATACACTGCATGAAATTGTACAAAATCCTTCGCTTAATGATCAACTAACTGAAGAAAAATACCTTAACTACATTGAGACGAATTCAACGTCTGAACTAGATATTTTGGGAGAATGATTTTATGGAAATGTACGGTTTGTTAATATTCGTTGCTAGTGATGGTAGTTACGGAAAAGTTGATACAAGAAGTGATAAATATGGAATTTTAAGTATTTATAAAGTCCCAATAAATTTGCCTATAAATACTACTGTAAAGTTTCAATTGGTTTTAAGCCAAAAAAATAACTATTATGCAAAATTTATTGAGGTTGCTGATAGAAATATGAGTCTTTACAATACAGAAGATAGGAAGCAGTGGTATAAATGGGGTGAAGGCAAAGAAGATGAATTTATTGCTACAATAGTTCCTAATTTACAAAATGAAATTATAATAAATCCAGAAAAAGAATCAGATCCGACTCGTATTGATTTATATGATTTAACTAATGAGAGATATGCTGATCTTAAAGTTCAAGATACTCCCTTTTTTACATCTGGTAGGTATTGCTACAATGGAACACCATACGACCCTTCTTATACTGTAACTTTTAATAGAAAAGACTACGAAAATTATAGAGCACATCATCCAGATTGTGATATATATTTCTGGGTTAGTTGGCAACAGCTTTCATATAGAGATATAAAAGTTGAATCTGTTGAAGGGATCTGGAGAGCTAGTTTTTCCAGAATGTCAGAGTTAATAGAGAACGGCATTGTTGCACTTCATCCTTATATTTATAGACAAAACGATGACCATAATGCTAAAGACAGTTTTTTATTTAATTTAAATGATCCAACTGTGTTTGAAAGAATAATGTAAAAAGGTGTAGTTCAAAACTGCACCTTTTTGATTTACCCATAATATTCCATCTTAGATGGTTCGATAATCTCAGTATAGAAGTTTTCTATGCTCATCAAGACATAACCATTTGATTGTTCAGGCGTAGCTAATATAAGTTCTTCATAAGAAGATAGAGAAGTAACATCATTAAGCAAGACATTCAGCTCTTTAGTCTTGCAGAGTTGGTATAGATTATTACAGAAAGTTGATAGTTGTTCTGAATGATTAGAATGAAAAACATTCTTTTGGATTCTGATTTCTAAGTTTTGGATGAAATCAAATAGATTGTCATAAATTTCTTGGCTGATTTCCATGAAGATTGACCTCCTGAATTTTGTAGTTCATTGTATTTCTTGAGTGCTTCCTCGTAAGCATCTGTTCCTTTTAGATAGTAGTCGTGTTCAGTACCAATGATATCAACAGTGATGACTCCGTCAGAGTGTTTGTAAGTCACTTCTTTAGCTGAAGCGTCTTCGCCAGAAAGTTCAAAAGTGTTGTTTTTACTATTGATGGTGAATTTGTCGTACTCTTCCTTATCAATCGTACCTTCAGTACCTTTGATAGAGAATGACAGCTCATTTCTTAGACCATTCTCGGTATCAATCTAATAATAGTCACCATCTAATTTATCTTGTGAAGCACAAGAAACAAGAATGATAGTTGATAATGTTGCTAGTAGTAATGATAATAGTTTTTTCATAACGAAACATTCCTTTTCTACTATTATAACAGATAATTATTTCTCTACTATGTAAGTAAGTAAAATTCATTATAGTGGGAAGTTTGGAAAATGGATCGTTTAAACGGAGACTGTATGGATAGAATTTATGTTATACTGTTAGTAAGTAAAGCAAGGTTGGAATAACATGTTCGCTTAGATTACGGGTTAAAATTAACACTATTTGTTTAAAATAAAATCAAATTAGATGAAAGAGTCTTTTGATAGTACTAAGATAATCATTGATATAACAAAATTTTGAAACTGGTTGAAATAGACACTTATTAAACCAGGTCTTACGATTTGTGGCAAATTTAATTTAATATTTTGCCTCAAATTAGCCACACTTTTTATAGAACTAAGAGGAATAATGAAGTTCTCTTCCTATTAATATGGTTGTTTGAAATCTTAAATATAGAGTTTTACGATGTAATGGGAAGTATGGCGAATAAATCAACTATGCTCAGCAAACAAAGCTTAATTAGCTTATTAAAACAAGGTCCTTTTCGGATCTTGTTTTTTTGTACTAAAATAATTAGTTAGTATCTGCCAATCAATCTGTGATTGAGAGTGAACAAATTTTAAAGAGTGGATATGGCTTTGGTTGATAGATTCTATTTCCTAACTTTTTAAGATATGCTATAATATGAATATGTTTGATAATTATATTGTACCTGTATTTTTTGGTGGTGGAGCTCTTGCTCTACTAGGTTTAGTGTTATTTGGTTGGGCTTTGCCTTCATTTTTGAAGGGTAAGTGGTCTTATTTGATTTCTTTGCTAGGTTTAGGTTTGGTTGCTTTTGCCTATTTTGATTCGGCGATTGTTATCACTTATAAAATCTGGCTTGGATTGCTAGGTGTTATCATGGTTGGTTGGGGACTTCCTTTCAACAATCGCAAGGGACGCCGTGCGATGACTATGTTTTGGGCCATCATGGCAATCGTTGTAGGTATTGCTGCTATTGCATTTACTATTGCTTATGGTGTTATTAACCGCCACTAACATGAAACTGTAAAACATGCTATAATAATGGCATGTTTTATTTTATGACCCTATCATTTATTATCATGCCTGCCTTGGGCTGCTTCTTAATAGGCTTGGCTTTTGCTAAACCAGATCGTTGGGACTTTTCTTGGATCTTATCCTTAATAGGTTTGGCGGCCTTTATTTCTTCTTTTTGGCATATAGCACGTGTAGATTTATGGTTTATGCTAAGTTATAGTGTTGGTCCTTTTTTGATGGGATTTGGTTTCTCCTGGGACCTAAGTAAGAAACGTCGTAGGCAGTTATTATTATTAGGGGCATTTTTCCTTGTCTTTTTTGTGATTCTGTACTATCTTATTGTGAGAATCTTGAATACAGCTGTTGTCTAAAGGAGGGCTGTTGTGATGTTGCTAGATTTAGAAGAGAAGACACGTGTGCTTGTAGAAGATATTGTTGAACGTTCAGCTATTGGGAGAGGAGCTATCTTTGTCTTGGGATTGTCTTCCAGTGAGGTTGCTGGTGGGACTATCGGCAAAGCCTCTAGCCGTGAAATTGGTCAACGAATTGTGAAAACTATTCTTGAGGTTTTGGAACCTAAAGGGATTTCCTTGGCTGTTCAGGGCTGTGAACATTTGAATCGTGCTTTGGTTGTTGAGCGTGAACTTGCTATAGCTAAAGATTTGGAAATTGTGAATGTTCTTCCAACCTTACACGCTGGGGGAAGTGGTCAGCTGGCTGCTTTCGACTATATGAAGGATCCTGTTGAGGTGGAGGAAATTGTCGCTCAGGCTGGTATTGATATTGGGGATACCTCTATTGGTATGCATGTGAAGAGGGTCCAAGTTCCTCTTCGCCCTATTATTCCAGAATTAGGTGGTGCCCATGTGACTGCTTTGGCTAGTCGTCCTAAGTTAATTGGTGGTGCTCGTGCGGAGTATCTAGCAGATCCTATCCGTAAAAACTAAAAAGTATCAGACACTCTTGTCCGATACTTTTTCTATTAGCTGGGCTTTTCGTTTTAATGATGGCGCTTGGCATAATCAACAAATTTGAATTTTTCAAGTTTATGGCGACTTTCCGTAAATTGGAACTGTTTTCCATTGTTTAAATAAACTTTTGAACGGACACAGACGACGTGCTGGTCCTTACCTAGGTCGATAAGAATCTTATCTTGATCGGTAGCGTTATCGATAGTGATTTCTTTAAAGGCGTGGGAGATGCTAAGGTTGAGTTGATTCTCTATGTAGTCGAAAATAGAGTATTCAGCAATGCTACGGTTTAGTTGCGGAACAAGGCTGGCATCTAGGTAATCAATATCTATAACAGAGGCACAGCTATCAACGACTCTTTGACGAACAACACGCCAAACCTGTTGGCTATTAGAAAAACCAGTTCTTTCTGAGAGTTTTGAATCAACAATGATTTTATCCAGAGAAATAACGTTGGTTTGCGAATTAAGGCCTTGTTGTTCGATTAGCTCCTGGTAACTAGTAAGGTCAGACACAGGAAAGTTGATTTGTTCTTGGTTAATAACCTGGGAGCCAGAGCCATGAATTTTTTTGACCAAGCCTTCTTCAACGAGTAAGGTTAACGCCTTTCGTATAGTGTCTCGACTAACCTGATAAGATTGAACCAGTTCTTGCTCGGTGGGGAGAAAGTCTCCCACTTGATACTTTTGCTCATGGATAGCTTTTTCTAAATCCTTATAAATAATCTGATATTTTTTCATCTTTCTCCTCATTTGTAGGTAAAAAAACATACAACCGATATTTTTTTACAAAAATATGTTAAAAAAACACCGGAACACTTGCAGACAAATTTGCAATCGTTTACAATCAGTTTATCAAGTCAATCAGATATTGTCAAAAAAGAAAAGGAGATTCAAATGGGTAAATTTGAACAAGAAGCTAAAGATCTGCTTGCTGCAATCGGTGGTAAAGAAAATGTGACTGCTGTTACTCACTGTGCGACGCGTATGCGTTTCGTTCTTGGTGATGACAAGAAGGCAGATGTGAAAACAATCGAAGCCATTCCTGCTGTTAAGGGGACTTTCACCAATGCAGGTCAATTCCAAGTTATCATTGGTAATGATGTACCAATCTTTTATAACGATTTCACTGCTGTATCAGGGATTGAAGGTGTTTCTAAGGAAGCTGCTAAATCAGCTGCTAAGAGCAACCAAAACCCAGTTCAGCGTGTTATGACAACCTTAGCCGAGATCTTTACACCTATTATTCCAGCCCTTATCGTTGGGGGATTAATTCTTGGTTTCCGTAATGTTCTTGAGGGTGTGCATTGGTCTATGCTTGACGGTAAGACAATTACCGAGGTTTCTCAGTTCTGGTCAGGAGTGAATCACTTCTTGTGGTTGCCTGGTGAAGCTATTTTCCAATTCTTGCCTGTAGGTATTACTTGGTCTGTTTCTCGTAAAATGGGAACTAGCCAAATTCTTGGAATTGTTTTGGGTATTTGTCTGGTGTCACCACAATTGCTTAATGCTTATTCAGTAGCATCGACACCAGCGTCTGAAATTGCTAAGGATTGGGTTTGGGATTTTGGATTCTTTACTGTTAATCGTATAGGTTATCAAGCGCAAGTTATTCCTGCCCTTCTTGCTGGTTTGTCACTTTCTTATCTTGAAATTTTCTGGCGTAAACATGTACCAGAAGTAGTATCAATGATTTTTGTACCGTTCTTGTCATTGATTCCAGCCCTTATTTTGGCTCATACTGTTTTAGGTCCTATTGGTTGGACTATTGGCCAAGCTCTTTCAACAGTGGTTCTTGCTGGTTTGACAGGTCCTGTAAAATGGCTTTTCGGTGCTGTTTTTGGTGCCCTTTATGCGCCGTTCGTTATTACTGGTCTTCACCACATGACCAATGCAATTGATACTCAGTTGATTGCGGATGCTGGTGGAACAGCTCTTTGGCCTATGATTGCTCTATCAAACATTGCTCAAGGGTCAGCAGTCTTTGCTTACTATATTATGCATCGTCATGATGAACGTGAGGCTCAAATTTCACTTCCAGCTACTATTTCAGCTTATCTTGGTGTTACAGAACCAGCTCTCTTCGGGGTTAACGTCAAATATATTTACCCATTTGTTGCGGGTATGATTGGTTCATCTATTGCAGGTCTTCTATCCGTAACTTTTAACGTTACAGCGGCCTCTATTGGTATTGGTGGGTTGCCTGGTATTCTATCAATTCAACCTAAGTATATGATTCCATTTGCAGGAATTATGCTTGTTGCTATCATTGTACCTATGGTCTTGACTTTCTTCTTCCGCAAAGCGGGTCTCTTTACTAAGACAGAAGATGATACAGAACTTAAGGAAGAATTTGCAGCTCAAGAAGAGGCTGAATTTGCATCACATACTGCTACTTCAACGGTTCTTGCTGAATCAGCAGAGGTTGTTAGTCCACTTGCTGGTCAAGTTAAACCACTTAGCCAAGCCACAGACCCTGTCTTTTCATCAGGTGTAATGGGACAAGGTATCGTCATCGAACCAAGTCAAGGGGAATTGGTTTCACCAGTGAATGGTACAGTGACAGTACTCTTCCCAACTAAGCACGCCGTAGGTATCGTTTCTGAAGAAGGTGTTGAAATGCTAATGCACATTGGTATGGATACTGTTAGCCTTGACGGAAAAGGTTTTGAGGCTCATGTTGAACAAGGTGATAAAGTTGTTGTTGGTCAACAATTGATTAGCTTTGATATGGATGTTATCAAAAAAGCTGGTTTGGTCACTGAGACTCCAGTTATCATTACAAATCAAGATGATTTCCAAGCAGATGTTGAAGGGGATCTTCCACGTGATATCAAACGTGGTGATGTTCTCATGATTGCTCATCGAACAAAATAAGCTAAGGGGTGAAAACGTTACGGTCCACCCTTTGATAAAAAAGAGGTTAAATAAATGGCATTAGATAAAACAAAGGTTGTATACCAAATTTATCCAAAATCATATAAGGACACGACAGGAAATGGAATCGGTGATTTCAGAGGGATCATTGAAAAGATTCCTTATCTAGCAGAGTTGGGCGTGGATATGGTTTGGCTCAATCCTTTCTATCCAAGTCCACAACGTGACAATGGTTACGATATTTCAGACTACACAGCCGTCAACCCTGTCTTTGGAGACATGGCTGATTTTGAAGAGATGGTCCGTGTCGCTAAAGAGCATAATATTGACTTCATGCTAGACATGGTGCTCAATCATTGCTCAACGGAGCATGAGTGGTTCCAAAAGGCATTGGCTGGGGATAAGTATTACCAAGCTTTCTTCTTCATTCAGGACAAACCAACCGATTGGTTATCTAAATTTGGTGGTTCTGCCTGGGCTCCTTTTGGAGATACAGGGAAATACTATCTTCACCTCTTTGATGAAACACAGGCAGACCTCAATTGGCGTAATCCCAATGTTCGTAAGGAGTTGTTCAAGGTGGTCAACTTCTGGCGTGACAAGGGAGTTAAAGGTTTCCGTTTCGATGTGATCAATTTGATTGGGAAAGATGAGGTCTTGGTGGATTGCCCTGAAAATGAAGGGAAACCAGCTTATACGGATAAACCAATTGTCCATGACTATCTTCGTATGATGAATGAAGCGACCTTTGGTTCTGATGATAGCTTTATGACAGTTGGAGAGATGTCATCGACAACCATTGACAACTGTGTTTTGTATTCAGCACCGGAGCGCCACGAGTTGTCTATGGCCTTTAACTTCCATCATCTTAAAGTAGACTATGAAGATGGTCAAAAATGGACCATTACTCCCTTTGATTTTGAAGAGCTCAAACGTCTCTATCATACTTGGGGCAAGGAAATGAGTGAACGTGGTGGTTGGAGTGCCCTTTTCTGGAATAACCATGATCAACCTCGTGCCTTGAATCGTTTTGTAGATATCAAGAACTTCCGCAATGAAGGAGCGACTATGCTAGCAGCTAGCATTCACTTGTCACGTGGAACCCCTTATATCTACATGGGCGAAGAGATTGGCATGATTGATCCAGATTATGATTCTATGGCAGATTATGTGGATGTCGAGTCCATCAATGCTTACCAAATGCTCTTGGATCAAGGCAAGTCACCTGAGCAAGCCTTTAAGATTATCCAAGCTAAGTCACGAGATAATTCTCGTACGCCAATGCAATGGGATGCTTCTGAAAATGCAGGTTTTTCAACAGGAACTCCATGGTTGAAAGCTGGCAAATCTTACAAAGACATCAACGTTGAAAATGAAATTGATGGACCAATCTTTAAATTCTATAAAGAATTGATTCGCTTGCGCAAAGAAATGCCCATCATTTCAGAAGGTAGCTACTTGCCAGCACTGGAAGATAGTCAACAAGTCTACGCCTTTGAACGCCACTTAGACGGTCAAAAACTCTTGGTACTCAATAATTTCTATGGAAGTGAAGCTGAAGTGGAGATTCCAGCAGAATACCAGTCAGGGCGCGTGCTCTTGTCAAACTATGACGATGCAGAGCTTGCTGAAAAGGTAAGTCTTAAGCCTTATCAAACCCTAGCAATCTTAGTAAAATAAGCCAAACTTTCCTCAGTAAATGCTTTTGCTGGGGAATTTTGTTATAATGAAAGCACTTTTAATGTTGATGGAGGAAGTGTAATGACACGCTTACAAGATGATTTTTACCATGCGATTAATGGTGAGTGGGAAAAAACAGCAGTGATTCCCGATGATAAGCCACGTACAGGTGGTTTCTCAGATTTAGCAGATGAAATTGAAGACCTTATGCTTGAAACGACTGATCAGTGGTTGGCAGGAGAGAATATTCCAGACAATGCTATTCTACAAAACTTCATTAAGTTTCACCGTATGGCTGCGGACTTTGACAAACGTGAGGCATTGGGTATCGAGCCTGTTAAACCTTGGATTGAAGAATACAAGAAGCTTTCCTCATTCTCAGAATTTGCTTCGAAAATTGCTGAGTACGAGATGTCTGGTAAACCTAATGCGTTCCCATTCGGTGTATCTCCAGACTTTATGAATGCTCAATTAAATGTCCTCTGGGCAGCAGCGCCAAGTATTATTTTACCTGATACAACCTATTACACTGAGGATAATGAGAAGGGCAAGGAGCTTTTAGGAATTTGGCGTGAAATGGAAGAAGAACTCCTTGAGAAATATGGCTTTACAGCTGAAGAAATCAAAGATATCTTGGACAAGGTTATCGCCCTTGATGCTAAGTTGGCCAAGTATGTCCTTTCGAGTGAAGAATCTTCCGAGTATGTGGAACTCTACCACCCATATGATTGGGAAGACTTTACCAAGCTAGCACCGGAACTTCCACTTGATAACATCTTCACAGAAATCTTGGGACAAGTTCCTGATAAAGTTATCGTTCCTGAAGAGCGCTTCTGGACAGAATTTGCGGCAGAATATTATTCAGAAGATAATTGGGAGCTACTTAAGGCGAGCCTACTTATCGATGCTACGACAATTTGGAATGCCTATTTGACAGACGAACTTCGTGTTCTATTTGGAAAATATGGTCGTGCGCTTTCAGGAACACCACAAGCCTGGGACAAGAAAAAAGGAGCCTACTATTTGGCACAAGGACATTACAATCAGGCTCTTGGACTTTGGTATGCAGGTGAAAAATTCTCTCCAGAAGCAAAAGCAGATGTTGAAGCGAAGGTGGCAACTATGATTGATGTTTATAAATCACGCCTTCAAACAGCAGATTGGTTGGCTCCTGAGACACGTGAAAAGGCTATTACGAAACTCAATGTCATCACACCTCATATCGGTTATCCAGAAAAACTACCTGAGACATATGATAAGAAGATTATTGATGAGAACTTGTCACTTGTTGAGAATGCACAGAAGTTAGTCGAAATTTCAGTTGCACATAGTTGGAGCAAGTGGAATCAACCTGTTGATCGTAGTGAGTGGCATATGCCTGCCCACATGGTTAATGCTTACTATGATCCACAGCAGAACCAAATTGTTTTCCCAGCAGCTATCCTTCAAGCACCTTTCTATGATATTGCACAAAGCTCATCAGCCAACTATGGTGGTATTGGTGCTGTCATTGCTCACGAGATTTCCCATGCCTTTGATACAAACGGAGCTTCCTTTGATGAGAATGGTAGTCTTAAGAACTGGTGGACTGAGGAAGACTATGCAGCCTTTAAGGAACGTACTGACAAGATTGTGGATCAGTTTGAGGGCTTGGATTCTTATGGTGCCAAGGTCAATGGTAAATTGACTGTTTCTGAGAATGTTGCTGACCTCGGTGGTGTAGCCTGTGCCTTAGAGGCCGCTAAACGAGATAAGGATTTTTCAGTTCGTGAGTTCTTTGTTAATTTTGCGACAATCTGGCGTATGAAAGCACGTGAAGAATACATGCAAATGTTAGCTAGCGTGGATGTGCATGCTCCGGCTAAATGGCGCACCAATGTTATCGTGAGCAACTTCGACGAATTCCACAAGGAATTTGACGTTAAAGAAGGCGACGGCATGTGGCGTGCCCCAGAAGATCGTGTGATTATTTGGTAATAATGATGAAATCTGTCCTAAAATGGATGGATTTCTTTATTTTTGTCGTTGTAAGGGTTTACAAAAATTGAATAAAGAGCTATAATAATATTGTTCAAAAGCTTGTGATTTTTTTAACAAGTGCTTAAAAGGAGTTTTATATGACTAAAGAAATTAAACAAACTAAAGATATTCAAACAGTAATTGATGAATTGGCAATAAAGGGGGTTGAAGCCCTCAATGAAATGGCTGACTTTACACAGGAGCAAGTGGATCACATTGTTCACCATGCAGCAATCGCAGCGCTTGATAAACACATGTATCTTGCAAAATTGGCTGTTGACGAAACAGGTCGTGGTATTTATGAAGACAAAGCTATAAAAAATATGTATGCTTCTGAATATATTTGGAATAGCATCAAAAATGACAAGACAGTCGGTGTTATTGCTGAAGATAAAGAGCAAGGTTTGGTCTCTATCGCTGAGCCGGTAGGTGTTATCTGTGGGGTAACTCCAACAACTAATCCAACATCTACTACTATTTTCAAAGCTTTGATTGCGTTGAAAACACGTAACTCAATTGTATTTGCCTTCCACCCATCAGCTCAAAAATCATCAGCAGAAGCTGCGCGCATTGTTCGTGATGCTGCTATTGAAGCTGGTGCACCTAAGAACTGTATTCAGTGGATTGAAGAGCCATCTATCGAAGCGACTGGTCTCTTGATGAACCATCCTAAGATTGCCACAGTACTTGCGACTGGTGGACCTGGTATGGTTAAAGCAGCTTACTCAACTGGTAAACCAGCACTTGGTGTAGGAGCTGGGAATGTACCTGCCTATATTGCGGCAGATGCTAAAGTTAAACGTGCTGTCAACGATATCATTCTTTCAAAGAGTTTTGACAATGGTATGATTTGTGCTTCTGAACAAGCAGCTATCGTTGATGCAGCTATTTATGACGAAGTTAAGGCTGAATTTGAAGCACATCAATGTGTCATCATTTCTAAAAAAGCCGACATTGCTAAATTGGAAAAAGTCGTTCTTAATGAAGCGCGTACAGCTGTAAATGGTGCCATTGTAGGTCACTCAGCTATTGAAATCGCTGAAAAAGCTGGCCTTAAAGTTCCTGCAGGTACAAAATTGCTTTTGGCAGAAATTCCAGATGCAACAATGGAACACCCACTTGCCTTGGAAAAATTGTCTCCAGTACTTGCCCTTATCAAATCTGATGGCGTTGAAGATGGATTCAAAAAAGCAGAAGGTATGCTCAATTTGGGTGGTCTCGGACACACAGCTGTTATCCACACTGAAAATGAAGAGCTCCAACTCCAATATGGTATTCGCATGAAAGCCTGCCGTGTCTTGGTAAATAGCCCATCAGCTGAAGGTGGTATCGGTAATATCTACAATAACATGATCCCATCATTGACTCTTGGTTGTGGCTCATACGGACACAACTCAATCTCTCACAATGTTAGTTCATTTGACCTTCTTAACGTAAAAACATTGTCAAAGCGTCGCAATAATATGCAATGGTTTCGCGTCCCACCAAAAATCTTCTTTGAAAAAGACTCAATAACATATCTGCGTCATATCAAAGCTAAGCGTGTAATGTTGGTCTGTGATCCAGGTATGGTTCAGTTTGGCTACGCTGCCTTGGTTAAACGCCAATTGGAACTCAACCGTCACGATCCAATGATTGAAGTTTTCTCAGATGTTGAGCCTAACCCATCTACGAATACGGTTTATAAAGGCTTGGAACGCTTTGTAGACTTCCAACCAGATGTCATTATTGCCCTTGGTGGTGGTTCTGCAATGGATGCGGCTAAGGCTATGTGGATGTTCTTTGAACACCCAGATGTAAGCTTTTTCGGTGCTAAACAAAAATTCTTAGATATTCGTAAACGTACCTATAAGATTCCATATGCTGAAAAGACCACATTTATCTGTATCCCTACAACTTCAGGTACGGGTTCAGAAGTAACGTCATTTGCGGTTATCACTGATAGTGAAACTCATATCAAGTATCCATTGGCAGATTACGCTTTGACTCCGGATATTGCTATCGTCGACCCTGCTTTGGTTATGAGTGTACCTGCCAGCGTTACGGCAGATACAGGTATGGACGTTTTGACTCACGCTATTGAATCTTATGTATCAGTCATGGCTAGCGACTATACACGCGGACTTTCACTTCAAGCGATTAAACTTGTTTTTGAAAATCTTGAACATTCTTACCGTTTTGGTGATGAAGAATCACGTGAAAAAATGCATAATGCGTCAACAATGGCTGGTATGGCCTTTGCCAATGCCTTCCTTGGTATTAGTCACTCATTAGCACATAAGATTGGTCCAATGTACAATATTCCACACGGACGTACCAATGCAATTCTTCTACCTCACGTTATCCGCTACAATGGTCGTGATCCTCAAAAACACGCCATGTTCCCTAAATATGACTACTTCCGTGCAGACAAGGATTATGCTGATATTGCTCGTTTCATGGGATGGGGTACTGACAAACAATCAGATGCTGAATTGGTTGAACTTTTGGCACAAAAAGTATACGAATTAGGTATTGCCGTTGGTATTGACATGAACTGGAAGGGACAAGGTGTCACTAAGAAACTTCTTCAAGACACTGCCTATACTTTGGCCGAACATGCTTATGAAGACCAATGTACAACAGCTAATCCGAAAGAACCGCTTATTTCAGAATTGAAAGAAATTATCGAAATTGCCTTTGATTATAAAGGGTAAGTGATAGACTAAAGTAGCTCTATAAGGGCTACTTTTTTTGCCAGGAATCTTCTATATTAGAGTGTTTATCCAAATTAAAAATAAAGGACTTTCTTGAATAAGATAGAAAAACGCTTTAAGAATTGTTATAATAACCTTACAGCAAGATAAGGAGATTCCTATGACAAAAGAAGAAGGGCTTAGCTTGGGTGAAACAGCACACCCTCTTAAGCCTCATAAAATGGGACCATCGGGGGCTCTCATGGAAGGGAATAGAGCGACTAATAAGTTTAAAGAGTTTAATGCTGATAGGATGGTGAGTGTTCAATTCAATCCTAGTCAACAAGTAAAAGAATCAAAGGAGCCAGTAACCTCAAAGAATATTGTGGGGATGGTATCAGGTGTGATTGCAGCGATACTAACCATACTTTTGATCGTTTGTCTCGTGATGGGATACCGTTATCGAGCCGCAAGCATTGAGGGCGATTGGACAAGCCCAACCTTTAGTGAGAAAATGTTAGCCACTCTGAAAGATACTGCTAATACTAAGAATAAAGTTAGTAATGCTTTACCACAAGGTCAAAATCTTATCACCGATATCAATACAGCAATGAGTATTACTGACAATAAGGCTCACTTAAAAGTGAGCTTTGTTTACAATCGTAAAGCTCTTTATCAGGCTTACCAGAGTAGAGTTACTGAATTGAAAGGTCAGTACGGTGAGGAGTTCTCGGAGGTTTTTGATAGTTATTCATTGTCAGAAAAAGACTACTATAAACAGTTTGATGAGACAGTGAAGAAAGAACTTCCAAAGAGCTATACCTACGATGCCAAAACCGGTCGTGTCACAACAACTGCTTTTACGGGAGATATTAACCGTTGGGAGCAAACAATCACTGTGGATAAGGCTGGAGATTCAGATGCTTTTAAAAAAGGTGATGTCTTAGATTATACGCCTAACAATGAAGGCTTTACTATCAAGGCACACAGTGAATTCGGTGACATTAGTTTTACAAAAAATAAATAAAAAAGGAAATTAAAGGGGAATATAAATGACAAGAGCAGAATGGTTGGACTATTTTGAGACGGTAAACGGACGTAAGCCGAGTGTTCAGGAAATGGCGGATGCTTTGAAAGCTGGAGAGTTTGTTAATGAAGCACCAGCTAAAGCTGAAGATACAGCTACTACTGAACCTATTAAGGTTGAGGCAGAAATCGTCGAGACAAGCACTAGTCCTCTACCAACAGAAACGGCACCAGCGGTAACAACAACAGCACCTTCTATGGTTGCTTTTCCAGAAGGACAAGTAGCTATGGCAAATTTGGCTCCTAAAAAACCAATGGATCCCAAAAAGAAAAAACGCATCCTAGTCTCAGTTTTGTCAGCGGTAGTCCTCGTCTTCTTATGTATCGGTGGCTTTATGACTTACCGTTATGTGACAGGTAATATTGATGGCAAATGGTACAGTAGTTCTCTAGGTAGAGAGTATAGTTCAAGCATGTCTGAAAGTTTGACAGACTTGGATAGTAAGGAGCTTGAAAAGTACTTTACAGATACTGCTGTAACCATGAAGGTAAAAGGTAGCAATGCGAAGGTGACTGCTGGCTATACTTTTGACAAGAAAACTTACATCAAGGATTATCGTGAGAGGGTTCAGAAGTCCTTCTCAGCCTTTGGAGATTTATTTAAAGCCTTCTATGGAGATTCCTTTGAAAACTATTATAGTGAGGAAACTATAGAAAAAGAACTTGATGAAGCTCTTGAAAAAGCTGCAAAAGACAGCGGTCAAAAGTATGATTCGAAGACAGGCGAAACAACGACAACCCTTTTCAAAGGGAAGGTTAGTCGCTTGGGACATAAGATGACTGTTACTTCTGTCAACAAAGACGTTGATATTGATGGTCTCAATGTGAAAAAAGGCCAAGAGCTAAAAGTGACTAAAAAAGATAAGAAAGTAACGCTTAGTGGTGATGGCAAATCAAAAGATATTACTTTCTCAACTAAGAATGACACCAAAGATAAATTTTAAGATGACATCTGGAATAGCTATTCCGGATTTTTTCATGTCTTTGAGAGGAGAAAATAGGGTGATATCCGAATGATTTTCTCACAAGTCACAATACGTGTAGAAATATTCTGACAATTATGCTACAATAGAGCCACAGACTATCTAAAAAGAGGATTTACCATGACACTTGTATACCAATCAACACGTGACGAAAATAATAAAGTAACAGCTAGTCAAGCTATTCTTCAAGGTTTGGCAACAGATGGTGGCTTGTTCACACCGTTGTCAACGCCTGAGGTTGCTTTGGACTTTGATCAATTGAAAGACGCTTCTTATCAAGAAGTTGCTAAATTGGTCTTGTCAGCTTTCTTGGATGATTTTACTGAAGAGGAATTGGATTACTGTATCACAAATGCTTATGATGACAAGTTTGATACAGCTGCCATTGCACCAGTAGTTAAACTTAAGAACCACTACAACCTTGAACTTTTCCATGGTTCTACTATCGCTTTCAAAGACATGGCCCTTTCAATCTTGCCTTACTTGCTAACAACATCAGCTAAAAAGCAAGGTGTTGATAATAAGATTGTCATCTTGACAGCGACATCAGGTGACACTGGTAAAGCTGCCATGGCTGGTTTTGCAGATGTTCCTGGAACTGAAATCATTGTCTTTTATCCAAAAGACGGTGTTTCAAAAATCCAAGAATTGCAAATGACCACTCAAACAGGAGCTAATACGCACGTTATTGCCATTGATGGTAACTTTGATGATGCTCAAACAGATGTGAAACGTATGTTTAATGATGTTGATTTGCGTGAGAAATTGTTGGCTCATCATACGCAATTCTCATCAGCTAACTCAATGAACGTTGGTCGTTTGGTACCGCAAGTGGTTTACTATGTATATGCCTATGCACAGTTGGTTAAGGCAGGTCATATCCAAAACGGAGATAAGGTGAACTTCACAGTACCAACAGGAAACTTTGGTAATATCTTGGCGGCTTATTATGCACATCAGATTGGTGTTCCAGTTGGCAAATTAATCTGTGCTTCTAATGAAAATAACGTCCTTACAGACTTCTTCGCAACGGGTACTTATGATAAGAAACGTGACTTCAAGGTAACAACAAGCCCTTCTATGGATATCTTGGTATCTTCTAACTTGGAACGTTTGATTTTCCACCTTCTTGGTAATGATGCTACTAAGACTAAAGAGCTTATGGATGCACTTGTGACTAAGGGTGAGTATACTTTGGCTGATGCAGATAAAGATATTCTTGATTTGTTTGCAGCAGGTTTTGCAACTGAGGATGAAACAGCTGCTGAAATCAAGCGTGTCTATGATGAAGACAAGTATATCGAAGATCCTCATACAGCAGTTGCCTCAGCTGTTTACGAAGCATATGTTCAAAAGACAGATGACCACACACCAACAGTTATCGCTTCAACAGCTAGCCCATACAAATTCCCACGTGTGGCAGTTTCAGCTGTCACTGGTAAAGACAGTGGGGATGATTTCAAAGCAGTAGAAGATTTGCACCAACTTTCAGGTGTAGCTATCCCAGCGGCTGTAGATGGACTTGAACATGCAGAAGTTCGCCATAAAACAGTTGTTGCGGCAGCTGATATGCAAAAAGCAGTTGAAAGCTATCTTGGTGTATAAGAATAAAAAAATAGGAGCTGAGAAATCAGCCCTATTTTTATCAATATAGAAAAGAATATTATGACAGAAACAAAGAAAATTCTAAACATAGCCTTGCCTGCTATGGCCGAAAACCTTCTACAAATGTTGATGGGGGTTGTCGATTCTTACCTAGTGGCTCAGGTGGGTATTGTCGCTATATCGGGGGTTTCCGTAGCCAATAATATCATTACGATTTACCAAGCTATCTTTATTGCTCTAGGAGCCTCAAGTGCCAGTGTCATTGCCAGGAGTTTAGGAAAAGGTGATGTTAAAGCGACTAACCGAGACACTTGGGATGCTATTATTATTACCCTTGCTCTTAGTCTCATCCTTGGTCTACTTTCCATTTTTGGTGGTGGGGCCATTCTTAATCTTTTAGGTACTGAGCAATCTGTGACTCAGGCTGGTAGTCTCTACCTTGCTCTTGTCGGTGGAGGAGTGGTTTTCCTAGCCTTGATGACCACTTTTGGTAACATCCTACGGGCCAAGGGACGACCTCGTATTTCCATGGTCGTCAGTCTTTTGACCAATGTTCTTAATGCTATTTTATCTTCTTTAGCTATCTTTGTTGGACATTGGGGGATTGTTGGGGTCGCTACAGCTACGGTTTTCTCTCGTCTGGTTGGGACAGTGATACTCTGGCAAGCGATGAAACTAGATGTGAAGCAGCTTGAAATTACCAAACCTTTTAATAGAGAGTTGTTGGGGATTGCCCTGCCAGCAGCAGGTGAACGACTGATGATGCGTGCTGGAGATGTGGTCATCGTGGCTATTATTGTTACCTTTGGTACAGCCGTTGTCGGTGGTAACGCCATTGGTGAAAACCTCACCCAGTTTAACTATATGCCTGGTATGGGAGTCGCAACGGCTACGGTTATCTTGGTTGCCAATAGTCTGGGTCGAGGGGATAAGACGCAGATGAAGCGTATTATACGAGAGTCTTATTGGATTTCCACCTTCTTGATGGTTCTGGTTTCAGGGAGTATCTTGCTCTTTGGCCAAGGATTATCAGGTCTCTTTACAGATAATAAAGCAGCTATTGCGGCTAGTCAGGTAGTTATTCTTTATTCTTTCCTTGGGAATCCTGTGACTTCGGGGACTTTAGTTTACACAGCAGTTTGGCAAGGTCTGGGTAAGGCTAAGATGCCTTTCTATGCGACAACTATTGGGATGTGGATTATTCGAATTTTCTCAGGATACTTCCTTGGGGTGAGTCTGGGAATGGGTCTTGCTGGTGTCTGGATTGCAACCGTTGTTGATAATGTATGGCGTGCGATTTTCCTCTACGTGATGTACCGTCGTTATCTCGTAAAGAGAAAGTTTTAATGATAAATACTGAGAAGATACTCTTATTCAAAGGGTATCTTCTTCTTATTTTTTACAAGTAGGCTCGAATATGGTAAAATAAGCTGATAAAAACTTTTTGAGGTAGTAATTATGACTGTAAAAATCAATACAAAAGATGGTCAAATCGAATTGTCAGATGATGTCATCGCAACAGTAGTTGGCGGTTCAGCAACAGAAATTTTTGGCGTTGTCGGTATGGCAAGTAAGAGTGCTATCCGAGATAATTTTCAAGCACTTCTTGGAAAAGAAAACTACGCAAAAGGAGTTGTCGTGAAATCTACTGATGCAGGTATCACTGTGGATGTCTACACTGTTATGAGTTACGGTGTTAAGATTAGTGAGGTTTCAAAAAATATTCAAGAACGTGTGAAATTTAATCTTGAGAATCAACTCGGTATCAAGGCTGAAACAGTAAATGTTTACGTTCAAAATATTAAAGTCGTAGGAGAAAACTAGTGTCTAAAATTACAACAAGCTTGCTTCAGGAGATGGTCCAAGCGGCAGCAACACGTCTAGGTAAGCAAGCAGAATATGTGAATTCACTCAATGTCTTCCCAGTACCAGATGGAGATACTGGAACAAACATGGGAATGACTATGGATAACGGAGCCAAAGCTGTCGCAGATCAATCAGCTTCAACAGTTGGTGAAGTTGGTCAGATTTTGTCTAAAGGTCTTTTGATGGGTGCCCGTGGTAACTCAGGTGTTATCACGTCACAATTGTTCCGTGGATTTGGTCAAAGTATCAAGGATAAAACGGAACTTGACGGCCAAGATCTAGCTCATGCCTTCCAAGCAGGGGTTGAAGTTGCTTATAAAGCTGTTATGAAACCTGTCGAAGGAACAATCCTTACAGTATCTCGTGGTGCAGCTTCAGCAGCGATTAAGAAAGCTGAATCTACAAATGATGCTGTTGAGGTTATGCGTGCAACTCTTGACGGAGCTAAAGCTGCCTTGGCTAAGACACCAGAGATGCTTCCAGTTTTGAAAGAAGTTGGTGTGGTAGACTCAGGTGGTCAAGGTTTGGTCTTCATTTATGAAGGTTTCTTGTCAGCCCTCACAGGTGAGTATATCGCTTCAGAGGACTTCCAAGCGACACCAGCTACGATGACAGAGATGATCAATGCAGAACATCATAAGTCAGTTGCTGGTCATGTTGCAACAGAAGACATTACTTTTGGTTACTGTACGGAAATCATGATTGGTCTCAAACAAGGTCCAACTTATGTGAAGGACTTTGACTATGAAGAGTTCCAAAATTACTTGAGCAACCTTGGGGATTCTCTCCTTGTTGTTAATGACGATGAAATTGTCAAAGTTCACGTCCACACTGAGGATCCAGGTCTTGTCATGCAAGAAGGTCTTAAATATGGGGCTCTTGTCAAAGTTAAGGTTGACAACATGCGTAACCAACACGATGCACAAGTTCAAAAAGAAGAAGCTATCCAAGCTGCACCTTCTGCTCCTAAAGACTTTGCTCTTATTGCAGTTGTTGCTGGAGATGGGCTTGCAGATATCTTCAAATCACAAGGTGTTGACTATGTGATTTCAGGTGGTCAAACAATGAACCCATCAACAGAAGATATTGTTAAGGCTATTGAGCAGGTTAATGCTAAGAATGTTATCATCTTGCCAAACAATAAAAACATCTTTATGGCAGCACAATCAGCTGCTGAGGTAGTAGATGTCAATGCGGCAGTTGTTGAAACGCGTACAGTACCACAAGGCTTTACAAGCTTGCTTGCTTTTGATCCTAGCCAAAGTATCGAAGCGAATGTTGAAGCTATGACAGCTAGTCTTTCAGATGTAACAAGTGGTAGCGTGACCTTGGCGGTACGTGACACAACTATTGACGGACTTGAGATTCATGAAAATGATATCCTTGGTATGGTTGATGGTAAGATCCTTGTGTCTACACCAGATATGGATCAAGCCCTTCTTGACACTTTTGACAAGATGATTGACGAAGACAGTGAAATTGTTATGATTTATGTCGGCGAAGAAGGTAATCAAGAACAAGCTCAAGCACTTGCGGAAAAATTGGAAGAGGCTCACGAAGGTATCGAAGTTGAAATCTTCCAAGGAGACCAACCAGTTTATCCATACCTCTTTAGTGTTGAATAATATTGAAATAATCATTTAGGAAGTCTTAGAGCTTCCTTTTTGTTTTGTCGGTTTTGATACGGCTGGGACATCTTTTCGAAATTACAGAAATATTCTGAAAATTCCTTGACATTACTTTCCAAAGTGGTAACATATGTTGTAAGAAATTTTATAGATTGAAGGTAACATCATGAGAAGTGATATGATTAAAGTTGGTGTTGATAAGGCACCAGCACGCGGACTTTTGTATGCGACTGGGCAAGTTAAATCTGCCAAGGATATGCAAAAGCCTTTCATTGCTATTTGTAACTCTTATATTGATATTGTTCCAGGGCATGTTCACTTGCGTGAATTAGCAGATATTGCCAAGGAAGCCATCCGTGAGGCTGGCGGTATTCCTTTTGAGTTTAATACCATTGGTGTGGACGATGGGATTGCCATGGGGCATATTGGGATGCGTTACAGTCTTCCATCTCGTGAATTGATTGCCGATTCAGCAGAAACAGTTATTAATGCCCACTGGTTTGACGGGGTTTTCTATATTCCTAACTGTGATAAGATTACGCCAGGGATGATTTTGGCAGCCATGCGTACTAATGTGCCAGCAGTATTTTGTTCTGGTGGCCCTATGAAGGGTGGCGTTGACATGACTGGTCATCAAGCGACGCTATCAAGTTTGTTTGAAGCTGTAGGTACCTATCAGGCTGGAGATATGAGCAAGGAAGAGCTCGATTATTTGGAGAAAAATGCTTGTCCAACTTGTGGTTCATGTTCAGGAATGTTTACCGCTAACTCAATGAACTGTTTGATGGAAGTTTTGGGTCTTGCCCTTCCAGGTAACGGTACTATCCTAGCTGTCTCAGATGAACGTCGTGAATTGGTTCGTCAAGCAGCCACAAAATTGATGGATAACATCAAAAATAATGTTCGCCCACGTGATATTGTGACCAAAGAAGCTATCGATGATGCGTTTGCTCTTGATATGGCTATGGGTGGTTCAACCAATACTGTTCTCCATACCCTTGCTATTGCGCGTGAGGCTGGTATTGATTATGACCTTAAGGACATTAATGAAATTGCCAAGAAGACACCTTATCTCTCTAAAATTGCCCCTTCAAGTGTTTACACCATGCATGATGTGCATGAAGCTGGTGGTGTTCCAGCCATTATCAATCAGTTGATTAAAAAGGGAGCCATTAAGGGTGATCGTATTACAGTTACTGGTAAAACCTTGAAAGAAAATGTAGCTGGTGCTGAAATCAAAAATGAAGAAATTATCCATCCGATTGAGCATCCTATTTCACCAGTTGGTGGTTTGTCTATTCTTTACGGAAATATTGCTCAGGATGGAGCTGTTATCAAGGTTGGTGGTGTAGATCCATCTGTTAAAACTTTCCGCGGTAAAGCTATTTGTTGTGATTCACAAGATCAAGCCCTTGAGTTGATTGACAATGGAACAGTTAAGAAGGGACATGTCGTTGTCATTCGATACGAAGGTCCTCAGGGTGGTCCTGGTATGCCAGAAATGTTGGCACCAACTTCTAAGATTGTCGGACGCGGTCTTGGTAAGGATGTGGCACTGATTACGGATGGCCGTTTCTCAGGAGCTACTCGTGGTATTGCTATTGGTCACGTTTCTCCAGAAGCAGCAGAAGGTGGTAATATCGCCCTAATCGAAGATGGCGATGAAATCGTGATTGATCTTCCAAACCGTACTCTTGATCTGCTTGTCGATGATGTAACCCTTGAAGAACGTCGCAAACATTTGAAACCTTTCAAATCAAAAATTTCAAGTGGTTGGTTGCGTCGCTATACAGCCTTTGCTAAATCAGCCAATGTCGGCGGAACTTTGATGAGTGACGAAGAATTCGAAGAACGTAAAGCAGAACGTCAAGCACAAGAAAAAAACTAAGAACATTCTTTCCGAAGAGTTTGTGATATTTTTCTCTGAAACCCTTGCAAATTTGGTTAAAAATGTTATCATAGTATACAAGGTTTTGAATTTTTAGACAATTCGAAAAAAACAACTACTAAAGGAGGTCCATGTGAAGAAAATTGAACTTGAAGAAGCACGCTCTGGTGCTGATTTGATTCTTGATACACTTCTTGAACTTGGGATTTCAACTATCTTTGGATATCCTGGCGGAGCGGTTCTTCCTTTGTATGATGCTATTTACAAAAATGACAAGATTAATCATATCTTATCTCGTCATGAGCAAGGAAGTCTGCACGAAGCTGAAGGTTATGCCAAATCAACTGGTAAACTCGGTGTTGCTCTTGTAACGAGTGGTCCTGGTGCCACTAATGCTATTACAGGGATTGCAGATGCTATGAGTGATAGCGTACCTCTCCTAGTCTTTACTGGTCAGGTAGCAACATCAGGTATTGGTAAGGATGCCTTCCAAGAGGCTGACATTGTCGGAATTACCATGCCGATTACAAAATACAATTATCAGATTCGCGATACAGCTGATATTCCTCGTATTATTAGGGAAGCGGTTCATATTGCAACAACTGGTCGTCCTGGTCCGGTTGTTATCGACCTCCCTAAAGATGTCGTAGCTAAGGAAACAGCCTTCATCAACGATCCTGAAATTAATCTTCCAAGTTACCAACCGACGCTAAGACCAAACGAAATGCAAATCAAGAAAATCTTGAAGCAGTTGGGGAAAGCTAAGAAACCGGTTATTGTAGCTGGAGGTGGGGTGTCTTATTCTGAATCTGCTAAGGAGCTAGTTGCTTTTGCAGAACGCTACCAAATCCCAGTTGTCACAAGTCTTCTAGGACAAGGGACAATTGCTACTAGTCATCCCCTTTTCTTGGGTATGGGTGGTATGCACGGTTCATATGCGGCTAACATTGCTATGACGGATGCTGACTTTATGATTGCTATTGGTTGTCGTTTTGATGACCGTTTGACAGGTAATCCTAAAACATTTGCTAAGAATGCTAAGGTTGTCCATATTGATATAGATCCAGCTGAGATTGGTAAAATTATTGCAGTGGACCTTCCAGTTGTTGGTGATGCCAAGCAAGCTCTTGAAATGCTCTTAGCAGAACCAGTGGTTCAGAATAACACTGAAAAATGGATTGAAAAAGTCACAAAAGACAAAGAGCGTGTACGTTCTTACGATAAGAAAGAACGTATGGTACAGCCTCAGACAGTTATCGAGCGTATCGGTGAATTGACTAAGGGTGATGCTGTTGTTGTTACTGACGTTGGTCAACATCAAATGTGGACAGCTCAGTATTATCCATACCAAAATGAGCGTCAACTGGTGACCTCAGGTGGTCTTGGAACAATGGGATTTGGTGTCCCAGCAGCAATTGGTGCCAAAATTGCTAATCCTGATAAAGAAGTTATCCTCTTTGTTGGTGATGGTGGTTTCCAAATGACGAACCAAGAATTGGCTATCTTAAATATTTACAAGGTGCCAATCAAGGTTGTTATGTTGAACAACCACTCACTTGGTATGGTACGTCAATGGCAAGAGTCCTTCTACGAAGGGCGTACATCAGAGTCAGTCTTTGATACCCTCCCAGATTTCCAATTGATGGCTCAAGCTTACGGCATTAAGTCCTACAAGTTTGATAATCCAGAGACAATTGATCAGGATTTGGAAGTTATCAAGGAAGACGTACCAATGTTCATCGAGGTGGATATCTCTCGTAAAGAGCATGTCTTGCCAATCGTTCCGGCTGGTAAGAGTAATCACGAAATGTTGGGGGTGAAGTTCAATGCGTAGAATGTTAACAGCTAAACTTCAGAACCGTTCGGGTGTCCTTAACCGCTTCACAGGTGTTCTTTCACGACGTCAAGTTAATATTGAAAGTATCTCTGTAGGGGCTTCTGAGGATCCTAACGTTTCACGTATTACGATTATTATTGATGTGAATTCTCAAAATGAAGTGGAACAAATCATCAAACAGCTTAATCGTCAGATTGATGTGATTCGTATCCGTGATATCACGGATCAGCCACACTTGGAACGTGAAGTTATCCTAGTTAAGGTGTCAGCACCAACCTCTAAGCGTGCTGAAATCTTGGCGATTATTCAACCTTTCCGTGCATCGGTGGTTGATGTGGCACCAAGCTCTATCACTATCCAGATGACTGGTGATGCTGAAAAGAGCGAGGCGCTTCTACGAGTTATTCGTCCTTACGGAATAAAGAATATCGCTCGTACGGGTGCTACTGGATTTACCCGTGATTAAAAAATCCAACCTAAATTTGTTAACCCAGCCTTAAAAAGGCAATAAAATATTTTTTTAGAAAAGAGACATATTACTATGGCAGTTCAAATGGAATATGAAAAAGACGTAAAAGTAGCAGCACTTGACGGTAAAAAAATCGCCGTTATCGGTTATGGTTCACAAGGTCATGCGCATGCACAAAACTTGCGTGATTCAGGTCACGATGTGATCATCGGTGTTCGTCCAGGTAAATCATTTGATAAAGCTAAAGAAGATGGTTTTGATACTTACACAGTAGCAGAAGCAACTAAATTGGCTGATATCATTATGGTTTTGGCACCAGATGAAATTCAAAAAGATATCTATAAAGATGAAATTGAGCCAAACTTGAGTGCAGGCAAAGCTCTTGGTTTTGCACACGGATTTAACATCCACTTCGAATTCATCAAGGTTCCTAAAGATGTTGATGTCTTTATGGTTGCTCCTAAAGGACCAGGTCACTTGGTACGCCGTACATATACAGAAGGCTTTGGTGTTCCTGCACTTTACGCAGTATACCAAGATGCTACAGGTAATGCTAAAGATATCGCTATGGACTGGGCTAAGGGTATTGGTTCTGCACGTGTTGGATTACTTGTAACAACATTTAAAGAAGAAACTGAAGAAGATTTGTTTGGTGAACAAGCGGTTCTTATGGGTGGGTTGACACACCTTATTGAAGCTGGTTTTGAAGTCTTGACTGAAGCAGGCTATGCACCACAATTAGCTTACTTTGAAGTGCTTCACGAAATGAAATTGATTGTTGACTTGATCTACGAAGGTGGATTCAAGAAAATGCGTCAATCATGTTCAAATACTGCAGAATTTGGTGACTTTGTAACTGGTCCACGTGTCATCGGTCCAGAAGTCAAAGAAAACATGAAAGCTGCCCTTGCTGATATCCAATCAGGTAAATTTGCACGTGAATTCGTTGAAGACCATGATGCTGGCTTCCCACGTTTGAAAGCTTACCGTAAAGAAGCTGAAGAGCTTGAAATTGAAAAGATTGGTGCTGAATTGCGTAAAGCAATGCCATTCGTTGGTCAAAACGACGATGACGCATTCAAAATCTATAACTAATGTGATAGTCTCAAAAACCAGTCTAGTACTGGTTTTTTGTGTTCTGAAGAGAGTAGTTGGGAATCCGACTGCTCTTTTTGGGTAAAAAAACTCACTCCATTAAGGAGTGAGAATAGCTATAAATTAGTAAGTCAAGACAAAGTTTTTCTTCTTACCACGACGGATAACAGTAATTTCATTATCAATTTTATCTGCATCTGAGAGGGTGTAATTCAAGTCTTGTACACGTTCACCATTGATGTAGATAGCACCGTTTTGGACATCTTCACGTGCTTGGCGTTTAGAAGGTGAAATCTTAGCATTGACGAGAAGTTCAACGATGTTCAGATTTTCATCTGCTGAGATCTCATAAGTTGGGACACCGTTAAGGGCAACTTTAAGGTCACGTGCTGAGAGAGCTTTAAGGTTACCAGCGAAGAGTTGTTCAGTGATGTGAACAGCTTGTTCGTAGGCTTCTTTACCGTGAACCAAAGTAACAACTTCGCGAGCCAAAACCTTTTGTGCTAAACGTTGGTGACGAGCTTGGTCAAATTCTTTACCGATTTCTTCGATTTCTTCAAGTGACAAGAAAGTGAAAATCTTCAAGAAGCGAACAGCATCATCATCCATAACGTTGAGCCAGAATTGGTACATTTCGTAAGGTGTTGTTTTAGTAGCATCAAGCCAGACAGCGTTACCTTCAGATTTACCGAATTTTTTACCAGTTGAATCTGTGATAAGTGGCACTGTAATGACGTGTCCAGATTTATCTGCTTTACGACGCAAGAGCTCAGTACCTGCTGTCATATTACCCCATTGGTCAGAACCACCAATTTGGAGGGTTACGCCGTACTTATCGTTGAGTTCATAGAAATCGTAACCTTGCATGATTTGGTAGGCAAACTCAGTGTAAGAGATACCTGTTTCAATACGTTTCTTAACAGATTCCTTACTCATCATGTAGTTAACTGTGAAGTATTTACCCACGTCACGCAAGAAATCGATGAAGCTGACTGAACCAAACCAATCATAGTTGTTAACCATAACGGCTTTGTTGTCACCATTTTCAAAATCAAGGAAACGAGAGAGCTGACCTTGGATTTTTTCAACCCAACCTTCAACGGTTTCTTTGGTTTGGAGGCTACGTTCAGCATCTTTAAATGATGGGTCACCAATCAAACCTGTTGCACCACCAACGAGGGCGTAAGGTTTGTGTCCAGCCAATTGAAGTCGGCGACTTGTAAGGATAGCTACAAGGTGTCCAAGGTGGAGACTGTCTGCTGTTGGGTCATAACCAGTGTAGTATGAGACTGGTCCCTCTTCAAAGGCTTTTACAAGGGCTTCTTCATCTGTGGTTTGAAAAATCAAGCCACGTGCTTTTAGTTCTTCAAAAATTGTCATGATATTCTCCAATAAAGTATATTCTGCACCATTATACCAAAAGAAAGTAGGCCTATGCAAGCTTTGTCAAAGTTTGTTATAATAGGCTTTGAGGTATTTCTATGAATTTTGAAAAAATAATAAATTATTTTAGACGATTAGGGCAGGCTATTCGCACAAAGTTTGCTGGTTCTAGGTCTAAAAGAGGGGATAAATCTTTTAATGAAAGGAAAGCTACAACTGATTCTAAGTGGAATCGTAAGCAAGTTAGAAAGTCGCCTGAGGACCGGATGACACTCTTAGACATGGGTGATGTTTTCTTAAAAACCTTAAAGCTTTTGTCTGATTTCTTTTATGTGGTTATTATCGTCCTTACCTTGTTCGGTGCAGGAATTGGTTTGGGTTATTTGGGGAGTCAAATTGAGTCTGTTCCGTCGATTAAGGACAAAACCTTGTTGAATCAGATTAGTGAGGTTAGTTTGGTATCTTCGATGAGCTATTCCGATTCCAAGAAGATTGCGGATATTGACACTGACTTGCTGAGAACACCTATTGAGAGTGATGCGATTTCTAACAATGTCAAGAATGCCATCATTGCGACTGAGGATGAAAATTTTAAGAAGCATAAGGGTGTTGTGCCAAAGGCAGTATTTAGGGCTTTGGTGTCATCAGTTTTGGGAGTTGGCTCTTCAAGTGGAGGTTCGACGCTAACACAGCAGTTAATAAAGCAACAGGTAACAGGGGATGCGCCAACCTTTAAACGTAAGGCGGCAGAGATTATCTATGCCTTACAATTGGAGCGTCGTGTTTCTAAAAATGAAATTTTAACCGATTATCTGAATGTTTCTCCTTTTGGACGTAATAACAAGGGGAAAAATATTGCTGGTATTGAGGAGGCTGCTCAAGGTATCTTTGGGGTATCTGCGGCAGATTTGACAGTTCCTCAGGCAGCCTATCTGGCAGGTTTGCCACAGAGCCCGATTGTCTACTCCCCTTATACAGCTGATGGACAATTAAAAAACGCAGAGGATCTTTCTTATGGCTTGGCACGTCAACAAGATGTACTCTACAATCTTTATCGCGGTGGCTATCTAGATAAGTCGCAGTACGAAAGCTATAAGAATTATGATATCACTAAAGATTTCAAGGCTGGTGAGAAGTCTGATGCCGTAAGTCATGACTATTTGTACTATTCTGTCATGTCTGAGGCTCAGGGTGTCATGTATGATTACCTCGTTAAACATGACAAGGTATCGAGTCAAGAGTTGAAAAATGATAAGACAAAGGAAAGCTATCGTGAGAGGGCTCTTCAAGAGCTCCAAACCGGTGGCTACAGCGTTAAGACAACTATTGACAATGCAGTTTATAATGCGATGCAAGATGCTGCGAGTCAATATGGTGGCCTCCTTGACCAAGGAGGTAATAGTGGAGTTGAAGTCGGAAATGTGCTCATGGATAATGCGACCGGAGCAATTCTAGGATTTGTTGGTGGTCGTAGTTACGAAAATAACCAAAATAACCATGCCTTTGATACGGCACGCTCCCCAGGTTCCTCTATTAAGCCTATTATCGCTTATGGAATTGCTATTGATCAAGGTTTGATGGGTAGCTCAAGTATCCTTTCTAACTACCCAACTAATTTTACGGGTGGAACGCCTATTCTCCATGATGGTGATAAGGGTACAGCTATGATGAACCTACAAGAGGCACTCAATACCTCATGGAACATTCCAGCCTTTTGGACTTATCAAATGCTTCAACGTCATGATGTTGATGTTGAGGGTTACATGACCAAGATGGGTTATAAGATTGCTAACTACAATATCGAAAGTTTACCTCTTGGCGGGGGAATTGAAACTACGGTTGCCCAGCAAGTAAATGCCTATCAAATGCTTTCCAATGGTGGCGTCTATGAGAAGGGCCATATGATTGATAGTATTACTGACCGGACTGGCGAAGTTATCTATCAGCATAAATCTGAAGGAGTTCAAGTTTTTTCAAGGGCTACGGCTAGTATCATGGATAACTTACTCAAAGAAGTGGTAGTTAAAGGAGCAACAACTCAATTTCATTCTGAATTGAAAAATGTCAATGGTGCAGCAGCCTCAGCGGACTGGATGGGTAAAACAGGAACGACAGATAACTTTGCGGATGCTTGGCTGATTGTGTCAACGCCTGGTATTACTCTTGGTGGTTGGGCCGGATATGATAATAATACACCAACCAATTCTAAAACGGGTTACATATATAATTCCCAATATATGGCTCGTTTGACTTCCGCTATCTATAATGCTAATCCAGGTATTTTTAAAACGGGAGATAAGTTTAATATCGATTCAAGTGCCATTAAGGCAAGTGTGCTTAAATCAACAGGTCTTAAACCAGCAACAGTGTCTGTCAATGGTCGTAATGTTTCTGTAAGTGGTGAAATGGTTGATACTTACTGGGCTAAAAATGGACCTGGAGATACGACTTACAAGTTTGCTATTGGTGGAACCGACAGTGACTATCAAAAAGCCTGGTCTAGCATTCTTGGAGGGCATTAGGAATTGCCAAGAAAACTTGCAAAAAAGTAAAAAATTAGGTATAATGTAGACAACTATTTGTCGTCTTACTTGGTTGAAATATTGTCCAATCAAGAGATACAGCAGTTAAATCAACGTTTTTTCGGTCAGATTTAGCTGCTATTTTTGTGCTTATTTTTAGGATTTCCAAGTGTTGTAACGCATATTTAAAGGTTCTAAAAATTCACAGATTAAGTTATCGCTTATCATTAATCAGTTAAGTGGATCTTAGTGTTTAATCACTTGTCAATGGGACAAGCAACTGAAAAAGGCAGAAGACAAATATTTAAAGTGCACGACTTGCAAAGCAGGTCTCGAATGTAGAAAAGGAGTAGAAGACTTGGCAGGACATGACGTTCAATACGGGAAACATCGTACCCGTCGTAGTTTTTCAAGAATCAAAGAAGTTCTTGATTTACCAAACTTGATTGAAATCCAAACGGATTCATTCAAAGAATTCTTGGATACTGGTCTTAAAGAGGTTTTTGAGGATGTACTTCCTATCTCAAACTTCACAGACACTATGGAATTGGAATTCGTTGGTTACGAATTGAAAGAGCCTAAGTATACACTTGAAGAAGCTCGTATCCACGATGCATCATACTCAGCACCTATCTTTGTGACTTTCCGTCTTATTAACAAAGAAACTGGTGAAATCAAAACTCAGGAAGTCTTCTTCGGAGATTTCCCTATTATGACTGAGATGGGTACTTTCATCATCAATGGTGGTGAACGTATTATTGTTTCTCAGTTGGTGCGCTCACCTGGTGTTTACTTTAACGATAAGGTTGATAAAAACGGCAAAGTGGGTTATGGATCAACAGTTATCCCTAACCGTGGGGCATGGCTTGAGCTCGAAACAGATTCAAAAGACATCGCCTACACTCGTATCGACCGTACACGTAAGATTCCATTCACAACGCTTGTGCGTGCGCTTGGATTCTCAGGTGATGACGAAATTGTTGATATCTTTGGTGATAGCGAGTTGGTTCGTAACACCATTGAAAAAGATATCCACAAAAACCCAGCAGATTCACGTACTGATGAAGCACTTAAAGAAATTTATGAACGTCTTCGTCCAGGTGAACCAAAAACTGCCGACAGCTCACGTAGCTTGCTTGTAGCTCGTTTCTTTGATCCACGTCGTTATGACTTGGCTGCTGTTGGTCGTTACAAAGTCAACAAAAAACTTAACATCAAGACACGTCTTTTGGGACAAACAATTGCTGAAAACTTGGTAGATCCTGAAACAGGTGAAATCCTTGTTGAAGCTGGTACTGAAATGACACGTGATGTGATTGATTCAATCGCAGAATACTTGGATGGTGATTTGAACAAATTTGTATACACACCAAACGATTATGCGGTGGTTACAGAACCTGTTGTTCTTCAAAAATTCAAGGTTGTTGCACCAAATGATCCAGATCGTGTGGTTACAATTGTTGGTAATGCCAACCCAGATGACAAAGTTCGTGCTTTGACAACAGCGGATATCTTAGCTGAAATGAGCTACTTCCTCAACCTTGCTGAAGGTATCGGTAAAGTAGACGATATCGACCACCTTGGTAACCGTCGTATCCGTGCCGTTGGTGAATTGCTTGCTAACCAATTCCGTATTGGTTTGGCTCGTATGGAACGTAACGTACGTGAGCGTATGTCAGTTCAAGATAACGAAGTCTTGACACCACAACAAATCATCAATATTCGCCCTGTAACTGCAGCTGTTAAAGAATTCTTTGGTTCTTCACAGTTGTCACAGTTCATGGACCAACACAACCCATTGTCAGAGTTGTCACACAAACGTCGTTTGTCAGCCTTGGGACCTGGTGGTTTGACACGTGACCGTGCCGGATATGAAGTTCGTGACGTGCACTATACGCACTACGGTCGTATGTGTCCAATTGAAACACCTGAAGGACCTAACATCGGTTTGATCAATAACTTGTCTTCGTACGGACACCTTAACAAGTATGGTTTCATTCAAACACCATATCGTAAGGTTGACCGTGCAACTGGTAAAGTAACCAACGAAGTAGTTTGGTTGACTGCCGACGAAGAAGATGAGTACACAGTTGCTCAGGCTAACTCTAAATTGAACGAAGATGGAACATTTGCAGAAGAAATCGTTATGGGTCGTCATCAAGGTAATAACCAAGAGTACCCATCACACCTTGTAGATTTCGTGGATGTTTCTCCTAAACAGGTAGTTGCCGTTGCGACAGCATGTATTCCTTTCTTGGAAAACGATGACTCTAACCGTGCCCTCATGGGTGCCAACATGCAACGTCAGGCTGTGCCTTTGATTGATCCTAAAGCACCTTATGTTGGTACTGGTATGGAATATCAAGCTGCCCACGATTCAGGAGCTGCAGTTATTGCTCAACACGACGGTAAAGTTGTCTACTCTGATGCTGATAAAGTTGAAGTTCGTCGTGAAGATGGTTCTCTTGATGTTTATACTATTCAAAAATTCCGTCGTTCAAACTCAGGTACTGCCTATAACCAACGTACTTTGGTTAAGGTTGGCGATATTGTTGAAAAAGGTGATTTTATCGCTGACGGTCCATCTATGGAAGGTGGAGAAATGGCCCTCGGTCAAAACCCTATTGTCGCATACATGACATGGGAAGGTTACAACTTCGAGGATGCCGTTATCATGAGTGAGCGTCTTGTGAAAGATGACGTTTATACATCTGTTCACTTGGAAGAATTCGAATCAGAAACACGTGATACAAAGCTTGGGCCTGAAGAAATCACACGTGAATTGCCAAACGTTGGTGAAGAAGCCCTCAAAGACCTTGACGAAATGGGTATTATCCGTATCGGTGCTGAGGTTAAAGAAGGTGACATTCTTGTTGGTAAGGTAACACCTAAGGGTGAAAAAGACCTTTCTGCTGAAGAACGTCTTCTCCACGCTATCTTTGGTGATAAATCTCGTGAAGTACGTGATACATCACTCCGTGTACCTCACGGTGGTGATGGTGTCGTTCGTGATGTTAAAATCTTCACACGTGCAAACGGTGATGAATTGCAATCAGGTGTTAACATGCTTGTTCGTGTTTACATCGCTCAAAAACGTAAGATCAAGGTCGGAGATAAGATGGCCGGTCGTCACGGTAACAAAGGGGTTGTTTCTCGTATTGTTCCTGTTGAAGACATGCCTTACCTTCCAGACGGTACACCAGTTGATATCATGTTGAACCCTCTTGGGGTGCCATCACGTATGAACATCGGTCAGGTTATGGAACTTCACCTTGGTATGGCTGCTCGTAACTTGGGTATCCACATCGCAACACCAGTCTTTGACGGGGCAAGCTCAGAAGACCTCTGGGATACTGTTCGTGAAGCAGGTATGGATAGTGATGCTAAGACAATCCTTTACGATGGACGTACAGGTGAACCATTTGATAACCGTGTGTCAGTTGGTGTCATGTACATGATCAAACTTCACCACATGGTTGATGATAAACTTCACGCTCGTTCAGTAGGTCCTTACTCACTTGTTACCCAACAACCTCTTGGTGGTAAAGCACAATTTGGTGGACAACGTTTCGGTGAGATGGAGGTTTGGGCCCTTGAAGCTTATGGTGCATCAAATATCCTTCAAGAAATCTTGACTTACAAGTCAGATGACGTTAACGGACGTTTGAAAGCCTATGAAGCTATCACTAAAGGTAAACCAATTCCAAAACCAGGCGTTCCAGAATCATTCCGAGTACTTGTTAAAGAATTGCAATCACTTGGTCTTGATATGCGTGTCCTTGATGAGGATGACTACGAAGTTGAATTGCGTGATCTTGATGAAGGTGAAGATGACGATGTCATGCACGTCGATGATCTTGAAAAAGCACGTGTACAACAAGCCAAAGAAGCTGCTGAATTAGAAAAAGCTAAAGAAGAAGCTTCAGATAAAACAGAATAAATAAGCTTTAGAGAGGGAGTTCACTCTCTCTGCTAAGGTAGCTGATAAAGGTGAGAATAGCGCTGCTATTGTCAATAGAACAAAAGAAAGGTAATACTAGTGGTTGACGTAAATCGATTTAAAAGTATGCAAATCACACTAGCTTCACCAACTAAGGTCCGTTCATGGTCTTATGGTGAAGTTAAGAAACCTGAAACAATCAACTACCGTACGCTCAAACCAGAACGCGAAGGTCTCTTCGACGAAGTAATCTTTGGTCCTACTAAAGACTGGGAATGTGCGTGTGGGAAATACAAACGTATCCGTTATAAAGGTATCGTTTGTGACCGCTGTGGTGTTGAAGTAACACGTGCTAAGGTTCGTCGTGAACGTATGGGTCACATCGAGTTGAAAGCACCAGTATCACACATCTGGTACTTCAAGGGAATCCCTTCTCGTATGGGATTGACTTTGGACATGAGTCCTCGTGCGCTTGAAGAAGTTATCTACTTCGCAGCTTACGTGGTTATCGATCCAAAGGAAACACCACTTGAACCAAAATCTCTCTTGACAGAACGTGAATATCGTGAAAAATTGCAAGAGTATGGACATGGTTCATTTGTCGCTAAAATGGGTGCAGAAGCTATCCAAGACCTCTTGAAACAAGTGGATTTGGAAGCTGAAATTGCTGAACTCAAAGAAGAGTTGAAGACAGCAACTGGTCAAAAACGTGTTAAAGCTGTTCGTCGTTTGGACGTTCTTGATGCCTTCTATAAGTCTGGTAACAAACCAGAATGGATGGTTCTTAACATCTTGCCAGTATTGCCACCAGACCTTCGTCCAATGGTTCAATTGGATGGTGGACGTTTTGCGGCATCAGACTTGAACGATCTTTATCGTCGTGTTATCAACCGTAACAACCGTTTGGCTCGTTTGCTTGAATTGAATGCTCCAGGTATCATCGTGCAAAACGAAAAACGTATGTTGCAAGAAGCGGTAGATGCCCTTATCGATAATGGACGTCGTGGTCGTCCAATCACTGGACCAGGTAGTCGTCCACTTAAATCTTTGAGCCACATGCTTAAAGGTAAACAAGGTCGTTTCCGTCAAAACTTGCTTGGTAAACGTGTTGACTTCTCTGGACGTTCCGTTATCGCCGTTGGTCCAACACTTAAAATGTACCAATGTGGTGTGCCACGTTTGATGGCCATCGAACTTTTCAAACCATTTGTGATGCGTGAAATCGTTGCGCGTGAATACGCAGGTAACGTGAAAGCCGCTAAACGTATGGTTGAACGTGGTGATGAACGTATTTGGGATATTCTTGAAGATGTTATCAAGGAACACCCAGTACTTCTTAACCGCGCACCTACCCTCCACCGTTTGGGTATCCAGGCCTTTGAACCAGTATTGATTGATGGTAAGGCCCTTCGTCTTCACCCATTGGTATGTGAGGCCTACAATGCCGACTTTGACGGTGACCAAATGGCCATCCACGTTCCATTGTCTGAAGAAGCTCAAGCTGAAGCACGTTTGCTCCTTCTTGCGGCTGAACACATCCTTAACCCTAAAGACGGTAAACCGGTCGTAACGCCATCTCAGGATATGGTTCTTGGTAACTACTACTTGACTATGGAAGAAGAAGGCCGTGAGGGTGAAGGTATGGTCTTCAAGGATATTGATGAGGCAGTTATGGCTTATCGTAATGGTTATGTTCACTTGCATAGCCGTGTCGGTATCGCAGTAGATAGCATGCCTGATAAACCTTGGAAAGAAAACCAACTTCATAAGATTTTGGTTACAACTGTTGGTAAGATTCTCTTTAACTCAATCATCCCAGCAGAAATTCCATATCTTCAAGAAACAACAAATGAGAACTTGACAGATAGTACACCAGATAAGTACTTCCTTGAACCAGGTCAAGATATCCAAACAGTTATTGATAGTTTGGAAATTAATGCACCATTCAAGAAGAAAAATCTTGGTAACATCATCGCTGAAACCTTCAAACGTCTTCGTACGACTGAAACATCAGCCTTCCTTGACCGTTTGAAAGACCTTGGTTACTACCACTCAACACTTGCTGGTTTGACAGTGGGTATCGCCGATATCCCAGTTATCGATAACAAACAAGAAATTATCGATGCTGCTCACCACCGTGTTGAAGAAATTAACAAGGCCTTCCGTCGTGGTTTGATGACAGATGATGACCGTTATGTTGCTGTTACAACAACATGGCGTGAAGCGAAAGAAGCCCTTGAAAAACGTCTGATTGAAACACAAGATCCTAAGAACCCAATCGTTATGATGATGGACTCAGGAGCCCGTGGTAACATCTCTAACTTCTCTCAACTTGCCGGTATGCGTGGTTTGATGGCCGCTCCTAACGGACGTATCATGGAATTGCCTATCCTTTCAAACTTCCGTGAAGGTTTGAGCGTTTTGGAAATGTTCTTCTCTACTCACGGTGCGCGTAAAGGTATGACCGATACGGCCCTTAAGACAGCCGACTCAGGTTACCTTACTCGTCGTTTGGTTGACGTTGCCCAAGATGTTATTATTCGTGAGGATGACTGTGGAACAGACCGTGGTCTTCTCATCCGTGCGATTACTGATGGTAAAGAGGTTACGGAAACACTTGAAGAACGTCTTCAAGGTCGTTACACTAAGAAATCAGTTAAGAATCCTACAACAGGTGAAGTAATCGTAGGTCCAGATACTTTGATTACTGAAGACATGGCTGCTGCTATTGTCAATGCTGGTGTTGAAGAAGTAACTATCCGTTCAGTCTTTACATGTAACACACGTCACGGTGTCTGCCGTCACTGTTACGGTATCAACTTGGCAACAGGTGATGCGGTTGAAGTTGGTGAAGCAGTTGGTACTATCGCCGCTCAATCTATCGGGGAACCTGGTACACAGCTTACTATGCGTACCTTCCACACCGGTGGGGTAGCCTCAAATACCGATATCACACAGGGTCTTCCACGTATCCAGGAAATCTTTGAAGCACGTAATCCTAAAGGGGAAGCGGTTATCACTGAAGTTAAGGGTACTGTTATTGAAATCGAAGAAGATGCTGCAACACGTACTAAGAAAGTCTTCGTTCAAGGTAAGACTGGAATGGGTGAATACGTTGTTCCATTTACAGCTCGTATGAAAGTTGAAGTGGGTGACGAAGTACACCGTGGTGCGGCCTTGACAGAAGGTTCAATCCAACCTAAACGTCTCCTTGAAGTACGTGATACCTTGTCAGTTGAAACTTATCTTCTTGCAGAAGTACAAAAAGTTTACCGTAGCCAAGGGGTAGAAATCGGTGACAAACACGTCGAAGTAATGGTTCGTCAAATGCTTCGTAAAGTACGTGTTATGGATCCAGGTGATACAGATCTCCTTCCGGGTACACTTATGGACATTTCTGACTTCACAGATGCTAACAAGGATATTGTTATCTCTGGTGGTGTTCCTGCAACATCTCGTCCAGTCCTTCTTGGTATTACGAAAGCCTCACTTGAAACAAATTCATTCTTGTCAGCGGCTTCCTTCCAAGAAACAACACGTGTCCTTACAGATGCAGCTATCCGTGGTAAGAAAGACCATCTCCTTGGTCTTAAAGAAAATGTTATCATTGGTAAGACTATCCCTGCTGGTACAGGTATGGCTCGTTACCGTAACATTGAACCACTTTCAGTTAACGAAGTTGAAGTTATTGAAAACATTGCTGTTGATGAAGCAATTGTGGAATCATCTGAAGACTAAAACGAAAGCAAAAGAACTCACAATGAATTGTGGGTTCTTTTCGTATTTATATGACTAGAATTTCTTCTATTTTTGATAAATATAAAATATAAGACCATTTTTTTTATCTTTTCCAGAAAATTTTGTATAATAAGAACACCAAAGATGAAGTGAGAAAGAAAAATGTACCAAGTAGTTGAAATGAAAGGGGATTTGGAACCGTGGTGGTTCCTAGAAGGCTGGCAAGAGGATATCATCAGTACTAAGGAATTTGAAAATTTTTACGATGCCCTCAAGTACTATAAAAAACTTTGGTTTGCGATGGAAGAAACCTTGCCAAGTTATATCAGCCGTAGTAGTGTCATGACTGCTTTTTGGGATCAAGAGGATAAGCACTGGTGTGAGGAGTGTGATGAATACCTGCAGGTCTATCAATCAATTGCTCTTTTGGATGATTGGCAGGAAATTCCTAAGGAAAAATACCGTCCGGGATATGAAAAGCGAAATGACCTTCCAAATCATGCCCACTGTAAAATTAAACGTTAAATAAAGCAGAAGCTCGAAATTTTCGAGCTTTTTTTCATTTTCTTAAACTTTTTACGAATAGGTCTATGAGGAGGTCCTTATGGTAACAGAATTTGCTAAGGAAATGATCAAAAATGCTGATAGTTGTGGGGCTCAAGACATCTATGTCATTCCACGTCAGGATAATTACGAGCTCTATATGCGAGTTGGCCAGGAGAGGAGATTAATTGATGTATATCGGCCTGATTTCATGGCTAGTCTTATTGGTCACTTTAAATTTGTAGCGGGAATGATGGTGGGTGAGAAGCGTAGGAGTCAACTAGGTTCCTGTGACTATGATTGTGGTGATGGTCAAAGAGTTTCTCTGCGTTTGTCTACCGTTGGGGATTATCGTGGCTTAGAAAGTTTAGTTATTCGTGTTCTACATTCCGAACGTCGAGAATTAGTGTACTGGAATCAAGGAATCCAGCCTATTATGGATGCTTTGGATTATCGTGGATTATATCTCTTTGCAGGTCCCGTTGGTTCTGGAAAGACTACGCTTATGCATGAGTTGGTTCAGGAGCGTTTTAAGGGGCAGCAGGTGATTTCGATTGAGGATCCTGTGGAAATTAAACAGGATAATGTTTTGCAACTTCAGGTGAATCAAGCAATTGACATGACCTATGATAATTTGATTAAGCTATCACTGCGTCACCGCCCGGATGTTTTGATTATTGGAGAAATTCGAGATAAGGAGACTGCTCGAGCGGTTATTAGAGCTAGTCTGACGGGAGTGACTGTTCTTTCAACTATTCACGCAAAGAGTGTGGCAGGTGTTTATGAGCGTCTTCTGGACCTTGGTGTAGATAAGTCTGAGTTGGATAATGCCCTTCAAGGGATTGCCTACATGCGTCTGATTAAGGGAGGAGGTGTGATTGATTTTGCCAGTGAAAATTTCCAAAGTCATTCGTCAACCAGTTGGAACCAGCAGTTGGAAGGCTTGGTTAAACAAGGATATCTCACTGAAGGGGATATCCAAGGGGAAAAAATTAAAGATTAATCAGCAACTCAAGGTTATCCAGCTTTTCAAACAACTTTTAAAGGCAGGGTTTACCTTGACTGAAATCGTAGCCTTTTTGGAGCGAAGTCACTTGTTGAAAGAATCGTCCTTGTCTCTTATGAAAGCGAGTTTAATGCGAGGTGACAGGTTGGACCAGATGTTTGCGTCAGTGGGCTTTTCGGACAATATTGTTACTCAGATTGCCCTTGCTGATAAGCACGGTAATCTTCTAGGGAGTTTAACTAAGATTGAAACCTACATGCTTCGTATGACCAAGGTTCGTAAGAAACTCATGGAGGTAGCGACCTACCCTATTCTACTTCTGGGTTTCCTGATTCTGATTATGTTGGGGCTCAAAAATTATCTTCTGCCTCAACTGTTAGAGGGGGATGGTAAGGAGAATTGGGCTGTACAGTTGGTTCAAATTTTTCCCCAGCTCTTTTTTGTGATTTTGTGCGGACTGCTTGTATTAAGCTTAATTCTCTATCTATGGGTGAAACGCCAGTCAGCCCTTGTCTTTTATCGACGAATGGCAAAAATCCCTTTTATAGGCCAAACTGTCAGGCTATATATGACCGCCTATTATGCTAGGGAATGGGGAAATCTCTTAGGGCAAGGTATTGACTTGCTAGACTTAGTTGCCCTAATGAAAGAGCAAAAATCAAAGCTCTTTCGTGAGCTGGGGGCTGATTTAGAAGAAGCCTTGATGCTAGGACAGAGTTTTCCTGACCGTATTGCTAGTCACCCTTTCTTCACTAAGGAACTATCCTTAATTATTGCTTATGGAGAGGCTAATGCTAGGTTGGGCTATGAGTTAGAAGTCTATGCTGAAGAGGTTTGGCAGACTTTCTTCAACCGTCTTAATAAGGCAACAACCTTTGTGCAACCCCTCATTTTTGTTATTGTTGCTGTCGTGATTGTAATGATCTATGCAGCCATGCTATTACCAATGTATCAAAATATGGAAGGAATGATGTCATGAAAATGATGTTGAAAAAATTGAATGCCGTTAAACTACGAGCTTTTACACTGATTGAAATGCTGGTCGTGCTTCTCATTATCAGTATTCTCCTTTTGCTCTTTGTACCTAACTTGAGCAAGCAGAAGGATTCTGTTAAAGAGACTGGAAATGCGGCTGTGGTCAAGGTCGTGGATTCTCAAGCAGAACTTTATGAAATGAAGAATAATAAGACAGCTAGCTTAGCTGCTCTTGTTTCAGAAGGTCAAATCACGCAAAAACAGGCAGATTCATACAATGATTATTATGCGAAACATGGTGGCGAAAGCCGCTCAGTGGCCAATTAGAGCCTTTACCTTGTTGGAGAGTCTGGTGACTCTAGCAGTGGTTGCCTTTCTCACTCTGAGTTTATCAGGCTCAGTCACAGGTATTTTTCAGCAGGTTGAGACTAATCTTTTTTATCTGCGCTTTGAGTACCTATACCGAGATAGTCAGCGCTTGGCAGCGGCGGAAGGGTCCAATGTTGAATTGCAGTTGTCCAAGGATAAAATCAGTAACGGAAAATCCAGTCTGGTGATTCCTAAAAATATACATCTGGATAAGGGGCAGACGCTAGTGTTTGATGCCAAAGGAGGCAACTCTAGCCTCACAAAGATTCGTTTTTCAAGTGATAAGGAGGTGGTGACCTATCAGCTTAACATGGGCAGCGGTAAATATAAAAAGACGGTCTCTTAGAGGCTATATTCTTATCGAAAGCTTGGTAGCAATGGCTGTCTTAGTACTCGTCAGTGGTCTTATCTTGGATCAGATCAATACCAATCGTAGGCTAATGGCTAGGAATCTCCACCAACAGGAGGTCTTGAGTGTGGCAACCATGGCAGTTCAGACCAAACAGGATCAGTTGACCTTAAATGGCATCACAGTGACGGTAAAACGTAGCCAGCAAGGTATCGCAGTTTATGAATCAGGAAAGGAGATTATTCATGTCTCTCAATAGCAAGGTTCGTGCTTTTACCCTCTTGGAATGTCTAGTAGCTCTATTGGTGATTGCTGGTTCAGTTCAAGTTTATCAAGGTCTGACCACAGTATTGGTGAGCAATGTTAAGCAGGTCAAGCAACAAGAAAACCAAGACTGGCTCCTATTTGTCCAACAAATGGAGGCAGAGTTAGAAGGTTGTCAGTTGGTAAAGGTAGAAGGGAACAAGCTCTATGTTAAGCAGGATAATCAAGACCTGGCTTTTGGCCTTTCAAGTGCTACTGATTTTCGAAAAACAAATGCTGACGGTCGAGGCTACCAACCAATGCTTTTCAATGTAAAAGCTAGTACAATTAGTCAAAATAACCAGATAGTCACCATCCAAGTGACTCTTAAAAATGGGCTACAAAGGAGTTTTGTTTATGCTTTTGAAAAAACAGGTTAGGGGAGGCGTTCTTCTCTACGCTCTTTTTATGGCTGGCATTTTCACACTTCTTCTGCATGTTTATCTGGAGCGGGTGGTTGCTAGCTCTAGACAGAACCAAGCACAAATGATCTCCAGTCAGAGTCGTCTCATGGCAGAGATGACCATGGACTTGGCGGACAAGGAAGCAGGTGCTTTTAGTTTCTCTCAGGGAACTACGACTTATGAGGTTAAGGACAAACAAGTGATTGTTAGAGTTGCCAGTAAAGGCCAAATCAAGACCTATCGTTATGTGAAGAAGCAGGAGCAGAAATAGAAATTCTCTTTCCTTTTTGATATGATAGAAGGACGGAGGAAATCATGAATTTTGAAGCAATTGAGACAGCCTTTGAGCTGTTGTTAGAAAATGTCCAAACCATTGAAAATGATCTTGGAACCCATGCTTACGATGCGCTTATTGAGCAAAATTCCTATTATTTGGGGGCTGAGGTAGCTAATGAAGTCATCATCAAAAACAACGAGAAATTACGTGCCCTTAATCTAAGCAAAGAGGAGTGGCGTCGCGCTTTTCAGTTCTTGTTTATCAAGCTAGGGCAATTGGAAGCCTTACAAGCCAATCACCAATTTACACCTGATGCTATTGGATTTATCATTCTTTACCTACTTGAAGGGTTGACCAAGGACGACCAATTAGATGTTTTGGAGATTGGTTCGGGGACAGGAAACTTGGCTGAGACTCTTCTAAATAATAGTCAGAAAACCCTTAATTATATGGGAATGGAAGTTGACGATCTCCTTATCGATTTGTCAGCTAGTATTGCTGATGTGGTGAATTCAAGTGCAGTTTACATCCAAGAAGATGCTGTTCGACCACACATTCTCAAAGAGAGTGATGTTATTATTAGTGACCTACCTGTTGGTTACTACCCTAATGATGAGATTGCGAGTCGTTTCAAGGTTGCAGCAACTGGTGAACACACCTATGCCCATCACCTTCTCATGGAGCAATCACTCAAGTACTTGAAGAAAGATGGTATTGCTATTCTTTTGGCACCAACTAATCTTTTAACAAGCCCACAAAGTGATTTGCTTAAGAAATGGCTGTCAGGCTATGCTGATATTATTGCAGTTATCACTCTTCCAGAAGCAGCTTTTGGCAATAAACGTAACATGAAGTCTATCTTTGTGCTTAAAAAACAAACTGAAAATGCTCCTGAGACCTTTGTTTATCCACTTAGCGATTTGCAAAACCCAGAGGTCCTCAAAGATTTTACAGAGAATTTTCAAAAATGGAAATCAGATAATTCCATTTTCTAGCAAAACATGTTAGAATAGGACTATATTATTGAAAGCGTTTTACAAAGAGGTGGCTTATGACAAAAACAATAGCAATTAATGCAGGAAGCTCAAGCTTGAAATGGCAACTATATGAGATGCCAGATGAAGTTGTTCTTGCTAAGGGTTTGATTGAACGTATCGGCTTGAAAGATTCTGTTTCAACAGTAAAATTTGATGACCGTTCAGAATCGCAAACTCTAGATATTGCTGACCATGTTCAGGCAGTAAAAATCTTGCTTGATGATTTGATTCGTTTTGATATTATCAAGAGCTATGATGAAATCACAGGTGTTGGTCACCGTGTGGTTGCTGGTGGAGAATATTTCAAAGAATCAAGCTTGGTGGATGAAGATGCCTTGGCTAAGATTGAAGAATTGTCAGCCTTAGCGCCTTTACACAATCCAGGTGCAGCTTCAGGGATTCGTGCCTTTAAGGAGCTCCTCCCAGATATTACAAGTGTTGCTGTTTTTGATACAGCCTTCCATACATCTATGCCAGAAGTGGCCTACCGTTATCCAGTGCCTAATCGTTACTATACAGACTACCAAGTCCGTAAGTATGGAGCACACGGAACTAGTCACCAATATGTTTCTCAAGAAGCAGCTAAGTTGTTAGGTAAGTCAATTGAAGAAACTAAGATTATCACAGCCCATGTGGGAAATGGTGTTTCAATTACTGCGGTTGATGGTGGTAAATCAGTAGACACATCAATGGGGTTGACACCACTTGGTGGCGTTATGATGGGAACACGTACTGGGGACCTTGACCCTGCGATTATTCCATTTGTTATTGATCGTGAGCCTGAAATGGCAGATGCTGAGCGTATCCGTCACGTCTTTAATAAGGAATCAGGTCTTCTTGGCATTTCTGAAAAATCAAGTGATATGCGTGATATCATTGCTGGTAAGAATGCTGGCGATGAAAAATGTGCCTTGGCTTATGATCTTTATGTGGATCGTTTGCGTAAATACATTGCTCAATACTTCGGTGTGTTGAACGGAGCGGATGCTATCGTCTTTACAGCAGGTATTGGTGAAAACTCTGCGGAAGTTCGTGCTTCAGTTTTGGATGGTCTCACTTGGTTTGGTATTGAAGTGGATCCTGAAAAGAATGTCTTTGGACATGTAGGCGATATTACAACAGCAGAGTCAGCTGTTAAAGTATTTGTTATTCCAACAGATGAAGAGTTGGTGATTGCGCGTGATGTTGAGCGCCTTAAAACTAAATAAGTTATCAAAAATTTGATAAGACCAGAAAAGTTGGCCGAGTGATTGGCTAGCTTTTTTGAATGCTCTGAAAGCATCATTTGTCGATGTCTATATATGTGTAATTCAATAAGTAAAGAAAACTTTACAAAAAATGTAAAAAAGACTTTACAAAATATGTAAAGTAGGCTATACTATAAATGTAAAGTTAACTTAACAAAGAAAAGTAAGGAGTTTAACTATTTGAAAATAAACGATAAGGTTGAGGTACCACATGGAAACAAAAATTCAGGAACTTCGCAAGGCTAATAAGATTAGTCAGGCAGAGTTAGCAGATGAAATGGGAGTCACGAGACAGACCATCATTTCACTCGAAAAAGGTCGCTATAATGCGTCGTTGGAACTAGCTTTTAAAATTGCTAGATATTTTGGAAAGACTATTGAAGAAGTCTTTATTTTTGAGGAAGATTAAGGAGAAAAGATATGTTTAAACAAGTCATGAAGAAAATTGGTGTTATTGTTTTAGCGCTCACTCTACTAATCTTAGATTTAACACTATTAGGTGCTTTCCCGCTACTTACTCAGGATGGTAAGTTTTCACTTGTGGAGCAAATAGGTTACGGTATTTGGGCATTAGGGAGTTTGACTATTTTTATCGTGATTGCTTATAGATTTAAACTTTTATCGCTTAAAGAGATTAATTGGAGACGTCTCGTTGCGATTGCTTCTCTTAATCTCGTCATCTTTTTCCTAGGTGATCTTCTAGGGTATTTTATTGGTCAGTTAACACACAATGCGACTATGGAAAATCAAGATGCTTTAAATGATATCTTTGCCCACGTACCATTCTATCTTCACCTAGTAGTCGCCGGTTTTATTATTCCGATTATGGAAGAAATCATTTTTAGGGGACTCTTAGCCAAGGTGCTCTTTGGAAAATACTTTAAGACGGGTCTTGTTATTTCCAGTCTTCTCTTTATGGCTGGTCACTCAGCATTTACGCTTCAGACAATTGTCATCTATGGTATTATGTCAGCTGGTCTTGCGATAACATATTATAAGACTAAGCGTATCGAGTACAGTATGGGTGTTCATATCTTAAACAATAGCATAAGTGTACTACTCAGTCTTTTCGTTTAAGGTGAATAAGTGTTTAAAGTTGTCAGTGAAAAAAGTTATATTGCTCTTATAAAGGATAATAAAGGGAGTGTTAAGATATGTTAATAAAAATGTTAGTAGGAAAGAGAAAAACAGAGGATGAGTTTAAGAAATACATTACACGAGTAGCCTGTTCTCTTTTGTCTTTGGGTGTTTTGGGATTGTTTATTATTCGCTCTAACAGTCTTAGTGATTATGCTCTAGGCTTAGTTTTAGGACTTACCATTGGGGTTTATGTTTTGTCAATCTATTATTTTGCGACGCTTACTCATCCTAAACGTCTTCACCAGATGTATATTGCTGCCTATGATGAGCGAAATAAACAGATTTTAATGGCGACAGCAGTTGCAACTCTGATTTTAGAGTTTTTGCTTATCTTTGCTTTGATTGCTCTATATGCCTTTGTCAATATTCAGTTGCCATATGTTACAGTCTTATCAGTCTTGCTCTATGGCTTAGTATTGGGATTTGCTCTTATTCGTCTCATCCTATCTAAAATAGGATAAGAGCCTATATTATCTTGAAAAATTCACCTCTCGTTCTCTTTTTGTCTTGTCAAGTAAGTTTTGTTGTATTATAATAAAGATACAAATAAATGATGAAAAGAGGTGGATTCTCATGAACAAAGGGTCAATTCTCAAACGCTTTCTTTATTTTTTACTAGCTTTCCTAATACTAATTATTGATCAAGTTCCAACCATCTATTTAGGTGTCAAAGATATAAGGCTGGTCTGTCTCTTAATTTTTGTCTTGCTTCTTATGAGCGCAGGAGCTCTTTTCTTAGGAAAACGTCTTGGGCTTTTCGAAGGCTTTAAGGCCCTTTCTTCCCTGAAGGCCTGGGGTATGATTGGCTTGACCTACCTAGGTATTTATATCGTTACTAGGATTGGTTCTATGGTCATGATGATGGAAGGTGTTAGTAATAGCACCAATCAGGCAGCCATAGAAAATGCCCATATGAATCCCTTCCTCCTCATAACGTTTACGGTAATTATGGCACCGATTGTGGAAGAGCTGGTTTTTCGCGGGCTCCTCATGGGACGCGTCTTTAATCCAGATTCTATTGTTGGCTTGATTGTTAGTAGTTTACTTTTTGGCCTTGTTCATATGCCGAATAGTATCGGTGTTTGGATTGTATATGCAGGTATGGGTCTTGCCCTTGGAATAGCATATCGTAAGTTTCAAAAGTTAGAGTACTGTATCATTGCCCATATCATTAACAATAGCATTGCGGTTTCAATGTTGTTACTCTTACAATTTTTAGCGCCATATACCAAATAAAGCTCGGAATCTTCCGAGCTTTTTTCTTATAGTTTTTTGGCTTTAGCAATGGTTGTATCAATACTTGAAACTACACTATGGGTGAGGCCTGTACGCTCAAGGTCCATGAGACCGGCGATAGTAGTCCCACCAGGGCTACAGACCTTGTCAATAAGATCATGTGGACTGTCGCTACCAAGACTGAGATTTTCAGCAGTAGCTAGAACCGTCTGTGTGGCAATGGTCAGAGCGACCTGCTTACTTAGGCCATTTTTGACACCAGCCTTGGCTAGAGCCTCGATAAAGAGGGCGATGTAGGCAGGGCTAGAACCTGCTAGGGCAGTAAAGGTATCAAAGTCTTTCTCAGCCAATTCAACAGTGGTTCCAAAACTGTCTGTGATTTCCTTGGCAACTGCCAAAAGGTCCTCGGATACCTTATCATTAGTGCAAAGACCAGTAGTGCTTTTGAGGATCTGAGCATTAAGGTTCGGCATGATACGAATAAGAGGAAGGTCTGGACTGGTGAGGGAAGCAAGGCGTTCCAAGGTCACTCCAGCAGCCATACTTATGATAGGTTGATGAAAATTGAGACCGGCTAGTACCTTGTCAAACATTTGAGGTTTGATACCAAGGATGACCAGGTCAGCATTATCCAACAATTCCTGATGGGAAGCAGCCGCTTCAACCTCTAGTTCCTCTGCAAGCTGGCGTGAACGAGCCAAGGAAGACCCTGAAATAATGATACGATGTGAGCTTGTATTTAGGCCGTTGATAATGGCTGTTGCCATTTTTCCGACACCGATAAAACCTATAATCATGGGTTACTCCTTATCTTAGTAGTTTTTAATTAAATCTACTGTTGAGCGATCCAACTTCTTAACAATAGCTTGTAAGAAGGCCTGTGCTTCTAGGAAGTCATCCATCGCATAAAGGGTTTGGTGCGAGTGAATGTAGCGGGCACAAACACCGATAGTTGTTGATGGAACACCAGCATTCTGCAAGTGAGCGGCACCAGCATCTGTTCCGCCCGCAGCACAGTAGTATTGGTATTTGATACCCGCTTCTTCAGCTGTAGTCAAAAGGAAATCTTTCATATTTGGCAACATGATGTGACCTGGATCGAAGAAACGAATAAGGGTACCATCGCCTACCTTACCTTGATTACCATAGATATCCCCTGCAGGAGAACAGTCCACTGCAAAGAAAACTTCAGGATCAAATTTAGTGGTAGAGACATGGGCACCACGTAAACCAACTTCTTCTTGAACATTGGCACCAGCAATTAGAGTATTGTTGAGTTCTTGATTCTTAACGTTTTCCAAGAGTTCACGAATCATGAGAACACCATAACGGTTATCCCAAGCTTTAGAAATGACATTCTTTTGATTGGCTGTTAGAATTGTTTCTGATTCAGGAATGATGACATCACCTGGGAAAACACCGTAGGCATTTGCTTCTTCTTGGTTAGCAAAACCAGCATCAAAGACGATATCAGAAACACTAGGAAGACTTGAAGCTCCGCCACTAGCACGTAAGAAATGAGGTGGCACTGAACCTGAGATGACAGGATAGACACGACCGTCACGAGTGTGTAGGGTGAAGCGTTGTGAGCTGACAACCAGTGGGTTCCAACCACCAAGTTCGACGACACGGAAAGTCCCGTCTGCTTTGATTTCCTTAATCATAAACCCAACTTCATCCATGTGGGCAGCCACAAGCACCTTAGGGGCATTTTCTGCTTGGCTATGCTTGATACCGAAAATACCACCGAGACCATCTGTTTGGACCTCATCTACAAGTGGGGTGATGTTTTTGCGAAGGTAGTCGCGTACAGGAGCTTCAAAGCCTGAAGTAGCACTGAGCTCGGTTACTTCTTTAATTTTGTCAAATAGGGTAGTCATAAAATCCTCCTTGAGTAGTACTTGCTACTATTTTAGCACGATTCTCAAGAGATAGGTAGCCTCTCCCCATTCGTCTAAAATTATGGTAAAATGTTTCTTATGAAACGTAAAACATTGGCCTTGTTTGCTGGAGGCGTAGGAGCTTTAGGTCTCTTGGCAATGGCAGAGAAGTATAGACAGTCACGTGCAGAAATGAAGAAGGCTGCATTAATCCAAGATATTAGACAAGAATTATCTCACTTGGGGACTATCGCAGTCCTTTATACAAATCCCACTGATAAGGAAAATCCAGGACTTACAGGAGGTATCGTCTTAGAGGATGGACGTTCCTATAGCTTTGTTTATGCAGAGGATATCTTGACCTATGAGGAGGAGCAGGCATGATTATTCCTAAGAATCTTGAAGAATTGGCAAGCTATGTTGAAAGTGATCAAAAGGTGGTTTTCTTTTTCACTGCCGATTGGTGTCCAGACTGCCAGTTCATCTATCCCGTTATGCCTGAAATTGAAGCCCTCCATCCAGATATGACCTTTGTGCGTGTCAACCGTGATGATTATATGGCTTTGGCGCAAACTTGGAATATTTTTGGTATCCCAAGTTTTGTCGTGACTCAGAAAGGTCAAGAATTGGGACGCTTGGTCAATAAAGCTCGTAAAACCAAAGAAGAAATCACTGCCTTTTTGTCGGAGATTTAAAAGATGAAAATCAATCACTTTCCTAATATCTCTCTTGATATTTCAGAAACTAAAGAAAAGTATCTGACAGAAAAAAATGAGGAGATCATCGAAGAATTATGCCAAATTTTAGTAGAGCATTCCAAAATTGAAAGTGATATCTTCCTAAAACACCAAGAAATAAACACCTACAAAAAGGAAAATAATCTTCCTACACATCAAACTATTCCTGGAGAAATGGAGTTATTTGATGAATTTAAAGAGAAGTTGACTCCTTTAGCTCAAAAACACTTGACTGATAACTGTTATAAAAGAGGTTTTTCAGCTTCTTTTGGTTCTCCAGGCACCTATGATTTTGTGTTAGAGCCCTGTCGAGCTAAGTTTATTATGAAGAGTAAGGCTAAGATGTTTCTCGAATTTTCTTATGGGAATGACTTTTGGTACCATAAACAATTTATCATAAAATTAACAGAGAGTGACTGGAAAATTGACAAGATTAGTTATCGCTATGGTAGTAATGACGATTCTTGGCATGTCAGTCGATTTTAAAATCTATAAAAGAACTATTGAAGGAGAACCCATGATTTTTGCATACAATAAGGAACAAGTTGGTGACGTTTTGTTGGTTATCTTGGAAGATACTAAGGACATCAAACGTAGCGTAGAACGTAAAGGTAAAGTGGCGCGTGTCACAGCTGATGAAACAGGCAAGACTCTTGCTTGGAATATTTTTGAAGCGTCAAGCCTCATTGATATCGAAGGTAACGGTCAAGTTTTCTTGTCAGACCAAGATGTAGCTGTTTTGAACGAGGAATTGGCTAAAGAGGGCTTTGAAGAGCGTTTGGAAAACACACAAGGACCAGTCTTTGTGGTTGGACAAATTGATGAAATGGTTGCACATCCAGACAGTGACCACCTTAACATCTGCCAAGTGAACATCGGTGATAAGAAGGTCCAAATCGTTGCAGGAGCACCAAACGCAGCCCTTGGTCTTAAAACTATCGTAGCTCTTCCTGGTGCTATGATGCCTAGCGGTGCCCTTATCTTCCCAGGAAAACTTCGTGGTGAAGATAGTTATGGTATGATGTGTGCCCCACGTGAGTTGGCACTTCCAAATGCCCCACAAAAACGTGGTATTATTGAACTTGATGATTCAGCAGTAGTCGGAGAGGCTTTTGATCCAGCCAAACACTGGAAAGGGTAAATAAGACAAGAAGCGGTAAGTAAGCCGCTTTTTTTTCAGGAGAGCTCGTCTTGGCAAATGGTTCAAAATTTTCGAGAACCTCTTTATGCTTACCAAGTTCATCATCAAAATATAATAGTATTGCTCTCAATCTCTATTATTTGCCAAAACAACTTTATCCGAGCAATTATCTAAAAAATGTGGCTTCAAGTTTATTAATCAAGTTGTGTTTTATTTATCTGTCAGACTCAGATTTGGTGATGATTATAAAAGAAAGGAAAGTTCAATGGCTTACAACAAACATAAGGGAGTCCTTGTTTTTATGATTCTCTATACAGTCCTCTTTGTTTTTGACGGTATACGAGTATTTGATGCTCCCTTACCTTCTTCTTTAACGACCTATTTAGTTTATACCATCATGTTTTTGTATGGTTGCTTCTTATTTAAGTCTGAATTGCTCAAAAAGTGGGAAGAGGTCAGAAGTTCTAAAAGAAAATTTTTCTTGGGGGTTTTAAAAGGCTGGCTCTTACTTGTCCTGGTGACCATTTTCTTTGGACTACTATCGGCAATATTGAGGCAGGTTTTGGGACTAAGTGAACAAGGACTAAACGAGGCTAATATACAAAGTACCTTTAAAGAACAACCACTACTGATAGCAGTTTTCGCCTGTATCATTGGACCTTTGGTGGAAGAACTCTTTTTCCGTCAAATTTTATTGCATTGTTTACAGAGACATTTGCCAAGCTGGCTAAGCATTTGTGTGGTAGGATTTGTTTTCGCCTTGACCCATATGCACAGTTTGTCTTTATCAGAGTGGGTCAGTGCAGTTGGTTACTTAGGTGGCGGAGTAACCCTTTCAATTATTTATGTGAATGAAAAGGGAAATATTTACTATCCCTTGATGGTTCATGTGCTAGGAAATATTTTATCTTTTATAGTATTGGTCATTGGTAGTATGCAATAAGTGAATTCCAAACTATTTCAGCTTACAAAGAAAAAGGCAAAGGACTCTCGTCTCTCTTCTATCAATAGAAGAACTTCAAAACGGAGTGTTAAAATTATTTTAAGTGGTAACTCTGGGTCAGCAGAGGATGATTTGAGTAAGTAAACTAATGACAAGTTTGTATGGCGATAACTGTTCTTTGAATCGACAGCTCATACCAAGCTTCCTACTTCCTTTGCTAGTAGCTCAGCTCATCTTCAGATGTCTAATATTTAGTGACAAGTACATTTATTGAAGAACTCATCCTGCTTTTCACCCGAATAGATTTTACTTTTTTCTATTTAATTGAAGTCAATAATGTGATATATATATTATTTTTATTCTTGCTTTTTCAAAATCTGTCACTTTTTTTACTTCCGCTTACGAATAGATAGGTGGAGGTAAAAAAATGTATAACAAAGTTATTTTAATTGGACGTTTGACGGCGACTCCTGAAATGGTAAAAACTGCTAGCGATAGGTCTTTTACACGTGTTACAGTTGCGGTTAATCGTCGCTATAAGACGCAAAATGGTGAGCGTGAGGCTGATTTTATTACAGTGGTTGTCTGGGGGCGTTTGGCTGAGACCTTAGCATCTTATGCTAGCAAGGGGAGTTTAATTTCTCTTGATGGTGAGCTTCGTACCCGTAAGTACGATAAGGATGGTAAAACTCATTACGTTACTGAAGTGCTTTGTTCCTCTTTCCAACTTCTGGAGAGTCGTGCTCAGCGTGCTGTTAGGGAAAATAATCCTGATAATGACTTGGCTGACCTCGTCTTGGAAGAAGAGCTTCCCTTCTAGTTTATCCTTTGACTAGCTATCTAGGTCTCCTATCTTTGAAGCAACCTCTATAAAAAATCATTATCTTGTTCCATACCTTGTTTTGAAGAATTGTTGGAGATAAAATATTAAACACTTGTTAGACTAATAAACAGTAAAATTAGATAAGACTTAGGATGATAGGTGTTTAATAGTGTAGATAGACTAGAAAAAATAGTTTAGGAAGCCATAAAACGTTGATATATCAACGTTTTAAATGTTAAGCAAAATATTCAAAAGAATGCATACAATTAACAGTTGTTTCTAATCTATATTATTGTTTTATTACCGATTTTTAAATTAAATGATAGAGGTTTCATGATAAACTATAGATGGGTAAGGAAAAAGCTATAAAAGTTACTTTTATAGTAGGCATTATTTGTTTGGAAGGAAAGTGTGAAATATCACAACTATAACGCTATCCTTGCAATTGTTTGAGACAGTTGCATTTTTGTTTATCGTTGTGAGGCCTTAGGCCTGTATAATGATTTCACAGACAATTGACTATGACACTCCGACTGACATATGAATTAGGATGTTAAGCGGTCGTTGACTTTTCGTCTAGCCTTGGGGGAACACATTGGTGTGATTCCTAAGACTCACCAGACTAATGTGTTTGAAGCTAGGATGATTCGTCTTAGCTTTTTTTGTGTCCTTTAAAATGGAGGTCTTCGGTATTTCTTTTCTTATGCTATAATAGAAGGACTAAGTGAGATATTGTCTCGCAAATCTTGGAACGGGAGTGACACTAATGCTTGACTTTACCCAAGAAGAGAAAGACTTTTTTATGTCTGAAGCTCTTAAGGAGGCCGAAAAATCTCTAGATAAAGCAGAGATTCCAATTGGCTGTGTCATCGTTAAAAATGGCGAAGTCATAGGCCGTGGGCACAATGCACGTGAGGAGCTCAATCAAGCTATCATGCATGCGGAGGTCATGGCTATTCAAGAGGCTAATAGGACTGTAGGCAATTGGCGTTTGTTAGATTGTACCCTCTTTGTAACCATCGAACCCTGTGTCATGTGTAGTGGGGCAATTGGCTTGGCTCGTATTCCTAAAGTTATCTATGGAGCAAGCAATCAAAAGTTTGGTGGTGCGGGTAGCCTTTACGATATCCTAAGAGATGAGCGTCTCAACCATCGCGTAGAAGTAGAGACTGGTGTCATGGAGGAAGAGTGTGCTAAGATTATGCAAGACTTTTTCCGTCAGAGTCGTGAACGCAAAAAAGAAGCCAAACGATTGGCTAAATTGGAAACAAGGCAAGAGATGTAAACAAAAGTGCAAGTCCAAAGGGACTTGCACTTTTTAATGGAAGATGATTTTTTTGTTTTCCTGAAGGCAATTTAGGTCACTCTTTCTATGCTTTATTTTTTTCTTTCTCACTTGTTAAAAGAAAAATAGGCATAAAGAGAATCAGAGTACCAAAAGCGGACTTCAAATTAGTATCAATAATTGGTGTTCCTAATCGTACATAAAAGATAAGGTTGATTAGGAGTATCAGAAGTAGGCTACTGATAATTCCAGCTAAAGCTATTTTTACGAGTAAATAGTTATTCATTTTAGGTGATTGATTAGCAGTAGTATTATTTGTTTGATTGTTTATATGTTTCATGAGTTATCATCCTCAAAATCTTTGAGATGTCAGCCGAGTTCTGTTAGTTAGTGGGTGAGGTTATAGAAAGACTTACCTGCAGCATAGCTAAGGTCATAAGTCAGTTTTGCAGCAGCAATGCCAACAGAAATAGCGGCCCAAGGAACCACTCCACCTGATACAGTTTCAAGTTCTTGAGTAGTCATGTTTTTACGATTGTTAATGGTCTTAGTCATTGTTCATATGTCCTTTCTTTTATCTCGCAGAGTCCATGTAGCCATTGTAGGCTCCAAGGCATACCATAGTTCCAATAGGTCCTGAAGCTAGGCAGAGCCCTCCAATGGCAAGGTTAGTCTTCCATCCGCCTCCTGTTACTGAGGCTAGGTCAGCTGCCTTCATTTCTTTGTTAATCATTGTCATTCTCCTTTTTTTATTTTTGGTGAGTTTTTAAATCTCATACCCTCTCACCACGAGTTAAGAGATATGTTAAATATGACTTCTCCTTTCAATAAAGTCAGCCATGTCACTAGCTTTTGGTGCTTTACTCAAGCTATGGATTTATTATAAGGTGTCGAGAAATAAAAAAGTAGTGACATAAATGTCACCATGGTAAGTCTTATGTTTTATCGAAGGTTATACTGACAGAAGAAGATAATAGGGATTGATAGGGGTAGGTCTAGCTAGTCTTATCATAAGTTCTCTACTTGCAATCACTTCAATTTATGGTATAATATTTTTCGGAGCAACATCTGTGCGTGAAGCGGGTCAGGGGAGGAATCCAGCAGCCCTAAGCGATTTCAGGTGTGTGCTCTTTTTTTGTGTTAAGGAGGATTTATGGCCAAATTTAGTGTTTTTAAAGATCAAGAGAGTCTTTTTGCTTGTCCTATCTGTCAGGCGCCAATGCATTTGGATTTGTCTAGCTTGGTTTGTCAGAATAGGCATACCTTTAATATCGCCAAGCAGGGCTTTGTTAATTTTTTGAGACAGACCAAGGGAGATAAGCACTATGATATGGCTTCTTTTGAAAAGAGGAGTCAGATTCTTGCGGCAGGCTATTACGATCCTATTCTGGAGGTGATTTCAGAGCACTTGCGTGACCTTCCTAAACACTCGCACGTTCTAGATGTTGCCTGTGGTGAAGGCTATTATAGCCGTCAGTTGGCTCAAGAGTTTGACAAGGATTTCATGGCCTTTGACTTGTCTAAGGATTCAATCCTTCTTGCGGCACGTCAAAATCCTCAGAAAAACGTAGCTTGGTTTGTTGGCGATTTGGCTCAATTGCCTTTACGTGAACATAGTATTGATGTGATTTTAGATATTTTTTCACCAGCTAATTATCAAGAATTTGGACGACTTTTGTCTGATTATGGCTTGGTTTTTAAGGTTATTCCTCATGAGGATCATCTTAAAGAGTTTCGCCAATTGTTACCGGAGGCGCAGGCTTATTCGAACCAGGATGTTCTGGAACATTTTCAAGAGTCCTGTGACCTTTTGGAGCGTGTGACGATTGCTAAGACTTGGTCTATGCCATCAGAGCATGTTCAAACATTTGCCGAGATGACACCTCTTTTTTTCCATGCCAATAAGGATACTTTGGACTTGACTTCAGTGACGCAATTAACCGTTGCGGGAGAACTGCTGATTGGCCGTATTAGAGATGATAAGCAATCCTAACAATCGTTGGGATTTTTTTGATGGGAAAATGTCTCAGTTAGCTTGTTTGGTCTTCCTAAAAGGTGTATGATGAGAGCAATAAGTAGGAAAGTTTCAGTAATGGGTAAAAAGCGATGAAAAACAGAGCCTATAAGAACTACATTTTTGATTTTTATGGTACCTTGGTTGATATCCTAACCGATGAGAAGGATCCTGTGTTATGGGATAAACTAGGCCAACTATATCAGGCTTATGGAGCGGCTTATGAGGGTGATGCTCTTAAAAAGGCTTATGCTAAGCACGTGGATCAGGCCCGTAAGGAGTTAATAGAGCTCAAAGGAGTTGCTTATCCAGAAATTGATTTAGCCCACATTTTTAACCAGCTTTATGTAGATGCTCGGCCTCAGTCTAGTAATTCTAATCAGCCGGAAGATTGGGGACAATTGATAGCAATGGTCTTTCGCGTCTTATCTCGCAAACATGTGACGGCTTATCCCCATACCAAGGAGGTGCTAGCCTTTCTAAAAGAACAGGGCTGTCGGATTTATCTCTTGTCTAATGCTCAAGCAGCCTTTACTAACGCTGAGATTGACCTAATGGCGTTAAGATCTTATTTTGATGCTATTTACTTGTCTTCGGATGCCGGTATCTGTAAGCCTCAACCTGAATTTTTAAAGCAAGTTTTGGATGATTATGGGTTAAACCCGTCTGAGACTGTCATGGTTGGAAATGACTTGACGACTGATATTGCTGTGGCTGAAGCAGTTGGGATCGATGGTATCTTGCTCAATACCTTCCCTTATTCCCGTCGAGAACTGGAGAATTCCCCAATCAAGCCAGACCGAGTGATTACTGATATAGAGGCTCTAAAGACCAATTTTACATAAAAATACACTGTATTTGGCAAAAGCAAAGACAATTATCAGAATTTTTGGTATAATAATTCCTAACTTTATGTGAATGGAGAATCTCATGACTGCACAAAAAATGTCTGCACAAGAAATTATCGCTTTTATCGGTAATGCTGAAAAGAAAACGAATGTTAAAGTAACTTTTGAAGGGGAATTGGCAACTGCTGTTCCAGCTTCTGTCACTAAACTTGGTAACGTTCTTTTCGGAGACTGGAAAGATATTGAACCACTTCTTGCTAACTTGACTGAAAACAAGGACTATGTTGTGGAACAAGATGGTCGTAACTCAGCTGTTCCCTTGCTTGATAAACGTCACCTTAATGCACGTATCGAACCAGGTGCCATTATCCGTGACCAAGTAACTATCGAAGACAATGCTGTCGTTATGATGGGTGCTGTAATCAATATCGGTGCTGAAATTGGTGCTGGTACTATGATTGATATGGGTGCTATCCTTGGTGGTCGTGCTACTGTTGGTAAAAACAGCCACATCGGTGCGGGTGCAGTCCTTGCTGGAGTGATTGAACCAGCTTCAGCAGACCCAGTTCGTATCGGTGACAACGTTCTTGTTGGTGCCAATGCTGTTGTTATTGAAGGTGTTCAAGTTGGTAACGGTTCAGTCGTTGCTGCTGGAGCTATCGTTACTCAAGATGTTCCTGAAAATGTGGTTGTGGCTGGTGTTCCAGCTCGTATCATCAAGGAAATTGATGAGAAAACACAACAAAAAACAGCACTCGAAGATGCTTTGCGTAACTTGTAACATATTGATAGTAGAGGCCTGTAAGGCCTCTATTTCTAGATTCTCTATAAAATAAGACAAATAAAAAGGATAAAAACATGACACTTGATTTAATTAAAATCAGACGAGACCTTCACCAAATTCCTGAAATTGGTTTGGAAGAATTTAAAACTCAGGCTTATCTCTTAGAGCGTATTGCTGAAATGACTGAAGGTAAGGATTTTGTGGAGAAACGTACTTGGCGTACAGGGATTCTTGTCTATCTTCACGGGCATGCTCCTGAAAAGACTATTGGTTGGCGTACAGATATTGATGGTCTTCCAATCGTAGAGGAAACAGGTCTTGACTTCAAGTCTACTCATGAAGGTCGTATGCATGCTTGTGGACACGATATGCACATGACCACAGCGCTTGGTCTCTTGGATCAGATGCTTCAAGTACAGCCTAAAAATAACATGCTCTTCCTCTTCCAGCCGGCTGAAGAAAATGAAGCTGGTGGTATGCTTATGTATGAGGATGGTGCCTTTGGAGATTGGTTGCCAGATGAGTTCTATGGCCTTCACGTCCGTCCAGATTTCAAGGTAGGTGATATTGCGACTAACACAAGCACCCTTTTTGCTGGGACTTGTGAAGTCCTCGTTACTTTCAAGGGGAAAGGTGGACATGCAGCCTTTCCACATGAGGCCAATGATGCCCTTGTAGCAGCTTCTTACTTTATTACTCAGGTGCAAACGATTGTTAGTCGTAATGTTGACCCTATCCAGGGTGGGGTAGTTACCTTTGGTTCGTTCCATGCAGGAACTACTAATAATGTTATCGCTGAAACTGCAGAGGTTTATGGAACTATTCGTACCCTTACTCAGGAAATGAGTCTCCTTATCCAGAAGCGCGTGCGTCAGATTGCAGAAGGCGTGGCAGCTAGCTTTGGTATGGAAGTGGATATCATGTTGAAACAAGGTGGTTATCTTCCTGTGGAAAATAATCCAGCCTTGGCTAAAGAGTTAATGAGCTTCTTTGATGCTAGCCCAGAGGTCAACTTGATTGATTGTCCACCAGCTATGACTGGAGAGGATTTTGGTTATTTGCTTAGTAAGGTTCCAGGTGTCATGTTCTGGTTGGGAATTGACACGCCATATGCACTTCACCATCCTAAGATGAGTCCAAATGAAGATGCCCTCGCTTTTGCAGTGACTGAAATTGGAAAATTCCTTAAACACAAGGCAGAAGCCTAACCATAGTTGATACAGCTAAAAAATCTACCAAGTCTGACTTTTGGTAGCTTTTTTGATATGATAAACCTATGAAAAATGAACTTAGAAAAACAGTCTTGGCTCAGTTAACTTCACAAGATCCTGAGACTAAGGCTAAGATAGATCAATATCTTTTGGAGCAATTGATTGCCTTACCTGCTTATAAAGATGCCCAGGTGATTGCGACTTATTTGTCTTTTCCTCATGAATATGATACCAGTCTTTTAATCAATCAGGCTTTAAAGGATGGTAAACGACTGTTGATTCCTAAAACATATAAACAAGGTCGAATGATTTTTGTGGATTATGATCCAGATAATCTTGTTGCAACCTCTTTTGGCTTGATGGAACCTGCGTCTGATTTGGCTGTGGATAAATCAGAGATTGATTTGATTCATGTGCCAGGAGTAGTTTTCAATGATGAAGGCTATCGTATTGGTTACGGAGCAGGTTACTATGACCGCTTTTTGTCTGACTTTGAAGGGGAGACCGTTAGTACGGTTTATCCTTGCCAGAAACATGATTTTCAACCAGACAGCTATGATATTCCTGTTAAGGAGGTCGTCACATGCAAATAAATGAGTGGAAGAAATACCCAGCAACCTATCTATTGTTGGGGCTTACGACGTTGACTTTTATCTGTCAATATCTTTTAAACGGCTTTCAAGCGACCTCACCTTTGAGCCTCTTTAAGATGGGGGCTATGTACGGTGCTTTTGTTCAGTACAGCCCACTGAACCTCTGGCGTCTTGTAACACCGATTTTTGTGCATATAGGTGTTGAGCATTTTCTATTTAATATGCTTGCCCTTTACTTTATGGGGAAAATGGCTGAGCATATTTTTGGGACTCTACGTTTTCTAGGGCTCTATTTGTTAGCTGGTGTTATGGGAAATGCCTTTACCTTACTTTTTACGCCTAATGTTATTGCAGCTGGTGCTTCGACATCCTTGTTTGGACTTTTTGCGGCTGTTGTGATTCTTGGCTACTATAGTCATAGTCCTTTGCTTAATCAGTTAGGTCGCAATTACTTGGCTTTGATTGTCATAAACTTAATCTTCAACCTGTTTACACCTAGTGTTGGGATTACAGGCCATCTTGGTGGTTTAGTTGGAGGTGCTCTTGCAGCTATCTTTTTGGCTAACAAGGTTGAAAGTCGCTTATTTAGTAAAGGTTGGCGTTTTACAGCTCTTTTAACCTACATTTTACTATTGCTGATTCTTCTAGGATTCACTTATTTTTAAGTCATATGAAAAATCCATCGAATGTCATGTTCGATGGATTTTATATTAGTCTTTTTTAGCTGGTTTGCCTTCAAGTTTGTGACCCAAGTCAATGAGGTATTGCTTGAGGTCATCTTTAATTTGAGGATGTTTAAGCGCATAATCGATAGACGTTTTCATGAATCCGAATTTGTCACCGACATCATAACGGTCTCCAGTAAATTCGCGAGCAAAGACGCGTTGTGTCTTGTTAAGCGTATCGATAGCATCAGTCAATTGGACTTCGTTTCCAGCACCTGGTTCTTGAGTTTCCAAAATACCGAAAATTTCAGGTGTTAGAAGGTAACGTCCGATGATAGCAAGATCACTTGGTGCATCCTCTGGATTTGGTTTTTCAACGAAAGTTTCAACGCTATAACGTCCATTTTCGCCTTCGCCTTGAGGGGCGATGACACCATAAGAAGAAACTTCTTCGTGTGGTACAGGCATAACTGCAATGGTTGATGCGTGTGTTTCCTCATAATCGTTAATGAGCTGTTTAGTCAATGGTACAGCTTTATCGTTAGTGATATCCATAAGGTCATCACCAAGCATAACAACAAATGGCTCATTCCCGACAAATGCTTTAGCTTGAAGAACAGCATCTCCAAGGCCACGTGGGTGGCTTTGGCGGATAAAGTGGAGGTTAATAGCAGTAGTGTCATTAACCAATTTCAACAGGTCTGTCTTACCTTTTTGTTCCAAGTTATATTCTAACTCGAAGTTTGAATCAAAGTGGTCTTCGATAGAACGTTTTGATTTACCAGTAACCACCAAGATATCTTCGATACCTGATTTGAGGGCTTCTTCAACGATAAATTGGATGGTTGGTTTGTCAACGATTGGCAACATTTCTTTGGCCAAGGCCTTAGTAGCTGGTAAAAAGCGTGTTCCGAGTCCTGCAGCGGGGATGATAGCTTTTCTAACTTTTTGATTCTTCATGAGAACTCCTTAGATTTTTATTTTTTATCCCATTCATTTTCAGAGCGCAATTCATTGGACATCATATTGAGAATAGATTCCTTGATATCAGCACCCTCATAGATAGATTTGTAGATTGCTGTTGTTATTGGCATGTAGACGCCGAGTTCTTGGGCGATTTCATAGGCAACCTTTGTGGTTGAAATACCTTCGATAACCATTCCCATGTTACGTTCAATGTCTTCTAGCTTTTCTCCACGACCGAGCGCATCCCCAGCACGCCAGTTACGTGAATGGATAGAGGTTCCTGTAACAATAAGGTCACCAACCCCAGATAGACCGCTGTAAGTCAAAGGATCAGCCCCAAGTTTCACACCAAGACGAGTAATTTCCGCAAGGCCACGAGTAATAACGGCTGCCTTAGCATTGTCCCCATATCCCATACCGTGGAGGGCACCAGCACCTACCGCGATAATGTTTTTAAGAGCACCAGCTGTTTCAACACCAATCACATCTGAATTGGTGTAGAGGCGGAAGTAGCTATTGCTGAAAATACCTTGGACATAGCGTGCCGCTTCAAGATCCTTAGATGCTGCTGTAATCAAAGTGATATCGCGAACAATAGTTTCTTCAGCGTGGCTTGGACCAGATACGACAACAATCTCACTACGAAGTTCCTTAGGAATCTCTTCTTCAAGGATTGTTGAAAGACGTTCGTGTGTTCCAGGTTCTAAACCTTTTGAAGCATGCATGACAACAACTTCGTGGTCCAAAAGTTCAGCAACTTGCTTAGCAACTAAGCGAGTGACCTTGGTTGGAACAACAAAGAGAACAGCGTCGACACTATCTAGGGCTTCAGATAGCTCTTTGTAGGCTTTAATGTTTTCATCCAAAACCACATCCTTGAAGTAGCGGGTATTGGTGTGTTTCTCGTTAATTTCATCAATTTGTTCAGGGATGTTTCCCCAAATACGGACCTCGTGTCCGTTGTCGTTGAGTACCTGAGCAAGGGCAGTTCCCCATGAACCAGGGCCCAAGACAGCGATTTTTTGTTTTTTCATCATTAGGTCTCCCTTTAGGTCCTTTCTAACAAAGTAGAAAAAGACTGTATTCTTTCTCATTATAACATAAGAAAAGCATGTTTGTCTTGTACTCTCTGTTAGGAGGGCTGCTGGCTATTTATTTTTTTAGCCAATTTTGGGCAATGTAGCCCCCAATGAGAGCAGCCATGAGTGTTCCTCCAATCAGAGTTAGGACATGACTGGCTGTAAAGGGAACCATAACTTGATTTACATAATCTTGAGTTTTCCCTTTGGCTAGGAGCTGTGCGATATAGGCTTTGGGTGCAAGCCACATGGTGATAATGGGTGCTAAGTTCCCTAGAGAAAAGATCATATAGGAAAGTAAATTAAGTTTACTATTCTCATAGTTCCCTTTCTTAGCTAGAAGGTCAGCAACAAGGCCAGCTAGCAAGCTAGGAAGAAAGGCTAGAACAAAGTGCCCAGAGGCAAAGAAAAAGAGGGACATAAAGATACCCAGACAGGTAATTGCTCCAAATTGTTTTGTCTTTCTGATAAGCCCCAAGTAGACCCAGCCTGCAAAGATAGCCGCTAAAGCAGGGGTATGATACATATTTTTGACTTTGAAAAAGATTAAATCAATAGCCACTGCAAGGGCTAGGCAAATAAAATAGAGTAGAATAGCTAGGCTGGTTTGTTTGATGAATGTTTTTTGACGCATGTGGTCTCCTAATCAATGTGAGGTGTTTTAGTTTTATTGAGCCAAGAATATGCCAAACCGATGAAAATACCTCCGCCAATCCAGTTACCGAAGAAAACGACTACCCACTGACGTAGAATATTTGCCAAAGTGAAATTATCCACAGCATCACGCACGCCGTTGAAACCGAGCAACATGAAAGAAGCAAAGTTCGCAATCAAGTGTTCATTAATCAAAAATACAAACATAAAGATAGCTGATAGCGCAATGAAAATTTTAGCAGATTCTTCTTTGAGGAGCATGTAGCCCAAGATGGCAATATTAACGAACATATTAGCTGTAATACCTTCTGTAAAGTTCATCCAATCTGTTTTTCCAAGCTTGGTTGAGACAGCAGTAACTAAGAAACTCTTGTCAGTCAAATGTTGGAAAGAGAAGGATTGGTTGAAGAACCAGGCCAAGATAAGGGCACCGACAAAATTAAAGAAGGTACAGTAGAGGAGGATGGTACACACCTTGCTCCATTTGATTTTACCATAATAGGCACCACTGGTCAGGAACATCATGTTTGAAGTAGCCAACTCTCCATTGAATATGAGAACGAAGACCAGTCCGATGGCAAAGATAAAGGCAAAGACAAAACGAGAAAGGGCTGGAATACCTGTTGCGATAACATCCGCACCAATAATTCCTACAGCAGTCGACATGGTAAGATAAGCTCCTGCAAGCATAGAACGCAAGGCATAGCGCCCCAGACTTTCGTCAAAGAGAGCTTCTTTTTTAGCGCAAGCAGCGAAAACTTTTTCTTGAAATTGAGACATAGGTTTACCTCTAAAATGTGTGGCATGGAGCATGGGCAAATGCGCAAGCTCGAGTGAAAACAAGTCTAAGATGACCATGAAAAAAAGTCAGGACATTTTGTCCCAACTTTTCCAAGTCTTAATATGAGGATGCTCCGGATGTGGCATCTGCGGCTGAAGATGCATCTCCGTGACCACCAGCATCTGATGCTCCAGATGTGGCGTCGCTACCGCCATGACTAGCTGCAGCTGGTGCAAAAGGACCGCTTCCTCCGACAAGGCGTTGACCAGTTGTTTCGAGATACCAGTCAAGCCATGGTTTAAAGTTAAAGACGATTTCATTGATTCCTGCATAAGAACCATCATCATAGTACATAGCCTGATAGTTATGCGTATTGATAACTCCTTCAGGTGACCCTGGGACAATCGTACGAACGTATTCTTGGTTACCATTACGGAGTGTACCGATAACCCATTCCACATTTTTCATACGAGCTGGTGGAAGTGAGCCGTGAACAGTTGACATACGGCTACCAGATTGAGGTGGCACACGTTTGGCAAACATAGTGTCAGGATCTTGATGGGCGTTATTGTAGTATAGGAACTGGTTATTATCATCGGCATAGGTCAATTCAAATGGCATAGCCTTGAGGAACATGTCAATTTGATTAACTGTCAAGATACCGTGGTCTAATTTTACGTAGGTATCGCCAGATACCGCACCAGTAATTTCAGCTACTTTTTCTACCCATTCAGGATCATCAGGGTCGACCTCAGTAACAGTTGTAGCGATTGGGTTGTTACAATCCAAGTCTTCAGGTTCGATTGGTTTTGGTTTTTTCAATTTAGAAACCACTCCTACATATTGGATGAAATTATCTAAGCATTGTTCAAGGAAGTTAATAGTACCTTCGTTAGTAATGTTCCCCTCAAGGTCAAAAGCTTCTTTAGCCTTTCCAAGCAAGAATTCATTACCTGGAAGTGTATAAGCATTAACACCAGGCGCTTCAAGGATTTTACGCAAATGCACTTGGGCACGTGAAGTCCCTTGATCGTAGTAAGAAGCACCAACAATCATTACAGGCTTGTTTTCAAAAGGGTGCACTTCGAATGATAGCCACTCTAATACTGATTTAAGTGCTGCAGAGATAGTGTGGTTGTGCTCAGGTGTTGCAATGATGACACCGTCAGCGCGTGTAATTTTGTTATTAAGTAAGCGAAGTTGGAAACTTTCATTCCATTTTTCATCTTGGTTAAACATAGGAACGTCATCAATTTCCAAAACTTCAAGTTCAAATTTAATTTTAAAATGTCTTCTGATAAATTCGAGCAGTTTACGGTTATATGATTGATCATAATTTGCTCCAACGAGTCCAACAAATTTCATAGTTTCTATTCTCCTGTCTTATAGGCTTTCCCAGTCGAAGTCTTCAGCTTCTTTATGTAATAACTCTGTAGCATGTGAGAGTTTACCAGTAATTTTGACGTAGAGACGGAAGTCATCGAAAATAGCATCTAATTTTTTGATGACATCGAGGTCAACTAAATCACCATTGCTATCAAAAGCTTGAAGGGAATGTGAAAGCAAGAATTCGTCTGGAAGCACATTAGCTTTGATTTCTGGAGCATTCAAAATTTGACGAAGTTGTAGCTGTGCACGAGAAGCTCCTAGAGTTCCATAAGATGCTCCTGTAATCATAACAGGCTTATTCAAAAGAGGGAAAACACCGTATGAGACCCAAGCTAAAGCATTCATGAGAACAGCTGGAATTGAGTGGTCATACTCAGGTGTTCCAATAATAACCCCATCAGCCTCATCGATTTTTTTAACGATTTCAAGGACACTTTCTGGCAATTGTTTGTTAGCGGGTTTGTTAAAGACAGGGAGGTCTTTGATTTCAACAAGTTCGATGTCTGCCTTATCTGCAAAATGTTTCTGAATATATTGCAATAATTGTCTATTAGTTGAACGTTTTGAATTCGTACCAACAAGTCCGATGAATTTCATGACAATTCTCCTTAAAAGTATTATATCTAGTATTATGTTAGCGTTTTCCTGGTTAAAAGTCAATCTTCGTTTAATGAGAAACTGATTAGATTATTACCTTTGTCATCTTATTTCGAATAGATTATAATAGGATAGATTTAAAAGTCTGAAGCTAGCATGGCTAGTTTATACAAATACTAGTCAATAGATGTATCGAAAGGAAAAAATAATGACAAAAATTCGTGGATTTGAACTTGTATCAACGTATAACAATCAGGACTTGCTTCCAAAACGTGAGACAGCTCATGCTGCAGGTTATGACTTAAAGGTGGCAGAGAACACTGTCATTGCTCCTGGGGAAATTGTTCTCGTCCCAACAGGTGTTAAGGCTTACATGCAACCTGGTGAGGTCCTCTATCTCTATGACCGTTCGTCAAACCCTCGCAAAAAAGGCCTGGTTTTGATCAACTCAGTTGGCGTTATTGACGGCGATTACTATGGAAATCCAGGAAATGAAGGTCATATCTTCGCCCAGATGAAAAATATTACTAATCAGCCCGTGACTCTTGAAGTTGGCGAACGCATCGTTCAAGGTGTCTTTATGCCCTTCTTGATTGTAGATGGAGACGAAGCTGATGGTGTTCGTACAGGTGGCTTTGGATCGACTGGACAGTAGAGGAAGCAAAGTGGCAGATTATTTGTTAGTAATCGATATGCAGTCAGATTATGTTGCTGTAGGAAAAGCATATCATGAAGAACTGATTGCAGCTGTAAATGACAAAATTGCTAGCTATCCTAGCGACCGGGTTATCTATATTCTCAATCGTTTTTTCTGGGAGAGAAAAGATAGAAAGAAGAAATTTGCGACCGGCTTGCTGCTTGTATCTTCTCGTATTTTTGAGAAGTGTCGGGCTTCTTGCTTTACTAATCCAGATTTAAAAGATTTTTTAGAGGGAAATGGTGCTAAAAGCATAGAGTTTATAGGGGTAGATGGCAATGGCTGTGTTAAGGCTTCCGTTTTGGCGGCTATCAAGGAGAACTATCAGGTTTCCGTAGATTTGTCCGCTGTCGGAGTTGCCAACCAGAAGAAATTTCAAAAAACATTGCATAAGTGGCACTCTGCTGGAGTAAGCGTAGAAGGAGAATTATCATAGCTAAGAAAAAATCAACTTTTGTTTGTCGAGAATGTGGCTACAATTCACCCAAATATCTAGGGCGTTGTCCCAACTGTTCTTCTTGGTCCTCTTTTGAGGAAGAAGTTGAGGTGCAGGAGGTAAAAAATGCTCGTGTTAGTTTAACGGGTGAAAAGTCTAAACCTACTAAATTAAAAGAAGTCTCTTCAATTAATTATGCCCGCATAAAGACTGACATGGACGAGTTTAACCGTGTTTTAGGTGGCGGTGTGGTTCCGGGTAGTCTGGTTCTTATTGGAGGAGATCCAGGGATAGGGAAATCGACTCTTCTCTTACAAGTGTCAACACAGCTGGCTAACAAGGGAACTGTCCTCTATGTTTCTGGGGAAGAATCTGCCGAGCAAATCAAATTGCGGAGCGAACGTTTAGGTGATATTGATAACGAATTTTATCTTTATGCTGAGACTAATATGCAAGCCGTTCGCAGCCAAGTGGAGGCTATAAAACCCGATTTCCTCATTATCGACTCTATTCAGACCATCATGAGTCCAGAGATTTCAGGCGTTCAAGGCTCTGTATCTCAGGTTCGTGAAGTTACTGCTGAACTCATGCAGATTGCCAAAACCAATAACATTGCTACATTTATTGTTGGGCATGTGACCAAGGAGGGACAGTTGGCTGGACCACGTATGTTGGAACACATGGTGGATACTGTGCTCTATTTTGAGGGTGAACGTCATCATACCTTCCGTATTTTACGAGCAGTCAAAAACCGTTTTGGTTCAACTAATGAGATTGGGATTTTTGAGATGCAGTCTGGTGGTTTGGTAGAAGTGCTAAATCCTAGCCAAGTTTTCTTAGAGGAACGCCTAGACGGAGCCACAGGTTCTGCCATTGTTGTAACAATGGAAGGTAGCAGACCTATCTTAGCTGAAGTTCAAGCCTTGGTGACCCCAACCGTCTTTGGTAATGCCAAGCGGACAACAACAGGACTGGATTTTAACCGCGTCAGCCTCATTATGGCTGTTTTAGAGAAACGTTGTGGTCTTCTTCTCCAAAATCAAGATGCTTATTTAAAATCAGCTGGTGGTGTCAAATTGGACGAGCCGGCTATTGACCTTGCTGTTGCCGTTGCCATTGCTTCTAGTTACAAGGAGCTTCCAACCAATCCACAAGAAGCCTTTATAGGAGAAATTGGCTTGACCGGAGAGATACGCCGAGTAACTCGCATTGAACAGCGTATTAATGAAGCTGCTAAACTAGGTTTTACTAAGATTTATGCTCCCAAAAATTCTCTGCACGGCATGAAAATTCCAGAAGGTATCCAGGTGGTTGGCGTTACGACAGTGGGAGAAGTACTCAAAAAAGTCTTTTCTTAAAAAAGTGATAAAAAAGTCAATTTGAAAACGTTTGCAAAATTATATCTCCAATGCTATACTTTTCATAAGGATAGGGAGGTATTTATTATGCAATTTTTCACAGACAGCAACATGCAATTCCCTTTAGTAGAGTTATCTCTTAATCAAGGTGAAACAGTCTTTATCCAGCGTGGCAGTATGGTATATCACACACCAAATGTGACACTGAGTACCAAATTGAATGCCAGTGGATCAGGTCTAGGTCGCTTTGTAAAAGCCGTTGGGCGTTCAATGGTTTCGGGCGAAAGTAGCTTTATTACTCAGGTTGTCTCACAGTCCAATAACGGTTATATAGCCTTGGCCCCTGATTCTCCTGGTCAAGTGATTCCACTTTATTTAGGTGAAAAACAGTACCGACTAAATGACGGTGCCTTTCTAGCACTTGATGGCACAGCTTACTATACAATGGAGCTCCAGTCAGTTGGTAAGGCTATTTTTGGTGGTCAGGGTGGTTTCTTTGTGATGACAACCCAAGGTCAAGGAACACTCTTGGCGAATGCCTACGGTTCTATTAAAAAAATTGAGCTAAACAACCAAGAAGTGACTATTGATAATGCTCATGTCGTTGCCTGGAGTCAGACACTTGATTACAATATTCACTTGGAAAATGGTTTCTGGCAGTCTATTGGGACAGGAGAGGGTGTTGTGAATACCTTTAGAGGAACAGGTGAAATTTATGTTCAAAGTCTCAATCTTCAAACCTTTGCAGGCTTGCTTAATAGATACTTACCAAAACGTTCATAGTATAAATTGAAGGAGAGTGGATGCTTGTTAGCATCTATTCTCCTTTTTATATTGCGAACTCAATAGCTGACAAGTTAATAAAAAGATGATAAGATAGTGTTTAAATAATTTGATAGTCAAATTATTTTCTTCATTAGAAAGTGAGTTATTATGTCTTATTTTGAAAACTTTCTCAATGCCAACAAAGCCTATGTTGACCTCCACGGGACAGCCCATCTTCCCTTGAAACCAAAGACTAAGGTGGCTATTGTGACTTGTATGGATTCACGCCTTCACGTTGCCCAGGCCTTGGGGTTGGCCCTAGGTGACGCTCATATTTTGCGTAATGCGGGTGGTCGTGTGACGGAAGATATGATTCGTTCTTTGGTCATTTCTCAACAACAGATGGGGACACGAGAAATCGTAGTTCTTCACCATACAGATTGTGGTGCTCAGACCTTTAAGAACGACGAGTTTACCGCCTATCTCAATAAGGAACTTGGTGTTGATGTTTCTGATCAAGATTTTCTTCCATTCACAGATGTAGAAGAGAGTGTTCGTGAAGATATGGCTATTCTTCGTCAGTCACCGCTTATCCCTGAGGATGTTATCATCTCCGGTGCGGTTTATGATGTAGATACTGGTCGAATGACTCAAGTTCATCCCTAATACCGAAAAGTTTAGCAGGCATGATTGCCTGCTTTTTTCATGGTTTGACATAAAAAAACTCAGCATAAAATATAAATGCTGAGTTAATCTAGTTTTTAAGAAACGATAAAAATGAGAATCACAGTCCCTAAATAGAAAAGACTGGTGATAAAAAAGCTGATACGCCAGAATAACTTAAGAAAACGTTTAAACTTGAAAGATTGTGTTTTTCTTAGCATCTGAATTGTGATAATTATAGCCGCCAAGGATAATAAGATAGTGATGTAAGGCAGAAAGCTATGGGTGAAGAAACGGGCTGACACAGCAACCACCTCAATAAAATAAAGTGGGAAGGTAAGGTCAGCAAAATTAAGCCCGAGGTATTTTAAACTAAAGAATCGGTGGATGATAAAAGCAAAGATAGGTGTTAAAATCAAAAAAGCTATAGCAAAGAATTTATATAGAATCATAAGTCTATTTTACCTCGAAAAGTCCTTTATGTAAATTTTTTCCTAAACTTAATAAGAAATTCTTGCATCTAAAAAGAATTTCTGTATAATAGATAAGGTATGTAAAAACATACTTGTGGGAGGTAACAAAACTTACTTACCGCCAAAACCACAATAGGAGGAAATTACAAAATGGCTAAAAAAGTCGAAAACATCGTAAAACTTCAGATTCCTGCTGGTAAAGCGACTCCAGCTCCACCAGTTGGACCAGCTCTTGGTCAAGCCGGAATCAACATCATGGGATTCACTAAAGAGTTTAACGCTCGTACAGCTGATCAAGCTGGTATGATCATCCCAGTTGTTATCTCTGTGTATGAAGATAAATCATTTGATTTCATCACTAAAACACCACCAGCTGCTGTTCTTTTGAAAAAAGCTGCAGGTGTTGAAAAAGGTTCAGGTACTCCAAACTCAGTTAAAGTTGCTTCAGTAACTCGTGCACAAGTACAAGAAATTGCTGAAACTAAAATGCCTGACTTGAACGCTGCAAACATCGAATCAGCTATGCGTATGATCGAAGGTACTGCACGTTCAATGGGATTCACTGTTACTGACTAATTCAGTTAACAAGAAAACCACAGACGTCGTCTCACTTCGCTGAGTGACGTGGAAGATGAAAGTCGTTATGACCACATTACACAAGGAGAAATAATTAACATGGCTAAAAAAAGCAAACAAATGCGTGCTGCTCTTGAGAAAATCGACAGCACAAAAGCTTACAGCGTAGAAGAAGCTGTAGCTCTTGCACAAGAAACTAACTTCGCAAAATTCGATGCTACTGTTGAAGTATCATACAACCTTAACATCGACGTTAAGAAAGCTGACCAACAAATCCGTGGAGCAATGGTATTGCCAAACGGTACTGGTAAAACTCAACGCGTTCTTGTATTTGCTCGTGGTGCTAAAGCTGAAGAAGCTAAAGCAGCAGGTGCTGACTTCGTTGGTGAAGACGAACTCGTTGCTAAAATCAACGGTGGATGGCTTGACTTTGACGTTGTTGTTGCAACACCAGATATGATGGCAATCGTTGGTCGTCTTGGACGTGTCCTTGGACCACGTAACTTGATGCCAAACCCTAAAACTGGTACAGTAACTATGGACGTTGCTAAAGCAGTTGAAGAGTCTAAAGGTGGTAAAATCACTTACCGTGCTGATAAAGCAGGTAACGTACAAGCTATCATCGGTAAAGTTTCATTCGAAACTGAAAAATTGGTTGAAAACTTCAAAGCATTTAACGATGCAATCCAAAAAGCTAAACCAGCTACAGCGAAAGGTACTTACATCACAAACCTTTCAATCACTACTACACAAGGTGCTGGTATCAAAGTTGATCCTAACTCATTGTAAGAGTAGTAAAAAACCTATCTTCGGATAGGTTTTTTTCTTACTCTAGACACGAAATTTGAGTAGAAAATAAAAAATATTCAGAAAGTAGTGCTGCTTTTTCGAATTTATGGTATAATTTAAGCGTATACACATAATTATTGATTTTGAACTTTTTACGTTGCGAATTAAGGAGGCAATGAATGAAAAAGAGTAAGGTATTTTTACTAGCAACCGTAGGCCTGTTATCTGTAGGTGTTTTAACGGCTTGCTCGTCATCAAGTAAGACGTCTGGTAAGACTTATAATTATGTTTACGGTGGCGATCCTGCAACCCTAGACTATGTTTCTACAAATAAGAAAAACATGACGACAGCCGTTAGTAACGGTGTTGATGGTTTGTTTGAAAATGACCAATATGGGAATCTAAAACCTTCTGTCGCTGAAAACTGGTCTGTTTCTCAAGATGGTTTGACATATACTTACAAGATTCGTAAGGGTGTCAAATGGTACACTTCAGACGGTGAAGAATATGCCAATGTAACAGCTAAAGACTTTGTAACAGGTCTTAAGCATGCTGCTGATACTAATTCTGAAGCGATTTATTTGCTACAAAACTCAGTTAAGGGCTTGAATGATTACCTGTCAGGTGCCAACAAGGACTTCTCAAATGTTGGTATCAAAGCAGTTGATGATTACACTTTGCAATATACGCTTAGCCAACCAGAACCTTACTGGAATTCAAAATTGACCTACTCTGTTACTTGGCCTGTTAATGAAGATTTCTTGAAATCTAAAGGTAAAGACTTTGGTAAGTCAACAGACCCAACATCTATTCTTTATAACGGTCCATATCTTCTTAAATCTTTGACAACGAAATCTTCTATTGAGTTCACCAAGAATGAAAACTACTGGGATAAGGATAATGTCTATTTTGATACAGTTAAATTGACTTACGATGATGGTACAGACCAAGAATCCTTGGAACGTAACTTCACTGATGGAGTCTATAACTTAGCTCGTCTATACCCAACTAGCTCAAACTATTCTAAAGTTGAAAAACAGTACAAAGACAATATTTTCTATACACAACCTGGAGCAGCTGTAGAAGGTGTCGGTATTAATATCGATCGTCAAACTTATGACCATACATCTAAAGAAAATGATCAACAAAAGACATCAACTAAGACAGCTCTTCTTAACAAAGATTTCCGTCAAGCATTAGGTTTTGCCATTGACCGTACAAATTACGCCGCACAACTTAACGGTAAAGAGGGTGGTAGTACTGCCGTTCGTAATATCTATGTTAAACCAGACTTTGTTCAAGCAGATGGTAAGGATTTCGGAACAATGGTAATGGATCAACTTCCAGCTTATGGTGATGAGTGGTCTGGTGTGAATCTTGCAGATAGTCAAGATGGTCTTTATAATCCAGAAAAAGCTAAGGCTGAATTTGCTAAAGCCAAAGAAGCTCTTCAAGCAGAAGGGGTTCAGTTCCCAATCCATTTGGATGTTCCTGTCAATCAGTCAAATAAAATCTTTGTGAACCAAGTGCAGTCACTTAAACAATCTATTGAATCAGCTCTTGGAAAAGATAATGTTGTACTTGATCTTCACCAATTGTCAACTGATGATTTCTATAACATTACCTACTCTGCTTCAAATGCAGCGGCAGAGGATTGGGATTTGTCAGTAGGTGTGGCTTGGGAGCCTGATTACCTTGATCCATCAACTTATCTTGATGTTTTGAAGACTACAAATAGTGAAAATACTAAATCTTTCATGGGTTATGACGATCCAAATAGTCAAGCGGTTGAAAAAGTAGGTCTTAAAGAATATGACCAATTGGTTGATGATGCTTCTAAGGAAACAACAGACTTGACGGCTCGTTATGAAAAATATGCAAAAGCTCAGGCATGGTTGACGGATAGTGCACTTTATATCCCAACGACTACTTATAACGGTGCAGCCGCTGTAGTTTCTCGTATTAAGCCATTCTCAGGTGCTTATGCTCAAGCTGGTGATAAAGGTTCTACATACTACTTCAAGTATCTTAAATCTCAAGATGATATTGTGACTAAGAAACAATACGATTCAGCTTATAAAGATTGGCTTAAAGAAAGAGCGAAATCTAATGACAAAGCTCAAAAAGATCTTGCCAAACACGTTAAGTAATCTATCGAAAACGTCTACCTTTAGGTAGTCGTTTTTTTAACAAAATTTCTCGAACCACCCCTAGATTGTGATATAATAAGAAAGATTGGTACTCGCTTCTAGATTTTTATTTGGAAAGTTTGGGGGATAGAGTTGCCTACTGGTACTTATCATCTTAAGGTTAGTCCTAAGGAAGGGACTTTAGGCTCAATAGGTATCCAAAGACTGAAGAATGAAACAAAAAAAGGAGATTTATCTTGGCTAAAGATATCCGCGTTCGTTACGCACCAAGTCCAACAGGGCTTCTACACATTGGTAATGCTCGTACAGCATTGTTTAACTACCTTTATGCACGTCATCATGGTGGTACATTCATTATCCGTATTGAAGATACTGACCGTAAACGTCACGTTGAAGATGGTGAGCGTTCACAGCTTGATAACTTGCGTTGGTTGGGAATTGACTGGGATGAAAGTCCTGAAACACACGAAAACTATCGTCAATCAGAACGTTTACCGCTTTACCAAAAATATATTGATCAACTTTTGGCAGAAGGTAAAGCCTATAAGTCATACGTAACTGAAGAAGAGTTAGCTGCAGAGCGTGAACGTCAAGAAGCAGCTGGTGAAACTCCTCGTTACATTAACGAGTTCCTTGGCATGACTGAAGAAGAAAAAGCTGCCTACATCGCAGAACGTGAAGCGGCAGGTATTGTACCTACAGTTCGTTTGGCGGTTAATGAGTCAGGGATTTATAAATGGCATGATATCGTTAAGGGAGATATCGAATTTGAAGGTGGTAATATCGGTGGTGATTGGGTTATCCAGAAGAAAGATGGATACCCAACTTACAACTTTGCGGTAGTTGTTGATGACCACGATATGCAAATTTCACACGTTATCCGTGGAGATGATCATATTGCCAATACACCAAAACAACTCATGGTTTATGAAGCTCTTGGTTGGGAAGCCCCTGAGTTTGGACACATGACCCTTATCATCAATTCTGAAACTGGTAAGAAGTTGTCTAAACGTGATACTAACACCCTTCAATTTATCGAAGATTACCGTAAAAAAGGTTACCTTCCAGAAGCAGTCTTTAACTTCATTGCTCTTCTTGGTTGGAATCCTGGCGGTGAAGACGAAATCTTTTCTCGTGAAGAACTCATTAAACTTTTTGATGAAAACCGTCTAAGCAAGTCACCAGCGGCCTTTGACCAGAAAAAATTGGACTGGATGAGTAACGACTACATTAAGAATGCAGATTTCGATAAGGTCTTTGCTCTTTGCAAACCTTTCTTGGAAGAAGCTGGTCGTTTGACAGATAAAGCTGAAAAATTAGTGGAACTCTACAAACCACAAATGACAGCAGCAGAAGAAATTGTCCCTCTTACAGATCTCTTCTTTGAAGATTTCCCAGAATTGACAGAGGCTGAAAAAGAAGTTATGGCTGGTGAAACAGTACCAACAGTACTTAAAGCCTTTAAAGCCAAACTTGAAGCTATGTCTGATGATGAGTTTGTTGTTGAAAATATTTTCCCACAAATTAAGGCTGTTCAAAAAGAAACAGGAATCAAAGGGAAAAATCTCTTCATGCCAATTCGTATTGCTGTTTCAGGAGAAATGCACGGTCCAGAATTGCCAGATACTATTTTCTTGCTCGGACGTGAAAAGTCAATCAAACATATTGATCAAGTTCTTGCAACACTATAAAAACAAACCCAACAATTGTTGGGTTTTCGAATGCACATAAGCGATATGTCAATGATTATATGATAATTGCTAATCCTACTTTTGTAATATAATGATGATATTTCGTAACCATATCATCATTTTCAAAACTTTAAATTAGTTTTATAATAGATTGGTAATAAAAATTAGGGAGGAGTGAGCATTATGAGAAGATTTGGTTGGTATTTCTACTACGTTATCGGCATGTACCCATAAAAAGAGGTAATGAGTCAGTTGAAGAGCTTGGTTTTTCTAAGCTCTTTTTTATGTTTATGAAAAGTAAGGGATATGTGGGGTCGTCTGATGTTAGATTGTTCTCAATCAGGAAAAAATAGCTTTATATTTTTAGCTTTTTCTAATAGGAGTGACGCTAAATTATATATTTATGTTACAATAAAGTAGGTTGATTTTGAAAGGAAGGGGGGAGTCTAGAGATGATCGTTTTATTTACGGTTCTACGTCTATTGGCTATTTTAATTGTTAGTCACGATATGTCAGGTTTGCTCAAAACTTGGAAGAGTAAATGCTGGTTTATCGCAGGGAGTCTCTTGCTCTCTCTATTTGTTGGAGGCATTACAGGGTCGCTCTTAGCACTTTTGTTCTGCTATCTTTTCTTAAATAAAATATCAAGTAGTGAAAAGAATTCTTTTCTTTTCACCTTTTTGCCGTGGGTTTTTGTTGAAGTCACCTCGAAGCTGCTTCAACTTTACTTTTTCCCATGGATTTTTCAAATTAATTATTTACAGGTCAAAGACACCCCAGTACTCATTGCTTTGTCTTATCTCTTGATTTACCCAATTTTTCATCTGATTGTCAAAGTGTTCTTTATTGACTTTGGTGCTCTCAATGTTATGGGAAATAACCATATTTACCAAGTTAGACAACGCTTATTGGTTGGGGTGACTCTGGCTTATATTATTTTATCTTTAATTATTTTCTATGCCAGTAACATCTTTCCTTACACAGGGCTCTTTATTTATTTAGCAGGCAGTATTACGGTTGTCTACTCCATCCTCTTTATTTTGCTCTTTGCTCAGCTTAATATTTATTCTAAGAGAAGAGTGAAGGATCAGTTGGCTGAAGAAATGGCTAGACACGAGGAAAGTTTAGAAGAATATAGTCACCGTTTAGAAAAACTTTATAATGATATTTCTCAGGTGAAGAAGGATTATCTCGAAGGGCTTAAGACAATGGAGGTTAGTATCCAACGTCGAGACTTACCTGCTTTGAAACAAGAGTATGCAGAACTTTTAGAGAAATCTGGTAATAGCTTAACGTTGTCAAATTATGAATTATCACGTTTGATCAACTTAGAAATCACATCTCTCAAGAGTCTCTTTTCTGCTAAAGTGCTTGAGGCAGAGAACTTAGGAATTAAGGTTAACTTGGAGTTGCCAGATGTCATATCGTCAACTCAGATAGAGGCCTTAGATTTGGTTGTGATTTCTTCTGTCTTCTTAAATAATGCTATTGAGTCGGCGGTGGATTCTGAAGATCCTACTTTAACTATATCTTTCTTTAAAAATCAAGGTTATCTTATCTTGGTTATTGACAATACAACCAGAGAAGAACGTATTCCTGTGTCAAGGATTTTTGATGAAGGGGTTTCTAGCAAAGGTGAAGGCCGAGGGCTTGGTTTGTCTAAGGTCGCAGATATACTTAATCGCTATCCAAAAGTAAATCTTGAGACTCGTAGTTGTGACCATCATTTTACACAGGTCCTATCTTTTCAGGATAATTGATAAATCAAAGATACTATTTGTGGAGGATAGGATGAGGGAAATAGAAAGGGGGAAAGCATATGCAACTTGCGATTGATGGCCTTATTGCTTTGGTTGTTGTCGTTTCACATCTTGTGATTTTAGCTAGAATGGCTTATCTAGATGTTTTTACTTACCGTTACATTCCTTATGTAATCGTAGTAACTGCCGTTAAGTGGTTAGCCAAGGTGCTATGGCAAATTGACATTCCAGATGCAATCTATCTCCTAGTCTTTATTTTTATTGAAAAACCTCAGGCTCTACGAGAAGAAAAGTATTTTTATGCTTTCTTTTCCCCTGTCTTTTGGACTCTGATTACAAGTTTCTTTAGTTTTTATCTTTTCCGAGTTTTCTTTAATAAGCCGGTCGAGTTGGTTCCAAACCATTTAGGAATCCTGGCTGTAGATAGTGTTGTTCTTCCTTTCTTTCTAGGCTTGCAAAAAATGTTCGGTTTAGATAGCTTTTTCCAGGAACCCTATCAGGACTTGCAGGATAAATATAAGAGCATGCTCTTGCAAGTTGATTATATTTTAATTATCAGTTATCTTCTTATCCTCTTTAAGCAGGAGATATTCTCCTTGCTTCTTAGTCAGACCTATCTCCCAGGTTACCCTCAAATTTATATTTGGGTTGGTTTCCTTATACACATGTATATTCTTGTTCGTTTTGTTTCCTACGGTAAAGACGTACGTGATAGCAAAATTCTCAGAGAACAAGAGGAGCACTTGAGGAGTCTGGAAGCTTATAATGAAAAAATCGAAACTGCCTATAAGAGTGTACGTTCGTTTAAACATGATTATGAAAACATACTCATTAGTATGCAGACAAGTATTGATAGTGGGGATTTTGACCTTATTGAACAAACCTATCAAGATATTTTGAAAAAGGCAGGTCAAGAACTCATTGAAGAAGATGACGAAAATGTCTCTTGAGTATAAACAGGAAATATTATCATGAACTTACAGCTTTGGACCATGGTATCCCTTGAAAATAGTATTATTCAGATTATTAGTTTTCATATTACCTGGTTTATTTATAAAAAACTAACAAGGAGCACATTAGCTTACTGGAAAGTATTTTGTCTAAGTCTCTTAGGTATAGTGGTATCACTTGGTAAGGGTGATGGCTTCTATTATCAAGTTGTTATCTTTTTAGCTTTGGCCTTAAAGGAACGTCGGGAACATCGTTTGACGATCTGGGCAAGCCTCTTTTTTGGAGCTTTCTCGGTTATTTTTACAGATTTATTTGCGACTTTTACTCCATATTATGTATTCAATAATCTGTTTACAAATATGACTTTGAGTGAGATTCAAGAAAACTTCTTCCTCAAATTGTTATCGTTTGTACTGATTTATCCATTCTTTCTCTATATCAATTACCTTTCCAGTTCAGATGTTGATAAGGTCAAGGAATTGATTTATTCACGTGGTCGTGAGCGTCTGTTGATAGCCGTTGATCTGACTTTTGCACTCTACATTATTTGTAGTACTCTTTTGGTATCAACAGGTAGTGATGTGGGAGGGCCGGTTTTTATTGCGATGGCAGTTTATCTCCTAATGGTAACAACCTTGAACCGCTATTCTCATAAATTTGTCAGAGAACGTAGTAAGGAAGCTGTGGGGACCTATGTCTATAACTTGGAAGTCTATAATAAACATATTGAGGATCTTTTTACAAAAGTAAAGCCTATTGAAAAAGATTTTGAGAGTCTTTTGGTAGCTCTTGAGACTCCATTGGCTAAAAATCAATTATCAGAGGTTTTATCTGTTTATCATGAGCATTTGAATCATCTTAAACTTGATAATTTGGACTTAAATGATAAGTTGGCTCCTCTGTTCGAGATTCCTTATCCGGTATTAAGAAGTTGGATTGTAAACCAAATCATTCCTTTGGAACAAAAGGGCATCACCGTTAGGTTGGATGTCAACGTTGATGCTTATCCTAACAATTTAAATATTGCAGTTCTTATTAGAGTTTTAGAACGTTGCGTGAACTTAGCTGAAAAACTTTGGGCCAAGGAGCCGGAGACAGATATTGGTTTCCTTATTCAACAGAATGAGGATGGCAATCTCAGCTTTATTCTTGAAAATACTAACCAGGAAGCTGATCCGAAGCTCGACGATAGTCTGACTATTAGTCGTGATTTTGCTCAGTTTTGCTGGTCAAACGGTATCGGTTTAACAAATAAAAAAGAATTATTTAAAACCTATCAAATTGTCACGGTAGGACTATAATCGTAGAAAGGGGGGATAACTATGCTGGGTAACATCTTATTTCAAATTTTGATGTTTGTCATCATTTGGGATATCTACTTACGTATTGGTGGGCAAAACACTAATCTTAAAAATCGTATGCTTTATTTGTTATTTGATGTTGCTCTATGCATTTGGGGACAACTTATTGGACGTTACATAGGCATAGTACCTCCCTTAGTAGCCATTGTAACATTGACGTTTAGTTACCAACTGAATAAAAGTGTCACTTCTGTAGAGCGCTTTTTTCTAGGTTTTTACCCGGTGGTACTAGTCGATTTGGCAAGACGTTTTTTGGCTACCTTCTTCTTCCCGCCGATACTTGGCATAACTGCTGCTACTTTAAACAACAATATTTGGTGGTCTATGGTACCACTTTCCTTTGTCATGTTGACGGTCAGAATAGTAGATTTTATTTTACGTCTAGATTTTACAGATATCTTGAAAGTTGCTGCCCAACAAGAAAAAAAGAACCGTCTGGGTTTGGTCAACATGCTTCTTTTGCTTTATTATTTAGTTATCTTTTTGGTGTCGACATTTGATACTTATTTTCCAGAGTTACATCTTGAGAGTAGGTTTCGTGTACCATTGGTAATGGGATATCTCTACTTACTCCTCTTTGTATTAGGAGCTGTGAACCAGTTTGCTAAGGAAAAAATAGAGCAGGATTTGGCGATGAAGCAAGCCAACTATCTTGATGATTTGAAGCGCGAGAATACTAGGGTGGAAGGTTTGTATAGAGACTTGATGCATGTTCGCTCTAACTATAATTTTCTGCTTAATAATCTGAGAGATATCGAAAGAACAGGAGATATTCGTTCTTACAAAAAAGATTTGGTTGATCTTTATGTGTATCGAGATCAGTACCACCTCTCTACTCGTGTTACAGATTTGGATAATATCCAAAACTCAAGTATTCATAGTCTACTTTCATCAAAGTATCATGAAGCTCAGATGTATCAACTCAACATTCATGCAGAAATTCCTGATCCAGTGATTCATAGCTATCTAACTGACTTAGATTTAGCAGTTGTTTTAGGTCATCTTATGAATAATGCTATTGATGGTGCTCGCAAAGCCCACGAGGGCTTTATTAGTATTGCCTATTTTGATGAAGAGGGCTGCCAGAGTTTTATTGTTGAAAGTGCAATTTCAGATGAAAAAGCTTTACTTTCAATGATGGCATCCCAAATTCCTATCAATGGGGGGGACGCAGGTATAAATGCTGTTCAAGATATCTTGGAACGTTATCCGAATACATCCTTCTCTGTTCGAAGTCAGAAACATAAAATGATGCAAATACTAGAAATGAGGCCCTAATATGAATATATATATTTTAGAAGATGATTTGATGCAACAAACACGTATTAGTGATATCATCAGAGAATTGGTTTCAGAGGGTGCGTTTTCTGTACGAAAACTTGAAGTTTTTTCTAAACCACATAAACTATTGTCCAGCATCAATGAGAAGGGGAACCATCAGATTTTTCTTTTGGATATTGATATTGATGGCAATCGAAAGAAGGGGTTAGAAGTTGCCTCTGAAATTCGTCAACAAGATGCTAATGCGGTTATTATTTTTGTAACAACTCACTCAGAATTTGCTCCAATTAGTTTTAAGTATAAGGTTTCCGCACTTGATTTTATTGAAAAGACAGTCTCTAATGTGGAATTCAAACAACAATTGAAACAAACCTTGACTTTTGTAAATCAAAAAATTGGAGATGTGGACGATGATGAGATGTTTGTGTTTGAAACTGCTCAGTCTAGAATACAAGTTCCGATGCGAGATATTTATTATTTTGCGACAGCTGCAACTCCTCATAAGGTAATGTTAATTACTAAAACAGAGCGCCTGGAGTTTTATGCTAATCTTGGAGATATTACTTCGGTGAATAAAATACTCTTTTCATGTCACCGCTCCTTTTTAGTTAATCTGGATAATATTGCCCGTATTGATAAGACGCAACTGATGATTTATTTTGAGAATGGTGATTCATGTCCGGTTTCTCGCTTGAAAATGAAGGCCCTACTTAAAAAATGGTCAGAGGTAAGAAATCATTAGTGGGAGTGACTAAATCAGACTTTTAAATTTGGCTCTATAATTTCTGTAGTGGGTAAAACCACTGTAGAGATTGTAGTGCTTTTTGAGTGTCTCTTGAATATACAATATAAGTGCACAATAAAAACTCATAAGATTTTCTAGTAAAATAGAATTGAATGGACTAGTTACTATAGGAAGCTATTCTCCAAGTCATGCACAGGAGTCTTACCATAGGGCTAAATCACACTGTGGGCGGAAGCGTATGCTTGAAATAGATCACAATTTAAGCAATACCGTCAAACATCTATTTCTCGATTACCAATGGTCTCCTGAAGAAATAGAAGGTCGGTTGCGATTAGAGTATGGAAAAACTGTTATTAGTTATCAAACAATCTATAGAGCCATTTACAGAGGTCATTTTGATGATAACTCACTATCTCATGGTGCTCGTGGTGTCATTCGTAAGCTCCGTCATCGTGGAAAAACACGTCATACAAAAGGTTATGTCGAAAATAGAGGGAAAATTTCTATTTCTCATACGATTCACGAAAAACCGGAAGATGCTAATAACCGAACTAGAATAGGAGATTGGGAAGCCGATACTGTTGCAGGTAAAACTGGAAAAGCTTGTTTAGTTACTCTAACAGACCGTTATTCTCGTTTTCTAAAAATCAAAAAGGTAGCTGTTAAGAAAAGCAAGTTGGTAATAGAAGCTATGGTAAAACTGTTAGAACCCTTGACGAAGTATACAGTAACTCCTGATAGAGGGAAAGAATTCACGTATCATCAGAAATTGAGTGATCAATTGAACATTGAAGTCTATTTTCCTGACCCTCATGCTCCATGGCAACGAGGAACCAATGAGAACACGAATGGATTATTTAGAGAATATTTTCCAAAGGGTAGTGATCTAACATTGGTTAATGATCAGACTATTCAGCTATGGGAGAACAAACTTAATAATAGGTCACGAAAATGTCTTTGGAAAACACCTTATGAAGTATTCTATGGGAAAGTGTGCATTGGGCATAACAAAAAATCCATCGATTGATGACTTTTTCAGTGGGCTCCCTATTCGGTCCTCTCTAGATGTTAGCTTTTCGTCACCCACTACAGTTGACAGGGAGTATTAAATTTAAGGGTGATGTATCACTATTTTGTAGATGATTGATTGTTTTATAAGTAATTGGTTTTCATAAAAATACTAAATAGATGTCTTTTAGTAATGAAATTTAATAATTTATAAAAAAAATACTAAAGAATTACAGTTCAGGACAAAAAAATGACATTCTATGAAATCGTATAGACAATTAAATTGAAAAAGGTTATGATATAACCAAGATATGTGATTCGGAATGAGACATCGTCAATCTTATTGAAATCTACATACACTTTATGAAAATAAATAATGTACTTTTATATAACTTTTTCCTAATCCCCATTTTTTATTGGCCGCTCGTCCAATTACATATCTTTTTTATAGACATTAAAAGGCTTGAGAAATCAAGCTGTTTTTTGTTTTTAAGGAATTATTGTAGTTTAAGATAAAAAATACATTCTGTGAGTGAAATCCGACATTTTAGGAAATAGCGACATACATCCTGGGGTTGCATGCTATAATGTAATCAAGGTTAGAGAGCAAGAAGAATGTATGGTTTAAGTTAGTCCCTTAAACATAATAATTTCCCTCATTCATTCTATCTAAAATTGCTGTTGTGTTCTCTACCGATGATGCTGTTGTTCAAAAGGTCTGTACTTTGTACAGGCCTTTTGGCATTTTAGAAGATAGATAGTTAAAGATGCTTTTGAATCTATTTGTATAGTTTCAAGAGTGTTTTTTTATTTTCTACCATTCCTTGCATAAAATTGAATAAAAATTAAGGATTAAGCATTTTTTAGGTCAGAATAATAAATAAAAATGAAATAAATATAAAAAAATAACAAAAAAGTGTTGACAGGTGAATAAATATGCAATATAATTAGTCTCGTAAGGTTGATAGAGATAGCAACCACAAGAAAATATAAGAAAAGAGAAAAATATTATGTCAAAAGAGAAAGTTATTCTTGCCTATTCGGGAGGTCTTGATACCTCAGTCGCTATTACATGGCTTAAAAAAGATTATGATGTTATTGCTGTTTGTATGGATGTCGGTGAAGGTAAAGATCTTGAGTTTATCCATGACAAAGCTTTGACAGTTGGAGCTGTTGAGTCATACGTGCTTGATGTTAAAGATGAGTTTGTTGAAGATTATGTGCTTCCAGCACTTCAAGCTCACGCTTACTATGAACAAAAATATCCTTTGGTTTCAGCGCTTAGTCGTCCAATTATTGCTAAAAAATTGGTTGAGATTGCTCATAAAACAGGAGCAACGACTATCGCTCACGGTTGTACTGGTAAAGGTAATGACCAAGTTCGTTTCGAAGTTGCCATTGCTGCCCTAGACCCAAGTCTTAAAGTAGTGGCGCCAGTGCGTGAATGGAAATGGTCTCGTGAGGAAGAAATTGAGTATGCTAAGGCTAATGGTGTTCCAGTTCCAGCAGACCTTGATAATCCTTACTCAGTCGATCAAAACCTTTGGGGACGTGCTAATGAGTGTGGTGTTCTTGAAAATCCTTGGAATCAAGCTCCAGAAGAGGCTTTTGGGATTACCAATTCACCAGAGTCTGCGCCAGATGAAGCTGAATATGTCGATGTAACCTTTAAAGAAGGGAAACCAGTTGCTCTTAACGGTAAAGAAATGAAATTGGCTGACCTTATCCAAGAGATGAATGTTATTGCTGGTAAGCATGGTGTCGGACGTATCGACCACGTTGAGAACCGTCTTGTAGGTATCAAATCTCGTGAAATTTATGAATGTCCAGGAGCTATCGCCCTTTTGACAGCTCATAAAGAAATTGAGGACTTAACTTTGGTACGTGAAGTTTCTCATTTTAAGCCAATTCTTGAAAATGAATTGTCAAACCTTATCTACAATGCTTTGTGGTTTAGCCCAGCAACACAAGCTATCATTGCTTATATTAAGGAAACACAAAAAGTTGTTAATGGTATCGCTAAAGTTAAACTTTACAAAGGGCATGCTCAAGTAGTAGCACGTCAATCAGCTAATTCATTGTATGATGAAAACTTGGCTACTTACACATCAGCTGACAGCTTTGATCAGGATGCTGCGATTGGATTTATCAAGCTTTGGGGTCTTCCAACTCAGGTTAATTCACAAGTTAACCATCCATTTGACAATTAATGACAAATTTCATAAGAAAAGTAGGCTATTAGAAGAAAAACGCTTCTTATCAGATAAAAGTGGACAGAGAGCCACATCTGATACTCTTTTCTTATAACTTATATTATTATCGTTAAGGCGTTCTGAGAGGCGTCACGAGCCTAAATAAACTACGACAGAGATCGGGTTTTAGGAAAACAAGTGTCCAGAGAGACAAATTAAGCTAGACAAATACTATCTAGCTTTTTTCATTTAAGTTATTGTGACCAAAGAGGTCGTTACTTGTTATAAGTATTAAGAAAGGATAGAAGATTATCCCAGTGAGGGGAAATCTTCAAAATAAAACTATGGCAGAAAATCATAAACTATGGGGCGGTCGGTTCGAAGCTAGTCTTGAAAAATGGGTAGAAGAATTCGGTGCTTCAATTTCATTTGACCAAAAAATGGCAGAGTTTGACCTTAAAGGGTCTATTGCCCATGTTACGATGCTTGGTGAGACAGGAATTATTACCAAAGAGGAAGCATTGCAAATTAAACAGGGCTTGGAAGAACTGCTTGAGGAATATAAGGCTGGTAAACTAGAATTTAATGTTTCCAATGAAGATATTCATATGAATATGGAGAGTCTTTTGACAGCTAAAATTGGACCAGTAGCAGGAAAACTTCATACAGCACGTTCACGTAACGACCAAGTAGCTACGGATATGCACTTGTATCTAAAAGCCAAACTAGTGGAAGTTATTGAGAAGCTCGATAACTTACGTGCTACTTTGGTCAATCTAGCAGACAAACATACCTATACAATTATGCCAGGCTACACTCACTTGCAGCATGCACAACCGATTTCTTTTGGTCACCACTTGATGGCTTATTACAACATGTTTACACGTGATGCCGAACGTTTTGAATTTAATATCAAGCATACGGATATCTCTCCACTCGGAGCTGCTGCACTAGCAGGAACAACTTTCCCGATTAATCGTAATATGACATCTGACTTAATGGGTTTTGCAAAACCATATAGCAATTCCTTGGATGCTGTTTCCGATCGTGACTTTATTCTCGAATTCTTGTCAAACTCAAGTATTCTCATGATGCATATGACACGTATTTGTGAAGAAATCATTAACTGGTGTTCTAACGAGTTTAAGTTTGTAACTCTATCTGATACTTTTTCAACAGGCTCTTCTATTATGCCTCAAAAGAAAAACCCAGATATGGCAGAACTAATTCGTGGGAAATCAGGTCGTGTCTATGGCAATTTGATTGGATTGTTGACGGTGATGAAGTCATTACCTTTGGCCTACAATAAAGATCTCCAAGAAGATAAAGAGGGTATGTTTGATACGGTAGAAACGATTACTGTCGCTATTGATATTCTCGCAGGCATGCTCAATACAATGACTGTTAATGACAAACATATGGCAGAATCAACAGAGAAAGATTTTTCAAATGCTACAGAGTTGGCTGATTATCTTGCATCTAAAGGCCTACCATTCCGTGAAGCACATGAGATTGTTGGAAAACTTGTCCTTGAGTGTACCAAAGCTGGTTATTACCTTCAGGATGTTCCTCTCGAACGTTATCAAGAAGTTTCAGACCTAATTGAAGAGGACATCTATGAGACACTTAAATCTCATACAGCTGTTGAACGTCGTCATTCCCTTGGTGGAACTGGTTTTGACCAGGTTAAATGGCAAATCAAAGAAGCTCAAAAAGCTCTAAAAAAATAAGTCTCTAAGGCCCTAACCATAAGGTTTTGGGCTTTTTTGCTATTTATGATATAATAGTACTAATTTTGAGTTTGGAGTCGCATTTTGAAAAAATCTTATCGCGTTAAGAAAGAGAAAGACTTTAAAGCATTATTTGATGCAGGACACAGTGTTGCTAATCGAAAATTTGTTGTCTACTGTCTGGATCGTGATCTACCTCATTTTAGAGTGGGTTTGTCAGTCAGTAAGCGTCTTGGTAATGCGGTTACTCGGAATCGGGTAAAACGTCGTCTACGACATGCACTGATGGACATGTCATCTCAGTTAGAACATCAAGATTTTGTCGTTATTGCTCGTAAAGGTGTTGAAGACTTAAGTTATCAAGACATTTATAGCAATCTCGTTCATGTCTTAAAAATAGCAAAGTTATATAAGGACTAGAAGATTGTCTTGCTTCTTTACATTGTAGGATAAACTAAGATCACTCCTGATTTTTGAGATACTCTTAATGAATGGAAGCGAAGCAGTTCTTTATCGTATTAAAAAGGAGTTTTTAGTGAAGAAAAAACTTAATATATCTGTTTTAGGTGCAGGAGCTCTCTTGCTTTTGTCCGCGTGTGGACGAAGTGATGTTACAAGTCACTCTACAGGCCTTTGGGAACGTCTTATTTTAATGTTTGGGAAGGCTATTCAAGGGCTTTCATTTGGTGGTTCTATTGGATTAGGTATTATTATTTTCACGATCTTAATTCGTGCAGTAATGATTCCTTTGTATAATCGCCAAATTAAGTCAAGCCGTGAACTACAAGAGTTGCAGCCAGAGTTACGTCGCTTGCAGAGTGAGTATCCTGGACGCGAGAATCGTGAAGCTCTTGCTTATGCACAACAAGATCTTTATAAAGAGCATGGTGTAAATCCTTACGCAAGCTTCGTTCCTCTCTTGATCCAATTTCCTATTTTGATGGCTCTTTATGGAGCGCTCACACGAGTGCCAGAGTTGCGAGAAGGAATATTCCTCTGGGTTGACCTAGGTCAGAAAGATCCTTACTTTATTCTTCCGATTTTGGCGGCTGCTTTCACCTTCCTTTCAACTTGGTTGACAAATAAGGCAGCTAAAGATCGTAGTGCAATGCTTCTTGTTATGAATATCATGCTTCCAATCTTTATTTTCTGGTTTGGAACTCAGATTTCTTCAGGGGTAGCACTTTACTGGGCAGTTTCAAACGCCTTCCAAGTTGTTCAGATTTTGATTTTTAATAATCCGTTTAAAATCATTGAAGAACGTAATCGTTTGGAAGCGGAAGAAAAAGAACGTAAAGCTAAGATTCGTCGTGCCAAGAAAAAGGCGCATAAACGTAAATAAGGAGGCTTATTATGGTTGTCTATTCTGGACGAACAGTCGAACAAGCTATCGAAAAAGGTTTGAAAGATCTTAATTTACCTCGTATGAAGGCTCATATTAAGGTGATTTCTCGTGAGAAAAAAGGTTTTCTAGGGTTCGGAAAGAAGCCAGCTCGAGTTAGTGTTGAACCAATAAATGAAAAGATAACTCATGAAGCAAATCAAAACACCGTTAAAGTGGCTCCTGATGCTATAAAACAATTAGACGATTCTGTCGCAAGTCCAAAAGACGAAACGATTGCTTTCAATAAAGTGACAAAACTTGTTACGGTTTCAGATAATAAGGAAATTGCACATGAAGACTTAAAGCAACCAGTTTCTACAGAGACTCTTGATGAAGAGTTGCCAGATAAGAAACAGGAGCAACCAAAGGCAACAATTATTCCTCTATCTGTTAAACGTGAGTCATCAGAAGGGGATGTTACAGAATTTATGGCAAATTCGCTTGAGCCCCAACTAGAACCGGTGGCTCAAGTTCAAACTCCGGAAACTTCTGAAGGAGATTTCAGTTCTTTTGTGGCATCTGAGTTTAGTTCGGATGAGTCTTCTGAAAATAATTTAGAAGATATTCAAGGGGCTGCAGATGATGTTTTATCTTACCTCGAAAAAATTATCTATGAAATGGATGTTGATGCTAGTCTAGAGGTTAGTCACAATCGTCGCAATATTATCATTCAGATTGAAACAGACCAACCTGGTCGTGTTATCGGTTATCATGGCAAGGTTCTCAAGTCTTTACAACTTTTAGCACAAAATTATTTGCACGATCGTCATTCTAAACGTTTTAGTGTTGTTCTTAATGTTCGTGATTATTTGGAGCAACGCACAGAGACTTTGATTGATTTAGCAGAAAAAACGGCGGCTAAAGTAAAAGAAACAGGTCGAGAGTACGTTATGGATCCAATGACGAATAGCGAACGAAAAATTATCCATAAGGCACTTTCTCAAATTGAAGGTGTTGAAAGTCACTCGGAAGGGGACGATCCTAATCGTTACGTTGTTGTGACAAAAGTATGATTACAATAGCGTTTATTGCTTACAGAAACTAGTCTTATTTGAAGGCTAGTTTTTTTGACAACAAAAAGTAGACGGTGTATACTTTATTTAAAAGGTAGTCGCTGTCTACTTAGATGGAAATAGGAGTCAAAATGAAACGTAATACTGCTGAATTGAAGGAAAAGTTAATCGCAACTGGAGCCGAGGAGATAAGAACAAGAGGTGTCGATCAACTATCTATCCGAACGGTGGCTCAAAGATGTGGGGTCACCCATGGGGCACCCTATAAGCACTTTGAAAATAAGGATGTATATCTTCAGGTAGTTTTGGAGCATTTATCTGAGATCTTTTTGAAGTATCTGACAAAAGGGGTAGACTCTTCGCTTGATGTAAGAGGTCAATTAGTATTAATGGGCTGTAATTTTGTGGCATTTGCTCAAAAAGAAACAAATAGTTTTGAGGCCTTGTTTATTAAGTTTCCTTTCAATTATATGGAGCTCACTCGGGACAGTATCTCTGTTAATGCCCATTTACCAGGGTTTGAGCACTTTAAGAGTGTGGTTCTGGAGCTGAAAAGTAACATGAATATTTCGGGTAGTGAGGCAGAAATATTAGTTCATATCTGGAGTTTTATTACTGGATTAGCCGTTTTGGTAAGGAGTCCTATTGGTGATAATTTCAATAGTAACACTATTGAAGAGACTGTTAGTACTATGTTAGACATCTATGTTAAAGGAGCTAAACAATGAAAAACTTGATTATCTACGCCCATCCAAACGATAAGAGCTACAATGCCTCTATACTAGAGACTGTTAAAGAAAATTTATCGTCTAAACATGAGTTAAAGATTCTAGATTTGTATAAAGAGAAGTTCAATCCTGTTTTACGTTTTGATACAACACATAGGAGAAGAGACTTAGCGCACGATGTAGCTATGAAAGACTATCGAGATTTAATAACTTGGGCAGATCAGTTGATTTTTATTTTTCCAACTTGGTGGAGTGGAATGCCAGCTATCTTGAAAGGATTTATTGAACGCGTTTTTGTTGCTGGTTTTGCCTATGAAAATACACCCCGTGGATTGGATGGTAAATTGACTGGGAAAGCTTGGATTATTACAACCCACAATACACCAAAGATTGTTCTACCTTTAGTTCAAGATTATAGCAAAGTCCTAAAATTTCAAGTCCTAAAACCTTGTGGTATTAAACCGGTCAAAGTTACCCAGGTTTCACCTGTTGAGTATATGAGTGATCATAAGCGAAAAGAGGTACTCAAGAAAATAGCTAAACTAGCAAGAAGGTTATGAGCAAGCGATGATATAGGAACGGCATTGTAGTTTACAGTTATCACTAGCCTCCGGGCATCGAAGATATAATGAAATTAATATCTAAGTAATTCTTGACAAGATTAAGCTATTGCTATAAAATAGTATGGTATGTTTAGTAACTGATCAAAAATAGCCGGCTAAACGAATACGAAAATCTATCAGGAGGTATTCAACGTGAAACGTACTTATCAACCAAGTAAAATCCGTCGTCAACGTAAACACGGATTCCGTCACCGTATGTCAACTAAAAACGGACGTCGTGTTCTTGCAGCTCGTCGTCGTAAAGGACGTAAAGTTCTTTCAGCTTAAGACATTATTGAAAGCAACAGTGCTCGAGACTGTTGCTTTTTGTTTTTGCTATAAATGATAGTGTTGATGTTTGCTGTTGTTCATCGAAAGTTTGAAAATATAGAGCTGACAATTCTTGTAATTTTTGATAAACTAAAGCGGTTGTGGATAATGACCACTTACTAAAAAATACTTAGGACTGTTTTTCCTAATGTAAGGAGTATAAATGACTGACTTTCCTATTAAATATCGTCTTATAAAGAAAGAAAAACACACAGGAGCACGCCTGGGGGAAATTATCACGCCTCATGGAACTTTTCCAACACCGATGTTTATGCCTGTAGGTACCCAAGCTACAGTAAAAACGCAATCTCCTGAAGAATTAAAACAGATGGGTTCAGGAATTATTTTGGCCAATACCTATCATTTATGGCTAAGACCTGGTGATGAGCTCGTTGCTAAAGCTGGAGGACTCCATAAATTCATGAATTGGGACCAAGCGATTCTTACAGATAGCGGTGGTTTCCAAGTATATTCATTGGCCGAAAAACGAAACATCTCGGAAGAAGGTGTAACTTTTAAAAATCACCTTAATGGGAGTAAGATGTTTTTATCTCCTGAAAAAGCGATCTCGATTCAGAACAATCTCGGTTCAGATATTATGATGAGTTTTGACGAATGCCCTCAATTTTACCAACCATACGACTATGTGAAAAATTCTATTGAACGTACAAGTCGTTGGGCAGAACGAGGGCTGAAAGCACATCGTCGTCCACATGACCAAGGTCTTTTTGGAATCGTACAGGGAGCAGGTTTTGAAGATCTTCGTAGACAATCTGCACAGGATTTGGTTTCCATGGATTTTCCAGGTTATTCAATTGGAGGTCTTGCAGTAGGAGAAACTCATGAAGAGATGAATGCAGTTCTAGACTTTACTGTACCTTTACTTCCTGAGAATAAACCACGTTATCTTATGGGGGTAGGGGCACCAGATAGTTTGATCGACGGTGTTATTCGTGGCGTTGACATGTATGATTGTGTTCTCCCAACACGAATTGCTCGTAACGGAACTTGTATGACGAGTCAAGGACGCCTCGTGGTTAAAAATGCGGCGTATGCAGAAGATTTTAGCCCTATAGATCCTGAGTGTGATTGTTATACATGTAAAAATTACACACGTGCTTATGTGAGACATTTGTTGAAAGCGGATGAAACGTTTGGAATTCGCCTGACAAGTTATCATAATCTCTACTTCTTGGTGAATTTAATGGCTAAAGTACGACAAGCTATTATAGATGACAATTTACTTGAGTTCCGCCAAGACTTTATAGAAAAGTATGGTTACAAGTCAAGTAAAAGAAATTTTTAAATAATTTATTTAGCAGTACATGATTGTACTGCTTTATTTTTTTGCAAAACCCTATTGACAAGCATTAATTTGGGTGTTAAGATATAAAAGTTGTCTTAACAGACTTGCCACAAACTTGAAAAGGTTCCAAAACTTTAAAAAAGTTATTGACAAGACAGGTCAGAGATGATATTATAAATAAGCTGTTTCGCGAGAGACAGCGGACACGAGAAGTGAAAAAACTTCAAAAAAAGTGTTGACAAGACATTCTAGATTTGCTAGAATATAGAAGTTGTCTTAAGAGAGACAAAGACCTTTGAGAACTGAATAAGAAACCAAGTGCAGGGTTATAGAAGAAATTATAACCTGTCAATTTACAAGAATAAATCGTCAGACGACGGTAATGAGTTAACGCTCGAACAATTATTAAATTTTTTAATGAGAGTTTGATCCTGGCTCAGGACGAACGCTGGCGGCGTGCCTAATACATGCAAGTAGAACGCTGAAGAGAGGAGCTTGCTCTTCTTGGATGAGTTGCGAACGGGTGAGTAACGCGTAGGTAACCTGCCTTGTAGCGGGGGATAACTATTGGAAACGATAGCTAATACCGCATAACAATGGATGACCCATGTCATTTATTTGAAAGGGGCAAATGCTCCACTACAAGATGGACCTGCGTTGTATTAGCTAGTAGGTGAGGTAACGGCTCACCTAGGCGACGATACATAGCCGACCTGAGAGGGTGATCGGCCACACTGGGACTGAGACACGGCCCAGACTCCTACGGGAGGCAGCAGTAGGGAATCTTCGGCAATGGGGGCAACCCTGACCGAGCAACGCCGCGTGAGTGAAGAAGGTTTTCGGATCGTAAAGCTCTGTTGTAAGTCAAGAACGAGTGTGAGAGTGGAAAGTTCACACTGTGACGGTAGCTTACCAGAAAGGGACGGCTAACTACGTGCCAGCAGCCGCGGTAATACGTAGGTCCCGAGCGTTGTCCGGATTTATTGGGCGTAAAGCGAGCGCAGGCGGTTTGATAAGTCTGAAGTTAAAGGCTGTGGCTCAACCATAGTTCGCTTTGGAAACTGTCAAACTTGAGTGCAGAAGGGGAGAGTGGAATTCCATGTGTAGCGGTGAAATGCGTAGATATATGGAGGAACACCGGTGGCGAAAGCGGCTCTCTGGTCTGTAACTGACGCTGAGGCTCGAAAGCGTGGGGAGCGAACAGGATTAGATACCCTGGTAGTCCACGCCGTAAACGATGAGTGCTAGGTGTTGGATCCTTTCCGGGATTCAGTGCCGCAGCTAACGCATTAAGCACTCCGCCTGGGGAGTACGACCGCAAGGTTGAAACTCAAAGGAATTGACGGGGGCCCGCACAAGCGGTGGAGCATGTGGTTTAATTCGAAGCAACGCGAAGAACCTTACCAGGTCTTGACATCCCGATGCTATTTCTAGAGATAGAAAGTTACTTCGGTACATCGGTGACAGGTGGTGCATGGTTGTCGTCAGCTCGTGTCGTGAGATGTTGGGTTAAGTCCCGCAACGAGCGCAACCCCTATTGTTAGTTGCCATCATTCAGTTGGGCACTCTAGCGAGACTGCCGGTAATAAACCGGAGGAAGGTGGGGATGACGTCAAATCATCATGCCCCTTATGACCTGGGCTACACACGTGCTACAATGGTTGGTACAACGAGTTGCGAGTCGGTGACGGCAAGCTAATCTCTTAAAGCCAATCTCAGTTCGGATTGTAGGCTGCAACTCGCCTACATGAAGTCGGAATCGCTAGTAATCGCGGATCAGCACGCCGCGGTGAATACGTTCCCGGGCCTTGTACACACCGCCCGTCACACCACGAGAGTTTGTAACACCCGAAGTCGGTGAGGTAACCTTTTGGAGCCAGCCGCCTAAGGTGGGATAGATGATTGGGGTGAAGTCGTAACAAGGTAGCCGTATCGGAAGGTGCGGCTGGATCACCTCCTTTCTAAGGAAAAACGGAATGTACTTGAGTTTCTTATTTAGTTTTGAGAGGTCTTGTGGGGCCTTAGCTCAGCTGGGAGAGCGCCTGCTTTGCACGCAGGAGGTCAGCGGTTCGATCCCGCTAGGCTCCATTGAATCGCAAGATTCAAGTATTGTCCATTGAAAATTGAATATCTATATCAAATTCCATATGTAATTAATTACATATAGATAGTAACAAGAAAATAAACCGAAACGCTGTGAATATTTAATGAGTTAGGTCGAAAGACCAAAATAAGGTTAAGTTAATAAGGGCGCACGGTGGATGCCTTGGCACTAGAAGCCGATGAAGGACGTGACTAACGACGAAATGCTTTGGGGAGCTGTAAGTGAGCAATGATCCAGAGATGTCCGAATGGGGGAACCCGGCAGGTAATGCCTGTCACTCATTACTGTTAAGGTAATGTAGAGGAAGACGCAGTGAACTGAAACATCTAAGTAGCTGCAGGAAGAGAAAGCAAAAGCGATTGCCTTAGTAGCGGCGAGCGAAACGGCAAGAGGGCAAACCGAAGAGTTTACTCTTCGGGGTTGTAGGACTGCAACGTGGACTTAAAGATTATAGAAGAACTACCTGGGAAGGTAGGCCAAAGAGAGTAATAGCCTCGTATTCGAAATAGTCTTTATACCTAGCAGTATCCTGAGTACGGCGAGACACGAGAAATCTCGTCGGAATCTGGGAGGACCATCTCCCAACCCTAAATACTCTCTAGTGACCGATAGTGAACCAGTACCGTGAGGGAAAGGTGAAAAGCACCCCGGGAGGGGAGTGAAATAGAACCTGAAACCGTGTGCCTACAACAAGTTCGAGCCCGTTAATGGGTGAGAGCGTGCCTTTTGTAGAATGAACCGGCGAGTTACGATATGATGCGAGGTTAAGTTGAAGAGACGGAGCCGTAGGGAAACCGAGTCTTAATAGGGCGTATTAGTATCATGTCGTAGACCCGAAACCATGTGACCTACCCATGAGCAGGTTGAAGGTGAGGTAAAACTCACTGGAGGACCGAACCAGGGCACGTTGAAAAGTGCTTGGATGACTTGTGGGTAGCGGAGAAATTCCAAACGAACTTGGAGATAGCTGGTTCTCTCCGAAATAGCTTTAGGGCTAGCGTCGATGTTAAGTCTCTTGGAGGTAGAGCACTGTTTGGGTGAGGGGTCCATCCCGGATTACCAATCTCAGATAAACTCCGAATGCCAACGAGATATAATCGGCAGTCAGACTGCGAGTGCTAAGATCCGTAGTCGAAAGGGAAACAGCCCAGACCACCAGCTAAGGTCCCAAAATATATGTTAAGTGGAAAAGGATGTGGGGTTGCACAGACAACTAGGATGTTAGCTTAGAAGCAGCTATTCATTCAAAGAGTGCGTAATAGCTCACTAGTCGAGTGACCCTGCGCCGAAAATGTACCGGGGCTAAAACATATTACCGAAGCTGTGGATACCTTTATAGGTATGGTAGGAGAGCGTTCTATGTGCGAAGAAGGTGTACCGTGAGGAGTGCTGGAGCGCATAGAAGTGAGAATGCCGGTATGAGTAGCGAAAGACAGGTGAGAATCCTGTCCACCGTAAGACTAAGGTTTCCAGGGGAAGGCTCGTCCGCCCTGGGTTAGTCGGGACCTAAGGAGAGACCGAAAGGTGTATCCGATGGACAACAGGTTGATATTCCTGTACTAGAGTATATAGTGATGGAGGGACGCAGTAGGCTAACTAAACCAGACGATTGGAAGTGTCTGGCCAAGCAGTGAGGTGTGATATGAGTCAAATGCTTATATCTATAACATTGAGCTGTGATGGGGAGCGAAGTTTAGTAGCGAAGTTAGTGATGTCACACTGCCGAGAAAAGCTTCTAGCGTTAATTATACTCTACCCGTACCGCAAACCGACACAGGTAGTCGAGGCGAGTAGCCTCAGGTGAGCGAGAGAACTCTCGTTAAGGAACTCGGCAAAATGGCCCCGTAACTTCGGGAGAAGGGGCGCTGACTTATGGTCAGCCGCAGTGAATAGGCCCAAGCAACTGTTTATCAAAAACACAGCTCTCTGCTAAATCGTAAGATGATGTATAGGGGGTGACGCCTGCCCGGTGCTGGAAGGTTAAGAGGAGTGCTTAGCAATAGCGAAGGTATGAATTGAAGCCCCAGTAAACGGCGGCCGTAACTATAACGGTCCTAAGGTAGCGAAATTCCTTGTCGGGTAAGTTCCGACCCGCACGAAAGGCGTAATGATTTGGGCACTGTCTCAACGAGAGACTCGGTGAAATTTTAGTACCTGTGAAGATGCAGGTTACCCGCGACAGGACGGAAAGACCCCATGGAGCTTTACTGCAGTTTGATATTGAGTATCTGTACCACATGTACAGGATAGGTAGGAGCCTATGACCTCGGGACGCCAGTTTCGAGTGAGGCGTTGTTGGGATACTACCCTTGTGTTATGGCTACTCTAACCCAGATAGGTTATCCCTATCGGAGACAGTGTCTGACGGGCAGTTTGACTGGGGCGGTCGCCTCCTAAAAGGTAACGGAGGCGCCCAAAGGTTCCCTCAGAATGGTTGGAAATCATTCGCAGAGTGTAAAGGTATAAGGGAGCTTGACTGCGAGAGTTACAACTCGAGCAGGGACGAAAGTCGGGCTTAGTGATCCGGTGGTTCCGCATGGAAGGGCCATCGCTCAACGGATAAAAGCTACCCTGGGGATAACAGGCTTATCTCCCCCAAGAGTTCACATCGACGGGGAGGTTTGGCACCTCGATGTCGGCTCGTCGCATCCTGGGGCTGTAGTCGGTCCCAAGGGTTGGGCTGTTCGCCCATTAAAGCGGCACGCGAGCTGGGTTCAGAACGTCGTGAGACAGTTCGGTCCCTATCCGTCGCGGGCGTAGGAAATTTGAGAGGATCTGCTCCTAGTACGAGAGGACCAGAGTGGACTTACCGCTGGTGTACCAGTTGTTCTGCCAAGAGCATCGCTGGGTAGCTATGTAGGGAAGGGATAAACGCTGAAAGCATCTAAGTGTGAAGCCCACCTCAAGATGAGATTTCCCATGATTTTATATCAGTAAGAGCCCTGAGAGATGATCAGGTTGATAGGTTAGAAGTGGAAGTGTGGTGACACATGTAGCGGACTAATACTAATAGCTCGAGGACTTATCCAAAGAAAGTAACTGAGACATATTGACAACGATTTGGTTTCTTGATACAGTATAGATATTCAATTTTGAGTTGAGAATACTCAGAGTTAAGTGACGATAGCCTAGGAGATACACCTGTTCCCATGCCGAACACAGAAGTTAAGCCCTAGTACGCCTGATGTAGTTGGGGGTTGCCCCCTGTTAGATACGGTAGTCGCTTAGCGTTTATCCGCCATAGCTCAGTTGGTAGTAGCGCATGACTGTTAATCATGATGTCGTAGGTTCGAGTCCTACTGGCGGAGTATAGATTTCATTGCTGGATTTAGGTCTAGCTTTTTTTGTCAAGTTATTTACTTGTTAAAACTCTTAATTTCAGATATGATATGATTATATTTTATTTGAGAGGTATTATTATGTCGAATTTTGCGTCAGCGTTTACACCTATTTCTATTTCTACTGTTAAAGATAAAATTTCTTCTACAGATAAGTTTATTTTATTTATTGGCCGTCCTTCCTGTCCATATTGTCAACTTTTTGAACCTAAATTATCAAATGTTGCTTGTAATTCAAATCTTACTATTTTCTATATTAATAGTGAAAATAGTGAAGAACTTGAAGATATCCAAGCTTTACGTAAAAGATATGGTATTGCTACCGTTCCAGCCCTATTTGTTTCAGAAAATGGAACTGCTAAGGTTGTTTGCGACTCTTCTCTTTCTGAGGATGACATTTTAGATTTTATTTCTTAATCTTTTTGGAGGTTCTTATGTTTATTTGTAAACACGAGGTCCAGTATTATGAAACAGATCGAATGGGTATTACTCATCATTCCAATTATGTACGATGGATGGAAGAGGCTAGAACTTTTTTTCTAAGAGAGATAGGTTGGGCTTATGAAAAAATTGAAGAGGAGGGAATTATCTCTCCTGTTACTTCAATTTCCTGTGACTATAAAGCTACTTCTACTTTTGCAGATGTGATTTCTATTGAGATTAATGTTAAAAGTGTTAAATCTGCTAAACTTTCTTTTGTATACCATATGGTAAATCAGAATGGTGTTCTTGTTTGTACAGCTGCTTCTGAACATAGTTTCTTGTCTAAGAATGGTGGTTTTGTTAATCTTAAAAGAGATTATCCCTCATTTTTTAATCTTTTAAAAGAGCATTCAGTTATGCAATAAAAAAGAAGAAAATCATTTTGATTTTCTTCTTTCAGAATGAAGACAAACATCGTTTTTGATGTTTGTCTTTTTTATATTCTTACCTAATTCTCCTATAATCCAATAATATTGAGATATTTGGGTAAAATTATAGGTCTTTCCTGTCATCATTTTTACCAATTTTTTGATATTTAGACACGCTAAAGTAAGCCCAACCTTAGCTTCCATTTTGGACTTTCCTTTTTCTCTGGTATAACGTAAGTTATGATATTCTTTAGCTGTTCCGAATAACCGTTCTATCGTTTCTTTCCGGTGTTGATACCGTTCTTTCATACCACTTTGATGGCGAATATCTTCACAGACTTCTAGGGCATCTTTCCAAATATGACGCACAACAACTTTTTGGTGCTGGCGACTTTCAGTACAAATCGCTAACAAGGGACAGGTCTTACAAATTTTAGGATTACTTTTATACTCTCGATAACCTTCACGTGTGGTTGTACGATAAGTTAATACATGGTTCTCTGGACAAAGATAACAATCAAAATGCTCGTCATAGACAAAGTCTTTTGGACGTAAAAAATCTTTCTTACCTCTTGGTCTAGTGTAAGGGAAAACTGGTGTAATCCCTTTTTCTAGAAGAAACTTGGCAATACTAGGTGTTTTATAGCCTGAATCCGCAATAATGAATTCAGGTGAGAATGGTTCTAGTTTGACAAAAAGAGCAGAGAAAGCCTGACTATCATGGATGTTTCCTGCTTCAACCGTATAAGCTAAGGCCCAGCCGTGTTTATCACAAGCTACTTGAGCATTGTAAGCGAAGACTTCCTTATGTTCCCCCTTATGAAACCAACCACTGTCTGGGTCTGTCGTTGATTGTTTCTTAGGTTTAGCCTCGCCTTTTTTGGCGGGCTTTAAGAACTTTTTTGCGTGTTTTTTCCTATCTAAATTAATCTCAATCTCCAGTTGTTCACTCATGAATTTAGCTTTTTGATCAATAACAACAGTTTTGTACTTATGATTATTAGCAGCTGCCTTGATATGGGTCCCATCAATGAAGATTTCTGAGGGATCAATGAGCCCTGCTTCCAAAACATGATGAAGCACATGACTAAAAATGTGTGCTAACACTTCCTTGTTTTCAAAGCGTCGGCTATAGTTCTTACCGTAAGTTGTAAAATGAGGCACCTTATCGTCCAGAGATAAGCCAAGAAACCAACGGTAAGCCGTATTCACCTCAATATCTTTAATGGTTTGGCGCATAGAACGAATGCCATAAAAACATTGAATCAACGGAATTTTAACTAATAAAACAGGGTCTAGACTAGGGCGACCATTATCCGAGGAATAACTATCTTCGACAAGATCATAAATAAAAGAGAAATCAATCGTTTCCTCGACTTTTCTTAGAAAATGGTCTTTAGGCACAAGTTCATCAAGCGTATAGAATCCTACTTGACGTCGATTGTATTCAGGATTTTCTTTGTGAAACATAGGAACACCTCATCAAATACCTTTTTCTTTTATTATACTCCTTCAAAGCAAGAAAAATCCCCAGAAGTATAACTTCTGAGGACTTTGTCTTCAATCTGAAAGAAGAAAATCATTTTGATTTTCTTCTTTTTTATTCAGCAAGGAGTTTTTGATAAATTGCTAAATTTTCATCATCAAATACGTTAAATATGACTTTTTTTATTATACTTGACTCATTAATAAAGGTTTTGACTGTTTGAATGGCGATTTTGGCAGCTTTTTGTTTTGGAAAATTGAAATCCCCAGTTGATAGACATGGAATAGCAATTGATTCAATGTTATTTTTCTCGGCTAGTGCTAATACTGAGAGATAGCTTTTTGCTAAAAGATCCTCATCAATTTGTGTCGGTTGGTCTACTATTTTCGGACCTACTGTATGAATGACAAAAGCAGAAGGAAGGTTGTAAGCTGGAGTGATTTTAGCCATACCAACGGGTTCTTCATATCCTTGTTCTAAGATGAGTTCGAAACAAGCTTGGCGTAACTGAACACCTGCATATGTATGAATAGCATTATCTACACAATCATGGAGTGGTTTCATACATCCTAGTAAGGTTTTATTGGCTGCATTTACGATTGCATCTACTTCAAGTCTTGTAATATCACCCTTCCAGAGGTAGATTCGATCATCTTGAGGGATGGGCTGGAGTGAACTGAGTTGTACAAATCCACGTTCCCCTTTCCTAACTTGTAGGTAAAGATCTTGTATTGTCAAGAATTGTGTTGATGCTGCCATTGGTTTACGTGTATTAAAGAGGGCTCTGAGAAGCTTTTGCTTTTCCTCGAGTTCTTCTGGGATAATCAAATCATGTAATTCTAGATTTTCTTTTTTGAGTTCACCTATGAGATAGGTAATCATTGCATCTTTATCCATATTTACTCATTTCTATTTTTTTAGTTTTTTATTATTATACTCCCAAGATAGGCTGTGAGCAAGTGATGTCTATGATAGGCAATGACTAATATTTGATAAGAATTTTTTATGTATGTGTCAAATTCTTGCAATGGCCTTTAGAATCATATAGAATAGGTCTACAAAAGTTTTATAATGTCTAGGAGGATGAATATATGACACAAGTAGTAATAGATGCTACATTTGAACAAGAAACAGCTGAAGGGCTAGTTTTGATTGATTTTTGGGCAACTTGGTGTGGGCCTTGCTTGATGCAAGCACCAATTCTTGAGCAACTTTCTGAAGAAATTTCAGAAGATGAACTTAAGATTGTTAAAATTGATGTTGACGAGAACCCAGAAACAGCTCAGAAGTTTGGAATTATGTCTATCCCAACTTTACTCTTCAAAAAAGATGGTGAGGTTGTTAAGCAAGTTGCAGGTGTACATACAAAAGAACAAATTAAAGCTATCGTTGCAGAGCTTAGCTAACTAATCGTCACAGTCCCGTTTAGGGATTTTTATTTTATTCGAACGACAAGGAGAGTCTTATGTCTTATTCATTTCAAAATCCTAGTGCTGAGGTTATAGAGTCTTATCTAAAATCAGCAAAGACGATTGCAATTGTTGGTTTATCTCATCGTAAGGAGGCAGCATCTTATCAGGTTGCTCATTTTCTACAGGCTGCTGGTTATCGTATCATACCAGTAAATCCTAAACTAGAAGGTCAGGAGCTTCTGGGAGAGCATGTTTATGCTTATCTTAAAGATATTCCATTTTCGATTGATATTGTTGATGTATTTAGACGAAGTGAGTTTTTACCAGATGTTGCTTATGATTTTCTTGAGACAGATGCAAAAGTTTTTTGGAGTCAAATTGGTCTTGAGAATGAGGAAGCTGAGACTATTCTTCGTCAAGCGAATAGACAGGATATTGTAATGAATCGTTGTACAAAGATTGAATATATGCGACTCTTTGTTTAATAAAATGAAAAGGTGAGTGAGCTATGCTCGCTCGTTTTTGTTATAATAGACCTATGATTGAAATTTTTGATACGCATACCCATCTTAATGTGGATAATTTTGCAGGAAAAGAACAAGAAGAAATAGATTTTGCAGCTGAACTAGGTGTTATTAAAATGAATATTGTTGGTTTTGATAAGCCAACAATTGATAAATCTTTAGCACTATCAGAGAAGTATGATCAACTATATAGTACGATTGGATGGCATCCTACGGAAGCAGGGTCCTATTCTCAGGAAATTGAGGATATGATTGTATCACAATTGGATAATCCGAAAGTAGTGGCACTTGGGGAAATCGGTTTGGATTATTATTGGATGGAAGATCCTAAAGAGATTCAGATTGATGTCTTTAAGCGTCAAATAGCTTTGTCAAAGGAATACAATCTACCTTTTGTTGTCCATACACGTGATGCACTTGAGGATACTTACGCTGTTATTAAAGAAGTTGGTGTTGGTCCTCGTGGGGGGATTATGCACTCATACTCAGGATCCTTAGAAATGGCTCAAAAATTTGTTGATCTTGGAATGATGATTTCATTTTCAGGTGTTGTAACTTTTAAGAAGGCTTTGGATGTTCAAGAAGCTGCTCAGAAGTTACCTTTAGATAAGATTCTGGTTGAAACGGATGCACCGTATTTGGCACCTGTTCCCAAACGTGGTCGAGAGAATCGTACAGGCTATACACGTTACGTAGTAGACAAGATTGCTGAGCTTCGTGGCTTAACAAGTGAAGAGGTTGCTAGGGCTACTTATGATAATGCGATGAGGATTTTTGGTCTGGATGAATAAAATAAAAATTCAAGAAGTCATCGTGGTAGAAGGTAAGGATGATACGGCAAATTTGAGACGTTTTTATGAGGTGGATACCTATGAGACTAGAGGCTCTGCTATCAATGAAGACGACTTAGAGCGTATCAATAAGCTTAATGACTTACGCGGAGTGATTGTTTTCACTGATCCAGACTATAATGGTGAACGTATCCGTAAAATCATCATGGAAGCTGTTCCGACAGCAAAGCATGCTTTCTTAAACCGTGGGGAAGCAACACCAAAATCTAAGACTAAAGGTCGTTCATTGGGTGTTGAGCATGCGAGTTTTGAGGATCTTCAAAAGGCCTTATCTGGAGTTCTAGGTAGTTACGATGATGATAATCAGTTTGATATTAGTAAATCAAATCTTATGAAGTTAGGACTACTAATGGGAGCAGATAGCCGAAAGCGTCGAGAATATTTGGGTGAGGCACTTCGTATTGGTTACTGCAATGGCAAGCAGCTTCTAAAACGTTTGGAATTGTTTGGAATTACTTTAGAGGAGCTGGAAGAGGCTATGTCAAATTACTAGACTACCAGTAATCTTAAAATCAAATCGCTACTAAGTAGCTTATTATAGAGGTTGGGATAGTTAAGGATTTGGACTTGTTTTGTGTCCAAATATAAAAATCGTGAAATTAACAAGAAAAGAGAATAAATGAGAATTGCAGATTATAGCGTGACCAAGGCTGTCCTTGAACGCCATGGCTTTACCTTTAAGAAGTCTTTCGGACAGAACTTCTTAACAGATACAAATATTTTACAAAAAATTGTTGATACGGCAGAGATTGATAAAAATGTCAATGTAATCGAAATTGGACCTGGTATCGGAGCATTAACAGAATTCTTGGCTGAAAATGCTGCGGAAGTTATGGCATTTGAAATTGATGATCGATTGGTTCCGATTTTAGAGGATACATTACATGATCATGATAATGTTAACGTGATTAATGAAGATGTTCTCAAGGCAGATTTGCAGACACGGGTAAAAGAATTTAAAAATCCAGAACTACCAATTAAGGTTGTAGCCAATTTGCCATATTATATTACGACGCCAATCTTGATGCATTTGATTGAGAGTAAGATTCCTTTTGCAGAATTTGTTGTTATGATGCAAAAAGAAGTCGCTGACCGCATTTCTGCAGAGCCTAATAGCAAGGCCTATGGTTCTCTATCAATTGCCGTTCAGTATTATATGACCGCTAAAGTGGCGTTCATTGTCCCTCGTACAGTCTTTGTACCAGCACCTAATGTTGACTCAGCCATTTTGAAGATGACGCGTCGTGAACAACCGTTGGTTGAAGTTAAAGATGAGGATTTCCTTTTCCGAGTGGCTAAGGCTAGCTTTGTCCATCGTCGTAAGACATTGTGGAATAATTTAACAAATCATTTTGGTAAATCTGAAGAAGTAAAATCCAAACTTGAGAAGGCATTGGAAATTGCAGATATAAAACCTTCTATTCGTGGAGAGGCTTTATCTATTTCTGATTTTGCACATTTATCAGATGCTTTGAGAGAAGCAGGCCTATAATTCAAAAATCCCACTGAATCTCAGTGGGATTATTAGTTATGCGGAGAAAGGGATTTGAACCCTCACGCTTGAAAAAGCACATGCGCCTGAAGCATGCGTGTCTGCCATTCCACCACCTCCGCAGATGATATGCCTATTATACTGCAATCTATTGAAAATGCAAGGAGGCCCATGGGAAATGGAAAATCCGTTTTTTTGTTCCAGAAAAGCTTTCTAATTTGTGATATAATAGGGCTATTAAACGAATGAGGAGTTCACTTGCAAGGAAGAATTATCAAAGCACTGGCAGGTTTCTATTATGTAGAGCATGATGGTGTTATATACCAGACGCGTGCACGAGGAAATTTTAGAAAAAAAGGACAAACACCTTATGTTGGAGATTTTGTTGAATTTTCAGCAGAGGAAAATTCAGAAGGTTATATCCTTAAAATTGGTCAACGAATCAATAGTTTAGTGCGTCCACCCATTGTCAATATAGATCAGGCTGTGGTTATTATGTCTGTTAAGGAACCGGATTTTAACTGTAATCTTTTGGACCGTTTTTTGGTTCTACTAGAGCATAAAAATATAAAGCCTGTAATCTATATTTCTAAGATGGACTTGGTTGAAGATGATTCAGAAATGAAAGCCATTCAAAAACAATATCAAAGAATTGGTTTTGATTTTATCTTCAGTTTGGAAGAACTATTGCCGCTCTTGACTGATAAAATAACAGTCTTTATGGGACAGACGGGTGTTGGAAAATCAACCTTGTTGAACCGTATTGCCCCACAGTTACATTTAGAAACAGGTGAGATTTCAGACAGTTTAGGTCGTGGACGTCATACTACAAGGGCTGTAAGTCTTTATGACGTTCATGGTGGGAAGATTGCTGACACACCAGGATTCTCTTCGCTAGATTATGAAGTGGATAATGCAGAGGACTTGAGTGAAGCTTTTCCGGAAATTCGTCAAGCTAGTCATGGTTGTAAATTCCGTTCTTGTACTCATACCCATGAGCCTTCTTGCGCTGTTAAGGAAGAGGTTGAAAATGGCCAAATCTGGCAAGTCCGTTATGATAATTACCTTCAATTTCTAAGTGAAATTGAAAATCGTCGTGAAACATATAAAAAAACTGTAAAAAGAAAGTAGGTCTCTCATGTCATATAAAATTGCTCCTTCTATCCTAGCTGCTGATTATGCTAATTTTGCTTCAGAACTAGCTCGTATTGATGCATCAGGTGCGGAATATGTTCACATTGATATTATGGATGGTCAATTTGTTCCTAATATCAGTTGGGGAGCAGATGTGGTTGCTAGTATGCGTAAACATAGCAAGTTAGTTTTTGATTGTCACCTTATGGTTGTTGATCCTGAGCGTTATGTGGATGCCTATGCACAAGCTGGTGCAGATATCATGACCATTCATGTTGAAGCCACTAGGCATATCCATGGTGCCCTCCAGAAAATCAAAGTTGCTGGTATGAAAGCAGGTGTTGTGATTAATCCTGGAACCCCAGTTGAGGCACTTATTCCTGTACTTGATTTAGTGGATCAAGTACTTATCATGACTGTAAATCCAGGTTTTGGTGGTCAGGCGTTCATTCCAGAAATGATGTCTAAAGTAGAGCGCGTTGTGGAGCTTCGCGAAAAAGGTGGCTATTCATTCGATATTGAAGTTGATGGTGGTGTAGATAATAACACTATTGCAGCATGTGCCAAGGCGGGGGCTAATGTTTTTGTCGCGGGCTCTTACCTCTTCAAAAATCCTGATTTGACAGCGCAAGTTCAAACGCTTCGTGATGCTATCGATGCCTAAAATAGCTTTATTTGTCGGTGGTGAGCTAGAGTGGTTCACTACCGATTTTGATTATTTTGTTGGGGTGGATCGTGCGTGCTTACGTTTGTTGGAGTTAGGTTTACCTATTGATTTGGCTGTTGGAGACTTTGATTCAGTATCTCGGTCAGAGTTAGAGATGATCCAATCAGCTACCAAAGATTGTATGATTGCTCCGGCTGAAAAGGATGACACGGATACAGAGTTAGCCCTAAAAATTACATTTCAGTTATATCCTGAGGCGGAAGTAACTATTTTCGGTGCTTTTGGTGGCAGAATTGATCATATGTTATCAAATATATTTTTGGTCAGCGATCCTGAATTAGCTCCTTTTATGAGGCGTATCTGTTTGCGAGATAAGCAAAATAAGATTACTTATTATCCAGAAGGAAGTCATAAAGTTTTACCAGAACCTGGAATGACATATGTTTCTTTTTTACATGAGGGTGATGGAGAACTGACGATTTTGGGAGCAAAATACGAATTAACTAGTATGAATTATTTCCAGAAGAAAATCTATTCTAGCAATGAATTCGTTGATGGTCCAATTCAAGTGATTGTGCCAAATGGATATGTGATTGTCATCCAGACTAAAGATAGGAGTTAGTATGATCTATCTACTTACACTTTTAACTTTATTAAGCTTGGGGATTCTTATTGTTCTTTTCTTGAAGAATATGGAGTTAAAAGAACAGATTAATAAGAGTTTGGAAGAAAATGCAGATAATCTTTCAGATCAAGTTTCGTTTCAATTGGAAAGTTTTGCTAAGACAAACCAACTGGAAACGACAAAGCAATTGAACCAATTGCAGATGGAACTATATCAACAGTTGACAGATATCCGAGAGGTTTTACATCAAAATTTGTCTGATAATCGAGACCGTTCTGACCAACGTCTTGAGCAAATAAACCAAAGCTTAACCAAAGCTGTTAAAGATATGCAGGATTCCAATGAGAAACGTTTGGAACAAATGCGTCAGACAGTTGAAGAGAAACTTGAGCAAACCTTACAAACACGTTTACAAGCCTCTTTTGAGACGGTTTCAAGACAATTAGAGTCTGTTAATCAGGGCTTGGGGGAAATGAAAAATGTAGCCAAGGATGTTGGAAGTCTTAACAAGGTCCTTTCAAATACAAAAACACGAGGTATTCTGGGTGAGCTTCAATTAGGACAAATTATTGAAGACATATTGACTGTTAATCAGTACGAGCGAGAATTTCCTACGGTATCAGGTTCAAGTGAACGAGTTGAATATGCAATCAAAATGCCAGGAAACCATAAAGATGAATATATCTACCTTCCCATTGATTCTAAGTTTCCTTTGGAAGATTACTATCGTCTGGAAGATGCTTATGAGTCTGGTAATAAAGAGGAGATTGAGAATCACCGTAAGTCACTTTTGACTAGTATTAAGCGATTTGCAAAGGATATTAACAAGAAGTATCTTAACCCACCTGAAACTACAAATTTTGGCATATTATTTTTGCCGACGGAAGGGCTTTATGCTGAGGTAGTACGCCAACCAGCCTTCTTTGACGCCCTTCGTCGTGAGGAGAATATTGTTATCGCAGGGCCGTCAACCTTATCAGCACTCTTGAATTCATTGTCTGTAGGTTTTAGAACTTTGAATATTCAAAAGAATGCGGATGATATTAGTAAGATTTTAGGTAACGTCAAACTAGAATTTGGCAGGTTTGGAGATATGTTAGCTAAAGCTCAGAAACAATTGAATACAGCGAGTAAAACAGTCGATAGTCTTCTCAACACAAGGAGTAGGGCAATTGTTAGAGCTCTTGATACAATTGAAACCTATCAAGACAGTGCGACACAAAGTTTGTTGGATTTACCACGATTAGAAAACGAGGATAAGCATGAAGATTAATCAAATGAAAAAAGACGAGTATTTTGAAGGTTTTTATCTGATTAAGCGTGCAGAGGTACGTAAGACAAGAGCAGGAAAGGATTACATTGCCTTTACATTCCAGGATGATACTGGAGAGATTTCAGGAAACCTATGGGATGCTCAGCCTTATAATGTCGAAGAATTTACCACAGGTAAAGTAGTGCATATGGAGGGCCGTCGAGAGGTTTATAATAATACTCCTCAGGTAAACCAAATTACCTTACGCTTGCCTACATTTGGTGAGCCAAATGATCCGGCTGATTTCAAAGAGAAACCACCAGTAAATCCTTCCGAAGTACGCGAATACCTAGAGCAAATGATTTTCAAGATTGAGGAAGCAACTTGGCAGCGTGTTGTTCGTGCCCTTTATCGAAAGTATAATAAAGAGTTCTTCACTTTTCCAGCTGCTAAAACAAATCATCATGCTTTTGAAAGTGGACTAGCCTATCATACAGCTACTATGGTTCGCCTAGCGGACAGCATTGGAGATATTTATCCAGAGCTCAATAAGAGCCTACTCTTTGCCGGAATTATGCTTCATGATTTGGCTAAGGTTATTGAACTTACTGGTCCTGAAAATACTGAGTATACGGTTCGTGGAAACTTAATTGGTCATATTGCTTTGATTGATGAAGAAATCACTAAGGTGCTCATGGAGCTCAATATTGATGATACGCGTGAGGATGTCGTTGTTTTGCGTCATGTCATTCTCAGCCACCACGGACAACTAGAGTATGGTAGCCCAGTGCGACCTCGTATTATGGAAGCAGAAATTATTCATATGATTGATAATCTTGATGCCAGTATGATGATGATGACGACAGCCCTTAATCTAGTAGGTCCAGGAGAAATGACAAATCGTCTCTTTGCTATGGATAATCGTTCTTTCTACAAGCCAAAATTTGATTAAAATCGAAATTAAGCGAGCATTTTATATGAAAATGTTCGTTTTTTGCTGTATTATGGTATAATAGTTAAAAAGTACAGAAAATATAGGTAACATATGAAATTAAAACGAAGTGAGCGCATGGTAGTGATTTCAAACTATCTGATTAATAATCCTTATCAATTGACAAGCCTCAACACCTTTGCAGAGCGTTATGAAGTTGCAAAGTCTTCAATCTCAGAAGATGTTGCTATCATTAAAAAAGCTTTTGAGGAAAGTCAAATAGGAGAAATCGAAACAGTAACGGGTGCATCTGGTGGCGTTATGTTTACACCAACTATTTCTGATGAAGATGCAAGAAGTCTGGTTGAAGATCTTTGTAAGCGTCTTTCCGAGAGTGATCGTATCTTACCAGGTGGTTATCTCTACCTATCTGATTTATTGAGTACACCGTCTATTTTGAAAAATGTTGGTCGTATCATTGCCAGTGCCTTTAAAGGACAAAAAATTGATGCCGTTATGACAGTTGCAACCAAAGGAGTTCCTTTAGCAAATGCAGTAGCAGATGTCTTGAACATTCCATTTGTTATCGTTCGTCGTGACTTGAAAATTACAGAAGGTTCAACCGTATCGGTAAACTACGTTAGTGGTTCAAGTGATCGTATTGAAAAGATGTTCCTTTCAAAACGTAGTTTGAAACCAAATAGCCGCGTCCTTATTGTTGATGATTTTCTTAAAGGTGGCGGTACCATTACAGGTATGATTAGCTTGCTTTCAGAATTTGATAGTGAGTTAGTAGGTGTAGCTGTATTCGCAGAGAATGCTAAAGGCGATCGTGATATCCATGAATATAAATCATTACTTACTGTTTCTGACATCGATGTAAAAGCACAGAAGGTAGAAGTTGAAGTCGGTAATATTTTTGATAAATAATTAATCTACGATAGTATTCCTAATTTAACGATTAGGAATTTTTCTTTTTAACAAGAAAGTCTTGACAATAATCATCAAAAAATGATACTATATTAGACGGTACTTTTTACTTTTGGTCTCTCAAAAGTGTACAGAGACGTGCTGACATAAGTTGCAAAAGTACACACAGATATGGGCTGTCACCAAGTGCCATATCAACCAAAAATAAAAAACACAGGAGAATGTAGATGCCTACAATTAACCAATTGGTTCGTAAACCACGTCAATCAAAAGTTGTAAAATCTAAATCACCAGCTTTGAACGTTGGTTACAACAGCCACAAAAAAGTTCAAACTAACGTATCTTCACCACAAAAACGTGGTGTTGCAACACGTGTTGGAACAATGACACCTAAGAAACCTAACTCAGCCCTTCGTAAATTCGCTCGTGTACGTTTGAGCAACCTTATCGAAGTTACTGCTTACATCCCAGGTATCGGACACAACCTCCAAGAACACAGCGTTGTTCTTATCCGTGGTGGACGTGTAAAAGACCTTCCAGGGGTACGTTACCACATCGTCCGTGGTGCACTTGATACTGCAGGTGTAGCTGATCGTAAACAAAGCCGTTCTAAATACGGTGCTAAACGTCCTAAAGGATAAGAAGGGAGATAAGATAAAATGAGTCGTAAAAATAGAGCGCCTAAACGCGAAGTATTGGCAGATCCATTGTACAATTCAAAAATCGTTACACGTCTTATCAACCGTGTAATGCTTGACGGTAAACGTGGTACTGCTGCAACAATCGTATACGATGCTTTCGAGCAAATTAAAGAAGCAACTGGAAACGATGCTCTTGAAGTATTTGAAACAGCTATGGACAACATCATGCCTGTACTTGAAGTACGTGCACGTCGTGTCGGTGGTTCAAACTACCAAGTCCCAGTTGAAGTTCGTCCAGAACGTCGTACAACTCTTGGTCTTCGTTGGTTGGTTAACGCATCACGTGCGCGTGGTGAACACACTATGAAAGATCGTCTTGCAAAAGAAATCATGGATGCTGCAAACAACACTGGTGCATCAGTTAAGAAACGTGAAGATACTCACAAAATGGCTGAAGCAAACCGTGCCTTTGCACACTTCCGCTGGTAATCATAAGTTTCAAGCTGAATTACAGTCATATATTCATAAGCTAAGATTATGGATTTGTAATAGGCTGACTCTGAATTCAAATAATATTATTCATATCATTTGAAAACCAGTTAAATATTAGTGAAAAAACGGGTAGGTCCTGCCTATCCGTTTTTTGACAATAATGTTATAATAAATAAGTAAACTAAAATATTTATAGGAGAATGAACCTAATGGCACGCGAATTTTCACTTGCAAAAACTCGTAATATCGGTATCATGGCCCACGTCGATGCCGGTAAAACAACTACAACAGAGCGTATCCTTTACTACACTGGTAAAATCCACAAAATCGGTGAAACTCACGAAGGTGCATCACAAATGGACTGGATGGAGCAAGAACAAGAACGTGGTATCACAATCACATCTGCCGCTACAACAGCACAATGGGATGGTCACCGCGTTAACATCATCGATACACCAGGACACGTGGACTTCACAATCGAAGTACAACGTTCACTTCGTGTATTGGATGGTGCCGTAACCGTTCTTGACTCACAATCAGGTGTAGAACCTCAAACTGAAACAGTTTGGCGTCAAGCAACTGAGTATGGTGTTCCACGTATCGTATTTGCCAACAAAATGGATAAAATCGGTGCAGACTTCCTTTACTCAGTAAGCACACTTCACGATCGTCTTCAAGCAAACGCACACCCAATCCAATTGCCAATCGGTGCTGAAGATGATTTCCGTGGTATCATTGACTTGATTAAAATGAAAGCTGAAATCTATACTAATGACCTTGGTACAGATATTCTTGAAGAAGATATTCCAGCTGATTACGTTGATCAAGCAAACGAATACCGTGAAAAATTGATCGAAGCAGTTGCTGAAACTGACGAAGATTTGATGATGAAATACCTTGAAGGTGAAGAAATCACTAACGAGGAATTGAAAGCAGCTATCCGTCGTGCAACAATCAACGTTGAATTCTTCCCAGTTCTTTGTGGTTCTGCCTTCAAGAACAAAGGTGTTCAATTGATGCTTGATGCGGTTATCGATTATCTTCCAAGTCCACTTGATATCCCTGCAATCAAAGGTATCAACCCAGATACAGACGAAGAAGAAACTCGTCCAGCATCTGATGATGAGCCATTTGCAGCTCTTGCCTTCAAGATCATGACTGACCCATTTGTAGGTCGTTTGACATTTATCCGTGTTTACTCAGGTATCCTTCAATCAGGTTCATATGTAATGAACACATCTAAAGGTAAACGTGAACGTATCGGACGTATCCTTCAAATGCACGCTAACAGCCGTCAAGAAATTGAACAAGTATACGCTGGTGATATCGCTGCTGCTATCGGTTTGAAAGATACTACAACTGGTGACTCATTGACTGATGAAAAAGCTAAAGTTATTCTTGAGTCAATCGAAGTTCCAGAACCAGTTATCCAATTGATGGTTGAGCCTAAGACTAAAGCTGACCAAGATAAGATGGGTATCGGTCTTCAAAAACTTGCCGAAGAAGATCCAACATTCCGTGTTGAAACTAACCCTGAAACTGGTGAAACAGTTATCTCTGGTATGGGTGAACTTCACCTTGATGTCCTTGTTGACCGTTTGAAACGTGAACACAAAGTTGAAGCAAACGTTGGTGCTCCACAAGTATCTTACCGTGAAACATTCCGTGCTGGAACACAAGCACGTGGATTCTTCAAACGTCAATCTGGTGGTAAAGGTCAGTTTGGTGATGTTTGGATTGAATTTACTCCAAATGAAGAAGGTAAAGGTTTCGAATTCGAAAATGCTATCGTCGGTGGTGTGGTTCCACGTGAATTCATCCCTGCAGTAGAAAAAGGATTGGAAGAATCTATGGCTAACGGTGTCCTTGCTGGATACCCAATGGTTGACATCAAAGCTAAACTTTACGATGGTTCATACCACGATGTCGATTCATCTGAAACTGCCTTCAAGATCGCTGCATCTCTTGCGCTTAAAGAAGCTGCTAAGACTGCACAACCAACTATTCTTGAACCAATGATGCTTGTAACAATCACTGTTCCTGAAGAAAACCTTGGTGATGTTATGGGTCACGTTACAGCTCGTCGTGGACGTGTTGATGGTATGGAAGCACACGGTAACAGCCAAATCGTTCGTGCTTACGTTCCACTTGCTGAAATGTTCGGTTATGCAACAACACTTCGTTCTGCAACTCAAGGACGTGGTACATTCATGATGGTATTTGACCACTATGAAGATGTTCCTAAATCAGTTCAAGAAGAAATCATCAAGAAAAACTCTGGTGAAGCTTAATTAGCACATATAAAAGTTAAGGTACTTATGAAAGTAAGTGCCTTTTCTATTTGCAATTTTTTGAAAAAAATTATATAATATGACTGTTGAAAGGTTAGATTGAAAGCGCTCAAGTTAATCTTTTCACAATAGGGAGAGCTTGCTCTCAAAATTATATTTAATTGATTTTCATAAGGAGGAAATCACTAATGGTAGTTAAAGTTGGTATTAACGGTTTCGGTCGTATTGGTCGTCTTGCTTTCCGTCGTATCCAAAACGTAGAAGGTGTTGAAGTTACACGCATCAATGACCTTACAGATCCTACAATGCTTGCACATTTGTTGAAATATGACACAACTCAAGGTCGTTTCAACGGAACTGTTGAAGTAAAAGAAGGTGGATTTGAAGTTAACGGTAAATTCGTTAAGGTTTCTGCTGAACGTGATCCAGAACAAATTGACTGGGCTAGTGACGGTGTAGAAATCGTTCTTGAAGCAACTGGTTTCTTTGCAACTAAAGCAGCTGCTGAAAAACACTTGCACGCTAATGGTGGTGCTAAGAAAGTTGTTATCACTGCTCCTGGTGGAAGCGATGTTAAAACAATTGTATTCAACACTAACCACGATACACTTGATGGTACTGAAACAGTTATTTCAGGTGCTTCATGTACAACTAACTGTTTGGCACCAATGGCTAAAGCATTGCAAGATAACTTTGGTGTTAAACAAGGTTTGATGACTACTATCCACGGTTACACTGGAGACCAAATGATCCTTGATGGACCACACCGTAAAGGTGATTTGCGTCGTGCTCGTGCTGGTGCTGCTAACATCGTTCCTAACTCAACTGGTGCTGCTAAAGCTATCGGTTTGGTTATCCCTGAATTGAACGGTAAACTTGACGGTGCTGCTCAACGTGTTCCAGTTCCAACAGGTTCTGTAACTGAGTTGGTTTCAGTCCTTAACAAAGAAGTAACTGTTGATGAAGTTAACGCAGCAATGAAAGCAGCTGCTAACGAATCTTACGGTTACACTGAAGATCCAATCGTATCTTCTGACGTTGTTGGTATGTCATTCGGTTCATTGTTTGACGCAACTCAAACTAAAGTTCAAACTGTTGATGGACATCAATTGGTTAAAACTGTGTCATGGTACGACAATGAAATGTCATACACTTCACAACTTGTACGTACTCTTGAATACTTCGCAAAAATTGCTAAATAATTCAATAGTATATTAAGAAGAGCTTAGGCTCTTCTTTTTTTGTACCTTGAATATACAATATAAGTGCACAATAAAAACTCATAAGATTTTCTAGTAAAATAGAATTGAACGAACTAGTTACGAAAGGAAATCTTATGAGCTACCATCATTTTACCATAGACGAGCGTGAAAGTATTCTCATTTACCGTACGCAAGGCCTAAATTTTTCTCAAATTGCTAAGTTACTTCATCGTCATCCATCTAGTATTAGTCGTGAGTGGAAGCGGCATCTAAAAGAAGGAAGCTATTCTCCAAGTCATGCACAGGAATCTTACCATAGGGCTAAATCACACTGTGGACGAAAACGTATGCTTGAAATAGATCACAATTTAAGCAATACCGTCAAACATCTATTTCTCGATTACCAATGGTCTCCTGAAGAAATAGAAGGTCGGTTGCGAATAGAGTATGGAAAAACTGTTATTAGTTATCAAACAATCTATAGAGCCATTTACAGAGGTCATTTTGATGATAACTCACTATCTCATGGTGCTCGTGGTGTCATTCGTAAACTTCGTCATCGTGGGAAAACACGTCATACTAAAGGTCATGTTGAAAATAGAGGGAAAATATCCATTTCTCATACAATTCACGAAAGACCAGAAGAAGCTAATAATCGAACTAGAATAGGAGATTGGGAAGCCGATACTGTTGCAGGTAAAACTGGAAAAGCTTGTTTAGTGACTCTAACAGACCGTTATTCTCGTTTTCTAAAAATCAAAAAGGTAGCTGTTAAGAAAAGCAAGTTGGTAATAGAAGCTATGGTAAAACTGTTAGAACCCTTGACGAAGTATACAGTAACTCCTGATAGAGGGAAAGAATTCACGTATCATCAGAAATTGAGTGATCAATTGAACATTGAAGTCTATTTTCCTGACCCTCATGCTCCATGGCAACGAGGAACCAATGAGAACACGAATGGATTACTTAGAGAATATTTTCCAAAGGGTAGTGATCTAACATTGGTTGATGATCAGACTATTCAGCTATGGGAGAACAAACTTAATAATAGGCCACGAAAATGTCTTAACTGGAAAACACCTTATGAAGTATTCTATGGGGAAAGTATGCACTTAATTTGACAATTCAAGACAGAAAATAAGGCTCTTTTGAAGCAAGTTAAAGGGCGTTTCAAAAACTGCAATGGCAAATTGCAAACTGGCTAATAGGATTAAACGTGTCCATAATGAGACTGAGGTTTGGTTAATATAGGAAACGAGAGTTTGTTTAAAGGTAAGAAAGAAGAAAAGAGGAATAAGTGTAAGTATGAGGATTATATGTAAATCCTGATTAGCTTTTTTCTGAATTTTATTTAGCTGTTTTTTCATGGATATTCGACCTTTCTATTTAGATTATATGCTAAATGCCTCATACTAGCAATAAGCTAGAAATCCTTCTGATTTTGCTATCTCTTTTATGCATTTTGTGATATAATGAAAACGTATTAAAAAATTAAGGAGTCTGATCAAATGGCTAAATTGACTGTTAAAGATGTTGACTTGAAAGGGAAAAAAGTTCTCGTTCGTGTTGACTTCAACGTACCTGTAAAAGATGGCGTGATTACTAACGATAACCGTATCACTGCTGCCCTTCCAACTATCAAGTACATCCTTGAACAAGGTGGACGTGCAATCCTCTTCTCTCACCTTGGACGTGTAAAAGAAGAAGCTGATAAAGAAGGCAAATCACTTGCTCCTGTAGCTGCTGACTTGGCTGCTAAATTGGGTCAAGACGTTAAATTTATCCCAGGTGTTACACGTGGTGCTGAATTGGAAGCAGCTGTTAACGCTCTTGAAGATGGACAAGTTCTCTTGGTTGAAAACACTCGTTTTGAAGATGTTGATGGCAAGAAAGAATCTAAAAATGATCCTGAACTTGGTAAATACTGGGCATCACTTGGAGATGGTATCTTCGTAAACGATGCATTCGGTACAGCTCACCGTGCACACGCATCTAACGTTGGTATCTCAGCAAACGTTGATAAAGCTGTTGCTGGTTTCCTTCTTGAAAACGAAATTGCTTACATCAAAGAAGCAGTTGAAACTCCAGAACGTCCATTCGTAGCTATCCTTGGTGGTTCTAAAGTATCTGATAAGATTGGTGTTATCGAAAACCTTCTTGCAAAAGCTGATAAAGTTCTTATCGGTGGTGGTATGACTTACACATTCTACAAAGCACAAGGTATCGAAATCGGTAACTCACTTGTAGAAGAAGATAAACTTGATGTTGCTAAAGCTCTTCTTGAAAAATCAAACGGTAAATTGATCTTGCCAGTTGACTCAAAAGAAGCTAATGCATTTGCTGACTACACTGAAGTGAAAGACACTGAAGGTGAAGCAGTAGACCCAGGTTTCCTTGGTTTGGATATCGGTCCTAAATCAATTGCTGAATTCGATAAAGCCTTGACTGGTGCGAAAACAGTTGTATGGAATGGTCCTATGGGTGTATTTGAAAACCCTGACTTCCAAGCTGGTACAATCGGTGTGATGGACGCTATCGTGAAACAACCAGGCGTTAAATCAATCATCGGTGGTGGTGACTCAGCTGCCGCAGCAATCAACCTTGGACGTGCAGATAAATTCTCATGGATCTCTACTGGTGGTGGTGCTTCTATGGAACTTCTTGAAGGTAAAGAACTTCCAGGATTGGCTGCACTTACTGATAAATAAGTCTATTAGAATGAAAAGAGTTGGGAAACCAACTCTTTTTTGTGTTATCTCATTGAGTATTTGTTTGATAGAGGCTAAAACTATTATTGGGAAGTAAATTTCTCTCAAAAAATTGCGATTATTAGTTTGAACTTTACGGCATAATACTGTAGAAGTAGCCAAAAGTTTCATAATCATGTTAAAATAGTAAAATGGGATTGAAATTTGAACCGAAAAAATTTAAATTTGGTATGCGTACACTTAAGACGGGGATTGCTGTCTTTCTAGTTTTAGGTCTTTTTTCTGCTTTAGGCTGGGAAGGGCTTCAGATTGGTTGTTTGACAGCAGTCTTTAGTCTTCGAGAAAACTTTGACAGAAGTATTCAGTTTGGTAAATCACGTATTTTTGCGAATACGGTTGGAGGGCTTTTGTCGCTATTATTTTACTTTGTGAATATGTGGTTTAATCATTCAGTTTGGGTGACCTTGCTATTGGTTCCAATTTTGACAATGCTGACGATTATCATTAATGTGTCCTTTAATAATGCATCTGGTGTTATTGGAGGGGTGGCTGCACTTTTGATTATTACCTTGTCTATTCCACCTGATAATACCTTCACTTATGTTATTGCTCGAGTCTTTGAAACTTTCTGTGGAGTCTTTATAGCAATCCTTGTTAATTATGATTATGGTTGGTTACTTAAACACTTAAAATAAGAATGATAGGGTTCTATTGAACTCTATTTTTTATGTTTTTTTGATAAAATCCTTAAATTAGAGCGAATATACAATATAATGTTCGGGAATTACTCATTGTGTAAGAAAAAGTAACATAAACTGTTGACATGTAGAAATATTCAGAATATAATTGTTAGGAAAGGAGGATGATCATGGCAAGAGAGAAAGAATTAAGGCGTTCTCTAGCTGTTTTTCCGATTGGAACAGTTATGAAATTGACGGATTTAACTGCTCGTCAAATTCGTTACTATGAAGATCAAGGTTTAATTCAACCTGAACGTACAGCTGGAAATCGTCGTATGTACTCATTAAATGATATGGATCGTTTATTGGAAATCAAAGATTTTTTGGATGATGGTTACAATATTGCAGCGATTAAGCATGAGTACGAAGAGCGTGAAGTTCGTGCCCAACAAAAACAAGCGGCTTTAACAGATGCGGACGTTCGACGTATCTTGCATGATGAACTCCTTCAGCAAGGCCGTTTTACGACCCCGTCACAACAATTTGGTAACTTGCGTATCTAATTACGCTTTGAACTTTTATTTTTGGTTTTTATAAAGGAGACCCCTATTATGGCAATCACAGCAGCTGATATTCGTCGCGAAGTCAAAGAGAAGAATGTTACTTTCTTGCGTTTAATGTTCTCTGATATTCTTGGTGTTATGAAGAACGTTGAAATTCCTGCGACAGATGAACAGTTGGATAAGGTACTTTCAAATAAAGCTATGTTTGATGGTTCATCAATCGAGGGATTTGTTCGTATCAACGAATCTGATATGTATCTTTACCCAGATCTTGATACGTGGACAGTTTTCCCTTGGGGTGATGAAAATGGTGCAGTAGCTGGTCTTATTTGTGATATCTATACTTCTGCAGGTGAACCATTTGCCGGTGACCCTCGTGGTAACTTGAAAAAGGCTTTGCGTCATATGGAAGAAGTTGGTTATAAATCATTTAACCTTGGACCAGAACCAGAATTCTTCCTTTTCAAATTAGATGAACAAGGTAATCCTACGCTTGAAGTTAACGATAAAGGTGGTTATTTTGACCTTGCACCAACTGACCTTGCAGACAATACACGTCGTGAAATCGTTAATGTCTTGACAGAAATGGGATTTGATGTTGAAGCATCTCACCACGAAGTGGCGGTTGGTCAACATGAAATCGACTTCAAGTATACAGATGTTTTGAAGGCTTGTGATAATATCCAAATTTTCAAATTGGTTGTTAAGACAATCGCTCGTAAACATGGTCTTTATGCGACATTTATGGCGAAACCTAAATATGGTATTGCTGGTAGCGGTATGCACTGTAACATGTCTCTCTTCACTGAAGAAGGAAATGCATTCTTTGATCCAGAGGATCCACGTGGTATGCAATTGTCTCAAGATGCTTACTACTTCCTTGGTGGTTTGATGAAACATGCATACAACTATACTGCAATTATTAACCCAACAGTGAACTCTTACAAACGTTTGGTTCCTGGATACGAAGCTCCTGTATATATTGCATGGGCAGGTAGCAACCGTTCACCATTGATCCGCGTTCCTGCGTCTCGTGGTATGGGTACACGTTTGGAATTGCGTTCAGTAGACCCAATGGCAAACCCATACTTGGCACTTGCTGTTCTTTTGGAAGCTGGTCTTGATGGTATTATCAACAAGATTGATGCTCCAGATCCAGTTGAAACAAATATCTACTCAATGTCTCCTGAAGAACGTAAAGAAGCAGGTATTATTGATTTGCCATCAACACTTCGTAACGCTCTTAAAGCATTGGAAACAGATGAAGTGGTTCGTCAAGCTTTGGGTAATCATATCTATACTAACTTCCTTGATGCGAAACGTATGGAATGGGCAAGCTATGCTACCTTTGTTTCACAATGGGAAATTGATAACTACTTGGATATTTATTAAGAAATTAAATTTGAAAATCAGGTTATGCCTGGTTTTCTTTTTCTTTTAAATTCATTAAGTTCTTGGACAAATTACGTAGTTTTAACTGAGCTGTTTTCTTTTGTCATATTTCTTTATTCACCCTTAATCGCATTAAAATATGTGAGTGTTAAACTAATTTTATATTAATCTTATTCAGGGGGAAATATGAAAACTACAAAAAAAGCTGCTTTGGTAGCAGCCTCAAGTGCATTATTGCTCGGTCTTACAGTCGCACAAACAGTTAATGCTGATACTTATACAGTTCAAAATGGAGATTCATTCTTCGGGATTGCTAGTCAGTATGGGGTAGATCCTTATCAATTGGCAGCTGAAAATGGCATGACTATTTGGTCAACAATTGTTCCTGGTGGAAGCTTGGAAGTTTCAGGTGCTACGACAGCAGTTGAGGAAACGACAGAAGCTTCTTCTTCAGAGGTAACAGCTACTGATTCAGATGCTACTTGGAATCGTTACCCAGTTGGTCAATGTACATGGGGTGTTAAGGAAGTTGCTCCATGGGTAAGTAACTGGTGGGGTAATGGTGGCGATTGGGCAGGAAGCGCTGCTAGCCAAGGTTATGCTGTAGGTTCAACACCTGTGACAGGATCAATTGTATGTTGGACTGATGGTGGTTATGGTCACGTTGGTTATGTAACACAAGTTGATCAAGATGGTCAAATTCAAATCTTGGAGTCAAATTATCAAGGTCAACAACAAATCAATAACTATCGTGGTTGGTTTGACCCACAAAACTCAACTACACCAGGTTCAGTATCTTACATTTATCCAGGTGCATAAAATGAAAAAAGCGTTATAAACGCTTTTTTTACTTGCTGGAAGGGTTGTGCTCCAGACTGTATTTAAACTTAAAAAATGGTAGCCATCCAGCTACCATTTTTTTATTTATCAGGTGTGAGAATCATTGGAATAATGATTGGTTCACGTTCTGTTTTTTCATATAAGAATGGGCGTAAAGCATTGACGATAGCACCATTAACGGATTGGATGCTAGCATCCCTATTCTTAAGAGCGATACGAATAGCATTGAATAGAATGCGTTGGCTCTCACGGATAAGATCGCCAGATTCACGCATATAGATGAAGCCACGACTGAGGATGTCTGGACCAGCTAGAATCATCTTAGACTTGAAGTCAACAGTTGCTACGGCAAGTACGACACCATCTTCAGAGAGATCACGACGGTCACGAAGAACGGTCGCTCCGATATCGCCAATACCATTACCATCAACGTAGATATCTTGGGCATTGAAGTGACCTGCACGACGAGCAGAGTCTTTTGTTAGGGCTAAGACATCACCATTTTCCATAATGAAGATATTATCTTTTGGAACGCCACAATCAACAGCAAGGCCTGCGTGAACTTTCTGCATGCGGTATTCACCGTGAACAGGCATGAAGAATTTTGGTTTGATCAAACGAAGCATGAGTTTTTGCTCTTGTTGACCACCGTGTCCAGAGGTATGGATATTGTTGATTTTACCGTGGATAACATCGACACCAGCTTCTTGAATAGTATTAATCAAGCGGTTAACGCTAGTTGTGTTTCCTGGGATAGGGCTAGATGAGAAGATAACAGTGTCACCAGGTTGCAGTGTCACTTGGCGGTGCATCCCATTAGCGATACGTGCAAGGGCTGCCATAGGCTCTCCTTGAGAACCAGTACACATGATAAGAATCTCACTGGCATGGTAGTTTTTCATCTCACTAGGGTCAATGATAGTTCCTTTTGGAACTTTGATGTAGCCTAGTTCAACCCCATTGACGATGGCTTTTTCCATAGAACGTCCGAAGACAACAATCTTACGGCCAGTTTTTACAGCGGCTTCGGCAGCTTGTTGCAGACGGAAAATGTTTGAGGCAAATGAGGCGAAGATAATACGTCCGTGGATGCCTTCAATAATTTTCATGATGGATTGACCAACGACCTTCTCGGAATTTGTGAAAGTTGGTACTTCAGCATTGGTTGAGTCTGAGAGGAGGCAAAGGACGCCTTCTTCACCAAGTGCAGCCATACGGTGAAGGTCTGCTGGCTCACCTACTGGGGTGAAGTCAAACTTAAAGTCACCGGTACAAACAATTTTACCTTGAGGTGTATGGATGACAATACCGAGAGGTTCTGGAATTGAGTGAGTAGTGCGGAAGAAGGTCACGCTCATATTTTTGAAAGTAAGCTCTGTATTAGCATTAATTTCATAGAGTTGTGCATCACGAAGTAGTCCGTGTTCTTCCAATTTTCCTTTGATAAGAGCAAGAGCAAGTGGTCCTGCATAAATTGGGATATTTGCCTGTTTAAGAAGGAAGGGGATCCCACCAATATGGTCTTCGTGACCATGGGTAATGACTAGTGCCTTTACACGATCAACGTTTTCAACGATGTAAGAATAGTCCGGGATAACATAGTCGATTCCGAGAAGATCATCCTCGGGGAATTTAATACCCGCATCGACGATGATAATCTCATCTTGGTATTCAATACCATAGGTATTTTTACCGATTTCCCCCAAACCACCAATCGCATAAACCCCAACTTCTTCAGGTTTTAGATTGATTTTTGATGCCATGGTCTTAGAACTCCGTTACTTCAAAAACGCCTGTTTCTTTTTCGTATTCAAGGGCTTTTTCTGAAAGGAGCTCGATGAATTCGATGTTATAGGCAGTGTTTTTTTCGATGATTTGACGAGCTTGGATACGTCCCTCAAGTTCAGTTTCTGCATCAATATCTAGGTAGAGTGATTTTGTCTGTTCACGGCGTGGATTACGCTCTTTAGTTTCTTGGTAAAAGACTTTATAAATCATGGTTTTCCTTTCTTTCCAAAAGGCTCTGCCATTCTATAAAAAAACCGGTCAAGTTAATCTTTCTATGATTTACTTGACGTTATGATATTCACTTTATGAGTAATAGCTAGTAGCCTTGATTCGTTTAACAATTATTATTATTGTACCATAAGATAGGGGCTAGATAAAGAAAATGGCGGAAAAAGTTGGAAAATGTTCGTTTCTGGGAAACAGTGACTTGTGTTATAATAGAAAAGCATAAAAGGAAACAAGGAAAAAAGATGAAAATATTAGCATTTGATACTTCTAGCACAGCTTTATCAGTAGCCTTGTTAGAAGATGAGAAACTAGTGGCAGAGTCAACTGTCACAGTAAAAAAGAACCACAGTATTAGTCTAATGCCAACCATTGATTTTTTAGTTGCTCAGGCAGGCTGGCAACCGTCTGATTTAGAACGTATTGTGGTTGCACAGGGTCCTGGATCCTACACAGGGCTTCGTGTGGCTGTCGCAACAGCTAAGACTTTAGCTTATGCCCTTGACATTGATTTGGTGGGAGTTTCAAGCCTACAGGCACTGACAGACCTTTCGGTTGACGGTGTTGTGATTCCTATCATGGATGCCCGTCGTAATAATGTTTACGTTGGTTTTTATGAAAATGGTCAGGCCCTCGTCCCAGATTGCCATGCATCTTTTGTAGATGTTCTGGAGCAAGCTAAAACTTTTGAAAAGGTGACATTTGTCGGTGAAGTGGCTAATTTTGTGGATCAGATTAAGGAAAGCCTTCCAGAAGCAACTATCTTGTCCAGCCTTCCGTCTGCCCAGTTAATTGGTCGTTTAGGCTTGTCCTTGCCTTCTGTTGATGTGGATGCTTTTGTTCCACATTACTTGAAGCGAGTTGAGGCGGAGGAGAATTGGCTTAAGACGCATGAGGAGACTAACCGTGACAACTACATCAAGCGCGTCTAGATTGAGTAGCCATGAGCAAGCTCAACTGATTTATCAGATTTTGTCGGATGTTTATGACAAATCTCCGTGGACGATAGAACAAGTGGTAGCAGACTTGGCTTTGGATACGACGGAGTATTTCTATGTTTATGATCAGGAAGAAGTTGTTGGTTTTTTAGCCCTTCAAAATTTGGTGGGTGAGCTCGAGGTGACCAATATCGCCGTTTTAAAAGCTTATCAGGGGCGTGGTTATGCTAGTCAGCTGATGAAGCATTTGGAAGAGCGTAGTGAGCCTATATTTCTAGAAGTGAGGGCTTCAAATCAAGTCGCTCAGACACTTTATAGAAAATTTGGTTTTGAAAGTCTAGGGATTCGGAAAAATTATTATCATGAGCCTCAAGAAGATGCAGTTATCATGAGGCGAGAGGAAGTCTAATGGCAGATAGATATATTTTGGCAGTGGAGAGTTCATGTGATGAGACTTCAGTTGCCGTTTTGAAAAATGAGAAAGAACTTTTAAGTAATATTATTGCCAGTCAGGTGGAAAGCCATAAACGGTTTGGTGGTGTTGTTCCTGAGGTGGCTAGTCGTCATCATGTGGAAGTGGTGACTCTTTGCATTAAAGATGCCCTTTCTGAGGCGGGAATTACTGCTGAACAACTAGATGCTGTAGCGGTAACCTATGGTCCTGGTTTGGTCGGGGCGCTCTTGGTCGGGATGGCAGCGGCTAAGGCCTTCGCTTGGGCACACGGATTGCCTTTGATTCCAGTTAACCATATGGCTGGGCATCTTATGGCAGCGCGTGAGGTTAAAGAATTGGAATATCCCCTCTTAGCACTTTTGGTGTCTGGGGGACACACAGAGTTGGTTTATGTGTCAGAACCGGGGAATTACAAGATTGTTGGTGAGACACGTGATGATGCAGTTGGTGAAGCCTATGACAAGGTCGGGCGTGTGATGGGTTTGACCTACCCAGCTGGGCGTGAAATTGATGAGTTAGCTCATAAAGGGAAAGATGTTTATGATTTTCCACGCGCTATGATTAAGGAAGACCACTTGGAGTTTTCATTTTCAGGCCTGAAGTCAGCTTTCATCAATTTGCATCACAATGCAGAACAGAAGGGAGAAGTTCTAGTCAAAGAAGACCTTTGTGCTTCTTTCCAAGCTGCTGTGTTGGATATTCTCCTAGCTAAGACTAAGAAAGCCTTGGAGCGTTATCCTGTCAAGACACTTGTTGTTGCAGGTGGTGTGGCAGCTAATCAAGGATTACGTGAACGTTTGGCTGAAGAAATCACAGATGTAGATGTGGTTATTCCGCCTTTACGTCTCTGTGGTGACAATGCTGGTATGATTGCTCTAGCAGCCGCTATTGAATGTGATCAAAAACATTTTGCTGAGTTGGACTTGAATGCAAAACCAAGTCTAGCCTTTGCAGGATTTGAAGAATAAGAAGAGCCTCTTACTAGTTTGGTAAGAGGTTCCTTTAGAAAGGAATTGAGTGTGTCTGACTTTCGTTTAGGTGTAAAAGCCGCGGTACCGACAGCTTTAGGCTATGTAGCTATTGGCCTAGCCTTTGGTGTTGTAGCAGCTGCTTCGGGTCTATCAGCCCTTGAGGTTGGCCTCATGTGTGCCTTGGTCTATGGTGGCTCGGCCCAGTTTGCCATGTGTGCCTTAGTAGTTGCAGGAGCTGGTCTAGGTGAGTTAACCTTGACTGTTTTCTTGGTTAATTTGCGTAACATGTTGATGAGTTTACATGCAACGACGATTTTTACAAAAACAAGTCTCTGGAATCAGCTGGGAATTGGTAGTCTGATTACGGATGAAAGTTATGGTGTCTTGTTGGGAGAATATGTGCATCATAAAGATATTCCTGCTAACTGGATGCATGGTAACAATATTTTCAGCTATTTGGTTTGGATTGTATCATCAGTTATTGGTTGTTTGATTGGTTCCATGATTCCTAATCCTGAGCTATTTGGTTTGGATTTTGCTTTGATTGCCATGTTTATTGGTTTGTTGAGTAGTCAGATTGATGCCTTGTTAGGGGAAGGCGTGCGTAAGCTCCTCTTGATTTTACTATCTATTGCTGTGGCTTATCTGAGCTTTAGTGTCATCTTGTCGGAATCTTTGGCTGTTTTAGTGGCTACTTTGGTTGGATGTAGTGTGGGGGTGATGTGTGATGGCCGTCAATAAGTTTATTCTCGTTGCTATTCTACTTGGTTTTTTGGTCAGCTGGGTTCCTCGTGTGCTTCCCTTTGTTTTAGTGAAATACAAGGGGCTACCAGATATCGTTGTTCGATTTTTGCACTACTTACCAGTTTCTATCCTCTTTGCTCTGATTCTCTCTAGTCTCACGACTGAGAAGATTGGTCACTTGCCACAGTTTAAGTGGATGGAAATCCTGGCTACTGTGCCAACGGTAATTGTAGCCTTTAAGAGCAAAAATCTGCTCTATGCAGTAATCGTCGGTATAATATCTATGGCCCTGATTCGTTTCGTATTTTAGCAAATGAAAAGACTTGGAGTTGCTCTTAGTGAGTCGCTTTCCAAGTCTTTTTTAGTTATTGTTAAAAAAGGCAGCAATATCGTCTTCACTGAGCCCAATCATTGGATCTATAGTTGCCCAATTTTCTTCAGTTAAGCGATAGTTTTCTTCTGTTTGCACAGGTTTGTTAACAGACTTATCCACAGGTTGTGAATAAGTGTTAACAAGATCTTGGGATAGATTGATATTTTCCGAAAAGTCTTTGTTTTCAAGGGTTTCTGAGGGATCGTTGTTTTTCGTTTTTGTTTGATCGGGTGCCTCTGTTGCCTCGTTTTTAACAATCTTTTCGACAGACTTATCAACAGCTTGTGTATAAGTTTGTTCAAAACGTTGGATGAGATAAGTATTTCGTTTAGCTCCCTCGTTGCGAACGGCATAATCAAAGGCTGCGATTTCCCCTAACATGACTAGTTTACTCTTGGCGCGTGTGATAGCGGTGTAGATGAGGTTGCGTTGTAGCATACGTCCACTTTGTCGTGTGATGGGAAGGATAACGACTGGGAACTCACTCCCTTGAGATTTGTGGATTGACATGGCATAGGCCAGAGTAATCTTATTCCATTCGTTACGAGGATAGATAACCTCATTGCCATCAAAGGACATGTAAATTTCGTCCTGCTTGCTTTCAGTATATTTATCAGGGATGAGATCAGTAATGATTCCGATATCGCCATTGAAGACATTGAGTTCGGTATCGTTGACCAGATGGAGAATTTTGTCGTTCTTACGGAAGAAAATATCATTAAAGGCAAACTGATTGGCCTTTTCTTGAGGATTAAGTAGGTCCTGCATAATGGTATTGAGATTGTTAATTCCAGCCTGTCCTCGGTACATGGGGGCTAAAATCTGCACATCCTGAGCAGCAATCCCGCTCTTTATAGCGGCAGAGACAATTTTAGGAACCATCTGTGGAATATGGTTGGCATTGGCCTCAAAGTAAGAGCGGTCAGCCTTTTTCTCTGTGAAATCAGCAGGTAGTTGACCTTGGCGCATCTGGCTAGCTAAGGTAACGATGGTGGAGTCCTCGGATTGTCTGAAAATTTTGGTCAGAGAAACCTTAGGCAAGTCATCAATCTGCAAAAGGTCAGCCAAGACCTGGCCAGGGCCTACGGAAGGCAGTTGGTCTTGGTCACCCACAATGATGACTTGGGTTGAATCAGAGATACTTTCAAAAAGTTGATTAGCCAACCAAGTATCAACCATAGAAAACTCATCGATGATAATCAAGTCGCAATCGAGATAGTCCTCCAAGGTCTTGAAATCGTCCTCGCTATTGAGGCCCAAATGTCTATGGATAGTGGCGCTAGGGAGTTGGGTGAGTTCGTTCATCCGACGAGCAGCCCGTCCTGTTGGTGCCGCTAAAATAATAGGCAAATCAGACTTTTTGAGATCTAGACCATGAAGGTCGGTATAAGTTTTAATGATTCCGTTAATAACGGTGGTTTTACCTGTCCCGGGACCACCTGTCAGGATGAAGACCTTGCTTTGTAGGGCGTTGATAATGGCATCTTTTTGAACCTTATCATAAGTAATACCAAGTTCCTCTTCCACCTCTTCAAGACTTGCTTGGATTTTGTCCTCTGCACTGATGTCAGGTTGGTCTTTCATGATACGAGTTAGGTGGGTATAGATGCCCTGTTCCGCAAAATAAAGGGTATTATCAAAGATTTTAGTTTCTATATTTTGCACTTTATCCTCTTGGATGAGATTGGTTAATTCCTTCGCGACTAAGGCGGGGTCAAGTTCAATCTGACGAGCACTTTCCAAAAGGATGATAGTTCGTTCAAGCAAGGCTTTGGCTTCGATATAGGTGTCGCCTTCTTCCATACTGGCTTCTAGCAGACAATGAATCAAGGCAGCTCGTAAACGCTCAGGAGCATCACTAGCAATCCCTAGGCGTTCGGCTAGTTGGTCAGCTATTTTAAATCCGATTCCTTGAACTTCCTCTACCAAGAGATAAGGGTGTTCTTCGATAAGATTGAGCGATTCTTCCTTATATTGGTTGAAAATTTGTGAGGCAGCTTTTGGTGTGAGTCCATAGCTGGAAAGTTTGGACAAGATTTGCTCGGTTCCATAGTTAATTTTTAACTTTGCAACGAAGGCTTCTCGGTTTACCTTTGAAAGGTTAGGAATCTGTTCTAACTTGCTAGGATCCTCGAGAATCTTGTCAATAGGGTCTTCACCATAAATCTCGACAATACGCTCAGCTGTTTTCTTACCAATCCCCTTAAAATTGTCGCTGGCGAAATACTTGATAAGACCGCTGGCAGAAGGTTTTGACCGTTCGTAGCGCGTCATTTGGAGTTGTTCACCATATTTGGGATGATTGGTTAGCTGACCCCAGAAGGTATAATCTTCACCTTCCATGACATCTCCCATGGTTCCTGTAACAATGATTTCATAGTCCTCAAAATCACTGTCTGTTTCGTCAATTTCTAAGAGTAGAATACGGAAAAAATTACTAGCGTTTTCGAAAATGACGCGTTCGATAGTTCCTGAAAAATAAAATTCTTGCATGTGTTTTTCCTAGATACATAATAAGGCTGGGTTTCCCCAACCTTATCTTATTCAGTGTTTTTAGTTGTCCTCAACAGTACCAATTTTATTAAGTGGCCAGAGTGGCCAGAAGCGGAATTTAACTTCCCCTACAAGAGCACTCTTGTCAAAGTAACCAACTACTCGACTATCTTTGGAAACAATACGGTTGTCTCCAAGTAGGAAATATTTGCCTTCAGGAACAGTGACAGAGAAGGTCGTGTTGCCGTCAGCATTGGTTGTAAAAGCCTTGGCATCCTTAGCTAGTTGTTGGAAGTAGCTACTCTTGCTCTTGTCATCGTTGTAAGCATATTCTTTTTGTAGCTTATCCTTGGCAAAGGCAGTTTGGAATTCTTTGAGGTATTCTTCCTTGACTTCTTTACCGTTGACAGTAAGTTTATCGTTTTGATAGGTAATGGTATCACCTGGCATACCGATGATACGTTTGACGATTTGTTTCGTCTTACCGTCTTCGACTTCCTTGGCAACGACAATATCGAAGCGTTCAATGGATGTGTGTTTCAAAACGATAACACGTTGATTATTGGCTAGAGTAGGATCCATTGAGTGGCCGTCAACTTGGACAGGGAGCCAAAGGAAGAGGCGAGTCAAAAGGAAAAATGTGATAAAGAGGATAAAGAGTCCCCATTCACGAAGTAAAATGAGGAAGTATTGGGTCCATTTGTTTTTCATAGTTAAGGCCTTTCAGGGTTATTTTAAGCGTTGGTAGGCTTTTTTGGTATTGGCGAAATGATATTTAGCAGTAGCTTGGAGAGCCTGATCTCCGTAGGCTTGAAGAAGCTTAGTTGCCACCTGGTCAGATTTAGCACCAGCACCTGAAGGAAGGGTGTAGCCAACCTCTTGGCTGAGTTTGTCCAAATTTTCCAGGAAGAGATTGCGAGCGATGATAGAGCTCACCGCGACAGCTAAGTATTTCCCTTCAGCCTTTTCTTCTAAAGTAATAGGAAAGTCAAAGCGATTGCCTTCATTCCTGAGGTATTTTTGATAATTTTTCTCACTGGTGAAGGCATCAATGACAATCTTATCTGGTTTAGCACCTGATTGTAACAATAGAAAGATAGCCTGATTGTGGAGAGCTACTTTAACGGACACAGCATTATGACTCTTACCGTCTCCAACCACTTCATTGTACTTTCTAGGCGAAAGAAGGAGTGCCTTGTGAGGAATTTTCTCCTCCAATATAGGTGCAATCTGACGAATCTTGATATCATTAAGATTTTTAGAATCATCGACCCCAAGAGATTTCAAAAAGACATGGTCAGCCGGGGTAACTAGACTAGCTACAACAGCTAGACCACCAAAATAGGAGCCATTTCCGACTTCGTCTGATCCAATTAGGGCTAGGTTTTGCCCATCAGGTGAATGCTTAGGTTCAGCTTGGTATCCAAAACGGCTAGCCAAGACTTCTGGCTTAGCTCCTTGGAAAGTTACCTTTCCTGAAGTATAGGCGATGACACTTATTCCATCGACCTTGGCTGAAAAACTTGCATAAGGATTTTTAGTCGCAGTTGCATAGTTTGCCAGGTCCTTTTGGAGTGTCGAAATCTGCTCTGCTGTCATTTTTAATACGATTGTGCCCATGAAATCTATTTTAGCACAAAAAAGGAGAATTGGTAGATATTTTACAGACTCGAAATCCCTGAAAATTATTTTTCTAGAGAAGTGCAAAGTCTAAAATTTACGAAAGTTAAAATTTAGGATATAATGATTAGAAAGAGAATGCCTAACCATGCTCTTTTTTCCACAATTAGAGAAAATGGGTTGGCATTTAAGTATCGAACACGCCTCAGAGTAAGTGTCTGAATCTTGCTAACAAATGGCGATATAAAAGCAATAAAATAAGGAGAAGCTGCGGTGGCGAATCCGCGACCACCATTGATTGGCAGCTAACAAGCAAATGGCAAATAAGAACCGTTACAAATTTCATTTTGGAGAGAAGAACCTCACGCTAACAACTGATAAGGACAACCTTTTCATGGAAGAGGTTGAGCGTGTTACCCACGAGAAATATAAAATTATCAAAGAGCAGATGAAAAATGCTGACAATGAAACAATCGCTATCCTAATGGCTATCAATTCTTTGTCGACTCAGTTGGAACGCGAAATTCAAGTTGAAGATATGGAAAAAGAGTTGGAAACGTTGAGAGCTAAGCAACTTGAGCAACTCAAGGTTAAGGCGACAGCTACAAATGACGATGAGGATGACGCATGATTGGACTCCTTGTCTTAGCCATTATGGCTTGGAATTTCTACATTGGCTACCGTCGAGGCCTCTTTATGCAAGCTTATTACTTGGTTTCAGTCATTATCGCCATGTGTGTGGCGGCCTATTTCTACCGGTCGCTAGGAGAGGCTATCAATCTTTGGGTACCTTATACCAATCCAACCAAAGATGCTAGTATAGCTTTCTTTAAAGATCAGAACATCTTTTCACTTGACCGTGTCTATTATGCGGGCGTTGCTTATTTTGCTATCTACTGTATAGCCTATTATGGCTTACGCTTTCTTGGTATTTTCTTCCATTTTGTGAGAATTGAGCGACTTGATCAGAGATGTTACCAAGTGGTGGGCGGGGTCTTGGCCACCTTAGTGAGTCTTGTGCCTTTGACTATGTTGGGGAATATTCTTGCGACTGTTCCCATGAATAACATTCAAACGCTCTTGTCATCGAGCTGGGTTTTACGTATCTTGATTAATGGCTATTTTCCAGTTAGTCAGATTATCCAGCATTTGTGGACAAGTGTGATATAGAAAATAGAAGTCTTCCTTGATTAAGGGAGACTTTTTTGTTCTTTGTTTTGGTAGGATATGAAAAAGACCGGACACAAGGTCTCAGTCTTTCTTAACTATATTTACCCTAAGGTTGCAATGGTACATCCGGAACCACCAGCACTCTGTGGGGCATATTCAAAACTTTTAACATGGCGATGACGGCGGAGATATTTGGTAACGGCATCACGGATGACACCTGTACCAATACCGTGGATGATGTCCACCTGACTCATGTTATTAAGTAGGGCTTGGTCAATAAAGGCATCAAGCTCTTGCATGGCTTCTTCGTAACGTTTCCCACGAAGGTCTAGACGGGCACGAGGACCGCCAGATGACTTTTTGGCTTTTTTAACCACGTTAATCTGTTTCTTCTTAGGTTGTTGGGCTTCTGCTTGGGCACGAACAAGAGTGAATTCATCCGCCTTGAGTGTCATCTTGATGAGACCTACCTGGGCTTCCCAGTTACCATTTTTGGCTTGACTGGTAAGCGTACCACGTTGACCATAGGCGGTAACGATGATATCATCTCCGACATGAGGGGCACGCGCAGCCTTTTCTTTCTTGGCCTTACGAAGGACTTTATTCTTAGAGAGGTCCACTTGTGGGGCAAGTTTCTTGAGTTTTCCTTTGGCGTCGATAACTTCATGAGGTTTGAGTTGACTCTTATCGTGAAGATTTTTGAGAATACTATCGCTCTCAGCCAAAGCTGTATCCACCATCTCTTGAATTTCTTTTTGAGCCTTTTCGAGTTCCTTGTCGTACTCATGGGAGAATTCATTATAGAGTTTCTTGACCGCACGGTTGAATTTAAGGTTCTCCTGCTCAACGTTCTTGATGTGCTCCAGACGTTTTTGTGTTTCCACAGTTTGGGCTTCAAGTTGCTCGATGATACGGTTGACATCACTATCAGTATCCGTTAGGTTTTCCGCTTCCTTGACAATAATCTCATTCAAACCGAGGCGGCGAGCAATCTCAAAGGCGTTAGAGCGACCAGGAACTCCCTGCATAAAACGATAGGTAGGACTTAAAGTCGCTGTGTCAAACTCCATGCTGGCATTTTCCACATGTTGCGTCTCAATCCCATAGGCCTTAAGCTCAGGATAGTGAGTAGTAGCCATGGTCTTAATCTGACTCAAACGGAGGTGCTCTAGGATTGCCATGGCTAGACTAGCCCCTTCCTGAGGGTCAGTACCAGCCCCAAGCTCATCGACCAAGATAAGACTGTTGCTGTCGGCAGCGTCCAGAATCTCAACAATGTGGGTCATGTGACTAGAGAAAGTTGACAAACTCTGTTCAATAGACTGTTCATCCCCGATGTCCGCAAAAATCTCTTGGAAAATGGCTACACGACTACCCTTATCAGCCAAAATTGGAAGACCAGATTGAGCCATCAGTTGAGCTAATCCCAGAGTTTTAAGCATGACCGTTTTACCACCGGTATTGGGCCCGGTGATGACAATAGCTGTGAGGTCCTCATCAAAGCGTAAATCGTTGGCTACTGGATTGACCAAAAGAGGGTGACGAACGTTAAGGAGTTGGAGTGTTTGGTTGTCACTAATCTTTGGAATAACTGCCTTTTTATCCTGGAGATAGAGGTATTTTCCTCGAATAAAGTCCATGTGACCCAAAATCCAAGCGTTGTTAGCGATAGCAGCAGCTTGTGGACGGAGTTGATCAGACAATTCATGCAGGATACGGGCCATCTCATGGCGTTCGTCTGCACGTAATTGTGTAATTTCTTCGTTAAGTTGGATAACGGCGCGTGGCTCGATATACACTGTGTTTCCAGAGCTTGAGATGTCATGCACAACCCCAGCAATACGGTTACGGTAGGTATTTTTGACAGGCAGCACTGAACGACCATTACGACTAGCAATCAAACTCTCAGCCAACATGTGACCAGATTTCTTGAGAATGTCTTGCAAGGTCTGGCGAATGGCATCATCGCAAGATTTGAGTTGACGACGGATATTCTGCAACTCAGGGCTAGCAAAATGTTCAATGAAACCACCATCATTGATACTTTGAAGGCTGCCTTGTAGACTTGGGAAGGCCTCAATCTTTTCGAAAAGACGTTTAAGAGCGACGAGCTCAACATTTTCAAGGTCAGCGTAGAAGCGACCAAGGTCAGCTGAAGCTTGCAGCACCTTCTTGATGGCAATAAGCTCCTGAATGTTGAGGTCAGCATCCAATTCCAAGCGACGCAAAGGCTCAGAAATATCTCGCAAGCTACCAATGGCAAAGCCATGGTGCTCTACGAAAATCTCAGCCATTTCTTGAATTTCTGTAAATTGATTTTGAATTCTTTCTGGATTGGTCATAGGTACCAAGTCACGTAACTCCGCCTGAGCCTGTTCAGTCTGCAGGTATTCTGTGAACTGGTCCTTGACCTTGTTAAATTCTAATTGGTCTAAAATCTTTGTGTTCATAGCTTCTATTATAGCACATTTGCCTATGGGGCGTGGAGGTGGGAAATGCCTGAGGTCGTTTTATGAGCGGACTCTTGTCATCAGATGTTGACTAGTTATTTTTACAAAAGAGTCTCCCTAAAATAAGAGATTTTCAATTAAAACCAATGCTCTCATCTATGCTATAATAAACCTATGACTAATCAGAAAAAATTACTCCTAATTGACGGTTCATCCGTTGCCTTTCGTGCCTTTTTCGCACTTTATAATCAAATTGACCGTTTTCGTAACAATAATGGCCTTCATACCAATGCCATTTATGGCTTCCACCTCATGTTGGACAACCTGCTTGAGCGTATCCAACCGACTCATGTCTTGGTAGCCTTTGATGCTGGTAAAACAACTTTCCGTACAGAGATGTTCGCAGACTACAAGGCTGGTCGTGCCAAGACACCAGAGGAATTCCGTGAGCAGTTCCCTTATATCCGTGAGATGTTGGCTGCACGTGGTATCGCCTATTACGACCTAGCTCAGTACGAGGCAGATGACATTATCGGTACCTTGGCTAAGATGGCTGAAAATACCAGTGAGGACTATCACATTACTGTTGTCTCTGGGGATAAAGACTTGATTCAGCTGACTGACGAAAACACAGTCGTTGAGATTTCGAAGAAAGGTGTGGCTGAGTTTGAGGCCTTCACACCTGACTACCTCATGGAGAAAATGGGTATTACCCCCGCGCAATTCATCGACCTTAAGTCTCTCATGGGTGATAAGTCCGATAATATTCCAGGAGTTACTAAGATTGGTGAAAAGACTGGTCTCAAGCTCCTCTTGGAACACGGTTCCCTTGAAGGTATCTATGAGCATATTGATGAGATGAAGAAGTCCAAAATGAAGGAAAATCTCATCAATGATAAGGAGCAAGCCTTCCTTTCTAAAACTCTGGCGACCATTGATACCCAGTCTCCTATTGAAATTGGCTTAGATGATACGGCCTTTACGGGACCTGACCTTGAAAAATTGGCAGCCTTTTATGACGAGATGGGCTTTGTTCAGTTCAAAAATGCCCTTGGTGGAGAGGCTGTTCCGCAGGATTTTGATGTGGCCTATGCAGAGCCTAGTCAAGTGACAGAAGCTCACTTTAGCTCTGACGATTTCTTCTATTTTGAAATCCTCGGTGACAATTATCACATAGAACCTATCATCGGTTTTGCTTGGGGGAATGACAAGCAGATTTATGCGTCTACATATACAGACCTACTCAAATCAGAAGCCTTCCAGGCAGCTCTTTCAAAAGCTGTTAATATCTACGATTTCAAGCGAAGTAAGGTCCTTTTGAGCCATCTAGGTATTGACTTGCCTACGGCTAATTTTGATGCACGTCTGGCCAAGTATCTGCTCTCAACCGTTGAAGACAATGAATTGTCAACCATTGCCCGTCTCTATACGGACCTACCGTTAGAAACAGATGAAGTGGTCTATGGCAAGGGGGCTAAGCGTGCGGTTCCTGAAAAAGATGTCTTACTCAGCCACCTAGCTAAAAAAGTCAAGGTCCTTCAGGTTGCTAAACCGGTTATGCTTGAAAAATTGGCTGAACACGGTCAATCAGAGCTTCTCTTTGACATGGAGTTACCACTGGCAAATGTGTTAGCTAAGATGGAAATCGCTGGTATTAAGGTTAAGGGACAAACCCTTAACGAGATGGCAGTGGAAAACCAAGTAGTCATTGATAAATTGACCCAAGAAATCTACGAAATGGCGGGCGAGGAGTTCAATATTAACTCGCCTAAACAGTTGGGTGTTATCCTCTTTGAAAAGATGGGTCTACCTTTGGAATACACTAAGAAAACCAAGACAGGTTACTCAACAGCTGTGGATGTCCTTGAACGATTAGCACCAATTGCTCCAATTGTAGCTAAGATTTTGGAGTACCGCCAAATCACTAAGCTTCAGTCTACCTATGTCTTGGGGCTTCAGGATTATATCCTTGAGGATGGTAAAATCCATACCCGTTATGTGCAAGATTTAACTCAGACAGGTCGTTTGTCATCAGTGGATCCCAACTTGCAAAATATTCCTGTTCGCTTGGAGCAAGGTCGTCTCATCCGTAAGGCCTTTGTCCCATCGACTGAGGACGCAGTGCTTTTAAGCTCGGATTACTCACAGATTGAGTTGCGCGTGCTGGCTCATATTTCGGGAGATGAGCATTTGATTGCAGCCTTTAAAGAGGGGGCAGATATCCATACCTCTACAGCCATGCGTGTCTTTGGCATTGAAAAGCCAGAGGATGTCACACCTAACGACCGTCGTAATGCAAAGGCTGTTAACTTCGGGATTGTTTATGGCATTTCTGATTTTGGTCTTTCTAACAACCTTGGCATTAGCCGTAAGAAGGCCAAGGAGTATATCGACACCTACTTTGAACGTTATCCTGGTATCAAGGCCTATATGGATAATGTGGTTCGTGAAGCCAAGGATAAGGGCTACGTAGAAACTCTCTTCCACCGCCGTCGTGAGTTGCCAGATATTAATTCTCGTAACTTTAACGTCCGCAACTTCGCAGAGCGTACAGCTATCAACTCTCCTATCCAAGGAAGTGCTGCTGATATCCTCAAGATTGCTATGATTAACCTAGACAAGGCTCTGGTAGAAGGTGGCTATAAAACTAAGATGCTCCTACAGGTGCACGATGAAATCGTCCTTGAGGTGCCAAACGACGAACTTGTAGCGATGAAAGCCTTGGTTAAAGAAACTATGGAAGCTGCAGTCGAACTCGCTGTCCCTCTCATCGCAGATGAGAATGACGGCCGCACATGGTATGAGGCAAAGTAAAACATGAAAGAAAATTTTCCATTTACCTATTTTCTCTTGCGCTACATGCTAGGATTTCTGGCCGTTGTTCTGGCTATCGTAGCAGTGTTGGTGATTATCACCTACTTTATGACCAAGTAGAAATAGGCAAAAAAGCTGGACTGAGGTCCGGCTTTTTTGCCTATTGAAAAACACCAGATATGCTAGTGGTTCCGAAAAGTTTTTAACGATGTATCAAAAAAGTCCCCCTAAAGTGTTATATTAGATAGGGGTTCCCGACCAGTAGCTAATATACTAATGAGACTTGCTAGTCGGGTCAGCTAGCAAAGGTGGTGCTGAAGTGGAACTATTCGGTGGTTTTTTAAGCCTTGGCCGGTAGCAGAGGCTTTCATCCGAAGAGCAAGTTACAAGTTCTAATCTATGAACTTAGAAAGGAAGGAATAACTTAGAACAGCTCTCAAATAAATTTGGAATAAACATTTCTAATTTTAGTTATATAATTAAATTGATTAGTCGTTAACCTTTATTTTATAATTAGATAAACAAATTTGAATTTCTGGAGTAGTAGTGCAATGAAAAAGGATAAATATAAGAATTTGATTTTCGCATATACGGTTTTATATACATTTGTAACGGTGCTAAACAGCATTTTGTATTTATATAACGGAATATATGAGGATCCGAGCGGAAACTGGCACGAAATAGACAGAGCAATCATAGTTTTAATAGGTGTAGTGGCATATGCTCTTGTTACAGAGCTGATTATAAAGCCTATGGTTCTAAGATATGCAGTTTCGTACATACCGACAGTTTTGCTTGCATTTTTTTATGTATGGTCTACGAGCTTTAGAGAAAATTTAGCTCAGTCCGCGTATATGGACATCTGGATAAATTTCACGTCTATGTTCGTTATATTTTGTATAGTCCATTTTATTGTGTACAAATGTAGAAAAAAGAAAGAGACAATGAAGTAAATTAATTCCAATTTATAGGATTGTATACGGCAAAGGTAGCAATTGAATATGGTAAAATTACTGATGGCTTTTTTAAAGCAGGACTTGTGCCAAAAGAAGTTGGTCCTAGTGGTGGAACATTAGCATTTTTACCCAAAGGAGTATCTTTGACTGGTTCTGTAATGTCATCGCCAAATGAGAAAGCCGATGATCAGTCAGATAAAAGTAAGGATCGTATCTGGGGTGGGTAGTCACTTTATGGCACCACAGACGATAGTTATTTCTTCTACAAAGTAGACTAATGATTAACAAGCTGAAACTGAAACGTTTCGGCTTTTTTGTTTTCGTCATAGTGACATTTATGTCACTATTTTTTATTGGCCGTATTACCTATAATAGAACCATAACTGAGAACAGCGACAGGAGTTCTTAATAAAAAGGAGTGTCGTACTATGATTGAATTTTTGATGTCAAAAAATGTGACTTATTTGGAGTTGTTTTATATCTTTTTGGGAGTAGTTCTTTCAAAGGTATACCTTGCTTTGCGTGGCCGGAAGCACGCTAAACGTGACGTATAACAAAAAGGGTAGCACTCAATGCTATCCTTTTTTGCTGTCTTCATAAGTTTTAATCATTTTCTTTTGTGGTGTGGCCATTGGGAACTGGTCGAAGTCCTCAGCCGCTACCCAGCATAACTCCTTATCGGTAGTGAGTTTGTCGTCATTGACGCTACCTTCTACCATCTCGATGGTCCATTTTTGGTGGCTGAAGGTATGTTTTACAGGTGTAAAATCATTGTTCGTCCACTCTGGATTAAGGGCATAATTTTCTTCAAAAATAGCCTTTTGAGAGACTGTCTCGAGAATATAATCATCCTTTTCAAAAAGGCTGAGTTGTTGACCAATAAAGTCCGTTTCCATGATAGGGAAGGACCAGAAACCACCTAGCAGACGTCCCTCGATATTTTTTTCGAGCAGAAATTCACCCTTTGCATTTCTGATAATAAAAGCTTGAATTTGCATAGGTTTAGGCTTCTTCTTAGGCAATTTGATAGGGTACTTGTCATAAGTTCCATTGAGATAGGCTGCACAGAAAAAGCGAATAGGGCTTTCGTCTGGTCTTGGATTTTTAGCCGATTCGATATCGGTCCCAAGGTCCATAAGCGCCTGATTAAAGTCCCCTGGACGGTCAGGGTCAATCAAAATGTCCATAATCGCTTGGAAAATCTTACGATTTTTGGCGTCTCCAATATCGTAATTAACCTCAAAGAGACGAGCCATGACTCGCATAACATTACCATCAACAGCGGGTTCTGGGAGCCCAAAGGCGATGCTAGAAATAGCACCAGCAGTATAGGGCCCGATGCCCTTGAGTTTGGCAATATTGTCATAAGTATCTGGAAACTGACCATCAAAGTCATCCATGATTTGTTTAGCAGCCTTTTGCATGTTTCGGACACGTGAATAGTAACCTAACCCTTCCCAAGCTTTGAGAAGCTTCTCTTCTGGAGCTTCAGCCAAATCTTTAACTGTTGGAAACCAGTTTAAAAAGCGCTCGTAATAGGGAATGACAGTCTGAACCTGGGTTTGTTGTAGCATGATTTCACTGACCCAGATATAGTAGGGATTTTTAGTTCTTCGCCACGGTAGGTCTCGTTTCTCTCGATCGTACCAGTCCAGGAGGGTACGACGAAAAGAGGCGATTTTCTCAGCATCCCACATGACAATGCCGTATTCTTTTAAATCTAACATGTCTCTATTGTAGCAAAGAAATCTTTTTTCAAAAAATTATGCGTTTTTCTGTTAAAAAGATTGACAAAAGTAAGCGTTTACATTATACTAAGAGTGTAAAGAAGATAAGGATTCATCAAGGAGGTAAAAGCCATGGTGAGAGTCAATATTTCAAGGTACAAAAACGGAGACTGAGATCTCTAAACAAAACAGTAGGCAAAACAAATAACTTTATCAATCATCTCTGAGGAGCGTGACCGCATGACAGTAGGACGTTACAAGAACGGAGATTAATTCAGTCGCATAAAATAGCTACAAGGGAGTGATACCCATGCCACACGAAACGTAAATCCTATATTCTTAAGATGAACGAGGTGAGTTCATGAAATATATCAGTAGGTATAAAAACGGCGATTAAAAATGTTGCATAAAATAGCTACAAGGGAGTGATACCACCAGAAATCGAAAGCTAAACTCAAGATTAACGTCAAAAAGTGAGGTAAAGCTCATGAGAAATGTTAGTAGGTATAAAAACGGCGATTAAAAATGTTGCATAAAATAGCTACAAGGGAGTGATACCACCAGAAATCGAAAGCTAAACTCAAGATTAACGTCAAAAAGTGAGGTAAAGCTCATGAGAAATGTTAGTAGGTATAAAAACGGAGACACTTAAGCTGTTGCGTAAAATAGCTTAAGGAGTGATACCGATGCCAAATGAGTAAACTATCGACAAAAGTTAAATGCTTAAATCTTGTAACAAAGTACCGAGGTGACGCTTATGTTGATGTTTGATGTAAGTCGTTATAAGAACGGCGACAAGTAAATCTCATTGAGTGGTCAATGGGGAGATAGGTCTCAAATCATACGAATCAGAGGTGATTACTATGATGATGAATTTAGGACGTTATAAAAATGGAGACACTTCAAGTTATTGCATAAAATAGCTTAGGGAGTGATACCAATGTAATAGAAAATTTACAATACAAAAAAGTTATTTGTAAGTTGATGGAGGTAATCTATGATTGCTAGGTATAAAAATGGTGACACACAATGACTCCTCCTTATGAAAATATTTTTTACAAAATTCCAAAAGGATGTTCTAATGACAATTGAAGAATCTTAAAAGCTCATTCTAGCGTGTAAGAATGAGCTTTTTGATATGTTGAATTTTGCTGAAAGTTACTTAATCCTTATTGTTTAACTGGACCTTTCGTAGGAGAGCCAGTCTTTTTTGTTCTTCGACTAGAGCCATAAAGATTTGGTATTGATTTTTAAGATGCGGCAGGAAGCTCTTAGGAATCTTGCTATCAAAGCTTAGGTTGTTCAGAAATATGGGGGCGCTACTGTCTCTATAGATTTGTCCTTGGAAGAAGTAGTTGTCGGTCACGATATCAATTGAGATACGTGATGAGCGCCATCGACGTTTGCGCATGTACTTGGGTTTCCAACGAATCTTAAGTTGTTGGTCCTTGATATACCACCCCATGATGTCTATTTTAGCGGTCTGTTTCGTTTTGTCATCACAGTAGGTTACTGGTACGCTTAGAACCTGTTGGCTTCTTGGTGAGGTTAAGAAGGGATGAAAATCAGGAATGAAGTCGTAGTCCTTGCTGGATACTTCCGAAAGACCGTTTTCTTCTCGTATTTTGCTACGACTGGCGTACTTGAAGAAGTCAAAACTCTTATCCTGTCTTTCTAGTCGATCAGCCTCTAATTGATATCTTGCCACCTGATCACCGATATTTTTAGTCGTCTTGAGGTAACGCATGATTTCTGCATCCTTGTAGTAAAGAGCGACGAGATTTTTTAGACGCTGACTAGGGTCCAGAGAGTGTAACTTGTCTGGAAAAGACAAGATTTGTATGCTATGAACAGAGGCCAAAGGGACAGCAGCGATGCCTGATAAGACCTTGTCTTGTTCAAAGAGGGAGACGGTATCAAAATGACTGGTATGTCCAAGCGAATGTCTTATGTCAACAACAAAGAGGTTATTGTCCTGTTTAAAAGTGATAATATAGGTATCACTCGGACCTAAGTTTTTAAGGTTATATTCTAGGGAAGTAATAGGAATATTATAGTAGTGGTTAAAGGTTGGAAGTCCTAGTTTTTCTCCTAATTTCTTTTTATGATAAAGCATTCTCTTATTTTAGCATGAAGTTTGACCGGAGAAAAGATGACGCATAGGGCTTAATTTTTTTATGAGGGAAAATTTCTAACTCTTTACTTTTTCCTTGCATTATCCCTCAAACTTTGGTAGAATTATATCTTGTGAGTGCACCTCACTTACTCGTGGCGAAAGACCATGAGTCATTAGACCAAAAGAGGAGGAAAATATCAATGGCTAAATACGAAATTCTTTATATCATTCGTCCAAACATTGAAGAAGAAGCTAAAAACGCTTTGGTAGCACGTTTCGATTCTATCTTGACTGACAACGGTGCAACTGTTGTTGAATCAAAAGATTGGGAAAAACGTCGTCTTGCATACGAAATCCAAGATTTCCGTGAAGGACTTTACCACGTTGTTAACGTTGAATCTGATAACGATTTTGCTCTTAACGAGTTTGACCGTCTTTCAAAAATCAACGGTGACATTCTTCGTCACATGATCGTTAAACTTGACGCGTAAGAAGGTAAATTATGATTAATAATGTCGTACTCGTTGGTCGCATGACCCGTGATGCGGAACTTCGTTATACACCAAGTAACGTTGCTGTTGCAACATTCAGCCTTGCGGTTAACCGTAACTTCAAGGGTGCTAATGGTGAACGTGAAACTGACTTTATTAACTGTGTTATCTGGCGCCAGCAAGCTGAAAATTTGGCTAACTGGGCTAAGAAAGGCGCATTGATTGGAATTACAGGTCGTATTCAGACTCGTAACTATGAAAATCAACAAGGTCAACGTGTTTACGTAACTGAAGTTGTCGCTGATAATTTCCAAATGTTGGAAAGCCGTGCGGCACGTGAAGGTCACAGTGGTGGTTCTTACAACGCTGGAGGATTTGATAATTCAAATTCATTCGGTGGAGGAGCTTCAACTGGTGGTTCATTTGGTGGATCACAACCTGCACAATCTACACCAAACTTCGGTCGTGACGAGAGTCCATTTGGTAATTCAAATCCAATGGATATTTCAGATGACGATCTCCCATTCTAAGAATGGACAAAACGAATTAAATATATAAAGGAGAAATAAACATGGCTCAACAACGTCGTGGCGGATTCAAACGCCGTAAAAAAGTTGATTACATCGCAGCTAACAAAATCGAATATGTTGATTACAAAGATACTGAGCTTCTTAGCCGTTTCGTTTCAGAACGTGGTAAAATTCTTCCACGTCGTGTAACAGGAACTTCAGCTAAAAACCAACGTAAAGTAACAACAGCGATTAAACGCGCTCGCGTTATGGCACTTATGCCTTACGTAAACGAAGACTAAAAATAATGCCCTCGACTGAGGGTGTTTTTTTCTGGCTTGATTTTATGGGCTTTTTTCTTTTTAGGCTTGTGTGTTGAGTGTTATTTTATACTTTAGGGAAAAAGAAAAACCAACTGGTCTTCTCATTTATCTTGAGGAGCTAGTTGGTTGTTTTGTGGTATATAGAGTGTGTTTTCTAAGAAATCATCAAATTTTTGGTCGTTAACGAGGATATCGACATTATCTTTGAAGACCTTGAAGCGGTTTGATAACCAATGTGTTTTGATATCTGCCCAATTATTGAAGCGGCTCCACCTATAAGGAAGTGTTGGGTCCTGTTTTTCAAAGACATAGATACTGCCATCTTTTTCGTAAGTTATAGCCGTGTGGAAATTGCTGACATCACCAGGGCTATTTTGAAAGACTGAGAGGAGTTTAACCTTTTCTGGAAACTTGAGTCCAGCTTTTTTCCAAGCTTTAAGGAGGTCATCCGTAGACTGGTAGCTGATATTATCTCCAAAGAGGAGACTATAGAGAGCTTGATCCTTGGAAGTTAGCTCTTTGTGGCGTGACTTAAGATCTATAAATTCGTTTTGAGAGGGGAGGTCCAATTTGGTGAGGTCCTCTGAGCTTGTAATAAGGTCATGAAGAAGGAGGAACGATGTTCGTCGGCAGTTTAAGTCATCAGTAAAATGTGATTTGTTATCTTCGAAAGTTTTTTCATTAAGGAAGGTGACGAATTGATTTTGATCCTTGCCGATTTTACTTTGGGTCCATTTTTTGACAACAGGTTGGAGATTTGTATTTTCCTGATTGTAACGACTAATATAAGGGGCTAGATTGTCCCAGTCTTTTGTCGGAATACCCTTGCTTTTTAAGGCTTTTGCTAGCTGTTTTTCCTGAGTGGAAGTCGTCACATTGTTAAAACTATAGTAAGCTTGATAGTTTTTCTGAGTATTCTTGTGGCCACAAGCCATAAGTAGTAGGCAGCAAGCAATGATTAGTAGAGGGAATTTGATACGCATCTATTGGAATTCTTTCTTTTGTCTATTAACTTTAACATTTTAGTATAGAATAGCCAACTGTGTCAAGATTTCTGACGTAAAAAAGCACCCTTATGGGTGCTTGAGGTTGATTAAGATGCAGGTGCGTAAGTACTTTGGACGTTGTAATGACGTTTGAAGAAGTATTTGGCAACACCAGCGATGACACCAATGATAAGGATTACAATTGGTGAAAGACCAGGGTTGAGGTAGCTTGGAAGAAGGGCTGTAAGACTAAAGAGAGCAAACCATGCAATAAAAGAGAGTGTGATGACGGTCATGCTGAACCACCATTTTGGACGTTCTTCTTTTGGTTTGTTATTGTGACGGTAGATGTAGTGATAAGGGGTATACATAGCAAGGCCTCCAATGAATGACACTGAAAGAAGGGTTGTGAGGCCGTAGCTAGTTTGTGTACCTGAGAAACCAAAGATAGCGTTCATGATAGCAACGATGGCTAGAAGGAAGAGTGAGGTATCAAGCCACATCTTCCAAGGAGTTTTATCTGTTTCTGGCACTTCTTTGTTAGGCTTACCAGTTTCAGGTTTTTGGTGTTTTTCAGGAGAGAAACTAGCTGCCCAAACAGTTGGAGCACCAAGGAGTCCACGTCCTGTAATTCCTTTTTTCTGATTTTCGATAAGTTCAGGAATGACATTGCCAAGAATGTCTTTGATTTCTTGGTCTGATTTACCATCTTTGATGAGTTGGTTAGTTGCGATGTGGATAAATTCTTGGTTTTTCTTGGTGAGTTTTTGGATGTCCATGAGATGACCTTTCGATAAATAGTATTATTTTTTTAGTTTTGTAGTTTAGGGAAAAGAAGAGGCTCTATATTAGAACCATTTTTTCCTGATAAAGTAGATAACAACGCAGGATGACCCGAAGACTGCCATGAAGAAGATGACCCAAAAGGCGTTATCTAAATCGTTTAGTGGCATAGAATTGTTTTTAAAGTTCATACCGTAGGCGGAGAAGATAACGGTTGGGATATCCAGAGCCATAGTCATGAGAGCGAGTGTTTTCATGATTGTGTTCTGGTTATTGCCGATGATAGAGGCAGAGGTTTCAGCCATGGCATTCAAGACGTTTTCATAGATGCCTGCCATCTCAATGGCCTGTTGGGTTTCAACCAGCGTATCTTCCAAGAGATCCTCGTCCTCGATATATTTCTTCAAGCTAGAGGCGTTACCTGTTAGCTTTTTGACAATACGCTCATTCATCTTAAGTGATGCTTTAAGATAGACAATGGATTTTTCCAATTCCATCATGTCAATCAAGTGCTCGTTTTTAGTCGCATTTTCCAACTGAGCTTCCAATTTATCGCTCTGGCGGTCGATAGAACGTAGGGCGGTTAGGTAAAGTTGAGCGTTGCGATAGAGAATCTGAAAGACAAAACGGGTCTTCATGAAGGTGTAGAAGTTACGCACACGGTGGTTGAGGAAGTTATCCATAAGGCTGATGTCCTCAAGACAGGTAGTAACGACTACCTCATCGGTAACGATGATACCTAATGGGATAGTGACGTAGTAACTTTTGTTATTACGCTCTTCTTGGGTTGGAACGTCGACCAGAATCAGGGTGTAGTCATCTTCGACATCGATACGTGAAGTTTCTTCCACGTCCAGAGGGGCGCGGAGGTCTTGAATATCAATGTTAAACCGTTCTGCGACCTTCATGGCTTCTTCTTGGGAAGGGTTCACCAAATGAATCCAAGCACCAGGCTCGAATGTTTCAATTTCTTTGAATTCTTTTCCGGTGGATAAGAACATTTGTTTCAATGGGAACCCCTCCTTTGTCATTAAGTAAGCGCTGGCATCTTGATTATAAAAGGATTTTTACAATCGCTTTTAAGTCTAATTAACACTGCTCTTAGCTTTTTTAGTGCTGTCAAAAGAGGCTTGGGATGATGTTCCTTGCCTTTTTTAGACACTCCACCATTATACTACATTTGAAACATTTTTGGGCTGGATAAATTGAAATTTTGTTATAATTATGAGAGAAAGTCGGGATGGATTTTCCATCCGTCTGTAGAAAGGAGCGGCAGTAGCTTTTGGGCTAGGGCCTCTTAAAAAAATGCAAGATAAGTTAGTGATTCATGGAGCAAGAGCTCACAATTTAAAAAATATCGATGTGGAGATTCCGCGTGATAAACTGGTGGTGGTGACGGGCTTGTCAGGTTCTGGTAAGTCTTCTTTGGCCTTTGATACCATCTATGCAGAGGGGCAACGTCGTTATGTTGAAAGTCTCTCGGCTTATGCCCGCCAGTTTTTGGGAAATATGGAGAAACCTGATGTGGACTCGATTGATGGTTTGAGTCCTGCTATCTCCATTGACCAGAAAACAACAAGCAAAAACCCTCGTTCGACGGTCGGAACGGCAACAGAGATTAATGACTATCTTCGTCTTCTGTATGCGCGTGTGGGTGTCCCTTATTGTCCTAATGGTCATGGAGCCATTCAGTCGTCCTCTGTGGAACAGATTGTGGACGAGGTTCTAGCTCTTCCTGAGCGTACACGTATGCAAATTTTAGCGCCGATTGTTCGTCGTAGAAAAGGGCAACACAAGGCCGTTTTTGAGCGTGTACAAAAGGACGGTTATGTTCGTGTTCGTGTAGATGGTGAGATTTACGATGTCACAGAAGTGCCAGAGTTGTCTAAGTCTAAGATGCATAATATCGAAGTGGTTGTGGACCGCTTGGTGAATAAGGATGGTATCCGTAGTCGTCTCTTTGATTCGGTTGAGGCGGCCCTACGTTTAGCAGATGGCTACTTGATTGTGGATACTATGGATGATAATGAGCTGCTTTACTCAGAACATTATTCTTGTCCGGTTTGTGGCTTCACAGTGCCAGAGTTGGAGCCTCGTCTCTTTTCATTCAATGCGCCATTTGGCTCTTGTCCGACCTGTGATGGTTTGGGTAATAAACTAGAAGTTGATATGGATTTGGTTATCCCTGATGCTAGTAAGACCTTACGTGAAGGTGCTCTGGCGCCTTGGAATCCTATTTCGTCCAACTATTATCCAGCCATGCTTGAGCAGGCTATGGAGCAGTTCGGCGTGGATATGGATACGCCATTTGAAGATCTTAAAAAAGAAGAACAAGATTTGATTCTCTACGGATCTGGGGATCGTGAATTCCATTTCCATTATGTTAATGATTTTGGTGGGGTGCGTGATATTGACATTCCTTTTGAAGGGGTTGTGACTAATATCAATCGTCGCTATCACGAGACCAATAGTGATTTCACTCGCAATGTCATGCGAGGTTATATGAATGAGCTGTCATGTCCAACTTGTCATGGCTATCGTCTTAACGAAGCAGCACTCTCAGTTCGTGTTGGTGGTGAGAATGGTCTCAATATTGGTCAAATCTCTGATTTGTCTATTTCAGATCATCTTAAGGAAATCGATAACCTTGAATTAGGTGAAAACGAGGGAGTGATCGCTCGTCCAATTGTTAAGGAAATCAAGGATCGCTTGACTTTCTTAAATAATGTCGGCCTTAATTATTTGACTCTCTCTCGTATGGCTGGAACTCTTTCAGGTGGTGAGAGTCAGCGTATCCGTTTGGCGACACAGATTGGCTCTAACCTTTCTGGAGTCCTATATGTTTTGGATGAGCCTTCTATTGGGCTTCATCAGCGTGACAATGATCGCTTGATTTCAAGTCTTAAAAAGATGCGTGACCTGGGCAACACCTTGATTGTGGTGGAGCATGATGAAGATACCATGCGTGAGGCTGACTGGCTTATCGATGTGGGACCTGGTGCTGGTGCTTTTGGTGGTCAAATCATGGCCTCTGGAACCCCAGAGGAAGTGGCTAAGAACAAGAAGTCAATCACTGGGCAATATCTGTCAGGTGCCAAATCAATTCCTGTACCGACGGAACGTCGTGTAGGTAATGGTCGTTTTATCGAGGTTACAGGAGCTAGCGAAAATAACCTTAAGAATGTGTCTGTTAAGTTTCCACTTGGAAAGTTGATTGCAGTCACAGGTGTTTCTGGTTCAGGAAAATCAACTTTGGTTAACGGAATTCTCAAGAAAAAAATTGCCCAAGAGCTCAATCGCAATAGTGAGAAGCCAGGTAAACACAAATCAGTGACAGGAATCGAGCATATCGAGCGTTTGATTGATATTGACCAAAGTCCAATTGGGCGTACACCTCGTTCTAATCCAGCGACTTACACAGGCGTCTTTGACGATATTCGTGATCTTTTTGCCCAAACCAATGAAGCCAAGATTCGAGGTTACAAGAAGGGGCGTTTCTCTTTCAATGTCAAGGGTGGCCGTTGTGAAGCCTGCTCTGGTGATGGTATTATCAAGATTGAGATGCACTTTTTGCCTGATGTTTATGTCCCTTGTGAGGTTTGTCATGGCACACGCTATAATTCTGAGACCCTAGAGGTTCGTTATAAAGGGAAAAATATCGCGGAGATTCTGGATATGACAGTTGATGACGCAGTTGACTTCTTTGCGGCTATTCCTAAGATTGCTCGTAAGGTGCAGACGATCAAGGATGTGGGGCTTGGGTATGTGACCTTGGGACAACCAGCAACAACCCTCTCAGGTGGTGAAGCACAACGTATGAAACTGGCTAGTGAGTTGCACAAACGCTCTACTGGGAAGTCCTTCTACATTCTGGATGAACCGACGACTGGTCTCCATACAGATGACATTGCACGTCTTTTGAAGGTGCTTCAGCGTTTTGCGGATGATGGCAACACTGTTCTCGTGATTGAGCACAATCTGGATGTTATCAAGACCGCAGACCATATCATTGATTTGGGTCCTGAAGGCGGTGTCGGTGGAGGTACCATCGTAGCTACAGGGACTCCAGAAGAGGTAGCAGCTGTTCCAGAAAGCTACACAGGACAATATCTGAAAGAAAAATTGATATAAAGGAAAAAGGCTCTTTGAGTCTTTTTTTTGCTTTAGGCTGGTTTAAGTTGAGTTTGGTATTCTCTTGTTAAGAAAAAAACATACAGGAGTCAGACTATGGTTAAAAAGCGTTTTTTTATAGGCTTCAATGGTATTCTTCTAGCCCTATTTCTAGATGTTTGTCTTTTGATTAGCATCCGTACAGTGGATTATCACGGCCATTTTCAATCAGCAACAGATAAATGGGAAACTTTGCTTTACGTTTTAGGACTTTATTTTACTTTTCTCCTTTTTGAGGTTATTTTTTCTCTTATTCTGAAACACCGTAGAAATAAACAAGTTTTGGAACAGGTCTTATAAAGGCCTGGATTTTTGTATTCAGTGATAGTGACATTTATGTCACTATTTTTTTGAAAAGAGAGAACTTATAATGGCCTTATACCCAAACCCACTAGGTTACCAAGACGACTAGTTTTTTGAATAGTCCAAGTGGTTATTGCTGTATTTATTTTTGAAAAGAAAGGAGAAATAAGAATGCGAACTAAGGTATATGGCGAAGAGCTCACTGCTGAAACGTTAGAAAATGTCACAGGGGGTGATTTTGTATCTAGACCTCAAACCTTACCTGAACGATTGGGTTGGAACAAATGGTGGTTGAAAAGAAAATACCCTTATGGTGATTAAAAGTTACCATGAGCACCAAGTATGGGAAAGAGAAATATGGATAAACAGAAGAATAATCTTATTAGAAGTTTAAGCATTGTTATCGTGATCGTCTGGCTATTTATTGTGATGATAAATGCTACGCTAAGTTTCACCGAAGGCGATGCCTTTATTGACCATTGTCTCGTCTGGTCAACACTTTCGCTAGCTTTTTCTTTGTTTGCGCTTATGGTAGCGGGTAGGGACAAGGAGAAATGATTTTCTCTGTTGATTGCTATAGTCTCAGGTTGAGCTTGCTTGCTTAGCCTTTTCTTTTTGTCTTTAATCTTATGGAATGGTGACATTTATGTCACTATTTTTTATTTCGTTAAGCTCTTATAATGAAGACATAGCTTGGACTTAGTGGCTAAAGTATTAATATAAATAGAAAAAGGAGAGAAACATGGTGATTAGTGTTATGGTACCCTTGCTATTGTTAATGGGTAAAAAGTAAGATGTCACACAGTAAACAAATAAGGAGAACACATGAAGAAAATACAATTTATTTTGATGGCGAGTTTTGTTTTAGGTACTTGCCAGTTAGCAGTGCTTAGTGGAGCAGCGGACGAGTTAGATGTTAAGGAATCTACAATCGAATTATCCAATAATTTTGTTGAGAATAGTCAGGTAGATAATGTACAGAATTCTTCCGAAACAGCCTCCGAACAAGTGGTTGAGAAGGCTGAATCTAATAGTGAGGCAAAGGAAAATTATCTTCTTCCGTCATCACAGACAGGAGTGGCTGAGACAGAAGTGAGGTCCGAAGAGGTTTCGGTTGAAACTTATGAAAAGAATCTTGAAAACCTGAAGCAAGTCTCTTACAGTGATGTCACAAATATGTTGACTGAAGATGGTGGGGACCATATCCTTTATGTTGGCCGGCCAACCTGCTATTATTGTCGTCAAAATTCTCCGGTTTTGAAGGATTTCAATACCCTGATTGATGGTCAGCTTCTTTATTACAATACAGATTCGGATCAGTTGGACCGTGAGTCTCGTAAAATACTATTTGATAAGCTAGGTATTCCAGGGACTCCAAGTGTGATTCGTCTCAAAAATGGTCAATTGGTTTCAGGCTATCTTGGCAGTGCCCCGGATGCCCAAGCTATTTATCAGGCTGTTTTCAAGGAAGAAACTGAGAAAACAGAGACACCAGAGGGAACAGAGGTAGTAGAGAAGGCGGAAAATCCCTTACCTGAATCCCCCTCTGAGGATACTATCAAGGATGGTGGCGAGAATACAGTTAATCATACAGACCAGTCTGTTAATAGCCTAATGTTTCAAATTAAGCAAGTTTTTAGGAATCTAACAGACCTGCTTATAAGTCTTTTAGGGAAATTTATCTAACAGACTACTTTCTACGTCGAGAAATAAAAGAATTTATCAAATATGATTACCAACTATCTACGAAAAGCGAGCCTTTGTATAATGCTAATAAAGTCAGAGTTTCATCTGGCTTTTTCTTTATGACATCAAAAAAACACTCTAAAATGTCAATTTAATCCTTTAAAGTCTGAAAATTTGGTATAATTAACCTAAAATACCAAAGGAGTAATTCATAATGCAACGTAGACTTGAACGATTTGATGCCAAACTTGCCCAATCAGGCCTTGATGCCTTGTTGGTGACAGGACAAAAAAATATCTATTATTTAACAGATTTCTGGGGGACAAATGCGACTGTCTTCATTACTAAGAATCGTCGCCTCTTCTTAACGGATTCACGTTATACCCTCATTGCCAAACAATCTGTGCATGGCTTTGATATTATCGAAAGTAAGGATCCACTTAAGGATATTGTTAAAATTATCGAGGCTGATAACCTTGAAACAATCGGTTTTGATAATCAGGTGTCATTTGCTTACTACCAAGGTCTTCAAGCGATTTTTGAAGGCTACACTTTGTCACCACAAAGCAACTTCATGGAAGAGTTGCGTATGATCAAGGACGAAAAAGAATTGGCAACTATCCGTAAGGCTTGTTCTATCTCAGACCGTGCCTTTACAGATGTGCTTGATTTCATTAAACCAGGTCAAACAACAGAGCTACAAGTGGCAAACTTCCTAGATTTCCGTATGCGTGAGTACGGAGCTTCAGGGATTTCCTTTGAGTCTATCATTGCTTCAGGTTACCGTTCAGCTATGCCTCACGGGGTTGCTTCAGAAAAGGTTATCCAATCTGGTGAGACCTTGACTATGGACTTTGGATGCTACTACAACCACTACGTTAGCGATATGACTCGTACTATCCATATTGGTGACACTACTGATGAGGAGCGTGAAATTTATGATATCGTTCTACGTTCTAATCAGGCTTTGATTGATGCGGCTAAGGCTGGCATGACACGTCGTGACTATGATAAGGTTGCGCGTGATGTTATTGTCGAAGCGGGGTACGGTGACTACTTTACACACGGTATCGGACACGGTATTGGTCTTGACATTCACGAGATTCCTTACTTTGGTAATTCTGATGAAACCATCGAAGCTGGTATGGTCTTGACGGACGAGCCAGGTGTTTATTTGGCTGATAAATATGGTGTCCGTATCGAAGACGACATCATTATCACAGAAAATGGTTGTGAATTGATTACCCTTGCGCCTAAGGAATTGATTGTTCTCTAAGATTTGGAGGAATACTTTATGCCAAACCGTTTATCTTGGCAAGATTATTTTATGGCTAATGCAGAGCTGATTTCTAAGCGTTCTACGTGTGATCGTGCCTTTGTTGGGGCTGTTTTAGTCAAGGACAAGCGTATTATCGCTACAGGTTATAACGGCGGGGTTTCTGAGACTGATAACTGTAACGAAGTAGGTCACTACATGGAAGATGGTCATTGTATTCGTACGGTACACGCAGAGATGAATGCCCTTATCCAATGTGCCAAAGAGGGGATTTCTACCAAAAATACAGAGATTTATGTGACTCATTTTCCTTGTATCAACTGCACCAAAGCCCTCTTGCAAGCTGGTATCGTAAAGATTACTTACAAGGCCAATTATAGACCGCACCCATTTGCGATTGAGTTGATGGAACAAAAGGGTGTTTCTTATTTGCAACATGATGTTCCAGAGGTTCACTTAGGAATGAATGACTAGCTTGTTCTTTGAAAAAAGCTTGAGGATTGGGCTTGAATCTATAAAACATTTGAGCCATGCTGTCATTTATGGTAGAATAAACTGATAATAATTTTTTACAAAGAGGTATTTAATAATGATTGAAGCAAGTAAACTCCGTGCGGGTATGACTTTCGTAACTAACGATGGCAAATTGATCAAAGTTCTTGAAGCTAGCCACCACAAACCTGGTAAAGGTAATACAATCATGCGTATGAAATTGCGTGATGTTCGCTCAGGTTCAACTTTTGATACTAGCTACCGTCCAGAAGAAAAATTTGAACAAGCAATCATCGAAACAGTACCAGCACAATACTTGTACCAAATGGATGATACTGCATACTTCATGAACACTGAAACATATGACCAATATGAAATTCCAGTAGCCAACGTTCAAGAAGAATTGAAATTTATCCTTGAAAACTCAGAAGTAAAAATCCAATTCTACGGAACAGAAGTTATCGGTGTGCAAGTACCAACAACTGTTGAATTGACTGTTACTGAAACACAACCATCAATCAAGGGTGCAACAGTTACAGGTTCAGGTAAACCTGCAACACTTGAAACTGGTCTTGTGGTTAACGTTCCAGACTTTATCGAAGCTGGTCAAAAATTGGTTATCAACACAGCTGAAGGTACTTACGTATCACGTGCCTAAGCCCAACTAAGTCTTTCAAACCACTGGTTTGAAGGCTTTATTTTCCAAACTAACGGAAAGGAAACATGCGATGACTACAGAAAATATCGGTGAAATTGTAATTGCCCCTCGCGTGCTCGAAGTGATTACAGGTATCGCTGCAACTAAAGTGGAAGGTGTTTACGCCCTTCAAAATAAAAATGTTACGGATAGTCTCAGCAAAACAAGCTTGGGACGTGGTGTTTACCTCCGAACAGAAGAAGATGGTACTGTAAATGCTGATATCTACGTTTCACTTCAGTATGGGGTTAACGTACCAGCGGTTTCAATTGAAATTCAAAAAGCTGTTAAAGCAGCTGTCTATGATATGGCAGAAGTGGCAATTTCAGAAGTCAACGTTCACGTTGAATCTATTGTTACTGAAAAGTCACAAAAACCAGACTTGGCTGAATTGTTTAACGAGGATTTTTTGAATGACTAATATCTTTAAAGATTCACGTCGTGACCTTCGTGAGCGTGCTTTTCAAACGCTTTTTGCCCTTGAATTTGGTGGTGAAGCTCTGGAACAAGCACATTTCGCTTACACTTATGACAAGCCAATTGACGAAGAAACTGAAGTTGATGTACCAGCCTTTCTCCTTAGTCTAGTAACAGGCGTCCGTGAAGAGTTGGCTCAACTTGATAGTCAAATTGAAGAAAAATTGAAAGAAGGTTGGAGTCTCTCACGTTTGATTGTGACAGATCGTACCCTCCTTCGTTTAGGACTTTATGAAATCACGTCATTTGAAGAAACACCAGGACGTGTGGCTATCAACGAAATCATTGAAATCGCTAAAAAATATTCTGATGAAACATCTGCTAAGTTCATTAACGGTGTACTTAGTCAGTTCGTGACAGATGAAGCATAAGCAAAAGAAGTTGAACACTATTTCAACTTCTTTTTTCTACAAATTTAACAAGAAAAAAAGTCGCAAGCGGAGATTTCTTGCGACTTTTATTTATATACTACCACCGGCAATCAAATTTACTGGAAGCACGTAATCACGATTAACTGTTTTGCCTTTAATTTTCTTGAGAAGAATTTCGACACAAAGCTTAGCGATTTCATCTAAAGGTTGTTGGATGGTTGCTAGCTCTGGGTAGAAGTGACGGATAAAGGCGGTACCGTCATAACCGATGATTTTTAGGTCATCTGGGATAGAAAGTCCCAATTGTCTAGCTATCTTCATAACCAAGATAGCTGTTAAATCGTCCGAAACAAAGATGCCATCTGGTTTTTCACGAGAGATAATAGATTTGATTTCTAATTCTCGTCGCATGAGAGACAAATCGTTTGGAACAGGACAAATAATACCTTTCTTGTCCAATTCATAATTAAAACCTAGTTGACGAAGTTCTGTTGGAGAATCCGAATTATCATAGCCTGTAATCATGACAATGCGTTGACAGCCAGCCTTGACCATAGCTCTTGCGGCTAACTTGCCACCTTCAAAGTTGTCAGACGAAACAATAGGAATCTTTGGGGCGAGATTACGGTCGAAGGCAACGATGGGAGCTTCAACCTTCTCATAATCCTCAATACCAAGATTGTGACTAGATGAGATGATGCCGTCACATTGGTTGGCGGCAAGCATTTCCAAATAGTCCCTCTCCTTGTTAGGATCATGCTCACTGTTACAAATAATGGTTTTATAGCCTTGCTTAAAGAGTTCATCCTCAAGACGTTCAATAAGTTCGGCATAAAATACATTGGAAATATTTGGGAAAATCAAGCCAACGAGTTTGGCCGACTTTCCTTGAAGACCTCGAGCTAAATTATTAGGTTTATAGTTGAGTTCTTGCATAGCAGCGTGAACTTTGTCAATGGTCTTCTGTGAGAGGTAGCCCTTTTTGTTTATGACGCGAGAAACTGTGGTTGGGCTCACACCAGCCAGTTCGGCAACGTCAGTAAGCTTTGCGACCATAAATCACCTTAGTATTTCAAGTTGAAGTAGTGTCCAGAAACGTTTCCTGACGTTACTTTGATACCAGTTTGCTCTGCACTTGGGAAGACACGACTAGTGAAGACTTTCTCACCTTTGTTGAAGAAAATTTCAACGATTGAGTTATCTACAAAGATGTTTGCTGTTGCAGCTTGACCGGCATCAAGAGCGCATTCACGGCTTGTGCCAAAGTCAGTAGCATATTGTTCACCAGCTTTAGAACGGTCAAGGATAACTTTTCCGTTTTCAGTATCAACTGTAAGTGACAAGCCATTCCCTTCTTGGTCTGCGAAGAGGACAAGTTCTGTTTGAGTGTTAGCTTCAAAGTTAAGTTCAAGCTCGTAAGTGTTAGTTGTTGCCGTTTTTTCAGAGAAATCTTCTTGGCTAGCACGTAAGCTTGTAATGGCTTCGACTGGATATTGGTAGAGTTTGCCATCTTTAATAGACAATTCTTTAACCAAGCTCATAGCCCCTTGGTAGTCGTATTTGTCAGTTGGATAGTCCACATCTGGAAGACCGATCCAGCTGACAATAAGGGCACGACCATCTGGAGTATTAAAGCCTTGAGTTGCATATGCTTCAAATCCGTAGTCCAAGTTGATAATTGGTGTGCCATCAACGAGGGCAGGTTTTTCTGTGTCGAAATCTTGGAAAATCTTATAAGTGTTAGGGTAGATGTTACCGTAGTCAAGTTCAGCTTTATCGAGACCTTGTGGGCTATAAAGAAGAACAGGTTTGCCATCTACAAAGACAAGGTTAGGACACTCAATCATGTACTCTGACCCAGTGCCACCAAAGTCAAGATTACCAACCTCAACCCAGTTTTCGACATCATTGTCTACTGCCTTGTAAAGTTTGATATAACCTTGTTTATCGTGGTTTTGAGCACCTACGATAGCGTAGAATTGTCCCTTGTAATCGAAGATTTGAGGGTCACGGAAGTGCCCAGTAGCGTCAGCAGGTTGTTTGATAAGAACCTTGTCGAATTTTTCGATTTTGCCGTCTTTATCCATCCAAGCGCCGATTTGACGTGGGTCACGAATCCAGTTTTCATCACGAACGTTCCCAGTATAGAAGATAAAGAGTTTATCACCGATTTGATAAGCAGAACCTGAGTAGGCACCGTGGCTATCATTTTCATGGTCTGGCAAGAGTTTGACACCAGTTTCTGTAAAGTGAACCAAATCTTCAGTTTCAGTATGCACCCATTGTTTCAAACCATGAGCAGCTCCAAATGGCCAACTTTGGTAGAAAAGTTGGAACTTACCATTAAAGTAAGAAAAACCGTTTGGATCATTAAGAAGCCCTGTTTCTGGTTCGATATGGTAACTTGCACGCCAAGGTGATTTAGCGACATTTTCTCTAATCTTTGTTTTTTCTTCGTCTGTCCAATCTGCGTATGGACGGTAACGAACTTCTGTTGGTAGATTCATATTTAGTAATCTCCTAATCTATTTGTTAATAATATAGTAAACGTTTTACCTATAAAAATCAACGATTTATAACAAAAAATAAAAAAATATGCTAAACGGTTGACATATGGCAGAAAGATGCTAAAATAGTTATCGTAAAGAAAAGCTAAACGCTTTCATACCAAATTTTATTAAGGAGAATTTTGCAAATGGATAACAAACAAATTGCAAAAGAAGTCATCGATGCCCTTGGTGGACGTGAAAACGTCAACAGTGTTGCTCACTGTGCGACTCGTCTACGTGTGATGGTCAAAGATGAAAACAAAATCAATAAAGAAAAGGCTGAGAACATTGAAAAAGTTCAAGGTGCTTTCTTTAACTCAGGTCAATACCAAATCATTTTTGGTACAGGTACTGTTAACAAGATTTACGACGAAGTCGTTGCTCAAGGTCTTCCAACAGCATCTAAAGACGAGCAAAAAGCAGAAGCTGCTAAGCAAGGGAACTGGTTCCAACGTGCTATCCGTTCATTCGGTGACGTTTTCGTTCCATTGCTTCCAGCTATCGTAGCGACTGGTCTTTTCATGGGTATCCGTGGAGCAATCAATAACGATACAGTTCTTGGTTTGTTCGGTACAACATCTAAAGCTTTTGCTGCTACAGACTTCTATACTTACACAGTTGTATTGACAGATACAGCCTTCGCCTTCTTCCCAGCCTTGATTTGTTGGTCAGCCTTTAACGTCTTTGGTGGTTCACCACTTCTTGGTTTAGTTCTTGGTTTGATGATGGTTAATAACGCCCTTCCAAATGCTTGGGATGTTGCGTCAGGTGCAGCTAAACCAATCTACTTCTTTGATTTTATTCCTGTAGTAGGTTACCAAAACTCAGTCCTTCCAGCCTTCTTCGTAGGTTTGCTAGGTGCTAAGTTTGAGCAATGGGTTCGTAAATGGGTTCCAGACGTTCTTGACCTACTCTTGCGTCCACTTATCGTCTTCGCTGTAATGTCAGCTTTGGCCCTCTTTATTATTGGTCCTGTCTTCCATACTGTTGAAAGCTATGTTCTTGCTGCTACAGAATGGATTCTTAACTTGCCATTTGGTCTTGCTGGTCTTGTTATTGGTGGTGTTCACCAAGTTATCGTCGTTACAGGGGTTCACCACGTCTTCAACTTGCTTGAAGCTAACCTTATTGCAAATACTGGTAAAGACCCACTTAACGCAATCATCACAGCTGCTATGACTGCACAAGCTGGTGCGACACTTGCAGTTGGTGTAAAAACTAAAGATGCTAAATTGAAAGCACTTGCTTTCCCTGCAACTCTTTCAGCGGTACTTGGTATCACTGAACCAGCTATCTTCGGGGTTAACCTTCGTTTCGGTAAACCATTTATCATGGGTCTTATCGCCGGTGCTGCTGGTGGTTGGTTGGCATCAATCCTTAACCTTGCTGGTACAGGATTTGGTGTAACAATCGTTCCTGGTACACTTCTTTACCTTAACGGTCAAGTACTTAAATATGTTCTTATGGTACTTGTAACACTTGCTCTTGGTTTCGCTCTTACTTGGATCTTCGGTTACAAAGAGGAAGAAGTTGAAGCTCAAAAAGAAGTTGTTGCTGAAGATATTGCATCTGCAGAATCAGCTCCAGTTGCATTGCAAGCTGAAACAATCGCTGCACCACTTAAAGGTGAAGTTGTAGCTTTGGAAAATGTTAATGACCCAGTCTTCTCTTCAGGAGCTATGGGTAAGGGTGCCGCTATCAAACCTTCAGGTAACCAAGTAGTCGCACCATTTGATGGTGAAGTGCAAATCGCCTTCCCAACAGGTCACGCTTACGGTCTTAAATCTGATAAAGGTGCTGAAGTGCTTATCCACATCGGTATCGACACTGTCTCACTTGACGGTAAAGGATTTGATGCTAAAGTTCAAGCAAATCAACGCATTAAAAAAGGTGATGTCTTGGCTACCTTCGATAGCTCAGTAATCACTGAAGCAGGTCTTGACGATACAACTATGGTTATCGTTACAAACACTGCAGACTTCGAAGATGTTTCATCAGTAGCGACTGGTTCAGTTGCTGAAGGTGCAAACTTCATCGCAGTTAAATAATAAGCTAAAAAAGTCGAAGCCAATTCGGCTTTTTTAGTTAAATGGCTCATAAAGAAAAGTATGAAGCAGAGTAGTCTGTACCTCCTCAAACAAGGTCTCATTTAGATTGTCTTTTGCCTAGCTTTTCTTTATATTAGTATAAATAGTTATTATTGATCATAAAAGGAGATAGCTTTACCTATGGCTAAACTATACGGAAGCTTGGAAGCTGGTGGTACAAAATTTGTTTGTGCTGTCGGTGATGAGAAATTCCAAGTCGTTGAAAAAACTCAATTCCCAACAACTACACCTTATGAAACAATTGATCGTACGATCGAATTTTTCAAACGTTATGAAGACCAATTGGCTGGAATTGCTATTGGTTCATTCGGTCCAATTGATGTTGATCCAAACTCTGAAACATATGGTTTTGTGACTTCAACACCAAAACCACATTGGTCAAATGTCGACCTTCTTGGTTTGATTGCTAAAGAGTTTATTGTGCCTTTCTACTTTACGACTGATGTTAACTCATCTGCTTATGGTGAGACACTTGTTCGTAAAGGTGTTAAGAGCCTTGTTTACTACACTATCGGAACAGGTATCGGAGCTGGAGCTATTCAAAATGGTGAATTCATTGGTGGTATGGGTCATACTGAAGCTGGTCACGTATATGTACCGCTTCACCCAAATGATGTTTCCAATGAATTTAACGGTACTTGTCCATTCCACCGTGGATGTTTGGAAGGTTTGGCTGCTGGACCATCGCTTGAAGCCCGTACAGGTATTCGTGGTGAATTGATTGATCAGCACTCTGAAGTTTGGGATGTTCAAGCTTACTACATTGCTCAAGCGGCTGTCCAAGCAACAGTCCTTTACCGTCCTGAAGTTATCGTCTTTGGTGGCGGTGTTATGGGGCAAGAACACATGCTTCGTCGTGTTCGTGAAAAATTCACAGCTCTTTTGAATGGTTACCTTCCAGTACCAGATGTAAATGAATATATTGTGACACCTGCTGTTTCAGGTAATGGCTCTGCGACGCTTGGTAACTTCGCACTTGCTAAAGATGTAGCTGACAAGCATGCAAACAAATAAACAAAATATGTAAAATCGCTTTAAGAGATAATCTTAAGGCGTTTTGCTCTATACAGGAGGAAGTAATGGAACCTTTATTTTTAGATTCACCAATGCATGAGAAAATCTGGGGAGGTAATCGCCTCAAGACAGAGTTTGGTTACGATATTCCCAGTGAACACACTGGTGAATATTGGGCAATTTCTGCCCATCCTAATGGTGTATCCTATGTCAAAAATGGAAAATATGCTGGTTTCCACCTGGCAGAGCTTTACAAGGATAATCCAGAACTTTTTGGGAACCCCAAGACTAGTGTTTTTCCTTTGTTGACCAAGATTTTGGATGCTAATGACTGGCTTTCAGTGCAGGTACACCCTGATGATGCCTATGGGCTAGAGCACGAAGGTGAGCTAGGAAAGACAGAATGTTGGTATATTATTGATGCTGAAGAGGGTGCAGAAATTATTTATGGTCACAAGGCTAAGACAAAGGAAGAGCTGGCATCCTTGATTGAAGCAGGTGATTGGGATGGACTTTTGGCGAAAACTCCTGTTAAGAAAGGTGACTTTTTCTTTGTACCAAGTGGCACCATGCATGCTATTGGTCCAGGTATCCTTATCTTAGAGACTCAACAATCTAGCGATACCACTTATCGTGTATATGATTTTGATCGTAGGGATGATCAGGGAAATAAACGTGAACTTCATATTCAACAGTCTCTTGATGTCTTGAATCTAGGGAATCCAGAAAATAGTGTCCCAGCAACTGTTAAGACCTTGCAATTAGAGTCGACTTGTTTGACATCAAACTCCTTTTTCACTGTGTATAAATGGAAACTCAGTGGCTTGGTTGACTTCAAGCAAGCAGCTCCCTATTTGCTTTGTTCCGTACTTTCTGGCAATGGGACCATGACTATCGATTCACGCATTTATTGTCTAAAGAAAGGTGATCACTTCATTCTTCCAAATGATGTGACAGATTGGGAAATTGATGGACAATTGGAGATGATTGTCAGTCACCCTAACGAGGCTTAAGTATGAGTAATGAAAAAGTTTTAGCGGCCCTATTTGAGCGTATTGAAATCAACAAATCATATTATTTTGAAGGAGCTTATTATCGTCTGAAAGACTATGGCGACCACATTTATGGCTTACAACGGGCAATTCCTGGTATGTGTGGTGAAAAAACAGCTTCCCCTAGCATCAAATTTTACTGGAAAAATGGTGTCTTGGACTATCAATTCTACGTTGATTTTGAAGCAAGTCCTATGATAATGAAGGCTTATAGTAGCACCGACCATGCCTTCTTTGAGCAGGCTTTTGAAAATCTTTTGCATGATTTTGAGGATATCCTAGAGAGCCAAGAAAACTCTGAGAAGTAGGCATAAAGTATTATTGTCGATATTTTCAGTGAATCTAATAAAAAAGTTTTAGTTTATTTGCGAATCCATTGTGAAAGCCCTTAAACTAGGGCTTTTTTCTTTGTCAATCCTTGAGTGATTTCTTGTTTAAAGGGGGCTTTTGTGGTAAAATATGGAGATAAAGACTGTCGAAAGGAAAAAAGATGGCAAATATATTACGCAAAGTCATTGAAAATGATAAAGGCGAAATTAAGAAACTAGAAAAAACTGCCAAGAAAGTCGAGAGCTATGCTGATGCAATGGCGGCTCTTTCAGATGAAGAACTTCAGGCAAAAACAGAAGAATTTAAAAAACGATATCAAAACGGAGAAAGCCTAGACCAACTCTTGCCAGAGGCATTTGCAGTTGTTCGTGAAGGGGCAAAACGTGTCCTTGGACTTTTCCCATATCGTGTGCAAATCATGGGTGGTATCGTTCTTCACCATGGTGACGTCCCAGAGATGCGTACAGGGGAAGGGAAAACCCTGACTGCGACAATGCCTGTTTACCTAAATGCTATTTCAGGTGAAGGTGTACACGTTATCACCGTTAACGAATACCTTTCAGAGCGTGATGCGACTGAAATGGGTGAGCTTTATAGTTGGCTTGGTTTGTCAGTAGGGATTAACCTTTCAGCCAAATCACCAGCTGAAAAACGTGAAGCTTATAACTGTGACATCACTTACTCAACCAACTCAGAGGTAGGTTTCGACTATCTTCGTGATAACATGGTTGTTCGTAAGGAAAACATGGTACAACGTCCATTGAACTATGCCTTGGTCGATGAGGTTGACTCGGTTCTTATCGATGAAGCTCGTACACCATTGATTGTATCAGGTCCTGTAAGTTCAGAAACTAACCAGTTGTATCATCGTGCAGATGCCTTTGTTAAGACCTTGACAGAGGATGATTATGCCATTGATATTCCAACAAAAACAATTGGTTTGAATGACTCAGGTATTGACAAGGCTGAAGAATTCTTCAACTTGGACAACTTGTATGATATTGACAACGTTGCCTTGACTCACTATATTGACAATGCCCTTCGTGCCAACTACATCATGTTGCATGATATCGACTATGTGGTAAGTCCTGAGCAAGAAATTCTTATCGTCGACCAATTTACAGGTCGTACCATGGAAGGTCGTCGTTTCTCAGATGGACTCCACCAAGCCATTGAAGCAAAAGAAGGTGTACCGGTTCAAGAAGAAACGAAGACATCTGCCTCAATCACTTACCAAAATATGTTCCGTATGTACAAGAAATTGTCAGGGATGACTGGTACTGGTAAGACTGAGGAAGATGAATTCCGTGAAATCTATAACATGCGAATCATTCCGATTCCAACTAACCGTCCAATTCAACGTATTGACCACGACGACCTTCTTTACCCAACCTTGGATGCTAAATTCCGCGCTGTGGTACAAGATGTTAAACGTCGTTATGAAAAGGGACAGCCAGTCCTTGTTGGTACGGTTGCCGTTGAAACATCTGACTTGATTTCTAAGATGTTGGTTGAAGCAGGTATTCCTCATGAAGTACTTAATGCTAAGAACCACGAAAAAGAAGCGCATATTATCATGAATGCGGGTCAACGTGGTGCCGTTACGATTGCGACCAACATGGCCGGTCGTGGTACCGACATTAAACTTGGTGAAGGTGTTCTTGACCTTGGTGGCCTTTGTGTCATTGGTACAGAGCGTCACGAAAGCCGTCGTATCGATAACCAGTTGCGTGGTCGTGCGGGACGTCAAGGGGACCCAGGAGAATCTCAATTCTACCTTTCACTTGAAGACGAATTGATGCGTCGTTTCGGTTCTGATCGTATCAAGCAAGTCTTGGAACGTTTGAACGCTGATGATGAAGATATCGTTATCAAATCACGCATGTTGACTCGTCAAGTGGAAGCGGCTCAAAAACGTGTCGAAGGAAATAACTACGATACTCGTAAACAAGTCCTTCAGTACGATGATGTTATGCGTGAACAACGTGAAATCATCTACGCTGAGCGTTATGATGTTATCACAGCGGAACGTGACCTTGAACCTGAGATTAAGGCTATGATTAAGCGTACGATTAACCGTACAGTAGATGGTCACAGCCGCAATGATCAAGAGGAAGCTCTTAAAGGTATTTTGAACTTTGCTCGTCAGGCCTTGGTTCCTGAGAATGCCATCTCACTTGAAGATTTACGAGAAGTGGGAGAGGTAACGAAACGTAGTGTTAATTATGACGCTATTAAAGTTTACTTGAATGAGTTAGCAGCTGATGTTTATGATCGTCAAATCAAGAAATTGCGTTCAGAGGAAGCTATCCGTGAATTCCAAAAAGTCTTGATTTTGATGGTTGTTGACAACAAGTGGACGGATCACATCGATGCCCTTGATCAATTACGTAATGCCGTTGGTTTGCGTGGTTATGCCCAAAACAACCCAATCGTTGAGTATCAATCTGAAGGGTTCAAGATGTTCCAAGATATGATTGGGGCAATTGAATATGATGTGACACGTACAATGATGAAAGCACAAATTCATGAACAATCTCGTGAAAATGTGAATGAACGTGTTTCAACAACAGCAACAGGCAATATCCAGGCTCACCAAGCAGATGCTAATGGTCAAGAAATTGACTTTAGTAAGGTTGGTCGTAATGACTTCTGTCCATGTGGCTCTGGTAAGAAATTTAAAAATTGTCACGGTCGTAAACAATTTTAGGAAAAAAGAAATAGGTAATTATTATGGTTTTTAAAGCAGTAAGTGAAAAAATTGATTTTGATGCAGTTAAAGAATCAACTACATTGACAGGTGAAGCCCTTGCCAAGAAACAAGCTCGTGATAAAGAGCTTGAAGCAATCATCAAGGGTGAAGATGACCGTACGCTTTTGGTTATTGGTCCATGTTCATCTGATAATGAGGATGCAGTTCTTGACTATGCTCACCGTTTGGCTAAACTTCAAGAAGAAGTTAAAGATAAAGTCTTTATGGTTATGCGTGTTTATACAGCTAAACCTCGTACAAATGGTGATGGTTATAAAGGGCTTGTCCACCAACCTGATGCTGAAGGTAAACCAAACCTAATCAATGGTATCAAGGCTGTGCGTAATCTTCACTACCGTGTTATCACTGAAACTGGTATCACAACTGCTGATGAAATGCTTTACCCAGAAAACCTTCCTTTGGTAGATGACCTTGTGTCATATATTGCCATCGGTGCACGTTCTGTAGAAGACCAACAACACCGTTTTGTTGCATCAGGTATTGATGTTCCAACTGGTATGAAGAACCCAACATCAGGGAACCTTAACGTTATGTTTAATGGTATCTACGCTGCACAAAACAAACAAAACTTCCTCTTTAACGGTGAAGAAGTTGAAACATCAGGTAACCCATTGGCACACGTTATTCTTCGTGGTTCAACGAATGAATATGGTAAAAACGTGCCTAACTTCTACTATGATGATGTTCTTGAAACCATCGAACACTATGAACAAATGGGCCTTGAAAATCCATTCATCGTTATTGATACAAACCATGATAACTCAGGTAAACGTTACTTGGAACAAATCCGTATCGTTCGTCAAACCTTGATTAACCGTGACTGGAATGAAAAAATCAACAAAGTTGCACGTGGTTTCATGATTGAATCTTACCTTGAAGATGGCCGTCAAGATGCGCCAGATGTCTATGGTAAATCAATCACTGACCCATGTCTTGGTTGGGATAAGACAGAAGAATTGATTCGTGAAATCCACGATACTTTGTCAAAATAATAAGGTAACAGAAACCATATATGGGGAGTGAACCGTTTGGATGACCAAGCGGTTCGCTCTCTTTTCACAAAGAGAGGGAAAAAGATGGGAATTCATCAAAATAGTCCGCTGATTGATGTAGCGGAAGTAAGGAAATTGCATGCTCTTACGGGAGACGCACTAGTAACTAAACAGGCTAATGATGAGGCTTTGGCAAAAATTATCAAGGGTGAGGACAAACGTATTCTCTTGGTTATTGGCCCATGTTCATCTGATAATGAAGAAGCCGTTCTTGACTATGCTCACCGTTTGGCCAAACTTCAGGAAGAAGTGAAAGATAAAATCTTTATTGTTATGCGTGTTTATACAGCTAAACCTCGTACTAATGGGGATGGTTATAAGGGGCTTATCCACCAACCAGATGCAGAGGGTGATGTAGACCTTCTTGCTGGGGTTAAGGCGGTTCGCCACCTTCAGTCACGTATTATTACTGAAACAGGCCTTCCAATCGCTGACGAGATGCTTTATCCGTCAAATCTTTCCTTCTTTGATGACCTACTTAGCTACCACGCTGTTGGAGCACGTTCGGTTGAGGACCAAGAACACCGCTTTGTAGCTTCAGGTATTGATGTGCCAATTGGTTTGAAGAATCCAACGTCAGGAAATTTGAATGTCATGTTTAATGGTATCTATGCTGCGCAGAACCAACAGCATTTCCTATACAATGGCGCTGAAGTTAAAACAGATGGTAACCCACTCGCTCACGCTATCTTGCGTGGTGCCAACAATGAAAATGGTCAGAGCATTGTCAACTACCACTATGAGGACTTGGTTAAGGCTTTGGACAAATACAGTGCCCTTGGTTTAAAAAATCCATTTATCCTTGTTGATACTAACCACGATAACTCTGGTAAAAACTTCATGGAGCAAGTTCGTATTGTACGTGAAGTCCTTCTTAACCGTGAGTGGGATGAGCGTATCGCGGATGCCGTGCGTGGCTTTATGATTGAGTCTTACCTTGAGGATGGTCGTCAAGACACACCTGAAGTTTACGGTAAATCAATCACAGATCCATGTCTTGGTTGGGATAAGACAGATAGCCTTATTCGTGAAATCCACAATCGACTTTCGTAACAATTATGATTTTTGGACATGGTATAGACTTGCAGGAAATTTCAGCAGTTAAAAAGGCTTATGACCGCAATCCACGCTTTGCAAAAAAGGTATTGACACCAAAAGAGTGGGAGCGTTTTGAATCCCTTTCTGGCAATCGTCAGATGTCCTATTTAGCAGGTCGCTGGGCTGGTAAGGAAGCATTTTCAAAGGCCTGGGGTACAGGTATTGGAGCAGTCGGCTTTAAGGATATTGAAATTTTGACCAATGACAAGGGAGCTCCAGTGGTGACCCAGTCGCCTTTTGAAGGCAATGTCTTTATCTCGATTTCCCATAGCGGTGATTTTGTTCAGGCAAGTGTCATTTTAGAAAAAAACTAAGAGATAGATGTTGGAAGAGGATAGCTTATGATCTCAAGTTTACATCGACCAACCTTGGCAAAGGTTGATCTATCAGCAATTTCAGAAAATATTGAACAAGTGGTTAGTCACATCCCTAAACAGGTAAAGACTTTTGCAGTTGTTAAGGCCAATGCTTATGGTCATGGCACTGTCGAAGTGGCCAAGCATGTATCTAAGCAGGTGGATGGTTTTTGTGTTTCCAACCTAGACGAGGCGCTTGAACTTCGTCAAGCTGGCTTGGAGCAACCGATACTCATTTTAGGAGTCGTCTTGCCAGACGAGGTTCCTTTGGCTATTCAAGAAAACATCACTCTGACGGTAGCTTCGCTTGAGTGGTTGAAAATGGCTAAGGATCAAGGGCTTGATTTGACTGGTTTGACCTGTCATATTAAGATTGATTCAGGCATGGGACGCATTGGGGTGCGTAGCCAAGGAGATGCAGATAGTTTGATTGCTGGTCTGAAGGCACTTGGTGCGGATGTCGAAGGTATTTTTACCCATTTTGCAACAGCTGATGAAGCAGATGATAGTAAATTCAAGCGTCAATTGGCCTTCTTCACGGATTTGGTTAATAACTTGGTGGACCGCCCTCGCTTGGTACATGCTAGCAACTCTGCGACAAGTATCTGGCATGCAGAAACAGTCTTTAATGCGGTACGTCTGGGTGTCGTCATCTATGGTCTCAATCCTAGTGGCAGTGTTTTAGACCTTCCATATAACATTCGTCCTGCTTTAAGTTTGGAGACAGCACTTGTTCATGTTAAGACTCTGCCAGCAGGTCAAGATGTGGGTTATGGTGCAACGTATACGACGACAGCTGATGAGGTTATTGGAACCATTCCGATTGGCTATGCGGATGGTTGGACCAGAGATTTACAAGGTTTCCACGTTATTGTGGATGGACAGCTTTGTCCAATTGTTGGGCGTGTGTCTATGGACCAGATCACTGTTCGCCTTCCTAAGGTTTATCCCCTAGGAACTCCTGTCACTCTTATGGGTGAAAATGGGGGAGCAAGTATCACTGCGACAGAGGTGGCTGAAAAACGCGGCACTATCAACTATGAGGTCCTTTGTTTGCTTAGTGATCGTGTACCTCGTAGCTATGACTAATATAAATAAAGAGAAATCCAGTTTGATACTGGATTTTTTGATTTTAGTGAAGTCCATTTTCATGTGTTATAATAGCTGATAAGGCTTCCTCTTTCACGAGGAGAAGAACACGATAGAAATGATAGAGGATATGATTCAACTAGATTCACCGATTGCGGATTTGAAAGGCTTTGGTCCTAAGTCCGCTGAAAAATTTACCAAATTAGATTTGCACACGGTTGGGGACCTCTTGCTTTATTTTCCTTTCCGATATGAAGATTTTAAGAGTAAGTCTATCTTTGAACTGATGGATGGCGAAAAGGCTGTTATTACGGGAACGGTGGTGACCCCTGCCAATGTGCAATATTATGGCTTTAAACGTAATCGTCTGAGTTTTAAAATCAAGCAAGGAGAGGCAGTGATTGCCATTAGTTTCTTCAACCAGCCTTATCTTGTGGACAAGATTGAGATGGGGGCAGAAGTGGCTATTTTTGGCAAATGGGACCAGAAGAAGTCGGCTGTGACTGGTATGAAAGTATTGGCTCAAGTTGAGGACGATATGCAGCCGGTCTATCATGTGGCCCAGGGTGTTAGTCAGGCCCAGCTGATAAAGGCAATAAAGGCAGCTTTTGATAGTGGGGCTCTTAATTTGTTGGAGGAGAGTCTCCCACAGGTGCTTATGGACAAGTATCGTCTTATGGGACGCCAAGAGGCTGTGCGTGCTATGCATTTTCCGAAAGATTTGGCTGAATATAAGCAGGCTTTACGTAGGACCAAGTTTGAGGAGCTCTTTTATTTCCAGATGAATTTACAGGTGCTGAAGGCTGAGAATAAGTCCGAAACCAATGGTCTAGCAATTGCTTACGATGAAGCCAAAATTAAGGCCAAAATTGCAGAATTACCATTTCCCTTGACAGAGGCCCAACAGCGCAGTTTATCGGAAATCCTAGCTGATATGAAATCTGGAGCTCATATGAACCGTCTTTTGCAAGGAGATGTGGGTTCAGGGAAAACAGTTATCGCTAGCCTGGCTATGTATGGGGCTTATACGGCAGGATTGCAGTCTGCCCTCATGGTACCGACGGAAATCTTAGCAGAGCAGCATTATCAGAGTTTGCAGGGGCTTTTTCCTGAGCTAGAGGTAGTGCTCCTAACTTCTGGGATGAAGGCGGCGGACAAAAAAGTAGCTCTTTCCAAAATCGAATCTGGGGAGGCTCAGATGATCGTGGGGACTCACTCACTGATTCAGGATGCTGTGACTTATCACAGGCTTGGGCTAGTAATTACTGATGAACAGCACCGTTTTGGGGTTAATCAACGTCGTATTTTCCGTGAGAAAGGTGATAATCCTGATGTCCTTATGATGACAGCGACCCCTATTCCTAGGACCTTGGCGATCACTGCCTTTGGGGAGATGGATGTGTCAATCATTGACCAGATGCCAGCAGGACGTAAGCCCATTATTACCCGTTGGGTTAAACATGAGCAACTAGATACCGTACTGACTTGGATCAAGGGAGAGTTGGAAAAAGATGCTCAGGTCTATTTTATTTCACCTTTGATTGAAGAGTCTGAGGCTCTCGATTTGAAAAATGCGGTGGCCCTTCATCAGGAACTCACAGATTTCTTTGGGGATTCAGCTACAGTGGCTCTGATGCACGGTCGCATGAAAAATGATGAAAAAGACCAGATTATGCAAGATTTCAAGGATAAAAAATCTCAAATTTTAGTATCAACCACAGTTATCGAAGTGGGGGTTAACGTGCCAAATGCTACGGTTATGGTCATTATGGATGCGGATCGTTTTGGACTTAGCCAGCTTCACCAGCTTCGAGGCCGTGTAGGTCGTGGCGACAAGCAATCTTACTGTGTATTGGTGGCTAATCCTAAAAATGATACCGGGAAAAAACGCATGCAAGCCATGTGTGAGACTACGGATGGTTTTGTTCTAGCAGAAGAGGACCTTAAAATGCGTGGTTCAGGAGAGATCTTTGGGACACGTCAGTCAGGAATTCCTGAATTTCAAGTGGCTGATATTGTGGAAGACTACAATATCTTAGAAGAAGCAAGGCGCGTGGCCAGCCAAATTGTGTCTGACCCTAACTGGCGCGAGAATCCTGATTGGCAGGTGCTTGGAGCTCATTTGAGAAGGCAAGCTGAGTTTGACTGAGGAGGAAACCCATGAAAAAGAAGCGGTTAAAACTCGATTTTTTTGCTATCTTTCATCCCTTCTTTCTTCTACTGATAGGTCTTATATTTTATTTTGCAGGTTTTATCTTATTTTATCCATGATATAAACACAAGCACTCTCAGTGAACTCACTGAGAGTTTTAAGTTTCCTTCAAGCTTATTACAAGCTTTCTTTAAGTTAGAGATCCTATAATAAAACCATCAAAACGAGATAGGTTTTGATAATAAAACGTTTTGGCTAGGCCAAACCATTCCTAAAAAGGAGGAAACAACAATGACAGTAAAAATTAAAGTAACATACAACCCAAATTTCCAAAAGCATCCTCAAGACTTTAAGGTTTATCAAAACTAATATTGATGCCAGGAAGAGGCTAAATTTACCCATATTCTACAACTTTCATCCCTCATTTTCCAAAATCCCTTTTTCCTTTTTTTCATAACGTAGAACCCCTCTTCTTAAAATCATAACAAGTCTAGACGGAAGTATGACCAGTCTAGGTGATTAACATAAGTAAGGTAACCAGTTAAGATTTTCTTAGCTGGTTTTTCTATTTTTTTGAATCTTAGATAAAAAATATCGAAAAACGATAAAAGTTGTTGACAAGGAGAAATAAAGAGTGTAATATATAATTATCGATAAACGATAATAAGTTTTCGATAAAGACAATCTTATTCGCGAAAAAGAGAAATGATAGTGTAAAATAAGTTGTGTAAACACAAAAAGGAATAAATCCGTTATAGTAGAGTTGCAACACATTACTAGAAAGAGATTTATTCCTATGACTCAGTTTAGCACAGAACTGCTTAACTTCCTAGCCCAAAAGCAAGATATTGATGAATTTTTCCAGCAATCTCTTTAATTGCTTACATTATTATAGGGCTATTTTTAAAAGGTTCTAGTGTCTGGACTAGTTTTATTCAAAAAAATACAATAACAAGTGGAGAAATGTATATCAAGATAAATAATAGTTTAATTGAGCCTTCTCAAATTGTATTTGTAGCCTTACTTTATTTCTTGGTAGAGTATATTAGTATAAAAGTTATGGAACGTATGGTGAAGAAAAATGGCAATAATTGAAGTTAAAGGGTTAGGAAAAAAATATAAGGGTAATGCTTTTTATTCTTTAGAAAATGCTACTTTTACGATTGAAGAGGGAGATATTATAGGTTTAGTAGGTAAAAATGGTTCAGGGAAGAGTACTTTGCTCAAAATATTAGCAAAATCTCAAAATCCTACAGAAGGGAATGTTTTTTTTAATGGTAGGGACATTTTTAAAGAAGATAATATTCTTAAAGATTTTGGAATCATGATAGAACCTGTATTCTTTCCACAAATTAGTGTTGAAGAAAACTTAAAGTTATATCTTAAAATTCATAAGAAAGAACAGTATCAAGATAATATCGAAAAAATACTGAAATTAGTCGGACTTTGGGAAGCTAAAGATAGAAAACCTATAGATTTTTCTTTTGGTATGAAACAAAGAACTGCTTTAGCATTGGCTCTTGTTACGGAACCTCAATTTGTGTTGTTAGATGAGCCTTTTGTGGGTTTAGATCCTATCGGTGTTAAAAATTTATTGGAAATTTTAAAACAATGGTCAAAAGTTAATAAAACATCAATGATAATATCTAGTCATCAGTTAGCAGAATTAGAAGACTTGTGTACACGTTATCTTTTCATTGAATCAGGGATAATTGATGATAAAATCAGTACGGAGCAAAATAGTATTATAATAGAGCTGAATGAGATTTTCAGAGATGAAGATAATCATTTGATAGAGAATCTTGTGAAAAAATATAGCTTAAAGTATAGTGAAAATAATATTGAAATTGATAATTCTGTAAATAATGAAGCATTAAATAGTATCTTGGAACAACTTGCAGTTGCTAAGCTAATTAATAATGTTTTATCTAAAAAGGATAGTTTAGAAAGATTATTTGTGGAGGAATAGGAATGAATTACTTAACATTACCTTTTTTTAAAGCATTGTTGAAGAAAAAAGAATCAAAAATTGCGTTAGCTTTTAGCTTTTTCCCAATGCTATTAATTGTTGTAGGATTATTTAATACCAATTTTATGCAATTGAGCGCCCCAGTAGGGTCACTAAGCTTTTTAGAGTTTTTTAGTGCAGTTTTATTTACTCAGTACCAAATGACCTTGCCATTAGTAGTTTTTATTTATATTGTAAGTACGATTTTTAGGGATGAAATTACAAGTGGTATTATGTATCTTTACAAAGATATTAGTAGAAAAGTTATTTTAAATGCAAAGTTAGGAGCGATTTTATTGTTTCAAATATTGTATATAGTAATAACTTTCTTTTCATCATTGTTTACTTATTATGTTTATTTGGTTCATAAACCATATACATCAGGTAGGTTTTGGCCTTCCAAAATTGATGATGTACAGTATACGGTAATTAGTATTTTAGGGACTATTTTGGTGTTTTTGTTGTGTTTATTAGTTGCCAGTCTGGCATCAATTATCTTGACAAATGGATTCACTATGCTTGTAGGAATTATTTTTGCACTTTTTTCTTTTATAGCTCCACAACTTGCTTCGCTAAAATATGTGTTTCCGAACGGTTATGTTAATGTGTTAGGTCATATGTCTTTTAATAGTAGTATATTACTTATTATGTTATTATTTGTAGTCTACTATGCAATTTTGTATATTGCTTCTTTATATTTTTACAGTAGACTTGAGTATTAGTGGGTTGAGGTACTATTATGGAGAGTAAAAAAAGTTCTTCAGTATTATCTCAAATTAGACGCTTTCTTATACCTGAGTACTTTTTATTTATAGTAGGATTAATTCTAAGTATTATCGGTGCCTTATCTACACTTGCTTTGCCTTTAATTATGGGCAGTTTAGCAGATCGTGATAGAATGAACTTTATTGACAGTATCAGAGAAATTATATACTAAAAACTATTTAACAAAGGAAATACTTATCATGAAAACACTTAAATTAATCATCAACGCTCTTCTTATTCTTCTTATGGCAATCTACGGTCTTGCAATGCTTGCTTTACCTATCCTTCCTTTTGTGGATGTGGCTAGCCTTTTCCCAGGTGCAGAGGTTCATTACCTTTCTGGTTGGGGTTACTGGCTGGTCGCAGAGCTACAATTTGCCTTCTATCTTGCCTTGATTTGGTTCCTTCGTAAAGAACTTAAATCCTTTACTTGGAAGGCACTTTGGACAGAAGATTTCTCTCTTTTCTTGAAAAAGGTTGCCCTCTTAACCTTTGTGCCATCAGCCTTGAATATCTTCCTGCAGTTGGGAATGACTAATCACCTTGTAATGGATTTTAGTACATCAGTCTGGCTCTTCTTGGTCTCTCTAGCTTGTGATGCGATTCGTCTTCGTAAGGGACAAACAGCGGTCAAATAATTGAATAATTCTTATTTGAAAAGTAGTAAAATCTTATCTAAAAACTAGTATTTTATATTGATATTCGATATAATTGATACTGTTAATAGTTAGCTAATGATTTAGAACGAGGTCAAGGGCTCCTAGAGGCACCTTGGCTTTTTCTAGTCTATTCTCCAAAAAAATCAAAATGTATTTACAATTGAGGTAACACATGAAAACTATCTTATTCTATGTTTTAATCGTCCTAGCCTTAGCTGGTTCTAGTTATTATGGTTGGAGATCTGCCAAAAGTGCCAAAAGTCGCCAGGAAACGCAAGAACAAAAACGTCTGCGTAGTGTTCTCCTATTCGTCAATGTTCTCCTTTTTGTGGGCTTTTTAAGTCTTGTAATCACCATTCTTACTGATGCCTTTATCCTGACTGGTCATGAAGGACTCTTACACCAAGGTTTGCGTATGCTTCTTGGTTCGGGAGTTACCGTGAAAAGTACTAGCACTAGTCTGACGCTTTTTACAGCAACCATTGATTTCCTTCGTATGTCAGTCAACATAGGCTTCTTGTTGTGTCTACGTGCCTTTCTGATTAATCTTTATCGTTCTGATATTTTTATCGCTAAAAATGCTAAGTTGGTTCGTTGGTCAGCACATTTGCTAGTTCTTGGGGCCTTTATCCATAATGGTATCTTTACATTTGGGACAGGCAACCATAGTTATAGTTTCTTTAATATCAGTTATTTGCTAGTTAGCTTTGTTCTCTATGCTGTTGCTATGATTTTGACTAAGGCTAATGCCATTGCTGAGGAAAATGAGTACACGATTTAGGAGGGGCTTATGATTATTGTCAATTTGGACGTTGAACTTGCCAAGAAGAAGATGCGCTCGGGTGAGCTGGCAGAACGTATTGGTATTACCCCAGCCAATCTCTCGGTTCTTAAGACAGGCAAGGCCAAGGCAATCCGTTTTACAACTCTGGATGCTATTTGTAAGGAGTTAGATTGCCAACCAGGAGATATTCTTGAATATAGACCTGACGAAGAAAACTAAAAAGCCTGAAGCAGTTCAGTCACTTCTCTAGTGACCATGCTTCAAGCTTTTTTATTTTTTCTTCAACCATGCGACCAGGGCTACACTGGCTAGCACGGTACCACAGACTATGGCGATATATGTTTTTGAGACTGTCAGCTCATAGTGGAAATCTTTATTTTTCAATTTATCGGTTGCTTCAATACTAAGTTTCATGTCTTATCCCTCGATATAGTTTTTCAATTCTTGGCCTTTGAGTCCTGCACTAAGTGCGATGAGGAGTTTGAGGCGAGCCTTTGGTGCGTTGAGTTCTTTAACAAACATAACGCCAGCTTCTTGGAGTTTGACCCCGCCTCCTTCATAGGCGTAGACAGGTTCGGCGATACCGTTGAAGCAGCGGGAAACGAGCACAACAGGAACACCTTTTTCCATCAGTTTTGTGATTTCTCTTGCGGCTAATGGTGGGAGGTTTCCAGCACCTAGTGCCTCGATAACTACACCGTCAATCTTCTCAGGGTCTAGGAGACTGATGATTCCATCTCCGATACCCATCCCAGCATAGGCCTTGATGATTGGGACTGTTCCTGTGATTTGTTCCAAATTAAAGCGAACCCGAGGCTCAGCAGTTTTGAACCAGAGGATGTCATGCTTCATGATGATTCCTAGTGGACCATGAGTTGGTGTGTGGAAGGTTGCCACGTTTGTGGTATGGGTCTTAGTCACATACTTGGCTGCATGGATTTCATCATTCATCACGACCAGGATTCCTTTGTCAGCGGCCTTGTCGTCGCTAGCAACACGTAGGGCTGAGAGATAGTTATAGACTCCGTCGCTTCCTAGTTCGTTTGACGAACGCATGGCACCGGTTAGGACGATTGGAATCTCAGGGACGGCCATGGTGTCTAGGAAGTAGGCTGTCTCTTCCAGAGTATCTGTTCCGTGGGTGATGACCACACCATCATATTGCCCAGCTGTTTCCTTGATTTTTTTGTAAATATCCAGCATGTGGTAGGGTGTGATATGGGGGCTAGGGATATTAAGAAAATCGAGAACGGTTAGTTCTAAATTGTCTAAATCAAGCCCCACATGGTTCATGGGATTATCAGCGTTTTGACTGACCTTGCCATCATTATCCGCTGACATGGAAATTGTTCCTCCAGTGTGAAGGACTAGGATTTTTTTTTTCATTTATATTACTCACCATTATATTATATGTTATAATTTATTTTAGCATAATATGTTAGAAGGAGGGGAGTTCTGTGGCCATTAAAGCAGTCTTTTTTGATATTGATGGGACTTTTCTAAATGACCGAAAACGTGTGTCAAGTTCAACCCAAAAAGCTATCAGTCAAATGAAGGAAGATGGTATCTTGGTTGGTTTGGCAACAGGTCGTGGTCCAGGATTTGTTCAGCCTTTCATGGACAATCTGGGTCTGGATTTTGCAGTCACTTATAATGGTCAATATATTTTGACTCATGACAAGGTCCTGTATCAAAATCAGCTCCCTAAATCAACAGTCTACAACTTGATTCGCTATGCCACCAAGCACCGTAGAGAGATTTCTCTAGGGACTAGCACAGGTCTTGTTGGTTCCAATATTATTAGTATGGGAACGAGTAAGTTTGGACAAATCGTCAGCCGTATTGTCCCTAAGTCCTGGGCTAAGCTGGTGGAACGTAGTTTCAAGTCTTTGATTCGTCGTTTCAAGCCACAAAGTATTGAGACTCTTAAGACTATCATGCGTGAGCCTATTTATCAGGTGGTTATGGTAGCGACGGTGGGGGAAACAGAAGATATTGAAGAAAAGTTTCCTCATGTGAAGATTACCCGTTCAAGCCCTTATTCAGCCGATATTATTTCAGCGGACCAATCTAAGTTGAAAGGTATCGCTCATCTAGGTGAGGTTTTTGGTTTCGAACTCAGTGAGGTTATGGCCTTCGGAGATTCGGAAAATGACCTAGAAATGCTGTCTGGTGTCGGCATTGGTGTTGCCATGGGTAATGGTGAAGACGAACTGAAAGACCAGGCTACCCATGTCACTGATACTAATAACCAGAATGGGATTGCCAAAGCCTTGTCACACTACGGTTTGATTCATTTTGAGACAGAAAATTCATTTACCAGTGATGATGACAACTTCAACAAGGTTAAGGATTTCCACCATTTGATGGATGGCTCAACTAACGACATGCCTCGTGTTTACGGTATTGAGGAAGCTAGTCACCGTGCGGACTTCAAGTTGGAAGAAATCGTCGAATTTCTTTATGCTTCATCAGGTGGGGACAAGCGTGTCTTTGGTCAGGCTGTTCTGGATTTGCATGCTGCTCTTGATAAGGCGGCCCTCAAAGTTAGTTCTAAAGAGCACTCAGAGTCAACGATGGTTGGTCAGGTGGATGCTTTGACTGACTTGCTTTACTTGACCTATGGTTCATTTGTTCTTATGGGGGTGGATCCTAAACCTTTCTTTGATACGGTTCATGAGGCTAATATGGGGAAAATTTTCCCCGATGGCAAGGCTCACTTTGATCCCGTGACCCACAAAATTCTTAAACCAAGTGACTGGGAAGAGCGATTTGCACCAGAACCACACATTAAACGAGAGCTGGATCGTCAGATTCAAAAATCTCTACAAAGAAACAGATAAGAAGATATAAAGGTTTGGACAGCTTGCTCCGAACCTTTTTCTAATAAAAATGACATTTATTAATGGCTTTATTTGTGATAAAATGAAGTCATTCTATGTATTTTTAAGGAGATTGTTATGACTAAAGCAGATTGGTTAGATTTTTTTGAAGCCATCAATGGTCGTTCAGCGACTGAAGAAGAAATTGCAGCAGCACTTGCAGCTGGTGAGTTCCAAGATGATGCACCAGCAGTAGAAACTGCTCCAACACAAGAAGCACCAGCGCAACCACAACCGACTTTCGCGAGTGCCCAAGAAGCGCAACCACAACCGACTTTCGCGAGTGCCCAAGAAGCGCAACCACAGCCAACTTTCGCTGGTGCCCAAGAAGCGCAACCACAGCCGACTTTTGCGAGTGCACAAGACGCGCAATCGCAAGCTCCTTTTGCAAATGCTCAGGCAGCACAACCTCAATCAACCTTTGCGGGCGCTCAAACTGCTCCAGTACAAGGAGTACCAAATCAAGCGGCGCAACCACAAGCTGGTTTTGCCAATGCTCAAGCTGGTCAACAAGCAGCTTTTGCTAACGCTCAACCTCTTCAACCAGGTCAAAACGTTCAATTTATCAATGGCCAAGCCGTAGTTGTTCCAGCACAACCATCAGCATTTGCGACAACTTTCAAAAACTACTGGACATGGTTGCTTAATGCATGGCGTCGTCCAGCTGACATGACAGATTATGGGAAACACAATGGTTGGCTTAACTATATCTTCTTGTCACTCTTCACTGGACTTGCCTTCTTTGCAATCTTGAGCGCTGTGGCACGTAAATTTGTTAGCCCAGTTGTATCAACAACAAACGCATTGTCTAGTATGTTTGGTTCTTACGGAACAGATAGTTACTCATCTTCATTTTCAAGTCATACATCTAGCATTGGTTTTGGAGCTTTCTTTGCAAGTATCCTAGCTGCCTTCCTCTTTATCTTTGCCTTTATCTTGGCAGGATTTGTAACACGTAAGGCCATCTTCCGTGATCCTGAGACTACTTTCTTGAATAGCTTTGACCGTTTTGGTCGCTTGACATCATTGGCCTTGCCAATCTTGCTTGTAACAATCTTGTTGGGAGCTATTGGACTTGTTGCCTTCCCAGGATTCTTGTTCTATGTTGTTTACTTCTTATTTGCAATTGCTAATCTCTTTACAATTGTTCCTGTAACAACAGCGTGGAAGGCTGATAAATTCTATCAAATGATTTTGGCAGCACTTTTGAATGGTGTGATTTTGTCAATCTTGTTTGCAATCGTATTTGCTATCATGTCGTCATTTACAGTAGGTCTTCTATTCTAATCTAAGTAAACCTCTAGCATTTTTTGAAAAAGTAAGTTTATAGGAGTCTTTATGGCAACAAAAGAAAAGTGGATTGATTTATTTGAAAAGGCAGTTGGTCGTCCGCCCCATGCTTTGGAGATTGAAGAAGGCCAGAAAGCAGACTTTGACTTAAAGGCTATTAAAGGCATTGCGGCAATGGGCTTGGACAAAGAAGCCACTCCTTCTGAATCAACAGAAGAAGTTGATGAGTATGACGTTGCCGAGGAAGTGTTTGAAGATGTACCGCTGAGTGACGAAGAGGAAACGACTCCTTTAGAAACTGAGGAGCTTGCACCAGTATCTCAAGCTAATCAAGGTCAAGCTGAAGAAAATTCAGAGGCTGCTTCTAAAGAAGCACAAGCTATCTGGATGAAGGCTTTTAAAACCTATGTTGGACGTCAGCCTCTTCCTGAGGAATTCCTACTTGGTAAGTCTTCAGGTTATGATGTATCAACTATCCATCAGTTTATCTCAGATGGTAAGGCTGCGAAACCAGCCAAGCCAGCTATGGCTAAAGGGAAGAAAATCCTGATTATTGCTGGTGTTGTTGCAGCAGTCTTGGCACTTGCTGGTTACGGCTTTGGTTCTTACTACTACTCACGTGGCCAAGTAGCAGAGCGTTATGAAGCAGCAGCTAAGAAGAGCTTTAAAGATAGCTTGGAATACCAAGTATGGTCTGATACTAAAAAGGAAATTAAAACATCCGAAGTCAAGTACACAGACACTAAAAGTACACAAGCCTATAGCAAGAGCCAACTCATGTCTGGCGAACGTATGCAAAAGGTTGGACGTCAGTTCCTTATTTTTCCTAAGTGGAGAGTCGTGGTAGATCCTGGAACGGTTGATTTGACCGTTAATACAGCTGATTTGAATGTGACTATTAACGGGGTTTCTTACGCTACTACAGATGGTAATAACTACACGGCTAAATTGAATCATCTCTATCCAGGGACCTACAATTTTGTGGCTTCTGGTAAGGTTAATGATCAAGATATCACTGTCTCATCTGAGGAAAATGTGACCTCTAAAACAGAAGTCAATCTTTCTGTAGAGTATCTCAGCTTTACTGTTAAGTCTAATCTTAAGGATGGAGACCTCTACGTTGGTGGTACCAAGGTTGGAACCCTTAACTCAGGGAAACTAGATGTTAACAAGGTAGCAGTAGCTGGATCATCAGCCGTTTATGTCAAGAAGAATTTCGAAGATGGTAGCTCTATCAAGACAGAGACATTGTCTATTAAGAAAATCTCTGAAGGTCAAACGGTTACTCTAGATGCTGATGGTGTTCTTGATCGTGATACGGCAGATCGTCTCTTGACTGCTGCCTACGGTAAATTTGGCAGCTACGCTTCTAATCACAACACGACACCAGATGGTGTATCCGACATTTTTCTTAATGGTACTGATGATACCATGTACAAGGATGTAACGGCTGATATTGATAGAAACACTACGGGTGCTAAAAACCGTGCTACTGATAGTATTTCTTTCTCAGACGTTGACGTCACAGAAGTCGTTCAGACTGGTGAGAAGACCTTCAAGGTGACCTTCACAGCAGTTTATGATTTCTATTATGGTTATGATTCGAAATTCAAGTCATCAGGAGATATCAAGGATAAAATCTCTTGGTCATGTAATGTGGAATATGTTGGTGACGATAGTGACTCTAGCAGTAGTGGTTCTAACTACAGCGACTACCGTATCAATGGTAAGGCTGGTGAATCACAAAAAGTGAGTCGTGAAGATACTGTGAAATAACAGTTACTTTCTCAGTTAGTTAGCATTGAACAGATTACAAATAGGAGGCTAGACCTCCACACTAAAAATGAGAGCCTGGTAATTGCCAGGTTCTTTTGTTTGTCTGTTTTTACCTCTTAGGGGCTAAACCGTGCCACTTACCTAAAAGACCTTGTTTTGTGTAAATCAGTTGTTATAATGGAACCATCAAAAGGACAGGAAAGGAGTCTTATGAAAGTTAGAATCGAATTAGACCCATCCATGGATGAGCCTGAAATCTTGATTCGAGCTCCTCGGTTAACACAGGAATTAGCCCAGCTCCAAGAGTCTATTCTAAAGCAAAAGTTAGTTCCCTTAGCCTTTTACAAGGATCGCAGTGAATATTTTCTAGATTTGGCAGATATTCTCTTTTTTGAAACAGACGGGGAGAAAATTTATGGTCATACTAAGGATGAGGCTTATGAGGTGAAGCAAAAACTCTACGAATTGGAAGAGTTGCTTCCGATTGCCTTTTGTCGGATTTCCAAATCGACGATTGTTAATGCTAAGCAGATTTATTCTTTGGAGAAGTCTTTTTCAGGGACCAGCACGGTGAATTTCTATCAGACCCACAAGCAGGTCCATGTATCAAGACGCTACTATCAAGTTTTAAAAGAACGACTAAACGAAATGAGGTAAGATAATGAGAAAGAAATTAATTGGGATCCTCTTGATCCTTTTGGCAGCTTTGGTAATTGTACAAGACTACTTTATAAAATGGGAAATTAGTATTTGGATGTTGGCCTGGGTGGTCTTATTAGCTATTTTATCTCTTTCTAGTCTTTTGAAGCGACATTTTGGTCTTGGTTTCGCCTATGGTATTGTGGCTCTTTTTTCACTCAATGGACAGTTCCATTTTCTTCCAGTATCTAATTCGGTCGTTATTTTTTCTTCTGTTCTTGCAGTTATTGGCTTGAACATTCTCTTCAATTCTTCTGGTAAAACAAAGAATCGTTTTGGATTGGGTGTAACTGGTTCAGACGCTAATAATGGAGGAAATGATATTGATGTCACTTTTTCATCAGTGACCAAGTATCTTAATGACCAGCAATTTACGCATGGGAGTGCAGATGTTAGTTTAGGACAGGCTTCCGTCTATTTTGATAATTGCCGTATTGAGGGGCCATCTGCCCAGTTTGATGTGGACGTTTCTCTTGGAAGTCTTAGTCTCTATGTGCCTAGTGATTGGCGAGTACATGTGAATGTGGATAATTCTCTCTCAGCTGTACAGCATGAGGAAAATCCTAGCAACTTGACTAGCAAGGACTTCTACATCAAAGGGGATGTTTCCTTGGGGAATTTAGAAATCATTTATGTTGGTGAGAGTTCGATTGATTAAGTTAGGAGAGAAGTTGCTCTAAACATGACAATGAGGAAGATCATATCCTCTGTATTTATAAGTTCATCCAATCTATCAGATTGATTGACACTCAAGGGAGTGGGACAAGGAACAATTTGTAAAAAGTTGTTCGGTCCTACCCCCTTTTTTCCTGTTTTATAGTCTCTTTATTTGTGATACTATAGTATAGTGAAAAAACTAGACTGGAATAACTTTACTCTTTTGGAGTTTTATGTGACAGCGATGAATGGAGACAATCTAAGCAGATGCCTGCTTGGAGCGATAGTCAAGTAAACTCAAAATGAGGCTGGAAGGGAAATTGTTATGAGAAAAAAAGCGATTGGTATTGATTTAGGAACAACGAATTCCGTTATGGCTGTTGTTCGTGAAGATATGCCAGAGATTATTCCGATGGGGACGAATGACGATCAGGTCTTACGTTCAGCGGTTTATTTCTCAAATATTGGTGGACAAAACCATGTGTCTTTTGGTAAGGAAGCCATTGAGCGTGGGACAGAAATCGGAAGTACAGAAAATTTTAAATTTGACTTTAAACGTGATATTGGGCGTCCAATTGCCAGTGATACACCAGACCACACACGTGTCAATTCTATTATTCTTTCTGCCTTGGTTTTGAACGAATTTCGTAAACGCGCTTATGTAGTTGGTCAGGAGATGGGGCAAGCAGATGGTATCAAGGATGCTGTTATCACAGTGCCTGCCTACTTTACGTCAGATCAACGTGCAGCAACTAAGAATGCTGGTCGTATCGCAGGATTTAATGTCTTGCGTATTATCAATGAGCCTACAGCTGCGGCTATTGCCTATGCCCACACTAAAAATGCTCAAGGAAATGTCTTGGTCTTCGACCTAGGTGGAGGAACTTTTGACGTTACCATCATGCGCGTGGCTGATCATGCCTATGATATTTTGGCAACTGATGGGAATTCACGTCTTGGTGGGATTGACTTTGATAAGCGTCTTGTGGGCTACATCATGCAGGAGTTGGAAAAACAAGGGGTCAATATGACTAACCTTTCCGAGAAGGAAAAAATTCAACTTCAATATAAGGCTGAGCAGATTAAGACTAGTCTGTCTGTGAATGACCAAGCTCTCTATGAGCACTATGTCAATGGTCAAGGTTACGGTGTCTTGATTACTCAAGCGATTTTCAATGAAATTACCTTGGACCTCCTCAAAGATACTGAAATCAAGGTGCAGTCTACTCTTCAAGCATCTGGCTTAAAATGGGAAGAGATTGATCATATTCTCCTTGTGGGTGGGTCAACACGTATGCCAATGATTCGTCAAATGATTCGCTTGATGAGTGGTTTGGAACCTAAGTTTGACCTTAATCCAGACACTATCGTGGCACAGGGAGCTTCTATTTTGGCTGACCTTATCGTCAATAATGAGGTTAGCTTCTCTGAACATCAGGATGGTAAGACAACTGAGACAGATAGAGTAGTTGTTAAGGATGTGACCTCTCAGGGAATCGGTCTGCTCTTCAAGAAAAATCCAAATAAGAACTACAGCTTTGTGGGTGACTACTATAATAGTGTCGTGGTTCCACGTAACTCGGTCTTGCCTTTGGCTGTTACTAAGGATCTCTTTGCGGTCGTGGATGGACAGAGCAAGTTCAAGCTTCGTATCACAGAAGGAAATTACGAGAATCCATTTGCTGTGAAGATTTTGGGACAAGTGGAAGGGCAAGTGCCACAACCTCGTCAGAAAGGCGAGCTCTTGGCACAAGTCACCTATGCCTTTGACTCAGAACAAATTGTTACCGTGACAGTATCGGATCCTCGAAGTAATACTGTTGTGGCACGCTTTTCAGTCAATGCACAAGTCAACCAAACCCAAGAAGTGGTTAAGGAAGATTTGTCAGAACTTCAAGCTATTTTTGCTAAATTCATCTCATGATAGACTACTACAAAGCAATTGATACAGAGACAGGACAGGAAGTGACCTATTTAAGAGAGGTCAGTAACCGCATCTCTCCAGAGATGTCGGCTCAAGATTGTTTCGTGGCTCTTTCCTTTTTACGTGAGGAGCTGGAGGAGCTCTGGACAAATGGTACCTTGGATAAAGAAGGTGAGCGTTTGCGCAGTGAGCTCTACACGATTCGCTCAATCTTTTTCTCAGACCATGAGAAGTTACAATATGACCGAAAACTTAGACAGGCTCAGAGAAAGGCCTTGGAAGTTGAGAAGGTGACGACCACTGATGCTAGCAATCTATCAGCTAAAAAGGAAATCCCTTTTGAACCTGTTGCGGTGACTCAGACTAAAGAGTCGCCTCTTAAAAATTACCTCTTTGCGGCCTTCGCTTTTGTGATTCTACTAAGCTTGATTCTCTTCTTCAATATCAATGTCATCGTTCTTATTATCGGAGCCATTCTAATTGTGGCTTTGATGTTACTTATGTCTTAGGAGATATTAATGGAAACCAATCAATTAACATTTGAACATATCTGTTTCAAATATAAGGGAAATGATAACCAGCTCTTTACAGATTTGGATGTTACTATGGAGACTGGTCAAGTTGTCGGTATCTTGGGTGCCTCTGGTTCAGGGAAAACAACTTTGACAGAGATTCTTTTGGGTCAGCTCAAACCGACTTGCCAACAATTTCGTATTTTAGAAAATGGCAAACCTGTGACTGCTGGTTCACGCTCTTGGTCCTATGTGCCCCAACAAAATCTCCTACGTGAGTACCTTAAGGTATCTGAGACCTTTGATTTTTATGCGGACCACCATCTGAAAGGGGGTGGTAAGCTGACTAAAAAGCATCGCATTGCAGGCATCATGGACGATTTAGGGTTGACAGAATTTGCCAATAAGAAGATTTCAGAGCTTTCTGGTGGGCAAAAACGTCGTGTCTCTATTGGTATCGAGCTTCTTAGCCCTAGTCCCTATTTTATTCTTGATGAACCGTCTTCAGGTTTGGATGCCCTTAGTGATCGTAATCTCTTACGTACCTTGAAAATCTTGGCTAAATCAGCTAACAAGTCTATTGTGGTTATTACCCACAACACAGAAAATTTGGCTATTTTTGACAAGATTATCTTCTTGTCTAAGGGACATCCGACATTCGCAGGAACCTATGAAGAGTTGCTTTTGGAATACAAGACTAGCGATCCGTATATGATTCGTAAATATATGGATATGAATATCGCAGATGTCTATCAAGAGCTCAATGCTTCAACACGTATTTACAAGATTTAGGGAGACTTATGAACGCAGCATTACGATTAAGTTGGTATAAATTTAAACACCACTACATGGATTTTGTGAAGGTTCTTCTGGGCATTGTCGCTTTCGAAGGCTTAATTCTCTATATCCAAGACAAGGGATTTTTGAAAGATTTCGAAACAACTCGAATGACCCTCTTTCTCTTGCTTTTCTCAACCAGTCTCTTGATTGTGGTTCAAAACAGTATTTATATTTCTAAGGAACGCTCGGTCCTCAACCGTGACTTTTTCTCAGGTTTGAGTCGTTCAGCCTTTGCCTTGGCTAGTATGGGGATTCACGCCTTCTTTGCTGTTTTGGAAACCATTGTCTTTATCCTATCTTACTCTGTCTTTAGTAAGTTCTTTGACAAGGAATTTCCAGATGCTGGTCATATTTTTGGTTCCTACCGTTGGGAAGTTGGGATTACAGTGCTTCTGGTTTTCTTGGCCTCGCATTTCATTGCCCTCTTTATCTCAGCCTTGGTTGGCAAATCTGAGATTACCTCTGTTATCCTAGCAGTCGTTGTGGGTATCATGCAATTTTCATTGTCGGGAACTATCCTGTCTTTGCCCAAAGCCATTGATTGGGTACAAAAGTTTATCTATCTTGGTTATGGCCACAAGCTTTTTGGGATTTCTAGTGACTTGTCAGACTTGCCATCTAGTTTGGCTAAGTACCATGTTCCTGTCCCTAAGAGCCAGTTGGAGGCTTTTCAAGGTTCTACAGGCGAATTCTGGGGACAATGGTGGGCCTTGGTGCTTCATTGCCTAGTTTATGCCCTACTCTTTTTCGTCACACTTCAGAAGAAGGAGAAATAAATGCAACAATATGATGAATGGCTGATTGACTTCCAAGTGCAGCATGGTCGCAAGCCAAGTGATAAGGAAGTTGCTGAAGCTGCTAAGGCTGGTTTTGCCCTTTCTAGTGGCTTGAGCAGACAGAAAAATTCTAAATTCAGACAAGTTTTGTCTAAGGTTGGTTTGGGTGATCTCAAGTTTAGCTGGTTTTTAGTTTTGGAAATTTTGCTCTTGATTTGTATTGCTCTCTTTGGCTATGTTGTTGGCTATCTATTTATCTAGGAGGACCTCATGAAACAGTTTAAACATAAAAAGTTTATCGGTTTAGCCTTGATTGTCTTTTTGGTCTTCATGGTACTTGGAAAATACACTCAGAGCACGGCATTTACATCATCTTCAAGAGTTTATGCCACAACCGTTGTCGATAAGAATACCGGGAACAAGGTGCGTTTTGAAGTTCGTAAGATCAAGGGAGACAAATACGAAGTCAAAAATACGGAGACTGGGGATACCTATCAGGCTAATGCCCAAGCCGGCGAAGACCGTTCTTTGAGCTTTAAGTTGCCTGGAACTAACGGTAGCTCAGACGGTACTATCCGTATCACACCAAGTATGGTACCTGGAGGAGATGCAAAGGTTGAAATGACTGAATCAGACACCTATACTCAGGTTGAGGGAGGCTCTGAAGTCGTTGAGTCTAGCGAGGCTTCGTCTAGTTCTTCAAGTAGCCAAGTTAAAAGTATAATTAAGGATATTTTGGAATCAAGTAGTTCATCCTCTGGTAGTGATGCAAGCTCAGAATCGTCTTCTAACGATCCAAATAAGCCAAATGCAGATATCAAGACTAAGACTGATGTCAATGGTGATAAGGAAACCACTTATATTGCAGACTATTCGACTGAGGACATTAAGTCTATCACGGAAGCTTTTGGGAAATGGCTCTATCAGTCTGATTATGCCAAGGATGCTGTTTTAGTTCAAAGCAGCTTTGACAGCATCACCAAGGTCAATGATGGTAGTCCAACCTTCCTGTCATTTAAGGCACCTAAGGAAAAAGGTAGCAGCCAAACGATTACCATCCTTGCTAATCTCATCAATGCGGATGGCTATGAACATATTACTGGTGTTCCGAGTGGTATCATCAATGGCAAGGAAGTCTCAAACTATGATTTCAAGGATTATAAAAACACGGTTGATTCCTTTGCTTTAGGGATTAATGAGAATAGTGGCAAGACCGCAGACTATAGCCCAACATCATCCTTCCGTCTTTATACCTTGAAGGATAAGAAACATGCTATGTATGAAGACGATGCTGCTGAACAAAAAGCCCTCTTTAAGGACTTTTCAGCTGATGATAAAACCGGTGGCAATTATAATGGTTACAACAAGCTCTATAAGGATTTGGTTGACCAAGATAAGGATTCTTACCAAATCGTTCTAGGCTCTAATGGTACCGTTTATTATGTGACGAACTACTGGAAGGGCAATTACGATAAGAAGGCTGTTCAGACCTATAAGGTAGCACCAGATGACATGCAAGAGGCTTACCAAGAGTTGCTCAAGCATTACTCTAGTGCTAGCACATCTGAAAGCTCAGAATCTTCAAGTTCTTCACAAACATCGGAGTCATCATCAAGCTCATCAGAGGCTAAGACAGAATCAAAAACGGAAACTAAGACCGAACAAACAGGCATGGATGTTAATGCTATCAAGGATAATAACTTCCAAAGCCTCGAAGGGACTTGGAAGAATGGGAATGGTAGTAGTTTGACATTTTCTAAGGATCAAGTAACTGCGCCAACAGATTATGAGGTCCAAAATGCTAATTCCAGTCTTGAAAATGGCTACCTAAGAGCGAGTCTAAGAACAGGAATGTATGGGGCAATAATCTTTTTCATCCCGAAAGGTACGACATTACCGAATATATCAGGAGACTATCCTGATGCTTCAGATAATACCAAAGACCGTATCCTAGTGACCCAATCAGGAAGTGCACAATCTGACGCCAAACAATTCTACTACAAGGCTGACTAGATCTGATAAATCTGAAAGTTGAGATAAAATTATCTCAACTTTTTATATTATATTTGTAACTTTAATTTAATAGTCAACCTTCCTTGTATAAATAAGCGGATTCTTAGGGAGGTAAAGGTTTTTTTAGAAAATTAATTATTGTGAAAACTTACAAAAAGCTATATAATGAGTAGTGTTGTAAAAAGGGCTTCCTAGGGGATTTTTGAGGAAGTTTCTTAAATCAGATTAAAGGGAGAGGGGGAAAAGAATGACTTCTATTATTGAATCGCTACTTGCTGTTTTTAAAGATTTTCATTGGCTAGTATCTATAGACACGCTCTTGATTTTCTTTGTCAATTATCTGATGTTTCATGCAGCTGGTAGGGTCAAGATTTCTTGGTGGCTACTTTTATTAGGTGGCCTTTTATCAGTTGTTTTGACTCCTCTTCTTCCTATGGGATTCAAATTTTTACTTAATCCTCTCATTTTATTTTGTTTTAGTTATTACAAACGTCCAGACTTGCCATGGATAGAGCCGGTATTTAATAGTTTTTATGCCTGGGGAACAACCAATATCATTATACGAGGCTTGTCATTAATCGTCTTTCCTTTACTTTTGGGAGCCGACTTGATGAGCCGTATTCCAGAATCTTTAACGGAGTTTATATGTGTGGTAGTTACCTATCCTCTTTATCTTTTGGTTCACCGTTTTATTGGTTATGAATATTTGCAGGTCGAGGAAAAGGAGCGCTTACGCATTCACTTCACCCCTATTGTTATTGGGGTTAGTTTTGCCTTTCTTTCATACGGGCTTCTAAATGATTTCATGCCTTACTTTGCTAGCATCTGGCCTGTGGAAGTGGTTAACAATTATGCCAAGTTGATCGTTCTATTAGCAACAGGAGCCTTCTTCATTGTTGTTTCCTATGCTAACCAGTGGATTAAGGATGAACTTTTTCTGGAGTTGAAAGAGGAGCAGGAGCGTCATTTCCAGAGCTTACAGGAATCTAGTAGACATATCCTCCATCTCTATCAGGATCTATACCGTGATGGAGTGCCTAAGGTAGTCGTACCTAAGAAGGCTAAGACCGTTCTGGCTACTAGTCAAGAGGGAGACACTCAGAACTTATCTGAGGAGGAAGTTCCCTTCAGCAAGGTTATGCCAGATATTTCTAACCTGCGTTCTCAATTGTTACGTTCCGTCATTGAGAGTAAGTATATGGAGTTTCATGCTGTTGGCGTTGATTTTATCATGGAGGTTCCAGACCCTATATCCCCAGTTCATATCGATGTGGTGGATTTATCAGCTGTTCTAACGACCTTCTTGGACAATGCCTTGTTGAGAGCTCATGGTCAAGAAAATAGTTTAGTTCGTCTGTCTTATTACCAAAGAGGTGAGGTCCAGGTCCTCTCTGTAGAGACAACCCTTTCGCAAGATAGTGCCGAGGCGCCCCACGAGGTGTATGAGAATCACTTATCAATCAATGAGCAGCTTGAAGATATTATGGAGCGTTACCCTCAGTCTAAACTTAGCTTTAAGAATGATAAGTTCATCTATAGACAGCAATTTGAATACTAAATAACTTGTAAAAAAATAAATAGAAAGGAGATTCGATGTTTGAATCGTTTTTGGGAATAAATTTTTTAAATCTCTATGATACAGATGCCTTTCTAGCCATTCAGCTTATTTTAACTCTGACGATAAATTGTGCCATTTTCAAACGAATGACAGACATTCGTATCTCCTGGACGGTCTTCTTGACCTTAGCCCTGTTAGATGTAGTCATTCAGTATAATATTACTAACATGATTATGGTTTTTGATGTCTTTATCCTGATGATTTTGGCCTTTCTTGCTAAAGGGAAGACCTGGTCGGTGACCCAGTATGCTTTTCATACCTTGTTTCCAGTGGTGACGTCAGATTTACTTTATCGTTTATTGGGACTCTTCTTTATTCCCCTTCTCTTGAATCTCCCTGTCGCTGAGGTAGGGTCAAATGCTCTTTTCTATCTCTTATCTTACGGTTTGATTTTGCCACTTTATTTTGTATTTGATCGTTTCTTGGGCTTGGATTTGAAGCGTTGGAAGGTCTATAGCGATGACTCTTTCCAGAACCTCCAGATTTCTAGAAGAGTTGCTATAGCAATGGCCATTTATTTATTGGGAATCTATCTCAGTGTGAATTTAGACAGTTGGTTCCCTGGCTACTCTTCAGAGGTGGAGTTGAGACTTCGGATGCTTTGGGTTCTCTTGTCCGCAGTGGCTTTCATTTTCCTAATTGCCCATCTTAATCAACTGTCTCGGCAGTATTTGGAAGAGAGTTTGGCCATGGAGGAAAAGAGGCATTTGAATAGTTTGACCAAGGCCAACCAAAAGATTGATCTTCTCTACAATGAGTTGTTACAATACAGACAGTCTTATCAGACGGTTGTGGAACAATTTTCAGAGGAAGTACGTGACCAGGAAGAGGCTCTTGCTGAACAGGTGTACCAGAATGTCCTTAGAGAGAGTGCCAAGGAGTTTGAACGTTTCCGTGTCATTGATAATCCTAAGCTGGAAAATATTCAGTCCCTACCTTTACGTAGTCTGCTTTCGGCTCGTATGATGGAGACTAAACGTAGTAATATTCCAGTGACTTGTGATATTCCTGAGGAGATTTCAGGGTTTACCATGAACGTGGTTGACTTGACCTTGCTGGTGTCTATTTTCTTTAGTAATGCGATTGATGAGAGTAAGCAGGTGCCTGTCAGTCAAATCAAGTTTAGTTTTCATCGACATGATAAGGATGGAAGTTACCATTTCGTCATGGAAAATAGGACGCAAGAAGAAAAAGTTGACCTTGATGCCATTATGCAGGAAGAAAATCAGAAGAAGACCTCAGGTCTTAACCTCCACTCAGCCAAGGATATTCTTAGGAAGTATAGTGATGCCAATTTGATTACAAGCAGTGGTGATTACCTCTTCAAACAGGAATTGATTTTTAAATAAAGATGTAGAGCTAAATCAGAGGATTTGGCTCTTTTTTTAGGTACAAGTCCATGAAGGAGGGGTCTTTGCTGTTGAGCTTATGCTTATGTGTGAAACTTAGGACATCGGAGGAGATAGGAGCAAGGGAGGAGTCTGATTGTTGCTTCATTCTGTGTTATAATAGCAAGGATTAGTGGTTGTTAGCACTAAGTGAATGGCAGTTCTTGCTTGGCCTAACGACTGGTGTAGAGATAAGAAAGGGACGTCTTATGAAATTACTTTATACGGATATGTCTCAGGATTTAACAGAAATTCTGACGGAGCAGGCAACCAGCTATGCTCAAAAGGGAAAGAGGGTCTTTTATATTGCCCCTAATGCCCTGTCATTTGAGAAGGAGCGTAAGGTCTTGGAATACCTGCCTCAGTCAGCATCCTTTGAGATTACGGTGACTCGTTTTACTCAGATGGCGAGATACTTTATTCTCAATACGAGCAACCCAAAGACTCAGCTGGATGATACTGGTCTGGCAATGATTTTTTACAAGGTGTTGTCGCATATGGACGATGATGAGCTCAAGGTTTATGGCCGTTTGCGCAAGGATAGTAACTTTATTAATCAATTGGTGGACCTTTACAAAGAGTTGCAGCAGGCTAATATGACGGTTCTGGATTTGCAGCATTTGGATCAGGTTGAGAAACAAGAGGATTTGCTCAGGATTTTCAGTGCAGCTCAGGACCTCTTGTTGGCAGGAGATTTTGATAATCAATCAAAACTTAGTGCCTTCTTCAAGGAAATTACCTCAGGACATCTGGATAAGGCACTGAGTAATACGGTTTTGGTCATTGATGGCTTTACGCGTTTCTCTGCCGAGGAGGAGGCCCTAGTTGCCCTCTTGAATGATAAGTGCCACCAAATTGTCATTGGGACTTATACCAGTCAAAAAGCTTATAGTGCTAACTTTGTTTACGGCAATGTTTATCAGGCTTCAGTGGATTTTCTGAGAACTCTGGCTCAGACCTATAAGGTGACACCCGACTATGTGACGACAGACAAAGAGGGGAATCCTTCTTTTGCACGTATTAGCCGTCTTTTGGAGAGCCGTCATGATTTTAGTACGATTGACGAGCAGCTGACTGCTCAGGACAAGCAAGCTTTGCAGGTTTGGAAAGTGGTCAACCAAAAGGAAGAAGTGGCTCAGGTTGCTAAGAGTATTCGTCAGTTGCTAGCAGATGGCAAGCGCTATAAGGATATCTTGGTCTTGCTAGGTGATGAGGAGAGTTATAAGCTTCAGGTGGGTCAGATTTTTCGAAAATTTGATATTCCCTATTATTTCGGTAAGGAAGAAACCATGTCTAGCCATCCTTTGGTGCAGTTTGTGGATTCCTTGGAGCGGATCAAACGCTACAATTACCGTGCTGAGGATTTACTTAATCTCATAAAATCCGGTCTCTATGGTGGTTTTGCTCAAGAGGATTTAGACCTTTTTGAGTATTATGTCAATTTTGCAGATATCAAGGGGCGTCACAAGTTCCTTTCTGATTTCACGGCTAATAGTCGTGATAAGTATGATTTGGACCAGCTCAATGCCTTGAGGTCACAACTGGTAGAGCCTTTGGACAAGTTGCTTAACAGTCGCAAACAGAAGGGGTCTAGTCTGCTCAAAAAACTTGTGGTCTTTTTAGAGGCTGTGCAAGTGCCAAGTAAGATGGCTGCTTTGACTGGCAAGGCTAGTGAGGCCGAAAAAGAGCAGAATGAACAGGTCTGGAAGGCTTTCACACAACTCTTGGAGCAGGTTGAGACTATTTTTGGGGAAGAAACTCTGTCAGTGGACGACTTTTTGTCCATTTTGCGTTCAGGAATGTTGGCCTGTGATTACCGTACGGTCCCAGCCACTGTCGATGTGGTTAATGTGAAGAAATACGATTTGATTCAACCACACTCTGCTCCTTATGTTTTTGCCTTGGGAATGACCCAGTCGCATTTTCCAAAGGTAGGGCAAAATAAGAGTCTCCTGTCTGACGAGGAACGTAGTCGTATCAATGAAGCTACGGACGAGCACAGAAGTTTGGATATTGTTACGCAGAGCAATAGTCAGCGGGGGCATTTCGTGGCTATGTCACTTTTTAATGCGGCTAGTGAACAATTGGTGCTTAGTCAGCCACAAATTCTCAATGAGACACAGGATGACATGTCGGTTTATTTGAAGGAACTTCTTGATCTTGGTCTTCCTTTGGTTGAAAAGGGACGCAATCGTTTCGAGGCTAAAGGTGACCAGATTGGAAACTACAAGGACCTCTTGTCGACTGTCATTGCCCTTAATAGCAGTCAGCTAGATGCTGATTTGGACAAGGAAACCCAGACTTTCTGGTCAGTTGCTGTGCGTTATCTCCGTAAGCGACTTGATAAGGACCAAGTCTTGATTCCAAATGTGATTGACGATGTGACGACGACCAAGGTGGATGATCAGGTCATGCAGTTGGTCTTTCCGGGGGAAGAACCACTGAAATTATCAGCTTCGGCTCTGACAACCTTCTATAACAACCAGTATCTTTATTTCTTGCGCTATGTCTTGGGGCTTCAGGAGTTGGAATCTATCCATCCGGATGCTCGACACCACGGGACTTACTTGCACCGTGTCTTTGAGCGTGTCATGGGGGATTCTTCGTCAGAAAACTTCGATGATAAACTGGAAAAGGCAATTGCTCAGACCAATCAGGAGCAACCCTTTGAACTCCTCTATACGGAGGACCAGGAGAGTCGTTTGTCCCGTCAGATTTTGGAAGATATCGCTCGTTCTACAGCTAGTGTTTTACGTGATAATGCAGCCGTTAAGGTTGAGCGAGAGGAAGCCAAGTTTGACTTGCTTTTAGCTAATAGCATCAAGATTACAGGGATTATTGACAGGGTGGACCGTTTATCGGATGGGGCTCTGGGTGTCGTTGACTACAAGTCAGGTAAAAATGTCTTTGACATTCAAAAATTCTACAATGGCCTTAGTCCGCAGTTAGTAACCTATCTAGAAGCCCTTCGCCAGACCTATAAGGTTGATGCTGATCAGCTTTTTGGTGCCATGTATTTACATATGAAGGACCCACAACTTAATCTGGCTCAGTTTGGCTTGGACAAGCTAGCGGCTCAGGCTCATAAGGAATTGACCTATAAGGGACTCTTTGTGGCTTCAGAGACGGAGCATCTGGCTGGTGGAAACTATGATTTACAAAAGACTGTCACCTACGACAAGGAGGACCTAGAGACCTTGCTAGAATACAACATTAAGCTCTTTACAGGTGCTGCTGAAGTTATTCGAAGCGGGAATTTTGCAGTCAATCCTTATACCGAGGATGGCAAGTCTGTTCAAGGGGATCAAATCAAGGCTATTACTCATTTTGAGGCCGACCGCCACATGGGACAGGCTCGAAAGCTCCTGCGTTTACCAAGTAGGGGCAAGAAGGAAGCCTATTTGGAGCTGATGGCAAAAGATGAGGACAAGAATCAGATGCAAGTTGCTGAAAAAATCATCCCCTTTCCAGTCACTGATCAAGCTGTGACAGCAGACAAAAAAGACCAGGAGGACAACCATGTTGACTAAAGCTTTTTTAAGTCCAACAGAGATTAAGGAACGCATTGCCCAAGAAGCAGCTTCTGACAAGGAACGCAAGTTAACACCTGAGCAGATTGAGGCCATTTACAGTAATGGTAGCAATATTCTTGTGTCAGCTTCGGCTGGATCAGGAAAAACCTTTGTTATGGTTGAGCGTATCCTTGATATGATTGGACGTGGCGTTGGCATTGATCAACTCTTTATCTCAACCTTTACGGTAAAGGCCGCGGGTGAGTTAAAAGAGCGTCTGGAAAAGCGTCTGACAGAGCAACTTGGACAAGTTGAGACGGATGAAGAGCGTGCCTTTCTTTCAGATCAGATTGCCAAGATTGGAACGGCTGATATTGGAACTATGGATGCCTTTACCCAGAAATTGGTCAATCAGTATGGCTATCTCCTGGGTGTGTCACCTATTTTCCGCATTATGACAGACCCTGCCGAGCAGACACTCATGAAAAATGAGGTTTATGCTGATCTCTTTAACGATTATATGCAAGGAAAGGATGCCCAACTTTTCCAAAAATTGGTCCGCAACTTCGCAGGAAATGGCAAGACTAGTAAGGCTTTTCGTGATTTAGTTTACGATGTCTATAACTTTTCTCAGGCTACTGCAGGTCCTGAAAAATGGCTACGTCAAAATCTTTTAAAAGGGCAGGCAGAGGCCAATCCAGAAAAGGCTAAAGCTGAGCTTTTAGAGGGTCTCAAAGATGGCTTGTTGGCTGATTTCTTAGACTTCTTAAGAGACCATCTAGGTCTAGCTCAGCGTGAATTTGCCAAGGCCAAATATCTAAATAATGTGTCAGATGCCATTAGCCTTCTTGAAGGAGCCTTGGCTAATGACCAAACGGATATGGAGGACCTGCTCAAACAACTCTTGACTTTGTCAGGAGGGACTGGTTTGACCAATATGACCCGTCCTAAAGACGAGGAACTCAAGGCCTACAAGGAAGCTTACAACAAGACCAAAAATGAGTTTGTGGCCCAGTTGCGAGAGATTGATACCCAACTAACGGTCCTCGAGGTTTTGACCAAGCATAATGATGACATCCTACCTCTGTTGGAGTTGCTTCAGGCCTTTGTACTTGATTTTTCGGACCAGTATTTACAGGCCAAGATTCAGGAAAATGCTTTTGAATTCTCGGATATTGCCCATTTTGCTATCCGTATTTTGGAGGAAAATCCAGAGGTGGCAGCTAGCTACCGTGACCGTTACCATGAAGTAATGGTAGACGAGTATCAGGACAATAGCCATACCCAAGAACGCATGTTGGAGCTCCTCTCTAACGGCCACAACCGATTCATGGTGGGAGATATCAAACAATCCATCTATCGTTTCCGTCAGGCGGATCCTCAGATTTTTAACGGCAAGTTTCAGCTCTTCCTTGAAAATCCAGATGCAGGTAAGTTGATTCTCCTTAAAGAGAACTTCCGTAGCCAATCTGAGGTTCTTGATGCGACTAATGGTGTTTTCAGCCACCTCATGGACCAGGAAATCGGAGATATCCTCTATGACAAGACGCATATGTTGGTAGCAGGTAGCGAGAAGCAAAAAGAACCCCATCCTGAAAATGAGACAGAGGTTCTGATTTACAATAGTGATGAAGCGAGTGTAACTCCTGACGAGGAAAGTGCTGATCAACCTATTAGTAGCGGAGAGATTTCCTTGGTTATCAAAGAAATCATCAAACTTCACGAGCAGGGTGTACGTTTTGAGGACATTACCCTCCTAGCACCAACCCGCAACACCTATCTGGACTTGATGGCAAGCTTTGAGGAGCACGGAATTCCCTTGGTTCCTGACGAGTACAAGTCAAGCTACCTAGAGTCACTAGAAGTTATGATTATGTTGGATACCCTTCGTGCCATCAATAATCCTCTCAATGACTACGCCTTGGTTGCCCTCCTTCGTTCACCTATGTTTAACTTCAACGAGGACGATTTGGCTCGGATTGCTGTTCAGGCTGACAAAGTGCAATTCTATGACAAGCTTCTTGCAGCTCATACTAAATCAGGACTTCATCCAGAAGTCGTGACGCAAGGACTGGAGGCAAAGTTGACTCTCTTCATTGAGACTCTGTCAGATTGGCGTGATTACAGTAAGTGGCACTCGCTTTACGACCTCATTTGGAAGATTTACGACGATCGTTTCTATTATGATTATGTTGGCAGTCTTCCACGAGCTGAGCAACGTCAGGCCAATCTCTACGCCCTTGCCTTGCGTGCCAATGCCTATGAAAAGACTGGCTTTAAGGGACTTTCCCGTTTTATTGGCATGATTGATAAGATCATTTCTAGCGGTAACGACCTAGAGGAAGTGACAGACTTGGTTCCCAAAAATGCAGTTAGCCTTATGACTATTCACAAGTCCAAGGGACTAGAGTTCAAGTATGTCTTTGTCTTGCAGATGAATCGCAAGTTCATTGGTCACAGCAAGGACGGACTGAGTGGTAAGTACATTATCAACCGTGAAAAAGGACTTGGCATTAAGTACCTAGCTGACCTCAAAGACCAGGTAAACACCAATTTGCCTAAGTTAAATGTTGTTCTCGAGACCTTAACCTTCCAGGAAAATCGTAGGGAAGAGCGTCGAGCAAGTATCTCAGAAGAGATGCGTTTGCTCTATGTTGCAATGACCCGTGCAGAGAAAAAACTCTACCTAGTTGGTAAGGGCAGTAAGGAGAAATTGACCCAGCAATTTGGCACGGATGTTGAAAATAATCGCCTACCAGTAGCTCTACGTGACCAAATCGCTACTTATCAGGATTGGGTTATGGCTTTGGATACTGCCTTTATGAGAAAGGATCTCAAGTTTACTGTTCGCTTTGTAGAGGCTGAGGACTTGACTCCAGAGGCTATTGGTCAGGTTGAAGTTCAAGCGGCAGTAGATGCTGATGATCTATCTAACAATCACCAGACGGAAGACATTAAGCGTGCCCTAACGGTCTTAGAAAGTGTTGAAAGACTTAACCAACTTTATGAACCTGCGATTGACCTGCCATCTGTGCGTACGCCGAGCCAGCTCAAAGCCTTCTACGAACCTGTCATGGATACCGAAGGGGTGGATATTATGGACAAGAAAGAGGAAGTGCAACCTCTTGAGACTACCACTAGCTTTGAGCTTCCAGATTTTGGGCAAAAAACCAAGGTCACTGGAGCTGCAGTTGGTTCAGCCACCCATGAACTCATGCAACGCTTGAGTCTTTCTGACAAGGTGACCCTCCAAGATTTGACACAGGCCTTGAGTCGAGTATCGGCAGATGATCAAGTCAAGGCGCGCCTGCAGTTAGAAAAGCTACTAGGCTTCTTTGACACCGAACTTGGGAAGCTCATTCTAGCTAACCGTGATAAGTTGCGTCGCGAAGCGCCATTTGCCATGTTGGCAGAAGACCCGACTAGTAAGGAAGACTTTGTCGTCCGTGGTATCATCGATGGCTACCTTCTTCTTGAAGACCGTATTGTCCTCTTTGACTATAAGACAGACCGCTTCACTCAACCTGGTGAGCTTAAGGAACGTTACAAAGGGCAAATGAGCCTCTATGCTAAAGCACTCAGCCAAGCCTATCAAATAGATAAGATTGATAAATACCTTATTCTCCTAGGTGGAAAAGACTTGGAAGTCGTAGAAGTATAAGCTATAGCCTAACCATTCTTTCATAGTGAAAGAGTGGTTTTTTTGTGTCTTAATCCCACCAAAAAAGACCGGTGTGCACACACCAGTCTTTTCGATAGATTTCCATCAGTATTGTAAGTTCGTTAAAATATTAGAGGATGGAAATAGTTATGAAAAAAAGTATCTTGTAGGTTGCTTGGGCCTACAAGGGCTATTATAACAAACTCATCTTAGTCTAAACAAGGTTAGAAAAATTAGAATTAACCGTCACAAACATTACTAGTTTTTAATAGTTAGGATCCATAATAGCAATAAATAGAGATAAAAACCGTCAGCATGAGACTGACGGTTTTAGTTTATTTTAATCCTAATATCAACTAATCAAAGGAACCACCCAATTGACCCAGGCCCAGGAAATAGGCATAACCAGAATCATGGCTGGAATCATATCTGCTGTTGGGAATTGACGCAGTTTCATAATACGAAAACCGGTCGCAATCATGAGGAAGCCCCCGCAAGCCTTAAAGTCTCCAATCATGGCTTTTGTTGTTAGAGGGAGAATGAAACCAGCACTCACAAAGAGGAGGAAGAAAACGATAAATTGTGGAATGGCAATCATGGAGACGATGTAGCCTAGACTACAAGAGAAAATCATAGCCGTAAAGAAATCTAGGATAGATTTAGAAATTAAGATAGAAGCATCGCCTGTCATCCCAGACTCAAGGCTCCCGTAAATTCCTGTACCACTCGCACAAAAAAGGACGATAACTGTCAAGAGATGCGCATAAAACTCATCGTGAGCTAACCCTGTTTGCTTGCTTGGTGTAATCTTGGACAAGCCTTTTTCCATTAGCCCAGCTCCCTTATTGATGAGGTTTCCAAACTTTAGGGCCAGCCCAATGATGGTACCGATAACTACCGCAAAGATAACCGCAGGCATGTTAACCATATTCATAATAGCGCTAATCCCCATTACCATAGAGGCTAGGCCAAAGATAAGGTTAAGATTTTCCTTGAAATCGTCTCTGAGATAGTCCCCGAAGAGCCCTCCAGCGATTCCTCCTAAGATAATAGATAGCGAGTTGATGATAATTCCCGTTGGCACCAGTGATTTTCCTCCTATTTATTCTAAATACTATAAGTTTAGCATTATCAAAGACCGAATGCAAAATTGTCTCGTTTTTACAAACGTTTTCTTGAAATTGTACCTTTGAAATGATACAATAAACGAGAAGATAACAAAACAGCGTTATCTAAAACTAGTGCCGATATTATTAGAGCATTGTCCATAAAAAACAAGGTAATAACTCTAATTTATAATCTAATATAAAGTATAAAATGAGACTATTGTTAAATAGATTCTCAAGAAAGGATAAAAGATGATTCGTTTTGAACACGTAACGAAACGTTATGAAGATAAGGATGCTCTCTCAGATCTTAACCTCGAGATTCGAGATGGGGAGATTTTTGGTCTGATTGGTCACAATGGGGCTGGTAAGACCACGACTATTTCCATTTTGACGTCTATCATTGAAGCTAGCTACGGTGAAGTTTACGTCGATGATATGGCCCTCAGCCAACATCGTGATGCTATCAAGAAAAAAATCGCTTATGTGCCAGATTCACCAGACTTATTCTTAAATTTAACTGCTAATGACTATTGGTACTTTTTGACACGTATCTATGATTTGGAAGCTAGTCAGGTTGAGGAACGTTTGACTAATCTTATGGCTACCTTTGACTTGACGGAAAGTCGCTATAACCTCATTTCTTCCTTCTCTCACGGTATGCGTCAGAAGGTTGTCGTTATCGGTGCTCTTCTGGTTAATCCGCAGATTTGGGTTTTGGATGAGCCTTTGACTGGTCTGGATCCACAGGCATCTTATGATTTGAAAGAAGCCATGCGTAACCATGCTAAGGAGGGTAATAGTGTCCTCTTCTCAACCCACGTTCTAAGTGTAGCTGAGCAGCTCTGTGATCGTATTGCTATTTTGAAGAAAGGAAAACTCATCTTCCAAGGGTCTCTGGCTGAACTTAAGTCTCAGTACCCTGACAAGGATTTGGAAACCATTTATCTGGAAATGGCTGGACGTAAGATCGAGGAGGTGTAGTCATGAACTGGAACCATGTTTGGGAGCTTTTTAAAATTAATCTCCTCTATGCAAATCCTCAAGCAGTAACTAACCTACAGAAACGTCAAGAGAAAAAGAAAAAGGCCAATTTCTCCATCGTTAATGCCATGCTTAGACAACAACTCTTGATTTTAATTATTTTTACGGTTGTATATAGCTATCTTTTTGTAGGCGTCGATTATAAGGCCAATCCTGGAGTCTTAACCCTATATCTTTTGACATTTTCAATCATGGGGCTTCTCCAGACTTTTACGGCTCTCTATAGTACCTTTTACGATAGTAAGGATAGCAAGGCTTATCTGCCTCTTCCCTTAAAGCCGTCAGAAGTCTTTTTGGCCAAGACCTTGTCAGGTTCTATGGTTGGGATGACCTTCATGGTACCTATCCTTAGTCTTCTCATTCTAGCTTACTGGCAATTTATTGGCCCACTGGGGATAGTCGTGGGGCTTCTATCCTTTATCGTTTCTCTCTTTATCAATCTCGTTTTTTCAGTGATTCTGTCTAATAGTATTGGAACGCTGATTGTTCGCAGTTCTCGTCAAAAGCTCTATTCGACTATTTTGATGACCCTGTCAACCCTATTGATTATGTTCCCTATCATGATGGTTGGTTTTCTTAATGGTTATATTAAGGGTGCTGGACATATTGATTTTCCTTTATTGCCTTATCTAAGAGGTTACTATGATGTGGTAGCTGCTCCTCTATCTCCAGAGGCTCTACTAAATTTTTATCTTCCTCTTATCTTAGTGCTTATCTTGGGCTTTTGGTTTTATAAAGTCAGAATGCCTCGTTATTTCCACGAAGCCATTTATAACAAAAAGGCTAGAAAGACTCAGGTAAAAGTTGTTACTCGAAGTCAAAGACAGGTCTTGGTTCGCCATCATTTATCTACTTTGGGAAACTCAACCCTCATTATCAATACCTATGTGGTACCAGTCTTATATATGATCATGCTGGGTGGAGGTGCGTTCTTTTTGAAAGATTTAGGCCCAGACTATTTCGGGCTCATGCTTTTAGTCGGAATTGCCTTTGGTTTCTTTTCAGCGCAACCAACAAGTTTTCTTGGTGTAGCAACTTCCTTAGAGGGCACAAACTTTGACTTTATTCGTAGCCTACCAATCAATACGGGTGACTATCTTCGTCAAAAGTTTTGGATTTTCTATGGCTTGCAAGTCGGTGTATCCCTCTTACTAGGAGGATTTGGTTTAATATTCCTTGCACATCTCCATCCTATTTTGGTGGCAAGTTTCGCTCTTGGTTTTCTGGTAACAACCTACCTTGTAGGTGGCTATTTCTTTGAACGTGACCTTAAATTATTGGAAGTGAATTGGCAGGAAGTCACTCAGCTCTTCAATCGGGGTGGCGGCCAGTGGCTCTATATGGGTATCTTTATTCTTACAATTTTCATCGCTGCCTTGCTAGGAGGTATTGTCTTCTTTGCAAGTAAGTTCTGGATTGCCCTAGTAGTTAACGCTATAGTATCTGGGCTTATAGCTTTAATTGCCCTAATCGTGTATCTCTTTGTTGATCGCAGACGTTGGAAACGCATTAGAGCCATGTTTTTTGCCTAGAACAAACTGTTTAAAGAGGGTTCTTTGTCAACTGTAGTGGGTGACGAAAAGCTAACATCTAGAGAGGACATGATAGGTCTTCTCTTTTTTTATGTTCAGAATGATGAAGACACGTTTCTTAAAGTTGATGAAGTTTCTAAAACCGAAGCCCAGACGTTTGATGTCTTTGATAAGCTTATTGGTCCCCTCCAATTTTGCATTTGAGTAATGTGTTTCTAGTGCGTTTTTGATGTATGGTTTGTGTCTAAGGAAGGTCCTAAAGACAGTTTTGAAGTAATGATTGACCTTGCTTATATTCTCCTCTATGAGCTCAAAAAACTCATCCCCCCTCTTCTCTTGAAAGTGAAACAGCAACAGCTGATAGAGGTTATAATAATTAGCGAGTTCTTCTGAAAAGTCTAGTGTCTTCGCAACGACTTCATGTGGTGCTAAAGTTTGACGGAAAGTCTTTGAATAGAAAGAGTTGAGAGATAACTTACAGCTGTCCTTTTGGAAGAGTCGCCAGTGATTTTTCAAGGCTCGATAGGGTAGTGACTTCTTATCGAATTGGTTCATAATCGCAATTCTTGTCTTTAAAAAGGCACGTCCAAGGTGCTGGATGATGTGGAAACGATCAATAATGATTTCGGCATTTGGGAAAAGTCTTCGAGCTAGTGGCATATAGGCTCCTGACATGTCCATCGTGATAAACCGTACCTTTTGTCGTACTTTCAATGGATACTTCAAAAAGTAGTTTCGAATCGTGGTTTGACGGCGATTATCAAGGATGGTTATGAGTTTGTTGGTCTCATAGTTTTGCGCCACAAAAGCGAGTTCACCTTTCTTGAACCCAAACTCATCCCAGGACATAACCCTTGGGAGTTTGTCAAAATGTTCCTTGAAAGTAAACTGATCAAGCTTACGAATGACAGTGGATGTCGACACACGAAGTCTTCTGGCAATATCTGTTAGTGACACCTTTTCAGTAAGGAGTTGTGAGACCTTTTGACGGACTAGATTTGAGATTTGGCAGTTTTTCTCAACGATAGATGTCTTAGCTACCGTGACTCTCTTACAACTTTTACACTGGAAACGGCGTTTCTTCAGACGTAGCAGTGTAGGCGTTCCAGCTTGTTCGAGAAGAGGAATTTTAGAAGGCTTTTGAAAGTCACAATTGATCATCTTTCCTTGGCAGTGAGGACATGATGGTGCAGGGTAATCAAGTTTTGCTTGAATCTCGATATGAGTGTCAGTTTCAAAAACAAGTGAAATCTTGATATTTTGGTCTTTAATTCCGATTAATTCTGTGGTATTCTTAATAGGTCTCATAAGTTCTTCCTAATGGTAGTTTCGTCGCTTTTCATTATAGTTCTTATGGGACTTTTTGTGTACACTTAAAAAGCTCTATAATCTCTACAGTGGTTTTACCCACTACAGAAATTATAGAGCCTTAAAGAGTCTCTCCGATTGGAGGGATTCTTTTTTACTGAAAATCCTTAATATGTAAACTTATGCATTATATATGTTAAAATACCTGAATTTAGTGTATAATCATAAACATGAAACGAAATTTTGACTCAGTAAAACGCCTGGTTATCAAAATCGGGACTAGCTCTCTGGTTTTACCATCAGGGAAAATTAATCTTGAAAAAATCGATCAATTAGCTTTTGTCATTTCTAGCCTGCATAATAAAGGGATTGAGGTTGTCCTCGTATCCTCTGGTGCCATGGGCTTCGGGCTCAATGTCTTAGACCTAGACAAGCGACCGGCTGAAGTTGGTAAGCAACAAGCCGTCTCAAGTGTAGGGCAGGTAGCCATGATGAGCCTCTATTCTCAGGTCTTTTCACATTACCAAACCAAGGTATCTCAGCTTCTTTTGACCCGTGATGTGGTCGAGTATCCTGAGAGTCTGGCCAATGCCATCAATGCCTTCGAGAGCCTCTTCAAGCTTGGAGTTGTTCCAGTTGTTAATGAAAATGATGCTGTCAGCGTAGATGAAATGGACCATGCGACTAAGTTTGGGGACAACGACCGCTTGTCAGCTATCGTATCTAAGATTGTTGGTGCTGACCTACTCATTATGTTGTCAGATATTGATGGGCTCTTCAATAAGAACCCAAATGTCTATGAGGATGCCACCCTTCGTAGCTATGTCCCAGAGATTACAGAGGAAATTATAGCCTCAGCTGGTGGTGCCGGTAGTAAATTTGGTACAGGTGGTATGATGAGTAAGATTAAGTCAGCTCAGATGGTTTTTGAAAATCAAAGCCAAATGGTTTTGATGAATGGTGAAAATCCACGTGACATCCTTCGTGTCCTAGAAGGAGCCAAGATTGGTACACTCTTTAAAAAGGAGGACTAAGATGACATATATCGATACACTAGGTCAACAGGCCAAGGTGGCAGGTCGTCAGATTGCTAAATTGTCAACAGCAGCTAAAAACGACCTTTTAAATCAGGTAGCTAAAGCTCTAGTAGCTGAGAGTGCCTATATTATCACTGAAAATGCTAAGGATATGGCCAATGCTAAGGAAAATGGTATTTCAGAGATTATGCAAGACCGCTTGCTCTTGACGGAAGACCGTATCGCAGGGATTGCTGAGGGTGTCCGTCAGGTGGCAGATCTTCAGGACCCAATCGGTCAAGTAGTTCGTGGCTATACGAATCTGGATGGTCTCAAAATTGTTCAAAAGCGTGTTCCTATGGGTGTTATCGCTATGATTTTTGAGAGCCGTCCCAATGTCTCAATCGATGCCTTTAGCCTTGCCTTTAAAACCAATAATGCCATTATTCTTCGTGGAGGACGTGATGCCATCAATTCCAACAAGGCCTTGGTTACAGTAGCTCGTAAGGCTTTGGAAAATGCGGGTATCACAGCAGATGCCGTTCAGCTGGTTGAAGATACCTCTCATGAGGTAGCAGAAGAACTCATGGCGGCGACTAAGTATGTAGACTTGCTCATCCCTCGTGGTGGAGCTCGTCTCATCCAAACGGTTAAAGAAAAAGCCAAAGTTCCAGTCATTGAAACGGGTGTTGGTAACTGTCATATTTATGTGGATAAATATGCTAATTTGGATATGGCGACACAGATTGTCATCAATGCCAAGACTCAACGACCAAGTGTGTGTAATGCTGCAGAATCTCTCGTTGTTCATGCTGATATTGCGGAAGACTTCTTACCTAATTTGGAAAAAGCTATTTCAAAAGTTCAGGCTGTTGAGTTCCGTGCGGATGAAACGGCTTTGAAACTTATGGAAAAAGCTGTACCAGCTTCACCAGAAGATTTTGCGACAGAATTTCTTGACTATATCATGTCTGTTAAAGTAGTAGATAGCCTTGATGAGGCCATTGATTGGATTAATACTTACACGACATCGCATTCAGAGGCTATTGTGACTCAGGATATCAGTCGTGCGGAGCAATTCCAAGATGATGTTGACGCTGCAGCTGTCTATGTTAATGCCTCAACCCGCTTCACAGATGGATTCGTCTTTGGACTAGGTGCTGAAATCGGAATCTCAACCCAAAAAATGCACGCCCGTGGCCCAATGGGACTTGAGGCCCTAACCTCAACCAAGTTCTATATTAATGGCCAAGGTCAAATCAGAGAATAAACCATCAAGCTCCATGAAGGAGCTTTTTTAAGTTAGTTTGCTAGACGACAGACCTTCTGATATACTGGTGGTATCATAAAAAAAGGGGGATTTTATTATGATTGAAGCCTACAAAAAATTTTGGAAGGGCTATGTCGATTTCACGGGACGTTCAACACGTTCAGATTATTGGTTTGCAGTATTAGCAAATATTTTAGTTATTTGGGCTTTTGGGATTATAACATCCATATTTATAGTTGCCAATGGTGGTAGTATGGACGGCGCACTAGGTACTATTGCAACGGTAATGATATTGGCTATGTTTGTATATTGTCTTGCCGTTATATTACCATTTATTTCAATTCAAGTACGTCGTTTGCGTGATGCTGGCTATCACTGGGCATTTATTTTCTTACGTTTCGCCTTAGGAATAGGTGGGATTATACTCTTGGTTTTGTACTGTCAACCAACAAAAGTAGAAGTGCCATTTAACAACTTCAATAATCCACAGCAATAATGCAAATCAGCCAACTCTTAGAGTTGGTTTTTTTATTTTCAGTGGATTTTTAATACATTTAATTTGAATAACACCATAAAATTATAAATAAAGAAAATAATAATAACATTAGATCTAAACCCTATATATTTTTCGTTTAAAAAATTGATAAAAATTTAAACAGGATTAAGAATACTTATTTATTGATGTTTTATGATTAATAATTAATTGATTAATTTTTAAAAAATAGTTAAAAAACTCTTGACTTTTTCGGGGGGGGGGGATAATAATGGATAGCAAAATTGAAAAGGGAGTAAATCATGAAAAAATATTATTCACTAGTTGCTGTTACAACATTATCAGTAGCTTTATTGGGAACTGCTACTTCAACAGGTGCTTTCAATACGGTTAAAGCAGATTCAATTGAAGTTGGTACTTTTAATTCACTTAAAACTGTTACTTCATCTGGAAATTGGGAGATATCTGAATATGGTGAACCATTCTATAAAATGTCAGGGACATTACCAGATGGATTGACTTCTGTAGTAAAACGAGTGTTAACAGATAACCAAACAGGTAAAAAGCTCTCAGAAATTCCATTTAATGGTTATGAACAATCGAAAAGTTTTGATATTGAGGTTCAACCGGGAACAAATTATGTTGAACAGCACCCCACACACTCATATACTTTGACAATTTTTACTGAGGACGGTAGTTTCAGTCAGGATATTTACATCCCTCCATTTAATGGTAACAGTGACGAAAGCAAACAGTCAGAAGGTTCTTCGTCAACTGAGAGTTCATCAAGTTCAGTAACGCCTAATCAGATTTCGCCAAGTGAGCCATCATCATCTTCATCTAGTGAAAGTAAAACTGAAATTTCTGGAAGTAAGACTGAAGTAGAAAAAAATTATTCAAACACAGAAACGAATAAATCTTCTAGTAGCTCTTCGTCTTCAAACGATTCTCATGAAAGTATTCCTGAATTGCAAGCGAAGTCAAATGAGAAGGATAATGGAACATTACATAAGGGGCAAGTGTCTTCAAGCTCTACATTGGACTCTTCATCTTCAGCAGTCAAAAAGAATACTGAAAAGAAAAGTCTTCTACCAAATACTGGTGAAAAGGCTACAGGATTATTCGTTAGTATTGGTGTAATTTTAGTTGTATTTGCGATTGTCCTTGGATTTAAGAAAAAAACAGATAAAAAAGGAGAATAAAGGTGAACAAAATTATTAAAATCGAAAATGGTATCGTCTCTGTGGGAGATTCAGTTGGGAACTTTGCAGAAATTCCTATAGAAAATTTTGGCTTTGAACCTCAAGTCGGAGATTTTGTAGAATACTATAAAAATGGTGAGACATATATTGTTTCTAAGGTGAATCTAGGACAGCAAGTTACACCGACTACTACACAAAAATCGAAAATGGTTGCAGGTTTATTAGCATTCTTCTTGAGACCTTTTTACTTCTTCTATATTGGGAATAACGGTACTGGTGTCTTACACCTTTTCATTGCTGCATTAAGTCTTTTCCCACCACTTTTAGTGGTCAATCTCATATGGAATATTGTTCTCGGTATTATGATATTTACTTCGAAGCCAGGTACGAAATACCATCAAGATGCCTTAGGAAATGAATTGCTTGATTAATGGATTTTGAATAATGTGTAGGTAATCAAAAAAATTTGAATTCTTTTAAAGTCCGTTTCTCTACTTTCATAAGTTTTATGTTAATGTTGCACATTTTAATATTTCTGATATAATCTTATCTGAGACTAATCAATACTAAAATATAATTTAAGAAATGTGAATACTCTATGAAACTACTTCGTCAATTAAAAGAAAAACGTTACCTTATTTTGGCATTTACCCTACCGGCTATTCTTTTGGCTTTAGCAATTGTCTTTTTGCAACCTGCACACAATCATGCAAAGGTCCAAGTTAAGGTGGGGACTAAGCAGTCATCATCAAGCAAACCCAAGTCTTCATCCAAGTCATCTAGCTCTAGTTCGTCGTCATCTTCTTCAACTTCAAGTGAGTCTTCAAGCGAATCGTCGTCATCAAGCTCAACGGTAGAAGCAGCTAGTCAGACAGAAGCAAGCTCAACTCCTGTGGTAGCATCGGCGCCAACGCCTTCTTCAGCACAAGAGACTTATCAAGCTCCTCAGTATAACTATGTGCCACCAACAACTTATACCGAGTCACATAGTGAGTCTTCAAGCTATACAGCCCCTGCCTACAGCGCAGATGTCAGCTCTGGGACAACAGAATAAGAGTTAAAGAAAAGGAATTTAGGATTAGAAATGAAAAATAAAGTTTTAGCATTAGTAACAGGATTATCTAGTTTAGTCCTATTAGCAGCTTGTTCAAACCAGCAAAATGGCATGATTTCGACGACTTCATCTTCATCAGTAGAGCAGTCACAATCAAGTAGTAGTGAAAGCTCTAGTCAAGAGAAAAAGGTAGATACATCTGCCTATGATAGCATCATTAGTAAGTACCAAACGGCTGTGGCCAACAACCAAACCGATGCCTCACTTAATTCTCTCATTGTGACCTATGCTAATTCTCAAACAAGTCCTGCCTCAACGGTCTATACTTATCGTGATTTGGATGGTAATGGTGTTGATGAGTTGATTCTTGCTTTTAAGCCAGGTAAACTCTTTAAAGAACATGTGATTACGGATATTTACACTATCTCTAAGGATAGTGGTCAGGTCATTCGTCTGACAGAAGGTCCACAACTGGGCATGTTGGGTGAGCGCATGACTTTGGCCTACCTCAAGGATAACACCTTTAGCTACTATGGTAGTGCTGGTGCTATGGCTGGTGGTGGTTCTGGCTACCAATTTAGTAGTAATGGTCAATCTCTTGTAAAAGATGACAGTGATTCGGGTGCAGAGAAGGCTGATCTTTCGAATTGGGATTGGAAGGATCTGAGCAGTGCCTCTACTAATAGTAGTTCTAGCGCAGCGTCACAAACTCAAACAAGTTCAACATCTCTTAAGCCTGATGAACTCAAAAATGGCAATTACAAATCAGCTGTAGGAACGTGGAAGTCTTCAAATGGAAAGACCATCACCATTACTTCGGATGGGCAGTTGGATTTCTGGGGCTATACTTATCCTATCGACAAAGTCTCACCCAATCAGTATGTGTCTGGTATATATACCTTAACTTATGTTGATTCTAGTCCAGTAGGGAATACCCCAATTCAGCTTTGTCCTAAGGGAGTTAGTGATGCAAGTGATGCGGGAGATAACAGTAAGGATCGAATCTTAGCGACGAATGGGATGCCTTCAGAGGAAAGTTATTTTTACAGAGTGGATTAATTTTTGAGAACCAATATATCAATCATAAAGTCAGGCCTAGGGTCTGGCTTTTTTGCCATCCTAACAACTTTCAAGGCGAGACAATTTCTCTATTCTTGTGCTATAATAAAAGTTATGACTAATGAATTTCACCATGTAACCGTTCTTTTGCACGAAACTGTTGATATGCTTGATATCAAGCCCGATGGCATCTATGTAGATGCGACTTTGGGTGGCGCAGGACATTCGTCTTATCTTTTGTCACAATTGTCTGAAAAGGGTCATTTGTACTGTTTTGATCAGGACCAAAAGGCTATTGATAATGCTCAAGTGCGTCTCAAGGACTATATTGATAAGGGCGTGGTGACCTTCATTAAGGATAATTTCCGTAATCTCAAGTCCAACCTTGAAGCTTTGGGGGTGTCTGAAATCGATGGTATTCTCTATGACTTGGGTGTGTCTAGCCCTCAGTTGGATGAGCGTGAGCGTGGTTTCTCCTACAAACAGGATGCCAAGCTGGATATGCGCATGAATGAGGAGGCAAGTCTGACTGCATATGATGTGGTCAATACCTATCCTTACAACGATTTAGTGCGTATTTTCTTCAAATACGGTGAGGACAAGTTCTCTAAACAAATTGCACGTAAGATTGAGCAAGCGCGTCAGGTAAAACCTATCGAGACGACGACGGAACTGGCAGAAATCATTAAATCAGCTAAGCCTGCTAAGGAATTAAAGAAGAAGGGTCATCCAGCCAAACAAATCTTCCAAGCTATTCGAATCGAAGTGAACGATGAACTTGGTGCTGCGGATGAATCTATTCAAGAGGCCTTGGATTTACTTGCTGTAGATGGTCGTATTTCGGTCATTACCTTCCATTCTTTGGAGGATCGATTGACTAAACAGCTTTTCAAGGAAGCCAGTACGGTAGATGTGCCTAAAGGTCTGCCCTTTATTCCTGAAGACCTCCAACCTAAGGTAGCCTTAGTTAATCGCAAGCCAATCCTACCTAGTCAGGAAGAATTAGAAGCTAATAACCGCTCGCATTCTGCTAAATTGCGTGTGGCTAAAAAAATCAGGAAATAATTATGGAAAATAAGGAACATCAGATTGTCAATAGAGCCATTAGAAACCATATTCGTTTTATGACGCGTATGGAAAAGGCTTTCTATTCGGCAATTGTTTTGACAGCTATTGTGATGAGTATCGCAGTTGTATTTTTACAAGGGCGTAATCAGGCTATCAAGCAACAAATCACAGACCTTAATAGCAAGATTAGTGATGAAAAAACAGAGCTTAATAATGCTAAGCAGGCGGTTAATGAGTTGACTAACTCTGACCGTATTAAAGAGATTGCTAATAAGGCAGGCCTGTCTATTAATAACGATAGTATTAAGAGTGTGAGGTAACCAATGAACAGATTAAGAAAACTTAAACATTTATTTCTAAACTATGTCGTTAGGGATAGGCGAAAGCCAGCCCAGAATCGACAGCACGTTGGTCAGAACCTTATGGTTCTCAGCATCTTTATCTTTTTCGTCTTTATTATCAACTTTGTGGTGATTATCGGGGCAGACAGTAAGTTTGGTGTCGATTTGTCGACCCAGGCTGCTAAATCTTATAACACTAAGACCACAGTGGCTGCCAAGCGTGGGACGATTTACGACCGAAATGGAAATGTTTTGGCTGAGGATTCAACCAGTTATGCCATTTACGCTATCGTGTCGACCAGCTATGTGTCAGCGACTCAAGAAAAACTCTATGTCCAAGATAGTCAGTTTGACAAAGTTGCTGATATTTTAAAGGATAAGCTAGGAATTGAAAAGAGTGATTCCTTGGCCCAATTGCGTACTAAGGGTGCCTACCAGGTTTCCTTTGGACTAAAGGGGAAGGGAATTACCTACTCTGTTAAAGAAGAACTAGAAAAAGCCTTTAAAGATGCGGGAATTAAGGGGATGGCCTTTGAAGCAACAACGTCACGAATGTATCCTAATGGAACCTTCGCGTCAGAGTTTCTTGGTCGTGCCGAAGCTGTTGAAAATAAAAAAGACGGCTCATATTCTTTGATTGGTCAAACTGGTTTGGAGCGTTCGCTCAATAGCCTCTTGACTGGAACAGATGGTGAAGCCATCTATGAGAAGGATAAAAACGGTAATACGCTTCTAGGTACGGAAACCATTACCAAGGAAGCTATCGATGGTAAGAACATCTATACAACCTTGTCAGCGCCTCTCCAAACCTTCTTAGAAACGCAGATGGATACCTTTATGGAGCAGACGCAAGGGGTAAATGCTTCAGCGACAGTTGTTAATGCTAAGACAGGTGAGATTCTTGCAACGACACAACGTCCGACCTATAATTCTGATACTCTTGAGGGACAGGCTAAGAAAAACTATGACTGGGTTAACCGTCTTTACGAAGCTCAGTATGAGCCTGGATCAACCATGAAGGTCATGCTCTTGTCAGCTGCTATTAACAATGGAAGTTTCAACCCGAATGCGACCTACAGTAATGCTAATGGTATTAAGGTTGACGACGTTGAAACTAATGACTGGTCAATCAATGAGGGTATCTCAACAGGTGGTACCATGACATTTGCTCAAGGCTTCTCTTATTCAAGTAACGTTGCTATGACCATGCTAGAACAAGAGATGGGAGACAAGGTTTGGTCTAACTACTTATCTCTTTACAAATTTGGTCTTCCTACCCGTTTTGGGATGGTCGGTGAGTCTTCAGGGGTTGTCTCTCGTAACTCTGTTAATATAGCTCAATCATCCTTCGGACAAGGGATTTCGGTGACTCAGGTCCAAATGCTTCGAGCCTTTACCGCTATTTCAAACAACGGTATAATGTTGGAACCTCAATTTATCAAACAAGTTGCCGATACTAACCAAGGCACAGTTCGTACAGCGAAGAAGGAAGTTATCGGTAAGCCAGTTTCTAAGCAGGCTGCCTCTGAAACGCGTAACTATATGATTTCCGTTGGTACAGATCCAGAGTTCGGTACCCTTTACAATAAATCTGAAGGGTCACCTATTATCCAAGTTGGCAATTATGATGTTTCAGTTAAGTCTGGAACGGCTCAGGTTGCTGATGAGAAGACTGGGACTTACAAAGTTGGTTCCAATGAAACCCTCAATTCAGTTGTAGCTATGGTACCTACAGATAATCCAGAATACATCATGTATGTGACTGTTCTGGAGCCTAAGACTTGGGATAATAATTTTTATGCGACTGTGGTTAACCCGGTTTTGGAAGAAGCCATGTCTATGGGAGACACCCTAGATACTTCTGTGTCTGAAGGTAGTGAAAAGACCGAGGAAACGAGTTATCAAACCGGCGATATTATCGGTAAGAGTCCAGGTGAGACAACTAACACCCTTCGTCAAAACTTGATTCATCCGATTGTTCTGGGTGTTGGTGATAAGATTGAGAAGGTTTCTGTAGATGCCAAAGCCAATATCAAGGCTAATGAACAGATTCTCATCATGACCAATGATTTCACAGAACTTCCAGACATGTATGGTTGGACCAAGAAGAACGTTGAAACCTTTGCCAAATGGAAAGGCATTAAAGTTACTTATAAGGGTGGCAAGTCAGGGACTGTTACCAAACAAAGTGTTGCGGCAGGAAAAGCCCTGTCTAAAACCAAGAAGATTACCATTACTTTAGGAGACTAAGATGACTATGAGTCTGATAGCAGGCGTGGCCGCCTTTGTGTTGACGGTGCTCGCCATGCCTCACTTTATTACTTACTACAAAATCAAGAAAATCGGTGGCCAACAAATGCATGAAGATGTGAAGCAGCATTTGGCTAAGGCTGGGACGCCAACTATGGGAGGGACAGTTTTCCTAGTGGTTGCCATCTTGGTTAGCTTGATTTTCAACTTCCACGTCTTTAGCGAGGGGCACCAAGCCTATGGTGCCACAGTAGGGATTCTCTTTGTGATTTTGATTTATGGAATCATCGGTTTCCTTGATGATTTCCTTAAGATTTTCCGTCAAATCAATGAGGGACTTAAACCTTGGCAAAAGATGGCCTTGCAGATTATTGCGGGTTTGCTTTTCTACTTTATCCACGTACTCCCTAGTGGGACAGATAGCCTAGCTATTGGTGGATTAACCATTCACCTCGGTGTCTTTTATGTTCTCTTTGTCCTATTCTGGATTGTCGGTTTCTCAAATGCTGTGAACTTGACAGACGGTATTGATGGTTTAGCTTCTATATCTGTGGTTATCAGCTTGATTGCCTATGGGATTATCGCTTTTGTCAAGGGTGAGTTCGCTATCTTGACTATCATTATCACTATGATTGGGGCACTTCTTGGCTTCTTCGTCTTTAACCACAAGCCAGCAAAGGTCTTTATGGGAGATGTTGGTTCCTTGTCACTTGGAGCTATGCTTGCGGTTATCTCTATTGCCCTACGTGTAGAGTGGACGCTACTCTTGATTGGTGTGGTTTATGTCTTTGAGACAGCTTCTGTCATGCTACAGGTCAGCTATTTCAAATACACTAAGCGTAAGTATGGAGAAGGTCGTCGTATTTTCCGTATGACACCATTCCACCATCACCTCGAATTGGGTGGTCTTTCAGGTAAGGGTGACAAATGGTCAGAGTGGAAGGTTGATGCTTTCCTTTGGACAGTTGGAGCACTTGCAAGTGCCATTACCCTTTGGATGGTTCTTGGAAACGTTATGAAATAAATGAAAAGAGCAGAAATGCTCTTTTTTTGTTATAATGATAGGGATAGACTAGATAGAAAAGAAGTAAATAAACATGTCATTTAAAGATTTTAATTTTAAAACATTTATTCAGGAGGCTCTTGACGAGATTAAGTTTAAGGAGCCAACGCCTGTTCAACAGAAATTGATTCCTGTAGTCCGTTCAGGTCGTGATTTGGTTGGTGAATCAAAGACGGGTTCAGGAAAAACACATACCTTCCTCTTGCCAATTTTTGAGAAGCTCAATCCGAAGAGTGGCGATGTTCAAGTTGTTATCACAGCGCCATCACGTGAATTGGCGACACAAATTTACCAAGCAACAAAACAGATTGCTAAACACTCTGATACAGAAATTCGTGTGGTTAACTATGTGGGTGGTACAGACAAGCAACGTCAGATTGAGAAACTCAAGGTAGCCCAACCCCATATTGTTATCGGAACACCAGGTCGTATTTATGACCTAGTTAAGTCTGGTGACTTGGCTATCCACAAGGCCCATACCTTTGTTGTTGACGAAGCTGATATGACCATGGACATGGGATTCTTGGATACTGTGGACAAGATTGCGGCAAGCCTTCCTAAAGAAGTGCAAATTTTGGTCTTCTCAGCAACCATTCCTCAAAAATTGCAACCATTCTTGAAGAAATATTTGACCAATCCAGTCATGGAACAAATCAAAACTTCAACAGTTATTGCAGACACCATTGATAACTGGTTGGTATCTACTAAGGGTCGCAACAAGAATGAACAGATTCTTGAGATGCTTAAGGGGATGCAACCATACCTGGCAATGATTTTCGTTAATACCAAGGAACGTGCTGACGATTTGCACAGCTACCTAGTGTCAAATGGTCTTAAGGTTGCCAAAATTCATGGAGGTATTCCACCACGTGAACGTAAGCGTATCATGAATCAAGTCAAGAAGCTTGATTTTGAGTACATTGTAGCGACTGACCTTGCTGCGCGTGGGATTGATATTGAAGGGGTTAGTCATGTTATCAACGATGCTATCCCTCAGGATTTGTCTTTCTTTGTTCACCGTGTAGGGCGTACAGGACGTAATGGTTTGTCAGGAACAGCTATCACCCTTTATCAACCAAGTGACGACTCAGATATTCGTGAGCTTGAAAAGATGGGGATTACCTTTGACCCTAAAGTCTATAAGGACGGCGAGTTTCAAGATACCTATGACCGTGACCGTCGTGCCAACCGTGAAAAAGCCTATCAAAAACTTGATACGGAAATGATTGGTTTGGTTAAGAAGAAAAAGAAAAAGATCAAACCTGGCTATAAGAAGAAAATTCAGTGGAAGGTTGATGAAAAACGCAAACGTGAGCGTCGTGCGGCTAACCGTGCTAAGGGGCGTGCTGAGCGTAAAGCTAAGAAGCAAAGTTTCTAAGTATTGGCTTTTAGGTGAAAGCAAATTTTAATTTAAAAATTCAAGAGGTTGAAACCAAAGTGTTTCAGCTTTTTTGATTATTATCAAACTTTTTGGAAACTCAAAAGACCTTATTTAGTTTGAAGATATATTTTTCTTTTGAGCCTAAGGTCTCAAAACTTCCCAACGCTTATGACTACAAAGTCTTAGGCGTCATTATCACAGCGACAAGTCTCAGTATATGCTCACTACACTCGCAAAATAATTGGCTGTCTTAAGAACTGAAACTATGACAGATTTTAAATAGTTTTATCACAGCCATTTTTAAGAAGCTTTCCGTTTAAAGTAAAATAATGTGTAAGTTTGAGGTTATTAGTTGAGTCAACTCTCAAAATCAGGTAGTGACATTTATGTCACTACTTTTTTGTTGACTTTCTATCTATAATACAATCATAGCTTTTGAGAAAAGGCTAAAAAATATTTTAAAGGAGGTTGTTTTAATGACAACACAAATCATTAACAATTTTAACTCACTTAATTCCGAAGATCTTTCTACTGTTAAGGGTGGAGCATGTAGTTTTTGGGGAGCTACAGCTGCCGTAGGCGTCGGGGCTGTTGGAGGAGCCATTAAAGGTGGTATTCAAACAGGTACTTGGCAAGGTGCAGCCTTAAAGGGTATTGGTTATGGTATTAAAGATGGGATTACTTATGGCCTTATTTGTCGTTATTAGGCGATTACTGAGTCAATTTTTTGGCCAAATAGTACTTGCGCTACTAATTTATGGGCTTATATTCTTTGCTTGGCAACACTTTAGAGGAGAAATTTTCTCAATTGTGTGCATCTATGTCAGTATATCCCTAGCAGATGACATCTATCATCTCGCAGAAGAATATGTTAAAAAGAAAGTTAACTAGGAATACGTTCCTGTTTGAAAAATAGCATGTAAAAACTTGGCAGAATGATTGTCAAGTTTTTTTATAGCAAAAGTGCTACAATAGGAGTCATGAAAGACACGATTCGAATTCTTCATATCAATGATTTACACTCTCATTTTGAACAGTATCCACAACTCAAGCGAGCTGTGGATGATTTGAGTCAGACGGATAGAGAGTTGATCAAGGTAGATCTTGGGGATAATGTGGATAAGTCCCATCCCCTATCTGATGCGACAGCCGGGCGTTTTAATGTAGCCCTGATGAATGAGTTGGGGATAGACTATGCGACTATTGGAAATAATGAGGGGATTGGTCTGGCCAAGGAGGAGCTAGACTGTCTTTATGAGCAGGCTAAGTTTCAGCCAATCATAGGAAATCTCAAGGATGAGGGGAGACAACCTGAATGGGCTAAGCCCTATCTTATCCACAAAACTAAAGCAGGTACAAACATTGCTTTCTTAGCCTATACCTTCCCATATTACATCACCTATGCTCCCAATGGTTGGCAGGTGTTAGAGCCTATGGCTAGGTTGGAAGAGGATTTGGCTCGTCCTGAGGTAAAGGATGCAGATATAGTCGTCGTTCTTAGCCACCTAGGTGTACGTTATGATGAGCAGATTGCAGAGACTTATCCACAGGTAAACCTTGTCATCGGGAGCCACACGCATCACCTTTTTGAAGAGGGGAAATTAGTCAATGAAACCTATTTGGCAGCTGCTGACAGATATGGCTATTATCTTGGCTGTATTGACCTTACTGTGGAAAATGGGCGATTGATAGAATGTCAGATTGAGGCTATCCCCACCAAGTCCTACATCTTGGATTTAGACAAGGAGGACGAAACCTTTATCAAGGCTATGCGTGAGGAAGGCCATCGTCGTTTAGCTCAGAAAAAAGTAGCTAATCTAGGTCGAGAACTAGATTTTGATGAGACCTGTCAATTGGTTTTACAGGCTGTTTGTCAGGAGACCGATAGCCAATTAACGCTTTTAAATACTGGACTTATCATGAAAACACTAGGTCCTCAAGTGACCATGGCAGACCTGCAAGAAGCCCTTCCTCACCAGATGCGGATGGCACGTCTAGTCGTGACAGGACAAGAACTCAAAGAAATCTGTCAGGAAGTTTTTACTAAGGCTGAACTCCTTAAAAATCAAGCTATTAAAGGTATGGGATTCAGAGGGAAGACATTTGGTGAAGTAATCACAGGGAATTTTGCTTACAAAAACGGTAATTTGTTGTATAATAGAAGGGTTGTAGATTCCAATGAGAAGTTTAGTTTGGTCCTTGTGGACCAGTACTACTTTGCTTCTTATTTCCCTACAATTAAGGAAAAGGAAGTTACTCTTCTTTTTCCAGATTTGTTAAGGGAACTTGTGGCCAAGTATTTAGGAAAAAATGGTGCCAATTGGGATAAGATATAGAGACATTATTACAGCATCAGGATAGAAAATAAGAGAGAGCAGAAAGGATGGCACATGCGTAAAGAAATCTTGCCAGAAATGTTTAATTATAATAAATATCCAGGGCCAGACTTTGTGTATGTGGCTGATCTTCTGAAATCAGATGCCTGTCAGTTTACAGTTCTTGAAAATCACAAGGATGCTTTAGACGCTACCCGCTTTGGGCAACGTTTTTCTGAAATCATGCTCAAGTATGATTATATCGTTGGGGACTGGTCCAATGATCAGCTTCGCCTTAAGGGATTTTACGAGGACGAGCGCCCTAATACGCGTAAGACAGACTGCATTAGCCGATTGTCGGAGTATTTGCGTGAATACTGTGCTTTTGGCTGTGCCTACTTTATTTTGAAAAATGAAGAGCCGCAGTTAATCGTCTTTGAAGAGGAGACGGAGCCTCGTCGCAAGCGCCGTCGTTCTAATAATCGTCGTAATTCTTCTCAGGAATCTAGAGATAGAGAGCGAAATGCTTCTCAAAAGAATAAGGGGCAAAAAGCTTCTGCTAAGCAAAAGCCAGACAAGTCCAAACGAAGAGATAGGGATCAAGAGGGCCCAAGCTTTGAGAAAATCAAGCGTCGTCCTAAGTTCAAATCTAGATCCGAGGATGGTGGTCGTGAGCGTAAGCCTAACTTCAAGAAGAGTCAGAAGCAAGCTCCAAAATCTAAAGGTCAAAACACCCCATCGAAGAAACAAAGCCAGACCAAGTCAGATGGTCAGCATTTCACAATCAGAAAAAAAGGAAATTAAACTATGTCAGAAGTAACAACACAAGCAAAACCAGAACGTCGTAAACGTCAGAAGTTAGAGGATATGGAAGGCTACAAACCTTCTATTTATGGTCTTACTCGTGATGAGTTGATTGATTGGGCTATGGAACACGGTGAAAAGAAATTCCGTGCTACTCAAATTTGGGATTGGCTCTACAAGAAGCGTGTGCAATCTTTCGAAGAAATGACCAACATTTCTAAGGATTTCATTGCTAAATTGAATGAGAATTTCTGTGTGAACCCATTGAAACAACGTATCGTTCAAGAATCTAAAGATGGTACCGTTAAATATCTTTTTGAATTGCCAGATGGTATGTTGATTGAGACGGTTTTGATGCGTCAACACTATGGTTTGTCTGTCTGTGTGACAACTCAGGTTGGATGTAACATCGGTTGTACTTTCTGTGCCAGTGGTTTGATTAAGAAACAACGTGACTTGACGGCTGGTGAGATTGTGGCGCAAATCATGTTGGTACAAAAATACTTTGACGATCGTGGTGACGGTGAACGTGTCAGCCACGTGGTTGTTATGGGTATCGGTGAGCCATTTGATAACTATGACAATGTGCTTCGCTTCTTGCGTACCATTAACAATGACAATGGTCTTGCCATTGGAGCGCGTCACATTACCGTATCAACATCTGGTTTGGCACCAAAAATCAAGGAATTTGCTAACGAAGGTGTTCAAGTTAACCTTGCCGTATCACTTCACGCGCCTAACAATGACCTTCGTTCAAGCATCATGCGTATCAACCGCTCGTTCCCACTTGAAAAACTCTTTGAAGCTATCGAGTATTACATCCAGACAACCAACCGTCGTGTAACTTTTGAGTATATCATGCTTAATGAGGTCAATGATCATCCTGAAAATGCTCAAGAGTTGGCTGATTTGACTAAGAAAATCCGTAAGTTGTCATATATCAACTTGATTCCATATAACCCAGTATCAGAGCACGACCAATATAGCCGTTCAACGAAAGAACGTGTGGCGGCCTTCTACGATGTGCTCAAGAAAAATGGGGTTAACTGCGTGGTTCGTCAAGAGCACGGTACAGATATCGATGCAGCTTGTGGACAATTGCGTTCAAACACTATGAAACGCGACCGTCAAAAGGCAGTGGCAGAAGCTTCTGGTAAATCAGAAGGTAAGTAAGATGTTTCAGCTTAAGACTTGGGTAGATAAGGATGGAGAACTAACACCAAAAGGAAGCAAGCTAAGCCGAGTTTTGGTCTGTGCTTATCTCCTTTGTTTAGTGCTCCTATGTTGGACACCCCAGTATGGGCTAGTCGAAGGTGTTGAAACCCCTGGTATTCAACATTTTGGTCGTGTCGTGGTCCTATTAACCCCATTCAATAGTTTGACCAACTTTTATCAGCTGGATAGTCTTAAAGAGATTGTCTTTGTGCTTGGGCAAAATGTGACCAACATTTTCTTGCTGAGTCCGCTGATTTTAGGGCTTTTAGCCTTGTATCCAAGATTCAGGTCTTGGAAAAAGGTCCTTTTAGCGACCTTTGTCATGTCTTTGACGATTGAGGTTGGACAAGTCATTCTAGACCTTCTCATTGATGCTAATCGTGTCTTTGAGCTAGATGATTTATGGACCAATACTTTAGGAGGTTTGCTGGCATTAGCTGTCTACCGCCTTCTTGTAAAACTGATTCAAACGCATTTTAAAGAGTAAAAAACCTGGGAGCCTATGTGTCCCAGGTTTCACTTATTTTCTATCATACAAATACAACATATTCAAAAGAGGGAAAAATGAATAAACACGTTTGGAGAAATAATGAAACACTTAATGATGACAGTAGTCACCGTATTAACGTTAGGAGCAACAATGACGATGGTTAAGGCAGATACTTATCAAAGTGGCCGTGATGCCGATATTATGCGAGAAAGAGGACAGGTTTGGAATTATTCTGAGTCTAAGAGAGATCCTCAATTAGCCAACTACAACACTGATGGTCGCTATCTCAGTGAGGCAACTAACTTTGAATTGTACAATTTTGTCAGAGAGTATAAAACATCTGATGAAATCAGACGCATTTGGAACCCTAAGAAGGATGAATCCGTTATCCATGATAAGGATAGTTACTCTATGGATGGTGGGAACAAGGTATATAATTTTGATTCCTTTGCTTATCAATTACCAGAGTCTACTGATTTTGGGAAGTTATCTTATATTGGTCACTTTCAGTTAGAAGATGGCACAATCTATCGCTATTGGAAGTAACCTTATCATAAGAGACTTATACGAGGTCTATTATTAACCATTTGTAAGGATAGGAGGAGTAACTTGTCTTTTAAAGAATCAATCATTGCAAAACTTTGGTGGTTTTTCAAGTTAGAAAAACGCCGGTATATTGTTGGGATTTTGGCACTGAGTCTGGTTTCGGTTCTCAATCTGATTCCTCCTATGGTTATGGGACGGGTCATTGATGCTATCACATCGGGAAAATTGACCAATCAGATCTTGCTTCTGAATCTCGTTTATTTGCTTTTGGCAGCTCTAGGGATGTACTATTTACGCTATGTTTGGCGCATGTATATCTTGGCGACTTCTTATCGCTTAGGCCAGATTATGCGTTCATGCCTTTTTGAGCATTTTACCAAGATGTCGCCTTCTTTTTATCAAAAGTACCGAACTGGGGACCTCATGGCCCATGCAACCAATGATATCAACTCTTTAACTCGCTTGGCTGGTGGGGGTGTCATGTCAGCCGTGGATGCCTCTATTACAGCCTTGGTAACCCTAATCACTATGTTTTTCAGCATTTCCTGGCAGATGACACTAGTGGCTGTCTTACCCCTACCTTTCATGGCTTTTGCGACTAGTCGTTTGGGCCGTAAGACCCATAAAGCTTTTGGAGAATCCCAGGCAGCCTTTTCAGAACTTAATAATAAGGTTCAAGAGTCGGTATCAGGTATCAAGGTAACCAAGTCTTTTGGCTATCAGGAGGCTGAGCTTCAGTCCTTCCAAGAGACCAATAAGATGACCTTTAAAAAGAATATGCATACCATGAAGTATGACAGCCTTTTTGATCCTTTGGTCTTACTCTTTGTTGGCTCATCTTATGTTTTGACCCTTCTTGTCGGTGCCTTTATGATTCAGGCTGGTCAGATAACGGTCGGAAATTTGGTAACCTTCATTACCTATTTGGACATGCTGGTTTGGCCCCTAATGGCCATTGGCTTCCTCTTTAATATCACACAGAGAGGAAATGTGTCCTACCAACGTATTGAAAATCTTCTGGAGCAGGAATCAGATGTTCAAGATCCTGCGCATCCTCTCCCAAGTATTGAAAATGGTCGCTTAGAATATGCGATTGACCGCTTTGCTTTTGAGGATGAGGATACTTTGAGAGATATTCATTTCACCTTGGACAAGGGGCAAACCCTTGGCTTGGTTGGTCAGACTGGCTCTGGAAAGACGGCTCTTGTCAAGTTGCTCTTGCGGGAGCACGATGTTAATCAAGGAGCCATCTATTTGAATGGGCATGACATCCGAGACTATCGCCTATCAGACTTGCGTAGCTTGATGGGTTACGTTCCTCAAGACCAGTTTCTCTTTGCCAGTTCCATTTTAGACAATGTCCGCTTTGGTAATCCTGATCTCGCCTTTGACAAGATAGAAGAAGCGACTAAGTTGGCTCAAGTTTATGATGATATCAAGGATATGCCTGAAGGTTTTGAAACGATCATTGGTGAAAAGGGTATCAGCCTATCAGGCGGTCAAAAACAACGTCTGGCCATGAGTCGGGCCATGATTTTGGATCCAGATATTTTGATTTTGGACGACTCTCTATCGGCAGTGGATGCCAAGACAGAACATGCTATTATTGACAATCTCAAACATACTCGTAAGGACAAGACGACTATCATTACCGCCCATCGTTTGAGTGCGGTGGTGCACGCTGACCTTATCTTAGTCATGCAGGATGGTCGTATCATTGAACGTGGCCGTCATGAGGATTTGCTAGCTCAGGGTGGTTGGTATGCCAAGACCTATGAGTCTCAACAGTTAGAAATGGAAGGAGGAGAAGCCGATGCCTAATCAAAACCAATGGTCTGTGTTTAAGCGTCTCTTGACCTATCTCAAGCCTTACAAATTCTTGACCTTTCTAGCTTTGGCCTTTCTCTTGTCCACAACGGTTATCAAGAGTATCATTCCCCTTGTGGCCTCTTATTTTATCGACCACTATCTTCATGATATGAATCAGGCGGCAAGCTTAATTCTGATTGGTTACTATGGTCTTTATCTCTTGCAGACGCTAGTCCAGTATTTGGGAAATCTCTTTTTTGCGCGTGTGTCCTATAGTATTGTCAGGGATATTCGCCGGGATGCCTTTGCCAATATGGAGAAACTGGGTATGTCTTACTTTGACAAGACTCCAGCAGGGTCTATTGTTTCCCGCTTGACCAATGATACAGAGACTATTAGTGAGATGTTCTCAGGAATTCTGTCTAGCTTTATTTCGGCTATCTTTATCTTTGTTACCACCCTTTACACCATGATGATGTTGGACATTCGTCTGACCGGGCTTATTGTACTCTTTCTTCCTCTGATTGTTCTCTTGGTTAACCTTTACCGCAAAAAATCAGTGGTTATCATTGAAAAGACCAGAGCCTTACTTTCAGATATAAATGCCAAACTGTCAGAGAGTATCGAAGGGATTCGCATCATTCAGGCCCTTAATCAAGAGAAACGCCTCAAAAAAGAGTTTGATGCTATTAATGAGGAACACTTGATTTACGCTAGCCGTTCCATGTCACTGGATTCTCTCTTTCTACGCCCAGCCATGAGTTTACTGAAGCTCCTGGGCTATGCCGTTCTCATGGCCTATTTTGGCTACCGTGGTATCTACCTGGGCATCACAGCGGGGACCATGTATGCCTTTATCCAGTACATTAACCGTCTTTTTGATCCCTTGATTGAAGTGACACAGAACTTCTCAACCTTGCAAACTTCTATGGTCTCAGCCGGTCGGGTCTTTGCCTTGATTGACGAGCGCACCTATGAACCTGAGCAGAGAGACACAGATGCCAAGATTACTGAGGGGAATATTCGCTTTGAAAATGTCTCCTTCTCCTATGATGGCAAGCATCAGATTTTGGATAATATTTCCTTCTCTGTCAATAAAGGAGAAACCATCGCTTTTGTCGGTTCTACAGGTTCCGGAAAATCCTCTATTATCAACGTGTTTATGCGTTTCTATGAGTTCCAATCAGGCCAAGTTCTTCTTGACGGTGTGGATATTCGCGATTATAGTCAGGCAGAGCTGCGTAAGAACATTGGTCTTGTCCTTCAGGAACCCTTTCTCTATCATGGTACAGTCAAATCAAATATTGCCATGTATCAGGATCTAACTGATGAAGAGATTAAAGCAGCCGCTGAGTTTGTGGATGCCAATCACTTTATCGACAAACTTCCAGAAGGATATGATGCTCCAGTTTCTGAACGAGGTTCAAGTTTTTCAACCGGACAGCGCCAACTTCTAGCCTTTGCTAGGACCGTTGCTAGCCAGCCTAAGATTTTGATTCTGGATGAAGCGACAGCCAATATTGATTCAGAGACAGAGGCTATTGTCCAAAATTCTCTAGCAAAAATGCGTCAAGGACGCACAACCATTGCCATTGCCCACCGCCTATCGACAATCCAAGATGCCAACTGCATCTATGTCTTAGACAAGGGCCGCATCATCGAACATGGTAGCCATGAGGAGCTCCTAGCCCTCGGTGGCACCTACCACAAGATGTACAGCCTACAAGCAGGTGCAATGGAAGGAGAGTAAGCTAGTCTAGACCATAGATTCTATATTCGAAAAGATTTCTTAAAAATCAAAATCGAGTGGTGACATTTATGTCACTACTTTTTTGTTGTCTTCCACCCTATAATAAAACCATAGCTTGAGAGAAAAAAGCTAAAAAATAATATTTTAGGAGGTTGTTAGAATGACAACACAAACAATGAACACTTTTGAAACACTCGATCTCGAGACACTTGCAAACGTTGAAGGTGGCGGATGGGTTAAGTGTTATGCCGGCACAATTGGCTCTGCTCTAGTAGGATCAGCAGGAGGCCCGGTAGGTTACTGGGGAGGAGCTTTAGTTGGCTATGCTACATTCTGCTAATATTTAGGTGACTCTATGCTTAAAGATAAAAAAATGTATTTACTAGCAATTTTCCTTTTAGGATTTGGCATTGCTAACCTTTTTAGAAATTTAGATTTTGTTCATCATATCATTAATTTGGTAGGGTTAACATTAATCACTTTTAGTTTGATTTTTAGTAAATGGGAGCGACTCAAAAAATAGAAGTATTCGAAATGTAGAGTTCCTAAAAATCAAAATCGAGTAGTGACATTTATGTCACTACTTTTTTGTTGTCTTCCACCCTATAATAAAATCATAGCTTGAGAGAAAGAAGCTAAAAAATAGTTTAGGAGGTATTGCTATGACAAGGCAAACAATTAACAATTTTGAACTCCTTGACCTTGAGGCACTTGCAAACGTTGAAGGTGGTGATGGATTATGTTTGATTTGAAAAGTTATATTTTAGGGATGGTTTTCATGGCCTTGATGACTTTTTTGGATAAGCCTATTATGTCATTTCTTGAAAAACACAAAGCTACCAATTCCACAAAAAAGAAATCTTAATTGAAGGACTTTGTCAATTGCTGGTCTGTGAATAGCTTATGCACAGAAAGCTAAAAACACTTTAAGGAGAAAAGTATGTTCAAAAACTCAAAACCGTATTTACTGGCTACCATTCTCATCGGAATGGGCCTTGCTAATCTATTTAGAAGTTTGGATGCAGTCCACCATACCATTAACTTGCTGGGGCTAACCTTGCTTCTTTATAGTCTGCTTTTAAAAAAATGGGCACAGTTTAAGAAATAATGTCGGGTTCTAGATAATTCGATTACTTGTGTTTTGTCACTATCTTGAGGAAAAAGACTTTAAAGATCACTTAAAACCTACCATTTAGGACATATAATGGTCATTTGTGACAAGAGATATTTTACAGATAAGAATTTGTCATACTATAAATAAAAACTAAATGAAAGGGAATTTTATGTTTCTTTATCGTAGGACCTTTGTTCCCCAAATGGATATTAGAGACTGTGGTGTTGCAGCTCTGGCTTCAATTGCCAAGTATTATGGGTCGGACTATTCTTTAGCTTATCTTCGAGAATTAGCAAAGACAACCAAAGAAGGTACGACGGCTTTAGGAATTGTTGAAGCTGCTAAGAAAATCGGATTTGAAACAAAGGCTATTCAAGCTGACATGTCTCTATTTAACATGGATGATGTTCCTTATCCTTTCATCGCTCATGTAAACAAAGAAGGTAAACTTCAGCATTATTATGTGGTCTATAAAAATGGAAAAAATAAGCTAGTTATTGGTGACCCTGATCCTAGTATCAAAGTAACTAAAATGTCTAAAAAGCAATTTAAAAAGGAGTGGACGGGTGTCGCTTTATTTATAGGACCAGAACCAAGTTACAAACCACATAAGGAAAAAGGAATCGGTCTGTTGGCTTTTCTTCCTCTCATTTTTAAGCAAAAATCATTAATTACTAATATTGTATTAGCTAGTTTTTTGGTTACTTTGGTAAATATTGTTGGTTCGTATTATCTTCAGGGGATTTTAGATGACTATATTCCTCATCAGATGAGGTCAACACTAGGAATTATTTCCATTGGCCTAGTTGTTAGTTATGTTTTACAGCAGATGATGACATATGCTAGGGATTATCTACTGACTATCCTCAGTCAGCGTTTTACGATTGATGTTATTTTGTCTTACGTACGACATATTTTTGATCTTCCGATGTCTTTTTTTGCGACTAGGCAAACCGGTGAAGTTACCTCACGTTTTAGTGATGCCAACTCAATTATTGACGCACTAGCATCAACTATTTTGTCTCTCTTCTTAGATGTCTCTGTTCTTGTTGTTATTGGTAGTATATTACTATTACAAAATGTTAGTTTGTTCTGGATAGTTCTTTGTTCAGTTCCTATCTATACAATAATAGTGCTTGTGTTCATGAAGCCCTTTGAGAAAATGAATCATAAGGTCATGCAAAGTAATGCTATGGTAAGCTCGGCTATTATTGAAGATATCAATGGCATTGAAACGATTAAATCTTTAACTAGTGAGGAAATTCGTTACCAAAAGCTTGATGGTGAGTTTATAGACTATTTAGAAAATTCTTTTCGTTTGTCAAAATTATCTATTTTACAGACATCTTTAAAACAAGGAGCTCAGTTGATTTTAAATGTGCTCATTCTTTGGACAGGTGCTCAGTTAGTTATGTCAAATAAAATCTCAGTTGGGCAACTTATAACCTTCAATACGTTATTGTCATATTTTACAAAGCCGTTAGAAAATATAATTAATCTTCAGAGCAAACTCCAATCTGCAAAAGTTGCTAATGCACGTCTCAATGAGGTCTACCTTGTTGAATCGGAGTTTAAAGAAACTAATGGTAATATATATCAAAAACAGCCAATGAATGGAGATATTATTATTTCAGGCTTGTCCTACAAGTATGGATTTGGACAGGATACATTATCTGACATTGACTTAACTATTAGACGAGGTGAGAAGGTAAGTTTTGTTGGAGTCAGCGGTTCGGGAAAAACCACATTAGCGAAGATGATAGTGAATTTTTACCAACCTTATAAAGGCAAAGTTAGCCTAGGTAGTCAAGATATCAATCTAATCGATAAAAAAAGTCTTCGTAGGAAGATTAACTATCTCCCTCAACAGTCCTATATTTTTAGTGGAAGTATTTTGGAAAATCTGACTTTGGGAGCCGATATAACTGTAACAGAGGAAGATATTCTTAGAGCATGTGATATCGCTGAAATTCGGAGGGACATTGAAGAAATGCCAATGGGATTTCAAACGGAGCTTTCTGATGGTTCAGGGTTATCTGGAGGACAAAAGCAACGTATTGCTTTAGCGCGTGCTCTATTAACTAAAGCTCCAGTTCTTATTTTAGATGAAGCTACAAGTGGATTAGATGTCCTAACGGAGAAGAAAGTTATAGATAATTTATTGAAATTAACTCAAAAGACGATTATTTTTGTAGCTCATAGACTTAGTATTGCTCAAAGGACTGATAAGATAATAGTAATAGAACAGGGGCGTTTAATAGAGAGTGGTTCACATAGTGAGTTGATGTCTAGGCATGGTTTTTACTATCGTTTATTTAAGAAATAGAAAGAAGAAAAATGAATTCTCAATTATTTAAAAGTACGGAATTTTATCAGAAAAGGTATCAAAACTTCTCAACAATTATTATATTTCCATTAGTCCTTTTGATAATGTTCCTTCTTTCGTTTTTACTTTGGGCAAAAAAAGAGGTAACAGTTGAAGTCACAGGAACGATAGAGCCTACAAGTATTGTTGCAACAATCCAGTCAACCAGTGACAATACTATTATAAAGAATCAGTTAAGGTCCAATAAAGAAGTCAAAAAAGGTGATTTATTGATTCAATATTCCGAAAAAATGGAAAGCTCTCAGAAAGAGAGTCTTCAAAAACAATTTGATCTTTTAAGTCGTCAGGAGACAGGGCTAAAAACCTTAGAAGATAGTATCAATCAAGGAACTAGCCTTTTTCAGGAAGAAAATGATGAATTTGGCTATCAAAGCACATTTACTACTTTCTTAGCCCAATACGATTCTATTGGTCAAGGTGTTAATAGTTCTAATCGGGAATCAAGTCCCCAAACTAATTTGGGTAATGAAACAGATACTGCTAGTTCTTTTGAAATCAGTGGATTTCCAGTTCAATCTGAGACATTATCAAAAACAAATAAGAATCATAAGATGACTTCTAAGAGAAATAGTTATAAGTCTATCCCACTTACATTGGATAGTCAATACGATACTGATTTATCAAGTCAAAGGGAGGTATTGAAAGCTCAGTATCTTAAGGAAGCTGGACAACAATTAGCAACTGTTCAAATACAGAAGTCTGAAGTAGAGGGAAAACTTAACCAAGCGAATATACTATTGTCTAATACAACAATAAAGGCACCTGAAGATGGAATAATACATCTTAATCAATCTTATGAAAATCTGTCAACGGTTTCAACAGGTAAGGAACTAGCACAGATTTATCCTAAAATAGAGTCTACTAAGGAAGTTTTTATTAGTTATTATGTTAGTTCAGATTATATCCTTAAATTAAAAAAAGGTCAGTCAGTTAGACTAACACTTGATGAGGTTGGTAATCATAATATGATGGTTTTAGGTAAGATTGAGAGCATTGATAGTTCAGCAATTGAAACAGAGAAAGGAAATATCTTTCGAGTTAAAGCAAAGGCAAAGCTAACTGCTCAAGAATCTAGAAGTCTTAAATATGGTTTTCAAGGGCGAGTAACTAGTATAATAGATAAAAAAAGCTACTTTGCTTATCTTAAAGATAAGTTATTTAATCAGCTTAATTAAATTCAAGGAGTGGAAAATGAAAAAACAAAGAAATGTCACTGAGTTTCAAAAGCTCAGTGACCATGAGCTTGAACAGGTATATGGAGGAATCAGTTGGGCAAATTATCTGTCAAGATATTTAAAAGAGGATTATAAATACTTTCTTTCAGATGGCAGTAAAAATCTGTTATAGTTAAAAATTTTAAAAGCTTGAAACTAGTCAAGCTTTTTTCGATATATTAAGTTCCTGTGTAAATGCAAAAGTCATACTTTCAGTTTTTAAAGAAATATTTTGATAGTTGTCTAATATATTCCTAACGTTGGCCAAACCTATACCGCGATGATCCCCTTTACTGGAGACACCTCTCTCAAAAAGTGAGGTGATCGAAATGAATTCTTCCCGGGTCGAGTTTTGGACAATAAAGAGCTGTTTATTACCATGGTTGAAGTAGCCAATATGCATTTTTGGTATGTCAGACTGAATCGATGCTTCCATCGCATTGTCTAGAAAGATAGATATGACAGTAATAAAATCGACCATCTCCATACCCTCAAGTTTGATAGTTTTAGGAATATCTAAGGAGACATCAATGTTATTTTCTTCTGCCTCTAGGAACTTAGCTGCAAGTAGGCTTTTAATAGTGTTATCTTCTATGTTTATTAAGCGAGTTAAATCAAATGTTTTCGATTTTAAATGCTTATCGGAATCTTTTAAAACTGAGTCGTAGACTTCTTTTACAATAGCTATATCATTTTGTTCGATACCAAGTTTGAGTGTTGTTAAAATATTGGCATAATCATGACGAAAACTTCGAACCGACTGATAGAGGTTTTCAATCTGTTTGTTATAATTCTTAAGATGCGATAGTTGAATGTCTTTTTGAAAGTCCAATTGACTTTGTATTGTTGCTCGGATATTTCTATCTAGTAAGATAAGCATGATAAAGGACAAGACTAGATAAATAACCACAATTAACTTTCTGATTATCAGAGTGGATGTATGAGTAGTGTTTTCGAGGTAGACGAGATATTGCTGGGTAAATGTATAACCAATCATAATGAAATCAGCAACAATAATACTCTTTGATATGAGAGGGGCTAATCGTCTTTTTTGTATAACTTCAAAGCTTTCTTTGAATAATTTTATTAAAAGAAAGGATAGTAAAATAGTTAGGAAAGAAGATGAGACAGCTATAAGATAATTAACTTTTATTGTTTCAACACTGATTCCAAACAAAGGAAATATAAAGAAAATGATTACTCTAAAACTGATATTATTAAGAGTTGTGAGGAGAAGAGCATTGAATATTTTAAGCTTTGATTGTAAGTAGGGCTTTCGTGATATAAAAAAAGATAATAAAAGATAGAATATTTCTTCGTTAAAGTAGAATAAGAATTTCCAGGATAGACTGTTACATATTTTGGTATATGCTATGCGACAAAATAAGATAATAAGAAAATGCCTAATTGAAACTCTTTTGTTTATTAAGTAAAGAAACAGGCAAATATTGAAACATTCAGAGACAACAGTAAGCAAAAATAAAAAAATAATCATTGAAGGTTCCTTCTTTTAAAAGTATCTATCAGCATTTTAGCTTTGGTACGTGAAAAAGGACAGATACTACCATCAGTCATTTCGACTTCACGTTTTAATTTGTTGATTCTTAAAATGTTTTTAGGATTAATGAGATACGAACGATGGCAAGATACGAGTGAAGGACTAGCTTTTTCAAGATCCTTTAGATTTGCACGAAAGGTCATTTGGTTGTTTGTACCATGAAGTATTACATAATGCTTTTGAGGAGAAGTTTCAATATAAATAACTTGGTTTAAAGGGATGCGAATAGCTGTATGTTGTGTTTGAAAATCAAAAATCTCGTCATTCTCTATTCCAAGTGGTTTCATAGTTATAGCTAAAGCTCTGGTTATCTTTTTCCTAAATTCTATTTCAGAGAGACTTTTGTCGATATAGTCTAGGGCAGATACTTGGTAATCAAAAACTAGTGGCATGAACTCTGAGTGAGTAGTGACAAAGATAATAGTAGCATAGGGGTTTTTTTCCCTAATGATTTTAGCAATATCAAGCCCTTTTAATTTTTCTCCTTTAATTTCGATATCAAGAAAAAAGAGCTGGTTAGAAGTTGTTGACTCAAACGCTTCTATAAGTTGCTTAGGCTTATCAAACGTGTGGACAATAGATAAGTCTTTGTTGTATTTTTTTAACTCTTGAGACAATACCCTCTCCAGTCTTCCTTGTTGAATGAGATTGTCCTCTAAGATATATATATCCAATTGTAGTTCCCTCCAAATTTTTGTATGCTGTTGTTTTTATACTCATAAATATGTAATATTATACCATAATTTACATATTCCATCCAACTATTCTTAAAAAGATTAGAAATAAATGTGATTCATTATCTATCAATACCATTTAGGACATATATTGGTAGTTTGTGACAATATTTAATTTTCTTTAATAAGATTGTTATATTACAATTGTGGTTGAGATATCACAATAAATTTATAAAGGAGGTTGTATAGATCTTTTCCGAAGGATTTAAGTTCATGTGCCACAGCCTCTTCCAAGCGACCCATCTGAATAGGATTATCTTCTAATAGGTAAATTCTCAAGGTTGAGTCCTCCCTTTCATGACGAATACTGTTTATTGAAAAATTGTAACATAAAGAAACGGTTTTTCAATTTTTTATTAGTGGAAAATGAGATTTTTCTTTTTTTCTGAATTTTAGAAACAATATACATTAGGAATTACCATTCGGGACATATAGCCACTTTTTGGGACGCTAGCTCTGATAGAGACACTTGAATGCTATACTAAAGATGTGATTGAGAGATCACACGATAAAAATTTTAGGAGGTAGTTGCCATGGCAACTCAAACAATTGAAAACTTTAACACCCTTGACCTCGAAACACTTGCTAGTGTTGAAGGAGGTGGATGTAGTTGGAGAGGCGCAGGTGGAGCGGCTGCTCAAGGAGCTATCGGAGGAGCTATCGCAGGAGCGTTTGGAGGTAATGTAGTTTTACCAGTTGTAGGCTCAGTTCCTGGTTGGGTCGGTGGTGGTGCTCTAGGTGGTGTAGGTGGTACTGTTGCCTATGGAGCAACCTGCTGGTGGAGCTAATCTATGGTATATTTTATTATAGGTTTTGTTGTTGCTTTGTTAGGTAATATCTTTTTCAACAAGGTCAATAAAAATAAACATAAATAATCATCTTGAACATATACGGGTATTTTCATAACAATTTTTAATAATTTGTTTATAAGATAGTGTTATTTTCTTTGAACAAATAGTTTATTTTTATGTAGATGGGGAGTTAACTAATGATTACAGAACTAACATATAACGACCTTGAAACCATCCAAGGTGGAGTATCTTGTATTATGCCTAGAACAAATAATAAAGCTGGTGGTAGCTACGACCCCTTTATAGACGGTAGGGTATCGCCACCTAGATATCGAAGTGGCGAAGCCTATCCGATGGTATATCTTCCTATCTGTGTTCTTATGTAGGAAGTTGAAATCAAGGTTCTTATTCGATAATGACTATTAAGATCACTTTATCATCTTAAAGTGGTCTTTTATATTTTTTTACCGTTCGGGACATATAGCCACTTTTTGGGACGCTAGCTCTGATAGAGACACTTGAATGCTATACTAAAGATGTGATTGAGAGATCACACGATAAAAATTTTAGGAGGTAGTTGCCATGGCAACTCAAACAATTGAAAACTTTAACACCCTCGACCTTGAAACACTTGCTAGTGTTGAAGGAGGACGAGTCAATTGGGAACGATGGGGAGTGTGTGGGGCCTCTGTCGCCGTAGGTGCTTCAGAAGGATTCTCTGCAGCTGCAGGTGGAACGGCTTTCTTCATTGGACCGTATGCAATTGGAACTGGTGCAGTAGGTGCAGCTATTGGAGGCGGAGTAGCCTTACTTGGCTGTTAAGGAGAACAGCAATGACACATAGAGTTTCAAAAAGGGATATAGTGCTATTTGTCATTGCCCAAGTAGTTAGCATATCCTTACTGGTACTTTTTTTTAGTCAATTACTTCATAACTTATCATCCGTATTCCAATTGGTCTACATCGTAGCAGCCCTCTTAGTGGTTGTGGTTGATATATTGCTCATTCGAAAAATAATGACAAGAAGAGAAGAACCAACTGTGTTAAATCAATTAAAAGCTTCCCTAGCTTGTTTCTTGTTACTGACACTTAGTTGCCTTCGTTTTTTGACAACAGATTTCTATTATCAAAAAGTTATCGCTATATTTGTAGGTTTTTTTTCATTATTGGGTTTCGTACTATTTTTATGGGGCATCAAGTATATCAACCATAATATAGAGAAGTAAGTAATTGACAAAATAAGGAGTATAAGCAATGTTTACAAAATTAACTCATAACGACCTTGAAGTAATTCAAGGTGGTGCTGTTTGTCTTATGCCAAATGTGAATAACAAGGAGGGTGACCCCCTTAAAGACGGTTGGGTATCACCAACTAGATATCGAAGCGGTGAAGCCTATCCCATGGTATATTTACCTGTCTGTGCTATTATGTAAGAACTTTAATTTAAAGGCTCTTATTTGATAAGAATATAAAAGTCCCCCTTATTACCCGAACCTTCTGGTGATAGTGGGATTTTTTATATTCTTACCATTCGGGACGTATAGTCACTTTTTGGGACGTTAGCTTCTATGAGAGTTGTAAATTGTTAAACTAGACTAAGTAATTGAAAGGAGTTTATGATGAAAAAACGGACATTAACGCTATGGCTGATGAGTTCAGCCTTGTTACTGAATCTATCGGTAGGAACTGCTTTAGCGGATGAGGTGGTAGAAACGGGAGCTGATAATTCTCCAAAGGTGGAAGCAACCGAATCTACTCCAGTAGAACAACCATCAGATAGTCAGGAGCAGTCGCTTTCTGAAGATAAAGAGGCACCAGCAGCGACTGAATCAGTAACCTTGGCTGAGTCTGAGGAGGAGACTGCAAATGATATCCCAGCAGTATCTCGTGAGGAATACGACGCTAATGTTGCTGATTTATCTAAGATAAGCTTAGATGATGTGCGTAATGCTTTCACTGAGGATGGTCAGGCACATACGATTTATTTTGGACGTGGAACCTGCTACTATTGTCGTCAGTTTTCACCAGAGTTGAAGGTCTTGAACCAACTGATGAATGGTCGTTTAGAATATTACGATACAGATCGTGAGGATTTTGACAGAAACTATGTGTTTGGTGAGATTGGTATTCCAGGTACACCTACATTACTTTATCTGGAAAATGGTCAGCTATTGTCAGGATGGGTTGGTGGTGGACCTGCTCAAACAGTTTATGACCATTTAGCCAGCTCTAGTCCACGTTTTATGACTTTGAATCAGGAACAAACAACCATCTCTGAACCTCAAACTAAAACTGTTCGTCCTACACGAGTAACCGAAGAGAGTACGAAAGAGAAATCTTTGCCAACTGTTCAACCACAGCCGATGTCAACGGTTCAGAAGGAACTGAACGCTCAAACAGGGCAAATGGCACCAATGACTGATAAAGTAGCAGACACAAAAGAACTCCCTAAAACAAATGATGGTGAGCAATCACTTGTCTCTTTTGTGGGGGCATTAGCAATCTTAGCTTCACTCATGTTAGCACTGAGATATTATATTAAATAGGTAAAAAGATTGAGTATCTCCCTCAATTTTTTTCATTTTGTATATGAATGACCATTCAGGACGTATAGCCACTTTTTGGAACGCTGGCTTTTAAATGACTATCAGGGTGCTATACTAAAAATGTGATTGAAAAATTAGTTGAAAGAAATAAGGAGGTTTTCTTAATGACAGGACTTAAATGGTTTGCAGGAGGCAAAGAGAGACGAGAACAAGCAGTAGCTATCATCGATGAAGTAATTGAAACTATTGGAGATAAGCCAGATTATGCTAATTTGAAGCAGGTCCTGCACTCCTACCGAACGGAACTTGCAGACTCTCGTTCAGCCACTCCCTATATCTTAAGCAGGATGTCACTGGAAATATCCGAAGTGGTCAGAAAAGACCAGCTAACCTTGTCTCCTTTTATCGAGGAGCGAATGGCAGAGTTGCGAAAATTGCTAGCGATTCGTTATGGCTATTGATGTCATTAGGGAGGATTTCTTGGTTTTAAGGGTGAGTTGTCCATTGAGAAAAGGAAGATGGGGCAAAAAGGTTCTTTTCCAACCTGTTGAGGAGCAGAGAAAGAACCTTAAGTTCTAGTTATGATTATGCCAAGTGTTGTTCCACTGTCTTGGCTACATCATTTGTTTAAATAACATTAAAATGAATCGTAAAAATTGAAGCCTAAATCTTGTTTATTTCCACACAATCAAAAAATCCCATGGGAGTATCTTCCTATGGGATTTTTTGTGATAAAAAGCTAATAAGGTAATGTCATCTGACTTTGGCTTAGGTCCACGGTCAATTCATAGTCGCTATTATCACGAATAGTGTGTTCAAAGTCTGTGGTATAGAGAACAAGTCGGAGTTTGTCGCCCTTATTGAGTTTGTAGATGGTTGGTTGCAAGTCCAAACCGATAGTCATCCATTCATTTGGAGAGACATTCTCAATGTTAAGGAGGTTCTTGCGATTTTGCAGGTTAAGGTGTCCTTTGGTAATGACACGGTATTTTTCCTGCTTGAATGGCAATTCACGTAAGGCTTCTTCCTTGAAGAGACGGCCGTTATCTAAATTCATGCGTTTGAGTGCGGGAATAGGTGCGAGATACTTCTTGTCACCCATTTCTAGAACTTGGGCCGAGATGAGACCACGGTTTGTGCTAGATTTGACTTTGAGCTCTAGGTGGACACGACCATTAATCTGGATATCTTGGTCCAGTTCAAAGTCTAAGGTAATGGCGTTGGCTTTGTCAGCAAAGAGGTCATCCTTGAAACTTTGGTAAGCTTTACCATATTTGGCGAAGGTTTCCTCTTCGTAATGGTTAGCGATGCTAGCTTCAGCCTCACCAAGCTGAATGTTTTTCCCATTGTCGCGTCCAAAGTTATCGAGGACTTCCCAGGTCTGTTCAGATTGGTTGTTTTGCCAGATAACAGTAGGCAGTGTGTAGCCGTTATTCAAACCAAGGAGTTTCTGACAAATCAAGGCATTCATGCTTTCTCGGAAGTCAATAGACTGCCATGCATTCATGTAAACGTGGGCACCATTGTGGAAGAAGAGGTGTTTTTCAAGAGAGTCTGGAAGGGCTCTGAACATTTGATAGACGTTAATAGGTTTAACATTCCAGTCTTGGCTACCATGTGTAAAGACAACAGTGGCTTTAACACGGTCTGCGAACTGCACATAGTTACGGTCATGCCAGAACTGGTTATAGTCTCCATGCTTACGATCAATGGCTGTACTTAGCTCTTTGAGGTAGGCTTGGTAGTCTTTTTGGTGGCGTAGGTATTCTCCAGCTAATAGGGCACGAGAATAGGTAAATTCGGTCAAGGTGTCGAGATCTTCACCAGGGTAGCCTCCAGGACTGACGAGGAGTCCATTTTCACGATAGTAGTCGTACCAAGAAGAAATACCCGCTTCAGCGATAACCATCTCCAAACCGTCGACACCAGTTGTAGCAAGGGCGTTGGACATGGTACCCAAATATGAAAGTCCGGTAGTAGTCACCTTACCAGAAGCCCAATCCGCAGTGATGGTATGCTGTCTACTTCGGCTAGTAAAGGCGCGTGCACGACCATTGAGCCAGTCAATGACAGCTTTATAGGCCAGAACTTGTTGATAGTCTCCAGAGGTCATGAAGCCTTCAGAATTGAAGGTACCGACACCCGATACATAGATAGAAGCCACACCACGAGCCAACATGTAATCGTTAAGCGTGTAGGTATCTGTGTGAGCAAAACGCTCCTGAGCCTTTGTGACAGGATTGATAGGCGTAAGGTCTGCCTCTGGTGTCTTGATTTCTGGTTGGCTAAGGGAGATTTCACCTGCTGGTTTGACGAGTAAATCACCTTCCATCTTGTGGGTAAGCTTATCTGAAGCAGGCTCATTAGTCCCTTGTTGATAAGGGCTTGCGGTCATCATGGCTGGAACTGGGAAGTCCACATTAGGACGTAAGATAGTCATTTTGACCAAGTCTAACTGGCCATCTTTATCGGTATCTACAGGTGTTTCAACATAAACCACCTCACGGTAAAGCTGATTAGTGTCAAATGTTGCCAAGCTCTTACCATTAAAGAAGACGTAGTTATTACTTACAGGAATCAAATCCTGAGCTACTAACTGATCAATTAAGGTATTGCCAGACTGTGTGCGTGTTGCTAGCAATTGATGGAGGTTATTAAGGCTACCATCAAAAGTAATTGGGAAAGCCATTTCCTCTAGGAAAGCAACACTATCTGTAAAGTCTACATTAGGGACAAATCCTAGCATTTGAAGAGCCACCAAACCAAAGACGTCAGCAGTCAAAGGTCGGTCTGATTGGAAGAAGGTTAGGAGATCAGTCTCTGTATCAGCAATCCAATTTTTCAAAGCTAAATCAGTATCTTCAAAGAAAAGGAAGTGCTTGCGAACAAAAGCCTCAAAATTAGCTTTGGCACTGGCATCTAGAGAGACTTCAAAGCCCAGAGAATGGAGTTCCTGACAAGCCATTTCAGGACTTACTGGGATGTAACTAAACTGGTTAAATTTCATACTTTAAAACCTCAAAAAAAGAATACGTAAACATTTCAGAAATATCTTTACATCAGACATTATACTTGATAAAATGATAGATGTCTAAATTATTGTAAAATGTGAAAGGAAATAAAGAGACAAATGAATGATTTTCTAAAAGAAGCGCTCAGTCATGATTGGATTATGAAGTACATTACTGAGTTTATTGGGACAGCTTTGATGGTTGCACTTGGTAATGGTTCGGTTGCCAATGTTGAGCTTAAAGGGACTAAGGGTAATAAGTCTGGATGGCTTGTTATTGGTTTTGGTTATGGTTTTGCGGTAATGATGCCAGCACTTATGTTTGGTGATGTTTCTGGTAACCACATCAACCCAGCCTTCACACTTGGACTTGCTGCATCTGGCTTGTTCTCATGGGTAGCCGTTCCAGGTTACTTGATTGCTCAACTTCTCGGTGCTTTCTTAGGACAAGCTATCGTGGTTTGGGTTCACCAACCTTATTATCTTCAAACTGAGAATCCAAACAACATCCTCGGTACCTTCTCTACAATCTCTGCTGTTGATGATAACTCAGACTCAGAGGAAAATCACAAACGTGCTTGGCTTAATGGTTTTGCCAATGAGTTTGCGGGTTCATTCCTTCTCTTCTTTGGTGCTCTTGCCTTGACTAACAACTACTTTGGTCACAAATTAGTCTCACAAGCAGTTCAATATGGGTATGATAAAGAAGCTGTAACAGGTCAAATGGCTAATGGTGCACTTGCGGTTGCCCACATCGGTGTTGGTTTCTTGGTTGCAGCCTTGGTTATTTCGTTTGGTGGTGCAACAGGTCCAGCTCTTAACCCAGCCCGTGACTTGATGCCACGTCTTCTCCACCACATCTTGCCAACAACAGTTCTTGGTGAGCACAAAGGTGATTCTAAATGGTGGTATTCATGGGTTCCAGTTGTGGCTCCAATCTTAGCAGGAGTTTTAGCTATAGCTTTGTTCAAGTTCCTCTACCTTTAATCAATACAAAAAATCTGAAGTTAGTGCTTCAGATTTTTTTATGCTTAAAATTTTGAAAGTAATAAAAAACTGAGAAAATATTCTCAGTCACATTGGATTAGTCATTACTAGAATGGTAGCACCTAAGGTGTAAAGATTCCATAAAACATGAAGTGTGATACTTGCAGATAAGTTTTCTCTTTTTTGGTAGACCATAGAGAGAGCCAAGCCCATTCCGATATAAAGAGTGAGGTAGGCAAGATTAGTTGGCATATGAAAGAGACAAAAGAGCCCAGTGCTGACTAGCACAGCTGTTTTCGAATAAGGAGCTAACCAGGTGAAAATCCACTTGCGAAAGAGGATTTCTTGGAGGAAGGCTGCCGTAATCATACCAATGGCTACTGGAAGGATAGGCGTTGTTGTGAGCGTCTTTTGAAGTTCTGCATGGTAGTTGGTATGGGTTAGTAGCATAAGATTACTGCCAATGACTCCCATCAAGAAGATAGTGAGAAAGCCCCAGATAATTGCTTTAGCATCCTTGAGGTCTAGTCTAAAACGAGTCATCAATCCTTCACTCTTTGCCCAGAGATAGGTAAGGTAAAAAATGATGAGATTGATAGCGATGACTCCCCAGCTTTCAAGCTTCGTAAAAGTCAATCCAGTCTGATTGTTATATAAGGTTGTCATACCTAAGGTGATGTTTGGGATAGCTATCATCAGCAGTAAAAAAAATCCCTGATAGGCATGTCTAAATGCCAGATTATTGACAAGAGTTTTCATAGACTCTATTATACTCTAAAATGAGGAAAATGCTAGCCCCAAAGTAAAGATAATGTAATGATTTTCATAATTTGTGTGAAAGAAAGTGAAAAAATTACAATACTGTTTTTTCTTAGGAAAATCCTTGTCACACAAGCTCTTTTCGGATAAAATAGAGAAGAATGGAGGTTGTCATGACGCAATCAGGGAATTTTAAGTTTCACACACCAATCTTTCGTGTGAATAATAGACAGGAAAATATTGATTTTTACCAAAATACATTAGGATTTAAGCTTTTGACTGAGGAAAATGCCCTTGCGGTCTTCACAGATTGGACAGACCGTAACTCACTTTTTGTGATTGAGGAGTCACCAGCTTATCGTTGTCGCGCTGTTGAAGGTCCTAAGAAAATTAATAAAGTGGTCATTAAAGTTTCAAATCCACTTGAGATTGAATACCTTTTGGCGCGTGATGATCACCAAGCCAAGGCTATTTTCCAAGGGGAAAAGGGCTATGCCTTTGAAACAATCTCACCTGAGAATGGTCTTATTTTGATGCATGCTGAAGATGACTTGTCTACTCTTAAGACAGTTGAATACGCAGATGTTGAAGAAAAAGAAGATTTCAAAGGAGTGTCAGACTTTACAGTTGAGTCTTTGACCTTGAACGTTGTTGATACAGCTCAAGCAGCTTTCTTCTACGATAATCTTTTTGGCGAAGAATTGCCTTTGTCTATCCACTTTGAAAAAGCAGAAGGTCCTGACCTCCAAGTGAGTCCAGACCAGACTTGGGATTTGGAAATTCTAGAGTTTAAGGTAGCAGAAGACTATGACTTGGTTGCCTTGCATGATAAACTTGAAAAAGAACAGTTCTCTAGTTACCTAGACAGCAAAGGGAACTTGCTCGCACTCACTGACATGAGCAATATTGAGGTTTGGTTTACAAAGTAATGACTAATTTTCAACAAACATTGTCAACAATTACAGACTACATCAAGGCTGACATCTTTCCAGGTGCCAGCCTTGCACTTTATGACGGACAAGATTGGCAGGAGCATTATCTAGGAACTCAGGATGGAACTATTCCGGTAGTTCCAGGACTTACCTATGATCTAGCTAGTGTTTCCAAGGTAGTCGGAGTTGGGACCCTCTGTCTTTTCTACTTGCAAGCGGGAAAATTGGACTTGGATGAGAAACTATCGACCTATTATCCTGAAGTTGTGGATAAGACGTTAACCCTTCGTCAGCTTCTTTCTCACAGTAGCGGCATTGATCCTTTTATTCCAAATCGTGATGACTTAGACCAAGCTGGCTTGATTGCTGCTATTAATGCCATCAAAGTTAAGGCTGATAAACCTTTCTTGTATACAGATATAAATTTTATTCTCCTAGGTTTGATGCTTGAAAAAGTCTCTGGACAAACACTGGATAAGCTCTTTGACTCCGAGATTTTTCAACCGTTTGGTATGTCTGAAACACAGTTTGGCCCAGTTGAGGTAGCTGTTCCAACAGTTAAGGGGGTTACGGGAGGGACTGTTCATGATCCCAAGGCTCGAGTTCTCAAAGAACATACAGGTTCAGCAGGTCTCTTTTCAACACTAAAAGACTTAGAGATTTTTGTTAACCATTATTTGACGGATGATTTTGCTAAAAATATGACGCAGAATATCAGCCAATCCAACAAGGAACGCAGTGTCGCTTGGGACCTCCAAGGCGAGTGGATTCTTCACACTGGTTATACAGGTACCTTTGTGCTTATCAATATCCCTCGTCAACGTGCGGCGATTTTCCTCAGTAATCGTACTTACTACAAGGATGAGAGAGCTCAATGGATTAAGGACAGAGATGTTTTAATTGAGATAATGAAGAAGGAGCTGATTCGTGAAACGGTCGAGTAGACACTCCAAGGAAAGAAAGCTTATCCCTTGGTTTCTGAGTTTGCTCTTTTGCATGCTTAACGGGAGTAGTCTCTTTTTCTGTGGTATGTGTTTTACAGTGGTGATCATTTTTTTGACGACTAATAGAGATGTAAGCTCTTTTGTAGTTTTGGTATTTATTAGCTTGTTATCTAACCTTATTATTTCTTTTTATATTTTGATAAGAGAACTACTATACAAACTGATTCATTGCCTTGGGTATCGTGCCCAACCCGATTTAAAAGTCCTTCATATGAGAAGAGGGTTTGATATTCATTTTCCTGTGTTTGAAAAGTATGGTCAAGACTATAAGTTACTCTACAAAAAGCGTTCCAAGAAGCTTCAAATAGAGTATTTGCTTATATGTTTAGGATACTTTAATGGACTTAGTCTTATAATGATTACCTTTACAGCCCTATTGAGAGGAATATTTGAGCTACTAGAACTAGAATCAAGAATGGCATCTTCTGATTATAAACAATTTCTTGGTTTTTTGGTCTACATGGGATTTTTTGTCCTTCTTTTTACAGGACAGAAATACTGGAAAAAAATCACAGAGAGATTAAAAGCTAGAGAAAATGTGACAGTGCTGGCTGTCGAGCATGGTTATCCTATATTTGCGACAAAAGAAGAAGCTTAAGCAGTACGTCAACTGCTTAAGCTTTTTTACTTATTAAGGATTTTTCTACAGTAATGTGTTGGATACCAGCTTCTTCAAAGATGTTACCGACTTCTTGATAGCCATTATTGAGGTAGAACTTAAGTGCACTGAGTTGAGCATGGAGAGAAATAGTCTGGAAGCCTTGTTCTTGTGCAAAATCTTCAGCTTCTTTTAGGAGAATGCTCCCCAGACCTTGACCTTGGTAGGCATCGAGCACCGCCATACGTTGGAGGGTAAGCTGAGTCAAGTCTTTATTCGGTAGTAGGCGTACGGTTGCTGCGGCCTTGCCTTTGTCATCATATAGAACAAAGTGGATGCAGTAGGCTTCATTCGCATCAATCTCAATGGAGCGAGGAACACCTTGCCCCTTAACAAAAACAGTGTTTCGGATGGCTACGGCATCGAGGTAAGTTTCTGAGAGTGTATCTCTTGTATGTTTGATAATCATAGGGCAAGTGTAACAAAGTCTATAACTAATTGTCAACGAAAAAAAGCTTGATGAGAGGAGTCATCATCAAGCTTTTTATCTTGTTTTATTCTTTAATTTGTCGACCGTTTGTATCTTGGATAGGACGGTTATTTTTAAATCCAAGGGTTTGAGTGAATTTCTCCACTTGTTCCTTACTAACGGTTTCTTGATTCTTGAAGACAATCCAGTTAACACCCTCAGTACATGGTGGTGTTGTCAAGGAACCTTCGAAGTTGTAGTAGTCCTTGTCTTCAGGATAGAAATCATCTAGTGAGATAGGTTGAGACAACTCGGTTTCAGTATTAGCAGCCTGAGGCATCTTATCCCAGATTTGTTTTAAGGCTTGATTTTCATCGCCATAATTATAGAGAACTGAGATAACTGTGATTTTTCCATTATCAGTCTTGTAGACGAAGTGACCCTCTAGAGGATAAGTCTGACCATCAATTTCATTCTCACTAGGTGCGTGAAAATGGAACTGCTGTAATTTATAGACATCATCACCAATCGTTAGGGTATTCTTTGGATTTTTAAAGCTGACTTCAATTGTATGCCCGTTATTTTCAACTTGAGCCTCTGATTCTTGATTATTAAGGTTTAGTTCTGGAAGATCAACGTCCTCAGCTCCGGTGATATTGATCGGAGATTGTTCTTTACCATTTTTGCTGAGTTTATAATCTTTAGAAAGGTCACCCCAATGGTCTGGACCAGTAGCACCAGTATAACCCCATTGAACGTCCTTGGACTTTGAGGATTCGGTTTTGGTATCAGACTGGCAGGCTACGAGTAGGATAGTACTTGCTACGAGAGCTACTAATCCAATTAGTTTAAAACTTTTCTTATTCATTTGTCCTCCTTATATTCTTTAATCTTATAACAATGGTAGTTTACGTGTTATTAGACACTATCCATTTGACGTAATTGAGTATCGTTTCTCTATGGTGCTTCTGAGAAGGAAGTGTTTGGAGATACCAAACGGAAACGCTTTTATTTTATAGCTAATCTGATAAAAAGTCAAATGTAAATTATAGTAGATTTAGAAAAATATAATGAAAGCTGGTTTTTGCAAAAATAAAAAAACAGCAAACATTTTGAAATCATGATGTTTACTGTCTTTAATGTGTGTAATGATTCTTAATCGAACATTTTCTTTGCAGCTCTTAACAAGGTTTTGACATCTTTATCATAACGAGGTGTTTTCACCAAACGTGACATGGGGATACCAGCAAAATGGAAAGCCGCGATTTCTCCAGAACGAACAGCACTATTTTCTGTGAAAATCATTTGATAAGGTTGTTCGACAAATTCTCCAGTAAAGGCAAGGTTTGTTGAATGTTTTGGAATAACCTTAGGACGATCTGACTTGGCTCGATTGTTAAAGAGAGCAGAAGCATATGGCATATAGACAGGGATACAGTTAATAACACTGTCCATGATTTCCTCTTCTTTATCGCTGATATTGATAGGCCCTGGGTCTACCTTTGAAAGTTGTCCAATAAGTTCCTGGAGCATCTCTTTACCAGTCATTTCGATATAAGGTTTATCAATGATTTCCCCGTGACGACGAGGGTAGAGGAAGTATCCCCAAAGAACCGTTTCGTTTGGTTTTTGACTAGTGAAGTGAGGTTGGTGATGGACAACGATTGACATGGTTACATCTTTTTGACCGAGTGGTGTCACTGGTTCTGTAGAAATAAAGGAATTAAGGGCGTTGCCTGGTTCCTGAGTGGTAATACGAGCAATTTCGTTCAAGAAGAGATGATTTTTAGTAGTGAGAGTGAAACTTACCCATTCACTGGCATCACGATCAGCGAAGAATTTATCAGGATTACCAAGGTTATAAAAATGATCTGATGCCTTTTTCCAAAGACTTGAAGCAGCACCATAATCCATGTTTTCTGCAGCCGGAGTGTTGAAATCACCTAGTGTTGCAGAGTCAGTAATCGAACCGTTTGTAAAGATGACTGCTGTATCGTTATCCACTGGGACGAACTCATTTTCATCAGTTTTAGTATTGACCATGTGAAGACCAGTAACAGTAATTTCGTCTTGCATCTTGCTGTCCTTGAATTTCCAGTCAACAACACGACGATTAAGGACTATGTGACAGCCCTCTTTTTCCAAGTAATTAATCAAAGGCTTCATGATGCTTTCGTATTGATTATAGCGTGTACGGTTAACACCAACTAAATGCTCAATCTGAGTGAATTCATAAATCATTTGGTGCATGTAACGACGAAGCTCTTGTGCAGAACTGCGAGTCCTAAAAGCGAATGTCGTTTCCCACATAAACCAAAAGTTACTTTCGAAAAACTCAGTATTGTCTTTGAAATAGTCAGCAATCGTGATGTTATCTAGTTTTTCTTCTTGTGAATCAGGCATCATAATTAACTGCGTAAGGAGCTTACGACTTTTATTATTCAAACCAAGCTTACCACCATCAACGATACCTTGTCCGCCTGTTAAGAGACGAGCCTTGTCATAGGTTGGGTGTGCGGCATCAAATTGGCGAGTATCCTCAGCAGCTGTAAGACATGGTTCTGTCATTGAAGGAACCCGATCAAGCAAATCCATCAAGTCAACATAGGTACGGTAGTTAAGCATACGACCACCGCGAGCAATATAACCCTTTTGATTTTCCATCGGATGATTTTTATTCCAATAGTCATCCTTAACATCTTGGGTAGGGGAACCGTCGTTTGATCCGTAATTATCAAGAGCGTAGAAAGTGATTTGGTCTCCTGACCATTTACCTTCTTGAATGAGGTAAACAGCGGCAGCCATATTTGATAAACCAGCACCGATCATAATTGCTTTTTTCTTTTGCATGATAGTTCTCCTCCTTAATCCAACGTAGAATCAAATTCATCATATAAGGCACTATCGTCCTTGAAGAATTCAGATTTGTGGGCAAGGAATAAGACACTAGCTAGGACGCTAAGTGTGATTCCAAGACTAGTTTTGAAAAACACTTTTTTCATAATAATACCTTCTTTCAAATTCAGTTTGTATTATAGTCCTATCCATAATTATTAACAACTGTTAATGTAAGGTTTTGTACAGTTTGGTAGAAACTGTTTAAGAAGCTAAGAAAAAACAAGCATCACTAGGATGCTTGTTTCTTGTTATATGCTTAGATTTATCCCAAAGCGTCGTCCATTGAAAGAACTTCGTGGAAGACACGTTGTGTCAATTCAGTTTTTTGTTCTGGAGTGAGGTATTTAGTGTTTACACAGTATCCAGAGATACGTACGATAACATCTTCACCGCTCATGATCTTTTCGTAAACATCTGACAAGTCCATAACGTTCAAGTTAACGTGTTGTCCACCGTTTTCGAAGTATCCGTCAAGGATAGTTACGAGGTTGTCAACTTGTTCGTCGTGAGTCTTACCAAGGGCACGAGGTGATACTTGAGTAGTAAGTGAGATACCGTCAGCTGCATAACCGAAGTCAAGGCTTGCAAGTGAGTTCAAGTTTTGCAACCATCCACCTTTAGCTTTGTTAGATGGGTTAGCACCTGGTGAGAAGAATTCCAATTTAGACAAGTTCACTGAACCATCTTCGTTGAGGTATACCCCTTTGTGAACTGGAGAGTTACCAGTTTGTTTAGAGTAAGCAACGTTAGAAGTGATTGTAAGAAGTGAAACTGTAGCTTCTGCATCTTTGTAGAGTTTGTGGCTACGAAGACGAGTAGTGTAAGCTTCAATCAACCATTCTGCCAATTCGTTTGAACGTGGGTCATCTTCACCCCAACGTGGGTATTCACCGATTGTTTCGTAGTCGTAGATGTAGCCATCTTCGTCACGGATCGGTTTAACTGTAGCGTATTTGATTGCTGACAATGTATCAACAGTATTTGCGAAACCACAGATACCAAATCCCATGTTAGCACGTTGTTTAGTTGGCAAGAAGGCCATTTGAACAGCTTCGTAGTTGTACTTATCAGTCATGTAGTGGATGATGTTAAGGGCATCTACGTAAGTGTCAGTCAACCAGTCAAGAGATTTTTCAAAGTTAGCTTTAACAGTGTCAAAGTCAAGAACTTCATCACGGACTGGTTCGATGTCAAATACTTTATAGTCTTTATGAACATCGTCGTAACCACCGTTCAAACCAGTAAGAAGGGCTTTAAGCACGTTAACACGAGCACCGAAGTATTGGATGTTGTGACGTTGTTCTTCGTTTTCTGGGTCAAGTGGTGATACACAACATGAGATACAGCTCATTTCACCGTATCCGTCTTTAGCCATAGTAGTTACACCTTCGTATTGGATAGAAGAGTGTTTGTGGCTCATGTGCATACAGTAGCGACGGAATGAGTAAGGCAATTTGTCAGTCCAAAGAACTGTCAAGTTTGGTTCTGGAGAGTTACCGATGTTGTCAAGAGTGTTCAAGAAACGGTAGTCCATCTTGGTAACACGGTGACGTCCGTCAGCACCCATACCAGCCATAGAAGTTGTGATGAATGTTGGGTCACCTGAGTACAATTGGTCGTAAGCTTTTGTACGAGCAAACTTAACTGTACGAAGTTTCATAACGAAATCATCAACGAATTCTTGGATTTCTGATTCAGTGTAAGTACCACGAGCAAGGTCACGTTCTGCGTATACGTCAAGGACGATTGGCACACGACCAAGTGAAGTAGCGGCACCGTTGATTACACGACATACTGCCATGAAGGCGATGTTTGTCCATTGGATAGCTTCTTTAGTATCGAAGGCTGGACGACGAACATCTACACCGTAAAGGTCACCAAGGCGAACAACGTCTTGAAGTGCTTGGTATTGAAGGTTAACTTCTTCACGAAGACGGATAGTTTCTTCGTCGATTTCTTTGATAGCATTCCAGTCGTTAACTTTTTCTTGCATCAAGTAGTCAGCACCGTAAAGGGCAAGACGAGCGTAAACCCCGATGATACGTCCACGTGAGTAAGCATCTGGAAGACCAGTAACTGTGTGAGCGTGACGTGCACGACGGATGTTTGAAGTGTAAGCACGGAAGATACCATCGTTAACTGTAGTCACGTATTTTGTGAAAATTTCGTGTACAGCTGGGTCTGGTTCATAACCGTGTTCTTTCAAAGCAGTTTCCGCCATACGGATACCACCTTTAGGCATGAAGTTCAATTTGAAGAGCTCATCATTTTGGATACCATAGATAAGTTCATCTTCTTTTGAAATGTATCCTGCGTCAATGTCAGCGATTGAAGTTGGACGAGTATCCATTGGGAAGCGTCCTTCAGCTTCATAGCCTGCTTTAGTTTCATCTACGATTTTTTTAATTTTTAGAGAGCGTTCAGTTGGTCCTGCAAGGAAGCTTTCGTCACCATCATAAGGTGTGTAGTTTGCTTGAACGAAACGTGAAACGCTAGCTTTTTCTTTCCAGTCAGTTCCTTTAAAGCCTTCCCACGCTTTTTCAAAAACATCTGTGTTAGTTTTAACCGTTGCCATAGTTTGGATCTCCTATAATTCTAGTAACAAAATCATCTGTTACATTCTCTAGAAGTATTCTATCACACAGTAACCGCTTACACAACTTTAAAACTGCGTTTTTAGAGACATTCTTTTATAATACAGTTTCGAAAACGACAAATCTGTATTATAAATTTCTGTTTTTTGATAGATTTTGGTATCATAAGGGGAGAATGCTTTGTAGTCCCAAAGTTTTATGTGAAAAGCTTTACAATGAGATAAATCTGAGAAAGGAGGCAGGGAGCCATGTTAGAGTTTCCTCTAATAAATGATACCAGTCGGAAAATCATCCATATTGACATGGACGCCTTTTTTGCTCAGGTCGAGATGAGGGATGACCCCAGTCTTAAGGACAAACCGGTTATTATCGGTCACGATCCTAGAAAAACTGGGGGACGTGGTGTGGTATCAACCTGTAATTACGAGGCTAGAAAATATGGTGTCCATTCAGCCATGTCTTCTAAGGAAGCCTATGAACGTTGTCCTAATGCTGTCTTTATCTCAGGAAATTATAGCCATTACCGAGAGGTAGGGATGCAAATTCGTGAGATTTTTAAACGCTACACCGACTTGGTAGAGCCTATGTCTATCGACGAAGCCTATCTTGATGTGACGATAAATAAGCTTGGTATCAAATCGGCGGTTAAGGTAGCCAAACTTATCCAGTATGATATCTGGCAGGAACTTCACCTGACTTGTTCAGCAGGGGTTTCCTACAATAAATTTATCGCCAAACTAGCCTCTGATTTTCAAAAGCCTGCTGGTTTGACGGTGGTGCTTCCAGAGGAAGCTCAGGAATTTTTGGGAAAGCTACCTATTGAAAAGTTTCATGGGGTAGGTAAAAAGTCAGTTGAACGTCTTCATGACATGGAAATATACACCGGTGCCGATCTTCTGAAGATTCCTGAGATGACGCTGATTGATCGTTTTGGACGTTTTGGATTTGATCTCTTTCGAAAGGCTAGAGGGATTTCCAATAGTCCTGTTAGGCCCAATCGTGTCCGTAAATCTATTGGAAGTGAGCGAACCTACGGCAAACTTCTTTATAATGAAGATGACATCAAGGCTGAGTTGACTAAGAATGCTAGGCGGGTAGCTGAAAGTGCTCAGAAAAATAAAAAAGTCGGTCGAATTATTGTCATCAAGGTCCGTTATTCGGATTTCTCGACCTTAACCAAGCGTATGACCTTGGACAAATCGACTCAGGATTTCGACACCATCGAAAGGATTGCCCATACCATTTTTGATCAATTAGAGGAAAATAGCAGCGGTGTTCGCCTGCTCGGTGTGACGCTGACGGGTCTGGAAGATCAAGAAGGCAGGCAATTGGACCTAGATGATTTGGAGTCATTATAATAGTAGAGTTTTGATTTTTTCTTTTGGAAAGTGACTTTGAAGAATCATCAGACCTATGCTATCTTAAAGAGTAACTAAAAGAAATGAGGGAATAATATTAATGAAAAAAGTTCTTACCTATTTAGGACTGATTCTAGCAGCTTGCTTGGTTCTCGTAGCTTGTGCTTCCAATAAACCAGCTGAGAAGAAAAAAGCGACACCAACTCCGACAGAACGTGCCAAGGCTGATGCGACAGTTTTAATTGATACTATGCTTGGAAAATCTAGTAACGGTTTTTCAAAACTCTACGGTGAAAATTACGAAACCTGGACTGAAACGAATGTTTTTGAAAAACAAGTTGCAGATACTATCGAAGAAAAGGGGTATACACCGGAAGACAAGTATACGTTTAAATACATTGAAGGTTATGATGCCAAGACTCCAACCCAAGTGCTTTCTAAGTTCCTCAAGGTCCGTCGTAATATGATTGGTAAGATTCAGGACTATAAGCTGAAAGATGTCAAAGTTAAAGGAAATGAAGCGACAGTTACCTTTACTTCACGTTCTGTTAGTGCCTATGGTGCTGCAGCTGCTGTTCGTACTCTCCTTATGAGTCTCTATGACAACGATATTGACAAGTTGAAACAATGGAATCAAGCTGATAACAACGATGTGGAAAAAGGTAAAGCCAAAGATCTCACAACGAAATTCCTTTATGGTGAAAACTTTAACGGAGATTTGACACAATTTAAGGATATTGATAAAGAAATGGCCTATACACCTTTGACAGGTGCTGATAATCTAGAAAAGACCTTCAAGCTAACCAAAGATGATGGAGGCAACTGGACGATTTCTATAGAAGATTATAAAGAGCTTGCCGAAGCCTTGGTTGACCATGATGAATCAGGAAGCAGAGCCGTTTACGCTGAACGTATCCATAAGAATTTATCAGATTATCAACCTGAAGACAGTAGCGATTCAAGCAGTAAGTCATCAAGTAAGGGAAAATAGAGTTTTATTGCATTTGATGTTAAACATGTACGGAAAGCTTTTTTGGACGAGAAGAGTTGTCACACCAGTGGCAGCTCTTTTCTTATTGTTCGTTGTATCGATTCCCCTATAACCATTTTCTATCACCACTTAGGTTTTTATTATTAGACGACTAAGGATGAAGATGATAAACTGTTATCACTAACTATTAATGAAAGTATCGAGGATTATAGATATGAAAAAATGGCTTGCAGGTTTAGGGATTCTTGGCTTGTCAGTTTTGACTTTGGCAGCTTGTGGAAACAAGAGTGACAGTAAGGGATCTGGTGAAAAGCAGACGATTACTGTTGCGACGGACTCTGATACGGCACCTTTCACTTTCAAAAAAGGTGACGACTTCAAGGGTTATGATATTGATTTGGTCAAGGCTATTTTCAAGGATTCGGACAAATATGAGGTCAAGTTTGTAACGACACCTTTTGATTCCATCTTGACAGGGGTGGATTCTGGACGTTATCAGATTGCGGCTAACGACTTCAACTACAATGAAGAACGTGCTCAGAAATATGGTTTCTCAGATCCGATTTCACGTTCTAACTATGCCATCACTAGTGCTGAGGGTACCAAGTATACTAGCCTAGACGATTTGTCTGGTAAGACGACAGAGGTGCTTCCTGGCTCTAACTATGCTCAGTTGCTTGAAAATTGGAACCATGCCAATGCGGACAAGACACCAATTACTATCAACTATGCTTCTAGCTCAACGGGTCTTTCAACACGTATTCAACACATTCAAGAAGGAAAAATTGACTTTATCCTTTACGATGCGATTTCGTCTGAGTACATTGTCAAAGATCAAGGCTATAAGCTAGCTGTAAACAAGATTAAAGACGATATCGGTATGAAGACTGATGGTCTGGAATATCTTCTATTCTCAAATGATAAGCAAGGTAAGGAACTCAAGACATTTGTTAATAAGCGTATCAAAGAGCTTAAGAAGGATGGAACCCTTGCCAAACTCAGCAAGGAATACTTCGGTGGCGATTACGTCAGTGATTTGAAATAAGACTGTTAAAAGTTGAGACTGCTGTCTCAGCTTTGGATTTAACACAAAGCTTTCTTTTGAGGCTTTCCTGAGGTGATGACGGACGTCAGCGACCTTCGTCGAAGCTCCATGACTAAGTTTTGAGCCTAAGGTCTCAAAACTTCCGAACACCTGAAACTTTAAAGTTTCAGGTGTTTTTCTCACGCCGGAAAGCCTCGGTTTATGCTCACTTTGTTCGTTAAATAAGGAATTAGTTCAAATCTTTTTGGTCTTAACAAGGTATTATTATCAGTGATACGATTTTCTTATCACTATGATAAGAAAAGACTATTTCACAGACTTTCTGAGTCGTGCTAAAATGAATACTATAAAATTATGATAAGATATTTGAATGGTTAGCACTAGGCTAACCTACTTTTTTAGAAAGAAAGGGCGACATTGTGAAAAAGAGTATAGAAGCATTTAATCGGTCACCTTGGTATCTCCAAGTTATCATTGGCTTGGTTGGTTTGGCAGTAGCTGTTGCTTTAGCCATTCCCTTGTCTTGGCTAGTAGAAATTCTTTGGGGCTATGTTTTGCAACTGATTACGATTATCTTCAAATGGATTTCGTCTTGGATGCCAGCTGGTAAGCTCTTCTCATGGAAGGCAGTCTTTGATGCTGTTCCTAAGATTGTGGAACGCTTGCCTTTGACTTTGGGATTGACCATTGCAGGTGCTTTCTTCGGTTTGATTTTGGCCCTTGTCTTTGCGGTCGTTAAGATCAATCGAGTACGTATCCTTTATCCAATTCAAGCAGTTTTTGTGAGCTTCTTGCGTGGGACACCAATCCTTGTACAACTCATGTTGACTTACTATGGAATACCACTCTTCCTTCGTTATTTGAATGGTGAATTTGGTTTGGATTGGAATATCAATGAGATTCCACCAGCTATCTTCGCGATTACGGCCTTTGCCTTTAACGAAGCAGCCTACATGAGTGAAACCATTCGTGCAGCGATTCAGGCCGTTGACGCTGGGGAAATCGAAGCTGCCCGTTCTCTTGGGATGACATCGGCACAGGTTTACCGTCGTGTTATTATTCCAAATGCGGCAGTTATTGCAACACCAAGTTTGATTAACAGTTTGATTGGCTTGACTAAGGGAACATCACTTGCCTTTAGTGCTGGTATCGTCGAAATGTATGCTCAGGCTCAAATCTTGGGTGGTGCTGACTACCGTTACTTTGAACGTTATATCTCAGTTGCCCTTGTATACTGGGTAATCTCAATCTTGATTGAGTACATTGGTCGTTCAGTTGAAAATCACATGGCCATTAAGGCGCCTGAAGTGACTGACATTTCTGGAATTGGAGGTGACCGCTAATGATTAGTATCAAAAATTTGACCAAGGAATTTTCAGGTCAAAAGGTTCTCGATGGTATTGATATTGACATTGAAAAGGGTGAAGTTGTAGCTCTTGTTGGTGCCTCTGGTGCAGGGAAATCAACAATTCTTCGTAGCTTAAACTATTTGGAACAACCTGATTCTGGTACCATTACCATTGATGATTTTAAAGTCGACTTTAAGACTATCACTAAAGAACAAATCCTTACCCTTCGCCGTAAGTTGGCCATGGTTTTCCAACAGTTCAACCTCTTTGAACGTCGTACAGCCTTGGATAATGTTAAGGAAGGTCTTAAGATTGTTAAGAAACTTTCTGACGAAGAAGCTACCAAGATTGCGAAAGAAGAGCTTGCTAAGGTTGGGCTTTCTAATCGTGAAAACCACTACCCACGTCACTTGTCAGGTGGTCAAAAGCAACGTGTGGCCTTGGCTCGTGCCCTTGCAATGAAGCCTGATGTGCTCTTGCTTGACGAACCAACATCTGCTCTTGACCCTGAGTTGGTTGGTGAGGTTGAAAAATCAATCGCTGATGCAGCTAAGTCAGGTCAAACTATGATTTTGGTCAGTCACGACATGAACTTTGTTTATCAAGTGGCTGACAAGGTGCTCTTCCTTGAAAAAGGTCGTATTCTTGAACAAGGAACACCTGACGAAGTCTTTAACCATCCAAAAGAAGAACGAACAAAAGAATTTTTCGCTTCTTATTCAAAACAATATCTTTAAGATGAGATTTTTGTTACAATAGAAAAGGTGGTGGGAGTGGACGACATTTTAGTCCATAGTCAAAGTCCCACAAGGATGATTAGGAACTTTTGAATGTTTCAAAGGCGACTATAGTCCAATCAGAAACTGCATCGTGCAGTTATTACTAGTCGAATTTAGAGGTTGGAGAATGTTATCTCAGCCTTTTCTATTTCTCACTTTAGGATGATTTATGTTATTAAATATTTTTAAATTTTACCTCTTAGGCCTTGTGATTGCTTTCTTTGTGTGCTTGGTGATTGGTGCCATTTGGCTTGGATGGCGTGCCTTACGTCGTGCGGACAAAACTGTTAAGGAGCGTCAAGGTGCCCTCTATGATGCTATTATGATGTCGATGGTTTCGATCCCAGTTTTGGCATTTGCTTTTATGGCGATTCTTATCGTGCTGAATGCATAATTCTAGCTTTGTTGGCACATTAGGTGTAAGATATCTCTACAAGAAAATCATATAAGGAGTTACTTATGTACGATACAATTGTTATTGGAGTTGGTCCTGCGGGGATGACTGCAGCACTCTATGCAGCACGTGCCAACCTTAAAGTGGCAACTTTGGAGCAAGGTGCTCCTGGTGGACAGATGAATAACACGTCTGATATTGAAAATTACCCTGGTTTTGAAAGTATTTCTGGTCCAGAATTGTCAATGAAGATGTTCGAACCTTTGGAAAAATTGGGCGTTGAAAATCTTTATGGTATCGTGTCTGGTATCGAAGACAAGGGTGACTATAAAGTTGTCAAAACTGGTGATGAAGAGTACCAAACCAAGACAGTGATCATTGCGACTGGTGCCAAACATCGCCACATTGGTGTTGCTGGCGAAGAAGAGTACAACAGCCGTGGGGTATCTTACTGTGCGGTCTGTGATGGTGCCTTCTTCCGTAATCAAGACCTCTTGGTCGTTGGTGGTGGAGACTCTGCCGTTGAAGAAGGAATTTATTTGACACGCTTTGCCAATAGCGTGACCATTGTTCATCGTCGTGATGAATTGCGTGCTCAAAAGGTCCTTCAAGACCGTGCCTTCGCCAATGAAAAGGTTAAGTTTATCTGGGACTCAGTCGTTGAAGAAATTAAGGGTGATGACATCAAGGTTTGCAGTGTTGATATCAAGAATGTCAAAACTGGTGAGGTGACTAACCACGAATTTGGCGGTGTCTTCGTTTATGTGGGACTTGATCCTGTTTCAGATTACTTGACAGGTCTCGACGTCACTGACCAAGATGGTTGGGTAATTACAGATGATAAGATGGCGACACGTATTCCTGGTATCTTTGCCATTGGGGATGTCCGTCAGAAAGACCTTCGCCAAATTACAACAGCCGTAGGTGATGGTGCCACAGCTGGTATCGAAGCCTACAACTACGTGACTGCACTTGGTGATAAGTAAAATAATAAAAACTCGGGATGTTCTCGAGTTTTTTGTGTTCTCTTGGGGGGATTTAGCTTGTCTAGTCCCCTTTGGACCAACATCTATGCGTGTTTTTTGTTATAATAGAAAAGTCTTACTAAAAATCAGTAAAAACGAGGTGACCGACTTGCGTGTTGTAGCAGGTGAATTTGGCGGACGTCCGCTTAAAACGTTAGAAGGCAAAACGACTCGTCCAACAACGGACAAGGTCAAGGGTGCCATTTTCAATATGATTGGTCCTTTCTTTGATGGAGGGCGTGTTTTGGATCTTTTTTCTGGAAGTGGTAGTCTGGCTATTGAGGCTATCAGTCGTGGTATGTCGTCTGCTGTCCTCGTGGAAAAGGATCGTCGGGCACAGGCTGTTATTCAGGAAAATATCAAGATGACCAAGAGTGAGAAGCAGTTCCAGCTTTTGAAGATGGATGCGGCGCGTGCGCTGACACAATTGACAGGAAAGTTTGACTTGGTACTTTTAGATCCGCCTTATGCCAAAGAGCAGATTGTGGCCAATATTACTCAGTTAGAGGAGCAAGGGCTCTTAGCTGAGGAGGTTATGTTGGTTTGCGAGACGGATAAGGCTGTGGACCTGCCTGAAGAAATTTCAAACTTTGGGATTTGGAAACAGAAAACCTATGGTATCAGTAAGGTGACCGTTTACGTGCGTTAGCCTTTGATAGGGAAGTTGTAGAAAGGAATGCTATGACAAAGATTGCTATGTTTACGGGGTCTTTTGATCCGATTACTAATGGGCATATGGATATTATTGCCAGAGCCAGCAAGCTCTTTGATGAGCTCTATATCGGTCTCTTTTATAATAAAAATAAGCAGGGCTTCTGGGACGTGGAGACTCGCAAGCGTATCTTGGAAGAGGTCGTGGCAGATCTTCCCAATGTAAAGGTTATAACGGCTCACGATAGTCTGGCTGTAGATGTCGCCAGAGATCTTGGGGTGACTTATTTGGTCCGAGGCCTTCGTAATGCGACAGATTTTGACTATGAGGCTAATATGGATTATTTCAATAAGGGGTTGGCCCCTGAAATTGAAACGGTTTATTTGATTGCTAGTCATGAGGTAACACCAGTCTCTTCCAGTCGTGTGCGTGAGTTGATTTATTTTGAGGGGGATATTAGTTCCTATGTTCCTCAAGCAGTTGTTAAGGAAGTGGAGGCTAAGCGTGGCAAACAAGAACGAATCTAAATCACTATTAGGGAAAATTTGGCGGATTAAGTGGTGGTTGTTAAGTATTTTTACGGTACTTTTCCTCCTATTTGCCCTCTTTTTCCCGCTAAATAATTATTATGTTGAGCTTCCGGGTGGTGCTTTTGATACTAAGGAAGTCTTGACTGTAGACAAGAAAGCTGATGATTCAAAAGGATCCTACAATTTTGTGGCAGTGGCCCAAACCAAGGCGACTTTAGCCTTGATGCTCTATGCTCAGCTTAATGATTTTGCAAAGCTTCAAACAGCTGAAGAGGCAACTGGGAATTACTCTGATGAAGATTTCATGCGTATCAACCAATTTTACATGGAGACTTCCCAAAACCAAGCGATTTATCAGGGCTTGACTCTGGCCGGTAAGGAGGCTAGCTTGGAGTATATGGGTGTCTATGTGCTTCAGGTGGCTGATGATTCTAGCTTCAAGGGTGTCCTCAATATTGCGGATACGGTGACAGCTGTCAATGGCAAGACCTTTGATAATTCTGCTGACTTGATTAAATACGTTCAAGGACTTAAGCTGGGTTCAAAAGTCAAGGTCACTTATACGACAGATGACAAAGAAAAGACTGCCACTGGTAAGATTATCAAGATTGCCAATGGTAAAAATGGTATTGGTATCGGTTTGACAGATCATACCGAGGTTAAGAGTCCTGAAAATGTGAAGTTTAAACTTGATGGCGTTGGCGGACCAAGTGCGGGTCTTATGTTTACCCTAGCTATTTACGATCAGGTATCTGGTCAAGACCTCAAGGCTGGCCGTAAGATTGCTGGAACAGGAACCATTGAAAAGGATGGTTCGGTCGGTGATATCGGTGGTGCCTACCTCAAGGTGAAATCAGCGGCTGATAGTGGTGCAGACATTTTCTTCGTGCCAAATAATCCAGTAACCAAGGAAATGAAAAAGGCTGATCCGGATGCCAAAACCAACTATCAAGAGGCCAAGGAAGCTGCCAAGAAACTGGGAACCAAGATGAAAATCGTCCCTGTTAAAACAGCTCAAGAAGCCATTGATTATTTGAAAAAGACTAAATAAGAAGAGAGTAGGACAGGCAGAAATTCATGATTTTTGTCTGAGTCTTACTCTCTTTTTTAGGTCAAAGTGTTATAATAGTCTTTATGAAAAAACGTTATAGAACAGTCAATGATTACTATCGTGAAATTTTTGGCGAAAAGATTTTCAAACTACCAATTGATGCGGGTTTTGATTGTCCCAATCGTGATGGCACAGTGGCCCACGGTGGCTGTACCTTTTGTACGGTATCGGGGTCTGGGGATGCTATTGTAGCACCTGAGGCACCGATTCGTGAGCAGTTTTACCATGAGATTGACTTCATGCACCGCAAGTGGCCAGAAGTTCAGAAATATCTGGTTTATTTTCAAAACTTTACCAATACCCACGCGTCGCTTGAAGTTATCAAGGAACGCTACGAACAGGCTATCAATGAGCCTGGTGTTGTTGGCATCAATATCGGTACCCGCCCGGACTGTTTGCCAGACGATGTGATTGATTATCTGGCAGAACTCACAGAACGTATGCATGTGACCGTTGAACTTGGCTTGCAAACGACTTATGAAGAAACGTCAGAACTCATTAACCGAGCACACAGCTATGATCTCTATGTGGAGACGGTTAAGCGTGTGCGTGAGCGTGCGCCAAAGGCTGAGATTGTATCGCATCTGATTAATGGGCTACCAGGGGAAACCCACGAGATGATGGTGGAAAATGTTCGACGTTGTGTGACGGACAATGACATTCAGGGAATTAAACTCCACCTCCTCCATCTGATGACCAATACGCGTATGCAAAGAGACTACCACGAGGGGCGTCTTAAATTGCTGAGTCAGGAAGAGTATGTGTCCATCATCTGTGACCAGTTGGAAATCATCCCTAAGGATATCGTCATTCATCGAATTACTGGTGATGCGCCGAGAGATATGTTGATAGGTCCTATGTGGAGTCTCAACAAATGGGAAGTCCTCAATGCCATTGACAAAGAGATGGAACGTCGTGACTCATGGCAAGGGTGCAAAGTAGCTAACGAGAAGGAGGAAAAAGCATGATTAAACGACCAATTCATCTATCTCATGACTTTCTAGCTCAAGTGCTGGACGATGAGAGTGTAGTTGTCGATGCAACCATGGGAAACGGCAATGACACAGCCTTTCTGGCTGGTCTTGCCAAGAAGGTTTATGCCTTTGACGTGCAGGAGCAGGCGCTCGAAAAGACTCGTCAACGCTTGTCAGATTTGGAAATTGAAAATGCGGAACTCATTTTAGACGGTCACGAAAATCTGGACCGTTATGTCACGGAACCTATTCGTGCAGCTATTTTCAATCTGGGTTATCTGCCATCTGCAGATAAGAGTGTTATTACCAAACCCCACACGACCCTTGAGGCCATTGAGAAAATTCTTGACCGTCTAGAGGTGGGTGGTCGTTTAGCTATTATGATTTACTATGGTCATGATGGTGGCGATATGGAGAAGGATGCTGTGCTTGAGTACGTTATCGGTTTGGACCAGCGTGATTTTACAGCTATGCTTTACCAACCCCTTAATCAAATTAATACCCCACCATTTTTGGTGATGTTGGAGAAATTACAATGATTACAGATATTAAAGAAAAACTTGCAGATATGCAGGCCAAATATATCGATAAGCAGAGTGCCGAGGGTACTTTGAAAAAGGTTGATAATCGTAAAACGGCTAAAATTAAGAAAAAGTTAGCTAGTCTTGAGGTCGAACGTTGCCATAAACTTTTGGCTAAGGAAGATGTCACTGCCATTGATAAAAAAATTAGTAAGCAAAAAGAACTATTCTCAAACTGTTGTCATAAGGAAGGGTAGGAGGAGCTATGCATTTATCATTAGCTTTGCTTGTTCTTCTTTTTAGCTTGATTTTATCGAACGTTATCAATCGTGTCTTTCCACGTCTTCCCCTACCTTTGATTCAAATTATTTTTGGGGTTGGTATTGGTTTACTTTTAAAGGGACGCGCTTTCGAGCTTGAAACAGAACTTTTCCTAGCTTTCATTATTGCTCCCTTGCTGTTTCGTGAGGGTGAAGAAAGTGATATCACTAGTATTCTACGTAACTGGAAACTCATTCTATTTTTGATTTTCCCAGTTATCTTTGTGTCTACCTTGGGAATCGGTTATCTTGCTAAGGCCGTCTTGCCTGCTTCGGTACCCTTGTCTGCCTGCCTAGCCATCGGTGCCGCCCTTGGACCAACGGATTTGGTTGCCTATTCCGCTATTTCCAAACGTTTCAGTTTTCCAAAGTGGATTAGCTATATTTTGCAGGGTGAAGGTCTTCTGAACGACGCCTCTGGCTTGGTTGCCTTTCAGGTGGCAGTGACTGCATTGACAACAGGGACCTTCTCCCTCCTTGGTGCGAGCTGGAATTTGGTTATTTCTGTGCTTGGTGGTTTTTTAATTGGCTTGATTACAGCCTTATTTAATCGCCTCTTTTTGACCATTTTGGACAATATGGATGCTGCAGATGTCACAGGTGCTCTCTTACTAGAGTTGGTACTACCGATTTCCTCTTACTTTGTAGCCGAGGAAATTCATGCTTCTGGAATTATTGCCGTTGTCGTAGCAGGGATTTCGCTTGCCAGTCGGTTCAAAAAAATCACCGTTTTTGATGCCAAGTTGGATAGTGTTTCTCATACGATTTGGGGAACCATTACCTTCATGCTTAATGGTATGGTCTTTTTCCTCTTGGGAACAGAACTTCCAACCCTAGCAGCCCCAGTACTGCGTAGCAGCACTTACGATAATCTCTGGATGCTTCTTGCTATCATCCTTTTAACAGCGACCATGTTTGGCATTCGCTTTGTTATGATTAGTGCAGTATTTGCCCAAAGAGCTTGGAGGGCCAAACGATCACTAAAAAAAATCTGGAAGGGTTCTACTCTGTTAACCTTTTCAGGTGTTAAAGGAACGGTTTCCATTGCAACCATCCTTTTGCTTCCGGTTGCCAATATGACGGCTTTGGAACATAGTCTCTTGCTCTTTACGGTAGCGGGTGTCACTTTATTAAGTTTCTTAACAGGGATTTTAGTCCTACCTAAGCTAGCCACTGGACCAGCCCACACGACCAACCATTATATGCAGATTGCCATTCTTAATGATGTGGTCGGCGAGTTGGAAAAAGATCTAAAACAGTCAACTAATCAAAGAGCTGTCTATGCTACGATTGACAACTACAATCAACGCTTGGAAGATTTAATCTTGGAGCAGGAATCAAATGATGTCAAAGAAGAGTTGGCCAATATTCGAGTAATGATTATGGAAATCGAGAGTGAGGGTCTGGAATATGCCTACAAGAAGGGGAAGATTTCAGAACTCGAATACAATCTCTACCAACGTTATATCAAGGGCTTGGAACGTCGTATCAACCGTGGTTTTGTCTCTAGCCTTTCTTACGCCCTAGCTGTCTTTGTGCGTGGCCTTCGTAGATTGTTGCACTTAGCTCTTACTTTCAAGTTTCGTATTGATCAGGATGATACTAGAAGAGGTCCTAGGTTGACGGAAGAAAACCGCGACCATATGACTGAGCTCTATTTGACAAATACTGAGCAGATTTTGGAAGCCTTGAGTAATCTGGAAGGTGTTTATCACTCAGATCTCTTGTCTTATCTGAAACGCAGTCGCCTTCAAGAGGCTGAGATTATTCAATCAGGTGCCTTTGTTGAGCGGGTTATCACCCACCTTCATCCAGACAATATTGATGAAATGTTGCGAGGCTACTATTTGGAACGTAAGGTTATCAACGAGTACGAGCAGGCTGAACTTATCTCTAGCCGTTATGCCAAGCAGCTTCGTAAGGAAGTCAATACTTTGGAGGATTACTCTCTCAAAGAAACTAGCAACACGTTAACCTATGATATGATTAATCTGGCTCGAGGTCGGGCTTAAGCAATGAATGTTATCACAAAAAGAAGCCAAGATTTTTCTTGGCTTCTTTTTCATATATTTTTATAGAACAGCATATCGTTCCAGCCTTAATTTTGTATGGTGTATCTAAAATAAAAGAGGAGTAGTGATAAAACAACAAGTCCCCCAGATAATGTCTAGGGGACTTGTTTCTTTGAGCGATTTTTATAGAAGAGGGTTAATGTAAAAACGATGGTCATCAATTGGAATAATTTGAACAGGATTTTGGTAGAAGTCAGCTAAAACTTCCGGTGTGATGATATCATTTTTTGGTCCTTGTGCCACGATTTTTCCTTGACGGAGTAGGAGGATGTGGTCCATCTTCTCAGTAATCTCTTCAGCATGGTGGGTGACGTAAAGGACCAGGGGTGCGTGAGGAAGCGAGGTGATACGGTCGATCTGACGTAACAGCTTTTCGCGGGCAAAGAGATCCAAGCCCACAGTTGCTTCGTCAAGGATGATGATGTCGGGATCTTCCATAAGACTACGAGCAATCAAACAGATTTGCTTTTCTCCCTGAGAGAGGCCATGGTATTTACGACCAATCAAATCTCCAGCACCAAGTGAAGTTAGCATATCCTTGGCTTCTTGTAGCTCTTTGTCTCCATAGGCTTTGTAGAGGATTGAGCTCTTGTACTTACCGGTAAGGACGATTTTTTCAGCAGTCATATGTTGAGGTAGACGCTCAGTGATGAAGGAGCTGACGATACCGATGTGTTGACGAAGACCTGTGATGTCTCCATTACCAAAGGTGTAGCCTAGTATCCCAGCCTTCCCTTCAGAAGGGAAAAATTCAGCTGTCAACAAACGTAGGAGGGTTGATTTTCCAGCACCGTTAAGTCCCAGGATAGCCCAGGTTTGTCCTTTTTCAACTGTCCAGTTAAGGTCAGATAAAAGTGTTTTTCCTTGGCGGACCAAGCTGACATTTTCTAATCGTATAAGTGACATAAGTCTCTCCTTTGATGATAAATTACCCTAATTATAGCATAAAATAGACGCCTTTATTGGGAAATTATGGTATAATGAAAGTCAGAATTTTTTTTAGAGGAGAAGAAAAAATGGAAGACTCTAGTGGTCAGTCCTTATTATTTCAATCTATTTTACTACTAATTTTAACCTTGCTTACAGCCTTTTTCTCAGCATCTGAGATGGCTCTTGTATCACTTAACCGCTCACGTGTAGAGCAAAAGGCAGAAGAAGGCGATAAGAAATTTATCCGCCTGCTCAAGGTTCTTGAAAATCCAAACAACTTCCTATCAACTATCCAAGTTGGTATTACCTTTATTAGCCTCTTACAGGGGGCCAGTCTCTCTGCGTCACTAGGTGCAGTGATAGCGACTTGGTTTGGTCATGCGGCTTGGGCTAAGACAGCGGGTAGCATGATTTCTTTGGTTGTCTTGACCTATATCTCTATCGTTTTTGGGGAACTTTATCCAAAACGTATCGCTATGAACCTCAAGGAAAATCTAGCCATCTACTCAGCTCCTGTTATTATTGTTACAGGTAAGATTGTTAGTCCCTTTGTTTGGATTCTTTCGGCGTCAACCAATCTTTTGTCTCGTTTGACACCTATGACCTTTGATGATGCCGATGAGCAGATGACACGTGATGAGATTGAGTACATGTTGACCAAGAGTGAGGATACGCTTGAGGCTGAAGAAATTGAAATGCTCCAAGGGGTATTCTCTCTTGATGAATTGATGGCGCGTGAGGTTATGGTCCCTCGTACGGATGCCTTCATGATTGATATTGAAGACAACACTCAAGAAAATATCCAAGCTATTCTCAAGGAAAGTTTCTCTCGTATTCCTGTTTACGAAGATGACAAGGATAAGATTATCGGTGTCATTCATACCAAAAATCTTCTTAAAGCAGGTTTCGAACTTGGTTTCGAAAATATCAAACTTCGTCGAATCATGAACGAACCTCTCTTTGTTCCTGAGACTATCTTCGTAGATGATCTCTTGGCAGCCTTTCGTAACACCAATAATCAGATGGCTATCTTGCTTGATGAGTACGGTGGCGTTGCTGGTCTTGTTACCTTCGAGGATCTTTTGGAAGAAATCGTTGGTGAGATTGACGACGAAACAGATAAATCTAGTGTGGAAGTTCGTGAAATTGGTGAGAATACCTATATTGTCGAGGGAGCTATGACTCTTAACGACTTCAATGAACATTTTGATACAGAACTTGAGAGTGATGACGTTGATACTATCGCAGGTTATTATTTGACTGGTGTGGGAGCCATTCCAACTCAAGAAGTCAAGGAACACTATTCAGTTATCAACAAGGACAAACACCTCGAATTTATCAATGATAAAGTTAAGGATGGTCGTGTAATCAAACTTAAGGTAATCATCACGGCAGCTCCAGAAGAGGCAGAAGAATAGTTTTCTACATGTTTTTATTAGAAAATATTGGAACTTAAAAGCGACTATTTACTAATTAGGCACTTTCTCTCATTATGAGTGAAAGTGTTTTTTCTTATCTATCTTGGAATATCAGCTTATCAAAATAATAAGATTAGAAAACGTCTATAAAGTACGTCATAAAGCCTTTTTTACCTATCAAAACTGCCGGACTTTGTCAGGAAAACAACCATAATTTTGAAGATAATCTAACATATTTCAGCGTGTTGAAAGATTTAGAATAAAAATAAATAAGATTTTAATTAAAGCGGTCTTTTATTACTTTTTTATGGTAGAATGTAGGTTAACTGATAAATGAAAAAAGGAGAATCTTAATGGCTTCTAAAAAATCTATATCTATATATAGTAGCTTGCTTTTACTCACCCTTACCCTAGGAGCTTTTGTACCAGTAACCTCTTTTGCGGATGATGGTATTGCGACAAATGATGCTGTTCTTACACAACCAACGACAGATCGTGCAACAACTGGTCCTTCAACAGCCCCAAGTGATGGTGACTTGGCTCGTAGCAATGATTCAAACACAGGTGTGGCAACGCCAACAACACCAACACCTACAGTTCCTGAAGTACCAGCTGAGCCAACAACACCAGCAACTCCGGAAGCACCTGCGACACCGGCTCCAACAGCTGATTCATCAACAAAACCAGCCGATAAGCCAGAAGACCCAGCTTCAGCAACTGATAAAGGGACAAGCGAAGCACCTCAAAACTCTGAAACTCCAGCGGTGAATGTTAATGGACAACCTGTTGTTACTGTAACACCAACAGCTCCAGTTATCACTGCAGCTGGCCAAACAATTGTGTCTACACAAAATAGCCAAATTGTTATCGCTAACACTGATGGTACAACAAGTGTTGTCGCTCCTGAAACAGTAGGATTCAAAGTGAACGCTGACGGTACATTGACTGGTAAAGATGCTAAAGGTAAGGAAGTTACACTTCCTAAGACTGGTGAAGCATCAACAGTAATCTTGACAATGGCAGGAACATTCTTCCTTGCTGCTGCAGCCTTTTTGGGGCTTAAGAAACGTGCCTAATAATATAGATGATAAAAGACTGGATTTTTCCAGTTTTTTTGTTTTTCTTCTGGTATAGTATAGATATTCCTTAATTTCAGATGTATTATAGTATAACCTTTGCCTGAATTCAGGCAGATATGGAGCATGTTTCTGATAAAAGAGGTATAATAAAAACATGTAAAAAGCGTTTTCAAGGAGGCTGCCATGGCAGAAATTGATTACAGTCAGGTGACTGGACTTGTTCATTCAACCGAAAGTTTTGGATCCGTAGATGGTCCTGGTATCCGTTTTATTGTTTTCATGCAAGGCTGTAAGATGCGTTGCCAATATTGTCATAACCCAGATACTTGGGCTATGGAGTCAAATAAGGCTGTTGAACGTACAGTTGAAGATGTCTTAGATGAGGCTCTTCGTTTCCGTCATTTCTGGGGTGAGCATGGTGGTATCACTGTATCAGGTGGTGAGGCCATGCTTCAGATTGATTTTGTCACTGCCCTCTTTACAGAGGCTAAGAAGCTAGGGATTCACTGTACGCTTGATACTTGTGGGTTTGCGTACCGCAATACTCCTGAGTATCATGAAGTTGTTGACAAACTTTTGGCTGTGACTGACTTGGTCCTACTTGACATCAAAGAGATTGACCCCGAACAACACAAGTTTGTGACCCGTCAACCTAATAAGAATATTTTGGAATTTGCTCAATATCTATCTGACAAACAAGTTCCAGTCTGGATTCGCCATGTCTTGGTACCTGGTTTGACAGACTTTGACGATCACTTGATTAAGCTTGGTGAGTTTGTAAAGACCTTGAAAAATGTCGATAAATTTGAAATTCTTCCCTATCATACAATGGGTGAGTTCAAATGGCGTGAGCTCGGTATCCCATATCCTTTGGAAGGGGTTAAACCACCAACTGCAGATCGGGTCAAAAATGCTAAAGCTCTCATGCACACTGAAACGTATCAAGAGTATAAAAATCGTATCGGTGTGAAAACCTTGGATTGAAAAAGAAGCTCTTGACAAGGGCTTTTTAACTTTGCTATTATTTAGGGAGCAATAAAGAGCAGGTAAATTATGTTTCGTATTTTAAAATTTGATGATGACTTTGTTTATCTCAGTCATCCTGACGGGCGACTTAAGAAAATAGATCGCACGCTTTTTGATTTTGATATAAAATTAGGAGATCGTATTGATGTCTACCAAGATGGGGACTTGACAGTTGTTACTCCGGCAGAAGTCCAGACGGACTTGAGCCTAGAGGGAGACAAATCTGTTAAATCACACCTCTTGCAAGGGATTTTAGATCTTTTCCTTGAAACCCTTAATATTCACAATAATCATTTGGGTGACTTGAAGAAGATCTTCACGCAATTATTGATTACACTCTTCATGGCTTGGAGCTTGTTGGGAGTTATTCTGGTTGAGATTCTTCTCTTTGCAGAGTCAATTATTGTCTTCCTATGGAGACTTCTAGTTCGTCTTGTTAAGTGGATGCATATTAAAGACAACACTAAGGTCTTGATTGATGAGACACAAAAACGTCATGCTAAGCGTGAGCGTCAAAAAGCTCAAAGACGTGAGCAGGAGAGACGTCGTCAGGAAGAACTTGAAGAACGTGAATATCTTCGTGAAACAGAACGTCAAAAGGAACTCATGATTGTTGAAGCTAGCCTTAGTCAGGAAGCAGAACGTGAGAGCCTTTCAACTAGCCTTGCTTTGGAGCAAGCAAGTGCTTCAAGTCAATCTGCTAGTGAAGATTTGGTAGAAGAAAGCCAGTCAACTTCAGAGTCAGAAGTGATGTCTGAATCAGCAAAGTCTGAAAAATAGAACAGAAAAAAGAACTGAGAGTTAGGATCTCGGTTCTTTTTCATATGAGAAAAGCACCAGAGGTGCTTTTGTGAGAGGTGACTAAAGTGTTTTTTCAGAGTCACGAACAATGAGCAAGTCAACTTTTGCGTGACGGAGAATGTATTCAGAAGACGAACCAATAAGCAAGCGTTCAAAAGTATTGAGACCAGTGGCACCAACCATAATAAGGTCAACATTTTCCTTATCAGGGATATCAACAGCCAAGAGGCTCTTAGGATTACCGAACTCAATAACTTTGCGAATCTTGGTTAAACCAGCTTCTCTGGCTTGGCGTTCAAAGTCAGCCAAAACAGCTTTAGCTTCGTCTTCTAGTTTTTCATAGATATAAGAGTCGAAAGTCGCAACGCTTTGAAGGGCGCGTGTATCGATAACGTGTACCAATAGTAACTGAGCATTATTACGTTTTGCAACGTGCACACCTTTAATAAAGGCCAGTTCTGATTCGTAAGAACCGTCGATAGCTACCATAATACGTTCATATTGTTGAGACATAAGCTCTACCTCCTATCTTTAGCTTTATTATACTCCTTTAGTCTAAAAAATGAAAGCGTTGTTATAGATTTTCTGAAATCTTTTTTTGACTGCTTACTTTAGGATGCTCTTAGTAATGTGAAGATTTCAGTATTATCTAAAAATTGAAGATTGCTTGAAAAAGAGGTATAATACAATCTGTTATTAGCTTCGTAAGAAACATGATAATTAAAAAAGAGGAAGACAAGTCTTCAGAAATGATACCAAATGGCTGAGCCTAAAGTTGGTGTCAATAAAAGTGGAAATCCTCATCAGGTGTTGAATTTTCTTATTTTCTGCTAGATGTATCTACTTTTAGTATCTTTTGAAAGGATTAACTTATGAAAACATTTGATAAATCATCAAAGTTGGAACACGTTGCCTATGATATTCGTGGACCAGTTTTGGATGAAGCCAACCGTATGATTGCTAAAGGTGAAAAGATTCTTCGTCTTAATACGGGAAATCCTGCGGAATTTGGCTTTACAGCACCGGATGAAGTCATTCGTGATTTAATTATGAATGTTCGTAACAGTGAAGGGTATTCAGATAGTAAGGGGATTTTCTCAGCTCGTAAGGCGATTATGCAGTATTGCCAGCTAAAGGGATTCCCAAATGTAGATATTGATGATATTTATATTGGTAATGGTGTTTCAGAGATGATTTCCATGTCTATGCAGGCCTTGCTTGATGATGGAGATGAGGTCTTGGTCCCAATGCCAGACTATCCTCTTTGGACAGCCTGTGTCAGCCTAGCAGGCGGTAATGCCGTACACTATGTCTGTGATGAAAAATCTAACTGGTATCCAGATATTGATGATATCAAATCAAAGATTACGTCAAATACTAAGGCAATTGTAGTCATCAATCCCAATAATCCTACAGGTTCACTCTATCCTAAGGATGTCCTTGAACAGATTGTGGATATTGCTCGACAAAATGATTTGATTATCTTTGCGGATGAGATTTATGACCGCTTGGTTATGGATGGTAAACAGCATACTGCGATTGCTAGTCTTGCACCAGATGTCTTCTGTGTGTCTATGAATGGTCTTTCTAAGTCTCACCGCATTTGTGGTTTCCGTGTAGGTTGGATGGTTCTCTCTGGACCTAAAAAGAATGTCAAAGGCTATATTGAAGGGCTTAATATGTTGGCCAACATGCGTCTTTGTGCTAATGTGCTCTCTCAGCACGTTATTCAGACTTCACTTGGTGGTTACCAATCCGTGGATGAACTCTTGATCCCTGGTGGGCGTATCTATGAACAACGTGAGTTTATCACGAATACCGTAAACGCTATTCCAGGGCTTTCAGCTGTTAAGCCAGATGCAGGTCTTTATATCTTCCCTAAGATTGACCGTAACATGTATGATATTGAGGATGATGAAGAATTCTGTCTTCGTCTCTTGAAGAAGGAGAAGGTTCTCCTAGTTCCAGGTAAAGGCTTTAACTGGAATGAACCAGATCACTTCCGTATTGTCTACCTTCCTCGTGTGGAAGAGTTGGCTGATCTCGGTAACAAAATCGAACGAGTCTTGTCATATTACAAGCGTTAATTTCTTGAAAAACTGGACAAAAAGGCTTGTCCAGTTTTTATTGTCTCTAAAAAGGGGACATATTTGAGCAAAATCCGAACATTTTCCTAATAATGCCATAATATACTTAATATAATGAATAGTAGAATAATAAATAATTTTCAGACAATTGTTTGCAATTTCTGGGTTAAGTGTGCTATAATGATAGGGCTAGTAGGTCTTGACGCAGAAGATTAGTACAAGGCTTGATATTATTATGATTACAATAGAAAGTGAAGACAATAAATATGGCAAATTTGCTGGCTAAAACACGTAAAATTACATCTATCTTGCAACGCTCAGTAGATAGCTTGGAAGGAGATCTTCCATACAACAACATGGCTGCTCAATTGGCGGATATCATTGATTGTAACGCTGCTATCGTTAATGGTGGTGGTGCTCTCCTTGGTTTTGCCATGAAGTACAAAACCAACAATGATCGTGTGGAGGAGTTTTTTGAAGCCAAACAACTTCCAGAAGAATATACACGTGGTATCAGCCGTGTTTATGACACTCAAGAAAACATTGGTATTGACAGTGACTTGACCATTTTCCCTGTGGAGTCAAAAGATGACTTCCCAGATGGTTTGACTACAATTGCACCTATCTATGGTGGTGGTATGCGTCTTGGTTCTTTCATCATTTGGCGTAACGATCATGACTTTGTAGATGAAGATCTTATCTTGGTTGAGATTGCCTCTACAGTAGTTGGGTTGCAGTTGTTGAACCTTCAAACAGAGAATTTGGAAGAAACAATTCGTAAACAAACAGCTATTAACATGGCTATTAATACCTTGTCTTACTCAGAAATCAAGGCAGTTTCAGCTATCTTGAATGAGTTGGACGGTTTGGAAGGCCGCTTGACAGCGTCTGTTATCGCTGACCGTATTGGAATCACACGTTCAGTTATCGTTAATGCCCTTCGTAAGTTGGAATCAGCTGGTATTATTGAGAGCCGTTCACTCGGTATGAAAGGGACTTATCTTAAAGTCCTTAACGAAGGTATCTACGATAAATTGAAAGAATACGAATAAGAAGAATACTGAAGGAAAGTGAGGTAGGAGGAACCTGCCCCACTTTTTTTAAAAGGAGAAAGTAATATGACAAAGGCATTGATATCAATTGATTACTCTTATGATTTTGTGGCAGATGATGGGAAGTTGACGGCTGGAAAGCCTGCCCAAGCCATTGAAGACCGCATTGCCCAGGTAACTCAAGAGGCCTATGATAATGGGGATTATATCTTCGTTGCTATGGACCGACATGATGAAGGAGATACCTTCCATCCTGAAACCAAGCTCTTTCCACCGCACAATATTGCAGGGACGTCTGGGCGAGAACTTTATGGTAAGTTAGCTGGTGTATATGATGCTATTAAGGATGATAATCGTGTCTTTTGGATGGATAAGCGACACTACTCAGCCTTTTCGGGAACGGATTTAGATATTCGTTTGCGTGAGCGTCGTGTGACGACAGTTGTTTTGACAGGAGTTTTAACAGATATTTGTGTCCTACATACAGCCATTGATGCCTATAATTTAGGTTATGATATCGAGGTTGTAGTAAGTGCAACAGCCTCCTTGACGCCTGAAGCTCATGACTTTGCTATTGGGCATTTTAAAAATGTTCTTGGAGCAACCATTGTGGAGTAAGAAGATTTATAATCGAGAGTGGGAATCCATCCTACTCTCGTTTTTTGTCTAAAATCATAGGATAGTATCAGTTTTTCGTAGTTTACTATAAGAAAACGATTTCAGACTAGTATATACTATTACTGAAATATTCTTGAATCATAAAGAGGTAGAACAATGACTAAAAAAATGACTTTTCCTGATGGATTTTTGTGGGGTGGAGCGACAGCAGCCAACCAATGTGAGGGTGCCTATGATGCTGATGGACGTGGTTTAGCCAACGTTGACGTGGTGCCAATTGGTGAGGATCGCCTTTCAATTATCACAGGACGTCGTAAGATGTTTGATTTTGAGGATGGCTATTTTTATCCAGCCAAGGAAAGTATCGATATGTACCATCGTTACAAGGAAGATATTGCTCTTTTTGGTGAAATGGGCTTTAAGACTTATCGTCTTTCTATTGCTTGGTCACGTATTTTTCCTAAAGGGGATGAAGCTGAGCCAAATGAAGCTGGGCTTGCCTTTTACGAGGACCTCTTCAAAGAATGTCACAAGTATGGCATTGAACCTTTGGTGACAATCACGCACTTTGATTGTCCTATGCACTTGATTACAGAGTATGGGGGATGGCGTAATCGTAAGATGCTTGGTTTCTATGAAAATCTTTGCCGTACCCTTTTCACACGCTTTAAAGGCTTGGTTAAGTACTGGCTCACTTTCAATGAAATTAATATGATTCTCCATGCACCATTTATGGGAGCAGGACTCTGCTTTGAAGAGGGTGAGAATGAGGAACAGGTTAAATACCAAGCAGCTCACCATGAGTTGGTAGCTTCAGCTATGGCGACGAAGTTGGCCCATGAGATTGACCCTGAAAATAAGGTTGGTTGTATGTTGGCAGCAGGTCAGTATTATCCAAATACAGCCCACCCACGTGACTACTGGGCAGCCATGCAAGAAGATCGTAGTAGCTATTTCTTTATTGATGTTCAGGCTCGTGGAGAGTATCCAAATTATGCTAAGAAGCAGTGGGAACGTGATGGCATTGAGATTGAGATGACTGAAGAAGATTTGGCCCTTCTTAAAGAGTATACTGTAGATTTTATTTCCTTCTCTTACTATGCAAGTCGTGTGGCTTCAGGTGATCCAGAAGTTAATGAAAAGACAGCAGGAAATATCTTTGCCTCTATTAAAAATCCATATTTGGAAGCTTCAGAATGGGGTTGGCAAATTGACCCACTAGGTCTTCGTATTACCCTTAACGTTATTTGGGATCGTTACCAAAAACCGATGTTTATTGTTGAAAATGGTCTCGGTGCTGTGGATACACCAGATGAAAATGGTTATGTTGAAGATGATTACCGTATCGACTACTTGGCAGCCCACATCAAGGCCATGCGTGATGCTATCAATGAAGATGGTGTAGAGCTTTGGGGCTACACAACATGGGGTTGTATTGACCTTGTTTCTGCTGGAACTGGTGAAATGAAGAAACGTTATGGTTTTATCTATGTGGACCGTGACAACGATGGTAATGGTAGCCTTAAACGCTCTAAGAAGAAATCATTTAACTGGTACAAAGAAGTTATCGCAAGTAACGGTGCCTCTGTAGAATAGTCTATGAGTTCTCGACTAATGACATCAACGGTAAAGGTGGGGAGCAAGAGAATCTACAAGATCTGATTGATACTCTTGGGGCGAATGATTATATCAAACTTAGAGGACATGCGGATTTGCGTGACGTCTACCCACAGTACGAACTTTATGTCACTACCTCTCAGTGGGAGACCTTTGGTTTGACCCTGATGGAAGCGGTAGGAGCAGGTTTAGCCCTAGTTGGTTTTGATGCCCGTTATGGCAATCCAACCTTCATCAAAGATGGTGAGAATGGCTATCTGGTTCCTTATAGCGAGACTATGGATGAGGACCTGCTTGTTTCTCAGATGGCGGATAAAATTGTATTTGCCTTAGAGAGTGATCTTGAGTCTATGCACCAAGTCTCATACGACCTGGCAAAACAGTATTTGAAACCTGTAATTCTAGAGGCTTGGAGAAAGCTCTTGATAGCCATACGATAAGTGTTTTGAAAAAGCTCTATCTCTGTAAACTGTAGTGACAAAAAAGTTACTACAGTTTTTTTATCCTCCAAGCAAAATAGGCTAAATTATGGTAAAATAGAGGGTATTGAAAAATCATCATTTCACGAAAGGAAGCAAGATGAAAATTACGCAAGAAGAGGTAACCCACGTTGCCAATCTTTCAAAATTGAAATTCTCTCCAGAAGAGACAGCTGAGTTTGCGACAACCTTGTCTAAAATTGTCGACATGGTGGAATTGTTGGAAGAAGTGGACACAACAGGTGTTGCCCCAACAACGACCATGGCTGACCGCAAGACCGTATTGCGTCCGGATGTTGCTGAAAAAGGGACTGACCGTGACCGCTTGTTTAAAAATGTACCTGAAAAAGATAACTATTACATCAAGGTACCAGCTATCCTAGAAGATGGAGGAGATGCCTAATGTCATTCAACAATAAAACCATTGAAGAGTTGCACGACCTCCTTGTCTCTAAGGAAATTTCGGCAACGGAATTGACCCAAGCAACGCTTTACGATATCAAGGCGCGTGAAGAAGCAGTCAATGCCTTTGTGACAGTGGCAGAAGAAGTGGCTCTTGCGCAAGCCAAGGCCATTGATGAAAAGGGAATTGATGCAGATAACCTCTTGTCAGGGATTCCACTCGCTGTCAAAGACAATATCTCAACAGATGGCATCTTGACTACTGCGGCATCAAAAATGCTCTACAACTACGAGCCAATCTTTGATGCGACAGCTGTTGCCAATGCCAAAGCCAAAGATATGATTGTCATCGGGAAGACCAACATGGATGAATTTGCCATGGGTGGATCTGGAGAAACTTCTTACTATGGACCAACCAAGAATGCTTGGGACCACAGCAAGGTGCCTGGTGGATCTTCTAGTGGTTCAGCAGCTTCTGTCGCTTCAGGGCAAGTCCGTTTGTCCCTTGGTTCAGATACAGGTGGTTCTATCCGTCAACCGGCTGCCTTCAACGGGATTGTTGGTCTCAAACCAACTTATGGAACGGTTTCCCGTTTTGGTCTCATTGCCTTTGGTAGCTCACTCGACCAAATTGGTACTTTCTCACCAACGGTTAAGGAAAATGCCCAATTGCTTAATGTCATTGCCAGTGAAGATGCCAAGGATTCAACTTCAGCACCAGTACGCGTAGCCGATTTTACTTCTAAGATTGGTCAAGACATCAAAGGTATGAAGATTGCCCTTCCTAAGGAATACCTCGGTGAAGGGATTGACCCAGAAGTCAAAGAAACTATCCTCAATGCGGCTAAACACTTTGAAAAATTGGGAGCAACTGTCGAAGAAGTTAGCCTTCCACACTCTAAATACGGGGTTGCTGTTTACTACATCATCGCTTCATCTGAAGCTTCTTCAAACTTGCAACGTTTCGACGGTATTCGCTATGGTTTCCGTGCAGAAGATGCTAAAAACTTGGATGATATCTACGTGAACACTCGTAGCCAAGGCTTTGGTGATGAGGTCAAACGCCGTATCATGCTTGGTACCTTTAGTTTGTCATCTGGTTACTACGATGCTTACTACAAGAAAGCTGGCCAAGTCCGTACCCTCATTATCCAAGACTTCGAAAAAGTCTTTGCGGATTACGACCTTATCCTTGGACCAACAGCTCCAAGTGTAGCCTTTGATTTGGATTCGCTCAACCATGATCCAGTTGCCATGTACTTGGCTGACCTCTTGACCATTCCAGTCAACTTGGCAGGTCTTCCAGGGATTTCGATTCCTGCAGGTTTTGCGCAAGGTCTTCCAGTTGGTTTGCAGTTGATTGGTCCTAAGTATTCTGAAGAAACCATCTACCAAGCTGCAGCTGCCTTTGAAGCAACGACGGATTACCACAAGCAACAACCCCTTATTTTCGGAGGTGACAATTAATGAACTTTGAAACAGTCATCGGACTTGAAGTCCACGTTGAATTGAATACAAACTCAAAAATTTTCTCACCAACCTCTGCTCACTTTGGGAATGAGCAAAATGCCAACACTAATGTGATTGACTGGTCTTTCCCAGGGGTGCTTCCTGTCTTGAACAAGGGTGTTGTGGATGCTGGTATCAAGGCTGCTTTGGCGCTGAATATGGATATCCATCAGCACATGCACTTTGACCGTAAGAACTATTTTTACCCTGATAATCCAAAAGCCTACCAAATTTCGCAATTTGACGAGCCAATCGGATATAACGGTTGGATTGAAGTGCAATTGGAAGATGGCTCAACTAAGAAAATTGGGATTGAACGTGCCCACTTGGAAGAAGACGCCGGTAAGAACACGCACGGAACAGATGGATTCTCTTACGTAGACCTTAACCGTCAAGGGGTTCCATTGATTGAAATCGTATCTGAAGCAGATATGCGTTCTCCAGAAGAAGCCTACGCCTATTTGACAGCTTTGAAAGAAGTTATCCAGTACACTGGTATTTCAGACGTCAAGATGGAAGAAGGATCTATGCGTGTAGATGCCAACATTTCCCTTCGCCCATATGGTCAAGAGGAATTTGGTACCAAGACTGAGTTGAAAAACTTGAACTCTTTCTCAAACGTCCGTAAAGGTCTTGAATACGAAGTGCAACGCCAAGCGAAAATCTTGCGTTCAGGTGGTGTCATTCGTCAAGAAACACGCCGTTATGATGAAGCTAATAAGAGCACTATCCTTATGCGTGTCAAAGAAGGAGCAGCGGATTACCGTTACTTCCCAGAACCAGACCTTCCATTGTTTGAAATCTCAGATGAGTGGATCGAGGAAATGCGTACGGAGTTGCCAGAGTTTCCAAAAGACCGTCGTGCTCGCTATGTGGCAGAGCTTGGCTTGTCTGACTATGATGCCAACCAATTGACAGCGACGAAAGTTACTTCTGACTTCTTTGAAGCAGCGGTAGCCCTTGGCGGAGATGCTAAACAAGTGTCTAACTGGCTCCAAGGTGAAGTCGCGCAATTCTTGAACGCAGAAGGCAAAACGCTTGAAGAAATCAAGTTGACACCAGAAAACTTGGTCGAAATGATTGCCATCATCGAAGATGGAACCATTTCATCTAAGATTGCCAAGAAAGTCTTCGTTCACTTGGCGAAAAACGGTGGCGGTGCGCGTGAATACGTCGAAAAAGCTGGTTTGGTACAGATTTCAGATCCTGAAGTCTTGATCCCAATCATCCACCAAGTCTTTGCAGATAATGAAGCAGCCGTAGCTGACTTCAAATCAGGTAAACGTAACGCTGACAAGGCCTTCACAGGCTTCCTCATGAAAGCAACCAAAGGCCAAGCCAACCCACAAGTAGCTCTTAAACTACTTGCTCAAGAATTGGCTAAGTTGAAAGAAGAGTAATAGATAAAGAATCAGCCGAAAGGTTGGTTTTTTCTTTGCAATATTTGTGTTAGACTAGTTGGGAATATTTTTATAGAAGATTTCAGGAGCAAACCAATGAACAAATTCTTAAGAGTCTTATTTATCCTAGTCATCATCGCCATGACTGGTGCCATTATTTTTCAGCTATTCTTTCCCACCTATATGGGAAGTCATTCGGGTTACGGTATTTCAGTTGGATGGCAGAGGGAGATTGGTATTTGGAATGTGGCGGTTCTGGTCATCCTCCTTGCCGTTAACTTAAAGTACGATTGGTTTTATCTGAGAGCAGTTCTGATTGCTTTGATTCTGGGAGGCCTAGGTATTGGAACCAATCATTTCCTTAGCTATCTTCAATACCATCACTCTGTTAATGCTGTTGGAGCTTTTGAGAATTATCTTTTAGTCCTTGGCTGGATTGTCGGTTGGTGGCTGGAAAATTCTTCAAGAAAAACAGTTTAATTTTTCTGAAGTTATCGCCTGGCTGGCAACTCCCTGTGTTATAATAAATAGGCATTATTATAATCGAGGAAAACACATGTCTAAACAATTAAAAGGTAGTCTGATGGTCATAACTGCTGGGATTGCCTGGGGGATCTCAGGGGTTTCTGGTCAATACCTGATGGCTCATGGGGTTAATGTCAATCTTTTGACGAGTTTACGTTTGATTCTAGCTGGGACCTTACTAACGGCTTCGGTCTTTTTTAGGCAGCGAGACAAATTAGTGCAAGCGATTAAAGATAAGAAAACCTTAGTAAGTATCGTTTTATTTGCTCTCTTTGGTCTGGTCTTGAATCAATATGCCTATCTTAGTGCTATTCAGTACACCAACGCTGGAACTGCGACAGTCTTACAGTATGTCACACCAGTCCTTATTCTGGCTTTTGTTTGTGCTAAGAACCGCAGATTTCCAACGGTCTCAGAGTTAGTGGCGATTATCATGGCTATTGCGGGAACCTTTATTATCGCCACGCATGGTCAGGTGACAGAGCTAGCCATCACACCTATTGGTTTGTTCTGGGGACTCTTCTCGGCAGTAACCTATGCACTCTATATCTTACTGCCTGCTAAAGCTATTGAAAAGTGGGGCAGTCTGATTGTCATCGGTCTAGGAATGTTACTTGGTGGTCTGGTCTTTCCGATTGCTATCCAAGCTTGGAAGTACGAGCTACCCTTGACTGGTGGAAATCTTCTAGCACTCTTTGGCTTGATCTTCATTGGGACAGTCTTTGCCTATACGGTTTTCCTTAAGGGGACGACCATGGTTGGAGCCGTAAAAGGGAGTCTTTTAGCTTCGGTAGAACCTGTGGCATCGGTCATTTTAACGGTCTTAATCATGGGTGACCACTTCTTTGCCATTGATGTGCTTGGAATGATTTTAATTGTTCTTGCTGTCATCCTCATTTCGCTTAAGGATTTAGTAGCCCTTAAAAAACAAGAGAAAATTCAAAGATAAAGATAGAGCCCAAGTGATTGTGGCTCTTTTTCTATACCGTCGTGTCAAAGATGTTCTTAAAAAATAGGACTTAAGTCTCACACATAAACCTTAAAAATATGGTAAAATAAGAGGTAAACTAACATTTTGGAGAGAAAATGAGTATAGACGATTACAGGCCCCATTTTATGGTGGAGGCTGTTTATGATTTGAAACCTGACCAGCTACGTGAACACGGTATTCGTGCTGTCTTGGTCGATTTGGATAATACCTTGATTGCTTGGAACAACCCTGATGGGACTCTAGAGCTACGTGCTTGGTTAGACGAGATGACAGAGGCTGACATTCCAGTTGTTGTGGTCTCTAACAATAAACATGAACGTGTTGAACGTGCGGTTGCCAATTTCCATGTGGATTTCGTGAGTCGTGCCATGAAACCTTTTACGAAAGGGATTAATGAAGCGATTGAGCGTTACCACTTTAACCGTGACGAGGTCGTTATGGTGGGAGATCAGCTCATGACTGACATCAGAGCGAGCCACCGAGCTGGTATTCGCTCGATTTTGGTTAAGCCCTTGGTGCAATCAGATGCTTGGGTAACCAAGTTTAATCGTTGGCGTGAGCGTCGCATGTGGAAAAAGATTGAAAAAGCATATGGTCCAATGACCTTTAACAAAGGAATTTAATGGAAGAATTATTTTGTATTGGCTGTGGAGCCCAAATTCAAACAGAAGATAAAGAAAAGGCTGGTTACACACCTGCTAGCTCTATAAAAAAAGCTGAAGAAACAGGTGAGTTGTACTGTCAACGTTGTTTCCGCCTTCGTCATTACAATGAAATTGTGGATGTCCACATCACAGATGATGAATTTTTAAAATTGCTTCATGAAGTTGGAGACAGTGATGCCCTCGTTGTCAATGTTGTTGATATTTTCGATTTTAATGGATCAATCATTCCAGGCTTGTCACGCTTTGTTTCTGGTAATGATGTGCTCTTGGTCGGAAATAAAAAGGATATCCTACCTAAATCCGTTAAAGATGGTAAGGTAACCCAATGGTTGACAGAACGTGCCCATGAAGAAGGCATGCGTCCCGTGGATGTCATGTTGACGTCTGCCCAAAATCATCACGCCATTAAAGAGTTGATTCAACGTATTGAAAAACTCCGTAAGGGTCGTGATGTTTATGTTGTCGGTGTGACGAATGTTGGTAAATCAACCTTAATTAATGCAATTATCAAGGAAATTACAGGTGATAAAGATATTATCACGACTTCTCGTTTCCCAGGAACAACCCTTGATAAGATTGAAATTCCTTTGGATGATGGTACTTACATTTTTGATACACCAGGAATCATCCACCGCCACCAGATGGCACACTATCTGTCAGCGAAGGACCTCAAGTACGTTAGTCCTAAGAAGGAAATTAAGCCAAAAACTTACCAGTTAAATGCAGGCCAAACACTATTTCTAGGCGGTCTTGGACGATTTGACTTTATTGATGGGAATAAGCAAGGTTTTACAGCCTTCTTTGATAATAACTTGAAGCTTCATCGTACCAAACTTGAAGGTGCAGATGCCTTCTATGATAAGCATGTTGGAAGCCTTCTCATGCCTCCTAGGCCAAAGGATCTGGCTGATTTTCCAAAACTTGTTCGTCACGAATTTACTGTCAAAGATAAGACAGACATTGTCTTCTCGGGATTAGGTTGGATTCGTGTCCAAGGAAAAGCTGACCAACCAACCATCGTTGCTGCCTGGGCACCAGAAGGTGTTGGCGTCGTCGTACGAAAAGCGATTATTTAAACTTAATAAAGTAGTTAAAAGTATAAAAGAGTCTTTTCAATGAACATGAAGTTTGCCTAGATTTACGTCATGAGCAAACGATGTGTTTTTCGCTGTGATAGTAATCCGAGTAACATAAAATGTGACTTGGATTCGGAATTTTTGAGACCCTAGACTCAAAAATTAGCTATGAAATCGAAGGTTTGCTAGCACCGTATCACCTAAGAAAAACAGCAAAAAAATTAAAAGGAATAAACATGTCATTAACATCAAAACAACGTGCCTTCCTCAAATCGGAAGCGCACACCCTTAAACCTATTGTACAAATCGGGAAAAACGGTCTTAACGACCACATCAAAACTAGCGTTCGTAACGCTCTTGATGCCCGTGAATTGATTAAAGTAACCCTACTCCAAAATACTATGGAAGATATTCATGAGGTTGCTGAAATCTTGGAAGAAGAAATTGGCTGTGATACAGTCCTTAAGATTGGACGTATCTTGATTCTCTATAAAGAATCAGCTAAAAAAGAAAATCGTAAGTTGTCACCAAAGGTCAAAGCAATCCAAAAATAGTTGCTGATTTTGCTTGGTGAAGGACAAACTAAGGTATAGGAACACTTTCGAAGCATTAAAGCTAGCCTTAAGTCAGTTGTATAATGCTTGAGATAGAGGAGACGTACATGGCATTAGATCTCGTAACCCCATTTACAAAGGTTCAACTAGAGGAAGAAATCAAAGATACAGGCCGTAAGCAAGTGGGAATATTAGGTGGAAATTTCAATCCTGTTCATAATGCCCACTTGGTTGTTGCTGACCAGGTGCGTCAGCAGTTAGGCCTCGATGAAGTTCTTCTCATGCCTGAATATGAGCCACCTCATGTCGATAAAAAAGAGACCATTGATGAAAAACACCGCCTTAATATGCTTATGTTGGCTATTAACGGTATCGAAGGATTGGACATCGAAACCATTGAGTTGGAACGTAAGGGAATCAGTTATACTTATGACACCATGAAGCTCTTGACGGAAGCCAATCCTGATACGGATTATTACTTTATTATTGGAGCGGATATGGTCGAATACCTACCTAAGTGGCATCGTATTGATGAACTTATCGAGATGGTCCAATTTGTTGGTGTTCAGCGTCCTAAGTATAAGGCTGGAACCTCTTACCCAGTTATTTGGGTGGATGTGCCCCTTATGGATATTAGTTCAAGTGTAGTCAGAGCCTACATTAAGAAGGATCGCACACCTAACTTTATGGTACCACAGTCTGTACTTGCCTACATCAAGAAAGCGGGGCTCTATAAATGACCTATGAAAAATATCTAGACTATTCTCGTGAAGAACTTCTTGAAAAAGTTCGAGCGGTCATGAGCCCTAAACGCTTCAATCATGTTCTGGGTGTTGAGCGAGCTGCTATTGCTCTTGCTGAAAAGTACGGTTATGATACTGAGAAAGCCGGATTGGCTGGTTTGCTTCATGATTATGCCAAGGAACTTCCAGATCAGGAATTCTTGGAACTTATCGATAAGTATGAGCTTGATCCTGCATTGAAAAATTGGGGGAATAATGTCTGGCATGGCATGGTTGGGATTTACAAAATCCAAGAAGATTTGGGATTGACTGATCCCGAAATTCTACGCAGTATTGAAATTCATACCGTCGGAAGCCATGAAATGTCAACCCTAGATAAGATTGTTTATGTGGCTGATTATATTGAGCATAATCGTAATTTCCCTTTGGTAGAGGAAGCTAGACAAGTAGCAGAGCAATCCTTGGATAAGGCCGTTGCTTTTGAGACAGTTCATACTGTGGAACACTTGGCTCATCAGGCCTTGCCGATTTTCCCGCAAACCTTGGAAACCTATAATGCTTTTGTGCATTACTTAAAAGATTAATAACAAATTACTGGAGAATATCATTGACTAAAGAAGAATTACTTGAATTGGTTGTCAAAGCTGCTGATGAAAAGCGAGCTGAAGACATTGTTGCCCTTGATTTGTACGGCCTTACAAGCCTAACAGATTATTTTGTTATTTTGAGTGCAATGAACAGCCGTCAGTTGGAAGCTATTGCCGACAACATCCGTGAGAAAGTGAAAGAAGCTGGCCTTGATGCTAGTCACATGGAAGGTGACAACAAGGGTGGTTGGATTCTTTTGGATCTTAACGATGTTGTTGTTCACATCTTTACAGAAGATGAACGTGCACACTATAACCTCGAAAAACTCTGGCATGAAGCACCAATGGTGGATGTGTCAGCTTATTTGGCATAAGAAATTGAACTCAGTTGGCGACAACTGGGTTTTGTTGCTTAAACTAAAGATTTAATAGGAAGGATAGAGCCTCGTGTTTAGTTAATTTGTCAACTGAACACGAGCTAAAAGCTGTGAGAAAAAGATAAACTTTCTTTGTATCTAGCGATACGGCAGAAAGTTTCCTATTTTTTCTTTGCTTTTGACGCTCTTTGTATCTTAGAAAGGATTTGAACCCGTCCTGTAATCGTCGGAAAATAGATAGTTCTATGTCAAATTATCATTATTAAAATTTATTATTTGGCGCAGTAGCTGATTGGACTCTTCATTCGCTTTTTAAGCTCGGAAGAGTACCTAATCAGCCTTGCGGGGGTGAGACAACGAACGATTTTTTTAAGAAAACTCGTTCTGTCTCACTCCCCCTAATTTTCATTCCGATTACGGACGGACTTGGTATCATCATTATGGCTACTTATGAAACTTTTGCGGCGGTCTACGACGCTGTTATGGATGATAGTCTTTACGATTTGTGGACGGATTTTTCGCTTCGTCATTTGCCAAAGACTAAGGACAAAAAGAAATTGCTCGAATTGGCTTGTGGAACTGGGATTCAATCTGTACGTTTTTCTCAAGCTGGTTTTGATGTAACTGGACTCGATTTGAGTGCTGATATGTTGAAGATTGCGGAGAAGCGTGCGTCTTCCGCCAAACAGAAAATTGACTTTATTGAAGGCAACATGTTGGATTTATCGCAAGCTGGTAAGTATGACTTTGTGACTTGCTACTCAGATTCAATCTGCTATATGCAGGATGAAGTAGAGGTTGGGGACGTCTTCAAGGAGGTTTATAATGCACTGAATGAAGATGGCGTCTTTATCTTTGATGTGCACTCAACCTATCAGACGGATGAGGTTTTCCCTGGCTATTCCTACCATGAAAATGCAGAAGACTTTGCTATGCTCTGGGATACCTATGAGGATGCGGCTCCGCATTCTATTGTCCATGAATTAACTTTCTTTGTCCAAGAGGAAGATGGGAGCTTTAGCCGTCATGATGAGGTGCATGAGGAGCGTACTTATGAGGTTTTGACTTATGATATCTTGTTGGAGCAGGCTGGCTTCAAATCTTTCAAACTTTATGCCGATTTCGAGGACAAGGAACCGACTGAAACTAGTGCCCGTTGGTTCTTTGTAGCCCAAAAATAAGAGCTATGACAGTTACAGGTATTATTGCTGAGTTCAATCCTTTTCATAACGGCCACAAATATCTCTTGGATCAGGCTGAAGGTGTAAAAATCGTTGCCATGTCTGGGAACTTTGTTCAGCGAGGTGAGCCAGCTATTGTGGATAAGTGGATTAGGACTCAGATGGCTTTGGAAAATGGGGCAGACCTCGTGGTTGAGTTGCCTTTCTTGACGTCAGTCCAGTCTGCCGATTATTTTGCTGCTGGAGCCGTCGATATCTTGTCCCGACTGGGGATTGATAGCCTTACTTTTGGAACGGAAGAAGACCTAGATTACCAGGCAATAGCAGATGTCTATGCTGAAAAGTCAGAGGACATGGAAGCCTTTGTGGAAAACTTGCCGAGTGACCTATCTTATCCACAAAAGACACAAAAAATGTGGGAGAAATTTGCTGGTGTGGACTTTACTGGCAATACACCCAACCATATTCTAGGATTAGCCTATGCCAAAGCTTGTGCTGGTAAGGGCATTAAGTTGAATCCTATCCAGAGACAAGGGGCTGGCTATCATTCCTCAGACAAGGAAGTATCTTTCGCCTCGGCGACCAGTCTACGACTCCACAAGCAAGATAGTGATTTTGTGGATAAGTTCATGCCCAATAGCAAACTTTTTCAGACTTCTCCACAGGCCTCTTGGGATAATTATTTCCAATTGTTGGTTTATCAGATTCTTACAAACCCCGATTTGACTAGTGTTTTCCAAGTGAATGAAGAGATTGCCAGTCGTTTAAAAGCTGCTATCCGTGAGGCCTCTTCTGTGGAGGAATTGGTGGATAAGGTAGCAACCAAACGCTACACCAAAGCACGTGTACGTCGTATTTTGACTTATATCCTAGTCGGAGCTGTGGACAACCCTCTAGCTGAATCCATTCATGTGCTTGGGTTTTCTCAAAAAGGGCAGTCTCATCTCAAATCTGTGAAAAAGTCTGTGGATATAGTGGCTCGTATTGGAAGGGAGCCTTGGGATATGCTTACACAGCAAGCGGATAATGTTTATCAATTAGGTAACCCCGAGCTTTGTGAACAAAACTTTGGACGTGTACCGATTAGAGTAAAATAGTTTTATAGAAGGTCTACCTCTGGTAGGCTTTTTAAATCTTTTTTCGAATAAATATTGTAGAAAGTATAAACTTGTCAGGAACTTGTACAAGTTTATACTTTTGGTATATAATAAAAGAAAAGAGGAAAATGAGGTATGCTGATGGAAGCAGTCGTCTATTCAACGTTTCGAAATCATTTAAAGGATTATATGAAAAAGGTTAATGATGAATTTGAACCTCTAGCTGTAGTCAATAAAAATCCTGATGAAGATATTGTAGTAGTCTCAAAGAGTGAGTGGGATAGCATTCAAGAAACATTGCGTATTGTTCAAAATAAAGAACTATCAGACAAGGTTTTAAGAGGAATGGCTCAGGTACGTGCTGGAGAGACTCAAGAGCATGCACTAAAGGAGTAGAAAATGTTACTCACTTTCACTGAAGATGCATGGATGGATTATTGTTATTGGCAAAATCAGGATAGGAAGACACTTAAGCGAATCAATAAGCTGATTAAAGACATTCAACGGGATCCTTTTTCAGGTATTGGGAAACCAGAACCCTTGAAGTATGACTTTCAAGGAGCTTGGTCTCGACGAATTGATGCTGAAAATCGTTTGATTTATATGGTTGATGGTAAGAGTGTCGCCTTTCTCTCTTTCAAAGATCATTATTAGGTCTACCTTTGGTAGGCTTTTTTACTTTCCGTAAATTATTTTCCAAAAGGTCAAAAAAGATCAAATAAATCTATTGACCTTTACTGACTAATAGTGTATGATAGTGTCATAAGGATTTAGCTTCCTTATAAATCTTGCAGTGCTTGCCTAAATACTTGTCATAAAGTTATTTTGGTTTGACTGCAAAAAAATATGACAAAGGTCAAAAAAAGTCAAAAAAACTATTGACTATTACTGACCAATGTTGTACAATATAAACATAAGGAAATGAAATCCTTATGAAGGTTATGTCAATAGCCCATGTACCAATAAAAAAGTATTGTAGCTAGTCTGCAAAAATTTTCATCTGAAAGGTCAGTGAAAGTCAAAACTAAATTCTTGACCTGATCAAATGAAAGGTATATGATAAAACTATAAGGAAAAGAGATTCCTTGATATTCAAGTTTCTTTCTGAAAGAACTATTTATAGTTTCGAAAGGGGCTTGGAAGTTAGCTATATTGAGAGATTCACAGAAAGAAGGTGGCTCTTATGCTAAATGACAATTTATTTAAGACTGAGAAAGTTCTCAGTCTCCTACCAAGAGCAAAACCTGAAATTATTAGAAGAGTAGTTGAAGCTACTAAAAATTTTTAGGGTTTTGGTCAGTAAAAGTCAAAACTTACACATTAACATAAAAAATAACACTTAAAAAATTTCACAAGAAAACACAAAACGAGGTAATTATATGAACAACAACTTTAACAATATGGATGATCTTTTCAATCAATTGATGGGTAACATGGGTGGTTACCGTTCAGAAAACCGTCGCTACATGATTAACGGTCGTGAAGTGACACCTGAAGAATTTGCTATCTACCGTCAAACAGGTCAATTGCCTGGTAATGAAGGTGAAGCAGTGAACCCAACTCAACATCAAGGTAAAGGATCTAAACAAGATGGCATCCTTGCTAAACTTGGTCGAAACTTGACTGAAGAAGCTCGCGAAGGTAAATTGGATCCAGTTATCGGACGTAACAAAGAAATCCAAGAAGCTTGCGAAATCTTGGCTCGTCGTACTAAGAATAACCCAGTCCTTGTCGGGGACGCTGGGGTTGGTAAAACAGCCGTAGTTGAAGGTTTGGCTCAAGCCATCGTAAATGGTGATGTCCCAGCTGCTATCAAGAACAAAGAAATCATCTCAATTGATATTTCTGGACTTGAAGCTGGTACGCAATACCGTGGTAGCTTTGAAGAAAACATTCAAAACTTGGTAAATGAAGTCAAAGAAGCTGGAAATATCATTCTCTTCTTCGATGAAATCCACCAAATTCTTGGTGCCGGAAGCACTGGTGATGGTCAAGGATCTAAAGGTCTTGCTGATATCTTGAAACCTGCTCTTTCACGTGGTGAATTGACAGTGATTGGTGCAACAACTCAGGATGAATACCGTAACACTATCTTGAAGAACGCAGCTCTTGCTCGTCGTTTCAACGAAGTTAAGGTTAATGCTCCTTCTGCAGAAGATACTTTCAAGATTCTCCAAGGTATTCGTGATCTTTATGAAAAACACCACAATGTTATCTTGCCGGATGAAGTCTTGAAAGCAGCAGTAGATTTCTCTGTGCAATACATTCCACAACGTAGCTTGCCAGATAAGGCTATCGACCTTGTCGATGTGACAGCGGCTCACTTGGCTGCTCAACACCCAGTGACTGATGTGAATGCTGTTGAACATGAAATCGAAGAAGAAAAAGCTAAACAAGAAGCTGCAGCTGCCAAAGAAGACTACGAAGCAGCTCTAAACGCTAAAGTTCGTATTGAAGAACTTGAAAAGAAAATTGCTAACCATACAGAAGACCTTAAAGTCACAGCAACTGTTAACGATGTGGCTGAATCTGTAGAACGTATGACTGGTATTCCAGTGTCACAAATGGGTGCAACTGATATCGAACGTTTGAAAGATATGGGTCACCGTTTGCAAACTAAGGTTATCGGTCAAGATAAAGCCGTTGAAGCAGTGGCACGTGCCATCCGTCGTAACCGTGCAGGATTTGACGAAGGTAACCGTCCAATTGGTAGCTTCCTCTTTGTAGGACCTACTGGTGTTGGTAAAACTGAGTTGGCTAAACAATTGGCTCTTGATATGTTCGGAACTAAAGATGCTATCATCCGTTTGGATATGTCAGAATACAGCGACCGCACAGCCGTTTCTAAATTGATTGGTACAACAGCTGGTTATGTTGGTTATGATGACAATAGCAATACTTTGACAGAACGTGTTCGCCGTAACCCATACTCAATCGTCCTTCTCGACGAAATTGAAAAGGCTGACCCTCAAGTTATCACACTTCTTCTCCAAGTTTTGGATGATGGTCGTTTGACTGATGGTCAAGGTAACACTGTAAACTTCAAGAATACTGTGATTATCGCAACTTCAAACGCAGGATTTGGCTATGAAGCTAACTTGACAGAAGATGCTGATAAACCAGAACTTATGGATCGTTTGAAACCTTACTTCCGTCCAGAATTCCTTAACCGTTTCAATGCTGTCATCGAATTCTCACACTTGAGCAAAGAAGATCTTTCTAAGATTGTAGACCTTATGTTGGTTGAAGTTAACAAGACTCTTTCTAAGAAAGACATTGACTTGGCAGTTAGCGAAGCTGCTAAAGAATACATGACTGAAGAAGGCTACGATGAAGTCATGGGTGTTCGTCCACTCCGCCGTGTGGTTGAACAACAAATCCGTGACAAAGTCACAGACTTCCACTTGGATAACCTTGATGCTAAACACCTAGAAGCTGATATGGAAGATGGTGTCTTGGTTATCAAAGAAAAAGATGCTAAATAAAAAGCATAAAGCCTCCTAATCCTATTTATGAAGCAGAGATGTTAAACGTCTCTGCTTTTCTTTTTATAAATTTTTTAGACTTTCCTTGGGTGCTAGGGACGGAAGTGACTTCCTAGCGGATTCCATTCCTAAGATTTGAGCCTGGGTCTCAAATCTTCCGAGTGAGGGAAACATTATTGCTTCTCTCACTTTTAGCACAGCGGAAAGTCTTGTATTGTGTATAGCTGTGACTTTTATATTTATTCTTAAATATAAAATGAGATAAAATTGTTTAAATTATGATAATATGGTAAATAGTTAAAAATATATTCTATTTTCAAGAAAGCGTTGACAACGCATTCATATCGCTATATAATTTTTGTGTAAAATTAAATTTTAGTTAGTGATTTCTTGGGTTTAATATTACAATCTTTTGTTATTTGATAAGGAGAAATAATGTTAAAAGTAGTTTTATGGATTTTGGCTATTCTACTTCTTGTAGGAATAGCAATGTTGAACCCCCTAATTGCAGCTGGTATTGTGATTGCAGGATTGTTAATCCAGTTGTTTTTGAAGAAATGAGTTAATAGGAAAAAAGTATGAAAAAGATAATATATGGTATTTTAGCGATTTTATTAGTGATTGTCGTAGGATTCATTTTTCTTAGCGTATATAAAGGGAGTGAGTCATCTGGTAATCAAAAACCAAAGACAGAAATCATAGTAAATGTAAAATCTTTGGAAAAGGTCAGTGAGTTAGTTTTACTCAATGCATCTATTCAAAAAGTTAAGTCAATAGAAAATAATACAAAGTTATTTGGTAGTAACTTTGTAATACCTGGTTCAGAAAAGAAAGCACTCATTATTCTAAATTATACGGCAAAATTCGGTATTAAGAATGATGTAACCATTAAAGATAATGGTAATCATAATTATCAAGTTACATTACCCAAATTTGAAGTTATTGGTGTTGAATTAGATAAAGACAAACCTTATACACTCTACGATACTAGTGGAGGGATTCTTAGTTATTCGACTAAAGACATAGATACTGGTGAGGCTGTTGCAGAAGGTTTTTCAAATAAGGAACAACAAGGTTTTATAAAGGACAATAAAAAATTATTAAAGGAGTCAGCCGAGAAGTACTACTCTACAATGATTAAATCTTTGGACCACGAGGCAAAAGTGACAATTGAAACTCAAAAATAAAGGTAAGGAAAAGATATGTTAAAGTAAATTTTTAATGTTAGCGTTTATGTATTTGCAGTTTTTGGATTTATATTTACATTGTTAATAATTTTTTTGGCTATTAGAGATTCTTCGAATGAAAATTCTACTAATGGCAATAATACGTCAAAAGTAGGACAAAGTATTACGGGTTCGAAAAAAAAGTAGCAAAAACGGAAGAACTATATAGTGATAAAAATATTAAAATAACAAGAACTGGTGGAAATATTATTATTGATAACTTAACGGATAAAGAAATTAATATTGAATCAACTATTGTAATTAACAATAGTATTGAAGCAACACCATTTAGTTCGTCACAATCTAGTATCGATCCGAAAGGAAAGCAGTCAGTATCTATATCAGAATTTGTTGCAGTTAATCCAGGACAGAAAGTTGAGGAATCAGACGAAAAAGCAAAAAAAAGCAAACTACTATAAGCATAAAATGAAGAGCGGTGAAAATATTGGGTGGACTGCTAATATACAGAATGGTAACTATGATACAATGAATTCATTTAGTATAAATTTTAATTACTAATTGTGAGGAGATGCAGAATGGATTTATTGGATAAACTGTTAAGTAATAAGATTGTTAATACAAATGGTTACACACGTTCAGATACTGGTACCAAAGTCCATTCCTATTTAAGGACACATCCTAAAAATCAAGGCTTAACGAGATCAGCAACACGTTCTATTATTAATGCTTTAAAAGAGAAATAGTAATTATATGAAAATAGGTTTAGTAGTGTTCTCTTTAATCTGATTAGTGGTGCCTTTTATTATTGAATGGTACTTTCTGTTGTGAAAAAAAGGAACATTGAGTGACTATTACACTATCCATAAACTTTTTATAAGTTTTCATCATTGATAAAAAAGGTAAGTAGCACAGGCTACTTACCTTTATTCTTTATCCTCACCCTGATATTTTTTCAAGCGTTCTTGGATGATGTTGAGTCGGGGTTCGAGGTTTTTCTTGAAGACGCGTGTTTTATAGTTAAGGTCTTGTTTGATGTCAGCGAGAACAAGGTTTTGTTCCTTGATGATGTCAAGGTTGCGTTTGATATTGTCCAGATCGTGAGAGATATTTTCTCGTGATTGGTTGAGGTCTAGGATTTCCTCTTTGATGTCTTCACGTCGTTTATAGGCGTAGTAGGCACCGTAGGCGAGGGCTCCAAGAGCTAGAAAGCGTCCAATTTTCATTCTGTTACCTCTTTAGCGATGCTGTCAGCAAGGTCAGCCAGGGCAGCGAAGTCTGGTTCGTGTTCGTCAAATCCCATGTGGATACCATCGTCTGCACCGTAACGAGGAACGAGATGAATATGAGCGTGGAAGACGGTTTGTCCAGCAACTTCTTCGTTGTTATTAAGGATATTCATGCCGATTGCTCTAGTTGCTTTTTGCACGGCACGAGCAATTTTTGGAACACGGCTAAAGACAGTCTCAGCAGTCTCAGCAGACATTTCTAAGATGTTACGAACGTGCTCTTTAGGAATAACCAAGGTATGTCCTTTTGTAGCTTGTGAAATATCGAGGAAGGCTAGAACCTTGTCGTCCTCGTAGACTTTTGATGAAGGGATTTCTCCAGATATAATTTTACAGAAAATACAATTATCCATAATAACGACCTTTCCATGAGTTTTTGTTATAATAGATTATATCATACCAAAGAGAGAAAAGATAATGCTTAAATTAGAAAAGGTGACGGGTGGTTACGCTAATATTCCCGTCCTAAAAGATGTGACCTTTGAGGTGGCTGATGGTGAATTGGTTGGTCTCATTGGTCTTAATGGTGCTGGAAAATCAACAACAATTAACGAGATTATTGGTCTCTTAACACCTTATGGGGGACAGATTGCCATTGATGGGTTAACCATTCAGCAAGATTCAGCTAGCTATCGTCAGAAGATTGGTTACATCCCTGAAACCCCAAGCCTCTATGAAGAATTGACGCTTCGTGAACATTTGGAAACGGTGTTGATGGCCTATGGTCTTGATGTGACTGAGGGTATGGCACGTGCGGACAAGTACCTCAAACTCTTTCGCTTAGATGAAAAGTTAGATTGGTTCCCGACTCAGTTTTCAAAGGGAATGAAGCAGAAGGTCATGATTATCTGTGCCTTTATTGTTGGTCCAAGTCTTCTCATTGTTGATGAGCCCTTCCTAGGTTTGGATCCCTTGGCGATTTCGGACTTGATTGAGCTTTTAGCTGAGGAAAAAGCTAAGGGCAAGGCAATTCTCATGTCTACACACGTTTTGGATTCGGCTGAGAAAATGTGTGACCGTTTTGTCATCTTACATCACGGTCAAGTCTTAGCACAGGGGACTCTCGAGGAGCTCCGTCAGATTTTTGGCGACGATAGTGCTAGTCTTAACGATATCTACATGCAGTTAACTAAGGGAGAATTGTCATGATAGCTAAGCTATTTAAGGAGCGTAGCAAGCGATTCAATGCCCGCTGTGCTAAGTATAGCCGCTACGTCTTTAATGATCACTTTATCTTGGTTCTCCTCTTTCTGTTAGGTTTTGTCTTGGTTCAGTATAGCCAGTTGCTTCGACATTTTCCAAAGAATCCGTGGGCAATCATTCTTGGTTTACTTATGCTTTGTCTGTTATTACCTTTCTGGGGGAATATTGCGACTTATCTAGAACCTGCGGACAAACACTACCTTTTGGTTAAGGAAGAAGAGGTGCTAGACCATGTTAAGAAGGCAACGGGGCGTGCTTTCAGATTTTGGGCCTTTATCCAGACCTTGATTTTTATTTTGGTAATTCCCCTCTTTTTAGCCTTGGGGCTGCCAGTTTGGGGAGTTATCCTTGTAGCTGTGGCAATGGCCATTCTTAAGTACTTTATTTTCCAGAAAAAGGCTCAACCTTTTTATAAGCAGTCTGGACTGAATTGGACTGAGGCTATTGCAGGAGAAAATAAGCGTCAACAATCGATTCTGAAGTTCTTTTCACTCTTTACCAATGTTAAGGGGATTACGTCGAGTGTTAAACGTCGTGCTTATTTGGATGGTATTCTCAGACGTACAAAGAAAGACAAGGAACATACCTGGTACAATCTTTACCTAAGAGCCTTCTTACGTTCTGGGGATTACTTTGCTCTTAGCCTACGTCTTTTTGCCCTAACGCTTTTAGTTATCTTTTTGGTTCCTGAAAAATGGCTGGCTATGGTGCTTGTGGTTGTTTTTGACTACCTTTTGCTCTTCCAGCTCACGGCGCTTAAATCGCACTTTGCTTATCAGAGAATGGCTAACCTTATGCCAGTTGGAAAAGACATGCAGGTGAGCAATCTTAAGCGCTTGATTACACAGATTGTACTTGTGTTGACTCTGGTACAGGCTATTTGTCTCTTCGACCTTAAATTTAGCCTGATTTTGGTTGGAATTATGCTAGTTTTGAGCCTTGTTTACCTACCAGCCAAGCTTAAGAAGATGATTGACTAACACCTATTAAATAAGTTAAAATAGAAACGAATGACTAAAGAAAAAGGAGATGCCTAGGTGACATCAACAGATAAAGATTTGAGCCTGACTCCTCTCAAAGGAAATAGTGGTAAGGCCTATATGGGAACTTACCCAAACGGAGATCGCGTCTTTGTGAAGATGAATACAACACCAATCTTGGCAGCTCTTGCCAAGGAACAGATTGCACCACAGCTCTTGTGGGCTAAGCGTCTGGGAAATGGTGACATGATGAGTGCACAGGAGTGGCTTGATGGTCGTATTTTGACCAAACATGACATGAATAGTAAACAGATTATCCAAATTCTTGGTAATTTGCACCGCTCTAAACACTTGGTTAATCAACTCTTGCAGTTGGATTATCATATTGAAAATCCTTTTGATCTTCTGCATGAGTGGGAGGAGAATGCTGCTTACCAATTGCGTGAGAACGGCTTCCTTCAAGACGTTGTTAGAGATTTGAAACGTCATCTTCCAGAGTTTCGTGCGGAAATTGCAACAATTGTTCACGGAGATGCTCGTCATAGTAACTTTGTCATCACAACCTCAGGATTGATTTATTTGGTTGATTGGGATTCTGTACGTCTAACAGATCGTATGTATGATGTGGCACAGATCCTCAGCCATTACATTCCATTGGCACATTGGCCACAGTGGTTGTCATACTATGGCTATAAGAACAACGACCTTGTGATGGACAAGATATACTGGTATGGGCAGTTTTCATATTTGACACAGATTTCAAAATTCTTTGATAGTCGTGATATGGAACATGCCAACCGAGAAATTTATGAACTTCGTAAATTCAGAGAGACCTTGCACAGATATTAGAAAGTAGACATGCGAGTTAGAAAACGTAAAGGTGCAGAGGAACACCTAGCTAACCATCCTCAGTACGTTATCCTTGAGCCGGAAGCTGCTAAAGGTAAGTGGCATGAGCTTTTTGGTAATGACAATCCTATCCATATCGAGGTAGGATCGGGTAAAGGGGCCTTCATTACTGGTATGGCCCAACAAAATCCTGACATCAACTACATTGGTATTGATATTCAGCTGTCTGTATTGAGCTATGCCTTGGATAAGGTTTTGGCTTCGGGTGCTGAAAATGTCAAACTCTTGCGCGTGGATGGTTCAGCCTTGACCAATTATTTTGAAGATGGCGAAGTGGATATGATGTATCTGAATTTCTCAGATCCATGGCCTAAGAGTCGCCACGAGAAACGTCGTTTGACATACAAGACTTTCCTAGATACTTATAAGCAAATTTTGCCTGAAAATGGAGAGATTCACTTTAAGACAGACAATCGTGGACTTTTTGAATACAGTTTGGCGAGCTTTTCACAATATGGAATGGTTCTCAACAAAGTTTGGTTGGACCTTCATGCCAGTGATTATGAAGGCAACGTCATGACTGAATATGAGCGTAAGTTTTCGGAAAAAGGTCAGGTCATCTACCGAGTAGAGGCTCAGTTTAAAGATTAACTCTTGAAAACTTGATTAAAAATAACGATTAGTCTATTAATGGCTAATCGTTTGTTGTGGAGAGGTCGCATAGAGGCCGAGTGCGCACGCTTGGAAAGCGTGTAGTCCTTAACGGGGCTCGGGGGTTCGAATCCCCTCCTCTCCTTTGAGTAATAGACAAAAGGTCCCTTCTGTCATAGAAGGGACCTTTTTGTTGTCGTTAATTGAAAAATCTTCCTAGTCCCAAGGGCTCTGTATACCTGCTACCCAACCAGTACAGAGGGCGCTAGTGATATTAAAACCGCCGGTATGGGCATTGATGTCAAGGACCTCTCCTGCAAAGTGTAGGTGAGGGACTTTTTTACTTTCTAGGGTCTTGGGATTAATTTCCTTAAGGTCAACGCCACCTTTAGTCACAAAGGATTTGGCAAGTGACATTTTACCTGTGATTGGAATTTCCATGTCCTTAAGCTGACTGATAATATTTTCCAAGTCTTTGGGGTGCAGTTGTTTAACCTTGCTATCAGCCTTATCTTCTGCTAGGAATTCAGCAACACGCTCAGGCACAAGCGCTTTGAGGGTGTTTTTGACAGATTTCTCACGGTTTTCTTCAAAGTAAGTCTTGAGATTTTCTTGGCTTTGGTTGGGAAGAAAGTCCAGATGAGCGATCTCACCACCCTTAACAAAGCTAGAAAGACGTAGGGCGGCTGGTCCAGATAGGCCAAAATGGGTGAAGAGAAGGTCGTGAGTAATCTTGTGTTTGCCATAGGACAGAGTGACATCGTCAAGAGAAATTCCCTGCAAAGCCTTGTGGGGAAAGTCGGTTAGGAGTGGACTTTCCGCAGCTTCAAGATCAGTGACATGGAGTTTAAAATGGCGGGCAATATCATGTCCAAAACCAGTTGAACCAGTCGATGGGTAAGATTTTCCTCCAGTTGTGACGATGAGCTTATCACTGGTAAAAGTCTGGTCTGAAGACTTAACTTGGAATTGCTCATCAACCTTTTTGACAGAGACAACTTCTGTATTGGTAAGGATACTAGCACCCAGTTCCTGAATTTTATTTTCTAGAGCTTGGATGATGGTCCGTGATTTATCTGTCTTAGGGAAGACACGTCCGTGATCCTCAACCTTGAGTTTGACACCATTGTCCTCGAAAAAAGCAATGATATCGTGGTTATCAAATTGTGAAAAGACGCTATAGAGGAAACGTCCATTACCAGGAATGCCTGCTAGAAGATCGTCTAAAGTCCCGTTGTTAGTAACATTACAACGTCCACCGCCAGTACCAGCCAGCTTCTTTCCGAGACGTTTGTTTTTTTCAATTAGGAGGGTTTGTTGGCCATAGAAGGCTGAGGCGATGGTCGCCATCATGCCAGCAGGTCCCCCACCAATAACGATAGTATCAAAATGTTTCATGCCTTTATTTTAGCATAATTTAAAAAGGGAGAATAGTTGGTAAATGGTCAGTTTTTTTAGACAATTTATGTTAGAATAGGAGTAGAAGTCTAAATTAGAATAGTTATTAACTATGGAGGAAAATATCGTGTCTGAAAATAACATGAAACACCGTTCATCTGTCTACGATAGCATGGTTAAATCGCCTAACCGTGCCATGCTTCGTGCGACTGGGATGACGGATGATAGTTTTGAAAAGCCTATTGTTGGGGTTATCTCAACTTGGGCTGAGAACACACCATGTAATATCCACTTGCACGGTTTTGGTCAAATTGCCAAAGAAGGTGTTAAAGACGCGGGTGCTTGGCCAGTTCAATTTGGTACGATTACCGTTGCTGATGGTATTGCCATGGGGACACCAGGGATGCGTTTCTCATTGACATCTCGTGATATCATTGCTGACTCAATCGAAGCAGCTATGGGTGGTCACAACGTCGATGCCTTTGTGGCTATCGGTGGATGTGATAAGAACATGCCTGGTTCTATGATTGCCATTGCTAACATGGATATTCCAGCGATTTTTGCCTATGGTGGTACCATTGCACCAGGTAATCTTAACGGTAAGGATATCGACTTGGTTTCTGTTTTCGAAGGTATCGGTAAATGGAACCACGGTGATATGACCGCTGAAGAGGTTAAAGAGCTTGAATGTAATGCCTGCCCTGGCCCTGGTGGTTGTGGTGGTATGTATACTGCCAACACAATGGCGACAGCAATCGAAGTAATGGGGATGAGTCTTCCAGGATCATCATCTCACCCTGCAGAATCAGCTGAGAAGAAAGCAGATATCGAAGAAGCAGGTCGTGCGGTTGTTAAGATGCTTGAACTAGGTCTTAAACCATCAGATATCTTGACACGTGAAGCCTTTGAAGATGCCATCACCGTCACAATGGCACTTGGTGGTTCAACCAATGCGACACTTCACTTGCTCGCTATTGCTCACGCCGCTAATGTTGATTTGACACTTGAAGATTTCAACGATTTCCAAGAGCGTGTGCCTCACTTGGCTGACTTGAAACCATCAGGTCAATATGTCTTCCAAGACCTTTACAATGTCGGTGGTGTGCCAGCCGTTATGAAATACCTTCTTAAGAATGGTTTCCTTCACGGTGATCGTATCACATGTACTGGTAAGACTGTTGCAGAAAACTTGGAGGCCTTCGATGATTTGACACCAGGTCAAAAAGTCATCATGCCACTTGAAAATCCTAAACGTGCTGATGGTCCATTGATTATCTTGAAAGGTAACTTGGCTCCAGAAGGTGCGGTTGCCAAAGTATCAGGGGTTAAAGTTCGTAACATTACTGGTCCTGCTAAAGTATTTGACTCAGAAGAAGATGCCATCGAAGCCGTTCTTTCTGATGAAATCGTTGATGGCGACGTAGTTGTTGTACGTTTTGTAGGTCCTAAGGGTGGTCCTGGTATGCCAGAAATGTTGTCATTGTCATCAATGATCGTTGGTAAAGGTCAAGGGGACAAGGTTGCCCTCTTGACAGATGGACGTTTCTCAGGTGGTACTTACGGACTCGTTGTTGGTCACATTGCTCCTGAAGCTCAGGTTGGTGGACCTATTGCCTACCTCCGTACAGGTGATATGGTTACAGTTGACCAAGATACTAAAGAAATTACTATGCACGTTTCAGACGAAGAGTTGGCGAAACGTAAAGCTGAAACTGAGTTGCCACCACTTTATAGCCGTGGTGTCCTCGGTAAGTATGCTCACATCGTTTCATCAGCATCTCGTGGTGCCGTTACCGACTTCTGGAACATGGATAAATCAGGTAAAGCCTAATTACATGATATAAAATAAAATCACACCGGACATTTGTTCGATGTGATTTTTTGGTGTTAAATCCTGAGACAGTTGATGGCAGCATCATGAAAAAGTGATCGTCTATCTGCTGTTAGCCTCAAAAAAACCGGTTGGAAATGTCCAATCGGTTTTCCTTTTATTTTCCGCCTCGAGGTGAGATACCAAGAGCAATACGTCCATAACGACTGATACGTGTCATCTTCCAGACAGGTGAATAAGTGGTTTCTACCTTGACAGAGTTAATGCCGTCGATGGCTTTTAGCTTTTCAGCGATTTCATAAGGCATTGTCTCTTCACAGCCACAACCAGTATCAGTAAAGGTCATAAGGAAGTAGCAGTGGCCATTTTCATCGACGGTGATTTCATAAATCAAACCAAGGTTGTAAATATCTAGCTCAATTTCAGGGTCGAATACAGTGGTCATTTGTTCAACGATTGGCTCTAAGAAGGGCTGGGCCAAATCATTGACCTTAATATCATCACGGAAGTTTTTCATAGGACTCATTCTTTCTATTTTGCTTTTGCTTATTATGGCATAATTTAGGGCTTTTTTCAATCTCGGATGGCAATATGAGGCTTTAGTGAGCGAGTGGATTGACAATAAAAAAACTCCAACAGTCAAACCGTTGAAGATAATGTGATTTATGCTTCAATATCAAGTAGTTTTGCAACCAAGGTTGCTCGAATGCCACCCATAATTGGAGCAAGAATGAAAATCCCAAACCTTGTGGAATTGTTCTCACCATTCCTAGATACAACAGATCTGATACCGACCAAACCCAATTTGGAAGTACCGATTGTTTTAGTCAAAGACTTTCCTTCTATATACATTTATACCCACACATAGTTTACCAAAAGCTTAGCTTCCTATCAAGTAAATTGTTTGAAGAGTGAAAGGAAAAAGAAACTTAAAAAGAGTTCTTCAGATATTCAGAATAACTAGTCAAATTGACAGAAAGGAGTGATTGTGATATTCTCATAGTAAGACATTTCAAGAGAAAATGAGGCTATTATGAGTATTGAAAAGACAGTCAGCGAGATTGCTGAAATCCTTGGCGTTAGTCGTCAAGCAGTCAATAATCGTGTCAAACAACTTCCAGAAGAAGATTTAGAAAAAAATGCTAAAGGGGTTACTGTCGTTAAACGCAGTGGCTTGATTAAGTTGGAGGAAATCTACAAGAAAACCATCTTTGACGATGAGCCAATCGATGAAGAAACAAAGCAACGTGAGTTGTTGGAAATTCTTGTAGACGAGAAAAACTCTGAGATTGCCCGTCTTTATGCTCAGTTGAAGGCTAAGGATGAGCAGTTGTCTAACATGGATGATCAATTGCGTGTCAAAGACGTTCAAATCGCTGAAAAGGACAAGCAAATCGATCAACAGCAACAATTGACCTTGACTGCTATGAAGGACAAGGAAGAGCTTAAACTGGAACTCGATGAGGCTAAGGTTGAGGTTGACGAAGCCAAGGCTCAAGTGGAAGAAATCCAGACCAAACAAGAAGAAGCTTCTAAAAAAGGTTTCTTTGGACGTCTATTTGGAAAATAAAAAAGAAGCTGGGACTCAGTCTCAGCTTTAACTATTATAGGAGATAAAATGGAAAATTTAGAAACTTATATTGCCTTTGATTTGGAGTTTAACACAGTGGATGGGGTTAGCCATATTATCCAAGTATCGGCCGTTAAGATGGACCAGCACAAGGAAGTGGGCCAGTTTGATTCTTTCGTCTATTCGGATGTTCCTTTGCAGTCCTTTATCAATGGTTTGACGGGAATTACAGCGGACAAGATTGCCAAGGCACCAATGCTAGAGTCCGTTCTGACGGACTTTAAATCATTTGTTGGCGACACTCCACTTATCGGCTACAATGCCCTTAAGTCGGACTTACCTATTTTGTCGGAAAATGGTTTGGACCTGGAAGAGCAGTATGCTTTAGATGTTTTTGATGAGGCTTTTGATCGTCGTGCTACTGATTTGAACGGTATTGTTAACCTTAAGTTGACTAGTGTGGCAGATTTCTTTGGAATTAAGGGACATGGCCATAACAGCTTGGAGGATGCTCGCATGACCGCACAGATTTATGAGAAGTTTCTCGAATTAGATGAGAATGCCAAGCTTCTGGAGCAACAGGAAGAAGTCAGTAACAATCCTTTTGCAGCCTTAGGTTTGGGCGGTCTTTTCGACTAAAGCTTTACAAGAGCTGTAAAGGTTGTAAAGAGTGATAGCTAACTTTTTCTGTAAGAAAAGAAAATCCTCTAGGGTTATAGCTTGCATATTACCTTGCGTTATAAGGTAGAATCTAGGTATCAAAGGTGGTGAAAGACCTTCTTTGATAGAAAATCTTAAAAGGAGGTGACTGAGATGTCGCAGTTTTCAACAGGAGAGTTGGCTAAAGCAGCAGAAGTGTCTGTTAGGACTGTCCAGTACTATGATCAACGAGGTATCTTGACGCCATCTGAAGTCACGGAGGGTGGTCGGAGAATCTATCACGAATCAGATTTGGAACGTTTGCAAGTCATTTGTTTCTTAAGAGATTTGGATTTCTCAATCAAACAGATCCAAAAACTCTTGCAAGAGGAGAATAGGGAACAGGTTTTAGAGCTGTTGTTGACAGACCAAATCGAGAGTTTGGAAAAGTCTTCAGAGGAAATAGAGGTCAAACTAAAACGTGCCCGTCACTTGCAAAAAGCAACTGCTAAACGACATCAACTTTCGCTGGAAGATTTGTCAGACATTTCACGTCTTATGGAAAATCAAAAATCATGGCGTCATTTGCAGTTGAGAATATATGGGAGTGTCATTCTAATCTCCCTTCTTTATCTGATGAGCCTACTGGTTGTCATTTATTATTTTAAGGATTCCAGAGGTATCTTTATTGTCGGTCCTGCTTATTTTTTAGTAATGAATTTAGTGGTGTTTCACTATAGAAAGCAGGTTGAATACCTCTGTCCTAATTGTCATAGGACCTTTGATCCAAGTTTTAAAGAATTTGCCATTGGAGGACATACACCAAGGACTCGTAAGCTGACTTGTCCTCATTGTCATGTGAAAACCTACTGTCTAGAGTTGGCTAAGACTAAAACAAAATAAGTTATCGAACATAAAAAAACGCTTGAGAATTACTTCTCAGGCGTTTTTAGCTTATTCAACTGAGCTTAGGGCTTCAAGCATATTAAGTTTGGCAAGACGTTTGTTGACGACGAAGCCAAGGATAATAAGGATTATGCCGATAAGAACAGCTGGTAAAAGGTAGGTAGCCAGTCCGATAGATGGATCAAACATGATACGATCTGGCGGAATGATGCTTACCATATATTGGTGGAGTGCCTGTCCAAGACCGAACCCTACGAAGATACCGATGATTGAAAGGTAAATGGTTTCACGATAGATGTAGAGGGATACTTCGTTATTGTAGAAACCAAGAACCTTAACGGTTGAAAGTTCGTGGATACGTTCTGAAACGTTGATGTTAGTGAGGTTATAGAGAACAACCACAGCAAGGAGAATGGAAACCGTAATCAAGATACCAATAACCTGTGTCAATGAATTGACCATAGTGCTGATTTGCAGTTTAAGGTTGTTGTTTTGAACAACACCGTAAACATTAGGTAAGTTGATGAATTTGGCTGCCATATTTTCAACATTTTGCTTAGTTGGTTCAGCAAGAGTAACAAGGTTGGCATTATTCACTGAAGGTGTCCCAAAAGCTTTTTGGTAGTAGCTAGCATTCATAAAGAGGAAATGCCCCATGTACATTTCAGTGATACCAGCTATCTTAATCTTGGCAGACTCATCCTGACTGTTTTGCACAGTAATGGTATCTCCAACCTTGAGGTTTAGGAGTTTTGCCATTTTTTCAGAGATAATAGCTCCGTCATTAGATAGCTTGAGAGTCTTATTACGGTCTCGGTCATGCAAGCTAACGTAACTATCAACGAGTTTATCGTCACGGTCATTAAAGACAAGGGTTGAGATTTCCTGAGTGTCCTTGTTGCTACCGGCAATTTTTTGCAAGGTTTCAAAATGGACATTCAAGTATTCTTTAACGTCTTTGCTATCGAGGAGTTTAGTGAGTTCCTCATCCAAAGCACTTGACGTATTTGGTTGCTTGGCAACAATCATATCATAGTGAATGATGTCTTCAAACTGTTGCTGGTTAAGGTTAGATACAGAAGATCGAATGCCTAAACCTGCGAAGAGCAGTGCAATAGAACCTGCGACACCAAAGAGGGTCATAAACATCCGTTGCTTATAGCGGAAAATATTACGCATGGTAACTTTTTCCGTAAAGCTGAGACGTTTCCAAAGAGGTGTGATGCGTTCTAGGACAATCTTAGCTCCTGCACGAGGTGGTTTTGGAAGAAGGAGTTGGGAAGGTTTTTCCCAGAGCTCTTTCTTGGCAACCGCAAAGGCAGGTAGCACAGCAGATAAGAGACCTAAAAGGAAGGCCACAAGAGTAAGTCCTAGGTAGAAGTGCAACTCGAAAGCAGGAAGTTGCAAATCGCTCTTATAAGTATTGTGGATTAGAATCGGAAGTAGTGTATGACCGGTAATAACACCTGCGGTTGTACCAGTAATACTCGTTATCAAACCATAAATGACGAATTTATGGATAATTCTCGGACTACTGTAGCCCAGGGCGTTGAAAATACCAGCCTTACCACGTTCTTCTTCAACAAAGCGTCCCATAGTTACAAAGGTAACCAAAGCTACCATAAAGTAGAGAGCGACAGGGAAGATGTTACTCACATCGTGAATGATGTTAATATTACTTTCATAAGCAACATATCCCTCAGAACCCGGAATCTCACGACGAGAGTAGAATTGATAGCTAGGCGCTGGTAAATTATCAACCATTGCTTGACTTTCTTCGAGTTCTTTTTGCTTGGCTTCAATTTTGGTAGTAGCTTCTTTGACGCTAGCGGCTTCGGCTGGGTTGCTTGTAGCCATTTGCTGGGTCTGTGCGAGTGCTGTTTCAAGTTCTTGTTTAGCTTGAGTAATTTGAGCTTGAGACTGTGACTTGATTTCAGCGAGGCGTTTCTCAGGTTCGTCTTTAAAGAGTTCCTTGAGTTCAGCCTTTCGTTCAGAAATCTTATTTGCGTATTTCTCACTAAAAGGACTAACATTTTCCAAATCCTTGTAGCGGATGCGGGCAATCATGTAATCATTAGAGGTGAAGTCCGTCTCTGGAACAATGGCGTAGCCATCCAGTTTCCCCGTACCAGCACTGGCATTACCAAGGCGGTTCCTAGAGAGAAGTTCAGAGGAATTAACAAAACCAGTAATGGTATATGTTTGTTCCTTTAATTGTTTTTGCCCTGAGCTATCTACTGGCTCAGAAAAGTTAATCTTATCTCCGACGCTATATTCTTCTTTATAAGTTGAGGAAAGAGCGATTTCCCCGTCCTTAGTAGGAAGTTTCCCCTCAATAAGGTCGTAAGTAGAGATTTTATTAGGTTTAGAGAAAATACGAAATGCCGTATTCGTCCCCTTGATAACAGCATCTTTGAAATAACCATACTCGATGTCTACATTCTTTTTCTTAATCGAATTGAGAAGGTCCTGATCGGTTTGGTTGATACTGTAAGTACTGATTAAGCTCAAGTCAGCGGTTTGATGCGTCTTGAAGAAGTGTTCCCCAGTTTTTTTCATATTAGGAGAAGTTACTTTAAGACCAATCAAGGCAAAGGATCCCAGTGCCATAAGCAAGGCAATAGAGAGCATACGCCCTTTAGAAGCTACAAAGGTTCGCCAAACATCTTTCCAATAAGTTGTTTTTTTCATGACGGTGCTCCTTTCTAGTATTCCAAGTCCTCGATTTTTTGTGGATTAGGATTAAGTTCCACACTCTTAATCTTGGCATCGTGCATTCGAATGACACGATCGGCAATTGGAGCTAGAGAAGCATTATGGGTCACGATAATAACAGTTGTTTCCTGTTTGCGAGCCATTTCTTGAAGGAGGGTCAGGATTTGTTTCCCTGTTTGATAATCCAGAGCCCCTGTTGGTTCATCACAAAGAAGGATCTTTGGATTTTTGGCAACGGCGCGTGCAATGGCAACACGCTGTTGCTCTCCACCAGATAGTTGTGATGGGAAGTTGTCTAAGCGGTCTCCCAAACCGACTTCGACGAGTGTTTGAGTAGCATCTTTAGCGCTTGGAACGATTTCGGATGCTAGTTCGACGTTTTCCCTGGCCGTAAGGTTTGAAACTAAGTTGTAAAATTGGAACACAAAGCCAACGTCCTCACGACGATAGGTTGTCAGTTCTTTAGCTGTGTATTCAGAGATATCCTTACCATCAATAATGACGCGGCCTTCGTCATTGGTGTCCATACCACCCAAGATGTTAAGAACGGTTGATTTCCCTGCACCAGAGGCACCGAGAATGACGACAAGCTCCCCTTTTTCAATATCAAAGCTTACGTCGTTGTTTGCGATAATTTCCAGATCACCGGTTTTATAGCGTTTATAGCTATGCTTCATTTGAATATAAGCCATGAATTTCCCTTTCATATGAAAATAATGATGCTGATAATTACCTATCTTTCCGTACTCTATTGTAACGGATTTTCCTTGGAATATCTAGGTTTTGTGGCAAAAAAAGGTTTAAAAGACGATAAGACTTTCTTACATGTGACAGAAATTTGAGCGAAGCGCTTACACATGAGAAAAACCTATTCTAGATGAGCTTTGAGTGAGGTGGAGATTTGGTGGAATAGTTATAAAGTTAGGTTATTTTTAGTCTTTTACTGCGTAGATTTGTTATTTTTCCAAATTTCCATAATTATTGCAGAGTTTAGGTCGGTAAATGTTTCACCATAGGGGTGTCAGAAGGGATCTGCTTTTGTATCAGAGTCGATGGTGAATAAAGAGTTTTTCATAGTTTCGAGCATGGATCTATCCAGAATACCGCCATTTTTTTGCATTTGGAAGATACATTTTCTATATGGGTTAATTTATTCGTGGGGAAATAGCGGCCTTTTCGTAATCATTTTTCGTGTGTTAGTTATTTTTAAAGAAGTTGTAAATGACTTAAAATGTGATATCTAAATGAGAGGTGCGAATTTTTAGAATGAGTTGTTTATTGGGAGGCGTTTTATAAAGTTATTTATAAATCCTTTTGTTGTAGCTTTCTTTGGTCTAATTGAGGGTTTTAGTTTCTAATAGTATTTTAGGATGTTGAAAACTCCACTTCCTGAATCAAGAATTCTTTTTATAGTTGCATTTAAAGTGTTTGGACAGAATTTTGCTATCCGATAAATTTTTTTGGGAGGTAAGTCAGCAAAAGTGGTTTCTGAAGAATCTGTCTAAAAAACAAGTATTATTTCCCTAAGTACCATTTAAAGAAATTACCATTTGCATAGCGTAAAAAAGCTAATCAGATAATAGATTGTCATCAATTTTAAGACATGAAGTTGTCATTTATTTAAAATGCTTAAAAATTAAAGAAATGCTTGAAATCAAGGTTTTTGCATGCTAAGATTGTTATCTGGGTGAAGGGTTGGTCAAACAGCTCAACCAACCTTTTACCACCTACAGCAGCAAATTGGACTCGTTGTTAGCCAGTTAGAGCTAACCAAACAAATAGTGAGGGATTTATGATTAAAAACAAAGATAATGGTTTTATCGGCAAAGCAGTAATCAGCTTGATTGCTACTTTGGGGACTCTAGCTCTATTCATGGGTACTAGTGGGGTCTCAGCTGACGTCAAAGAAGCTCCAAAACTCGATTTAGATGCCAATCAGACTAAGGTTCAAACCGTTAGTGATGAGGAAATGAAGACTCATGATGGGCAAGCTCAAGATACGAAGAAGCAAGAAACACCTGGGCAAAAACAGCCAGAAACTGAAGGAGCTAAGACTTCAGATGAGGAAACACCTGATTACATCGTTATCACTGAAGTAGTGGATTCGTCAGAGCATAAGCAGAACTCTAATCAAGTGGTTGATGGCGTCGCTCAAACGCTTGACCCAGACTTGTTGAATGAGATTTTAGCTCAAACTAGCGAAGTTGGAGAATACCAGATTTATGTCAAGAATGCTGATGAGCTATTAATTTCAGGACCGGTACCTATCCAAACAGCGAATGAAGATGTGAATTACCCTAATTTAGAAAGTTCATTAAATTCAGCGAGCATCTACTTAGGTCAAAAGAATCGCTATGAATTGGCCAACGAAGAAGACGCACAGTCAGGTCTTGCTTTAGTTGAAGAATAAAATTTTTATATGACTATCACAAAAAGACTTGGATTTCTTGTCCAAGTCTTTTGTATGTTATGACTGAGTTACTAAATGAGTGTATAGAAAAAAGGAACCGCGAGATTCCTTTTTATTTTTTAGAATGGCAATTTACCGGCAAAGGCACCCATTGATTTTTTAGTCGCTTCGTCAATTTGTCCAAGAGCATCGTTAAGTGCTTGAACAGTCATATCTTGAAGTGTTTCCACATCATCAGGATCCACGACAGCATCAGCGAAAGTGATGTTAACCACTTTTTTATCACCAGTTAATTCAGCAACAACCAAGTCTTGTGCTGATTTTCCAGTGAAGGTTGTAGCAGCCAATTCAGCTTGGCTTTTTTCCATTTGTTTCTGAAGCTTTTGAGCTTGCTTCATCATGTTTTGCATGTTCATCATAATAGTTTCTAGATTCCTTTCATACCAAGGGTTTAGCCCCTGTTTCTTAAATTTTACTGCCCACTTCTGACCAGAAATAAGTAGTATAAAAATCTTAACTATTATACCATGTTTAGCTTGATTGACAAAGTGGGGAGAGGCGTTGGAGAAATTTATAAAGACCTGATTTTTTCTTATTCATAACAAATGTTAGAGCAATTACAAATCATTAAATTGTAAGACTTATGATAAATACGGTACAATGGTTTATTGTTAATCCAGTCAAAATTCGATTGGAGATAAGAAAGAAAGAGAAGATAAGGATGCAAAAAAGAAATATTTTGGTGATTTTTGTAGGACTAATTATAGGGCTGTATACAGTCTTAGGAATGAGCCTATTTACTTTTTTTAATTTAAAATACCACTCTGTTTATTATGCTCAGCACATCCCTCATAAGGAGGGGACAGAACCGGACATCATTATGCTGATGGAGAATAATGACTGGATTTATACACCGGAAATAGATGGTATTAGCTATGATGATGATGGGTCGTACGCAATAACTAGAGAAAAAGGAACCAAAACGTCCATATTAGATTTTTCAGGTGATACTCTATTTTTTATTTCGGCATCAGGTAATGGCTATCTTTTTAATCGAAATTTTTCTAACCAATATGCTTTAGATGAACATTATCATACTATTAAATATAAGCAACGAACCGTCCAAAAAGAAATTAGAGAGACCGTCCAACCAGTGATTGATGCTCAACCAAAACCATTAATTAATCTTCAGTGGTTGTTTAATTTAATTTATCAAAGTAGGTTTAATTAGAGAATAAGATAGCATAGAAGTGTTTTGTAGGGACTCTTGCCTTTGCTATTTGAAAGTAGTTTAGGTTGAGTGAAATAGTCGGGAGAGTGGTTCGATATAATAGGTCCATTTCTTGGCTTTCCATGACGGCTAACCTTTGAAAACACCTCATTTTTATGCTACTATGAAAGTTATGGAAAAACAGTTACAAGGCTTGACGCAGATGGAGGTCAAGCGGCGGATAGATGCCGGTAAAACAAATCATTTTAAAGCAAAAACTGGCTCCAGCAACTGGGAGATTTTTAGGCGTAATGTCTTTAACTCCTTTAATATGCTCAATTTTGCTATTTTTGTGGCCTTGATTGCTGTTCAGGCTTGGTCGAATCTTTTTTTCTTCGGAATCATTGTGCTTAATGCCTTTACGGGGATGATGACAGAGTTGCGTGCCCGTCGCATGATTGATAAGCTCAATCTCATGAATAAGGATCAAATCCGTGTGGTGCGTGATGGTGAGGTAACTTGTATTGATCCTCAGGATATTGTCTTGGATGATATCATGCTCTTGTCTGCGGGTGAGCAGGTGCCTAGTGATGCCGTGGTTGTTGATGGGATGGCTGAGCTTAACGAGGCTATGCTGACAGGTGAGAGTGACCTTATTCTCAAGAAGGATGGGAAGGAGTTGCTCTCAGGTTCTTACCTTGTGAGTGGTCAGGTTTATGCTAAGGTTATTAACGTAGCCGAGGATAATTATGCCAATAAGCTCATGCTTGAGGCCAAGACGCATAAGCCAATCGTGTCACGTATCCTCTATAATATGGATAAGATTGCCAAGTTTACGGGCAAGATTGTGATACCGTTTGGGCTTGCGCTCTTTTTTGAGGCTTACTTGATTAAACAGCTCTCTCTTCAAGAGTCGGTAGTTACCAGTTCGACAGCCCTTCTGGGAATGTTGCCTAAGGGAATTGCCCTTTTGACAATTACCTCTCTTTTGACGGCCGTTATTAAGCTTGGAATGAAACATATCCTGGTGCAGGAGATGTACTCTGTCGAAACCTTGGCGCGTGTCGATGTGCTTTGTTTAGATAAAACAGGAACAATTACGCAAGGAAAGATGACCGTTAAGGGTTTGAAACTACTGTCGGAGCGTTTCACTAAAGAGGATTTGGAGCGCTTGCTTGCGGCCTATATGCAGCATAGCAAGGATAACAATGCAACGGCTCAGGCGATTCGAAATGCCTATGAACGTCTGGAGCATCACTATCAGGTAGGGGATGTTATCCCATTTTCAAGTGATCGTAAATGGGGTGCTATGAGCATTGACGGGGTCGGAACTCTCTTTTTGGGAGCACCTGAGATGCTTCTTAAGGAAAACCCAAAAGCAGTCGATCAGGCGCAGGCTCGTGGTTCTCGTGTTTTGATTTTGGCATGGAGTCAGTCAGCGGTTGATACAGAGACTATGAGTTTGCCGAATGATGTTGAAGGCTTGACCTTGCTCGAAATTGCCGATCCTATTCGTGAGGATGCTGCAGAAACTTTGGAATACCTACGTTCAGAAGATGTGACGCTTAAGATTATTTCTGGTGACAATCCTGTGACGGTTTCTCATATTGCCCACCAGGCTGGTTTTGCGGATTATCAAAGTTATATTGACTGTTCTAAGGTCAGTGATGAGGAGTTGGAGGCTTTGGCTGAAGATACGGCAATCTTTGGTCGCGTATCTCCACATCAGAAGAAGTTGTTAATCCAAACCCTTAATGCCAATGGGCATACCACAGCTATGACTGGTGACGGTGTCAACGATATCTTGGCACTACGTGAGGCGGACTGTTCGATTGTTATGGCTGAAGGGGATCCCGCTACACGTCAGATTGCCAACTTGGTGCTTATGGATTCAGAGTTTAAGGATATTCCTGAAATTCTATTTGAGGGACGTCGTGTGGTTAATAATATTGCCCACATTGCACCTATTTTCCTCATCAAAACGGTCTATTCCTTCCTTTTGGGGCTTATCTGTATTGCCAGTATTGTTTTTGGAAAGGCAGAGTACCTCTTGGTCTTCCCATTCATTCAGGTTCAGATGACATTAGCGGGGCAATTTATCGAGGGTCTTCCACCATTTATTTTGACCTTCGAACGTAATATACGACCTGTTGAGAAACATTTCCTCAGACGTTCGCTTCAGTTGTCTATTCCTAATGCCTTGATGCTGGTTATCAGTGTTCTTATTTTCCATCTATCTCAGGTCTATCTTGGTATGAGCAATACGGACATGCTGACGCTGTCTTACTATATGATGGGATCAACGGGTGTTCTTGCCGTTATTCGTGCTTGTATCCCGTTGAACAAGGGACGTGTGGCCTTGATTATTTACTCAGTCTTTGGTTTCTTAATTAGCTCTTACTATCTTCGAGATGTGATTGAAATTTCGACACTTAATAGCTACACCTTGCCAATCTATCTGGTAGCAATGGCTATCTGTATACCGCTTTTCTTTTGGATTAGCTATAAACAAGGTGCTTTCCAAAAAACATAAGTCAAAACTCGAGCTTGGTAACAGGCTTGAGTTTTTTTGATACCTCAACAGTAGGAAAGATCTTGATGTGTATGAGGTATGGTACAATAGAGGCATGAAAACAGTAGGGCACTTGACGCCAAAAGTCATTAAAGCTTTTGATTTGGACTACAAGCCTGGTGAAGAAATCACGCTGTCTGCACAACGTAAGAAGCATATGGAAAAACACCGCCAGGAATTCAGTGATTTTGATGCTACCTATGAACGTATTCCAGAGATTATTGCTCATCCGGACTATATCGGTCGCCATCCTAATGGCCAGTCCTTGGAATATATCAAACGTATTGATGGTAATGTTCTGGTAGCGGTCAGATTATGTGATAAACTTAATGTCCGTACCATGTTTGTGATTAAAGATTCTAAGCTGAAAAACTATCTAAATGCTGGTAGAGCTAAGAAAATGTGATATAATATGGGTAAGAAATAACAACGAGGGCGGAAGAGGCAGCCGCCGCACCTTCGGGTCTGAAAGAGATGCAGGACTGTCACCCTGCCGTTGTTTATCAATCCAAGAAGTCCCTTTGGGGGCTTTTTTATTTTGTAAAGTGTGGTGACAAGACTATCTCACTCTCTGAATGAGGTATGGACGAATCTTATAAGGGAGGAATTGTCAAAATTAACAGAAAATTCTTGACATCTCTCTAAAAAGGAGTACAATAGTTGGTAAATCAGAAAGTAACTGGTCTTAGATTTTCAGGGAGCCTGCGGTGATTGTGAGTAGGTAATCGAGATGAGCGAACATTGGGCTGATTGGATGATAATGAGAAGGTAATACATATTCTTCTCGGTTGGCACCCCTTACCGTGCAACTCCTTGTTAGAGGAGATAGAGATGATGGTCGTTTTTTTGGAGACCATTAACTGAGGTGGTACCGTGTTAAACTAGATTTAATGCCCTCACAGAGTTTTTCTCTGTGAGGTTTTTTGTTTACTTTTATCTTTAAAGAAGTGTTATGTCATTATTCAATGAAAGGTTGGGTATTTATGGATGCATTAAGCGATATTCGAATTGAGATTGATAATATTGACAGACAGTTGATTCGATTACTGGCCCAACGTCAAATACTTGTGGAAAAGGCAGGACGGCTTAAACCCAAGGGAGACAAGGTTGCTGTCCAGGCTAGTGATCGTGTTGCTCAAGTGATAGCAAACCGTCGTAAGGAGGCACTAGAGCTTGGCTTATCGCCAGATGTGGCTGAAAGTGTTTGGAGAAGCATGATTAAAGCATTTATTGCTTTGGAAGAGAAAGTGAACAAAGAATAATATGGTGCCAATACATCCTATAAAGGGGCCTTGCATCAGTCTTATTACTCTTGATAAACCAGTTTGAAAGGAAATATTATGAGAAAAATTTTACCAGCCGATACCTTAACACCAATCTTGGCTTATATGCGTGTTCAAGGGGAACACAAGGTTATCCTTGAATCGATTCCTCGTGAGAAGGAAAATGCACGTTTTTCTATTGTTGCCTACAATCCGGTCTTTGAAGTAACCTTCAAGGATGGTGTTCTTTATGAAAATGGTAAGGTTATTAATCAAGATCCTTTCGAATACTTGGACCAAGTAACAGTCAAGGGCATCAAGTCTGATCTACCTTTCGCAGGTGGTGCTATCGGGTTTGCAGGCTATGACATGATTGGTCTCTATGAAAATATCGGTGAGATTCCAGAAGATACGATTGGGACACCTGATATGCATTTCTTCATCTATGAGTCTTATTTGATTTTTGACCACAAGAAGGAAAAGGTTTATGTGGTTGAGGACAATATCTACTCTGGTCGTGACAACGATGCGGTGCGTCAAGCTCTTGGTCAGGTGGTAACCAACCTCCAGACTCAGGCGCCAAACGAGTTTACGCCTCAAGCCTTGCAAGCCTTGCAATTTTCAAATCATATCGAAAAAGAAGTCTTCATGGATATGGTGGCTAAGGCCAAGAAACTCATTCGTGAGGGAGATATGTTCCAATGTGTGCTTAGCCAACGCTTTTCAGCGGACTTTGAGGGAGATCCTTTGGATTACTACCGTAACTTGCGTGTGACCAACCCATCAAACTATCTTTATTTCTACGATTTTGGAGATTATCAGGTGATTGGTGCTAGCCCAGAGAGTTTGGTTTCAGTGAAAAATGGAGAGGTGGTAACCAATCCGATTGCTGGAACTCGCCCTCGTGGTACCAATGAGGCGGAAGACGCTGCTTTGGCAGATGAACTCTCACATGATGTCAAAGAAACTGCGGAACACCGTATGTTGGTTGACTTGGGACGTAATGATATTGGTAAGATTGCTAAAAATGGTACGGTCAAGGTGACCAAGTATATGGAAGTTGAGTATTTCCGCTATGTGATGCATCTTACCAGTGTGGTTAAGGGACAACTCTTGCCGGAATTGACAGCACTGGATGCGCTAAAATCAACCCTTCCAGCTGGAACCGTATCAGGAGCACCTAAGATTCGTGCCATGCGTCGTATATATGAGCTTGAGCAGGAAAAACGTGGTATTTATGCGGGAGCTATTGGTTATCTGTCTGCGACAGGAGATATGGACTTTGCCATTGCCATCCGTACTATGATTCTCAAAAATCAAAAAGCCTATGTTCAAGCAGGTGCTGGTGTTGTTTACGATAGTGTTCCTGAAAATGAATTTTACGAAACGATTAACAAGGCGAAAGCTATGACAAGAATAGGAGATGCCCAATGATTTTATTAGTTGATAACTATGACTCTTTTACCTATAATTTGGCACAATACCTAGGGACATTTACAGAGGTAAAGGTCTTGCGTAACGATGATGAGACCCTCTATGAAGAGGCGGAAAAAGCTGACGGGCTTGTCTTTTCACCGGGTCCAGGTTGGCCAGCTGATGCGGGTAAAATGGAAGCCTTAATCAAGGATTTCGCTGGTAAAAAACCGATGATGGGAATTTGCTTGGGGCATCAAGCTATTGCGGAAACTTTTGGTGGTAAACTTGGCTTGGCTAAGAATGTCATGCATGGGAAACAAAGTAACATCACTTTTGAAACGCCATCACCTATTTTCAAGGATATCGACAATGATGTCCCAATCATGCGTTACCATTCCATCGTTGTTGACCAAATGCCAGAGGGCTTTGATGTGACAGCTATCACAACTGATGATCAAGAAATTATGGCCATTCAACATAAGGAGCTACCTATTTACGGTTTGCAATATCACCCAGAAAGCATCGGAAGTCCAGATGGACTTAAGATGGTTGAAAATTTCGTAAAAATTGTTGCAGGCTAGTTGGACAGTCTTTGGACTAGATTTTTCTACGCTCAAAATCTCTCGCGTGCATCAGAAAACATTGAACAGTTTTTTAAAGGAAAACAGATATGAAAGAAATATTCCTACAAATCTCAAACCGTCAAGACTTGTCTCAAGACCAAGTCCAAGCAGTCTTTGACCGCATTCTTAAAAATGAAGTCTCAGAAAGCCAAATTGCTGCCTTCCTTATGGGGCTTAAGACTAAGGGGGAAACAGCAGATGAAATCACAGGTATCGTGCGTGCCCTCAAATCACATGCGACTGTCTTGCCTGAGACTTTCACAGACGCTATGTGTAACTGTGGAACTGGTGGGGACCAGTCTTATAGCTTCAACATTTCGACTACTGTTTGCTTTATCCTAGCAGCAGGCGGTATTCGTATGGCCAAGGCTGGTAACCGTTCGATTTCCTCTAAATCTGGTTCGGCAGACGTTCTTGAAGCCCTTGGAATCAACGTTGCGGCATCACCAGAAACCCTATCTAAAGCACTTGATGAAGTTGGTTTAGCCTTTATCTTTGCCCAAACCATGCACCCAGCTATGCGTTTTATCGGTCCAGCCCGCCAAGCTCTTGGGATTCCAACGATTATGAACTTGGTTGGGCCACTGGCTAATCCTCTTGACCTTGAGACACAACTCATGGGGCTTTATCGTGTGGAATTACAAGAAATTGTTGCTAATGCTATTCAACAGTTGGGACGGAAACGTGCGGTTATTATCACAGGTCCTGACAATATGGACGAAGCTGCCCTCTATGGCACTAACACCTACACCCTTTTGGAAGATGGTCACATTAGTCAGCACACTTTCACTTATGAAGATTTGGGTATGGAAAAGGTTGAGTTGTCTGACATCACAGGTGGCGATGCCAAGGAAAATGCAGAGATTCTTCTAAGTGTCTTGAAAAATGAAGCTACTCCTTATCTTGAAACAACAGTGCTTAATGCGGGTCTCGGCTTCTTTGCCAATGGTAAGGTTGCGACCATTAAAGAAGGTGTTGAGCTTGCTCGTCAATTGATTGCGGACGGCTCAGCCCTAGAAAAACTTCGCCAACTCCAAGAGGTACAAGTATGAGTAAAGCCTTTCTCCCAACAATTTTAGAACAAAAAGAAAAAGAAGTGGCCCAGTTGGTCATGGAAGACTTGCAACCCTTGCGTCAGACCTATCGTCTTTATGATTTTCTCAAGTCAAATCAAAACAAGCTGCAAATTATTTCTGAAGTGAAAAAAGCTAGTCCAAGTATGGGTGATATTAACCTAGATGTGGATATTGTGGCTCAGGCCAAGACCTATGAGGTAAATGGGGCAGTCATGATTTCTGTTTTGACGGATGAGGTTTTCTTCAAGGGTGATATTTCCTATTTGAAAGAGATTTCGTCACAGGTGGCTATTCCAACCTTGGCTAAGGACTTCATTATTGATGAGAAACAGATTGTGCGTAGTCGTAATGCGGGTGCGACAGTCATTCTCTTGATTGTAGCGGCCTTGCCAGAGGCTCGTCTCAAGGAGCTCTACGATTTTGCGACAAGCCTTGGCTTGGAAGTCTTGGTTGAAACGCATAATCTGCCAGAATTGGAAGTTGCTCATCGTATTGGTGCTGAGATTATCGGCGTTAACAACCGTAATTTGGTTACTTTTGAGACAGATATCAACACCAGTCTAGAGTTATCAACGCATTTCAAGGACAAGCCTGTTTATATTTCTGAGTCGGCTATTTTTACAGGTCAGGATGCTGCCTTAGTTGCCCCATATTTTAATGGGATTCTAGTAGGAACTGCCCTTATGACAGCTGACAATGTGGCTGAAAAGGTCAAGGAGTTGCAAATTGACAAAGGTTAAAATTTGTGGACTATCGACACCAGAAGCGGTAGCAACTGCAGTTGAAGCAGGTGCTGACTACATTGGCTTTGTGTTCGCCAAGAGTAAGCGTCAAGTGAGTCTTGAACAAGCTCACCAGCTAGCTAAAGGTGTGACAGGTCAGACAAAAATCGTCGGTGTCTTTGTTTCACCCAGTCTTGAAGAACTGGAAGAAGCGATCGGTAAGGTTCCCTTAGATATCGTTCAGATTCATGGAACTTTTGATGAAGCTCTGATTCCAGAGATATCAGTACCAGTTATTCGAGCTATTCAGATTTCGGATAGTGATTCTCAAGTCAAGAGCCAGGCGGATTATCTTCTCTTTGATGCTCCCATTGCTGGTAGTGGTCAGACCTTTGACTGGCAACTCCTGGCTGATAAGCAGATTGAGCAGGACTATTTCATCGCTGGTGGCTTAACTGTGGACAATGTGGCAGAGGCCAAGGAGATTTTCCACCCCTATGCCTTAGATGTGTCCTCAGGTGTCGAGACAGATGGTCACAAAGATTTAGACAAGATTAAAGCATTTATAGAAAGAGTGAAAGCATGACATATCAACAACCTGATGCAAAAGGATTTTACGGAAAATTCGGTGGTCAGTTCGTTCCAGAAACGCTGATGACAGCCGTTATTGAATTGGACAAGGCTTATCGTGAAGCCAAGGAAGATCCAAGTTTCCAAGTGGAATTGGATGACCTCCTCAAAAACTATGTGGGACGTGAGACACCTCTTTACCACGCCAAACGTTTGACTGACCATATTGGTGGAGCACAAATTTATCTTAAACGTGAGGATCTTAACCATACAGGTGCCCACAAGATTAACAATGCCCTTGGTCAAGTCTTGCTTGCCAAACGTATGGGCAAGAAGAAAATCATCGCCGAAACAGGTGCAGGTCAACACGGTGTTGCAACAGCGACAGCCGCAGCCCTTTTCGACATGGATTGTACAATCTATATGGGTGAAGAAGATGTTAAACGTCAGGCGCTTAACGTTTTCCGTATGGAATTGCTTGGTGCCAAGGTATTTAGCGTAACAGATGGTTCGCGAGTGCTTAAGGATGCCGTAAATGCAGCCCTTCGTGCTTGGGTTGCAGGTATCGAGGATACGCACTACATCATGGGATCTGCCCTTGGTCCTGCACCATTCCCAGAAATTGTTCGTGACTTCCAATCTGTCATCGGTCGTGAAGCCAAACGCCAATACGCTGAGATTTCAGGTGGTAAATTGCCAGATGCTGTAATGGCTTGTATCGGTGGTGGTTCAAATGCTATCGGTATGTTCTACCCATTTGTTAATGATAAGTCAGTAGCCATGTATGGTGCTGAGGCTTCTGGTTTGGGGCTTGATACTGAAAAACATGCCGCAACCTTTGCCAAAGGCCGTCCAGGTATCCTTCACGGAGCGCTTATGGATGTCCTCCAAGATGCTCATGGTCAAATCATGGAAGCCTTCTCTATCTCAGCTGGTCTGGACTACCCAGGGGTTGGTCCTGAGCACTGTTATTTCAACGAAATTGGCCGTGCGACTTACGACTCTATCACAGACGAAGAAGCTCTTGAAGGCTTCAAACTTCTGTCACGTTTGGAAGGTATTATCCCAGCTCTTGAGTCTAGCCATGCCATTGCACTTGCGCAAAAAGTGGCAGCTAAGATGTCGCCAGACCAAAGCCTCATCGTCTGCCTCTCAGGTCGTGGGGACAAGGACGTTATGCAGGTTAAAGAACGTTTCGAAGCTGAAGCAGAAGGGAAATAAACCATGACAAAAACACTAACAAAACACCTACAAGCTATCAAAGACAGTAAACGCGGTATTTTCGTACCTTATATCATGGCTGGTGACCACGCTAAAGGCCTAGACGGACTCTTTGAGACCATTGCTCTCTTGGAAAATAGTGGTGTCTCAGCTATTGAGGTGGGTATTCCATGGTCTGACCCAGTGGCTGACGGCCCCGTTATTGAACTAGCAGGACAACGTAGTTTGGCTAAAGATGTGACTTTGACAGCTATTATCAAGAAGCTTCAAGAACAAAAAACACAGGTGCCTTTGGTTATCATGACCTACATCAACCCAGTTTATCAATATGGTATTGAGGCCTTTGTTAAGGACCTGGCAGATACATCTGTCAAGGGGCTCATTATTCCTGATTTGCCAGATGAACACGCTGACTTTATCACCCCTTATTTGAAAGACAGTGATATTGCTCTCGTGCCTTTGGTAAGTTTGACTACAGGTATTGATCGTCAAAAACAGTTGATTGATGGTGCTGAAGGCTTTATCTACGCCGTTGCCATCAATGGTGTCACTGGTAAGACTGGTAATTACCGTGATGACCTTGACAAACACTTGGCTAACTTGACTGCCCATGCAGACATTCCAGTCCTCACAGGTTTTGGTGTGTCAACTGAAGACGATATCAAACGCTTTAACGCTGTATCAGACGGTGTTATCGTAGGATCAAAAATCGTCCGTGACCTCCACGACGGGAAGGAAGAAGAAGTCGCTGAATTTGTTACATTCGGTTCACACTTTGAAAAATAGAAGATGATGCTCTCCAGAAATGGGGAGTATTTTTTCCTCAAAATCATTCTTTGGGGACGATTTGATTTTCTTAGTTATCAAGCTTATAATATGGGTGGATTGTAGCGAATTAAATGTATCTCTTGTTTTTATTTTCGTCTTACTTATAGAAAGAAGGTAGACAAATGAAAGTATCATTGAGGGTAATACTAGGGGTCTGTTTCTTAATAGGAGCCTTACTCTTTTTCTGTCGGGGAGAGAATCACTATGCACTGATTTTCCTTTTAGTTGGTGCCTTGTATCTCTACAAGGGCTTGAGCTGAGGGTTAAATCTCGTAATCAGCTTTCGTATATCTTGTATCAAATGAATAAGGTTTTTTAGTGACATAGATGTCACTATTTTTTTCTTTTCGAAAACTATAGAATGATTTTATAGCTTATTTAGAGTTAAAAAAAAGGAAGAAAAGGCATCTTTGAACATGATTTATCATATCTTGTCATTCTTTGTATCACACAAGAAAGCTCTGGCAATACTCTTTATGATAATTTGCTTGGCTATTATTTACCCTAACATGTTTACATTTTTGTATGGTGAAGGTAGGGATTTTGGACGTAGCCTTGTTAACTCAATTTTATCTTAGTAAAGTGTGACACCTCTTAGGAGGTGCTTTTTTAATGCGTTGAACTATTGAAGGCTAGTATGCTCAGTGTTACAATAAGGACAATGAAAAAGAAAAGGTTTAGAAATCATTAATGTTTACCAACAATTCCAGAATTATTTTCCTTAATAGGTTTTTGTCGCTGATTATCGAGTACGGTTATGCGATAGCACTGAGCATTATCTTCTCTAAAATCTCGGTGGACTATGTCTTAGGGCTATGGATTGCCAAATTCTTAGGAGGGATTCTTGCCAATGTGGGACATCAATTTGTAGGAAAAATCGCAAATAAAAAATATGTTTTGATTGGTATTGCATTGCTTAAGGCAGTCTGTCTGGCTTTGATCTATCTTGCCATGGGCAGTGTTTTTGTATTTGCTTTGGTGGTTCTGACTGAAGTGTTGACAACCTACTTTAACAGTTTGTTGTCCTCAGCGGTGCCTGTGCTTGTTAAAAAAGTCAACTTACAAAAATTTAACAGTACCTATACCATGATTGGGTCAGCTTCCTATTTCTTAGCACCTATGATAGTTGGTCTCTGGGGTAGCCTTGATTTAGGAAGCTTATTTTTGGTCTACAGTGTGCTAACGCTACTAGCAACCCTCTTATTGTTTAAACTGGGACCGATTATTTTTGACCGTGAGAATGAATCAGAAGAGGAGGTTTCTTCCAGTCAAGGTAGTCCTATTTTTGGAAGGCAGAGTATCGTCCTTAAGATGGTTATGATGACTATACTCTTACAGTCAGTGGGTGTCTTATATGATGCATATGAGGTTATCTTCCTGACCAAAGATGTCGGTATTTCTAGTCAGGCCTATTCTTTCTCTCTGTCCTTCTTAGCCATTGTCTTTCTAGCAACGAGTTCAATTCTATCTTTCAAAAGTCTCACTAAATACTCCCCTATGACCGTTTACTTGTTAGGCTCTCTTGTCTATTTGGGTTACGTTGTCGTCTTTCCATTCGTACCTAACCTACCGACTGTTTTGCTTAGCTATATCTTTTTAGCAGTTGGCCAAACGATATCTGGAATCTCGCAAAATGTTTACCTACAAGAGAAGTTGAATCCCCTACAGCTCAACAATCTTTATTTGAAAATTGAAGTCTTGAATCAGGTTTTGACAGGGATTGTTGTATTTGTCAGTGGTATGCTTATCAAGAGAGGTCTGCAGGTCACTACGATTTATTTGGGATACAGTCTTCCAGTCATTATACTCGTCTTGGGAATAATGCTTATGACTAAACTGTATCAGAAAAATCTAAAGTCATAATTTTTTGCCTAAGATAATGAAAGCGTTCCAAGGTCCTTGAAGTGGTCTTGGAAATTTTTTAAAAAATAAATCTACAAATGTAGACAAAACTCTTGACATATCCCTATAGCAGCGTTAAAATAAATCTACAAACGTAAACAAATAATAACATTCAGAAAGGACCTATCATGCTGACAATTTCATCTGCGGAATGGGAAGTCATGCGAGTGCTCTGGGCTAAGGGGCAAGCGACTTCTTCAGAGATTATAGCAATTCTATCTAAGAAGCTAGACTGGTCGGCTTCGACAGTAAAGACCTTGATTGGACGTTTGGCGGACAAGGGGTACCTAACTAGTCAGCGTCAAGGACGAGGGTTTATCTATCAAGCTAGCTTGGGGGAAGATGAGGCGAATTTTCAGGCTTTAGAAGCTGTTTTTGACAAGATTTGTTTGACCAAACATAGCGATTTGTTGGGTCAACTCATGGCAAAGACGCCGATGACCCAAGCCGATGTGGATAAGTTACAGGCCTTGCTTGCAGCAAAAGAACCTGTGGATCAGGTGGTTTGTGACTGTGTGCCTGGCCAATGTGCTTGTGGGCATCATATGGAGGTGATATAGGAAATGGCAAAAGAAACTTTTGTGGTTAATGGGATGACCTGTGCATCCTGTGTAGCCAATGTAGAAAATGCTGTTAATAAGTTGGATGGTGTGGACAAGGCTGTGGTTAATCTGACCACGGAAAAAATGTCTGTGGATTATGCTGGGGATAAAGTTAGTCCAGAAGCTATTGAAAAGGCCGTGGCTGATGCCGGTTATGAAGCTGAAGTCTACAATCCAGACACAGCCAAAAGCCAGGAAGAACGTGAAGAAGACAAGATTCACAAGGTGCGTGAGCGACTTATTTGGTCGTCGGTCTTCACCATTCCTCTCTTTTATCTAGCTATGGGGCCAATGGTCGGTCTACCTGTGCCAAACTTCTTGTCTCCTCATCATGCAGCTTTGACTTATGCCTTGGTGTTGCTAGTTTTGACAGTGCCCGTCATGTGGTTAGGCCGTTCTTTCTATAGTAATGGTTTTCGTACTTTGGCCAAGGGTCATCCTAATATGGATGCCTTGGTAGCCTTGGCAACATCGGCGGCCTTTATTTATAGTCTCTATGGTACTTACCATATTTCATTGGGGCATGCCCATCACGCCCACCAACTTTATTTTGAGTCAGTGGCTGTTATCTTGACCCTGATTACTCTAGGGAAGTACTTTGAAACCCTCTCTAAGGGTCGAACTTCAGAAGCTATTAAGAAACTTATGCACTTGTCAGCCAAGGAAGCAACTGTCCTTCGTGATGGTAAGGAAGTCAAGCTTCCTGTGGATAAGGTTGTTCTTGGTGACCATATTGTGGTCAAACCTGGGGAAAAGATAGCCGTGGATGGTCGAGTGATTTCTGGTAGCTCTGCTATTGATGAGAGTATGCTTACAGGTGAGTCACTCCCTATTGAAAAATCAGCTGGTAAACCAGTTTTTGCAGGTTCTATTAATGGTCAGGGTAGCTTGATTTATGAAGCTGAAAAGATTGGTAAGGACACCTTGCTTTCCCAAATCATCAAATTGGTTGAGGATGCCCAACAAACCAAGGCACCGATTGCTAAGATTGCCGATCAGGTGTCAGCGGTCTTTGTTCCCGTTGTCATGGCTATCGCCCTTGTTTCAGGTCTCTTCTGGTACTTTATCATGGGACAAACCTTTACCTTCGCTATGACTGTAGCAGTCAGCGTCTTGGTTATTGCTTGTCCATGTGCATTGGGACTTGCGACACCGACAGCCATCATGGTTGGTACAGGGCTTGGTGCCGAGCATGGTATTCTCTATAAGCGTGGAGATGTGCTCGAGTTAGCTCACAAGTCTGATGTTCTCGTTTTTGACAAGACAGGAACCATTACTCAGGGTAAACCTCAGCTCGCTTCTAGCTATACTTATGACAATAGCGGAGCAGCCTTGCAACTTTTGGCATCCTTGGAAGCCAAGTCCGAACACCCTTTGGGTCAAGCCATCCTTGTGGCAGCAGAAAATGCTAACTTGGACTTGTTAGAGATGGACAATTTCTCAAGTTTGACTGGACGAGGACTAACTGCAAGCTATGCAGGCAAAACTTATCTAGCTGGGAATCAAACTCTTATGGCTGAGGAAAAAGTCGACTTGACTTCAGCACAAGCTGATTTCCAAAGCTTGACAGCGGATGGTCAGACACCTATTTTCTTGGCTGAAGATGGTAAGTTAATCGGACTCTTTGGTGTAGCTGATCAGGTTAAAGCAGATAGCGCCGATATGGTGGCCGCTCTTCATCAAATGAGCAAAGAAGTCATCATGTTGACTGGTGATAATGACCAAACAGCTCAAGCCATCGCTCAAAAGGTTGGTATCAAGCGTGTTATCAGTCAAGTGCTTCCGCAAGAGAAATCTAGGGTGATTAGCGACCTTCAAGCAGAAGGAAAATCAGTCATCATGGTTGGTGATGGTATCAATGATGCCCCAGCCCTTGCGACTGCAGATATCGGTATTGCCATGGGTTCTGGGACAGATATTGCCATGGAAAGTGCCGATATGGTCCTTATGAAACCCAACCTCATGGATGTCGTTAAGGCCTTGAAAATTAGTCAGGCGACAATCACAACGATTAAAGAGAACCTCTTCTGGGCCTTTATCTACAATATCTTGTCTATCCCAGTGGCCATGGGTGTCCTCCACCTCTTTGGAGGTCCCCTACTTGACCCAATGATAGCAGGACTGGCCATGAGCTTTAGCTCTGTCTCCGTCGTTCTCAATGCTCTGCGACTCAAACGCCGCAAAGTCTAAGCGTCAGTTACTTATAACTCCCGCCACTTAAGCTGTGTATCAAAAAAATAATTAAAGAAAAGGAAGAAAGAAAAATGACAAAAACATATAATATTACAGGAATGAAATGCCAAGGTTGTGTCAACACCGTTACCGAAAAACTCTCTGCTGTCAAAGGCGTTGAGAATGTTAAAGTTGACCTCGAAAACAAACAAGTCACTATTGAAGGTAAGCCATGGAAGTGGTCTCTCAAACGTGCCCTCAAAGGCACTAAGTTCGAACTTGGTGATGAAATTTAAGACAGGAATGAAATTGATATATCGAGAGAATCGAAAAGTTCTCTCTTTTTTTATTTTTTAGAACCAGATCTAAAAAAATTAGATATCTGCAATAGCTTATCCTTACTAAACAGCTAAGTGTTATAGTAATGTTATATTAAATCATTTGATATATAACTTTCTTAGTATCTATAAGAAAAATGTTAAATTATATAAGTCTTATAAATGACTGGTAAGGTAAGTATATTCCTTATATTCACTTTTAGTTTTTGGTTATATACTCTTTAATGATTAAATTAGCATTTTCGCAAAATAATAACTACATTAAAAACGATTGTTGAAAATAGTATTATATGAATTAGCTTGAAAAATACATATTATAGGTCTAATTAAGAGTTTTTAAGGGAATAATTTAGTTAAAATTTATCAGAAAATATAAAAAATAGGATTGACATTTTTTGATAGCAGGTATATTATAAAAATTGTAAATTTGTAAGATGGGTTAATTAGTAAACAGTTATCGGATATTTTAGAGGTGGAACGAATTAATTTCTATTGGGATTAAATCTGTTTCGACTGATAAAAATTTCAAAGTAGATAGTTATTTATTTTCAGTACAGGAGACATGAAAATGAAAACATCAGATTTGAAACAAACTGCTTTCGTCGGGATTGTAGCAACTGCTGCACTAGGCGTAGGAACAACGTTCACCCAAACAACGGCATCAGCTGATAGTTTAGAAACACCTGTTGTAAATTCAGGTACTAATCAAAACTCAACAACTCATGCTGAACCAACAAACCTCGCAGAAGCAAATGCAAACTTAAAACAAATCGAGCACTCTTATCAAAATGCTACAGCTGAGTTAACAAATGCTCAAACTAATATGAATGAGGCTACCTCTGCTCAAAATCAAGCTGTCGAAGCTTCAAACCAAAATATTAAAGCCACTAACGATGCCAATGCACAACTTGAAGCAAAAGTCGCCGAACTTAACGGTGCTAAGAATAATGTGGCTAATGCCCAAGTCGAAGCTAACAAAGATAGTCAAGCGCTCGACCAAGAGGTTGCCAAAAATCCAACAGCTGAGGCTGATTTGTTTAAAGCGGAAACTGATGCACAAAAAGCAAACCAAGCTAAAATCGCAGCCGAAAATCATAAATCTGATGTGCAAAAGGAACTTGAAAGTGCTGATAAATCTGCAACTAATTTGAAAAATAATTTATCTACTGAGCAAAATACAGTAGATAAATTGACTAAAAACGTTAAAGATTTGACAAAGGCATCAACCGACGCACATTCAAATCAAACCAATGCGGAAAGTAAATTAGCTGAAAAACAAAATGAAGTTGATTCAAAAATCAATGAATTACAAAGCAATGTTGACAAACAGCCTGACATCATCACTTATGAACGTACTGACGCAAAAACACTTAACGCATTTGACTACGACCGTGGCGACGCAAATGAAGGTCCGGGTAAACAACGTGAAGTTGTCATCACTGACGGCAAAGAAACAGTCAACATTGACTTGACACCTGAACAACAATTGGATTATCAATCAACAGGTGCATTTACTTACACACCAAATATGGCTGAAGTAAACAAATATTTGGTTGCGTACATTAATCGTCTTCGCGAAATTAATGGAATCACTGATAAAGTGACTACAGATGACGTGGCTTAAGCATTTGCACAAGCTCGTGCGGATGAAATGCTTAAGAATGATGACTTGTCTCACCGTACAGCTCTTGGCCATCCACATTCTTGGGAAAACATTGGCGGAACTCTTTACCAAACTAACAGCGACTACTTTTACAATCCACGAATTGTATTGTCTGACCAACAATTTGCTTACATGGAATTGTCGCACTGGTTTACAGAATACCGTAATTACGCGTCTGGTTCAGGAAACTTGCAATATGGACACCGCCTTAATTTGCTCTTTTCAGTAGGTAACATTGGATTTGGTTCTGCAACCAAGACTGACGCTGAAGCTAACGAAATGAATGGCTATGTGGCAATGGATGTATTCGCATACCCAGGTCAAAGCTCAAAATCTGAAGCAATGAAAGATGTGACATACGAAACTGAAGATGGCCGTACTGTAATGTACTTCAACGGTAAACGTGTGAAATTCTTGCCTGAAATGACATTTAACTATGTATCAAACAAGAAAATCGTAACACCATCAAAAGCCAAATTAGATGCTCAAGCTAAACTTGACGCTTACAAAGTACAAGCCGCAAAAGAATTGGCAGATGCCCAAGCCAAAGTTGATGAAACTAAAGCCAAAGTTGCTGATATTGATGGACAGTTAGCCAAATCTGACGCTGAATTGACATCTCATCAAACAATACTTGATGCTCTTAAAGTCAAGCTCTCAAATTCATACGCAATTTTGAATGACTTGAAATCAAAACTTGTTGAGGCTACTGCAGATGTAAATGCTGCGAACATTGACAAAGAAAAGGCTGATGCAAAACTTACTGAAGTTCAAGCTAAAAATAAAGCTTTAACTGATGCTCGTGATAAATACACTGAGGCCATCAATAAAGTTAAATCCCTTCAAGAAAAAGTTAAAACACTTGAATCTGATGTGAAAGTTTTGACTGAAACTCGTGATGGACTAGTAGCTAAGCAAGAAGGACTCGATAAAGCTGTTGCAACCGCTAAAGCTAAGGTTGCTGAAGCTAAATCTGCTTACGATATTGCTAAATCTAAAGTTGACGAATTGTCTGTAGCTTATGTGAAAGCCCAAGCCGATGTTCTTAAGTTTACGCCAAAACCAGTAGCAAAATCTAAACCTGGTTCCCAGTTTGTTAACATAAAATATTATGGGAATTCCAATTTATTGTATAGCTCAAGCAACCCAGTTCAATCTTCTGAACTTAAAGCTTACAAAAATCAAACTTCTACTAGTCCAAAATGTGAATCTGGAAGTATAAATTCTATGAGTGTTAACAGACAAACCCAATTACCATCAACTGGAGAAGAGTCTTCAATTCTCACTACTATGGGTATCACAATAATGTCTCTATTTGGTTTACTGTATACTGGTAAACACCGTAAAAATACAAATTAAGAAGTGTAAATTATAAATAATAAACCATATGGTTTAAGACAGGAAAAAAACAGCTCTTAGGCTGTTTTTTTCTGCCCATAATCTTTTTGAAAATCCCTTCCTTTTGTGATATGATTAAAGCAATAATGTTCTCAAAATTGAGACTAGAAAATCAAGAAAAGAAAACGGTATACCTATGTCTAAACAAACCCTTATCCTTCTCTACGGTGGACGTTCAGCAGAACGTGAAGTGTCTGTGCTCTCAGCTGAGAGTGTTATGCGTGCGGTGGATTACAGCGCATTTGAGGTTAAAACCTACTTTATCACTCAGTCTGGTGATTTTATCAAAACACAAGAATTTACAGAAACACCAGGTGATGACGAGAAGCTCATGACTAATGACACAGTTGTGGCTAGTCAAGCTATCAAACCAAGCGATATTTATGAAGAAGGCGCTGTGGTATTCCCAGTTCTTCATGGTCCTATGGGTGAGGATGGTTCTATCCAAGGTTTCCTCGAAACCCTCAAATTGCCATATGTGGGTACTAATGTTCTTTCTTCAAGTGTGGCTATGGACAAGATTATGACCAAACACATTCTTGAAGTTGCTGGTGTGCCTCAGGTTGCCTACACAGTCTTCATCGAGGGTGAAGATTTGGAAGCAGCAGTAGCAGAGACACTTGAAAAATTAACCTTCCCAGTGTTTGTCAAACCTGCTAACATGGGGTCATCTGTTGGGATTTCTAAAGCTGAAAATGAAGCAGAGCTTCGTGCAGCGATTGATTTGGCTCTCAAATATGATAGTCGTATCTTGATTGAGCAAGGTGTGGTTGCCCGAGAAATCGAGGTTGGTATCCTTGGCAATACAAATGTCAAAACGACTGATCCAGGTGAAGTAGTCAAAGATGTGGCTTTCTATGACTATCAAGCCAAGTACATTGACAATAAGATTACCATGGACATCCCAGCTCACGTGCCTGCAGAAGTCATGACACAAATGCGTGCTTATGCGGCCAAGGCCTTCCGTGCCCTTGGTGGTTGTGGTCTTGCCCGCTGTGATTTCTTCCTGACAGAGGATGGAGCCATCTACCTTAACGAGCTCAACACCATGCCAGGTTTCACCCAATGGTCAATGTATCCACTTCTTTGGGAAAATATGGGACTTTCTTACTCAGACCTTATCAAGGAATTGGTAGCCTTGGGACAAGAAATGTTTGACAAACGTGAAAGCCATTTAATTTAAGAAATAGTATCTAGAACACAGACATCTTAGTCTCGGAGAAATCTCTGAGACTGAGGTGTTTTTTTTCTTTACAGAAATCCAGGTTTTATTTATATCTTTTCTTTATCACCTCGATAAAAAATACATATTATCCAAATAATCTAACAGGTGGTAGAATAAATCTAACGTTTCAAATGAAATAAAGCAATTCGTTCGTGTTTGATGAAGATTTGCGTACCGCAATGATTATCAGGGGCGAGTGAAGGTCAAAGGGCTAGAAGTAGATGGCAGTGAATGCTCACGGAATTTTACACGCCCTTTGTATCTTATGGAATTGAACACAGGCTAAATTCCTAGAGCAAAAGATAAACTTCCTAGTGTGCCAGCACACGTCGTCAGTTTCCTATTTGCCTTACGGAATTTTCTACGCCCTTTGTATCTTAAATGAGGAGGTAAGTTTTGGACTGGTCCATTGTTCAACAGTATTTGCCCTTTTATCAGAAGGCATTCTTTTTAACCTTACATATTGCCGTTCTGGGGATTCTTGGTTCCTTCCTTTTGGGCTTGGTGGTGAGTGTTATTCGTCATTATCGAGTACCGATTTTGAGTCAGCTTTCGACGGCTTATATTGAGTTATCTCGTAATACGCCGCTCTTGATTCAGCTTTTCTTTCTCTACTTTGGCTTGCCTCGTATAGGTTTGGTTCTATCCTCAGAGGCTTGTGCTGTGGTAGGTTTGATTTTCTTGGGTGGTTCCTATATGGCGGAGTCCTTCCGAAGTGGCCTAGAGGCTGTTAGTCAGACCCAGCATGAAGTGGGTTTGTCTATTGGTTTGACGCCATTCCAAGTCTTTCGCTATGTGGTCCTTCCTCAGGCAGTGGCTGTGGCGCTTCCGTCATTTAGTGCTAACGTCATTTTCCTTATCAAGGAAACGTCAGTATTCTCAGCGGTAGCCTTGGCGGATCTGATGTATGTGGCCAAGGATTTGATTGGTCTTTACTACGAAACCGATGTGGCTCTAGGCATGTTGGTGGTGGCTTATCTCTTGATGTTGCTGCCGATTTCTCTAGTCTTTAGTTGGATTGAAAGGAGGTTACGCTATGCAGGATTCGGGCTTTCAGGTTCTTCTTCAGGGGAATAATTTCCTACGTATCTTACAAGGTTTAGGCGTAACTATTGGAATTTCCATCGTCTCAGTTCTTCTGTCCCTTTTACTAGGAACCCTTTTTGGAATTGTCATGACTTCGAAGTCTAAGATTGTTCGTTTTTTGTCACGTATTTATCTGGAATTTATTCGTATCATGCCCCAGTTGGTCTTGCTATTTATTGTTTATTTTGGTCTGGCTAGGAACTTTAACATCAACATCTCAGGCGAGCTATCGGCTATTATCGTCTTTACCCTTTGGGGAACGGCTGAGATGGGTGATTTGGTGCGTGGATCAATCACGTCACTACCTAGACACCAGTTTGAGAGCGGAAGGGCCCTTGGTCTAACCAATGGTCAACTCTATACCTATGTGATTATTCCACAGGTCTTGCGTCGCTTGTTGCCTCAGGCTATTAACCTGGTGACACGGATGATTAAAACGACGTCCTTGGTGGTTTTGATTGGGGTGGTTGAGGTGACCAAGGTTGGTCAGCAGATTATCGACAGTAACCGCCTGACTATTCCAACAGCTTCTTTTTGGATTTATGGCACGATTTTGATTCTTTATTTTGCCATTTGTTATCCAGTATCTAAGCTGTCTACTTATCTTGAAAATCGTTGGAGGAACTAAGATGACAGAAAGCATTTTACAAATCAAGGATTTGAGAAAGTCCTTTGGGGACAATGAGATTCTCAAAGGCATCTCCTTGGATGTTAAACAAGGTGAAGTCGTTGTTATCCTGGGTTCCTCAGGTTGTGGGAAATCGACCTTGCTACGTTGCATCAATGGCTTGGAGACCATTCAAGGAGGCGATATTCTCCTGGATGGCAAGTCTATCACTGGCAGTAAGAAGGATTTCCACCTGATTCGTCAGAAAATCGGAATGGTCTTTCAAAGTTATGACCTCTTTCCACACTTGGATATCCTACAAAATCTGATCTTGGGTCCAGTCAAAGCTCAAGGACGTAACAAGGAAGAAGTCATTGCGGAGGCTGAGAAACTTTTGGATCGTGTGGGACTTCTGGACAAGAAGCATAGCTTCGCACGACAACTGTCAGGTGGTCAAAAGCAGCGTGTGGCCATTGTCCGCTCCCTGCTCATGCATCCTGAAGTTATCCTCTTTGACGAGGTGACGGCTTCGCTTGACCCTGAGATGGTTCGTGAGGTTCTGGAATTGATTAACGACCTCGCTCAAGAAGGGCGTACCATGTTGATTGTGACCCATGAGCTTCAGTTTGCGCGTGCCATCGCTGACCGTATTATCTTTATGGATAAGGGAGTCATCGCTGAGGAAGGTACTGCTGAAGAATTCTTCAATCAACCAAAGACACAGCGAGCTCAAGAGTTCCTCAATGTCTTTGATTTCAGTCAGTTTGGTGCCTATTTGTAACCCATTGTTTTTAGTAAAAATATAATATTTTAGGAGATATTTATGAAATTAACAAAGAAAATTTTTGTCCTATTAGCCCTCGTCTTTGCTTTGGTGGCAGTGACTGCTTGCTCAAGTAACAATAGCTCTGGTAAATCAACAGCCAAAGCACGTACCATCGAAGAAATTAAGAAGAGTGGTGAACTCCGTATCGCCGTCTTTGCGGATAAGAAACCTTTCGGTTATGTAGATAACAAGGGTGCTTACCAAGGTTACGATATTGAACTTGGGAACCGTTTGGCAAAAGACTTGGGTGTTAAACCTAAATACGTCTCAGTAGATGCGGCCAACCGTGCAGAATTCTTGATTTCAAACAAGGTAGATATTACCCTTGCTAACTTTACAGTAACTGATGAACGTAAGAAACAAGTGGACTTCGCCCTTCCTTACATGAAAGTCTCAATCGGTGTGGTGTCACCTAAAGACAAGGTCATTAAGGACGTTAAAGAACTTGAAGGTAAGACTTTGATTGTTACTAAGGGAACAACTGCTGAAACTTACTTTGAAAAGAACTACCCAAATATCAAATTGCAAAAGTATGACCAATATAGCGATGCTTACCAAGCCCTCCTTGATGGTCGTGGCGATGCCTTCTCAACTGATAATACAGAAGTTCTTGCTTGGGCTCTAGAAAATAAAGGTTACGAAGTTGGAATCACATCACTTGGTGACCCAGATACCATTGCCCCAGCCGTTCAAAAAGGTAACAAAGAACTCCTTGACTTTATCAATAAAGACATTAAGAAACTTGGTGAAGAGAATTTCTTCCACAAAGATTATGAAAAAACACTTCACCCAACTTACGGTGATGCAGCTAAAGCTGATGACCTCGTGGTTGAAGGTGGCGAAGTGAAATAAGACTAGTTCTTCTTTAAGGAGCAAGTCTAGCTTAATAAGAATAAAACAAACCACCCCGTGGCTATCTAGCTCAGCTAGAAGCAGGGGTGGTTTGTTTGTTTTAGGCTGATTTTTTTCTTACCTTTTTGTTTTTTATGTTTCTCCACCCAATGACAATAATTGGCAAGAAAGCAGCTCCCACGATTCCCCAAGAAAGAAAAGCGTCAATATAATCAAAAAAAGTTTTGCGTTCACCATAGACCGAGGTAGAGCCATCTTTCCAAGTAATGGTTTTGTCCCTATCATCAATCCTTTTGTAGGACTCCCCATTATAAGTCAAATAATGATCCTTCCGTACATACATATTCAAATAGTTAGAGCCGTTCTTTGTGGGAAGGTCTGAGAACAGACTTTCCTTGGCGTAAACTTCAATGTAGATGGTTCCATCTTTAAGACCTTTAATTTTCTGAGTTCGAGCATTTTTGATAAGGAGCTTTCCATCTTGTACAATCTCCCAATCGTACTTACGACTTCTTCCTCCTTCGTTATAGGAAATAGCAAGCTTGTGGTTTTCAGACTGCCATAGCCCGTAGATACCATCTTTATAAACCCCATCATCAAAGAAAATCATATAGACGATGAAAATAGGTATCATAAGTAGGAAACATATCTCAAAAATGTTGGCTAAACGGTCTGTAAATTTATCCCAACGTGCTCGCCATCCAGTTTTGTACTTTTGTGTTCTTCGATATTCATTTTGTGAATGGTCTTTACTATTAATTTCCTGTTGATCACTATATTTTTTCTTTTTTTGATGCCTCATTTAGCCTATTTTTCCTTTTTAGATTTCTTTTTATTCGCCAATCGACAAAAATGGCATACAAAATCATAGAACCAATAATTCCAAATACGATATAAGGTTTCAGACGATCAAACAAGGTTATTCGTTGACCATAAAGGGATTTTGAACCATCGTTCCAGGTAATACTCTTGTTTTCATCATCAATCCGTTTGTAGGATTCACCATCATAGGTCAAGTAATTGTCTTTACGGACATACATATTCAAATAGTTGTAGCCGTTCTTTGTGGGAAGGTCTGAAAACAGACTTTCCTCAGCGTAAACTTCAATGTAGAGGGTCCCATCCTCTAAGCGTTTAATATCATCAACGCGTGCGTCTTTGATGAGAACATTTCCATCTTGAACAATATCCCAATCACGCTTACTTTCTTTGCGCCCTCTTTCGTAGGATATGGCAAGCTTATGATTTTCAGATTGCCACAGACCGTAGATACCATCTTTATAAACCCCATCGTTAAAGAAAATCATATAGACGATGAAAACAGGTATCATGAGTAGGAAACATATCCCAAAAATGTTGGCTAAACGGTCTGTAAATTTATCCCAGCGTGCTCGCCATCCTGTTTTGCGTTTTTGTTCTTTTCGATATGCTTTTTGTGAATGATACTTTCGGTTGAGTTTCTTTCGGTCAGCGTATTTTCTTTTTGATTGGTGTCTCACTTAGTTTTTCTCTCCTCTTTTGCCGAGCCTCTGTAATGATAAGAACTGAGCAAATCCCCATAAGTATCAAATAGAGGGCTTCAAAAACCTCATCTATAGTGGTTTTTCGTTCACCACAAGGGCTGGTAGAACCATCTTTCCAAGTAATGGACTTGTTTCCAGAATTGATACGCTTGTAGGACTCACCGTCATAGGTAAGATAATTGTTTTTGCGAAGATAGAAATCCATATAGCTTAAGCCGTCCTTGGTGGGTAGGTCTGTCAGGTAGTCTTCCACAGTGTAGAGCTCCATGTGAAGAGTCCCGTCATTAAGCCGTTTGACCGGGCGAGTTCTAGCAGCATAGATAATATACTTACCATCCTGTACGACTTGCCAGTCGATATTTCCTCGTTTCCAAATATGCTTATAGGAAATCGCTAACTTATGATGATCAGACTGCCAGAGACCATATATGTTATCTTTATTGACTGTATAATGATCATAATAATAAAAGCCACCATACAGCAGTGCCAGTAGCACTAAAATAATCAATTCAGCTGTTGGTTCTAGTAGGATGATCTTTCTCCAATTAAAGCACCACCCTTTAGGTTCTTCGATACTTTGACAGTCGCTATTTATATTTTCCTCTCCCTTAGAGAGGTTGATTAATCTTTTCTTTGTCATGCCTAATCCTTTCATCAACCATTGTAACAAATTCATCTCCCAAGCAAAAGCTAGCCTGATTTGTGATATAATTGGGAGTGATTGCAGGTAAGAAAATCTTATTTCTTGCCAGACTTGTAAAAATAAAACAGAGGATTTTAAGATGAAACTGACACTCCATGAAATTGCCAAGGTTGTTGGCGCTAAAAATGATGTCACAGCCTATGAAGATGTTGCCATTAACCAGATTGAGTTTGATAGCCGTAAGATTACAGCGGGCGACCTCTTTTTGCCACTAAAAGGTGCGCGTGATGGGCATGATTTTATCCAAACAGCCTTTGACAATGGTGCCCTAGCGACATTCACAGAAAAAGAATTACCAGCTGATCAAGTCCACATCCTAGTTGATGACGCTCTTGAAGCTTTCCAAAAGCTAGCTGCCTACTATCTTGAAAAGACTGAGGTTTATGTTATTGCTGTGACTGGTTCTAATGGTAAGACAACAACCAAGGACATGATTCATGATATCTTGGCAACAACCTATCGTACTTACAAAACTCAAGGAAATTACAACAACGAGATTGGTCTTCCTTATACAGCCCTCCACATGCCTGATGATACAGAGAAAATCGTCCTTGAGATGGGACAAGACCACATGGGAGACATTCACCTCTTGTCAACCTTAGCTAAGCCAAAAACAGCCGTTGTTACCTTAATCGGAGAGGCTCATTTGGAATTCTTCGGTAGCCGTGACAAGATTGCCCAAGGTAAAATGCAAATGCAAGACGGTATGCCTGATGGTAGCCTCTTACTTGTGCCAAGTGATCCTATCGTAGATCCATTCTTGCCAAGCAATCTTGAAGTGCTACGCTTTGGGGATGGTGCAGAGCTTACAGTCTCTGAGTTGACAGAATTCAAGGACCATCTCACCTTTTCAACAAACTTCCTAGACGGACAAGTTACCTTGCCAGTCACTGGAAAATACAATGCCACAAATGCCATGGTTGCTGCCTATGTGGCTAAACACTTGGGTGTAACTGAAGAAAATATCCTCTCAGCTCTTGCTAACTTGCAGCTTACAAAAAACCGTACCGAATGGAAAAAAGCAGCCAATGGTGCTGATATTCTTTCCGACGTCTACAATGCCAATCCAACAGCCATGAAGCTCATTTTGGAGACCTTCTCAGCTATTCCTAAGAATGAAGGAGGCAAGAAAATCGCTGTCCTAGCTGATATGAAAGAACTCGGTGAACAGTCTGTTCAACTTCACATACAGATGATTCTCAGCCTGACACCAGATGCGATTGATACGGTGATTTTCTACGGTGAAGACATTGCAGAATTGTCACAACTTGCTAGCCAAATGTTTCCACTTGGTCATGTCTATTATTTCAAGAAAACAGCTGACGAAGACCAATTTGACTTTATGGTTAAGCAAATCAAAGAAAGCCTAGGCGAGCACGATCAAATCTTGCTCAAGGGCTCTAACTCTATGAACCTAGCCAAGGTCGTGGAAGAACTCCAAGCTAAGAATTAAGTTCTCTAACCTGCTCTCCAAGCAGGTTTTTGCTTTATCCTGAAATTTGATATAATAGCAGGCATAGTAATTTCAGCAGGAGAAGAGAATGAAGGATTTTTTGACAACCACCCAAACTCATCCACCCCAGATACCTTTGCCCTATTATTTGCTTATGCTTTTGGCGATGGTAGTCTTGAGTTACTTGAGTTGGCGATGGTATAAGAATAAGATATGGCGTTGGACCTTTCTCACTATCCAAGCCATCCAACTCTTTGCCCTCTATACCTGGTACCTCTGGCAGGGCTTTCCTCTTTATATTAGTCTGCCCCTTTACCATTGCCGCATGGCCACGTTTGCTGTTCTCCTCTTGAAAGATAGTAGGATAAAGAGCTATTTTGCTATTATGGGAGTTGTTGGGACTTACTGTGCATTGATTTATCCAGTATTTGATCCCTATGAGTTTCCTCATATCACAGGCTTTTCTTTCCTAATTGGCCACTATGCCCTACTGGTCAATAGCCTGAATGTAATTTTTAATAGTTATAAAACTCATCCCATCAGTAAGCGGCTGATTGTAGTGGCCACCTTATTACTGAATCTAGCTTTGGTAATAGTTAATCAGACTATCGGTGGAAACTATGGCATGCTTAAACACACGCCATTTATTATGGGAACTCCCTTATTTGTCAAATACCTTGCCGTTTCAGGGGCTCTGATTGTTCTCATGATAATCCTGAAAAAAGGTCTGGAGCATTTTGAAGACAAATATTAAATAAATGAAGAAACACGCTATCCGAAAGTTGATAGCGTGTTTTTTCATTTTATTTGTTTTATTCTAACACAAAACGCTTTCAGAATTGCTTTCACACTGTAATTTGGATATAATAAAGGAGCTGTGCCTGCGAGATTATCGCAAGCCTCGACAACAAATGTAGCCCTAAAAAGAGAGAAATTTTCTGAAAGAAGTGCTACAACTATCTTACTTTTCAATCTGGTAAAAACCTATGACTGTCAGTTCCTATTGAGCATGGAAGTTTTACAATTCCTAAGGAAGCTACTGACGTCCGATACCGCTAAGGAAAAGTATCAAAAAGATTATTTTTAAAGAAGAAAGAAAACTATGAGTATTCAAGACGAAATCAAAAAACGCCGTACTTTTGCCATCATCTCTCACCCCGATGCTGGTAAAACAACAATCACTGAACAATTGCTTTACTTTGGGGGTGAAATCCGTGAAGCTGGTACCGTAAAAGGTAAGAAAACCGGAAACTTCGCTAAATCAGACTGGATGGATATCGAGAAACAACGTGGTATCTCAGTAACCTCATCTGTGATGCAGTTTGACTATGCCGGCAAACGTGTCAATATCCTTGATACCCCAGGGCACGAGGACTTCTCAGAAGATACCTACCGTACCCTTATGGCGGTCGACGCTGCCGTCATGGTCGTTGACTCAGCCAAAGGTATCGAGGCCCAAACCAAAAAACTTTTCGAAGTTGTCAAACACCGTGGTATTCCTGTCTTCACCTTCATGAACAAATTGGACCGTGATGGACGTGAGCCGCTTGACCTCTTGGAAGAATTGGAAGAAGTGCTTGGTATTGCCAGCTACCCAATGAACTGGCCTATCGGTATGGGTAAAGCCTTCGAAGGACTTTACGACCTCTATAACGAACGCTTGGAGCTTTACAAGGGTGACGAGCGCTTTGCCAAGATTGAAGATGGTGATACTCTTTTTGCCAACAACCCATTCTATGAGCAAGCTAAAGAAGATATCGAACTCTTGACAGAAGCGGGTAATGAATTCTCTGAGGAAGCTATTTTAGCTGGTGAATTGACGCCGGTCTTCTTCGGTTCTGCCCTTACAAACTTTGGGGTTCAAACCTTCCTCGATACCTTCCTTAAATTTGCGCCAGAACCACATGGCCACAAGACAGTTGATGGCGACGAGATTGATCCTCTTAACAAGGATTTCTCTGGTTTTGTTTTCAAAATCCAAGCCAACATGGACCCACGTCACCGTGACCGTATCGCCTTTGTTCGTATCGTGTCTGGTGAATTCGAGCGTGGTATGAGTGTTAACCTAACCCGTACGGGTAAGGGAGCTAAGCTCTCTAACGTCACTCAGTTTATGGCTGAATCTCGTGAAAATGTCGAAAATGCCGTGGCAGGAGATATTATCGGGGTTTACGATACAGGAACTTATCAGGTTGGTGATACTCTTACTGTAGGTAAAAACAAATTTGAATTTGAGCCACTACCAACCTTTACGCCAGAGTTGTTCATGAAAGTTTCTGCTAAAAACGTCATGAAACAGAAGTCCTTCCATAAAGGAATTGAACAATTGGTGCAAGAAGGAGCCATTCAGCTTTACACCAACTACCAAACAGGCGAATACATGCTTGGTGCCGTTGGTCAACTTCAGTTTGAAGTTTTCAAACACCGTATGGAAAATGAATACAATGCCGAAGTCGTCATGACTCCAATGGGTAAAAAGACTGTGCGTTGGATCCAACCTGAGGACCTCGATGAACGCATGTCATCAAGCCGAAACATCTTGGCCAAAGACCGCTTTGACCAACCAGTCTTCCTCTTTGAAAATGACTTTGCCCTCCGTTGGTTTGCGGATAAATATCCAGATGTAACATTGGAAGAGAAGATGTAATACGGCACAAAAGATGACGATTTTAAATCGTTCATCTTTTGACGCTAGCCCCTATCTTGTGGCTAGCTAACCGTCTCACTAACTACGTCAGACGAATAATATCGATTCGTCTGACTTCGTGTCGTAATATCTTAATGATGTTATTTATGAAGTGTTCTATGAGACCGTGGCTAAGTCCTTTACTAACTCGAAAACGGAAAATTCTCGTTTCCGTTTTCTCATGTCGTAATATCTTATAAAAACAAGAAAAACCATAGGACTGTCACTTAAGACTGTCCTATGGTTTCTTTTATTTTTCTGTATTTAGTAACCTGCCTAGGAATCGTTGTAGGGCGAAGAAAACGATGAGGCTGGCCAATGTTTCCCCAAGGAAGGATGAGCTATTGACAATAAATGAATAGAGATAAGGGCTTTGTCCTTTAGGGGCATAGCTTCCCCAAAAGATGACACCGGCTATAAAGTGAATGAGGTAACGAGCGAAGCTACCAAGAAGAATCCCCTCAGTAATCACCATCAGAGACTTGACTTTATTGCCTTGTTTAATGGCTTTATCAAGGGCTGGTTTGACCACACCACTGATACCAATCAGACTAAAGGCGACAAAGTACTCCAGAAACCCTTGTGTCAAGGTCAGCCAACCACCGGCTGCCTGTCCTGTCACCACTTGAAGTAGCCCCCAGATAAGACCGCCCATAGCACCAGCTTTAACCCCCCAGCGAAAACTGAGGAGAAAGATAGGTACCATCTTAAAGGAAAGGGAAATCCAAGGGCCTAGTGACATGGGCTGGGTAACTAGGTCCAGGATATAAGCAATGGTTGCAAAAAGGGCAACCTCAATCATTGGTCGAATATTTGTTTTCGACATAAAAAAACCTCCTATACCAATCGTCTTGATTGGCTGTTTTTTGCCACATCAAAACGACGTCATAGAAGTTCCTCTATTTCAATCTATTTTGAGACACATCCCTACGCAGGTCCTAACCTGATCAGGTGGTAAGAGTTTAGGCATGTCTTGAAGAAATAATCAAGCTAGCCATTCTCAGCAATTGCTCCTCTTGTGACTCCTTAATTGTACTACTAGAAACCCATTTCTGCAAGTGTCTGAAATCCTAAAATTGTGGTATAGTTAAAGCAAGGATTATCTTTACAATAAAAAAGGAGAAACAACTATGGGACTTTTTTCAGGACTGCTTGGTAACGCATCTAAAAAAGATAATGATAAAGTTGAGCGCCAATTGGAGGGCATCTTAATTCCAGGTGAACAGGTGGAGTTAGCCTATGTCCTTATTCGTGACTTGATTGTCTTTACAGAGAAGCGCTTGATTTTAGTCGATAAGCAAGGTGTTACAGGGAAGAAGACTTCCTACAAGTCTATCCCTTATCACTCGATTTCTCGTTTTACTGTAGAAAGTTCAGGGCACTTTGACCTAGATGCTGAACTTAAGATTTGGATTTCATCAGCATTGGAGCCCGCAGAGGTCCTTCAATTTAAGAGTGATAATAATGTCTTTGAAATTCAACAAGCTTTGGCAGCAGCAGTGCTAAAGTAATGAGGAAGAAAAATGTTTATTGAAAAAGAACTGGGTTATAAGCGTCACTGGATTAATATTGACTCAGATATTATTTCTGAGCAATCCTACCTTTATACCAAGTATGATATTGACCAGGAAACCATAGAGTATGCCTTGGATAAAAATGAACGAGCTCACATGGACTACAACCGTGAGAATGGAACAATCACTTTTATCTATAATGTCCTAGCTCTTGAGAAGGACAAGGAATACTATGAAACCATTCCTCTGACCTTTATTGTACAAGATACACGTTTGGTGACCATTAGTAACGAGGATAATGCTTATGTGATCAGCAAAATGCAAGACTATGTGGATAACCATGAGGATTTGTCCATTTATAAATTGCTCTTTGCAGGACTTGAGATGATTTCAAATGCCTACTATCCCGTCATTGAACGTTTGGATCAGCAAAAAGATGAGGTTAGTCGACGTCTAAGGCAGACTACGACAAGTAAGAATCTTTACGACCTTTCAGATTTGGAAACAGGCATGGTCTATTTGGTAGCTGCCGCTACACAAAACCGTCTCCTTTTGGAGCACATCAAGGGGCACGCCATTTATCGTCGTCTCAACGAGGTTGAAAAAGAACAGTTTGATGATGCCATGATTGAAGCCAGACAGTTAGTAGCCATGACGGACCTCATTTCTAAGGTCTTACAGCAACTGTCAGGTTCTTATAATAATATCCTAAACAATAACCTGAACAACAACTTGAGTAATTTGACCATTATTGAGGTACTCTTGGGAGTGCTCGCCGTCATTACCGGTTTCTTTGGGATGAATGTTCCTTTACCGTTTATGACGGTTAGTCCAGCCTGGATTTTCATCATTATCGGTAGTGTGATTCTTTGTTTGGTCTTGGCCCGCTACCTGCGTTGGTTGGTCCATAAATAATAATTAGTGAGTGAAACCGTCTTCTCAAATTGAAGGCGGTTTTAAAACGTTATTTCCTGTCTTTTTATTTCTAAATATGATAGACTAGATGAGTTGTTAAAATAAACGACTATTAAATACAGGTAGTTAATCTACTACACAACCAAGTCTCATAAGGTGGCTTCGCACCGCCTTCAAATAGAAAGAAGAATACTTTGAAATTTACAGATTTAAACCTATCAGAAGACATCCAATCAGCTGTTGTAGCTGCCGGTTTTGAAAAACCATCACCTATCCAAGAGTTGACAATTCCACTCGCTCTTGAAGGTAAGGATGTTATCGGTCAGGCCCAAACTGGTACTGGTAAAACAGCTGCCTTTGGTTTGCCTACCCTAGATAAAATTCGTACAGAAGAAAATACAATCCAAGCCCTTGTTATTGCCCCAACACGTGAGTTGGCAGTGCAATCTCAAGAAGAGCTTTTCCGTTTTGGTCGTGACAAAGGCGTTAAAGTTCGCTCAGTCTACGGTGGTTCTAGCATTGAAAAACAAATCAAGGCCCTTCGTTCAGGTGCCCACATCGTTGTAGGGACACCAGGTCGTCTCCTTGACCTTATCAAACGTAAGGCTCTTAAACTCAATAACATCAAGACTTTGATTTTGGATGAAGCTGATGAAATGCTTAACATGGGCTTCCTTGAAGACATTGAAGCTATCATTAGCCGAGTACCAGAAGAACGTCAAACTCTCCTTTTCTCAGCAACTATGCCTGATGCCATCAAACGTATTGGTGTGCAGTTCATGAAAGACCCTGAGCATGTGAAAATCAAGGCTAAAGAATTGACCAATGTTAACGTTGACCAATACTTTATCCGAGTGAAGGAACAAGAGAAGTTTGATACCATGACTCGCCTTATGGATGTTGACCAACCAGAATTGTCAATTGTCTTTGGTCGTACCAAACGTCGTGTGGACGAGTTGACACGTGGCTTGAAACTTCGTGGTTTCCGTGCAGAGGGTATCCACGGTGACCTTGACCAAAACAAACGTCTTCGTGTTATCCGTGACTTCAAGAACGACCAAATCGATATCTTGGTTGCGACAGACGTTGCAGCGCGTGGTCTTGACATTTCAGGTGTCACTCACGTCTACAACTACGATATTCCACAAGATCCAGAAAGCTACGTTCACCGTATTGGACGTACAGGACGTGCAGGCCAATCAGGTCAATCTATTACTTTCGTAGCACCAAACGAAATGGGTTACTTGGGAATCATCGAAAACTTGACCAAGAAACGCATGAAAGGTCTTAAGCCACCAACAGCTCAAGAAGCCTTCCAAGCTAAGAAGAAAGTTGCCCTTAAGAAGATCGAACGCGACTTTGCGGATGAAGCTATCCGTTCTAACTTTGACAAGTTCAAGGGTGATGCGGTAAAATTGGCTCAAGAATTCACTCCTGAAGAATTGGCACTTTACATCTTGAGCTTGACCGTTCAAGACCCAGAGACAATGCCAGAAGTGGAAATTGCCCGTGAAAAACCATTGCCATTCAAACCATCAGGTGGTGGCTTTGGTGGTAAAGGCGGCAAAGGTGGCCGTGGCAACCGTGGTCGCGATAACAACCGTCGTGGTGGATACCGTGGCGACCGTAACCGCGATGACCGAGATGGTGGCCGTCGTGACTTCAAACGCAAGTCTAAGAAGAATAGCCGTGACTTCGAAAACCGTGGCAATAAACGCCCACACCGTACCTCAAGCGAAAAGAAAAACGGCTTTGTTATCCGTAACAAGGGTGATAAATAAACAATGAAAACGCTCTATGAAAATAGAGCGTTTTCCAATATCAAAAACTCTAAGCAGGCTTAGCCTGCTAACTCATGACAGAAAAGAAAGTTCGGCTTATAATGAAGGTGAACAATACCAATCCGTTGTCTTTAATAGGGCTTTGCCTAGCCTGTATCAAAAACTGGATGAACAAGAGTTATGAGATAACTCGAATATGCCTTGAGCATGAAAATAAAATTACTAATAGCCTCTTGTTCTATTGTTCAATAGTTAACAGGAGGTTTTTGTAATGGAAGTTATGATTGAAACTTGTTGTGGAATTGATGTCCACCAAAAGTCTATCGTTTGTTGTATTCTAGATGGTCCACTAGAAAGCAATAAACCTAAAAAGATTCAGAAAAAATTTGGTACAACAACTATAGCTCTCCAAAACGCCTTAGATTGGTTATTGGAAAATCACGTCACACATGTCTTTTTTGAAAGCACTGGCCAATATTGGGTACCACTCTTTAATATATTCTCAGACTCAGAACTCAATTTGATATTAGCTAACCCCCAACATATTAAGAATGTGCCTGGTCGAAAAACAGACATGAAAGATGCCGAATGGATTGCACAGCTCGGACGTTGTGGACTTATTGAGCCATCTTACATTCCAAGCCCTGAAGTGATGCAGTTACGTTTACTCACTCGTAGGTTACGTTCTTACAAACAACGTCAAACTCAAATAAAGAATGAGATTCATAACCTCTTACAACGTGCTAATATCAAACTAACCAGCTATCTTTCTGATATCTTCTCTAAGACAGGACAGTCTCTTTTAACGCTCTTTATCAATGGGGAACTCATTGATTATGACAATGTGACAGCTTGTATTCACAAGCATGTCAAAGCAAGTCCCGAAGAATTAATGGAGGCCATGAATGGGAAGTTGTCACTGGAGGATTGATTTCTCTTGGAGCAAAGCCTAGAAGAATATCAATTGTATCAAAAACTCATGAATAAATTAAGGAGTGAAATGATAGCTTATATCGAAAAGGAGTTTCCCTGAAGAAAATAGATTACTTCAAATGATTCCTGGTGTGAGTGAAACTTGTGCAGCCACTATTTTAGCTGAGATTGGACCAGATGTGAAGGCTTTTCAATCAGACGCACACTTAGCTTCTTGGGCTGGGCTCTGCCCAGGATCTTATGAAAGTGCTGGCATTAAAAAATCCTCACATATCACGCAAGGAAATCGATATATCAAACAGGCTTTGACCATGTCGGGATTGATTGCGGCTCACTCTAAAGACAATGCGTTTTCATCTTTTTATAGCAAAATTTCCCAAAGAGGAAGTAAGATGAAAGCCGTCATTGCTTGCGCACATAAGCTGCTTCGTATCATTTACAAAATTCTCGCAACACACCAAGAATACGACAAAGAAAAAGTGCTAGGACTGAGGCAACAGTTCTAACACCAAAAATTTAAAAAATCTCAATTACAGTATAACACAAGAAGAGTTTTTTGCGCTATTTTTGATGTTTTTTTCAAATAAAAACACACGGTTATTTTTCCGTGTGTTCTTTGATATAGGCTAGTTTTTTCTCTCGGCTTTTTCTCTTAAAGAGTGCTTCGGCGCTCATGGCTTCAGGCTTGCTGTCAAAGACTTCTGAATAGAGGAGTTTAACTGGTAGGCGGGCTCTGGTATACTTGGCGCCTTTGCCTGCATTATGGGTTTTGAGGCGGCGTTCGACGTCTGTGGTATAGCCTGTATAGAGGGTGCCATCGGCACACTCAACCACATACATGTAGGCCTTGTTATCCTTTTCTGTCATCGTCTAGGACTCACCCTCAGTCTTTTTTCCAAAGTAAATCTCAAAGATTTCGTCGGTATAGTCGCCATTTTCCTTATGCACAAAGAGAGGCGGAAGGATTTTCAAGCCATCTGTCGAGCCGTCTTTAATGGCTTCAATCAGGAGCATATTTGCCTCACGTCCCATCTTAGGATAAATAAACTGGATGCGTTTAGGCGCTAGATTATACTGGCGCATAGTATCGATGATATCCAAAAAGCGGTCAGGACGATGCACCATGGCAATACGTCCGTTAGATTTGAGGGCATGACGAGCGACCTGGCAAATTTCCTCTAGATTGGTCGTGATTTCGTGACGGGCCAAGAGGTAGTGCTCGGACAGATTCTTCTTGGACGTTTCTGTCGCCTTAAAGTAGGGAGGGTTACAGAGAATAAGGTCTACCTGAGATCGTGGGGCATGGTCAAGCAAATTTTTTAGGTCGTCATTGACAACGGTCACCTGGTCCTCTAGCTGGTTGAGAGTGACGGAACGCTTGGCCATGTCAGCCAGACGTTCTTGTAGCTCAACCAAGGTAATTGGTGCCTCAGTACGTGTACTAGCAAAGAGGCCAACGGCACCATTTCCCGAACAGAGGTCGACGATTAACCCCTTCTTGGGAATTTTTGGAAATCGAGAGAGGAGGACACTGTCGATAGAATAGCTAAAGACCTCCTTGTTTTGTATGATTTTTACATCTGTGGAGAAGAGTTGGTCAATGCGTTCTCCATCTTTTAAAATTGGATTTGTCATAGCTTTTATTGTAACAAAAAACAGCTCCCAAAGGAACTGTTGTGAGTGATTACTCTAGGACACCAAAGGTGTAGCCTTGGTCTTTGAAGTATTCGATGATTTGTGGAAGGGTCTGAACTGTGAGTTCCTTACCAGCAGTGTCGTGCATAAGGACAACCTTAACATGACTCTCAGGGAAATATTTTTGTGAACCATCCAAGTAGGCCATCATGCTTTCAGATGTCGTTGGGCGAACAGAGGCTGGTTCTGCATCACCACAAAGCATATTCCAGTCAATCCACTGGACACCTTCCTTGGCGAGAGCTTGGTCAGTACTTTCTAGACCTTGCCATGACATATGACCACCAGGATAACGGAAGATTCTTGTCTTGAAGTCTTTACCTAGGACGGCTTGGAAATTAGCCATGGTTTGGTTAACCTCAGAAACAATCTGACTTTGATTAGGAACACGTCCTGGATAAAGGAGATTAAAGTTATGGCTGAGGCTATGGTTGGCAATCGCATGTCCTTCTGTAATTTGGCGTTTGAGGATGTCCGCATTTTCTTGTGTAATGGTGTAACCAATGTGGAAGAATGTGGCGTGAACACCGTATTCTTTCAAAATACTCATGACTTGTGGGGTCAGTGTTGGATCAATCCCATCGTCAAATGTTAAAAAGACTACCTTGTCGTCGATATCCTGAGACTTGCCTTGAATAGTGTTATTCACAGCAGTAACATCGTAAGCATAGTCAGAAGCTGCAATGCTGTGGTTACTACCTTTCTTAAGTTGTGTCTTATCATCTTCTTTAGCTTTTTCTGAAGATGAACTTGCGCCATTAGTGACTTGTTCAGTCTTTTCAGACTTGGCTACTTGTTCAGATTTCGTGTTATGGCGTTGGAATAGGACAAAGCCTAGGATAGCCAAAACAGCCAAGTTTGCAATAATGAGGCAAAGATTAAGTGCCTTTCGATTTTTCCCTATAATCTCAATACTTTTTTTCATAGTTACATTATAGCTCAAACTATTAGAAAGTGCCACACCATTTTCAAGACTTTTACAAAGAAATTCGATGAAAAAAGATCTCCTTTTTTTGGTATAATAGTAAAAAACTTGTAGAAAAAGAGGTAAAAACGTGTTTTACGCTTATTTACGTGGGCTTGTTGTCTTCCTTCTATGGATTATCAATGGTAATGCCCATTACCACAATCGCGATAAATTATTGAACAAGGATGAAAACTATATCTTGGTTGCTCCGCACCGAACTTGGTGGGACCCTGTTTATATGGCTTTTTCAGCCCGTCCTAAGCAGTTTATTTTCATGGCTAAGAAAGAACTCTTCAAGAGCCGTATCTTTGGTTGGTGGATCCGCATGTGTGGCGCCTTCCCAATTGACCGTGAAAATCCTGGTCAAGAAGCTATCAAGTACCCTGTTAACATGCTTAAGAAGAGTAATCGTAGTTTGATTATGTTCCCAAGTGGTAGTCGTCATTCTTCTGATGTTAAGGGTGGGGTTGCGGTTATCGCTAAGATGGCCAAGGTTAAGATTATGCCAGTTGTCTATCAAGGACCTCGTGAGCTCAAGGGGCTCTTGACGGGCGAACGTGTGGATATGAACTATGGTAATCCTATTGATATTTCAGATTTGAAGCGTTTGAATGATGAAAATATTCAAGAGGTTGCTCGTCGTATCCAGTCTGAATTTGATCGTCTCGATGAAGAAGCTTTGAGCTATCAAACAGGCAAGAAACCAAACCCATTCACTTATATTTACCGTGTACCTCTCGGTCTTGTGGCTATTATTGCAGTGCTTTTGACCATGGCTTTCTCATATGTAGCTAGCTTTGTTTGGAACCCTGAAAAACACCGTGCCAAAGAAACGCAGAAATAAGCTAATAACTCTGTCAGACATAGATCTGATGGAGTTTTTTTACTTTTTGATATATTTTTCAAATTTTTTACGAATAAGAAAGAAAATATATCAATTAAGGAGAATAGCGTGAAGGAAAAGATTCTAGCCTATGTCAAAGATAATTGTCTGTTTGTGAGTGTTATTGCTGTACTGATGGTGATTTTTTGCTTCTTCCTATGGATGACTTACGGTGCCGGCAACAGCATGGAGGCGGAGACGTCTTATACAGATGTGACAGCTTTGTCAACCTCCTCCTCCAAACAAAGCTCACAGTCTCTTTCTGAGGCGTCTTCCCAGTCAAAGACTGAAGGAAGTGAAAAGGGTGAGTCAAAAGTAACGGTAGATGTTAAGGGGGCTGTGGCTAATCCGGGTGTTTATACCTTAAAAGCAAGCGCTAGGGTGACTGATGCCATCAAAGCTGCTGGGGGAATGACTGAGGATGCGGATGCTAAGAGTGTTAATTTAGCCGCAAGTCTGTCGGACGAAGAGGTTGTCTATGTGGCAACTAAGGATGAAAACCTCTCTGTTCTTGGTCAATCAGGAACTGGTCAGGTCTCTGACAAAGGAGGGCAAACTAGTGCTAAGGATGGTAAAATCAACTTAAACACAGCGACCTCAGAGGAGTTGCAAACCATTTCTGGAATTGGAGCTAAGCGGGCAGAGGATATCATTGCCTATCGTGAAAGTCATGGAGGTTTTCAATCCGTAGATGACTTGAAAAATGTCTCAGGAATTGGTGATAAAACTTTAGATAAAATCAGAGAGTCCCTCTATGTGGCTTAAAAAAGCTCCCATCAATCTTTTTTCCTTGACTCTTTTAATAGCTGCTCTTTATTTTACGATTTTTGTCACTAATGTTTATGCTATGGGGGCTTTTGCTTTTCTTTTAGGATGTTTTTTGAAGCATCATTGGAAGAATAAGGCAGCCCTAAAGTTGGTGGGACTTGTAGGTAGTTTCTTTTTGGTCTACTTTTTATTCTTGCATCACAGAGCTATCATACAAGATAAACAAGCTCCTGCTGAAATTAATCAGGTGACTCTGGTTGCTGATACGCTGTCGGTTAATGGTGAGCAATTATCAGCTATCGGAAAGGCAAAGGGACAAACCTATCAGGTCTTTTACCGACTTAAATCTGAGAAGGAGCAGCATTTTTATAAGACTACTAGCCAAACGCTGGTATTAAAAGGGAAAATAAAGTTATCCCCAGCAACTGGTCAACGTAATTTTCAAGGGTTTAATTATCAGTCTTATCTATCCAGTCAAGGTATTTATCGAATGGCTCAGATTGAGCGCTTGGACCATGTGGTGCCTCAAAAAACCACATCTCCCCTAGCTTTTTTTCATCAACTGAGGAGGAAGGCTTTGGTTCATATCCAGACGCACTTTCCTAATCCTATGAGACACTATATGACAGGCCTACTCTTTGGGTATTTGGATAAGGAGTTTGATGAGCAAAGTCAGCTTTACACAAGTTTAGGGATTATTCATCTATTCGCACTTTCAGGGATGCAAGTGGGCTTTTTTCTGGGATGGTTTCGCTACGGACTCCTACGCTTGGGCCTTCCTAAAGATTATCTATTTATTGTTTTACTGCCTTTTTCCTTATGCTATGGCTTAATGACAGGCTGGACAGCTTCAGTCCTACGTTCCCTGATTCAAAGTTTGCTGGCGGAGTTTGGTATTAAAAAACTGGACAATATGGGGATAACCTTGCTTCTATTGTTTCTCTTTTTACCTCATTTTCTTTTAACAGTGGGAGGTGTTTTAAGTTGTTCCTACGCCTTCTTGTTGTGTTTGTTTGATTTTGAGGAGATGCCATCTCTTAAAAAGTCAATCTGTACGAGCTTAGTGTTGAGTCTTGGGATTTTGCCTTTTCTAACTTTCTATTATGGGACCTTTCAACCGGTGAGTTTAATTCTGACGGCGATGTTTTCGATAGTATTTGATAGCTTTCTCTTGCCTGTATTGACAGTCTTCTTTGCTCTTTCAGGACTGGTAATCTTTTCTCAAATCAACCCACTTTTTGAATGGATGGAGGCCTTTTTGACTTGGATACAATCCTGGATAGGCCAGCCTTTGATTTTAGGGAAACCTAGTTTGTTTCAGTTTGGCTTGATGATAGCTGTATTGGTTCTGCTCTTTGATTTTTGGAAAAAGCCCCAGTTTAGGATTTGCCTTTTGATGATTTTTGGTCTTTTGATGGTCTGGGTCAAACATCCTTTAACCAATGAGGTGACTATGGTTGACGTTGGTCAGGGAGATAGTATTTTTCTGAGGAGTATGAAAGGCGATACCATCCTAATTGATGTGGGTGGCAAGGTGACTTTCGGCTCAAAGGAAAAATGGCAAGAGGCTAGTCAGACGAGCAATGCGGAGAAAACCTTGATTCCCTATCTACAGGCTAGGGGAGTGTCTCAAATTGATCATCTGGTCCTGACTCATACGGACACAGACCATATTGGTGATTTGGAAGAAGTAGCCAAGCGGTTTAAGATTAAGGAAGTCTGTGTCAGTCAGGGGGCTTTGACTAAGCCTAGTTTTGTGAAACGACTTCGGACTTTAAAACGCCCAGTTCGCACTCTAAAAGCTGGTGATAAACTGCCTATGATGGGAAGTAAGCTACAGGTTCTTTATCCAAATAAAATTGGTGATGGTGGTAACAATGATTCGATAGTTCTTTACGGAAAACTATTAGGAAACAGTTTTTTGTTTACGGGTGATTTGGAAAAGGAAGGAGAGGAGGAACTGATGGTCAGTTATCCCAATTTAAAGGCAGGCATCCTCAAAGCTGGGCACCACGGTTCAAAAGGGTCATCGTCTGAAGCGTTTTTGGACCAGTTGCAGCCCTCCCTTGCCCTTGTTTCAGCCGGTGAGAACAATCGTTATAAACATCCAAATGATGAAACTTTGAAGCGTTTTAAGAAACGTCACATTAAGGTTTTACGAACAGACCAGAACGGTGCTATCCGTTTTAAGGGGTGGTTTAAGTGGTCAAGTGAAACTGTCCGATAATTGTTAGAGTTCTTAATTTGTCATGCACCTCAATCTATGGTAGAATGTAAAGGCTAATATTCCAGTATAAGAAAGATTGAACAGTATGCGTAAAATTATCATCAATGGTGGTAAGAAACTTCAGGGAGAAGTTACAGTATCAGGGGCTAAAAATTCAGTTGTTGCATTGATTCCAGCTATTATTTTATCTGATGGAGTGGTTACCCTTGACGGGGTACCAGCAATCAGCGACGTCGATAACCTCATTGAAATTATAGAAGTAATGGGTGGTTCTGTTAAGCGTGATGGCGAAACACTTGAAATTGATCCACGAGGCGTTAAGGATATGCCAATGCCATTTGGTAAGATTAACAGCCTTCGTGCTTCTTACTATTTCTACGGTAGCTTGCTTGGACGTTACGGACAGGCAACAGTAGGTTTGCCAGGTGGCTGTGATTTGGGACCACGTCCTATTGACCTTCACCTTAAGGCGTTTGAAGCGATGGGTGCTAGCATTTCCTATGAAGCGGAGTCTATGCGTATTGCGACTGATGCTGGTCAATGCATTAAGGGTGCTCATATTTACATGGATACGGTCAGTGTTGGAGCGACTATCAATACCATGTTGGCAGCAGCTAAGGCTGAGGGTCGTACGGTTATTGAAAATGCGGCGCGTGAACCTGAGATTATTGATGTAGCAACTCTTCTTAACAATATGGGCGCGCGTGTACGTGGCGCTGGTACAGAGGTTATCACGATTGACGGTGTAGAAAGCTTACATGGCACTCGTCACCAAGTTATTCCAGACCGTATTGAAGCGGGTTCTTACATTGCTATGGCCGCAGCTATCGGTAAGGGAGTTAAGGTTAAAAATGTTCTTTATGAACACCTTGAAAGTTTTATTGCTAAACTTGAAGCAATGGGTGTTCGTATGACAGTTGAAGAAGATGCCATCTTTGTGGAAGAGCAAGGTGATCTAAAACCTGTTGACATTAAGACGTCGCCTTATCCAGGTTTTGCAACAGATTTACAACAACCGATGACACCGTTGTTATTGAAAGCAAGTGGTCGAGGAAAAATCATAGATACAATTTATGAAAAACGTGTGAACCACGTTCCTGAATTGGCTCGTATGGGAGCTGATATTCAAGTACTCGGTGGACAGATTGTTTATAACGGTCCAACGCAACTCTCAGGTGTACCAGTAAAAGCTAGTGATTTACGTGCGGGTGCGGCGCTTGTTACGGCAGGTCTTATGGCAGAAGGTCAAACTGAAATTACCAATATTGAGTTTATCCTTCGCGGGTATTCAAATATCATTGAGAAACTTTCTGACCTTGGTGCAGATATTCGTTTGATTGAAGATTAAGTCTAAGGTTCAACCCCTAGTGGTTGAGCCTTTTTCCATTTCTAAAACTGTGTTATAATACTATCATGGATATTTGGACTAGTCTGGGTGCTTTTGCCTTTTTTGAGTCGGAGCGCCTTTCTTTTAGACCACTCATCTTTTTGGATCGTTTTGATTTACACGAAATTGTATCAAATCCTCAGAATCTACAATTTTTCTTTCCTGCCACTCAAACACAGCATGAAACGGATTGCCTTTTGGTCCATTATTTCATGAAGGAGCCTCTAGGTGTATGGGCGATTGTAGATAAAGAGTTAGATAAGGTGATTGGCGTCGTTCGTTTTGAAAAGATAGATGCCCAGAAACGGACTGCAGAGCTTGGCTATTTTCTGAATGCCTCTTACTGGGGTAGAGGTCTAATGACTGAGGCGGTTACCTGTCTGTCAGATTTGGCTTTGACAGCTATGGGAATGGATCGTATTATCCTTATTGCACATTTGGAAAATAAGGCATCGATTCGTGTAGCGGAAAAATCTGGCTTTAAACTTGTGTCTCGCTTTAAGGGAGCAGACCGATACACTCGTACCATGCGTGATTATCTCCGCTTTGAGAAGGAGGAGAACTGTGAGTAAACATCAAGAAATTCTAGATTATCTTGAGGCCTTGCCCATCGGTAAGCGTGTTAGTGTGCGTAGTATTTCGAATCACTTACAGGTTTCTGATGGAACTGCCTATCGAGCAATTAAAGAAGCTGAAAATCGAGGATTGGTTGAGACACGTCCTCGGAGTGGGACGGTTCGAATTGAAAAGAAAGTCCAAGTTCGTCTTGATAGGCTGACCTTTGCGGAGATTGCAGAGATTACGGAGTCTGAGGTTATCTCTGGTCATGAAGGTCTGGAACGTGTCTTCAGTAAGTTCTATATTGGAGCCATGACTATTGAGAATATCACCCGTTATCTCACCAAGGGAGATCTTCTTATTGTTGGGGACCGTGAGGATATTCAATTGCTTGCCCTGGAACACAATAATGCTATTCTAGTGACAGGGGGCTTTCAGGTTTCCGACAGGGTAAAAGAGCTTTCTCGTTTGAAGCAATTTCCGGTCATGGTAACAACTTACGATACCTTTACCGTGGCAACCATGATTAACCAGGCACTTTCGAATGTCCGCATCAAAACAGACATCAAGACTGTAGCTCAAGTCTATACCAGACGAGAAGACTACAACTACATGACTCCAGAAATGACGGTCAGGGATTTTCAGAATTTGGTTAAACGGACCAACTTGGTACGTTTTCCAATTCTATCTGAGTCTGAAAAAGTGATTGGGATTGTGACCATGCGGGATGTGTCTAATCAGCAACCGACGACCATGCTTAAGGCAATCATGACCAAGCCGACGGTGACACGACTTGAGACTAGTCTGGCAACTGTTGCCCAAAAGATGATTTTTGAAGACTTTGATATCATTCCTGTTGTGGACGAAGAAAAACACTATCTAGGTGTTATCACCCGTCGTCAGGTTTTGGAAGAACTTCAGGACAATAATCGTGGCAACTTGCATACCTTTAGCGATCAAATGATAGCTAACCTGAACCAGGACAAGCATGCTTTCAGTTTTGAGGTAGAGCCCACTATGATTGACAATTCTGGGAACCTCACTCAGGGTGTTCTTGCAGAGATGGTTAAAGAGGTTGTCTATCGTATCATGGAAAAGCAGGAGCAAAATGGTCTTGTGATTGAAGAGATGATGTTTTACTTTCTTCAGGCAGCTCAGATCGATGACAAGGTGACGATTACACCAAGTATTATTGCTGAGACCAGACGTAGAGCTCATCTGGACCTTATGGTTACTCACGGGAATCATACCGTCTGCAAATCAGTCGTTGTGGTTAAGAAAACTTAGTAACTAAAAATAAAAGATATAAAGAAAACGGAGAAAACAATGATTACATTAAAATCAGCACGTGAAATTGAAGCAATGGATAGGGCAGGGGATTTTCTTGCTAGTATTCACATTGGTCTACGTGACCTCTTGAAACCAGGAGTAGACATGTGGGAAGTGGAAGAGTATGTGCGTCGTCGTTGTAAAGAAGAGAATGTCCTTCCCCTTCAGATTGGGGTTGAGGGAAGCATTATGGATTACCCTTATGCGACATGCTGTGGCCTTAATGACGAAGTGGCACATGCCTTTCCACGTCACTATATTTTGAAAGATGGTGACCTCTTGAAGGTTGATATGGTCTTGTCAGAACCTATCGATAAGTCAGTCCTTGATGTGTCAAAATTGGATTTTGACAATGTTGCTCAGGTTAAAAAATACACGGAATCATATTCTGGCGGTTTGGCTGACTCATGTTGGGCTTATGCGATTGGAACGCCATCTGACGAAGTTAAAAAACTTATGGAAGTAACACGTGAGGCTATGTACCTTGGCATTGAACAAGCGGTAGTCGGTAACCGTATCGGTGATATCGGTGCAGCTATCCAAGAATACGCTGAAAGTCGTGGTTACGGTGTTGTTCGTGATTTGGTTGGACACGGAGTTGGACCAACAATGCACGAAGAACCAATGGTGCCAAACTATGGGGTGGCTGGACGAGGTCTCCGTCTTAAAGAAGGAATGGTTTTGACTATCGAGCCAATGATTAACACTGGTACTTGGGAAATCGATACTGACCTTGAAACGGGTTGGGCTCACAAAACTCTTGACGGTGGACTTTCTTGTCAATATGAGCACCAATTTGTTATCACTAAGGATGGTCCAGTAATTTTGACTTCTCAAGGCGAAGAAAGAACTTACTAATATGAAACGACAAGGCTTAATGTCCCGTCTATTGGATAAACTCCAATGGCGCCCTTTGCAGGTTTATCTTAGGCATTATCGTAGTGCAGAGATAGATATTTCAACTATCGCAGTGGCTTACTACCTCATTTTGACGGTTTTTCCGCTTATTGTCATTGCGGCAAATGTCTTTCCCTATCTGAATATTGATACGACTGATCTCTTGAAGTTTATGAATGAGCACCTTCCTAAGCAGTTTTATGCACCTGCAGCCAACGTTGTTCAGGATATCTTCTCGACACCTTCTGGACAGTTGTTGGGAGTTGCCTCTTTGACGGGATTCTGGACAATGATTAAGTCCTTGTCTTCGCTTCAAAAGGCGATTAACAAGGTATATGGTGCTTCAGAACACCGTGATGTCTTTATTAGTCATATTGTTGGTGGTTTCATGAGTCTGGTCATCTTGTTCCTGCTCACCTTTGCACTAATGCTGTCTACGATTATTCAGTCGGTCCTTAGAGTTATTACACAGACCTATCCTATTGGTTCCAAGATGACTCAGTTTATTTTAAATAGTATCCAGCCTCTGAGTATTGCAGTTGTCTTCCTGGGAATGATGGTGCTTTATTTTGTGCTTCCGAATGTGAAGATTCGAAAAATCCGCTTTGTTATGCCAGGGACTATCTTTACGACTTTGGTGATTGGCTATTTAAGCAACTTGTTTGGAACTTATGTGATTCGTACCTTGAGTCGATTAGTTGATATCAAGTTATTTGGATCCATTATGATTTTCGTCTTCATGCTTTGGTTCATCTTCTTGGCCAGGATTTTGATTTTGGGGGCCGTCTTTAATGCGACCTATCAAGAGCTTAGACAAGGTGAACTGAAAAGTAGAAGAGGAGATGTGATTACTATTATTCAGAGCTTTTCTGGAGATGGTAGTGACAGCAAAAAACACAAAAAAGATGAGGATGATTCCTAGATGATAAAGAGAGCTTGGTGAGATCCAGGCTCTTTTGACGGGAATATTATCCTTTGTAGATAATAAAAAGATAATGATTATGGAGGAAAAATGAAAAAACAAACTGTTCGTGATTTAACACATATTGCTATTGTGGCAGCTCTTTATGTAGTCTTGACTGTTGTGCCACCTTTTAACTTAATTTCGTATGGTCCCTACCAGTTCCGAATTGCAGAAATGTTCAATCTTTTAGGATTTTATAATCGCAAGTATATCATTGCCGTGACTTTGGGCTGTGTGATTGCTAATTTCTTTAGCTTTAACATGATTGATGTGGTTGTCGGAAGTCTCTCGACACTGGTCTTTGTCGGTTCAGGTGTTTATTTCTTCGACCGATTTAAGAACCAAGATATTTTAGGTGGACTTTTTGACAAGGCTCATGTTTACTTTGCCTTTTACTTCTCATTCTTCATGGTGACAATTGCGGCTGAGTTGACCTTGGTTACTCAGGCACCATTTTGGGCAACTTGGTTCACTGTTGCTATAGGAGAATTGGCTTCTCTCTTAGTTGGTGCAATTCTCATTAAGAAATTGGCCAAAGTTATTGATTTTGTTTCCTAAATTAACGTCTGTAAAGGCGTTTTTTTCTGCTTTTATGTTAAAATGTTCCTATGGAAAAACGAATGAAAGAGCTGGTTGTTAAACTTAACCAGTATGCAAAAGAGTATTATACGGAAGATAATCCATCAGTGTCAGATGCCGAGTATGATAAGCTTTATCGTGAGCTTGTAGCTTTGGAGGCTGAACATCCAGAACTTGTTCAAGCAGATAGTCCAACACATCGTGTGGGAGGGCTGGTACTTGATGGTTTTGAAAAATATCAACATGAGTATCCGCTTTATAGTTTGCAGGATGCTTTTTCACGAGAAGAGCTAGATGCCTTTGATAAGAGGGTTAAGGACGAATTTCCTAATGCTGATTATATGGCTGAACTCAAAATCGATGGGCTTTCTATCTCGTTGACCTATGTGGATGGTATTCTTCAGGTAGGTGCGACACGTGGTGATGGTTCTGTAGGTGAGAATATCACTGAAAATGTCAAGCGTATCTCAGATATTCCTTTGAAGTTGGACCAACCTCTTAATATTACGGTGCGTGGGGAGTGTTACCTGCCACGGGCTGAGTTTGAACGCATCAACATCCAACGCCAGGAAAATGGTGAGGCCGAATTTGCCAATCCACGTAATGCTGCAGCAGGAACTCTTCGTCAATTAGATACCAAAGTGGTTGCAGAGCGTCGTTTGGCGACTTTCCTTTATCAGGAAGCTAGTCCAACGGAGCGTCTAACACAAAATGATGTCTTAAATGAAGTGGCAGAACTCGGTTTCTCTGTTAATCCACGACGTATTGTCACATCATCGATGGATGAGATTTGGGACTTTATTCAAGCTGTTGTAGAAGATCGTGATCACTTGGCCTATGACATTGATGGTGTTGTCATCAAAGTCAATAGTTTGGCTATGCAAGAAGAACTCGGTTTTACAGTTAAGGCGCCACGTTGGGCCATTGCTTATAAATTCCCGGCTGAGGAAAAGGAAGCAGAGCTTCTCTCAGTGGACTGGCAGGTAGGTCGTACGGGTGTAGTAACGCCGACTGCTAATTTGACTCCAGTGCAATTAGCGGGGACAACGGTTAGTCGGGCCACCCTTCATAATGTAGATTACATTGCCGAAAAAGACATTCGTATCGGTGATACCGTAATTGTCTACAAAGCTGGTGATATTATCCCTGCTGTACTTCGTGTAGTAGAGAGTAAGCGTACGACACAGGAGCCGATGGAAGTACCGACTCAATGTCCATCTTGTGGCAGTGGTCTTTTACATTTTGAAGATGAAGTTGCCCTACGTTGTATCAATCCTTCTTGCCCTGCTCAGATCAAGGAAGGCCTGATTCATTTTGCCTCTCGAGATGCCATGAACATCGCAGGTATGGGACCTTCAGTGGTTGAAAAGCTCTTTAAAGCTGAATTGGTTAAAGATGTGGCTGATATCTATGGCTTGAACAGTCAGGATTTCCTTCAATTGGAAGGTTTCAAGGAAAAGTCGGCTGAAAAACTTTACGCAGCCATTCAAGCATCAAAAGAAAATTCTGCAGAGAAATTGCTCTATGGCTTGGGTATTCGTCATGTTGGCGCCAAAGTTAGTAAGCAGTTGCTAGAAGCTTTTGGAAGTATACAAGAGTTAGCCAGTGCAGATGTCGAGGCTATTGCTGCTGTAGATGGTTTAGGAGAGGTTATTGCCAAGTCCATCCAGCGCTATTTTGCTAAGGAGGAGGCTCAAGTTCTTATGAAAGAACTGGAATCCTATGGCGTTAATTTGTCCTATCTTGGACAAAAGGTGGCAGATGATGCTATCTTATCTGGTAAGACAGTTGTTTTGACAGGAAAATTGGAGCATCTTAAACGTAGTGAAGCAAAGGCAAAACTAGAAGCTCTGGGTGCTAAGGTGACAGGTTCTGTCTCTAAGAAAACAGATTTAGTAGTTGCTGGTAGTGATGCCGGAAGTAAGTTGGAAAAAGCACAAAGCCTAGGAATTGAAGTAAAAGATGAGGCTTGGTTGCTGGATTTATAGGAGTTCAATATGAAACAAAAACGTGCCCGCTTAATTTATAATCCAACATCTGGACAAGAAATTATGAAAAAAAATGTTGCCGAGGTCTTGGATATTCTGGAAGGTGCTGGCTTTGAAGCGTCAGCCTTTCAAACAACACCAGATGAGAACTCAGCAAAAAATGAGGCCACTCGTGCGGCCAAAGCAGGCTTTGACTTAGTTATTGCTGCTGGTGGCGATGGTACAATCAATGAGGTTGTTTCTGGGGTTGCCCCGCTTAAAAAACGCCCACAAATGGCGGTTATTCCAACGGGAACGACAAATGACTTTGCACGCGCCTTGAAGATTCCAAGAGGAAATCCTGTTGAAGCAGCCAAGGTTATCGCTAAAAATCAGACCCTTCAGATGGATATTGGCCGTGCCTATGATGACAAATACTTCATCAATATTGCGGCTGCTGGTTCCTTTACGGAACTAACCTATAGTGTACCTAGTCGCTTAAAGACAGTACTTGGTTATTTGGCCTACCTTGTTAAGGGGGCAGAGTTGTTGCCACAGGTAAAGAAGGTTCCTGTTCGTGTTACGCATGACGAGGGTGTCTTTGAAGGTGGTCTTTCCATGATTTTCGTTGCCTTGACCAATTCAGTTGGTGGCTTTGAAACGATTGCCCCAGATGCTAAACTGGATGATGGTAAATTTACTCTAATCATGGTTAAGACAGCTAACCTCTTTGAATTGGTTGACCTCATTCGTCAAATTCTCCAAGGTGGTAAACACATCTATGACAAGAGAATTTCCTATATCAAAACGAGCTCGCTGTATATTGAGCCTTTAAGTGATGATCGTATGATGATTAACCTCGATGGCGAATACGGTGGTGATGCACCAATTCATCTCCAAAATCTGAAGAATCATATTGAATTTTATGCAAATATTGATGAGATTTCTGATGATGCCATCACTCTTCCAGATACAGATGAATTAGCTCTTGAAGCCATCGCACAAAAATTCAGTACAGAAGCTGAAAAAATTGAGAATGACTAATGTTAAACCTTTAAGCAACCTAAGATAGGTTGCTTTTTTAGTATATTTGTAGAAAATGACGCTTTCATTTGTTACAATAGAAAAAACTGGGAAATTGTTATATAGAATATTTAGAGGAGTAGAGGTTTAATAAAGAGAACGAAGATTATTTAAGTGATGATCATCTAAAGAATGGTGATCAGGCTTTCGAGTCGGCTTTTAGTAATAAAGGACCAGAGTTTGAATCTGCTTTTCAGGAGGAAAAAGCTGAGAAGCGACATTTCTTTTTGACTCTTGCTCTACCACTGATACTCTTAAGTGTGAGCTGGGGCTCAGTCTTGTTATCTTGGAAGTATAAGCCGATAATTGTGTATCGGGCTGTAATTGTGGCATGTTTTGTCCTTGCTATCATTCTCTTTAGAATGGGACAGAAGCTAGGTAGATTTCTCTTCACCGCAATCGTGGTTGGCTTGATTGTGCTATCCTTCTTTGCCACTTTAGGTGGTTCTGTCTATCGAGGGGCTATGAAAAAATACAGGTTGATTCAGCAGGTATCTCAGTCAGATCTTGATGAGGATAAACCTGATAGCGATGATCTCAAAGACTACGAAGATGAGTCTGCGATTTATAACTGGACGGAAGAAGATTTTGAAAATCTGAAACCCAAGGCTGATACCTTACGTTCGATTATTAAAAGTCATGGTAAGGGCAATTATGTCGAGATGGAGTCTAGTGGTCTCAAGGTGAGATATGACCGTGGAGATGGCAATGAGTATAGTGATCTCTCTTTTGTGAAGGATGAAAAGGGACGCTTTGTCTATGATGGTGGAACAGCGACTTATCCACTTGATGGCGTCACTGAGGTTGATAACTATAGCAGTAATTGGACGGAAGAGCAGATAAATAGCTTACGTACTAAAGACCAAGACTATCTGGGTCCAGCAACATCCTTGTTTGAGGTAGTGAGGGAACATTCTCAGGCAAAAAGGTCCTGGAGAAGTATCAACGTCCATTCATCAGGAATCATACATAAGTCAGTTGATCTTGATTACACTGATCAGAATAGTCCTATTGAGAAAGCACAATTGTTAAGACTATCTTTTGAGTATAACGAAAAGAAAAAGGACTATTATTTGAGCTATAATTCTGTGGCTCGTTGCTACTAGGGATGACTATCTATGATAATGAATAACTAAACAGCAATTTTTTAGTAATAAGGGGTTTGATTATAAAGGGGGATTTTATAATGACAGCATCAAAAACCAAACGTCTCTTGTATTTTATGTCCGAATTAGAAAAGGGAAATGACATTTCAAAAACGGACTACCTAGCTCGCTTTGGCATAAGTGAGCGTACACTTAAAGAGGACGTGAGTGAACTCAAGGAAAATTTGACTGAGTTACGTCCAAATATGAAGGTTAAGTATTCCAGAAAATACGGTTCCTATCATGCCCAGTATGAACAGGGCTATGGTAACCTTAAATACAATCAGGCAGTTATCCTATCTAAGATTCTTTTAGAGAGTCGTGCCCTTCGAAAGGATGAAGTAGCAGAAATTATCAACATCTTTGTTGAGAGGGCTGTAGACGACAAGGAGCGCAGACGTATCAAGCGATTGACTGAGCTAGAACTAGATAGTTATCAAGAACTTAAGATTTATCAGGATCAAGATAAGTCACTCTTACCAGCTATTTCAGCCATTTTCGATGCCATTGTGGACCAACGTCCTTTGTCTTTTAGTTACCGTAAGCCAGGAGAAAAAGTGGAGGAATATAAGGTTTTTCCAATTTCAGTCATTTTTGATAACCATTATTTCTACTGTATTTCATACAAACTGGATGATAACTTTACTTGTGATTATCAGTTCTCTGAAATCCGTTATTTCCGTGTTGATCGTTTTCAAACCATTCACAAATCTGAAAATGATTTGGCTTTCACGTTAAGTCCAGAACAAGAAGCCCGTCTTATTACAGATGAGCAGGTGCGTTATCAGGCTTTCTCAATGCTTTCTGGTAATGAGTGGGCTCGAATTACCTTTGAGTATAAAGGACTTTACCGTGATGTCTTGGAATCCGATATTCCAAAACTTAAACTGCTAGAGGAAAGCGCTAGTGATGGTGTTGATCAGGTTCGTTATGAGATTGAAACCTTTAGTTTATTAGGCTTTCAAAAGTATATTCAACGCTTTGATGGAGATTTTGTTTTCCTTAAGATTGAAGCAATGGATAATTAATGAAAAAGGCATTCGATTATCCGAATGTCTTTTTAAATCTGACAAAAATAGTATAATTGTGTTAAAATAGGAATACGGAAGCGTTATCATTTTCATAAGGAGGGAAAATATGAAAGAAAAGAAAAAAGAAATGCAAAAACAAGTCTTAACTCTTCTAGGAATCTTGATTTTTGCCTTTGTCAATGTGTTTATCTTTGATAATAAGATGGGCGCTGGTTTTTCTGCCTTCTCAACTATCACCCTGATGAGTATTGGACTCTTGTCTAAGCGCACCAGTCTGCGAGTTTTGGCTATTATTTCCTATCTCATCAATGTGGTAGCAGCCGTTTTTGGCTTCAACTATGTTGGTTTTCTAACAGCAGTTCAGGCCATTGAACTTATCTTCGTTATTTGGTATCTTTACCCACGTGACACGTTTTTGAGACGAGATACAACTGATAAATACACTTACCGCTATCGTTGGATTCATTTGCTTTTGACGGTTTTAATCTCAATTGGAGGTTATATCGTTTTTGCAGTTGTTTCTAGTATTTGGGATGGTTCCTTCCTAGAATACGGTGGGAACACAGCTCTCATCTTTGCTATGCAATATTTGCTCTTTTTGAGCATTACCAAGTCGAGACAAGATGAACCGACCAAGGTTGCCCATTTGTTTCAAAAGGAACGCCGTACTAAGGAAATGAAAGCGGCAATAGAGGCCGAACGCCAAGCCAAAGAAAGAGCACTTGCACAAGCCTTCGAAGTACCTTTGAAGGCACCAAGTCAAACAGCTGCAAAATTTGGTAACAACATGGTCAAATTTGCATCTGTCTGGCTATTGGTAATGGACATGTCCATCTTGGCTTACTTCTTCCGTCCAAATGATGTTGGTTTCGGGTTTGGCGCCTTCTTTGTACTCTTGACTATTGTCTTGTCCTTGATTTTCAAATCTGAGGAAGACAAGGAGGATGTTTTCTCTATCATCTATCATAAGGTTCGTCCTATCCAACCTATTTTCTTCATTTTGCTTTTGATTGCCCATGCGCATAAGTTTAGCTATGGTGCTGCTTACGCTCTATTGTTCTCAGCTGCCTATTTCTTCTGGGCTATCAATAAGATTAATATGAAGACTCTCTTGACCTTTACAGTCATCATTTATTTCTTCCCAGTCTTTGGTTACCTTTCTAACCCTTACCGTCTAGGTGCTGAAAACCTTAAGATGGTAGGTGAACTGGTGACAGATCGTGATAAGTCTAATACCTTCTATCTTGGTCATTATTGGTCACTTTTAGGCTTGCAAAGCGATGGTGAGTATGAAGGAGTCCCTGCTTCTTGGCAGGCTGCTAAGTTCGCTGATATTCAGACATTCTCTGATGACAGTGATATCACTTCAGGTGTCTTCCAAGTGAATAGTCACAATGACTATGATTATGATTTACATTTAACAAATAACAAGGGCACCATTGAAGTCACAACTGGCTCTGGAAAAGATAAGAAAGAATACCAGTTCACAGACTTTGCCAGAACCTATTATCGATATGAAAAATTGAAAAAAACAGATAACCAAAAGCGTTATAAAGATTTTTACAAGATAGGTACTGTTTCGACTAAGTTGGGAACCTATAATCTTTACCTCGAAATGAATCAAGATTGGGTTGATGAGTATCAGAAAGATCCTACTAATGTTGACTACCGTTTGCTTATTTCTGGTGATAAACTGACACCAAGAGAAGCTTACAAGAAAGCATATCATTACTAAAAAAATATCTCTGCACATTGCAGAGATATTTTTGTTTTTGTTAGTCTTTATATCCACGTTTAGCTAGCTCTCGTACCAGGACTGCTCCCAAAATCGCAGGCACTAATTGTCCTAAGAGGAGATTAATAACGAGAGCAAAATAAGGAAGTTTGAGCAAGGCACTAAGCCAGATTGGTACCACTAAGGCAGGAACGAGTAGGATTGGAAGGATGATGAACCAGCTAGATAACTTAGCTTTACGGATGAGGTAGATGCTACCAGTTGTTAAAAAGCTAGCACAGAAACCACCAACCACGTCAATCAATCCCAATCCGCCAAAAGAGTTACCAATAGCATTGGCTATGCTGATAGGGAATACCAAAAATGGAAAGATATAAGTTAATCCATATAAAGCAGTGGCCAGACGCATCTGAACCGCACCAAAGGAAACGGCTTGTGAAGCAAAGAGAATAGCGATATAAAGGGCCATCATTATAGCTGACAGAACAAGTTTTTGAGTGGTATTAAGTTTGGTTTTCATAATTTCTCCTTAATTGGACATAGTAAAAGAGTAGCAGGTCTACTCTTTTTGTGATTTATGTCTAGAGATACTTTATAAATCAATCTCTAAGACAATAGGTGTGTGGTCTTGGCGATCCCCAGAGTCAATCATGTCTGACTTTGTAACCTTATCGGCAATACGATTTGAAGTCAACCAGTAGTCGATTCTCCAGCCTGTATTGTTGATTTTAGATGTTTTGCTACGTTGAGCCCACCAAGTGTAGGCTCCTGTAACGTCGCCATTGAGGTGACGGTAGGTATCTGTGAATCCTTTGGCAAGGAGGTTAGTGAAGCCAGCACGTTCTTCATCTGTAAAACCAGGTGAACGACGATTACTTGAAGGGTTAGCCAAGTCGATTTCCTTGTGGGCAACATTATAGTCACCAGTCGCAAGAACGGGTTTCTGAGCGTCCAATTCAGCTAGGTAATCCGCATATTTTTCATCCCATATTTGACGTTCAAGTAGACGTTTGAGGCCATCACCAGCATTTGGTGTGTAGACCTGTGTCACAAAGAAATTGCCAAATTCGAGAGTTATGATACGCCCTTCACAGTCCATGGTTGAAGGTGCTCCGATTTCAGGATAGGTAATGACTGGATTCAGTTCTTTTTTATACAAGAACATGGTTCCAGCATAACCTTTACGGGCAGGTTCAACAGATGAACGCCAAGTATTGTCATAGTCAGGGAAGTAGTCTTCCAAGATTTGCAAATGCTTTTTAGTCGGACCTTTGGCAGACAGTTTTGTCTCTTGAATAGCAATGATATCTGCATTTTCGGCGACTAAAGTGTCGATAACAGCACGTGATAATTGAGCGCGTGCAGAATCACTAGTAAGAGCGGCGTTTAGGGAATCAATATTCCAAGAAATTAATTTCATGTGTACAGTTTCCTTTTTTGAATCTTTCCTTTCTATTGTAGCAGAAAATAAGGTGTCAGGCGAGTTATGGGCTTGATAAGGGAAGCTAGGAGGAGTATACTAATCTTAGATTGAGAGGTACATATTAATGAAAAAGCAATCGTACATTTATTACTTGTTTTGGGTGCTCTTGTTGATACAAGTCTTTCTTACAATCATGATTTGGTGGTCACAGGGGCTAGTGCTTCCTCTTGTTATTTTTCCGGGGATGAGTTTCTTCTTCCTGCTTTATTTAAAGTACCTCTTAGGCTACAACCTTAATCAGTCTCCTTCAGAACCCTTATTTGTCCTCCGTAGGTATGGCCTTGGAACTGGTTTAAATCCCAAAAATCCCCTAGGCTATAAGATTAGTCTCCTACTAGTTGTGGGTGTTTTAGTTTTACTTTTCTGCCTAACCCTATTAGTTTTTCTTGGAAAATAGAGTCTTAGGTTTTTTTATTTGTAATTATCACTAACTAGTTATAATGTATTCTCATAACAAATAAAAGAATTACTGGAGGAAAGATTTATGACGATTGAACTTGGCATTTCAACTTTTGGAGAAACAACCCTCCTAGAATCGACTGGAAAATCTATCTCTCATGACCAACGTATTCGAGAGCTCGTTGAAGAAATTGAATTGTCTGCTCATTCTTGGGGATGGATTGAAGAAAATAATTTCCAAGCGATAGAAAATTATTTTTATCCAACGAAACAAACGGTGGATAACATTGCTAAGGATCGCCCACATTGGTCTGAAATGACTAAAAAGCAGTACTATGCTAGTGTTGGACCAAACGGAGCCATGTTCGTTGGGGACCCCGCTCACGTCGCTCAAAAAATCATTCGTATTATTGAGGATTTACAGCTAGATCGCTTCATGCTTCATCTCCCAATTGGTTCTATGCCACATGAGGCTGTTCTAAAGGCTATTAAACTTTATGGTGAAGAAGTGGCGCCGATTGTTCGTCGTTATTTTGAAAATAAAGGATAATAGGTTGAAGGTAAGCCTCAAGTTCTCTCTACTATTGTCATCATCCCTGTTCTATGATAGGATGAAAGGTGAAATGATAAAGAGAAGAGGAAAATTATGCGAAAGCTGTCAGAAGCAGAATGGATAAGTCGTTTTGAGCAAGTTCAGGGGCGTAAACCGAAACCCGATGAACTACAATTAGCTTATCAGTCTGGCCTTATTGGAATCTCGAAAAATTATAATTATATTTATATTCTTCTGGGGGCTCTAGTAGCGATCGTCGTTGGCATTGGCTTGACTCTAGTCTCTAGTTCAATGAAGAACGTCAAACAGACTAGGTCGTCTGCCACAGTGGCTAGCTCGATATTCTCATCGACAGATAAGGCTAATGCCAAGCCAAGTACGTCATCAATCGAAAATGCGAAGACGAGTGAATCTAGCAGTGCAAGTATTGATACACCTGACGCTAACCATGCTAAGGAAGCCTATACTGAAAATCCACGTTGGACCAATGACAAAGCTAGTCGCCTTGCTAGTTTGATGGTTTCTTGGGGCAATCAGATGAATCAGCCAGGATACAAAGAAATTACCAATGAAGCCTCTTCCTTGCCTATCCGTTGGATGTCGGATCATAACCAGACTGTGGATGCTACTTATGCTGCAAATGGTAATAGCAATTCGGAGTATACCATTGTTTCGGTATACGAGAGATGGGAAAATGTATCTGTTCACCGTTATTTCTTTACCATTAAAAAAGATGGGACTCCCTTTGTTCTTTATTCACCAACTACTAATGGTGGTGTCTATTATGTCAAAGAAACAGAAAATGCAGACCTTAAATCAGGATATGCAGACATTGTAAACAATTAAAAAACTAGGAATCCGACTGGGTTCCTAGTTTTTACTTTGAAGACAAGTCAAGCTGTGCTCAACTCTTTTACAGCCATTCGCTCTTATTTAACCTTCTTAGCTAACATGGTTGCAAATTGAAGGGCGATGGGATTGCCATATTCATCCAAACGGTGAAGGTGACCAAGATTTTCGTTATACTTGACTAATTCCCAGTCACTATAGTAGTTTTTCAACTCACCTTCTTCAAAAGTAAATGAGAAAGGCATGGTACAAGGGTGCTCCTCAGTGTCCATGGCACAAACAATTAGGTTGTAACCACCGACAACAGTACGCTCTTGCATATTCTTGATAATAGCCGGAATTTGATCGGGATCAAGGAACATAAAGACGACTGTTGAGAGGATGAAATCAAAGGTCTCAGACTCAGGAAGAGCAGCAGCATTGATATCGTAGTAGCCAGCTCTAACATTGTAATTTTCCTCATCTGCAATCATTTGGATGCGTTGTGTAGCTTCGTTATTAACATCAACGGCTGTAACATCATGCCCAAGAGATGCCAAATAAAGAGCGTTACGACCGTGACCACAGCCTAGGTCAAGGGTGCGACCAGGTTTGATATGGCCAGATTGGACTGCTTCAAGAACCTCAGAGTGGGCTTTAGTATCATACTTTTTAGCCATGTAGTCCTCAGGTTTACAGTAAAAAGAAAGATAGCATTCCAAATCATCTGATGCAGCAGCGATGCGATGCCAAGCTTGTGGTTCAACAAAAGGAATCTCTGTCTCGGGGGTAAAGAGGTGCTCTGCAGTAACCTCCCCCTCTTCATCTAATTCGTAGAAGTGAAGAGATCCTGATAGAATGGTCAATTTAGCCCAAGTTCCCACCTTAGTATTGTGTTTTTGCGTTACCATTTCTGGCAGTGTTGTAGCTGTCCAGTTTGGTAAACGTTTGTAGCAAAGAAGTTGCTGATCTATAGTCATTTTATGAGTTCCTTTCAAACGGTATGACTCTATTATAGCAAAAGTATGGAAAAAGAAAAAAGGCCTAGCCGGGTGAGCTAGACGATTTTCTTGTGAGAGATCTGATAATCTAGGAATGGGGAAAAGTGTTTGGGGAAGATAGGTATAAATGTTAAGAAGGGTTCCTAGACTATTTAGAAAACGTTTATGAGAACAATAAGTTTTAAATAATAGAATACTTATCTATAACTCATTAGGTCTCTCTTTACATTATCTATTGTACCAAAAAAATTCAGAGAAAACTTACATATTTTTTAAATTTGTAAAAAAATCATGAACAGTCATTTTCTGGTCCTGAATGGTAATTTTGTGAAAATTTTTCTGAGTGTTTACAAATCTACTGGGATAATATCGATGACTATGTCCTTTAACTACACTAAAAAACGCCTAGCTGCTGTTGCTAGACGTTCTTTATTAGGAGAGATCTGGAAATCTAGGAATGGGGGAAAAGTGTTTGGGGAAGATAGGTATAAATGTTAAGAAGGGTTCCTAGACTATTTTTATTCTGCTTATGAGAATAATGAGCAAAAACTAACAAAGTTGAGTTTTCTAACTCATCCGGTCTCTCTTTACATTTTCTATTTTACCAAAAAAAATGAAGAAAACTTTACATAATTCTAAAATATGTAAGAAAAAATCGTGAACAGTCATTTTCTGGTCTTGAATGGTCATCTCACTTGTATAAAAAAAGCAGAACCTGATAGGTCTGCTTATATTTGTAGTGATAGTGTAAGAACTTAAATCTTGCTATAGAGTTTCTTAACATTGTTAATATCAACAGGTTGGATACTTGTCTTACCACCTTTAGGTTCCATTACAGAGGCAACGGCACTGTTGTGTTCAAGTCCAATTGAGTGTCCTAATTCGTGTTGCGCAGTGTTAAGGAGTTTCCCACCGTTCTTTTGGTAATAATTGTTTTGAACATGGAAGGTGTTCAAGTAAACAGTAGCATTACTATATTGCTTAGTTGGGAGGTAGTAAGTAGAGTAGGTAACTCCAAGAGGAGCTGCCACATTACCTTCATAACGTTCATCAGCAATGATGTTGGCTTTTTGTTTATCGTTAGTGAGCAAGAAATTAAAGGCACCAGTGTTATTCCAAGAAGTGATAGCCTGTTTGTAGGCATTCACGATTTCAGGATTTTTAGCATTGATGAAAACTGTCGCTTCCTTGCTTGACCAGTGAGGAGTATCGTAATTCTCTTTTACGAGTTCGTTATTCTTTTGCCATACTTGAGCAATTCGGTCCACTGGTTTAGCAGGTTGGATAGGAGTGGCTTTAGGAGCTGTCGTTTTAGTGACAGTCGTTGTTGGCTTCTTAGGTTGTGTCGTTGTAGAAGTCGCTGGTTTGTTTACAACAGTCGTTGGTTTCTTAGGTTGAGTTGTAGATGTTGTAGGTTTGTTAGCAACTGTGGCTGGTTTTTTAGGTTGACTAACAGCAGGAGTTGATTGTTTAGATTTTGGTGTAGCTGTTGTCGTTGGTTTTGTAGAAGGTGTTAATGGTTTTGGAATATAAGTAGATAGAATCTTATGAACATTACCATTATTAATTTCTGTTGAAACCCATGTGGCACCATCTTTTGACCAGGTTTGTGCTTGAGCGACAGTTTCGGTCTTTGGTTCAGACTGGTTTTCTACAGCCTTATGATTGCTATCTGTATTTGTCGGAATTCTAGTCTCATAGGTTTTGATTCCAGTCTGGCTGTCGACAGTACTGCTAGCTGTTTGACTATTTTGTTTCAATTCCTCAAAAGTTGGAGTGTTTGTGGGAGTTTGTTCATAGTCATTTTCATGTGTATGAAAATCATCCACAGAGGTATGTGATATAGTAGTCACAGTAGTAGGTGTTTCAGTAGAAACACCTGTTTGAGCGATGGTATTTGTAGTTGTACCTGTTTCAAGTTCGGAAAATGTTTGAGCCTGGTTAGGATCTGAAACATAGGTTTGATCCGCAGAGGCATACTGAGGACTTCCTACAAGAAAAGCACTAATTATACCGACAGTTGCAAGGGTCAACAAGGTCTTTGTCTTAGTCCCTTGCGTTTTAAAAGAATGTAACATAACTTTCTCCTTTTTAATTTAAAACAAAAACAGTTCTCATGATAACACCTAAAAATGAATATAAAGTGACAATGGGATAACAATTGTTTTATAAATGAAATTAGGTGAGATAAAAAGACTTTATGCTGTGAAAAAAGGAATATTATCCGATTAATTATGATAAAATGTTAGGTAGGTATATTAAAGTATATTAGAAAGAAAGAGGGAAATAAGATGCTTTCTATTATCGTCCTTGAAGATGATGCCTTGCAGCGTCATCGTGTTAGTCGTTTATTGGACGAAGCAGTTGAGGAGTCGAAGGCCGTTGTTGATGGGATTACCTTTTATGAGCAGGGTCAGGAATTGTTAGATACTGACAGGGATTCAGGTAAATCCATGGTTTATCTTTTGGATATTGACCTCAAGAATCAGACCAAGCAGGGACTAGATATTGGCTTGGAGATTCGAAAAGAAGATTTAAAGGCACAAATTGCTTTTGTAACGGCCTATTCCGAATTTATGCCTTTGACCTTTCGTTATAAGATTCAAGCCCTTGATTTTGTAGATAAATCCATGGACGATGTGGATCTTAAGAGAGCCCTAGTAGAACTATTAGATTTTGCTCAGTCACAGGTTGAACAAGAAACTAAGGCTCAGAGCCTAACTGTCAAAACAGATAAAAATGATGTCAATCTTCCTTATGAAGATATTTTATATATTGAGACAGCTCCGGTACCCCATAAGTTGATTGCCCACACCAAGTTAAACTTGGTAGAATTCTATGGAAAGATTGCAGAGGTAGCAAAGTTGGATGACATTTTCTTCCAAACGCATCGCTCCTTTGTTGTCAATGTTAGCAATGTCGCCAGCGTTGATCGTACAGCTAATATGGTATTTTTTGAGGGTGACGAGTCTTGTCTGCTCTCGCGCACACGTAAAAAGGAATTTTTGGAACGGTTGAAAAACCGTTAAAGTTTTAGCTCTCCTTTTTTCTCTAATTGTTATTGAAATTTTTCTGAAATTAGAGATAACTATTCAACTTTATCTCATTTATTATCAGGAATTATGCTAGAATAGCAGTATGACCTTTTGTTGTTTATTTAGAATCTTTAGAAGGAAGTGGCTAACCATTAAATGATACTCAATTTACAAATTGCATTAGAGTTTCTTTTGCATTTCATCGTTATACAGTGGATTTACGAAAAGACTAGCCTGGTTAGGATACCACGTATGATTCTTCCTATTGCGTTCCTAGTTGAATGTATAGGGGGAATACTGGGGATGTCATATAATGTCGGTTTGTCCTTTATGACACCTTTCTACCTTCTTTTCTATGCTTATTTCTATGGCAAGGAAAGAACCACCAATATGTTGGCGTTTTATGCCTTCTATCCTCTTGTTCTTTATCTTTTGATTTTTAATGGTTATGCCTACTTTTTGATGCCGGGATTTGGTATCACATCGGATTTTCTTAACAAAAGTTATCTTTATTTTATTTTCTTTGACCTTTTAATTATTCCAACATTTGTTGCTCTTTCCAAACTTCTTAATATTGATTTTAAATATTTGAGGGTCTTGGAACGAGATCGCAAATTTGGTCGGATTATGTTCTTCACTAACTTTGTTTTGATTAGTTATGTGATTCTGAACTATTCCGTAGTTGTGGCTTCGCGTTTCTTTGATTTGTACTATGCTGGCCATATTATAACCTTGATTGGATATATTGCGATTCTTTATGCTGTTTACAGTGTCAATAGATATGCAGATGAGTACTTTGAAAATGAGCGAAAAAAAGAAAATCGTCGTCACTTGGATGACCTAGAGAAGTATTCTGAGCAGGTTGAAAGCCTTTACGAAACGTTACGCAGTTTCCGTCACGACTATACTAATGTCATGATTTCGCTTAATGAAGCCATTCAGATGAAAGACATTGACCAGATTAAGATGATTTATGACAGTGTCCTTAAAGATTCTGCATCAGATCTGAATCAGCAAAAGTTTGATTTAGCAAAACTAACACGAGTGACCAACATGCCACTCAAGAGTCTTCTATCATCTAAATTGGCTGAAGCTTTTGATAAGGGAATTCAATGTCATGTTGAGGTTGAAGAAGGTGTTTTCTTCACGGAAGTGCGTGCTCTAGACTTGATCACAATCATATCCATTCTTTGTGACAATGCTATTGAAGCTACTGTATTGGCAGATAAACCAAAATTATCTATTGCTATCTTTAAGATGGGAAATCAATCAGTTATTGTTGTTGAAAATTCAACTAAGGAAGCTTATATTGATGTAACTCCTTTGAAACAAAGAGGATTTTCAACAAAAGGAACAGGTCGAGGGTTGGGCTTGGCAAATATCGAAGAGATTCTCTTTAGATACGATAATGTCACGCTTGAAACGGAATCAGCACAACACCGTTTTGTCCAATTATTGTCTATTACACCAAAAGAAGATTAATGGGGATTTAATAAGAATTTTTAGAATTCTTATTAATCCCTATTTTTATGTTAAAAAGTATGGTAAAATAGGGAAGTTAATCATGTGTTTTTTAATTCAGGGGGATTTATTATGTTGAAAGACGAATGGTTAGAGTACTTTGAGGCTGTGAATGGCCGAAAACCAAGACCAATCGACTTTAAAGAAGCCTTGGAACGAGGAGAGTTTGTTCTCTCTGAAGGTGCAGAGGCTAACCAAGTAGCTGATCAAGGAGAAACATCAGCTGACCAACAGTTTGAAGAAGGAACCGCAACTGCCAGAGCACTAGCCCAGTCTCAGAAAGAGCGTGACAACGCGCAAGAGGCTATGGCAAATGCGGCCCAAGAAAAGCGGAAGGCCCTATCTCAAGAGACTGTTGGTCAAGTAAGAACCATTCAGTCGGGCCGTCAGGCTGAGGATATTCAAAAAGAAGAGGAACAACGTAAACGCGTCGCAGAGGCTAAGGAGCGTTTGGCAAGTTATGCGCCAACCCGTCCAGATGCAGGAAATCATTCTGTTAATACCTCGAGTGAACCTAATCAATCTATTCCAGTTTTCAGTAACCAAGCACAGCATCTTGGATTGTCTGAGGATTTGACAAAACTTGATCATAAGGAAGAAAAAGCAGCTAAGAAGCTTGCTCGTCAAGCTGCTCGTGATAAGAAAAAGGCTGAAAAATTAGCTGCTAAAGCTAAATCTAAGGAAGAACAGACAGTTGCCAAACTAGAAAAGAGATTGGAAAGTCAGGTTCGTCTTCTCGAAACGATTCAAAACGCTAATCAAAAATCGCAAAAGGCCAAAAATTGGGGTAAAGGAGCCTTGATATCTAGTCTTGTTGCTGTTGTTTTGATGTTGCTTGTCGGTGGTGTCTACGGTTTTTGGCGTAATGCTTCGGGGAACATTGAGGGGACTTGGGAATTAAAATCGTCTAAGGTCTTGGATGAAAATTCTGGAAAGTTAACCAATGCTCTGAAAGAACATGAAGATAAAGATGAAATTTACGTCTCTTTCCTTAAAGTTGATCAGTCTAATAATTTACAAACACATTCTTACTTTTATAAAAAAGGTGAGGAGGATCAGCCTACTTTTACAGCTTCAGATTATTTGAAGGAATATCAAGTTGTTGATCAGTGGAATAAATCGATCACCTATACTAAAGAAGTTTCAGAATTTAAGCGTGAGTTAACTAAAGTTGTCTCGCAACTTTATCCAAATGCAGATAAGAATCTAGTAGATTACTATATTTCGGATAACGTAGATAACTACCGACTCTACCGTAAAGGGAAACGCACCAAGTCCTATACTGTAAATAAAGATACCTTGGTTGTTTCTACCTACAACGAGGATGGCAAGTTGACCAGTCGTGATACTTACGAGAAAGTGTCGAAGGCAGCGGCTAAGGGTTTAGAAGCTGAATATGCTGGAGCAAAGGTAGCTTATGAAAAAAATCATAAGACTACGACTAAGAAATAGTCGAAAAGGAAGTTAGAGTTTGACTCTAACTTTTTTTGTAGAAATTTTAAGTCTGTCAAGTTTTTTTCTTGACACATAAAAATGATATGGTATACTAGTTAAGGTCGAGGGGCGATAAGTGCCTCCACCATAATAAAAAACTAAAGAAAAGAGATATTAAAAATGGCAGTAAAAATCCGTTTGACTCGTATGGGTTCTAAGAAAAAACCTTTCTACCGTATTAACGTTGCAGATTCACGTGCTCCACGTGATGGACGTTTCATCGAAACAGTTGGTACTTACAACCCACTCGTTGAAGAAAACCAAGTAACACTTAAAGAAGAACGTGTTCTTGAGTGGTTGTCTAAAGGTGCACAACCTTCAGATACAGTTCGTAACATCCTTTCAAAAGAAGGCGTTATGAAGAAATTCCACGAATCAAAATTCTCAAAATAATTTTTTAGCCTATGGATACCATTGAAAATCTTATTATCGCTATCGTTAAACCTTTAATTGCTTCACCAGATCAGTTGACCATCAAAATTTTTGACGGTCCTGAGTTTTTGGAGTACCATCTTGATCTTGCCCCAGCCGATATTGGGCGAGTTATCGGGAAAAAAGGACGTACTATTACGGCGATAAGAGCGATTGTCTATTCGGTACCTACTCAAGGTAAAAAAGTTCGTCTTGTTATTGACGAAAAAGAGAAAGCTTAAGAGGTGACCCTAGGGTTGCCTTTTTTGCATATTTTGGTTATACCTAGAAGTCTTTGGTATAATAAGAGCGTCAAAGCATTAAGCTCAAGGAAAAACTAGAAATCTAGTTTAGAGGTCAGCTTAATGACTAAGTTGAAGCATTAGCCTAAAAAAGGAGTAGTTATGACTTATCAGGAAGCGTTGGATTGGATTCATGGACAATTAAAATTTGGCATCAAGCCTGGCTTGGAGCGTATGGCTTGGATGCTTAAAGAGTTGGGAAATCCACAAGATAATCTCAAGGCTGTGCATATCGTGGGAACAAACGGCAAAGGGTCTACAGTCAATGCCCTACAAACCATTTTTACCCAGGCGGGCTATGAAGTTGGAACCTTTACTTCACCCTATATTATTGACTTCAAGGAACGAATCTCTCTTAATGGTCAGATGATTTCAGAAGAGGACTTACTTGACCTGGTTAATCGTGTGAAGCCTGTGGTTGAACGGCTGCCAAAAGAGACAGAGCATGAAAATGCGACAGAGTTTGAAATTATCACAGTCTTGATGTTCCTCTATTTTGGTCAGGCCCATCCTGTGGATATCGCATTCATTGAAGCTGGAATGGGTGGTCTTCATGATTCGACTAATCTCTTTAAGCCCTTGGCAGTCCTGTGTCCATCGATTGGTTTGGATCATCAGGCTATTTTGGGAAATACCCATGCTGAAATTGCAGCAGAAAAAGCTGGTGTTTTGAAGAATGGGGCTCCCTTTATTTATGCGACTGATCGTACTGATGTTCGAGATGTTTTCGAGAAGAAGGCGCGTGAAGAAGGGTCTAAGACCTATGAGCTGGGGAGAGATTTCACAGCTGAAGGGTCAAGCCATTCCTTTGATTTTACCTATGGAGAGCAAAGGTTAGATGATATAGTTTTGGCTATGGCCGGTCAACACCAAGTAGCAAATGCTAGCATGGCTATCATGGCTTCTTTATTGCTTCAAAAAGATTATCCTAAAGTAACTCTTGAACTCATAAAGGATGCCCTGGCTCATGCCCATTGGAGAGGTCGAACAGAATTTTTAAGACCTAATCTCATGATTGATGGTGCTCATAATAATGAGAGTGTTAAAGTTTTGATTGACTTGTTGCAATCAGAATATGCAGATAAGGAGATTGAACTTCTCTTTGCAGCTATTGACACCAAGCCTATTGACGGAATGCTTGCCCAACTAAAATCGGTTGGTGACTTGACTGTAACGAGTTTTGACTATCCAAACAGTGTTAAATTAGATAAATACCCAGAGGTTTATAAGCAGGTACCAGATTTCAAAACATGGATTAAAGAACATGTAACGACTGACAATAAGAAACTTTATGTGATTACGGGATCTCTATACTTTATTTCTCAGGTCAGAAAATGGGTTTTAGAGCAGGCAAGTGATGTTTAAGACTTGAAAGATGACGTTTAGGGGCGTATAATAACCCTCGTATGTTTTAAAAGCAAGGAGATCGCAATGTTTCAACGTCTGAAAAATATTTTAATCGGTGAACCTTTAACTCATGATGATAGTGGTGATGAACACTTATTGTCCAAGATTCAGGCCTTGGCCATGTTGTCGAGTGATGCGCTATCATCTATCGCCTATGGGCCAGAGCAAGTTATCTTGGTTCTGACAGCTGTATCTAGTGCGGCTATTTGGTGGTCAATCCCTATTGGGCTTTTGGTTCTCGTCCTTTTAGCCAGCCTTACCATCTCTTATAGACAGGTTATCAAAGCCTATCCTCAAGGTGGTGGTGCCTATATGGTAACGACGGAAAATCTGTCTCCTAAGTTTGGCTTGATAGCTGGTGGCAGTCTTTTGGTCGATTACATGTTGACAGTTGCTGTTTCAGTGGCCTCAGGTGCAGATGCCATTACTTCAGCCCTTCCCTTCCTTCATCCTTTCAATCTTGAGATATCAATGATTTTGGTACTTGTTTTGATGGTTATGAATCTTAGGGGAATGCGTGAATCGGCAAAATCTTTGATGATACCAGTTTATCTCTTCATTGTTTCGACCCTATTCTTGTTGGGATTTGGTTTCTTTCAAATTTTAATGGGTCATATGCCTTACGCAGCCACAGCACATTTAGGACAACCAATTACAGGTGTGTCATTGATTCTTATTTTAAGGGCCTTTACTTCAGGTTCTGCCTCATTGACAGGGGTAGAAGCTATCTCTAATGCGGTGCCTTTCTTTAAGAAACCTAAGGCCAAAAATGCAGCTTCAACCCTCTTTATCATGTCTAGCATTTTGGGGGCTATGTTTGCGGGAATCACCTTCCTCAACTGGTGGACAGGTATTACACCTCATGCAGGAGTAACCATCTTGTCACAAATGGCTAGAGAAATTCTCGGTCAGTCATGGATTGGTAGTATTCTATTTTACGTTTTCCAATTCTCTACTGCCATGATTCTTGCAGTAGCAGCTAACACAGGTTTTTCAGCCTTTCCGATGTTGTCCTTTAATATGGCGAAAAATAAATACATGCCTCACATGTACCTTGAAAAAGGTGCACGTATGGGATACTCTAATGGGATCTTGACACTTGCAATTGGTGCCATTACCCTTTTGTTTATTTTCCGAGGAAGTACGGAACGGTTGATTCCGCTTTACACCATCGGTGTATTTATTCCATTTGCTCTTTCTCAAACGGGGATGGTCATCCATTGGATTCGTGAATATGGTAAGGGATTCTGGAAACACTCTTTAGCAAATATCTTAGGTGCCCTCATTTGTTATGCTATCGTTCTCATTCTCTTCCTTTTCCGTTTAGGAGATATCTGGCCATTCTTCCCGATTATTGCAATCTTGATGTGGATGTTCCTTAAGATTAAAAAACACTATAATGGTGTTGCTCAACAGTTGCGTATTGATGGAGCGGTAGAAGAACACCATTATCAAGGAAATATTGTTCTTATCCTTGTTGGGAATGTTACCAAGGCTAATATCGGAGCTATTTCCTATGCACGTTCTATTGGTGACAAGGTTATCGCCATGCATGTATCTACTAAGGATACAGAGAACAAGGACAAGGAAACTGAACAAGAGTTTAAAAAATATTTCCCTGAAATCGAGATGGTTCATATCCAATCACCGTACAGCTCAATCACTCAGTCAACCATTCAGTATGTGGACGAGGTCGCTACTCAAGCTGAGAAGGATAATGCGACTCTGACAGTCATGATTCCTCAGTTTGTGCCTAAAAAATCATGGCAAACCATGCTTCATAACCAGATGAGTTTGCGATTGAAATATTACCTCAAATGGCGTGAGAATATTGTCATTTCATCTTATTCTTACCACTTGAAAGACTAAAAAATATAAGCGATGACAGCCTTTGTGAGGAGGTGAGTCTTCGCTTTTTTTGAGAATTAGGTAGCTAGGAAATTTTATTTTTTGCAAGAAAAATCCAGCAAAATAAGGTATAATAGATAGTATTATAACGTTGCAAGAGGAAATTATGGCAAATCAAGAAAAAGTAGAACAAGCAGTCTATCAACTATTGGAAGCTCTAGGTGAAAACCCTGAGCGTGAGGGACTTTTGGACACACCAAAACGTGTGGCTAAGATGTATGCTGAAATGTTTTCAGGTCTAAATGAAGACCCTAAGGATCAATTTACAGCTGTCTTTTCAGAAGTCCATGACGAAGTTGTCCTTGTCAAGGATATTCCTTTTTACTCTATGTGTGAGCACCATTTGGTTCCATTTTATGGTAAGGCCCATGTGGCTTATTTGCCAAGTGGAGACAAGGTGACAGGACTTTCCAAATTAGCGCGTGCGGTTGAAGTAGCTGCTCGTCGTCCACAGTTGCAAGAACGTCTTACCGATCAAGTTGCTACAGCACTTGAAGAAGCTCTGAATCCTCGAGGAGTTTTTGTCATGGTTGAAGCAGAGCACATGTGCATGACTATGCGAGGCATTAAGAAACCAGGAAGTAAGACAATCACAACTGTCGCTAAGGGCCTTTATAAAGAAGACCGTGAAGAACGCAAGGAAATTCTTTCATTGATGCGTGATTTTTAGGAGTTAAGATGTTTATTGGCAAACATGAGATTGCAGGTAAGGCCTGTATTATGGGAATCTTGAATGTCACCCCTGATTCTTTCTCAGATGGTGGCGATTTTGACACTGTAGAGGATGCGTTGGCCCAGGTTGAGCGTATGATTGCCCAGGGGGCTGCCATTATCGATGTAGGTGGCGAATCTACAAGACCAGGAGCAGAATTTGTGACTGAGGAAGAAGAGATTGCTCGTATCGTGCCAGTTATTCAGGCTATCAAGGCAAAATATGATGTGCTCATCAGTATTGATACCTATAAGACAGCTACTGCCAGAGCTGCTCTTGAAGCAGGTGCAGATATTCTAAATGACGTCTGGGCAGGACTCTATGATGGTCAGATGCTAGCTCTAGCAGCTGAAAAGAATGTGCCGATTATCCTCATGCATAATCAAAAAGAAGAAGTATACAATGATGTCACAGAAGATGTCTGTACATTCCTTAGTCAACGTGCCCAGGCCGCCTTGGAAGCAGGTGTGGCCAAGGACAATATATGGATTGATCCAGGCTTTGGCTTTGCGAAAAATGTCCAACACAATATTGACCTGCTAAAAGGTTTGGACAAGGTCGTTGACTTGGGCTATCCTGTTCTTTTTGGGATTTCTCGTAAGCGTGTTGTGGACTACCTACTAGGTGGAAATACCCAAGCTAAGGACCGTGATCAGGGAACGGCTGCTCTGTCTGGCTATGCTGTTAGCAAGGGCTGTCAGATTGTCCGTGTGCACAATGTTGATGCCAATCGTGATATTGTTAAAACTATTTCAGGAATTTTATGACACTAAAAAAAGCTCAATTGAGCTTTTTTTCTTAGTCTTGAATTGTCCAAACGCTGACAGATTTTTCAGAAACTGGGAAGTCTCCCCATCCGTCTTCGTCGATGGTTACAGTATCAGAGCAGTTTCCAAGAATGTCGTAGAAGGTTTGGCCGGCCCAATCACTACCAATTTCCATAGACTTGCTGTTAGCAGCATCATTAGAGATTGTTACAGCTAATGGAGAGCCATCTTCGTTGCCAGAGCGTGTCCATCCAATACAGTTTGGATCATCAAAGTAGTCTGTTTGCTCTCCGTAAGCTAGGTCTTTACGAGCGTAGAGCAAGGTATCTAGGATTTCTTGGAAATTTTCTTGGGCAAATTCACCTTCGATGCCATAGTAGTCACCATAAAATAGGCAAGGAAGACCGTCTTCACGGAGAAGGATGAGAGCATAAGCAGCTGGTTTAAACCATTCTTCAACAGTAGATTCTAGAGCTTGTCCGCGTTGAGTGTCGTGGTTGTCTACGAAGGTTACAGCATGTTCAGGATGATTTTTGACCAAGGAATGATCGAAAATTGTCGTCAAATCATAATCAGATCCCGCTGTGCTAGCGTTGTGTAGATTGTTGTGAAGCGGAACATCGACGAGGTCAAAACGTTTTTCAATCTTTTCAAGATAGGTATTATTATCTTCTTCATTACCATTCCAAAATTCACCAAAGACATAGAAATCCTGCCCTTGTTTTTCTTTGACATCACGGATAAAGTTACGCATGAAGAATGAATCGATGTGCTTGATTGCATCCATGCGGAATCCTTGAACACCTGTTGTTTCAACGAACCAATCTGCCCATTCGTAAATGTTTTCAATAACTTCAGGGTGTTTATAGTCTAGGTTAGCATACATAAGGTAGTCAAAGTTACCATTCTCATTGTCAACCAAGTCGTTGTCTGCCCAACCTTTGTTGTCACCTTGGATAAGATAGATGCCACTTTTATTACGTTTGGCATCGAAGTCAGTTCCGTTAAAGTGGTACCAGTGCCATTCAAAATCGTTGTAGGCTTTATTACGTCCGTCAAAGGTGAAGTGTGTCCAACCTTCGATTTCAAATGGTTCGCTGATTTCTTGGGTACGGTCCTCTGGGTCAACTTCGACCACTTCGAAGGTCTCGAGTTTATCGGCTGCTGCCTTGTGGTTAAGCACAACGTCGGCCATAGGTACAATACCAACTTCTTTGAGTTGGTTGATAGCATTGAGATACTCTTCTTTGAGGCCGTATTTGGTGCGGACTGTTCCTTTTTGGTCGAATTCTCCAAGGTCAAAGAGGTCATAGACTCCGTAACCAACATCATCTTTGTTGGTGGCCTTAAAAGCAGGTGGCATCCAAACGTGGCTGATGCCCAGGTCTGCTAAATGTTGGGCATCATCAGCCAAATTGTTCCAGTGTTGACCGTCACTTGGAAGATACCATTCAAAGTATTGCATTGCGGTTTGATTTGTCATAGTTTTTTCCTTAATTAGTTGAGATAGTCTTGCTTGTAATCAGGAATCTTTTTAACTCCTGTGCCTATATTTTACCAAATCAGAAGAATTATGCAACCGATTGCATACGCGTAAACACAATAACTTCAGATCTGTCTAAAATATCATACTAATTAGAGACCAACTTTTCAACTGTTTTGTGCTAGAATAAAGAGGAGTCTAGTCGTGTGAAGGAGAAACTATGGATAAAATTATTTTAAATGGTTGCCGTTTTTATGGCTATCACGGGGCTTTTGCTGAGGAACAGACCCTGGGACAAATTTTTGTGGTAGATTTGGAATTGGCTGTTGATCTAACCAAGGCCTCACAGAGTGACAATCTAGATGATACGGTTCACTATGGATTGGTTTTTGAAGCTGTGCAAAAACAAGTGGAAGATAAAAAGTACATTTTGATTGAGCGTTTAGCTGGTGCAATTTGCGAGGATCTATTTGCACAGTTTCCACCAATTCAATCTATTAAAGTTCGAATTACCAAGGAAAATCCCCCAATTAATGGGCATTATAAGAGTGTTGGTATCGAATTGGAGCGTAGCCGATGACAAGAGTTTATTTGAGTTTGGGATCTAATATGGGAGACCGTCAGGGCTATCTTCAAAAAGCTGTGAAGGCCTTGAATGACCTACCTGAGACGGAGGTTAAAGCGGTATCCTCTTATTATGAAACGGCTGCTTGGGGACTGACAAATCAGGCTGATTTTTTGAATCTTGCCTTGGCTTTAGAGACGAAGTTGCCAGCAGAGACCTTACTAAGGTCATGTCAGCAAATTGAAAAAGATCTTGATCGCGTTCGTCATGAGCATTGGGGGCCTCGGACAGTAGATATCGATATTCTTCTATATGGGCAGGAAATTTGGGAGACTGAGCACCTTAAAGTGCCCCACCCTTATATGAGCCAGAGAGCTTTTGTTTTGGTGCCCTTAGTAGAAATAGCAGATGATTTGGTTGACCCCAAAACTGGGCAAGCCTACAAAAATTATTTGAGTCACTTAAACACTAGTGATGTCCGTAAATTGGAACTTATGGACTAGCTTTGCGTGAAATTCCTTGTCGTCAAGATGGGGAATTTTTGCTATAATTAAACTTGGCTTTTTGCTGTATTTTTCTTCTAATTTTTAGGGAAAAATACTAACTCATTTTTAGGTAGTGATAGTAACATGGGGGAGTCTATCACGATACCTACAAAGAAATCAATGTATAGAAAAAGTATGGAAAATAACATGTTAGATGAACTTAAAGAAGATTTAGTGGGAATTGATATTCGTTTCGACGAACCCTTAAAACGTTATACATATACCAAGGTTGGTGGTCCAGCAGATTATTTGGCCTTTCCACGTAACCGCTATGAACTCTCTCGTATTGTCAAATTTGCTAATAAGCATGACATTCCTTGGTTGGTTCTTGGTAATGCTAGTAATTTGATTGTCCGTGACGGTGGTATCAGAGGTTTTGTGATTATGTTTGACAGACTTAATGGTATCGCAGTTAATGGTTATCAAATTGAAGCTGAAGCGGGAGCTAACCTGATTGCGACGACCAAGGTAGCCCGTTTTCAAAGTTTGACTGGTTTTGAATTTGCAGCGGGGATTCCAGGTAGTGTTGGTGGTGCCGTCTTTATGAATGCTGGTGCCTATGGTGGCGAGATTGCCCATATCTTGGTTTCTGCTCAGGTTCTTACAAAAGACGGTGATGTTCGTACGATTGACGCAAGAGATATGCGTTTTGGTTATCGTCGTTCAGTGCTCCAAGAAACAGGTGAAGTGGTTATTTCAGCTAAATTTAACCTCAAACCAGGAGATTACGAGCAAATCAAGAATGAGATGAATCGTCTTAATCATTTGCGAGAGCTTAAACAACCTCTTGAATACCCTTCATGTGGTTCGGTCTTTAAACGCCCACCAGGTCATTTTGCAGGTCAGCTTATTGTGGAAGCAAATCTCAAGGGACATCGTATCGGTGGTGTTGAGGTGTCAACTAAGCATGCTGGATTCATGGTCAATGTTGATCACGGAACAGCTAAAGACTATGAAGATCTTATTGCAGATGTCATCGCTAAGGTTAAGGAAAATTCAGGTGTAACACTTGAGCCTGAAGTACGTATCATTGGCGACAAATTAAACTAATAAAACCCTATCCCTATATTTGCTATCCATGGAGGATTTATGACAATTGACTAATCCGATTATTGCCTTTCGAAACGTCTCAAAAGTGTTTGAAGATAGTGGCACACAAGTTTTAAAAGACATCAACTTTGAACTAGAAGAAGGTAAGTTCTATACCCTACTCGGGGCTTCTGGTTCTGGTAAATCAACGATTTTGAACATCATTGCAGGTCTCTTAGATGCGACCAGTGGTGACGTCCTTTTGGATGGAAAGCGTATCAATGATATTCCTATTAATAAAAGGGATGTCCACACCGTTTTTCAATCTTACGCCCTCTTTCCACATATGAATGTCTTTGACAATGTGGCTTTTGCCCTTAAATTGAAAAAGGTGCCAAAAAAGGAAATCGAAGAGCGTGTAGAAGAAGCCTTAAAGATGGTTCAACTCAATGGTTATCAAAAACGCTCAATTCAAAAATTATCAGGTGGTCAACGTCAACGTGTGGCCATTGCCCGAGCAATTATTAACCAGCCACGTGTGGTCCTTTTGGACGAGCCCTTGTCAGCACTGGATTTGAAACTACGTACTGAAATGCAATACGAGTTGCGCGAATTGCAGCAACGTCTAGGGATTACCTTTGTCTTTGTTACCCACGACCAAGAAGAAGCCTTGGCCATGTCGGATTGGATTTTTGTTATGAACGATGGTGAAATTGTTCAATCAGGAACTCCAGTTGATATCTATGACGAACCTATCAATCACTTCGTTGCAACCTTTATTGGAGAATCTAACATCCTGCCAGGTGTTATGATTGAGGACTATTTGGTTGAGTTCAATGGGAAACGTTTTGAATCTGTCGATGGAGGAATGCGTCCTAATGAACCTGTCGAAGTGGTTATTCGTCCTGAAGATTTACAGATTACACTTCCTGAGGAAGGCAAATTGCAAGTTCGCGTGGAAACTCAGCTCTTCCGTGGAGTCCACTATGAAATCATTGCCTATGACAATCTTGGTAATGAATGGATGATTCACTCAACCCGTAAGGCGATTGAGGGTGAGATTATCGGTCTTGATTTTACGCCTGAGGATATTCATATCATGCGTCTTAATGAGACAGAAGAAGAATTCGATGCACGTATTGAAGAATATGTGGAAGTGGAAGAACATGAAGATGGCTTGATTAATGCCATTGAGGAGGAGCGCTATGAAGAAAACAGCTAGCCTCTTCTCGGTACCTTACCTCCTATGGCTCTTACTCTTCGTGGTTGCTCCAGTGCTCATGCTACTCTATCAGTCTTTCTTTGATATTAGTGGTAACTTTACATTGGATAATTATGGTACTTTTTTTTCCAGTTGGACTTACTTAAGGATGAGTTTTAACTCGGTTCTTTATGCAACCATCATTACTCTGGTAACTCTCCTTATCTCTTATCCGACGGCATACCTTTTAACCAGACTGAAGCATAAGCAACTTTGGTTAATGTTGGTTATTTTGCCAACCTGGGTCAATCTCCTTCTGAAAGCCTATGCTTTTATGGGGATTTTTGGTCAACAAGGCGGTATCAATGCCTTTCTTGGTTTCTTTGGGATTGCACCCATGCAAATCCTTTTTACGGATTTCTCCTTTATTTTCGTAGCTAGCTACATTGAAATTCCTTTTATGATTCTACCGATTTTCAATGCACTGGATGATTTGGATGAAAATATTGTGAATGCAAGTAAAGATTTGGGAGCCAATGATTGGCAGACCTTTACCAAGGTTATTTTTCCCTTATCGCTTAATGGGGTACGCTCTGGCGTCCAGTCGGTCTTTATTCCTAGTCTCAGCCTCTTTATGCTGACACGTTTGATTGGTGGTAACCGAGTTATCACCTTAGGGACAGCTATCGAACAGCACTTCCTCACGACACAAAACTGGGGAATGGGGGCAACCATTGGTGTTGTTCTTATTGTTGCTATGATTGCGACAATGTGGTTAACAAAGGAGAGACGTCAATGAAAAAATTTGCAAATCTCTATTTAGCTCTTGTCTTTGTTATCCTCTACCTGCCAATCTTTTATTTAATCGCCTATTCTTTCAATAGTGGTGGCGATATGAATAGTTTCACAGGTTTTACTCTGTATAACTACCAGAGCATGTTTTCAGATAGCCGTCTTATGTTAATTCTGGCTCAAACCTTCTTTTTAGCTTTCCTTAGCGCTCTTCTGGCAACGATTATTGGTACCTTTGGGTCTATCTTTATCTATGAGAGTAAACAGAAGCAACAGACTGGGATTTTATCCCTAAATAACGTGCTCATGGTTGCACCGGACGTCATGATTGGTGCAAGTTTCTTGATTCTCTTCACCTTGATTGGTTTCCAACTAGGCTTTGTATCTGTCTTATTGAGTCACATTGCCTTTTCAATCCCAATCGTGGTTCTCATGGTGTTGCCACGTCTCAAGGAAATGAATCGAGATATGGTGAATGCCGCTTATGACCTAGGTGCAACTCAATGGCAGATGTTACGTGAGGTTATGTTGCCATACTTGACACCTGGTATTATTGCTGGTTATTTCATGGCCTTTACCTATTCATTGGATGACTTTGCAGTAACCTTCTTTGTAACGGGGAATGGTTTTTCAACACTTGCAGTGGAAATTTACTCACGTGCACGTAAGGGGATTTCTCTGGAAATCAATGCCTTGTCAACCGTTGTTTTCCTATTCTCTATTCTTTTAGTGATAGGTTATTATGCGATTACCAAGGAGAAGGAGGAGCAGGATGCGTAGACTCTATCAATTTCTGGCAGGTATCTTATCCATTATCTTCTTCCTTTGGGGCATCTCTGCCTACATGCAGAGTCGTACAGGAAATGTGTCAGACAAATTAGTTATCTATAACTGGGGTGATTATATTGACCCAGACCTTCTGACCAAGTTTACAAAAGAAACGGGCATCAAGGTCCAGTACGAAACCTTTGATTCCAATGAAGCCATGTATACCAAGATTAAGCAGGGCGGAACAACCTACGATATCGCTGTGCCGTCAGACTATACCATTGATAAAATGGTTAAGGAAGACCTTTTGGTGAAGTTGGATAAATCTAAAATCAAAGGTTTTGACCAGATTGGTTCAAGCTTTAAAGGGCTTAGTTTTGACCCTCACAATGACTATTCCATCCCTTATTTCTGGGGAACTGTCGGTATTGTTTATAATACAAAATTGGTGAAAAAAGTACCACAGCACTGGGATGATCTTTGGTCACCAGATTACAAAAACCAGATTATGCTAGTTGATGGTGCGCGTGAAGTCCTTGGTTTCTCACTCAATAGCCTGGGATATAGCTTGAATACGAAGAACATGACTGAATTGCGTTTGGCTGAAACTAAACTTAATAGTCTAACACCAAATATCAAGGCTATTGTTGGTGACGAGATGAAGGGCTACATGGTTCAAGGTGATGCGGCCATAGGAGTAACCTTCTCAGGGGAAGCTAGTGAGATGCTTGATAAAAATGAGGACCTACGTTATGTTGTTCCATCTGAAGGCTCAAACCTTTGGTTTGATAATCTGGTGATTCCTAAGACTGTAAAGCATGAAAAAGAGGCATATGCCTTTATCAACTTCATGCTTAAACCAGAAAATGCAGCCCAAAATGCTGAATATATCGGTTACGCCACACCTAACCAAGCAGCTAAAGCCTTGCTTCCAAAGAGTATCACCGATGATAAAGCCTTTTATCCATCAGAATTAACCATTAAAAATCTTGAAGTCTATAACAACTTGGGACAAAAATGGCTAGGAATCTATAACGATATTTACCTTCAAGTCAAGATGTATCGTAAATAAGTCTTTTGAGATTTGAGTTTTAGATGCCATCTAGAATGATTCTTCAAACGATTTTATTTTCGAAAATACTAAGAGGCTGAAACGTAATCGTTTCAGCCTTTTTTCTTACATCAAAAAGTCTCGCCTGTTGCGTACAACTCTCTCGATTGACAGGAGCTTCCAACTTTTTAGGAGTGCTAACACATAAGCGATAAAGAAAGTGTCTCTTTTATACTATTTCGAACGAGCTATACTATTTTTTTTTGAAAAATTGTATCACTGTGCTATAATAAAGCAAAGAAGTTTTTTATGTTTATTTTGGAGGACTTAACATGCAAGCAGCACTTCTCTTTTTACTGTTTTCCTTCCTGATTATTTTGGGAATTCTCATCAGTATGCTTTACGTTGTACGTCAACAGTCAGTGGCTATCGTCGAACGTTTTGGACGTTATCAAAAAATTGCAACGAGTGGGATTCATATGCGTTTACCATTTGGTATCGATAAAATTGCCGCTCGTATTCAACTACGTTTGCTTCAAAGTGAGATTGTGGTTGAGACTAAAACAAAGGACAATGTCTTTGTCATGATGAATGTGGCTACTCAATATCGTGTTAATGAGCAAAATGTAACAGATGCTTACTATAAACTCATGCGTCCAGAAGCTCAAATTAAATCATACATTGAGGATGCTCTCCGTTCATCAGTTCCTAAATTGACACTTGATGAGCTCTTTGAGAAGAAGGATGAAATTGCCCTTGAGGTTCAACACCAAGTGGCCGAAGAAATGACAACTTATGGGTATATCATTGTTAAGACCTTGATTACCAAAGTTGAACCAGATGCTGAAGTTAAACAGTCTATGAACGAAATCAATGCTGCTCAACGTAAGCGTGTAGCAGCTCAAGAATTGGCAGAAGCTGATAAGATTAAGATTGTCACAGCAGCTGAAGCCGAAGCTGAAAAAGATCGTCTTCACGGGGTTGGTATTGCCCAACAACGTAAGGCAATCGTTGATGGATTGGCTGAATCTATCGCAGAACTTAAAGAGGCCAATGTGGGTATGTCTGAAGAGCAGATTATGTCTATTCTCTTGACTAACCAATACTTAGATACGCTTAATACTTTTGCGGCTAAAGGCAATCAAACCTTATTCCTACCAAATAATCCAAACGGTGTGGATGATATTCGTACCCAAATTTTGTCAGCCTTAAAGACAGATAATAAAAATTAAGCACAAAAAGAAGCCAGATCTATACGATCTGACTTTTTTTGTTTTATTTTTCTAGGAATTGTGTCAAACGGATAACTTCAATCTTATAGCCATCTGGATCAGTGATAAAGTAGTACATTTTTGGTTTACCAGGAAGACCTGAGAGGTCTGTGACAGTATAGCCAGCCTCTTTATGAGCTTGGTGTGTAGCTTCTAGGTCATCAACACCAACGGCGATATGACCATATCCATCTCCGAGATCATAAGCTTCATGGTCGTAGTTGTAGGTTAATTCTAACTCGTAATCAGGATCATCTTCGAGTTGCAAGTAGACAAGGGTGAACTTATATTCTGGAAAATCATTGCGACGAGCTTCTTTGAAACCAAGAGCTTCTTTATAAAATTTAAGTGAGGCTTCTAGGTCCTTGACACGGACACAAGTGTGTAGAAATTTAGTCATGTGAGATACTCCTTTTATCTAATTCTGTAAGTTTATGATAGCATTTTGGAACCGTTTTTTCTAGTTTTTGCTATTTTGTGTTATAATGACGAATAACAATCTGTGGAGGATGCTTATGACGATTTTAGCGATTGATTTTGGGGGAACACAGGTGAAGTCAGCACTTGTTTCGGAGGAGTTTGCCATTGAAAAGAGTCTGCCGACGCAGTCATCCCCACAAACCTTGGAACAAGCTATTGACGTGATTGATCAGATAGTTACTTCGGTTGAAGAAGAACTATCAGGTATTGCAATTAGTGTTCCAGGGACGGTTGATACTGAGGAGGGTGTCATTTATCATGGTGGCTTATTGAGGTTCTTTCACGGCTTTCGTATTAAAGAGGTCCTCGAAGCTAAGTACCATCTGCCTGTGATGGCTCTTAATGACGGTAAAGCAGTAGCCTTGGCAGAGCTAGCCACAGGTCATTTGCAAGGAGTGACCAATGGTGCAGCCCTTGTTTTGGGTTCAGGTCTAGGTGGTGGATTTATTATTAATGGTAAACTTTTTCAAGGAAGCCACTTTCAAGCGGGTGAGTTGACCTTTCTTTTACCAGTTCAAATGGAAAAAGTTGATCCTTCATTGATGCGAGGCATGACTTTGTCGGCTGTAGGTTTAATTACCAAGGTAAATGAAGTGCTAGGTAATTCAGATTTAAAGGATGGTTTAGCCGCATTTAAGGCCATAAATGCAGGAGATAAAACAGTCTATTCGCTTTTTGAAAACTATTGTCGTAATCTAGCCATTACCATTTTGAATCTTCAAACCATCTTTGATATGGAAACCTTTGTTATTGGAGGTGGCATTTCAGCCCAGCCGATTCTTATCGAGGAGGTCAACCGCCAGTTTGATAAGGTTCACCATGAGATTGACTTTATCGGTAAAATTATTAAACGTCCCGAGATTGTTGCTTGTCATCATCATAGTGGAGCTAATCTAATTGGGGCAGCCTATTTTCTTAAGCAAAAATAAACGGATACTAAAATCAATTACTGATAAGAATATACATAAAATACCTAACTTTTTTGAGGCGAGCGGTTAATCCCGTTCGTTTTTTACTGTTAACACTTTACAATATTCAGAAAATTCGCTATAATAGGACCATTAAAATTTTGGAGGTGTCTTTATGACAATTTATAATTTCTCAGCAGGACCTGCTACATTACCAAAACCAGTGCTTGAAAAAGCCCAAGCTGAATTGCTTAACTATCAAGATTCCGGTATGTCCGTGCTAGAAATGTCCCACCGTTCTCCAGAATTTGACAAAATCGTTAAAGATGCGGAAGCGACACTTCGTGAGCTCATGGCCATTCCTGATAACTATAAGGTTATTTTCTTGCAAGGTGGTGCTTCAACACAATTTACAATGGTCCCACTTAACCTCGCTCAAGGTAAGAAAGCTTACTACCTTGTAGGTGGTTCATGGGGTAAAAAAGCTTATACAGAAGCTATTAAACTTTCAAAAACCATTCCTTTTGAACCAATTCTTTTGGCCTCTTCAGAAGAAACTGTTTACGATCACATCCCAAGCTTTGACCCAGCAACAATTGATCCAGAAGCTGCCTATGTTCACTTGACAACGAACAATACCATTGAAGGAACATCTATCTACGATTTGCCTGATACTAATGGTGTGCCAATTGTAGCTGACATGTCTTCAAATATTTTGGCTGCTCGTTACAATGTTGAGGACTTTGCTCTTATCTATGCTGGTGCTCAGAAAAATATTGGACCTGCTGGGGTGACAGTGGTTATCGTTCGTGAAGATTTCCTTAACGACCAACCACAATTGTCTGCCATGTTGGATTACCGTATTCAAGCTGAAGCAGGATCACTTTACAATACACCACCATGTTTCAACATCTATATTTCAAAACTTGTCTTTGACTGGGTTAAAAATGAAATTGGTGGCGTGGACAAGATGGCTGAAATTCAACGTGAGAAATCAGGTCTTCTCTACGACTACATTGAATCATCTGATTTCTACACAAATCCTGTCAAAGATGCCAAGGATCGTTCTGTCTGCAATATCCCATTTGTAACACCAAGTAAAGAGTTGGATGCTAAATTTGTAGCAGAAGCAGATGCTCTTGGTTTCAAGAATATCAAAGGACACCGTTCTGTAGGTGGTATGCGTGCTAGTGTTTATAACGCTTTCCCACGTCAGGGTGTACTTGACTTGATTGACTTTATGAAGAAATTTGAAGCCGAAAATAAATAATTAGGTAAAGAGATGGAAATTAGACAAGCCTTCCCAAATGAAATTGGGGCTATCATGACTGTGATTGAGAGTGCTAGAACTGCTTTAGCAGAAGCGGGGAGTACCCAATGGCAAGGAGCTGATGGTTACCCTACTGAAGAAACTATCTTTGACGATGTCCTTAGTGGGCAGGCCTATGTAGGAATTGTTGATGGTCAAATCGTTTCTTATGCTGCGGTGATTGTTGATGGAGACCCTGCTTACGACAAAATCTATGATGGGGACTGGAAACACCACAATAAGCGCTATATTACTTTTCATAGAATCGCCGTTTTAAGTGAATTTACGGGTCAGGGCATTGCTCAAACCTTCATTCAAGGCCTTATTGAGGGAACGGATGCCCATGATTTCCGTTGCGATACGCATGAAAAGAATACTGTCATGCAGCATATTTTGGAGAAACTTGGCTATGTCTATTGTGGCAAGGTTCCTATTGATGGTGAACGTCTTGCTTATCAGAAAATCAAAACTAAGCGAGAGAAAGCCTTCTATCAAGAACTTGATGAAGCAGCTCACCACGGGATACATTGATTTAAGAGGAATAAAATTATGGTATTTAGTGTAAAAACGTATAACAATATTAACCAGATTGGTTTGAAAGAACTTGGAAATCATTTCCAAATTGATGGTGATTTAGCGGAAAACCCTGATGCTTATATCATTCGCAGTCAAAATCTCCATGACACTGTTTTTCCTGACAACTTGAAAGCTATCGCACGTGCTGGTGCAGGAACTAACAATATCCCAGTTGACGAAGCAACTGAAAAAGGGATTGTTGTCTTCAATACTCCAGGTGCCAATGCTAACGCTGTTAAAGAAGCTGTTTTGGCCTCTATCTTACTCTCAGCACGTGACTATATTGCAGCCAATGCTTGGGTTAACACACTTAGTGGTGACGATGTTCCTAAACAAATTGAAGCAGGTAAGAAACAGTTTGCAGGTAGCGAGATTACTGGTAAGACATTGGGTGTTATCGGGCTCGGTGCCATTGGTGCACGTATTGCCAATGATGCTTACCGTTTGGGAATGAAGGTCTATGGTTACGACCCATATGTTTCTATTGAAGCTGCCTGGAATATTTCTCACCATGTAAGACGTGTTTCTGATCTTAAAGAGATTTTTGAAAACTGTGATTATATCACTGTTCACGTTCCATTGACACCAGATACACAGGGAACTTTCAATGCGGATGCCTTTAACCTTATGCAAAAAGGGACAACTATCATTAACTTTGCCCGTGCAGAGTTGGTAGATAACGATGCTCTCTTTGATGCTTTGGAAACAGGTGTGGTTAAACGCTATATCACAGACTTTGGTACAGAAGATCTTCTCAACAAACCTAATGTGACTGTCTTCCCACACGTTGGTGGATCAACAGGTGAAGCAGAACTTAACTGTGCGATTATGGCTGGTCAAACCATCCGTCGTTTCATGGAAACAGGTGAAATTGTTAACTCTGTTAACTTCCCACGTGTGCAACAGGCCTTGAGTGCCCCATACCGTATCACTTTGATTAATAAAAACGTGCCTAATATTGTGGCTCGTATCTCTACTGCGGTTTCTGATTTTAATATCAATATCGATAATATCATCAACCGTTCTAAGGGCGACTATGCCTATACACTTCTTGACCTTGATGAAACAGACAAGTCTAAGATTGATGAATTGGTTGCTAAGTTTGAAGCTAGTGACAATATCGTTCGTGTGCGTTTGATTAAAGGTAAATAATAAGAGTTAATTGACAGGAACAAGAGATTCCTGTCTTTTTTGTTATAATAAAGACATGCTTTATCGTCAGTATTATTTATCTCCTATTGGACGCTTGTGCTTGGTGGCAAGTGACCAAGCGCTTTATGGTGTTTGGTTGGAGGGGCAAAAACATTTTCAGTCAGGAATCAGGGAAGAGGAGCTAGTAGACACCTCAAATCCTATCTTGAAAATGACCAAGAATTGGTTAGAGGCTTATTTTAAAGGTGATCATCCAAGTCCAGATACCCTCCCTCTAGCTGATAGAGGGACAACCTTTCAGCTAAAGGTTTGGTCAGCTTTACGGGACATTCCTGTGGGGGAGAGCAGAACTTATAGTCAGATTGGTAAAGTGATTTTATGTCAATCGGCACAGGCCGTAGGAACTGCTGTTGGTAAGAATCCTTGGTTGATTCTGGTCCCTTGCCATCGGGTTCTTCCTAGTAGTGGTCATATAGGAAATTACGCCGCAGGAGAAGACGCCAAGCGTTTCTTACTTCATTTAGAAGGCATTAGGTTTGACAATCCTTAGACAGATATCTTATGCTAGAAAAAAGGAGAAAAACATGTACACTTTTTATGAATATCCCAAATGTAGCACTTGTCGTAAGGCAAAGGCAGAACTCAATCAATTAGGTTTAGATGTTGAATCTATTAATATTAAGGAAAATCCACCTTCGGCTCAATTTTTAAAAGAGCTTTTGGCAGGGTCAGATTTAGAACTTAAGAAATTCTTCAATACGAGTGGTCAATCCTACCGCTCTCTAGGTCTAAAGGATAAGTTGCCAACCCTATCTCTTGATGAAGCTGTTGAACTCTTAGCTTCAGACGGTATGTTGATTAAACGTCCTATCTTGATTAAAGATGGTAAGGTCTTACAGGTTGGTTACCGTACGCCTTACCAAAACTTAAATTTATAAAAAATAAGCAAAAAATCTTGCCACAGTAAATAAAAGTATGGTAAGATTAAAACAGTTGCCGCTATAGTTAAATGGTATAATAGAGCAATGGTAATGCTCCGTTCCGAGTTCAATTCTCGGTGGTGGCATCTGTGATAAAGTCCAGCCTTAGGGTTGGATTTTTTTATATGAGTTTAAGCTTGTCTCTCTTCGAAGGTATGAGACAAATAAATCACCTATTATGCGAGAGTGTATTGAAAGCTCTAGTGTAGTAAAAACTTTAAATAGGCTATGCCTGCTGATTTATTTTGTGCCAAAGACATGATATAGCTTTGGATAAATTAATATAAAAAGTTTACTGATAATACTAAGTACTGCGAATTCTTCTTTGAGAGTTTGTGACGAGTCAAGTGCACTAAGATTTGAAGAAAATGCTTGGGCACTGGTCGGTGTTTGGTTTTATAGCGTTTAAGCAAATTAACTGTTAGACGGGTGATTATGACTATTGAGAATAGTCTCACGTCGATTCTAATACAACAAAAAGTCATCATATGATGACTTTTTGTTGTATTAGAATTTTGTGTTTATTTTCAAGGAGAGAATAGCAAACAGTATTCTTTAAACTAAGAACGTTTAAGAAGCTTTTTAAGTCCTTGGATAAGTTTGTATTTTAAAGGTTGTGGGTAATAACGGAAGGTTCCCATCTTACGAACAATATAACCGTTAAAGTTTTGTTTAAATCGTAGAACTCCATCAGAGCCGTCAAACACGCCTGTAATTCCAAGGAAATTATAACTCATAATATTTCTCTTCAAAGTGCATTTCATGGCATGATACTGAATTAAGAAAGCAGCAGAGAATTTTTGAAATTCTGTATAGGAACCTCCAAAAAGATAGGTGGCCTGATCTTGTGTATATAGTATTAAAGCACAAGCAAGAAGTATCTTCTCTGTATTAATTTTTTGTTTGAGCTCTGAAATGATCTGTTTTTGTTTATTCAATTTTTGAGCTTGTTGCTCATACTGTTTGCTCTTAGGGTTCAGTGAGGTAAGTTTACTATTTATGTGATCTAAGCTTTTTTCAAAATCTAACTCTGCTACCAAGAAATCAGCGTTATCACCAAATGCATCATATAGATCTGTATAATAATCTAAACTTTTATCTTCAAACCCTTGCCTTTTTCCGGTTTCTTCTATAATCTTTTTGAATTCTGGGATTTCGCCTTTATTTATTTTGCGAACAATAACATTATAGTCGAGAGCAGTTTTGATGTTTCTGACGCTATTTTTGTTAAATGATTTTAATAAAGATGTTTCATCAAAGCCCTCAAGATTTTTCAAATAATGCCAAGTTGGTTCCCCTTCAGGATAGCCTACCTGTAAACCATCAAATTTGTAGCCAAGATCTGTTAGTGTAGAAATTAATTCTGTTTTCTCAGGTTCAGTAGGCTTTCCATCAATTTCAAATGTCTGATAAGTGTCGTCTGGCTTCACAACCAATTCTAGAGCTCCCTGTTTCTTAGCAAAAAGTTGTAATTCATGATAAAAACTCTTTAAATCGGATTCATTTGTATACGATGGACCACTATTAATTTCTATTCTGACTCCTCCAGTCAAATGCTTCATGAAAGCAATAGCAGCAACAGTAATTTCATTATTACTTTTCCAACCTAAAAACTTAGTCTCGAATCCTCTTTTTCTTAGGAGATTAGACATTGATACTGTTTGCATGAACGAATGTTCTTTACATTTTTCTATGAAAGATGTAAACTCTTCCTCTTTCAAAATTGTAAAACTCATTTTATTTCCTTTCGATTACAAGTAAATAGTTAGCCCTATTGTAAAATGAAGTGCAACACAAAAGACATGTTCATCTGATATACTAGAGTTGCGAAAAACAGTATAAAGGAAGATGAACATGTCCACTAATTATTCTACCACAAATCAATCATACAAGCACTTATCTGAAGCTGAGCGAGGGGAAATTGAAGCTTATTTAAGCGTAGGACTCAAACCTGCTGAGATTGCTCGTAGACTAGGGAGAAATCGCTCTACTATTACTCGTGAAATTAATCGTGGTTCCATAACACAAGTGAAAAAAGTAAATGGGCAAAAGGTCTATTACCAACACTATTATGCAGATGCTGCTCATAACCGTTATCGTCATGCTAGAGAAGCCAGCTATTATTTGAAACTGGATTCCGTATCGGATGACTTTCTGAGAGCATTTACAGAAGCAATGAGAGAGAAACCAAGGGTGCATAGCGTGGATACCTTTGTTCATACCTATAGACTCCAACATGTAGATGCAGTTGTTCCTTCAACCAAGACGCTCTATAACTATATCCATCAAGGATTGTTAGAGATTAAGGTCATTGATTTGCCAAGAGCAGTGCGGATCCGTAAGAAATTTACCAAGCGCCCCTCTACCAAGAAACATCTAGGAAAGTCAATTGAAGAAAGGCCAGAAGAAATCAATAATCGTTCCCGTTTTGGAGATTGGGAAATCGATTCTGTTCTGGGTGGAAAGACAATAGGAGAACCTTCTATTCTAACCTTGGTAGAACGACAAACACGCTATGCTGTCACAAAGAAACTCGTGGAAAAGAAAGCAGAGTATGTCAATCAAGCAGTCTTAGAGTGTATGAAACTTTATCCCATTAAGTCCATAACTGCAGATAATGGAAACGAATTTTCATCATTGAGTAAGATAGAGGGATTAGATGTTTATTTTGCACATGCCTATTCATCTTATGAACGAGGTACAAATGAGAATTTCAATGGACTACTAAGAGAGTTCATTCCGAAGGGGTGTTCGTTAAAAGAACTAAATCAGAATCTTTTAGAGGACTATACAAAGGCTATCAATGAAAGACCTAGACGAATTCATGGCTATCAGTCCGCAAAAAAGCTGTTTGAGCTAACTCAAACAGCTTGAAAGATACTCACTTAATCAGAGGAACATCTTTGTTGCACTTGACTTGACAATTAGGGAAGTAAATAGTTATATAAAATATTATAACAAAAATAAGTTCAGATGCTTCAAACTATCTGTATTTCAAATTGACTATAATCACAGAATGATAAAGTCTAGTAATTTTACATTATATAAATCTAGGTACAGTGAGCTTCCAGATTCTATCGTTGACAACGAAAGGAAGATAGCAGAAGCTTTTTGAACAACAGAAGTTGTTAAATCTGACGAGTTACCGTTTTATACACGTCATTTTATGAAAAATACAAAGTCTCCAAGGGTTGGTATTGTTGTTCCTAGGCTATAAAAAATCAAGGCTGGGTAAGTCGTCTAACATCTGATAATATTAGTGTTTATTTTATTCAAGGAAAGAAGCAACATCAATGGTGATTATTGATAAGTTAATCATTTGATATAGATCGATACCAATATTAAAAAGTGTCGGAGTAGTGTCTCCTACGTTTGGAGTTAGCAGGACTTTTAAAAGAAATAATGGAGCAATTTGAAAAAAATAATCAGCTTTCCTTCAGCTTTCTTTAAGCAACCCAAGCTACACTATAATCATCCTAATAAGTATTGCTGAACATGGTTCGGTAGAACTCACACCTCTGACGCTGAGTCAGACAGTGAAACTTTCTTTTTTTCATAAATTTCCCAAACAAGTCTAACCTACCATAGTTGGGCTTGTTTTTTGGAATAAGCAAATCAGCCTTTTCATCAAAAGTAAACGCTTACGCAAATTTAGTGAAAACGTTAGGCAAATTCAGTGAAAACGTCTAAAAAACCGTTAATTCGTTGACTTTCGTGGAAAATAGGACTAAAATAACAGGGTAAAAAAAATTAAAAGGAGAATTCTACTATGAATTTAACTATCTTAGGCCTCGGTTTGGCCGTTATGGGTGTATCTATTGGTGAGGGTATCCTCGTTGCCAATGTCGCTAAAGCTGCAGCTCGCCAACCTGAGATGTTTAGCAAACTTCAAACATTGATGTTTACTGGTGTTGCCTTTATCGAAGGTACCTTCTTCGTATTGTTTGCCCTTAGCTACATTGTCTAATAGACAAATAAAAAGATGAAGGAGGGATGAGCAGTGGAAACTACAAGTAATCCAACCGTCTCATTATTTGGGATTGATTTTGACTTGACTGTCCTTGCCATGTCTCTCTTGACAGTAATTATCGTTTTTGGAGTGGTTTTCTGGTCAAGTCGTAAGATGACCATTAAACCAAAGGGAAAACAAAATGTGCTTGAGTTCATCTATGAGTTTGTGAACAGTACCATTTCTCAAAATCTTGGGAAATTCACGAAGAATTATAGTTTGCTCTTGTTTGTAATTTTCACCTTTGTTTTTACAGCGAACAACTTAGGTTTGCTTGTATCTGTAAAAAGTGAGCATTACAATTTTTGGACTTCTCCAACATCGAACTTCGGTGTTACTATCACTCTTTCTTTGATTATTACCCTCATTAGTCATATTGAGGGGATCCGTAAAAAAGGGTTTAAAGGCTATCTAAAAGGCTACCTTTCACCATACCCAGCTATGCTCCCAATGAACATTTTGGAACAATTAACCAACCTTGCTTCATTGGCCTTGCGTTTGTTTGGTAACATTTATTCTGGTGAGGTACTTACTGGCTTGATTCTTAAATTGGTGACATGGTCTGTCTTTGCAGCACCTGTATCCTTTGCTTTGAACCTTGTCTGGGTTGCCTTTTCAGCCTTTATCGGCTTCATCCAAGCCTATGTCTTTATTATCCTAAGTTCAAACTATATTGGTGATAAAGTCAACGAAGAATAATTAAGAAAGGGAGAAATGAAATGTCATTACTGATTAATAGTACGACACTTGGTAATATCATTATCACACTCGGCTCAGTTTTTCTCTTGTATTACCTCATCCGTAAATTCGCATGGGATCAAATTACAGGAATCTTTGCTGCTCGTGAAAAGAAAATTGCCACAGATATTGATAGTGCTGAAAATGCTCGTCAAGAAGCAGAAAGCTTGGCACAAAAACGTCAAGATGAGTTAGCAGGTGCTCGCACTGAAGCGGCTCAAATTATTGATGGGGCCAAGGAAACTGGTAAAACTCAAGAATCAAAAATCATTGCAGAAGCACATGATGAAGCTAAACGCTTGAAAGAAAAAGCAAATCAAGACATCGCCCAAAGCCGTGTGGAAGCACTTGCTGGAGTTAAAGGTGAAGTTGCAGACTTGACTGTCCTCTTGGCGGAAAAAGTTATGAAACAAAACCTTGATGCTAAAGCGCAATCTGACTTGATTGATAGCTATCTTGATCAATTAGGAGATGCTTAATGGATAAGAAAACACAAGCTCTTGTTGAGCAGTATGCCAGAAGCCTGGTAGAAGTCGCTTTTGAACAAGACGCCGTGTCAACAATCCAAGAAGAAGTAAGGCAAATCCTAACAGTTTTTGCTGAAACAAATCTAAAAACCTTCTTGTCGCAGGAAAATGTGACAAGTGAAGCTAAAAAAGAAAGTTTGAGCTTGTTTCAAGAGTCTTGTTCAGTGTATATGAACAATTTTCTTGAGGTAATCTTACTCAATGACCGTGCCAACATTCTCTATGATGTGTTGAAGTTGGTCCTTGAGCTCTTTGATCAAGAAGACAATACTTACGATGTCACAGTGACATCAGCAAGTCCCTTGTCTGAAGAACAAAAAGCTCGACTTTTGGCGATTGTTTCACAAAAATTTGAGATTAAGACACGTCGTTTAGTAAAAAAAATTGATGAGGACCTCATCGGAGGATTCGTCATCAAAGCAAAAAATAAGGTTGTTGACACGTCAATTCGCAGTCAATTGCAAACCTTTAAAACGAATTTGAAATAGAAAGTGGTGTGACTTTTGGCAATTAACGCACAAGAAATTAGCGCTTTAATTAAAAAGCAAATTGAAAACTTCCAGCCAAACTTTGACGTCACTGAAACTGGTGTCGTTACCTATATCGGTGACGGTATCGCACGTGCTCGTGGTCTTGATAATGCTATGAGTGGTGAGTTGCTCGAATTTGAAAATGGTGCCTATGGTATGGCCCAAAACCTTGAAACTAATGATGTCGGTATCATTATCTTGGGGGATTTCGTAGCAATTCGTGAAGGCGATATTGTTAAACGTACTGGAAAAATTATGGAAGTTCCAGTTGGTGAAGCCCTTATTGGTCGTGTAGTAAACCCACTTGGGCAACCAGTTGATGGTCTTGGTGACATCGAAACAACAGGTTTCCGTCCAGTTGAAACACCTGCTCCAGGTGTTATGCAACGTAAATCAGTTTCTGAGCCATTGCAAACTGGTCTTAAGGCCATTGATGCCTTGGTTCCAATCGGACGTGGTCAACGTGAATTGGTTATCGGAGACCGCCAAACTGGTAAAACTTCAGTAGCCATTGATGCGATCTTGAACCAAAAAGGTCAAGATATGATCTGTATCTATGTGGCTATTGGTCAAAAAGAATCAACAGTTCGTACACAAGTAGAAACTCTCCGTAAACACGGTGCTCTTGATTACACAATCGTTGTGACTGCCTCTGCATCACAACCATCACCATTGCTTTACATTGCGCCTTATGCTGGTGTTGCAATGGCTGAAGAGTTCATGTATAACGGAAAACACGTACTGATTGTTTATGATGATTTGTCTAAACAAGCCGTGGCCTACCGTGAACTTTCATTGCTTCTCCGTCGTCCACCAGGTCGTGAAGCTTACCCAGGGGATGTCTTCTATCTCCACTCACGTCTTTTGGAACGTTCAGCTAAAGTTTCGGATGATCTTGGTGGTGGTTCAATTACTGCCTTGCCAATCATCCAAACGCAAGCCGGAGATATCTCAGCATATATCGCAACAAACGTTATCTCAATCACAGATGGACAAATCTTCTTGCAAGAAAACTTGTTTAACTCAGGTATTCGTCCAGCCATTGATGCGGGTTCTTCCGTATCACGTGTAGGTGGATCAGCGCAAATTAAAGCGATGAAGAAGGTTGCTGGTACACTTCGTCTTGACTTGGCTTCATATCGTGAACTTGAAGCCTTTACGCAATTTGGTTCAGATTTGGATGCTGCGACTCAAGCGAAATTGAACCGTGGTCGTCGTACAATCGAAGTTTTGAAACAACCGCTTCATAAACCACTTCCAGTTGAGAAACAAGTTGTTATCCTTTACGCTTTGACACACGGTTTCTTGGATAGTGTTCCGGTTGATCAAATCTTGGATTTTGAAGAAGCACTCTATGACTACTTTGATGGTCACCATGAGGATATCTTTGAAACTATTCGTACAACTAAGGATCTTCCTGAGGAATCTGTACTTAATGAAGCTATCCAAGCTTTCAAAGATCAGTCAGAATATAAATAGAAATAGGGAGGACAGCATATGGCAGGCTCTCTAAGAGAAATCCAAGCAAAAATTGCTTCAACAAAGAAAACGAGTCAAATTACAGGAGCCATGCAAATGGTTTCTGCATCAAAATTGACACGTTCTGAGCAAGCTGCTAAAGATTTCCAAATCTATGCCTCAAAAATTAGACAGATCACAACAGATCTTCTACATTCAGAATTGATTAATGGTTCGTCAAATCCAATGTTGGACGCACGTCCAGTCCGTAAGACAGGTTACATTGTCATTACTTCAGATAAGGGACTAGTTGGGGGTTATAACTCAACAATTCTTAAAGCTGTGTTGGACATGATTAAACGTGACCATGATTCTGAAGATGAATATGCTATCATTTCTATTGGTGGAACAGGTTCAGATTTCTTCAAGGCTCGTAACATGAATGTTGCTTTTGAACTTCGTGGCCTTGAAGATCAACCTAGTTTTGAACAAGTCGGAAAAATCATTTCTAAAGCAGTAGGAATGTATCAAAATGAACTTTTTGATGAACTCTATGTGTGCTACAACCACCATGTCAACAGTTTGTCTAGTGAGGTTCGTGTGGAACAAATGCTTCCTATCGCTGATTTGGATCCCAATGAATCAGAAGGTCATGTGTTGACCAAGTTTGAATTGGAACCAGATCGTGACACTATTTTGGATCAACTCTTACCACAATATGCTGAGAGTCTTATCTACGGTGCTATCGTAGATGCCAAAACAGCTGAGCACGCAGCTGGTATGACTGCAATGCAGACAGCCACTGATAATGCGAAGAATGTGATTAACGATTTGACAATCCAATATAACCGTGCGCGTCAAGCTGCCATCACTCAGGAAATTACTGAAATCGTTGGCGGTGCAAGTGCACTTGAATAGCTAGAGATTTGTCTTAATTAGACACACATGAAAAAAGGATGATTGTCATCCAGAAAACTATCATAAGGAGAAAACAATGAGCTCAGGCAAAATTGCTCAGGTTGTTGGTCCTGTTGTAGACGTAGCGTTTGCAGCTGGTGATAAACTTCCTGAGATTAACAATGCATTGGTCGTTTATACTGATGAACAAAAGTCTAAACGTATCGTGCTCGAAGTAGCTCTTGAACTTGGAGAAGGTGTGGTTCGTACCATTGCCATGGAATCTACTGATGGATTGACTCGTGGACTAGAAGTTCTGGACACTGGACGTCCAATCAGCGTTCCTGTTGGTAAAGATACCCTTGGACGTGTCTTTAACGTTCTTGGTGATACCATTGACTTGGAAGCACCTTTTGCAGACGATGCAGAGCGTGAACCAATTCACAAAAAAGCACCAACTTTCGATGAATTGTCAACATCTACTGAAATCCTTGAAACAGGGATTAAAGTTATCGACTTGCTTGCCCCTTACCTTAAAGGTGGTAAAGTCGGACTCTTTGGTGGTGCCGGTGTTGGTAAAACCGTTCTTATTCAAGAGTTGATTCACAACATTGCCCAAGAGCACGGTGGTATTTCCGTGTTTACAGGTGTTGGTGAACGTACACGTGAAGGTAATGACCTTTACTGGGAAATGAAAGAATCTGGCGTTATTGAGAAAACAGCCATGGTCTTCGGTCAAATGAATGAACCACCTGGAGCACGTATGCGTGTTGCCCTTACTGGTTTGACAATTGCGGAATACTTCCGTGATGTCGAAGGTCAAGACGTGCTTCTCTTCATCGATAACATCTTCCGTTTCACTCAAGCAGGTTCTGAGGTTTCTGCCCTTCTTGGTCGTATGCCATCAGCCGTTGGTTACCAACCTACACTTGCTACTGAAATGGGTCAATTGCAAGAACGTATCACATCAACTAAAAAAGGTTCTGTTACATCAATCCAAGCCATCTACGTTCCAGCCGATGACTATACTGACCCAGCGCCAGCTACAGCATTTGCTCACTTGGATTCAACAACCAACCTTGAACGTAAGTTGACACAAATGGGTATTTACCCAGCCGTTGACCCATTGGCATCAAGCTCACGTGCCCTTTCACCTGAAATTGTTGGTGAAGAACACTATGCTGTTGCGACTGAAGTTCAACGTGTGCTTCAACGTTACCGTGAATTGCAAGATATTATCGCTATCCTTGGTATGGATGAATTGTCAGACGAAGAAAAAACATTGGTTGGACGTGCTCGTCGTATCCAATTCTTCTTGTCACAAAACTTCAACGTTGCTGAACAGTTTACAGGTCAACCAGGTTCTTATGTTCCAGTTGCTGAAACTGTTCGTAGCTTTAAAGAAATCCTTGAAGGTAAATATGACAATCTTCCAGAAGATGCCTTCCGTAGCGTAGGTCCAATTGAGGATGTAGTAGCTAAAGCTAAAGCTATGGGCTACTAATGAGGTGAATATATGGCACAAATGACCGTACAAGTGGTAACTCCGGATGGTCTTAAATATGACCACCATGCCAGCTTTATCCACGCGGTTACTAAAGATGGTCAAATTGGTATCTTGCCAGGCCATATTAACTTGATTGCGCCACTTGAAGTGGATGAACTCAAGGTTCGTCGTGTGGATGACGAGAGTCACGTCGATTGGATTGCCGTAAATGGTGGTATCATCGAAGTTAAAGATGATTTTATTACTATCGTTGCCGATTCAGCAGAACGTGAACGCGACATTGACGTTTCTCGTGCCGAACGTGCCAAGCAACGTGCCGAACGTGACTTGGAAGAAGCAACTAAATCTGACCGTATTGATGAAGTTCAACGTGCTCAGGTTGCTCTCCGTCGAGCACTTAATCGTATCAGTGTCGGTACAAAATAAGATAAACAAAAAGCGAGACTTAGGTCTTGTTTTTTGTTTGTCTTAAAAGAAAACATAAAAAGAAAACATAAGAAGTAGCAAGGTTATCAAAGAAAGCTCATTGTAAAACCTATCTGAAGGTAAGATAAAATAATCAGATTTTCAGTCCTGAAAACGGTTAATTTAGCTTTTGCTTTAGTTTAAGGTATCAAAGTGTTATAATATAAGCTGTTAGCTTTATATTTTAAGAGAAAATGTAGAGTAACGTAATAGAAAGTATGAGTTTTTTAAAGATATGAAAATTGAAAAGAAGCATCTTTTAGATTACACCATTTTGATACCTTATTTAATCTTATCCGTGGTTGGTTTAATAGTAGTGTATTCAACAACGAGTGCTCGTTTAGTAACCTTGGGGGCCAATCCCTTCGCATCTGTTATGAACCAAGGAGGCTTCTGGTTGCTATCCTTGTTCTCTATTTCTTTCATCTACCGACTGAAATTGAACTTTCTCAGGAAAGATAAGCTTTTGGGTGTTGTTATTGCCTTTGAGATTTTACTTTTGGTCATTGCCAAATTTTTCACCAGGGAAATCAATGGTGCCAATGGTTGGATTGTGCTAGGTCCCTTGTCTTTCCAACCAGCGGAGTACCTTAAGATCATTGTTGTTTGGTTTTTGGCACACACCTTTTCAAAAAAACAGTCTGCCATAGAACGTTATGACTACCAAGCCCTGACGAAGAATAGATGGATTCCTAGGAATGGTAAGGAACTTAATGACTGGCGTGTCTATTTGCTTGGTATGATCGGTTTGGTTGCTATCCAACCTGACTTGGGGAATGCGGCTATCATTGTATTGACTACAGTAGTGATGTTTTCAATTTCTGGTGTTGGCTACCGTTGGTTTACGGCCTTATTTGCCAGTATTGTAGGGATTTCGTCGGCCTTCCTAGGCTTAATTGCCTTGGTTGGGGTTCAAACCATGGCTAAGGTACCTATCTTTGGATATGTTGCCAAGCGTTTCGCAGCATATTTTAATCCGTTCAAGGATTTGACAGGATCTGGTCTTCAGCTATCTCATTCATACTATGCTATGAGTAATGGAGGATGGTTTGGTCTCGGGCTTGGAAATTCAATTGAGAAAACTGGTTATTTACCAGAAGCTACAACAGACTTTGTGTTTTCGATTGTTATTGAAGAATTAGGTCTTATCGGAGCCGGCTTGATTCTGGCCCTCCTCTTTTTCCTCATTCTTCGTATTATGATTGTGGGAGTTAAGGCCAGAAATCCATTTAACTCTATGATGGCGCTTGGTGTGGGAGCTCTCATGCTTATGCAGGTCTTTGTTAATATTGGGGGAATCTCAGGGCTAATCCCATCGACAGGGGTTACCTTCCCCTTCCTTTCACAAGGTGGTAACTCGCTTCTGGTAACTTCTGTTGGGATTGCTTTTGTTTTAAATATTGCTGCCAACGAAAAGCGTGATAATATTGTTCAAGCTATTGAGGACGAGTTATCTCAGACTCAAGAATTGGAAAATCAAGATGAAAAAATTGTACCTTTAAGAAGAGGTCGTTAATTCGGCTTCTTTTTTACTTGATAGCGTTTTGCATTAGTAAAGGTAATACTAAAAGCTTGTAGAAGTAGTAGAAATAGAAATACTGAAAGAAATATTTGTGATTACTCTAAAGAAAAATTGAAAACTATATAAAATACTTGCAATTCTATGACATTTTGATAGAATAGTAGAGTAAAGTTAGACTGTATTGCCTACTGTCTATCTATAAAATATATTTTATTGGAGGCTTTTCCTAAATGGCAAAAGAAAAATACGATCGTAGTAAACCACACGTTAACATTGGTACAATCGGACACGTTGACCACGGTAAAACTACTTTGACAGCTGCTATCACAACTGTATTGGCTCGTCGTCTTCCTAGCGCAGTTAACACACCAAAAGACTACGCTTCAATCGACGCTGCTCCAGAAGAACGTGAACGCGGTATCACAATCAACACTGCACACGTTGAGTATGAAACTGAAAAACGTCACTACGCTCACATCGATGCGCCAGGACACGCGGACTACGTTAAAAACATGATCACTGGTGCCGCTCAAATGGACGGTGCGATCCTTGTAGTAGCATCTACTGACGGACCAATGCCACAAACTCGTGAGCACATCCTTCTTTCACGTCAGGTTGGTGTTAAACACCTTATCGTCTTCATGAACAAAGTTGACTTGGTTGACGATGAAGAATTGCTTGAATTGGTTGAAATGGAAATCCGTGACCTTCTTTCAGAATACGATTTCCCAGGTGATGACATTCCAGTTATCCAAGGTTCAGCTCTTAAAGCTCTTGAAGGTGATTCTAAATACGAAGACATCATCATGGACTTGATGAACACTGTTGACGAATACATTCCAGAACCAGAACGTGACACTGACAAACCATTGTTGCTTCCAGTCGAAGACGTATTCTCAATCACTGGTCGTGGTACTGTTGCTTCAGGACGTATCGACCGTGGTGTTGTTCGTGTTAATGACGAAGTTGAAATCGTTGGTCTTAAAGAAGAAATCCAAAAAGCAGTTGTTACTGGTGTTGAAATGTTCCGTAAACAACTTGACGAAGGTATTGCCGGAGATAACGTCGGTGTTCTTCTTCGTGGTATCCAACGTGATGAAATCGAACGTGGTCAAGTATTGGCTGCACCTGGTTCAATCAACCCACACACTAAATTCAAAGGTGAAGTTTACATCCTTTCTAAAGAAGAAGGTGGACGTCACACTCCATTCTTCAACAACTACCGTCCACAGTTCTACTTCCGTACAACTGACGTAACAGGTTCAATCGAACTTCCTGCAGGTACTGAAATGGTTATGCCTGGTGATAACGTGACTATCGACGTTGAGTTGATCCACCCAATCGCCGTTGAACAAGGTACAACATTCTCTATCCGTGAAGGTGGACGTACTGTTGGTTCAGGTATCGTATCTGAAATTGAAGCTTAATTAATATTAAGTTCCCAATACAATTATTCGTCAGACAATAATTGAGAGAGTCGAGGTTACTCGGCTCTTTTTGGTGTTTAAAAATACTCGTAATATTATATTTTTGGGGTGTTTTAGATGCTTAAGCTAAGTTTTGATAGTGATAAATAGACATAAAGCAGGTTGAGTTTTCGGAATTTTCCTAAAATCCTAGTAATAGTAAGGGATTTGTGATAAAATAAACGAGTAAATAAATAAAAGAAGAGGTATGTGAAATGTCACGTAAACCATTTATCGCTGGTAACTGGAAAATGAACAAAAATCCAGAAGAAGCAAAAGCATTCGTTGAAGCTGTAGCATCAAAACTTCCTTCATCAGATCTTGTTGAAGCTGGTATCGCAGCTCCTGCAGTTGACTTGACAGCTGTACTTGCTGCTGCTAAAGGTTCAAACCTTAAAGTTGCTGCACAAAACACTTACTTTGAAAATGCTGGTGCCTTCACTGGTGAAACTAGCCCACAAGTTTTGAAAGAAATCGGTACTGACTACGTTGTTATCGGTCACTCAGAACGTCGTGACTACTTCCACGAAACTGATGAAGACATCAACAAAAAAGCAAAAGCAATCTTTGCTAACGGTATGCTTCCAATCATCTGTTGTGGTGAATCACTTGAAACTTACGAAGCTGGTAAAGCAGCAGAATTCGTAGGTGCTCAAGTTTCAGCTGCTCTTGCTGGATTGACTGCAGAACAAGTCGCTTCAACAGTAATCGCCTACGAACCAATCTGGGCTATCGGTACTGGTAAATCAGCTTCACAAGACGACGCACAAAAAATGTGTAAAGTTGTTCGTGACGTTGTAGCTGCTGACTTTGGTCAAGAAGTTGCTGACAAAGTACGTGTCCAATACGGTGGATCAGTTAAACCTGAAAACGTTGCTGAATACATGGCTTGTCCAGACGTTGACGGAGCTCTTGTAGGTGGTGCATCACTTGAAGCTGAAAGCTTCTTGGCATTGCTTGACTTCGTTAAATAATTTTACATAAAGTCGGGGGTTTCCTCGGCTTTTTTTGATGAATTGCTTTACAAATAAATTGCTTGGGATAAGACAAATGGTGTAGGTTTGTAAAAACGAACGCTTTAGGCTTTATATTTTATAGGTTTAGGGTTTGACAAATAGAATTGGATTGCCCAAAGAGACAGATAATATGCTATAATTAAAGTAGTATAACTAGAGCTCAGATGCTAATAGTCTGTATGCTCCGCATTTTTTCCAAAAAAGGAGAGTTAGAATCATGACTTTTGATGCAATTGACCAAATGGCGGTCAGCACTATTCGTTCGCTTTCGATCGAGGCAATTCAAGCCGCGAATTCTGGGCACCCAGGTCTTCCTATGGGTGCAGCGCCAATGGCTTATGTGCTTTGGAACCATGTGATGAATGTTAATCCAAAGACAAGCCGTAACTGGACAAACCGAGACCGTTTTGTTCTTTCTGCAGGTCATGGTTCTGCCTTGCTTTATAGTCTCTTGCACCTTTCTGGCTACGACGTGACAATGGACGACTTGAAGAACTTCCGTCAATGGGGATCTAAGACTCCAGGTCACCCTGAAGTTAACCATACAGATGGTATTGAAGCAACATCAGGTCCTCTTGGTCAAGGGATTGCTAATGCTGTAGGTATGGCAATGGCTGAAGCACACTTGGCAGCTAAATTTAACAAACCTGGTTTTGATATTGTTGACCATTATACTTATGCCCTCCATGGCGATGGTTGTTTGATGGAAGGTGTTTCTCAAGAAGCTGCTAGTCTTGCTGGTCACCTTAAACTTGGTAAGTTGGTACTTCTTTACGATTCAAATGATATCTCACTTGATGGACCAACTTCAATGGCTTTCACAGAAGATGTTAAGGCTAAGTTTGAAGCTTATGGTTGGCAACACATTCTTGTTAAGGATGGTAATGATTTGGAAGCTATTGCTAAAGCTATCGAAGAAGCTAAAGCTGAGACAGATAAACCATCTATTATCGAAGTTAAGACAATCATTGGTTACGGAGCTGAAGGCCAAGGAACATCAGCTGTCCACGGTGCTCCAATTGGTCAAGACGGCATTGATCACGCAAAAGGTGTTTACGGTTACGATGCACCGGCATTTACAGTTCCAGATGAAGTAGCTCGTCGTTTTGAAGTTGGTATTAAATTCCGTGGTGAAGTTGCTGAAAATGCTTGGCAAACTAAATTTGCAGAATATGAAGCTGCTTACCCAGAATTGGCTGCGGAATACAAGGCTGCCTTTGCGAATGAACCTGCACACGTTGACTTGAAGGCTCATGAATTGGGTTCAGCAGTAGCTAGCCGTGTGTCAAGCCAACAAGCTATCCAACAGATTTCTGAACAAGTTCCTTCATTCTGGGGAGGTTCAGCAGACCTTTCAGCTTCTAACAATACTATGGTTAAGGCTGAGTCTGATTTCCAAGCAGACAACTATGCTGGACGTAATATTTGGTTTGGTGTGCGTGAGTTTGCTATGGCTGCAGCGATGAATGGTATTGCTCTTCATGGTGGTACTCGTGTTTATGGTGGTACTTTCTTCGTCTTCTCAAACTACTTGCTTCCAGCAGTACGTATGGCAGCACTTCAAAACTTGCCAGTGACTTATGTTATGACACACGATTCAGTAGCAGTTGGTGAAGATGGACCTACTCACGAACCAATCGAACAATTGGCAAGTGTGCGTTCAATGCCTAACCTTAACGTTATCCGTCCTGCAGATGGTAATGAAACTAATGCTGCATGGAAACGTGCTTTGGCTGAGACTGAACGTCCAACAATGCTAGTCTTGACACGTCAAAACTTGCCAGTCCTTGATGGTACAGCTGAAAATGCTGAAGCTGGTGTCAATAAAGGGGCTTACATTATCTCAGAAGCTAAAGGTGATCTTGATGGTATCATCATTGCGACTGGTTCTGAAGTGAAATTGGCTCTTGATACTCAAGCGGCTCTTGAAGCTGAAGGCGTGCATGTCCGTGTTGTTTCAATGCCATCACAAAATCTCTTTGATGAACAAGATGCTGCATATAAAGAAGAAGTTCTTCCAGCAGCTGTGACAAAACGTTTGGCTATCGAAGCTGGAACTAGCTTTGGTTGGGGCAAATACGTTGGTCTTGCAGGTAAAACACTTACTATTGATACTTGGGGTGCCTCAGCACCTGGTGACCGTATCTTTAAAGAATATGGTTTCACTGTTGAAAATGCAAGTCAACTTTACAAATCATTGTAAGAAGAGAAAGAGCTTGGCTAGTCCAAGTTCTTTTTTGTAAATATTATATAGAACTTGACTTTTTAGGGCATAGTGTTAGAATGACTGTGTCAGCCGATTTAGCTCAGTTGGTAGAGCAACGCACTCGTAACGCGTAGGTCACAGGTTCGAAACCTGCAATCGGCATGGTCAGAAGTATTAAGATAGAAAAAGGGGTTTTTAGAAACCTCTGTTTTCTTTTGTCCTTGATTGTTCATTTGAGCTAAAATTTGATAAAATAGAAAGTAAAGAAATCAAAAAGGAAGTATCATGTCAAAAGGGTTATTAATCTCAATCGAAGGGCCAGATGGTGCTGGAAAGACAACAGTTTTGGAGGCACTTTTACCTCGTCTTAGAGAAGCTTATCCAGCTCAAGTCGTGACTACACGTGAACCAGGCGGAGTAGCTATTGCAGAGCAAATCCGTGAGGTTATTCTGGATGTAGATAATACGTCTATGGATGCTAAGACAGAGCTCTTGCTCTATATTGCGGCTCGCCGTCAACATCTGATTGAGAAGGTTTTGCCAGAGCTTGAAAAGGGCAATATGGTCATCATGGATCGTTTTATTGATTCATCAGTTGCCTATCAAGGGACTGGTCGTGGCTTGGATCAGGATGAGATTGCCTGGTTAAATGCCTATGCGACTGATGGGTATAAACCTGATGTGACCCTATTGTTTGATGTGGATTCTGAGACTGGTTTGGCCCGCATTGCAGCTAGCGGTGAACGTGAAGTTAATCGGTTGGATTTAGAGAAACTTGACCTACATCAGCGTGTACGTCAAGGGTATTTAGATTTGGCACAGGCTGAACCAGAACGTATCAAGTTAATCGATGCCTCACAGGCTTTTGAGGATGTTGTAGAGCAAGCTTGGGAAGTAATTAAAGGCTATTTATAAGGAGCAAGATGAAGTTAGCTGAAAGTCAAAGCAAACTATTTGAAGAGTTTTCACAAATTATCAGGGAAAATCGTTTGAGTCATGCTTATTTGTTTTCGGGTGATTTTGGAAGTCTCGACATGGCTATTTGGCTAGCACAGAGTCGGTTTTGCCTAACTCCTGAGGATGGTCTACCTTGTGGCCACTGTCGTTCCTGTCGCTTGATTGCACAGGGGGACTTTTCTGATGTTAAATTAGTAGAGCCACAAGGACAGATTATTAAGACGGACACGATTCGTCAGTTGACCAGAGAGTTTAGTCAATCAAGTTTTGAGGGGCAGGCTCAGGTTTTTATCATTCGTGATGCAGATAAGATGCATATCAATGCTGCTAATAGTCTATTAAAGTTTATTGAAGAGCCTCAAAGTCAGATTTATATTTTTCTTTTGACAGCTGATGATAGTCGTATGTTACCTACGATTAAAAGCCGAGCTCAACTCTTTTATTTTCCAAAGAATCGGGCATATCTGGAAGAATTGCTGCAGAAGGAAGGCTTGTTGCTGACACAAGCCAAAGTGTTGGCGGACTTTGCTAAAGATGATGTTCAGGCTTTAGACTTAGCTAAAGATAATAAGATTCTTGATCTGATTAATACAGTAGAGCGTTTCACACAGTCCCTGCTATCTAATCAGGACCTGCTTTATTTGGACGTTGCAAAACTGGCTGTCCAGTGTAGTGAAAAGTCGGAACAAGAGATGGTCTGGGCTTTTTTAACTTATCAAATGGGGAAGGATATACAAAATCCACAAGCAAGGCGATGGCTAGACTTAGTTTATGAGGCACGAAAAATGTGGCTAGCTAATGTCAGCTTTCAAAATGCAATAGAGTATATGGTATTATCATGACAGAAGTCATTGGAATAAAATTTGAAGAAACTGGAGCAGTAGAATACGTTGTTCCTGATAAAAATTACGCCAAAGATGACTTTGTAGTCGTTTTGGAGAAAAAAGATAAGCGCCTAGCCCAGGTTGTCATGGAAAACACAGATTTTCCTGAGGTTAGTTTGCCTGCGGATTTGAATCGGGTTGAAGGATTGGCAGGGGAGAAAGATTTTGCTAGATATGATGAAAATCTTTTGAAAGCTGAAAAGAGTATGGGAGTAGTGGCTGATTTAATTGCTCAAAATCAGCTAGATATGAAGGTGGTTGATATTGTCTTTCCACTAAATAACTCTTATGTGTTAATCAGTTTTGTAGCTGAAAAACGGGTAGATTTTCGTCAGTTGCTCAAAGATCTGGCTTCTTACTTTAAGACACGTATTGAGTTGCGTCAAATTTCAAGTCGTGAGGAATCAAAAATCTATGGTGGCTTAGGACCTTGTGGCCGAGCACTTTGTTGTTCTAGTTTTTTGGGTGAATTCCCACCAGTATCGATTAAGATGGCTAAAAATCAGAGTTTATCTTTGAATTCTGGTAAGATGAATGGGGTCTGTGGTCGACTTATGTGTTGTCTCAGTTATGAAGATGACTTTTACCGAGATAGCAAGGCGAGTTATCCTGACTTGGGTGATGAAATTGAAACCAAGGATGGCACGGGTCAGGTCGTTGCCATTGATGTGATTGCAGGGACCATTAAGGTTTTATTTGAAAAAGGGCGTGCGCCCCTAACTTATGGAGTGGAGGAAGTTCAGCTAAATGGAAAAGCGTGAATTGTATGATAAATTCGAGGAATTATCACAAAATTTGATGTCGATGTTGGCAGAAGTGGAAGCAATTAAGGCGAACTTCTCAGGGATTCTTGATGAAAATACGGCCCTCAAGTTGGAAAATGACAAGTTGCGTGAGCACTTGAGTCAAGTGGTTCAAGAGGAGACAGGAACTAAAATGTCTCATGGTAAGGTGAACCTCGAGGCTATTTACGATGATGGATTCCATATTTGTCCAGATTTCTACGGCCAACGTCGTGACAATAATGAAGCTTGCGGCTTCTGTGCAGAATTGTTGTACGGAGACTAAACATGCAGGTTCAAAAGAGTTTTAAGGGGCAATCTAGTTACGGTACCCTCTATCTGGTTCCTACTCCTATTGGAAATTTGCAGGATATGACTTTTCGTAGTGTGCAAATCCTGAAAGAGGTGGATCTTATTTGTGCGGAGGACACGCGCAATACGGGTCTCTTGCTCAAGCATTTTGAGATTGAAACCAAGCAGTATTCTTTCCATGAGCACAATGCCTATGAGAAAATTCCAGATTTACTGGAGCGCTTGAAATCAGGTCTTTCTTTGGCTCAGGTTTCTGATGCTGGTATGCCTTCCATTTCGGATCCTGGGCATGATTTGGTCAAAGCCGCCATTGCTGAGAATATTCCTGTGGTGGCCTTACCGGGAGCATCAGCTGGTATTACAGCCTTGATTGCTAGTGGTTTAGCACCCCAACCTCATATTTTTTATGGCTTCCTGCCTCGTAAAAAGGGACAGCAGATTGATTTCTTCAAGGAAAAAGTATCTTATCCTGAGACACAGATTTTTTACGAGTCACCATACCGTGTGGCGGATACCCTTGAAAATATGCATGAGGTCTATGGCAATCGTCAAGTAACGCTAGTTCGAGAATTAACCAAGCTTTATGAAGAGTACCAGCGAGGGTCAATTTCAGAAATTTTAGATTATATTGCTAGTAATCCTCTCAAGGGAGAATGTTTACTGATTGTGGCTGGAGCTTCTGAAAATAATAGGGAAGAAAATCTAACATCAGATGTTACGCCAGTAGAGGCTGTTGAAGCTTTAATTGCTTCTGGCATGAAACCTAATCAGGCTATAAAAACCGTTGCTAAAGAGCGAAAAATAAACAGACAAGAGCTTTATAACCTTTTCCATGGGGTTTAAGAGGCTCTTTTTTTGTGGCGACATAAGATGTCAGAAAAGAAAGAATTATCAAAAAATTCCGTAAATACGCTTGTTTATCTCATATTTTTGTGTTATATTATCTGACATAGAATAATTTGTGAATTGGAGTGGTTTCATGGATACAGGTAGCAGTGCCTTTATATTGATTTGTTCAGCCATGGTTTGTTTGATGACACCGGCCTTGGCCTTCTTCTATGGTGGGCTTGGACGTCGTAAGAATGTTATCAATACCATGATGATGTCTGTTCTTCCCTTAGCTATAGCTTCCCTCTTGTGGATTGTTGCTGGCTACTCGCTTTCTTTTGGCGGTCATGGGAATATCTTCGGTAATTTCAGTCACCTTTTTTTAAATGGCGTGTCTGAAACTGCCTCAAGTCGTGGTCTAACCATTCCTGATATGCTGTTTGCTGCTTTTCAGATGATGTTTTCGATTATCTGTGTGGCGATTTTGACGGGTTCAGTAGTAGGAAGGATGCGCTTTACACCTTTAGCCATCTTTGTTGTCTTTTGGTTACTTCTTGTCTACTATCCATTTGCACATATGGTTTGGGACGAAGGGCTCCTTGCTAAATGGGGGACAATTGACTTCGCAGGTGGTGATGTGGTTCATATTACCTCGGGGGTATCGGCCTTGGTTTTGGCAATCGTTGTTGGTAAACGTCGTGATTTTGGCATTTTAGAACACCGTCCTCATAATGTTCCTTTTGTCCTATTGGGAGCGGGTCTCTTATGGTTTGGCTGGTTTGGCTTTAATGCAGGATCAGCCTTGGCTGCTAATGGCTTGGCAGTGCACGCGCTAGTAACCACCCATGTTTCAGCTGCTGCAGCCATGTTTTCATGGTTGGCAATTGAAAAACATGTCACAGGACATCCATCCTTGGTTGGTGGTTCAACCGGTTTGGTGGCAGGACTGGTTGCAATCACACCTGGAGCAGGTTTTGTTTCAATTTGGAGCGCTATTCTAATTGGTCTTATGGTTAGTCCGATTTGTTTCTATGCTATTTCTGTCTTGAAGAAACGTTTTGCCTATGATGATGCTTTGGATGCTTTTGGTTGCCACGGCGTTGGAGGAATCTTTGGTGGTTTGGCTACCGCGATTTTTACGACACCGGATTTAGCCCTAGATAAGGCCAATATTGGCTTGATTTATGGAAAGGCCCATCTCTTTATTGTGACCATTTTAGCTATTATCTTTACAGCTATTTGGTCTGCTCTTGTGACCTATGGTATTATTAAAGTAATTGCTCATTATATGCCTTTGCGTGTTAGTGACCGTGATGAAGCTATTGGTCTTGATGACTGTGAACACAAAGAGACAGCCTATCCAACCTTTATGGGCTTAGATTCGTAGGAGAATACAGATGAAAAAAGTAGAAGCGATTATTCGTTCGGATAAATTGGAAGATTTGAAAAATGCCTTGACTGGTAGTGGCTTGGCTAAGGGGATGACTGTAAGTCAAGTTCTAGGTTATGGTAATCAACGTGGCTTTGCAGAGTTTGTTCGTGGACAGCGCATTGTTCCTACCTTATTAGCTAAGGTTAAGGTTGAAATTGTAGTTAAGGATATGGCGGTTGACGAAGTTGTTGATGCCATTCGGAGCGCCGTGGCGACAGGAGAAGTTGGTGATGGGAAGATTTTTATTGTTCCTATTGATGATGTTATCCGTATTCGTACAGGCGAACGTGGTGGAGACGCCATTTAATATAATGAAGGCTTAAACCGGTTGGTTTGGGTCTTTTTTAGTGAATTTTGATATACTTAGAGGAGTTAGTATGATTGAGGGGGTGACCGATTGGCAAAAGGAAAAAAGAAAGGTAAGTCTAAAGCTAGACCTAAGAAAACTAAAAAGAAACAGAAGTCTTTCTTGCTCTTTCCTAAATTTTTCCAAAAGTGGAGTCTGATTTTTATTGGCCTATTTGCCTTATTGGGACTCCTAGCTAGTTTGAATTTTCCAAAGTTGACTATGGAAAAAAACATGACATCTACAGATGAGAGGACGGTTGCTTTTATTGCCGAGATTGGCGAGACGTCCCGCTATTTGGCAGCTAGAAACGATCTTTATGCATCTGTCATGATTGCTCAGGCCATCTTGGAATCCGACTCTGGACAATCTACTTTGAGTCAGAAGCCGTCCTATAACTTCTTTGGGATTAAGGGGGACTACAATGGTCAAAGTGTGACCCTACCGACCTGGGAGGATGATGGTAAGGGCAATCCTTACTATATTGATGCGGCTTTTCGTTCTTATGGTTCTGTGGAAAATTCTTTACAGGACTATGTGGATTTCCTTGAGGGGAGCTACTATGTAGGGGTGCACCGTTCCAATACTAAGAATTATAAGGATGCGACAGCTGCCCTAACAGGGGTCTACGCTACGGACACAACCTACGGAGACAAATTAAACAGCATCATTGAACAATACCAGTTAACCATTTATGACACTTATTAGGGTCGAAGGAGAGTAAAATGAATCAGAACCAAGTGAAACTCATTGCAATAGATATGGACGGAACACTCTTAAATAGCCAAAAAGAGATTCCTGTCGAGAATATTAAGGCTATTCAAGAAGCAGCTGCGGCAGGTATCAAAATTGTCCTTTGTACAGGACGCCCGCGTTCAGGCATTCTTCCGCATTTTGAGAAATTAGGACTGAGTGAAGAAGAGTACATTATCATGAATAATGGCTGTTCAACTTATGAGACAAAAAATTGGAAGTTGCTTCAATATGAAAGTTTATCTCGCTCTGAGATGGAAGAACTCTTGCAGGCTTGCGAAGACTTTCCAGAGGTGGCTCTAACCTTGACTGGTGAGAAGACTTACTATGTTGTGGGCGATGAAGTGCCTGAGCTAGTAGCTTATGATGCTGGTACTGTTTTCACAGAAGCGAAGGCTAGAAGTTTGGAAGAAATCTTTGCGGAAGGGCAAGTGATTTTCCAAGCCATGTATATGGCTGATACTGAACCTTTGGACGCCTTCCAAAACGCTGTGCAAGACAGACTTGATCAAAGCTATAGCACAGTTCGTAGCCAAGACTATATCTTTGAAATCATGCCACAGGGGGCAACTAAGGCCAGTGGACTTAAGCATTTAGCTGAAAAACTTGGAATTTCTCCAGATCAAATCATGGCTCTGGGTGATGCTGCTAATGACCTTGAAATGCTTCAATTCGTCGGTCAGAGTGTTGCCATGGGTAATGCTAGTGACGACATTAAAGAGTTGTGTAAGTATGTGACCTTGACAAATGACGAAGCAGGTGTGGCACACGCCATTCGTACTTGGGCTTTATAAGAAAAAGACCTTTAGCTTTATTGTTTGCTAAAGGTCTTTCGATTTTTGATAATGGCAATGAGGGTAGTTAGTGTGATCGTGACGTCAGTGATAGCAGCGGGGTAGGCCTTAATGGTCAAATCGTAAATTAGCCAGAGTAACATATTCTCAATGATGACCCAGCGAAGCCACTGAAGGTTTCGTGTGATGGCAATGGCTAAACTATAAGAGACTGAAGAGATGATTGGCAGATAGCCAATAAGTCCAAGTTGATTGAGATAGGTTCCTACAATGATTTGAATAACGATGAGGATGGTCAAGATAGTCTTGGTCATCTTCTTTTTGACCATCAAGCTATTACGTATGATGGAAATACTAATGGTTAAAGCACCGGTATAGCCACCCAATAAGAGGTTGGCAATAGCAGTAAAAATGTAGTCGGTAATTTGCCAGACCAGCATCTTATTTTTTGATTTTGCAAAAGAGGAAATAGCGACACAGAGAGCTCCGATGGCTGAGAATACTTGTGCTAGAAGATAGACTGTCATGATATAACTTTCAATTTTTGTCTCCATTATATCACAAGGATTCAAGAGATTTTCATGTCTTTTTTAGAATTTACAACCCTAATATGTTAGCGTTTACATTAGAAAATGATATAATGAAATTGTAGAAAAGATTGTTCCCTTAAAAGTAGAGAGAACCCGATGTTGCCTTGTGACATAGGTCCTATCTTTACTTTTTACGATAGACTAGAAATGAGGAAATAATTATGAAAAACAAATTTTCCCAAGCAATCGTGCTTTCCATGGTTACCCTTTCCTCAGTGGCTTTGCTGACGGCCTGTTCCAGCCATAAGGAATCGAGTTCAGCAGATAAGATGCCTAAGAGCAGCCAGGTGACCTCATCAAGTAAGGCTAAAACATCCAGTAAAGATAGCGGTAAGGTTAGCAAGTCTAGTGCTAAGGTCAAGGAATCTTCGGGTTCAAAGACAGAATCTTCAAGTGTACCAAGTAGCAAAAAGGCTTCTGCCCCAAGTTCAAGTAGTAGTCAGGCTCAGTCATCATCTTCAAATAGTTCATCAGTTCCCTCAAGCAGTCAGTCACAGGCTCCTAAGTCTTCAAACGAGAATCAATCTTCAGCGAGTCAATCTCAAGCTCCGAAGAACTCAAGTGATAGTCAAACTTCAAGCACTCAATCTAGCAGTCAAGCTCAAGCTAAAACAGATACGCAAGTGACCCCTGTGGATATGGATGTGAGTGCGGTAGCGCGTGGTCAGTTTGATAGTATTGCTGGAACTTGGAAGTCCAGTGATGGCAGTCGTCTGGTCTTTAATAACACCAGCCTAGTAGGAGATATCACTGCCCAAGGTCAAGCGACAGTTCACAATTATGTGCATCCGAAAGATAATTATCAAGAGGGTTCAGGTAAGTATGATGCTACCCTTTCAAGAGATAGAGGGGACACTTCTGGTATTGTTGGCGATATCAGCTTTGTCTCTAAAAAGGTAGCTGTTTCTGGTCCAAGCTATGAACAAGATACCATTCAAGTAACCAGTACTGGTGGAACAAAAGTCTACTTTAAAGAATCAGATAATGTGACGCTACCTAAAGACGTGACAGTTACTGACAATCAACTTCCAATTGATGGTGGTATTGCAGAATCTGGCAGCTACACGCTTACCAAACGTACAGCTGTCAAAAATACTCCTAGTGATACAGCTCCAGTTGAATTTTACTTAGAAGCAGGTGATAAGATTAACTTTGATATGAAGGTTACTCAAGACGGTCATAGTTGGATTTCTTACATCAGCTATAGTGGTGTTCGTCGTTATGTTCAAGTGGATTAATGAGACATCTAGAAAGGTCAGATTTTCTTCTGATCTTTCTATTATTTTGTGGAAAAAGTCTTGTCTATTCCCTGATAAATAGATACAATAGAAAGGTCGGTTTTACCGAAAATTTTTAAATAATGAGGACAAAAATGTGTCAGTAAATTGGCAAGATATTGCGTTTTCTTTCCTCGGTGGTTTGGGGCTTTTCCTCTTTAGTATCAAGTACATGGGAGATGGTCTTCAACAAGCAGCCGGAGATAAGTTGCGCTTTTACATCGATAAGTATACCAGCAACCCGTTTTTAGGGGTTTTGATTGGTATTGTCATGACGGCCTTGATTCAATCGAGTTCAGGGGTTACCGTTATTGTCGTCGGTCTGGTTTCGGCAGGGCTCTTGAGTCTTCGTCAGGCTATTGGGATTGTCATGGGGGCAAACATCGGTACAACCGTAACTTCCTTCATGATTGGTTTCAAGCTTGGTGACTATGCCCTTCCAGTGATTTTCCTGGGGGCTGCGCTTCTCTTCTTTACAAGCAATAAGAAGCTCAATAACCTAGGTCGTATCTTGTTTGGTGTTGGGGGAATTTTCTTTGCCCTTAACCTTATGGGAGATGCGGTTGAGCCTTTGAAGTCAGTTACAGCCTTTAAGGACTACTTGGCGACACTCGGTAATCGTCCAATCATGGGGGTTATCATTGGTGCTGGTTTGACCATGTTGATTCAGTCATCAGCAGCAACTATCGGTATTCTTCAGAGTCTCTACTCAGGTGGTTTGCTTGACCTGCAAGGTGCCCTTCCAATCCTTTTTGGGGATAATATCGGAACAACTATCACAGCGGTTCTAGCTGCTCTTGGTTCAAACATTGCAGCTAAACGTGTGGCAGGGGCTCACGTCCTGTTCAATGTTATTGGGACGGTCTTGTGTTTGATTCTCTTGGTACCATTCACAGCCTTGATTCAATGGTTTAAATCTGTGCTTGGTTTGACACCAGAGATGACTATCGCCTTTGCTCACGGTACTTTTAACATTGCAAATACTATCGTTCAATTCCCATTCATCGGAGTTCTAGCTTACCTTGTAACTAAGATTATTCCTGGTGAAGATGAGATTAACAAGTACGAAGCACTCTACTTGGACCGTTTGCTTATTACACAAGCACCAGCTATTGCCCTTGGTAATGCTAAGAAAGAATTGGTACACTTGGCGTCATACGCCATCCAGTCTTTGGAAGCTTCCTATGCTTTCTTTGCTAAGGGAGATGAGAAATACTTCGATAAGGTTGAGAAGTATGAAACAGCAGTTAATAGTATTGACGAAGAGTTGACAACTTACTTGATTGACATCTCTAACGAATCTCTAAGCGTTTCTGAAAATGAAGTGTTGGCAAGTGTGCTTGACTCTGTTCGTGACTTGGAGCGCATTGGTGACCTTGCAGTTGCAAGTGCAAACCTTTCACAACACATTCATAATAAGGGAATTGAATTTTCTGATACTGCCAAGGCTGAGCTTGCGGATGTTTACAACCGTACTCACCGCATCGCCCTTGATAGTATTCGTGTGGTTGTAGATGATGACAAGGTACTTGCAGGTCAAGTCATCCTTCGTCATGAAGAGTTGGAAAAACTTGAAAAACAATTGCGTAAAACACATACCAAACGTCTTAACAATGGTGAATGTACTGCGCAAGCAGGTATCAACTATGTTGATTACCTCTCACATTACACACGTATCGCAGACCATGCGATTAACCTTGTTGAAAAGGTTACAGAAGGTGTGATTTAATAGAGAAAGTCGAGATAATTTCTCGGCTTTTTTGATATAATGAAAGCGTATTAAGAATATAGAAAAATGATGAGAGGTGGTCCTATGACCTATTATATTTCAGCCAAACGTTTTTATTTTGAAAATAAAATCAAGGAAGGTGGCTACCTAGCGGTTGTGGATGGCCGTTTCGGTGACTGGACGGAAAATGTACCAGAAGGTGCAGAAATACTGGACTACAGTAATTATCAGATTGCTCCGGGTCTTGTAGATACTCATATTCATGGATTTGCGGGTTATGATGTCATGGATAATTCTGAGGAAAGTCTTCTAGGTATGAGTCAAGCCTTGCTTTCAGCAGGTGTGACCTCCTTCTTACCGACAGCCCTAACAGCCCCATTTGAAGAGCTGAAGGCTATTTGCCAAACAACAGCTAATACGGTTGGTAAGGAAACTGGTGCCAAAATTCAAGGGCTCTTCTTTGAAGGACCTTATTTCACTGAAACCTATAAGGGGGCTCAAAATCCTAAATACATGGACAATCCAAGTGTGGAACAATTGAAGGCGTGGCAGGAGGCAGCTCAAGGCAAATTGATTAAATTGGCTCTTGCCCCTGAACGTGAGGGAGTAGCTGAATTTATCCAGGAAGCAACCAAGCAAGGTGTAACTATTGCTCTAGGTCATTCCGATGCCACATATGAAGAAGCTATGGCAGCAGTGGAAGCCGGGGCGTCCGTTTGGGTCCACGTCTATAACGGAATGCGTGGTTTTACGCATCGTGAGCCTGGTATGGTTGGGGCAGCCTTCGATAGTCCAGAAACGATTGGTGAGTTGATCGCTGATGGTCATCATGTGGTCCCTGCAGCTTGTAAGGTTCTTATCAAGCAAAAGACTCCTCAAGGAGTTGCCCTTATTACAGACTGTATGTCAGCGGGAGGACGTCCTGATGGCGATTATATGCTGGGTGAACTTCCTGTCATCGTCGAAAATGGTACCGCCCGTCTCAAAGAAGGTGGTAATCTAGCTGGATCTATCCTACAACTTAAAGACGGTGTCAAACATGTGGTTGACTGGGGACTTGCGACGGTTGCTCAAGCTCTACAAATGGCAACCAGTGTTCCAGCTAAATCGGTTGGGATTGAAAATACTTGTGGAAGCCTAAAAGCAGGTCTACCAGCTGATTTTATCGTCTTAGATGACTCCTTGGACTTACAAGCAACCTATATTGATGGACGAAAAGGTTGGGAAAAGTAACAGTTTAAGTAGCACTTTCTGTAGAAGGTGCTATTTTTAGTTGATTTTTACAAAGGTTTAAGAGTAGTGTAAAATAGAAATACTTTGTATTTGACAGGAGGTAATATGTCAAAACGTATTTGGAGCATTGCTCTGGCCTATGTCGGTGTAATGATTGGTGCAGGAGTATCTTCAGGACAGGACCTCTTACAGTATTTTGTTAGTTTTGGAGCCTGGGGGTTGATAGGTGTCATAGTTCTAGGAGTTTTGCATGTTGGCTTTGGGCGACTCATGATTGCTCTGGGAAGTTATTACCGTTCAGATGATCATTCGGTAGTCCTGGCAGAAATCAGTCATCCTGTGATTTGCCGTATTTTGGATATCGCTTTGATTATCACTTGTTTCCTGTTTGGTTTTGTGATGACAGCAGGTGCAGGGGCTAACCTAAACCAACAGTTCGGCTTTCCGATTTGGGTAGGTGCTTTCCTTTGTACAGCTCTGACTATCTTTGTGAGTTTCCTAGATTTCAAAAAAATCATCGGTGTTATTGGAGTTTTTACCCCTATGATTCTGGTTATGATTGCCATGATATTTGTGACCAATGTTATAGGGCGTCACTGGGATTTTGCTGAGATGGATAAGGTATCGCAAACCATTCAATCTCCTTTTCCGAGTATCTGGCTGTCAGTGGTTAACTATTTTGCCGTTTGTGTCATGTCAGCAATAGCCATGGCCTTTGTGATGGGTGGCTCTATTCTCAAAATCAATGAAGCTGAAAAGAGTGGAGCCTGGGGAGGATTTATGGTTGGTGTGATTTTCTTCGTCACGACCTTGATTCTCTTTGCTAACAGTGATAAAATTGCTAGCTCGGATGTTCCTATGTTGGCTATTGCTAAGGAAGTGACCCCTATCTTTGCGACGCTCTATGCCTTGGTCATCTTTGGCTTGATTTTTAATACCGTCTTTAGTCTTTACTATGCCCTTGGGAAACGTTTCTCAGCAGGTAGTGATAAGCGCTTCAAGTTGTTTGTGGTTGCATTTGCCCTTGCTGGTTTCGCTATTTCCTTCATGGGCTTCCGTCAACTGGTAGCGGTTATGTATCCTATTATCGGTTATCTGGGAATGCTGATGTTGGTTGTGCTGGTTGTGGCTAGCTACCGCAAAAAAGCCAAAATTCGTAAGGAAAAGGAAATTCGAAATCATCTTTTGTCTATCGTTGAGAAAGCTTATGATCCCAATCAAGATTTAACCCATCAGGACAAGAAAAAGGCCAAAGAACTTCGAGAAGCCTCAATTATTGATAATGACATTCTCCGTGAAGATAGCCATGCACATGTTCGTCAGGAAATGGGAATCAGTGAGAAGGATTAGGATTTTATTTTACAAGTTTCTCTATTTCTGCTATAATACTGACAAGAAAGAAGGGCTTATGGCGTTTTTCTAGCGAGCTTGGGATAGTGAAAGCCAAGTAGAGCAAAGTAGGCAAGTGGCGCTTTCTCTCAGTAAAGAGCTGAGTACAAACAGATAAAATGAAGTAATAAATTAGGGTGGAACCGCGTTTCTGACGCCCCTAGGTCAAACGACTTAGGAGCAGAGACACGGTTCTTTTTGTATCCTGAGTCACAAGAAACTTTATGAATAAGGAGTAAATAATGTCTAAAAAATTGACTTTCCAGGAAATCATCCTTACTTTGCAGCAATACTGGAATGACCAGGGTTGTATGCTCATGCAGGCTTATGATAATGAAAAAGGTGCGGGAACAATGAGTCCTTACACTTTCCTTCGTGCTATTGGTCCCGAGCCATGGAATGCGGCTTATGTAGAGCCATCACGTCGTCCAGCTGATGGACGTTACGGAGAAAACCCAAACCGTCTTTACCAACACCACCAATTCCAAGTGGTGATGAAACCATCACCATCAAACATCCAAGAACTCTACCTTGAGTCATTGGAAAAATTGGGTATCAATCCTTTGGAACACGATATCCGTTTCGTTGAAGATAACTGGGAAAACCCATCAACTGGTTCAGCTGGTCTTGGTTGGGAAGTTTGGCTTGATGGTATGGAAATCACTCAGTTCACCTACTTCCAACAAGTTGGGGGATTGGCAACTGGTCCGGTAACTTCTGAGGTCACTTACGGATTGGAACGTTTGGCTTCTTACATCCAAGAAGTAGATTCTGTTTACGATATTGAGTGGGCTCCAGGCGTTAAATACGGAGAAATCTTCCTTCAACCAGAATATGAACACTCAAAATACAGCTTTGAAGTTTCTGACCAAGATATGCTTCTTGAAAACTTCGAAAAATTTGAAAAAGAAGCAGGACGTGCTTTGGAATTGGGTCTTGTTCACCCGGCCTATGACTACGTTTTGAAATGTTCACATACCTTCAACTTGCTTGATGCTCGTGGAGCAGTATCCGTTACAGAACGTGCCGGTTACATTGCCCGCATCCGTAACTTGGCCCGTGTCGTAGCCAAAACCTTCGTCGCAGAACGTAAGAAACTTGGTTACCCACTTCTTGACGAAGCCACACGCGCAAAACTCCTAGCAGAAGAGGAAGAATAACGAGAGCGTATTAGATGGGATTGGCTGATCGAGCAATCCTAAAGAACCAGTTGCCGCAGTGATAAAGGTATCGTTAGAGAAACTAACGATACCAGGCAAAATTGGAGACCTTAGGCTCCAATTTTAGCAATGAAACGACGAAGTCGGTTGCTTGCGTGCCAATCACATAAGGCAAACTGGAAAAAAAGATATTTTTCGGAGAAAAAACATGACAAAAAACTTATTAGTAGAACTAGGACTTGAAGAGTTGCCAGCCTACGTTGTCACACCAAGTGAAAAACAACTCGGTGAGAAAATGGCAGCCTTCTTGGATGACAACCGTCTTTCATACGAAAGCATTCAAACTTTTTCAACACCACGCCGTTTGGCAGTCCGTGTGATTGGTTTGGCTGATCAACAATCTGATTTGACCGAAGATTTTAAAGGACCTTCTAAGAAAATTGCCTTGGATGCAGATGGAAACTTCTCAAAAGCGGCACAAGGATTCGTCCGTGGGAAAGGCTTGACGGTTGATGATATTGAATTCCGTGAAGTCAAAGGTGAAGAGTACGTTTATGTCACTAAGCACGAAGCTGGAAAACCAGCTAAAGAAGTCTTGGCTGGCGTTCCAGAAGTGCTTGCTTCATTGACCTTCCCTGTCAGCATGCACTGGGCTAACAATACATTTGAATACATTCGCCCAGTTCACACCTTGACAGTTCTTTTGGGCGACGAAGCGCTCGACCTTGATTTCTTGGATATCAAGTCAGGTCGTGTGAGTCGTGGACACCGTTTCCTTGGACATGAAGTGGAAATTACTAATGCGGATTCTTATGAAGAAGACCTTCGTACCGTTTACGTGATTGCGGATAGCAAAGAACGTGAAAATATGATTCGTGAGCAAATCAAGGCTATCGAAGCAGAACAAGGTGTTCAAGTTCAAATCGAAGAGGGACTTTTGAATGAAGTCTTGAACTTGGTCGAATACCCAACTGCCTTTATGGGAAGTTTTGACACTAAATATTTGGACGTTCCAGAAGAAGTTTTGGTTACCTCAATGGAAACACATCAACGTTACTTTGTTGTACGTGACCTTGATGGTAAACTTAAACCAAACTTCATCTCAGTCCGTAATGGTAACGCTGAGCACTTGGAAAATGTTATCCGAGGAAATGAAAAAGTATTGGTGGCACGTCTTGAAGATGGTGAATTCTTCTGGCGTGAAGACCAAAAACTTAAGATTGAAGACCTCGTTGCTAAATTGGCTAACGTAACCTTCCATGAAAAAATCGGTTCTCTTTCAGAACACATGGCTCGTGCGGGTGTTATTGCAGCGTCACTAGCTGAGCAAGCTGGTTTGACTGCTGAAGAAACAGCAGCCGTAGCTCGTGCAGCTGAAATCTACAAATTTGACCTCTTGACTGGTATGGTCGGAGAGTTCGATGAATTGCAAGGAATCATGGGTGAAAAATACGCCCTTCTCGCTGGTGAAGATGCTGCGGTAGCGACAGCTATCCGTGAGCACTACCTTCCTGATTCAGCAGACGGAGCTCTTCCAGAGACTAAGGTTGGTGCTATCCTTGCGCTTGCAGATAAATTGGATACCCTACTTTCATTCTTCTCAGTTGGCTTAATTCCATCAGGTTCAAATGACCCTTATGCGCTTCGTCGTGCAACACAAGGGATTGTTCGTATCTTGGATGCTTTTGGTTGGCATATCCCTATGGATGAGTTGATTGACAGCCTTTACGGACTTTCATTTGATAGTCTTTCATATGACAATCAAGCAGAAGTCATCAACTTCATCAAAGCGCGTGTGGACAAGATGATGGGACGCACTTCAAAAGATATCAAAGAAGCCGTTCTTGCTGGTTCAAACTTTGTCGTGGCTGATATGCTTGAAGCAGCTGACGCCCTCTCAGAAGCTGCTAAGGCTGATGGCTATAAGTCAGCTGTTGAGTCACTTTCTCGTGCCTTCAACTTGGCAGAAAAAGCGGATGCTTCAGTGACAGTCGATGCTAGTCTCTTTGAAAACGACCAAGAAAAAGCCCTTGCTAAAGCGATTGAAGAGCTTGAATTGACAGGTTCAGCAAGTGACAAATTGGCACAGCTCTTCGCTCTTAGCCCAGTCATCGATGCCTTCTTTGACAATACTATGGTTATGGCAGAAGATGAGGCTGTTAAAAACAACCGTTTGGCCCTTCTTGCAGGTCTTGTGTCTAAAGCTAATGCTGTTGCAGCCTTCAACCAATTGAACACAAAATAGAGGTGAAAGGGAATGGATCCTAAAAAAATTGCTCGTATCAATGAGCTTGCTAAAAAGAAGAAAACAGAAGGTTTGACTCCAGAAGAAGCAGTGGAACAAGCAAAACTTCGTGAAGAATACATTGAAGGTTATCGTCGTTCGGTTCGACATCATATCGAAGGAATTAAAGTCGTTGACGAAGAGGGTAACGATGTGACACCTGAAAAACTACGTCAAATACAACGTGAAAAAGGTTTGCATGGCCGTAGCCTTGATGATCCTGAATCATAATAACGATGAACAAGGGTTTGGAATTTTTCCAAGCCCTTGTTTTGAAGTATAAAATTCTGAATATTCTGTATAAAATTGACCAATTATTTCAAAAATGGTAAAATATAAGTTATGTTAAAAAATGGCATGATTCAATGAGTCGTGCTCAATAGAATTGGAGTGAAAAAAATGTCGCAAAAGCAACATCATAAAGACGACGACAACCAGACTGAGAATGGGATGGTACGTGGTCTTCAAAACCGTCACGTCCAGCTGATTGCCATCGCTGGTACCATCGGTACAGGTCTCTTCCTAGGGGCAGGGCGTTCTCTCTCCCTAACAGGACCTTCAATTATCTTAGTATATATACTAACTGGTATCTTCATGTATCTTATGATGCGAGCGATCGGTGAGATGCTCTATATGGATCCTGACCAGCACACTTTTATCAACTTTATTACCAAATACCTTGGTAAGGGCTGGGGATTCTTTTCGGGTTGGTCTTACTGGGTATCACTGATATTCCTTGGAATGGCAGAAATTACGGCCGTATCAACTTATGTCCAATATTGGTTCCCAAGTTGGCCTGCCTGGCAGATTCAGATTGTCTTCTTGATTATCCTGAGTTCGGTTAACCTGATTGCGGTTAAGATTTTCGGAGAAGTTGAGTTTTGGTTTGGGATGATCAAGATTGTCACTATTCTAGCTCTTATCGCAACAGGTATCTTCATGGTAGCAACCAACTTTGAAACGCCTGCTGGACATGCTAGCCTTGCCAATATTACACACGGCTTCCAGATGTTCCCTAAAGGTTGGGTAAGCTTTGTTATGACCTTCCAAATGGTCTTCTTTGCTTACCAAGCCATCGAATTTGTAGGGATTACAACTTCTGAGACAGCAAATCCACGTAAGGTTTTACCAAAGGCAATCAAGGAGATTCCGATTCGTATTGTCATCTTCTATGTGGGTGCCCTCATTGCCATCATGGCTATCTTCCCATGGCAAAAACTTCCAGTTAATGAATCACCGTTCGTAACGGTCTTCCAAATGGCTGGTATCAAGTGGGCAGCAGCCTTCATTAACTTTGTAGTCTTGACAGCAGCGGCGTCATCATTGAACTCAACACTTTACTCTACAGGTCGTCACCTTTTCCAAATTGCTAAGGAAACACCAAATAGTAAAGTCATGAAAGCTTTGAAGCTAGATACTTTGTCACGTAATGGTATTCCTTCACGTGCCATCATTGTTTCAGCTATTGTAGTATGTGTTTCAGCCTTCATCAATGTCTTGCCTGGTGTATCTGATGCCTTCGCTTTGATTACCGCATCATCATCAGGGGTCTACATTGCCATCTATATCTTGACCATGCTTGCTCATCTCAAGTACCGCAAATCTCAAGAGTTTATGGCAGATGGATTCCTTATGCCAGCCTACAAGATTCTTAATCCATTGACTATCCTTTTCTTCATCTTCGTCTTTGTTTGTCTCTTCTTGCAAAAGTCAACAGTTGTCGGAGCTATTGGGGCAGCCATCTGGATTGTCGTATTTAGTATCTATAGTAACTGGAAACACAGTAAATAAATCAATTTAGCTCACCTTTATGGTGAGTTTTTTGTTGCAAAAAAAGGACACAAGGTGTCCCAGTAACTATTTATGCAATACTTTCTTGGTTTCCATGGTGAAAGAAGCCACCTAAGAGGCCCTTGCTACGATGGAAAATAGCAGGCTTATGATCGTTGTGTGAACGACCATTAACATCAAGTTTAGCCCATTCAAGAGCCTGGTAGGCATTTCGATCTGAAACTGTAGATGTCCCAATATAGCTATAGATACCTGCCTGAGCAAGAATAAACCCTTGCAGTTGGCGACTATGCTCATCATTGAGGGCTTCGGAAAAATGAATCTTAACTGTCTTATAAGTTAAAGCTTGGACAGACTCGACGATTGGTGACTCTGCTAAGAGGTGCAAAAGTTCTTGATGCTTAGTAAAGTACTTATCATAGTCCATTGGAAGAATGATAGTATGGGCAATCCAATCTTCCAAGTTGGCTTTAGCTTTTTTACTGAGACCTTTTGCTGTGATACTGAGATCATCTATATTGAAAGGAAGCTGGTTGATGTGAGCAGTGTTTGAACCATATGCCTTTCTGAAAAGCGGTGTACTTGATAGAATATGTCCAGTGGGAGAAATAATAGCCAAGGCCGTTTCCTTGGTTTGGTAACCAAGCTCGTGGCATTCCATACTAGCGTATGTGTCTTTAAATTCAATAATTGCTCTTGTTTTCATCGTGTAACTCTCTTTCTGTTAGTTTATAAACTAACAATAGTTTATCATGACTTATAATCTTGGTCAAGATTTTACCCCCAAAAACAAAAATATTTTTGTAAGGGCTTGCAAAAATATTTGAACTCTGATAAGATAGAACCATAGCAAAAGGATTGTTACTGGTCAGCAGGCAAAACCTAGATAAATACGAAAAACTAATGGGAGTAGTGTATGCTCATCCCGATTGGTTCTTGGTATTTATTTAGGTTTTTTTCGTTGAAAAAGCCTCAAAGAAAACTAGGATCCTAGACAAGAAAGGAGCCCTTATGGCTAAATATACTGAATTAGCTGAGGACATTCTCAAACACGTTGGTGGCAAGGAAAATGTTAATAGCTTGAAACACTGTGTGACACGTTTGCGCTTTGATTTGAAAGATGAATCTAAAGCAGATGATGACTACCTTAAGAACCGTGACGGAGTTGTTACTGTTGTTAAGGCAGGTGGACAATATCAGGTAGTTATCGGTAACCATGTGCCTGATGTTTATGCGGAGGTTCTCCAAGTTGGAGGTCTTCCAGCAGGTGGAAGTATTGATCTTGATGAGGGGGATGCACCAAAGGGAAATCTCTTTGACCGCTTTGTATCTTTGGTATCAAGTATTTTCCAACCTTTCCTTGGTCCATTGGCTGCAGCCGGGATTATCAAAGGGGTAGTCGCTATCATGGCAGCATGTGGCCTGTCAGCTGCGACAAGTCCTATGTATGTCATCCTTAATGCGGCGGGGGATGGTTTCTTCCAGTTCTTGCCAATCTTGATTGCCTTGACTTCAGCTCGTCGTTTCAAGGTTAATGAGTTTACAGCTATTGCGATTGCAGGAGCACTTGTTTATCCTGATATTGCTACGCTAGTGACAGCTCTTCAAAAGGCAGGTCAAGGTCATGTTCTAGGGGTTATTCCGTTTACGCTTCCTGCAGGGGGGTACCTATCAACAGTAATGCCTTCTATCTTGGCAATTTGGGTGGCTTCCTACATTCAAAAATTCTTTACCAAGATTACTCCTGATGTCATTAAAGTCTTTGCGGTACCTTTCTTTACATTACTGATTACAGTGCCATTGACTTTCTTGGTTGTAGGTCCGCTTGCTAATAGCTTCTCAGACCTATTGACTAATGTGTTCCAAGCAATTATGGGATTCAGTCCAGTCGTTTACGGTTTTGTCCTTGGTGTTCTCTGGCAAATTCTTGTTATGTTTGGTATGCACTGGGCACTTGTTCCACTTGGTATCCTTGAAGTTACGACTAAAGGTCATTCTACGATTTTGCTTGCTGCTCTTCTTCCATGTTTCACGCAAACAGGGGTTCTAGGAGCTATCATGCTTAAGACAAAAGAAGACAAAGTGCGTACCATCTCTATGCCAGCCTTCATTTCATCAATCTTTGGGGTTACAGAACCTGCTATCTATGGGGTGACCCTTCCGATGAAAGTCCCATTCTATATCTCATGTGTAGTTTCAGGGTTCCTTGGAGCTGCGATGATGGGATTCAATATTCCAATGTATTCAGCAGGTGCTATGGGTATCTTCGTCTTCCCAACTTTGATTGGTCCTGATGGTAGTCTTAGCAAAGTCACTCTTGCAATTATTATTGCCATTGTGGGTGCTCTTGTATCCTTCCTTATCCAACTCTTTGTACGAGTACCAAATCTATACGGTGGTGGAGCAGCTAAGGTTGAGGAAAAAGCTGAAGAAGCTGTACCTGCTCCTAAGGAAATTCAACAAGAAATTATTGCGAGCCCAATTATCGGGAATGTTGTCCCACTTGACCAAGTTCCTGACCAAGTCTTTGCCTCAGGAGCTATGGGTAAGGGTATCGCTATTGACCCTACTGATGGGGTGGTTGTCACACCAGCTAAGGCAACCGTTAATTTAGTCTTCCCTACTGGACATGCGATTGGTTTGACAACTGAAAATGGTGCAGAGCTTCTCATTCATATTGGCATGGACACTGTTTCTCTTGCCGGTAAAGGCTTCAAGACCTATGTGGAAGCAGGTGAAGTTGTAGAAGCAGGGCAAAAACTTATAGAATTTGACCTAGCAACTATCCGAGAGGCTAAATTACCAGTTATCACGCCAGTTATTGTGACCAATACAGCTGACTTTGATGATGTCTTAACGACTAAAGAAGCTCGTGTTAACACTGGTGACTATCTCCTCACTGCTGTTAAATAAAAAAGAAATCCGAGAATCAACTTCTCGGATTTTTGTTTATTTGAATTTGTAGTCTTTAACAACTTCAACGGAATTAACCATTACATTTTCTTTTGGTTTGCTGTTGTCATTGACTTCAAGGTTAGCAATGGTATCAACGACATCCATGCCTTTGATGACTTGTCCAAAGACAGTATATTTGGTATCACCAGCTGGGTAACCGCCTTTTTTGTAGGCGTCAATGATAGGTTTTGGATAGCCGGCATTTCCTAGTTGCTTGCTTTGATCGTCCTTGTTTTGAACAATGTAGAATTGGCTGCCGTTTGAATTCTTAGCACCAGTATTGGCCATAGCAAGTGCGCCACGGATGTTGTAGAGGAATGGTGTAGGCTCAACAGCGAAACCCTTCTTCCAGATAGATTCTCCTCCAGTACCGTCACCCTTAGGGTCACCACTTTGAATCATGAAGTCCTTGATGACACGGTGGAAGGTAAGTCCATCATAGTATTTGTCCTTGGCATGTTTCAAGAAGTTTTCAGAAGCCTTAGGAGCAAGTGTAGGGAAGAGTTTGACTGTGATATCACCCTTTGAAGTATGGAGGATAACTTCAGCTTCGTCCTTACCGACCTTATCTGACAACTGTGGGAAGGCATCTTTTCCAGATTTTTGGGCTTTTTCTAATTGTTTAGTGAATATCTTATTATCAACATAAGCATCTCCACGAACGGCGCGTGCGATGTTCTCACGAAAGGCAAAACCTAGGCCTGCGATAACAAGTACAATAATTAATGGAATGTACTTTTTAATGTTTTTCATATATAACTCCTTTGGTGCATTATACCTACTATTGTAGCAGAAAAAAACCTTTTGGGAAACGGTTAACAGGGGTCTTTAAATATGGTAGAATGGGATTATCAACAAGAAAATGAACAATGGGACTAGATAGAGGGAAAAGGTTGCCTTAGGCTATGCCTGGCTTTTGAAGGGACGCATGCTACTTGCTCTTATCAGAGATAGGTGTCTAAATCCTAACTATAGAAAACTTCGCTAAGCTGAAGTGACCTCTTGTTTGGATTTCTTGAAAAAAGGAGATTTTTATGTCAACTAAAGCAGAATGGGCTGAACTCTTTGAGTCGGTACACGGGCGTAAGCCTAGCCCCCAAGAATTTTTGGATGCTAAAGCAGCTGACTTTGATACAAGTGCTTTGGCTGCTCAAGCAGCATCTGTAGAAGCACCAGCTAATGAACCTGTTGCTGAAGAAGTAGCTCCAGAACCAGTTGCTACTGAAGAAGTCACAGAACAAGATGATATCGCAGATGTGGCTGAAACAGCTGAAGATGCTGTCGCAGAACAAGCAAGTAGTGAATCACCATTTGGTGCAGAATCTTTCTCAGAAGCACCTGTGCAACAACCAACACCACAATTTGATTCAAGCATGTTTGAAAAGGCACCTATCTCTTCAGCTCAGGGATTTGGAACAGTTCCTAATCCAGCAGCAGCTGGCTCAGCAGATAAACCTCTTTTCAATCTTATCTTGCCAATCGTTGCGATTGCACTTTCATTAATCTTTGCAATCTTGGCATGGTTTGTAAGTCCTGCTTGGGTCTTCATCATCTTGACAGTCCTCGCAGTTGCGGTAGCAGTTGTTTCGCTTGTCTTTAGCCTTAAATCAAGCAAGAAATTGCTTTCAATCATTGCAACAGGTGTTGCTGGTCTCATGCTCTTTGTGTCTATTGGTGGTTTGATTTTCCAAATCTCTCAAAATGCTAGCAACAACACAAGCTCAAGCAAGACATCAAAAGTTGCTGATAAAGACGACGATGACGCTGACAAGAAAGATGACAACAGCGATTCAAAATCAGACTCAAAAGGTGATAGTACTGATGTCAACGACTACATTGACAAAAATGCTAAATTTGATTGGAATGAATCTAAGTTCAAGAAGTTGAAAGCAGGTAAAGACACTGTTAAATCAATCGTTAAAACATACGGTAAGGCGTCAGATGCTGAGGTGTCAGGTGATGAGTTGAAGTTGACATACTCTGGTAAAGACTATGGTGAAAGTGTTTACCTAACCTTTACGAAACAATATGATGGTACATTTATCTTGTCATATGCTTCAGGTAGATTCCCTCAAGATAAGGTAGAAGTTGATAAGTCTTATAAATCTGATTGGACAAAAGAACAGTTTGATGCTCTCAATAAGGGTGATTACACTGATCCATCAAATGGTACGAAACTTGAAGATGTCGTTAAGGATCACCCTAAAGCTTCAAGTGCAGAATACACGATTTCAACATCTCGTCAAGGTGAATTCACAAAAGAAATGACTATTTCTTATAGTGATTATAAGGCTGAAGATGGCAAACTCAAGAGTGTTTACTTGTCATTTGATACCAAAGAAGGTGAAGATACATTCTACCTTACTTATAAATCAGGTCCAGATGAGGATTAATTAAGGGACAGGAGGGGAAACCTTCCTGTTTTTTCTTGATAGAAGGAGAAAGCTATTGAAATTCTTAAATTATACATTCGAGCAAAGCCAGTCTCTTGTCACTAAGGAAACTGTAGACAAGCTCAATCAAAAAGGGAGCTGGAAACGATTTATTGGCTTGTTTATCACTTCAATTGTTATTTATTTCTTCTCTATTGCCATGTCTTTTGTAGTATTGTAAAATTTTACTGCCTTTAGGTTCTAATGTACTACCATTTCGTACTTTTAAGAGGTACTATTCTCCTCGTTGCGTAATGACTTGGAGCGTTGCATCCTAGTTTCTAAGGACGTTGCGCATATTTTACTATTCGTTGCGTGCTTTTAGTCATGGGTCTTGATAAATTTAAAGTAACAAATCTGAGGAGGTATTCTTAATGTTACAATTTATTAAGAAAAACAAAACTAATTTTATATAGGTGCTTACTTTTGGATTAATGGGGTTGATACTGAAACCTTTAGTTAATTTATTGGTCAGTTTATCAAACAGATATCCGTGGGTTACGAGAATGTTATTGTTTCTATTACTCGTTGCTACTTACTTTATTTATAAACATCCTCTCTATATAATAGTAATAGCAATTTTGTTAGCAGAGCCTTTTATCAAAGAATAGAAATAAGCTAGGGGTATTAAAATGGACATTGCTACGTTGATTAAAGAATATAGAATTAAAACAGGTATGACTCAGCAAGAACTTGCAGATAAAGTATTTGTTACTCGTCAGACGATTTCTAAATGGGAATTAGGAAAAAGTGAACCTGATAATGTTTCACTGGAACTATTATTTAAAGAGATGAATATTGAAAAAGAATCTCAAAAAGACATTAAAGCTAATTTAATTAGCAGAAAAAAATTTTTACTTACAATAATTGCCGTTTTATTCTCTCCATCGATACTTATTATTAGACTATTGGTACTTAAAATAGGCAAGATAGAAAATAAAAGATTAGTCATTTTGATCAATACCCTTCTCTTTATAATAATTGGGATTTATATGAAGAGTTTAAAGGATAATGTATACTTTGGTTTCTTGGGGATCATTGCAATTGCTTATAGCCTTTATAGTTTTTATAAGCTTAGTTTGGAGATTAAAAAGGACTAGATACATAACTATACATATAAATATAAAAACTACTCTTACTAATATTGAACTGCCCCAAAAAGTGTGATCGAAAAAATCTTACTTTTAGGTGCAGTTTCTTTTCTTCTTTCGTCTATTTTCATGAGATGGCTTGTCGCTTAAGCACCTAAGGTAGTCTCAAAAAATTCTCTCTTATATCCGACCTTATTTTCATAAGACCAGATTAAAGTATGATAAAATAAAGAAAAAGAGATAAAGGAGTCGGCTATGGCAACTAGAGAAGAATGGGTGCGTCACTTTGAGGACGTCAATGGACGTAAACCAAGTCCTGAGGAGTTTATGGAAGCTAAGAAAGAGAGCTTTGTCATTGCTTCGGAGGAACCAAGTGTCCAAGTGTCTGAGCAGGTTGAGGCTCAGCAGGTGGATAGCTCTGAAGCTACTGAAGAGGTGTCAGCTGACTCAGTAGCAGATACGCAACCAGACGAGGCTCAGGTGGCATTAGAGGAGGAAGCTCCTAAGCTAATGCCTGAGTTGAATATGGAGAAAGAGCAAGAAAAAGAAGCTCCAAAGGCAAGTCAGATACCTTTGGAAAACCCTTATTACAAACCAAAAGTAACCAAGAACAATGCTTTTGTTAATATTGCTTTGCCAATCATTATCCTAGTTTTGGGGATTCTATTTGTCATTTTGTCTTGGACGCTTCCTATCGGTTTTGTCTTTACTTTCCTTGCCTTCTTCCTTATCATTTTAGCTATTGTGACTTTGGTTTTGAGTCTGAAGTCGACACGCAAGGCACTATCTATTATTGCCCTAGTCATGTCAATCATCTTCTTTATGACTTCGCTTGCTGGAGCAGGTTATCAAGCGGTGAAATATGTCATGAACCATGCTGAGCAGTTCCAAAGTGACGGTCACGATAGAGCTTATCTGTATATCGATGAGAATAATAAGTTTGACTGGACTGAGGATCAGTTTAAGGAGTTGAAGGTTGGTACTTTGACATTGGATGAGGTCTTGGATGCTCACGGTAAGGCGACTGATGCCGAGTATAGTGATGCTTACGAGGAAGATAAACCAGATTTGCTAGATCTTACCTATAGAAAAGAAAACACAGATGGGAACAACTATGTTCGTTTGACTTTCGAGAAAAAAGACGGTGTCTATGTTTTGAAATCTGCCTCAGCAACCTTCGACTATGATAAGGTCAAAGAAGTTGATGACTATCATAGCAACTGGACAAAAGATGACTATGAAAAGTTGTCTGTAGGTACACAAGCTGATTTGCTCAAGGGGACACGACTTTCTGAGGTGGTTGAAAAACACCCAGAGGCTAGCTTCACTTATCATGAAATGACACAAACTGAACAAGGCGATCTCACTCAGTCAGTCAGTCTTAGCTACCGTGATTATAATCCAGAAAGTGGTAAGGTAGATGCTGTTCGTTTGACCTTCGACTATGACAAACGTGAAAACGAGTACTTCTTGACAGACAAATCAGACGAATAAGACTACTTTTTAATGAATTCAAGCTCAGGGTTGCCTGAGCTTTTTAGTATCAACAAAAGAGGATAAAATCTGGTATAATAGCATTGATTGATTTTTCAAGAAAGAAGTGTCACACATGAACATACAACAACTACGTTATGTCGTAGCCATTGCCAACAGCGGAACCTTCCGTGAGGCAGCCAGCAAGCTCTTTGTGAGTCAGCCTAGCCTTTCGGTGGCTATCAAGGATTTGGAGCAGGAGCTGAATTTCCAAATTTTCACCCGTACAACGACGGGGGCTGTCTTGACCAGTCAGGGCATGACTTTTTACGAGCGTGCGCTTGAGGTGGTACGCAGTTTTGATAGTTTTGAAAATCGCTATCTTAATGCTTCTGAAAAGGGCAACCAGTTTTCGATTGCCAGCCAGCACTATGACTTTTTGCCACCTTTGATTACGACTTTTTCAGAGCGTTATCCTGATTATAAGGATTTCCGTATCTTTGAGTCTACGACCATTCAGATTTTGGATGAGGTAGCCAAGGGGCACAGTGAGATTGGGATTATCTATTTGAATCGTCAAAATAGCAAGGGAATCCAGCAAAATATGGACAAGCTTGGGCTTGAAGCTATTGATTTGATTCCGTTTAAGACGCATATTTATCTCCGTAAGGGGCATCCTCTGGCTAAAAAAGAAAGTCTTGTCATGGAGGACTTGGCGGCCTTGCCAGCAGTGCGTTTCACTCAGGAGAAGGACGAGTATCTTTACTATTCTGAAAACTTTGTGGATACGTCAGATTCGTCTCTGATGTTTAACGTGACAGACCGTGCGACCTTGAACGGTATCTTGGAACGTACGGATGCCTATGCGACGGGATCTGGTTTCTTGGATGCACAAAGTGTGAACGGGATTACGGTTATTCCCCTTGAGGATAATTTGGATAACAAGATGGTTTATGTCCGTCGTAAGGGGATTAACTTGTCATCTTGTGCTCTCAAGTTTGTCAATGTTATGTTTGACTACTTTGATACTTACAAACCATAGGAGGACTTATGCGTAAGGTTGCGATTCCTTTGGCTATTCTGGCTCTGATTGGTTTGGATCAGTGGGTTAAGCATTGGGTTGTGGCAAATATTGCCCTTAACCAAGTTATCAAGGCTATTCCTGGATTTTTCAGCTTAACCTATCTACAGAACCGTGGTGCTGCCTTTTCCATTTTACAGGATCAGAAATATTTCTTTGTGATTTTGACGGTTCTAGTGATTGGTGCGGCTATGGTTTATCTGGTTAAGAATTACCAGAAGAGTCTTTGGCTGGTGCTATCTTTGGTTTTGATCATCTCAGGTGGTATTGGTAACTTTATCGATCGTGTGCACTTGGGTTACGTGGTTGATATGGTTCAGCTTGATTTTATTGATTTTGCAATATTTAACGTGGCAGACTCCTATCTAACGGTGGGCGTACTGCTCTTGATTTTAATCTTATGGAAAGAGGAAAATGGAAGTCATCATTAAAGAGGCGGGAAACCGTCTGGACAAGGCTTTGGCAGATTTGACAGAATTGTCACGTAGTCAGGCTAATGAAGCGATTAAGGCTGGAACGGTCTTGGTTAATGGTAAGTCGGCAAAGGCCAAGTATGCGGTTAAAGAGGGTGATGTCATCACCTATGAATTGCCAGAAGAAGAGGTCTTGGAATACAAGGCTGAAGATATTCCTTTGGATATTATCTACGAAGATGCGGATGTGGCAGTGGTCAACAAGCCTCAAGGCATGGTTGTCCATCCATCAGCTGGTCACACGTCTGGTACCTTGGTCAATGCTCTGATGTATCATGTCAAGGACCTCTCGTCTATCAATGGTGTGGTTCGTCCAGGGATTGTCCACCGTATCGACAAGGACACGTCTGGTCTCCTTATGATCGCTAAGAATGATAAGGCCCACAATGCTTTGGCGGCTGAGCTTAAGGATAAGAAGTCCCTTCGTAAGTATGTGGCTATCGTGCATGGCAATCTACCTAACGATCGAGGCGTGATTGAGGCTCCGATTGGGCGCTCAGCCAAGGATCGTAAGAAGCAGGCAGTTACAGCTAAAGGAAAACCTGCAGTAACACGATTTACCGTTCTTGAACGTTTTGGCAACTATACGTTGGTAGAGTTGCAGCTAGAAACAGGTCGCACACACCAGATTCGTGTGCACATGGCTTATATTGGTCACCCGGTGGCGGGAGATCCTCTTTATGGGCCACGCAAGACCCTCAAGGGCCCTGGACAATTTCTACATGCTAAGACTCTTGGTTTCACACATCCTACGACTGGAGAATTGGTCAAATTTACAGCGGAAGAACCTGCTATTTTCAAGGAAACCTTGGAGAAGTTGAGAGAAGCTTAACAGTTATTAAACGGATAGTCTTTCTTGGGAGGGGCGTCCGTTTTTTTCTTGTAAAAGAGTCTGAAATTTGCTATAATTTACCTAATTAAATAAGTCCTTTAATCACTGTCCAGAGAGGCAGGCAAGGAGCCATGAGAAGTGTACGGGTGAACTGTACTCATATTTTTGTGTATCTCCTTGTTTTCGAGGGGATTTTTTTGTATTTAGAAAGGTTCTTTTTATGAAGAAAAAAGAGATCGTCGATGACGTAACCATGAAACGTGCCATTACACGTATCACTTATGAGATTATTGAACGTAACAAAAATCTCGACAAGATTGTCTTGGCTGGTATTAAGACACGTGGTGTTTATATTGCACAGCGTATTCAAGAGCGCTTGAAACAGTTGGAAAACCTTGATGTGCCATTGATTGAGCTTGATACTAAGGCTTTCCGTGATGATGTTAAGGCTGAACAAGACACATCTGTTTTCCCTATTGAAATTGATGGAACAGATGTTATCCTTGTGGATGATGTGCTTTACACAGGTCGTACGATTCGTGCAGCTATTGACAATATCGTTAGCCATGGACGTCCAGCGCGTGTTGGTTTGGCTGTCTTGGTTGACCGTGGTCACCGTGAATTGCCAATCCGTGCGGACTATGTTGGTAAAAATATCCCAACTAGTGAGTCAGAAGAAATTGAAGTTTTGGTCGCAGAAGTTGATGGCAAAGATAGCGTCAACATTATTGACCCAAGCTAAGTTGGCTGACAGATAGGGTGAAACGCCCTTTGTATCTTGTTAATTGAACACGGGACTCATTTCTTAGGAAAAAAGATAAGTCTCCTAGCACTCTTGGGAGTGCGGTGTCGACTTCCTATTTTTCTACAGAAATGTTTGGCTAAGCCAAAGCGTCCCTTTGTATCTTAATTTAAGGAGTCCTTTGATATCGTGAATAACGTAAAATATGATGTGAATGATATGCCAAAACCTGGTTTATTGGTTGGTTTGTCATTCCAGCACTTGTTTGCCATGTTTGGTGCGACGGTGCTTGTGCCGATTTTGGTTGGGATTGATCCCGCTATTGCTCTTTTCTCATCTGGTTTGGGAACTTTGGCTCACTTGACGGTGACCAAGTACAAAATTCCAGCTTACATGGGGTCTAGCTTTGCCTATATTGCGGCTATGCAGACACTTATGAAGACTGATGGAATTGCAGCGGTCGCTCAAGGTGCCATGGCTGGTGGTTTGGTTTACTTGCTTGTGGCTCTGATTGTTAAGTATGCGGGTAAAGACTGGATTGATAAGGTCCTTCCACCAATCGTGGTTGGTCCCATTATCATGGTGATTGGTTTGAACCTTGCAGCCAATGCAGTCAATGATGCGACAACTTTAAATAAAAGCTATAGTATCTATGCTCTATTGATTTCGATGGTCACTCTCTTTGCGGTTATCCTCTTTAACATGTATGGCAAGAAGATTGTCGGTGTCATCCCAATTTTGCTTGGTTTAATTGTGGGCTATATTTTCTCAGCGGTTCTTGGTTTGCTGACAGGACATAGTTTTATCAATTTCTCAGAGGTAGCGGCGGCACATTGGATTCAAGTTCCAAACTTTGATATTCCATTTGTGGATTATAGCTTTAAGCTCTATCCAAGTGCGATTTTGACCATGGCTCCGATTGCCTTTGTGACGATGACCGAACACTTTGGTCACGTCATGGTTCTAAACAGTTTGACTGAGCGTGACTACTTCAAAGATCCAGGACTTGACCACACCCTTACTGGTGATGGTTTGGCACAGATTATCGCTGGGTTCTTTGGAGCTCCTCCGGTAACTTCTTATGGTGAAAATATTGGGGTTATGGCCCTCAGTAAGGTCTACTCAGTTTACGTTATTGCGGGCGCAGCAGTGATTGCGGTCTTGATGAGCTTTATTGGTAAGCTATCAGCACTCTTGCATTCTATTCCAACTCCTGTATTGGGCGGATTATCTATTGCCCTCTTTGGGGTTATCGCTGCTAGCGGTTTGAAAATTTTAGTTGAACATAAGATTGATTTTGATAACAAAAAGAATCTCTTGATTGCTAGTGTTATCTTGGTATCTGGTATCGGTGGTTTGATGATTGACCTTGGCGGTCTTCAAATCACGGGTGTGGCAAGTTCAACCATTCTTGGTATCTTGCTTTACCAAATCTTGCCAGATCCTAAAAAAGGTAGCAAAGATTAGTCAATCAATTTAAAAGGAAAAACTATGGCGATTGCAGATGGAAAAGTGTCACTGAAACATTTGGTGACAATGGAAACCCTCACGAATGAAGAGGTCTTGGGCCTGATTCGTCGAGGTGGAGATTTTAAAAATGGCAGAGCTGACTTCCAGCTGGATCGACAGTATTTCGCTGCCAATCTCTTTTTTGAAAATTCAACACGAACGCACAAGTCCTTCGAAGTGGCGGAGAAAAAACTTGGCCTGGATGTGATTGAGTTCGATGCTGGAACTAGCTCGGTGAACAAGGGTGAGACCCTCTATGATACGATCTTAACCATGTCTGCTTTGGGCGTTGACATCTGTGTGGTCCGCCACTCGGAAGTCGATTACTACAAGCAGTTGATTGATAGTAGGACCATCCAGACCTCTATTGTCAATGGTGGTGATGGTTCAGGGCAACATCCAAGTCAGTGTTTGCTTGACTTGATGACCATTTACGAAGAGTTCGGAACCTTTGAAAATCTTAAGATTTGTATTGCAGGTGACATTACGCATTCGCGTGTCGCCAAGTCAAATATGCAGATTCTCAAGCGTTTGGGTGCTCAGCTTTATTTTGCTGGTCCGGCAGAGTGGTACTCGAATGAGTTTGATGTTTATGGTCAGCATGTGGCCATTGACGATGTCATTGAGGACTTGGATGTTCTCATGTTGCTTCGTGTTCAGCACGAGCGTCATGGGGATGATAAAGGATTTTCAAAAGAAGACTACCATGCTCTCTATGGTTTGACTGAAGAACGTTATGCCAAGTTAGCTGATCAGGCGATTATCATGCACCCTGCTCCGGTTAATCGTGATGTGGAGATTGCTGATAGCCTGGTTGAGGCGCCTAAGGCTCGTATCGTTGCTCAGATGCAAAACGGAGTCTTTGTCCGTATGGCAATTATTGAAGCTATTTTAAATGGCAAAGCGTAAACAACGTTAACCGATTCCTGAGAGAATCAGACGAAAAAGAACATGGGCTAAATCTTTGGAAAATAGACAAATCTTTCTAGAGGCTAGAGCTTCTCTGTCAGATTTGCTTTTCATTCAGATTTTAACGCCCTTTGTATCTTAGTGAAAGGAACAATTTACTATAATGGCAAAACGTTTACTTATTTTGGAAGACGGCACTATTTTTGAAGGTCAGGCCTTCGGTGCTGATGTGGATGTGACGGGTGAAATCGTCTTTAATACTGGTATGACAGGTTATCAAGAATCTATCACAGACCAGTCTTACAATGGTCAAATTTTGACTTTTACTTATCCACTTGTTGGTAACTATGGTGTTAACCGTGACGACTATGAGTCAATTAAGCCAACGACTAAGGGTGTCGTTGTGTCAGAGGCCAGCCGTCGTGCCAGCAACTGGCGTAACCAAATGACCTTGGATGAGTTTTTGAAAGCGAAAAACATCCCTGGTATCTCTGGTATTGATACACGTGCCTTGACTAAGATTATCCGTCAACACGGTACTATGAAAGCCACTTTGGCCAGCCCTGGTGACAGTATTGAGCACTTGCAAGATCAATTGCGTGCGACTGTTTTGCCAACCAACAATATTGAGCAGGTATCAACTAAGACAGCTTACCCAGCACCAGGTGTTGGTAAAAATATCGTTTTGGTTGACTTTGGTCTCAAGCACTCTATCTTGCGTGAGTTTTCAAAACGTGATTGTAACGTGACTGTTGTGCCACATGATATCACTGCTGAAGAAATTCTCCACCTCAATCCAGATGGTGTGATGTTGTCAAATGGTCCAGGTAACCCTGAAGATGTACCGTACGCACTTGATATGATTCGTGGCATCCAAGGTAAAATTCCAATCTTTGGTATTTGTATGGGTCACCAGTTGTTTAGTTTGGCTAATGGTGCCAAGGCCTACAAGATGAAGTTTGGTCACCGTGGATTTAACCACGCGGTTCGTGAAATTGCGACTGGTCGTGTTGATTTCACTAGCCAAAACCATGGTTATGCCATTGACCGTGAGTCACTTCCAGATTGCCTCATGGTAACACATGAAGAAATTAACGATAAGTCAGTTGAAGGTGTTCGTCACCGTGACTTCCCTGCATTCTCAGTGCAATTCCACCCAGATGCAGCACCTGGTCCACACGATGCTAGCTATCTCTTTGATGAGTTCTTGGAATTGATTGATGCTTTCCAGGCTGAAAAAGCACGTCGTTAATTGCAACTGTCTAGTGACTATAGTGGGGTGTGACTCTTGTTCTCCCCAGTCTACTACCTTATTTAATGACAACCAGAGAGTTGTCAAATAGAAAGGAGAAGATACAGGTTCACGGAAGTGAACACGCCCTAAGGACTGTGTGAAAAAGATAAACGGTGACTAGACGCTTGGGCGTCGTCGTCACGTTTCCTATTTTCACTGGGTCCTTAACGGGCTTTGTATCATAAATTATGCCTAAACGTTCTGATATTAAAAAAATTATGGTTATCGGGTCTGGTCCTATCATCATTGGTCAGGCTGCTGAGTTCGACTACGCTGGTACGCAAGCCTGCTTGGCCTTGAAAGAAGAAGGTTACAGTGTTGTCCTTGTCAACTCTAACCCTGCGACAATCATGACTGATAAAGAAATCGCAGATAAGGTTTACATTGAACCAATTACGCTTGAATTTGTCACACGTATTCTTCGTAAAGAGCGTCCTGATGCCCTCTTGCCAACACTTGGGGGACAAACTGGTTTGAACATGGCAATGGAATTGTCAAAAGCTGGTATTCTTGAAGAACTCGGAGTAGAGCTTTTGGGAACAAAATTGTCTGCCATTGACCAAGCCGAAGACCGTGACCTCTTCAAACAATTGATGGAAGATTTGGAACAACCTATTCCAGAATCTGAAATTGTCAATACGGTTGAAGAAGCAGTTGCCTTTGCGACAGAAATTGGTTACCCAGTTATCGTGCGTCCTGCCTTTACCCTTGGTGGTACTGGTGGTGGTATGTGTGCCAACGAAGAAGAACTTCGTGAAATCGCCGAAAATGGCTTGAAATTGTCACCAGTAACACAATGTTTGATTGAACGTTCTATCGCTGGTTTCAAGGAAATCGAATACGAAGTTATGCGTGATGCCGCAGACAATGCTCTTGTGGTATGTAACATGGAAAACTTTGACCCAGTTGGTATCCACACAGGGGACTCAATCGTATTTGCCCCAACGCAAACCTTGTCAGATATTGAAAACCAAATGCTTCGTGATGCCAGCTTGAAGATTATCCGTGCCCTTAAAATTGAGGGTGGCTGTAACGTACAGTTGGCTCTTGACCCTAATAGCTTCAAGTACTATGTTATCGAAGTAAACCCTCGTGTATCACGTTCATCAGCCCTTGCCTCAAAAGCAACTGGTTACCCAATCGCCAAATTGGCAGCCAAGATCGCTGTTGGTTTGACACTTGATGAAATGATTAACCCAGTCACTGGTACAACTTACGCTATGTTTGAACCAGCTCTTGACTATGTGGTTGCTAAGATTCCACGTTTCCCATTTGATAAATTTGAACACGGTGAACGTCGTCTTGGTACTCAAATGAAAGCAACAGGTGAAGTTATGGCTATCGGTCGTAACATCGAAGAATCACTTCTTAAAGCCTGCCGTTCACTTGAAATCGGTGTTTACCACAATGAAATGCCTGAGCTTGCGGACGTCACAGACGATGCTTTGGTTGAGAAGATTGTCAAAGCTCAAGACGACCGTCTCTTCTACCTCTCTGAAGCCATCCGTCGTGGATATACTATTGAAGAATTGTCAGAGTTGACTAAGATTGATATCTTCTTCCTTGACAAATTGCTCCATATCTTTGAATTGGAACAAGAACTGGCTACTCACGTAGGCGATGTTGAAGTTTTGAAAGAAGCTAAACGTAACGGTTTCTCTGACCGTAAGATTGCTGATCTTTGGAATCAAACAGCCGACCAAGTTCGTACGACACGTTTGGAAAATAACATTGTTCCTGTCTACAAGATGGTCGATACCTGTGCGGCTGAGTTCGAGTCATCAACACCATATTTCTACTCAACTTACGAGTGGGAAAATGAATCAATCAAATCTGATAAAGAATCTGTCATCGTTCTTGGTTCAGGTCCTATCCGTATCGGACAAGGGGTTGAGTTCGACTATGCGACAGTTCACTCTGTAAAAGCTATCCAGGCTGCAGGTTACGAAGCTATCATCATGAACTCTAACCCTGAGACAGTTTCAACAGACTTCTCAGTTTCAGATAAACTTTACTTCGAACCATTGACTTTCGAAGACGTGATGAACGTTATCGAATTGGAACAACCTAAGGGTGTCGTGGTTCAGTTTGGTGGACAAACAGCTATCAACTTGGCAGAGCCATTATCTAAAGCTGGTGTGAAAATCTTGGGTACACAGGTTGCTGACCTTGACCGTGCCGAAGACCGTGACCTCTTTGAACAAGCCCTTAAAGACCTTGATATCCCACAACCACCAGGACAAACAGCGACAAATGAAGAAGAAGCGGTTGAAGCAGCTCGTAAGATTGGCTTCCCAGTTCTTGTTCGTCCGTCATACGTTTTGGGTGGACGTGCCATGGAAATCGTTGAAAATGAAGATGACCTTCGTTCTTACATGCGTACAGCCGTTAAGGCAAGTCCAGACCACCCAGTCCTTGTTGATAGCTATATCATCGGACGCGAGTGTGAAGTGGATGCCATCTCTGATGGTAAGGATGTCTTGATTCCAGGTATCATGGAACACATCGAACGTGCAGGGGTTCACTCAGGGGACTCAATGGCAGTTTACCCACCACAAACCCTTTCTAAGAAAATCCAAGAGACTATCGCTGACTACACTAAACGCTTGGCTATTGGTCTTAACTGTATCGGTATGATGAACATTCAGTTCGTTATTAAGGATGAAACGGTCTATGTTATCGAGGTTAACCCACGTGCCAGTCGTACCGTACCATTCTTGTCTAAGGTGACTGATATCCCAATGGCTCAAGTTGCTACAAACTTGATTCTTGGTAAATCATTGGCTGAGCAAGGTTACAAAGATGGTCTTTACTCAGAAAGTAACCATGTCCATGTCAAAGCACCAGTCTTCTCATTCACAAAATTGGCTAAGGTAGATAGCCTCCTTGGACCTGAAATGAAATCAACTGGTGAAGTTATGGGTACAGATGCGACTCTTGAAAAAGCGCTCTATAAAGCCTTTGAAGCTTCGTACCTCCACTTGCCAACCTTTGGTAATGTTATCTTTACTATTCATGATGATACTAAAGAAGAAGCCCTTGACTTGGCCCGTCGTTTCGATGCTATCGGTTATGGTATCTACGCGACTGAAGGAACTGCTAAGTTCTTGAATGAACACGGGGTTCACGCAACGCTTGTTAACAAATTGGGTGAAAATGATGATAATGACATTCCAGCCCTCGTTCGTACAGGTAAAGCGCAAGCCATTATCAATACGGTTGGTAACAAACGTACTTATGACGAAGACGGAGCAGCTATCCGTAGCTCAGCTATTGAAGCTGGAATTCCACTCTTCACAGCGCTTGATACAGCAGATGCTATGGTGCGTGTGCTTGAAAGCCGTAGCTTTACAACAGAAGCTATCTAATCACGAAATAAAGTCTCAGCTTTGCTGGGGCTTTTTTATTGAAGACAAAGTTTTCTTTTGAGACTTTTCTTAAGTGATGGCGGACGTCAGCGACCTTCTGCGAAGTTCCATGACTAAGTTTTGAGCCGAAAGTCTCAAAACTTCCGAACGTCTGAAACTAATCGTTTCAGACGTTTTTATCACTGCGAAAAATCTCGGTATAAGCTTACTAGGTTCGCAAAATCTATTTCATATTTAAAAATAGTTTAATTATGTTCTGAGTCTCAGCCTTGCTGGGGCTTTTTTCTTACACAAATGTAAGCTAACAAATTAAAATGAAAGCTAAGACTATGGTTTTGTTTCCTAAGATTCTGCTATACTAGAAACATGATTATTACCACATCTTTACGTGAAAATGAGACCTTGATTGCGCGTGCCCAAGAACTAGCTCACGAGTTAGGAGTTGACTACCAGCCTCGTCGCAAGTTATCCTTGGCAAAATGTTTAGAGCGATTTGGAGCTTTTTATCTTCTATATAAAGACAGATTGTCTTTTGTCAATGCGGATGTCAGTGAGCTGTCCTTTCATCCAGATACGGCAGTTCTTCGGATTAAGGCGCCACACGATGCTCTAGTCAATCTTTTAGGTTCGTCTACCAAGTCTATTCTAGACACGACTATGGGTTTGGCTTCCGATAGTCTAGTTATGGCGGCAGCGGGAAATAAGGTGACAGCCCTTGAGAGTCAAGAAGTGATTTTTCAGGTGGTTTCTCGTGGTCTGGCCACATATCAGACAGATGACAAGCAGCTTGAAAAAGCGATGCGTTCTATTAAGGCTATTAAGAGCGATAGCTTATCCTTTTTGAAATACCAGGCTGATCACTCTTTTGATATCATCTATGCCGATCCTATGTTTTCAGAGACTATCAAGGAATCGGAAAATCTACAAGCTATCAAACCTCTAGCTAATGGCAGCCGTCTGACTGAAGAATGGTTAAATGAGGCTAAGCGTGTCGCACGAGAAAAAATTATCATCAAGGCGCATTTTCGAGATACCGTTTTTGAGGAACTAGGGTTCGAACGCCAGGTTCGTCCCAATCAAAAGCTGCACTATGGTGTTATGGATTTAAGCGAAGGCCATTGACACTGAAAGTTAAAAGTATTACAATTGTTTTATTTATACGATACAAAAGAAAAGAGAGACCTATGCGAAAAAAAATCAGTCCAAAGTTATTTAAAAATAAAAAAAGGGTTTGGATCATTGGAGGAATTGGCTTCCTTGTCCTTTTGGTCCTAGGTTTTAACCTTTTTGCAGGTGGTGGCAAAGATGATAAGGCTTCCGAGTCCCCTACAGCAAGTAAGGTAACCAAGGGGCAGTTGGCCTCGTCCACCCTTCTGACTGGCATGGTGAAGGCTCAGTCGGAACAGTACGTTTATTTTGACAATACCATTGGACGCAATGCCACTGTGACAGTTTCTGTTGGTGAGGAAGTTAGCGTTGGTCAGCAACTGGTCCAATACGACAGTACCTCTGCCCAAGCAGCATATGATACGGCTAGTCGTGCCTATAATAAGGCAGTTCGTGACCGTAATTATTTCCAACAGTATGGGACAGCTCCTGTGGCTTCGGCACAAACAAGTAGTGATTCGGATGAGGATGATTCGACGACTACCGTTAGCCCTCAACAGCGTCAGCAAACCGAGGCAAGTAATTACCAAACCTTGCAAGATTATAATGATGCCGTTGCTAACGCAGCCTCAGAGCTAGAAAAGGCACAAGACGTTCTCAACCAAACAGTCATTGTTTCAGATGTTAATGGGACAGTTGTGGAAGTTGCGGACTCTGTGGACCCTGCTTCAAAAGAGAGCCAGACTCTAGTTCATGTGACCAGTGAAGGCCAATTTGAGATTCAAGGAACCTTAACGGAATATGACATTCCAAATATTTCAGTTGGTCAAAAGGTCAAGATTACTTCCAAGGTATACCCTGATCAAACTTGGACAGGGAAAGTCAGCTACGTTTCCAATTATCCTAAGCAAAATGCCAGTCAGTCAGCAGGTACATCTAGCAATTCAGGACAGACAGGTTCCCAGTATGAATACAAGGTTCAATTGACCAGTCCTATAGGCAAGCTCAAGCAAGGTTTCAATGTATCCCTTGAAGTGACCAAAGATGATGATGCCCTGTTAGTTCCAGTAACTGCTGTGACCAAGAAAGGCTCTGACAACTACGTCTGGGTTTACGATGACGAGAGTCAAAAAATCAAGCAGGTCAAGGTTAAACTTGGCAATGCAGATGCTAAGCAACAAGAAATTGCCTCAGGACTTAAAGAAGGTCAAAAGGTTATTACTAAGGCTGAGAAATCCTTTAAGGATGGAGAGACCCTGAAGGATGTGACAGATGCCGATAGCAAAAAATCAAAAGAGACTATTGGAGAAGAGGTGAAGTCTAGTGACTAAGCCAGCACTTATGGTCTTAAAAGGCATCACCAAGTCTTTCAAAAATGGTCAGGAGTCCTTGCAGGTCCTTAAGGGGATTGACTTATCAGTTGATGAAGGTGACTTCGTGGCAATCATGGGCCCTTCTGGATCAGGAAAATCAACCCTCATGAATATTATTGGACTTCTAGATCAACCGACAACAGGTTCCTATCAACTCGAGGGTGAGGATGTAGCTGAGCTTTCTGAAAACCGCTTGGCTAAGGTAAGAAATGACCAGATTGGTTTTATCTTTCAGCAGTTTTTTCTCTTGCCAAAGTTAAGTGCCCAAAAGAATGTAGAGCTTCCCCTGATTTATGCGGGGAAATCTCCACGTGAACGTAAGCAAAGGGCACAACAATTCTTGGAAAAAGTCGGCTTGTCAGACCGCAGCCATCATTTGCCGTCAGAGCTGTCTGGTGGACAGAAGCAAAGGGTGGCTATTGCGCGTGCACTGTCTAACGATCCAGCAATCATTTTGGCGGATGAACCTACGGGTGCGCTTGATACCAAGACAGGAACCCAGATTATGGATCTCTTAACCCAGCTAAACCGAGAAGGGAAGACCATTGTCATGGTTACCCATGAACCTGAGATTGCGGATTATGCCCGACGTAAGATTGTCATCCGTGATGGGGAAATCACCCAAGACACAACGGACAGCGTTCGGATAGACTAGGAGGTAAGAATGGAAAATTGGAAATTTGCTCTTAGTTCTATTCGTTCTCACAAGATGCGGTCCTTCCTGACCATGTTGGGGATTATCATTGGTGTTGCTGCGGTAGTACTTATCATGGGTCTAGGAAATGGGATGCGTCAGAGTGTTACCGATAGTGTGACAGGTGATAAGGATACTGTTCAAGTCTACTATGAAGCCAAGGGTGAGGAGCTAGATCCTGCCTATGCGGACCTGTCACATCCGACCAAACCGGTTAAAGAAGTTTGGTTGGAGCAAGTGGCTAGGCAGACGCCTGGTATCGATAGTTATTTTGTGACCAACAGCCTAACTTCCTCTATCTCCCTCCAGAAAAAGACTGTGAAGAATGTTAATATCACAGGTGCCAGCCAGGGCTACTTTAAAGCTAAAAAGTTAGAGATGTTGACAGGACGTTCCTTGCAAGACAATGATTATAAAAACTTTTCACGAGTCATTGTCATTGATCAGATGGTGGCTAAAAAACTCTTTGAGACGAATGAGGATGCCCTTAACCAAGTGGTTACTATTGGGAAAAATGATTATCGTGTGATTGGTGTTTATAAGAATAAAGACACAGCAATCGGTGCCTATGGTGAAATTGGAACAGCTCTTGTGGCCAATACCCAGTTAGCAGCTGAAAATAACACTGATGCTATTGGCCAGATTTTTTTCCATGTGACCGATGTGAAAAATAGTAGTAGTGTCGCTAAGGATGCTGCCAAACGCTTGACCCAGTTGGCCCAAGATGATAACGGGGAGTACAAGGCAGCAGATATGAGCTCGGCCTTAGATCAGGTGAACACAATCTTTGGAACGATTACCACCGTTGTCGGTGCTATTGCTGGGATTTCACTCTTAGTTGGTGGAATCGGTGTTATGAACATCATGTTGGTTTCAGTAACTGAGCGGACACGAGAGATTGGTCTTCGTAAGGCTTTAGGTGCTACACGTCGTAAAATCTTGACACAGTTTCTGATTGAGTCTATGGTTTTGACCATCCTGGGAGGTTTGATTGGGCTAGGCTTTGCGGCCCTAGTCGTTGGACCAATCGGGAGTGCCATGGATCTTAAAGCGACAGTCTCTCTTGGTGTAGCCATGGGAAGCATTGCCTTCTCAGCAGCCGTAGGAATTATCTTTGGTCTCCTACCGGCTAATAAAGCTTCGAAACTTGATCCTATCGAAGCACTTAGATATGATTAGACATAACCTCTTGAAATCTTTGGATTTTGAGAGGTTTAATGCTTTTCAAAAAAGATAGAGAAAAAAATAAAAAAATTTGCATTTTTTTCTTGACGTCTGATTTAGGTCATGATATTATATATAAGGTTTGAAAAAACTGACCTAAGACAGTTGGGGAGTTAAACTCATAAACATCCAACCGAGGCACAAAACGTAACTATTTTTTTGTAACGTATTGTACTTTCGTGTCTAGGTTTAGGTACGATTTTTTTGTGCCTAGCCCAAAAATAAAAACGGAGGTAAAACTACTAATGAGTGAAGCTATTATTGCTAAAAAAGCTGAACAAGTTGCTATCGTCGCTGAGAAAATGAAAGCAGCATCATCTATCGTTGTTGTTGACTCTCGTGGACTTACAGTTGACCAAGATACCGTTCTTCGTCGTAATCTTCGTGAATCAGGCGTTGAATTTAAAGTTATCAAAAACTCAATCTTGACTCGTGCAGCTGAAGAAGCAGGTCTTGAAGACCTTAAAGAACTTTTCGTTGGACCATCTGCAGTAGCATTCTCAAATGAAGATGTTATCGCACCAGCAAAAGTTATTAGCGAATTTGCTAAAGACGCAGAAGCTCTTGAAATCAAAGGTGGTGTTGTTGACGGTGCGTTCACTTCAGTCGAAGAAATCAACGCTCTTGCATCACTTCCAAACAAAGAAGGTATGCTTTCTATGCTCCTTTCTGTACTTCAAGCGCCAGTGCGCAACGTTGCATACGCTGTCAAAGCGGTTGCAGAAAGCAAAGAAGACGGTGCTGCATAAGCCCATCTTCACAACTCGTAGCCTAAGCTACGTTTAAAACACTATATTAAAAAACACATTTGGAGGAAATCACAATGGCATTGAACATTGAAAACATTATTGCTGAAATTAAAGAAGCTTCAATCCTTGAATTGAACGACCTTGTAAAAGCTATCGAAGAAGAATTTGGCGTAACTGCTGCTGCTCCTGTAGCTGCTGCTGCAGCTGGTGCTGCTGACGCTGGTGCTGCTAAAGATTCATTCGACGTTGAATTGACATCTGCAGGCGACAAGAAAGTTGCTGTTATCAAAGTTGTTCGTGAAATCACAGGCGAAGGTCTTAAAGAAGCTAAAGCTATCGTTGACGGTGCACCATCAGTTCTTAAAGAAGGTGTTGCTGCAGCTGAAGCTGAAGAACTTAAAGCTAAACTTGAAGAAGCTGGAGCTTCAGTTACTCTTAAATAATAGAGTACCAAAATTTGATTGCAAAAGCCTAGTAAATCAAGGTTTAATGATTGCTTAGAGCGATTAAAAATCGGTGGAATAATTTCATTCCCCACTAGAACCCCACCAAGATTAAACCTTGGTGGGGTTTATTTTTTTACTCAAAATCATGATATAATGGCTCTTTGTCAACTGTAGTGGGTGACGAAAAGCTAACATCTAGAGAGGACCTGATAGGTCTTCTCTTTTTTTATGTTTAGAGTGATGAAGACACGTTTCTTAAAGTTGATGAAGTTTCTAAAACCGAAGCCCAACCGTTTGATGTCTTTAATCAACTTGTTAGTCGCTTCGAGTTTCGCGTTTGAATAGTCAGTTTCTAGCGCATTCTTGATGTATTGCTTGTGTCTAAGAAAAGTCCTAAAGACCGTTTGAAAGGAGTGATTGACCTTGCTCATGTTCTCCTCTATTAACTCAAAAAACTCATCTACCCTCTTCTCCTGAAAGTGAAAAAGCAAAAGCTGATAAAGTTTGTAGGCATTAGCGAGCTCTTCTGAAAAGACCAATGTCTTCTCAATGATTTCATGTGGTACTACAGTTTGTCGGAAGGTCTTTGAATAGAAAGAGTTGAGCGATAGCTTACGGCTGTCTTTTTGAAAGAGACGCCAGTGATTTTTCAAGGCTCGATAGGGTAGAGACTTCTTATCGAACTGGTTCATGATTGCAATTCTAGTCTTTAAAAATGCTCTACCAAGGTGCTGGATAATGTGGAAACGATCAAGAACGATTTTGGCGTTTGGAAAGAGTCTGCGGGCTAGTGGGATATAGGCTCCAGACATATCCATTGTGATAAACTGTACCTTTTGGCGATCTTCCAATGGATACTTCAAAAAGTAGTTTCGTATAGTAGTTTGGCGACGATTATCAAGGATGGTTATGAGCTCGTTGGTCTCATAGTTTTGAGCGATAAAAACCAAGTCACCTTTCTTGAACCCAAACTCATCCCAGGACATAACAGCTGGAAGTTTGTCATAATGTTCCTTGAAAGTGAATTGGTCAAGCTTACGATAAACAGTGGACGTTGACACGCGAAGTCTTCTGGCAATATCCGTTAATGCCACCTTCTCAGTTAGGAGTTGTGTAACCTTTTGTCGGACTAGATTGGAGATTTGGCAGTTTTTCTCAACGATAGATGTCTCAGCTACCGTGACTCGTCTACAACTTTTACACTGGAAACGACGTTTTTTCAGACGTAGTAGTGTTGGAGTTCCAGCTTGCTCAAGAAGAGGGATTTTAGAAGGCTTTTGAAAGTCGTACTTGATCATCTTTCCATGGCAATGAGGACATGATGGTGCAGGATAATCAAGTTTTGCTTGAATCTCGATATGAGTATCAGTTTCAAAAACAAGTGAAATATTGATATTTTGGTCTTTAATTCCGATTAATTCTGTGGTATTCTTAATAAGTCTCATAAGTTCTTCCTAATGATGGTTTGGTTGCTTTTCATTATAGTTCTTATGGGACTTTTTGTCTGCATTCAAAAAGCTCTATAATCTCTACAGTGGTTTTACCCACTACAGAAATTATAGAGCCGATATAATAAGATAAATTTGGAGTTGTAGAGGTGAGCATTTGGAAGAAAACAGACCTGATTTTAGAGATATAAAATCATTTGAAGAATTTAACAGATACTACTGGTATCGAGAAGAGCTTTCACAAATTTGTAAGTACCTTGGATTAGAATACAGATGTACAAAAAAAGAATTAAATCATATTATAGAACAATATTTTAAGGGAAATAGAGTAGAAAAATTTTTGAGGAAAAGAAACAAAAATCAAACCGAAATAATAACCCTAAATACATCATTACTTGAATGTGGGTTTTCCTTTAATCAGAAATTTCGTGATTATTTTTCAGCTGTAACAGGTGTTAATTCGTTTAAATTTAATGCTGATATGGCAACAGCTTGGCGAAAAGTAAAACGGGACAACAACATAAATTTTACAATCCAAGATATGATTAAAATATACTATGGAGAGTCAGACTACGCCAAGTATGATAATTCAGCTTGCCAATGGAATCAATTTCTAAAAGACTTTTGTGCAGATGAATTTAGCAATCATTACTCCAACAAGTTAAAAGTTGCGGCTATACTTTGGAAAGAAGTTAGAGATTCAAAAAATAAAAAAATTTATTCACGGAGACTTCTAAAAGAATATATCTACAAAATAGAGGAGTACTGTAAGTAAACAACTTCAAGTTTGTCGAACGGAATATAAAGTATTAAAGACGTTCTCAGCTTTATTGGATACTGGCTTTGAGATTCATCAATTGCATTATTGATGTTAGAAATTTTATTTTCAAGACGTTCTGAAGCTTGATAGTAAAAATAATTTGCGGTGTGCAAGAATATCTATATACCAGGTCATAATGAAAAAGAAGAAGCACGCGCAAAGGTCATTATGTACGTCACAAAAATTGAGGATTTGACGGTTGAAAGGATAAAACCTTTAGAGCCAGTATCAGCCATTTCAGAACTTCAACAAAGTATGAAAGAGCTACGTTTAGACGAAATCGAAAAACGTCTAAAGCAGAAAATGAAAAGCTCAGATAAAATTAAAAACAATGAAAATTCAAGTGAAGTCTTGAAAATTACCTCTGAAACCCTTACAATGATAAGGAAGATAATGGATTGTATTAGGAGGATGGAAAATAGTTTAAATGCTAAGATGGCTGAACAAGCTGACGACAACAATAAACTTGATTCAGATTTTGATCTATTATACGCCTTCAGGGCCCAACATGATAAATTGGGGGAAGATTAAACAAAAATAAAGGGTTGAAGGAGAGTAAAATGACTGATGAAGTAATGACTAAAAAGAATATTTACTTAGTGTCAGATGTTGAAAAAGCTAGAGAACTTGAGGCATACATCGTAAGTACAAAAGATGGCATGGAAGTCTTTGGACTTATTGGCTGTGATGAACTTGAGGAATTAACAGATGCTCAACGAGAATTTGTGCAGAGCGATGAAGCGATGCAATTCAAAAGTAAATAAGCTCCATGATTGATTAAAAAGCTGAGAAATCAGCTTTTTTGAGTTGAAGAAAGAATTATAAGGGATTTAAAAATAGCTGGGACACAAGTCCTAGCTATTTTCCTTTGTCTTTGACATGAGCCATAAAAAGTAAGGGGCGCCGATACAAGAGACGATAAGCCCTGTCGGAATGCCAGAGCCAACCAAAAGCACCCGTCCGATAGTATCTGCGACGAGAAGAAGTATCATGCCAGTCATCATACCAAAAGGCAAGATGATACGGTGATCACCGCCCATAAAGCGCCGTGTGATATGCCCAGCTACCAAGCCGACAAAAGTGATATTGCCAATCATGACCACACTAAGCGCAGCAAGGGCTGTGGATAGGATGATGGTTATCAAGCGCTCACGCTTGAGGTCAAGTCCTAGGGCAAGAGCTGTCTGTTCATTGAGCGCCATGATGTTGAGATAGCGACTACGGCTATAAGTGATGATCCATAAAAGGACAAAGATAGGCGCAAAGAGAGATATATTTTCCCAAGTAGCTCCACTCACCTTACCGCTGAGAAAGGAGATGATATAGTCCATCTTGTCAGGGGAGAGGGTGCTTGTGATAGAGACCATGACACCAGAGAGCATGGTCGAGACACCGACACCAGTGACAATCAAGCGAGTGGGACTTATGCCATGATTTTTCTTTCTTGCCATGAGATAGACAGTAGCAATGGTAGCAATCCCGCCAAGCATAGCCATAAAAGGAAGCAAACTAATGGCGCTTGCGCTAGTTATATTCAGATAGCCAATCACAAGAGCAATCATAAAACCAGCGCCTGTATTGATGCCTAGGATACCCGAGTCAGCGAGAGGATTTTTAGTCAGTGTCTGCAACAACATGCCAGAAATAGCAAGAGAAGCGCCGCCAAAGAGACAGGCGATAATTCTTGGCAAACGGATGGTCGTCATGATAAAGGTCATGGCAGAGCTGGATTGTCCTAGGATGAGGTCAATCACATCAAGAAAAGACGACCTAGCATAACCCATAGATAGCGATAGGAGAATAGAAAGCCCCAAAAGACCTGTCAAAACAAGATAGGACGTGATGAGTCTTTGACGTGTCATCATAGACTTTTCCCCTTTCTAATCAACCACAAGAAGCAAGGCAAACCAACAAGGCTTATAATAGCACTGATTGGCGTTTCAGCTGGCGGATGGATGACTCTAGCAATCACATCCACCCAGAGCATAAAGGTCGCACCCAGAAAAGCTGTCAGAGGCAGAAGCAGTTTGTAGTTCTTGCCTGCAAACAGTCGGACAAAGTGTGGGATAATGAGCCCTACAAAGGAAATGGTCCCCACCAAAGCCACGGCTCCGCTAGACAATATCAAAACAACAACTAAAAGCGATAGAGTCGTCAGAAGAGTGCGCTGTCCCAGAGCTTTTGCGACTGTTTCATTGAGGCTAAGGATGGTCAGCTGATGACTAAGGATTTGAGCGAGCAGCAGACCAATGATGAGAATAGGAGCAATGATGGCAAGCATTTTCCAGTTGGTCTGTGCCAGTCCCCCAGCTTGCCAGCCGATAATGGCCGTTGAGAGGTCAAAATAAAGTGTGACAGCTTGTCCAATTGCTGAAAAGAGTGTGGACACCATGGCACCTGCAAGGATAAGGCGCAGCTGGCTGTAGCCTCTTTGCCTGTGGTAAGAAAGCCCAAAAACCAAGAGAGCAGCAAGCAGTGACCCCATAAGGCAAGCCAGTAAAACGCTGGTGTAGTGTAGGCTACCAAAGATAGCATAAGCTAAAATCAAAGCCAGCCCAGCGCCAGCATTGATTCCTAAAAGCCCAGGGTCAGCGATGGGATTACGTGTGACGCCTTGGATGATAGCGCCTGCTTGCGCCATACTAGCGCCAACGAGAATGGCAGAAAGAGAGCGTGGCAAACGCAAATCAAAGATGACATCTTGCGCACTAGAGTTTGTCAGCGGATGTTTTGCCACCTCTAGAAGTGTCTGATTACTGTAAGAAACCGCTCCAAAGCGTAAGCTAACATACCAGCCAAAGAGAAAAAGAGTGAGCGTGATGAAAAAAACAAGCCAAAGGTGACTTGGCTTTGTTTTGTGACGCAAAGGTGATGTCGTCATAGAAAATCCTCTACTTGTCCATTTTCTTGATGTCAGACACAAAGGCTTTTAATTGAGCGTCAAGAGATAGTGGGTCTGAGAAGTAGAAAGTGCCTTCAGATACCTCTAAGATATGCCCAGCCTTGACAGCAGGGACATTTTTCCAGACGTCGCTTTCTTTTAGACTAGCAGCTGCTTGGCTGGTTTTTCTGTCGACATTTAAAAGAGCATAGTCGCCAATGTAGTCTCCGATAACTTCTTGTGAAATACCTAGCCAGCCTGGCTTAAAGACATCTTCTTTGACCTTTTCAGGAGCTTGATAGCCAAGGGCATCGTAAATCAACTCTCCCCCACGTCCCCAGTTGTTACCGTAGAGGTAGAGATTCTTGTCGTAAAAGTCCATGACGGTAAAGGTTGATGTTGGTGAGATGTAGTTAGCCAGTTCTTTTTTGGCTTTAGCGACAGATTTTTTCCACTGAGCTAGCCAAGCTTTGGCTTTATCTTCTTTGCCAAAGACTTTTCCAAGGTCTGTTAGCATTTGTAAATAGTTGCGCTCGCCATACTTGATTTCAAGGACAGGTGCGATTTTTTTGAGGGATTCAAGGTTTTGGTCTGTTGAAAAAGCGATAATCAAGTCAGGCTTTTGCGTAGCGATAGCCTCGGTATCGTCTGAAGTAAGCTGCACAGCCTTAGCTTTTTTGAGGTCATCCCCAAAGACAGGGCTATTTTTTTCCAAATCCAGCGAATAACTGTTGACATTGACACCCAATTCTAGGAGATAGCCAGTGTAGGAGTAGGCAAAGTTGACGACTTTTTTAGGATTTTTAGGAATATCTCCGTGATAGGTAAAGCCAGAAATTTTTGGCATGCTAGAGATTTCGCTTGAGCTTGTACTTGTTTTACTTTGATTGCCACAAGCGACTAAAACAAGTGCAGCTAGTAACAGTGTGAGCCATGAGGCGATTTTTTTCATAGGGTTTCTCCGTAAAATCTATAATAACTGATAAGACAGTAGCGTAGGACGATTAAAGATAGGGTCTGTAACGATTTGCGCTTTGATATGAAAGATGTCTTTTAGAATAGCATCTGTCATAATTTCTTCTGCACTTCCTTGGTACTTGATTTCGCCGTCTTTCATAGCGACGAGGCAATCGGAAAAGCGTGCAGCAAGGTTCAAATCATGCAGAACCATGATGATGGTCTTATGGTTTTCCTGATTGAGGCGATAGAGGAGCTCTAGGATTTCCAGTTGGTGATTCATATCCAGATAAGTCGTAGGCTCATCTAAAAAAATGGTATCCGTATCTTGAGCAAGAGCCATAGCAATCCAGACACGCTGGCGTTGCCCGCCAGATAAGCTATCCACATCGAGATTGGCGTAAGGTGTGACCCTGGTCACTTCCATCGCCCAGTGAATCTTATCACGGTCAAAGCTGGTTAAGTTGCCTAGATACTTTTGGTGTGGAAAGCGCCCATACGAGACCAATTCATAAACTGAAATACCTTCTGTTGCTTCTAACACCTGTGGCAAGAGAGCGATTTTTTTGGCGACTTCCTTGGTGGAAAGTTTTGCGATAGTCTCCCCATCAATCAAAATCTGTCCGCTCTTAATCGCTTGAATGCGAGTCAGTGCTTTTAAAAGCGTTGACTTGCCACAACCGTTGCTGCCGATGATAGTCGTGATATTGCCGTCAAGCAAATCAAGGGATAAATCCTTTAAAATCACTTTATCCTCATAAGCAACCGAGATATGTTCAGCTGAAATCTGTGACATACTGACCTCCTTTCTGTTTGACTGTAACTGCATTATAACATAGAAAAGAGACTTAATTAAGTCTCTTTTAAGGGTTTCGTGTATATTGGAATCGTTATAAATAAGCCGTTTACAGAAACTGGCTGGCAATAGCTCGGTCTCCTGCGTAAGCGGTGCGCTCGCCGTTTACTAATTGGAAAGCGTCAGCACCTTTTTCAGCGATAATGACAGCGTCATCACTAGTTTTGGTCTTAGAGAGCGCAGTTTTGATAGATAGCGCCCGATCGACAATAATCGTGGCTGGGCGATTGATATGCTTAGCAATTTCAGTGCAGATAGCACTTGGATCCTCAAAATTTGGGTCGTCAGTGGTGAGGATAGGAGAGATACGAGGATGTTGGCTGATGACCTTGCCAAAGTCCTTACGTCTGCTCTCGCCTTTATTGCCCATTGCTCCGATAATCAGCGTGATATTCCCCGCTTGATGAGGCTCGACAACGGAGAGGAGTTTCTCAAGACTGTCACCGTTATGCGCATAGTCGATAAAGAAGAATGGAAGCATTACAAAATTTTATAACTGGCATATTTAATACAATATCTTTTTTCGCATATAACTAAAAGCTTAGAAAAAACTCCAGCTAGATAGTTACAATTTGAGAAAAGTATTACCAATTAAAACAACTATTCGGAAAACAGGTATTTGTTGAATACACATGTTAGCTATGATAAACTACTGCTAACAAGAAAATTGTTAGATTTGAGGCTAATATGAAACAAGAAACACTAATGAAAAATATAAACGAGTTGCTTGAGATTATGCCTTGGTATGTTAAGGAATATTATCAAGCAAAGCTCGTTATTCCATATAGCTATAAGACATTGTATGAGTACTTAAAAGAATATAGAAGATTTTTTGAATGGTTGATTAGCGTTCATGAGAAATTGAGTGAAACCACACGATACGCAGATTATGATAGGTAGAAACCAGGGCATCAGCTCTGGTTTTTTCTATTGCTTTTAATATTTTCATTTGTTAGAATGTAGGTAATGTGCGTGCTTGTCACGCCCTTTTTCTGTGCCTTTTTCGGCTTTAGTAGTTGTAAATAACTATAAAAATCCTAAAGGCATGGTAAATGCAAAAAAGAAAAGGAGAAATTTATGGCTTATATTTGGTCTTATCTTAGGCGTTATCCTAAGTGGCTAGCAATGAATTTTACGGCGGCTATTTTATTTGTTATTGCTAACTTAGGTCTGCCGACGGTTCTTGCCAAAATGATTGATGAGGGGATTAACCGTGGAGATGCTGACAAGCTTTATACCTATGCTTGGGTCATGTTCGGTGTGGTCTTGACTGGGATTGTTGGTCGTGTGCTCTTGTCCTATGCGGTTAGTAAATTGACGACCACAATGGTGCAGGTCATGCGTAATGACATTTACGCTAAGCTTCAGGAGTATTCCCACCATGAGTACGAGCAGATTGGCGTATCCTCTTTGGTAACTCGTATTACATCTGATGCTTTTGTTCTCATGCAATTTGCAGAACAGATTCTTAAGATGGGTGTCATTACTCCTCTGATGATGGTTTCCAGTGTCTTCTTAATTTTGACGACAAGTCCGTCTTTGGCTTGGATTGTGGCAATTTCCTTGCCTTTCCTAGCCGTAGTAGTCTGGTATGTAGCGGTAAAAACACGTCCGCTTTCTGAGAAGCAACAGGCAACTCTCGACAAGATTAACCAGTACGCTCGTGAAAATCTAACTGGACTTCGTGTCATCCGAGCTTTCGCTAGAGAAGATTTTCAAGAGAAGAAGTTTGCTTCTCAAAATGCTGTCTATGCGGATAATTCAAACAAGCTCTTTAAATTAACTGGTTTGACTGAGCCACTTTTTGTGCAAATCATCATCGCCATGATTGTGGCTATTGTTTGGTTTGCCCTTGAGCCATTAGGTTCTGGGACTTTGGCAATCGGGGATTTGGTTGCCTTTATTGAGTACAGTTTCCATGCGCTATTGTCTTTCCTTTTCCTAGCCAACCTCTTTACCATGTATCCTCGTACGGCGGTATCTAGTGAGCGTCTGCAGGAAATTATGGACATGCCTATTTCTATCAATCCAAATGAAGATGGGGTGACAGAGACTGAGACTAAGGGATATTTGGAGTTTGACAATGTGACCTTTGCTTATCCTGGTGAAACTGAAAGTCCTGTCCTACACAATATTTCTTTCAAGGCTAAACCAGGTGAAACCATTGCCTTTATTGGATCTACGGGTTCAGGAAAATCATCACTTGTGCAGTTGATTCCACGCTTTTATGATGTGACACTTGGACGCATTCTTGTTGATGGTGTGGATGTCCGTGACTATAATCTGAAGGCTCTGCGTCGTAAGATTGGCTTTATTCCACAAAAGGCCCTGCTCTTTACAGGAACCATCGGTGAAAATATCCGTTATGGTAAGGAAAATGCCAGTCATGAAGAATTGAATCAAGCTACGGATGTCGCTCAGGCTAAGGAATTCATCGAAAGTAAGGAAGAACGCTATGACTCTCACTTGGCTGAGGGTGGTAGCAACCTTTCTGGGGGACAGAAGCAGCGTTTGTCAATTGCACGTGCAGTTGTTAAACGTCCTGACCTTTACATCTTTGATGATTCCTTCTCTGCCTTGGACTACAAGACTGATGCAACCTTGCGTCGTCGTCTGAAAGAAGTGACCCAGGATGCGACAGTCTTGATTGTGGCTCAACGTGTGGGTACTATCATGGATGCAGACCAGATTATCGTTCTTGATAAGGGTGAAATCGTTGGTCGTGGCCGTCACGAAGAGCTTATGGAAAGCAATGAGATTTACCGTGAAATTGCTAATTCTCAATTGAATCAAAAGAGTCTTACAGAAGACTAGAAGGAGGTCGAAATGAAGAATAATAAAAAGAAAACAAATCATTCCTCAAGTTTTGGCCGCCTTTGGTCCTACTTGCAGGCTTATCGTTTCCCACTTTACCTAGCCATTTTCCTGAAAATTGTTAGTGTCATCATGAGTGTCCTTGAACCCGTAGTCATTGGTTTAGCTATTACCGAGTTGACTAAAAATACGCTGGCCATCATCAAAGGTGTGGAAGGTGCTCATATCAACGTCTCCTATGTTGGTTTGGTTCTCGTTGTTTATCTCTTGCGTGGTCTTATTTATGAGTTGGCCGCCTACTATTCCAACTATTTCATGACCAATGCTGTGCAAGCAACGGTTCAAGATATGCGAAATGAGATGACTGAGAAAATCAATCGTACCTCAGTGTCATACTTTGATAAGCACCAGTTTGGTGACCTCTTGGGACGCTTTACCAGTGACGTCGAGACAGTATCTAATGCCTTGCAGCAGTCATTCTTGCAGGTTGTTAATGCCGTCTTTACTCTAGCCTTGGTTATTGGAACAGTACTTTACCTTAATCTTCAATTGGGAGCTATAGTTGTCATCACTATTCCGATTACATTCTTTGGTGCCCGCTATATCATGAGTAAGTCTCAGCCCTACTTTAAACAGCAGGCTGATGCTCTAGGTACTCTTAATGGTTTTGTTCAGGAAAATCTGACTGGCTTCAATGTGCTTAAGCTTTTTGGGCGTGAGGATAAATCCTTGGATGATTTTAAAGAAATCACGGAAGACCTTCAGAAGGTAGGCTTTAAGGCTAATTTCATTTCAGGACTTATGATGCCGGTTCTTAACGGTTTATCTGACTTGACCTATCTCATTGTTGCTGTTCTAGGTGGTTTGCAAGTCTTGGCTGGTCACTTGACGATTGGTAATATGCAGGCCTTTGTTCAGTACGTTTGGCAGATTAACCAACCTATTCAGAACTTGACTCAGTTGGCTGGGCAATTGCAGAGTGCTAAATCCTCTTTAGACCGTATTTTCCAACTCATGGATGAACCAGACGAGGCTAATGATGCTACTGAAGTGCTAGAGGGAGATTTGACTGGCCAAGTTAGCTTTAAGCATGTGGACTTCCAGTATGTGGCTGATAAACCTTTGATTCGTGACTTTAATCTTGAGGTTAATCCTGGTGAAATGGTGGCCATTGTCGGTCCTACCGGTGCCGGAAAATCAACGATTATCAACCTTCTCATGCGTTTCTATGATGTGACTGCCGGGTCTATCTCGGTTGACGGTCATGATATCCGTAACCTGTCTCGTCAGGATTATCGTAAGCAGTTTGGTATGGTGCTTCAGGATGCTTGGCTCTTTGAAGGAACTATCAAGGAAAATCTTCGCTTTGGTAATCTTGAGGCAACTGACGAAGAAATTGTTGAAGCCGCTAAGGCAGCCAATGTGGACCATTTTATCCGTACACTACCTGGTGGTTACAACATGGAAATGAACCAGGAATCAAGTAACATCTCACTAGGACAAAAGCAACTTTTGACCATTGCGCGTGCGCTTTTGGCTGATCCTAAAATCTTGATTTTGGACGAGGCAACCTCATCGGTTGATACCCGTCTGGAACTCCTGATTCAAAAAGCCATGAAGACCCTTATGCAAGGTCGAACAAGCTTTGTCATTGCCCACCGTCTGTCAACTATCCAAGAAGCAGACAAGATTTTGGTCCTTAAAGATGGTCAAATCATCGAACAAGGAAACCATGAATCCCTCCTTGCAGACAAAGGTTTCTATTACGACTTGTATAATAGCCAGTTTGCGGAGAAATAAACAAAAAATCCATCAGTTCATAACTGGTGGATTTTTTCTGAATGTGGAGATCAATAAAAGAGACTTCTCCTATAGGGAAAAGTCTCAAAATCAATATTATTTCTCAGCACGTCGTGTGACGAACATGGCATCTCCGAAACTGAAGAAGCGGTAGCGCTCTTGGACGGCGTGTTTATAGGCATCAAGGACGAATTCACGGCCAGCAAAGGCTGAAACCAACATCACCAAGGTTGATTTTGGAAGGTGGAAGTTGGTTGAGAAGGCATCTACGACTGTGAATTGGTAGCCTGGTTTGATAAAGATATTGGTCCATCCTGAGTCGGCTTGGAGTTGACCATCGTATTTATTGCCGATGGTTTCCAGTGTTCGGATAGAGGTTGTTCCCACTGCAATGATGCGTCCTCCAGCGGCTTTGACACTATTGAGGGTATCGGCAGAGTCTTGGCTGAGGGTGTAAAATTCTGAGTGCATCTCATGTTCGTCGACATTATCGACAGAAACAGGTCGGAAGGTTCCCAGTCCAACGTGAAGGGTGAGGTAGACCAATTTTACGCCTTTAGCTTCAATCTTTTGAAGTAATTCAGGAGTGAAATGGAGGCCAGCTGTTGGAGCAGCGGCAGAGCCATTTTCCTTGGCATAGACTGTTTGGTAACGGTCGCGGTCTTCCAATTTTTCATGGATATAAGGTGGCAATGGCATCTCACCCAAGCTTTCCAAAACCTCAAGGAAGATACCGTCGTAGTTAAATTCTACGATTCGTCCACCGTGATCTAGTTCCTCAGTAACAGTGGCAGTCAAACGGCCATCACCAAAACTGACTTTAGCACCTACTTTAAGGCGTTTGGCTGGTTTGGCTAAAACTTCCCATTGATCCCCTTGGGTATTTTTCAAAAGGAGAAATTCCACATGGCCGTGGGTATCAGGCTTTTCACCATAGAGGCGGGCAGGAAGCACGCGCGTATTGTTCATGACCAAGGCATCGCCAGGGTTAAGCTGGTCAATGATGTGGTCGAAGTGGGTATCAGTCATTTCCTTGGTTACAGGATCAATGACCAAGAGTTTAGAGGCATCACGTTGTTCCAATGGGGTTTGGGCAATCAGTTCCTCTGGTAGTTCAAAATCAAAATCGTTTGTATTCATTTCTTTCCTCGTTTAAAAATTTTCAGCCTTTTTATTATAGCACGATATAGGATGACAGTCATTAAAGGAGTTGAGTGAAAGCGCTTGACAAAAAGGTTAAAAAAAGAGATAATAAAGAAAAATGGTATATACCAATATCGAGGTGAATAGAATGAAAAAGATTTTAGTTAAGAATCAAGTTGAGGGAGGACAAGTTGCCTTTGATCTTCTTAAAGAGAGCCTTGCAGCAGGTGCTCAAACCTTGGGCTTGGCGACAGGTAGTTCACCTATCGCTCTTTACCAAGAGATGGTTGAAAGCGACGTGGATTTTTCGGAGCTTTATAGTGTCAATTTGGATGAGTACGTCGGACTAGCACCAGACCATGAGCAGAGCTATCATGCCTTTATGAAGGCTCAACTCTTTGATGCCAAGCCATTTAAGGAGAGCTTCTTGCCTGACGGTATGGCTGAGGACTTGGAGCAGGCGGCTAAGGATTATGATGACGTCTTGGCACAACATGCCATTGATTTGCAAATCCTAGGAATCGGAAGTAATGGGCATATTGGCTTTAATGAGCCAGGTACACCTTTTGATAGTCAAACTCATGTGGTCGACTTGACGGACAGCACCATTGAAGCCAATAGCCGTTTCTTTGCCAGTCGTGACCAAGTCCCTACGAAGGCTATTTCAATGGGAATTGCTTCCATTATGGCTGCTAAGAAGATTATCTTGTTTGCCTATGGTGACAAGAAGGCAGATGCCATTTTCAAAATGGTCAAGGGTCCTGTGACGGAGGAAGTCCCAGCTAGTGTCTTGCAAAATCATCCAGATGTGACTCTTATCTTAGATGAGGCAGCCGCTGCGAAATTGTAATACTATCTTTTGAAAAACAATCTTACGAAACTCAGGTTGAGCCATTTGACACTCAGCCTTTTTCTTTTGTGAAAAGTCACTTCCAAGCAAATCAATTGCCTAGCCCTCTTTGATAGCGCTATAATAGTTAAGTTGACTTTGACTATCAAACAACAGATATAGATATTTCATAAAGAAAGAGGATATACAATGGCAAAACCTATTCGAGTATTGCTTTATTATAAATACCTTCCCATCGAAAACGCTGAGCAATTTGCGGCTGACCACTTGGCTTTCTGTAAGTCAATCGGTCTGAAAGGACGCATCTTGGTCGCCGACGAGGGAATCAATGGAACGGTTTCTGGTGACTATGAAACTACTCAAAAATACATGGACTACGTTCACAGCCTTCCAGGGATGGAGGACCTTTGGTTCAAGATTGATGAGGAAGAAGAGCAAGCCTTCAAGAAGATGTTTGTGCGTTACAAGAAGGAAATCGTTCACCTTGGTTTAGAGGACGATAACTTTGACAGCGACATCAATCCGCTTGAAACAACAGGTGCCTACTTGTCACCAAAAGAGTTTAAAGACACCCTTCTAGATGAGGACACTGTTGTCCTCGATACACGTAACGACTATGAGTATGACCTTGGTCACTTCCGTGGAGCCATTCGTCCAGATATTCGCAACTTCCGTGAATTGCCACAATGGATCCGCGACCATAAAGAAGAGTTCATGGACAAGCGCGTGGTTGTGTACTGTACTGGTGGAGTCCGCTGTGAGAAATTCTCAGGTTGGATGGTCCGTGAAGGCTACAAAGATGTTGGTCAATTGCACGGTGGTATCGCGACTTACGGTAAAGATCCAGAGGTTCAAGGAGAGCTTTGGGATGGTAAGATGTATGTCTTTGACGAGCGTATTGCCGTTGACATCAACCATGTAGATCCTGTCGTTGTCGGTAAGGACTGGTTCGATGGGACGCCTTGCGAACGCTATGTTAACTGCGGTAACCCATTCTGTAACCGTCGTATCCTTGCTTCAGAGGAAAATGAAGATAAATACCTCCGTGGCTGCTCACATGAATGCCGTGTTCACCCACGCAACCGTTATGTCTCTGAAAATGGTTTGAGCCAAGAAGAAGTTGTCGAACGTCTTGCGGCAATTGGTGAAAGCTTGGATGTAACACCTGCTTAAGTTTAAATAGTGAAGAAGCTGAGAGGGATCTCGGCTTTTTATTTTGCAATTTATTTCTAAAATAATGACATATATATATTGCAATTAGAAATATATAGTGTATAATTAAGATGAAAACAGATGGTGAACCTAATCAATGTCGACGATAATATCAGATAAGATGAAAAGGAGGGGGCATGTGGCAAAGAATTTACGCTTAAAAGCAGCTCGAGCAGAGCATGATATGACCCAGGGTGACTTGGCAGAAGCGGTAGGTGCAACAAGACAAACCATAGGTTTGATTGAAGCCGGAAAGTACAATCCCAGCCTAGCCTTATGCATTGCCATTTGCAAGACACTGGACAGGACCTTGGATCAACTGTTTTGGGAGAATTAGGAAGGAAGTAAAGATGATGAAATTCAAACTGATTAATAATGAGGTTACAGATGAACGCGAAGAAGCTCTAACTAATAAAGTTGCTGCCGAATGCTATTACATAATGATTGCAGGGACGCTTGTATGCTTACTTTATGGCTCCCTCTTTAACAATGGTGTCATCACTTCTAATTACTTAATTTTTCCAATATTAATTGCATGGGTTTGGTCTGTTTATAGAGCTGAACGTCTTGCTGTAAGTGCTTTTGGAGGTTCGAGTATGACAGTCCTAGGTTGTTTACTGGTGACTGGGCTTATCATCCTTAAAATAATGATAGTTAACTATCAGTCATACCACAATGTCTATCATAATAATCCCTTGGATCCTAGATATCTCATGGCTTGGGCAGTTACTTATATGTTGTATGCTCCCTTTGTCTTTTTTATGAATTGGGCTATTGCTGCATTGGGAAGATATGAGAGAAGACGTCTTGAAAAACAGCTGGACGATTTGGAAAATGAAGAATAGATAGTGAGAGAATCAGACCGTTCTTTTTGGTCTGATTTTTTTGTATTATAATGGGTCCTAAAACTAAGGAGGTCACGTATGCTACTAACTGAATTTGATGATAATAGACAAGCGATTATCAATCCCGAGGACTTGAATGAGCCTCTTGAGGGGTTTCCTAAAATAGCTGTATCCTGTTTTTCTCGTTCGACCTTTCAACGAATGCTTGAGATGTTTCCTCATGAACTTATCTATGAAACGTCCATGGCGAATGTGGCTATTCCGATATATAAGCTTGTTATTGATGAGCAGGAGTTGGCTCTTTTTAATGCACCTGTAGGTGCCTCTGCCTGTGTGGCTATTTTAGAGGATATTTTTGCTTTGGGAACTGATAAACTGGTGCTCTTTGGGACTTGTGGGGTGCTTGATGAAGATATTAAAGAGACTTCTATTATTATCCCTAGTCATGCTCTTAGAGATGAAGGAACGAGTTTTCACTATGTGGAAGCTAGCAATGAGATTGCGGTAAATGTGGGTGTGTTAGCTTGTTTTCGTTCCTATCTCAATGAGCGTCAGATTCCTCATAAGGAAGGCAAGGTCTGGACAACTGATGGTATTTACCGTGAGACGAGTGCTAAACTCAAAGCTCGAAAGGTAGCAAGGGCCATTTGTGTGGATATGGAGTGCTCTGCAGTTGCAGCTTTAGCAAAGTTTAGAGGTGTTGAGGTCTGCCACTTCTTCTATGCTGCGGATCACCTTTCTGAAGGTAATTGGGACGCTCGTAACCTGATGAATCATATGGACTTGGATGAAAAGGACAAGGTGGCTTTATTAGCTTTGGAGTTTGCATGTGACTGGAGTAAACCTTAAAAATTCTACTTTTCAAACTTCTTATTTGTAATCATTCTAAATAACTGCTATAATACTTTTTAGAATCATTCTAAATAAGGAGTAAGAGAATTGGAAGATAAGAATTTTGCAGAACGCTTAAATATTTTGAGAGCTGGTGTTTTGGGTGCCAATGATGGCATCATTTCCATTGCAGGAGTGGTTATCGGTGTGGCCAGTGCGACATCAAACATCTGGTTCATCTTGATTTCTGCTTTATCAGCGATTTTTGCTGGTGCCTTTTCGATGGCAGGTGGCGAATATGTCAGTGTGTCAACGCAAAAAGATACTGAAGAAGCTGCTATCGCTAAGGAACAAGCCCTCTTGGACCGCTCTCCTGAGGCAGCTAGAGAGAGTTTGTATCAAACCTTCCTCAGTCAGGGGGATTGTGAAACGGCAGCTGAAGTTAAGGTTAATCAAGCCTTCAATAAGAATCCGATTAAGGTCTTAGTTGAGGAAAAATATGGGGTGGATTTAGATGAAATTACGAATCCATGGCATGCTGCTGTCTCTAGTTTCCTGGCCTTTTCAGTTGGTTCCTTGCCACCAGCCCTAGCTATTATGCTGTTCCCTGAGCCTTACCGTATTCCTGTAACAGTGGTCGTGGTTGCCCTTACCTTGCTCTTGACTGGTTATATCAGTGCCAAGCTCGGAAAAGCACCTGTTAAGCAAGCGATGTTGCGTAACTTGACAGTAGGACTCTTGACCATGCTTGTGACCTTCTTGGTCGGGCATATCTTCCATGTAAATGTGTAAGTGTTAATAATGTGATAAGTCTATCTTTTAAGGTAGACTTTTTGTTTCATCCAGAGTTCTTTTGATACCTTTCTTATGTCCTCCTTTTTTAGTCTGCTAGACCAGGCTTATCCGTGGTACAATAAGGTTATGCGTTTAGACAAATTATTAGGACAGGCAGGCTATGGTTCCCGCAATCAGGTTAAGAAGCTCATTCGTAGTCGTCAAGTTTATGTAGATGGTGTCTTGGCGGATAGAGATAATCTTAATGTGGATGCTAGTCTTCAAACCATCACGGTTTCTGGTAAGGAACTGGAGCATACGCCAGAAGTTTACTATCTCATGAATAAGCCAGCAGGTGTAGTGTCAGCTCGAAAGGACAAGAAACACCAAACAGTCATTGATTTGATTAAGCCTGAAGATCAGCGAGACGGTCTTTATCCTGTGGGCCGATTGGATAGAGACACGGAGGGTTTGGTGCTGATTACCAACAATGGGCCTCTGGGCTTTGCCATGCTTCACCCCCGCTATCATGTAGCTAAGACTTATTATGTTGAGGTCAATGATATTCTTGGGCCTGATGCACCTTCATTTTTTGAGTCAGGTGTTGTCTTTGAGGATGGTACTGTTTGTAAATCTGCTCAGCTAGAAATTCTAAGTTCTGCGCGTAACAAGAGTTGTGCTCACATTACGATTTCGGAAGGGAAGTTTCATCAAGTGAAAAAGATGTTTTTGGCTTATGGAGTCAAGGTGACCTATCTTAAGCGGATTTCTTTTGGAGCGTTTAAGCTTGATGAAGAGATAGCAGTAGGTTCCTATCGAGCGTTAACGGAAGCGGAAAAAGTGATTTTGCGTACTTATTTGGGCTAGTCATTTCTTCTTATTAAGGTATGATAGGAACTTTCAATCTCCTGATAGGTCCATCCTATCACTAGGCTTAATACTGTAAGGCCCATAACAACGGTCTTTTCTAGGGGTATAAGTAAAACTTATGACATTCTATAAGTTTTTTTAATTTTTCAAGCCTTATTTCTGGTGGTATGATGGTATCAATTCGATTGAGAACTTAAGTAAGTCAGGGCAATGAGCAGGTCTAATCAGAGAGGGAGGTTCATTATGACAGAAGCATTTTATGAACATTTAGCAAAGATACGTCATCAGATTCACCAACATCCAGAGGTTTCTGAAGAGGAGCATGAGACGACAGTCTTTTTGAAAGGTTATTTGAAAAATCTAGGTATTGAGCCTTTAAATTATCCCTTGAAGACGGGACTCATCGCTGAGATTGGGTCAGGTCATCCGATTATTGCTTTGCGTGCTGATATTGATGCCCTACCGATTAAGGAAAAGACAGGACTTCCTTATGCCAGCGACAATGGGGCTATGCATGCTTGTGGTCATGATTTTCACCAAACCTCTCTACTTGGAGCCGCTCAGCTTTTAAAAGAAAGAGAAGCAGGGCTTAAGGGGACCGTTCGATTGATTTTCCAACCAGCCGAGGAAAACTTCCAAGGGGCCTATCAGGTCATTGAAGCGGGTGGTCTTGACGGTGTGTCAGCTATCATCGGTTATCACAATAATCCTCACTTGAAACCGGGTCAGATTGGTCTTCGTTCGGGTGCTATCATGGCTGGTGTGGAGCAGTTTAGGGTTGATGTTAAGGGTGTTTCTTCCCATGCGGCCCGTCCTGATTTGGGTGTTGATACGGTCTTGGTCATTACGACTATCATCAACAATTTACAGCAGATTGTGGCTCGTACAGTATCGCCCTTTGAATCAGCAGTATTGTCAGTTACTCATATCGAAGTTGGAAATACTTGGAATGTTCTTCCAGCAGCAGGTTTTTTTGAAGGAACGATTCGTACCTTTGAGCCTAAGGTTCGTGAAGATGTCATTGCTCGTTTTGAAAAGGTCGTTCAGGCGACAGCAGACCAGTTTGGTGCTCAAGTTGACATCACTTGGGGCAATTCGCCTTACGTGACCTACAATGACCAGACACTCACACCTCTCATCTTTGAAAATTCTAAGGCCTTCGCAGAAGTGATTGAAACCTTGCCATCAACAGGGGGCGAAGACTTTGCGGCTTATCAAAAGGAAATACCAGGAGTCTTTGCCTTTGTTGGCTCTAATGGCGAAGAGAATGCACCAGACTGGCACCATGATGATTTCCTTGTGAAAGATGAGGCCTTGCCAGTAGCTGTTAATTACTATGTGGAAAACGCCCTCTTCCTACTTGACTATTTTAAGGAGTAAGAAAAATGACCATTCCCTTAATCGGTATTACCAGTAATGAAAAACCTGTCGAAGAAGGAAGTCCCATCATCCATCTATCTGTGAGTACATTATTTGCGGATGGAGTTAAGAAAGCAGGAGGTCAATTCTGTTCACCGTCAGAGTTTGAAAAAACTAGCTCCGCATTTGAAGGTAACTGCTAGGAGTTCCGAGGATGAGGTTATAGAGGGTGTTGAGAGTTTCACTGACGCTCCATTTATAGGTGTTCAGTGGCATCTTGAGTTTCTCTTGGGACATAAGCAATTAGCAGACCAAGGACTCTTTTATTATTTTGTTAAGAGTTTTAAATAAGGTTTTAGGACTTTAAATTGATACCACTTTTGAAATTGAAAAGGAGGAAGTGCCTAAGTAGAAATATTCTTTTGATCATTTAGTTTACACTTAAGAACCCAGCCGATTGGTTGGGTTCTTTTGTCGTATTTTAGAAGCAAGATTTCAGGACTTAAAAAGGAGTAAGAATTTTTCACTTGCTATTTTTGAGCTTTTTAGATAAAATGAAAGCGTTATCATTTCAAAAAATAGATAGGAAGTGGTCAAGTCATCTTTATGATGTTTTACCTTATAACTTCCGAATAAGGAGAAACGTATGTTAATTGGTATTCCAAAAGAAATCAAAAATAATGAGAACCGTGTGGCTCTAACGCCTGCTGGGGTGCAAAGTCTTGTAGCTAAAGGTCATGAAGTCCTTATTGAAACCAATGCAGGTTTTGGCTCTGGCTTTACTGATGCAGACTACGAAAAACAAGGTGCTAAAATTGTTGCTACTGCTGCAGAAGCATGGGCAGCTGAGCTCGTGGTTAAGGTAAAGGAGCCTCTTGCTGCAGAATATGGCTTCCTTCGTGAAGACCTTTTACTCTTTACCTACTTGCACATGGCAGCAGCTCCAGAATTGGCAGATGCTATGGTTAATGCGAAGACAACAGGTGTGGCTTACGAAACAGTACGTAGCCAAGAAGGTCACCTACCACTTTTGGTTCCAATGAGTGAAGTAGCAGGACGTATGGCTGTTCAAATCGGTGCACATTTCTTGACCAAACAAGAGGGTGGCTCTGGCGTTCTCCTAGGTGGTGTGCCTGGTGTTCCTAAAGGTAAAGTAACTATTATCGGGGGTGGTGTCGTAGGGACACATGCAGCCCGTATCGCCCTTGGACTTGGAGCTCAAGTGACTATCCTTGATATCAGTGCCAAACGTTTGTCTGTCCTTGAAGAGGTCTTTGGTAGCCAAATTCAAACACTGATGTCAAATCCGCTCAACATTGAAGCGAGTGTTCGTGATGCTGACGTGGTTATCGGTGCAGTTCTTATCCCAGGGGCAAAAGCACCAAAACTTGTTACTAACCATATGGTTAAACAAATGCGTCCAGGTTCAGTTATTGTGGACGTTGCCGTTGACCAAGGTGGGGTTGTTGAAACTGCAGATCGCGTGACTACTCACGATGAGCCTGTTTATGAAACACATGGTGTCCTTCACTATGCCGTTGCCAATATCCCAGGAGCCGTGGCACGTACATCAACCATTGCCCTTACCAATGTCACTTTGCCTTATATCGAAGCCCTTGCAGGAAAAGGATTCAGAAAGGCAATTAACGACGACGAAGGTCTTCGTCAAGGGGTTACAACCTACCAAGGTCATATCACTAGCAAACCAGTTGCAAAGGGTCTAAACAGAGAATATACATCAATTGACGAATTGGCCTAAACAGAGTTATTTATACTGATTAAAAAGGAGTCGCACCATGATAGGGGGTGACTCCTTTTTGCAGTCTGAGCAAGAAGTGAACTATTTTTTGCAAGTTGATTGGCGACTGCTCGCAAAGCCTGAAACTGTTGGATTTTTCTAATTTTGGTCTTATTTTATGATATAATGAGTAGACATATTAAGGGCAGTAATGAGCACCTATAATGCTTTTTATTCTTGCTTATCTTAAGGAGGTTTTATCGTGGCCAACCATATTCGTGTAATCACAGCAATTATTTTCTCTCAACTTGTCGTTCTTTATTTTGGTTTTCGTATGGATGTGTCTTTGACCGGACTGCTAACTACAGTAGCTGTGGCATCCCTGGTTGAGATTATTTATCATGTGAAGCTTGTTCGTAAGATAGGAGCCAATATTTCTTTTGAAACTTTTTGGAAAAACTGTGACCAACTTTTTAGAAAAAATGCTGTGCTGTTGGCTATTTTACTTTGTGACCTGCTTATTTTTAAAGGTGGGGATTTCATGGCTTTCATTCTTTGGCAAGTTACCTTTGTTGTCTTGGTAAGTATTATCATCATGGCATCAAATAATGCACCGGACGCATGATAATACTTAAATTTTGCAATGAAAGAATTTAGATAATGTTTAGTATTCACAGAAATCATTTGTCAGACCAGGGCGTTGACTATGTCACTTTTGGTCGAGGAGATAAGGTTCTCGTTATCATTACGGGATTAAGTTTGCAAGGCTTAAGTGATATGTCTGACCTTGCCATTTACTCGTTATTTTATCGATACGCTAAGGAGTATAAGGTCTATATTTTTGATAGAAAGGACCATATTGAAGAAGGCATTTCTATTGAGAATATAGCTGATGACCTCTACCATTCTTTGAAAGAATTGTATATTGCTAATGCCTCTATCATAGGCATGTCACAAGGTGGTATGATTGCTCAGCTGTTTGCTATTAAGTATCCTCAAAAGGTGACTAGTCTGGTGTTAGCTCTGACATTCTCTCGAAATAATGATATCAGTAGAAAAACCATCGGAGGCTGGATTGAGATGGCAGAAAATGGTGAGATGGCTAAGCTCAATAAGGATTCAATGTGTAAAACATTTTCGTCTCCTATGTTAAAGAAATTATATGTGATTAATAAACTATTTTTGAAGACTGTGAGTGTTGAAAAACAAGAACGATTTGTCCGTTTAGCCAAGTCAATTCTTGAGTTTGATTGCCATAAGTCCCTTGATAAAATCACCTGCCCGACTCTTGTCTTGGGAGCTAAAAAAGATTTGGTTCTGGGAGTGGATGGTGCAAGGGAACTTGCAAATAGCATTCCAAATGCTTCCTATTATGAATTTAGCAAACAGGGGCATGCAGCCTTTATCGAAAGTAAGCAATTTAATAAAATGATATTAGAATTTCTGCGAGAAAACACTTAGGCAATGGACTTATGGAAATCTATTAAAAACAGATGAGAAAGGGGTTTCAACTAAAGCTGTAGCCTCTTTTTATTTCCAGTTCAAATATGTGCAGTCTGAAAAATTAAATGATAGAATGGCGGTAGATAGGAGGATACAGAAATGTTAAACTATGATTTGATTGTTATCGGTTTCGGTAAAGCCGGTAAAACTCTGGCTGCTAAGATGAATGCAGCTGGTAAGAAAGTTGCTGTCATCGAGCGCAGTAAAGCGATGTATGGTGGTACTTGCATTAATATTGCTTGTATCCCAACTAAGACTATGATTGTTGCGGCTGAGAAGGGCTGGTCATTTGACGATACCATGAAAGAACGTGGTGCAGTGACTGGTCGTCTTAATGCTAAGAATTATAAAATGTTGGCAGACAATGGCGTTGATGTCATTGATGCAGAGGCACATTTTGTGTCAAATAAGGTTATTGAAGTAGTGGCTGGTGATGACCGCCAAGAGCTAACAGCTGAGACTATTGTCATTAACACAGGTGCCGTGTCTAATGTCTTGCCTATTCCTGGCTTGACAACAACTAAGCATGTCTACGATTCAACTGGTATTCAAACCCTTGAAGCCTTGCCAAAACGTCTGGGTGTCCTTGGTGGTGGTAATATCGGCCTTGAATTTGCTGGCCTTTATAACCGTTTGGGAAGCCAAGTGACTGTTTTGGATGCAGCTACTAGCTTCTTGCCACGTGTGGAACCATCTATTGCTAAGTTGGCCAAGGAATACATGGAAGAGGACGGCATTGTCTTTGAGCAAGGTGTTAAAACTTCCGAAGTGAAAAATGACGGTGATGAAGTTGTCGTTGTTACTGACAAAGGCGAGTTCCGTTTTGATGCACTCCTCTATGCGACAGGACGCAAGCCTAATATCGAACCCCTTCACTTGGAAAATACTGATATTGCCTTGACTGAACGTGGTGGCATCCAGGTCAATAAGCATTTGGAAACAAGTGTTCCTGGTGTCTTTGCAGTTGGTGATGTTAATGGTGGCCTTCAATTTACCTATATCTCACTAGACGATTTCCGTATTGTCTTTAATTACCTAACTGGTGATGGTAGCTATAACCTTGAAACACGTGGAGCTGTTCCAACTGCTATGTTCCTCAACCCACCTTTGGCACAGGTTGGTCTTACTGAAGATCAAGCCAGAGCAGCAGGTGGACCGGTTGCAGTCAAGGAACTTCCAGTTGCTGGCATGCCTCGTGGCCATGTTAACGGTGATTTGCGTGGTGCCTTCAAAGCTGTGGTAAATCCTGAAACTAAGGAAATCTTGGGTGTAACCCTCTTTGGTCAAGAATCTCATGAAATTATCAATCTAATTACCCTAGCTATGAATCATCACATTCCATACACAGATTTAGCTAAACAAATTTTCACTCACCCAACTATGGCTGAGAACCTAAACGATTTGTTTGCGATTTAAAATGAAAAGAGCCGAGAGGCTCTCAGAATGAAGACAAACATCGTTTTTGATGTTTGTCTTTTTTATATTCTTACCTAATTCTCCTATAATCCAATAATATTGAGATATTTGGGTAAAATTATAGGTCTTTCCTGTCATCATTTTTACCAATTTTTTGATATTTAGACACGCTAAAGTAAGCCCAACCTTAGCTTCCATTTTGGACTTTCCTTTTTCTCTGGTATAACGTAAGTTATGATATTCTTTAGCTGTTCCGAATAACCGTTCTATCGTTTCTTTCCGGTGTTGATACCGTTCTTTCATACCACTTTGATGGCGAATATCTTCACAGACTTCTAGGGCATCTTTCCAAATATGACGCACAACAACTTTTTGGTGCTGGCGACTTTCAGTACAAATCGCTAACAAGGGACAGGTCTTACAAATTTTAGGATTACTTTTATACTCTCGATAACCTTCACGTGTGGTTGTACGATAAGTTAATACATGGTTCTCTGGACAAAGATAACAATCAAAATGCTCGTCATAGACAAAGTCTTTTGGACGTAAAAAATCTTTCTTACCTCTTGGTCTAGTGTAAGGGAAAACTGGTGTAATCCCTTTTTCTAGAAGAAACTTGGCAATACTAGGTGTTTTATAGCCTGAATCCGCAATAATGAATTCAGGTGAGAATGGTTCTAGTTTGACAAAAAGAGCAGAGAAAGCCTGACTATCATGGATGTTTCCTGCTTCAACCGTATAAGCTAAGGCCCAGCCGTGTTTATCACAAGCTACTTGAGCATTGTAAGCGAAGACTTCCTTATGTTCCCCCTTATGAAACCAACCACTGTCTGGGTCTGTCGTTGATTGTTTCTTAGGTTTAGCCTCGCCTTTTTTGGCGGGCTTTAAGAACTTTTTTGCGTGTTTTTTCCTATCTAAATTAATCTCAATCTCCAGTTGTTCACTCATGAATTTAGCTTTTTGATCAATAACAACAGTTTTGTACTTATGATTATTAGCAGCTGCCTTGATATGGGTCCCATCAATGAAGATTTCTGAGGGATCAATGAGCCCCACTTCCAAAACATGATGAAGCACATGACTAAAAATGTGTGCTAACACTTCCTTGTTTTCAAAGCGTCGGCTATAGTTCTTACCGTAAGTTGTAAAATGTGGTACCTTATCGTCCAGAGATAAGCCAAGAAACCATCGGTAAGCCGTATTCACCTCAATATCTTTAATGGTTTGGCGCATAGAACGAATGCCATAAAAACATTGAATCAACGGAATTTTAACTAATAAAACAGGGTCTAGACTAGGGCGACCATTATCCGAGGAATAACTATCTTCGACAAGATCATAAATAAAAGAGAAATCAATCGTTTCCTCGACTTTTCTTAGAAAATGGTCTTTAGGCACAAGTTCATCAAGCGTATAGAATCCTACTTGACGTCGATTGTATTCGGGATTTTCTTTGTGAAACATAGGAACACCTCATCAAATACCTTTTCCTTTTATTATACTCCTTCAAAGCAAGAAAAATCCCCAGAAGTATAACTTCTGAGGACTTTGTCTTCAATCTGAGAGCCGAGAGGCTCTTTTTTATGTAGAAGAGAAATTTTTTTAAGACTTTCCTTAGGTGAGTACGGTCGTCAGCGACCTTCTTCGAAGTTCCAAGACTAATTTTTGAGCCCCTTCACTTTTTTATTTTTAGGCTCAGGCTAAAACAGTTCCCCGAACTGTTTTACTCTCAAAAATTCCGAGTGCCTGAAACTACTTCAGGCACTTTTCCCACAGCGGAAAGTCTTGTAAAAAATAAATCTCAAGTCATAGTATAATCTATTTGATAAATTCTATAGAAATGTTTGGCCATATTGTATTCCAATTTTTCTTTTTTACTCTCTCGTTATAGACCGTTTGTCGTTCTTTATCTGAAAAGTAATGCGGTGTGGGTGATACTCTGAAGTTAATCAAATCGTCTGTTCCAAAAGGAATAAATACCTCTAGTTCCTGATAGTCATTTAGTCTAGCAGCTATGGCAGTACATTTTTCGGGAAATTTTGAAACAGCATCTGTAGAGCTGATATACTTTTCAGTATTAGGACTATGTATATTCATATAATACTGATTTTTTATTTCCCAATTGTATTCAGGATGTCTTCTCTTTATTTGATTCTCTATTTCAAGAGTTTGTTCATATGATATATTTTTATCAAAGAAAATGACATCGATATCAGATAAATTGATATTTGAAAATGTATTTCCGGTACTTAAGTAGTTCCAAATATAATTGCGTATAGTTCCAGCACAAAGCCAACAGTCATTTAGTTGGAAAGAGTGAATAATCTTTAATAGTGCCATTAGTTCGGAGTTCTGTTTAATTAGTTTTTCGACATTAATCATTTTAAAACCTCATTGGTATTGTACTAGTTTAAGATAGAAATATCAAAATAAGATCATATCTCTAATGCAAAGCGACACTCTAGGTTAGATGTCGCTTTTTTTGCGCTTTGATGATAAGATAGAAGTGACATAGGAAAATTCCTTAGATTGATACTCTTAATCCACTCAGGGAGGTTGATAGACCTTGAGTCACCACTAGAAACTGTATGAAAAACTTAGAAAGATACTCGTATGCCAACTGGTCTGTGAGTGTGTATAGCTTATGACTAAGAAAGTAGGAGTGGGCAAGGCCCACAGTAAGATTATTTTGATGGGGGAGCACTCGGTTGTTTATGGTCATCCTGCCCTTGCTCTTCCTCTTAAGGATATTGAGGTTGTCTGTCAGATTCAGGCGGCTGAGATTCCTTTAACTCTTAAGGCTCAAGATCCCTTGACGACGGCTATTTTTTCAGCTCTTAACTATCTGAAAATCAAGAATCAGCCTATCAGTTATGATATTTCGTCTAGTGTCCCTGAAAAGCGTGGCATGGGGTCATCTGCGGCTGTGGCTATTGCGGCAATTCGAGCGGTCTTTGATTATTTTGATCAGGAGCTTAGCCAGGAGACCTTGGAAATGCTGGTTCATCAGGCGGAGACCATAGCCCATAGTAAACCTAGTGGCTTAGATGCAAAGACCTGCTTGAGTGATCAAGCCATTAGCTTTACGCGTAATGTCGGTTTCAAGGAAATTGAGGTCAATTTAGGTGCCTATCTGGTCATTGCTGATACGGGTATCCATGGAAATACCCGTGAGGCTGTGGAAAAGGTTGAGGCCATTGGTTTAGATGCCTTGTCAGATCTCAACCAACTGGGCGAATTAAGTAAGAAGGCAGAACGTGCCCTCAAAGCCAAGGATCAAAAGCTTCTTGGAAAACTCATGTCTCAAGCCCATAATCACCTTAAATCTTTAGGGGTGTCTTGTGATTTGTCGGATCTTCTAGTAGCAACTGCTCTGGAGCATGGTGCACTGGGAGCCAAGATGTCAGGCGGAGGACTTGGTGGCTGTATTATTGCCCTGACAAGTACTAAAGACCAAGCCCGAACGATTGCTAAAAAACTTCAAGAAAAAGGAGCCGTAAACACGTGGATAGAAAGCCTGTAAGCGTCAAATCGTACGCAAATATTGCTATTGTCAAATACTGGGGTAAGGCGGATGCGGAGCGTATGATTCCTTCAACCAGTAGTATCTCACTGACTTTGGAAAATATGTATACGAAAACCAAGTTATCTTTTCTGCCTGAGGATGCGACTGGTGATGTCATGTATATCGATGATGAGCTCCAAGGGGAAAAAGAAACAACCAAGGCCAGCAAGGTTTTAGATCTCTTCCGTACTAATCCAAACCAACATGTCAAGATTGAAACTTGGAACAACATGCCAACAGCAGCGGGTCTATCCTCAAGTTCCTCAGGACTTTCTGCCCTAGTTAAAGCAGCTAACGAGCTCTTCCAAGTCGGAAAAACGCAGTTTGAATTAGCTCAAATTGCCAAGTTTGCTTCAGGTTCGTCATCACGGTCCTTCTTTGGACCATTGGCAGCCTGGGACAAGGATAGTGGTGAGGTTTACCCGGTTGAAACAGAACTTAAATTGGCCATGATTATGCTGGTGTTAACAGATCAAAAGAAACCCGTATCAAGCCGGGACGGTATGAAATTGTGCACCGAAACATCGACCTCTTTCCCAGAGTGGATTAAACAGTCTGAGCTGGATTATAAGGATATGTTGACCTATCTCAAAGCAAATGATTTCCAAGCGGTCGGTGAGCTCACTGAAGCTAATGCTCTTCGTATGCACCAAACCACAAGTACGGCTAACCCACCATTTTCATATCTGACGGCTGCTTCCTATCAGGCAATGGACAAGGTTAAGGCCCTCCGTGCCTCTGGTGAGCAATGTTATTTCACGATGGATGCAGGACCAAATGTTAAGGTGCTCTGTCTGGAAGAAGACCTAGACCGCCTAGCAGACCACTTCCGTAAGGACTATCAGGTCATTGTTTCACGCACCAAGGAGTTGCCAGATGCCTAAGCAGTCGGTCAATCAGGTCACAGTAAAAACAGGTGGGAAACTCTACATTGCTGGAGAATACTCAGTCTTAACAGCTGGGCAGACAGCCCTAATCCAATTTATTCCTATTTTCATGTCAGCAGATGTCAAGGAAGCACAAACTACCCAGTTGTCCTCAGACATGTTTGACTATAGTGTGGGCCGTGAGCTAGACGCAAATTACGCCCTCATTCAAGAGGCTTTGAATACTTTTGAGGCATTTTGTGGTGAGAAGTTACCCGCTCTGGACATTTCCATCACTGGAAAGTTGGAACGAGATGGGGTTAAATTTGGTATCGGTTCTTCGGGTTCTGTTGTGGTATTGACCCTCAAGGCCTTGGCAGCAGCCCTTCAGAAAGACTTATCCAAAGACATTCTCTTTAAGCTAGCTAGTTACACCCTCCTCAAGCAGGGAGATAATGGTTCTATGGGAGATTTAGCTTGTATCGTATACGAGGGCCTGATTTCCTATCGTTCCTTTGACCGTGCAAAAATAGCAGAGCTTATAGATCAAATAACTCTAACAGAGCTTTTGGAAAAAGATTGGGGCTATCGTATCAGTCCTATAGTGCCAGTTCTCCAAGCTCACTTTTTGGTGGGGTGGACCAAGCAAGCTGCTATCTCAAAAGACATGGTTAAAATGGCCAAATCTCGCATATCAAGCACGTACCTAAGTGAAACCGAAGTGGCTGTTCAAGATGCCATCAAGGCTCTGGTAACAGGAAATAAGAATTTACTTAAGAGCAGCCTTCAGGCTGTCAGTGACCAGTTGGAATCACTTAGTCCAGATATTTATGTGGCCAAGCTGAAAAAACTCAAAGAAGCAGAGCAAGGACTCGATGCTATCGCTAAGTCTTCTGGAGCAGGTGGTGGCGACTGTGGTATCGCCTTTGCCTTTGACGAAGCTAGCCGAGATAGCCTAGTTGATCGCTGGCAGCAGGAAGGTATAGAGCTTTTGTATGAGGTTTAGGGGTCAGCTAAGTAGACATTATCACGCAAGAAAGTAAAGAAATAACCTATGACAAATCGTAAAGACGATCACATCCGTTATGCCCTTAAGTACCAGTCGCCCTACAATAGTTTTGACGATATGGAACTTATCCACAAGTCTCTACCGACTTATGATTTAGATCAGATTGACTTGTCCACACATTTTGCTGGACGAGATTGGGACTTTCCTTTTTATATCAATGCCATGACAGGTGGTTCTGCCAAGGGTGGGGCTGTCAATCGAAAACTAGCTGAGGTGGCCAGCCACACAGGTATTCTCATGGTGACGGGTTCCTACAGTGCTGCTCTAAAGGGAGAAGAACCAGAATCCTTTGACTATCGCCAAGAGTTTCCAGACTTAGACCTAGCGACTAATATCGGTGTGGATAAGTCTGTGGACCTAGGGATTAAGACGGTGGAAGCGATGAATCCAGTCTTTTTACAGCTCCATGTTAACCTTATGCAGGAGCTTCTCATGCCTGAGGGAGAGCGTATTTTCCACACTTGGAAGGAAAATGTGGCGGCTTATGCACAGAAAATAGAGGTTCCTCTTGTACTCAAGGAGGTCGGCTTTGGTATGGATGTGGAAACCATTCGTTATGCCATGTCTCAAGGCATTAAGACTGTGGATATCTCAGGTCGTGGTGGGACTAGCTTCGCCTATATTGAAAATAGTCGAGGTGGCAACCGAGATTACCTCAATGACTGGGGACAAAGCACCGTTCAGACCCTCTTGCAAGCCCAAGACCTTCGTGATAATGTGGAAATTCTAGCCTCTGGAGGAGTGCGCAATCCACTCGATATGGTTAAATGTCTGGTCTTAGGAGCAAAAGGCGTTGGCCTCTCACGAACAGTCCTTGAATTGGTAGAACGCTACCCTGTGGATAAGGTTGTGGCTATTGTCAATGGCTGGAAGGATGACCTTCGTCTCATCATGTGTGCCCTTGATTGTTGCACTATTGATGAGCTCAAATCTGTAGATTACATCTTACACGGTAAGCTACAAGGGACTTACGTCAAACAAGAGAAGTAGGAAAGAGCCAAGTGCTCTTTTTTAATTTTTAAAGATGATAAAACAATTTCTCTAGGCGATGATATTATGGAGACATCATTTTAACACCGGTCAAGGATAAATAATGACATTCTTGATTTGATTTGTTTCTAGCGAGCAAAGCGAGCACTTAATGAGACTTTCCGCTGTGAGAAAAGTTCTAGAAATACTTGTATTTCTAGAACTCGGAATTTTTGAGAGTAAAACAGTTTGGGGAACTGTTTTAGCCTGAGCCTAGAAATTAAAAAGTGAAGGGGCTCAAAAATTAGTCATGGAGCTTCGAAGAAGTTCGCTGACGTCCGCACTCACTTAAGGAAAATCTAAAAAAATCCATTTTACAAAAGAATATCTTACAAAAAAGAGCGGAAGCTCTTTTTTTATTACCCACTCAAGCAAAAAGTAACTTTTCCCCTTGACAAGTTACCGCCTTAGGAGTATTATTTTCAGTGAAATACGGTAGGTGAGGCTACCACAAGGATACGGATGACTACCGCAAAGCAGTGGAGACACTACTCGTTGGTCAACAGTCCTGATCGTCAAGGTCAAGACTAAGCCCATTTCATCGCCTTGCGGAGCTAAAGCTTGAACGGTCCATTTTTTGACAGAATCTATTAAAAAATCAACCTCGAGTTTATAGAGTCTTACCTGTATATGGGTAGGACTCTTTTCTTTTGTCTGAGGTCCACCCACTATGTAAAAAAATGAAAGGAGAAACCTATGAGACTAATCGACGATCACCCCGAACCGCACCTAACCAGTCAATCGCTGATTAGTGTCTTAGGGACTCCATAAGTGATTGGCTCCTGATTAAATAAGGAGATTCCAATGTCAACAAATAAAGAAAGACTTATTGCTGCTCTTCAAGAGCCACTTGAAACAACCCTTACTCGCTACAAGACTCATTTGGATGGCTTGAAGGAAGACCAAGTAGAAGAAAACCGTGACCTTTATGGGGAAAATGTCATAACCAAAGGACAAGAGGATTCTATCATCAAAAAGATTTATGAATCTATCATCAATCCCTTTACTGTCATTCTCTTAGTCATTGCTCTGGTTTCCTTTATCACCAATGTCTGGCTTGCTAAACCGGGTGAAGAAGACCCAACGACTTCTATCATCATTGTCACTCTAGTTTTGATATCTGGTGGTATCCGTTTTATTCAAGAACTTCGTAGCGACAAGGCTGCCAGTAATTTGTCTCGCATGATTGTCAATACAGCAACAGTACTTCGAGATGGCAGTGAGCAAGAAATCCCAATTGATGAAATTGTGGTTGGTGATGTGGTCAAACTAAGTGCGGGAGATATGATTCCGGCTGATGTGGTCTTACTAGATTCTCGTGATTTCTTTGTTCAACAGTCTGGCTTGACAGGTGAAAGTGATGCTGTGGAAAAAGCTTGTCTGGCTAAAGCAGATGGTCAAAATCTAGAGAGTTTGCTTGAGAGTGAGAGCCTTGCTTTCATGGGAACTAATGTTATCTCTGGTCGTGCAACAGCCTTGGTTTTAGTTGTTGGTGATGAAACCATGATGGGAGCAATTGAGCAGACCATCAATACTTATGACGAACCAACTTCATTTGAACGTGAGATGAATTCCATTTCTTGGCTCTTGATTCGACTCATGTTGGTTATGGTTCCTGTTGTTTTTGTGATTAACGGTTTAACAGATGGGGACTGGCTTGAAGCCGGCGTCTTTGCCCTTAGTGTGGGAGTCGGTTTGACCCCAGAAATGTTGCCGATGATTATCACAGCCAGTCTTGCCAAGGGTTCTATCATTATGGCCAAGGAAAAGGTGGTCATCAAAAAACTTAATGCTATTCAAGACCTAGGGGCTATCGACATCCTTTGTACGGATAAGACAGGAACCCTGACTCAGGATGAAATCGTTCTTGAGTACCCTCTTGATATCCATGGTGACCTTGACCTATCAGTACTTCGGAGAGCCTATCTTAATTCTTATTTCCAAACTGGCTTAAAAAATCTTATGGACCGTGCCATTATTAGCCGAACAGAAAGAGAAGCTAAGAAACACGAGATCGTTCGTAATCTTGACCAAACCTTCCACAAGATTGATGAGCTTCCTTTTGATTTTGAACGCCGTCGCATGAGTGTCATTGTTAAGGACAATGATGGTTTTGTCAGCATGGTGACAAAAGGTGCCCTTGAAGAAATGCTCTCAGTTTCTAACTATGTGGAATACAAGGGTGACATTATCCCATTAACAGACGATGTTCGTGAGGAAGTCCTTGCGGAAGTCGCACAGTTGAATGAACAAGGTTTGCGTGTTCTCGGTGTTAGCTACAAATCACAGCTTAATGAAAATGACGTCTTTAGTGTCGAAGATGAAAGTGACATGATTTTGACGGGATATCTTGCCTTCCTTGACCCACCAAAACCATCAGCAGCACCTGCTATCAAGGCTTTGGCTGAGTATGGTGTGACCACAAAGATTTTGACTGGAGACAATGATAAGGTGACACAGGCTGTCTGTGAAAAAGTTGGTCTAGATGTGACACATATCCTACTTGGAAGTGATCTTGATACCATGTCAGATCAAGATTTGGCTAAGGCTGTGGAAACGACAACAGTCTTTGCTAAGTTATCCCCAGACCAAAAGGCACGAATTATCCTAAGCCTTAAGGAAAATGGCCATAAGGTAGGCTATATGGGTGATGGAATCAACGATGCCCCATCTATGAAGGTGTCAGATGTGGGTATCTCTGTGGATACAGCTGTTGATATTGCCAAAGAAACTGCAGATGTTATCTTGCTTGATAAGGATCTAATGGTCTTGGAAAAAGGTCTAGTTGAAGGGCGTAAGGTCTATGCCAATATGACCAAGTATATCAAGATGACCGTTTCTTCAAATTTCGGTAATATTTTTTCTCTCCTCTTTGCCAGCATCTTCTTACCATTCCTACCAATGGCACCTGTGCATTTGATTGTCCTTAATCTTGTCTATGATATCTCTTGTATCGCTCTTCCATTTGACAATGTGGACAAGGAATTTCTTAAAGAGCCACATATCTGGGAAGCTAAATCAATCATGCGTTTCATGGCTTGGTTTGGACCAATTTCGTCTGTATTTGATATTTTGACTTACATCTTGCTCTACTTCATCATTGTGCCAATGATTTTAGGGCATGGCTATGTTCATGGTTCACCAGAAGCAGTAGCCTTTATCATCATTTTCCAAACAGGTTGGTTTATCGAATCTATGTGGTCTCAAACTATGGTTATCCACATGTTACGTTCACCAAAACTACCATTTATTCAAAGCCACCCAGCACTATCTGTTGTTGTGACAACCCTATTTGCCGCTGTTTTTGTAACCTCTCTTCCTTATAGTCCATTGGCTAGTCTCTTAAAACTCAGCCATCTAAATGGTCTCTATTTCATTCTCTTGTTTGTTATTATCGTTTTGTATATGCTTAGTGTTACCTTTGTGAAGCATATCTATATTAAGAAATATAAAGAATGGTTATAGGACAACTATCCTTAGAAAAAAGAGCGTTAGCTCTTTTTTCATTACCTTTCATTCTGCCAAAACCTTTTCATTTATGGTATAATAGGGCGATTATAGATAATCAGAGGCCCTAAAAAACGTCAGTTGTGAGGACATATTTTCTAAGAAATGAGAGACTATGTTTTCAAGGCCCCTTTCTTTCGTAGGCTATCCCAGTGGGAGGTGGAGGCCCTGAGATTTGGGGCTCAAGGCTAAGACCGTCACGAAGGAACCATCAAAAAAATCTTAAGAAGGAAAAAGAAAATGAGTAATTACGCAATTATCCTTGCTGCGGGTAAAGGAACTCGCATGAAATCAGATCTTCCAAAAGTTTTGCACAAGGTTTCAGGCATCACTATGCTTGAGCATGTCTTCCGTGCAGTTTCAGCCATTGATCCAGTTAAAAACGTTACTGTTATTGGTCACAAGGCTGAACTTGTTCGTGAGGTTTTGGATGGTCAATCTGCCTTCACTATGCAAACTGAGCAGTTGGGGACTGGTCACGCAGTAATGATGGCTGAAGATGAGTTGGCTGGACTTGAAGGTCAAACGCTTGTTATTGCTGGTGACACGCCTTTGATTACTGGTGAAAGCCTTAAAAATCTTATTGATTTCCACGTTAATCACAAAAATGTTGCCACTATCTTGACTGCAACTGCGGACAATCCATTTGGTTATGGGCGTATCATCCGTAACGAAAATGGCGAAGTGACTAAGATTGTTGAGCAAAAAGATGCCAACGAGTTTGAACAACAAGTCAAAGAAATCAATACAGGGACTTATGTTTTTGACAATAAACGTCTCTTTGAAGCACTTAAAAACATCAATACTAACAACGCTCAAGGGGAATACTATTTGACTGATGTTATTTCTATTTTCCGTGAGAATGGTGAAAAAGTAGGTGCCTTCACCCTTCGTGACTTCGAAGAAAGTCTTGGGGTTAATGACCGTGTTGCCCTAGCTACAGCAGAAGATGTTATGCGTCGTCGTATCAACAAAGCTCACATGGTCAATGGTGTTACTTTCCAAAATCCAAAGGCTACTTATATCGACGTTGATGTGGAAATTGAGACAGATGTTGTGGTTGAGGCTAATGTAACCCTTAAAGGCAAAACTAAGATTGGTGCAGAGTCAGTGCTTACTAATGGTACTTATATTGTTGATTCAACTATCGGTGCCAAAACGGTTATCACTAACTCTATGATTGAACACTCAGTGGTTGAAGAAGGTGTTACCGTTGGTCCATTTGCCCATGTTCGTCCAGATTCAACCCTCAAAAAAGAGGTTCATATCGGTAATTTCGTTGAGGTTAAGGGGTCTACTATCGGTGAAAATACCAAAGCTGGTCACTTGACCTACATTGGTAATGCGGAAGTTGGTTCTGACGTTAACTTTGGTGCCGGAACAATTACTGTAAACTATGATGGACAACACAAGTTCAAGACACAAATTGCCAACAATGTCTTTATCGGAAGCAATTCAACCTTGATTGCACCGCTTGAAATTGGGGCTAACGCCCTCACAGCGGCTGGTTCAACCATCACAGATGATGTGCCAGCTGACAGCGTAGCCATTGGACGTGGCCGTCAGGTCAATAAAGAAGGCTATGCCATTAAGAAACCTCACCACCCAAGCCAACAAAAGTAAGCTTAAGGCTATCTGAGCTAGATTCTCTTGTAGAGTAGGGGTAGCTTAGAATGAGGTCAGAAGTAAAAGGAGTCAATTCATGGATTTTGAAGAAAAAACACTCAAACGTGAGTCAAAATTTAAGGGACATATTTTTGAAGTTGCAGTAGACGAAGTCCTCTTACCAGACGGTAAGACAGCTGGTCGTGAGCTCATCTTCCACAAGGGAGCAGTAGCCGTTTTAGCGATTACCCCAGAAGGGAAAATCATTATCGTCAAACAATACCGTAAGGCTATTGAGGCGGTTTCTTACGAGATTCCTGCAGGTAAACTGGAAGTCGGTGAAGCTGGCGATGAAATGGCTGCAGCAGCGCGTGAACTTGAAGAGGAGACTCAATACAAGGGTGATCTGGAATTGATTTATGAATTTTACACAGCCATTGGCTTTTGTAATGAGAGAATCAAACTCTATGTAGCGACCAACCTTAAACCTGTGGAAAATCCACGTCCACTTGATGATGATGAGTTCCTTGAACTCTATGAATTGACCTATGAGGAGTGTATGGAACTTGTGGCTTCAGGGGCTATTCAGGATGCCAAAACCATCATTGCACTCCAATACTATGCACTTCATTTCGGAGGAAAATAAGCAATGGGAAAACCACTTTTGACCGACGATATCATTGAGCAGGCCAAGCGTGGGGAAATTGATTTAGAGGAACATCCTTATTATGAGGACTATGATCAAGAGTTCTACGATGAGGATTATGAGGCTGATTACCAGCCTTCTGTCTACAAGAGTCGTCGAATTGAGAATGCTAAACGCAATCAATTTCAACACAAGCTTAATCGCATCCTCTTTTGGGTTGTGGTCCTCTTGATTCTTCTCTTCATTGCTGTCTTTTATTTCTAAGAAGTCTATGAGTCAGATAGCCCTAGCTACTGATTCAGGAAAGATTACAAGCTGAAAAGGAACTATATGAAAATCGGAATTATCGCTGCCATGGAGCAGGAGTTAGTGCTTCTAGTGGAGCAATTGGAAAATAAGGTTGAAGAAACTGTTCTTGGCAATACCTACTACACAGGACGCTTGGGCAAACACGACGTCGTTTTGGTGCAATCAGGTGTTGGTAAGGTTATGTCAGCCATGTCTGTGGCTGTCTTGGTAGACCATTTTGGCGTTGATGCCCTCATTAACACTGGTTCTGCAGGAGCAGTAGCACCTGGACTTAAAATTGGAGATGTGGTTGTAGCTTCAAAATTAGCCTATCACGATGTTGATTTGACAGCCTTTGGCTATGATTATGGGCAAATGTCTATGCAGCCACTCTACTTTGAAAGTGACTCTACCTTCGTAGAGACTTTCGAGAAGGTCTTAGCTCAGGCTTCCATTGATTCTAAGATTGGGCTTATCGCTACGGGTGATAGCTTCATTGCAGGTCAAGACAAGATTGATGCTATTAAGGGGCATTTTCCAGAAGTCTTGGCAGTAGAGATGGAGGGAGCAGCTATTGCTCAAGCCGCACATAGTGTTAAAAAGCCTTTCATCGTTGTACGTGCCATGAGTGATACAGCGGCTCATGATGCTAACATTACCTTTGATGAATTCATTATTCAGGCTGGGAAACAATCAGCTGCTATTCTAGTAGAGTTTCTCCAAGAACTTGCCTAAATTACATTAAATGAGTGTTTATGCTCATTTTCTTAATTAATTTAAAGACGACTGCTATTCATTTAAGAATGGCAGTTTTTTTCTGCTTTTAGATAAGATAATCTTCTCATTTTTCTAAGAGAAAATCTGAATTTTAGCATTTTTCAGACGGAAATTGAATTAAAATTATGGCGATAAAATGAGAAATAAAAACAATATTAAAAGAGGGGTCCCGAAAGAAAGCTTATAATATAAGGGTTTACAAAATTCACTATCTATTGATATCTTAGAAAGCTTTACAAAACATCTAAATAGGTAAATAATTTTCTTGCAAAATTCTGAAAATAGTGTATAATCCAAAATGAAAAGGGTTACAAAAATGTTAAGATTTGTAATAATGGGAGGATAGAATCATGAATAACCGATTCGGTGATTCGAGGCAACGTTTCTCCATTCGTAAGTTTACGGTGGGCGTTGCATCGGTCTTACTTTTGTTTGCAGTTTTTGGTGTGAGTACCGCCAAAGCAGAGCAAGCTGAGGAGCCTAAAGGGCAACCAGCGACGAGTGTACTTGAGGAAGCTAGCGAGTCTGATGGTGGGGGCCAAAGGACAAGCACTAGTGTCTCAAGTCATGAAGCGACAGTTGAACCTACCGTTCATGCAGAAAGTATCAGTGCTATTTCAGTGACTGCTGTTACTAGTGAAGCTGCGGTTCAAGAGCAAACGGTTGCAAGCTCTGAACAAACGAGTACATCACAAGATAAGACTAGTGAGGGGCTCAGTGAGACACCTGTAGCCGTTAATGAGACACGTGAAGCTAGTGCTCTTGCAGAAGCAAAGAATAGTAGCACAACGTCTTTTGATAATTTTGGACTTAAGATTACCAACTCGACCAATCCCGTCTCAGCGGATGTCAAGGTGACAAAGATAGGAACTGAAATCCATATTCAAAATCCTGATGTGGAAATGGAATTTCCAAATGGTAATAATAAGTACGCGACTAACAAGGTTGTTTATCACAATATTCCTTTTCCTGATGATATAGCTATTAATTCAGGTGATAAGGTCATTCTCACTATACCAAGTGCATTACAGTTTAGGACGGGTTATAGTGTTAATGTTTACAATCCTAATAACGAAGTTGTAGGGATTGCTCAGGTTGATCCCAAGACAAACAAAATTGAAACCACATTTAATCGTTATTTTGAAGATTATCCTATCGGGAAATTTATGAATTTAGAGTTAGATACTCTCTTTTCAGAGGATTTTGAAGGTGGGGAACATTTACACCTTGATTTTGATGGCCATATTATAGATGTTACAGTTGGGAAAGCTAATCCTATCCCAGAAGATGAAATTATTTCTAAGTGGGGTAGTCAAGATAAGAATGATCCTACTTTGATTAATTGGGGGATGTGTGTTAATTATGCTAGGCGTGTTTTAAATAACCTTCAATTGATTGATACCTGGTCTGATAACCAAAAATTTGTGGATGGATCTCTACAGCTTCGCTATATTGATTCAGCAGATCCTTGGATTGACAAGGGATCTGCTATGGAGTTAATCAAGAGTTTTTCTCACGACGATACTAAATTCGAACTTAATCTTAATCAGCTAGATCGTATGGTTTATATTTGGTATCAAACACGATTAGGAAAGCTAACATCTAATCAGAATAATACTACGAATAAAGTTAACCTATACACGAATGCTGAGACAAAAAATTATGATTATGAAGTACGTTTAGTTGGAGGTCGTGGAAATGCAGGTGGTGAACAACAAACGTATTTCAATCTTGAGTTTGAGAAGGACTTGGCAGGCAGAAACCTCAAGGACAAAGAATTTACCTTCAAATTGGTTGATGTGACTGATAGTGCCAATCCTGTTGACTTAGGGGAAACCACTAATGATGCCAAGGGTAAAATCGTTTTTTCAGATCTCTCACTCAGTAAGCCAGGCATCTATCGTTATCGTGTGACAGAGGTTGCAGGTAATGACGAAGATGTGGTCTATGACAAACTAGAAGCCAATATCACCATTCAGGTTGTTCGTGAAACTGTGGACAATCAAGTCAAATTGGTTGCCAAGGTTGCCTATCCAGAAGACATTATCTTTAACAATAAATTGGTAACACCAGCCAAGGCCAAAATTGCATTTGGTAAGGAATTGACCAAGGCAGGCGTTAAACAAGATCTAAAAGCAGATCAATTCCAATTTGTTCTCAAAGACCGTTTTGGAAAAGTCCTTGAAACTGTTGGTAATACAGCTGATGGTCAGGTTGCTTTTAGTGAGTTAACCTTTAACAAGGTAGGTACTTACAACTACACTGTTGAAGAGCTTACAGGTAAGGATGACTCAATTGTTTATGACAGCATGAAAGCTGCTGTTTCTATCACGGTAACACGTGATGGCGACGCCCTTGTTTCAACCGTGGTTAATCCTAAAGACACTATCTTTAACAATAAGTTTGTGACTCCAGCTAAAGCCGCTATTCAGTTCAGTAAGGAATTGACTAAGGCAGGTGTAAACCAAACTTTGACTGCTAATGAGTTCCAATTTGTCCTCAAAGATAGTGCCGGCCATATTGTCGAAACTGTTGGTAATACAGCTGATGGCCGTGTTGCCTTTAGTGAACTTCACTTTGATAAGGCAGGAACCTACACTTACACTGTTGAAGAAGTTAAGGGAACTAACGAAGATATCATCTATGATGGTATGAAAGCGACTGTCTGGATTACAGTGACACGAGATGGTGATGCTTTGGTATCAACAGTTGCTAATCCAAAAGACACTGTTTTCAATAACTATGTTAAAGATGTGCAACCAGCTAAGGCTAAATTCGAATTGACCAAGGTTCTTACAGGTCGTAACCTCAAAGATGGTGAGTTTAGTTTCGTTCTCAAGGACGACAAGGGTAATGTTATCCAAACAGTGACCAATAATGCACAAGGAAATATTAGTTTTGGAAATATTGTCTACGACAAACCAGGTGTTTACTACTACACTGTTGAAGAAGTCAAGGGCAATGAAGCTGACGTGGTTTATGATAACATGGTGGCTAAGTTCCAGGTGACCGTTACTAAGACTGTAGGTGAAAAGGAAAATCTGCTGGTAGCAGCCGTTCTCCTTCCTTTGGATACAGAATTTAACAATAGTTACATTCCTCCAACACCGCCAACACCACCGACACCACCAAGTGTCCCACCTAAACCACCAGTGGTTCCGCCAACACCCCCAACACCCCCAACTCCGCCTACTCCACCGGTGACTCCAAAACCAGCTAAGCCAGTTCAATCCTCTGAGAAATCAGGACCTCAACTTCCAGAGACTGGTCAAGCTAACGATACTGCCTTGCTTGCCCTCGGTGTGGCAGCAGTCATGGGTGTAGCATATAGCCATCGTCGCCGTAAAGATGTTTAAGATGATGACCTAAAAGATCGAGTATTCTCGATCTTTTTTAGTATTTGGCCGCCTATCTCATTAAATGAGAAATCAAGATAAAGCCAACTGCAAGATGAAATTTCTACTAAATTAAGCTATAATGAAGAGTATGAAAGTTCTACTTTATCTTGAAGGAAAATCGGTTCTTGAAAAATCAGGAATCGGACGGGCTCTCCACCATCAGATGCATGCCTTGGACTTGGCGGGGATTCCCTATACAACGGACATCTTGGGTGATTATGATGTCGTTCATATTAATACTTATGGGCCACGCAGCTTGATGTTGTTGCATGCTGCAAAACGCCGTGGCAAGAAGGTCATCATGCATGGTCATTCGACACGTGAGGACTTTGAAAATTCATTCATCGGTTCTAACCTCTTGGCCCCACTTTTTGGGAAATATTTGGCCCACATGTACCAAAAGGCCGATTACGTGATTACGCCATCTGAGTATTCCAAAAAATTGATTCAGTCTTACGGAGTTACCACACCAATCATTGCTGTTTCAAATGGGATTGATCTGAAAAAATACGGTAAGGATCCACGTAAGGAAGAAGTTTTCCGAGACTATTTTGGTATCGGGGAAGGACAGCCAGTGGTTATTTGTGCGGGGCTTTATTTCCAACGCAAGGGAATTGAAGATTTCGTCAAGGTTGCCGAAAAGATGCCTCATGTTCGTTTCATTTGGTTAGGTAGTATCAGTAAATGGTTGATCCCTAAGAAGATTCGAGACATTGTCAATGGTAAGCATCCTGATAATGTCAGCTTCCCAGGTTATTTCAAGGGAGCCGTCTTCCAAGGAGCTATGAGTGGTGCTAACGCCTTCTTTTTCCCATCTTACGAGGAAACTGAAGGGATTGTGGTGCTAGAAGCCTTTGCCAGTCACCAGCATGTGGTCTTGCGTGATATTCCTGTTTATGAAGGCTGGGTTGATGACAAATCGGCCTCATTTGGGCACAACGTGGACGAATTTGTAGTAGCCTTGCAAGATATTATCGATGGTAAAGTGGACAAACGTGAAGAAGGCTATAAGGTTGCAGAAAGTCGCTCGATTGATGATGTCGCCCAAAAGCTTGTTGAAGCCTACAAAGAAGTATTGGAGATTTAAATGCGTATCGGATTGTTTACAGATACCTATTTTCCACAGGTATCAGGTGTTGCGACCAGTATTCGCACGCTGAAGACGCAGTTGGAAAAAATGGGACATACAGTCTTTATCTTTACCACGACTGATAGAGATGTTGACCGCTATGAAGACTGGCAGATTGTCCGTATTCCGAGTGTGCCTTTCTTTGCTTTTAAGGACCGCCGTGTAGCTTATCGTGGCTTTTCCAAGGCACTAGAGATTGCCAAACAATATAAGCTTGATATTATTCATACGCAGACAGAGTTTTCACTAGGTCTGCTAGGGATTGCCATTGCACGCGAACTTAGGATTCCTGTAGTGCATACCTACCATACTCAGTATGAAGACTATGTCCGCTATATTGCCAAAGGTATGGTTATCCGTCCAAGTATGGTTAAGTACATTGTTCGTGGCTTTATGAGCGATTTGGATGGAGTTATCTGTCCGAGTGAGATTGTTTATGACCTTTTGCTCAAGTACAAGGTTGCAGCTGAAAAACGTGTCATTCCAACTGGGATTGAACTTGAAAAGTTCCAACGTCCAGAGATTACTGAAGATGATGTGGCGGACTTGAGAGCCAAGCTTGGTATTGCTTCTGATGAGACCATGTTGTTGAGCCTCTCTCGTGTATCCTATGAGAAAAACATCCAGGCTGTGCTGGCTGCTCTCCCTTCTGTTTTGGAGGAAGATGACAAGGTGCGTTTGGTAGTGGCCGGTGATGGTCCTTACCTACCAGATCTTAAGTCTCAAGCCAAAAAACTTGGTATTCAGGACAAGGTGGTTTTCACAGGTATGATTGCGCCTAGTGAGACAGCACTTTATTATAAGGCTGCTGATTTCTTTATTTCGGCATCAACCAGTGAGACTCAGGGCTTGACCTATCTGGAAGCTTTGGCTAGTGGTACCCCTATCATCGCTCATGGAAATCCTTATTTGGATAATGTGATTACAGACCAGATGTTTGGAACGCTTTATTATCATGATAATGATTTAGCCGGGGCCATTTTGGAAGCTGCCATTGCAACACCAGAAAAAGACGAAACTAAGTGGGCTGACAAGCTTTATGAAATTTCTGCGGAAAACTTTGGAAAACGTGTGTATGAGTATTACTTGGACCTTACGATTTCTAAGGATTTCCACAATGATTTGAATGGTGAAGATAGTACCATGAAGCGCTTGACGCGTATGGTAACTTATTTGCCAACTAAGGCTATTACCTTGCCTGTTAATGGCTCTGTTCGTATCCTCAAAGGATCAGCCAAACAGGTCAAGAAAATCAGAAATATCACGAAACTTTTGGATTAGGAAAGCTACCAGATTTTTCTAGTCAGATAAAATCTTAGAATTGATTAATAAAAGAGATAATTAGCTTGAAAAATTACAGTTTCATGCTATAATAACGCATAGAGACATATCAGTCATGGGAAATCTTTCAGAGAGCGTGTGGTGCTGGAAATCACGCAGAGGACATGATTGGGACTACTCGATTAACTTTTTATGCAAACATAAAACGGTGGCCACGTTAGAGCCAATCAGAGGTGTAGGACAGACTCGTTTTTTGTCGTACATGAACTAAGGTGGAACCACGTTGCGACGTCCTTTTGAGGATGTCGCTTTTTTATATTTAAGATAGTAAAACGTTTCTGTTCCTGATTTCAAGAGCACCTCGAAATTATTCATGCTAACAATAATAAAGGAGAATACGATGATTAACATTACTTTCCCAGATGGCGCTGTTCGTGAATTCGAATCTGGCGTTACAACTTTTGAAATTGCACAATCTATCAGCAACTCTTTGGCTAAGAAAGCTCTTGCTGGTAAATTTAACGGCAAATTGATTGACACAACTCGTGCGATCACTGAAGATGGAAGCATCGAAATCGTGACACCTGATCACGAAGACGCTCTTCCAATCTTGCGTCACTCAGCGGCTCACTTGTTTGCCCAAGCAGCTCGTCGCCTTTTCCCAGATATTCATTTGGGTGTTGGTCCAGCTATCGAAGATGGTTTCTACTACGATACTGACAATGAAGCTGGTCAAATTTCTAACGAAGACCTTCCTCGTATCGAAGAAGAAATGAAGAAAATCGTTAAAGAAAACTTCCCATCAATCCGTGAAGAAGTGACTAAAGACGAAGCGCGTGAAATCTTCAAAAATGACCCATATAAATTGGAATTGATTGAAGAGCACTCAGAAGACGAAGGTGGTTTGACTATCTACCGTCAAGGTGAGTACGTTGACCTTTGCCGTGGCCCACACGTACCATCAACTGGTCGTATCCAAGTCTTCCACCTTTTGAATGTTGCAGGTGCTTACTGGCGTGGAAATAGCGATAATGCTATGATGCAACGTATCTACGGTACAGCTTGGTTCGATAAAAAAGATCTCAAGGCTTACCTTAAACGCCTTGAAGAAGCTAAAGAACGTGACCACCGTAAACTTGGTAAAGAACTTGATTTGTTCATGATTTCTCAAGAGGTTGGTCAAGGTCTTCCATTCTGGTTGCCAAACGGTGCGACAATTCGTCGTGTCTTGGAACGCTACATCGTGGACAAGGAAGTAGCAGCAGGCTACCAACACGTATACACTCCACCAATTGCCTCAGTTGAGCTATACAAAACTTCAGGTCACTGGGATCACTACCGTGAAGACATGTTCCCACCAATGGATATGGGGGATGGAGAAGAGTTTGTCCTTCGTCCAATGAACTGTCCTCACCACATCGAAGTTTACAAACACCATGTTCACTCTTACCGCGAATTGCCTATCCGTATCGCTGAAATTGGTATGATGCACCGTTATGAAAAATCTGGTGCCCTTACAGGACTTCAACGTGTGCGTGAAATGTCACTTAATGACGGTCATACTTTCGTAACACCTGAACAAATCAAAGATGAGTTCCAACGTACGCTTCAATTGATTATCGACGTTTACGAAGATTTCAACTTGACTGACTATCGTTTCCGTTTGTCATACCGTGACCCTAAAGATACTCACAAATACTTTGACAATGACGAAATGTGGGAAAATGCTCAAAGCATGTTGAAATCAGCCATGGATGACATGGAACTCGACTACTTTGAAGCAGAAGGTGAAGCTGCCTTCTACGGTCCAAAACTTGATATCCAAGTGAAGACTGCCCTTGGTAATGAAGAAACACTTTCTACTATCCAATTGGACTTCTTGCTTCCAGAACGCTTTGACCTTAAATACATCGGAGCTGATGGGGAAGAACACCGTCCAGTAATGATTCACCGTGGTGTTATCTCAACAATGGAACGCTTTACAGCTATCCTTATTGAAAACTATAAAGGAGCCTTCCCAACTTGGTTGGCACCTCAACAAGTGACTGTTATTCCAGTTTCAAATGAAGCCCACACAGATTACGCTTGGGAAGTTGCTAAACAACTTCGTGACCGTGGTATCCGTGTTGAAGTGGATGAACGTAACGAGAAAATGCAATACAAGATTCGTGCGTCTCAAACACAAAAAATCCCTTACCAATTGATTGTTGGGGATAAGGAAATGGAAGACGGAACTGTTAACGTTCGTCGTTATGGACAAAAACAAACACACACTGAAGCTGTGTCAGAATTTGTAGAAAATATCCTTGCTGATATTGCTCGCAAATCACGCCCAGATGCCGAATAAATCAGAAAGTCGGTTAGCTAAGCTAGCTGACTTTTTAGTAGGATAAACTATGCATGTTTTTAGGAAAAGACTTTTATTTCTGCTGGGAGCAGTTCTAGTCTTGTTACTGGCTAGCTTTACTTACCATAGATTGGCCTTGCAAAGAGAGAAGGTTTCTCTCAAACCTATGGGGCAAATGGTGTCTGTCAATGGCCATGACATGAGCATTTTTGTAAAGGGGGAGGGGGCACAAATTCTAGTTTTTCTATCTGGTGCTGGAACGGCCTCTCCCATTCTAGATTTTAAAGACTTGTATGATGGGCTTTCGAAGCAGTATAAGATAGTCGTTGTTGAAAGGGTTGGCTATGGTTACAGTGAGGACACATCCAAGTCCCGAGATGTTTCTGAGGTTCTTTTAGAGACACGTCAAGCCCTAGCCAGGGCTCATGTCTCAGGTCCTTATATTATCCTTTCTCATTCGATGGCCTCCTTAGAGACACTTCTGTGGCAGGAAAAATACCCTAGTGAAGTGAAAGCTATCATTGGTTTAGATTGGGCCCTACCAGAAAGTTACTCTCATTTAACAATGCATCCCCAGATCTTACGTATGGCTCGTTGGGGAAGTCAATTAGGCTTATTAAGGTATTTACCGAGTCGCTTATATGTGCCTAATGCCAATCTCAGTAGTGGCGACCGCCGCCTCTATCAACGGATAGCCTATCGTCAAATATTATCAAAGGCTATGTTAAATGAGAGCCTGTCTGTTAAGGAAAATGCTAAAAAGGTTACTTCTAGCATTGATTCACATATTCCAACCTTACTGATGGTCTCGAATGGTGAGGGTACTGGTTTTAGCCAGAAGGACTGGCGGCATTATGCGACTAGCTTTGCAAAGGACCAGAAAAATATCGAAGTGACTTTTTATGATGCTCCTCATTATCTTTATCACTATCAGACCAAAGAGGTGTCCGAGAAGATAGAGGGGTTCATCAAAGAGACGACTGATTAAATTTACGTATGTTATTGAGGAGAGATGTGATGCTCATTGGTTCAAAAGCCTTTCGACACTTATGGAAGGACTGGCAAAGGGACTACCAACCATTGCAGGTGTTGAGCTTATTGTTAGCTTATATAGAGATGCCAGAGGATTTATCGGGAGAGCTTGAAGAAACCCAACACCTTTTATCTTATTTCGATCCTGACTTAGCACCGCATGATTCCTTCTGGAAGGATGTCGTGAAATTGGTAGATCTGGCTTTTCCTGATGATAGTTTGTCTAAGAATGTTTCTATAGAGCGACAAATCCATCAGCTACGTTACCTGATTTCTAGTCAACAGGCCCAGTATGTGCGAACGCATTATAAAAAGCCAGGGATGACAGATAAAGAAGCTTTGGCTGTCTATCTGAGATGGAAGCCTTTCACCATGTTTGATCAGGGACGTTTGCACCAAAAGATTTCTATCTGTGATGGCAAGGCGGTTTATCCTGATGGGATTCCAAGTGTTAATTTGAAAATTCTTCTCTATAATCGGATTGAGTTTATTCTGGATAGTCAGGGGAATTTTCTCAATGAGGTCGATGTGGAGCAGGTGACTGAGAGTGGGGTTGTTAATGGTGCCAGTTTTAACTATGGTAATTTCAAGCGCCACTGGCAATTGGATGTGGAGCCGGTCCAACCACATGACCCTGATTTTCGTAATCGAATGACTAGGGGCTTTCGTTCACCCAACAAATTGAAAAAACGTTGGGGACAGCAAGCGTCTGAACAGTTTGATAAATCTTTCTACAATCCAAAAGGCATCTATGCCCAGTCCCATAGGTCTTTGGCAAATGATGTTAAACACCAAGCCAGACTTTTTCTCGCTCTGGTTTATGGCTTTAAACCGGTTCAGAAAAAGCAAACAAAGGAGGTTCATATGTCTAAACAACCACAAAACAATAAAGGAACAGCGGTTCTAGGCTCACTAGTCTTTATGGCTTTATACGCCCTAGGTATTTGGCACAATGCTGTCCGAGGAAATATTCCCTTTCTCATTCTTTGGAGTGTTTTACTCCTTGTTAATGTCAGCTATTTGATTTTCCGCTTGAGAAAATAAAAAAAGAAAGTGATACAGACCTAAATGGTAAGAAATTTAGGTCTGTATCACTTTTTTGTATATTCAATGATAACTTACCACTTGCTTTCTTCTGGGATAATAATCCAGCAAATGATGTAGAAAAGAAAGCCTGTTCCGAATAAGAAAATCGCTGCAGCCCAAATGAGGCGAATAATGACAGGGTCGATATCAAGATATTTAGCAATACCAGAACAAACACCAGCAATGATTTTGTTGTTTGGATCTCGTCTGAGTTCTTTTTTCATATGATTTACCTCCGTATGCCTTATTATACCATAACAACTTGCGGTCTGGTATTAGCTTAAGGAAGCATGAAGTAGACGATACCCAGATATTGAAGCGCTGAAGCCAGCATGATGAAGAGGTGCCAAATCATGTGGAAGTATGGTTTTTTCTTAGCATAGAAAGCTGCTCCAACCGTGTATGACAATCCTCCAGCAAGCATGAGTCCCCAAAAGGCTGGGCCTGTCTTAGTGACGATAGCTGGAATGATAAAGATAACCAACCATCCCATCATTAGATAGAGGAAGAGGGAGAATTTTTCATTGATTTTTTTAGCAAAGATTTTATAGAGAATACCAAAAATTGTTGTTCCCCATTGAAGGATGATGATGCTATAGCCTAGCCAACCGCCAACCAATGAGAGGGCAACAGGGGTGTAGCTTCCAGCAATGGCGATATAAATCATGCTGTGGTCAATAATTCTTAGAACCATCTTGTGGGGTGAGTTGTAATCCATAGCATGGTAGATGGCTGAGCTCAAAAACATGAGGAATAGGCTGATAACGAAAACAGACATTCCGACAGCAGCAGTCATGCCGTAGCCGTTGTTGGCATGAACAGCAGTAATTGGCAGTAAGACCAACATGGCCACAGCTCCGACGGCGTGAGTCACACTGTTTGCCACTTCCTCACCAAAGCTAAGTTTTTTACTGAGTTTGAGGTTGGGAGAAGTATTAAAAGTAGCAGTATTAGACATTATTTCCTCCTTCAAGGTCGTTCAAAAGTTGATGAGTAGCTCGGTAGCATTGTAGCGTCTGACAGGCTGAGAGTATGACTTGTGGAGCTTCTTGGGGAAACTGACCATTCATACAGGCTACAAAGTCATTGTAGTAGCTCTTTTGACTTTCAGCATCTGTTCGTAGGATTTCCAAGGTTTTAGCAATCTCAGAAATCTCAAAGACGGTCTTTAGACTAGTGATGACAATAAGTCTAGCTACCTGAGCGGCATTATATTTTTTCTTGATGGGTTTTGCGACATGGCCATGTTTGACATAATTATTGACCATAGAGGCGGTTAGCCCCTTGTCGTTTGGTCCCAAAGTGCTTTGGGTGACCTGATTGACATAGAGCAAAACCTGATCCAAATAGAGTTCGATCTCTGGTAATTCTTCCCAGAGAGGGTATTGTTGTGTTGTCAAATTATAAAAACCTCTTTATCTAGTTTTCATAACTAGATTATAACATTATAGAAATTCAAGTCAAGTCAGAACTTGGAAGATATGAAAAAGATGTTGAGATAAAATTTCCAACATCTTTATTTTTTATGTGATAAGGCAGAGTGATTTTTTATGCTTTTGAATCACTTCTTATGGGGTTCTGAGTTTCTCCAAAATTGCTTGTGCAGTTTCTTGGTTCATATGTTTGGCCTTGAGAAGTTCAGCCAAAACTTGAGGCATTTCTTCAGGACTAGCTCCGGCTAACAAGGCCAGAGATTTGGCTTGGAGTCTCATATGTCCTGCTTGAATTCCTGTTGAAGTCAGAGCTTTGAGAGCAGCCAGATTTTGTGCCAAACCAAGAGAGACGATGATACTGGCTAGAGTTTTGGCATCTGGATGATTAAGCAAGTCATGGGCGATAGAAGCACTGGGGTTAAGTCCGATAGAACCGCCACGGGTTGCGATTGGCATGGGGAGGGTTAATTCTCCAACAAGTTCCTTAGCTTCCTGATCATAAGTCCATGTGGACAGACCACGGTAGCTACCATCCTTGCTAGCAAAGGCATGACTACCGGCCTCAACTGCTCGCCAATCATTTCCGGTTGCGATAACTAGGGCATCGATACCATTGAAAATTCCCTTGTTATGGGTAGCTGCTCGGTAGGGGTCTACCTGAGCCAGTTGGCTGGCCATCTCCATTTTCTTGGCTAGGTCATGTGCCTCTTCCTTATTTCGACTGAGGAAGCGTGTGCTAAGACGACAAGTCGCTGTCACAAGACTCTCAGTGGCTAGATTTGAGAGAATAGCCATAAGGCTTTGACCTTCTGACAGGTTTTCTAATTCTGGCACCAGGGCTTCCATCATGGTGTTGACCATATTGGCTCCCATGGCTTCTTGGGTATCAACGGCTAGATAGACAATGAGGAAGTTTCCTTTAGTCTCAGTCCAGAGCTTGCGAGGGCCACCCCCACGCTTAACAATAGAAGGGTGAGCCTCTTTGGCAATCTCAATAAGTTCCTGACTGGCTGCTTGAATTTTGCTTGAAGCAGAAACCTTATCAGGGACATCAAAGAGGGCGACTTGGCCAATCATCTGACGGTCATGAATCGTAGTTGTGAAACCGCCAGAGCGCTTAATGAGCTTGCTAGCATAGGAAGCAGCAGCCACAACTGAGGGTTCCTCGGTAACCATGGGAACCTGATAGGTCACACCATCTACCAATACATCTGGGCAAATGGCAAAGGGTAGTGTGAATCGACCAATAACATTTTCAGCCATTTGATTGGCTGTTTCAAGGGCAAGTTGTTGGTCCTTATCCAGAAGATCTTGATTTTCCTGAGACAAAAGAGCATTCTTTTTCAAATGCTCCTTACGTTCTTGCGGTGTCTTCTTGGAAAAACCAGTCCAAGAGAGTTTAGTCATATTAATTTCCTTTGTAGATACGTTGGTGTTCAGAGATTTCGGCTAAACGGAAAGCTCCGGTTTGGTAATCAGCGAATTGAGTAGAACCAGTGTCATCCAACTGAGCCTCTTCATAGAAAAGTTTTTCATAATCAGAAACGCTCAAGTGTTGACGTTTGGCAAAGATATCTAGACGATCCGAACGAAGCAGGTCTTTGTAACCTTCAACCAGACGTCCTGAGAAAATTTCAGAGACAGCTCCAGAACCGTAAGAGAAGAAGCCAATCTTATCTCCGGCTTTAAGGTCTTGCGACTGTTCAAGCAAAGAAAGAAGTCCAAGATAGAGTGACCCTGTATAGATGTTTCCAATTTGACGACTATAGGTAATTGAAGCATCAAAGTTATTTGTCAGACGCTCTTTATTCTCTGGATTCAAATCTTTTGGAATAATCTTGTTAAGTCCCTTAAGAGCTAGCTTAGGATAAGGAAGGTGGAGACAAAAAGCGGCAAAATCAGCAAAGTCAGCCTGATGGCGTTCTTGATAAGCTGCCCAAGTTGTCTTCAAACTGTCAAGGTACTGTTTGGTTGAATAGATGCCTTGAACATAAGGCGTTGAACTATAGTTTGGACGCCAGAAGTCCATGACATCACGAGTTTGTGCCACATTATCATCAGCAAGTTCCAAAATACGTGGATTCTGACTGACTAGCATAGCTACAGCACCAGCTCCTTGAGTTGACTCCCCAGAAGATCCGACACCATAGCGGGCAATATCACTAGCGATAATCAGAACTTTGCTATCTGGGTGGGCTGCCACGTGCAATTTAGCGTAGTTAAGTCCAGCTGTTGCAGCGTAACAAGCTTCCTTCATTTCAAAAGAACGGGCAAAAGGCTGAATACCTAAAAGACTGTGAACATAGACAGCAGCAGCCTTGGACTGGTCAATGGAAGACTCAGTAGCCACGATGACCATATCGATAGCTTTTTTGTCGTCGTCATTTAAAATATCAGCCGCCGCATCAGAGGCAAGCGTCACGATATCTTCTGTAATCGGCGTAATACTGGTTGCATCAAGCATCAGCCCCTTGCTGAATTTTTCAGGCTCCGCCCCACGGGCAAGAGCGAGATCAGCCATTTTTAGAACATATTGACTGGTCGCAAAACCAATCTTATCAATTCCAATAGACATATGATGTTTCCTTTTTTCTTCATTGTAGAGTATCCAGATGATACTAATCTATAGTGATTTTACCATAAAAGAGCGCTTTCGCCTTGAAAAAACTTTGATAGTTAGTTATATCTTATTTTTTGATAGGAACTGGGGGATTTTACACGACTTACTTTTGCTATTCCATAGCTTATATTTCTCATTTACACCAGAATAAGGTAAAATTGAAGTGGCACTCTAGTAGTTTTCTAGCTATGTTAGAGAAGTAAAGTTGTTTCTATATATGTTGCGAGCGTTAAATGTGACATTGAATAAAGAGGAAAATCATGACAAAAGCAGACACTATTTTTAAAGAAAATATCACTAAAATCATGGAAGAAGGCGTTTGGTCAGAGCAAGCACGTCCTAAATATAAGGATGGTACGACAGCCAATTCCAAATACATCACTGGAGCTTTTGCAGAATATGACTTGAGCAAGGGAGAGTTTCCAATTACCACTCTTCGTCCTATCGCTATCAAATCTGCTATCAAAGAAGTGTTTTGGATTTATCAAGACCAGACAAACAGCCTAGATGTCCTTGAAGACAAGTATAATGTGCATTATTGGAATGATTGGGAAGTTGAAGGCGTGCCTGCCAATAATGGGGACAAGCGTTCAATTGGTCAGCGTTATGGGGCGGTCGTTAAGAAGCACGATATCATTAACCGTTTGCTGGCTCAGTTGGAGGCTAATCCATGGAATCGTCGCAATGTCATCTCCCTTTGGGATTACGAGGCCTTCGAGGAGACAGCAGGACTTCAGCCTTGTGCTTTCCAAACCATGTTTGATGTTCGTCGTGTGGGTGAGGACATTTATTTGGACGCCACTTTGACGCAACGCTCTAACGATATGTTGGTGGCTCATCATATTAATGCCATGCAGTATGTGGCTCTTCAGATGATGATTGCCAAGCACTTTGGTTGGAAAGTTGGTAAATTCTTTTATTTCATCAACAACCTCCATATCTATGACAATCAATTTGAGCAAGCTGAAGAACTTCTCAAACGTCAGCCATCTGATTGCCAACCACGTTTAGTCCTCAATATTCCTGATGGAACTAATTTCTTTGATATCAAACCGGAAGATTTTGAATTGGTTGACTATGATCCTGTTAAGCCTCAACTCAAATTTGACTTAGCAATTTAATAAACGTTGATAATTTAAGTCCATAAAGAGCTGGCAAAGTTTTTTCCAAGCTCTTTTTCTCTTTTTTTGTTAGAATGGATTGTAAACTTAAAAAGAAAAGGAAATACTTTGTCTAAACAACTCATTGCTATTTGGGCGGAAGCTCGTAACCATGTTATTGGGAAGAATCACACCATGCCTTGGCATTTGCCTGCTGAACTGGCACATTTCAAGAAAACGACCATGGGCTCAGCAATTCTCATGGGGCGTGTGACCTTTGATGGCATGAACCGTCGTTGCCTGCCAGGACGTGAAACCTTGATTTTGACACGAGACGAGGACTTCGACTGTGAGGGTGTAACGACCGTTACGAGTGTTGAGGAAGCCCTAGCCTGGTTTGAACAGCAAGATAAGGATCTCTATATTGCTGGTGGTGCTGGTGTCTACAAGGCTTTTGATGGACATTATGATGCACTCATCAAGACAACTATTGAGGCTGATTTAGAGGGAGACACGTATTTTCCACAACTAGATATGACGGCATTTAAAGAGGTATCACACGAACGTGTGGCCAAGGATGATAAAAATGCCTACGACTTTATCATAAGTCGCTATGAAAAAGAAGGAGACTAGGTTCATGCAACGTAGTGTTTTTGGGTTATTTACTGCATTATTGGGGGTACTTTGTGTGCTCTCTGCCATTCCTGCCTTTCGCAAGAAACGTTATGGGTTAGCAGTTTTTCTCTTTTTAAATGCTTTTACCAACCTTGTCAATACTATTCACGCCTTCTATGGCACCCTATTTTAGAAAAGAGTGAGGAATAAATGGCTGGAAATCGTAATGAAGAAATGGTTTATTGTTCATTTTGTGGCAAAAACCAAGAAGAAGTAAAGAAAATTATTGCCGGCAATGGCGTCTTTATCTGTAACGAATGTGTGGCCTTGTCACAAGAAATCATTCGTGAGGAAATGGCAGAAGAAGTTTTGGCTGACTTGGCTGAAACACCAAAGCCAAAAGAACTTTTGGATATTTTGAACAATTATGTCGTGGGGCAAGACCGTGCTAAACGTGCCTTGGCGGTAGCTGTTTACAACCACTATAAACGTATCAACTTCACAGAAAGTCGTGAAGACAATGATGTTGATTTGCAAAAATCAAATATTCTCATGATTGGACCAACTGGTTCAGGGAAGACTTTCTTGGCTCAGACCTTGGCTCGTAGCTTGAATGTTCCTTTCGCGATTGCGGATGCGACATCATTGACTGAGGCAGGTTATGTGGGTGAGGACGTGGAAAATATCCTCCTCAAACTGATCCAAGCGGCAGACTTCAATATTGAACGTGCGGAACGTGGCATCATCTATGTCGACGAGATTGATAAGATTGCTAAAAAAGGTGAAAACGTATCAATCACTCGTGACGTTTCTGGTGAAGGGGTTCAACAAGCCCTCTTGAAGATTATCGAAGGAACAGTAGCTAGCGTTCCACCTCAAGGTGGCCGTAAACACCCTAACCAAGAGATGATTCAAATTGATACAAAGAATATTCTTTTTATCGTAGGTGGTGCTTTTGATGGTATCGAAGATATCGTTAAGCAACGTCTTGGTGAGAAAATCATTGGTTTTGGTCAAAATAATAAGGCTATTGATGATGACTCATCATACATGCAAGAAATTGTGGCTGAAGATATCCAAAAATTCGGTCTTATCCCCGAGTTTATCGGACGTTTGCCAGTCCTTGCGGCCCTTGAACAGTTAACGGTGGATGACTTGGTTCGTATCTTGACAGAGCCTAGAAATGCCTTGGTTAAACAGTATCAAACCCTCTTGTCTTATGATGGGGTTGAACTTGAGTTTGACCAGGATGCTCTTGAAGCTATTGCAAGTAAGGCGATTGAACGTAAGACTGGTGCGCGTGGGCTTCGCTCTATCATTGAAGAAGTCATGATGGATGTCATGTTTGAAATTCCTAGCCAGGAAGATGTGACTAAGGTTCGTATTACTAAAGAAGCCGTTGACGGTACAGCTGCTCCAGTTTTGGAAACAGCGTAAGGAGGACCTATGGCTGAAGAACAAGTCCTAAATACGCACAATGCTGAGATTTTGCTCAGTGCAGCAAATAAGAGTCACTATCCCCAGGATGACCTCCCTGAGGTTGCCCTAGCAGGACGCTCGAATGTTGGTAAATCAAGCTTTATCAATACACTTCTTGGTCGTAAAAACCTAGCACGTACTTCTGGGAAACCAGGAAAAACCCAGTTGCTCAATTTCTACAATATTGACGACAAGCTACGCTTTGTGGATGTGCCAGGTTACGGTTATGCCCGTGTTTCTAAAAAAGAACGTGCCAAATGGGGGAAAATGATTGAGGAGTACCTCGTGACTCGAGACAATCTTCGTGTGGTTGTTAGCTTGGTTGACCTCCGACATGAACCAACTCAAGACGATATCCAAATGTATGAATTTCTTAAGTATTATGAAATTCCAGTTATTGTTGTGGCGACTAAGGCTGACAAGATTCCTCGCGGAAAATGGAATAAGCACGAATCTATCATTAAGAAAAAACTCAATTTTGATAAAAATGACCATTTCATCGTCTTTTCATCTGTCACACGTGACGGTTATGATGAAGCATGGGATACGATTTTGGCAGAATTGTAAGAAAAGCTCGGAGAAATCCGAGTTTTTTTCTTGTGATAGTCTTTAACTATCTCTTTGATAGTTTTCACTTATTATCCAAGGAAATGATATTGTGATAAGCTTGTTTTATCACATATATTGGAGGAATCTATGGAAAACCATAATTATGAAAATGAGGGTCAGTTCCAACGGAAGATGACTTCTCGACACCTCTTTATGCTATCGCTGGGTGGTGTCATTGGTACTGGTCTTTTCTTGAGTTCAGGCTATACGATTGCACAAGCTGGACCCCTTGGAGCTATCCTATCTTATCTTGTGGGAGCTATTGTTGTTTACTTGGTCATGCTTTCATTAGGTGAGCTAGCTGTTGCCATGCCAGTAACAGGATCCTTTCACACCTATGCTACTAAATTTATCAGTCCGGGAACCGGCTTTACGGTAGCTTGGCTTTATTGGATTTGTTGGACGGTAGCCCTGGGAACAGAATTTCTCGGTGCTGCCATGTTGATGCAACGTTGGTTTCCATCAGTTCCGGCTTGGATTTTTGCGGCATTCTTTGCCTTGGTGATTTTTGGGATTAATGCTCTGAGTGTGAGGTCTTTTGCGGAAGCAGAGTCCTTCTTCTCGTCAATAAAAGTCATTGCTATTTTAGTTTTCATCATACTAGGTCTTGGGGCTATGTTTGAATTGGTGAGTTTTGATGGTCACCATGAGGCCATTATGTTCAAGCACTTGACGGCTAATGGTCTCTTTCCAAATGGCGGTATTGCCATTGTGTCAGTTATGTTGGCTGTTAACTATGCCTTTTCAGGAACAGAGTTAATCGGTATAGCGGCTGGTGAAACGGACAACCCTAAAGAGGCAGTTCCTCGGGCGATTAAAACAACAATTGGTCGTTTGGTGATCTTCTTTGTTTTGACTATTGTGGTCTTGGCTTCGCTACTTCCAATGAAAGAAGCAGGAGTTTCTTCAGCACCTTTCGTTGATGTCTTTGACAAGATGGGAATTCCATTTGCGGCGGACATCATGAACTTTGTTATCTTGACAGCTATCCTTTCTGCTGGAAATTCAGGACTTTATGCGTCAAGCCGTATGCTGTGGTCTTTGGCCAATGAGGGGATGCTCAATAAAAAGCTAGTGAAAATTAATAAGCATGGTGTTCCAATGACAGCTCTTTTGATTTCTATGGCAGGAGCAGTTTTATCGCTCTTTTCAAGTATCTATGCAGCAGATACAGTTTACCTAGCTTTGGTATCAATCGCTGGATTTGCAGTTGTTGTTGTCTGGCTCTCTATTCCTATGGCACAAATCAACTTCCGTAAACAGTGGAATTTAGAACATTCTGATGATGAGTTGGACTACAAGACGCCGTTTAACCCAATCCTACCTTATATTACAATCGTTCTCTTGGCCATTTCTGTTCTCGGGATTGCTTGGGATAGTTCGCAGCGTGCGGGACTCTACTTTGGTATTCCTTTCATGATTTTCTGCTACCTCTATCACTACCTTCGCTTTAAAAAATGGTAAGGAGGCCTTGTATGGCAATATTTAAAGACTATTTAGAGAATAAATCTCCCCTCATTCTTCATGGGGCTCTGGGAACAGAGATGGAGAGCTTGGGTTATGATATTTCTGGCAAACTCTGGTCAGCCAAGTACCTGCTTGAAAAGCCAGAAGTTATTCAAAAAATCCACGAAACCTATGTAGCTGCTGGGGCTGATTTGATTACCACATCGTCTTATCAGGCAACCTTGCCAGGCTTGATAGACGTTGGACTTAATGAGAAAGAAGCGGAGCAGATTATTGCCTTGACAGTTCAGTTGGCAAAGAATGCACGCGATAAGGTCTGGGCAACTTTGGATGACAGTGAGAAAGCTAATCGTCCTTATCCATTGATCTCTGGTGATGTCGGTCCTTACGCAGCCTATTTGGCCAATGGTTCTGAGTACACTGGTGATTATGGTCAGATTACCATAGAGGCTCTCAAGGAGTTTCATCGTCCTCGAATTCAAATTCTCCTAGACCAGGGTGTCGATTTGTTGGCTTTGGAAACCATTCCGAATCGTCTGGAAGCACAAGCTTTGATTGAACTTCTGGCTGAAGAATTTCCAGAAGCTGAAGCTTATATCAGTTTTACAGTCCAAGAACCAGGAACTATCAGTGATGGGACTTCTCTAGATGAGATTGCCCAGCTTGTTGCCCAGTCAGACCAAATCTTGGCTCTAGGAATTAACTGTAGTTCGCCTCTGCTGTATAATCAGGCTCTTACTGTTCTTAAAAATGCTGGAAAAGCTCTCATTACTTACCCCAACTCAGGTGAGGTTTATGATGGTAGTACGCAGACTTGGAAACCTAAGGATAAGGATGCTCTGACCTTAGTTGAACACAGCAAGGATTGGCATGCTCAGTTTGGGGTTAAGATTTTAGGTGGTTGCTGCCGCACACGTCCAAATGACATTAAAGCCTTATATGCAGAGTTTAGAACCTAGTCAAATTTCTAATTATTTGTTATAATAGGAGACTGTAAGGCTATGAGCTCTACACACTATTAGTAGAAAATGAAGCCAGCGTTAAGCTGGTTTTTAAAATGAAGAGGAAAATATGACCTACGAACAAGAATTTCTAAAAGACTTCGAAGCCTGGGTTGTTACCCAAGTTAAAGTAAACGAAACGGCCTTGGCCGCTAGCAAGAAAATCTGGGAAGAAGATGGCGATGAGCGTGCACGTGATGCAAGTTACCGTTATGAAGCCAAATTGGATGCTTACAATTTCCTAATTGGTAAGTTTGCCAACTATCGTGCTGGCAAAGGTTTCCATGATATGCCAGATGGCTTGTTCGGGGAACGTCACTATTAATAGAGGATGAAAAAGAAAATGGCGACAGTACTTTATGGAAAGTTGTCGTCGATTAAAATAGGAGAATACTAAACATGGCTAAAGTAAAAAATAAAAAGAAAGCTTTTAAACACCGTTTGAAAAAACAAGGACTTTTCAATAATGTTAAAGCCCCTGTTCCACCAGTTGCGCCTGTTCCACCAGTGCCACCAGTAGCACCACAACCTGTTGCTGAAACTAAGACAGTTGCTAAGGAAGAAGTAGCAGCAAAAGACCTTAGTCTTGAAGCTTTTGCAGAACTTCCAGAAGTTGAAGGCCTTCGTTCAAACCTTGTAGAGACTCTTTACAATGAAGGTTTGACTTCAGCAGAGGCTTTTGCTACTGTGACTGAAGAAGAAGTTCTTGCCCTCAAGGGTGTCGGACCTGCGACAGTTAAAAAATTGAAAGAAAATGGTGTCAGCTTTAAAGCTTAAGCCTAAAAAAGATCCGAGGTGTAGACTTCGGATCTTTATTCTTTGACTTGGTAAGCATTGTTTGATTAGGAGAACAAGAAAACCACTAGCTTTTTGCTAGTGGTTGATAGATCTGTATTATTTATTTGGATTTTGTTTGGTTAAATTAAGTCCAAAAGGTACCAAGTTTTCTTGATGCCTACGGATTCGCCCCATATTTTCAGTGTGGCGAAAGAAAATAATCAAAGCCATGATGGTGAGGACCCCAGTGAAAATAAGGTCATAGCCATCTAGCAAGAAGTGGATGGCTGGAAAGACAGCCAAGGTAATCAGTCCAACAATTGCAGCAGTGACACTTGAAAATGAAATCATGCTGGTTAGATAGAGTGTTAGAGCAAAGACCAAGAGTAGGAATACACAGTAGAGTGGGGCAAAACCAAGAAGCACCCCAGCACTTGTCGCAACGGCCTTCCCACCTTTAAATCCAGCAAAGATTGGAAAAACATGTCCGATAATAGCAAAGAAACCAATGATTAGAGGTGAAACCTCTGTAACACCAAGCCAGATAGGTAGAAGAACAGCCAAGGTCCCCTTGAACATATCAACCAAGAAGGTGATGGTACCAGCAGTCTTACCTAGAACACGAAAGGTATTGGTTGTTCCAGTATTTCCAGAGCCATGCTCACGAAGATTGGTATGGAAGAAAAGTTTCCCAATCCAGAGGCCGGTCTGAATGGAACCTAGCAAGTAGGCGATTAGGATTAACAATAAGATTTTCATGAGATAATTATAGCATACAGCCTAGTAATTGACAAAGTCAGTCAGCCTTAAGATATCTTTTGGACTTTCTTGATTTCTTTTGCAAATTCTTCTGAAAACTTATAAAATAATAAGGATGAAAATTTTGGAGGTCACTCTTGGCTAAAAAAGAAATTAATGTAAATAATTATAATGATGATGCCATTCAGGTACTAGAAGGGTTGGATGCGGTTCGCAAGCGCCCTGGAATGTACATTGGCTCAACAGATGGAACAGGACTTCACCACCTAGTTTGGGAGATTGTCGACAATGCGGTCGATGAAGCTCTTTCTGGTTTTGGTGATGTTATCGCTGTTACCCTAAATAAGGATGGTTCCGTTTCTGTTTCTGACTCTGGACGTGGGATGCCGACAGGTATGCATGCTATGGGTAAACCAACAGTTGAAGTTATTTTCACTGTTCTCCACGCGGGTGGTAAATTTGGACAGGGTGGTTATAAGACTTCTGGAGGTCTTCACGGTGTGGGTTCCTCAGTTGTTAATGCGCTGTCTAGTTGGCTTGAGGTAGAAATTACCCGTGACGGTAGTGTTTATCGCCAACGTTTTGAAAATGGTGGTCACCCTGTAACAGGGCTTGAAAAGATTGGTAAAGCGCCTAAGTCTAAGACAGGTACAAAAGTTACCTTTATGCCTGATGCGAGCATCTTTTCAACAACTGACTTTAAATTTAACACTATCTCAGAGCGTCTCAAAGAATCAGCCTTCCTTCTTAAAAATGTCACTATGACATTGACAGACTTGCGTGGCGAAGAAGAAGTTCGTGAAGAATTCCATTATGAAAATGGAGTTCAAGACTTTGTGTCATACCTGAATGAGGACAAGGAAACGCTGACACCAGTTATCTATATTGATGGAGATCAGCAAGAATTTCACTTGGAATTAGCCCTCCAGTATAATGACGGATACTCTGACAATATCCTTTCCTTTGTCAATAATGTCCGTACTAAGGACGGAGGGACCCACGAAACAGGCTTCAAGTCTGCCATTACCAAGGCTCTTAACGATTATGCGCGTAAGACGGGTCTTCTCAAAGAAAAAGATAAGAACCTTGAAGGTTCAGATTACCGTGAGGGCTTGTCAGCAGTTATCTCGCTTTTGGTTCCTGAAGAACACCTTCAGTTTGAAGGACAAACCAAGGACAAACTTGGATCTCCTTTAGCTCGTCCTATTGTTGATAGTATTGTTTCAGAGCATCTGACTTACTTCCTTATGGAAAATGGGGATTTAGCTTCTAACTTGGTTCGTAAGGCTATCAAGGCCCGTGATGCCCGTGAAGCTGCTAGAAAAGCGCGTGATGCGAGTCGAAATGGCAAGAAAAATAAAAAAGACAAGGGGCTCTTATCAGGGAAACTGACGCCAGCCCAGTCTAAAAATGCTAAGAAAAATGAGCTTTATCTAGTCGAAGGGGATTCTGCCGGTGGATCAGCTAAACAAGGTCGTGATCGTAAATTTCAGGCTATCCTGCCTCTTCGAGGTAAAGTCCTAAACACTGAGAAGGCCAAAATGGCTGACATTCTCAAAAATGAAGAAATCAATACCATGATTTACACTATTGGTGCAGGTGTTGGAGCTGATTTTAATCTTGACGATATCAACTACGACAAGATTATCATCATGACCGATGCCGATACCGATGGGGCTCACATCCAGACCTTACTTCTTACTTTCTTCTATCGTTATATGCGTCCGTTGGTTGAAGCAGGACACGTTTATATCGCTTTGCCTCCTCTTTACAAGATGTCCAAAGGAAAAGGCAAGAAGGAAGTTGTCGAATACGCTTGGACAGATGGGGAGCTTGAGGAACTTCGTCAAAAATTTGGTCGTGGAGCTATTCTCCAACGTTACAAGGGGCTTGGTGAGATGAATGCTGACCAGCTTTGGGAAACAACCATGGATCCAGAGACAAGAACCCTTATCCGAGTGACGATTGACGATCTAGCGCGTGCCGAACGTCGCGTCTCAGTCCTTATGGGAGATAAGGCAGCACCACGCCGTCAATGGATCGAAGATAACGTTAAATTTACACTTGAGGAAAGTGGGGAAATGGTGTTTTAGGAGGAGAAATGGATGTCTAAAAAAAAGAGTCAAAAAGTTAATGTTCCAAGAAAGGTGAAAGAAGATTTAAAAAACGATAGCAGTAATGTCGAAAATACAAAAATTGAATTACCTCAATTACCACAACCATTTCTAATCAAACAAGAGGAACAGAATAAACCGTGGTATAAAAAAAACATATCAATTATTATTTCACTGGTTTCGCTTATAATTACAGCCTTCATGAGTTATCAAACCATTGAAAATAATTTAAAAAATCAAGAAAGAAATAGTTATTTAGATACTACAAATTTTAATATCATTCAAAATTTGTGGCAGAGTAATCCAAGTTATACCTTATATAATGAATCACAAAAACCTCTAACTTCTCCTCCTCAACCATCATATTTCATGTATGTTCCAGCAAAGTTATATTATATTTTTAAAGATGGTAGGAGAGTATCCAGTCTTATTCTTTTGCCGATCTCTTACGATAATGTCATAAGTCAAACAAGTACAGGTAAAACAATCGATGAAATTGAGACGTCAGTTTTGCCGAAAAATTTTTTTGGTAAATTAGGTGCTAAGGATTTGAGAAAAAAAATATACGGTAAACCTGGTTCGGATGACATTGCATTTGAATTGAGAGTTTATCCTTTCTTAGCAATATTTACTGATATTGAATATTCTTATAAAGATAATCCATCTAAGAAAATTACTGAAAAATTTTTAACAACTCCCTTTGGGAAAGAAAGGCTTCCAGATGAACGGTATGAAGATTTAAAAAACTATACCAAAAATATGGCTCATTTTCCTGAGAATGAGATGAAGGCATCTGGAGACGAGAATATATATGATAATACCTTTTCGTATTTAGATAAAGAATTTGAGAGACTTCTTCCAAGAAATGATAATAAATTATCGGAGGAGGATAAACAGAGATTATGCGTATTATCTGGAGTTAAATGGAATATCGATGAGCTAACAAAAGGGAAAGAATTCAATTTTTCAAATTCTATATCAGATGATAATAATTTTCATGCATTGGGACGTTATCTTTCAGATAAAGTCATAAGCGTAGAAGATCCTCTATATCCAGGATATTAATTAATATGTTTAATGAAATAAAGTATTATAGAAGTGAAATTTCAACTTATCTGATTTTCTTACAACTTAACTAGGAATAAAGTAAGGTTACCTGATTTTTTAATGAGCAATTTTAAAGCAAAAATATTTTTCTAGAAATTAGCAAAGTTAAAAAGAGAATTAGAGTTAAAATAAAAAAAATCAGATGATTAAAAAATGTAATAAATTAGAATATCGCTGGTTTAATTCTACGAGATATAGAGAGCATTAAATTTTTCTAACTTCTATCATAGAGCGAACACTAGTTAGGGATTTCTAGAAAATCAAATATGTCTGAGCACATTTATACTAGTAAACTTTGGAACGTGGAAAAGCTTATTCAGATCCTACAAGGTGCTTTATATTGTTCCAAGCTTAATTGTCCATTTGTATTTTAACTAAACAGGTAATAATTTTTCCGTAAAATATCTTTTATCTATCATAATTGCTATACATTTTTTGAAAGGAGTTGAACAGGCCTTATATGCTGTGTGAAAGCTCCGTCCTCACCGTTTAACAACGTATTTTAAACTACAGAAAGGGTCGTTTGGTTACTGAATGTAACTGAACACGGGACTAATTTCTTAGGAAAAAAGATAAATCGCTTTGGGCTTATCGAACCCTACATCGATTTCCTATTTTTCTACAGAAATTTTCGGCAAGCCGAATCGTCCCTTTGTATCTTATGTCTAATATTCAAAACATGTCCCTTGAGGACATCATGGGGGAGCGTTTTGGACGCTACTCCAAGTACATTATTCAGGAGCGTGCGCTTCCTGACATTCGTGACGGTTTGAAACCCGTTCAACGTCGTATTCTTTATTCCATGAATAAGGATGGCAATACCCATGACAAGGGCTATCGTAAATCTGCCAAGTCGGTGGGTAACATTATGGGTAATTTTCACCCACATGGTGATAGTTCCATTTATGACGCCATGGTGCGTATGTCCCAGGACTGGAAGAATCGTGAAATCTTAGTTGAAATGCACGGTAACAACGGTTCTATGGATGGTGATCCACCAGCGGCTATGCGTTATACAGAGGCGCGCTTGTCAGAGATTGCTGGCTACCTTCTTCAAGATATTGATAAAAACACCGTTCCTTGGGCTTGGAACTTTGATGATACAGAGAAGGAACCAACCGTTTTACCTGCAGCCTTTCCAAACCTCTTGGTTAATGGTGCTACAGGGATTTCTGCTGGTTATGCCACGGACATTCCACCGCATAATCTGTCAGAAGTCATCGATGCCGTTGTCTACATGATTGATCACCCATCTGCTAAACTGGATAAATTGATGGAATTCTTGCCTGGTCCAGATTTCCCAACAGGGGCTATCATTCAGGGTAAAGATGAGATTCGTAAGGCCTACGAAACTGGTAAGGGCCGCGTCGTTGTGCGTTCACGTACTGAAATTGAACAACTCAAAGGTGGCAAGGAACAAATCATCGTTACTGAAATTCCTTACGATGTCAATAAGGCAGTTCTTGTTAAAAAAATCGATGATGTTCGTGTTAATAACAAGGTTCCAGGTATTGCAGAAGTTCGTGATGAGTCTGACCGTACAGGGTTGCGTATTGCTATTGAACTTAAGAAGGATGCTGACAGCCAAACTATTCTTAACTACCTTTTGAAATATACGGATCTTCAGGTTAACTACAATTTCAACATGGTGGCTATTGATAATTTCACCCCACGTCAAGTTGGCTTACAAAAGATTTTATCTAGCTATATTGCCCACCGTCGTGATATTATTGTTGCTCGTTCAAAATTTGACAAGGAAAAAGCTGAAAAACGTCTTCATATTGTTGAAGGATTGATCCGAGTTATCTCTATTTTGGATGAGGTTATCGCTCTTATCCGAGCTTCTGAAAATAAGGCTGATGCTAAGGAAAATCTTAAGGTCAGCTATGATTTTTCAGAAGAACAAGCCGAAGCTATCGTGACCTTGCAGCTTTATCGTTTGACCAATACGGATATTGTTACCCTCCAAAATGAGGAAGCTGATTTACGTGAACAAATTGCAACCTTGGCTGCTATCATTGGTGATGAGCGTACCATGTTTAATGTCATGAAACGTGAACTCCGTGACATTAAGAAGAAATTTGGTAATGACCGTCGTTCAGAGTTGCAAGCAGAAACCAAGACCATTGAAATTGATACTGCAAGTTTGATTGTTGAAGAAGAAACCTATGTCAGCATCACTCGCGGTGGTTACGTCAAACGTACAAGCCCACGTTCTTTCAATGCTTCAACGATTGACGAAGTCGGAAAACGTGATGATGATGATTTGATTCTGGTTCAGCAAGCTAAGACGACACAACACCTCTTGATTTTCACTAATCAGGCCAATGTGATTTATCGTCCAATCCATGAGTTACCAGACATTCGTTGGAAGGATTTGGGAGAGCATTTATCACAAACTATCACCAATTTATCTAAGGATGAAGAAGTGCTTTACGCAGAAATCCTGGATGATTTTGAAACAGGTACTTACCTATCAGCTACCAAGCTGGGTCAGATTAAACGTTTCGAACGCAAGGAATTTACACCATGGCGTACCTACAAGTCTAAGTCGGTTAAATACGCTAAACTCAAGGATGATAGTGATTTTATTGTTACGGTTACGCCGATTCAATTGGATGATATCATGATTATCACTCAAAAGGGTTATGCCCTTCGCTTTAATGCTGACGAAGTGCCCGTAGTTGGTGCCAAGGCAGCAGGTGTTAAGGCAATCAATCTTAAGGATGATGATACCGTTCAGGCTGTTTTTGTAGCAAATACTCAAAGTTTCTACCTTCTGACACAAAGAGCTAGTCTCAAACGTGTGGCTACAGCAGATATTCCACAGGCTAAGCGAGCTGGTCGAGGTCTCCAAGTTCTTCGTGAGCTTAAGACTAAACCACATCGTGTCTTTACTGCGGGTCCAGTCTTTACGGAAAATGCTGGTGGCGAAATAGATCTTCTAGCAACACCAGTGGAAGAGACTCCTCAGACCTTGCTTGTAACAGCAACAACAGGCGAAACGGCAGAGGTTGACTTGTCCCTTCTAAATATTTCAGACCGTACTAGCAACGGTAGTTTCATTGAAGGATTAGCAGACAAAGAAGTCTTTTCTGCCAAGATTATTGAAAGATAAAGATAAGAAAGCTTTGTTCTCTTATTAGAGGGCAGAGTTTTTTTCTTTGATGGGCAAAATAAGTGTTTTAAAAAGAATTGTCAGAATTTTGCAACATAACCTTGAAATTTTCAATGAAAAGGACTATACTAGAAAGCACATAGTAACAGAAAAGAGGATATACACATGACAGTTGATTTAGACTGGGAAAATCTAGGATTTAATTACAGTAAACTTCCATTCCGTTATATCTCATATTACAAAGACGGTAAATGGGATGAGGGGCAATTGACTGAGGATGCGACTTTGCATATTTCAGAAGCATCTCCAGCCCTTCACTATGGTCAAGAAGCTTTTGAAGGCCTCAAGGCTTACCGTACTAAAGATGGCTCTATTCAATTGTTCCGTCCAGATGAAAATGCTAAACGTTTGCAACGTACTGCGGATCGTCTTTTGATGCCACAAGTTCCCGTTGACAAATTTGTAGATGCATGTAAACAAGTTGTACGTGCAAATGAAGAATATGTTCCACCATATGGTACAGGTGCAACACTTTATCTCCGTCCATTGTTGATTGGGGTTGGTGATATCATTGGTGTGCATCCAGCAGATGAGTATATCTTTACCATTTTTGCTATGCCAGTAGGTAACTACTTCAAAGGTGGTTTGGCTCCAACAAACTTCCTTATCCAAGATGATTATGACCGTGCTGCTCCACATGGTACAGGTGCTGCTAAGGTTGGTGGTAACTACGCAGCAAGTATGTTGCCAGGTAAGATTGCACATGACCGTAACTTCTCTGATGTAATCTACCTTGATCCAGCAACTCACACTAAGATTGAAGAAGTGGGTTCTGCAAACTTCTTTGGTATCACAGCCGATAACGAATTCGTTACACCACTCAGCCCATCTATCTTGCCATCTATCACTAAGTTCTCATTGCTTTACTTGGCTGAAAATCGCTTTGGCATGAAAGCTATCCAAGGTGATGTTAAGATTTCCGAATTGGATAAATTTGTCGAAGCAGGTGCCTGTGGTACAGCTGCCGTTATTTCACCAATTGGTGGGGTACAACATGGTGATGACTTCCATGTCTTCTATTCAGAAACAGAAGTAGGTCCTGTAACACGTAAACTTTATGATGAGTTGACAGGTATCCAATTTGGTGATGTTGAAGCACCAGAAGGATGGATTGTCAAAGTTGACTAATTCTTAATAGATAAATGATTATTTTAAGGCTTGCTCTTGCAAGCTTTTTTCTTTTTCGGTAGAATTAAGAAGATACATTAAGAAAGGATGGCTCGAGCCAAGGATCGGGTATAAATCTATGAGTAAAAAAGATAAAAAAATTGAAATTCAAATTAATGATGCTAAAGTAGTCGTCAATAAAGCAACTATTGAAGGTTTTGAACTTCTTGTTGGTAAGAAAGTCATCGGACAAATTGTGGAAATTGATGGTAAGTTTGCCGTTGTTGACAAGGAAAATGTTGTAGGTTTCCACAAAAAAATGGATGATGCAGTAGCTACCATTATTGAATCATACAATCTTAATCATTAAAATCCAAAGTAAAGGCTTGCTTTGGTCAAGAAACTGTGATATACTATTTCTTGTTCTTAAGGAGAGATAGCGAAGAGGCTAAACGCGGCGGACTGTAAATCCGCTCCTTCGGGTTCGGGGGTTCGAATCCCTCTCTCTCCATGTCTAAGAAACTGAATCGGGATAGTCGATATCAAGTACTTAGATGTTTTTTTATAGCATTTTGCTATTGGGGTATAGCCAAGCGGTAAGGCAAGGGACTTTGACTCCCTCATGCGTTGGTTCGAATCCAGCTACCCCAGTAAAAGGTATCGGGTGCATTGGCACCGTCTAAGTTAACCATTGTCTTTGCGGGTACCTTTAAAAATATATTGTTATCAAGGGTCAGAATTGGCTGGCTCTTGTTGGAGGATCTTTTTAGAATGAACGAATTTGAAGAATTGCTAAACAGTGTTAGCGAAGTTAACACAGGTGACGTTGTAACAGCTGAAGTTATCTCAGTAGATAATGATCAAGCAAATGTTGTTATCGAAGGAACTGGTATCGAAGGTGTTTTGACACGTCGTGAATTGACAAACGACCGTGACGCAAACGTTGCAGACCTTGTTAAAGTTGGTGAAACACTTGAAGTGCTTGTTCTTCGTCAAGTTGTTGGTAAAGATACTGATACTGTAACTTACCTTGTATCTAAAAAACGCTTGGAAGCTCGCAAAGCTTGGGATAAACTTGTTGGTCGTGAAGAAGAAGTTGTTACTGTTAAAGGAACACGCGCTGTTAAAGGTGGACTTTCAGTTGAATTTGAAGGTCTTCGTGGATTTATTCCAGCTTCAATGATCGATACTCGTTTTGTTCGTAACACTGAACAATTTGTAGGTCAAGAATTTGACGCTAAAATTAAAGAAGTTGATCCAGCTGAAAACCGTTTCATCCTTTCACGTCGTGAAGTTGTTGAAGCAGAAGCTGCAGAAGCTCGTAAAGAAGTCTTCTCTAAACTTGAAGTTGGTTCAATCGTAACTGGTAAAGTTGCTCGTTTGACAAGCTTCGGTGCTTTCATCGACCTTGGTGGTGTTGACGGACTTGTTCACGTGACTGAATTGTCTCACGAACGTAACGTTTCACCTAAATCAGTTGTATCTGTAGGTGATGAAGTTGAAGTTAAAGTTCTTGCTATCGACGAAGAAGCAGGACGTGTATCACTTTCACTTAAAGCAACAACACCTGGACCATGGGATGGCGTTGAACAAAAACTTGCTGCTGGTGATGTTATCGAAGGTAAAGTTAAACGCTTGACTGACTTCGGTGCTTTCGTTGAAGTATTGCCAGGTATCGATGGACTTGTTCACATCTCACAAATTTCACACAAACGTGTTGAAAATCCAAAAGATGTTCTTTCAGTAGGTCAAGACGTTACTGTTAAAGTTCTTGAAGTAAACGCTGATGCAGAACGTGTATCACTTTCTATCAAAGCTCTTGAAGAACGTCCAGCTAACGCTGAAGGTGAAAACAACGAAAAACGTCAATCACGTCCACGTCGTCCAAAACGTCAAGAAAAACGTGATTACGAACTTCCAGAAACTCAATCTGGATTCTCAATGGCGGATCTTTTCGGAGATATCGAATTGTAAGATAAAAAAAGAGGCATGGAAACATGTCTTTTTTTCTATTTTAGAGTATGCTATAATAGTATACTGTTAGCACCCTTAGTGTAATGGATATCACGTAAGATTCCGGTTCTTGAGATAGGGGTTCGATTCCCTTAGGGTGCAAAAAGAAAAGCGTTGAAAGATTTGTTCTCTCAACGTTTTTTACTCGGTAAGTTTTAGTGAAAGTATTTTATAAAATCTTTTAGCATTGAAAGGGAAAAGACAAGCATACAGAAAAAAGTTATTAGCTTATCCTAAAACCAAAGTAAGCTACTTTATTAGCAATTCCATGGTTGATTTATTGGGGAGGCAGTTTGGCTAATCTTTTGCAATTGATTAAAAAATTTGCTATAATACTCAGTATCTCATATTGGGGTCGTTACGGATTCGACAGGCATTATGAGGCATATTCTGCGACTCGTGTGGCGACGTAAACGCTCAGTTAAATATAACTGCAAAAAATACTAATTCTTACGCTGTAGCAGCCTAAACACCTGCTCGCGTGACTTCTAGCAGATTGCTTATGTTTGTTTAGAGGTTTTATTGATTTATAAGCTACGTTTGACCATTGCCTAGCTGGTTGAAAAGAGATTTATAGGCTCGCAGATAGAAGGCTTGAGTTATGTGTCGTCTATCTGTTAAATGAAAGACATAACCTATGGTTGTAGACGAATATGTTGGCAGGTGTTTGGACGTGGGTTCGACTCCCACCGGCTCCATATAAACCAGAGGCGTCAGCCTTTTATTTGTATATATAGGAATTTATTATGAAAAAACTTTTGTCTTTGACCGTTTTAGGTCTCTCACTTTTTACTCTAGCTGCTTGTGGAAAATCTTCGTCTAAGACAGAGACGAAGGGATCTTTGGATAATGAAGCATCAAAGATTTTAACCGTTAAGCATGGAAATGTTCGCCAGAACTTTGATAAGATTACCATGGCAAATGCTTCTCAGGAATTTTCAGGAGGCTCAAATCTTGATAGCTTGAAGGGCTGGTTTGGTGAACCTTCATCAACGAGTCAGGAGCAGGCAGGAGATGCTAAGCTTGATGTTTATAATTGGCAGTATGACAATGTTGTTGTTACAGCGAAACTCTTTAACAATAGCACTGTTGTTAAGTCAATTTCAAACTTTTCTTACGTCCGTGATCCTAAAATCACACTGAAGATGTACGAAAATCTCAAAAATGGAACTAGCTATGACGATGCTGTCAAAACGCTTGGTACACCGGATGTTTATTCGATTGCTGTTTCTTCAGATGCAACAATGACACAAGCACTTTGGTCTTCGAACCTTGTTGCTAAGAAGGGTGAAACAGGTAGCCTTACCCTTAACTTTAAAAATGGTGCCTTGGAAAACAAGACACAAGCGAATTTGATTAATAAGTAATCACAGTAAAAGATGCCATTCTAAATCAATGAAGGCATTTTTTTGTTATAATAAAAGGGGTGATTAAAATTGTGGAGATGTAATGACCAAAAAAAGACTATTTTTTATAGGGATAGCCGGTTTAATACTGGTATTCTTATGGCCTCTTTTAAATAACTTCATCCCCTTAATCAAGGAATGGACCAACGCTAAGCATGATCAGGCCTTTTTAAGAGAAGTTTTTAAGCAGGCTAATTTCCAAAATGCACTGATCCTTCTTAGTCTCATGATTCTGTCATCGGCTATTCCTGGAGTTTCAAGTTCTATTTTTTGTATTTTTGTTGGGCTACTCTATGGCCCTTTGCTTGCGATTCCGATGAATATTATTGGTAATACTTTTGGGAATTTAACTAGTTTTGAAATTCTGAGAAGACTCGAAAAGCCAGAGAAGTCCAAACGCATGGAGAAACTTCTAAACTATATTGAGAACTTTAAGCATCGCTTTATTGGGATTTCACTGGCCTTCTCTATTCCATTTATACCATCAGCTCTGGTCAATTATGCTTGTGTTCAGATGAATCTACCCACAAGGACGAGGATTTTGGCGACACTTATTGGAGTGACGCCAGTATCGATTGTTTATGCAGTTAGTGGAGATTTGTTGCTTAATATCCGTCCAATCCGAATGCCATTAGTGGCAGTACTTGCCATCTTGCTTTTTATCTCACTCGTCATTTACTTTATCCATTTTAGGAAGGAAAAAAATGAGTTTCATTCAAATAACTAAAGAAGAATTTAACACACATGCTCAACAAGTGTCTGAGCGTTCTTTTATGCAAACTGAGGAAATGGCTAAGCTTCTTGAAAAACGTGGATTTAGCATTAGCTATGTCGCTTGGAAAGAAGGAAATCAGCTAGAAGTCTCAGCAATTGTCTACAGCATGCCTATGACTGGTGGGCTTCGTATGGAGGTGAATTGTGGACCGATTCACTCAAATGCGGCTCATCTGAGCGACTTTTACCAAGGTTTGAAGGACTATGCTAAGGCAAATGGTGCTCTTGAACTGTTGATCAAACCTTATGATGCTTATCAAACTTTTGATAGTAATGGTGAACCAACTAGTGATGAGCAGAAGCAACTGATTAGTCAATTAACTGATTTAGGTTATAGCTTTGATGGTTTACAGACAGGCTATCCTAATGGTGAGCCTGTCTGGCATTATGTGAAGGATTTATCTGGGTTGACAGTAGAAAATTTGAGAAAATCTTTTAGTAAAAAAGGTAGACCATTAATGAATAAGACATCTAGCTTTGGTATTAAAATACGAAAGTTGGATCGTTCTGAATTAGGCATTTTTAAAGAGATAACCTCATCAACTTCTGGAAGACGAGATTATACAGATAAAACTCTTGATTATTACCAGGATTTTTACGATAGTTTTGGTGATGATTGTGAATTTATGGTTGCTTCAATTAACTTTAAGGAGTATTTGTCTAATTTAGAGTTAGATAAAAATGTTATCCAAGAAAAGTTGTTTCCTTTAGAAGAGAAGATTGCAGAGGGTGTTAACTCTGCTAAGGTTAATAAGCGAGTATCACAGTTGAAAATGCAAATTGAAACATTGAATATTCGTATCAGTGAGGCGAATGATTTTATTGCCAAATATGGCTCAAATGATATTGTTCTTGCTGGAAGTCTATTTGTTTATACACCTCAAGAGGCAGTATATCTTTTTAGCGGTTCTTATACAGAATTCAATCGTTTTTATGCTCCGGTAGCTCTTCAAGAATATGTAATGACCCAAGCCATTAAACGTGGAATTACTTTCTATAATTTCCTTGGCATTATGGGAATTTTTGATGGTTCAGATGGGGTTTTGCGTTTTAAACAAAACTTTAATGGTTATATCGTTCGTAAAATGGGAACTTTCCGTTATTATCCACAACCTCTTAAATATAAGGCCATTCAAGGAATTAAGAAACTGCTTGGACGTTCTTAAGATGTAGAGGGCTTTTATTGGAGTCCTCTTTTTAAAAGTCTTTCTTTGGGCTTAGAAATAGAATAGAAATAAGGAGGTAAGTTGATGAAACTTGCATTATTGGGTACAGGAATGATTGTGACAGAGGTTCTTCCTGTGTTAACGACTATTGAGGGTATTGAGCTTGAAGCTATCTTGTCGACACCACGCTCACTTGATAAGGCAGAAGCTCTAGCTAAGCAATATGGTTTGTCTCAGGCGACTAGTGATTATGAGTTAATTTTGTCCAATCCAGAAGTCGATACGATTTATGTGGGAACGCCCAACCATACCCACTATGATTATGCTAAGAAAGCACTTTTGGCCGGCAAGCATGTTATCTGTGAGAAACCCTTCACCTTACATTTGGAAGAGTTTGAAGAGCTAGCTAAGCTTGCTCAAGAAAAAGAGCTTCTCTTGATGGAGGCTATTACCAATCAATATTTGGCTAATTTTACAGCGATTAAGGAAGCTTTGTCTGATATTGGAGATATTAAGATTGTGAATATCAATTATTCTCAATATTCGTCACGTTATGACGCCTTTAAGCGAGGAGAGATTGCTCCTGCCTTCAACCCTGAAATGGGTGGGGGAGCACTTAGAGATCTTAATATCTATAATATCCATCTTTTGGTTGGCCTCTTTGGTAAGCCTAATCGTGTGGAATATCTCCCTAATGTGGAGCGAGGAGTGGATACGTCAGGGATTCTAGTTTTGGACTATGGTAACTTTAAGGCTGTTGCCATTGGAGCTAAAGACTGTAGTGCGGAGATTCGTTCAACTATTCAAGGGGATAAGGGAGCTATTACCATTTTTGGTGCAACCAATACTCTTCCTGAGATTGGAGTCACTCTCAATGATCAGAAAGAGAGAGTTGTCAATCTCAATAGTCCACAACATCGTATGCATGATGAATTTGTGGCTTTTGAAAAAATGGTGGCTACCAAGGATTTTGACAGTGTTGCCAAGCAGTTGGAACATAGTCGTCAGGTTATGAAAGTTCTGGATCAAGCTTCGAAAGCTTTGTAATATACTAAAAAACAAGCAGTGGTATTAGCCATTGCTTGTTTTGTCTTATACAGTTGTTGGGAATGAGATCTCAATCAATTTGTCAGTGTGTACTGTTCTGAGTTTGTCCATCAAAACGATATCCTTGTCGATTTTTCGTTTGAGGAAGAATTCACGGATAACTTCTAATTCATTGTCTTTAACAGCACGGTGTTTATTTGAAATCAAGAGTTCATAATGCTTAGGTGCTTGTGTAAAGACAACATCAGTATTCCCAGCAGAGTAGGTCTCTACGAGAAAGGCATCCGTATTGTCTAGTTGGTTTTGAACGAGTTCTTGGTGTGTACGGGTCGTATTAATGAGTTTCATAGTTTCCTCCTAGGATTTGCCAGTTGTTGTGTTAGTTTCTTTCCATTGTTCGATTCCCCATTTATGACTGCCACGTTTAAGTTTAGCAATGGCTTCGTCAATTGGAAACCAGGCTAGGTTATTGAAATCTTCGAGAGGTTTGCCAATTTTTGAAAAATCTACAACTTCATAAATATAGGCTGGATTGTAATAGTAAGTGTCACGGTGGCTTGAATAGAAGTATTCATCAGCCTGGCCATAGTACTGGTCCAAAGTGGCTGTAAACCCAAGTTCTTCAATTAACTCGCGTTCTAATGCGCTATAGTGATCCTCGCCTGCTTCGATTTCCCCACCTGGGAGAAACCAAGCCCCGTTAGGAGCCTGGACTAAAATAATCATTGTCTTTTCTTGGTTAGGAATCACAGCATAAACACCGTAACGTGTTTGATAATGAGCTCCCTCAACCTTGTCACCAAATGTTGGATTCATGAGTTGCTCCTTACGTTTATTTGCCTATATTATACTAAAATTTTGCTCATTTTCCTATTGATTTAGGCAGAATTAGGGATAAATTTGAAAATAGGAAATGAAACGATAAAGAAACCAAGTCATTGCGACTTGGTTTCTTTATTTAATCAGTTTCTTTTGCTGTCTCAGCTTTCTGAGCAGTTTTTTCAGCTTTTTTAGCAGACTTAATGGTGATGTGGCCTTTTGAAGTCATGACAGCCTTGAGATCTTTTTCATTTGGATTTTCAAGGTAGAAGTCAGTAATAGCATCTTCAATATGGTCCTGGATGGTACGACGTAGTGGTCGAGCCCCCATCTTAGGATCGTAACCAAGGTCAACCAATTTTTCCTTAACTTTCTCAGTTACACTGAGGTGGATACCGTTATTAGCCAAGCGTTGGTTGACATTATCAAGCATGAGGTCAACGATAGTAAGGAGATTCTCCTTGCTAAGGGCAGAGAATTCGATAATACCATCAAATCGGTTCATGAATTCAGGGCTGAAGAAATCTCCAAGCTGGTTAAGCACAGAATTGGTACGATTTTCACGGGCAGCTCCAAACCCAACGCTAGCTTCAACTTTACCTGTACCAGCATTTGAAGTCATGATGATGATGGTATCCTTGAAACTTACAGTTCGCCCTTGACCATCAGTCAAGCGACCGTCGTCAAGAACTTGGAGGAACATGTGAAGAACGTCTGGGTGGGCTTTTTCAACCTCATCCAGAAGAATGAGTGAATATGGATTACGGCGGACTTTTTCAGTTAACTGACCAGCTTCGTCGTAACCGACATATCCTGGAGGGGCACCGACCAATTTGGCAACGGCGTGTTTTTCCATGTATTCTGACATATCGAAACGAATCATACTGTCAGCTGAACCAAAGAGTTCAATAGCCAATTGTTTAGAGAGCTCAGTTTTACCGACTCCTGTAGGACCTACGAAGAGGAAGCTACCAATTGGGCGGTTTGGAGCACCCAATCCAACACGATTACGGCGGATAGCTTTGGCAATCTTATCAACTGCAGCATCTTGTCCAATAACATGTGATTTAAGATCATCAGCAAGACTAAGAAGTTGTGATTGTTCTTTTTCTTTCAAATCACCGACAGGAATATTGGTTTTTTGTTCCACAATGGCTTCGATATGTTTTTCTGTGATGACAGGCATATCTTGGTCTTTGATGGTTTGTTTTTGCATTTCCTTGTATTTGGCAATTTGATCACGGAAATAGGCAGCTTTTTCAAAGTCTTCGTCACGAGTAGCTTGAGCCTTGAGGTTTTCAGCCTCAATCAAACGTTTGTCGATATCTTTAGGATCAACAAAATTGAGGGTCAAGTTCATCTTAGAACCTGCTTCATCAAGAAGGTCGATGGCCTTGTCTGGTAAGAAACGGTCTTGAATGTAGCGGTTGGACAATTCTGCAGCTGCAGTAATAGCTTCGTCTGTATATTTGACGTGGTGGTAGTCTTGATATTTAGGCTGAATACCACGCAAAATAGTGATGGTTTCCTCAACCGTTGGTTCGTCAACCTTAACTGGTTGCATACGACGCTCTAGGGCAGCATCTTTTTCGATGATGCGGTATTCGTTGAGTGTAGTTGCTCCGACCAGTTGAAGTTCTCCACGAGCAAGGGCGGGTTTTAGGATGTTTCCAGCATCCATATTGCCATCACCAGCATTACCAGCTCCTACGATTTCATGGATTTCATCAATAAATAGGATAACATCCTGACGTTGACGAATTTCTTCCATGAGTTTTTGCATGCGTTCTTCAAATTGGCCACGAATACCAGTCCCTTGAACCAGGCTGACCACATCAAGACGGATGACTTGTTTGCCTTGGAGTTTTTGTGGCACGCTACCGTCAACGATTTTTTGAGCTAGGCCTTCAACAACAGCAGTCTTACCGACACCGGGTTCACCGATGAGGACGGGGTTGTTCTTGGTACGGCGGTTAAGAATTTCGATGACACGAATGATTTCCTCGTCACGACCAATAACAGGATCAATGTCTCCACGACGAGCGATGTCAGTGATGTTAATGCCGAACTCTTCGAGAAGACCTTGGGGCTGTTGAGGAGCTTGTTGGCGTGGTCCTCCTGGACGGCCTGGCCCCTGTGTATTGCCGCCATTTCCTCGGTTACCACCTTCTTGTGTTGGAGGTGTATTGGGCAGATCGCCGTTAGAAGAACGGAAGTTATTTAGGTCGCTGAAGAAATCGTCGAAGAAGTTGGAACCTCCTGTTTGATTGAATTGATTGAGTGGGTTCTCTGGGTCAGATTTCATGATTTTATAACAATTTTGACAGAGGTCAACTTGTTGCTGATTACCATTTACATTGGTATACAAATGAATACTAGCTTCATTAAGGTTACAGTTTTGACAGAGCATATCAGTACCTCTTTTCTATCTGAATTGGGTAAGACCTTTATTGAAAACAATCTTGGTCAAAAAAGGTCAAATCTATGTCTCCATTATAGCATGCGGAAGGTAGATTGCAAGTAAAAAGCATCTAGATTTGGCACTCTCTCAACAAGAGTGCTAATATTGAATTTTAATTCAAAATCACTTGTCTAAAATGTATAAATATTATATAATGATTTTATATTATTCAGAACGAAAGAGAGATACCTATGACACAAGCTAAATCATTTTTGAAAGAAATCGACTTTACTAAGCAGGAACTTGAGGAGTTAATCGATTTATCTATAAAATTTAAACAGCTAAAGAAGGAAAGAATTCCGCATAAATATTTAGATGGCTTAAATATTGCCTTGATTTTTGAAAAAACATCTACAAGAACCCGCTCAGCTTTTACAGTGGCTGGTCAGGACCTAGGTATGAATGTGACCTACCTTGGTGCTGGAGACATTCAGTTAGGTAAAAAGGAATCTGTAGTTGATACAGCCAAGGTGCTTGGTTCTATGTTTGATGGAATCGAATACCGTGGTTTTAAGCAAGAAGATGTCGAAGATTTGGCAAAGTACTCAGGTGTTCCGGTCTGGAATGGTTTGACGGATACCTGGCATCCAACGCAAATGATTGCGGATTTCATGACTTTGAAGGAGCGTTTTGGTAGTTTGGAAGGCTTGACTATTGCCTATATTGGAGATGGTAGAAATAATATGGCCAACTCACTTTTGGTTACTTCGGCTATTTTAGGGGTTAATGTTAAGATTATTGCCCCAGAGGTGCTGCAACCCGAAGATGAAATTGTAGCTCTAGCTCAGAAACATAATAATGGTGCCGATTTAACCATTACAGATGATATTTCAGAGGTTAAGGGAGTGGATATGCTTTATACAGATGTCTGGGTATCTATGGGTGAAGAAGTAGACTTTAAATCTCGTATTGATTTACTCCTGCCTTATCAAATTAGTGAAGACCTACTTGCCAAGACGGAAAATCCAGATGTCATCGTTATGCACTGTCTCCCAGCTTTTCATGATCTCAATACCCAAATTGGGCAAGAAATCTATGACAAATATGGTTTGGCAGAATTAGAAATCACCGATCAAGTCTTCCAAAAATACAGCGATATCATCTTCCAAGAAGCTGAGAATCGTATGCATTCTATCAAGGCCATTATGTACAATTCCTTGAAAAATATCTAAAATTCCCCCATTTTTCCCATAAGTGTGATAAAATAAGTAAGAAATACACAATTAATAGGAGAAATAACATGGAATCACATTTGGTGAGAATCATTAACCGTCTTGAAATGATGGCGGCTGATGGTGGTAATTTGAAACGTAATTTTGAACGTGAAGGAGTGGTTGTTGCCGAAGTATCATTTAGCAACGATCCTGAAAATGGTCCAGTTTTCACATTGCGTGATGTTGAAGCACGTGAATCTTATTCATTTGATAGCATCGACTTGATTGCAATGGAAATCTACGATTTGCTTTACTAATAAATTATTTTGGAACTTTACAAGGTTCCAAAAATCAGAATGCCTGAAACTATCGAGTTTCAGGCATTTTTATCAGGATGAAAGCATGGGGTGATGCTTGTATGGCTTGTCAAAACAGGCAGTGTTTCAACTCATTGGCAAAGTTTTTGGCGTGGTGTCATCTTGGAAATACATGAGGTGTATTGCTTAAGAGTTTTGCTAGCTAGGTCTATAACTTAGTTTTTATACTGAAATATCGCATTTATAAGAAAATACTTTATTATTATACAGTCTTCTGATATAATATTGAAGAATATTAGTAAGGAGTATCTAGATGAATTTTTCATTTCTACCACAGTTTTGGTCTTACTTTAACTATGGTGTCTTAGTAACAATTATGATTTCGGTCTGCGTGGTCTTCTTCGGAACCATCCTTGGAGTTTTGGTATCCTTGGCCAAGCGTTCTGGAATCAAACCTTTGGAGTGGTTGGTAAGCCTTTATGTTTGGGTTTTCCGTGGGACTCCTATGGTTGTACAGATTATGATTGCTTTTAACCTCATCCACATGAATCTTCCAACTGTTCAGTTTGGCATTTTGAACCTTGATTTGTCACGTATCGTTCCAGGTATTATCGTCCTTTCTTTGAACAGTGGTGCTTATATTTCTGAGAGTGTGCGTGCAGGTATCGAGTCTATTCCTAAAGGTCAGGTTGAAGCTGCCTACTCACTTGGTATCCGTCCATGGAATACCATGCGTTATGTGGTCTTGCCTCAAGCCATTAAAAATATCTTGCCTGCCTTGGGTAACGAGTTTGTTACTATTATCAAGGATAGTTCGCTCTTGCAAACCATCGGGGTTATGGAATTGTGGAATGGTGCACAAACTGTTGCGACAACAACCTACTTGACCTTAACGCCGCTCTTGTTCGCAGCCTTCTATTATTTGATTGTGACAACGGCTATGACGGCACTCTTGAAACAAATGGAAAAACGACTTGGGGAGGGACGTAAATAATGGCAGAAACAATTATTGAGATTAAAAATCTTCACAAGTATTTTGGTAAGAACGAAGTTCTCAAAGGGATTGATCTAGATATTAAAAAGGGTGAGGTAGTGGTTATCATCGGTCCTTCAGGATCAGGAAAATCGACCTTCCTACGTTCAATGAACTTGCTTGAGAAACCTACAAAAGGTGTTATTTCCTTTGAAGGTGTGGATATTACAGATAAAAATAACGACATTTTCAAAATGCGTGAGAAGATGGGAATGGTTTTCCAACAGTTTAACCTCTTCCCTAATATGACAGTTAAAGAAAATATCACCTTGTCACCAATTAAGACTAAGGGTGTTTCTAAAGCTGATGCAGAAGCAAAGGCTATGGAACTTTTAGAAAAGGTTGGCTTGAAAGATAAGGCAGATGCCTACCCAACAAGTTTATCAGGTGGTCAGCAACAACGTATCGCTATCGCACGTGGTTTGGCTATGGATCCAGACGTTCTCTTATTTGACGAACCAACATCAGCCCTTGACCCAGAAATGGTTGGTGAAGTTCTATCAGTTATGCAGGACCTTGCTAAGTCAGGGATGACAATGGCAATCGTTACCCACGAAATGGGCTTTGCTTATGAAGTGGCAGATCGTGTCATCTTTATGGATGGCGGTGTCATTGTCGAAGAAGGCACACCACAAGAGATCTTCGACAATACTAAGGAAGATCGTACCAAGGATTTCTTGAGTAAAGTTTTGTAAGATATTCATTAAGTATGTATACATTGTTTGTGAAGGCTGGAAAAGTTCCAGCCTTTTCTTTGTGTGTTCTGCTTTTCTAGAATCATTCTTGTTTAGGATAATATTGCGGAAAAGATGGATAAATATGCTATAATGATGCCATATCAAAAATAATAAAGTAGGTCAAGAAATATGCTCATATATGATGCGGCCTTAAAAACGCCTTACCGGATTCTTGGCATTAACCTCCCTAAGGATAGTCTTTTGCACTTATCTAACCTAGGGTTGGCTGCCGGTGAAACGATTGAGGTGGTAACTAAGACCAAGAACAGTGCTATTATTATCGTTAAAGGGAGTCGCTTAGCCTTTGATGCTTCGATTCTAGATAAGATTGATTTGGCACCTGCCGAGGAAGATCAGGAAAAGATACCTCTTTCTGAATTACCAGTTGGACGTTCGGCTATCGTTACTGATATTTTTTCAGCAAACGAAACCAAACGACGTCTTATGGATATGGGAATTACAAAGCGTACTCGGGTGTTGTTGCGTAAGGTAGCCCCTTTGGGAGATCCTCTAGAAATTAGTTTGAGAGGGTATGAATTAACCCTACGCAAGTCGGAAGCGCAAATGATTAGTGTGGTCATGCTGGACGAGGGAGAGGAAAAATGACAGAAATTGCGTTAATAGGTAATCCTAATAGTGGTAAAACCAGTTTATTCAACCTGATAACAGGGAACAATCAGCGTGTTGGTAACTGGCCGGGTGTTACTGTAGAACGAAAAAGTGGGCTGGTCAAAAAGAATAAAGATTTAGTAATCCAGGATTTACCAGGGATTTACTCAATGTCACCCTATAGTCCTGAAGAAAAGGTGGCGCGTGACTATTTGTTGAGCCAAAGGGCCGACAGCATTTTAAATGTAGTCGATGCGACAAATTTGGAGCGTAACCTTTATCTGACAACGCAGTTGATTGAGACAGGTATTCCAGTCACTTTAGCGCTTAACATGAGTGATGTTCTAGAGGCTCAGGGAAAGCAGATTAATGTTGATAAATTATCTTATCATTTAGGCGTACCAGTAGTAGCCACTAGTGCTCTCAAGCAAACTGGTGTTGATCAGGTTGTGAAGAGGGCGGCTCATACGACAACCTCTACAGTTGCTGATATTGCCTTTCCAATTTATGACGATAAATTAGAAGCTGCCATCTCACAAATTTTGGAAGTCTTGGGAAATTCGGTGCCGCAAAGGTCTGCGCGTTTTTACGCCATTAAACTCTTTGAACACGATGCTTTAGTTGAGGCTGAGCTAGACTTGTCCCCATTCCAACGAAAAGAAATCAAAGACATCATTCGAATCACTGAGGAAGTTTTCACAGAAGATGCGGAGTCAATTGTCATTAATGAGCGTTATGCCTTTATCGAACGAGTTTGTCAGATGGCTCAAAGTCATACAGAAGATTTTGCCCTGACCTTGTCAGATAAGATTGATAGAATTGTTACCAATCGTATTTTGGCCTTGCCAATTTTCGCAGCAGTTATGTATTTGGTTTATTTCTTATCTATTCAGACCGTTGGTACCATGTGGACAGACTGGGCTAACGATGTGCTTTTTGGTAAGTATGTTCCAGATTTGGTAACTTCTGGTCTTGACTATCTTCAAGTTCAGGACTGGCTTAAATCTTTGATTGTTGATGGGATTGTCGCTGGGATTGGGACAGTACTAGGATTCCTTCCTCAAATTTTTGTGCTCTTTATCTGTTTGGGTGTGCTTGAGGACATTGGATATATGAGTCGTATTGCCTTTGTTATGGACCGTATTTTCCGTCGTTTTGGACTTTCTGGGAAATCCTTTATTCCTATGTTGATTTCTACAGGTTGTGGGGTACCAGCGGTTATGTCTAGTCGAACCATTGAAAATGAAAGGGACCGTCGCATTACCATTATGACGACAACCTTCATGCCTTGTTCGGCCAAGTTAGAAATTATTGCCTTGATTGCTGGAGCTTTCTTCCCTAGTAATTCTTTAGTAGCACCAAGTACCTATTTTATTGGGATGGCTGCTATTATCCTATCAGGTATTGCCCTCAAAAAGACGAGTTTTTTGGGTGGTTTAACCAGTCCGTTTATTATGGAATTGCCTGCCTACCACTGGCCTAAAGCCATGTCGGTCTTGCGTTATGCCTTTGGTAAGGCTATGAGTTTTGTCAAACGTGCGGGAACCATCATTTTCAGTTTGACGGTTCTTATCTGGTTTATGTCTAACTACAACTTTACCCTACATACTGTAGATACGGAAGTTAGCATTTTGGCGACTATAGGGAAGGGCTTGTCTTGGATTTTTGACCCACTCGGATTTGGAAATTGGAAGGCAACAGTTGCGGCTCTCACAGGTTTAGCTGCCAAGGAGACCGTTGTTGCCACCTTTGGTATTCTCTATCATAATAGCAGTGAGGCGGGTCTGGCTGCGGCTCTACGAGGAGATTATTCTTCCTTAGCTGCCTATTCCTTCTTGATTTTTAACTTGCTTTGTGCGCCATGTTTTGCGGCTATTGGAGCTATTAAGCGTGAAATGGCCAATCTGAAATGGACAGTTGGGGCTATCGGTTTCCAAACAGGTCTAGCTTATTGTGTGAGTTTAATCCTTTACCAGTTTGGTCAAGTTATCCTGTACGGCAAGTCAATGACGATTTGGACTTTTGTTGCTTTCTTACTTTTAGTAACGATGATTTACTTTGTTGTTCGTAAACCACGTCAGATTAAGGATCAAATCATTAGCTTGGATAATCTTCGAGAAGCTCATATTTAGGTTTAGGAGGAATTGTTATGTCTACCTTTATCATTGCTTTCATTATTTTTGCTTTAGCCGGTCTTGGCATCCGTCACTATATCAAAGGAAAAGGCTCTTGTGGCGATTGCGAGTGTTCTTGTCCGGTTAAGGAAGAAATGCATAAGGCTAATCGCTAATAAAATAATATATAGAAAAATGGTCTCTTATTCGTTTAAGAGACCATTTTCTTACGATTGTAAGAAATGTATAAAGGTATCTAGGTTGGAAGTGTGATACTATAAGATAGATAAATAATCTAAATTTTTAACAAAAAAGGGAGATGTATAAGGAATGGTTTTGAACAAAGAGATTGTCCTAATTCATGGGACCTGGTGTGATGGCAATGTTTGGGGAGAATTTGCGACAGGTCTACGTCAAATGGGATATAAGGTGCATACACCTAGCTTTCGTTACCATGACCTACCTTATCAAGAGTGCCTAGCTAAGGTTGGGACTGTTACCCTGCAGGACTATCGAGATGATTTAGTGGCTTTGATTGAAAGTCTTGACCAACCACCACTTATCTTGGGACACTCTTTAGGGTGTTTAGTGGCTCAGATGGTTGCCGAAAAAACAGAAGTAGCTGGTATGATTCTCATGGGACCAGCACCAACAGCAGATATTTTTGCCTTTTATCCAACCATGTTAGCTTGTTTTGGCAAACACTTTTTACGTTGGGGATTTTGGAAAAAAGCCATGCCTCCGTATAAAAAGGAGTTTTTCAAGTATTGCATGAATGAACAAGAGGAATCTTTGAAAGAGGAAGTTTTTGCTGATCTGGTTCCTGAATCAGGAAAAGTTTATACTCAGATGGCTCTTCATTGGTTTGATAAGACAAAAGCAGCTTACGTTGACTTTAGTCAGATTTCATGTCCTGTTCTCGTCATTTCTGGGACTAAGGATAAGATGACTCATCCTAATATTGCCAGAAGAACGGCTAAGAACTACCGTGATTCCGTTCTTGTCTCCTTAACGGGTGCAGATCACATGTATGAAAGTGGCAAATTCCAGCAGAAGACCTTGAAGGTTATTAAGGGCTGGAGTCAGCAAAATGGTTTTGTGGACTAGTCACTAAGCATAATCAGAAAAAAGTTGGAAGGTGATTCCAGCTTTTTTAGTTTCGTATTTAAGATGTCTTTTTGAAAATTTAGAAAATTTAGTCACAAAGAGCTCTCACTATGGTATAATTGAAAAAAAGTATGTATTGGAGAACACCCATGGCGATAATAATGGATGGTAAGGCCCTAGCTGCTAAAATGCAGGATCAATTGCAAGAAAAGGTAGCACGTCTTAAAGAAAATGAATGGATTGTGCCTGGACTAGTGGTAATCATGGTTGGTGATAACCCTGCCAGTCAGGTTTATGTGCGTAATAAGGAACGTGCTGCTAAAAAAGCTGGCTTCCATAGCCAGACGATCAATCTTTCTGAGAGTATTAGTGAGGAAGAATTGATTGAGGTTATTGAACAATATAACCAGGATCCGCTATTCCATGGTATTTTGGTTCAGTTGCCATTGCCAAATCATATTAATGAAATGCGTATTCTTTTGGCTATTGATCCTAAAAAAGATGTCGATGGTTTCCATCCTATGAATACTGGTAATCTTTGGAATGGTCGTCGTCAAATGGTACCTTGTACACCTGCTGGGATTATGGAAATCCTTCGTGAGTACAATGTTGAATTAGAAGGTAAGACAGCGGTTATTATCGGACGTAGTAACATTGTTGGTAAACCTATGGCTCAGCTTCTTTTGGAAAAAAATGCTACAGTTACCTTGACCCACTCACGAACACCGAATTTGGCTAAGGTTTGCAGCAAGGCAGATGTCTTGATTGTAGCTATTGGACGTGCAAAATTTGTAACAGAAGACTATGTCAAAGAGGGTGCTGTTGTCATTGATGTGGGAATCAACCGTGATGAAGAAGGCAAACTTTGTGGTGACGTTGATTTTGATCAAGTGAAAGATAAGGTTGGCATGATCACGCCTGTTCCAGGTGGTGTAGGCCCTATGACCATTACCATGCTTATGGAACAGACCTATCAAGCTGCTCTTCGTAGTGCGAAAGGATAGTTTATGAAAGTTGATGACGATTTAGCTAGGCAAGTGATAAAACCTCGCTTGAGAGAGTCCCATAAGGGTTCTTACGGTCGAGTGCTTTTAGTTGGTGGGCTTTACCCTTATGGTGGTGCCATCATTATGGCTGCCATAGCTTGTGTCAATAGTGGGGCAGGCCTGGTCACAGTGGCTACGGATCGTGACAACATCACAGCCCTTCATGCCCATCTCCCTGAAGCCATGGCTTTTGACCTTAGAGAGACTGAAAGATTTCTTGATAATCTTAGGGCAGCTGATGTGGTATTAATCGGTTCTGGCCTAGGTGAGGATGGTGTAGCTAGACAAGCTATGGATTTGGTTCTAGCAAATATTAAGGCAGATCAGAACTTGGTTGTTGATGGCTCAGCTCTTAATCTTTTGGCTAAGAAGACTAAGAAGGACTTACCAGATTGTCACCTTACTCTCACCCCGCATCAAAAAGAATGGGAACGTTTGTCTGGTTTAAGGATTCCAGAGCAGACAGTCTCTAACACCCAGAAAGCCTTGGGAGAGTTCCAAGCTGGGACAATCCTAGTTGCCAAGAGTCACAAGACCGCTGTCTATCAAGGTGAAACAGTAGCTCATTTAGAAGTTGGTGGCCCCTATCAAGCCACAGGAGGCATGGGAGATACTTTGGCTGGTATGATTACTGGTTTTCTGGTCCAATTCGCTTCGGTTGACTCCTATAAAGCAGTTACAGTTGCTGTCTGGCTTCACTCAGCTATCGCAGATGATTTGGCTAAAAATGCCTATGTGGTTTTACCGACTCATATCAGTAAAGCCATTCCTAGCTGGATGAAAAAGTTGTCATTATAATCTAAAAAACATGTCTTATAGTGAGGCAAGTTTTTTTAGATTTCGACATTTTTTTAAGTTTGCTAAAGCTTATTTGTGATAAAATAAAAGAGAATTTTTATGAGAATATAGAGGAAAAAAAGTGACATTATTTTCGAAAAAACTCAGTCAAAAATGGGAAAAACGGCGCCAAAAACGAAAAGAAAAACGAGCGAATAAACCTAGAAAGCCAGTAAGCATCTCCCGTCGTGTTTACTTGCTTTTTGGTGTAGTCTTTGTCCTTTTTTTGTTGCTTTTTGCACGTTTGACCTATATGCAGGTTTATAACAAATCGTTTTATACGAAGAAATTAGAGGATAATTCTAAGTATACAGTTAGGATTGCAAGCGAACGTGGGCAAATCTTTGATGCTAAAGGGGTTGCCCTCACGACCAACCAGAGTAAGGATGTTATCACCTTCACACGTAGCAATTTGGTGTCATCAGATACGATGAAGAAGGTCGCTGAAAAGTTGGCGACCATGGTGACTCTGACGGAAACGAAGGTAACAGCACGTCAAAAACGAGATTTCTATCTAGCGGACTCTGCCACTTATAAGCGTGTTGTTAATGATCTTCCAAACGACAAGAAAACAGATAAATTTGGTAATAAATTAGCTGAAGCTACTATTTACAACAATGCTGTTGATGCAGTTCCTGATGAAGCAGTGGATTACTCTGAGGATGAGCTTAAGATTGTCTACATTTACTCACAGATGAATGCTGTTTCTAATTTCTCAACAGTTACATTGAAAACAGGAGACTTGACGCCTGAACAAATTGCGATTGTAGCAGCTAAACAGAAGGAACTCAATGGTATTACGGTTGCTAAGGATTGGGAACGTCATACGGTTGATTCAGCCTTGTCACCTCTTATCGGGAAAGTCTCAAGTTCAGAAGCAGGTTTGCCACAAGAAGATGCCAAGGAGTACCTCAAAAAAGGGTATGCCCTTAATGACCGTGTAGGAACGTCCTATCTAGAAAAAGAATATGAAGAGAAACTACAAGGAAAACATACTGTTCGTGAGATTACAGTAGACAAGGAAGGCGAAGTTGCTAGTGATAAAATCACTCAAAAGGGCAGCAAGGGGAACAATCTGCAGTTGACCATCGACCTTGATTTCCAAAAAGGAGTTGAAGATATCCTAGGTCAACAGCTTTCTTCAGAAATTTCAGAGAATAAAGCAACCTATTCTGAAGGAATGTATGCAGTGGTTATGAATGCTGACACTGGTGCTGTACTTGCTATGGCAGGGCAAAAACATGAACAAGGAGCACAAGATTTTAAGGCCAATGCCTTAGGAACAATCACTGATGTCTTCATCCCAGGATCTGTTGTTAAGGGAGCAACCTTAACTGCTGGTTGGCGTTCAGGTGCCATTTATGGAAATCAGGTCTTGACTGACCAACCCATCAACATTGCCGGTTCAGCCCCTATCACATCTTGGTTTACAGATCAAGGTAGCCGTGCTATTACCGCGACACAGGCTCTAGAATACTCATCAAATACCTATATGGTGCAGATTGCAATTAAACTACTTGGCCAACAGTATGTTCCAGGTATGGCCTTGTCGACTGACAATATGGATAAGGCCATGACGACGCTTCGTGACACCTATGCTGATTTTGGTATGGGGGTGTCTACAGGACTTGATTTACCTGGAGAATCAGAAGGTTACATTTCTAAGAATTACAATGTAGCCAACGTCTTGACAGAGGCCTTTGGTCAGTACGACTCTTATACAACCATTCAGCTGGCTCAGTATGTTGCTTCAATTGCCAATGGTGGTAAACGTGTAGCACCCCATATTGTTGGAGGTATCTACGATGCAGGAGCTAATGGTAGTCTAGGAACTCTAGCTTCAACGGTAGATACACGTGTATTAAATACCTTACCTCTCGATTCTGAGCAATTAGGCCTTATCCAACAAGGTTTCAATGATGTGGTCAATTCTGGCTCTAGCCTTGCGACTGGTAAAGCTATGGCAAGTTCTATCATTCCGATTAGTGGTAAAACAGGGACAGCCGAAACATATGCGACGGATGGTTCCGGTAATTCTGTAACAACGGTTAACCTTAATGCGGTTGCCTATGCGACTGCCAAAGATGGCACTAAGCTGGCTGTAGGTATTATGTATCCACACGCTCTAGATTCTAAGAGCAAGGCCCAACAAAATGCGGTAAAATCTATCATGGAGCTTTATCAAAATACTCACTAAATATCTAAAATCTCTTGTGCCTTGCACGAGGGATTTTTCTGTGATATAGTGTTTGAGTATTTGTTCTTGGGTAAAGACTTATCCATGAAAGTGACAAAAGATAAGTGATGAATAAAAAAATATAAAGAACAGGAGGCCTTCATGCTTTATCCTACTCCAATTGCGAAGCTGATTGATAGCTTTTCAAAACTCCCTGGAATTGGGGCTAAAACAGCGACACGCCTAGCTTTTTATACCATTAGCATGTCTGATGAAGATGTCAATGATTTCGCAAAAAACCTCTTGGCAGCAAAACGTGAATTGACTTATTGTTCGGTCTGTGGTCGTTTGACAGATGATGATCCATGTAACATTTGTACCGATGAAACTAGAGACCGTACTAAGATTTTGGTTGTTGAAGACTCCAAAGATGTTTCAGCTATGGAAAAGATTCAGGAATACCGTGGTCTCTACCATGTGCTTCAAGGGCTTATTTCCCCTATGAATGGTGTTGGGCCAGACGATATTAACCTGAAAAGTTTGATTACCCGTCTTATGGACAGCGAGGTTGACGAGGTTATCATCGCCACTAATGCAACAGCAGATGGTGAGGCAACCTCTATGTATATTTCTCGTGTCCTTAAACCTGCAGGAATCAAGGTGACTCGTTTAGCGCGTGGTTTGGCCGTCGGTTCTGACATTGAGTATGCTGATGAAGTGACCTTGCTAAGAGCTATCGAAAATCGAACAGAATTATAAGTAAGAGGTGTTGGTCAGGCCAGCACTTTTTGTTTGTAGTAAATAGGTTTCTCATTAAAAATTTGGTAAAATAAAGTAAGCGCTTTTATAACGAGGAATCATGATGAAGATTGAAAAGGTTTTAAACAACAATGTTGTCCAAGCTTTGGATAATAATGTGGAATATATTGTCATGGGTAAGGGACTCGGCTTTCAAAAGAGGGTTGGAGACCTTGTTGATAAGGAAAAGATTGAAAAGACTTTTGTTTTGGAAAATACAGAGGCAGTAGAGGAATGGTCTCGTGTTTATGTCGATTTGCCTGACGGTGAAATGCAGGTCTTTTTGAATATCCTTACTTTTGCTGAGGCTGTTCTGCAAACCAAGTTTGATCCCTCATTTTTCATTGCCCTTGCAGACCACCTACATTACGCTATTGAAAGAAGTAGAGAGGGTATTTCTTTGCAGAATCCTCTGGCTTGGGAGGTTCGAAAATTTTATCCTCGGGAGTATGAAATTGGGAAACAAGCCCTTCGTTTGATTGCCAAGGATTTAGAAGTCCAGTTGGAAGATGATGAGGCTGCCTCTGTCGCTTTACATTTTGTTAATGCACAAAAAGATGCAGGTCTCCATGAAAAAGACCGGCAGATGACTCAAATTGTGGTTGGGATTAGTGACATTGTCCGTCTTCATTTTGGTTATGATTTGGAGGAGGATAGTTTCTCGTATAACCGTTTTATGACCCATCTCCAATACCTAGCACAACGTATTGTGAGTGGAGTTAGTGGTGGCAAGAATGATGCTTTTCTATATGAACAAGTTAAGATAAATTATCCAGAGTCCTTTATCTGTACCCAAAAGATTGCTGCATATATCAAGACAAGTTATGTCTTTGAGCTGAGTTTAGACGAACAAGTCTTTTTAACCATTCATATTCAACGTCTTAGGGATAATTTAGATAAGTAACGCTTCCCAGAGACGTCCTACAAAAAGCAGACAATTAGCCTTAAGTCTGCTTTTTCTGTGTCCTTATGGTATAATGAGATGATTAATATTAGACCAAAAATACTCTGGACTAGTATTCTATGTATTTGAGTATTTGTATAAAAAAGCTAATGAGTTAGTGAAAGGAAGCGAGCGGTTCTATGCTTGAAGTGATCATAGCCGTTCCTAAAGTATCTTATGTATATTGAAATGATTGATGAGACTGGACAAGTCTCTGAGAAATTAAAAGAACAAACCTTGGAGTTGCTAGATTTTGCAGCACAAAGACTTGGCAAGGAAGACAAGGAAATGGCGGTTACATTTGTAACCAACGAACGTAGCCACGAGCTAAACCTGGAATATCGTGATACGGACCGTCCAACGGATGTTATTAGTTTGGAGTATAAGCCTGAATTAGACATTAGCTTTGATGAGGAAGAGTTGGCTGAAAATCCTGAATTAGCTGAAATGATGGGAGAGTTTGATAGTTATATCGGTGAACTCTTTATTTCTGTTGATAAGGCTCACGAGCAAGCTGAGGATTATGGCCATAGTTTCGAGCGTGAGATGGGCTTCTTGGCTGTTCACGGTTTTCTTCACATCAATGGCTACGACCATTACACCCCAGAAGAAGAAGCGGAAATGTTTGGATTACAGGAAGAAATTTTGACTGCTTATGGACTTACGCGACAATAACCCACAAAAAAAGTGGAAAAACAGAGAATTTACAGCTAGTTTTGAGTTTGCTCTAACAGGGATTATCACAGCTTTTAAAGAAGAACGTAACATGCGCAAGCACTTGGTTTCAGCTATCTTGGTGGTATTGGCTGGCTTGATTTTTCGGGTGTCTGCGACAGAATGGCTCTTTCTTTTGATGGCAGTTTTTCTCGTAATTGCCCTAGAGATTGTTAATTCTGCCATTGAAAATGTTGTCGATTTGGCCAGTAATTATCACTTTTCGATGCTAGCTAAAAATGCCAAGGATATGGCTGCAGGAGCTGTTTTAGTGGTTTCTTGTTATGCACTCATTACGGGTATGATTGTTTTTATACCTAAAATTTGGCACTTAATTTTTAATTAAAAGAAAATAGGAAATAAGTTATATGACATTTAAATCAGGATTTGTGGCTATTATTGGCCGTCCTAATGTAGGAAAATCAACGTTTTTGAACCATGTTATGGGGCAAAAAATTGCTATCATGAGTGATAAGGCTCAAACAACCCGTAATAAAATTATGGGGATTTACACAACTGATAAGGAACAGATTGTCTTTATCGATACACCAGGGATTCACAAGCCTAAGACGGCTCTTGGAGATTTCATGGTGGAATCTGCTTATTCAACCCTTCGTGAAGTGGATACCGTCCTCTTTATGGTACCAGCGGATGAACCCCGTGGTAAGGGTGATAATATGATTATCGAACGTCTTAAACAAGCTAAGGTTCCAGTTATCTTGGTAATCAATAAGATTGACAAGGTTCATCCAGATCAGCTCTTAGAGCAGATTGAGGATTTCCGTACACAAATGGATTTCAAGGAGATTATTCCGATATCTGCCCTCCAAGGAAACAACGTTTCTCATCTTGTGGATGTCTTGAGTGATAACCTTGAGGAAGGGTTCCAATATTTCCCAGCGGACCAAATCACCGACCACCCAGAGCGTTTCTTGGTATCGGAGATGATTCGTGAAAAAGTCCTTCAGTTGACACGTGAAGAAATTCCACACTCTGTTGCGGTTGTCATTGATGAGATGAAGCGTGATGAAGACACGGATAAGATTCATATTCGTGCGACAATCATGGTTGAGCGTGACAGCCAAAAAGGTATTGTCATTGGTAAGCAAGGTTCCATGCTCAAGAAAATTGGTACCCTTGCCCGTAAAGATATTGAAGTTATGCTAGGGGACAAGGTCTTCCTTGAAACCTGGGTTAAGGTTAAGAAAAATTGGCGTGATAAGAAATTAGATCTTGCCGATTTCGGATACAACGAAAAAGAATATTAAAAAGCTGGGCATTTGCTCGGCTTTCTTGTTAGAAGGAGGAGCAAATGCCTGAGTTACCTGAGGTAGAAACTGTTAGACGAGGGTTAGAAAGATTGGTAGTAAGTCGGACCATTTCGTCTGTTGAAGTTAAGGTCCCGAAAATGATAAAGACCTCCTACGATAGTTTTCTGAATGACTTAGCTGGTCAAACTATTCAAGCCATGCGACGTAGAGGCAAGTACTTGATTTTTGACTTTGGACAGTTGATTATGATTTCCCACTTGCGCATGGAAGGAAAATACCTCTTGTTTACAGATCAGGTTCCTGTTAATAAGCATTTCCATCTTTTCTTTACCTTAGATGATGGATCGACTCTTGTTTATCAGGATGTCCGCAAGTTTGGGACCTTTGATTTATTGGCTAAAAATCAAGAGGAGGCTTATTTTACAAAGAAAAAGCTTGGTCCTGAGCCTACTAAGAAGGCTTTTAAATATGCTCCGTTTGAGAGAGCCTTGATGACCTCTGCCAAGCCTATTAAAAGTCTCCTTTTGGAGCAGAAATTAGTGGCTGGTCTAGGCAATATCTATGTTGATGAGGTGCTTTGGGCAGCTAAGGTTCATCCTGAGACGCCAGCAAAGAAACTTAGCAAGGCAGCCATGAAGCGGGTCCACGATCAAACGATTGCTATTTTACAGCTAGGAATTGAAAAAGGTGGCTCAACCATAAGGACCTACCGTAATGCCCTTGGTGAGGATGGGACCATGCAGAACTATTTGCAGGTTTACGGAAAGACGGGACAGCCTTGTCCACGCTGCGCAAGCACAATTGAGAAAATCAAGTTAGGAGGGAGAGGAACACATTTGTGTCCTCATTGTCAAAAACGATGATTATTGGATTAACAGGTGGTATTGCTTCAGGAAAATCTACTGTTGTTGAAATGATTAAAGAGGCAGGTTACAAGGTCATTGACGCTGATCAGCTTGTACACGACATGCAGGCCCAAGGGGGCCGTCTGTACCGTGCCTTGCTTGATTGGTTGGGAGAGGGAATTCTCCTTCCTAATGGAGAATTGAATCGTCCAAAACTAGGGCAACTGATTTTTTCCAATGAGGAGATGAGACAGCGGTCTGCTGAGATTCAAGGGACAATTATTCGAGAGGAACTAGCAGCCCAGAGGGAGCGTTTGGCCAAGGAAGAAGATGTTTTTTTCATGGATATTCCCTTGCTTATTGAAAATGGGTATCAGGACTGGTTTGACCAGATTTGGTTGGTGGCAGTGTCACCGGAGGTCCAGTGCCAACGCTTGATGAAACGTAATCACTTAAGTGTTGAGGAAGCTAAGATGCGTATTGATAGCCAGATGTCTTTAGCTGAGAAAATGCCTTATGCCAGCTTGGTTCTTGATAATAACGGTAGTCTCGATGATTTGAAGGAGAAGGTGAAGAGCGCAATAAATGATTTAACGAGCTCCTCATAGCTAGCCATTGTGATATAATGGATAGTGAATTTTAGAAAGAAGATGATTATTTGCGCCAAAAAGAACTTAAAAGTACTGATTGGCAACGTAACCTTAAAATTGCATGGATAGGAACCTTTTTTACTGGAGCTAGTTTCTCCATTGTTATGCCTTTCATGGCCCTCTACATTGAGGAACTGGGTGTTAAAGGAGATATGGTCGAATGGTATGCTGGCTTGTCTGTTGCCATCTCTGCCTTAGCCTCTGCCTTGGTTTCTCCTGTTTGGGGACGCCTGGCTGACCGTTATGGTCGAAAGCCCATGATGATTAGGGCCAGCATGGTGATGACTTTTACAATGGGAGGTCTTGCTTTGGTCCCCAATGTTTTCTGGCTACTTTTCTTGAGAACGCTGAATGGTTTGTTTGCTGGCTATGTCCCAAATGCCACAGCTTTAATTGCTAGCCAGGTTCCTCAGAACCGTTCTGGCTATGCCTTGGGGACCTTGTCTACGAGTCTAACGGCAGGTGTTCTGATTGGCCCTTTGTTAGGTGGTACCTTGTCTGAGGCGTTTGGCATGAGGGGTACCTTTTTATTGGTTGGACTCATTCTATTTATCTGTTGCCTCTTAACTATCTTTGGTTTGAGAGAGAATTTCCAGCCTGTCGAAAAGGGAGAGATGATGACTCTTTCTCAGGTTTTTGCAAAAATTCCCAGCAAATCTATGTTGATTGGCCTTTTTGTGACCAGTATGATTATCCAGATTTCTGCCCAATCGATTGCGCCTATGTTGGCCCTTTACATTCGTTATTTAGGTCAGAGGGACAATATCCTTTTTTACTCAGGGTTAATAGTTTCTGCTATGGGCTTCTCTAGTCTCTTAAGTACTCCTTATCTGGGAAAATTGGGAGACCGTATTGGGAATCATCGCTTGCTTTTAATGGGGCTATTTTATAGTTTTCTCTTGTATTTCCTCTGTGGTTTTGCCGGTTCAGCCTTGCAGCTGGGTATCTTACGTTTTGCCTATGGCTTTGGCGTGGGTGCTCTTATGCCTAGTGTCAATTCTTTATTGACCAAGATGACACCCAAAGAAGGAATCTCAAGAATATTTAGCTTTAATCAAAGCTTTTCATATATTGGACAAGTTTTAGGTCCCTTTGTTGGGTCAGCAGTTGCGACAGGTCTAGGTTATCGCTGGGTTTTCTTTGTGACGGCAATGATCGTCTCTGGAAATTTTGTCTGGTCCTTAATCATCTTTAGAAAATCGCTAGGAGTCAAGAATATAGGTGAGAGTTAAAATCAATTTAAAGTGTAGTGAATGTGGGAGCATCAACTATCTCACAAGTAAAAATAAACAAAATCATCCTGAGAAAATTCAGGTACCCAAATTCTGCCCTAAGGATAGAAAAGTAACCTTACATGTTGAATCTTAAAGGGTTCTATGGTAGAATAAAAAGGACTTTTTCGGAGGAATAACTATGTACGACTTATTATTAACGCTGCTCTTGGTGATGTCAGCTATTATTGTGATTGCGGTATTCATGCAGCCACAAAAAAATCCAAGTAGCAATGTCTTTGATGGTGGTGGGTCAGAAGCACTATTTGAACGTAGTAAACCACGTGGTTTTGAAGCCTTTATGCAACGCTTTACAGGAATCATGGTTTTTCTATGGATTGTAGATGCAATCGTCCTTTCCATTCTCTCAAGTAAGTAATGAGCTGACTGAGGTTGGCTCATTTTTTGCGTTATAGTCAATAAATAAAAGAAAAGGAAATCATGAAAGAATCTATTATAAATTATTTGAAGGAGCATGGGAAATCCAGTGTAAACGACATTGCCCAGGCTCTTAATCATGCTGGGGGAGAAAAGTTCCCTCAGCTCATCAAGGCCATATCAGCCATGGAAAGTAAGGGACAGTTGCGTTTTAACCGAGATGGATCTGTATCCTTGCGTCCTAAGAAAGAAAACCCTAATCAGGTGACTGTTGAAGGTGTCTTCCGTGCCAATAAGAACGGTTTTGGTTTCTTGCATGTCGATGACAGTGAAGATGATATGTTCATTGGTCGTAATGATGTTGGCCATGCCATTGACGGTGATACTGTTGCCGTTGTCATCAAGAAACCAGCAGATCGTTTGCGTGGGACAGCAGCAGAAGCACGAGTTGTTGAAATTGTAGAACGTTCACTTAAGACTGTTGTAGGGAAATTTATCCTTAGCGACGAGAAAGAACCCTATGCGGGTTACATTAAGTCTAAAAACCAAAAAATTCAGCAGCCAATTTATATCAAGAAAGAACCAGTTGCCCTAGATGGTACTGAAATTATCAAGGTTGATATTGAAAAATACCCTAACCGTCACTATGATTATTTCGTAGGAAGTGTTCGTGACATTATTGGTCATCAGGGGGATGCTGGTATTGATGTCTTGGAAGTCTTGGAATCAATGGATATTGTTTCAGAGTTCCCAGAGGATGTCATGGCGGAAGCAGAAGCTGTCCCAGATGCACCGAGTCAAGAAGACCTCGTTGGTCGTGTTGACCTTCGTCAAGAAGTAACCTTTACTATTGACGGAGCCGATGCTAAGGACTTGGACGATGCGGTCCATATCAAACATTTGCCAAATGGTAACTTTGAACTTGGTGTTCATATTGCCGATGTGTCCTACTATGTCACTGAAGGGTCTGCTCTTAACCGTGAGGCTGTAGCACGTGGGACCTCTGTTTATGTGACAGACCGCGTGGTGCCAATGTTGCCTGAGCGTCTTTCAAATGGTATTTGTTCACTAAATCCCAATGTTGACCGCTTAACGCAGTCAGCCATCATGGAGATTACTCCAAAAGGTAAGGTGGTTAATCATAAGATTTGTCAATCTGTGATTAATACAACCTTCCGTATGACCTACAGTGATGTCAATGAGATGTTGGCTGGAAATCCAGAAAAGATTGAGCAGTTTAAGCCAATCATGGATTCTGTATCAGCTATGGCAGAATTGCATAAGATTTTAGAAGACATGCGTGAGCGTCGTGGTGCCCTTAACTTTGATACATCTGAAGCTCGTATCTTGGTCAATGAGAAGGGGATGCCAGTGGATATCGTGGTGCGTGAACGTGGAACAGCCGAGCGAATGATTGAATCCTTCATGTTGGCTGCCAATGAATGTGTGGCAGAGCACTTCGCCAAAGCTAAGTTGCCATTTATTTACCGTATCCACGAAGAGCCAAAAGCTGAGAAATGGCAACGCTTCATGGATTATGCTTCTATCTTTGGTGTTCAAATCAAAGGGACTGCCAATAAGATGGATCAGCTAGACTTGCAAGAGTTTATGGCCAAAGTTCAGGGGAAACCTGGAGCAGAGGTCATGAACATGATGCTGCTTCGTTCAATGCAACAAGCTCGCTATTCAGAACACAATCACGGACACTATGGACTTGCGGCTCAGTATTATACCCACTTTACTAGTCCAATCCGTCGTTACCCAGACCTCTTGGTTCACCGAATGATTCGTGAGTACACTAACAATATGTCTCAAGAAACGCGTGAACATTTTGAAGAGGTTATTCCTGAATTAGCGACATCATCTTCAACTCTTGAACGTCGTGCCATTGATGCCGAACGTGTCGTTGAAGCTATGAAAAAAGCGGAATACATGGAAGAGTTTGTTGGTCAAGAATTCGATGGTATTGTCGGAAGTGTGGTTAAATTCGGTATGTTTGTCGAATTGCCAAATACCATCGAAGGTTTGGTTCACATCACGACCCTTCCAGAATTTTACAATTACAATGAACGTACCATGACACTTCAGGGTGAGAAAACTGGTAAGACTTTCCGTGTTGGTCAGCCTATTCGTGTCAAATTAACACGCGCGGATAAGGAAACGGGAGACATTGACTTCCAATACCTTCCAAGCGAGTATGATGTTACTGAGAAAGTAGACCACAAGGCTCGTCAGGAACGTGAAGAGAAGGCGAAAGCCTTCCGCAATAGAGGTCCACGTCGTGACCGTCAAAATGGAGACTTCGAACGTCGTGGTAAACGTGGGGATAACCGTAACCATCAAGATGCTAATGGTCGTAAAGGCTCTTATGACGAAAAACGTAAGTCATCTAAGAAACCCGACAAGCGTAAGAATCAAAACCGTCCTCATAATGATAACAAGGGACGTGAGAGTGGCCGTCGTAAGAAGAAAGGGAACAAACCTTTCTACAAGGACGTTGCTAAAAAACGAAAATAGGATGAGAATGGAGGGACTGCTATGCCAAAGGGTGAAGGCAATGTTGTTGCTCAGAATAAAAAGGCTAGACATGACTATAGTATCGTTGATACTATTGAAGCGGGTATCGTGCTGACAGGGACGGAGATCAAATCCGTTCGTGCGGCACGCATCCAACTAAAAGATGGCTATGCCCAAATCAAGAACGGTGAGGCTTGGTTAATCAATGTTCATATTGCTCCGTTTGAGCAAGGTAATATTTGGAATCAAGATCCAGACCGTACGAGAAAATTATTGCTTAAGAAGAAGCAAATCACCAAACTTCAAAATGACCTTAAGGGAACAGGAATGACCTTGGTTCCTTTGAAGGTGTACCTAAAAAACGGTTTTGCCAAGGTATTGCTTGGTATTGCTAAAGGGAAACACGATTACGATAAACGTGAGTCTATCAAACGTCGTGAACAAGAACGTGATATTAAACGTATTATCAAGAGTGTTAACCGTTAAAACGCCTATCATCTAAGACCGCTATAGTTCTAGATGATTTTTTGTTTTTGGCTTTAAGACATGATATAATGGGAGTACCATACGGTCTTTAGTTAGGATAGCAGATATACCTAACTCTGGACGTGATACTGTAAAGGAGATTAGCGATGCCAGTAGATGCTAAAACAAAATACAAGGCCAAGAAGACAAAGATTGTTTTCTTCGACATTGACGACACCCTTCGTGTCAAAAAGACAGGCTACATTCCTGAATCTATTAAGGCTGTTTTCAAAGGGCTTAAAGAAAAAGGAATTTTGACGGGGATTGCCACAGGACGTGGCTACTATGGTGTCGTTGAGGACATTCGAGACCTAGAGCCCGATTATTTTGTAACCATCAATGGAACTTATGTGATTAATCGAAAAGGGGAAGAAATTTATAACCAACCCCTCGCTCGTGAGGTTACAGAAGCTTTTGTTGCTTGGTGCAAAGAGATTGGAATTGCTTGGGGCTTTGCTGGTAAGGATAAGCCAGTTGTCTCAGAGCGTTCAGATTTGATTGATAATGCTATGAAACCGGTCTATGGTCTTTGTGATGTGGAGCCAGACTTTCACTTGTCGAATGATGTTTACCATATGTGGACTTTTGCGGAAAATGATGGTGACCTTGAATTACCAGAAGAACTCGCATCCCATGTCCGTATGGTACCCTGGCACGAACACTCCTCTGACGTCGTAGCAAATGGTATCTCAAAGGCCTCTGGTGTCGAGCATGTCTTGGAGCATGAAAATCTTAAACCAGTCAATGCCATGATGTTTGGTGATGGTCCAAACGATATGGAAATCTTTGACTATGTTGGACTTAAGATTGCTATGGGTAATGCCACACCAGAATTGAAAGAAAAAGCAGATTACGTTACAGGAACAATAGAAGAAGATGGCATTTTCAATGCCTTGGAGGAACTCGGATTGGTAGAAAAAGAACTTCATTTCCCACAACTTGACTTGGATACAGTAGAAGGTCCAGTCGCAACAATTAAAACAAATCATGGTAATTTGGTCATCAAACTCTTCCCTTATCATGCACCATTAACAGTTACTAACTTTGTCAATTTGGCCAAGAGTGGCTACTATGATGGTGTGATTTTCCACAGAATTATCAAGGACTTTATGATTCAAGGTGGTGACCCAACTGGTACTGGTATGGGTGGTGAGTCAAGCTTTGGTGGTAGCTTCCAGGACGAATTTTCTGAAGAGCTCTATAACCTCCGTGGTGCGCTTTCTATGGCTAATGCTGGACCAGATACAAATGGTAGCCAATTCTTCATCGTTCAAACGCCTGAAATTCCTTATGCTAAAAAGGAACTCGAACGTGGTGGATGGCCAGCACCAATCGCAGAAGCTTATGCTGAAAATGGGGGAACACCTCACCTAGACCGTCGCCATACAGTCTTTGGTCAATTGGTGGATGAAGACTCTTACAAGGTGCTTGATGAGATTGCCAATGTTGAGGTTGGGGCTCAAGATAAGCCACTTGAGGATGTTGTGATTGAAACAGTTGAGGTAGCAGACTAAGATGAAAATTGGAGACAAGCTTAGGGGTGTTATCACAGGCATCAAGCCTTACGGTGCCTTTGTTTCATTGGAAAATGGTACCACAGGCTTGATTCACATCTCGGAGATTAAGACAGGTTATATCGACAACATCTACAATACCCTCAAGGTAGACCAGGAGGTCTTGGTTCAAGTTGTTGATTTTGATGAATTTACACAAAAGGCTAGTCTTTCTTTGAGAACCCTTGAGGAAGAAAAAAATAAAATCCCTCATCGTCATCGTTTCTCTGATAGTCGTTTGAACTATGGCTTTAAACCCTTGGCAGAAGCAATGCCAGGATGGATTGAAGAAGGACTTGACTATCTTAGACAAGAGCATGAGGAAAAATAGTAAAAGCTGACTCTCGATGAGTCAGCTTTTTTGGTGTTTTCGATTTGGCTACAAACAAAAAGATCTTCAATTTAATTGAAGACCCATGTTTATTAATTAGACATCAAAATAGAGCAATTCTTTTGGTGTGTGTGTGAAGACTTCAAAGCCATCTTTTGTCACATAACCACAGTCCTCGATACGAACACCAACTTTTTCAGGAATGTAAATACCTGGTTCAACAGAGAAGCACATTCCTTCTTCGATTACCAAGTCATTTCCTTCCATGATTGAAGGGAATTCATGCACATCCATTCCGATACCGTGTCCGAGGCGGTGGTTGAAGTATTCACCATAACCAGCTTTTTCAATAACATTACGTGCTGCAGCATCGACTTCGCTGGCAGTTACACCTGGTTTAATCATATCTAGGGCAGCCTGTTGAGCTTCTAAAGTCAAGTGGTAGATTTCTTTTTTGAAATCATCGGGTTTTCCAACAGCGACTGTTCGCGTCATATCTGAAGCATAGCCATTCACCATACAGCCCAAGTCGAAGAGAAGAAGAGCATCTTTTTCAATTTTGTTGCTTCCAGGAATGCCGTGTGGGTTGGCTGCATTGTTACCAGTCAAGACCATAGTTTCAAAGCTCATTTCATAGCCCAAGCGTTTGATGCCAAATTCGATTTGAGCAATGATGTCTGTTTCAGTAACGTCAAGAGAGATATTGTCGAAACCGATATTAACAGCTTTATCAGCATAATCACCGGCAACAATCATTTTTTGAATTTCATCAGCTGACTTGATAACGCGCATTTTTTGAATGAATGGTGTCAAGTTTTCAAAGCGACCTTCAAAGACTGTTTGCAATCCTTGGAACTTAGTCACATTGAGATTGTCAAACTCTGCATAAATAATAGAGCTGTCTGTACTTGCTAGACCAGCTTTGATTTTTTGCCATGGATTTTCAGAATCCACATAACCAAAGACTGGGAAGTCGAGTACAGCAGAGGCACGTGCAACCTCAAGAGCAGGAACAAAGAGGGCAGGTTCACGATTTTCGTAGACGAAGAGGAACATTTGGCGTTCATGTGGGTCACAATCAAAACCAGTAAGATAATTGACAGTTACAGGATCTGAAACAACAGCTAGCCCTGCTTTATTTTCATTCAAAAAATGACGAATGCGATCAAGTTTAGACATAGAAAAAACTCCTTTGTATTTCTTACACTCATTCTGTCACTTTTATAGGGAAAATGCAAGTTGTTTTTTGGCTTTTCATTAAATCATTTACTTTCATTGAGACTTTTTTAGGCTAGTTTTGTAAGCGATGGATAGTCTTGGAAACACGAAATGAGAGGCCTTTTTCTGAAATGGCTTTCTTCCTCGTAACCATAAAGAAGGAATCCCTTTCATTTTTTTGTAAAAAATCAGTCAAAATAATTGAAAGTGTTTTCAGAATCTGATACAATTAGCATGAATAAGTGAGCGTAAAATGAGAAAGGAAGTGTTTTTATGAATACTGATGAAACAATTACTATATACGACGTTGCGCGTGAAGCAGGTGTTTCGATGGCGACTGTGTCTCGTGTGGTAAATGGAAATAAAAATGTAAAAGAAAACACCCGAAAAAAAGTGCTTGAGGTCATTGATCGTTTGGATTACCGTCCAAATGCGGTTGCGCGTGGCTTGGCGAGTAAGAAAACCACTACTGTAGGAGTTGTTATTCCAAATATTGCTAATAGTTATTTTGCTACTTTAGCAAGGGGGATTGATGATATTGCTACGATGTACAAGTACAATATTGTTCTTGCATCTAGTGATGAAAATGACGATCATGAAGTTACCGTGATTAACTCTCTATTTGCCAAACAAGTAGACGGTATCATCTTCATGGGTTACCACTTGACGGAAAAAATTCGTGCAGAATTTTCTCGTACCCGTACGCCGATTGTTCTAGCAGGAACAGTAGACCTCGAACACCAATTACCGAGTGTTAACATCGACTATAAAGCTGCCGTTGAGGATTCTGTAACGCAGCTTGCCAAGAATAATGAAAAGGTTGCCTTTGTATCAGGACCACTAATTGATGATATTAATGGCAAGCTCCGTCTAGCTGGTTATAAGGCTGGACTTGAAAAGAATAATTTGCGCTACAATGAAGGACTTGTCTTTGAAGCTAAATATAGCTATAAAGACGGCTTTGATTTAGCACAACGTGTCTTGAACTCTGGTGCCACTGCTGCCTATGTTGGGGAAGATGAATTGGCTGCGGGTCTCTTGAATGGCCTCTTTGCTGCAGGTAAATCAGTTCCAGAAGACTTCGAAATCATCACAAGCAATGACTCACCAATTACAAGCTACACACGTCCAAACCTTTCTAGTATTAATCATCCTCTCTATGATTTAGGGGCAGTTAGCATGCGTATGTTGACTAAAATCATGAATAAGGAAGAGCTTGAAGAAAAAGATGTTATTCTTAATCACGGTATTACCTTACGTCAGTCAACAAAATAAAAAAGGAGTTGGGACATAAGTTTGTCTCAACTTCTCTTTTTTAGAAAAAGGGAGAACCAATGACTTTTGAGGATGCTTATTTTAAAAAGAAAGTCCTAAAACCTGATAGCCTAGAGCCTTTTGGTTTTACAGCTACCGAGCAAGGCTATGAGTTCAGAAAACCACTGATAGCTGAAGAACTTGAAGCTCGATTGTTTATTGATTTAGAAGGTAAGCTGACGGGACAGGTTGTCGATAGTGATTTTGATGAGCCTTATGATATCTTCAGGAGTCCTCAGGCTACTGGAACTTACGTTGGTCAAGTCAGAGAAGCTTATGGAGAACTTCTGTCACAGGTAGCTGATTCTTGTTATGAAGATCAATTATTCTCATCTCCGCAAGCTAATCGTCTGGCTAAATTTTTAGTTCAAGAATTTTCAGACCAAGCAGACCATCCTTTCGAGAAAGAACCAAGCTATCTATCTTTTAGAGTTGATGGTAAATGGTATGCCTTGTTTTTTCCTCTTAAGGGCGAAAAACTAGGGCTTGATGGAGAAAAGGCAGATTTAATATATGATGTGGTTAACCTCAAGGTTAATCCTAAGCAAATGGATAAACTCTTGAAAATGGATGGCGTTTTTCCTAGCTACCATATGTCCAAGAAGACCTGGGTTAGTCTTGTTTTAGATGAGACCTTGCCAGACCAGACTGTTTTTGAGCTTCTTAGTGAAAGTCGTTCCCTAGTGGCTCCCAAACATCTTAGAAAGGCTTCGGAGCCTCATTATTGGATTATCCCGGTAAATTTGAAATACTACGATATTGGGGATGAGTTTTCCGCAAATGAGGAGATTCTTTGGACACAGAAAGCTAGTATGCAAAAGGGAGATTTTGTGGCTATCTATATTACGGCACCTACCAAGGCCATCCGTTACCTCTGTCAGGTTTTAGAGGCAAATATCCCTAATCAAGGTTATCGTGAAGAGGAGAGTATTAAAGAGTTGATGCGGATTAAGCCCTTATACACTTTTAATGACACTGACTTTGATAGTGATAGACTAAAGAGTTTAGGTATTAAAACTGTTCGGGGTCCTAGACATATGACGGAAGAGTTAGTTCAGGCCTTATCCCCTTACCTAAAAGAAAAATAGAAGGAGGACATCATGCGAATTTTGATTGCACCTGATTCATTTAAGGAAAGTTTATCTGCAAAAGAGGTCGCCTTAGCTCTCAAATCGGGCTTTGAAAATGCCTTACCCGACGCTGATTTTGACCTTATGCCAATAGGCGATGGTGGTGAAGGGACCTTAGATGCTCTTGCTGAAAATCTAAATCTTGAGAAGAAAAGTATCAAGATTCCTCATGCCTATACAAGTGATGGAAGTGTTTCTTTTGCCAGTAATGGTCAGACTGCCATTTTTGAAATGGCTGCGATTTGTGGCTTAGAGCATATTTCTAAGGAAAAACGAAATCCTCTAGCTCTAACGACACAAGGCGTAGGTGAACTAATTGTTCATTTGGTTCAATCTGGCATCCGAGAGTTTATTATAGGCGTAGGTGGATCTGCTACCAATGATGGTGGTATTGGTATGGCATATGGATTGGGTTATCGTTTTTATGATTCTGAAGGACAGGAGCTTGAGCCAATAGGTGCTAATCTTGGTCTCATTAAGAAGGTATTCTCTAAAAATAAGCTTGATTTGTCTGGTGTCACCATTCGTCTGATTACTGACGTAGATAGCCCCCTGTGTGGCCAAGATGGAGCAACCTATATTTTTGGTGGACAAAAAGGCTTGTCTCCTTCACAATTTAAAAAAGTTGATCAAGATATGTCACAATTCTACACTAACTTTGCTCCAGAAGTTTTAAAACTGGCTGGTTCAGGAGCAGGGGGAGGCATGGCTGCAGGCCTGGTGGCCTTTGCAGGTGCAGAAATTAAATCAGGGATTGACTTTGTACTTGATTGTGTTGATTTTGACCAACGTGTGAAGTCTGCTGATTTGGTTATAGTAGGAGAAGGACGTATGGATAGCCAGTCCTTGTCTGGTAAGGCACCGGTCGGGGTGGCTAGGCGGACACCATCAGCTATTCCCGTCATTGCTATCTGCGGTAGTCTAAAGGATGACTTGCCTGATTTTCCAGTAGCGGGCATTTCAGCTGCCTTTCCCATTATTGGTCAAGTAGCAGACTTAGACCAAGTTTTAGCTACTGCTAAGGAGAATCTCTATCGAACAGGACTCAATATTGGGAATCTCATCAAGCTCAGTAAAACATTGTGATATAAGAAAAAGCTGACCTTGCGTCAGCTTTTATTTTCCAAATAGTTTAGCAAAAAATCCCTTTTTTTCAGTAACAGGTTCAGTTTCTTTAGGAGCGAGGATATCAGGATAGAGCTCTGAAAATAACACTTTATCAAGATTCTCTGCTTGATTACTATGTACAATAAGACCGTATGGTGAATGGGCCTTGGCCTCGTCCACGATAGTAGCTGAAATGTTGAGTGCTTGAGCCGTTTTGATATAGGTAAATTGTATCTGGTCAGCTAATTTTGGCGATATCTTGAGACTAAGATTCGGGTAAACGGCTTGTAAGTCTTTTAAAATCTGCGGAAAATGGTCAATTACAGTTTTCTTTTCAGCATTTTCCAATAGAACAGCTAGGACTACACGTTCCGCATAGGTTCCAAAATACTGACGAAGTTCATCGGGATTAAGGCGTTTTTCGCCACTAGCGCATTGGAGCACTTTGTTTTCAAGTGAAGTCATAGGAATCTCCTGTAAGTTTTCTACTAGTATTATACAATATTTTGAATTCCTTTTCATTTGAGTAGTTTTCTGAGATTTTCAAAAACAATTGAAAATATTAAAAAATAGAAAATCGCTAGAAAATTCTGGTTTTAATTTGCTTAAGCCTTGATATTATGGTAATATATAGGTGTAAAAAATTTTAACTCATAAGGAGAGTATTGTAATGTCAATTATTACTGATGTTTACGCACGCGAAGTCCTTGACTCACGCGGTAACCCAACACTTGAAGTAGAAGTTTACACTGAATCTGGTGCATTCGGTCGCGGTATGGTTCCTTCAGGAGCTTCAACTGGTGAACACGAAGCAGTAGAACTTCGTGATGGTGACAAAGCTCGTTACGGTGGTCTTGGTACTCAAAAAGCAGTTGATAACGTAAACAACGTTATTGCTGAACACATCATCGGATTCGACGTACGTGATCAACAAGGTATTGACCGCGCAATGATCGCTCTTGACGGTACTCCAAACAAAGGTAAACTTGGTGCCAACGCTATTCTTGGTGTGTCTATCGCTGTAGCACGCGCAGCTGCTGACTACCTTGAAGTTCCACTTTACAGCTACCTTGGCGGATTCAACACTAAAGTTCTTCCAACTCCAATGATGAACATCATCAACGGTGGTTCTCACTCAGACGCTCCAATCGCTTTCCAAGAATTCATGATCGTACCTGCTGGTGCACCAACATTCAAAGAAGCTCTTCGTTGGGGTGCTGAAATCTTCCACGCACTTAAGAAAATCCTTAAAGAACGTGGACTTGAAACAGCCGTAGGTGACGAAGGTGGTTTCGCACCTCGTTTCGACGGAACTGAAGATGGTGTTGAAACTATCATCAAAGCTATCGAAGCTGCTGGATATGTACCAGGTAAAGACGTATTTATCGGATTTGACTGTGCATCATCTGAATTCTACGATGCAGAACGTAAAGTTTACGACTACACTAAATTTGAAGGTGAAGGCGCTGCTGTTCGTACTGCTGCAGAACAAATCGACTACCTTGAAGAATTGGTTAACAAATACCCAATCATCACTATCGAAGATGGTATGGACGAAAACGACTGGGACGGTTGGAAAGCTCTTACTGAACGTCTTGGTGGTAAAGTTCAATTGGTTGGTGACGACTTCTTCGTAACTAACACAGCTTACCTTGAAAAAGGTATTGCAGAACACGCTGCTAACTCAATCCTTATCAAAGTTAACCAAATCGGTACTTTGACTGAAACTTTCGACGCTATCGAAATGGCGAAAGAAGCTGGATACACAGCAGTAGTATCACACCGTTCAGGTGAAACTGAAGATTCAACAATCGCTGATATCGCAGTTGCAACTAACGCTGGTCAAATCAAGACAGGTTCATTGTCACGTACTGACCGTATCGCTAAATACAACCAATTGCTTCGTATCGAAGACCAACTTGGTGAAGTTGCAGAATACCGTGGTTTGAAATCATTCTACAACTTGAAAAAATAAAACGTTGATTTAACAACGTTTCTAAGAACTCTAGGCTAAACCTAGGGTTCTTTTTTTCTACTCAAGGGGCAAAGAGGGGGCAAGATTATTCGTAATAATATTATCTAAAACATTGACCGCTTGATCCTTCATATTTCTTGTGACATGGGTATAGATGCTAGTGGTCACTTCCGAATCAGCATGCCCAACTCTGTCCATGATGGTTTTTAGTGGCACGTTATTTTCAGCTAGTATGCTTATCGTGGTGTGTCTAAAGATATGAGGGGATAGGTGTTTGTTGATAGGCGTTTCCAGTCTAGTATTAGCCCGTTGAAGTGATGCACTTAAGATTGTGCTATGGATAGGCTTGCCAGTATTGGTCGTGAAGATTTTATCGCTATGATACCAGTTTGGGTTAGTTGATTCGCTTAATGCTTTCAATTCTAGTATCTGGTCAATGATTTCCATTTCACGATTGGTGAGGTAGGTAGTTCGATAACTAGCAACGGTTTTTGTTCCTTCATTTTCTGGAATATACCTGTTAAATGATGTGTGGATATCCAGAGAGCGTGTCTCTTTATGGTAATCTGACACGGTCAGCCCAGCCAATTCACCGATTCGACAACCATTCAAAAGCATAAATTCACACGCTAGAGCATATCTCAGCGTTATGTCCTTTCGGTAGAGTTCTTTCAATAAGCGGCTGTATTCGTCTGGTTCTAAGTATTTATTCTTGGCAGCTTGCTGTTTTTCGAGCTTATTCTTTTTCTTTGGCAGTCGTGCTTTCCGTGATGGATTATCAGAGATAAGTTGTTGATCCATAGTGTAATCAAAGAATGTATTTAGTACAGTCTTGGCACGATACTTTTGTGAATCTGTCCAGTCTTCAGTGTCTAGTAATGATTGGATAAGTCGGACATTGATGTTTGATAGAATTGTCCCTTGCTCAATAGTGTCCGATATTCTCTTAACGGATGCTGCAAGGCTCTTGATTGAACTTAACTTAATCTGCTTTTGATGAAACTCCCACCATTCGTTGAAGGCACTATGGAATGATACGTTAGTAGTGCTTGATGATTCTATTTTCTGGGCTATCTTATCATCAAGTAAGCGTTGAGCTTCTTTTTTCGCTCGATTTGAGCCGCTATTAAGCGTAACAGACACTCGTTTCCATTTCTCGGTGTAAGCGTCCTTGTAACGCTCAAAAAATTTGTATTTTCGTTGGGAAGTTCTTCCATCCACATTGATTTTTACCTCACTTTTTTGTTAAAATGGGTATAAGAAAACGACCTTTTGAATGGTTGTTTCTTATAGACGATATCCTCACACTCAAAGTTTGACGATGGCGAGAGTGGGGATTTTTATGTTACAATACTATAAAAGACTATTTGGAGCGACAATATGAAAAAAATAAAAATAATTCTTATAATTACTTCTCTGATATGGACATTGGCGAACTTTTATCAAGCTTTACTTTCACCTACTGTGATAAATCTGACTAGTTTCATCGGAATTGTTCCCATTATTGCTGCTTTGTATTCCGAAATTGATTGGCTTTATATTCATTGGAACAAATTTAGAGCCTATCTATTTTTAAAAACAGTTTCTTTTACCCCAAAAAGTTCTAAGTTTTTAAAAGAAACTATTACACTTAACCAATTAGAAAAGCAAACCCGATCCATACTTAAGGAAAATGACTATTCCATAAATGAAGCTACTTTCAGCAAAACTCATGAAGATATCTATATAGATATAGAATCAACAAGAGGTATAAGAAATAAGTTGAGTATTAGTTTACATCCAGAAAGCAATGGACAGAGATTGATATTCAAGGCTGACTATCAATTAGCGTATAGAGATGTAAAAAAACAGTGGGACTCTTTTTTGTCACTAAGAGATAATCTGTTTTCGATTTATTCTATGGAAGAAAGTAGCAAAGAACGGTTTGATGTAACCATTAAGACTGATAAACACAGGGAATATAATCCATTTTACAGAATGACTGTACGGCATCTTGGAAAAAAAGAAGTAAAGAAATTTGATTTGCAATTTAAGGACAATGATCTATCGGTCAAAACTACCCTAAATAAGATTTATGGAACTTCTATTAATCGTCAAGACATAGAAAAATTAATTAAAGAATATATACCATTGTCACGGTTATGATAGCACTCCAATTTTCATTAGTGTTGCGATAGAAAATTCTAGCATCGGATATTCTTTTTGTTCGGAGATATCTGTCAAAGATGTGAAAGAGAGAATAGTACCAGACTGAGTCAGCATTATTGTTCTTGATTTACCCAATATATCCAATGTACCTATTATCTTTGTTGCTTCATCATTCTCCAAAGCTTCGCTTGCTTCATCGTTTACATCGACCTCGTCTCCTGAAAATGACTTACTTGAGACACCGGCATCAGTACTATTAAAACTAACTCCTTTTGTTTGTGGCATCATGTTGGAAATTGCCATTAAATCAAATTTTAACGATGTATATTTAATATTTAGTGTATCAATTTTTTCCAATTCTTTTAAAAATTTTTTTGCGGTAGGAGTTGTTGTAGCCAAAAATAATAATTGGTCAGTTTGCGAATAAAAAATATCGAATTCAAAAGCTTTTTGGTAATTGTCGTATTGTTGATATTCGTCAGCATCAGAGTTATATACCAAGATTTCATCGTCGATTGTCTTTGTATAACTTCCTTTAAATTTAGTGTATACTTTTCCTTCTATGGTCAATGTTTTGTCAGTTGTTGTAATTGAGCCAATGGTAACATTGGCTTTTTTGATATCTGTAGTCCCGTTCGGTATTTCAAATTCAGAAACTTGTCTAACAGAAATAGAAGTAGCTCCCATAATAATTTCTCCTTTTTTAATCAATTAAAGATCTATATTCATCAATCACCATCGTTTCATTAGCGATGGTTTTTAAATTATACCGTTCCATAAAACGGACGTAGTCAAAATCGTCAAGATTTTCGTTTTCGAGCAGTCCACGGATCATGTCTCTATTTGCTTGGACCTCATACTTTTCCCGTAACCGTTCATAGTTTTTAGAATTGTGTTCTAAGTGCCCTAATTCGTGCAGAATGACTTTTAAACGAGTGTCTGGGGTAAATCCCCGTTGATGTAAACAACCTCTATTTATCGGGTCGATAAAGCCGTTTCTGGACCACTGACTAGAATCAAACTCACAGATAGAGACGTGGAACTGCTCAAGTAATTCTTTTTCAGGCATAAAGCCTCCATTAGTTTATTTACTAGCAAGTATCTTTTTGCTAAAATTTATATATAGAGAGGTGGTGATTTAGTTGTCATTTTTTAAACAAATAAAACGCAACAAGCAATCTATCGAAGACCAGCACTCAAAAATTGCAGCTCGTAACCTAAAGAATATGTCAGATAATCATATCTTAATTAAGAACGGTCAGGAGAGACTGGAATCTAAGCAAAAGACTTTCGAAAGTAGATATATTCACCTTTTTAGCCCTCATAGTAAATAGCAATAGGACGAATCAAATAATCGCCACTTGATACCAAACCGAATGAATCAAGCATTGTAGTAATAATTGCTGTAGGTGCCTTTTTCAAAAGTTCCATACTGCTAGCCATCATAGACAAGTCACTAGGTGTCTGTTCATCAAATGTAGATGAGCAGATACCTAGTATTTTTATTTGCCTTCCACTGAGTTGCATGAGCCCAAGTTGGGCAGTCGGGGTCTTCATGAACTCCTTAGGCAAAACACTAATAGTATTTGACACTTTGGCCAAATTAGAGGACGGAAATAACCTTTCGAAATAGGCTGACATTGACCGAATGGAATCGAGGTTATTCCATCCGTTATGCGAAATCTCGTCTTTTAATTGCTCTTTTTTGGTGTTATTCTTTACTTTTTTGTATTCAGACTGAAGTTTTTTAAACTCGTCATATCCGGGAAGAATATCTTCGATTTCATCAAAAGTAAAGACTTTTTTCAATTGCTCAAAGTCGAAGAAGTCAAGTTTTCCTTCAGTGAAGACAAAGTCGCCATCTTGAAAGTCGGAAGATTTTAAAAGCTTGTCACCTTCCAATTCTTGAAGTAGCAAATCAAGAGAGTAATCGTCTAATGCTGTCTCGATTAGATTTCTATTTGATCGTGAGAAGACAATATTGTAATTTTCGTTCTCAGTGGCTGAGTGATTAACGTCTGCCTTGACTAAAGTAGAAACCCCACCAGAAACAGAAACCGCAGTTTGTTTAACACCGCCCTCTGCATTAGAGTCAGATTCACTGTTTTCATCAACCAATTTTGTGACCAACCCCGCATTTTTCTGGGCGAGCAGAGAGTTAACTAAATTTGTATCCAAATAGATTATCTCTTTCATCCTCAATCCTCCTTGCTGCTCATATAACCCGCTATGATGCCACGAATGGCACGTTTGTCGTCCTCTGTCAGCGGCTTGCCGTCGAACATCATAGCGTTAGCTATGATTTCGTCGATGTCGTGGGTGTTGGTATCATTCGAGCTAGGTTTTACATTCAAGAATTGTTCTGTTGTTAAACCTAAAGCACTGGCAAAATCGTCCGCTTTGTTCAGCGGGAACACTCGACTTCCAGAAAGGTATCTTGATAAAGTCGATTTTGAAACCCCCGCTTTGTTAGCTAATTCAGACATCGACATAGAACTATTATCTAAATAGCTTTTTATTAGCGAAATAATTTCCTCGTTGTTTCTCATGCGCTTTTTCCCTTTATTTAATAGTAAATACATTATACATCAGTTCCCAAAAATACACAATATGTTCCCGAAGATAAACTTTTTTTTTATTTGTTATTTCACTATATAAGTGATACTATGATTAAGGAATATTTGGCGTCATTTCGGTATTTTCTCGAACTGTCCCCCGGCTTTTAGTCGGGGTTTTTTATTTAGACATTTAACCTAAATAGAGGTACACTATACATAGGCATTTGAGCAGTTGCGTGCAGAATGTTTTTGTTTTTTTCATGTCGCTTGGTAGCCGTTGCTGCCAAGTCTTTTTTATTATAAAATGGGGCAAATAAGGGGCAATAAGTGTAAACTTTAGTAACTTTATGTAAGTTTTACCGACTATATCTTACACGCATATATCCTTATTTAATAGGTTTTCTTCCTATTATATACTTATTTCAAACTGCACTAACAGAATACCGTGGTTTGAAATCATTCTACAACTTGAAAAAATAATTCTATAGTCATATAGAATAAAAAGAGGTTCCTTAGGGAATCTCTTTTTTTGCTTGTTCTAAAGAACTTTTGACTAAGCTAGGCACCGTCTCTAAATAGGACTTCTAGACATAAAAAGCCCCCGCAATCCTATTGACTGCGGGGATTTAGTCTTAGAATAGACCTTTAATCTTGTCTAAAGCGCCACTGACCATTTCGTTACCTGACACAAGAGATTTAGCTTGGTCGAAGTACTCGCCCAAATCATCTTTGTTTTCATCGACAAACTTTTTAGCAGCTTCGAAATCTTTCTTTTCGATCATTTCTTTTACTTGGTTAAATAATTCCATTGGATTCATATCGGTTCTCCTTTATAAGTTTTCTTACAAATCCTATTTAATCACGCTTATAGCAAACTAGCAAGAAATATGTTTGAGAGTAACTAGTGAGATGAGAGTTACAATTTTGCAGCCAAGTGGTATTGAAACTTGTTTAATCTAAAAAAGGCAGTCCATATTGGACTGCCTTTAGGGGTTATTGTTGTTCCGTTGAAGAGCTGCTTGGCTCTGATTCACCCGAACTTGAGCTAGAGCTTGATTCGGATTCAGCAGGATGTAGCTCCTTGTAAGATGGGGTCTTGAATAGATCAGCTGTTGATTTATTGCCTTTTTGCTTGTAGAGGCTAGTTGATTTATCTTTCAGCTTTTTGTTGATCTGTTTCAGTTGATCCATCTGTTTAGTGTAGGAAATTTTGCTAGAATCAACAGGTTTCAAACCATTTGGCGTATAGAAACGAAGGAGGTCACCTGTTTGAACAGCGTCACTCATTGAAAGCTGAGTGGCTACTGCCTTACGAATGGCTTCGTTATCCTTTTTAGTCGTTTCATCAGGGTTGGTAATTTCTTCCCCTGTTTGAGTATTATAGAGTCGACCAGAATAGCTAGTGTATTGAGGAGTAACATATTGACCTGAGGTTCTAAATGCGACAATTTGCTTGTTATCAGGAGATAGGAGGTCTTGTCCCATCTGGATATAAGAGCTGGTGTCAACACCAAGAATGTGAAGGAGAGTTGGAAGGGCATCGACCTCACCACCAAAGGTGTTAGAGATACCACCACCAGTATAACCTGGAATATGAATCATGTAAGGAACACGTTGAAGCATGGCTTTATCATAGTTTGACCAAGTTTCAGGGTTCTTACCGAGAAGTTCAGCAAGATTGCTGCTTCGTGTATCAGAGATACCATAGTGGTCACCGTACATGACAATAATCGAGTTATCGTAAAGACCGGTTTCCTTAAGGTAATCAAAGAAGTCTTTGATTGCTGAGTCAAGATAGTTAGCTGTTGCAAAATATCCGTTGACTGTTTCGTCTTTTGTTTCAGCGAGTGGGAAACCTTGTTCCTTTTCATCGCCTGAGAGTGAAGTGTATGGGTAGTGGTTAGATACTGTAAGGTATTTAACGTAGAAAGGTTGTTGCATTTGTTCCAGATATTTGATGGAATCTGGGAACATGTACTTGTCATTTAGACCATACTGGAAGGAGTTTTCATCAGTTTTTTCAGTGAAGGCTGATGAGTCAAAGAAGTAGTTATAACCCCATTGTTTATAGGTATTATTACGATTCCAGAAGGATCCAGTGTTTCCGTGGAAAACAGCTGACGTATAGTCGCCTGTTTGAGCTAGGATAGATGGCGCAGCATAGGCTGTATTGGTACCACCATAGTTTACCATGTATGAGCCTGTGCTTAGTCCAAAGAGAGACGTTTCCATCAAGGTTTCAGCATCAGAAGTTTTCCCTGATTTAACTTGGTGGAAGAAGTTTGAAAAGGCTAGGGTTTCGTTTGAGTGGTAAATGGAATTGATGAATGGTGTAACCTCATAGTCTTGACCGTCTACTTTGAGCTTGTAATCAATGAGGAACTGTTGGAAGCTTTCCAGGTGAATAACGATGACGTTTCTTCCTTTAGCAATTCCGTAATACTTAGGATCAGGTGCTGCATAGTGCTCTTTAACGTAAGCTTCAACCTTTTTCATATCCTCAGCTGTTGCAGATGAACGAGCCTGTGAGGCCTGATAAGTTAAGTTACCAGAATAGGCTGTGAAGAAGGGAATCCCCATAGCACGAACAATATAGTTATTTGAGAAACCACGTGTCAACAACTCGCCACGGTTAACTTCCGCTAAGAAGAGGTTAACTGAGAGAAGGAGTGTTGAGAGTGCAGTGACGGCAAAACTAGCTCGTTTGTTAAATGGCTTGCTGTCCATCTTAAGCTTCTTCCTGAAACCAGCATAGATGAAGAAAGGTACATCAATCAGGTAGAAGAGATAGCTTGGCTCAAGAAGGTTCTTGGCGGAGTCTCCTAGTCCTGCTGCTGAACTAGAACTTGCTAGGATGGTATTTACAGTGATGAAGTCTGTAAACTCTCCAAAGTAAATCACATTAGCAATAAGTAAGAGGTTGAGGATGACATAGATAGCAATGGTAATGCTATAAAAGAAACGTCGTTTCTTAAAGTATAGTCCTAAACCTAGAAGCATTAATCCTAGTGGAATAGGGTTAATCAGCGAAAGCATAACCTGATATCTGCTTTCCAACTCAAGATTAATGTTGACGTAATAAGCGAATATGGTTTTTAGCCAGTAAAAGAAGAGTAACAAGAGGATAAATCCAAGTCTTGATGAAACTCCTTTCCAAAAGGCTTCATTAATTTTTTTCAAAGTAATACTTCCTTTGATTCTATATTATCTTAATCATTATACCAAATAAGATAATGACTCTCAAAAATTTACTGCCATTGAGTGTGATATTCCTTGACATATAATTGATAAAATCTAGTTACGAAACAGAAATAATAGCATTTTTTTGGTATAATAGTAACATGAGTATATTGACGGTAAGTCCCTTTGCGGAGAAAAAAATCAAACAAGGAAAACAGCTTCTTTTAGCGGAAGATTTTCCAAATATCACTGAAAATGATCAGTTGGTTTACCTTTATAGCCAGTCCAAAGATTTTTTAGGAACGGGCTATTTGTCAAGTCAAAATAAGGGGATAGGATGGTTTCTGTCCCCTAAAAAACAAAAATTGACAGTGACTTATTTTCAAGGACTTTTTGAAAAGGCTAAGGCCAAACGTCAATCCTATTATGGTAATGAGTTGACGACAGCTTTTCGTCTTTTCAACCAAGATGGTGACGATTTTGGTGGACTCACAATTGATTTATATGGGGATTATGCCCTCTTTTCATGGTACAATGCCTTTGTTTATTTCTTGAAGGATATTATTGTAGAGGCTTTCCAAACGGTCTTTCCTGAGGTCTTGGGAGGCTATGAGAAAATCCGCTTCAAGGGTCTTGATTTCGAATCAGACCATCTTTTTGGGCAAGAGGCGGCTGATACCTTCACCATTTTAGAAAATGGGGTCACTTATGAAGTTTTCCTCAATGATGGGCTAATGACGGGAATTTTCCTTGATCAGCATGAAGTGCGTGATGGTTTAGTTAATGGCCTAGCTTTGGGTAAATCAGTTTTGAATATGTTCTCCTATACGGCAGCTTTTTCAGTTGCTGCGGCTATGGGTGGAGCGATTGAAACGACATCAGTTGATTTGGCTAAGCGTTCACGTGAATTATCGACGGCTCATTTTGAAGCTAATGGTTTCAGTATGGACAATCATCGCTTGGTCGTGATGGATGTCTTTGATTATTTCAAATATGCAAAGAAAAAAGGCTTATCTTATGACCTTATCGTCATCGATCCGCCAAGCTTTGCCAGAAATAAGAAACGCACTTTCTCAGCAAATAAGGATTACCACAAGTTAATTGCACAGAGTCTTGATATTTTATCAGAGCATGGGACAATCATTGCAAGTACCAATGCTGCTAATATGACCGTGCAACAGTTTAAAAAACAACTGCGTAAGGGTTTGGGAGATGTTACAGCGGACTTCGTTAACCTGCAACAATTACCAGCGGATTTTACCGTCAATCCTAATGATCCAACATCAAATTATTTGAAAGTATACACAATAAGGGTAAATAAATGAAAATTGTAGTTCCGATTATGCCAACTAGTTTAGAGGAGGCACAAGAGCTTGAACTGTCTCGTTTTGAGGGGGCAGACATTATAGAATGGCGTGCAGATTTTTTAGATAAGGATAGTATCTTAACGGTTGCTCCAGCTATTTTCGAGAAATTCGCAGGCTTTGAGATTGTCTTTACCATCCGTACGACGCGTGAGGGTGGCAAGCTTGAGTTAACGGATGCGGAATACATCGCACTAATTAAGGATGTAGCTGCTATCTATTCGCCAGATTATATTGATTTTGAGTATTTCACACGTAAGGCTGTCTTTGACCAAATGCTCGAATTTTCAAACTTGGTTTTGTCCTATCATAACTTTGAGGAGACCCCTGAAAACCTTATGGAGCTTTTGTCTGAGATGACAAACTTAACGCCGAGAGTGGTTAAGGTGGCGGTTATGCCTAAGCATGAGCAGGATGTTCTTGACCTTATGAACTTCACACGTGGTTTCAAGGCCTATAATCCTGAACAAGAGTTTGTAACTATGTCAATGGGTAAACTAGGTCGTTTGTCACGTTTTGCGGGAGATTTGGTGGGGTCATCATGGACCTTTGCTAGTCTTGATAATGCTAGTGCTCCGGGACAAGTTGGTCTTGCAGATATGCGTAGAATCAGGGAGGTTTTGGATGCAGATTGATGGACACACACGCCTAGCGGCTGTTGTTGCCAATCCTATCAAGCATTCTATTTCACCATTCATTCATAATTCGGCCTTCGAAAAGACACAAGTTAATGGTGTTTATGTGGCCTGGGAGATTCCAGAGTCAGACCTAGCCGAGACAGTTGAAAATATTAGACGTTACAACATGTTCGGTATCAACTTGTCGATGCCATATAAGGAAGCAGTCATTCCTTTTTTGGATGAAATTAGTCCTGCAGCTCAACTGATTGGTGCCGTCAATACAGTTGTTAATCGTGATGGTCATTTGATTGGTCATAATACGGACGGTTTTGGCTTCTTTGCTAGTCTAAAGAACTTTAGCCCTAGAGACGCTCATCTGATGATTTTGGGTGCTGGTGGTGCCGCTAAAGCTATTGTGACGCAGGCAGTTCTTGATGGTGCAAAAAAAGTCAGTGTCTACGTTCGCCCTCAGTCATTGGATAAGGCAAAAGAAAGTTTTAAGTCCTTACTTGAACAGGCAACTTGCCACTTGGAGTTTCATGCTTTAAATGATCTTGAGTATTTTCAAGAGGAACTAGGCCAGGCTGATTTATTGGTGAATGCGACGAGTGTGGGGATGGATGGCGAATCCTTGCCCATTCCTACAGACACAAAATTTCCTAGGGGACTCTTGGTAGCTGATATCATTTATCAGCCTTTTGAAACACCTTTCTTGGCCTTGGCTAGAAAACAGGGAATCGAGGCTGTGAATGGACTTGGCATGTTGCTTCATCAAGCGGCAGGTGCCTTTAAAATGTGGACCGGCAAGGACATGCCAACAGACGCCATTTGGCAGGAATTAGAAAATATTTACAATAGCTAGGAGGGGACGACTATGAAACTAGAGGTAAATTTAACACATAACCCTTATGACATTATTATTGAAAAAGGAGCCCTTAAGACCGTAGGTCAATGGGTGAAGTCACTTTGGGAACCACAAAAGATTGCACTTATCACGGACAATCATGTGGGAGCTCTATATGCAGAAAAAGTTAAGCTTAGCTTGGAGCACGAAGGTTTTGAGGTAGTCGTTTTTGATTTCCTAGAAGGTGAAGCAAGTAAGAATCTTAAAACTGTTAATAAGGCTTATGAGTTTTTGATTAAGAATGGCATGACTCGTAGTGATGGTATCCTTGCTCTTGGTGGTGGCGTTGTTGGTGATTTGGCAGGTTTTGTCGCTTCGACCTATATGCGTGGCATTCACTTCGTTCAGGTTCCAACTAGTCTAACTGCCCAAGTGGATTCATCTATTGGTGGTAAGACAGGTGTGAACACACCATTTGCTAAAAATATCGTGGGAACTTTTGCTCAGCCTGATGGGGTTTTGATTGATCCTAATGTTCTTGAGACACTTGGTAAACGCGAATTGATTGAAGGTATGGGTGAGGTTGTCAAATACGGTTTGATTGATGACCCTGAGCTTTGGCACTTGCTTGAAAGCATTGATGGTTCAGTTCACAGTATCCTAGAAAACTCAGAAACTATCATTTATCGTTCATGTAATGTTAAGCGTAAAATTGTGGTTGAAGACGAGTTTGAAGGTGGCGTCCGTATGTATCTAAACTTTGGTCATACGATTGGGCATGCCGTTGAACAAACAGCTGGTTACGGTAAAGTCATGCACGGTGAAGCGGTGGCTATCGGAATGGTTCAGATTTCACGTGTTGCTGAGGAAAAAGGCCTCATGCCTAAGGGAATCACACGTCAAATTGCTGAGATGTGTGTTAAGTTTGGCTTGCCAGTAGACTATGAGCCATGGCGTGTTGAGGAGCTTTATACAGCCCTCACACATGACAAAAAAGCCCGTGGTAATAGCATTAAGACAGTTATCGTTCCTGAGATTGGTAAGGCAGCAATCAATCAAATTCCTTTAGTTGAAATGAAAGAGTACTTGGAGAAATAAATGAGATATTTAACAGCAGGTGAGTCTCACGGCCCACGTTTAACAGCAATTATCGAAGGTGTTCCAGCTGGTCTTCCCTTGACGGCAGAAGATATCAATGGCGATTTGAAACGCCGCCAAGGTGGTTATGGTCGTGGTGGCCGTATGAAAATTGAGTCTGATAAGGTTGAAATCACTTCTGGTGTGCGTCATGGGAAAACAACAGGGGCTCCAATCACCCTTCATGTTATCAATAAGGACCATCAAAAATGGTTGGACATCATGGCTGTGGAAGATATTGAGGACCGTTTGAAAACCAAACGTAAAATCACTCACCCACGTCCAGGACATGCTGACTTAGTTGGTGGAATGAAATACCGTTTCGATGATTTGCGTAATTCTTTGGAACGTTCTAGTGCGCGTGAAACAACCATGCGTGTGGCAGTAGGTGCTGTCGCTAAACGTATCTTGGCTGAGCTTGATATTGAAATTGCTAACCATGTCGTTGTCTTTGGTGGTAAGGAAATTGATGTGCCTGAGAATTTGACAGTAGCTCAAATCAAGGAATTGGCCCAACAATCAGAGATTTCAGTTGTTAACCAAGAACGTGAACAGGAAATTAAAGATTTCATTGACCAAATCAAAAAAGAGGGAGACACAATCGGTGGTGTCGTTGAAACTGTTGTTGGCGGCGTCCCTGTTGGCCTTGGTTCTTATGTCCAATGGGATACCAAACTTGATGCTAAGATTGCTCAAGCAGTGGTGTCCATCAATGCCTTCAAGGGTGTAGAATTTGGTCTTGGTTTCAAGGATGGCTACCTCAAGGGCTCTCAAGTAATGGACGAGATTCTCTGGAATGAAGAGGATGGCTATACGCGTCGCACTAACAACCTTGGTGGTTTTGAAGGTGGTATGACCAACGGGCAACCGATTGTGGTCCGTGGGGTTATGAAACCTATTCCAACCCTATACAAGCCATTGATGTCAGTAGATATCGAAACACATGAACCATACAAGGCAACAGTCGAGCGTTCAGATCCAACGGCCTTGCCTGCAGCGGGTGTCGTTATGGAATCCGTAGTCGCTACAGTCGTAGCCAATGAAATCTTGGACAAATTCTCTTCTGACAACATGGAAGAATTGAAAGAAGCGGTAGCACGTCACCGTGACTATGTGAAAAACTTTTAAGCAGCATCAGACAATAGATGGGAGTAGTAATGAGTAAGAAAACTATTTATATCGCAGGATTGGGCTTGATTGGTGGCTCTTTAGCCTTAGGGATTAAAAGGGACCACCCTGATTATGAGATTCTTGGATATAATCGCTCTGACTATTCTCGAAATATTGCACTTGAGCGTGGGATTGTTGACCGTGCAACAAGTGATTTCAAAGAATTTGCTCCCCTTGCGGATGTTATTGTCCTTGCAGTGCCAATTAAGCAAACGGTGGCCTACTTGAAGGAGTTGGCTGACCTGGATCTCAAAGATAATGTCATCATCACGGACGCAGGGTCTACTAAGTTGGATATCGTTGAGGCAGCTGAACGTTACCTAACAGGTAAAAATGTTCAGTTTGTAGGTTCTCACCCTATGGCTGGTTCCCATAAATCAGGGGCTATTGCAGCTGACGTGACACTTTTCGAAAATGCCTATTATATTTTCACACCGACGAGTCTAACAAGAGAGACAACTATCCCTGAACTTAAGGACATCTTGTCAGGGCTTAAATCACGTTATGTGGAGATTGATGCGGCTGAACATGATCGTGTAACCAGTCAAATCAGTCATTTTCCACACCTTTTAGCTTCTGGACTTATGGAGCAGGCAGCTGATTATGCGCAGGCTCACGAGATGACCAATCACTTTGCGGCTGGGGGCTTCCGAGATATGACCCGTATTGCAGAAAGTGAACCTGGCATGTGGGCTTCCATTCTCATGACCAATGGGCCAGCTGTTTTGGATCGTATTGAAGATTTCAAAAAACGTTTGGACCATGTGGCTGACTTGATTAAGGCTGAAGATGAGAATGCCATTTGGGAGTTCTTTGACAACGGTCGTAAGAAACGTAAAGAGATGGAGATCCACAAAAAAGGTGGCGTGGAAAGTGCCTTCGATATTTTCGTGGATGTGCCTGACCGAGAAGACGTTATCCTTAACATTATGGAATTGCTGCGAGGAACGTCTTTGGTTAACCTTCGTATTAATGAGGAAAATCGTGAGGATATTCACGGTATCCTCCAAATTACTTTTAAAAATGAAAAAGATCGCACACATGCTAAGACTGTTATTGAAGCCAATACGGATTATCATGTGGTGATCGCCTAGGAGAATAAAATGACAAATATTTATGATTTAGCAAATGAGTTGGAACGTGGCATTCGTGCCCTTCCTGAGTACAAAACTTTGGTAGAGAAAAAAGAAGCGATTGCAGCTGATGCTGAAGCTAGCGCTCTTTTCAAAGAGTTTACTGATTTCCAAGAGGATTTCTATGCTAAAATGCAAGCTGGTACAATGCCAACAGCAGAAGAACAAGCTGCTGTTCAAGAATTGGGTCAAAAGGTAGAAGCTAATGCCCTTTTGAAAGAATACTTGACTGCACAACAAGGTTTGTCTGTTTATTTGAACGATATTGAACGTATCATCTTCAAACCTTTGCAAGAATTGAATAGTTAATCAAAGAGGGTGTGTCAATTGACAGGCCCTTTTCTGCATTCAAAAGAGATTGTCTAAGGAAGAAGCTAGAAATATTAAGGAGGAAAATGATGAGTCGTAAGATTGGAATTATTGGTATGGGAAATGTTGGAGCTGCAGTAGCTCATGGAGCAATTGCTCAAGGCTTGGCTGATAGCTATGTCTTTATAGATATCAATGAGAAGAAGGCCGAGGCAGATGCCCAGGATTTTAAGGATGCCATGGCAAATCTGCCTAGCTATGCAAGCATTGTTGTCAATGATTATGCGGCACTTGAAGATGCTGATGTGATTATTTCATCTCTTGGAAACATTCAGTTACAGCATAATGCTGGTGAGGATCGCTTTGCTGAATTTCCATTTACTCGAGAAGCCGTTTATCAGGTTTCTCAGGCACTTAAAAAATTGAATTTTAAAGGCATACTCTTGGTTATCTCGAATCCTGTAGATGCTGTATCGGCCCTCTATCAGGAATTCACAGGCTGGCCAAGAGAACGTGTGATTGGGACAGGGACTTTACTCGATACGGCGAGAATGAAGGCAGCGGTAGGAGATGATTTATCAGTCAATCCCAAATCAGTATCTGGCTACAATCTTGGCGAACATGGGAATTCCCAATTTACAGCCTGGAGTCAAGTCAAGGTTAAAGGGCAAGACATTACAGAATTGACAAGCGAAGAAGAGCGACAAAATTTGTTCATGGCATCCATGAAGGGTGGCCACAAAGTCTTTTATGGTAAGGGGTATACGTCTTACGGCATTGCCAGTGCGGCTCTTCGTTTGGTGTCTATTATCCTTTCGGATGCTCAAGAAGAAGTGGCAGTATCAAGCTATCAAGAAGCATATCAAACCTATCTTGGCTATCCAGTCATCCTAGGGCGTCATGGGGTGGCTGCTCCAGTTCGCTTGTCTTTGTCGGCTGAGGAAAAAAATCTTTTGCAGGAGTCTGCTAACTTGATTCGGAACCGTGTTCAAGAGGCGGTTGCCTTCTTGAAAGAAAAGTATGGCAATACAAGCGAGTGAATATTTTGACAATTCAGTCTATGGTTAGGCTTTCAAATATGGTATAATGGGAATAACTATAAAATTTTCAGGAGTAACCTATGAAACTAGAAACCAAGGCCCAAGGTCTTCATGGCAGCTTGCGTATCCCTGGTGACAAGTCAATCAGTCACCGTTCGATTATGTTCGGAAGTCTTGCCAAAGGTGTGACAACTGTTCGTGATATTTTACGAGGTGAGGATGTCCTCTCAACTATGCAGGTCTTCCGTGATTTGGGTGTGACTATCGAGGATGATGGTGATGTGGTACGCATTCACGGTGTTGGTTTTGATGGTCTCAAGGCTCCTCAAAACAAATTGGACATGGGTAACTCTGGAACATCCATTCGCTTGATTTCAGGTGTGCTTGCAGGTCAAGATTTCGATGTAGAGATGTTTGGAGATGATTCCCTTTCAAAACGTCCGATGGACCGTGTGACCATTCCCTTGCGTCAGATGGGTGTAGAGGTTTCTGGTCAAACAGACCGTGATTTGCCACCATTGAAAATGCACGGTAGCAAGTCCCTTAAACCTATTCATTACCAATTGCCAGTGGCCTCTGCTCAGGTTAAATCTGCTCTTATTTTTGCAGCGCTTCAAGCTGATGGTGAATCTGTCATCATTGAAAAGGAAAAAACACGTAATCATACAGAGGATATGATTCAGCAGTTTGGTGGTCAGCTTCAAGTAGATGGCAAGGAAATTCGTATTTCTGGTGGCCAAAGCTTTACTGCTCAAGAAGTCGTGGTTCCAGGTGACATTTCTTCAGCGGCCTTTTGGTTGGTAGCGGGACTCGTGGTGCCTAACTCTAAGATTGTCTTGGAAAATGTCGGCATCAACGAGACACGTACGGGTATCATTGATGTGATCAAAGATATGGGTGGTAAGATTACCCTTTCAGATATTGACCAAGTTGCCAAATCTGCGACTATTACGGTTGAAACTTCAGAACTTAAAGGAACTGAAATTGGTGGCGATATCATTCCACGTTTGATTGATGAACTTCCGATTATCACACTCTTGGCGACGCAAGCCCAAGGTAAGACAGTGATTCGTGATGCTGAAGAACTCAAGGTCAAAGAGACCGACCGTATTCAGGTGGTGGCAGATGCCTTGAATGCTATGGGGGCTGATATTGTTCCAACAGAGGATGGTATGATTATCACTGGTAAGACCGCTCTTCATGGAGCAGAGGTCAATACCTTTGGTGACCACCGAATTGGTATGATGACAGCTATTGCTGCTCTCTTGGTTCAAGATGGTGAGGTTGACTTGCAACGTGCAGAAGCTATCAATACAAGTTACCCAAGCTTCTTTAGTGACTTGGAAGGATTGCTCAATGGCTAAAGTTTTATTGGGCTTTATGGGAGTTGGTAAGAGTTCCGTCGCCCCATACCTGGATGGTCGTTTCGTTGATATGGATCAGGTCATCGAGGAGAAAATCGGCATGTCCATTGCTGATTTTTTTGCAAAAGAAGGTGAAGCAGCCTTTCGTCAGATTGAGTCTGAGACTTTGGAAGAACTTCTCCAAGAGGGAGATGATGTCGTCATCTCTACTGGAGGTGGTGTCGTTGTAACGGAGCGTAATCGTCAGCTCTTGATCAAGAATCGTAAGCATAACGTTTGGCTCCACGCTTCTTTCGATGTGGTCTATGATCGCATTCAAAAGGATACCAAAAATCAACGCCCAGTCTTTCTCAATCATTCAAAAGAGGATTTTAAGGTTATTTACGACGGTCGAATGGCACTCTATCAAGATTTAGCAGATTTGGTTGTCACAGTTGATAACCGAACGCCAGAAGAAGTAGCAAGGTTTATCAAATGTATGTAGGTTATTTGGGCCCAAGTGGGTCGTTTACACATAATGCAGCCTTAAAGGCTTTTCCTGAGGCAGAATTGGTTTCATTAGGCACCATTACTGAGGTTATCAAGTCTTATGAAGAGGAACGTGTGGATTACGCGGTCATTCCGGTGGAAAATTCCATTGAGGGCTCTGTTCATGAGAGTTTAGACTATCTCTTCCATCAGGCCGATATTCGTGCTGTGGCAGAGATTGTTCAGCCCATCAAGCAGCAGTTGATGGCGACTAAACATCATGAGAAAATTGAGAAAATCTTCTCACACCCACAGGCCATTGCCCAAGGGAAAAAGTATATTAAACAGCATTTTCCACATGCCAAGATTGAGACAACAGCAAGTACAGCCTTTGCGGCTCGTTTTGTCGCTGATAATCCAGATCAGACTTATGCAGCAATCGCTCCTCATGCAGCTGCTAAGGAATACGGTCTTCAAATATTGGCTAAGGATATCCAGGAGATTGAAAAGAATTATACCCGATTTTGGGTGCTGGGGAACACTGTGCCTGAGATTCTGCTCAATCAGATTGATTGTAAATTAACGCTGGCCTTGACCCTGCCTGACAATATGCCAGGGGCACTTTACAAGGCCCTATCGACCTTTGCCTGGCGAGGCATTGACTTGACCAAGATTGAAAGCCGTCCTTTGAAGACGGTACTTGGCGAGTATTTCTTCATTATTGATTGTGATTATACAAAGGAAAAGTTGGCTCAGTTCGCTCTTGAAGAGCTAACTGCAGTTGGAATTGGATATAAAATCTTGGGTGCTTACCAAGTCTATGAAATTTAAAGGGAAATCTTATGACCAAATCTAACAATGGGCCGTTTACACATCATGAACGGTTACGTTACAGCTATCTTTTAAAAAATCTTGCTCACCTGAATGGACAGCAGGCTTCAGAATTCAATTATCTCCAAGGAAAGTTAGATGCCTATGAAGCTGAGCGGAGATATCAAGCGCAAAGAGAGGACTATTAAGCAGCATGGCGTCAGCCTTATGACAATCGTTATGACTACTATCAAGAGCGTGATTATGAGGCTGCCAATCAGCTGACAGAGGAAGGGCTTCCCATCTATCGAGAGGAAGTTGCTCAAAGTCAACCTAAACGTAAAAAGGTTCAAAGACAAGCGTCCCCTTCAGCAACGTCGGCTCCAAGGTCCAAGTCGCAAGTAGCCAAGAAGAAGCGACCAAAGAAAAAGAGAAGGCTCAAGAAGGTTGTTAAGCTAGTACTTAGTTGCTTGAGTCTTGGAGTTGTGTTCCTAGTGATAGCCATGGCTTATCAATTTTACAAGGGAACAGACCTTTCTGCCGCGGGTAATAATGGTAAATCCTACCAGCCTGCCATAGTTGAGACCTTTAATGGTAAGGATACCAAGGATGGGGTCAATATCCTTATTCTAGGTTCTGACCAGCGCGTTAGCCAAGAATCTACCGATGCCAGAACAGACTCCATTATGGTAGTCAACGTGGGCAATAAAGAAGGTAAGGTTAAGATGGTTAGCTTTATGCGAGACACCTTAGTCAATATCAAGGGGGCTTCAGAAACCGACTATTCTCAGGACTTGAAACTCAATACGGCTTTCAATATTGGTGAGCAAAATAATCATCAAGGGGCAGAGCTCATGCGTGAGACGCTCAAACGCAACTTTGATATTGATATCAAGTACTATGCCATGGTTGACTTTGAAACCTTTGCGACAGGGGTTGATACCCTCTTCCCAAATGGTGTAGAAATCAATGCGAAGTTTGCGACCATCGATGGTAAAAAAGTATCTTCGGTTCAAGTTCCAGATGATTTGAAGATGGACAAGAACGGTCACGTGCCAAATCAAACCATTAAAGTTGGTAAGCAAGATATGGATGGCCGCACCCTTCTGAATTATGCTCGTTTCCGTAAGGATGACGAGGGAGATTATGGCCGTACCAAGCGCCAGCAACAAGTGATGCAGGCTGTTATGAAGCAGCTTAAGAATCCACTTAATCTCTTCAATGGACCTGAGGCTTTGGGGAAGGTTTACTCACTGACCTCAACCAATATGAGTATGACTGATATGTTGGATTTGGGACTTTCAAATGCTGGTAGTTTCAAAAAAGGGATCAATTCGCAAACCATTCCTTCGGATGGTGATTGGATTGACAGTTATGATTTGTATGGCGGTCAAGGGATTGAAATTGATTTTGATAACTATCAGTCAAAATTAAAAGAACTAGGATTTAGATAAGAAAACAAAGCAGGTTCACACTGAACCTGCTTGTTTTTTGGTATTAAGAGCTTGTATAAGCGCCTTGTATAAGAGTTTTAGAAAATGATAGAGCAAATAGGTCATGATGACAAGAACGAAGGCGAACTCTACCTTATAAACCAATTGGGTAGCTGGATTGACTAGTCCAAGACTGGTAGTGGCTGCCTTAAAAGCATTGACACTATTGACCAAGGGAAAGCTAAAAGCTGCAAAAAGTGGCATAAAGCCTTTTCTAACCAGTTTTACGAAGAGATCAAGAGCATAGAAAAAGAATGCTTGCGAGAATAAGAGTAGGGCAAGTAAAATAATAGTTGCAGGTCTTTGATTACTCTTGATTGAGCTGGTAATGAGAAGGGCCAGAGGTGCTGCTAAAATAGCAAGTATAGGTCGATAGAGGTGAGGGATGGCTATCTGTCTCATTCTCCACAAAACAAGTGGAAAGAGGGCCAGAGTCGCTAATGCCGTTACTCCCAGAATAAGTCCCTTGATGCTAGTTGGAACACTAGCTGGTACTGTCACAAGACTGATAGCAGGTCCAACGTAGATCACGAACCAGCTTGGAAAGACTTGGTTCAAAGATAGTGGGCGCATAAAACGCAGACTGAAAAAAATAATATAGGCAATATAAAGTCCAAGGAGCCCAACCCAAGTCACACTTAAGCCTATTTGAGCTAGTGGAAGGCGGCTGGCAAAGAGAAAGGCAGCCATAAAGTAGCTAGCAAAGGCCGAAGCAATGACTGGATTGTGCAAATCTTCCCTTACTTGTTCAAAGCCAAGAATCAAGCGTCCTAGTATAAGCATAAAACCTATACTTGCCAGAAACCAAATGCCCTGAGCAATCAGGGCATAGTGGTTTATTTGATTGGATAAACTAAAGAGGGCAAGAACTAGACTAGATAGGGCCAAGGGAATTTTCTTAAAAAATACCTTCATTGGTCTACCGGCCTTTCTAGCTAGCTGCAAGAATGTGACGAAGCTGTACCGCACTCGGAGATACAATTGGAAGGAAGACGCCTTCATTCCAACGACGGATAAAGCTTGACTCTGATTCTTTCAAATAGCCACGACCACCACTAGCCTGAAGTTCGAGGAGCAGGCTGTTGGCTACGACGTCGACAATATCGATACGCAATTGGAAAAGTTCACGTGGTTTTTCAATGAAATAATTAGCATCATTAAGACCCGCAAAGAGTTGGTCTTGAATAGCAAGAAGATTATTGCGTGTAGTTTCAAATTCTTCACGAAGAACGCTACGGTTACTGTTTAGACTAGCTTCAACCTCATCAAGAGAACGTTGTGCCAAACCAAAGGCAAGACCAAACTGGAAACCAAGGAAGTTCGGACGTGTTTTGGCAATATAGTCTGTACCTTCTTTTGAAAGGACCCAATTAGGATCTAACTTAACGTGATCAAAAGTAAGAGAGGCAGTGTTAGCACCTTGAAGGGAAACAAATTCCAAATCTTCAGAACGGCTGAGGCCTTCAGCTTCAGATGGAATAGTAATAATCCAAGGTTGGCTACCGTCTTTAAAGTCAGCAGCAAAGAGAGCAGCGAATTTATCAGAACGAAGGTTAGTCACCCAAGGCAAACGACCATCGAGATAGTAGTCATCACCTTCTTGGCTGATAGTAACATTCAATTCTTCAATATCAGACAAGAATTTGACTGCATTAGACAAGCCAGTTCCACCAGCACGCTCACCAGTATACAATTCTTTCAACCATGTTTCACGAGGGTAAGCATTGTCGCTAGCTAGGATATACTCGATGAAAGTACGGTGTCCCCAAGAAATAAAGGAAGCTGTTAAAGAATGTTGTGCCAATTCATTAAGCACATCAACAACTTGAGTAGGACCACCACCTAGGCCATCAAACTCAGCAGGTACGCCGATTTTAAAGACGTCGTTTTCAGCAATTTTTTCAAGAAGTTGGTCCGCAATTGGTCCAGACTCTTGGTCAATATGGTCAGCGTTGGTGTCCAACCAAGTAAGGAATTCTTTTGAAAAATGTGACATAGGCTTAGGTCCTCCTCTAGTTTATCCTTTGGTTTTGAATTAAGCGAATTCTTGAAGTTCAGGGTTAATCGGTGTTTGTGCGAGATTGTTAGCGTAGTTACACAAGCTAGCAAGGCTGACACCCAAGATAACGTCAAGGGCATTTTGAGCAGTGTAGCCAGCTTCCAAGAAGTCATTGTAGGCTTCGTCACCAACAGCACCTTTAGTATTAATCACGGCAATAGTAAATTTAGCAAGGGTATCAAGTTTTGGATCGTCTTCGATTGGTGTACGGTTACGAAGAGCTTCCAAGAGTTGAGGTGTCATTTGGATTTGTTTGATTGAAAAGGCTGTGTGACCTGCCACACAGAAGGCGCAGCCGTTAGTAACAGCAGCTGTAATTTGTACAACCTCACGTTCAGTTGGTGTCAATGAATTGCGACGGTTGATTTCACCGACAGTACGGTAAGTTTCAAGCGCAGTTGGCGCATTAGCAAGGAGACCAATCAAATTTGGAATGTATCCCCCATTGGCATCTTTAACTGTTTGAAGGACGTCTTTGACTTTTTCTGGTGCAGTTTCGATTGTATGAATGGTAATATCTGGCATGATTATTCTCCTTTATATAGAAACGACATCTAGCTAAGTTGCTGAGTCGTTTAATTTTTTGTCATGGACCTATGATAGCACTGTATGACTTTTCTGAAAAATCTATATTATTTATGGCCAGCCATAAATTTGATTTATATGTGCTATAATGGAGGGTAGTAAAAGGCTTTAGAAGATATGTTTAAGCCCTATAAGAGTAAAGAAAGTTGAATTATGTTAAATAAAAACGATATTGTAGAAGTTGAAATTGTCGATTTGACACATGAAGGAGCAGGCGTTGCCAAGGTGGATGGCTTTGTCTTTTTCGTGGATAATGCCCTACCAGGTGAAGTCATCAAGATGCGCGTGCTTAAGCTCAAGAAAAATATCGGCTTTGGTAAGGTTGAAGAGTATGTGACCCTTTCACCAAACCGTAATCAGGACATTGATGCGACCTATCTACGTTCAGGGATTGCTGATTTTGGCCATATGACCTACGAGGAGCAGCTCAAGTTCAAGCGTAAACAAGTTGTGGACAACCTCTATAAGACAGCAGGTATCTCAGACGTAGAGGTCGCTGAAACATTGGGAATGGAGACTCCTTACGCCTACCGTAACAAGGCGCAGGTACCCGTTCGCCGTGTTAAAGGTCAGCTTGAAACAGGTTTCTACCGCAAGAATTCGCACGACTTGATTCCAATTGAAGATTTTCTCATCCAAGACAAGGAAATTGATAAACTCATTGTCTTTGTCCGTGACCTTCTCCGTCGCTATGACCTCAAACCTTATGACGAGAAGGAGCAGACAGGGTTGATTCGTCATTTGGTGGTCCGTCGTGGCCATTATTCAGGTCAGATGATGTTGGTCTTTGTAACGACTAGACCAAAAATTTTCCGTATTGATCAAATCATTGCTAAAATTACAGAAGCCTTCCCAAATGTCGTTTCTATCATCCAAAACATCAACGATAAGAACACTAACGCCATCTTTGGTAAGGAGTTCCGTACCCTTTTTGGTCAAGATACCATTACAGATAGTATGTTGGGCAATGACTATGAGATTTCTGCCCAGTCATTCTATCAGGTTAACACCGAGATGGCTGAAAAACTCTATCAAACAGCCATTGACTTCTCAGACCTAAACAGCGACAGTATTGTTATTGATGCCTATTCAGGTATCGGGACAATCGGTTTGTCATTCGCCAAACAGGTCAAGGAAGTCTATGGCGTTGAAGTCATTGAAACAGCCGTCGAAGATGCTAAGAAAAATGCAGAACGCAACGGCATTACTAACGCCAACTATGTGGCTGACTCAGCTGAAAATGCCATGGCCAAGTGGAGCAAGGATGGCATCAGACCAGATGTTATCATTGTGGATCCACCACGCAAGGGCTTGACAGAAAGCTTCATCAAAGCCAGTGTTGCCATGCAACCTGAAAAGATTACCTATGTCTCATGTAACCCAGCAACAATGGCGCGTGATATCAAACTCTACCAAGAATTGGGATATGAATTGAAGAAAGTACAACCGGTTGATTTATTTCCGCAAACGCACCACGTGGAGTGTGTAGCTTTGCTCGTAAAAGCCTAGAACCTTTGAACGAAAGGGATAATGAAAAGCCTTGATTGCAAGGCTTTTTGCTTTATGGTGGGGAAGTATTAGAGTAAGTAATTTTTGGAGTGAGTGGAAGTGATAGTTAGGAATTCTCAAATTCTATTTCCATTTACACTGTGGGTACGTTTTTATTTCCATTGACAAGGAGTTTGAGGGAATAGAAACGTACCCACCTATATGAAAAAATCACGAAAGGTTTGATCTATGGAAATCAGTAGAAATTAGGTGATACAATAACACGTTATAAAAACCTTGAAATCAGTATGTTTCAAGGTTTTAAGTACTCTTACGGATAGCATTGGGAACATCTAACTTTCTTGAGGAGTAAAGTTTGTTTCTCAATATAGTAATCGTTAAATTGTGTCGAAGCGTTATATGATATGATAATTCCAAATAGTCCTTTGGGCTTTTTATGGCATTGTGATATTCTCTAAGAACACGAGATTGCTTCAATAATTTACAAAGTTATGGGGATTTCTCATAGCTTTTTTACTTTCTTCCTTGACAATTGAGCTAGTGTTCAACTATAATGATAATAGTTGAGTGGTTGTTCAACTGAATCATCGATTATTGAGGTATGAGATGTAATTTTTCTTCTCTATCACCAGTAATGCAAGCTTTATTAGCTGGCTTATTCAACTGGTTTTGTACCCTTATCGGTGCTAGTTTGGTCTTTTTTGTCAAAACCATTCATCAAAAATTCATGGATATGATGATGGGCTTGGCAGCGGGCATTATGACGGCAGTGGCAGTCTGGCCTTTGCTTGTCCCTTCTTTGGACTATAGCCAGTCAATAGCTACGAACAGATTTTACTGGTTGACGACGGCTGTTGGTTCTATTGTCGGGGGCTTATTTATCCGCTTTATTAATTATTTGGTTCCCGACCTACATTTGAATCATCAGATGAGTGATAAGGAAGGGATTTTGAATCCCAAAAGACCCTTATCAAAGACCATGCTGCTTTATCTGGCGGTAGTGTTTCATAATATACCAGAGGGCTTAGCAGTTGGTGTGGCATTTGCTAGTGTGGCAAATCTCGCAACTAGACTTTCCTTTACGTGAATGAGTGCCCTTGGATTGGCCTTGGGAATTGGCATCCAAAATATTCGAGAAGGCTCTGCCTTGTCCTTGCCACTACGGGTAGAAGGGCGAAGTAGGAAATCAGCTTTCTACTATGGCGCCATGTCAGCGATTGTTGAGTCGATTGCAGCTGTTTTAGGGGCCTATGCTGTTATGTCTATGACCCAGCTACTACCTTATGCTCTCTTATTTGCGGCGGGAGCCATGATTTATGTTGCAGTGGAAGAACTTGTGCCAGGTGCTCAAGAGCACAAGAATACCGATATTGCGACAGGTGGGGTTATGGCCGGATTTCTAATCATGATGTTACTTGATACAACTTTAGTATAGGAGGAATAGAAAATATGTCACAGTGTTTAACAGCTTGTAATCCAGATTTAATTCAAGGGGTCCATGAGACGGAGTTTGATACCGTTACATTGCTAAATATGTCCAATTTTTTTAAGGCGATTTCTGACCCAACTCGTTTGCGGATTTTACAAGCAGTACGGCAAAATCCAATTTGTGTCGGAGACTTAGCGATTGCGTTACAGATGACCAAGTCTGCTATTTCTCACCAACTACGCTATCTGCGGGACTGCCAATTGGTCAAGGGGGAGAAAAAAGGAAGGATGACCTATTATGAACTTGCGGACGATCATGTCGCAGCAGTCTTGTCTTTGACACTGAAACATTTGAAAGAGGAAAAACATGAAGAAAGAGTATGAACTTCGAGGAATTGACTGTGGCAATTGTGCTGCTAAGATTGAACGTGCTGTCAATCAATTGGAGCAGGTAGAATCTGCCACTGTCAATCTGATAGCTCAAAAGCTGATTTTGGAAACAAAAAGCGAAGATGGGATAGATAAGGAAATTATTGACTTGGTGGATGCTATTGAACCTGGAATCGAAGTTATCAGTGAGAAAAAGGAAGAGGCACTTCCAGAAAAACGAGATTGGGCGAAAGAGCTGCTACTTGCTGTTATGATTCTATTTGCCTTCGGCTTTTTCCTGCCAGAGGAGTATTTCTGGATTCGTCTGGTCCATTATCTGACCCTATATATCATTATCGGCCATAAGGTTCTTATCAAGATGGTTCAAAATATTCAACGTGGTAATCTTTTTGATGAAAACTTTTTGATGAGTATCGCGACCTTAGGAGCCTTTCTCTTGGGAGAATTTCCAGAGGCAGTAGCCGTCATGCTTTTTTATCAGATTGGGGAGTATTTCCAAGATAAGGCCACCTCTCAATCTCGTCAGTCCATTGCACGATTGATGGATATTCGGTCGGATAAGGCTTGGAGACTAGAGGGGGGAGAAACCGTTCAAGTAGACCCTGAAACAGTAAGGGTTGCGGACCATATTTTAGTTAAGCCTGGGGAGAAGGTGCCCCTAGATGGTCTGGTCAGAGAAGGTCGTTCTATTCTGGATACGTCAGCCTTGACAGGAGAATCACTGCCTAGGGAAATTGGCGTTGGTGAGGACATTACAAGTGGTGTGATCAATTTGACTAGTCCATTGGTAATTGAAGTGAGTAAGACTTTTTCGCAATCAACGGTCAACAAAATTTTGGAATTAGTTGAAAATGCAAGCAATAAAAAAGCGGAGACGGAACGGATGATCACACGTTTTTCGCGTGTGTATACACCAGTGGTTGTCGGAATCGCTTTTCTGCTTGCAAGCCTGCCTCCCTTGCTTGGTTTAGGGGAGTGGTCGACTTGGCTTTATCGGGCACTTACCTTTTTAGTCATTTCTTGCCCTTGTGCTCTTGCGGTTTCGGTACCAATGAGTTTCTTTGGCGGGCTAGGGGGAGCATCTAAATTAGGTGTCTTAGTGAAAGGTGGAAATTATTTAGAGGCTCTTGCCAAGTTGGATACGGTCGTATTTGATAAGACGGGGACAATTACAAAAGGTATCTTTGCGGTAGATACCGTTGTCAACGCAGAAGGTATCGAGGATAATATTCTGTACCTCGCTGCCCATTTGGAAAGCTATTCCAATCATCCAATCGCAAACTCGATTCGAACAGCCTATGGACAGGAAGTGGACGAGAATAGGGTGAGTCAGATTACCGAGCTACCAGGGCAGGGCATGTCCGGTAGGATAGATGGCAGACAGCTCTATCTTGGGAATGCTAGATTAATGGAAGTTCAAGGGATTGCTTATCCAGCTATTGACAGCACAGGAACAGTTCTCTATTTGGCAGAGGACAGTCACTTTTTAGGCTATTTCCTTATCACAGACCAAGTGAAGGAGACGAGCATCGAGGCCTTGAAGGATTTACAGGCGGTCGGAATTAAAAAAACGGTTCTCCTTTCAGGTGATCGTCAGGCAGTGGTTGATGAATTTGCACAGCAATTTGCCTTCAATGATGCATTTGGAGATTGCTTGCCTCAGGATAAGGTGAGTACATTTGAGGAAATTCTGACTCAGTCTCAGCAGGCTGTTGCCTTTGTTGGAGATGGAGTGAATGATGCACCGGTTCTTGCTAGGGCAGATGTTGGTATTGCTATGGGAGGGCTAGGTTCGGACGCAGCCATTGAATCAGCAGATGTTGTACTGATGGATGATGACCTTGAAAAACTTCCTCAAGTCATTCGACTGGCTAAAAAGACAGTCAGAATAGCTCGGCAAAACATGACCTTGGCTATTGTAGTTAAACTAATTTTCTTGGTTCTAAGTGGATTGGGAATTTCTAATATGTGGGAGGCAATCTTTGCAGATGTTGGTGTAACGCTACTGGCAGTATGGAATGCATTGAGGACCTTGAGGATAGATACCTCCACTTTGTCAAAGTAAGTGAACAAACAGAGCGATATACAAGTTTTTGTATAATCGCTTTTTTAAACTATGATATGGGCTTTAACGATTTTAACCTAAATCTAGTAACCGTTGAACGTGCATCAATAGAACACACTATGACCATCAACAAGAACTACGTTACTTTCATTAAGGGTATTTTCTGGTAAATTTCAAAAATAAAACCTTGATTTTGCGCCATTTTTTTTTTCCTTCCCGAAGGCGCGGGAGTACACCCCTTTTGTTAAGGATTTATCCCTTTTTAAATAAAAATAATACAAGTAGGACACTTCTAAAAGTGATCTACTTTTTTTAAATATTTTCATTCTAAAGTTTAATTTTAAACAACAACTCTATCACTTTCGTTATATAATATAGATGTTGACTAACTCCACATGTTGAGGCGGTAAGTTTGCTAGTCAAGGAGTAAAACGACGAAGATTAGCATTTACTTCCGCCCATGCGATAGCTGTCCGTGATTGACAAGTGCTAGCACGCAGACAGAACGGAGATAGCGAACCGCTGAGTGTGTCGCTCTGCTCGTAAAAGCTTAGAAACCTTTGAACGAAAGGGATAATGAAAGCCTTGATTGCAAGGCTTTTTGCTTTATGGTGGGTAAGTATCAGAGTGAGAAAATTTTTGGAATGAGTAGAAGTGATAGCTAGAAATTATCAGTTTCTATTTCCATTTACCCTGTGGGTACGTGTTTGTTTCCATTGACAAGGAGTTTGTGGGAATAGAAATGTACCCACCTTGTTTGAATCAAGTGAAGTGTAGTTGAAGGAAATCTGTTGAAAGCAATACTTCATTTTACCGAATAAGTAATAATTTAGGCAACTTCAAATCGATTAAAAAAAACTATTTTAAAGGTTAAGAGTAGACAAAAATTGTCCACTCTTTTTTGCAAACTCAATTTATCAATAAATGAAATGAGGGAATGTAAAATGAAATATTTTGAGGTTGAGTTAGAAAATCCTGATGAATTTTTAAAACTACAAACAGAAGATTTTGTGAAAGCTAATCGCTTGCTACTAAGGAAGATAATCCAGAGCGTTACAGTCTATGAAGAAAACTTCGTCATATCCTTTAAATCTGGCATCGAATTGGAAGTATGAGTCTCATTCCATAACTTTTATATTGAACATATCATCTTGTTGTGTTATACTATAAATTGATATAAACAAAGATGTAGGAGGAACCGAAACTATGACAGCCTCAATGCGTTTAAGATAAGCTGGCAATAAAAAAAGCAGAATCTATACCCGATGATAGGCTTTTTTGTTGTGCTTATTTATACGATATTGAGCATTCATTAGTTACGGTGAGGATATTGGTTATTTAACTATACCTTTATTTAACTATGTCTTTAATATGAATGTTTCCAAATTGTATGTATGCAGACCAAAAGCCACATTGTGGGGTTTGGCCTGCATTTTTTATTGCCTAGAATGCTATTCAAAATAGAAATTCAAGCAAAATAATATGCAGGAGATAATATAAATGGAAAAATACAACAATTGGAAACGAAAATTTTATGCAATATGGGCAGGGCAAGCAGTATCATTAATCACTAGTGCCATCCTGCAAATGGCGATTATTTTTTACCTTACAGAAAAAACAGGATCTGCGATGGTCTTGTCTATGGCTTCATTAGTAGGTTTTTTACCCTATGCGATTTTGGGACCTGCCATTGGTGTGCTAGTGGATCGTCATGATAGGAAGAAGATAATGATTGGTGCCGATTTAATTATCGCAGCAGCTGGTGCAGTGCTTGCTATTGTTGCATTCTGTATGGAGCTACCTGTCTGGATGATTATGATAGTATTGTTTATCCGTAGCATTGGAACAGCTTTTCATACCCCAGCACTCAATGCGGTTACACCACTTTTAGTACCAGAAGAACAGCTAACGAAATGCGCAGGCTATAGTCAGTCTTTGCAGTCTATAAGCTATATTGTTAGTCCGGCAGTTGCAGCACTCTTATACTCCGTTTGGGATTTAAATGCTATTATTGCCATCGACGTATTGGGTGCTGTGATTGCATCTATTACGGTAGCAATTGTACGTATACCTAAGCTGGGTAATCAAGTGCAAAGTTTAGAACCAAATTTCATAAGGGAGATGAAAGAAGGAGTTGTGGTTCTGAGACAAAACAAAGGATTGTTTGCCTTATTACTCTTAGGAACACTATATACTTTTGTTTATATGCCAATCAATGCACTATTTCCTTTAATAAGCATGGAACACTTTAATGGAACGCCTGTGCATATTTCTATTACGGAAATTTCCTTTGCATTTGGGATGCTAGCAGGAGGCTTATTATTAGGAAGATTAGGGGGCTTCGAAAAGCATGTATTACTAATAACAAGTTCATTTTTTATAATGGGGACCAGTTTAGCCGTTTCGGGAATACTTCCTCCAAATGGATTTGTAATATTCGTAGTTTGCTGTGCAATAATGGGGCTTTCGGTGCCATTTTATAGCGGTGTGCAAACAGCTCTTTTTCAGGAGAAAATTAAGCCTGAATATTTAGGACGTGTATTTTCTTTGATCGGAAGTATCATGTCACTTGCTATGCCAATTGGGTTAATTCTTTCTGGATTCTTTGCTGATAAAATCGGTGTAAATCATTGGTTTTTACTATCAGGTATTTTAATTATTGGCATTGCTATAGTTTGCCAAATGATAACTGAGGTTAGAAAATTAGATTTAAAATAAACAATATTGGAGGAATATTTATGTATCTTATTTTCATGTAACTCTTCCTGCTAAAATCGCAGGGTTTTCCCTGCATACAAGCAAATGAAAGCATGCGATTATAGACAGGAGGAAATGTTATGGAATTAATATTAAAAGCAAAAGACATTCGTGTGGAATTCAAAGGACGCGATGTTTTAGATATAAATGAATTAGAAGTATATGATTATGACCGTATTGGTTTAGTAGGAGCAAATGGTGCTGGAAAAAGCACTTTACTCAGGGTACTTTTAGGAGAATTAACTCCCCCAGGATGTAAAATGAATCGTCTGGGTGAACTTGCCTATATTCCCCAGTTGGACGAAGTAACTCTGCAGGAGGAAAAAGATTTTGCACTTGTAGGCAAGCTAGGTGTTGAGCAATTAAATATACAGACTATGAGCGGTGGTGAAGAAACAAGGCTTAAAATAGCACAGGCCTTATCGGCACAGGTTCATGGTATTTTAGCGGATGAACCTACGAGCCATTTAGACCGTGAAGGAATTGATTTTCTAATAGGACAGCTAAAATATTTTACAGGTGCACTGTTAGTTATTAGCCATGACCGCTATTTTCTTGATGAAATAGTAGATAAAATATGGGAACTGAAAGATGGCAAAATCACTGAGTATTGGGGAAACTATTCTGATTATCTTCGTCAGAAAGAGGAAGAACGTAAGAGCCAAGCTGCAGAATACGAACAATTTATTGCGGAACGTGCCCGATTGGAAAGGGCTGCGGAGGAAAAGCGAAAACAGGCTCGTAAAATAGAACAGAAGGCAAAAGGTTCTTCAAAGAAAAAAAGTACTGAAGACGGAGGGCGTTTAGCTCATCAAAAATCAATAGGAAGTAAGGAAAAAAAGATGTATAATGCTGCTAAAACCCTAGAGCACAGGATTGCGGCCTTAGGAAAAGTAGAAGCTCCGGAAGGCATTCGCAGAATTCGTTTCAGGCAAAGTAAAGCATTGGAGCTCCATAATCCATACCCTATAGTCGGTGCAGAAATTAATAAAGTATTTGGGGATAAGGCTCTGTTTGAAAATGCATCTTTTCAAATTCCGTTAGGAGCAAAAGTGGCGTTAACTGGTGGTAATGGAATCGGAAAAACAACTTTAATCCAAATGATCTTAAACCATGAAGAAGGAATTTCTATTTCGCCTAAGGCAAAAATAGGTTACTTTGCACAGAATGGTTACAAGTACAACAGTAATCAGAATGTTATGGAGTTTATGCAGAAGGATTGTGACTACAATATATCAGAAATTCGTTCAGTGCTAGCATCTATGGGGTTCAAACAGAACGATATTGGAAAAAGTTTATCTGTTTTAAGCGGTGGAGAAATTATAAAATTGTTGCTTGCTAAAATGCTCATGGGTAGATATAACATCCTAATAATGGATGAACCCAGTAACTTCCTTGACATACCAAGTTTAGAGGCTTTGGAAATACTAATGAAGGAGTACACCGGAACTATCGTGTTTATCACCCACGATAAACGATTACTCGAAAATGTAGCAGATGTAGTTTATGAAATTAGAGATAAGAAAATAAATCTGAAACATTAAATTTAAGGTAGTCGCTGGTCAGTATAGTCTGTTCTGGTTGGCGACTCCATTGTTAAAGAGTATAAAGACTTTAGATTTTATGAATATTAAAAATAGGAACAGTCAATTGAACTGCTCCTATTTTTCTGCTAAATATATTGTAGTTTTCTTATATGTATAATGATAGATTAGCGGATTCTCATCTACGGTACTTACTTCAAATATGAAGAAGTGATCGCGGTTATCTCTGGACTTTTCCTTATTGAGGACAAAGTAATTCTTACGTGAAGTCGCCATTGTTTTTAGGATATCATCAGTTAGGAAGGTCAATGGAATATTCATGTTAGAGTAGCGGTAGAAGTCACGTTCAAAATCTTGGTAGCTCTCGCTATAATAGTCCATTTGTAGGTGATTACGCTGAAACTCAAGCTGATTCATAGAGCACCTCCTCGACAAGTTCAATACTAATAATGTCTTTTAATTTCAAATTGATGTGACCTGTTGTAGTTTTTATCAAAATGAAATCTTTGGTCAGACTTGGTATTGTTCCAGTGTAGGAAACACGCTTGTTTTTTTCAATCACTTGAATGCGTGTGCGTAGCTGCCCGGCGTATACTTGACTGAGGAGTAATAATTTCTTCTCTAGTGATAAGTCAGACATGTACGTTACTTTGTTTGTATCATCAGAGAGTGCTGATGCATGTTCAGATAGGAAAAAGCCCATCCATTTTTGCATCTTTGTATCCTGGTACTCTCTTGCTGATTGAAATGGTAAATATGAACGGTCAATCATATCAAATCCTTTCTATGCAGAGGCAAGGGTATTTTTATCAAATTGAATCGTAAAACCTTGAATTCCCCCACCTGTGTAACATTCTTTAAAGCGATTGATTACCTCAGTATAGATTATCACAGATGAGCTTGTTGGCTTAATGCTAAATGTAAATTCCAATGGTAATCGGTTTTCAGATTTAGCATGTACTAGTCGTATCGATATTTCAGTTGTTTTGAGTTTTCTCTGACGAAGTTTTGAAGTTGCTGTTTCAACGATTCCATGTAAAAATCTTTCAAGCATTTCAATATCATTACATCCTTTGCTACGGATTTCTGAAAATTGTACTGTATTTTTTTCTTGTTTCATTTTAATCCCTCCAATCCACCCGCGGAATGACCACCGATAAGTTTACTGCGTTCAATATTTCTGGAACCTTCAGTTAGGACGGTTCCTTTTTGTATGGCTAAAAAACCAAACTGTTCTCTGACAACATCAATAGCTGTCTGAAGTCTATTATCTTTTTCAATTTGTTCTACATCATCAAAGAGTGATAGTAGAGTATAGCTTTCATCTACGAAGCCACTATAAGATACACCAATTTGTCTCACTGCACCAGAGGTGTATTTTTTCGGAATAATACAAGTACATGACTCACCATTGTTTTGGGGAGATTTGCGGGTTCAATTTTATTCTGAGCATTTATAGATTTTTTCATCTCAGTCCTAGAATAGCCAATATGAATAGAAACGACAGTAGTCAATACTAGGGCTACTGTTCCGTTCCACAGTATCATTTAAAAATCATTTTCACACCCTTTCGTCTATTAGTATAGAAGAAAGCTCTCAGCACATGTTGAGGCGGTATCACTGCTTGTACGAGCTGATTAAACATGGGTGTAGCTAGTGAAAGTTCTACAGTAAGGAGTTTAAACATGAAATTCCATGAATTTGGTGATAAGAATTTGCCTCCTATTTTACTGATACATGGTGGTGGAAGTTCTTGGTGGAATTATCTTCGTCAAGCACGAATCTTGTCAGAAGAATATCGTATTATTCTACCCACTTTGAATGGCCACGGCGAGGAATATCAACTTGATTATGTTTCTACTGAAGATTCTGCTTTGGAGATTCTAGACTATATCAAAGCAAACTATGGTGGGAAATTGTTTGCAATCGGTGGTGTTTCACTTGGTGGTCAAATTGCCATGGAGCTTTTGTCTTTAGACAGTGAAATTGCTGAGAAGGCCATCATAGATGGAAGCCTCTGTATTCCTCAACCAAGGTTAGCTAAAATCAGCATCTTTCTAGTGTCTCTATTTGGTAAATTGATGTTCAATAAATTCTCTTGCAAACTTCAGTTAAGCATGATGAACAAACTCTATCCTAAACTGGCTTATCCAGAGGAAATAAAAGCTTATTATTTGGAGGATTTGCCAAGAACCCCTGTCAAAACATTGGTGACCATTTACAAAAACTATATGGGATGTTACAAGCTGAAAGATATGATTTCTGCTAGCAAGGCTCAGGTTCTGTATATCTATGGTGAAAAAGAATTGAACTGTGTGAAAGAATCAGCGAAATTATTTCATCAGCTACATTCAAATACAATTTTGTATGAAGCAAAGCGCTATAATCACGGCTATTTATCAGCTTACCTGCCTCAAGAGTGGGTTGATTTGGTTGAGCCTTTTTTAAAGAAGAAATAAGGAAAAATAAAGATGAATAGAATAGTAGACGATCAGATAACGCTTATTCCTTATTATAGAAATGATGACATCTCCCTTATTTGGTATCAAGATAGTGAGGTTTGCAAACAAGTAGATAATACTGATCAGATTTACAATCTAACAAAACTTCATAAAATGTATGATTACCTAACTTCACATGGTTCTTGCTATTATATCCAATATGAAGGAGTGTTAGTTGGAGATGTGACACTCCTAGATAACTCGGAACTTTCTATAGTTATCAGCAAAGAGTATCAGAATTTACAGATCGGAAGACGATGTGTTTCTGAAATGATACATCTGGCGAAAGAACAAAAAATGCTAAAGGTTTCTGTACAAATATATCCTTTTAATACTCAAAGTCAAAGAATGTTTTTGGCTTTGGGATTTCAGAAAGTAGATGAAGAGTGGTATGAATATAAGTTGATATAGAACAGTTGTATATTTCCATATATATTAAGAAGGTAATCTGCTGTTTATAAAATAATGTTCATGAAAAAAGAGATAAAGGGTACCTACTGATCCATGGACAAGAGTTTTGTTCAGAAATCTAAAAATGAAGAGAACACCAACAGATGATTTTTTGTTGGTGTTCTCTTTATGTGATTTTACAATTATCTCTTTTTTTGTTTACAACAAGTTAATGAAAGCTTTCCCCCATTATAATCTGTCCACACCATTATCAGTTTTTTGAGTTATCTCATCACGAATAAAAGAAAGATTAAAGTTGTACATGAGTAAAACTCTAATGCTTAGCCCTAGCTACTTTCTAAATGAAAATAGAATAAGCCTTTACTAAATCATTTATTCATTTTATTAGTTCTTCACTTACAAAATAACGTCTGTTTTTTCGACTTTATAGAGGGCAATTCCCATGATTATGGTCAAGACAAGAAGAATTAAAACAGCAGGGGTCCAAGAGTTAAAGAGTTGTTTGCTTGAACCGAACAAGACTGGACCAAGGGCTGCAAAGATATAGCCTCCGGTTTGGGCTAAACCTGATAGTTGGGCTGTTTTTTCAGGCGTGCTAGCCTTCATTGAAAAGGAAACCATCATGTAAGGGAATAGGACACTAGCAGAACTTCCGATTAAGAGGTTAAGGACCAACCAATACACAAAGCTGTCTGTATTGACTAGAAGCATAGCCACTCCGATAAGTCCTGCTAGGACGGTAGTCACTAGCATCAAATGGCGGTTGCGATCAGAAAGTTTCGTGATTAGGCTAGGAACGATCATAGAGAATGGAATACTCGTCAGTGTGAAAACGGAAGCTAGAATTCCGGCATTGGCATCACCAACACCGGCTTGTGTAGCCATGGTTGGGAGCCAAGTGATAGTGGTATAGAAGAAGAGTGATTGTAATCCACCGAAAATCATGATAGCCCAGACCTTGCCACTCTTATACCAACTGCCTGAATTTTCGCTGGTAGACGTTTCTTGTTCTAAGTAATGATTGTGACGGACATTAGGAAGCCAAACTACAAGAGCCAGGGCACAGACTGCTGTCAATACCCAGACCAAGCCTTGCCATGAGGTTGCCTTAGTGATTGGAACGGCTACCGATGAAGCCACAGCTGTGGACAAGCCCATGGCTGTAATGTAGAGTGTGGTTAAGAATCCTAACTGATTTGGCTCATTAGCCTGAATTAGGCTTGGGAGAAGGACGTTGATAAAGGCAATTCCAGCTCCGACTAGCAGCGTTCCTACATAAAGAAGAGGGAGATTAAGGGTACGCAAAGCAGAACCAAGTGTCATCACAATTAAAACACCGAGGAAGAGTCTTTCAATACCAAAGCGTTTGGCCCAGCTAGCCGCAAAAGGTGAGAATATCGCAAAGGTCAAGAGAGGCAGACTTGTCAAGAGACCGAGAGAACTGACCTCAACGCCTAGACCGGAAGCAATGTCTGATAAGACCGTAGACAAGGTTGTGAACGGGGCCCGCAAAACGATCCCTAGAAGAAGGATTCCAGGGATTAGAAAATGTGAATGTTTCTGTTTCATAAAGCATCTCCATGTTTAATAAGGGTATTTAAATTAATAAGCATATGATACTAATGCGTTACTTCCATCTTACCATAAATGAAGGGGGTGATGAAAGCGATTACGCTAGATTATCAAAAGGAAAATAGAGAATTTTTAGTTTTAAAATCCTATTCTACTGATTATCTGATAACATCATTTGATTTCAAAAAGACCGAACATCTAGTCCAGTCTCTTTTCAATGTCTTCTTAAATTTCATACCCCATAAGGAGTCCGCCTTCTTCAGCATAAAAACTACAGAGTCCAGAAGTGGGAAGGACTTCGATGCTTGCTTGGGCAAATTTTTCACGAACCAATGCAGAGAATTGCTCGATAAATTTGTCATTGTTGCGGTGGGCAATCGTAATATGTCCACCTGTATAACCTGCCTTGATCAGTTCATCAAAGGCAGCTTTGATAGCTTTCTTTTGGCCACGAGCTTTTTGAAGCAACTCAAGGGTACCCGTTTTACTAGCTTCACCGACCATACGGATATTGAGAAGTCCAACAACGGTGCCAACCAGTTTGCTTAGACGACCATTCTTCACCAAATTATCAACTTTGGCTAAAACAAAGAGCAACTTAGTCTTGGCTTGATAAGCTGTGATGCCATCAACGACTTGGTTAAACTCAAGGCCTTCAGCAACTAAGTGATTGAGCTTACGAACGAGCAGGTCGACCTCGCCACCAGCTGACAGGCTATCAATCACATGAATTTTGGCATTAGGATGCTCTTCCAGATAAATTTTCTTAGCAATTTCAGCACTATTATAGCTACCAGAAAGGGTTCCAGTGATTGTCACGACGACGATATTGTCCGCCCCTTCAAAGGACTTCATATAGTCATCAGGACTTGGACAAGCAGATTTGGAAGCAGTTGTAGTTGCATACATCTCCTCCATCATTTGATCAATATTGAGTTCGGCATCATCCCTGTAAATGGTTTCGCCCACTTGGATAGTCAAAGGAACACTGACAAACTCCGTATCTGGTGCCAGATTGTCCAAAGAACGGTAGTCACAGCCTGAATCCGCAATAATTTTCCATTTCATAGGTTACACCTCATATCTGCATAATGTACATTGACAAGTTATTTGTCTTCTTTTACAATTTTATCATGAAGTGCATTGCTATCAAAGCAGATCTCATCAGGTGTGACAGATAGAAAGTGAATGTTATGGCAGAAAGAAAAATCTCAGAGAAATCCTTGGAAAATCTCAAACGATTTAACCAAGAAAATAAAGCAATTACACGAGAATCCATCGAAATTTCTCTCCTGCAATTGTTGGAGAAAAAAGACTTTAAAAAGATTACCATATCGGAACTGGTTGAGCGTGCGGGTGTATCTCGTGCTGCCTTTTATCGCAATTATGGTTCTAAGGAAGAGATTTTGAAGTCTATTTTTGAGTCTAGCATTGCAAAGATAACCAAATCTTTAGATGGCTATAATCTCAAGACAGATCTTTACCAAGTCTGGGTTTATCTCCTTAAGGAAGTCAAAAAAGAAGCCAAAATCATCAGTCTTGCCATTGATTACAATTTTGAGCAAGTATTGACCAAGGCTGTTTATGATTTTTTGGAAAAACGAAATGGTAGCTCATCAAATGGTGCTGGTAGCTACCTTAATTCCTTCTGGAGCTCGGCTATTGTTTCAGTAATTTCCAAATGGGTCAAGGATGGCATGAAGACCCCAGCGGAAAAGATTGCCAAACTTGGTCTTCCGCTTTTTCCACATAAGAAGAAGTAGTAATCCCCTCGCTACTACAACTAATAGGAGGTTCAGTATGCCAATTTATGAATTTTGTGCAGAGAATGTCACTAACTTAGAAAAAGCTTTTAAAGCCGGTGCTCAACGCGTGGAGTTGTGTGATAATCTGGCTGTTGGAGGCACGACGCCTTCTTATGGTGTCATAAAGGCAGCCGTTGAGCTGGCCAAGGATTATCAGGCTAAGGTGATTGTGATGATCCGTCCACGAGGGGGCGACTTTGTCTATAGCCAGCAGGAATTGGCTATCATGCTAGAAGATATCAAATGTGCGCGTGACTTGGGTGTTGACGGCTTTGCACTTGGTGCTTTGACTTCAGAAAATCAACTCGATACAGAGGCTCTAAAGGCCTTGCTAGATGCCTGTCGAGGCTTAGAGGTTACCATGCATATGGCCTTTGACCAGATTCCTAAAGCAGATCAACCTAGTGCTATCCAATGGCTTAAGGACCACGGTGTGACGCGTCTTCTCACACGTGCTGGGACTCCCGAGACTGATTTAGAATCACGCTTGAAACGTTATGCAGAATTGGTTGGGTTAGCAGAAGGTCAGTTGGAGATTTTAGCCGGTGGTGGTATCTCCCTGGCTAATCGTGACCAATTTCTTGCCATACCTGGTCTTGAGCAAGTTCATGGAACACGTGTCGCCTTTTAGATTTCAATGGAACCAGCTTCTTGGCTTGGTTCTAGTTTACTATTAAAATGAACTTACCCATATATCTCTAGTATTTCCGAACATTTTAATTGTACTGTTCACAAAGAGTATTAGTAATATTTTTCTTTGACTTCGGAAAAAGTGTAAAATGCAATAATGAATGATAGTAAGTGTTTTGTTTGTCATAAAACTTGCGAGCAAGGAACTTTCAGTGATAGGTTATGTGATAGTTTACGCCTCATAGCAGTTGAAGAAATTTTGAATGAATACTTAGTAATTGATAGACCAAGTGTAACTAGTAATAATAGAGTAAATAGTGATTAGAAAATATGTATAGTGAGAAGTTAATGAAATCTTATGAATAATACCTATTTTTAGATAGTATTAATGTTTATGAATATGAAATTAATCGTGACATTATTAAAAAAGGATTATACAGATAAAAACTAATTGTAGTTATGATGGAGATTTATAAATGAAAAAACTCGTTAGCATTATTGTGCCAGTCTTTAATGTAGAAAAATACTTAAGGCAATGTCTGGATAGTATTTTAGGACAGACTTTTAATCAGTTCGAAGTCATTATTGTGAATGATGGTTCGACGGATAATTCTGGTGCCATTTGTCAGGAATATGAAGCACGAGATAACCGAATTGTTTATCTAGAAAAGGAAAATGAAGGCGTGTCCGAAGCGCGTAATTTAGGATTAGACTTTGCTACTTCTGAATATATTATTTTTATAGACTCTGATGATTGGATTGAACCGACTTATGTTGAAGTCTTATATGAAAAAATTGAAGAATATCAAGCAGATATTGTTTTTGAAAATTATACCAGCTTCAATGATGAAGATTCTAACTTTTACTTCCATATGTCAAATGACTATTATGAAGAAATTTATGACAATTATTCAGTAATGAACTTATTAAATGATTCTAGAGAGTCGAAAAATGCCGCTTTAATTGTTCCTTGGGCAAAAATTTATCGAAAAGAAATTCTTAATGATCTTCACTTTCCATTGGCAAGGACGGGGGAAGATGCCTTATTTAATTTGAAAGTTTTCTTGAAATCAGAAAAAATAGTCTACATCCATAAAGGATCTTATATTTATCGACATCGAGGAGAGAGTTTATCGCGTAATTGGACGGTTGACTGGTTTAATGAGAGTCTTTTAATTCAAGAGGAACGATTATCAATGTTGGCGACTCTGGGATATCCACTGAGAGCCTATAAAAAAGGTTATATGGATTCGTTAAATTTCTTTATTTCAGAAATTGAAAATAGGAAGTTACCAAAGTCTCATATCTTTTACCAAATGAAAGAAAAGAGAGATTTATTAAACTATCTTACACCGATGCATAAAGACAATAAAAAAGCCATTATTTTGGTATCCCACTTTCGCAATCTGTACGAAATTCAAACGACTATTAAGTCCATTTGTTTTCATAATCGCTCACTCCGCTTTTATCTTGTAAATCATGATTTTCCCTGTGAGTGGTTTCAACTAATGGATAGACGTTTGGAGGAATTTGACTCGGAGATTGTAGACTGTCGTATACCTGATAATGGTAATTTGAATCATGAGTGTATTATTTATGATATTAAAAGTTTGTACTCCGTGATAGGAGATTTTGTAGGGGAAGATAAAGTACTATACCTCGGACAAAATGTAATTATTACAAAAAAATTAGATGATCTTTTTGATATGGATATGGGAGAGTATCCGGTAGCCACTGTGAGAGAGCATGATAGTAATATGTCATTGAAACAAGGAAAATTTAGTTTTGATACAGGTGTTATATTGGTAAATATCAGTTCTTTAAAGAAAGAAAAAGCATTTCGGGCAATGACTGATAAACAAGATGAAAGTTCAGTGAAGGTCGAAGGAGTTTGTCAAAATAATCTTGATTGTCTCTGTAAATCTAATTGGTTGGAGTTAGATTCTGACGGTAACTTTTTGAATCATTGTATGTACTTCACTAATGATTCTATGGTTTCAGACCAGGATTTTCCGGGAATTATTAGCTATTCACCTTATAGTGAGTCTCGGGGTGTTCAAAGTAATCAAGAATATCGCAATATTTGGTGGTTTTATCACAATATTGAATGGACAGAATTGGGAGGAAATTATCACCTACATGCTTTACGTAAGCATCATCTAGATTCTTCTCTACGATGAGGCAATAATTTGATAAGTAATAGTACCTTTCTTGTAATTGTAGAGAATTTAAGCTTAATTAATAATTATTCTAAAGACAAACATCGTTTTTGATGTTTGTCTTTTTTATATTCTTACCTAATTCTCCGATAATCCAATAATATTGAGATATTTGGGTAAAATTATAGGTCTTTCCTGTCATCATTTTTACCAATTTTTTGATATTTAGACACGCTAAAGTAAGCCCAACCTTATCTTCCATTTTGGACTTTCCTTTTTCTCTGGTATAACGTAAGTTATGATATTCTTTAGCTGTTCCGAATAGCCGTTCTATCGTTTCTTTCCGGTGTTGATACCGTTCTTTCATACCACTTTGATGGCGAATATCTTCACAGACTTCTAGAGCATTTTTCCAAATATGACGCACAACAACTTTTTGGTGCTGGCGACTTTCTGTACAAATAGCTAACAAGGGACAGGTCTTACAAATTTTAGGATTACTTTTATACTCTTGATAACCTTCACGTGTGGTTGTACGATAAGTTAACACCTTGTTCTCTGGACAAAGATAACAATCAAAATGCTCGTCATAGATAAAGTCTTTTGGACGTAAAAAATCTTTCTTACCTCTTGGTCTAGTGTAAGGGAAAACTGGTGTAATCCCTTTTTCTAGAAGAAACTTGGCAATACTAGGTGTTTTATAGCCTGAATCTGCAATAATGAATTCAGGAGAGAATGGTTCTAGTTTGACAAAAAGAGCAGAGAAAGCCTGACTATCATGGATGTTTCCTGCTTCAACCGTATAAGCTAAGGCCCAACCGTGTTTATCACAAGCTACTTGAGCATTGTAAGCGAAGACTTCCTTATGTTCCCCCTTATGAAACCAACCACTGTCTGGGTCTGTCGTTGATTGTTTCTTAGGTTTAGCCTCGCCTTTTTTGGCGGGCTTTAAGAACTTTTTTGCGTGTTTTTTCCTATCTAAATTAATCTCAATCTCCAGTTGTTCACTCATGAATTTAGCTTTTTGATCAATAACAACAGTTTTGTACTTATGATTATTAGCAGCTGCCTTGATATGGGTCCCATCAATGAAGATTTCTGAGGGATCAATGAGCCCTGCTTCCAAAACATGATGAAGCACATGACTAAAAATGTGTGCTAACACTTCCTTGTTTTCAAAGCGTCGGCTATAGTTCTTACCGTAAGTTGTAAAATGAGGCACCTTATCGTCCAGAGATAAGCCAAGAAACCAACGGTAAGCCGTATTCACCTCAATATCTTTAATGGTTTGGCGCATAGAACGAATGCCATAAAAACATTGAATCAACGGAATTTTAACTAATAAAACAGGGTCTAGACTAGGGCGACCATTATCCGAGGAATAACTATCTTCGACAAGATCATAAATAAAAGAAAAATCAATCGTTTCCTCGACTTTTCTTAGAAAATGGTCTTTAGGAACAAGTTCATAAAAAGCAAGAAAAATCCCCAGAAGTATAACTTCTGAGGACCTTGTCTTCATTTTGAGCCAGCCTAAAGTTTAGACTGGCTTTTCCTATTATAAAATAATTTAGTTATTCAACTTTTCGCTTTTCTGTCATCAGAGCTGACGGAGTACATATCAATACAACGATTGCTCCTACAATAAATACATTATCAAATGCCCTGCTTAACTGATCATTTTTTTCATTGACAATGACTTTAAGAGCAGATGATAATTCATCCCTTTGAGCTAATAATTTAACCGCTGTACCAACTTTAGCTTGTTCTCCAGATATAGTTTTTAAACTGCTTGATAACTGAGAGACACTTGAACTAATGGTTTCAACTCCATTGATCAATAACTGATTTGTATCATAAATCTTTCTATAATTGCTCCCCTTTTTAGGTTCTGGAAGATTATCTGTTTTTTGAGCAGCTGTTTTGATTGTATCGCCCATATTGCTTTGTTTGGTTGAAATACTATTACTATTCTTAGTCGTATCGAAAGTTTTTGCAATTTCCTTCTTAGCAACTTTTTTTACGTCTGTTGATAAAACCCGTTTTTCAATTTGGTTATACGCTGTTTCCTTAATTTGTGTTTTAGCAATATTGACATTACTATTTAAAATGGTAACGAGAAGAGCCATACCAATGGCCTGTCCAACATATCTAGAAGAGTTAACGATACCTGACCCAATTCCGGCCTTATTAATTGGTAAATATTTTACTGATGATGTTAAGGACATTGCCATAAATCCTAGTCCTAAACCAATAATTACATTACAACAAACAATGATGCTTTGTGAGGTATTATACTGAATAAGACTAAGCATAAATAATCCACCTGCTGTAATAACTAAACCGATACTAATGAGCAATCTTGCACTAATTTTTTGGTACATTTTAGTTGCTAACGGCATACCTACTACGATAGCTAAAGAAGTAGGAATAATAAGATATGCTGAATGCAAAGCAGAATAGTTGCGAACATTTTGCAAGAAATAGTTTAAGATTAATGAAGGTACGATAATCGCAAATCCAAAAATCATATAAATAAGACTTGAAGATGTAAACGTACTTTCCTTGAATAATTTTAAGTCAATGACAGGTGATTTTACTCTTCTTTCGGTTAAAAAAAGGAAAAATAGGCCTACGACACTAATAACAAAACTAGCTATGATGGTTTGTGAACCCCAACCATACTCGCGACCTTCTAATAAACCAAATATAAGTCCACCTAAAGTACAAGTAAGAAAAATAATACCTAGCCTGTCAATATTCTTTGAAATTGTTAAATCATATGATTCTTTTGTTCCCACTAGGATCATCAAAAATGCAATAATGGCGATTGGAACATTAATACCAAAAATCCAATGATATGTTGTCCAATGGACAATTAAACCACCAATTACTGGTCCTCCCGCTGCAGCTAAGGCACTGAAGGCCCCCATAATAGCAGTAATACGGCTGGTATTCTCTTTCCCCAATAGTTCAATTCCCATGGGGAGAACAATTGGAGTTAATATGGCACCTCCAATTCCTTGGAAGAACCTAAAAATAATTAAGAGTAATAATGAATCAGCCATCATGCAGGCGAATGAGAAAATACCAAATATTACAACACCAATTAGCATAACCAATTTTCTACCGTAGATATCAGCGAGTTTTGAAACAGTAATAATAAATACAGACATTGCTAAAACATAGATTGTTGCTACCCAACTTGTATCAGTCAATCCAGTATGTAAGTCTTCCATAATATTTGGTAGGGCGATATTAACAATCGTTGCATCTAAAGCTCCCATAAACATTGCTAAAACTAGCCCTATAAATCCTAGAATTTTTCTTGATTTTGTCATTAAATTCTATTCCCTTCATTAATTATTTTGTTAAATGATTAATGATGCATCAATTATCTTAGTGAACATAAAACAGTCTTTTTTTACTTTTACAATTCACATAAAAAGAATATAATAATACCCATATATTGACCATGACAACATCAAACAATATGTTTAATTAAGGAAAAAATGACAAATAAAAGAAAGACTAATAGCGTTACTAACCTCAAGGCTGCCTTGATAGACCTCCTACTTGAAATGGAGTACTCAAAAATAACCATTGGAAATATAACTCAGAGAGCAAATGTTAGTAGGGGAACATTTTACCAACATTTTCTTGATAAGGATGATTTAGCATACTCTATCGGAACAGAGACGATGCAAAGATTTTGGGAGATTTTAGCTCAAGGAAATTTAGATAAAGAGGACATGCTTTTAAAGGCTCTACTATTAATTAAAAATGACTATAAACATTTTAAAGCAATATCAAAAGCACCTCACGTTCAATTTAAAGATAAAGTTCAACAACTAATTTGCGACTTAATAAATAACAACAAAACTATTAGAGAAAAGATCAAGAAAAATACGAAGATTTCAGATGAAATTGTGATAAAAGCCTTCTCTGCATCTTTTGAAACCATTATTTCTTTTTGGATTGATAATGATTTATCGGAAAGTCCCGAAAAAGTTGTAGATAATATAATAAAAATTGAACAACTATTTTGGAAATAATAAAAAATAGAGAAAAAAAGATAACATTCCATAGTCTTCAAATGGTGTGAGTCTAAACTGAGACTTTACGCCGTGATAAAAACGCCTGAAGCATTGGTATTTCAGGCGTTCGGAATTTTTGAGACTTTAGGCTCAAAAATTAGCCATGGAACTTCGAAGGAGTTCGCTGGCGTCCGCTATCACCTAAGGAAAGTCTCAAGTAAAAGTCTTTATCCACAAGAAAAAGCATCTTGAGAATGAGCAGTCAGCAAAATCTGGTATAATGAAGCCAAGGAGGCGCCTATGAAACATCTGAAAAAACAGACGCTAATTCTTTTATCTATCGCTAGCCTATTACTCGTCGGTCTAGCAGTTTTTGCACATATCCACAAAAAGGAGGAAAAACCAAGCTACTCCAACCTTAATAGCAAGGCCAGTCTTAATGAAGTGCGCTCCATTCTCTCGAAACATTTGGAAAAGGGGAGTGTGGATAACTTTATCAATCTGGTTAGGGATTACAATGATACCGTGGGTTCTGTTGGACTTTCTGGGGATTTTGCACCATTTAGCAAAACAGACTATGATGTGGAAAAAATCAGTAGCCTGTGGACAGCTAAGCATGGTGACTTTATCGGTACCAACTGTCGTATCAACACCTATACGCTACTGAAAGGCAAAATTAAGATTCCACAGGTCAAGAGTGATAGTGAGCTCCTTTTCCAAGATAAGGATGCGACTGACAAGGGCAAGCTCTTTGATGCCAAGGATCAGGAAAATTTTGAGATTCTTTTTTCAAGGGTCAAGACTGAGGCCACCCAAGATGTCAAGATTCACGCCAAGCATATGGAGGATTACTACAAGCAGTTTACCTTTGATGACAAGGCACGCATGCTGTCAGTCGTTGTCCACGATAATCTGGATGGAGATTCCCTTTTTGTCGGTCACGTTGGCGTCCTGGTACCTACGACAGATGGATACTTATTTGTCGAAAAATTGACCTTCGAAGAGCCCTACCAAGCCATAAAATTTGCTAGTAAGAAAGATTGCTACAAGTATCTCACAACCAAGTACAAGGATTATACCGGACCGGGTCTAGCCAAACCCTTTATCATGGACAATGGCAAATGGGTGGATATGGACTAGCTTAAGGTGAGAAGAAGGTTTTAAATAGGCAAGAAAAAGGAAGCAAGATATGAAAAGAAAACAAGCCTTGTTGCTTTATCTAGTGGGGACCCTTGGACAAATCTTACTGGTCAGTCTCCTAGTTTGGTTGCTAAGAGCAGGAGGAGTTAGGGTTGATTATGGAACTCCAATTGGCCTCTTTACCCTTATCTTAGGTGGCTTGTCATCAGCCATTTGGGGAGGCTATGTTAGCATCCGCTATCATCACTCTAGTTTTAAACAACTTGTCAGAGATTTTTTCCAAGTCAAACAGCCTCTTAGTAACTATCTCTTAGTCCTCATTTTTCTAGGATTGGATTTTTTACCACTAGTCTTGAGTGGAGGTATGATTTTCAAGGCTTGGTATCTCCCCATTATGTTATTTTGCAAAGCCCTTGTCTTTGGTGGAATCGAAGAAATCGGTTGGCGCTATTTTTTCCAGCCTACTTTGCAAGAAAAGTTGACCTATCTAGTGTCCACGCTTTGTACCTTTGTAGCCTGGTCACTATGGCATATCCTCTATTTTTACGTTGATGGCTCTCTGGTCACGATTCATTTATTGCCTTTCTTGCTAGGCTTATTAAGCAATTGTTTCATCTTATCCGCCATTTATACAAAGACCAGAAGTCTTTGGCTTTGTGTCATGACCCATGCACTAATCAATGCTTTATCGCAACTGTCATCAGCGGAGAGCCTTTGGTTATCCCTTGTGATTAAGGTGTTGATAATTCTTCTTGCCATGAAAATTGCTGGTAGCAGTATGGAGAAAGTGAAATCCTAAGCTGGCTTGATTTTCATTGCTTCAGTTAGTTATGATTCCCAAGAGTAGTTCAATGACTACTCTTTTTTCTATGTAATACTCAAATGACCTTGCCCATCTTTTTGAGGCATGTTATACTAGAAGAGTATTGTCAAAATTTTCTGACATTACAGGTGGAAAGGAGGTGCTAATGCCTTTTAAAAAAACAAAACACCTTGTTTTTTCCCGCTACCTAAGCCTGCTCTGTTTGCTTCTAGTTTTACTAGTAGCGTCAGTTTTTGTAGCAGTGTCTTTAGGGGCGGTCACTATAGATATAGGTGATACCTATGGTGTCATCTTCAGTAAATTGGGGCTTCCGGTTGCCAGTCATAGTATAGCCAAGCCACTTGAAGCTATTATCTGGAATATGCGAGTTCCTAGGGTTCTCCTAGGGTTAATAGTTGGTGCAGGTCTTTCCATGTCTGGGAGTGTCATGCAGTCAACGGTTAATAATCCGATTGCCGAACCCTATATCCTGGGAATCTCGGCAGGAGCAACGTTTGGAGCAACCTTGGCCATCATTTTAGGCCTTAAAGCTGTGGTAGGCTTGGGTGCCTTTATGGGGGCTATCCTAGCGACGGTTCTTGTCCTAATCATTGCCTCTATGCAGGGGAGAGTGACCACATCTGGCTTGATTTTATCTGGAACAGTTGTCAACGCCCTCTTCATTGCCTTTGCCAATTTTATAATCTCTATTGGAGCGACAGCAGACAGTGTTATGACCATTAAGTTTTGGACCATGGGTTCATTGACAGGAACATCTTGGTCAGATTTGATGCTTCCAGCAGTAGTGGTTGGTTTGGCCTTTCTCTTTTTCTCAACTCAGTATCGTGTCTTCAATGCCATGATGATGGGAGATGAGGCAGCTTTGACTTTAGGGATTCCACTTAAACTCTACTGGTATCTTTATATTGCCATTGTTGCGGTCATAACGGCCGTCTTGGTTGCTAGCTGTGGGATTATCGGTTTTGTCGGCTTGATTACCCCTCATATTGCTAGAAGTTTAGTCGGGACTAACTATCGTAAGCTTTTTCCAGTGGCAACTCTCTTAGGTTCATTGTTTGTGGTTTGGGCAGACGTTTTAGCGAGAATCCTCGTCAAAAATGCAGAGCTACCTATCGGTATCTTTACAGCCTTAGTTGGCGCACCTTTCTTTATTTATATTGTGACTAGAAATCGTAGGAAGGTGGTTTAGACTTATGGATGTAAAGTGTCAGGATATTCATTATTCGATTGGAGAGAAAAAAATCCTAAACGGTGTCTCCCTAGAGGTTGAAGGTGGGCAATTCCAGACCATACTGGGACCAAATGGGAGTGGCAAATCAACCTTGCTCAAAACCATTTACCGCCAGTTGCAACCAGATAGCGGTCAGATTTTTCTTGATGGGAAATCCCTAGATCAGGTAAGCCTCAAGGAAACTGCAAAAGAAATGGCAGTTGTGACACAGTTTAACACCCTTCAGTTTGATTGTACGGTGGAAGAAATTGTCATGCTTGGCCGAACGCCCCATCTTTCCTTTTTGCAAAAAGAATCGGATCGGGACCACTTGCTCGTTCAGGATGCCCTAGACAAGGTTGGCATGTCTGAAAAGAAGGCACGCTATTATTCGTCCCTATCAGGTGGAGAAAAACAAAGAGTCATCCTGGCGCGTGCCTTGGCTCAGGAACCCAAACTCCTTTTATTGGATGAGCCTACCAATCATTTGGACATAAAGTATCAGTTGGAGATGTTGGCCTTGGTCAAGGAACTCGGCATTAATGTTCTCGCAGTTCTCCACGATATTCAATTGGCCTGTCGTTTTTCAGATTATATCTACTTAATGAAAGGGGGTGAGATTGTTGCCCAAGGTGTCCCAAGGGATGCCGTAACCCCACAATCCTTGCAGGCGGTTTATGATGTTCAGAGTCGTATTACCTGGACGGATGATCAGCAGGCAATGATTCAGTATTTATAAGCCTAGGAAAGGAAGGCCTTATGAACAAGAAAACATTTCGTATCGCATTAATCGCTGCAGCAGTCCTCACATTGACAGCATGCAGTTCTACATATAAAAACAGCACATCATCGTCATCATCAGCAAAAGAAACGGTGAAAAAGACCAAGTCAGAAACCCAGTATCCTTTGACTGTCAAAACTTATGACGATAAAGGAACTGAGCTAGATCAAGTCTTCAAAAAGGCACCAGAAAAGGTTATCACCAACAACCTTTCATCAACTGAAATCTTGATTGAGCTTGGTTTGAAAGACAAAATTGTCGGTATGCTTAACCCTGACAATGAAGTAACCGATAAATATAAGGATGACATTGCTTCAATCCCACATATCGGTGATAAGAAAACAATTTCTCAAGAAGCCATCTTGGCTTACGGACCAGATGCTCTTATTGGTCGTAACATGATGTTCTCAGACAAGTCAATGGGAACCATCAGTACATGGAACAGCAACGACATTCCTGTCTATACGCAAAAAGCTTCTGTTTCAACAACTAAACAAGATTTGAATAATATCATCGAAGATGTTAAAAATATTGGTGACATTTTCAACGTTCAAGACAAGGCAGACAAGTATGCGGGACAACTTCAAAAGCGTATCGACGCTGTTAAAAAGAAAAACAAGTCTTCTGACAAAGACTTGAAGAAGGCTCTTATCATGTGTGCTTACAACGATGAGACCTTTGGAACTTACAAATCTGCCCTTCAAGAAAGTATGCTCAATCAGCTTGGTTATACCAATGTTGCGACAGGAACATCAGATTTGACTCTGGAAAATCTCGTGTCAATGGAACCAGAATTGATTATCTATGTAACCAGTGACCGTAATAAGGCCATGGACAAGGAAGCAACAGACAAGATGGAAAAGAACGCTGTTCTTGAAAATGTTCCAGCCGTTAAAAACAAGAAAATCATGACTATTTCTTATGATGAGCTTATGGATTACGGTCCATCTGTGATTGATTCTCTTGAAAAGGTTAATGACTTTGTTAATAAATAAAGACTTTGTCTGCCATGACATTCAGGTTACAGTTGCCCTTCCTGAGTCCTATGATTCCAAGAAGGCTTATCCAGTAGTTTTTCTGAACGATGGGCAGCTTGATTATCTGGGAAAGTTGGAAGATTCTGTTATCCTGGTTGGACTTGAACCTCAGAGTCGCTTGGATGATTTTACGCCTTGGCAGGCTCAGGCTCTGAGACCTGGAAGCTCTGATTTTGGCGGAAAGCTAGCCAGCTATCATGACCATCTATTTGGGCATATTTTCAAAAGCATCACACAGGAGTTTCGACTGGATGAAAGTCGTATGGCTTACGGAGGATACTCGCTGGGTGGTTTGGCTGCTATTTCCAGTCTTTATAGCAGTGATAAGATGCCTTTGCTCTTCTCCATTTGTGGATCCTTCTGGTATCCAAATTTTGTAGCTTACTGCAAAGCCCACCAGCCCATCAATAAGTCTTGCTCAGTCTATTTACATAACGGTTTGACCGAGGGGGCTAATCATAAGAATAGACTGGCCAAAGCTCCTAGTTATGCCAAAGAAGTGCATGAACTTATCAAAAAACAGAGCGTGTCTACTTATTCAGCATTTGACCCCTACGGACATCATGACCATCTCCAAGAAAGATATGACGCTTTTTCGGATTGGTTGATTGAGCAGTGGCAACTCTGAATTGCTGATAGTGGTGAGTAGGAAAGAGATAAGAAAAGTAGTGAAGAAAGTTCCGACGATGGAATCACTTCACTACTTTTTGTTATGCTTAATTTCCTAATCACTCTTAGTGACAACATACACAACCCATTTGTAATTTTGCTTTTCTTCAATCTTTGAAAAGCCAATGCTTGCTAACAACTGTTTCAATTCATGGCTTGTTCCATAATCTGTCATATGATATTTTATTTTTTCTTTCTCGGAAGCAATAATCAAAGTGGAAGGATTGGACATGACTCTATAGATTTCCTGAAAACTCTGTTTTAAATCCTCCCAGAAAATATGTGTCTGGATGGCAAATACCAAATCAAAATCATTATTTTGGTAGGGAAGGTTTGCTACATTGCCAATCCTCAGCTTAACACTTCTGTTTTCTATAGCATCTGAATGAATTCGTCTAGCAGTATGATAAGACTCTTCGGAAATATCAATACCATGAATGTCAAGATTTTTATCTAACTCAAGAAGGTTCTTAATAGTGCTGCCACCGCCATAGCCGATTTCTAAAATCCGACTATTGTTGGGGATAGTGGTTTGTTTGATTGCCCAAAGGCTGAGTTCCTTGAAATAGGACGACCAGATGTTGGTAATCAATCGACCGACAAGACCACTCGGTTTTCTAGATTGCTTTATAAGATATTGAATGAGCATGTTCCCTCCCATTTTTGAAAATAAAATTTGAAATATACATGATTAAAATTCAAACTTTATTATAGAGAAAGCTAGTAAGAATAGCAAGAAAAAATGAAATATATGCTCATTAATTTCAAACTTATGCTACAATTGGTAGTAACAGAGGTGTTCACATGAATCAATATCAAAAGACGACTGAGAAAAAGAAGCAAGCGATTATTCAAGCAGCCTTACAATTATTTAAAGAAAAAGGTTTTAAGGAAACGAGTATAAAATCTATTGCAGAGGTAGCAGAAGTATCACCAGTTTCTATCTACAATTATTTCGGGGGCAAAGATAATTTGGTAGCTCTCTGTGTTAATGACTTGTTTGAAGAAGTCATTAACACAGAGAGCTGAGGACATTTTAAATAGTAATCTAGATTTTAAAACAAAATTAAACCAGGCTTTTTCCCTATGTCAGGAGAAAATGAGTCGGCAAATCTCGGACTATTTTCAAGATAAAATGGTGAAAGAACCTACTTTTTCAACTCTCTTAGCGAAAGCGATCACTGCAAAAAAACGTGATATCTATCGTGCTTATATTGAGCTAGGAAAAGAAGAGGGGGCTATTGCTGAAGACCTATCGACAGAGCTTATCTTAAATGTCATGGATGCTCTTAATAGTATGGGAAATCAGTTAGACAACAGTGACAATTTAGAGACAGAGGTTGAGCAAATTCATCAGATTTTTTTGTATGGTATTTTTGGAAAAAATTGAGCCTATCTTTTATGGTATTTTATGACTTGCCTCATTCATCTTAATCAGTTGTATATTCTCATACAAGGGTGTAAAATCTACTATACAAAGATAAAGAGGAGCAAGGTATGGAATTAAAAGATTTTACAGAACAAGAACAAAAGCAAATCGAAAAAGGTTTGAGTACAGCTGAGATTTCTGACAAGGAAGCGGCTAAGAAGTTGCTCGCTCTCGTACCTCAAGAATGGATTAAACGCATTCCTTTTTTTGTCAGAGGCCATGCGACGACCAAGACGGTGGAGCGTGTGGCTAAGCAATATCCTGCACTCTACGCAGTAGCCAAACGCCAAGGGGACCTTCCTGAAAAAGAAGGCCAAGAGTTGCGAAAAATCATGACAGGCATCTTTGAAGAAAAAATGAATAAACACAAGATTAAGTAAGATTTATAAAGATCGTGAACAATACCATCTTTGAGTCGATGCGGATTAAGGTGCGATCTATCTGATTTATTATCCTGTTTACGGAGGAAAAATGAGCAAATTTATTTCAAAACAATCAGTCGCTATCTGGTATGCACTGACTGCCCTCCTTGCTACCTTTCTAGTTGGGCAAGTTATCCTTTGGTTTTTCCCAGATAGGAGTAGTATGGGGGCTTCACTGCTGTTTATCCTAATGAACTGTATTCCCCTGATTATGGCGGCTGTCTTTTCTCTTGTGTTGAGGGAAGTTAAATCCTTGGGGGAATTTTTCAAAAAGGTCTTTCTTCAAAAAGAAAGTCCCCTGTCCTGGATCCTAGCTATCTTCATTCCAGTCATCTATTATGGGATTTCAATCCTGCTCATGAATGTTCGCTTTACTGGGAACTCCCTCTTGGCCTTCTTCCTATATTTCCCCTGGACCTTTTTATATGGCGGTCTGGAAGAAGTCGGTTGGCGTTGGTTTTTACAAGAACATCTTTACTTTAGTAAGCACTTTATAACTAAAATGATGGTTCTTTCCATTGTTTGGTTCCTCTGGCATATCCCTATCTATCAACTCCCTTGGATTACAGCAGGCTCGTCCAACTATCTCATCTTTTACCTGATGATTTTAGGTAATAGCTTTCTTTTGGGAGCTCTTAAAGAGTACTCGAAAGGAGCTGTTCCTTGTATCCTTGCCCATATGCTAATTGATAGTCTGGCTGTTCTCATGCTGGTTCAGAGTTCACTCACTCAGATTATCCTTCTGGTTATTTTTGAAATCATGATAGCCTCTTGGCTAGTGGCTATGAGAAAATCATAGAAATAGACTTTAACCTCTCACTGAATTTCGGTGGGAGCTTTTCTTTCCTATTTGTTGAGATAATGACATAGTGTCATTTTTAGGAGGTGACTCGTTTGGCTTCATCATCTAAAGACTGAAAAAGAAGGCCAAGAGCTACGTAAAATCATGACAGGTATCTTTGAAGAAAAAATGAATAAACACAAGATTAAGTAATGTTGTATGAAAAGAGGTATAATTCCGCAAACTTATACCTCTTTCTTATTTTTACTTCTTATTTGATTTGGATAGACTAATAGCAACCATTGTCGCACACAGGAAAAAGGCTGCTAGTAAACCTTTTGTAGTGGTAGTCATAAAGGGTTTATCAAAGACATAATAGTTATAGACAGAAAATCCCAGTCCAATAAGAGTTACAATAATCGACACAACAAATAGCGTCACCCATAATCTTCTTTGAGTCATCATCAACCTCCTGTTTGTATCCGTTTTCTTTCTGCTTATAGTATAACATAAAAAACCTTAGCTAAATTCCAGAGATTGGGTTGGCTAAGGTTTTTCATGTTATTTGGTCAAGACAACCGTATCATTTGGATCATGGTCATCATCTTCGATAGTCAGTTGGTTACCGTCGAGTTTATAGTGTTTGGTGTCGTCACCGATTGTCAGACTTTGATTGTCAGAGTTAACTGTTACAGGCTTGCTTTCCTTCTCGCCATCTGCCTCGTCCTCTTCCCAAGTTCCAGTATTTCCAGAGATGGTAAGAGTAATACGATCATTTTCGTCAGTCCCTTTATAGGTGCCATCTAGCCCTTCAGTCTGTTTAGAGGCTTCAGAACTTTGTGAAGATGAAACCTTACTTGAACTTTGTTGGGTGCTAGCAGAGCTTTCAGGTGTTTGACCTTTCTGGTTTGAGCAGGCTGCTAAAAGACCAAGAACTGCCATAGAGGCAAGAGAAAGTGTGAGTTTTTTGGACAATGTCATAGGCTTGTCTCCTTTCTTTGATACATTAAGTATAGCAAACGCTTACAAACAAACCAAGCAAAAAACTTTTTCTGAAAATGCTTGAAAATCACTCTTTCGAATTCTCAAAGGCATAATCTATTATCCCTATTTAAACTATGCTATACTGATAAAAAAGCAATCAAGGAAGGTTCCTAATGACAACTACCAATCCACGTCGCCAGTGCGAGCGACTTTGGGCAGCCAATAAGTATCTGGTGCTCAGCCATTCAAACAAGATTTACTTGGAAATCCGTAACTATCTCAAGAACGAAGAGGTTAGTTTGGATCAGGTTCAAGCCTACATTGATCAAGCACTTGACCTTCCTGAAAATCCTGGTCAGGTTGTCAATGCCTTCCAACATATCTGGGGATATTTTAAGAAAAAGGCGACTGCCAGCGAAAAGGAAAAGTTTATGGCCCAACTGGATAGCTACGCAGCAGGCAAAATTCCTCAGCAAGGTTTGGTGGAAACCGTCAAAGAGCTCCTCAGCAAGTATCCTAATCGTTATCTGGAGGAGTCAACCTTAATTAATGGGGGTTCAAAATGAGACTGTGGCATCAAGACTTGATTGCAAAACTACCCCGTCAGCAATTATTAGGACAACACCGAGAATGTTGTGCCCTTCGTGGCAAGGGATGGCAACGCAAGCACGCTACGGTTAACTATGTTTTTGAATATTCACCGTACCGCCTGTTTAAATACCATGAGCTTATTATGCAAGAAATGACGAAACGAGGTTATCGTGTCAGCCCTGAGTGGCTAGACAAGGAGTATCGGGGCAAGCAGATGCCAGCCTACGATAGGCTTGAAGCGGAGGAATTACCAGCCATCATCTACCCAGAGCATGATGCCGCCTATTTACAGGAATGTCTGGACAATCTCAAGCAAAAAGGAATCATCATCTAAAAGAGGAAAACGATGCATTTATTTAAGTGGCTAGCACCTAAAAAGAAAGTAGCAGAAGGCCTTGTCATGCGTATTTCGACAGCTGATCAGGTAGACTATGCGACGATCACAGACCCAAGTGACAGTGATATCTGGGATGCCTTGGTGCAACTCCCAGTATCCTACGATAGTCTCTATCTCTCCTATGGCGATAAAAGGTCAACGAGCTTTATCTTTGTTGAGTACGAGGATGACAAGTATCGCTTGGAACACGACACACCTGAGCTAGGACTAGACTTGACCAATGTCGCGCGTGTATCCCAACAAGTTGCCAGAGACATCCTTATTCGCTTTTCAAAAGAGCACACAGTGATTTTGGATGACCATTGGAAGCAAGAGAAAGTCAGGTAGTCCTATGGCCTACCTCACCCCAGAAACCAGACGAAAAAGGCGAAAAGTCTTTTGCTTAATCATTGAAATCATTTGTCTGGTTCATTTTGCAATCATTGTCCCTCGTGACCGAGTCTTTACGCCTGAAAAATGGGCCCAAACACCAGCTCCCATGCGACACAAACTCATTTGGAGTTTTCACCGTCAGTATCAGCTTGAGGGCATGACGAGAGAAAAAGTGGAGAAGCTCTTGGGCAAGGGTGACGACCTTCAAGGAAGTGTTGAGTACCAGCTGGCTGACGATTGGATTGGTGGCTGGCGTGTTTACCATATTGACTATAAGCAGGACCGTGTGATTCGTGCCATAGAAACCTGGCAAGATTGGTGAGAATGAGCTTTCACTTCCTCTAAAAGTAGTATAATGAAAATGTAGAGGTATACGCTTTCAAAAGATAAAAACTGTCTTTTGACTAGAAGAGGAGGACAAACTCATGACCCTATTTATGTCTAAACTGATGAGCGGTATTGTGGAACTGCTTATAGTCTCTGTCATTCCTTTTATCACTTGGTTAATTTGGAGCAGGAAAAAGGTCGGTTTCTTTGACTGGATTGGGTTGAAGAAAGTTGAAAGTCAGCAGAAGAGGCGATTACTACTGACCATTTTGGGTATTAGTCTACTTTTTCTTCTTTTTTCAATTGTCGTCTTCGCTTGGTTCGACTCTAGCCAAACGGCCACAGCAGCTTTTTCTGGAAAGGGACTTGGAGCCTTTCCTGCTATCTTGGCCTATGCTATCTTAGGGACTGCCTTGCCAGAAGAAATCTTCTTTAGAGGTTTTCTTTTGAAAAGGTTGCAAGGAAAACTAGGATTCCTAGGGGCCAATCTGATTCAGTCTCTCTTATTTGGCCTCATCCATGCATTTATGTTTATCCAATTAACGGGCTACCTAAAAGCTATGGCTATCATGGCCTTTATCAGTCTCATCGCTTACGTTTTTGGTGCTATCAATGAGAAAAAAGCAAGTGGGTCTATCCTTCCAAGTGTCTTTATCCATGCCTTGGCCAATACGGTTGTAGGGCTGCTCTTTGCCTTCTCCCTCATTTAGATAAAACTATATAGAAGAAACTTATCATGGATGAATTAAAAGAAATCAAACTTAAAAATTATCAGTACTTAAATGAGGTTGCTATCAAGGGGGAGACGCTCTTCACAGGCTCATCTCTCATGGAGCTTTTTCCAATTTGTGAAATCGCTAGGAGTAGAGGTGTCGACGACATCATCTACAATCGAGGCATCAGCGGCCTGAACACGGATGAATTTATCCAGCATATCCATCCCCTGCTTTTGGATCTGCAACCGAGCAAGGTGTTTATCAATATCGGTACCAATGACATGACCGAGGAGCCTTATGGAGACCAATGGTTCCAGCATCTGACAGCAAATATCAGGCGGATTATGGAGCAAACACAAGCTGTCTTGCCCCATACCAAGATTTACCTCATGGCTTTCTACCCAGCCAATCTTCATTTACCTTGGCAGACCAAGGCTTCAATCCAGTGGATGAAACTGCGAACACCTGAAAATCTTGACCTTTGCAATCAGGCACTCGAGGAAATCGCCCAAACCTATGGTTGTTACTTTATTAATTGTAATGCGGGGCTGGTCAATGATAGGAAAGAGCAGAAGGCTGAGCACACTTATGACGGTGTCCACCTTTATGCCAATGCTTACTTAAAAGTCTTTGAAGCTCTCGAACCCTACCTCTTGAATTAAGAAAATATGAGAGAATTTCCAGTTCTTACTCGCTTTTTTTCCTTGATTACAGTACAATAGACGTCAAAAGTGAAAAATTGAAATGAGGTATCCCTATGTGGAAATGGTTTAAACGGCTCATTGTCCTCGTCATTGTGCTCTTTTTTGCAGTGGCGGCTCTACTCATTCCGGACAAGATTGACAGTCAGGACCAATTAAAAAATGTATCTACACAAACATCCCTTGCTGATTTAGCCCAGGCTGGTATTGGTGGGGCGTCCCTTTCATCAGGTGGAGTTTCAACCGAGATTAATCTTGATAGCAACCAGTTTCGTCAAATCCTAAAAGCAAGCATGGCTGATTCTAATGACGAGACCTTGCTAAACAGTACTGTAGAGTTGAATGATTCTTATCTCACAGCTAAGCTACCAGTGTCTCTTGGACCTATTGGATCAACGTTCAGCCTTGATTTCACGGTCAGCACTAACAAGGAAGTCATTTTACTAGACTTGGCAGGTGCCCACCTAGGTCGCCTCCCTGTACCTAAATCACTGGTTCTGCCTTACCTCAAGAAGAGTATTGCCCAGTCAAGCAGTGGTGTTCGCATGGTTAACAACCAAATTCAGCTCAAGCTTCCTGAAATCGGCTACGAAATTGAGCAAGCCACTGTAACCAACAGCAAGATGAAGGTCAAGCTAAAAATTCCTATTTCCTTGCCAACCAGTTGGTAATTTAAGAGGAATCTATCAATCCATGATAAGTCAAAACAAGTCCATAGTCTGGACTTGTTTTTTGATGCCTTCATTTCTAAACTAAGAAAGTTAAATAATTCTTGAAATAATACGTTTACATCTCCCAATCCCCTAGAAAATGGGGGGGGTCCTGTGCTATCATTAGACTGTAAAAATGATAAGCGTCTGACACTCATTGCAAAAAGAGTTAAGTCAAAGAGTTTTAGGATAATAGTTAGGAGGAAAAAATGGACGCTTTAAAATATATCACACCCAAATTTTTCACCACCATCAAGGATTATTCCAAGGGACAGTTCATCAAGGACCTGGTTGCAGGAGTTATCGTGGCTATCATTGCCCTGCCCTTGTCGATTGCCCTAGCGATTGCCTCTGGTGTTAATCCCGAACAAGGTCTATACACAGCAGTGGTTGCAGGCTTTTTTATTTCCTTTTTAGGAGGTAGTCGGGTTCAGATTGGTGGACCTACCGCAGCCTTCGTTGTCATCATCTATGGCATCATCGCCCAGTATGGCATGGCGGGTCTGACTGTTGCCACACTCATGGCGGGACTCATGCTTATTATCATGGGGCTCCTGCGTTTCGGTGACCTGATTAAATTCATTCCCAAAACCATCACACTTGGCTTTACCTTGGGGATTGCCGTTGGGATTGTGGCTGGACAGATTAAGGATTTTCTAGGCCTTGAGATGAAGTCCGTGCCAGCTGAGTTTCTGGAAAAGATGATTGCCTATGGAAAGCATCTTTCAAGTATTAGTTGGGCGACCCTAGCTATTGGTATTTTGGCCCTGCTCATTCAAATCTTTTGGCCACGCCTTTCTCAGAAAATTCCGGGTTCTCTGGTTGCTATCTTTGTGACCACAGCCATTGTAGCCTTTGGTCATCTCCCAGTCAAAACCATTGGTGACCTTTACACCATCAAGGCAGGACTTCCAAGTTTTACGGTTCCTGACCTATCATTTTCTTTGATTCGTCAAATGATTTCGCCAGCCTTCACCATTGCCATACTGGCAGCTATTGAATCGCTCCTTTCTTGTGTGGTTTCAGATGGCATGATTGGTGGTAATCACCGCTCTAATGCAGAATTGGTCGGTCAAGGTGTTGGAAATATCATGTCAGCCCTCTTTGGTGGGATTCCGGCAACGGGTGCTATTGCCCGTACCGCAGCCAACGTCAAAAATGGCGGACGAACACCAGTAGCAGGTATGGTTCATGCCTTCACCCTGCTTCTGATTTTACTCTTCCTCATGCCTTACGCCTCATTGATTCCTATGACCTGTCTAGCCTCAATTCTTATGATTGTCGGTTATAACATGAGTGGTTGGCGTACAGTTGGTCGTATGATCAAACGTGCCCCTAAGAGTGATGTGGCGGTCCTGCTAGTGACCTTTGTCTTAACCGTTTTCTTTGACCTAGTAGTTGCCATTGAATTTGGTATGGTCCTAGCAGCCTTCCTCTTTCTCAAACGCATGTCCGACGTGGCTCAAATCCGTCAGTGGGTGGACAAGGAAAATCTGGACGATCCAGTTTTGTCTGAGGATAGCGACTTGAAGCAAGTCCCTAAAAACACTGTCGTCTATGAAGTTTTTGGTGCCCTCTTCTTTGGTGCAGCCAATAACTTCTTGAATGTGATCAATGATGAAACTAAGAATGTTCTCATCCTACGCATGCGAAACGTTCCAGCCATGGATATCTCAGGCCTAGATGCCCTTGAAGAAACCCTGGCCATTTGTCAAAAACGTGGCATGACCTTGATTCTTTCTCACGTCAACGACCAACCCTACCGAGTACTCGAAAAATCAGGCTTTATCCAGACTATTGGAGCAGACCATATCTGCGAGTCGACCGATCAAGCCCTTGAAAAAGCAGCAGCCCTAGCACAAGAAGCCTAGACAAATGTTTTTAATACAAGAAGAAAAAGCCAGTTCAACTGAACTTGGCTTTTTAAAATACGCGATAAACATAAGGGTTGTCAGGCTGACCGACCTCTTTAACCTCAGTTAAATTGAGGACAGGCAGGCTCTGTTTAAGATTTTGATAGTAATCCACAGTGATGGTACCAGTGACTTTCACCCAGGTATTGTCCTTAAAGGTTTGCTCACTTCCTGTCGTCGCCAATCCGTAAACACCTGAATCGGCGATACAGTGGATAATTCCGAAACGGAAGATGAACTGATAACCCTTGGTTTGTGGGTCATTGTAGACAAAACCGGTATAGGTGACCTTCTTGCCCACGAAATCGTTAGGATAGAGGTAGATGAGCTCCATGACTTCCATGTAATTTTCTGTGGTAATCTGGATGGTCTCACGTCCCTTGTACTTGGTGAGCTCTCTGGTCATTTCCTTCTCATAAGCTGAGGAGGTGAAGTAGGAGCTGGTGTCTGGCTTTAAGTACTGGATAGTCGTTCCCTCTTGGTCGGCCTGATTAGGATCGCTCCCTGCCGCCAGTGGAAAATGATAGCCCTTAGCTGATACGGTATTGGCATCCAAGGTTACTGTTGGAACCAAGAGCCCCGTGAGGACTGGAAAGGCCAAGAGAACGATGCTGGCTACCTTGGCTACTCGCCCTGACAAATGCGAGTGAACCTTCATCTGCTTCATCCAAACAATGAGTTGAACCACAGCAAGGATAAAGGAAAGCACCATGGAAATGTAGGCCAAGTAGGAGTAGTGGATGTTAATGTACTGGTTGAGCTTACCAGAAACTTGCAAGTACATGACGAGCTCAAAATACCCAGATAAGATGAGAAAACGTAACATTAAATCACCCCCAATAGCAGACAGTAAATGATTGTCACCAGACTTGCGGTTCCTACAAAGAGACCGACAAAGCGTGTTTTAAACTGGTGTTTCATCATAATCAAGTTCTTGATATCAACCATAGGACCAATGATGAGAAAGGCCACCGTTGGTGCTACTCCAAAACTAGAGAGTAGCGAAGCTCCGATAAAGGCATCCGCCTCTGAACAGAGCGAGAGGATGAAAGCCAGAAGCATCATGATCAGGATAGCTGTCACTGAATTATGACCGATGGTCGTGAGGATACGGGTCGGTAGGTAGGTCTGCATACTGGCAGCCACCAAGCTCCCGAAAATCAAGTAACGCCCAGTGTCAAAGAACTCGTCAACAGCATGAACCAGAGCTTGAAAGACTCTCTTACCAGCTGACAAACCACTATAGTCGTGAACATGACTGGCCTTACGATTGTCCTTAAGAATCTGGTCATCCACCACAAAGCCCAGCAAGATTCCCAAAATCATGGCAATCAAGAAAGCCCCGACGAAACGTAAAAGAACGTAGTACCAAGAGTTCCCAAAGGCCGTATAGGTCGCAAAGAGAACGACTGGATTAATGATAGGAGCAGTTGCCATGAAAGGAATAGCCGTGTAGCTAGGCACTTTTTTCTCTAAAAAGCGCGTGATAATTGGAACGATCCCACACTCACAAGAAGGGAAAATAAAACCAACAAGGGTTCCAAAGAGAATAGCCAGGACCTTGTTTTTAGGAAGGAAGTCTTGGACCTTTTCAGGAGTCACAAAGACCTCGATAAAGCCAGATAGGATACTTCCCAGCAAAACAAAGGGCAGAGCTTCGATAATAATCGATAGAAAAACTGCCAGAAGCTGCAAAACGCTATCTGGTAGTTGATGAAAAATAGCCATAAAAATTATTTCTTCTTATCTTCTTGAAGACGTTTGTCCTTCTTAGGATCAGTTCCCGCCTTTTCAAAATCAGGGATAGCCGCAAATGATGCCATCATGCTTTCAAGTTCATTTGTTTTTTTCTGAATAACTGCCATAAAAAGCCTCCGAGTTTACATAAGATACTGAGGGCGTTATTTCTGACAGAAAATTAGGGCATCAGACGAAGAAGCTCTGCTTCTAGGAGGATGTATCTATTTTCCGAAAGAAATAGCCCGAGTTCAGTTACAAAAGATACTAAGGGCGTCCTTTCTGAGAGAAATAGCCCCTAACATTTTCTATTATACTACCTCTTGCTTAAAAATTCTTGCTTCAGCTACAAGGTTTTCTGCCCAAGCAAATCTCCTCTCGTGGTATAATAGAACTTATGGAAAATCGTAATTTAGAGACATTGGCTCAGGAATTGGGCCTAAAAAAACAACAAGTTGAAACTGTTTTAGAATTGACCGCAGAAGGCAATACCATCCCCTTCATCGCCCGTTACCGTAAGGAAAAAACAGGCAATCTGGATGAAACGCAAATCAAGGCCATCATTGATATGGACAAATCCTTGACTGCTCTTCAAGACCGTAAGGAAACGGTTCTTTCCAAGATTGAGGCTCAGGGCAAATTGACCGACCAACTCAAGGCAGCCATTGAAGCCGCTGAAAAACTGGCAGATGTGGAAGAACTCTACCTTCCCTATAAGGAAAAACGCCGCACCAAGGCGACGGTTGCCCGTGAAGCAGGTCTCTTCCCCTTGGCTCGTCTTATCTTGCAAAATAGTCCAAACCTCAAGGCTGAAGCTGAAAAGCTGACATCTGAGGCCTTTCCAACAGCTGACAAGGCTCTTGCAGGTGCTGTGGATATTTTGGTTGAAGCCTTTTCTGAGGACAATAGCTTGCGCTCTTGGACCTACAACGAAATCTGGAACAACAGTGATATCACTTCAACCCTCAAGGATCAATCTCTGGATGAAAAAGAAACCTTCAAAATCTACTATGATTTTGAAGACAAGGTGTCTAAACTTCAAGGTTACCGTACGTTAGCCCTTAACCGTGGGGAGAAACTAGGTGTTATTAAGGTGGCCTTTAAGCACAATCTTGAGAAAATGCACCGTTTTTACAGTGCTCGTTTCAAACAAAAAAATGACTATATCGAGGAAGTTATCAACCAATCTCTCAAGAAGAAAATCATTCCAGCCATGGAGCGTCGTATCCGTAGCGAGTTGACTGAAGCAGCAGAAGATGGTGCTATTCAACTTTTCTCTCAAAATCTTCGCAGTCTTCTTCTAGTATCGCCACTTAAAGGTAAGATGGTACTCGGTTTTGACCCAGCCTTTCGTACAGGGGCTAAGTTGGCTGTCGTCGACCAAACTGGTAAGCTCATCACAACGCAAGTTATCTATCCAGTGGCTCCAGCCAGTCAGGCTAAGATTGCCCAAGCTAAGAAAGACTTGGCTGACCTCATTAAGAAACATGCCATTGAGATTATCGCTATCGGTAATGGAACAGCCAGTCGTGAAAGTGAAGCTTTTGTGGCAGAAGTTCTCAAGGATTTTCCAGAGACTTCATATGTCATTGTCAATGAAAGTGGTGCCTCTGTCTACTCTGCATCAGAGTTGGCCCGTCATGAGTTCCCAGACTTAACGGTCGAAAAACGCTCTGCCATTTCTATCGCCCGTCGTCTTCAAGACCCATTAGCTGAGTTGGTTAAGATTGACCCTAAATCAATCGGAGTAGGCCAATACCAGCATGATGTTAGTCAGAAGAAACTCTCTGAAAATCTTGATTTCGTCGTCGATACCGTGGTTAACCAGGTCGGTGTTAATGTCAATACGGCAAGTAGTACCCTCTTGTCACACGTGTCAGGACTCAACAAGACCATCTCTGAAAATATCGTCGCCTACCGTGAGGAGAATGGTGAGATTGCATCACGTGCGGAAATCAAAAAAGTCCCACGTCTTGGTGCCAAGGCCTTCGAACAAGCCGCCGGTTTCCTTCGTATTCCAAATGCCAAGAATATCTTGGATAATACAGGGGTCCACCCAGAGTCTTACCCAGCGGTAAAAGCCCTCTTCAAGCAGTTGGCTATCACAGACTTGGACGACTCTGCCAAGGCAAAATTGAAGGCTCTTAATCTTAAAGAAACAGCGGAAGGATTGGGACTTGGACAGGAAACCCTCAAAGATATCATTGCTGACCTTTTGAAACCAGGTCGTGACCTCCGTGACGATTTTGAAGCACCAGTGCTTCGTCAAGATGTTCTTGAACTCAAAGACTTGTCAGTAGGACAAAAACTTGAAGGAACGGTCCGTAACGTTGTGGACTTTGGTGCCTTTGTGGATATCGGTGTCCACGAGGATGGACTTATCCACATCTCAGAGATGAGTAAGAGCTTCGTTAACCACCCAAGTCAGGTCGTATCTGTTGGGGATTTGGTTACCGTGTGGGTATCAAAAGTTGATTTAGAGCATGAAAAACTCAATCTCTCCTTGGTGAATCCACGTGAATCTAACTGATTATGTTAAGACTGTTTCTATAGAAGATTTTGGTTGGGAATTTAAGCATCAAGCCTTGTGGAACAAGCGTCTCCGAACCACTGGAGGTCGGTTCTTTCCCAAGGATGGTCATTTAGATTTTAACCCAAAACTCTATGAGGAACATGGTCTTGAAACCTTTCGAAAAATTGTCCGCCATGAACTCTGTCATTATCACCTTTATTTTCAAGGGAAGGGCTACAAGCATGCGGATAGAGATTTCAAGGACTTACTAGCCAAGGTCGATGGCCTTAGGTACGCTCCAAAGATGCAAGGTCAGGAGGAGAACTACTACCTCTATCAGTGCCAATCCTGTGGTCATACCTACCGTCGCAAACGCCGTGTCAATACACAGAAATTTGGTTGCGGTCTGTGCCGAGGCAAACTCATTTTTCTAAATCAGTCCTAGGGCTGATTTTTTTGGTTTAAAAAAATCATATAATTAAATCAAAGAAATGATGGGAGAAGAAGACCATGTCAAATCGTTTTTATAAGACACGAAAAAATAGACTCGTCGCCGGTGTTGTTGCAGGTTTGGCAGATAAGTTTGGCTGGGATTTAGCTCTGGCTCGTATTTTGGCTATTATTCTCATGGTTTCAACGCAGTTTGGAATCTTCCTATACTTGGTTTTGGCCTTTCTCCTTCCTTACAAAGAAGATATTTATCCTGAAATCAAACTCAAGGATGGACGCAAACGTAAAAATGCTGAACCTGTTGAAGATGAGTGGAATTGGTAAGTAACTGTTAATAGACATTGACCTGTGATTGGCCCTGGTGCTAGTCACAGGTCTTTTTTGCTTTGAGAACCGCATTGAAAACCTTTTTATGATACAATGAAACTAGTAAATAATCGGAGGAAATAATATGACAGTAACCGTTAAAATGCTGGTTGATAAGCTTAAGCTTAAGGTTATCTATGGGAATGAAAAACTATTGTCAAAACCAATCACAACCGCTGATATCTCTCGCCCTGGTTTAGAAATGACAGGATATTTTGATTTTTATTCACCAGAGCGTATTCAATTGGTTGGGATGAAGGAGTGGTCTTACCTTAAAACTTTGACTGACCACAACCGTTACTCTGTTTTCAGTAACATGTTTAAAGAAGAGACACCTGCTGTTATCGTGGCGCGTGGACTTGATATTCCTGAGGAGATGTATCGAGCAGCTAAAGAAAATGGCGTTGCGGTTCTTCAAGGTCGTAACGGCACATCCTCTCTTTTAGGTGATATGTCTTGGTACCTTAATGCACAGTTGGCTGAGCGTACTAGCGTTCACGGTGTTTTGGTTGATATCTACGGCATGGGTGTTCTCATTCAGGGCGATTCTGGTATTGGTAAGAGTGAAACAGGGCTTGAGTTGGTGAAACGTGGTCACCGTCTAGTCGCTGACGACCGTGTGGATGTCTATGCTAAGGATGAGGAAACTCTCTGGGGTGAGCCTGCGGAAATCCTCCGCCATCTTCTTGAGATTCGTGGGGTTGGTATCATTGATGTCATGAGTCTCTACGGAGCTAGTGCTGTCCGTAATTCTTCTCAAGTTCAGTTGGCCATCTATCTTGAAAATTTTGAAGACGGTAAGGTCTTTGATCGTCTTGGAAATGGGAATGAAGAAATCGAATTGCAAGGCGTTAAGATTCCACGTGTCCGCATTCCTGTTAAGACAGGCCGTAACGTATCAGTCGTTATCGAAGCTGCAGCCATGAACTACCGTGCTAAGCAAATGGGATTTGATGCAACCAAAACCTTTGAAGAACGTTTGACCAACCTCATTAGTAAGAATGGTGAAGACTAATGTTTGCTACTATTGATCCTATTGCTCTAAGGCTTGGCCCCATTAGTATTCATTGGTATGCCATCTGTATCGTATCTGGTCTCTTACTTGCCGTTTATCTGGCTCAGCGTTGGGCTCCTGAAAAGGGAATTGACCCTGAAAACATCTTAGATTTTATTCTTCTTGCCTTTCCGATAGCCATTGTTGGTGCTAGGCTCTACTATGTGATCTTCCAGTGGTCCTACTACAGTCAAAATCCTTCTGAAATTTTTGCAATTTGGAATGGTGGAATTGCCATCTATGGTGGCTTGATTGCTGGAGCAGCTGTCCTCTATTGGTTTGCTAAACGTCATGCCATTGCTGTCTTGGATTTTCTAGATATCGCGGCACCTGGCGTTATGATTGCTCAGAGTATCGGTCGCTGGGGAAACTTTATTAACCAGGAGGCCTACGGAAAAGCAGTTAGTCATCTGAATTATGTCCCAGAATTTATTCGCCAGCAGATGTACATTGATGGTAGTTATCGTGTACCGACCTTTCTTTACGAAAGTCTCTGGAACTTGGTCGGATTTATCATTATCCTAGGACTAAGACGCTTTAATAAGAAACTGCGTCAAGGAGATGTGACCTCATTTTACCTTATCTGGTATGGTCTTGGACGTTTTGTCATTGAAGGCATGCGTACGGATAGCCTCATGTTTGTTGGCTTGCGTGTTTCTCAATGGGTTAGCATCGCTATTATCATCTTGGGTGCAACCTTGCTCTATTTGCGAAAGCAACGCCCAGAGGCAGATTATAAAATGAAAAACTAGTCATATAGCTCAGACTTTGTTATAATATAATGAAAATTATCATAACAAAGGTCACTGGAAACTGGAGATTCTACTTCAGTTTTCTTGTAGCGACCGTTTAAAAAGGTCAAAGGAGTCCTAAACTATGGCAGAAATTGCATTTCTTATTATCGCAATCGCACTTGCTGCGTTTCTCATTGCATTAATCCCTACTCTACTTCGTACCCGTCATGTGGTTAAAGAAGTTGAAGAAACAGTTGCTGTGCTTCGTACAGATATCAATGTAACCCTTCATCAAACAAATGAAATCTTGGCTAAGGCAAACGTCTTGGTTGAAGATGTTAATGAAAAAGTTCAAACAATCGATCCTCTCTTCGTAGCAGTAGCTGAGCTTTCAGAAAGTGTCTCTGACTTGAATACTGAAGCTCGTTATCTCGGTGCGAAAGCAAGTGCAGCAGGAGCAAGTGTCGGTAAAGCAGGTTCAGCCTTTGCTATCGGTAAGGTTGCTTCAAAACTATTTGGTAAAAAAGACAAGAAAAAATAAGGAGGTCTTTTCATGAGTAAATTTTTAAACACCCTAATCATTGGTGTAGCTTCTGGAGCTGCAGCAGCTTACTTCTTTACAACTGAAAAAGGTAAAGCTGTTAAAGCACGTATTGATGAAGAAATCGCTTCATTCAAAGAAGATCCAAAAGCTTATCAAAATCAAGTGGTGGAAAAAGCTAGCGACTACAAAGATTTGGCAGTCGATACTTTCCAAGACTATAAAACAAAATTTGAAAATGGCGACATCACTGCAGATGATTTGACAAAAGCAGTTCAAGAAAAAACAGCTCAAGTTGCTGACTTTGCCAAAGAGAGCTTTGAACTTATCAAAGAGAAAACAGCACAAGTAACTCCTGAGCAAGCAGATGTTGAAGCAGAAACCAAAGCTATCGTTGATGATATCGTCATTGATATCAAAGATATCTCTGAAGAAGCAGCAGAAGCAAAATAAAAAAAGAAAGCCCATGAGGCTTTTTTTAGTACCTTGAATATACAATATAAGTGCACAATAAAAACTCATAAGATTTTCTAGTAAAATAGAATTGAACGAACTAGTTACGAAAGGAAATCTTATGAGCTACCATCATTTTACCATAGACGAGCGTGAAAGTATTCTCATTTACCGTACGCAAGGCCTAAATTTTTCTCAAATTGCTAAGTTACTTCATCGTCATCCATCTAGTATTAGTCGTGAGTGGAAGCGGCATCTAAAAGAAGGAAGCTATTCTCCAAGTCATGCACAGGAATCTTACCATAGGGCTAAATCACACTGTGGGCGGAAGCGTATGCTTGAAATAGATCACAATTTAAGCAATACCGTCAAACATCTATTTCTCGATTACCAATGGTCTCCTGAAGAAATAGAAGGTCGGTTGCGATTAGAGTATGGAAAAACTGTTATTAGTTATCAAACAATCTATAGAGCCATTTACAGAGGTCATTTTGATGATAACTCACTATCTCATGGTGCTCGTGGTGTCATTCGTAAGCTCCGTCATCGTGGAAAAACACGTCATACAAAAGGTTATGTCGAAAATAGAGGGAAAATTTCTATTTCTCATACGATTCACGAAAGACCAGAAGATGCTAATAACCGAACTAGAATAGGAGATTGGGAAGCCGATACTGTTGCAGGTAAAACTGGAAAAGCTTGTTTAGTGACTCTAACAGACCGTTATTCTCGTTTTCTAAAAATCAAAAAGGTAGCTGTTAAGAAAAGCAAGTTGGTAATAGAAGCTATGGTAAAACTGTTAGAACCCTTGACGAAGTATACAGTAACTCCTGATAGAGGGAAAGAATTCACGTATCATCAGAAATTGAGTGATCAATTGAACATTGAAGTCTATTTTCCTGACCCTCATGCTCCATGGCAACGAGGAACCAATGAGAACACGAATGGATTACTTAGAGAATATTTTCCAAAGGGTAGTGATCTAACATTGGTTGATGATCAGACTATTCAGCTATGGGAGAACAAACTTAATAATAGGCCACGAAAATGTCTTAACTGGAAAACACCTTATGAAGTATTCTATGGGGAAAGTATGCACTTAATTTGACAATTCAAGACGCAAAAACGTTGACCAAGCAGTCAACGTTTTTGTGCTTTATAATATTCGATCAGGACATAAATGCCTATCTGACCAATGACGCTGATGGTAATTGCCCAGAAGAAGGCCCAGAAGGTAGCCACCTGTGCTACCAAGAAAAGGAAGGCAACTAGGACTGTTGAAACACAGAAGCTTGAGATACGTCCAAAGAAAATCATATCTTGTAGCTTAATACTATTACTATTTAAACCTTGATAATCTTGATAATTCGTCGTTTGAGGACGCTCAGTCTCGAAATCTTCGATGTGATCAAATTGACGGTGTAAGTTGTCAGCCATGTCTGCCTCCTTTCTATATAAAATATCTAAATCACTTTTTCGTGTAGGTTAAAATACTTAGTCAGTATTTCACTATTTAGAATCTCATTAATAATACCACAAAAATTTTATATTGCAAAGTTTTTTTTGATTTTTGTAAAAATCATAGTATTCAAAAACTAATTAAAAATATTTAGATACAGAGTTTTGAGCCTAAAAATTCTAAAAAAATCAAATCATTTGTGCTATAATGTGAGTTATGGAAAAAATAGTGATTACAGCGACTGCTGAGAGCTACGAGCAGGCACGTGAGCTCCTAGAACTTGGCGTAGATCGTATTTACATCGGCGAAAAAGCTTTTGGCCTTCGTTTGCCTAAGCCTTTTTCATTCGCAGAGATGCGAAAGATTGCAGAGCTGGTACATGAGTCTGGCAAGGAATTGACTGTTGCCGTTAACGCCCTCATGCACCAAGGTATGATGGATGCTCTTCCAGACTACCTTGATTTTCTTGAAGAAATCAAGGCAGATTATATCACGGTTGGTGATGCAGGAGTTTTCTACATTTGTAACCGTGACAAACGCCCCTTCAAAATGATTTATGATGCTTCAACCATGGTAACCTCTAGCCGTCAGATTAATTTCTGGGGCAAACAAGCTGGAGCTTCTGAAGCTGTTTTGGCTCGTGAAATTCCATCTGCGGAACTTTTCGTCATGGCTGAAAATCTTAAAATTCCAGCTGAGGTTTTGGTTTATGGTGCAAGTATCATTCACCACTCAAAACGTCCGCTTCTTCAAAACTACTACAACTTTATCAAAACGGATGAAGCTGTTACCAAAGAACGTGACCTCTTCCTTTCTGAGCCAGGAGATCCAGATTCTCACTACTCAGTTTATGAAGACTTGCATGGAACACATATCTTTGCCAACAATGACTTGGATATGATGACTAAACTTTCAGAACTCGTTGAACATGGTTTTGATCACTGGAAGTTAGACGGTGTTTATTGCCCAGGTGAAAACTTTGTAAAAATCACTGAGTATTTTGTGAAGGCTCGTGACCTCATCGAGGCTGGTGAATTTTCACAAGACCAAGCCTTCCTCTTTGATGAGGCTATTCATAAATTACACCCAGCCAACCGTGGTTTGGACACAGGTTTCTATGACTATGAACCTGACCGTGTAAAATAAAAATACTTCCTCCTTCGTTTGTGAGTTTTCCATTTTCAGGGAACGAAGGAGCCTTCTAAAAACTAAAATCGACAATCTTGCAAATTGGAGAAATTATGACTACAACTAAAAAACGCCCAGAGGTTCTGGTACCTGCTGGGACTTTGGAAAAATTGAAAGTCGCTGTAAATTACGGCGCAGATGCTGTTTTCGTTGGTGGACAAGCCTATGGTTTGCGTAGCCGTGCCGGAAACTTTACCATGGATGAGCTTCGTGAAGGTATCGAATACGCTCACGCTCGTGGCGTTGATGTGCACGTTGCTTCAAACATGGTTACCCATGAAGGAAATGAAAAAGGTGCTGGTGAATGGTTCCGTGAATTGCGTGATATGGGACTCGATGCCGTTATCGTATCTGACCCAGCCTTGATTGAAATCTGTTCAACCTACGCTCCAGGACTTAACATCCACTTGTCAACGCAAGCATCTGCGACAAATGTTGAAACCTTCCATTTTTGGAAACAGTATGGCTTGACCCGTGTTGTTTTGGCACGTGAGGTAACTATGGAAGAATTGGCTGAAATCCGTAAACGTACGGATCTTGAAATTGAGGCCTTTGTCCATGGTGCTATGTGTATCTCATACTCAGGTCGCTGTACCCTTTCTAACCACATGTCAGACCGTGATGCCAACCGTGGTGGTTGTTCACAGTCTTGTCGCTGGAAATATGACCTTTACGACATGCCATTCGGTCAAGAGCGAAAGAGTATCCACGGTGAAGTTCCTGAAGAATACTCAATGTCAGCCGTTGACATGTGTATGATTGAAAATATCCCAGACCTTATTGATAATGGCGTTGACAGCCTTAAAATCGAAGGTCGTATGAAATCTGTTCACTACGTTTCAACAGTTGCCAACTGTTACAAGGCTGCTTGTGACGCTTACATGGAAAGTGCAGAAGCCTTTTATGCCATCAAAGATGATTTGATTAACGAACTCTGGAAAGTTGCCCAACGTGAATTGGCAACAGGTTTCTACTACAAGACACCAACAGAAAACGAACAACTCTTTGGTGCCCGTCGTAAGATTCCACAATACAAATTCGTTGGTGAAGTCGTAGACTTTGATCCAGCAACTATGACAGCTACAATCCGTCAACGTAACGTTATCCTCGAAGGTGACCACGTTGAATTCTACGGACCAGGCTTCCGTCATTTCGAGTGTGATATCAAAGACCTTCACGATGCCAATGGTAACAAGATTGACCGTGCACCAAACCCAATGGAACTTCTTACAATTACTGTGCCACAAGAAGTTAAACCTGGTGACATGATTCGTTCAACTAAAGAAGGTTTAATTAACCTCTACCAAAAAGACGGTTCAAGCAAAACTGTTCGTGCCTAATGACAAGTCAAATCAATGGGCTCCTGGTAGATGATCAGAGTAGATGTCAGCACTACCATTCCCCACTAGATATTGTTGCCCTAAAATGCTTCGAGTGCCAGAAGTATTATGCCTGTTATCAGTGTCATGATCGCTTGGAGGCTCATAGCTATCGAGCTTATCCTTGCCAATTGAAGCAGGACAAGGTCCTTATCTGTGGCGTTTGTAGGCATGAGATGACCATTGAGGAGTATCAAGATGTAGAAGCTTGTCCTAATTGTCACAGTGCCTTCAACCCAGCTTGTTCAAAGCACTATGATATTTATTTTGAAAAATAAAAAGATTGAAGATTCTGTTCACATGAACAAAGTCTTCAATCTTTTTTAGTTAAAGTAACTATGATTTTTAAGAGCTTTTAAGACTGGCTTAGTCACCAAAGCGACGATGAGACCTTTTAAGAGGTCAGGAATGATAAAAGGTGTCAAACCAACAGCCACAGCTGCAGACCATCCCATCTTTCCGAGAAAGTGCAGGCTGAGGATACCACCGATAAAGACAAGTGCATCACCCAAAACAAAAGCCACAAAGATTTTCCAAATAGGAGTCTCAGCATGCGTCAGTTTTGAAGTGACAAAGGCGAAAAATGGATAAGCCAACAAATAGCCAGCTGAAGGGCTAAAGAAGGCTTGGAGTCCACCGCCTCCACCTGCAAAAACTGGTAGACCAATGGCGCCTAGAATCAGGTAGAGGGTAGCAGCAAGTGTCGCCTCTCTTGGCTTAAGGATGGCAGCAACAAGTCCAACAGCAAAAGTTTGCAGAGTAATAGGAACTGCACCGATAGGAATAACAATTTGAGCCAGTGCGGCAATGATGGCAGCACCAAAAGCTGGAAGAATAAGCGACAGTGTACGATTTTGTGTCATTTTTAGTTAACCTTTCCTAAACAAATAGTTAACTTATTATAGCAAGTGATTTTAAAATAGTCAACCAAATAATAAAACGAGGTTAACTGATAAACTTAACCTCGTTGTGATATGATTTTTAGACGTTTGATTTCTTTAAGTTCAATCATGCTGATGATCTTATCTTGCTCGATAAAGATGGCTTGTCGCTCCCTGTCATAACGGTTGATGTAGCCCTTATAGGTTTTCTGATTGGATGTTAGCATGACCATTTGGTTATGATCAATAGCATGGTAGATATCGTTAATAAGTTGATTCTGCATTAGGTGGACAGGTTTGCTGTGACCTGTTTCCACAAACTGATGAAGCTGATGCTTTACCGCTTCTAAAAAGTTTATCATGGTCATTTCCCTCGTTTCTTGATAAAATAATTATAGCATGAAAGGTGAATTTTTGTGGATAACTTCTTTCTAAAACACACAATTTTCACAGAAAAAAACGAATAAAGCTAGTGGAGGTAAGCAAATGGCAGAATTTTCATTTGAAATTGAAGAAAAACTCTTGGTCTTGTCTGAGAATGACAAGGGCTGGACTAAGGAACTCAATCGTGTGAGCTTTAATGGCGCACCAGCTAAGTATGACATCCGTACATGGAGTCCAGACCATACCAAGATGGGTAAGGGGATTACCCTTAGCAATGAAGAATTCCAAGTTCTCGTTGACGCCTTCAAAAACTAAAACAAGGTCAGCATGGCGCTGGCCTTATTTTTTGTTTAAAACGTATCAATGATAAGTTTGAGATTGAGAATGGTTAGGACAATAGCGATGGCATAACCAAGGAAAGTATTCCACTTAGCATTGACGTGTTTTCCCATGAGTGATTTCTTAGAAGTGTAGTAAATCAAAGGGAAGATAGAGAATGGCAAGGCAATTGAAAGGAATACTTGTGAATAAACCAAGAGTTGATCTAGTGTCTTTTCTTGATCGCCGTAGAGAATGGCTACAATGATAACCGGTAGTAGGGCGAAGAGACGTGTGAACAAACGAATCACCCACTGTGGTAACCTCATGTGGAGGAAGCCTTCCATGACAATCTGACCAGTCAAAGTACCAGTAATGGTAGAGTTTTGACCACTAGCCAAGAGCGCCAAGGCAAAGAGTGTTGAAAGTGTCGAACTAGCTACCGCACCAGCAATCTTAGAGTCCTGAAGAGCATTGTACATCTGTGAGAAAGCTGAAATATCAGAAGCATGACCAAAGAAGAGAGCTGCCCCCAAAATCAAGAGGAGGGAGTTAACCACAAAGGCCAAAGTCAACTGGATGTTAGAATCCCAGGTCATGAAACGGACAGCCTTAGTCACGTCTTTGCCATCAGAATAGTCAACCTTACGAGTCTGTGACAAGGATGAGTGCAAGTATAGGTTATGTGGCATAACGGTCGCACCCACAATCCCAAGCGCCAAGGTCAACTGGTTGGTATGTCCAGCAGCATGTGGCTCGAAGAGCGCTGGCGTAGGGAGATAACCCTCTAGGATTCCCGTAATACTAGGCTCAGACAAGGCTACCAAGTAGACAAAGATAACCAAGATGGTCAAAATCAAGGTTGAAACAATAGCCTCGATTTTTTTGAATCCTAGCTTCATGATGAGCAGTAGCAGGAAGACGTCTAGGATTGTCACCAGAATGGCAACCATAATTGGAATACCAAAGAGCAGGTTAAGAGCAATGGCAGAACCAAGCACCTCAGCCAAATCCGTCGCCATTAAGGCCAGCTCCAGAATCACCCAAAGTGTGTATCGCAACCATTTGGGCGAGTGATAGGCAGTCGCTTGAGCTAGGTCCATTTGGGTCACAATCCCTAATTTCCCAGCCATTTGTTGCAACTGCATGGCAATCAAAGAGGAAATTAAGATAATGAAAAGCAAACTGTACTTGTAGGTTGCACCACCAACAACACTGGTGATCCAGTTTCCCGGATCCATGTATCCAACGGCCACCAGTGCACCAGGGCCTAAGAAAGCCCTGAGATTTTGCCCAAAACGGTTATTATTTGGTGTATCAATTGATTGGTTCACTTCAGAAAGTGAAACCTTTTTTAAAGATGTCATAAGCACCTCTTTCTAAGTCTTATCTGAATGGAAGCATCACCATTACCACTCAGCCAGACAACCTAATTATAACACTATGAGAAAGATGTGCAAGGTTTTGACTTATCTTACATTGGTGTCATAGAGGACTTTTCAGAATTGCCTTTTTATACTAAACTATATGAGTAGATTATTTCATAAATGAGGGAGAAAAATAATTGAAAACATTTCAACTAACAGCTAAGAAAAAGATTACCCTGGCACTCCTAGTTGTCATTGCGCTTGCTTTGCTTATCTTTATCATTAACGTGCAGATGAATCAGCCTGATAACCTACCTGCAAATTACATGGAGCGCCTTAAAAATCCTGGAATGACCGGAGATTACATCGGCCTCTGGAAGTCTCGCTGGCATGAAGAAAACAAAGCATGGATTTATCCTGCGAAACAATACGCTATCTATGCAGTAGTAGCCCTTGCTTGTTTGTCAGCTTGGGTCGCAGCTTCAAAAGCAAAATTTTGGAAATAAGAAAATGCTTCTCTCGATTGAGGGAAGCGTTTTTAAATATTATCTGATGTGAGTCTTATATTGACTAAACATCTCGTCAATATCATCTTCAACCAAGTGATAGATTTTCCAGTCAAATTCAGTTCTAGCAACATCATCAACCAAGACTGTATAACAGAAATCCATGTAATCTTCATAAAAATCAGAGATGAAGGGAAGGAGTGTGTTACTGATATCAGTTGAATAGAGTTTTTCATCAAGATGTTTAAAGAGATAGTCTGTACCCGTAATCGTTTCATTCTTGAGTTTTTGTTCATCCTCAAGGTTAAATCCATCACTTTGGGGATTCAGAAAATCATGTTTTGCTAGCCAGGCGACGAAGATACTGAGATGAAAAGCAGCTCTTTTACTAATCTCTAGCATGTCTGATTGGCTTAGTTTTTCTGAAGGGATATTATTTTCTTCACAATAAAATACAAGTGCGTGATCGAAAAAATAATCTGCACGGTCTATGGGAAAGTCTAATTGGCTTTCTTCTATCTTTGTCTCAGGCTGTTCACCCACAATTGATTTTTTCTTAAATAGGGACTTCAGTTTTTTGAACACGTTTATACCTCATATAAAAATATCCCATTATTTGACTAATGGGATATCACTTTTTATTTCATCGTTGGGAACAACAAGACATCACGGATGGTTGTTGTGTCAGTGAGAAGCATGCAGAGACGGTCGATACCGATTCCGAGTCCACCTGTTGGTGGCATACCGTATTCGAGAGCTTCAACGTAGTCGTAGTCGATGCCTGTTGCTTCGTCGTCACCGAGTTCTTTAGCAGCAGCTTGTGCTTCGAAACGTGACAATTGATCGATTGGGTCGTTCAATTCGGTGAAGGCATTTCCGTACTCTTTTGTCATGATGAAGAGCTCGAAACGGTCAGTGAAGCGTGGATCTTCTGGGTTTTTCTTAGCCAATGGAGACACAGCAACTGGGTGACCGTAAATGAAAGTTGGTTGAATCAATGTTTCTTCAACGAATTCTTCGAAGAAGGCGTTGATGATGTGACCAACTTCAGTGTAGTGTTTTTCAACTGGAACATTCTTTTCTGCAGCGATTGCTTTGGCTTCATCCAAAGTCATATCTTGCCAGAAGTCAACGCCAGTGATTTCCTTGATTGCATCAACCATGTGGATGCGTTTGAATGGTTCGTTGATCTTGATTTCAGTTCCTTGGTAGTTGATAGGTCCATCACCTTTAACCGCTTTAGTAGCGTGTTGGATGATACCTTCAGTCAAGTTCATGATATCGTGGAAGTCAGCGTAAGCTTGGTAAACTTCAATAGATGTGAACTCAGGGTTGTGAGTGGCATCCATACCTTCGTTACGGAAGATACGTCCGATTTCGTAAACACGTTCCATACCACCAACAATGAGACGTTTGAGGTGGAGCTCAGTCGCGATACGAAGTACCATGTCGATGTTTTGTGCATTGTGGTGAGTGATGAAAGGTTTAGCAGCAGCACCACCAGCTTCATTGTGAAGAACAGGTGTTTCGACTTCAAGGAAACCTTGAGCATCGAGGTAGCGACGGATTTCAGAAATGATTTTTGAACGTGTGACAAAGCGGTCAAAGCTTTCACGGTTAGAAATCAAATCGAGGTAGCGTTTACGGTAGATGGTTTCAACGTCTGAAAGTCCGTGGAATTTCTCAGGCAATGGGCGAAGGGCTTTAGACAAGTGCGTGATATGAGTAGCCTTGATAGAAAGTTCTCCCATATCTGTTCGCATAACTTCACCTTCGATGCCGAGGAAGTCACCAAGGTCAGCTTTCTTGAAGATGTCGTAGTTTTCTTCACCGACAGCATCTTTACGTACGTAGATTTGGATTTGACCATCGCGGTCTTGGATGTGGGCGAAGCCAACTTTACCTTTGCCACGTTTAGTCATCAAACGACCTGCGATTGTAGCAGTTTCGTTGATTTCGTGCAATTCTTCTTTTGTTTTGTCAGCGTATTTTTCTTTTAATTGACCAGATGTAGCTGTGCGTTCGAATCGCTTACCAAAAGGATCGATTCCTTGTTCAGCCAAGGCCGCCATTTTTTCACGACGGACAATCTGTTGATCGTTCAATTCTTCCATGTGTTGATTTGACATGTTAGTCCTCCATAAAATAGTCGTAATTATTGTATCATAAATCACCCTCTAAAGATAGGACAAATGATTAAATGTCAGATAAATAAAGCTAGGATTTGTCTATTTTTAGGACAAATCGTTAACTAGCATTAACCTTCGATTAGAAAGTTATAGAATTTATTGACAAATATAATAAAAAGGGTGTACAATAGCAAAGTAAGTTTCGTATGATATAAGGAGGAAATACGATGAAAAAGAAAAATTATGTTAGTAAAGCCGTGATGCTTGGCGCTTTACTAGCACCTATTGGGATGCCTACGGTATCTGTGTTAGCAGATAGCTTTTATCAAAATCAAACGAGTGCTCACGCTGCTGATATTACAAACTGGATTGCCAGCACACCTGAACAAATTACAAATAATTTGACAACTCAGAACATCAATCCACAGCAGTTAGATGGCCAACAGTACGTGATTCAATGGGGAGATACCTTGTGGGGAATCTCTCAAGCAACTGGAATTTCTATTGAAAAATTAGCTTACGATAACAATATTCAGAATATTGATCTTATCTTCGCAGGTGACGTCCTCATCTTGAAACGTGATGGTGATGTCCCAGCAGGTTACCATGTGACTGGTAATGGTTACCGTTGTGCACATTCTAAGATTGTTATCAACAACTATTATGGTGATAACAACCGAGTGATTATCAATAACAGCACTTTTGTCTCTGATGACCATTCTAAGAATACAGTGATCTACGCTCCAGATAATTCTGACAATAGCGTTTCATTCTCAAATAGCACGACTAACAATAATAACGATAAAGACAAAGATTCTAAAGATAGCAAGGACTCATCTTCGTCATCATCAGAATCTAAAGATGCTTCATCAAGTTCAACAAGTGGATCATCATCTTCTGCATCAAGCTCAACAGCAAGCAGTAGTGAAAGCAAAGCAAGTACAGAAAGTTCTAAGGAAAAAGAATTGACTGATGATGCTTTCCAAGACAAGGTTCAAAGTGAATTCGAACAAGTATATCAACAAAAACGTTCAGGTCGTCCTGCATGGAGTTTCTTCTCACATGAAGGTGATAAGACTGGTGAAAATGCTACTGCTAAGAAGGACACTGAAAGCACGTCCCTCTACCGTCAAGGTGAAACGTCTAAGGCTCAAGACATTGTAGGTGGACCTAAAGATGGTGCTAAAACGGAAGACAATGCCAAAGCTCTCGCTCAAAAGATTTACGATGTTCTTAACAGTGATAGTAAGATGTCAGATCTTATCAAGGCAAGATATGCCCAAATCCAGGTAAGTTATAAGGGTGATAAGTGGGCTTTCAACGTTGATGTTTACAAGGAAAAAGAAAGTTCATCATCAAGCACTGAAAAATCATCTGAATCTAAGGCTTCATCAAGTGTTGAACGCTCATCATCAAGTTCTTCAAGCCACACTGAAACAGACTCAGAGGCAACTTTCTCTGACCTAACTGGTGACGAATAGAGAGGGGCAAGACATGTCAAAGAGAAATATCATTATTAGTGTCGTTCTCGCCTGTCTCTTGGTTACGGGAGCTGGATTTGGTGCTTTCTATTACTGGGGAACACACCATTTGGATAGTGTTGTACCTGGTAAGGTTTACCAATACTCAAGTTCTCTAAATGGTGAGGTCAATAATCGTGTCATGTATGTAGCTTTCCAAGAAGGCGGTAACAAGGCACTTGTGAGTCAGGATCGTACGACAGTGGTTAATGCTGCTAAGAGTCAGACTGATTTTGACAAGGCTTATAATGACCAAACAGCTAAGTGGGAATACAGTGTGACAAAGACAACATTGACTCTTGGTAAAAAAGAGGACGATCAATTGTCACAATGGCAATACAACAAGGTCTTTGCTTATGGTGACCACTTTACATCAAAAGATTTCTATTACCAGATTGCCAAAGGTGGTCAGGGTGAAGTCAAACAAAAAATGACCTTTAAAGAAATTAAATAAGTGTCTGAATATGACAAGATGCATTAGGTTTGGGACAAATTGTTCCAAACCTTTTTCTGTCTTCAAAACACGAATAATCTTTTCTTAAGTGGGGTCGAAAATTGAAATAAGAAGGTAAAAACGGTATAATAAGACTGTTTGGGCAATTGCAATCTGATAAAAAACAGACGAGTAAGATTGCCCCTAGACAGTTGACTTAAAGCTTACTTTTGCAAGACTGAAGATTAAATTAGGAGCAGACTCATGTAGTAGTTTAGTTGTTAGCTTCCTAATTTATCTAAGTCTCTGACAAGAGAATGATATAAGAAAGAACGGACAGATGATTACCTCTATTGTTTTTGACGTTGACGATACTATTTACGACCAACAGGCACCTTATCGTATTGCCATGGAAAAATGTTTCCCTGACTTTGATATGAGTCACATGAATCAAGCCTACATTCGTTTCCGCCACTATTCTGATGTTGGTTTTCCACGTGTAATGGCCGGTGAGTGGACAACCGAATATTTCCGTTTTTGGCGCTGTAAAGAGACGCTTTTGGAGTTTGGCTACCGTGAAATTGATGAAGAAACGGGCAGCCATTTTCAAGAGGTTTACGAGCATGAGTTGGAAAATATCACCATGCTTGATGAGATGCGCATGACCCTTGATTTCCTAAAGGAAAAAAATGTTCCTATGGGTATTATTACCAATGGACCAACAGAGCACCAACTTAAAAAGGTTAAGAAGTTGGGACTTTATGATTACGTTGATCCTAAGCGTGTCATCGTCAGTCAGGCGACAGGTTTCCAAAAGCCTGAGAAGGAAATCTTCAACCTCGCAGCTGAGCAATTTGACATGAATCCATCGACGACACTCTATGTTGGAGATTCTTATGACAATGATGTCATGGGTGCCTTCAATGGTGGCTGGCACTCAATGTGGTTTAACCACCGTGGACGTAGCCTTAAACCAGGTACTAAGCCAGTCTTCGACTTGGAAATCGATAGTTTTGAGCAACTCTTTGGAGCGGTGAAAGTCCTTTTCGACCTTCCAAATAACAAATATATCTTTGATATCAATGATAATGAAAATCCAGTCCTTCAACTAGGTATCAATAATGGTCTTATGATGGCGGCTGAACGTCTTCTTGAGAGCAATATGAGTATTGATAAAGTGGTTATCCTTCTTCGTTTGAATGCTAATCAGGAAAAAATCCTTCGTATGAAATATGGAAGATAAATAGAGCGGCCTCGTGTGGCCGTTTTATTTATCAAGAGGGAGGAAATAATAGAAGTGAAGCTCTTGAAGTAGTAGGCTTTAAGGGTTTTTTGAGTGCTAAAAAGCGACCCTTGATCAGGATCGCTTGTCTTATGAAGTCAGTCGATGATTTAGCTAATCTTGTTTTGTTCATCCATATAGGACGTATCATTCCAACATTTAAGAGTGAAGTGCTCGAAATCGTTGGTTTCGAGAATAGTGACAGAAGCATTGTCAAGACCTCCTGCTTTACGAAGAAGACCAGGTTCAAAACCAAGGAGGGTACGGATAGAAGCTGTTAAGTTAGCTCCGTGACCGACAATGAGGACATTTTTAGCATCACTGTCTTTAAGTGTTTTGACAAATTCGGCCACACGTTTTGTTGTTTTGTAGACAGATTCCGCTTGGAAGTCCTTAGCACGGAAATTGGCTAGATTGTTACGGAAGGCATCCATTTCTTTTGGATAGATGGCTTGGATAAGGGAAATCTTTTGCCCCTCTAGTTTACCTAGTTGCCATTCACGCAAAGTTTTAGTGTAGGTAACTTTAGCTTTAGGTTTTTGAGACTCCATGATGAGCTCTGTAGTTTTTTTAGCACGAGGTAGGTCACTTGAGAAGACCAAGTCAAAATGAGTGTCACTGAGGTAGTGACCTAGCTCACGTACTTGTTCGATAGATTCTTTAAGTAAAGGCGAGTCTCCCTTGGCACCTTGAAGTCGGCCTTCCAAGTTCCACTCAGTTTTACCGTGACGTACAAAATACAGTTTCATGATTACTCCTTAATATCAGCAAATTCAGCATTAACAAAATCAGCAAGTTCTTGACTATTGATACGAATAGAACGCCCAATTTCCCCCGCTGAGACAATGAGGAAGCCAGCATCTTGGGCAGAATGATCGATGTAAATAGGAAAATTATGTTTTTGGCGAATTCCCACAGGATTGTTAGCCCCGTGAACATAGCCAGTTGTTTTTTGGAGATCCTTTTGTGGAATCATTTGAACCTTCTTGTTCCCTGAAATTTTAGCTAATTTCTTTTCAGACAGGTGTTCGGTGATAGGGACAATGCCGATGACAGGCCCTGTCTTATCTCCCTTAAGGGCGAGGGTTTTATAAATGCTTTCACGCGCCACATCTTCTGGAAGCTCCCCCTCTAAACCATTGAAGGATAAGCTATCATGGTCAATCTTAGCTTTATCAAGAATTTGGTCAACCAGGGTCTTCTTGACTTTGCCTTTCTTAGCCATTGTCATATCTCCTTTTAAAGTTATTCATTTCTACCATCCATTATACCATATTCGTCCGAACAAGCCTAAACCAATTTGACAAGAAGAAAACCAGTGCTTTAGACACTGGTTTTTACTGACTACTAGATGAACTTGTCGAAGTAGTCTTCTTATTTTTAGTTGGTTTTTGCTTAATCTTACCAAAGAGTTTTTCAAAGGTTTTACGTTTGTTTTTCTCGGGATTGATTTGGCTAAGATCTAGAATATTATCGAATCCAGGAAGACTTCCTTGTGAGGTATACTGATGTAGATCATAGTCAATATCAGTGTTTGGCAAAGTCTCATAGTAACCAGAGTCAGTACCGTAGGCGGGAATCCAAACAGCATCGAAGTTTCTGGTTGAAACCTCTTGCTCAAGCATGAAATAAGCACCAATATAGAGACCGACTTTATCAGCTCCTAGACGTTTGAGCTCAGCTAGAAAAGCTTGGACACCTTCCTCCATATTAGGCATGGTTTCCTCTTCCACGTCAATCCAGTAATAAGTAGGTTTGTATGGAGAAGCATTTTTGTAGAAAATACGAGCCTCCTCCTTCATCTCCTTGACAGAAGCACCCTGAGCGTAGGAATAGACGGCAACTGGAACGTCACGTTTTTTGAGTTCTTTGATATGTGTTTTAAAAGATTTGTCAACCCCATTCGAACTAGCGGCATTGCTATCCTTACTAATCTGTGATCCGCCAAAGACACGGATAATAGCACCAGAAATATGATTTGACAAGACATCGTAATCGATATCCTGAGGTAGTTGCCACCCCGAAAGGTCGATAATGGGATTGAGTTTCAGCTCCTCGTCGGAACTACTAGATGTACTACTGGTTGTTGTTTTTGGTGTAGTAGCATAAGGAATAGCAGACTTCACGTTTTGAAGATGCGCCTGCTGTTTGGACGTATTGTGAATATTTGCAATAACTAATGCTAATCCTAAAAGAGCTAGAACCACGTAAACAACGATCGGTTTTATTCTTTTTCTCATTACTCCCATTCTACCTTAAATAGCGCAAAAATGCAAAATAGAGTGTTTATAAATTCTGTGAGAGATATTAAAGTGACTGATTTCCAAAAAGCCTTTGTAGTGCTGACTTAGGCACATTTTATGAATAAGGGTGTTTTGAGCTAGTCTTGAATTAAGTGAATTTTTCATTTATTAAAGCAAGAAATTTAGCTTAAAAGTCAGTTTCTTCCTTGAAACTAGCGCCACTAGTGGCATCAGACCAGGCGACAAGAGCTTGAGCAGAGTTATCAAGATAGGTCTTGAGAGGTTGCTTCAAATCATAAATAGTCTCCCAAAATCCTAGGACCTTTCCTTCGTTGTCGATAGCAGCTTGGTAGGTCTGGATGAGGACTTGATCAAAACTGTCTGTTGGAATCTGATAACTCCTTTCTTTTGTAGGAGATGCTAGAACTTCAGACATGACCCAATCAGGCAGATTTTCAGGCTCACGGGGGAAGAAACTACCGTCAGCGCCACCGTTGTCGTAGAGAAAGTTTCCTTGGGCATCATAGGCTGCTAATTTATAGGGCAGGTGATTCAGTAGAGTTTTTAAATCATTCATACCTTCATCATAGCTTCTTTCAGGAGAAATGGCAATGCTTTGGATTGGAGACAACACTATCATAGGATAGTATCAGTTTATCTGAGGAAAGTATTATCTCTTGGAGCAGTATCAGGGTATAATAAAGTAAAAGAGGACTCGAGGTGAAAACATGTCAAAACTTATTTTTCTAGATGTTGATGGGACATTGGTGAATTATCATAACCGCATTCCAGAGTCAGCAGTAAAGGCAATTCGTCAGGCGCGTGAAAAGGGGCATCTGGTCTATGTTTGTACCGGACGTAGCAAGGCAGAAATGCAACCAGAATTATGGGAAATTGGTTTAGATGGGATGATTGGTGGTAATGGCTCTTATGTGGAGTATCATGGCCAGGTCCTCATGCATCAGTTGATATCCAAGGAAGATGCAGCAAAGATTGTGGATTGGCTAACAGAGCGCCATCTTGCCTTTTATCTGGAGAGCAATAATGGTCTCTTTGCTAGTCCTGATTTTCGGGAGCGGGCGCGTGAGACACTTAAGACTTACGCTATTCAAAAAGGGCAATCTGCAGAGTCTGTGGAGGGTAAGGAACCAGAAGATTTCATTCATGGCCTCCAGTATGGTGGGGAACTCTACCGTGACGACCTAAACAAGGTCAGTTTCGTTTTGGAGTCTTATCAGGATCACTTGGATTCTAAAGAAGCTTTTCCGCAGCTTGAAGCCCATACTTGGGGAGGTCGAGGTGAGACAGCCTTGTTTGGTGATTTGGGTGTTAAGCATATTAACAAGGCCCATGCCATTGATGTTATTTTGGAATATTTGGGTGCTAAGCCTTCGGATACCATTGCTTTTGGCGATGCAAAGATTGATATCCCTATGTTGGAATACTGTGAGGTTGGAGTTGCCATGGGAAATGGTGGGCCAGAAATCTTGGCCATGGCAGACTTAGTCACAGACGATGTTGAGGCTGATGGCTTGTATAAGGCATTTGATAAATTAGGTTTGTTGCAATAGAAAAAACTGAGTTACCTAGGGTAGCTCAGTTCGTGTTTTATGCCGGTTTACGACCGATAAATTTTTTCAAGAGATATAAGAGATAGCCAACAGCGATATACCCGGCACTGATGACCAAGACGTTTACCAAAACCTTGTTCCAACCAAATTTATTGACATTGATAAAGAAGTAGGCGAAGGGGCTATCTTTAGCACCTGGAATAGGGAGTTTTAGAACCAAGCCATTTAAAAGGGCAAAGGCAAAGTAAGACAGAGGGACCACGGACCAGTAAATTGGCTCACGTAGACGGTAGGCTTTCTTAGCATCGAAAATGAGGGTATCAAGTACCAATCCCCAAGGCACAATATAGTGGACCAAGAAGTTACGGAGGGTCCAGAATTTCTCAGGTTCTGTAATAGGGGCCAAGAGGATGTGATAGATGACTCCAGTGATGAGGATGGCCATGGTTACACCACCCTTGTAACGTAAGAGTTTGGTGTTAGTTGTCGCATCCCCTTTTTTGAAGTCATAGAAGATGAAGAAAATCAAACTGGAGAAGACCAGGATATTGGACAAAACAGTGTAATAGAGCAACATGCCCCAACCATCATCATGGATTTGGATAGAAACTCCTACTAGTCCACAGAGAGCTAGTAAGATACGGTAAAATCGTGAAATAGTCATAAGCTTCCTTTTCCTAATAAATAATTTCTCTTATCATATCACATTTTTCACTAACAATTTATTGAAAATTCTAGTAAAATCAAAGTAAGAAAGACTTTAAGGAGTAATGATGTCCAATTTAATCGATTATCTTGAAAAGGTTAAGGATTTGCCTTTCGACCAAGAGCCTCTTAATATTTTGGATAAGGTTTGTATTAATGAAATTGGCTACCTGACTTATGAAAAATGGCTCTCAGCAAGTGATTTGAAGGAAACCATCAATTTACATGACTATGCTGAAGGGAAGGACTTAAATCCAGACTACAGCTTCATGGTGACTAAGGAACGGGTAGATTTGGCTGAAGCCATGGTCAGGTCTAGGCGTTTCGCTGGACTTAATCTAAGTGACTACTGTAGTGTCTTGGACAAGGAAGTGGAAAAGCAGTTTGCGGCTATGATTTTCAGCTTGCCTGAATTGGACTACCAGCAGATTGTCTTTCGTGGGACAGATGATAGCGTTATTGGTTGGAAGGAGGATTTTCAACTGACCTACAGTCGGGAAATTCCTGCCCATCGCTCAGCTATGGCCTTTCTGGAGAAGCACTTGCCAAACCTCAGTGGCCATATCGCTGTTTCCGGACACTCCAAGGGTGGCAATCTTGCCCTCTATTCGGCTGTTCAGAGTTCGACTGTCTTGCGTGAGCAAATAGCAGAGCTCTTGCTTCTTGATTCTCCAGGCTTGATGAAATCACTCTTAGAGAAGCCTTCTTACCAAGAATTGAAAGCCAAGATGACGGTTGTCAGACCTCAAGAATCCGTTGTGGGAGTTATGCTCTACTGGGACAAAACCGCAAAGCTCGTAGCAGCAGATGGCATAGGCATCGCTCAACACAATGTCTTGCTTTGGCAGGTTGACTTGGAAACAAATGATTTTGTTTATGTGGACCGGCCGACAGACCTGAGTCAACGCTTAAAAGAGACCTTCCAAGAATGGATTGAGACCTTGCCAAATCAAGAACTCAAGCAGGTTTGTGATTTGTTCTTTGATACCATTCTTGATTCTGGAATTGAAAGTCTGGATGATATTGGGATAAAAACTCTCCCTAAGCTAGGCCAGATGTTGCAAGAATTTGGCAATCTCTCGGACCAACAAAAGAAGGTGCTGCAGGATGGTTTCAACCAGTTACTCTGGATATTTTGGAAGTCGGGAAATAAGAAATCTAACCTCCCCAAGCTAGAACTTCCTGATTTTATCAAGAAGTTGAGTGAATTAACCAACAACTTAGGGGCAGCGGAATCATAGAAGTGGAGAATTATATGTCTAAAAATGTACTTATTACAGGAGCAACATCAGGAATTGGTGAAGCAACGGCGCGTGCCTTTGCCAAAGAGGGAGAAAATCTCATCCTAACAGGTCGCCGTGTGGAGCGCTTAGAAGCTCTAAAAGAAGAGCTCCAAGCAACTTATCCCAATCAAAAAGTTTGGACCTTTGCCCTGGATGTCACAGATATGGCCATGGTTAAGGATGTTTGCCAAGCTATTCTCAAAAGTGTAGGTCAAGTCCATGTCTTGGTCAATAATGCAGGTCTGGCACTAGGTCTAACAGCCTACCAAGACTATGCGGAGTGGGACATGCTGACCATGCTTGATACCAATATCAAGGGCTTAATGATGGTGACACGTCAGATTTTGCCAAGCATGGTTGCTGCCAATGAGGGGCATATCATCAATATGGGCTCTACGGCGGGCATCTATGCCTATGCAGGTGCTGCTGTTTATTCAGCAACCAAGGCTGCAGTAAAAACTTTCAGTGATGGGCTGCGTATCGATACCATTGCCACAGATATCAAGGTGACAACCATTCAGCCAGGTATCGTTGAGACTGACTTTTCACAAGTTCGCTTTCACGGTGATAAGGACAAGGCAGCCAAGGTTTATCAGGGGTTAGAAGCCCTCCAAGCCCAAGATATTGCGGACGCAGTTCTCTACGTCACCAAGCAACCACGACGCGTCCAAATTTCAGACATGACCATCATGGCTAACCAACAAGCTACAGGGTTTACCATTCATAGGGAGGAATAAAAAGTCTCCGATAAGCCTTTTCACAGATGGAAAGGGCTACAAAATTAGGTCGCTTACTCGTATTTTTGCCATGTCTAGATCATGAATAATATACATTCTGAGCCACTATAGGTGGCTTTTTATCATTTTTCCTAACCTTTTACGAATATAAATTTAAATAGTGATATTTAAAAATAATAACTTATAAGTATTTACATGTAAGTACTTATAAGTTATAATAAAGGAAGAGAGATTTGTATGTATCCTATTCATTTTTATAAAGATAGAAATGGACATGAACCTGTTAGAGAGTATATTGAAACATTATCCATAAATTCAAGCAAAGATTCTAGAATCAAATTACATAAAATTCAAGACTACCTGACTATGTTAAAAAATAGAGGAACCATGATTGGTGAACCATTCATTAAACATTTGGAAGGAGAGATTTGGGAACTAAGACCCTTGAGAGATAGAATTTTATTTGCAGCATGGCTAGATGATGGTTTTATTTTACTTCATCATTTTGTGAAAAAGACACAAAAGACTCCAAGACGTGAGCTGATGAAGGCTCAAAAAGCTTTAGATGATATTAGAAAGCGAGGATTGTAAGATGACCCTAGAAAAGAATCCAGCAATTGGAAGTAGTTGGGATGATTTACAGAAAACTATTTTCACTAAAGAGGAAATTGCGGCGAGTGAACTCCGTGTCGCACTGATGCTTGAGATTATTGATGCTCGTAAAAAACAAGGCATTTCCCAAAAGAAACTTGAAGAGTTAAGTGGTGTCAAACAACCTGTTATCGCACGTATGGAGATAGGTAAAACAGCACCTCAGTTAGATACGGTTCTTAAAATACTGGCGAGTCTAGGTAAGACATTGGCGGTAGTCCCACTTGATTCACATGTGAAGTAAGTTTAGGGAAGACAACGTACTTTCATAACAATTATCATTTGCTATTCTAAAACGATTAACACGGACTTCCCGTGTTTTTTTGTTTGAATTTTCCCAAAACTATGAAAGAAACTGTGAAAATGCTATAATGTAAGGGATTACGACAATATGGAAAGGATAAGTCATGCCACCAGTTACTCCAGAACTTGAGATAGAACGTCAATTAATCGAGCAATTAACCTCTGGTGAGAGCCAGTGGACCTATCGCCCAGATTTAAAAAACGAAGGTCAATTATGGGACAACTTTTTTGAAAAGTTAGCGCAAAATAACGTTGCCCTACTTGCTGACCATCCCTTGACCGAGCAGGAGAAGCGCCAAATTAAGAACCAGCTTAACTTCATTAACTATTATGAAGCTGCTAAGTGGTTGGCAGGTGAAAATGGTATTGCCAAAGTTGAGGTACAGCGTGAAGATGCTAGCCTTGGGACTATCCGACTTTCTGTCATCTGGCGTGATAATATTGCTGCTGGAAAATCCAGTTACGAAGTGGTCAATCAGGTGGAACGTGACAAGGCTTATCCACAAGATAAGGACCGTCGATTAGATACGACGCTGATGATTAATGGCCTTCCTCTTATCCATATCGAGCTCAAGAGTCCTCGTGTGGCCTTTTTGGATGCCTTTCATCAAATCAAAAAGTATGACCGTGAAGGAAAGTTACGTGGCATCTATTCTGCCCTTCAGATGTTTGTTGTGACTAATAAGGTTGACACACGTTATATCGCAGCTGCACGAGAAGATAAGCTCAATAAACAATTCTTGACATCTTGGGTGGATAAAGATAATAAACCCATGACCAGTCTCATGGACTTTGCCCATGAGGTCCTGTCTATTCCACGTGCCCATCAGATGGTAATGCAGTACTCCGTTATTGATGATAGTAAAAAAGCTCTCATCCTCTTACGTCCCTATCAAATCCATGCCATCGAGTCTGTTCAAGATGCCTCTCGCCGTCAGGAATCAGGCTATATCTGGCATACCACAGGTTCTGGTAAGACCCTAACCTCCTACAAGGTAGCTCGCAACCTCTTGCAGATTCCAGCTATTCAGAAGACGATTTTCGTCGTGGACCGCAGGGATCTTGACCAGCAGACGACGTCGTCTTTCCTTTCCTACGCTGCCAATGATGTCATTGATATCGATGAAACGGACAATACTCATGATTTGGTTAAGCGTTTGGCAGGAAATGATAAGCGAGTGATTGTGACGACTATCCAGAAAATCACAACCATGATGCGCAAGTTCCAAGAAGGTAAATATCAAAAGGATTCTGAGAAAATCAAGGACCTCCGTGTGGCTTTTGTTGTGGATGAATGTCACCGTGCGGTTACGCCTCAGACCCAAAAAGACATCAAGGGCTTTTTCCACAATTCGCTCTGGTATGGCTTCACAGGCACACCGATTTTCAAGGAAAATAAACGTAAGCAATTAGGTGATTTGGCACAAACCACCCACCAACAATATGGTGAACGCCTCCATGAGTATACGGTCAAAGAAGCCATCCATGACGGGGCAGTTCTGGGATTTAAGGTGGACTATCGTAATACCATTATTTCGCCGATTCCTGAAGAAGACCTTCCTGACTCTGTCTATGAAGATAAAGAGCACATGCTAGAAGTCTTGGATGCTATCCTAAACAAAAGTTATCAACAGTTGGGCTTCCCAAATGGTGAGGGTAAGACTTACGAGGCTATCTTAACCGTTAAGTCTATTCCACAGGCTCAGGCCTATTACAATCTGCTCAAGAGTATCAAGGCAGGACAGGAACGTGTCAAGGTGTCAGAGCGGGTTAAGCGCGTGCTACTTGACTTTCCAAAGGTGACGGTCACTTACTCAGTGTCGGAAAATGAAGAAGAATCTATCGGCTACCAAGAGCACATGAAGCAGGTCATGGACGATTACAATCAAGAGTATGGGACGCATTTTAATATGGCTGATTTGCGTGGCTTTAACACGGATATAAATAATCGTTTAGCTAGAAAGTTAGACAAATACATTCCTCGTAAAGAGCAGTTGGATTTGGTCATCGTTGTTGACCGTCTTTTGACTGGTTTTGATGCCCCATGTCTATCCACTCTCTTTATCGACCGAAAGCCCATGCGTCCACAGGATTTGATTCAAGCCTTTAGTCGCACTAACCGTATCTTTGGCAGTAAAAAGCGTTATGGTCATATCATCACCTTCCAAAGACCTGAGGCCTTTAAAGAGGCTGTGGATAACGCCCTTAGACTCTACTCAAACGGTGGTGAAAATGACGTCACTGCCCCAGATTGGGCAGAAGAAAAAGCAAACTTTATCCAAGCCTGGATAGACTTTCAAGTAAAAGTGGAAGATGTGGAAAACTACATCATCACGATTGAGCAGGCCACTAGCCCACAACTCCGTCGTATTGCCAAGGCTTACCAAACCTTTGACAAGTATCTGGCCTCTATCCGTGTCTATAGCGAATACGATGAAGCGGCTATCTATGCGGAGACAGGACTATCAGATGGAAAGCTCGAAACCTATCTAGGAATCTATCAAAATATCCTAGCAGAGCTCAAAAGCCGAGCAGAAGACGATGGTGATGATAATCTCTTTGATATCCACTACGAACTGGAATCGGTCCAAGTCGACGAGATTAACTATGCTTACATCCTGACCTTGATTCAAAGTATGATTCAGCAGGAAGAGGATAGTCCACAGGCCCTCAGTGACAAGGACATCGAAACGGTTGATAACTATATCCAGAGTCTGGAACGCACCAATCCTAAACTAGCCGAAATCATCCGAAACCTGTGGAAAGAAGTCCAAGCTAATCCTAAAGATTACCAAGGACAATCTATCACTGGTGTCTTGGACAGCATGATTGAAGCCATTATCGACGACCATCTCAAACGCTTTGCCAGAGAATGGTATGTCGGACTCGATGAACTTCGTTACTACGTCCAACACTATCGTAAAGGTGCTAAGAAGCAATCTGGAGAAAGCCAGCTCACCAAGAGCCAACGCTACAAAGACTATAAAGCAGAAACAGCTGATGCCCTCAACCCGCTCAGCTACAAAAAACACATCAAAGAAGCCTACACCAAACTCATTGAAGAGGTGATTGAACCATTGAGAGTGGGGAGGTAGAGTAATAACTAGGGAGAATAAATGGCAGATACGATATTGATTTTAGGAAACGGCTTTGATTTAGCCATGGGTCGAAAAACAAGTTATAAAGATTTTTTGGAGTTTGCTGATAAATTGTTTCCTAAACCCGATAAAGAATATAAAGATTTTCTCGAAAAAAATGAAATTTGTACTGAGAAATATAAAGATAATTTATATCTAAGATTTCTAAAGGACCATAAAGATAATTTGGGAGAAAATTGGTCTAATCTTGAAATGATAATCTCTCAGATAGCTGAAGCAATTGATTATTTTAAGTCAAATACTAACTTATTATATGATAATGATTTGAATGAACCTTACGACCTTTTTATACAAAAGTTACAGGATCGTCTTGTGACTGAAAGCAATTCGGTAGCTAAATCTTATGCAGCAGAAATATTTTTAGAATTATTTGACAAACTAAAATGGAATAACATAGAGAGAGACGAAGCGTTAAATCAGTTCAATAATATATTTATTAAACATTTATACTCATTAACGGAACTTCTAGAAATTTATCTCACTTATGTGGAAGAATTTAAAGTTAGTCCTGATAAATTTCAGCAAACAGCTTTAAAAGTTATTACTGAGATACAGAACTCCTATGTAATTAATTTCAACTATACACATACACTGAATAAACTGTATGATATTCCAAGACAAAATACTCACTTTATACATGGAGAAATTGATTTAAAAAGACAAAAACATAAAATTAATACTATGGTTTTTGGTATTGAAGATAAAGGAAATGAAATTAATAAAAGTTTAATACCTTATCAAAAATTCTATCAACGTATTGTTAAAGAAACTGGAAATGCATATGAGAGATTTTTTGACCAGGAATCTGATATATCAAATGGAATACCAAGAATTGTTAAAAATATTATTATTTTTGGACATTCGGTTGACCCACTAGATAAGGAAATTTTTCAAAATTGTTTTACTTTAACAAGTAACAATATGTATGAATATCGATTCATTTTTACATATTATAACGAGTCTGCTAAAAGGTCTATCATTAAGAATTTAGCTATTATTCTAGGAAAAAATAAACTTGTAGAATTAACCGGGAATAAAAATGTTGTCTTCGTTAAAAGCGACGATATTGATGAGATGAGAGAAGTTCTATTGGATTAAATAATATTTGAATAATAGGTAAGTTGCGATAATATTATTAACACTTGATACTTAAGGGAAATGATAATAAATGGATACTATAATCACATTTTTCAACTCTCAGTTCATTAGTTCAATGATTGGAGCTCTTTTAGGTGCAGGAGTTGCTGTATACGTTGCAAGACTACAAAATAAACAGCAACTTAAACAGTTAAATAATGAACATGAGTTACAACGAGAATTTTTTGAAAAACAAGAGGAAAACGAAAGGGAACGTATATTTTTACAATATACTATTGAACGAGCCGAGCATTCGTATGAGATATTAAGTGATTTAAGAAGTGCAAAAAATCTATTTGTAGATGCAGTATTTGAATTACTGAAGAGATTTCCTAATGATATAAATTCAGATGAAGATATCGATTTTAAAAAATATTTTAATTTATTGTACGGGGATTATCTGCTTCCTAAATACAATTCAATTATAAAATTAAGAGATATGTTATTACTGACCTTGGTTATACAAGATGATGTTGAACTCTCTAGATTAAAAGAAGAAGTTCGTAAGGAAGTTTCAATTTTTGTGGACTATCATAAGAGAATAAGTAAAGTGGAGAATTTTGAAGAATATAAAGAAGTCGCTGAAGACTTTCTGGAAAAATCTAAATTAACTGAACAATGTGATGAATTAAGGGCTTATTTAACGAAGTATATAACAGAAACTACATTTAGGTTAGTTTCTCCAGAGAAAATGGCAGAAAAAATACTAAAACAAGAATATAATGTATCTAATTTAAAATTTAAAATAGTAAGAAAGCAGGATAGGGATGGAGAAACCAAAAATTAGGTTCTTAAAGAATAAAAATTCATGGGTAAGAAATACATTTGAAGAGATAGCAAAAAGGAGAACTAAAAGTTCTGACAACCCTGATTTACCAAGAATTGAATATCAAGATATAATTTCTGGAGAAGGGAGATTGAGCAAAGATTTAAATAAAAATATTGATTGCCGGAAAGGAATAGTGTTTGAAACAAATGATATTTTGTATGGGAAGTTACGTCCATATTTAAAAAATTGGCTACACCCTAATTTTAATGGTATTGCATTAGGAGATTTTTGGGTATTGCAGGCAAGAAATTGTGATTCAAAATTTTTATTTTCATTAGTACAATCGCCAAAATTTCAAAGAGTCGCAAATGATACATCTGGAACAAAGATGCCACGTTCTGATTGGAAGACAGTTTCACAGACAGAATTTAGTATTCCTACTTCTAATGACGAACAATCTGCCATCGGCTCTCTTTTTCGTACTCTCGACGAGCTTCTGACTAGCTACAAGGATAATCTTGTTAACTACCAATCACTCAAGGCAGCCATGCTCTCTAAGATGTTTCCCCAAGCCGGACAGACAATTCCTGAGATTCGTTTAGATGGATTTGAAGGAGAGTGGGAAGTAGTTAACTTAGGAACATTGATTGAAAATTTTGACGAGGTAATATCAGGTACTTCAGGTTTTCCTATTGCAACATCTTCTAGAAAAGGTCTTTATTTACAGAATGATTATTTTGAAGGTGGAAGAACAGGAATAGATTTGACACTTGATTTTCATAGAGTTCCAATTGGCTATGTCACATATCGTCATATGTCAGATGATTCTATTTTTAAGTTTAATAAGAATAATTTTGAAACTGATGTTTTGGTTTCTAAAGAATATCCTGTTTTTATTAATAATGATAATTCTGATATCGATTTTCTACTTTATCATTTGAATAACTCTAGGTTATTTTTAAGATTTTCAACTATGCAAAAATTGGGTGGTACACGTGTTCGGTTGTACTATAAAAATCTTATTACTTATAAGCTTGCAGTACCGACAGTAAAAGAACAACAAGCCATCGGCATCTATTTCTCAAACCTCGATAACCTCATCAACTCTCATCAAGAAAAAATTTCTCAGCTCGAAACACTCAAAAAGAAACTTTTGCAGGATATGTTTATTTAACTGAAAGGTGAATTAACTATGCCAGATACAACTTTTAAACGTGAAAAGAAAACAGATAGACCAGTTATTGCACTTTGCTATGATTTTGATAAGACTCTATCTCCAGATGATATGCAAGCTCAGGGCTATATCCAAACAGTACAACCAGAAGGAAGTGATGTAATTGGAGATTTCTGGAGAGAGTCAAATAATCGTGCCGCAGCAAATAATATGGATAAAAACATTGCTTATATGTATACAATGAAGAAAAAAGCACGTGGGCAAATTGTTTTTACAAAAGAAAAACTTGCGGACTATGGATCTAAAGTGGCATTATTTCGAGGTGTTAAGGATTGGTTTAAGCGTATTAGAGATTATGGAGCAGAAAAAGGCATTATTATCGAGCACTATATTATTTCTTCTGGTTTGAAAGAGATGATAGAAGGAACACCAATTGCGAAAGAGTTTAAAGAACTGTATGCGACATCTTTCTATTTTGATGAAGATGGGGTAGCTGTTTGGCCAGCTCAAGTAGTTAATTATACTAACAAGACACAGTTCCTTTTCCGTATTTCAAAGGGCGTACTTGATGTAAACGATGATGCTGTTAATGATTCTTTTGCTCCGGATGAAATCAGAGTTCCTTTTCGAAATATGGTTTATCTTGGAGACAGCGACACGGATATTCCTTGTATGAAATTAGTAAACTCTCAAGGTGGATATTCTATAGGTGTTTTTAATCCAGATGAAAAAGATGAAGTGAAGGCGAAAAATAAAGTCTATAAGATGATGAGGGATAATCGCATTTCTTATTTTGCCCCTGCGGATTATTCGGAAGGAAGTGAGCTTGATGAATTAGTCAAATTGATTATTGATAAAACTGTATACAACGAAAAACTGTATGAGAAAAAGTATATTAATCAAAAAGAAGCTATCAAGCAGGAAAAACCAAAAGAAGAGCAGGAGAAGATAGATTTAATCAACTCTTTAGAAGGTAGTGGTAGTTTTAAGAGTACTCATGCTATTATTGAAAAATTATCAAAATACACTAGTTGGAAACCAGAAGAAATAGAAGATCTTTTAGAAATTGCACTGGAAAATACACAGGTATGGCATATTTTAAATGATCAAGATATTAAAAAGTTTTACCAGTATCTGATTGAAAAACTTGGTAGTATTAATGAAGGTTCAACTAGAGAGAAAATAGAAAAAATTCAACAAAAATTTGAATCGTAACCTCTGTAATGATACGCTAATGACTTAATTTATGAAGAAGAACTTTTGCAAGCGATGTTCATCTAAAAAGTAAAAAAGGATTGTCTATTTACTCGACTGATTAGTAACGAAAGTTTTAGTTTTACAGTGATAGTAGACGAAAGATACGAAATTTAAGCTAAGGTATTTTCAAAGAGGACACACATGGTTTCAGTAACACAACGTATTAAACAGATTAAGCAGCCTCGTGGTGGTTATCTGCCTGTTAAGGCTTTTACAGTGACGATGCTTGATGATGGTCAGGTTCTTAATCCTGAGGAGTCTATTGGGGCTAGTTTGGTTGGGACTGCTGTGGACTATCTCATGGATGGGACAATTGTTGAGGAGGCTTTTGAGATTTCCTTGCTTGGTGCTAGGGCCATGAGGATGGAGGCCAAGGCTTTTGGTCTTCTGGATGATGTTAAGGGGATGGACGATTTGTCGATTACTAGGGCCTGTCAGTTGGCAGGTTTTGATAGTGCCTTTCGTGCTGATCCTCTGGCTTATCGCCCAGTGGAGGGGATTGTCCCAGATCAGGCGACTATTGCTAATATTCGTATCATGGTTGAGCGTAGTTTGAGCTTTTTCAAGGCCTTTTGTCCTGTGACTGCGGATGGTTTTACCATGGAAGGGGCTTATACGGCTACCATAACGACTGGTGATGGGGATTTCTTGACTAAAGATACCCCTTTGGGACTTTAAAGTCAGCACCAGCAAGCCTAATAAGGACCATACCTTGCAGCTACTGATTTACTATCTCATGGGTAGGCGTTCGATTCATCCAGAGTTTCAAACCATTGAAAAACTAGGCATTTTTAACCCACGTCAAAACACTATTTACCAACTTCCTATTTCTGAGATTTCAGATGAGGTCATCAAGGAAGTGGAAACAAACGTGATTGGCTATTAGAACTAATAGGATAACATTTAAAAATACAAAGAAAGAAACATTATGTCAGAAACAACACAAACCTCCCAGTCGCTTTATCAAGCCCTGTGGAACTCAGCGGATGTGCTCCGCTCTAAGATGGATGCCAATGACTACAAGTCTTATCTCTTGGGCATGGTCTTTTACAAGTATTTGTCGGACAAGATGCTCTTTTTCGTGGCAGAGACCATGGAGGAGGAGACAGAAAGCTTGGAAGAGGCACTAGCGGTCTATCGTAAATACTATGAGGACGAGGAGACTCACGAAGACCTCTTGGCAGTCATCACTGATGAGATGAGCTATGCCATTCATCCTGACTTGACCTTTACGGCCTTGGTAGAGCGAGTGAATGATGGAAGCTTCCAGCTAGAGGACTTGGCCCAGGGCTTCCGTGATATTGAGCAGAGTGACGAGCTTTATGAAAATCTTTTTGAAGATATTGACCTCTACTCTAAGAAACTTGGGGCGACTACTCAAAAGCAAAACCAAACGGTTGCGGCTGTGATGAAAGAGTTGTCTGTCCTAGATGTGGCAGGTCATGCTGGTGACATGCTTGGTGATGCTTACGAGTACTTGATTGGTCAGTTTGCGACGGATTCAGGTAAAAAAGCTGGTGAGTTCTATACACCGCAACCTGTTGCCAAGCTCATGACTCAGATTGCCTTTTTAGGTCGTGAGGACAAGCAAGGCTTTACCCTTTATGATGCGACTATGGGGTCAGGCTCGCTCTTGCTTAACGCCAAACGCTATTCACGCCAACCACAGACAGTGGTTTACTTTGGTCAAGAGTTGAATACCTCAACTTATAACCTGGCACGTATGAACATGATTCTGCATGGTGTGCCGATTGAAAACCAGTTTTTACACAACGCTGATACCTTGGATGAGGATTGGCCAACCCAAGAGCCGACTAACTTTGATGGTGTTCTCATGAACCCACCTTATTCAGCCAAGTGGTCTGCTAGCTCAGGTTTCATGGATGATCCTCGTTTCTCACCATTTGGGAAACTGGCACCTAAGTCTAAGGCTGATTTTGCCTTCCTCTTGCATGGTTACTATCACTTGAAACAAGACAATGGTGTTATGGCCATCGTCCTACCTCATGGGGTGCTCTTCCGTGGTAATGCCGAAGGGACTATTCGTAAAGCTTTATTGGAAGAAGGTGCTATTGATACGGTTATCGGTCTGCCTGCTAATATTTTCTTTAACACCAGTATTCCGACGACGGTTATCATTCTCAAAAAGAACCGTACCAATCGTGATGTTTACTTTATCGATGCCTCTAAGGAGTTTGATAAGGGGAAAAATCAGAACATCATGACGGATGCTCATATTGAGAAGATTCTTGATGCTTATAAGAGCCGTGAGGATATGGACAAGTTCGCCCATCTGGCAAGCTTTGAAGAGATTGTGGAAAATGACTACAACCTTAATATTCCTCGTTATGTGGATACCTTTGAGGAAGAAGAAGTTGAGCCCTTGACCGAGATTGTGGCTAAGATTAATGAGACTAATGCGACGATTGAGACCCAGACAGCGTCCCTTCTTGACATGCTTGGCCAGCTTCATGGAACAACACCAGAAGCAGACGAAGAACTCAAGGCCTTTGTGGAAGCATTTAAGGGGTAGTTGCAAGCTTTCATTTACTTTTTCCGAATAATAGAAGTAGAGGGGACAACCCTCTATTTTTTACTAAGGAGAAGTAGATGGAAAAAAGACACAAGCATGTCTCACCGACCTTGGATATTATGGCTAAGAAGATTTTTAGCCTGCCTGAGGTGACGGTGGCATTTATTCGAGATATTTTGGATTTAGATGTTGTGGATGCTCAGATTTTGGAGGGAACACAGCTTCACAAGAAGGACTTTGATGAGGATGAGCTCTTTTCAACCTCGGTGGATGTTCGAGCCAAGTTGAATGATGGAACCGAGGTTATCATTGAGATTCAGGTGCGTAAGCAGCATTATTTTCTCAATCGTTTTCATTATTATTTGGCTAACCAGCTGGTAGAAAATGTGCAACAATTACGCCAACAAGGGCAGACGCATAAGATGTATGAGCAGATGGAGCCGGTCTATGGTATTGCGATCTTGGAGAAGACCTTGTTGCCAGATGAGGAGTCCCCGATTAATACTTATTGGATGGCCAATAGTCGGACGGGCAAGCCTCTGCATTCTTTCTATAAGGATGGGAAACAGCAGAACCTTCTTCAGATTGCCTTTTTAGAGTTGGATAAGTATAATAAAGATAAGCATATCAGGGATGAAGGGCGGCAGTGGCTAGAGTTCTTTGGAAATCTCCCATTTTCTAAGGCACCTAGCCGAGCGGTCACGCATGCCGATTCATTACTGGATTCATCCAGCTGGACACAGGAGGAAAAGGCGATGATTGATGAACGCATACGTATTCAAGAAAATTATGACATGACCATGGAAACAGCAATTGATGAAGCGCATGAAGAAGGCATAGAGAAAGGGTTAGAGCAGGGACTAGAGCGTGGACTTAAACAAGGGTTGGAACGAGGTCGTCATGAGGAGCGTTTAGAGTTGATTCATAAGATGCTCTCAAAAGGCTTATCTCTAGAAGTGGTATCAGATGTGACTGGTCTGTCGCTTGAAGAATTAGAGGGATTGTTATCGTAAGAGCCAACCGATAGGAGGAAAAGGCGATGATTGATGAACGCGTACGTATTCAAGAAAATTACGACATGACCATGGAAACAGCAATTGATGAAGCGCGTGAAGAAGGCATAGAGAAAGGGTTAGAGCAGGGACTAGAGCGAGGTCGTTATGAGGGACAACTAGAAATGATTCGTAAGATGCTCTCAAAAGGTCTATCTCTAGAAGTTGTCTCAGATGTGACTGGTCTATCGCTTGAAGAATTAGAGGGATTGTTATCGTAAAATCTAGTTAGGTTAGTTATTTTTTTGAAAAATCAGAGACAGATTATTGTCTCTTTTTTTATTTTTGGGTGTTTAACATTTGTAATACTAAAACATTCGGAAAATAATACTTTGAAGCGTAAAATTAAAAAAGACTGTCAAACGTTTGACAGCAATCTGAGAAAACAAATTTAAAACATTTTGATTGTTTTGCCTGATAACTCTTGCTAAATAAGCCTTTATGGAAATTTAGAGTTTTTTCTTTCTTACACGTGAAAGAAATCACCTTTTTGTGCGACATTTTTAGACTATAATTTAGACGTGAATGACTGAACTTTCTAATATGACAATTTTGTTAAGGCCTTGTTAAAATGGATAGCCTAGCCTTTTTTTTTACTTTTTCATCCCTTATAATTTACTTTGGTTTGTTTTTAATAAGAAAAACAACAGCATTATTAATAATCTTTAATATGAGGGAATCTTTATTTTCTTTCAAAGGACGGCTTGGTCCTAAGATAGAGAGATTGTGAAAAAAAGTATCAGGAGAATAGACTTGTTTAAAGAAAGAAAAACGAAACCAAAGTACAGCATCCGTAAATATTCTATTGGCGCAGCATCAGCTTTGATTGGCTTTATGGCTCTTGCTAATGGGCAAGCAGCTCAGGCTGATGAGGCACAATCGATTAGTGGTTTAACTGATGCCTCAAATCAGGCACAGACACCTCAAACAGCTTCAACGGCACAATTGGCGACTTCAGAACCAGCATCAGTTGAGTCAGTACAAGCGTCACAGCCTGCCAATATTATGCCAGCTCAGCCACAGGTTACCACTGTTCAAGCAGCTGAACAGATTCCGACCATTGATCAATTGGTTGAGGCAAGCAACTCACAAAATCAAGAAACTTTAGCAAATGTCTTAACCAATGCGACTGAGGACCAAGGTCAAGGCAAGGAGTACAGCACAGAAGGTTACGGTGCAAAAATACCTTATACGACTCATGAGGCAGAAAATGCAAGTGTTGAAAATGGTGCTACAATCCAGCAGTCAACGGACATGGAATCTACGGCTGTGGAAGCGACTAACCAAACTTATGTTGAGCTTCCTAAAAAGGATGCGGCAGTTACTTTCAATGTCACTGAGCCAGCCAATGCTTTGAATGTCCGTTATACAATACCTGATGGTGCATCAGGTCAGTTGGATGTGCAGGTCAATGGTTCAAGCGTTGGTAATCTTGATTTGTCATCTCACTCAGCATGGCAGTACCTTAAAGGGGACCATGAGTATGATCAAGCCATTGATGGTTCAAGTGCACGTTTTCGTTTTGATGAGACACGTCTTCTCCTAAAGGATATCCAATTGAAATCTGGAGATAAGATTTCTCTAGTTAAGAAGAAAGATGACAATGTCCCTTACGGTATTGACTTTATTGAGCTTGAACAGGCTCCAGCGCCTGTTGCCCAAGGTGAAAATAGTATCAGTATCGTGGATAAGGGTGCCTCTGCCAATGATGATAGTGATGACACTGCTGCCCTACTTGCGGCTGTGGAAGAAGCTAAAGCCAGCGGAAAATCTGTCTATATTCCAGAAGGACGTTTCAATTTTGATAAACAAGTTAATATCGAAGCTGATAATCTAAAAATCTCAGGTGCCGGTGTTTGGCATACACAATTACACTTTACAAGTGACAAACGCTATGGTGGTGGTATTGTCTTCGGTCATAATAGTAATGGCATTGAGTTGAGCAATCTTTACATGGATTCCAACTTGACGTCTCGTTATAACGAGGATGCACAATACAAGGCTATCTCGGGAACACTTGGCAAGGATTCGAAAATTCACGATATCTGGGTTCAGCATTTCGAAGTCGGTATGTGGATTGGAGACTACGACCAGACGGGGAATATGAAGTATACGGATGGTCTTGTCGTTGAAAATGCTCGTATCCGTAATAACTTGGCTGATGGTATTAACTTTGCCCAAGGGACCAAGAATTCAACAGTTAAAAACTCTAATATCCGTGGGAATGGTGATGATGGTTTAGCTATCTGGTCAAGTATTTCAAATGGGACAAATGCAGCAGCTGAGGAAAATAATAAATTCCTTAACAACACCATTGAATCAGGCTGGCGTGCGGCTGGTATCGGTATTTTTGGTGGTAAGGGGCATGAAATTTCAGGAAACCTCATCAAGGATGTCTTTGCTGGAGCAGGTATCCGTGTAAACACTGTCTTTGCAGGTCACAATTTTGACCTCAATGATTCTGGAATTAAGATTCATGACAATACCATTCTACGTTCAGGGACAATTAATGACCTCTATAACCTCCATCGTGGTGCCATTGATTTCCAACAAGTTCGTGGAACAATCAAGAATGTCGATGTCTACGATAATAAACTATTGAATACCTTGGCTGATCCAGTGATTACCAAAAACTTTGAGATGGGTGACAATGGTAATGGAGAAATCCGTTTATCTAATAATACGATTGACAATAAGGCGACGATTGTTGGGGCTGTCTCAGCAGTTTCTCCAACAAAACCAGCACCAAAACCTGTCAATAATCCAGTCTCAGAGACTTCAGTTTCAGAAACACCAAAGAGTGAAGCGGGTTCAACTGCGCCAGTTTCTGAAGCATCAACAAGTGAAGTAGTTTCTGAGACATCAGCATCAGAAACACCAAAGAGTGAAGAAAGTTCAAGCACTCCAGTTTCTGAAGCATCAACTAGTGAAGTAGTTTCTGAAACTTCGGCATCAGAAACACCAAAGAGTGAAGCAGGTTCAAGCACTCCGGTTTCCGAAGCATCAACTAGTGAAGTAATTTCCGAGACCTCAGCATCAGAAACACCGAAGAGTGAGGTAAGTTCATCATCCCCAGTTTCCGAGACTTCTAACAGTGAAGTGGCTTCGGAGACTTCAGCATCAGAAACACCAAAGAGTGAGGAAAGTTCAAGCGCTCCAGTTTCTGAAGAATCGACTAGTGAGGTAATCTCTGAGACCTCAGCATCAGAAATACCAAAAAGTGAGGAAAGTTCAAGCACTCCAGTTTCTGAAGTATCTAACAGTGAAGTAATTTCCGAGACCTTAGCATCAGAAACACCGAATAGTGAAGAAACCTCAAGCGCTCCAGTTTCCGAAGCATCTAACAGTGAGGTAATCTCTGAGGCTTCAGCATCAGAAACACCAAAGAGTGAAGCAGGTTCAAGCACCCCAGTTTCAGAAGCATCAAACAGTGAAGTGGTATCCGAGACATCAGCATCAGAAACACCAAAGAGTGAGGCAAGTTCAAGCACTCCAGTTTCTGAAGTATCAACTAGTGAAGTGATCTCAGAGTCTTCAGTTTCAGAAATACCAAAGAGTGAAGCAAGCTCAACTGCTCCAGCTTCTGAGTCACCAAAGAATGAGGAAACTTCAGTAGCTTCATCTACTAGTCAGGTTGACGTAGCAATTACTTCTGACAGCCCAGAGAAATCTCCAACTTCAGAAAGTACACAAAAGGATCCGATTAGCGAGGTTTCTTCAGAAGTTATTGAAAAAGGTTCAACAAGTCAGGTTGATGTCAAAGTTTCTGAAGCTCCAACAACAGCACGTACATCTGAAGTTGTCAGCATCGCGCCAAATAGTCAGGTCGCTTATAACAATGACCTAAAAACCCCTGTAACAAGCAGTCAGCTCGCCTCAGAAGCTATTCGCTTTAATTCTCTTTTGAATGAGAAGTCTGTGGATGTGATTGCAAGTAAAGTTATGGCGGTTATGGCCTCTGAAACATTAGCTTCAGAAGCGGCATCACTTACAAGCTCTGAAGGTATTGCCAAGGAGATTAGCAATGATTTGTCAGAATTGGCGGAAAGCAAGAAGGATGACACACCTAAGAATGTCGCTCGTATTGATAAAGCAACTGAGGGAAAACAGGTGGCCAAGAGTTCTGAAAGCCAAGCTAGCACTTCAAAAGAAAAAGGTAAGTCTAACACGACAACAGTCTTCCTTCTTGTCGGAGTTGCTGCAGCACTAAGTATATCTACAGTTTATCTTACAAAACAAGGTAAAAAAGCAGGTAAATAATAGGTAAGAAACATCCATTAAATTGGGTGTTTTTTTGTTTTTAAGCAAACTCTAAGATACCTAATATAATTATTCTTTATTTTTAATTATCCGCTTTGATTTGGTCCTGTATAATTAAAGTAATAAGAAAAATTAAGGAGTTAAGATAATGAAAGAAAAAAGAAATAGTAGGATTCGTTTATTTGCTCTTCTTGTTTTAGTATTTACGTTAGGTTTCGGATTTTCATTAGATACTAGCAAACAATCTTTGGCTGTGAGTTCTCAAGTGGTTCAAGCGGATGAGAATAATGGTATCTTGGCTTTTAATGGTCAAAAGCAGTTTGTCATGGAGGAGAAGGACCAGCTAGGACGTGCCCACAGTGCTCATATACAGTTACAAGATAAGGACGAGCCGAAGAATAAGCGTCCCGGTAAAATAAAATATAATCCTGTAGGGTGGCATAACTATAAGTTTTATTATGGTGACGGTAAATCAAAATCTTGGTTAATGAATCGAGGGCATTTGATTGGCTATCAGTTTTCTGGTGTCAATGACGAGGGCAAGAATTTAGTACCTATGACTGCCTGGTTGAATTCTGGAAATTATAAAGGAACCGACGAAGGTAATCAGTCAGGTATGCTTTATTACGAGAATCGTTTGGATAACTGGCTAGCACTACACCCTAACTATTGGTTAGACTATAAGGTAACAGCTATTTACAGTGGAGACGAGTTGTTGCCTCGTCAAGTAGAACTTCAGTATGTTGGTATTGATAGTTCTGGAAATCTCTTGGAAATTAAACTTGGTGGAGATAAGGAGACTCTTGACAGTCAGGGAGTTACGCATGTTATCTTGGATAACCAATCACCAAATGCAGAAATCAATTATGCAGATGGGACAGCGACAAATACGGTTACTGAATTTACTGAAGCGCCATCTGAGCCTAGTTCTGAGAGTTCACAGGTGACTGAGCAACCAAGTTCTGAGCCAGAGCCTGTGCAACCTACACAAGAAGAAAGTAGAACAGTTTATGTGGCGCGTCATGGTACAGCAGATGTTTATTGGTATGACATCAACAGTATGCCTAGCAATACCAACAAAGCAAATGTCGTTACAATGACAGAAGCAGATGCCCTAGCCCAAGGTAAACGACACACGTCTAAAGAGTAATACAAAAGCTGGACAAGATGTCCAGCTTTTTTGTAAAACGACTCAGATTTTACCACTTTTATCTGAAAATTTGATATACTGAGACTATCAAAGATACTTGAAAGAGAGGTTAATTGACTCTTTTTCAGTACAAGAAAGGAATAAAAATATGATTTGGATTACTATTGCCATTATCGTTGTTCTTGTAATTTTTGTTATTGCAAGTTATAACGGCTTGGTTAAAAGCCGTATGCAGACTAAGGAGGCATGGAGTCAAATTGATGTTCAATTGAAACGTCGTAATGACCTTCTTCCTAACTTGATTGAGACTGTTAAGGGATATGCAAAATACGAAGGTTCAACGCTTGAAAAAGTAGCAGAACTTCGTAATCAAGTAGCAGCTGCGACTTCACCAGCAGAAGCTATGCGTGCTAGTGATGAATTGACACGCCAGGTTTCTGGAATCTTTGCGGTAGCTGAAAGTTACCCTGACCTTAAGGCTAGTGCAAACTTCAGCCAACTTCAAGAAGAGTTGACGAACACTGAAAACAAAATTGCCTATTCACGTCAACTTTATAATAGTGTGACAAGTAACTACAATGTGAAATTGGAAACATTCCCAAGCAATGTTATTGCTAAAATGTTTAGCTTTAAGGCTGCTGAATTCCTTGAAACACCTGAAGAAGAAAAAGCTGTTCCTAAGGTTGATTTCAGTGGACTAGGTAACTAATATGTTATTTGATCAGATTGCTCGAAATAAGAGAAAGACTTGGCTTTTGCTCCTGGTCTTTTTCCTCTTGTTGGGCCTTGTTGGTTACGGTGTCGGCTATCTTTGGTTAGGTTCAGGCTTCGGTGGTTTGATTCTTGCTCTAGTTATTGGTTTTATCTATGCCGTTACCATGATTTTCCAATCAACAAATGTCGTTATGGCTATGAATGGTGCACGAGAGGTTGATGAACAAACAGCTCCCAACCTATATCATGTGGTTGAAGATATGGCTATGGTGGCACAAATACCGATGCCACGTGTCTTTATTGTCGATGATCCTTCAATGAATGCTTTTGCGACGGGGTCTAGCCCTAAAAATGCTGCTGTGGCTGCTACGACAGGTCTTCTTGCAGTTATGAATCGTGAGGAACTTGAAGGGGTCATAGGGCACGAAGTCAGCCATATTCGTAACTATGACATCCGTATTTCGACTATTGCAGTAGCCTTGGCATCTGCGATCACCATGCTAGCTGGTATGGCCCGCAATATGATGTTCTGGGGTGGAGGCCGTCGTCGTAATGATGATGACCGTAATGGAAGTAGTGGCTTGGAGATTATTCTTCTCATTATTTCCTTGATTGCCATTATTCTTGCGCCTTTGGCAGCTACCCTGGTTCAGTTGGCTATTTCACGTCAGCGTGAATTTCTAGCTGATGCTTCTAGCGTCGAATTGACACGTAACCCACAAGGTATGATAAATGCTCTGCTTAAACTTGATAATAGTGCGCCAATGCAACATCATGTGGATGATGCTAGCGCAGCTCTCTATATCAATGATCCTAAAAAGGAATCTGGTTTGCAGAAGCTCTTTTATACGCACCCACCAATTTCAGAACGGGTGGAACGCTTGAAACAAATGTAAAAAAAGTGAGACTGATGACACTTCTAAGGGTGTCTATCAGCCTCGCTTTTTTAGTTTGATTCAATATACAGGTTGCTAGCAACAGTTTCTGGAATTTGAATTTCTTTTCCATCAATATTCAGGCGGTAGAGTTGTGTAAAAGGGTCAAAGCCTTTCAATGTAAAAGTTACACCAATTTTAAGACCGACAGTTTCCAAATAATGGAGTAAATCAATTTGATCCTGAACTCGACGAAGTACATAGTCTCCAGGAGTTAGGTCTTGTGTAAAAGTCTGGTTGTAGATCTCCTCTATGAGCTGACCTGACTTGGGGATTTGCCCACCGTGTGGACAGGTTTGGGGGTAATTGAGTAGGCGGTCAAGGGCATTGATAAAGTGATCAGAGACAGTATGCTCTAAAATTTCAGCCTCTTGATGAATTAGGTCACAAGTATATTGCAAGTGGTCCACCAAAAAGACTTCGATGAGGCGATGTTTCCGATAGAGTTCAGCGACATTGATTTTACCAGTTTTCGTTAGAAGATAGCCCTTGACTTTGTCTTTGATGATGAGGTCTTCTGAAATCAATTTCTTAATCATTTCCGTCACAGCAGGTGGAGACACCTGCATACGGTTTGCGATTTCCTTATTGCTTATTTTGCTTTCTTCAGTACCAATCTCATAGATACATTTGAGGTAGTCTTCTTTGTTAGGTGTCATTTCTCTTCCTTTGAAAATAGTCTCACCTTAGTATAACAGATTTATCATAAGAATACAGAATATTTCTTAGATAAGATTTTTACTGATTCAAGCCTTGGGTGATTTTATCCAGATTATATTTCATCATGTTGTAGTAGCTATCACCGTTTTGCCCTTTTTCAGCAATAGAATCTGTAAAGATCTTTGCATAAATAGGAATATTGGTATCCTTAGATACTGTTTTCATAGGGCGTTCATCGACACTAGATTCGACAAAGAGAGCTGGTACCTTTGTTTGACGTAGTTTTTCCACGAGTGTTTTGATTTGGTCTGGTGTGCCTTCTTCTTCTGTATTGATTTCCCAGATGTAGGCAGATGGTACGCCATAGGCTTTAGAGAAGTATTTGAAGCATCCTTCACTAGTGACAATCAGTTTTTTCTCATCGGGAATCTTGTTAAAAGTCTCTTTAGCTTCTTGGTCCAGTTTACTAAGTTTGTCAGTATAGGATTTTAAATTCTTTTCGTAGTAGGTCTTGTTTTTAGGGTCCTTAGCAATCAGTTGCTTGGCAATATTTTGAGCATAAATAATCCCATTTTCCAGATTAAGCCAAGCGTGGGGATCCTCCTTACCTTTTTCTGACTGACCTTCAAGGTAAATCACCTCAACACCATCACTAACTGCAAAATAATCTTTGTTTTCTGTCTTATGGGCATTCTTGACCAACTTAGTAAACCAGGCATTCCCACCAGTTTCTAAATTGATACCGTTATAAAAAATCAAGTCAGCTTGTGACGTCTTCTTTACATCATCAGGAAGAGGTTCATATTCGTGAGGGTCCTTACCAACCGGGACAATACTGTGGAGAGTGATTTTATCTCCAGCAATATTTTTGGTGATATCGGCAATAATGGAATTAGTCGTAACAACTCGTAATTTATCTTTGCTACTGTCTTGTTTATTATTACACGCTGCTAAAGCAACTACCGCTAAAAGTAATAGTGCCATTGTTGATAGTATTTTTTTCATAGATAGTATTTTTTTCATATTATTTTCATCCTTTTATTTTATTGTTGATAAGTCTTATTCATGCCACTCTGTTTAGGGACGATGAAAAAGCTGATGAGAAAGAGAAGGGCAGATGTTAACACAATGCTTGAACCGGCCGCAATGTTAAAACTATAGCCTATAAAAAGACCTAGAACAGAGGCTAGGGCCCCAAAAACTGATGAGAGGAGAATCATGGTTTTAAGACTATTAGCATATAAGTAGGCGGTAGCAGCCGGTGTGATTAAAAGAGCCACAATAAGAATAGTGCCAACACTTTGCATAGCAGTCACAGCAACCAAGGTGAGAATAACCATAAGTAAGTAATGGTAGAAGGTGACTCTAACTCCAATAGACTTAGCTAAGATTGGATCAAAGGATGTCAGGAGTAGAGGACGAAAGAAAATTTTTATTGTTGTTAGTACGAGAAGGGCAACGGCAATCGTTATCCACATATCCAAGTCTTGTACAGCTAGAATATTTCCAAAGAGAATATGAAAGAGATCTGTGGAACTATTTGCGACACCTATGAGAATAATGCCAAGAGCTAGAAAGCTTGAAAAGGTAATACCGATTGCTGTGTCACTCTTAATAATGGAATTGCTTTTGATATAGGTAATTATTGTAGAAGCTAAAAGACCGAAGACGATGGCTCCTATGAAAAAATTGATACCTAAGATAAAGGAAATGGCTACGCCAGGTAAAACCGCATGTGAAATCGCATCACCCATTAGTGACATACCTCTTAGAATAATAAAACAACCAACAGCCCCCCCGACAATTCCAATAACTAAAGCCGTTATAAGGGCGTTCTGCAAGAAGTGGAAATTTAGCAAACCATCAATAAATTCAGAAAACATTTGCATCTCCTTTATAAAATAAACTGTTACCGTAGGTTTTACGGAGATTATCCTCATTAAAAATAAGATTAGTAGGCCCGCTAGCAATCAATTTACGATTGAGGAGGATGACTTGGTCAAAATAATGAGGGACCTTACTCAAATCATGGTGAACAATGAGAATAAGCTTTCCTTGTTTCTTAAGTTCCCTCAAGGTGTTCATGATAATATCTTCACTAACAGAATCGATCCCAACGAAGGGCTCATCTAATAGGAGGACATCTGCCTCTTGTACAAGACAACGAGCAATCAGAACCCGTTGAAATTGGCCCCCTGATAATTGGCTTATCTGGCGATGGGCCAGATCATTTAAACCGAGTAGAGCTAAAGCTTTTGTGACCTTAGACCAATCTCTTTTAGTTAGACGTTTAAAGAACTTGGTTTTGGAATAGAGGCCTAGAGAGACGCACTCTTTGACAGTAATTGGAAAGTTAAAATCAATTTCCGCCTTTTGTGCAACATAGGAAAGACGATTTAATTGCTGACGAATAGGCTGTTTATTGAATAGGAATTGCCCGGAGTGAGGGATAATACCAATAAGTGCTTTAATTAGGGTTGATTTGCCAGCACCATTAGGACCAATAATTCCGGTGATACTTGGTCCGTCTAGGTTTAAGGTGATATTATCTAGAGCCAATGTCTGTTGGTAAGACACATTAATATTTTCGATTTGGATCATTAGTTGCCTCCTTAAGTTTAATATACTTTAAAATAATAATTAAGTCAAGTTAACTTTTATAATTAACATAACTTAATTATTTAGTGTTATCAAGATGACAGAGGATAGTGAATGAGAGTACACTTTTTATATCAAATATTCAGCCTGCTCAAACTGTTTGATATTTGGGAGAGGCAACAAGGAACATTATTTTCTACAATTTGTATGATCTCACTCTGTATTTCAAGAAATCTTTAGTTTTTATTTTTAAAAACTAGTCATATTTCTTTATTTCTGGCATAATAGATATATGAAACTAACGATTCAACGAATGGCTCGGATAGCTATTCTGTCAGCTCTGGCAGTAGGATTACGGTCAGCATTTATAGGATTGCCAAATATTCAGCCTATTACAGCTATGTTTTTTGTGGCTGTTCTTTATTTGGGTTTGGTAGATGGTCTATTGATTATGGCTTTAACCATGGCCATCTCAGGATTCATCTTTGGTTTTGGTCCCTGGGTCTTTAATCAGATTCTGGCCTTCGGCGTCTTAATGGCTCTTTGGAGTTTGATTGCACCTAGGTTATCACTTGTCTGGCAGATTGCTTTGGTAACTTTTTTGTCCTTTTTCTATGGGGTTCTCCTTGATTATGGGTATGGTCTTCTATTTAAAAGTGGGATTACCTTTGTTATTTCTGGTCTACTTTACGACACCTATCATGCAGTATCGACGCTTCTATTTTATCCATTCATCCAGTCTATTTTTAGGAGGTTTTTGAAATGAAAAAATTATTAACTTATCTCTTTCTTGCCTTATCACTTGTTACCCTAGCAGCCTGTGGAAAAAATGAGGCAGCTAAACTTACTAGTAGCACAAACAATCATCAGTCTAAGGTTCAAGGTCAGGTGACTTTGATTTTGAAAACGGAAAAGGAAAGTAAGAAAAAATCAGTAGAAATCCAAAAAGGGGATACAGTGCTTGATGTCTTGGAAGAGGTATATCCTGTTCAAGAAAATGATGGCTTCATCACTGAGATTGATGGTATTTCTCAAGATAAAGATAAGGGCATCTATTGGATGTTTGATGTTAATGGGAAACTTGGTGAAAAAGCAGCCAACCAACTTAAGGTTGAAGATGGCGATGAAATCAAATTCTATCAAAAAAAGTATAATTAAGATTCTGAACTCTGTTTCAGAGTCTTTTTTTAATAAAGTTCGGAAATGGGCTTAAAAAATTGTTTGGAAAAGTCGGAAAATTGCAAAATAACTGACGATTTAAAGGAAAATAGTTTACTTTTGTTTTAAAAGTGATATGATAAAAGGGTACTACATAAAGTAAGGAGAATACGGTTTGGCTTTTAACAAATTGGAAAGCAGTAACAACCAGGAAATCATCTCTGAAGAAGTTGGTATCTTGAAAGAATTGTTGGATGATGCAACACGAGGCATGGCTGGAGAGCAAGGTCTCACAACTATCCAACATTTGGTTGAACTTTATGATGAAGGTGACTATGTGGCCCTTACACAAGCCATTTCAGAAATGACGAATGACGATATGGTCGTTGCATCACGTTATTTCTCTTTGTTACCTCTCTTGATTAATATCTCTGAGGACGTGGATTTGGCTTATGAAGTCAACCACAAGAACAATATTGATGAATCTTATCTAGGTAAGTTGTCTGAAACCTTTGATGTTGTCGCTGAAAGTGATAATGCACGTGACATTCTTGAACATGTCAATGTCGTGCCAGTATTGACAGCCCACCCAACTCAGGTTCAACGTAAAACTATGCTTGAATTGACTAACCACATTCACGAACTTCTTCGTAAGCATCGTGATGTTAAGGCTGGTCTTATTAACAAGGATAAATGGTATGCAGATTTGCGTCGTTATGTAGAAATTATGATGCAAACAGATATCATTCGTGAGAAAAAACTTAAGGTTAAAAACGAAATCACTAACGTTATGGAGTATTATAACTCCTCATTGATTAAGGCGATTACGAACCTATCACATGAATTCAAACGTTTAGCGGTTGAAAAAGGTATTGAACTTGACAATCCAACACCTATTACTATGGGTATGTGGATTGGTGGTGACCGTGACGGGAACCCATTTGTAACAGCAGAAACTCTTAAACTTTCTGCAACATTGCAAAGTGAAGTTATCCTCAACTACTATATCGAAAAAGTTGATAATCTTTACCGTTCATTCTCCCTCTCATCACGCTTGACTGAGGTTTCAGATACAGTAGCAGAGATGGCGAAACATTCTCCAGATACATCTGTTTATCGTGAAAATGAACCTTACCGTCGTGCTTTCAGTTACATCCAGTCTAAGTTGATTCAAACACTTCTTTTCTTTAAAGAAGGGAACTTCAGCAAGGAAAGAGTTGCTAAACGCCTTTCTGAAAATGTTCGTCTGGGTTCGGCTTCAACAGGTGAAGTAGTAGCTGATTACGTGCAACAACGTCTCAGCCAAAGTCTTCAAGCTGTCTCACAACAAACAACAGAATTCTACGAAACAGCAGATGCCTTCCATGATGATCTTTTGGCAATCAAAAATTCACTTCTTGAAAACGACGATGCTGTCTTGATTTCAGGTGATTTCGAAGAGCTTCTTCAAGCTGTAGAAGTCTTTGGTTTCTATCTTGCTACAATCGATATGCGTCAAGATTCAAGTGTTCATGAAGCATGTGTAGCAGAGTTGCTTAAATCTGCAAATATTGTTGATAACTATAGTGAATTAACAGAGGTTGAAAAGGTTGCTGTTCTTCTTAAAGAATTGCAAGAAGATCCTCGTACCTTGTCATCAACTAATGTGCCTAAGTCTGAAACACTTGAAAAAGAATTGGCAATCTTCCGCACTGCTCGTCTCTTGAAAGACTATATCGGTGAAGATGTCATCAAACAACATATCATTTCTCACACTGAGAGCGTTTCTGATATGTTTGAGTTGGCTATCCTTCTTAAAGAAGTTGGTTTGGTTGATACTGAACGTGCGCGTGTCCAAATTGTTCCACTTTTTGAAACTATCGAAGACTTGGAAAACTCTAATGATATCATGAAACAATATCTTGGTTATGATATCGTTAAACGTTGGATCAAGAATAGTAACAACTACCAAGAAATCATGTTGGGTTACTCAGACTCTAACAAAGATGGTGGTTACTTGTCTTCAGGTTGGACGCTTTACAAAGCTCAAAATGAGTTGACTAAGATTGGTGAAGAGCGTGGCATTAAGATTACCTTCTTCCATGGCCGTGGTGGTACTGTCGGTCGTGGTGGTGGCCCATCATACGATGCTATTACGTCTCAACCATTTGGTACCATTAAGGACCGTATCCGTTTGACTGAGCAAGGTGAAGTTATCGGTAATAAATATGGTAATAAGGATGCTGCCTACTACAATCTTGAAATGCTTGTTTCAGCTGCCCTTGACCGTATGGTAACACGTCAAATTGCCGACCCAGATGAATTGGTTGATTTCCGTGAAATTATGGACGGTATTGTTCATGATTCTAATGTTATCTATCGTGATCTTGTCTTTGGAAACGAACATTTCTATGATTACTTCTTTGAAGCAAGCCCTATTAAAGAAGTCTCAAGTTTGAATATCGGTTCTCGTCCAGCGGCTCGTAAGACAATTACTGAGATTTCTGGTCTTCGTGCGATTCCTTGGGTATTCTCATGGTCACAAAATCGTATCATGTTCCCAGGTTGGTATGGTGTGGGTTCTGCCTTTAATCGCTTTATCCAAGCTGAAGAAGGCAACCTCGAGAAACTTCAACATATGTTTGAAACATGGCCATTCTTCCGTTCACTTTTGTCAAACGTGGACATGGTGCTTTCAAAATCAGACATGAATATCGCCTTCCACTATGCACAATTGGCAGAGAGTGAAGAAGTACGCAGTGTCTTCAATATTATTTTGGATGAGTGGCAGATGACTAAGGATGTTATTCTTGCCATTGAAAAACATGATGGCTTCCTTGATGAGAGTCCATCGCTTAAAGCAAGTTTGGACTTCCGTTTGCCATACTTCAATGTCTTGAACTACATCCAAATTGAATTGATTAAACGTCTTCGTAACAATGATTTGACCGATGACGAAATTAGCCTTATTCACATTACTATCAATGGTATTGCAACAGGTCTTCGTAACTCTGGTTAATAAAGTAAAGTTCATCACTTTGGTGGTGGGCTTTTTGTTATGGTGAAAATTCTGTTATAATAAAACCATGATTGCTATGGAAACGATTGAAAAGCTGTCCAAAGAAAAGCTCCCCATGATAACGGTCTTAGCGGGCGAGGATTTAGGGCAGTATAGTCAAGCTAAAGAAAAATTTTTAAAACAAATTGGTTTTGATCCGAGTGACTTAACCTATTCTTATTTTGATATGTCTGAGACTGATTATCAAGATGCTGAGCTCGATATAGAAAGCATGCCTTTTTTTGCAGATGAGAAGGTGGTTATTTTTGATCATTTCGCAGATATGACTACTGCTAAAAAATCATATCTGGATGAGAAAGAGTTGAAGCGCCTTGAAAATTATCTTGAGTCTCCTGTTGAAACAACACGTCTTGTCTTGATGTCTGCAGGAAAGCTAGATGGAAAGCGTCGTTTAGTCAAACTTCTCAAGCGTGATGCCATGGTGCTTGAAGCCAGTCCCTTGAAAGATGCAGAACTTAGAACCTATTTTCAAAAGCAGGCGCATCAAGAGGGGCTTACATTTGATACAGGAGTCTTTGAGGAACTTTTGATTAAGTCAAATTTTGACTTTTCAGATGTTCAAAAAAACTTAGCTTTTCTAAAGGGATATAAAACGGAAGGAATTATCTCATCGCAAGATATTGCTGAAGCCATTCCGAAAAGTTTGCAAGATAATATTTTTGATATGACGCAACTACTTTTGCGAGGTCAGATTCAGAGTGTTCGTGAATTGGTTCATGATTTACGGCTTCAGGGTGAAGATGAGATTAAGTTGATTGCTGTGATGTTGGGACAATTTCGTACCTATTTACAGGTTAAACTCTTATCTGCTCAAGGAAAAAGTGAGCAGCAAATTGTTTCAAGTCTGTCAGATTATTTAGGGCGTAAAGTTAACCAATTTCAGGTTCGTTTTGCATTGAGAGATAGCCGTCCTTTGTCAGTAGCATTCTTAAAAATGACGATTAAGATTTTAGTAGAGACAGATTACCAGATAAAAACAGGAACTTTAGATAAAGATTACTTGTTTGATTTAGCACTTCTAAAAATCGTATCAAACCGCTAGAGATTTAGAGTCTTCTTTGATTTTGTAAGCAAAATTTTTGAAATCTCTACCACTTTACGGTAAAATGAAGAAAAAATGAAAAGAGGATCTTTACTATGGCAATTATCCTTCCAGACCTTCCTTACGCTTACGATGCATTGGAACCATACATTGATGCTGAAACAATGACTCTTCACCACGACAAACACCACGCAACTTATGTAGCAAATGCTAATGCTGCTCTTGAAAAACACCCAGAAATTGGTGAAGATCTCGAAGCACTTTTGGCTGACGTGGAACAAATTCCAGCAGATATCCGTCAAGCACTTATTAACAATGGTGGTGGACACCTTAACCACGCACTTTTCTGGGAACTCTTGTCTCCTGAAAAACAAGAACCAACTGCAGAAGTAGCAGCTGCTATTAACGAAGCTTTCGGCTCATTTGAAGCCTTCCAAGAAGCTTTCACAGCGGCAGCAACAACTCGTTTTGGTTCAGGTTGGGCATGGCTTGTTGTTAACGCTGAAGGTAAGCTTGAAGTTGTTTCAACTGCTAACCAAGACACTCCTATCTCAGACGGTAAGAAACCAATCTTGGCACTTGATGTTTGGGAACATGCTTACTACCTAAACTACCGTAACGTACGTCCAAACTACATCAAAGCTTTCTTTGAAATCATTAACTGGAATAAAGTTGCTGAGCTTTATGCAGCAGCTAAATAAGTTTAAAATTATCCTCACTATTGGGGATGATTTTTTTGTAATATGATTGTAAAATCTCCTTGATTTTTAGTGAATTATATCTTAAACTATAATTGTTATGAAAAAAAAGGAAAAACATTCAAGCAAAAAGTATAGTGGAAATCGCCGAAAAACTAAAGATAAGAAAAAAGATTCGTTAAAACAAGACCTTCAAAAAGACACTAATAAAGATGTCAAGAAAGGCAACAAAAAAGAAGTAAAAGAAGATACTAAAAAGACTTCTAAAAAATCAGTAGACCAGAAAGCAACTGAGGAAACAGTAGTACCAGTAGAGCACAAGGAAAAAGAAGCAAAAACTGAAACTTTGGCACTTAGAAGTAAGCGCTCTAAGAAATCTAGATCAAAATCATCTCGTGATGATAAAAAAGCTTATCTTATCTTAGCTTTCCTAGGTGTTTTGGTAATTCTTTTATTTGTTGCTATGCTTGCTTTAGCAGGACGTGGTAAACAAGCTAGTAACACCGGTAGCCTTGGAAATATCTTCGGTTCTAATTCTAAAGTCACTAAAAAAGAAGACAAAGAAAAAGAGGAAAAGGTAACTCCAACTAATAAATCAGCCGAAGCTAAACAAGCAGTCATGGAAGCAGATGCAGATACCATGTATGGTAATGGATTGTATTATGATTATGCTAACATGACATTGAGCCAAGTGGTTGAAGCATTTATGGCTGACCAAGGTATTGAGTCTAGCCAAATTGCCTTTTCATATAAAAATACCAAGACAAATGAGCAATACTCTATGAATGATACTCAGCCAATGACTGCAGGATCAACTTATAAATTGCCACTAAACATGCTGGTCATGGATGAGGTTAATAAGGGCAAACTTTCTTTAACTGAACGTTTTGATATTACTAATACTGAGTATGAGTATCAGGGTGAACATGATAATTATGTTGCTGCTTTTGGTGGTTCAATGACTATTCCAGAGATGCAGGAATATTCTCTAGTTTACTCAGAGAATACACCAGCCTACGCTTTGGCAGAACGCCTTGGTGGTATGGAAAAATTCTATGGTATGCTCGATAAATACGGTAAATCAAAAGGTGAAGTGAAGACTATCCAAATGCATGGTAATAAGACAACAACGGATTATTATATCCAAGTTTTGGATTATCTTTGGAAACACCAAGAGGATTATAAAGATATTCTCAAATATTTGGGAGAGTCTTTCCCAGAATATTATTATAAAACATATAATCAAGGATTGACTATTTATCAGAAACCAGGTTATGTTCGTGAAGCCTTAAATGTTGATGCTATCGTGATGGAAGATACACCGTATCTTATAGCCATTTATACACGTTATTTAGGTGGTTCGGACGAAGAGACTTCAGAAATTAATAATGTAGGATTGCAACAATTAGAGATGCTTTGTTATGTCATTAATGAGTGGCACCGTGTTAATATGAACTAATAAAGAAAAGCCGAGGTTTATCGGCTTTTTTCTATACAATTGAACAAAAAGTAAGGAGTACTATCCCGAGAAAAAGAAATGGAACAAATGCGATGTATTCCTTGAGATTTCTTCGTAGAAGGAAGTAAGCTAGTCCTAATAGGCAGGCAATTTCAATAATTAGTAGTGTTTTTGAAAGTGGGAAAATAAGTGAGGCACTAGCTAAGTAGAGAAAATCGCCTTCTCCAATGTTTAAACGTTTAATATAGGATATAATTGCTAATATGAGTCCTAAGGTAAAAGTGAGATAGTGGTTTCCCATGAATAGGAGCGGGAGTGTTCCAACTATCCAAATCGGAAGCGGATAGGATTTATGCTTCAAATCAAAAATTGATAAACAAAGGCTGAAGTAAAGAAAGTAGGTTACTTCAAGACTCAAAAAGTCATAGAAATATAGCAGGCATATTACTCCACAAAATAGTTCCATAAAGAGGTAACGAAGAGGGATAGAAGTCTGACATGATCGACATCGAGATCTTAAGAAAAGTTGTGAGAGGATAGGGATCATCTCGAAAAAACGCAACTGATGCTTGCAATGACTACAGTGACTACTAGGAAAAATAATCGACTTCTCAGGGAAACGATCACAAATCAGTCCGATAAATGAACCTAAAGAGGCTCCCAGAAAAAAATAAATGATAGTTAACATACCTAATTATTCGAAAAAGAGTGAGAAAAAACATTTTGCTTGCATCTTATTTAGAAATATTCTAAAATAAAAATATAAATAATAGTAATTCTAAATAAGGAGAATTAATATGGTATATTCAATTAAAGAAACAATCAATGAAACAGTTAACCAACAAGCTGAAACACCCTCAAATACAAAAACTAAAGCAGTTTTGAATCAAGCAGTTGCTGATTTGTCTGTAGCAGCTTCGATCGTTCACCAAGTTCATTGGTATATGCGTGGTCCTGGTTTCCTCTATCTTCATCCAAAAATGGATGAATTGATGGATAGTTTGAATGCTCATCTTGATGTTATTAGTGAGCGTTTGATTACTATTGGTGGGGAACCATACTCAACTTTGGTAGAATTTTCATCCAATTCAGGCTTGACTGAAACTACTGGTACATTTGATAAACCAATGTCTGATCAAATTCAATTATTGGTTGATACATACAAATATTTGTCAGTATTGTTCCAAGTTGGTTTGGATATCACAGATGAAGAAGGAGATGCTCCTTCAAATGATATCTTCACTGCAGCTAAATCTGAAATTGATAAGACAATCTGGATGTTGACTGCTGAGCTTGGACAAGCGCCAGGCTTGAGATAAGCATTTTTGAGTTAAGATGATTGTCAAGAGTTCCTCTAAAAGTGTATAATAGACGTAAAATACTTTTAGAAGAAGGGGGGGTGGCGATATGTCTGTACATCGACGTAGTCTAGGCGTTTATGAAGATGTCCTAAATCAGTTAAAAGCTAAAGGAATTCGGTTGACGGAATCTCGTAAAGCTGTTATTCGCTATTTGATGATGTCTGATCAACATCCTAGTGCAGATGTGATATATTATGACCTACTCCCTGACAATCCTGGGATGAGTTTAGCGACGGTCTATAACAACCTGAAGGTGTTGGTTGAAGAAGGGATTGTCTCTGAAATTAAGGTTAATAATGATAATACAACCTATTATGATTTTATGGGGCATGACCACTTAAACATTGTTTGTGAAAAATGTGGTCACATTACTGACTTAGACTTACCGATTCCGTCTTTCAAGGAAGAGGTAGAATCACAAACAGGATTTCGCATTACTCGTGAACAGATGATTTTACATGGGATTTGCCCGAATTGTCAAAAACCTGAGTCTAAATGACTCAGGTTTTTTTGAAGTATACAATAATCTGTAAAGGTTTTCAAAACTATCTTGTCATGGCAGAAGCTTTTTGCTAAAATATTGCTATGAAAACTTTATATGACGTTCAACAGTTGTTGAAACAGTTTGGCATAGTAGTTTACCTAGGGAAAAGGCTTTATGATATCGAAATGATGAAGATTGAGTTAGAAGCCCTCTACCAGAATGGTTTGGTGGATAAGGACAACTATCTTACTGCTGAAATGATTTTACGACGTGAACATCGCATTGAAATGGAGAAAGAAAATGAGTAAAAAACTCTTGGGAATTGACCTTGGTGGAACAACTGTTAAATTTGGTATTTTGACTTCAGAAGGTGAAGTGCAAGAAAAATGGGCGATTGAAACAAATACGCTTGAAAATGGTCGTCACATCGTCCCTAACATCGTGGAGTCTTTGAAACACCGTTTGGAAATGTACGGACTTACTGCAGAAGATTTCATTGGAATTGGTATGGGTTCTCCAGGAGCTGTTAATCGTGAAAATAAAACGGTCACTGGTGCTTTCAACTTGAACTGGGCAGAAACTCAAGAAGTTGGATCTGTCATCGAAAAAGAACTCGGTATTCCATTTGCAATTGATAATGATGCTAACGTTGCTGCCCTCGGTGAACGTTGGGTTGGTGCTGGTGCTAACAATCCTGATGTTGTCTTTGTGACATTAGGAACAGGAGTTGGTGGCGGCGTTATCGCTGATGGTAACTTGATCCATGGTGTTGGCGGTGCTGGTGGTGAAATTGGCCACATTATCGTTGAGGCTGAAACAGGATTTGAATGTACTTGCGGAAACAAAGGATGCTTGGAAACTGTAGCTTCTGCAACAGGTGTCGTACGTTTGGCACGTCATTTAGCAGAAGGATATGAAGGTGACTCTTCTATTAAAGCTGCTGTAGATAATGGTGAGCAAGTAACAAGTAAAGATATTTTCGTTGCCGCTGCCGAAGGCGACAAATTTGCTGATAGCATCGTTGACAAAGTCTCTGAATACCTCGGACTTGCAACAGCAAATATCTCAAATATTCTTAACCCAGATTCAGTTGTCATCGGTGGTGGTGTTTCAGCAGCTGGTGAATTCTTGCGTAGCCGTGTCGAAGGATACTTTACACGTTATGCATTCCCACAAGTTCGCCGTACAACAAAAGTGAAATTAGCAGAACTTGGAAATGATGCTGGTATCATCGGAGCTGCTAGTCTTGCACTTACAATTGATAACTAATGAATGACAGAAGGTGTGTCTGACCAATTATAGGTGGACAGCACCTTTTTCTTGTTGAAAAACGTTTACAATCAGCTGAGCTCTGCCATTTTGTTGAAAATGTGGTATACTTTAAAAGTTGAAATAAAAATTAAAGAGGAAAAAATGACTAAACTTAGAGAAGATATCCGTAACGTAGCCATCATTGCCCACGTTGACCACGGTAAAACAACACTTGTTGATGAATTGTTGAAACAATCACACACTCTTGACGAGCGTAAAGAGCTTGATGAGCGTGCAATGGACTCAAACGATCTTGAAAAAGAACGTGGAATTACCATCCTTGCCAAAAATACAGCCGTTGCTTATAATGGTACGCGTATCAACATCATGGATACACCAGGTCACGCGGACTTCGGTGGAGAAGTTGAACGTATCATGAAAATGGTTGATGGGGTTGTCCTTGTTGTCGATGCCTACGAAGGTACAATGCCTCAAACACGTTTTGTGTTGAAAAAAGCGCTTGAGCAAAACTTGACACCTATCGTTGTTGTTAACAAGATTGATAAACCATCAGCTCGTCCTGAAGAAGTTGTTGATGAAGTTCTTGAACTTTTCATCGAGCTTGGTGCCGATGATGATCAGTTGGAATTCCCAGTTGTGTATGCATCAGCGATTAACGGAACATCATCATTGTCAGATAACCCTGCTGATCAAGAGCACACTATGGCTCCAATCTTTGACACTATTATTGACCACATCCCAGCTCCTGTAGATAACTCAGATGAGCCTCTTCAATTCCAAGTGTCACTTCTTGACTACAATGATTTCGTTGGACGTATCGGTATCGGACGTATCTTCCGTGGAACTGTAAAAGTCGGTGACCAAGTTACCCTTTCAAAACTTGATGGAACAACAAAGAACTTCCGTGTTACTAAACTTTTCGGTTTCTTTGGTTTGGAACGTCGTGAAATTGAAGAAGCAAAAGCTGGTGATTTGATTGCCATCTCAGGTATGGAAGACATCTTCGTTGGTGAAACAATTACACCCACTGATGCTGTTGAACCATTGCCAGTTCTTCGTATTGACGAACCAACACTTCAAATGACTTTCTTGGCTAATAACTCACCATTTGCAGGTCGTGAAGGTAAACACGTGACATCACGTAAAGTTGAAGAGCGTCTCTTGGCAGAGTTGCAAACAGACGTATCTCTTCGTGTAGATCCAACTGACTCACCAGATAAATGGACAGTTTCAGGACGTGGGGAATTGCACTTGTCAATCCTTATCGAAACAATGCGTCGTGAAGGATACGAACTTCAAGTATCTCGTCCAGAAGTTATCATCAAAGAAATTGATGGCGTGAAATGTGAGCCATTTGAACGTGTTCAAATTGATACTCCAGAAGAGTACCAAGGTTCTATTATCCAAGCCCTTTCAGAACGTAAAGGTGATATGCTTGATATGCAAATGGTTGGTAACGGTCAGACACGTCTTATCTTCCTCGTACCAGCTCGTGGACTTATTGGATTCTCAACTGAATTCTTGTCTATGACACGTGGTTACGGTATCATGAACCATACTTTCGACCAATACTTGCCAGTTGTTGCTGGTGAAATTGGTGGACGTCACCGTGGTGCCCTCGTTTCTATCGATACTGGTAAAGCGACAACTTACTCAATCATGCGTATTGAAGAACGTGGTACAATCTTTGTTAACCCAGGTACTGAAGTTTATGAAGGTATGATTGTTGGTGAAAATGCTCGTGAAAATGACCTTGGTGTCAATATCACTACAGCAAAACAAATGACAAACGTGCGTTCAGCAACTAAGGACCAAACGGCTGTTATCAAGACTCCACGTATCTTGACTCTTGAAGAATCGCTTGAATTCTTGGATGATGATGAGTACATGGAAGTAACGCCTGAATCTATCCGCTTGCGTAAACAAATTTTGAATAAAGCAGAGCGTGATAAAGCCAATAAACGTAAGAAAAAAGCAGCAGAAGCTGAATAATATATAGAGAGGAGAAGAGATGTTTTATCTGATTGTTGCTATATTGATTGCATCATTCTATTTCTTTATTGCACCAAAGTCGGTAAAAAACACCATGAATCTTCTCTTTGTCATGGCTACTTTAGCATTGCTCCTACTTTTAGCATTGCTATCAATCATTAAATTCTTCAGTTTACCTGGTGAGTTCTTTGTTACGGTGGGAATGCTTGTATTGAGCTATTTCACCTTGAAAGATTTTTTCGCCATGTCAGAGCTTAATCATGAAAAAGCTGAACATGAAGATAAGTAAGTAGCATGAGATTAAAAGTCAATCGGATAGATTGGCTTTTTCTTTTGCCAAGAAGAGGTAACTCCTTGAAATAGCTTGGGATAAAGGGTAAAATGATTATGATACAATTTGAGAGAATGGACGAATTATGAAATCAGTAACACAATTTGAAAATAAAAAAGTTTTGGTCCTTGGTTTGGCTAAATCTGGTGAAGCAGCTGCCCGCCTATTGGTTAAGTTGGGTGCTATTGTCACAGTAAATGATGGGAAACCATTTGAGGAAAATCCATCAGCACAGGCGCTTCTTGAAGAAGGGATCAAGGTTGTCTGTGGCGGACATCCTCTTGAACTTTTGGATGAAAATTTTGAATTAATGGTGAAAAATCCTGGAATTCGTTATGACAATCCAATGGTAGCTCGTGCACTTGAAAAAGGCATTCCTGTTTGGACTGAAGTGGAATTGGCTTACCTAGTATCTGAAGCACCTATTATCGGTATTACAGGCTCAAATGGTAAGACAACAACGACAACTATGATTGCTGATGTCCTAAACCATGGTGGCAAATCGGGTGTCTTGTCTGGAAATATCGGTTTCCCTGCGTCAGAAGTTGCACAGTCAGTTACTGCTCAAGATATCTTAGTTATGGAATTGTCTTCTTTCCAATTGATGGGGATTGATAGCTTCCATCCACATATTGCTGTGATTACTAACTTGATGCCGACACATATTGACTATCATGGTAGTTTTGAAGAATATGTGGCTGCCAAATGGAATATTCAAAATCAGATGACTGCGGATGATTTTGTTGTTTTGAACTTCAATCAAGATTTGGCTAAGGAATTAGCTACACAAACTAAAGCACAAGTAGTACCATTCTCAACAGTGGAAAAAGTAGATGGTGCCTATCTTGAAAATGGTGGCCTCTACTTCAAAGGTGAATTGGTGATGCAAGCTGATGAGATTGGCGTTCCTGGTAGTCATAATGTTGAAAATGCCTTGGCAACTATAGCTGTAGCAAAATTGTCAGGTATTTCAAACCAAGCTATCAAGGAAACCCTCGCAAGCTTTGGTGGGGTTAAGCACCGTCTCCAATTCGTTGACACTATCAATGAAGTAAGATTCTACAATGACAGTAAGTCAACAAACATTTTAGCGACACAAAAAGCACTTTCTGGGTTTGATAATAGTAAAGTCATTTTGATTGCCGGTGGTTTGGACCGTGGTAATGAATTTGATGAACTCATTCCTGACATTACTGGTCTTAAGAAAATGGTGATTTTAGGGGAATCAGCTCCTCGTGTCAAACGTGCTGCTGATAAAGCGGGCGTGACTTATCTTGATGCCAAAGATGTGGCAGATGCGACACGTATTGCCTTTGATCAAGCCAGTGCAGGAGATGTTGTCTTGTTGAGTCCTGCAAACGCAAGCTGGGATATGTACAAGAATTTCGAAGTGCGTGGTGACGAATTTATTACAACTGTTGAGCAATTGAAGGGATAGTCTATGGCAAAAGCGAAAAAGATTGTTTTTACCGGTGGTGGAACCGTTGGACATGTGACTTTAAATCTTATCTTAATTCCAAAATTTCTCAAAGATGGATGGGAAGTGCACTATATCGGTGATAAGCACGGGATTGAACATGAGCAGATTGATAAATCTGGCTTAGATGTGACTTTCCATAGTATTGCTACAGGTAAACTACGTCGTTATTTTTCATGGCAAAATATGTTGGATGTCTTTAAAGTTGGTTGGGGGATTCTACAGTCTATTGCAATTGTTGCCAAGATTCGTCCCCAAGCACTCTTTTCAAAGGGTGGATTTGTCTCAGTGCCACCGGTAATTGCTTCTAAATTATTAGGGGTTCCTGTCTATGTGCATGAGTCTGACCTCTCTATGGGCTTGGCCAATAAAATTGCCTACAAATTTGCGACTACTATGTTTACGACTTTTGAACAATCAAAAGGATTGGCGAAGACAAAACATGTAGGTGCGATTACAAAGGTAGGAATGGCGACATCTAATCAGTCTGATGCCCTTGATAAGATTAAAGAACAGTTTGATGACAACTTAAAAACTGTCCTTTTTATTGGTGGATCAGCTGGTGCAAAGGTATTTAATGATTTTATTAGTAATACTCCACAACTGACGGAAAAATATAATGTCATTAATATTTCTGGGGACTCTTCATTGAATACCTTAAAACGTCATCTTTATAGAGTTGATTATGTGACAGATTTGTACCAACCTCTTATGGATACGGCAGATTTAGTTGTAACTCGTGGTGGCTCAAATACGATTTTCGAATTGTTGGCTATGAAAAAACTTCATTTAATTATTCCTTTAGGGAAAGAAGCTAGCCGAGGAGACCAACTTGAAAATGCTGCTTATTTTGAACGAAAAGGTTACGCACGTCAATTACAGGAAACAGAATTAAGTTGGGAAACCTTAAATCATGAGCTTGAACAACTTGTTGAACATGCAGAGACTTACAAAGAAGCTATGGCTAAATCTGAGGAAATCACTTCTCCTGATGATTTTTATAACCTATTAGTGACTAGTATTTCAAAAAAATAAAGGAATTTCATGGCAAAAAAGGATCAAGAATCACAAGAAAAACAAGTTCTCACAGAGTGGCAGAAGAGAAACCTCGAATTTTTGAGAAAAAAAGAAACCGAAGATTCTGAAGAATTTGCGAATGGAAAGGTCGTGCATTCAGAAGAAGCGACTTCAAATGAGAACCAGCCACCAGTGAAAAAGAAGGTTAGAAAGAAAAAAAAGACCAAAAGGAAGAAACGAAAAAAAGGGAACACGGCTAGTAATATTCCAATTGCACAACAAAATCTTGCAGGACTAGTTATTTTTATCGCTGCACTCCTAATCGTATTTTCACTTTTCTTTATTTCACCTTGGTCAAAACAAAAGGTTCTCACTGTATCAGGAACAAAAAATGCTTTACCAGAAGATGTGAAAGTTGCAAGTGGTATTCTTGATACAGACTATATCACTCATGTCTTTTTCAACCAAGGAAAGATTGCATCAACTGTTGAAAAAACCAATGTTTGGGTTAAAAAGGCTACAGTAACATATAGTTTTCCAAATCAATTTAATATTGCAGTAAAAGAATACCCAATCGTGGCTTATCGTCAAACTACAAATGGTTATGTTTCTATTCTTCAAAGTGGTAAGACAGGAGGAACAGTTTCAACTAGTAATCTACCTGATAAATTCATCACCTTAAAGATGGATGACGAGAAGAAAATTGAAGAGTTAGTAAAAGAATTAAATAAACTTGATACAAAAATCAAGAATAATATTCAAATTATTAATCTTACGCCTACTAAAGCAACTTCAGATTTACTAACGATTGAGCTGTATGATGGCAATTCCATTCGTGTTCCACTTTCTCAATTAACAGTTAAGCTTCCTTACTACGAGAAAATTAAGAGTCAACTTTCAGATGGAAGTATTGTAGATATGGAAGTTGGACTTTATACAACGACTCCTGAAGTTGAATCATCAAAAACTGATGGGGATAAAAAGAAAGATAAAGATAAGACTGATAAAAAAGAAGAAAATGCAACTTCTGAAGAAGGTCAAGATACTACAACATCAATGGAACAGCATTCTGAGGAAGAGTCTAATTCTGAAAATCCGGGTATTCAAGGACAAGAAAATCCAACTGTTGGTCAAGAAACAACTCATCGGACTTCCCCTGCTCAAGGCTAATATTGAATAATAAAAAACGTAAAATGCTGACATTTTACGTTTTTTTATGGTACAATAGTATCCGAATAATTCTGTTTTTATACAGTTTACAAAGATATTGAATGGAAAGATTGAGAGGTCGAGTGAATGGCTAGAGATGGCTTTTTTACAGGATTAGATATAGGAACTAGCTCGATTAAGGTTCTTGTTGCTGAGTTTATTGATGGATCAATGAATGTCATCGGAGTAAGTAATGTTAAGAGTTCTGGTGTGAAAGATGGCATCATTGTTGACATTGACGCTGCAGCGAAATCAATCAAAACAGCTATTGAACAAGCAGAAGAAAAAGCTGGGATTGTTATTGAGCAAGTGAACGTTGGGCTTCCAGCTAATCTTCTTCAAATTGAGCCTACACAAGGTATGATTCCTGTAACAAGTGAATCAAAAGAAATCAAAGATGAAGATGTTGAAAGTGTTGTTCGCTCAGCCTTGACAAAGAGCATTACACCTGAGCGTGAGGTTATCTCACTAGTTCCTGAAGAGTTTATTGTTGATGGCTTCCAAGGAATTCGTGATCCTCGTGGAATGATGGGGATTCGTCTTGAAATGAGAGGTCTCATTTACACAGGTCCAACAACGATTCTTCACAACCTTCGTAAGACAGTTGAACGTGCGGGTATTCAAGTAGAGAATATTATCATCTCTCCTCTTGCAATGACACGTGCTGTTCTAAATGAAGGTGAACGTGAGTTTGGTGCTACTGTTATTGATATGGGTGGCGGTCAAACAACTGTTGCAAGCATGCGTGCTCAAGAACTTCAATTTACCAATATTTATTCTGAAGGTGGCGAGTACATCACTAAGGATATTTCAAAAGTTTTGAAGACTTCAATGCAGATTGCTGAAGCACTTAAGTTCAATTTTGGTAATGCAGATATTGAAGAAGCAAGCGAAACAGAAACTGTCCAAGTAGAAGTTGTAGGTGAGAATTCACCAGTTGAGATTACAGAAAAATACCTTGCTGAGATTATCTCAGCTCGTGTGAAGCATATCCTTGATAGAGTTAAACAAGACTTGACTCGAGGACGTCTACTTGATTTGCCTGGTGGCATTGTCCTTGTAGGTGGAACAGCTATCATGCCAGGTGTGGTTGAAGTTGCTCAAGAAATTTTTGAGACAAATGTTAAACTTTACGTGCCAAATCAAGTTGGTATCCGTAATCCAATGTTTGCAAATGTGATTAGTCTTGTTGAGTATGTTGGTCTTCTTACAGAAGTTGATATCATCGCACAACAGGCTGTGTCTGGTGAAGAGTATCTTCGTCGTAAACCAATCGACAATGAGGCTCCTGCCTTGAGTTTTGATAGAACTCCTACTCCAGCACCTCGAGTGGCTCCTCAGCCAAATCCTGTTCCAGTTGAGAACACCATTGAGGTACCTCTGCCAGTTGAAGAAGAAAATCATGAACAAAAACAAAAACTTGGTGATCGTGTTCGTGGTATTTTCGGCAGTATGTTTGATTAATTGAATCTAGTAAAAGCGAGGAAATAAAATGAGTTTTTCATTTGATAGCGCATCAGTTCAAGGTGCGGTAATTAAAGTTATCGGTGTCGGTGGAGGTGGCGGAAACGCCATCAACCGAATGATTGAAGAAGGTCTTGCTGGTGTTGAATTTATTGCAGCTAATACTGATATTCAAGCACTCAGCTCTTCTAAAGCAGAAACAGTAATCCAATTGGGTCCTAAATTGACTCGTGGCCTTGGTGCCGGAGGTCAACCTGAAGTTGGTCGTAAGGCAGCTGAAGAAAGTGAAGAAACACTTACAGAAGCACTTACAGGAGCTGATATGGTCTTTATCACTGCTGGTATGGGTGGTGGCTCTGGTACAGGGGCAGCACCAGTTATTGCACGTATTGCGAAAAGCTTGGGTGCATTGACAGTTGCAGTTGTGACACGTCCATTTGGCTTCGAAGGTAACAAACGTGGTGCCTTCGCTGTTGAAGGTATTCAAGAGCTGCGTGAGCAAGTTGATACCCTACTTATTATCTCAAACAATAACCTTCTTGAAATTGTTGATAAGAAAACACCACTTCTTGAAGCTCTTAGTGAAGCAGATAATGTTCTTCGTCAAGGGGTCCAAGGTATTACAGACCTTATCACTAACCCAGGTTTGATCAACCTTGACTTTGCCGATGTGAAAACTGTTATGGCAAATAAAGGTAATGCACTTATGGGTATTGGTATTGGTTCAGGTGAAGAACGTATTGTTGAAGCTGCACGCAAAGCAATCTATTCACCACTTCTTGAAACTACTATTGATGGTGCAGAAGATGTCATCGTTAACGTAACTGGTGGTCTTGATATGACCCTTACAGAAGCAGAAGAAGCATCTGAAATTGTTGGTCAAGCAGCTGGTAACGGTGTTAACATTTGGCTTGGTACATCTATCGATGATACATTGAAAGATGAAATCCGTGTAACTGTTGTTGCAACTGGAGTTCGCCAAGATCGTGCTGAAAAAGTATCTGGTATGAAAGCTCAGCCACGTAAAGTGACTACAGCTCCTTCACACCCCTCAGCTCCTACTCAGCAAGTTGCTCAAGGAGAGCAACGTCCAGTTTCTCAACCTTCATTTGAACGTCAACCAAATTTTGACTATAATGAAACACCTTCAATGCCACAACCAGGAGTTCGTCCTGCAGCAGCAACTCCTCAACAAGAGCAGTCAGCTTTTGGTAATTGGGATTTGAGACGTGATAATATTTCTCGTCCTGAAACTGGTCAACTAGATAGTCAATTGACTATGTCTACATTCTCAAGTGATGTTGAAGATGATGATGAATTGGAGACACCACCATTCTTTAAAAATCGTTAATAATGACTATAGAAGAGAATAAAAATAATGTTTATCAGGCGGTAAAAAAAGCTTGTGAAAAGGCTAATCGCTCTAGCGATGAAGTCAATATTATTGCCGTAACCAAATATGTTTCAAGTGATGTCGCTGAAGAATTGGTTAAAACGGGAATCAAGCACATTGCTGAAAATCGCGTTGATAAATTCTTAGATAAGTATCAAGCTTTAAAAAATTATGATTTGACTTGGCACCTCATTGGTACCCTGCAACGTCGTAAAGTAAAGGATGTTATTAATTTAGTTGATTATTTTCATGCTTTGGATTCTGTTAAATTGGCAGAGGAAATTCAAAAGCGTGCCGACCACACCATTAATTGCTTCCTACAAGTAAACGTTTCAGGTGAAGAGTCAAAACATGGTTTTTCTCCAGAAGAACTTGATACTGTTCTAAAACAAATTGAAAATCTTGATAAGATTTGTATAGTTGGACTCATGACTATGGCTCCAATTGATGCAGATGCTCAAGAACTTGATAAGATTTTTGCTGAGACAAATGAACTTAGAAAATCAATTCAAGAGAAAAAACTAAAGAATGTTCCTTGTGATCAGTTAAGCATGGGGATGAGTCGAGACTATGACATGGCTATTCAAAATGGATCAACCTTTGTCAGAATAGGCAGTGCATTCTTTAAAGAGAACGGAGAATAACCTTATGGCATTAAAAGACGCAATTGATAAAATTGTTTCATATTTTGATACCGACGAAGTAACAGATTATGAAGATGCTGCTAAAGAAGAGGCTAAAGAACGTCCAGTAAAAGCACAGAAACCTGTGCAGACACCACCTCCTCGTCAGCAACGTCAACCTGAGCGTTATCAGGCTACAGTCCCTCCTCGTCGCCAACATGTTCATTCAGACTTACAGGAAACTCAAGTCCTTCGTAGTTTACCTCTGAGTCGTTCACAAGCAAATCAGGGACCACAACAAATGAATACAACTAAAGCAACAATTGCAATTAAATATCCTAAAAAGTATGAAGATGCTCAGGAAATTGTAGAACTATTGATTGAAAACGAATGTGTTTTAATCGATTTTCAATATATGTTGGAAGCGCAAGCTCGTCGTTGTCTTGATTTTATTGATGGTGCTAGCAAGGTGCTTACAGGCAACTTGCAAAAAGTTGGTTCTTCAATGTATTTGCTTACGCCAATTAATGTCGTTGTTGACATCGAAGAGATTGGGTTGGCGCATGGCAACCAAGAAGCTAATTTTGACTTCGACATGAAGAGACGTTAAGCAATGTCTGTATTACTTTATGTTATTTGGGCACGTGTTGTTAACGTGATAGAGATTCTTCTTGTAGTCTATGCGTTCTTATCATGGTTCCCAGGGGCCTATGATACTAGCCTTGGAAGAATCATTAGACAAATTGTTCAACCGATTCTCGCACCATTTCGTCGCCTGAATTTAGCTTTTGCTGGTATTGATTTTTCAATATTGGTAATTGTACTTCTACTAAACTTTTCACTTAGAATTCTTAGATTTATTCTACTCTGATGTCAGATATTAAAAATATTGAACAGCATTACTCGTTAGATGAACGTCCTTTTCTAGAGAAGGTTAGGGGATTTTGTCAATTAGTTGATGATAGGTACAGTCCTTACTTAACTGATTTCTTGAATCCTCGTGAAATTCAGATTGTTGAAGAGTTAGCTCATTACTACAATTTAAAATTTTTTGTGAGTTCTACTCTTGAATCTGAAGAGTATGGAAGAGTCATTCTTGCTCCCGAATATTACGAGCTTGATGACGATGACTTTGAAATTAAACGACTAGAAATCTCTTATGCGAGACAGTTCAATAAATTGACACACCCAAAAGTTTTGGGAGCACTGATTAATCAACTTGGTCTTGACCGTCAAGTATTTGGAGATATTATTCTTGATGAAGAAGGACGTGTTCAATTTTCCATTGCTTCTCATTTAGCAAGTTATGCGATAATGACTATTACTAAGATTGGTAATGTTTCGGTTACTCTAAAAGAAGTAAGCAAAGACGATTGGATTTCAAATCAAGAAAACTATTCACAATTTTTTGTTTTACTTTCCAGTATGCGTCTTGATAATGTGTTGGCGACGGTATTAAACCTATCCCGTTCTAACGGCTTAAAACTTATTGCTTCTGGAAAAGTTAAATTAAATTATAGACAAATTGAGAAGGCTAATCAGACGGTTATGATTGGTGATATGATTTCGGTTAGAGGTTATGGTCGATTTCGACTAGCTCAACAAGACGGATTTTCAAAGTCCAGGAAAGCTAAAATCGTTATTGAAAGTCTGTTAAGACGGAGAAAAAAGTAGTTATTTAATTTAAACCATCAGATATGGTAATGAAAAATAAAGGAGGCCTGTAATGGCTATTACAGCACTTGATATTAAAGATAAACAGTTTACAACTAAATTTCGTGGATATAATGAGCAAGAAGTTGATGAATTTCTTGATATTATTGTAGATGATTATGAAGATTTGGTTCGTGACAATCGTGAACTTGCTGCTCGTGTAAAAGAGCTTGAAGAAAAATTGGCTTATTTTGATGAAATGAAAGAATCATTGAGTCAATCAGTTATTTTGGCTCAAGAAACAGCTGAAAAAGTTAAAGCTTCAGCGGCTGATGAATCAGCTAACTTGATTAATAAGGCTAACTTCAATGCTACTCATTTGGTTGAAGAAGCTAAATCTAAAGCATCTGAAATTCTTCGTGATGCAACAGATGAAGCCAAACGTGTTGCCATCGAAACGGAAGAACTTAAACGTCAAAGTCGTGTCTTCCACCAACGCCTATTGGCTGCAGTTGAAGGTCAGCTTAGCTTGGCAAGTGCTCCAGAATGGGGTGAATTGTTGCAACCAACAGCTATTTATCTTCAAAATTCAGATGCTGCCTTTAAAGAAGTTGTTGAAAAAGTTTTGGATGAACATGTACCAGATTCAAATGACGCAGCTTCATTTGATGCAACTCGTCAATTCACTCCTGATGAAATGGCTGAACTTCAACGTCGCGTTGCTGAAAGTAATAAGCAAGTTGAAGATTTCTCTAGTCCAGAAGTTGATGAAACAAACGAAGTTGTTTCAACTCCAGTTGATTTTGGTATTCCAGATACTTTCGAGAGTGAAGTAGCAGATTTCCCAACTTCAGCACCAGTAGATGAAGATTTTGATTTACAACCTGAGTCAACAGGTGAAATTAATCTTAACGAAACACAAACGTTTAAATTGAATATTAGCGAATAAGAAAAATACAACTTACCAAGTATATTAACAGCGAGTGGGAGATGGTGTGAGTCCCACATTCCCTATTTGGATAGTTATCATTTTCAAGCATTCTAACTGAATTAAGTAAGTTAGAAGGATGGTCCTCCTTACGGACATATGAGGGAGCAAAAGTTTTTTGCTCTGAATTAAGGTGGTACCACGAGCTTTCGTCCTTTTTGATGAAGGCTCTTTTTATTTAGTAAATTAAATTAAAGAGGAGATATAATGAAACTCAAAGAAACCTTAAATCTAGGTAAGACAGCTTTTCCAATGCGAGCTGGACTTCCTAACAAAGAACCAATCTGGCAAAAAGAGTGGGAAGATGCTAAGATGTATCAACGTCGTCAAGAGTTGAACCAAGGTAAACCTCACTTCACTCTTCATGATGGTCCTCCGTATGCCAATGGTAATATTCACGTTGGACATGCGATGAATAAAATTTCTAAGGATATCATTGTTCGTTCAAAATCAATGTCTGGTTTCTATGCTCCTTACGTTCCTGGTTGGGATACGCATGGTCTTCCAATTGAGCAAGTGTTGGCAAAACAAGGTGTGAAACGTAAAGAACTTGATCGTGCTGAATACCTTAAGATGTGTCGTGATTATGCACTTTCACAAGTTGACAAACAACGTGAAGATTTCAAACGTCTTGGTGTTTCGGCTGATTGGGATAACCCATATGTTACTTTGACACCAGACTATGAGGCTGCACAAATCCGTGTCTTTGGTGAGATGGCTAAAAAAGGTTACATCTATCAAGGTGCAAAACCAGTTTATTGGTCATGGTCATCAGAGTCAGCACTTGCTGAAGCAGAAATCGAGTACCATGATTTAGTTTCAACCTCACTTTACTATGCCAATAAGGTAAAGGATGGTAAAGGAGTACTAGACACAGATACATATATCGTAGTTTGGACAACAACACCATTTACAGTAACAGCTTCACGTGGTTTGACTGTTGGTGCTGATATTGAATACGTTCTCGTAAAACCTGCCGGAGAAAACCGCAAATTTGTCGTTGCTTCTGAATTACTTAATAGTCTTTCTGAGAAATTTGGTTGGACTGATGTGGAAGTACTTCAGTCATACCGTGGTGAAGAATTGAATCAAATCGTCACTGAACACCCATGGGATACAGAAGTTGATGAGCTTGTTATCCTTGGTGACCACGTTACTACAGATTCAGGTACAGGTATCGTCCATACGGCTCCTGGTTTTGGTGAGGATGACTATAACGTAGGTATTGCTAATGGCCTTGAAGTTGCCGTAACTGTTAATGAGCGTGGTATCATGATGGAAAATGCTGGTCCTGATTTTGAAGGTCAGTTCTACGATAAAGTGGCTCCAATTGTTATGGAAAAACTCGGTGATTTGCTCCTTGCTAAAGAAGAAATCTCACACTCATACCCATTTGACTGGCGTACGAAGAAACCAATCATCTGGCGTGCCGTACCACAATGGTTTGCCTCTGTTTCTAAATTCCGTCAAGAGATTTTGGATGAGATTGAAAAAGTTAAATTCCATTCTGAGTGGGGTAAAGTTCGTCTTTACAACATGATTCGTGACCGTGGTGACTGGGTAATCTCTCGCCAACGTGCTTGGGGTGTGCCACTCCCAATCTTCTATGCTGAAGATAAAACACCAATCATGACTGAAGAAACAATCGAACATGTGGCTAAACTTTTCGAAGAGCACGGTTCAGTTATCTGGTGGGAACGTGATGCCAAAGATCTTCTTCCAGAAGGCTTTACACATCCAGGTTCACCAAACGGAGAGTTTACTAAAGAAACTGACATTATGGACGTATGGTTTGACTCAGGTTCATCATGGAATGGTGTTGTAGTTAACCGTCCTGAGTTAACTTATCCAGCTGACCTCTATCTTGAAGGTTCAGACCAATATCGTGGATGGTTTAACTCATCACTTATCACATCTGTTGCTAATAATGGTGTTGCACCATATAAACAACTCTTGTCTCAAGGTTTTGCGCTTGATGGTAAGGGTGAAAAGATGTCTAAATCCCTTGGTAATACTATTGCTCCTAGTGATGTTGAGAAACAATTTGGTGCTGAAATTCTTCGTCTTTGGGTAACAAGTGTTGATACAACTAATGACGTTCGTATCTCAATGGATATCCTTAGCCAAGTATCAGAATCTTATCGTAAGATTCGTAACACACTTCGTTTCTTGATTGCTAATACATCTGACTTCAATCCAACAACTGATGCAGTAGCCTTTGAAGACTTGCGTTCTGTAGATCAGTACATGACTATTCGATTTAACCAATTAGTTAAGACTATTCGTGATGCCTATGCAAACTTTGAATTCTTAACTATCTACAAAACCTTGGTTAACTTTATTAACGTTGAGTTGTCTGCTTTCTATCTTGATTTTGCCAAAGATGTGGTTTATATTGAGAGTGCAGAATCACTTGAACGTCGTCAAATGCAAACAGTCTTCTACGATATTCTTGTCAAGATTACAAAACTATTGACTCCAATTCTTCCTCACACTGCAGAAGAAATTTGGTCATATCTTGAATTTGAAACAGAAGACTATGTTCAATTGTCAGAGTTGCCAGAAGCAGAAGATTTCGCTGGTCAAGATGCACTTCTTGAAAATTGGAATGCCTTCATGGATTTCCGTGGCCAAGCTCAAAAAGCTTTGGAAGAAGCGCGTAACGAAAAAGTTATCGGTAAATCGCTTGAAGCTCATTTGACAATCTATCCTAATGCTGAAGTCAAAGAACTTCTTGAAGGTTTGAATACTAACCTTGCTCAACTTTTGATCGTTTCAGCATTGACTATTGCTGAAGGAGATGCTCCTGAGTCTGCTGTAAGCTTTGAAGGTGTAGCATTCACAGTAGAACGTGCTGAAGGAGATGTCTGTGATCGTTGCCGTCGTATCGATCCAACTACCAAAGAACGTAGCTACAATGCGACTATCTGTGATCATTGTGCTAGCATTGTTGAAGAAAACTTTGCAGAAGGTGTCGCAGAAGGTTTTGAAGTAAAAGCAAAATAAAATAAAAAGAGTTCAATTTGAACTCTTTTTCTATTTGTTTTTCGAATATAGTATTGAACACAATAAAAAAACTAGCTCAGCTAGTTTTTTCTTATAGTCCGTAGTTATAATCATCATCTTGCATGGCTTCAACAGTACCTAGAAGGTAACCATTACCAACTTGAGAGAAGAAGTCGTGGTTAGATGTTCCTGTAGAAATACCATTCATAACGATTGGGTTAACATCGTTCGCACTATCTGGGAAGAGTGGATCTTGTCCCAGGTTCATGAGAGCCTTGTTGGCGTTATAACGTAGGAAAGTCATGACTTCCTCAGTCCATCCAACACCATCATAAAGAGATTTAGTGTAGAGCTCTTCATTTTCATACAATTGGTAGAGGAGATCATACATCCATTCACGGAAACTTTCTTGCTCTTCTTCAGGTAATTCGTTGAACCCTAGTTGGAATTTATAGCCAATATAAGTTCCGTGAACAGATTCGTCACGGATAATGAGCTTAATGATTTCAGCGACATTAGCCAGCTTGTTATTACCAAGATAATAGAGTGGAGTGAAGAACCCTGAATAGAAAAGGAATGTTTCAAGATATGTTGAAGCAACCTTTTTCTGAAGAGGCGTTCCATTTTCATAGATATCGTTAATGATTTTCGCCTTGGTTTGGAGGTATTCGTTACTGTTAGTCCACTCGAAAATTTCTTCAATTTCAGATTTAGTATTCAAAGTTGAGAAGATTGAAGAGTAAGATTTCGCGTGAACAGATTCCATGAACTGAATGTTGTTCAATACAGCTTCTTCATGAGGTGTACGGACGTCTGCACGAATGGCTTCAACACCAGTTTGAGATTGCATGGTATCTAGCAAGGTTAAACCACCGAAAACTTTTCCAACCAAATCCTTTTCTTCAGCTGAAAGTTTACGCCAGTCATCAAGGTCATTTGAAAGTGGGATACGTGTATCTAGCCAAAATTGTTCCGTCAATTTTTCCCAAGTAGATTTATCAATCGCATCTTCGATTTCATTCCAGTTAATGGCTTTGTAGTAAGTTTCCATTAGAAACCTCTTTCTTTATTGATATCGTTACTATTTTATCATAATTCAAAATCATGATATAGTTTTTTGAGTTGATCTATTAAAAAAGTCGGCGAACCGACCTTTTAATGCATTTTGTAAATAAGGGTAGTGAGGTTGTTATCGTTAAATCACCATCTTAGATGACACAGCTTTCACATTGGTTAGAACCAACCTCTTCACCGTCATCTGTATAAGTACGGATGTAGTAGATTGATTTAATTCCCTTGTTAAAGGCGTAGTTACGAAGGATAGAAAGGTCACGAGTCGTTTGTTTATTTTCTGTTTTCCATTCGTAAATTTCTTTTGGTAACTCACTACGCAAGAACAGGGTTAATGACAAACCTTGATCAACGTGTTCAGTCGCAGCGGCATAAACGTCGATAACTTTACGCATGTCCATGTCGTAGGCTGAGGTATAGAAAGGAATTGTGTCTGTTGAAAGACCGTTGGCTGGATAATAGATTTTTCCGATTTTCTTTTCTTGACGTTCTTCAATACGTTGTGTGATTGGATGGATAGAAGCCGAACAGTCGTTAATGTAAGAGATTGAGCCATTTGGCGCAACAGCTAAACGGTTTTGATGGTAGAGTCCATCTTTCTTAACGAGTTCACGGAGTTCTTCCCAATCTTTGGCTTGTGGGATGAAGTGGCCATCGAAAAGTTCTTTGATACGGTCAGATTTAGGAACGTATTGGCCTGTAACGTATTTGTCAAAGTAAGAACCATCAGCATATTTTGATTTTTCAAAACCGACAAAGGTTTCTTGACGTTCACGGGCAATGTTGTTAGATTCAACTAAAGTCCAGTAGTTCATTAGCATGAAGTAGATATTAGTGAATTCAACAGATTCAGGGCTACCATACTCGATATGGTGTTTAGCGAGGTAAGAGTGAAGCCCCATAGCTCCCAAACCAAAGGTATGAGCTTGTTGGTTACCATTTTTGATAGATGGTACAGCATCAATACTTGAGCTATCTGTAACAAAGGTAAGCGCACGTGTCATTGCTCTAATCGAACGACCAAAGTCAGGTGAAGTCATCATGTTAAGGATATTAGTTGATCCAAGGTTACATGAAATGTCTGTACCGAGTTTAACAAACTCTTGTGCATCGTTAAGTTCACTTGGTGTTTGAACTTGAAGAATTTCAGAACAGAGGTTGGACATGATAATCTTACCATCGATTGGATTGTGTCGATTGGCTGTATCAACATTGACGATATATGGATAACCTGATTCTTGTTGGAGTTTAGAAATTTCAGTTTCTAGCTCACGGGCATTAATCTTGGTTTTTGTGATATTTGGATTGGCAACCAACTCATCGTACATAGCTGTAATATCAATGTAGTTATATGGTTTACCGTACTCTTTTTCGACTGAGTAAGGGCTGAAGAGGTACATATCTTCATTATTACGTGCCAACTCGTAGAATTTATCTGGAACTGTAACACCAAGTGACAGTGTCTTAACACGCACCTTCTCATCAGCATTCTCTTTCTTAGTAGAAAGGAAGGCAAGGATGTCTGGGTGGAAAACATCCAAATAAACAACACCAGCACCTTGACGTTGACCAAGTTGATTTGAGTAAGAGAAGCTATCTTCAAAAAGCTTCATAACAGGCACGACACCAGAGGCTGCCCCAGCATATCCTTTGATAGGAGCACCAGCTTCACGAAGGTTAGACAGGCTAATACCTACCCCACCACCAATACGTGATAACTGGAGGGCAGAGTTGATAGAACGTCCGATAGAATTCATGTCATCTGTTACTTGAATAAGGAAACATGACACGAGTTCACCACGACGACTACGTCCAGCATTTAAAAATGAAGGAGTAGCAGGTTGGTAACGTTGGTGAATCATTTCGTTGGCAAGGTCACTAGCTAGGTTTTCATCACCATCAGCAAAGTAAAGGGCGTTGAATAGAACACGATCTTCAATACTTTCGAGGTAAGACTCGCCATCGTTTGTTTTGAGGGCATATTGTTGGTAGAACTTGTAGGCTGCCATGAAAGATTGGAAGCGGAATTTTTGAGAATGAATTTCTGCAGACAATTTTTCGATGAAAGCAGGTTCGTATTTACCGATGAATTCAGACTCAATATAATCGTTCTCAATCAAATAATTAATTTTATCTGTGATGCTGTTGAATGCCATTGAATTTGGCTTAACGTTTTCAAGGAAGAAGGCACGAAGCGCTTCTTTGTCCTTATGCAAAGGAATTTGACCGTTAACAGGACGGTTAATTTCGTTATTGAGGCGGAAGTATGAGACATCGCCAAGATTTTTTAAAGACATAATACAGATACCAGGCTCAGTTTAATAGTATATTAAGGTTGAAACATTAAACTAAGCAAACAAGTTCCTTTCTATATAAAAACTTGATAATTAAAGGATTTCTTTAAGTTTAGCCGGTTGAAAACCTGAAAAGATGATATCGCCGGCTTCAATAACTGGAGCAGCAGTGAAACCGAGGCTTTTAACGTAATCGATTTTTTCTGGCTGTTCATCAATGTTGATTTCTTCGAAATCAGCACCTTCCTTTTCCAAGAATTTTTTAGTCATTTTGCACTGCATGCAGTTGTTTTTAGAAAACAATGTAATCTTTGCCATTGCAAATACTCCTTTATAAAAAGATTTTAAGTGGCCAAGAGCCACTTTTTCGACTCTAATAGAATACCCAAAATATTGGGAAAAATCAAGCTAAATATCTCAAGGAAATACAATATTTTGTGTTTAGTATTGAAACACAACCCTATATCTTGTGTTTTAAAGGCTTTTTTAAGTTTCCTAAATTAAATAGGATTTGTATATGGAAATGACGAAAAAAGAAATATCTAACTATGCATGTTATATAATATAACATCAAAATGCCAATTCTATTTGTTTTTTCAAAAAAAACAGTGTAGAATAAAGAAAATTTTTAACTAATGGAGGTTCAAGTATGCAAGAATACTGTTCAAATCTAACTGTAAATGGTAAGACATTCTCTTTCTATGATCTCGAAAAAGCAGCAAAATCTCATGATGTTAAGGTCGGAGAACTACCTTATACCATTCGAATACTACTTGAAAGTCTCCTCCGAAAAAAAGATGGCGTCGATGTTAAGGAATCTCACATTTCTGACCTGATGAAATTTCCGAATTTTCCGACAGTTTCCGAAGTGCCTTTTAAACCAAGTCGTGTTATCTTACAAGATTTTACAGGAGTTCCTGTTGTTGTTGATTTAGCTTCAATGCGTGATGCTATAGTGGCTAATGGTGGTAAAGCCGAATTTATTAACCCTGAGATTCCAGTGGATTTGGTTATTGACCACTCTGTCCAAGTGGATTCATACGGATGTGATACTGCTCTTGAAGATAACATTAATCTAGAGTTTAAACGTAATAACGAGCGCTATGAATTTCTAAAGTGGGCCGAACAGTCTTTTGAAAATTACCGTGCTGTTCCACCAGCTACAGGGATTATTCATCAGGTTAATATTGAATTTTTGAGTGATGTTATTATTGAAAATGATGGGCTCCTATATCCTGACTCTATGTTTGGTACTGATAGTCATACAACTATGATTAATGGTATTGGCGTTCTTGGTTGGGGTGTTGGCGGTATTGAAGCTGAAGCAGCTATGCTCGGTGAAGCATCTTATTTCCCAATTCCAGAGGTCATTGGTGTACATCTGACGGGAGAGTTGCCTAAAATTGCTACAGCAACAGATTTGGCTCTCAAGATTACTCAGGTACTTCGTTCTGAAAATGTGGTTGGTAAATTTGTTGAGTACTTTGGACCTGGCTTGAAGAGTTTGTCTCTAGCTGACCGTGCTACAGTCGCTAATATGGCACCAGAATATGGAGCGACCTGTGGTTATTTTCCTATTGATGACGAGACTCTTAACTACATGCGTTTAACTAACCGTGATGAGGAACACATCCAAGTCACTGAAGCCTATACAAAAGCCAATCATCTTTTCTATGATCCAAGTAAAGAAGCCAAGTATACTAAGATTGTTGAAATTGATTTGTCATCCATTAAACCTTCTATCTCAGGTCCTAAACGTCCACAGGATTTGATTCTCTTATCAGATGCTAAGCAAGAATTTCAAGATGCAGTGGTACGAGAAGCTGGTGTCCGTGGTTTTGGTTTGGATAAGGAAGAGCTAGCAAAAACTGCAAACGTTGACTTTGAGGATCATTCAGAAACAATTCAAACAGGTCATGTGGCCATTGCAGCTATCACATCATGTACCAATACTTCAAATCCTTACGTTCTTATGGCAGCCGGTCTTTTAGCTAAAAAAGCGGTTGAGAAAGGATTAAAAGTATCTCCAACAGTGAAGACATCTTTGGCACCAGGTTCTAAGGTTGTTACTGGTTATCTCAAAGCTTCAGGCTTGCAAACCTATCTAGATAAGCTTGGCTTTAACTTGGTAGGTTACGGTTGCACAACCTGTATTGGGAACTCAGGAGACTTACGTCCTGAGGTGGCTAAGGCTATTGTAGACACTGATTTATTAGCGAGTGCTGTTTTGTCAGGAAATCGTAATTTTGAAGGGCGTATTAATCCACTTGTTAAAGCGAATTTCTTGGCTAGCCCACCATTGGTTGTTGCTTATGCCTTAGCTGGTAACACGAATATTGATTTGACAACTGAACCTTTAGGTTTTGACGACAATGGTCAAGCTGTTTATTTAGAGGATGTTATGCCATCTCGTGAAGAAATTGAGACTTATGTTGATAAATACGTCACTCGTCAACTTTTCCAAGATGAATATGCTAATGTCTTTTCTGATAGCGAGAAGTGGAATGCCATTCCTACTGAACAAAGTCAAAATTATAAATGGAATCAAAACTCTACCTATATTCAAAACCCACCTTATTTTGATGCTTTAGGAGATGATTTGAGCATTGAACCATTGAAAGATTTGAAGGTTTTGGCTAAATTCGGAGATACGGTAACAACAGACCATATTTCTCCAGCAGGCAATATTGCCAGAAATAGTCCAGCAGCTCGTTATTTGACTGAGAATGGTGTTGATTATCAAGAATTCAATTCTTATGGTAGCCGTCGTGGAAATCACGAAGTCATGATGCGAGGAACCTTTGCTAATATTCGTATCAAGAATGAGTTAGCAGATGGAAAAATTGGTGGATATACTAAATATGATGGTGACATTCTACCTATATACGATGCTGCTATGAAATATAAAGAAGCTAATCAAGATACGCTTGTAATTGCCGGTAAGGATTATGGTATGGGCTCAAGTCGTGACTGGGCGGCTAAAGGTGCTAATCTTCTTGGTGTAAAAGTAGTGCTTGCTGAGAGTTTTGAGCGTATTCACCGTTCAAATCTCGTTATGATGGGGATTTTACCAGTCCAATTTATGGAAGGAGAAAATGCTGAAAGTCTTGGATTGACAGGACATGAGACCTTTAGCTTTGACCTTTCAGAAAATCCAGGTGTCCATGATGTTATCACCGTTACAGCTTCAACACCTGAACAAACCAAAACTTTTAAAGCTTTGGTACGCTTTGATGCAGATGCTGATATTCGCTACTATAAAAATGGTGGTATCTTGCCAATGGTTGTAAGAAAAAAATTGAAGGGAGCCTAATATGACAACAGTTGAAATTAATGGACTTAAGGACATGATTGCCTGTAATACTAGGATTTCATCTATTATTGATGATCATTTATCGTATTCGGGATATGATATTTCCGAGTTTATGGATAATAAAGCGTCTTTTGAGGAAGTGATTTATCTCTTGTGGAATGGTCATCTTCCTACGCAAATGGAACTCAAGTATTTTGAAGCTGAGTTGCGTAAGAACTATGATATTTCTGATGCTGTTGAGCAATGCATTCTTATCCAATCTCGTCCCCATTTGCACCCAATGAGTGTTTTACGTTCAACAGTCTCCCTTCTTGGGGTTTACAATGTGGACGCCGAGGAAAGATCCATGGAGGCAATTTATCAGCAAAGTATTGAATTGATGGCTAAATTGCCTACAATTATTACGACTTTTGCACGCTTACGTACTGGTAAAATGCCCCTCAAACCAAGAGAAGATTTAGGTTTTGCGGCTAATTTTCTCTACATGCTGAATGGTGTTGAACCTTCTGAAATTGAAATTGAAGCTATGAATAAGGCTTTAATTCTTCATGCTGATCATGAGTTGAATGCCTCAACTTTTGCAGCGCGTGTTTGTGCCTCGACTCTGACAGATATCTATTCTTGTGTCACAACAGCTATTGGTGCTCTAAAAGGTCCCTTGCATGGTGGAGCTAATGAACGCGTCTTTGATATGCTTAAAGAAATCCGTGAATCTGGTGATGTTAATGCTTACTTGCAGGAAAAACTTGACTCTAAAGAGAAAATCATGGGATTTGGACACCGTGTATACAAGAAACAGGACCCTCGTGAAATTTTCTTAAGAGATATGGCTAAAAAGTTGACAGAGGGTACTGAGAATGAAGAATTCTTTAACATGTCTCAAGAAATTGAAGAATTCATGAAAGAAAAGAAGGGATTGATTCCCAATGTGGACTTCTATTCAGCCACTGTATATCATACTCTAGGAATTGACAGCGATATCTTCACACTTATCTTTGCTATGAGTCGTGTTGCCGGCTGGATTGCTCATATTCAAGAGCAACAAAAAAATAACAAATTGATTCGTCCACGCTCACAATACATCGGACAAGAAAATATGACGTATATTCCTTTAGAAAAACGCTAGGGAGGAAAGCTATATGGCAGAAAAAATCGTAATGAAAAATGGACAGCTTCAAGTTTCTGATCGTCCAATTATCCCTTTTATTGAAGGCGATGGTGTTGGACATGATATCTGGAAGAATGCCCAAGCAATCTTTGATAAAGCAGTAGAAGTAGCCTATGAAGGAAAGCGTCATATTGAATGGCAAGAGCTTCTAGCCGGTAAGAAGGCTTATGACAAAACAGGTGAATGGTTGCCGAAAGAAACTTTGGAAGCTATTCGAGAAAGTTTAGTAGCTATTAAGGGACCGCTTGAGACGCCAGTAGGTGGTGGTATCCGTTCATTAAATGTAGCATTACGTCAAGAACTTGATCTCTACGCTTGTGTTAGACCTGTTCGTTACTTTGACGGAGTAGCAAGTCCACTTAAGGAACCAGAAAAAACAAATATTACTATCTTCCGTGAAAATACCGAAGATATTTATGCTGGGATTGAATGGGAAGCAGGAACGGCAGATGTCAAGCGCGTGATTGAGTTTCTCCAGACAGAAATGAATGTTAATAAAATTCGCTTCCCAGAGTCAAGTAGTATCGGAATTAAGCCAATTTCAATAGAAGGAAGTAAACGTCTCATTCGCTCTGCTATCGACTATGCTCTCAAGAACAATCTAAAGAAAGTGACATTGGTTCATAAAGGGAATATTCAAAAATTCACAGAAGGTGGCTTCCGTAAATGGGGTTATGAAGTAGCTCAGGAAGACTATAAAGAAGAATTGCTGGCTGGTCGTTTAGAGATTAATGATATAATCGCTGATAACTTTCTCCAACAGATTCTTTTAAATCCAGAAAAATTTGATGTTGTTGCCTTAACCAACTTGAATGGTGATTATGCCAGTGATGCCTTGGCTGCACAAGTTGGTGGTATCGGCATCTCCCCTGGAGCCAACATTAACTATCAAACAGGCCATGCTATTTTTGAAGCAACACATGGAACAGCTCCGGATATTGCAGATCAAGATAAGGCTAATCCTTGCTCAGTTTTATTATCTGGCTGCATGCTTCTAGATTATATTGGTTGGACTGAGGCAGCTCAACTGATTACAAGTGCTATTGAGAAGACATTTAAAGCTGATATCTTTACAGCTGACTTAGCATTTGGGAAACAAGCTTATTCAACGAGTGCCTTTAGCAATCAAATTCTTTCAATTATGTGATTGTTTTTGCTCGAAAATGAAAATTAACGATTGAAAACACCATGAAAGAAATTTTCTGAAAATGTTGTAAATAACTAGAGACTAGTATTTGCTTATGTTTTGAAAAATGAAAATGACCAGTAAAATGAGAGACAAGCTTTCGAAAAACTTGTAGAAAGTACGTTTTAACCTTGATAATCTCAATTAGCTATGTTATAATTCTAAATTGTAAGGGTTATCATTGATAACTCAAATATTCCAAATGAAGAAGGAGAATCCATTATGGCTTCTAAAGATTTCCACATTGTTGCAGAAACAGGTATCCACGCACGTCCAGCTACTTTGCTTGTTCAAACAGCTAGCAAATTTGCTTCAGATATCACTCTTGACTACAAAGGTAAAGCAGTTAACCTTAAATCTATCATGGGTGTTATGAGCCTTGGTGTTGGTCAAGGTGCTGACGTAACTATCTCTGCAGAAGGTGCTGATGCTGATGACGCAATCGTAGCAATCGCAGAAACAATGACAAAAGAAGGATTGGCATAAGAATATGACAGAAATGCTTAAAGGAATCGCAGCATCTGATGGTGTTGCAGTTGCTAAGGCATATCTGCTTGTTCAACCGGACTTGTCATTTGAAACTGTAACAGTTGAAGATACAAGTGCAGAAGAGGCTCGTCTAGATGCTGCTCTAGCGGCGTCACAAGACGAGCTTTCTGTTATCCGTGAAAAAGCAGTTGAAAGCCTTGGTGAAGAAGCGGCAGCCGTTTTTGATGCTCACTTGATGGTTCTTGCTGACCCAGAAATGACTGGTCAAATTAAAGAAACTATCCGTGCTAAACAAGTTAATGCTGAAGCTGCTTTGACAGAAGTAACAGACATGTTTATCGCTATTTTTGAAGGTATGGAAGACAACCCATACATGCAAGAACGTGCAGCGGATATTCGTGACGTTACAAAACGTGTGCTTGCTAACTTGCTTGGTAAAAAATTGCCTAACCCAGCAACAATCAACGAAGAATCAATCGTTGTTGCTCATGACTTGACACCATCTGATACAGCTCAGTTGAACAAAAAGTACGTAAAAGCTTTTGTTACTAATATCGGTGGACGTACAAGTCACTCTGCAATCATGGCTCGTACACTTGAAATCGCAGCCGTTCTTGGTACAAATAACATCACAGAACTTGTCAAAGATGGCGACATTTTGGCGGTTTCAGGTATTACTGGTGAAGTTGTTATCAACCCAACTGAAGAGCAAATTGCTGAGTTTAAAGCAGCTGGTGAAGCTTACGCTAAACAAAAAGCTGAATGGGCTCTCCTTAAAGATGCTCAAACAGTTACTGCTGATGGAAAACATTTCGAATTGGCTGCTAACATCGGTACACCTAAAGACGTTGAAGGTGTAAATGATAACGGTGCAGAAGCAGTTGGTCTTTATCGTACGGAATTCTTGTATATGGATTCTCAAGACTTCCCAACTGAAGATGACCAATATGAAGCATACAAAGCAGTTCTTGAAGGTATGAACGGTAAACCTGTTGTCGTTCGTACAATGGATATCGGTGGGGATAAAGAACTCCCTTACTTCGATCTTCCTAAAGAAATGAACCCATTCTTGGGTTACCGTGCTTTGCGTATTTCTATCTCTGAAACTGGTAACCAAATGTTCCGTACACAATTGCGTGCCTTGCTTCGTGCATCTGTTCACGGTAAATTGCGTATCATGTTCCCAATGGTTGCTTTGTTGACTGAGTTCCGTACTGCTAAAGGTATTCTTGAAGAAGAAAAAGCTAAATTGGTTGCTGAAGGTGTTGCCGTTGCAGACGATATCGAAGTAGGTATCATGATTGAAATCCCTGCTGCAGCTATGCTTGCTGACCAATTTGCTAAAGAAGTTGATTTCTTCTCAATTGGTACAAACGACCTTATCCAATACACTATGGCTGCTGACCGTATGAACGAACAAGTTTCATACCTTTACCAACCATATAACCCATCAATCCTTCGTTTGATTAACAATGTTATCAAAGCGGCTCACGCTGAAGGTAAATGGGCTGGTATGTGTGGTGAAATGGCCGGTGACCAAACTGCTGTTCCACTTCTTGTCGGAATGGGCTTGGATGAGTTCTCAATGTCAGCGACATCTGTTCTTCGTACACGTAGCTTGATGAAGAAACTTGACACAGCTAAAATGGAAGAATATGCTAACCGTGCGCTTACTGAATGTTCAACAATGGAAGAAGTTCTTGAACTTTCAAAAGAATACGTTAACGTAGACTAATCATAAAAAGTGGAGGCCTAGGCTTTCACTTTTTTTATAACTAAACAGAGACAAAATAATTGACTCATTCATTGGTTAGGAGTAGAATACGGCTAACCTAGGTTAATAATTAAAACTATTTTTTGCCCTAATTGTCAAGTCAAGTGCAACAAAGATGTTCCTCTGATTAAGTGAGTATCTTTCAAGCTGTTTGAGTTAGCTCAAACAGCTTTTTTGCGGACTGATAGCCATGAATTCGTCTAGGTCTTTCATTGATAGCCTTTGTATAGTCCTCTAAAAGATTCTGATTTAGTTCTTTTAACGAACACCCCTTCGGAATGAACTCTCTTAGTAGTCCATTGAAATTCTCATTTGTACCTCGTTCATAAGATGAATAGGCATGTGCAAAATAAACATCTAATCCCTCTATCTTACTCAATGATGAAAATTCGTTTCCATTATCTGCAGTTATGGACTTAATGGGATAAAGTTTCATACACTCTAAGACTGCTTGATTGACATACTCTGCTTTCTTTTCCACGAGTTTCTTTGTGACAGCATAGCGTGTTTGTCGTTCTACCAAGGTTAGAATAGAAGGTTCTCCTATTGTCTTTCCACCCAGAACAGAATCGATTTCCCAATCTCCAAAACGGGAACGATTATTGATTTCTTCTGGCCTTTCTTCAATTGACTTTCCTAGATGTTTCTTGGTAGAGGGGCGCTTGGTAAATTTCTTACGGATCCGCACTGCTCTTGGCAAATCAATGACCTTAATCTCTAACAATCCTTGATGGATATAGTTATAGAGCGTCTTGGTTGAAGGAACAACTGCATCTACATGTTGGAGTCTATAGGTATGAACAAAGGTATCCACGCTATGCACCCTTGGTTTCTCTCTCATTGCTTCTGTAAATGCTCTCAGAAAGTCATCCGATACGGAATCCAGTTTCAAATAATAGCTGGCTTCTCTAGCATGACGATAACGGTTATGAGCAGCATCTGCATAATAGTGTTGGTAATAGACCTTTTGCCCATTTACTTTTTTCACTTGTGTTATGGAACCACGATTAATTTCACGAGTAATAGTAGAGCGATTTCTCCCTAGTCTACGAGCAATCTCAGCAGGTTTGAGTCCTACGCTTAAATAAGCTTCAATTTCCCCTCGCTCAGCTTCAGATAAGTGCTTGTATGATTGATTTGTGGTAGAATAATTAGTGGACATGTTCATCTTCCTTTATACTGTTTTTCGCAACTCTAGTATATCAGATGAACATGTCTTTTGTGTTGCACTTCATTTTACAATAGGGCAAACTATTTTTTGTCAAAATTTTCTGAATAATTCTCGTTTAAATCTTGGATTATTTCTAAAAAAATGATAAAATAGGTCTTATAATAGATAAAAGGAGTTACTATCTTGGCTAAACAATACAAAAACTATGTCAATGGTGAGTGGAAAACATCTGAAAACGAAATTACTATCTACGCACCTGCAAACGGTGAGGAACTTGGATCAGTTCCAGCGATGAGCCAAGCTGAAGTAGACGAAGTCTACGCAGCAGCTAAAGCAGCACTTCCAGCATGGCGTGCACTTTCATATGCTGAACGTGCAGCTTACCTTCATAAAGCAGCAGATATCTTGGAACGTGATGCAGAAAAAATCGGTCAAGTTCTTTCTAAAGAAATCTCTAAAGGTTTGAAATCTGCAATCGGTGAAGTTGTTCGTACTGCTGAAATCATCCACTATGCAGCTGAAGAAGGTTTGCGTTTGGAAGGTGAAGTACTTGAAGGTGGTTCATTTGACGCAGGTAGCAAGAAAAAAATCGCTGTTGTTCGTCGCGAACCAGTAGGTCTTGTCCTTGCTATCTCTCCATTTAACTACCCAGTAAACTTGGCTGGTTCTAAAATTGCTCCTGCCTTGATTGCTGGTGACGTTGTTGCCTTCAAACCACCAACACAAGGTTCTATCTCAGGTCTTCTTTTGGTTGAAGCATTTGTTGAAGCTGGTATCCCTGCAGGTGTCTTGAACTCTATCACTGGTCGTGGTTCTGTTATCGGTGACTATATCGTTGAACACAAAGCAGTTGATTTCATCAACTTCACAGGTTCAACACCAGTTGGTGAAAATATCGGTCGTTTGGCAGCTATGCGTCCAATCATGCTTGAACTTGGTGGTAAAGATGCCGCTATCGTTCTTGAAGATGCTGATCTTGACTTGACTGCTAAAAACATTGTTGCTGGTGCCTTTGACTATTCAGGTCAACGTTGTACAGCTATCAAACGTGTTCTTGTAATGGATAGTGTTGCAGATGAATTGGTAGAAAAAGTAACTGCTTTGGTAGGTAATATCACTGTTGGTATGCCTGAAGAAAGTGCAAGCGTTACACCACTTATCGATACAAAAGCAGCTGACTTCGTTCAAGGTTTGATTGATGATGCCGTTGAACAAGGTGCTACTGCTAAAACTGAATTGAAACGTGAAGGCAACCTTATCTACCCAGCTGTCTTTGATCATGTAACAACTGACATGCGTCTTGCTTGGGAAGAACCATTTGGTCCAGTATTGCCATTCATCCGTGTATCTTCAGTTGAAGAAGCAATCAAGATTTCTAACGAATCTGAATTTGGTCTTCAAGGTGCAGTCTTCACTCAAGACTACCCACGTGCATTTGCAATTGCTGAACAACTTGAAGTTGGTACAGTTCACATCAACAACAAAACACAACGTGGTACAGATAACTTCCCATTCCTTGGTGTTAAAGGATCTGGTGCCGGAACTCAAGGTGTGAAATACTCTATCGAAGCTATGACTCGTGTGAAATCAACAGTATTTGATATCGCAAACTACTAAGAGTTTAGCTATTCAATCATTAAAAAGTGTAAAGAGTCCCCATTATAGGGACTCTTTTTCTTTTAAAATATGGTATAATAGAACTAAATTTCGAATATAGAGAGTTTTCTGACAATGAATAAATCTTATTTTTACTTGGTTATGAAGACCCATGAATTAGAGGTGCCATACACTGGTAAACTTCGTCGTGTGCGTGTTCTTCTACCTAAGAACTATGAAACGGATACAGATCGTTCTTACCCTGTCGTGTATTTCCATGATGGTCAGAATGTTCTTTATAGTAAGGAGTCATTTTCGGGCTATTCTTGGAAGATTATCCCAACAATCAAGCGTAATCCTGATATTTCGCGCATGATTGTTGTAGCCATCGATAATGATGGTCCTGGCCGTATGAATGAGTATTCTGCGTGGAAGTACCAAGAATCTAATATCCCTGGTGTTCAGTTCGGAGGCAAGGGAGTAGAGTATGCGGAGTTTGTCATGGATGTGGTTAAACCCTTTATTGACAAGGAGTACCGTACCCTCTCAGACCGTCAGCATACAGCTATGATTGGTTCATCCCTTGGTGGTAATATCACTCAGTTTATGGGGCTTGATTATAAGGAGCAGATAGGTTGTCTTGGGGTATTTTCTTCAGCTAACTGGTTGCATCAAGATGCCTTTGATCGTTACATGTCGCGTCAAAAGCTCGATGCAGATCAACGTGTCTACATTTATGTAGGGACTGAGGAAGCTGATGATACTGACAAGACCTTGATGGCTGGTAACATTAAGCAGGCTTATATTGACTCTTCATTGAGCTATTACCATGATTTGATTGCTCGTGGGGTTGATTTGGAAAATATCAAGATTCACATTCAGTCTGGTGCTGAACACAATGAAGAAGCTTGGGCTGAGAATTTACCAGACTGTCTTCGCTTTTTCGCTGAAAAGTGGGACTAGTCTATATTAACGCAAATTATTTTAATTTAGGAAAAGGTATATAAATATGAATATCGAACATCTTAGCCACTGGAGTGGTCAACTTAATCGTGAAATGTATGTTAACCGTTATGGGCACGCTGGTATCCCTGTTGTGGTTTTTGCTTCATCAGGTGGTAGCCATAACGAATACTATGACTTCGGTATGATTGATGCTTGTGCACGTTTTATCGAAGAAGGGCGCGTACAATTCTTTACGCTGTCAAGTGTGGACAGTGAAAGCTGGCTTTGTGATTGGAAAAATCCACACGATCGTGCTGAAATGCATCGTGCTTATGAACGTTATGTTATTGAAGAAGCTATTCCATTTATCAAACACAAAACTGGTTGGTTTGATCCAATGATGACAACAGGATGTTCAATGGGTGCTTACCATGCGCTTAATTTCTTCTTGCAACATCCTGATGTTTTCAATAAAGTAGTAGCTCTTAGTGGTGTCTACGATGCTCGTTTCTTTGTGGGTGAGTTTGGAGGGGATGAAGCTATTTACCAAAATTCCCCATCAGATTATATCTGGAACCAAAATGATGGTTGGTTTATCGACCGCTACCGTCAAGCTGAAATCATCGTATGTACAGGTCTTGGTGCTTGGGAACAAGATGGTCTTCCTTCTTACTATAAACTTAAGGAAGCCTTTGAACAAAAGAATATTCCAGCCTGGTTCTCTGAGTGGGGCCATGATGTCGCTCACGATTGGGAATGGTGGCGTAAACAAATGCCTTATTTCCTTGACAATATGAACCTATAATTTCTTTGTCTATCCTATCTAAATAACTATAAAAGAGGAATCACTAATGAATTATCTTGTTATTTCACCATACTATCCACAAAACTTCCAACAGTTTACAGTTGAACTTGCTAATAAGGGAATCACTGTTCTTGGTATTGGTCAAGAGCCTTATGAACAGTTAGATCAACCTTTGAAAGATGCTTTGACAGAGTACTTCCGTGTAGATAATCTGGAAAACTTGGATGAAGTTAAGCGTGCCGTAGCCTTTCTTTTCTACAAACATGGTCCAATCGATCGTATCGAATCTCATAATGAATACTGGTTGGAATTGGATGCTACTCTTCGTGAACAGTTCAATGTTTTTGGTGCTAAGCCAGAAGACCTTAAGAAGACTAAATTCAAGTCTGAAATGAAGAAACTCTTCCAAAAAGCTGGTGTTCCAGTTGTGCCAGGTGCTGTCATTAAAACTGACGAAGATGTGGATAAAGCTGTGAAAGAAATCGGTCTTCCAATGATTGCTAAGCCAGATAATGGGGTTGGTGCAGCTGCAACCTTCAAACTTGAAACAGAAGATGATATCAATCATTTCAAGGCTGAGTGGGACCATGAAACAGTTTATTTCTTTGAAAAATTTGTAACTTCAAGTGAAATCTGTACTTTCGATGGTTTGATTGACCATGATGGTAATATTGTTTTCTCAACAACTTTCGATTATGCCCACACTCCACTTGACTTGATGATTTACAAGATGGATAATTCTTACTACGTTCTTAAGGATATGGATCCTAAGTTACGTAAGTATGGTGAGGCAATTGTCAAAGAATTTGGTATGAAGGAACGTTTCTTCCATATTGAGTTCTTCCGTGATGGTGACGATTATATTGCTATTGAATATAATAACCGTCCAGCAGGTGGTTTCACAATCGACGTCTATAACTATGCTCATTCGTTTGATTTGTACAAGGGCTATGCGGATATCGTTGCTGGCGAACCATTCCCAGCTTCTCAGTTTGAGCCACTTTACTGTTTGGCTACTTCACGTCGTGTAAGCTCACACTATGCTTACTCAGAAGAAGAACTTTTTGATAAGTATCGTGAACAACTTAAAGTTAAGAAAATCATGCCTGCAGCCTTTGCAGAGTTGCAAGGTGACTTCCTTTATATGTTGACAACTCCAAGTCGTGAGGAAATGGAACAAATGATTGAGGACTTTGGTAAAAAAGCCTAATCTGTATATGTTAAAAGCACTTCAGTTTACTCTGAAGTGCTTTTGTAATGGCTTATTTTTCGTGAAGCTCTTGGTTTTTAATAACCAGTTCTGATACTTTAGCGAATTTTTTAAGTTTTTTGAGGTCTTCTGGATGAGTTACCAAGCTAATGACGCTACCTTCATTTCCCATACGGCCGGTACGACCTGCACGGTGAGTGTAGGCTTCACGGTCTCGAGGAATATCGAAGTTGATGACCACTTCCAGATTTTCAATATCGATGCCTCGTGCCAAGAGGTCAGTACCTAGTAAGAGTGAAATCTCATGGTTCTTGAATTTTTCCAAGATAACCTTACGGAATTTGACGTTGATGTCACTAGCCAATGATACTGCTGAAGCTCCGTTAAATTGGAGGCGCTCTTCAGTAGCCCCAAGGTCAGAAAGACTGTTGAAAAAGACAAGGCCACGGAAATCAGGAATATTGGAGAACTTACGAAGAAGTTCGACACGGTTACGTTTATCAACACTGATATAATAATGTTTAATAGTATCTAATTCCTGATCAGATAAGTCATAAACGATAGTATTTTCGACAAGAACTTGATCGTCAATTTTGTTGGTTGCCGAAATATAGATCATTTGATGATCACGAGGAACATGGTGGCTGATTTTTGTCACAAAGTGGTATTGGCTATCACTGAGAAGCTCATCAAATTCATCGAGGACGATGGTGTTGACATTCATCATCTTGATTTTTTTGAGTTTAATCAGCTCAAAAACACGGCCAGGGGTTCCGATGAGAATTTCTGGTCCTTTCTTCAGGCGTTCAATTTGTCGTTTTTGACTAGAGCCAGAAAGGAAGAGTTGGGCAGTGAGTCCTAGTGGCTCAGCCCATTGTTTGGTTACATCAAAAATCTGTCCAGCAAGTTCAGAATTAGGTGCTAGGATAAGCAGTTGTTGAGCTTTTTTTGGCTTGAGTGAAAGAAGAAGTGGAAGAAGGTAGGCAAGGGTTTTACCTGTTCCTGTAGGACTGATACCTAGGACATTGTCTCCTTCAGTGATTGGTGCAAAGAGTTCTTTTTGAATGGCAGTCTCTGTAGTGATTCCTTTTTCTTTAAGGAGGTCTTGCCATTGTTCAGGAAAGTTTTTAAACATAAAAGTCTCATTTTCTATATGGATTTGCTTTTATTATATCATGATTTAGTGTAGAATAGATAAGAAAGACTATATTAGATAGGAATTTACCATGCCTAAAAAACCGATTATTATTGGGGTTACGGGTGGCTCTGGTGGCGGTAAGACCAGTGTTTCTCGTGCCATTCTATCAAATTTTCCAGATGAGAAAATTGCCATGATTGAGCATGATTCTTATTATAAGGATCAGTCACATTTGACTTTTGAAGAGCGTGTGTCAACGAACTACGACCATCCTTTTGCCTTTGATACAGATCTTATGATTGAACATATCAATGAGCTGATTGCTGGGCGTCCTGTAGATATTCCGATTTATGACTACACCCAACACACTCGCAGTGAAAAGACTTATCGTCAGGAACCACAGGATGTCTTCATTGTTGAAGGGATTTTGGTACTTGAGGATAAACGTTTGCGTGATTTGATGGATATCAAGCTTTTTGTAGATACTGATGATGACATTCGTATTATCCGTCGTATCAAGCGTGATATGGAAGAGCGTGGCCGTAGCTTGGATAGTATCATTGAGCAATATATCAGTGTGGTTAAACCTATGTACCACCAGTTTATCGAACCTACGAAACGCTACGCAGATGTGGTGATTCCTGAAGGTGTCACAAATACTGTTGCTATCGACTTGATTAATACTAAGGTAGCAAGCATTTTGAAAGAAAGTCAGAAAGCCTAAGCAGGAGCTTGGCTTTTTTGGTATAATTGAAACGTTATGATTATTTTACAAGGAAACAAGATTGAGCGCTCTTTCTCAGGAGATGTGCTCTTTGATAATATTAATATTCAGGTAGATGAACGTGATCGTATTGCCCTGGTTGGCCGTAACGGTGCTGGGAAATCAACCTTATTGAAAATCTTGGTTGGAGAGGAAGCGCCGACGAGTGGTGAAATCAATACAAAACGTGATTTGAATTTGTCTTACTTGGCTCAGGATAGTCGCTTTGAGTCTAGCAATACCATCTATGCGGAAATGTTAAATGTCTTTTCAGACCTACGTGCAGATGAAAAACGTCTGCGTGACATGGAAATGAAGATGGCCGAGTTGACTGGGATAGAATTGGACAAGTTAATGACTGACTACGATCGCCTTTCCGAGGATTTCAGACAGCGTGGTGGTTTTACCTATGAATCTGATATCAGAGCTATTCTCAATGGTTTTAAGTTTGATGAAAGCATGTGGGAGATGCCCATTTCCGATCTTTCTGGAGGGCAAAACACGCGCCTGGCTTTGGCGAAAATGCTGCTTGAGAAGCCTGAGCTCTTGGTACTGGACGAACCGACCAACCACTTGGATATCGAGACCATTGCCTGGTTGGAAAATTACTTGGTCAATTATCAGGGAGCTCTAATCATTGTCAGTCACGACCGTTATTTTTTGGACAAGGTGGCGACAGTAACCCTGGATTTGACCAAACATAGTTTAGATCGTTATGTCGGAAACTATTCAAAATTCATGGATCTCAAGGCTGAAAAATTGGCTACTGAAGCAAAGAACTTCGAAAAGCAACAAAAGGAAATTGCTAAGCTGGAGGACTTTGTTAATCGTAATATTGTCCGTGCCTCTACAACTAAGCGTGCTCAAGCCCGTCGTAAACAGCTAGAGAAAATGGAACGTCTGGATAAGCCAACAGAAGGTCAAAAGTCAGCTAATATGACTTTCCATGCGGATAAGGTCTCTGGGAATGTGGTCTTGACTGTGAGGGATGCTGCCATTGGTTATGACGATGAGATTCTCTCAGAGCCGATTTCCCTGGATGTTAAGAAGATGGATGCCATTGCTATTGTGGGACCTAATGGTATAGGGAAAACAACCTTTATCAAGTCGGTAGTAGGTAAGCTGCCATTTATCAAGGGAACATCAACTTATGGTGCCAATGTTGAAGTGGGTTACTATGACCAAACCCAATCTGCCTTGACACCGTCCAACACTGTTCTTGATGAGTTGTGGAATGATTTTGCGACAACTCCTGAAGTTGAGATTCGTAACCGTCTGGGAGCCTTTCTCTTCTCAGGAGATGATGTCAAAAAGTCGGTTTCTATGCTTTCGGGTGGTGAGAAGGCTCGCCTGCTCCTAGCTAAATTATCAATGGAAAACAACAATTTCCTCATCCTAGATGAGCCGACCAACCACTTGGACATTGATAGTAAGGAAGTCTTGGAAAATGCCCTCATTGACTTTGATGGAACGCTTCTTTTTGTCAGCCACGACCGTTACTTTATCAACCGAGTGGCAACCAAAGTGATGGAAATTTCTGAGGATGGAGCAACCATTTATCTTGGAGACTACGATTACTACCTTGAGAAGAAGGCGGAGCTTGAAGAGTTAGCACGTCTTGAGGCAGAGGAAAATCAAGTATCAGAGGAAGTCCAAGTGGCTTCAGCGGGTGCTAGTGATTATCAAGCTCAAAAAGCCAATCAAAAAGAGATGCGTAAACTAAGTCGACGCATTGAGCAAATTGAAAATGAGCTAGAGACAATTGAGGAACGCTTGGAGGAAATTTCTGCTGCCATGCTTGAAACAAATGAAGTGGTGGAATTGTCTGACTTGCAGAAAGAGCTGGATGACTTATCAGTTTCTCAAGAAGCTCTGATGGAAGAGTGGAGTGATTTATCAGAACAATTGGAAGGTTAAGGGATGATGAAAACCTTTTCATGCTTTGAGTTGTGAAAGGCTTACATTGTTGGTATACTAGTCTTAGTATATAAAAGGAGACTAACTTTATGAACAAAGTAAAGAAAAAAGTGTATCGTAACACAACATCTTTCAACATGATGGCATGGGGATCATTTGCCTTCTTCGTAATCTTGATGTTGGTAGGCCTCTATACCCTTAAAGAGCCTTTGATGGTTAAGGGTTACTACCTCATGGGATGTGTAGGATTGATTTCATCATCATTTACAGTATCTAAGGTTGTCCGTGATAACCAAGAAGATGAAGAAAACTATAACAAACTCATCGCTCAACAAACTTTCGAACAATAAGAAGAGAAGCCTGAAAAGGCTTTTTCTTTTTGCAGAAAATGCACAAATATTCTGACTCTTTCCTAGTGGAAGTGTTATAATGGAGTGAAGAGGGTTAGATGATTTTGGAATGAGTAAGTCCAATTCATCAGCCTCAATGCCTTATAAGACTAATTATCGTATAAGAATGCGTTAGTGAAAAGGTAGGTAATATTATGGAATTCAAAGTGAAAGATGGTCAAATCATCTATTATCGTGATCTCGGTAAAGGCTTTCCAATTGTTTTTTTGCATGGCAATAATTTGTCAGGAAATTACTTTGGTAAGCAAGGAATTCTGTATCGAGACTATCGTTTAATTTTCATTGATAGTCGTAATCACGGCAGGTCCAGTCGTCAAAGTGTTAAGATGACCTTTGAACAGATGGCTGCCGATTTGGAGGAAATTTTGCAATATTTGAATATCAAGAAGGCCTTATTTGTCGGTCATAGTGACGGTGCCAATTTGGCTATGGTTTATGCTAGTCGTTATCCTGACCGGATTGCAGGGCTCTTGCTTAATGCGGGAAATATGACCTTTAATGGGTTGACGAGACGCTCAAGATTCGCGGTCTATATACAATATCTTTGCTTAAAAGCCTTGTCACCATTTTCATCTAAAATGGATATCATGGCTCAGGTAACGGGGCTTATGCTTCATGACTTGCCACTAGATAGGGAACGTCTACATCAGGCTGCCTATCCTGTTTGGGTAGTTATGGGGCAAAGGGATGTTATCAGTATCAGGCATTCTAGGGAGATTTCGGAACTCTTTCCAATTCATAAGCTTTATGTCCAACGTCGAGAAGGGCATCGTCTAGCTCAACGTAAATATAAGATTTTCAATCAAATGATTCGTGAGCTTGTGAGAATTAGTCGAAAAGAGGTGGTGGCATGAAGCGTCTTTTAGAGAGACTTCAACCTTTAAAAGCGGCCGTTAAATCTATCTTCTTTATCTCGATTACGGTTCTTGTCGTCATAGAATTGGTTCGCCTCAAACGGACCATCACTTTAGAGTCACTTGAGTCAGCTCTGGGCGGTTTGTCTATTTGGCATCTTGTTTTGATGGCTATCATCGGACTAGTCGCTGTCTCCCCTATGCTCTTTTATGACATCATACTGAATAAGGAGCTAGAAACGGATTATTCCAAATCCTATATCTTAGAAACTAGTTGGGCTGTTAACACCATTAATAATTTAGCTGGTTTTGCTGGTTTGGTCGATGTGGGTCTGAGATATTCCTTTTATTCTGAGGATGGGCAGGAAAAGACGGGTGTTAAGGCACTTTCTCGTTTATTGCCTTACTTTATGTCGGGCCTATCCCTTTTAAGTGGTTTGGTATTCGCTGTCTTTTGGTTCTTCCCTCTAAGTCCAGATTTAAGAAAGTATTGGTTACTGTTATTGGGGATTTTCCTTTATCTGCCTTTTATTTTCTTTGTTTCTAGTCGTGAAAAATTAGCCTATTTTGGTCAAGTACCATTGAAAACGAGGCTAAGTCTTCTTTTAGCTTCGACAGCTGAATGGGGAACGGCCCTTGGAAGCTTTGTAAGTGTAGCTTATTTAATGGGCTTGCATGTTCCTCTTTATAATTTGATTCCTCTTTATTTCCTAGCAGTTATTATTGGTATCTTCTCTATGATTCCGGGTGGGATTGGTAGTTTCGATTTGATTGTGATTACCGGTCTGACCTCTATGGGGGTTAGCAATGCTCTAGCGGTTAGTCTGCTCTTGCTCTTTCGTTTAACCTACTACATTATTCCTTTCTTGTTAGGTGTTGTCTTCTTTTTCAAACACATGGGAGGGCGTATCAACGAGAAATACTTCAAACTTTCTTCACGAGTATTTGGTGGAAGTCTCCACCGCTTTCTTGTGTATTTGCTACGTTTTTCAGGGATTTTCTTGATTTTGTCAGCCTTAATCCCAGAACGCTTGGCAAATGTCTACTTTATTAGCCGTTTTAATCCTATTCAGGAACAGTTGATTTGGCAATTCCCAAGTATCCTATTTGGAACTCTATTCATTTTCATGGCTCGTCTCATCAGACGTCGGGTGAAGGGAGCTTTCATTGCTTCCTTAATAACCTTTGTCTTGACCTTGATTTATGTCAATCTCAATGGTATTTCTTGGGCTATGTCATTCCTAATTGTACTCTCTTTGGTGCTTATGTTGATCATCAGAAAGAGGTTGTATCATCGTTACTTTGTTTATAGTTGGGAAGACAAAACCAAGGATTTCCTTTTCCTAGCCTTTACTATTCTGGTTCTTCTTGTTCTGGGTGGCAGCGGTTTTTGGTCTCATTTATTGCCACCTAAGAACCGGGATGTTCTTGGACATTTTGTTCATATTTGGTTTGATATTTTACTGGCATCAGTTATCATTGCAACTATTGTTTGGGGAGTCTTGAGAATTTTGGCACCCCGCAGGACTTTTGGTCAAAGTATGGATGATGAGCGCTTTACAGCTCTCCTTGAGAAATACGGAGGTGCATCAGAAAGTGCCTTGGCTTATTTACATGATAAACGCCTCTTTTGGTATCGTGTCGATGGACAAGACCAGGTAGTTTTCCAATTTGCACAAACCAGCAATAAGTGTGTGGTTATGGGAAATCCAATTGGTAATGAAAACTATTACCGAGCAGCTTGGGAATCTTTCTTGAAGACACTATCAGATTGGAATTTACAAGCCTTGTTTTATGAGGCAGACGAGAGTATTACCCTGATGCTTCATGATTATGGCTTTGATTTTATGAAATTTGGGGAAAACGCCATGGTTGATTTGACGACATTCTCTGTCGATGGTAAGCATGGTAAGAAGTTCCGTAAACCAACCAATCGTGTCGAAAAAGCAGGTTTCCAGTTTAAGTTACTTGATCCTCCATTTTCAGAGACTCAGATGCAAGAAATGAAGGCTGTCTCAGATATTTGGCTTAACGGTCGTAAGGAGAAGGGGTTCTCTCTTGGTTTCTTTGATGAAGCTTATCTGCAGCAGGCACCGATTGCTATTGTTGAGAGTGAGGATGGAGAAATTGTAGCCTTTGCTAATATCATGCCAACCAAAAACAAACGGGTGGCGACGATAGACCTTATGCGTTATGATTTTGAAAAGGCACCTGAAGGTATTATGGATTACCTCTTTGTCAAACTCTTCCAGTATTTCCAAGCAGAAGGAAAGCAATACTTTGATATGGGGATGGCTCCACTCGCGAATGTGGGTACTGAAGAAGATAGTTTCTTGGAAGAGAAGGTTGCCAATTTGGTCTATGTCTTTGCGCAGCGTTTTTACTCTTTTAGTGGGCTCCAACGTTATAAGGAGAAGTTTTCTCCAATATGGTCTCCAAAATACATTGTTTATCCTAAACGAACTTGGCTCTTGTTTGATATGATTGCCATTTTAAGGATTGATAATCGTAAAATTGAAGACAGATTGAAGAAAAGACGTCTTTGGAAATAGATATAAAAAATAGCGAAACCCTGGGGTTTCGCTATTTTGCTATGTTCTAAAATTATTTCTCAAATTCTGCTTTTGATTTAGTATCTGCGTATTCTTCAGCAATCTCACTTGAGAGAATGTCATCGTAACTTGGCAATTCAATGTCTTGGCCATATTTGTTACGAAGGGCAGTTGTAACCAAACGGTAGGCAAGGTTGGCGTTACGAGAAAGAATTGGTCCATGGAAGTAGCTACCATAAACATTTTTATAGTGGACACCCTCAGTACCATCTTCCTTGTTATTACCATTACCGTAGACCACTTTGCCAAGTGGTTTTTCATCATCAGAAAGGAAGGTACGCCCTTGGTGATTTTCAAAACCATAGTAAGTTTCATCAAACTCTTCGTTATGGATTTTGATATCACCAATGTAACGGTTATTTTCTTGATTAAGGGTGTAGTGACCCATGACGCCGATACCATCAATACGGACACCGTTAGCCTGGATGTAATATTGTCCAAGAAGTTGGAAACCACCACAGATGGCTAGGATTACTTTATTATCTTGGATGAATTGACCAATGGCATCACGTTTAGAGGGGAGATCTTTGGCAACGATAGATTGTTCGTAGTCTTGACCACCTCCAAAGAAGACCATGTCGTAGTGGTCCTTGTCGAAGTCATCACCAACTGAAACGATGTCGAAGGTCATCTTAGCACCAAGTTTTTCACCCACATATTTGATCATAAGGACATTACCGTTGTCACCGTAGGTATTGAGCAGATTACCATAAAGGTGGGCAACATTTAGGTCATAGGTGTAGTCACGATTTTCTGGAGATTTGAGTGAAGTATAGGTCATTAGTTCATCTCCTTTCCGACAGCATGACGTTGAGCAAGAATATCACGGAATTCAAGCATGGCAGTATAGGTCGCCAAGATATAGGCATGATCGCAATCTTGTTTTTCAATCAAGGCCATAATATCTTCAAGTTTTTCTGCTTGCGTAATCTTATCCTCTGGATAGCCAGTCACACGAAGGCGGCGGGCAATTTCAGAATGGCGTACACCACCAGCATTAATCTCAGGGATATCCATTTCGAGAATACTTTCAAAGTTGGCATCCCAAATCCAGCTGGTGTCAATGCCATCAGCATAGTTAGCATTAAGTAGGACTGACAAGCTAAATGGATAATCGGCAAGTTTAATCATGTCAAGAGCTTGGCTGGCTCCTACGGGATTCTTAATTAGTACGAGGGTACATGATTTGTCACCAATCTTAAAGGTTTCTTGGCGTCCAAAGACAGCACGACTCTTATCAAAACCAGCTTTGATTTGCTCTGGAGCCACTCCGAAGAATTCAGCGACAGAAACAGCAGCAAGGGCATTGTAGATGTTATAAAGACCACCGACATTAATCTTGTAATCTTGTCCATCAATGACAAATTCAGAAGTAGTGTTGGTGATTTTAGTCAACTCTGTCAGCTTATAATCTAATTCTGGACGGTGGAAGTCGCGGTTAAGGCACACATAGTCTCCCAAGTTAGCGTAAGTATTAAGGCGATACTGAAGAATACTCTCACATTTAGGGCAGACAATACCTTCAGTATTATAATGAGCCAGCTCTGGATCATGTTTTTCAGTGTCAAAACCGTAGAAACGCACGGGATTGACTACCTCTTTAGAATTGAAAAGAGGACTGTCTCCATTAGCCAAAATAGTAGCCTCAGGCGCCTTAGCAGCACCATCTAAAATCATCTGATAAGTGGTATAGATTTCACCATAGCGGTCCATTTGGTCACGGAAAATATTTGTGAAAACAAAAAGACTTGGAGTGATGTATTCAGTGATTTTTGGAAGGCTGGCCTCGTCAATTTCCAAGACAGCAATTTTCTTACCAGACTTGGCTTTTTTAGCTGTTAGGAAAGTAGAAGTGATCCCTGTGATCATGTTGGCCCCACTAGGATTGGTCACAATCTCACCAAAAGCTTCTTTAAGAATACCTACTGTCAAAGCTGTTGTCAGAGTCTTACCGTTGGTTCCAGTGACAACGACAATCTCGTAGTTCTTGGCTAAAGTGTCTAAAATATCTTTGTCAAATTTAAGGGCAATTTTTCCAGGCAGGGTTGAACCACGTCCCAATTTTGAAAGGACGAAATGGCTAGCTTTACCCGCCAGAATTCCCATGGTAGTTTTCATAGTCATGAATTTATTTTATCACAAAAAGTAGTGATTGTAGTCTCAAAATAGTTAGAATTCGTGGTATAATAGAAACTGTTTAAAAATTAAAAGAAAGTGTGATATGTATGGGAATACTTTCGTCCATTGATATTGATTTTTGGCGGTCACTCTTCGATAGTCCGCTGAAAGTTATCGTCAATAGTTTGGACATATTGATTGTTGCTTTTTTAATTTATCGCTTTATTAGGGCCCTACGAGGGACAAAAATTATGACCCTTGTTCAAGGGGTTGTCTTATTTATTTTTGTCAAACTGATTTCTGATTTTATAGGCTTCACGACGATTTCTTATTTGATGAATCAGGTCATCAACTATGGAGCCATTGCGGCGGTTGTGATCTTTGCGCCAGAGCTTCGTTCTGCACTTGAAACCTTTGGGCGTACGCCTCAGCATTTTTTGCAAAGTAAAGAGGTTAGTTCAGACGAGAAGTTGGTTCAAGCCTTTGTTAAAGCTGTTAAGTACATGAGTCCTCGTAAGATTGGGGCCTTGGTTTCTATTGAACAGACTCAGACCTTACAAGAGCAGATTGCGACGGGGATTCCGCTTGATGCGGTGGTGACTGGGGAACTATTAATTAATATTTTCATCCCAAATACACCGCTTCATGATGGAGCAGTTATCATCAGAGATAACAAGGTTGCGACGGCTTGTTCTTATCTGCCATTGACGGAATCTAATAAGATTTCCAAAGAGTTTGGAACTAGGCACAGAGCTGCCATTGGTCTTTCAGAACAAACAGATGCGCTTACCTTTGTTGTTTCCGAGGAGACTGGTGCGATTTCCATTGCTTACAAGGGAAATTTCATACACGATCTCTCCGTTCAAGAATTTGAACAAGAGTTGAGTCTTATCTTGTTGAAAGAACAAGAACCACGTCAGTCATTCTTCCAACGTTGGATTGGAGGTAGCAAAAAATGAAGTGTTTTGTAAATTTCTTTAAAAACGATCGTTTATGGCAGATACTAGTTGCACTCTTCTTTGCTGTAGTACTCTTTTTCACAGCCTGGTCGGGGAACGCGCAAAATAAACAGAATAGTTCAAGTGCATCTAATACCTTTACACAAACCATTGAGTCGGTTCCTGTGGATATAAAATATGATAGTGATAAGTACTTTATCAGTGGTTATTCCTATGATGCCGAAGTCTATTTGACGGCGACAACACAGCTGGCTTTAACGACTGAGACAAGTAGTGATACACGTCACTTTAAATTAGTTGCTGATTTGTCAAATTTAGGCCAAGGAACCAGTCGAGTACCTATTCAGGTTAAGGATCTTCCAGCCGGAATGTCTGCGCAGGTATCTCCATCAACCTTGACGGCAACTATTGGCAAAAAAGCCAGCAAGACCTTTGATGTAGTAGCTAATATTACATCAGATAAGTTGGCAAATGGTTATGAAGTGAAAAAAGTTAGCCTGGATGAAACCAAGGTAGAAGTGACGTCGAGTGAAGATATCATTAACCAGATTGACCATGTTCAAGCAGTATTGGAAGGTGATTCCAACCTGTCTGAAGATTATGATGGTAACCTGGTTCTTCAAGCCGTTTCGGCAAATGGAACAGTCCTAGCAAGTTCTATCTCACCAGCTAAGGTACACGCCAAGATTAATTTGAGAAAATTAAGCAAATCTGTTCCTGTCAAGGTTGAACTGACTGGAGATAAGGCTAGCAATGTGTCTAATATCAGCTATAGCTTTGATCGTGGGCATGTGACTATCGTTGGTAGCCAAGAAGCTATGGATAAGATTGATAGCATCACAGTCCCTGTGGACATTAGCCAAGTGACTAAGGATACTTCAAAAACAATAGACCTTAAGGCAGAAGGTGTTACGGTTCAGCCTGGCACTGTTAAGGTTAACTTAAAAGTCACGCAAAAATAGGGGAGTTACATTTTCCCCAAATTCATGTATAATGGATGGGACTGAGAGGGCCTAATCTCATAAAAATGTAACCAATTAAAAATGTTTAAAATCAAGGGTTGAAAATATTGGCGAAATCTTATAAAGTTAGATTATCTAGATAGATTTCACTAGATTGACTCTTGCTAAACAGCATCACAGTTTAAGGAGGATTTAGTGCTCAAGCACTAATAATAAAATTATGGGTAAATATTTTGGAACAGACGGTGTTCGTGGAGAAGCAAACGTTGAACTTACGCCTGAATTGGCCTTTAAATTAGGTCGTTTTGGTGGTTATGTGCTTAGCCAACATGAGACTGGCCGTCCTAAAGTTTTTGTGGCACGTGATACACGTATTTCTGGTGAGATGTTGGAATCTGCCTTAGTAGCAGGTTTGCTCTCAGTGGGTATTGAAGTCTACAAACTTGGAGTACTTGCAACACCTGGTGTCTCATATTTGGTTCGTACAGAAAATGCAAGTGCCGGTGTTATGATTTCAGCCAGCCATAATCCAGCTCTTGATAATGGCATCAAGTTCTTTGGTGGTGATGGCTTTAAATTGGATGATGCGCGTGAAGCGGAAATTGAAGCCCTTCTCGATGCTGCAGAAGATACGCTTCCACGCCCTTCAGCTGAAGGACTTGGAACCCTTGTGGATTATCCAGAAGGTCTTCGTAAATATGAAAAATTCTTGGTAGCTACAGGTGTTGACCTTGGTGGTATGAAGGTTGCCTTGGATGCGGCTAATGGTGCGGCTGCGGTATCTGCACGTAATATTTTCCTTGATTTGAACGCAGAAATCGCTGTCATTGGTGACCAACCTGATGGCCTTAACATCAATGCTGGTGTTGGTTCGACACACCCAGAGCAGTTGCAAGCCTTGGTTAAAGAAACTGGCTCAGCTATCGGTCTTGCCTTTGATGGTGACAGTGACCGTCTCATCGCTGTTGATGAAAATGGTGATATTGTTGATGGTGACAAGGTGATGTACATCATCGGTAAACATTTGTCACAAAAGGGCGAGTTGTTTAAAAATACCATTGTGACAACAGTTATGTCAAACCTTGGTTTCCACAAGGCACTTGACCGTGAAGGTATTAACAAGGCAGTGACTGCTGTTGGTGACCGTTACGTTGTCGAAGAAATGCGTAAAAACGGCTACAACCTTGGTGGTGAACAATCTGGACACGTTATTATCATGGATTACAACACAACTGGTGATGGCCAATTGACAGCAATCCAATTGACTAAAGTCATGGTTGAAACAGGTAAGAGCTTGTCTGAATTGGCTTCAGAAGTGACTATCTATCCACAAAAATTGGTTAATATCCGTGTGGAAAATAGCATGAAAGATAAGGCTATGGAAGTTCCTGCAATTGCGGCTATCATTGAAAAAATGGAAGCTGAGATGGCTGGAAATGGCCGTATCTTGGTTCGTCCAAGTGGTACAGAACCTCTCCTTCGTGTTATGGCAGAAGCACCAACAGATGATGAAGTGAATTACTACGTTGATACGATTGCTGATGTTGTTCGTGCAGAAATTGGATTGGACTAAGTATGATAGCTAAACTGAGAGCCTTCATGGCTACCGAAGTTTTCAAGTACCTTTTCTTTGGTGTCTTGGCAACTTTGGTCTATATGGTTAGTCGTACTTTGATTTTCCAGTTTACTCAACAAGGAGCACTTTCAGCAGTCTTAGCAAATGCGATTGCCATTATCTTTGCCTTTTTTACAAATGACATGTTTGTCTTTAATCAGGAAAAGACAGGTATGGTCACGCGCTTTGTTAAGTTCGTGGGAGCCCGCCTCTTGACCTTGGTCTTGGATTTGGCTCTGGCCTATTTCTTGGTTGATACCTATCCAGAAATTATTGGTCAATTTGTTGGTCATAGTCATGCTTGGGTAAATGGTATCGAGAGTTTGTTCTCTCAGGTCCTTATCATTGTATTGAACTACATTATTTCTAAATTTTTCGTCTTTACAGGCGAGAAAGTATAAACAAAAAGGAAGTTGTTAGGAAATGTGTTAAAAGCATTTCTTACCAACCTCCTTTTTTGATATAATTGAAGAGACTTAAAAAAATAGAAAGATGAAACATGTACGTACAATTATCTCAACGCCTCAAGGACGTAGCAACCTATGTTCCGAAAGGCGCAAAACTCTTGGATGTAGGCAGTGATCATGCCTATCTTCCGATTTATTTACTTGAAAAAGGTTTGATTACTTCAGCTATTGCTGGTGAAGTGGTAAAAGGCCCTTATGAATCTGCTCTTGCTAATGTCTCAGCTTCTGGTTTCCAAGATAAAATCGACGTGCGCTTGGCTAATGGCTTGGCTGCCTTCGAACCTGCTGATGAGGTAACAACTATCACGATTTGTGGCATGGGAGGACGTCTTATTGCGGATATCCTAGATGCTGGAAAGGACAAACTAACAGGCGTAGACCGTCTGATTTTACAACCAAATAATCGTGAAGATGATCTCCGTATTTGGTTGATGGAAAATGGTTTTGAGATTATTGCCGAATCCATCATGACTGAAAATGGCAAATACTACGAAATCATGGTGGCAGAAGCTGGACATATGAGCCTTTCAGACAAGGAAGTGCGTTTTGGTCCTCATCTCATGAAAGAACAATCTCAGGTTTTCCAGCTCAAATGGCAGCGAGAAATCAATAAACTTGAGATTGCCTTAGGATCCATTCCTCTTGCCAATCAGACTGACCGTGCAGCTATTGAAGATAAAATTCAAACCATTAAGGAGGTTTTGAACCATGTTAGCTAGTGAACTTATCAAGACTTATGAGGAATTTTGTCCACAGGAGCTTTCCATGGAAGGTGATGTGGTTGGCTTGCAAATTGGCAGTCTGGATAAGGAGATTCAGAAGGTCATGGTTACCTTGGATGTTCGTGAAAATACAGTAGCTGAAGCTATTGAAAAAGGTGTGGACCTTATCATTGCTAAACACGCTCCAATTTTCCGTCCAGTTAAGGATTTGGTCTCTTCGCCTGACCGAGATATTTTGCTTGACCTGGTTAAGCATGATATTGCAGTCTATGTGAGTCATACTAATATTGATGTTGTCAATGATGGGCTTAATGATTGGTTTTGTGACATACTTGACATTAAAGACACCACTTATTTAACACAGACTTCTGAAAATCATGGAATCGGTCGAGTGGGTGATATCGTGCCACAGACCATTGAAGAACTTGCTCTTAAAGTAAAAGCAGTTTTTGGCTTGGACAGTGTTCGCTTGGTTCGTTATGACCATAATAATCCTCTTGTTAGCCGTGTGGCTATTTGTGGGGGTAGTGGTCAAGGATTTTACAAGGATGCTTTGAAAAAGGGCGCACAAGTCTTTATCACTGGTGATGTTTACTACCATACAGGGCAAGAAATGATTACTAATGGTCTCTTGGCTATTGACCCTGGGCACCATGTTGAAGCCCTCTTTATCTCAAAGATTGCTGAAAAACTTGAGGCTTGGAAACGTGAGCATGATTGGAATGTGACCATACTTGAGAGTCAGTCCTCAACTAATCCTTTTGATCATTTGTAGGAGGATGTGTCTTTGACTTGGCTTTTACATCAAAATGTGGTCTTTTTGGCCTTACTTGCAGGTCTTTTTACTTGGGGCTGTACCATTGTCGGTTCGGCCATTGTTTTCTTCTTCAAGAATATTAGTCGTAAATTGTTAGATATCATGATGGGCTTTGCGGCTGGTGTCATGATTGCGGCCTCTTTTTGGTCACTTTTGGATCCCTCTTTAACCTATGCGACTCAAAATGGCTATGGGAAATGGTCCTGGTTCCCTGCGGCAGCTGGCTTCTTGCTTGGTGGTGTTGCCCTCCGTTTAATTGATGCCGTCGTTCCTCATTTGCATTTAGGAAATGACATCTCAAAAGCAGAAGGGATTCAACCTCGTAAGAAAAAGTTGTCTAAAACAGCCTTGCTCTTTTTGGCTATCACGATTCATAATTTTCCAGAGGGATTGGCGGTTGGTGTTACCTTTGGTGCCCTAGCTGGTGGGAATATGACACTTGCTGGTCTCATGGGAGCCATTGGTCTAGCTATCGGTATTGGTTTGCAGAATGTCCCTGAAGGTGCAGCCCTCTCTATTCCTATTCGAGCAGATGGAAAATCTCGTATCAAGGCCTTTTATTGGGGATCTATGTCAGCCATCGTGGAGCCTATAGGGGCTGTTATGGGAGCTGCTCTTGTTATGTGGATGATGGCGATTATTCCTTATGCTTTGGCTTTTGCGGCTGGTGCCATGATCTTTGTGGTAACGGAGGAATTGATTCCTGAATCACAAACCAATGGTAATACTGACGTCACCACCTTAGGACTCATGGTTGGCTTTGTCGTCATGATGGTCATGGACGTGGCCTTAGGTTAAAAATACTAGAGAGCTGTGCCTATTGATATAGGACTCAGCTCTTTTCAAATAGATGGAGTAAAAAATGAAAATAGCAATTGTTGGTGCAGGTATCGTCGGTTCAACGGCTGCCTACTACTTATCAAAAGAAAAAGACGCAGAGGTTACAGTATTTGATCATGGTCTCGGGCAAGCCACCAAGGCGGCAGCAGGGATTATCAGCCCCTGGTTTTCCAAGCGTCGTAATAAAGCCTGGTATCGAATGGCCCGTTTGGGAGCCGATTTTTACCAAGATTTAGTTTCAGATCTTGAAAATGATGGTTATGACACGAGCTTCTATGATCAGTCTGGTGTAGCCCTTCTCAAGAAAGATGATAGTAAGTTGGACGGTTTGTATCAGCATGCAGAAACTAGGCTAGAAGAATCACCCATTATTGGTGAACTCTCTATAAAAAATGCTGCCGACCTCCCTGAATTTACTGGATTTGACCGTTATCTCTATGCTTCTGGAGGTGCCAGAGTGGAGGGGGCAGAATTAACATCTACTTTGATTGAGGCCTCTGGTTTTGAAAAGGTAGAGGGTCTAGTCATACTATCTCCTCTTGATAATGGCACTTACGAGATTAATGGGCAAACTTTTGATAAGGTCATTCTCGCTTGTGGTGCCTGGCTAGGTCAAACACTCGAGCCCCTTGGTTTTGACGTAGATGTTCGCCCCCAAAAGGGGCAATTGCGCGACTATTTCTTTGAGGGCATGGATACTGGTAGATTACCTGTTCTGATGCCAGAGGGCGAATTGGATGTCATTCCTTTTGCTGGTGGAAAGATTTCGGTAGGGGCCAGCCATGAAAATGACCAAGGCTTTGATTTGACAGTTGATGAGACTGTACTTGCAAGTCTGGAGGAAGAGGCTAAGACCTATTTCCCTGACTTAAGTACGGCCAAGTCCTTCTCAGAACGTGTGGGAACTAGAGCCTACACGAGTGATTTCTCACCTTTCTTTGGAGAAGTTCCAGAGCTTGAGGGTGTCTTTGTCGCCTCTGGTTTAGGATCTTCAGGACTTACGACAGGGCCACTTATTGGAAAAAATTTGGTTGATTTGGTTATGAACCGATCTGGTAGTTTGGACAGTGCAGATTATCCAGTGGCTCAGTACGTTAAGAAAAAAGACTAATAGTATTAAAGCCCTCCAATATATTGAAATTTATGAATCAGTTAGCTATTTCTCCTTATTTAGGGATGCTAGCTGATTCTTTTTATTAGAATTTCTTTGCATCTATTTCTTATTTGATTAGAAAATGATAAAATAGTAACTGTTCATCGATTGTAGGTGAATACTAATAAAAAAGGGGAGGGACTATGTTCCAAAAAGTTAAAGTATATGTGACAGTCCTTGTTACTTTGCTAGCCATAAGTTTAGGCCTATCTGTCAAAGCAGGGGCAGCAGAAGACTTGGCTGTGACAAAGACAAGTATTGTTCTAGAAAGTTATGAGTTTGGACCGGCTGTAACCAAAGTCATTTTTGAATTTAATCAGAAGGTCACGCCAGAGGTTGTCCACAGCTCAACTCAGGTTACAACAGCAGGGGTCAGTCGTCAGGTAACGAACTCTTATGTTTCTGATGATAAGGGGCATGTGGTCTATTATGATAACAGCAAGTACGTGACGCTTGAATTGAGCCTACCGTCTTATAACCGCTACAACATGGGTGGGAATGCTGAACCTATGTATTTCAACCTTTCTACTTGGACTAACCAATGGCTGGAAAGTTATATGGTATCAATGAAAGACTTGTCAGTAGTGGCAGAAGGTAGTAGTCAGTCACAGATGGTTTCATCTGAGCAAGATGCCATCAACAATCGTTTGATGCCAACGACGGAGGTTTTCGACGAGCGAGGAGAGGTAGGTAACATGCAGTATGCGGCTTATAGTGCCCAGACTGGTACAGGGAATAGCACCAAACCATTGATAGTCTGGTTACACGGTATTGGTGAAAGAGGGACAGATATGAATATTCCGCTTCTTTCAAATGACGTCTATGCGCTTACCCAGCCTGAGATTCAAGGCCATTTCTTAACAACTGGTGATCAGGCGCGTGGGGTTAATGTTCTGGCTGTTCAAACGCAGACACCTTGGGGATCAGATAATGCAGCCCAACTCAAAGAGACCATTGATACCTACCTAGCTAATCACCCTGAGGTAGATAAGGGACGAATCTATCTTGCGGGAGTTTCAAATGGTGGTGGTATGGTCTTGACCATGGGAGCAACCTATCCAGATTATTTTGCAGCTCTCATTCCAATAGCAGCGCCACTAACTGTTGACCAATCTGGAATTGATAAACTGAAGAACCAGCCTATGTGGTTGATTCACACAAAGGCAGACGCAACAGTCCAACCAGAAAATAGTGTCTTGCCTTTATATAAGAGCTTGATTACCTCTGGAGCTACTAACAAGTGGTTCTCATACTTTGAAACAGCTACTGGGACTGATCTTCCTGGGACAGAGTATGATGGGCATTGGGCTTGGATTTATTTCTTCCATGACCAGGTGATTGGCGTTCAGCATCCTGAAAATACGAAAAATTGGGACGGTTACAGCGGTATGGTAGCCACCGATCCAACTAATGGAGGTGGCTCTCGTGCCAGTGTCAATGGACAAACTTATAACAGTATCTTTGACTGGATGAGTGCACAAAGACACTAAGAGGATGATAATCACACTCCCCAAAGGGAATATTACAAGATATTATCCTCAATCTAAAGGGGTTTCAATCGAAATCCTTTTTTAGATTGGATTAAGAAAATGGGCACTTGTGATTTTCTTAATGAAAGCTTAAGAACATAGGGTTTACCGTGACAAGAGGGCTGAAAAATGCTAAAATATAGATAATATATTAGAGAAAAAAGGAGCCTTCTTATGAAAGGTATTATTCTTGCAGGTGGTTCAGGGACACGTTTGTATCCATTGACACGTGCTGCATCAAAACAACTGATGCCGATTTACGATAAACCAATGATTTACTATCCACTCTCAACGCTTATGTTGGCTGGTATTAAGGAAATTCTCATCATCTCAACGCCACAGGACCTTCCACGTTTTGAAGAGCTTCTTGGTGATGGTTCTGAGTTCGGTATTTCACTTTCTTACGCAGTACAACCAAGCCCAGATGGATTGGCTCAAGCCTTTATCATTGGTGAAGACTTCATTGGTGACGATAGTGTTGCACTTGTCCTCGGGGATAACATTTTCCATGGCAATGGTCTTTCTGCCATGCTTCAACGTGCTGAAGCTAAGGAAAAAGGTGCCACAGTCTTTGGTTATCAAGTTAAGGACCCAGAACGTTTTGGAGTTGTTGAGTTTGACGACAATATGAATGCCATCTCTATCGAGGAAAAACCTGAGCATCCAAAATCAAACTTTGCTGTAACTGGTCTTTATTTCTATGACAATGATGTTGTGGAAATTGCTAAAAACATCAAGCCAAGCCCTCGTGGCGAACTTGAAATCACGGATGTTAACAAGGCTTACCTAGAACGTGGAGACCTCTCTGTTGAGCTTATGGGACGTGGCTTTGCTTGGTTGGATACAGGCACTCACGAAAGTCTCTTGCAGGCTGCTCAGTACATCGAAACAGTTCAACGTTTGCAGAATGTCCAAGTAGCTAACCTTGAAGAGATTGCCTATCGCATGGGTTATATCACTAAAGAACAGGTTCTTGAATTGGCACAACCACTTAAGAAAAATGAATACGGACAATATTTGCTCCGTTTGATTGGAGAAGCATAATGACTGAACAATTTTTTGGTAAAGAATTAGCTGCACGCAAGATTGATGCCATCCCAGGTCTGCTTGAATTTGATATTCCTGTTCATGGAGATAACCGTGGATGGTTCAAGGAAAACTTCCAAAAGGAAAAGATGTTGCCACTTGGTTTTCCAGAATCATTCTTTGCAGAAGGAAAATTGCAAAATAACGTTTCTTTCTCACGTAAAAATGTTTTGCGTGGCTTGCACGCCGAGCCTTGGGATAAATACATCTCAGTGGCAGATGAAGGAAAGGTTCTTGGAACTTGGGTTGACCTCCGTGAAGGCGAAACGTTTGGGAATACTTATCAAACTGTTATTGATGCCTCAAAAGGAATCTTTGTTCCTCGTGGTGTTGCCAATGGTTTCCAAGTTCTGTCTGACAAAGTATCATACAGCTATCTCGTAAACGATTACTGGGCACTTGAACTTAAACCTAAATATGCCTTTGTCAACTATGCTGACCCAAGCCTTGATATCAAGTGGGAAAACTTGGAAGAAGCAGAAGTCTCAGAAGCAGATAAAAATCACCCATTGCTCAAAGACGTTACCCCCCTCAAACCAGAGGATTTGTAAAAATATAGCTCTTGAAACAATTAAGAAAATCATTATATAGTTTTTAGCTTTGTTATAAACGAGCGAAGCGAGCTATATGATTAGCTTTCCGCCGTGAGAAAAGCACCTGAATCATTGTGTTTCAGGTGCTCGGAAGTTTTGAGACATCAGGCTCAAAACTTAGTCATGGAACTTCTTCGAAGTTCGCTGACGTCCGTACTCACCTAAGGAAAGCTAAAAAAGATTGATTTAAGGAACGATTAAGAAAAATAATATTTTTTGGAGAAAAAATGACTGAATATAAAAATATCATCGTAACTGGTGGCGCAGGTTTCATCGGTTCAAACTTCGTACACTATGTCTACAACAACCATCCAGACGTACATGTGACTGTCCTTGACAAACTCACTTACGCTGGTAACCGTGCCAATATTGAAGAAATCCTTGGTGACCGTGTTGAATTGGTTGTTGGTGATATTGCTGATGCTGAATTGGTTGATAAATTGGCTGCTAAGGCTGATGCTATCGTTCACTATGCGGCTGAAAGCCACAATGATAATTCATTGAACGACCCATCACCATTTATCCACACAAACTTCATTGGTACTTACACACTCTTGGAGGCTGCTCGTAAATACGATATTCGTTTCCACCACGTGTCAACAGACGAAGTTTATGGTGACCTTCCATTGCGTGAAGATCTTCCTGGACACGGTGAAGGTCCTGGTGAAAAATTCACAGCAGAAACAAAGTACAACCCTTCATCACCATACTCATCAACTAAGGCTGCTTCAGACCTTATCGTTAAAGCATGGGTGCGTTCATTTGGTGTTAAAGCAACTATTTCAAACTGCTCAAACAACTATGGACCTTACCAACACATCGAAAAATTCATTCCACGTCAAATCACCAACATCTTGTCAGGAATTAAACCAAAACTTTATGGTGAAGGTAAAAACGTCCGTGACTGGATTCACACTAACGACCACTCAACTGGTGTTTGGGCTATCCTCACTAAAGGCCGTATCGGTGAAACTTACTTGATTGGTGCCGATGGTGAAAAGAATAACAAGGAAGTTCTTGAACTCATCCTTGAAAAAATGGGGCAACCAAAAGATGCTTACGACCGTGTCACAGACCGTGCTGGTCATGATTTGCGTTACGCTATTGACTCAACAAAATTGCGTGAAGAACTCGGTTGGGAGCCACAATTTACAAACTTTGAATCAGGTTTGGAAGAAACAATCAAGTGGTACACAGATCACCAAGACTGGTGGAAAGCCGAAAAAGAAGCTGTTGAAGCTAACTACGCTAAGACACAAGAAGTGCTTAAATAATTGGAAAATCTATCACTTCCAAGCTAGTGATAGATTTTTCTATTAAGAAATCTTAGGAGAGATGATGAATAGAAAAGAATGGATTGAATATTTTGAAGCGATTAATAATCGTAAACCCACTATTCAGGAGTGTCAGCAGGCCCTTCTAAATGGTGAATTTGTTATGGAAGGAAAACAAGCTACTTTTTCCAACAATGGAAATTCCGTGACTGAAGGAGCCATGCCTTTTCCAAATCAAATGACTGGTCAAATGGTCAACCCAGCTTATTCACAACAAATTGTCTTTGTTAAGAAGAAAAAGTTTGGCAAGAAGACTTTTCTTGGTCTTGGGATTGCTTTATTTCTTGTTGTAGCAACAAGTCTTGGCCTCTTTTTGTTTTCTTCCAAAGGAACAAACTTGGGTGGCTTGTGGGTAAATGGTAATAATGACGGGCTTGTTTATGATTTAAAAGAAAAGAATTCAAAACTTTTTACTGGCTATACGGAAGATAATATTAAAGAAGTTGCTCTCGGTAAGAAGGTTCGACAAGAGTTTGAAAGAAGCATAAAGGCGGTAAGTGATTCAAAACTAAAATCTATTGCTGATTTTGACAAGAAGTACCAATTTCATACAAAAGAGGTCATACTGGTTAAGACTGAACGATATGGCTACTATAATCTGGTTCAGAAGGATGGAACAAATGTCATTTTAGACATAGGCTTATCAGAAGTATTTTCCCACGGATCAAACACTAAAGAATTTAAAAAGAGATGTCTTTTTTATAAGGCGGAGGTTCCAAAAGCCTTTGTTGGTAACTGGAAGAAATTTGATGAGGATGATGACGCCGAAGGAAAAGCTACTATCTCTGAAAATGGTGTTATTTCTACAGATTCCGATGATACAGATATCTTAATTGCTAAACCTTTAAGAGAATATCTGGTGAACAAATCAGGTAAAGTAGATAATGATAAGGTGCAGAAAGAATTTGATAAAATACAGAAGTCTCTTAAGTCACATGGTTATCAGGCTAAGAGTGTTAATGATATCTACCACGATGAGAGAAGTTCCTACTATTTTGCAGTTGTAGATGGTGGCAAGCGCATTGTTATCTTAGAGGATAGCTATGGAGATCTCTATTCAGGTTATATCGAAAGACAAGACAAAGATTAATCACGATACCTCTAGCAGGTAAGAAGTACCTAAATAAGATGCAGAAGCCTATCATTCCTCTAGGAGTGATGGGCTTTTTTTACTTGTAAATACGATATTAACTTATGACAGCGATACAATTAATTACATGATTGTTACAAAAATTACATAAAATACTTGATTTTTGTAACAAAATAGATATAATAGAAATATATATAAGAGGTTTATGAAAATGAAAAGTAAAGTTATCCGTGTTTGTTCCCTTGTTTTGTTGTCTGTAGCTGTTTCTACAGCACTTGTCGGATGTGGCTCTAAGTCAGAAAAAGACACTGCAGCATCATCTACAACGTCAACTTCTAAAGTAATGAAGTCATCTGCTAAAACAAAAACATCTGAGAAGAAGTCTGCTAAAAAGTCAAAGACAGAAGCTTCATCTTCAAAGGATTCTCAAGGTCAAGAAGAAGCGAGTGCTCCTGGAGCTAGCTCTTCAAAAAATCAAGCCTCAGCTGGAAATGATGCTCAAGCAGGGACAAATGGTAGTGTTGCTTCTGAGTCAAACAAGTCTAGTCAAGCAACAGCTGATACCCAAAGTGACGCTCCTGTCCCAGCAGCTTTGGTTGGAACTTGGACTGGTACAAGTCCTCAAGCAACGGACATTAGTTTTACAGTTGATGCTGATGGCAACATCACTTCAAAGGCAAATTTCAATGTCGATTACGAACCCTATCGTCAAAGCTCTACAACTGCAAAAGCTGTTCAAATTTCTGGAAATCTCTACGTTTGGGAGGGTGGCGATTTTTCTACCTTGCTTCCTGGTATTACAGGAATAGGGGGAGCTGGTTTTCAAGCTAAGCCTGGCTTTATTCTTGAAAATGGAACTTACACGCCAGTTCAATTCATCTCTGACTTGGGACCAACCTTTGATTATAGCAACTATAATGCTTTCCCATTCTCATTAACAAAATAAAGAATAGAAGCTATCTGGAGAGATGGCTTCTTTTTTGGCTCAAACTCTTATCATTCGAGGTCTCATTTCTGTTTAAAAAATGGTAGAATAGTTACATGCAAACAAAACCAACGTCAGCCTATGTGCACATTCCATTTTGCACACAAATTTGTTATTATTGTGACTTTTCCAAGGTCTTTATTAAAAATCAGCCCGTTGATGACTACCTACGGGCTTTGATTCGTGAGTGGGAGCTTTTAGATATCAAGGAGCTTCGCACCCTTTATATTGGTGGTGGGACACCGACAGCTATTTCTGCGGAGCAATTGGACTACCTTTTAAGCAATCTTCAGAAAAATTTGGATTTGTCTAAGTTGGAGGAGTTTACCATTGAGGCCAATCCTGGGGATTTGACGGTTGATAAGATTGAGGTGCTCAAAAAATCAGCTGTAAATCGCGTATCTTTAGGGGTTCAGACCTTTGATGACAAGCACTTGCGTCAAATTGGTCGCAGTCACAATCAAGCACAGATTTATGAAAGTATTGATAGCTTAAAGGCTGCTGGTTTTCATAATATTTCCATTGACCTTATTTATGCACTACCTGGTCAAACTATGGATCAGGTCAAGGAAAATGTGAGAAAGGCACTGGAACTGGATATTCCACACCTAAGTCTCTATAGTTTGATATTGGAACATCATACGGTCTTTATGAATAAGATGCGTCGGGGTAAGCTCAATCTTCCGACTGAGGACTTGGAGGCAGAGATGTTTGACTATATTATCCAAGAGTTGGAAGACAATGGTTTTGAGCACTACGAGATTTCAAACTTTACCAAACCTGGGATGGAGAGTCGACATAATCTCATGTATTGGAATAATGATGAGTATTATGGTGTGGGTGCTGGAGCCTCTGGTTATGTTAATGGTGTTCGTTATCGCAATAGAGGGCCTATCCAGCATTATCTAAAGGCTATAGCTGAGGATGGTCATGCTAGACTTCACGAGGAGCATCTGACTAAGGCGGAGATGATGGAAGAGGAGTTCTTCCTTGGCTTGCGTAAAAAGTCGGGAGTGTCCATCAAACGTTTTGAAGAGAAGTTTGGCTTGTCATTCGCGGATACTTATGGAGACATTGTGAAAAAACTACAGGAAGATGGGCTCTTGGTCAAGGATCCAGAGGTGGTTCGTATGACCAAACGAGGACTCTTTTTGGGTGATAGTGTCGCTGAGCAATTTATCTTGGAGGATTAGATGGGATTAAAATTTAGTATTTCTTATCAGATTCCGTTTTATGAGACGGATATCACGCATCAGGTGAAATTACCGCACTTATTGGCGTTTTCATTGCAAGTATCTGGTATGCAGTCAGAATCTCTGGGAAATACGGATAAGGACGTTTTTGATAAGTACGGTCTGGTTTGGATTGTGACAGACTATGCGATTGAGATTGACCGTCTGCCTCGCTACAATGAAAAGGTGACCATTACAACGGAAGCTATTTCCTATAATAAGATTTTCTGTTACCGTAATTTTTACATCACAGATGAAACTGGTCAGCAAATTATGCTCTTTAAGACTACCTTTGCTCTCATGGATTATGAAACGCGTAAGGTAGCAGAAGTACCAGATGAGGTGGTAGCACCTTATGGAGCTGATAAGACTAAAAAGTTGCTTAGAGGACCTCGCTATAATGCTTTGGAAAATCCAATTGAGACGCTTTATCGTGTGCGTTATTTTGACCTAGACATGAATGGTCATGTTAATAATAGCAAGTACTTGGAGTGGATGTTGGATGTTTTCGATTTGGACTTTTTGACCAAGTACACACCGTCCCATATTGACCTCAAGTATGTTAAGGAAATTCATCATGGATCAGAAATTTATTCAGGTTACGAGTTTGACCAAGAAAGTTTGAGCAGTCAACACCAGATTTGTGTGGATGGTAATGTTCATGCTCAGGCTATTATCCAATGGAAAGAAATAGGAGACGAGTAGGATGACATATAAAGGTTATTTGATTGATTTAGATGGAACTATTTACAAGGGGAAGGACCGCATTCCTGAGGGAGAAGCCTTCGTTAAGGAGTTGCAGAAGCGTCAGATTCCCTATCTTTTTGTGACGAATAACAGTATGCGTACACCAGAAATGGTCCAAGAGCTTTTGCGTAATCAGTGCGAATTGGAAACGCCTCTTGAGACCATTTATACAGCAACCTTGGCGACAGTTGACTATATGAATGATATGAATCGTGGTAAGACGGTTTATGTTATCGGTGAGACTGGACTTAAATCTGCAATTGCGGAAGCGGGGTATACGGTAGATGAGGAAAATCCTGCCTATGTTGTGGTGGGCTTGGATCGTGAAGTCACTTATGAAATGTTGGTAAAGGCAACGCTTGCCATCCATAAAGGAGCTATGTTTATTGGGACAAACCCAGATTTGAATATCCCAACAGAACGCGGCCTTCTTCCAGGTGCCGGTTCCCTTTTAGCCCTTATTGAGGCAGCAACACGCGTGAAACCAATCATTATCGGTAAACCTGAAGCTATTATCATGAACAAGGCTCTTGAAATCCTTGGGACAGAACGTAGCCAAACTATCGTGGTTGGTGACAATTACTTGACTGATATTACAGCTGGCATTAAAAATGACTTTCCAACACTTCTTGTGACAACTGGATTTACCAAGGCGGAAGAGGTTGCGAATTTACCAGTAAAACCCGACCATGTACTTTCTAGTCTAGTGGAGTGGGATTTTGATGCGAACTAAAATTGAGGCTGTTCTGACTCCGATTTGGCTCTTGGCCCTGTCTATCCTAGTGACGATTTATCTGGCATGGGGCTTTTATTATTTTGATATTGATTGGATGCATCTTTTGAACTATGTCATTCTTGGCAAGACAGAGCTCTGGCATAATTTCAATATCCTCATGAAGTACTTGACCTTTCCTTGGGTTGGTCATCTGTCCATGCCTGATTTTCCATCGTCGGAGAGTGGACTTAAGCATTTTCATGATGTGAAGTGGCTCTTTCATTTGGTACAGGGGCTTGTTATCCTACTGGCCTATCCAGCTCTGACTTTTCTTTGGCGAAATGTGAAGAAAGGGACCTTTGGTCTTTACGCTAAACTTTATATGAGTCTAGCACTCTTGCCGGTCCTTATTGGGGTTGTGGGACTTTTTCTCGGATTTGATGAGTTTTTTACGCTCTTTCATGAAGCCCTCTTTCCTGGGGATAGCAGTTGGCTCTTTAATCCAATGTTGGACCCGATTATCAATGTTTTGCCAGAAGAGTATTTCCTTCAGTGTTTTGTCATTTTCTTTCTTGTCTATGAGGGAATCATGGTGAGTCTGACCTGGTTGGCCCGTAAGCAGCTTAAAATGTATTTGAAAAATAAGGAGTAGTTATGTCTATTCGTGATAACCATTTGCATACCCATCATTCCTATGATTCGGATGCGAACTTTACTGATTATTTGAGGCATTTTGATGGGGAGATTGTAACGACTGAGCATTATGATCTCTCTAATCCTTATACCAAACAGGATGATGTGCCCGAGTATGAGGCCTATAGTCGTGAGATTGAAAGTCTTAACCGTAAGTATGGCAATCGTATTAAACGTGGTATCGAGATTGGTTACTACCAGCCTAGGGAAAGGGATATTTTAGACTTTCTGGATGGTAAGGACTATGATCTCAAACTTTTATCTGTTCACCATAATGGGGTCAATGATTATCTTGATGATGAGGTAGCGGATATGGACAAGGCAAGCATTATTCAAGAGTATCTGGACAAGTTGGAGTACGCTATTGGTCGTGTGGACGCAGATGTTCTGGCCCACTTTGACTATGGTTTCCGCCTGTTTGATGTGACTGTTGATGAGCTAAAAGTCTATGAAGAACAACTCAAACGTATTTTCCAGAAAATGATTGCTAATGATTTGGCTTTTGAACTGAATGCAAAGAGTATGTACCTCTATCATCACGAGGGCCTTTACCGTTATGCCCTAGGCCTTGTTAGGGATTTGGGATGTCGTAAGTATTCTATTGGGTCTGATGGTCATAAGTTGGAGCATTTCCGTCTGAACTTTGACAAGATTCAGGAGATCTTGAGAGAATTTGGCATTACAAAAGATATGATTATATAGCGAAGACAGCTTCAACTGAAGCTGTCTTTTTCTTAAGGAAAGCTTAAAGAAAAGGCGTGGTTATGGGAATTATAGAAGATTTTAAGCTTCGCTTGTTATGCTAATGTCAAGTAAAAGGAACATATGGTTTCAATCTTATCTTTCAAAATTGGAGGTCTTCTATGAAATTTCTCAAAAGGCATGCCTATGCCTTAGTTTTTACCCTTTTTCTGATGGGGGCAAATGTTTACTCTCTCTTAAAGGTCTTTGTCATTCCCTCAGCGGTCTCAACGGTTTCAGCCAATACAACTAGTTCAACCACAGCGTCGTCGACGGCATCTACCAGTACTGGTAAGGTAACTAAGACGGATACGACTTATAAAGATGACAATATGGATATCAAAATCACGACAGGTAAAACCAGTGATACCACATACTATGTGGCAGATATCAAGCTTTCGAGTGCAGATTACCTTAAAACGGCTTTGGCACAAAATACCTATGGGACTAACATCACCGACACTACTTCAAGTATTGCCCAGCAGAATAATGCAATCTTTGCCATCAATGGTGACTATTATGGAGCTAACCAGTCGGGCTATGTGATTAAAAATGGTCAAGTCTATCGTGATACTGATCGAAACAGTGACTACGAGGACCTTGCAGTATACTCAGATGGTAGCTTCAAGACCTTTAAGGAGAGCGATACAACAGCTCAAAAATTGGTCGATTCAGGTGTGGTGAACACCTTCGCCTTTGGTCCAACCTTGGTTGAAAATGGCAAGATAGCTGTATCGGAAAATGAAGAGGTTGGTCAAGCTATGGCTGACAATCCACGTACAGCCATCGGAGTCATCGAAGAGAGTGATGGCAGTGTGCACTATATTGTCATTGTTTCTGATGGTCGTACCAGTGAATCGTCAGGGTTGACCCTCTATGAAATGGCAGAGTTGATGAAATCCTATGGTGTGACGACAGCCTATAACCTTGACGGTGGTGGCTCATCTACTATGTACTTCAATGGTCAAGTCATTAACAAGCCAACCACAAACGGAAACAAAATTTCAGAAAGGGCGGTGAGCGATATTGTTTACATCGGTTACTAAAAAATCAGCCAGCAAACACTTTTTCACTTACATTGCTTTAACTATTTTCAGCCTTCTATTTACCTTTGTCTATGAACGCTTTTCTTATGGGGAATCGTCCATGTTTATGCGTATGATGTTTTTTGCCCCATTAGCTGGAGCACTTATCTATCTGCTAACAGGAGTGGGTATGTCTTGGGTGAGAACACGTCTTTCAAAACTACTCTTTAATTCGTCTATTGCAGTTGTAGCTAGTGCTTGTCTGGTTAAGGGAATCGTTGAGGTTTCAGGTCGTACGACTAGCGTGGATATGCCTTATTGGTATGTTGCTGCGGGGCTACTTTGTTTGAGTATTATGACAGGATTTATCAGACCTAGAAAATTAGCTTAACCATAAGAGCTTGGAGCTGTGCTTCAGGCTTTTTGTCTTGCATTGAAAAAATATTTAGGATAAATATACAAACCATAAAATGAAGAAATTATTTTAAATGAGGAATTTGCTTAAAGACATTTTCATAAAAAATAACTGAGCTTGATTTTTTTGTGATAGGAATTTAGATAGAACGAGACTGTCTATAGTGATGTAAGTGCCTTAATCTATCGTGTTTCCGGCGCTAGGGATTTTTGAGACATGAGGTTCAAAACTTAGGCATGGAACTTTTTTGATAGCTAGAATCACCCACCGAATCATTTCACCCGCGTCCGTCATCACCTAAGAAAAGTCTTAAAAGGCTTGTTTCTGCTATTAAATATACATGATTTTCAACTTTTTATAAAAATATACAAAAAAGACTTGCTTTGTTCTGAATTTTCAGGTAAAATAAACTAAAATCGAAATCGTTGATAGAAAAAGTCAGATCGTTTCACAGAGAATGCGGGAAGCTGAGAACGCATGAGATCAAAGACGACACATTCTTGAGAGCGTATGCGAACTCTGGATGACAGTAGTGTACGACGGGTGGTTCCGTTAGAGACTAGGAGTTACAAGAGAGACCTTGTGACTTCATGAGGAAGAGGGGGTGACCCCTGTTCGAATTAAGGTGGAACCACGTGCCAACGTCCTTGCAAAAGTTGTTTTTGCGAGGGCGTTTTTTGTTACCCTTGCTTTTAGTATTTGTAGCTAGCCGTACACTTGGTCGGAGTTGAACAGAAAGGATAAACTATGGAAATCAAAGGATTACGAAAGATTGAACCCTATGTGGCGGGTAGTCAGCCTGCTGAGAAAAATATCATTAAGTTGAATACTAATGAAAATGCCTATGGACCAAGTCCAGCGGTCCATCAAGCTTTAGCATCCTTTGATGCCCATCAGTTACGCAAGTATTCGACTTTGGATCAAGCGGCTTTGCGTCAAGCCTTATCTGAACAGTTAGGTGTTCCTGCTGATCAAGTGATTATTGGAAATGGGTCAGACGATATTTTATCAATGGCTTTTCTAGCTTTCTTTAATAGCGAGGAAGAAGTTTTGTTTCCAGATTTGACCTATGGTTTTTACAAGGTATGGGCAGATTTGTATCGCATCCCATTTAGAGAAGTGCCCTTGAACTCTTCATTTGAGATTGATACTCAAGATTATTTGGTTGAAAATGGTGGGATTGTCATTACAAATCCAAATGCACCAACAGGTATTTATAAACCTCTCAATCAAATTGAGGAGATTGTAAAGGCCAATCTGTCAGTAGTTGTGATTATTGACGAAGCCTATATTAACTTTGGTGGGGAGACGGCCTTACCGCTCATAGAAAAGTATGACAATGTGTTTATCACTAGGACCTTTTCTAAGGATGCCTCCCTTGCTGGCCTGCGTGTCGGTTACGGCATAGGAAGTCCTAAACTAATGGCTGTAATCAATGCCGTCAAGAATTCAGTTAACCCCTATAATGTGGATAGCATTGCGGAAGTCTTGGCGACTGCAGCGGTTAAGTCCTGGGACTACTATGAGGACACTTGCGCTAAGATTATGGCAACACGTGACTGGTTTAGCCAAGAATTGCAGGCGATTGGTTTTGATATCCTACCTTCAAAAACTAATTTTGTTTTGGTCAAACCTCACGGAGTGACTGCAGGTCAATTGTTTGACTACCTCCAAAGTAAGAAAATTTATGTCCGTTATTTTCCAAAAGTGGAGCGTATTTCAGACAGACTACGCATTTCTATTGGGACGCAGGATGAGATGGAGCGCGTATTAATGACAATACAGGAGTTACAAGCATGAAAAAAACGACATTAGCCTTAGGAATGCACGATAAACTTTTCAAACGTGCCCGTACCATGTATCAGATTGAACACCGTATCTGTGACTTGTTGATGACAAAGGGCTTTCTTCGGATTGAGACACCAACCTTAGAGCATTTCGAAGTCTTTAGTGATCTTGTGGACAATGGAAACTATAATTTCTTTGACAAAAATGGAGATCTTGTTAGTTTACGTCCTGATATTACCAGCCAAATTGGGCGTGTGATTGCTTCGACGCAAGTTCATACACCGATCAAATTTTCTTACTCTGGAAAAGTCTTTAACTACAATGAGGAGATGCGTGGCTTGTCCAATGAGCATACGCAGGCTGGTGTGGAAATCATTGGTTTTCCAGTTCATCAGGCATTGGAAGAAGCAATAGCTTCTGCTAAAGAGGCTCTAGATGCTGCAGGGGTCAAAAATTACAAGTTTGAATTTTCACATGCCCGCCTCCTACAACTCATTTTTGAAGAATTAAACCTTCCAGCTGTAAAAGAAGCAGAGTTGGCGGCCTATATCCGTGATAAATCGATTACCGGTCTTAAGGAGTTCACCAAAGAAAATCCAAGTCAATATGACAAGGTCTTGGAGCAGTTACCCTTCTTGTTTGGTGAGACAAATGCTGTCCTGGTCAAGGCTAGACAGTTAACAGATAGTGAAGCCTTTTTGACGGCCTTGGATAGTTTGGAAGTTTTAACCAATCGTTTATCAGATAGTCTCCCAGAGACGACGCTTGATTTGGCTCAATTGCCAGCAGTGCCTTACTACACGGGCATGATGTTTAAGGTCTTCGGTGACAAGGTACCAGATGCCTTTGTATCAGGTGGCCGTTACGATAAACTATTTGAACGCTTTGGAGCTACCGAGTTAACAGCGGTTGGCTGGGCCATTGATATTGACTCAGTTTATCAAGCAGTACATGACGATGTGGAATTTGGAGGTGACTTGGATGACTAGCAATCAAATCACAATTGCCTTGACCAAGGGACGTATTGAGAAAGATACGGTTAAATTACTGGAAAAAGCTGGTTTTGATATGTCTTTCATGGCCGATAAGGGACGTAATTTGATTTTCGAGAGTCCTGACAACCGGTTCCGTTTTCTCTTGGTTAAAGCTCCAGATGTGACTACCTATGTACGACATGGTGTCGCAGATATTGGGATTGTCGGTAAGGATGTTTTGGTCGAACATCCGACAGGTTATTTGGAAATGCTAGACCTTAATTTTGGTCTTTGTAAATTCTCCGTAGCATCAACAGAAGACTATAACCCTGATGACCATAAGCGTAAACGTATTGCGACCAAGTATCCAACCATTGCGACGAATTATTTTAATCAAAAGGGTGAGGATGTCGAAATCATTTCGATTCAAGGGAGTGTTGAGATTGCCCCCGTCATTGGTCTAGCAGATGCCATTGTAGATATTGTAGAAACAGGGAATACACTTGTTGCAAATGGCCTAAAAGTTTATGAAGATATTTGCCGTATTTCAGCACGAATGATTGTGAACAAGGCTTCTTTGAAAAATAACAAGGAAGTCCTGCCATTCATTCGCAAGATTGAATCACTTGTAGGAAACGAGGAGGTACCGTTCGAATGAAACGATTAACTGGAACAAATAAAGAAATTGCTGAGCTTCTTTATCAGGAGCAATTGGAACTTTCAAAAGAAAATAGAGACGTTGAAAGCACGGTTCAAGCCATTATTGAGGATGTCAAAAAACGAGGAGACGAGGCCCTTCGTGACTATTCAGCTAAATTTGATAAGGTTGACTTGACTGATTTTGAGGTTGGACAGGATTTGATTGATCAAGCCTTTAAAGAGATTGATCCAGAGGTTTACCAAGCCCTAGTTAATGCCAAAGAAAACATTGAATCTTACCACAAGCATCAGTTGGAGGCTGGTTTTGAGGACCAACCAAGTGAGGGTGTTATTCGTGGTCAATTGATTCGTCCCATCAATCGTGTAGGTGTTTATGTGCCTGGAGGAACTGCAGCTTATCCATCATCAGTTCTTATGAATGTCATCCCTGCTAAAATTGCTGGGGTTAAAGAGATTATTATGATTACGCCGCCACAAGAACACTTTGTTCCTGCAATTCTAGTAGCCGCAAAATTGGCTGGTGTGGATAGCATTTATCAAGTCGGTGGGGCTCAAGGGGTTGCGGCCTTGGCTTTTGGTACAGAAACGATTCCAAAGGTTGACAAGATTACAGGTCCCGGAAATATTTTCGTGGCGACTGCTAAGAAGCAAGTTTACGGTATTGTCGGTATTGATATGATTGCAGGACCATCAGAAATCGGTGTTATTGCTGATAGTAGCGCTAATCCAACCTATGTGGCAGCCGATCTCTTGTCTCAAGCAGAGCACGATACACGTGCACGCGCCATTTTGGTAACAGATTCTCAAGCCTTGGCTGATGGAGTTGAAAGTGAGATTGAACGACAACTCAAGCTTTTGCCACGTGAGGCGACTGCTCGTCCATCTATCGAAAATAACGGCCGAATTATTATTGCCAATGATACAGATGCTATGTTTGAACTCATGAACTTGGTTGCGCCAGAACATTTGGAAATTGCTATGGACAACGCCTATGATTATCTAGAAAAAGTGGAGAATGCTGGTTCCGTCTTTCTTGGTCACTTTACCAGTGAACCAATTGGTGACTACTATGCTGGTGCCAATCACGTTCTTCCAACGACAGCAACTAGCCGATTTTCATCAGCTTTAGGTGTGCACGATTTTGTCAAACGTATCCAATATACGCAGTATGACAAAGCAGCAGTCAATAAGGCTCAACACGATATCACAAACTTGGCTTATGCGGAAGGTTTGCAGGCCCACGCTAAGGCTATTGAAGTCAGAAACGACAATAATTGAGAGAGTAGAGGAAGAAGTTATGAGACAAGCAGAAATTGAACGTAATACCTTTGAAACCAAAATTAAGTTAAGCCTCAATTTGGATGCTCAAGAACCAGTAGATATTCAAACAGGTGTCGGATTTTTTGACCACATGTTGATCTTGTTTGCCCGTCACGGCCGTATGTCTTTGGTGGTGAAGGCTGATGGCGACCTTTGGGTTGATAGTCACCACACTGTTGAAGATGTCGGTATTGTCCTTGGTCAAGCTCTTAAAGAGGCCTTGGGCGATAAAGCAGGTATCAACCGTTATGGAACGGCTTTTGTACCTATGGATGAAACCCTTGGAATGGCAAGTTTAGACTTGTCTGGACGTAGCTACTTGGTCTTTGATGCTAGTTTTGATAATCCAAAATTGGGTAATTTTGACACAGAATTGGTAGAAGAATTTTTCCAAGCCTTGGCTTTCAATGTTCAGATGAATCTCCACCTCAAGATTCTCCACGGAAAAAACAATCACCACAAGTCAGAAAGTCTCTTCAAGGCAACAGGACGTGCCTTGCGTGAGGCTATCACGGTTAATCCTGATATTCATGGCGTAAACTCAACAAAGGGGATGCTATGATTATCGTCATTGATTACGATGCGGGGAATACCGCCAATGTTCTGCGTGCCCTTGAAAAGATTGGTGTGACTGCAGAGTTGTCTGCCGATAAAGAAAAAATCCTAGCTGCAGATGGTTTGATTTTACCTGGTGTGGGTGCTTATCCAACAGCCATGGCAGAGCTTGAGCGAAGAGGCTTGGTAGCTGTTATCAAAGAGGCCGTCGCACAGGGAGTTCCTCTTTTGGGAATTTGCTTAGGCATGCAGATTTTAACGGAAAAAGGGCTGGAACATGAGGAAACAAATGGTCTCGGTTTTATTCCAGGTGTTTGCCGTACTATTCCAGCCAGCAAGGAGCAACCTGTCCCACATATGGGGTGGAATGATTTGGCTGTTAAGCAAGCCAGCCCTTTGACAGATGGTTTAGACGGCCAAGCTGTCTACTTCGTTCACAGTTATTTCACGGATGTCCCTAGCCAATATATTGATGTTACCGCAGATTATAGTATCGAGGTGCCAGCCATGATTCATAAAGACAATGTTTATGGAGCTCAATTTCATCCCGAAAAATCAGGTGATATTGGTTTAGGTATTATTGAACAATTTGTAGGTTTATGCAAAGCCTAAAAGCTCTTGAGAGCAAAGTTTTTTCACTTAGAAAGGATGGTAGGGGAGATGCAAATTCTACCAGCAATTGATATTAAGGATGGACAGGCTGTTCGTCTCTTTAAAGGAGATTTCAACCAACAAACCGTTGTCAATCCAGATGTTATTGAGCAGGCAAAGATCTTTAAGGATGCGGGCATTCAATTTATTCATGTCGTCGACTTGGACGGTGCCCTAGATGGTCGTGCCACTAACCGTGACTTGATTGCAGAGGTCAAGAAGGTTTCTGGACTTGGCATCGAAGTTGGTGGCGGTATCCGTACCTTGGAGCAGATTCGTGACTATTTGGAAGTTGGCATCGACCGTATCATTATCGGTTCAATGGCCGTTAAAAATCCTGACTTCGTTCGAGCAGCTTTAGAGGAATTTGGTGCCGATAAAATTGTCGTAGGTATTGATGCCAAGGCAGGGTTTGTCGCTACCGAAGGTTGGTTGGAAACAAGCAATGTGGACTACATCACCTTGGCTAAGGAAATGGAAAAGATGGGCGTAACCCTCTTTGTCTATACTGATGTTGATCGAGATGGCACACTGACAGGACCCAATCTTGATCACTACAAACGTTTGGTATCTGAACTCACAACCGCCAAAGTCATTGCTTCAGGTGGAATTGCAGAAGTAGCTGACTTAGATCACCTAGAAGAGATTGGTGTGGCAGGAACCATTGTCGGCAAAGCCTACTATAACGGCAATATCACATTAGACCAGCTCAAGGCTTTCGGAGGTTAATATGCTTAAGAAACGTATTATTCCCTGTTTGGATGTCAAGGATGGCCGTGTTGTCAAGGGGGTTAATTTTGTGAATCTGACAGATGTTGGTGACCCTGTTGATTCTGCGCGTGCTTATTATGAAGCTGGTTGTGACGAACTTGTTTTCTTGGACATCACAGCGACTTCGGATAATCGTGAAACAACGGTTGATATGGTGCGTCGTGTTGCCGATCAGGTCTTTATCCCCTTCACGGTTGGTGGTGGTATCCGTTCAGTTGAAGACATGAACAAGATGCTCAAAGCCGGTGCTGACAAGGTTGCCGTCAATTCCTCAGCCCTTGCCAATCCGCAACTAATTGCTGATTGTGCTCAAAAATTCGGGAATCAGTGTGTAGTGGCTGCGATTGATGCTAAAAAGATGGCTGATGGGAGCTGGCATGTCTTTGTGGCGGGCGGCCGTAAGGATACAGGTAGGGACCTTATCCAATGGGCTCAAGAAGTCGTCGCTTTGGGGGCTGGAGAAATTCTCTTAACCAGCATGGACAAGGACGGCACTAAGTCTGGTTTTGATTTGGAAATGCTCAATCGTGTAGCGGAGGTCGTCGATGTTCCAATCATTGCCTCTGGTGGTGCAGGAAATATTGAGGATATTGTAGAAGTCTTTGAAAAGACAACAGCGACGGGTGCTCTGGCAGCCTCTATCTTCCACTTTGGTGAGGTAAATATAGGCGAAACCAAACAAGTCTTGGCAAATGCAGGAATCGAGGTGAGACAATGACAGAGGTTAAACTTGATTTTGACAAACAAGGCGGACTGGTACCAGTCATTGTGACAGATTACAAGACGGGACAGGTGCTCATGTTGGCCTATATGAATGAGCTGTCCTATCAGTTAACCCTTGAGACCAAACAAATGCATTACTGGAGCCGTTCCAGAAATGAGCTTTGGCATAAGGGAGCCACATCTGGCCATTTCCAACATGTCAAAAGCATCAAGACAGATTGTGATCAGGACACCCTGCTTATCGCTGTGGAACAAGAAGGAGCAGCCTGCCATACAGGAGCCTACAGCTGTTTCTTTACGGATATATATGATGACAATCAAGATAGATAGGAGTAGCTATGTTAGAAACACTTTATAAGGAAGCCTTAGATCGTAAAAAAAATCCCAAAGAAGGATCTTATACCAATTACCTTTTTGACAAGGGGCTAGACAAGATTCTTAAAAAGGTTGGCGAAGAAGCAACAGAAGTTGTGATTGGGGCCAAAAATGCTGATAAAGAAGAAATTGCCAACGAGACAGCAGACGTTCTCTATCACCTAGCAGTCATGCTCGTTGAAACAGGGGTCAGCCCTGAAGACATTGAAGCCGTACTTAAAGCCCGTCAAGGCAAACAAAGCAATGTCCATGACCGAAAAGAAGTAACGGATTATTGAGGATTATATCAACTGATTGAGACTAAAACGAAAAGCCTGAAGTGATTCAGGCTTTTTTGCTGGAGAAATCCTAATCTTCTGCCTTCTAACCAGCATAAGAAAGCGCTTTAAAATGCTATAATAGGAGTGAAGAAAGCTCGTTTTATTTGAAGGATTTGGTGTGCTTATTTATACAAATCATTGAGGAAAGGAAGGATGTCCTATGAAGAAAAATACTCCTAATATTTTAAAGCTTTCTTGCTTAGCTATTCTCCTCCTCTGTTCTAGTCTTTTAGTTGGTTGTAAAGTTGTACTGCCAAATTCTTACTTCAAGGCTAGGGGAAAAAACGCAAAAAATCTTGGCTCATAATGGTTTTAAGGGAAAGGTCCAAGTTAAGCTTATCAAAAAGGTGTTTCTAGATTCAGATGGTATTTATGTTGATTATACCTATTCAGAGGAAACCTACGATAATCAAACCATATCATTAGATTCACAAATTACTTTTAACCTGGACTGGACAGTTAATGGTGAAGAATATAAGACCCCTGGTCATTACTGGGAAAGCTACTTACAACAAAAATCTGTAAAAAAAGAAGAGCAAAAACTCTTTAAGGAGCTTAAAAAGCAATCGTTAGGCCTTGATATCGAAGAATTCTCCTTCAGCGATAATACTACGATTGATCAAGAGGCTGGTAATCGTAAAAAGCATTTAGCTGAGGAAAACCGTAAAAACGGGAAGGATGATTTTTATGGGTATTATCAAATTCCCTACCAAACAATGATTGAAGAACACCTTGTTACTATGAGAATAGAAGTAGGCGATACAGATAATACTAGTAAGAAAGATTTAGAAGAGGCCACAACTAAACTGGATGCTAGCAAGCTACCAGACGGAGAGTACGAATTTTATTTTTACTCAATTGATGAAGATAATTACAATCACATTGGCTATACCTTTAACGTACAAGATGGTAAGGTTGTCCAAGATGAAGATGATTAGAAAGTATTTTGATTTTGATCGATAAGCTAGACTGCCATACTAGGCCGTTAAAAGTGGGGTTACAGCTAAGTGAAAATGTTAACCTCAAAACATGTAAAAACATCTCCGAAAATCAGTCGGAGATGTCTTTTTGTCTTACAAATTCTTTTTCTTTTTAGCCTTTTTGGTTAGGGCAAGGTCACAATTTTCAATACTTGAGATAAGATGATTAGTCAATTGGAAGTCGTCCACTTGGGGATTCAAGTCCACTTCGTAGACCAGTTGCATGGTCTCGCCTCCACCTGTGGTATTAAGGGAAATCAAGTCGCATTCACTGGTGAAATTGAGCAGGGCTTTAGTGATTTTTTGATCAATCAGGTCTTGGTAGGAGACGTTAATGGTCAGGAGTCTACGACGTTGGTTGTCGGTACGACTTTGACGATTTTCCAAAAGAAGCCAAACAGCTAGAAGGAAAATGGTAAAGAGGACAGCCAGTAAGAGATATCCTGTCCCAGATGCCAGACCAATAATCATGGCCATAAAGACGGCGATTAGCTCTCTGGAACCACTAGTCGCTGAACGAAAACGAATGAGACTAAAGGTCCCTGCCACGGCGATAGAGGTCCCCAAACTGCCATTGACAAGGAAGATAACTAGGGTCATCAAACATGGAAGCAGGGTCAAACTAATGACAAATTCTCTGGTGTAGAGGGTTCGGTATTTATAAGTCCAGGTTAGAGCCAATCCTAAAACAAGGCTGACCAGTAAGGCCAGCATGAGTTGAAGGGGACTAGCGGTTGCGGTCGCATCATTAAAGATAGAATTGAAGAGATTAGACATAGGCAGCAGCTCCTTTTTCCTGAACTGGATGTGGACCGTAGTCTAGACCTTGAGATTTATGGTAGGCACAGCTGTATTTTGAGAATTTCTGCTCTTCCAAACCATGTTTATCTAAGATAGCTTGAAGCCAGTCAGGCTTTTTGCCAGGTGCTTTGATTTCCATGATAATCGTATCTTCATCAAGAAGGGGAAAACCATGATTTCCCTTAAAGAGACTGACGTCTTCATCACGGTAAGTCAAATTTTGGTCAAGGGTAACACGAACTTTATTGTAGGCATAGCCTTCGATAGTCTCTTTTTCTTTCATCGAAAAACGGTCGTAGTAGATATACATACGAGGTTTAAGCCCCTCATTATATCGTTGACGTAAGTGGTGGATATCCTGTAATAGCTGGCGGTCAGTGATTTGACCATGATTCTTACCGTCTGTCATCAAGTTAGTGATGGCAAGCGGTGTTGAAACGAGACGAAACTTATGACCGATTCCTTCATCATCTTTGGCTTTAACCTCTAGAAAGACCTTACTATCAATTTTAGGATTGGCTAGGTAGGTACGCATACGGATTTTCTCTTGACGGTGATTACCATCTAGGGCATCTTGGATGACGTCAAAATTATCCGTATCAAAGTAAATATTTGAAATGGTAGAAGTCGGATAATCGTCCTCCACTAAATACTCCTTAAGATCAGCGAGTAGGTCTTCAAGATTGTCCTTTGAGACCACATATTTTGTTTCAATACGTTTAAAACGTGTTTCCAATTGTTTAACCATGAAAAAACTCCTTTTTAGATAAGATACAAAGCCGTAAAGCAACGCTCAGGAAAAGAGGGGGAACAGTCGAAGGAGTTTAACTCCAAGCAGGTCCCATCTTTTCCCACGAGTTGTAGGCGTGTTCACTTAGATAAGATACAAAGCCCTCACTTCAAGATTTGGCTTTTTTTAGTAGAAAATTAAATTGAGAGCAAAAGTACTACTATATAAAGTATTCATTTGCTTGCCTACTAGTCTATGGGACTTTTCTGAAAGTTTTCCTAAATCAAACTTTCACCAAACTTAACTTAAGATAAGTTTCAGTTATCCTTTAGAAATGTTTTAGGTAAGTCCCGTAAACTGTAATCATCTAAAACGAACCCGGGAGGAAAAATATATGAAATCAAAAAAACTAAAAAAATGGACGACTTTATTAACCTGTGCGACAGCCCTAACAGTCATGACGGCTTGTAGCCAATCAAGCAGTCAGTCAACTGGGACGACGTCAAGCACGACTTCAAAAACAAGTGCTGTAACAGCAACGACCAGTAAGAAAACAAATAAGAACAACAGCAACTATTTTACTTCAAAAGATTCAGACACATCTTATGATGAAAGTTCTGCCTCTAAGATTAAGTTGTCAGGCTCATCTGCGGATGTTTCAGGTGATGGCGTAGCCGTGTCAGGTTCAACCGTAACCATCTCCAAAGCTGGTACCTATGTGATTTCTGGAAAATCTGATGGTGTGCAAATCAAGGTTGACGCTGGCGATTCAGATGATGTCCATATTGTTCTAGATGGTGTTACCATGACGAATACAAATGCAGCCATCAATGCCACAAGTGCTGGTCATGTCTATCTGACCCTCAAAGATGGCACCACAAGTACCCTCTCTGATTCAAGTTCTAATAGTGATGAAGATGCGGATGCCGTGATTTTCTCTAAAGGAGATTTGACCATTAACGGTTCAGGTACTCTTAACATTGATGCCAAGAAAAATAACGGTATTAAAGCCAATGACAGCCTTCATATGACTGGTGGTACCTATAAGATTACCTCAGTTGGTGATGCCTTCAATGTCAATGATGAACTCAACATCACGGGAACAACCATGACCATTGAGGCTGAGGAAGATGCTGTTAAGGTCGACAATGATGACGACACTTCAGCAGGTACCATGTATCTATCTGACAATACCATGACCATCAAGGCTGGTGACGACGGTATCCATGCGTCCGGCGACCTGATTATTGATAGTGGTACTTACAAGGTTGAAAAATCAACTGAAGGTATCGAAGGTAAATCTGTGACCATCAATGGCGGAGACATCGATGTCTATGCAACGGATGATGGTGTCAATGCGGCCAATGCTAATGCCAGTCAAAGTGAGATTTTCTTCAAGATGACCGGTGGAACCCTAAATGTTGAGGTTGGCCAGGGCGATACCGACCCAATCGATTCTAACGGCGATATTATTGTATCGGGTGGAACAATCAATTTGACTGGTCAGTCTGGCTTTGACTTCGATGGTTCAGCGACCTATACCGGTGGTGACATTACTATCAATGGTGAGAAACAAACTAAGATTGAAAACTCAATGCCTGGTGGCGGTGGTCCCCAAGGTGGTGGACAACCAGGTGGCTTTGGAGGAGGTCACTAAAGAGTCATAGGATGAAACAGAAAGGAAGTGCCTATGTATATTATTATTCCAGCTTATGAACCAGACAAACGCCTGATTCAGGTGGTTCAAGATATTACCATAAAACTCCCTAAAGCCCGTATTATTGTTGTTAATGATGGGAGTGGCCCAGGCTATAACGACTATTACGACGAAACGGCTTTTATTGGAGCGACTGTCCTAACTCATCCGATTAATAAAGGAAAGGGAGCTGCTCTTAAGACTGCTTTCGCTTATATTCAAGAAGAAGTAGTCGGTCAGCACCTTTCGGCTCAACCTATAGTCACAGTTGACAGTGATGGTCAGCACCTGATTAAAGATATTGTCCGTGTGGCCAAGGCAACCGAGGAAAATCCAAGCCATCTTATCTTAGGTGCGCGTGCCTTTGTTGGTAAGGTACCAGCACGTAGTCGCATCGGCAACAAGGTGACTGCAGGGCTCTTCCATCTGGTAACTGGTCAGAAGGTAACAGATACTCAGACAGGACTTCGAGGCATGTCAACCGACCTGATTCCATGGCTTCTTAACCTGGACGGCAATCGTTTCGAGTATGAGTTTAATATGTTGCTTGAAGCCAAAAAATCAGGCCACCAAATCTCTGAAGTCCCTATCGAAACCGTTTATCTGGAGGAAAATAAAAGTTCGCACTTTCGGCCCATTCGTGATTCCATCCGTATTTACAGCCCTTTTTTAAAGTTCTCTGGCACGGCCGTCTTGGCCTCAGTCATTGATGCAACAGCCTTATTTGTGCTCTTTGCCTTGACGAAAAATCTGCTCCTTTCGGTCGTGCTAGCTCGTGTGATTTCGGCTTCCAGCCAGTGTTTGCTGAACGCCAATGTGGTCTTCAATCCGACAAGCTCTCTCTTTAGATCGAGTGTTCGTTACTTTATGTTGGTCTTGGTCCTCCTGGCCTGTAACTATTTCTTACTTAGTAGTCTAGTTGCTATTGGTTTAGGACTGGTTCTGGCAAAATTAGTCACAGAAACCTTGCTCTTTTTAGTTAGCTACAGGGTCCAACATAACGTCGTTTTTGCTTAATAGCTGACTTTTAAATTGCTACTGATTGAATAGAGATAGCTTATTAAATTACCTCTAAAAACTTTCCTAAAAATAGAAAAAGACTACCGTTTTCTACATTCGGTAGTTTTTAATATTTGTCGAAATGTTAATCAATTTACAATATGATTAAAAAATGAAATGATTTGATAAAGACTCTGGTTGACTGAAAAAAATATGCTATAATGAAATTGTTTGAATTATGTAGATTTTATTCAAACTAGGAAAATGAAATGAGGACCTAAAATGGGAAAAAAGGTACATTATAAGCTTCACAAAGTTAAGAAGCAGTGGGTGACGATTGCCGTCACTTCGGCAGCACTTGCCTCTATCGTAGGTGGTGCTACAGTTGCCAATCAAAAAGTTTCAGCTGATGAAACAACTAAACCAGTTGCCTCTACGACAGCTGAAAGCGATGTTGTCGTTGAAACGCATGAAGTAGCCGCTCCTGCAGCAACTGCTACGACAGATGCGACAGCAACAACAACTGACAAGGCTGCTGATGCTGCAACAGTCGAAACTCCTGCGGCAGCAACCACTGCAGCAGATACAACTACTAATACTGCAACACCAGTAACAACAGATCGTGCAGCAGTAGCAAATGGTGCGACAACAGAAACACCAGCTGCAGCAGCGACAGATACAACGCTTACAGTAGCTGAAAAACCAAAATCTGGTGTTACTGAAAAAGAAGAAACAGCCGCACTCTCTTTGGACAACATCAAACAAGTTGATGGTAAATACTATTATGTCAAAGAAGATGGTTCATACAAAACAAATTTTGCTGTTTCAGTTAATGGCCAGTTGCTTTACTTCGGTAAAGACGGTGCTTTGACAAGCACATCAACACACTCATTCACACCAGGTACAACTAATCTAGTTGATGCTTTCTCTTCACATAACCGTGCTTACGATTCTAAGAAAGAAAGCTTCGAGTTGGTAGATGGGTACTTGACACCAAACAGCTGGTACCGTCCAGTTACTATTTTGGAAAATGGTGAAAAATGGCGTGTATCAACTGAGAAAGACTTCCGTCCACTTTTGATGGCATGGTGGCCTGATGTAGATACACAAGTTGCCTACCTCAATACTTTCTCTAAACACTTTAACCTTAACGCAACGTATTCAACTAGCCAAAGTCAATCTGAATTGAATGCAGCTGCTAAGACAATTCAAATTAAGATTGAACAAGAAATTTCAGCTAAAAAATCAACTGAATGGCTTCGTCAAGCAATTGAGTCTTTTGTAAAAGAACAAGACCAGTGGAATACTACAACTGAAAACTATACCCTTGCTGACCACCTTCAAGGGGGAGCTCTTCTTTATGTCAATAATGATAAGACACCTTGGGCAAATTCCGATTACCGTTTGCTTAACCGTACACCAAGTAACCAAGATGGTTCTCTAAATGGTACAGGAAGATACTTGGGTGGTTATGAATTCCTACTTGCCAATGACGTTGATAACTCAAACCCAGTTGTGCAAGCTGAGCAGTTGAACCAAATTCACTATCTTGTGAACTGGGGATCAATTGTTATGGGTGATAAGGATGCTAACTTTGATGGTATCCGTGTTGATGCAGTTGATAATGTTGATGCAGACCTTCTCCAAGTTTATACAAACTACTTCCGCGCAGCCTTTGGTGTGGATAAATCTGAAGCTAATGCACTCGCTCACATTTCTATCCTTGAAGCTTGGGATTTAAATGATAATGATTATAATCAAAAACATGATGGTGCAGCCCTTGCCATGGATAATAACCTTCGTTATGCAATTATGGGTGCACTTTATGGTTCGGGCTCTTCATTGAAAGATTTGATTACTAGCAGTTTGACAGACCGTACAAATAATAGTAAGTATGGAGATACACAAGCTAACTATATCTTTGCGCGTGCTCATGATAACCTTGTTCAAGATATCATTCGTGATATTGTTCAAAAAGAAATCAATCCAAAATCAGATGGTTATACCATGACTGATGCTGAATTGAAACGTGCCTTTGAAATCTATAATGAAGATATGAAGAAGGCAGAAAAACGTTATACTATTAACAATATTCCAGCCGCCTATGCTTTGATTCTTCAAAATATGGAGCAGGTAACTCGTGTTTATTATGGAGATCTTTATACGGATAACGGCCAATATATGGCTACCAAGTCTCCTTACTATGATGCTATCACAACACTCTTGAAGAACCGTATGAAATATGTTTCAGGTGGACAATCGATGAAAGTCGACACGTTCAATGGAAAAGAAATCTTGTCATCTGTTCGTTACGGTAAAGATATTATGACTGCTGACCAAACTACGGGTGTAGCAGAAACAAGTAAACATTCTGGTATGTTGACTCTTATTGCCAATAATCAGGATTTCTCATTGGGTGATGGTACGTTGAAAGTTAACATGGGTAAACTTCATGCTAACCAAGCCTACCGTCCATTACTTCTTGGTACTGATAAGGGAATTGTCACTTACGAGAATGATGCAGCAGCAGCTGGAAAAATTAAATACACTGATGCTGAAGGGAACTTGACTTTTAGTGGAGATGAGATTAAGGGGTATCGAACTGTTGATATGAGAGGTTATCTTGGTGTATGGGTACCAGTAGGTGCACCTGATAACCAAGATATCCGTGTTAAAGGTTCAGATAAGAAACTTGACAAGACATTTTCTGCTACTGAAGCATTGGACTCACAAGTTATCTATGAAGGTTTCTCAAACTTCCAAGATTTTGTTGAAAAAGATAGCCAATATACTAATAAATTGATTGCAGAAAATGCAGAACTCTTCAAGTCATGGGGAATCACATCATTCGAGATGGCTCCTCAATTTGTATCGGCTGATGACCGTACCTTCCTTGATTCTGTTATCCAAAATGGCTATGCCTTTACTGACCGATATGACCTTGCCATGAGTAAGAATAACAAATATGGTTCTAAAGAAGATCTTCGTGATGCACTTAAGGCGCTTCACAAGCAAGGTATTCAAGCAATTGCTGACTGGGTTCCAGATCAACTTTACCAATTGCCAGGACAAGAAGTTGTAACAGCAACACGTGCAAATAGTTATGGTACTCCAAAGGCCAATGCTTATATCAATAACACTTTATATGTTGCAAATTCTAAATCATCAGGTAAGGACTTCCAAGCTCAATATGGTGGTGAGTTCCTTGATGAGCTCCAAAAGAAATATCCACAGTTGTTTGAAGATGTGATGATATCAACTGGTAAGAAGATTGATCCATCTGTTAAAATCAAGCAATGGTCTGCTAAGTACATGAATGGTACTAATATCCTTGGTCGTGGTAATCGTTATGTTCTCAGTAACGATGCTACTGGTCGCTATTATCAAGTTACTGATAATGGCATCTTCTTGCCAAAACCTTTGACAGACCAAGGTGGTAAGACAGGTTTCTACTATGATGGTAAGGGTATGGCCTACTTTGATAATAGTGGTTTCCAAGCTAAGAATGCTTTCATTAAATATGCTGGAAATTACTATTACTTCGATAAAGAAGGTTATATGTTGACTGGTCGTCAAGATATCGATGGTAAGACTTATTTCTTCTTGCCAAATGGTGTACAGCTTCGTGATTCTATTTATCAACAAGATAGTAAATATTATTACTTTGGTAGCTTTGGTGAGCAATACAAAGATGGTTACTTTGTATTCGATGTACCGAAAGAAGGTACTTCAGAAACAGAAGCTAAATTCCGTTATTTCTCACCAACTGGAGAAATGGCTGTTGGCTTGACTTATGCTGGTGGAGGATTGCAATACTTTGATGAAAATGGCTTCCAAGCTAAAGGTACTAAGTATGTGACTCCAGACGGAAAACTCTACTTCTTTGATAAAAATTCAGGTAATGCCTACACAAATCGTTGGGCAGAAATCGATGGTATCTGGTATGAATTCAACGATCAAGGCTATGCACAAGCTAAGAAGGGTGAATTCTACACAACAGATGGCTCAACATGGTTCTACCGTGATGCAGCTGGTAAAAATGTGACAGGTGCCCTTACTTTGGACGGTCACGACTATTACTTCCGTGCAAATGGTGCCCAAGTTAAAGGTGAATTTGTTACTGAAAATGGCAAGATTAGCTACTACACTGTAGATAATGGTTACAAGGTTAAAGACAAGTTCTTCGAAGTGAACGGCAAGTGGTACCATGCTGATAAGGATGGTAACCTCGCTACAGGTCGTCAAACGATTGACCACCTTAACTATTACTTCAATGCTGATGGAAGCCAAGTCAAATCTGATTTCTTCACTCTTGATGGTGGTAAGACATGGTACTACGCCAAAGATAATGGTGAAATCGTGACAGGTGCCTATAGTGTTGGTGGTAAAAACTATTACTTCAAAGAAGATGGTAGTCAAGTCAAAGGCGACTTTGTTAAGAATGCTGACGGATCACTTTCTTACTATGACAAAGATTCAGGTGAGCGTCTCAATAACCGTTTCTTGACAACTGGTAACAATGTTTGGTACTACTTCAAAGATGGTAAGGCTGTAACAGGACGCCAAAATATCGATGGTAAAGAATATTACTTTGATAATTTGGGACGTCAAGTTAAAGGTAGCCCAATCAGCACACCAAAAGGAGTAGAATACTACGAATCAGTTCTTGGAGAACGTGTGACAAACACATGGATTACTTTCCAAGACGGTACGACTGTCTTCTTCGATGAAAATGGTTATGCTGATTTTGATAAATAAATAATCAATCAATCTAATCTTAATCTGAGAGATTAAGTGAAAAACGATATGATTTGACATGAATTTATAGGTGAAATTTCTTGAAAACGAGAATCGTTTAAAGAAATTTTGCCTTTTTATGCTCCTTAAAGAAAAAATCTGACAAATATCAATTTTGAGTCAGAATCATTGTAAAAGCTATTGTATCAAGGACTTTGGCGGCTTTTATGAAAAATAGTTTTAGTTATCAAATGATATGAAAATGAGAATTGAAAACCTATGAAATAGGTGTGTTACAAAGTTTTTCTAATATTAATGTTATGTAATATATATTTTATAAAAAAACAATTAATTCGAGAAATAGTTAGAAAATAATGATATAATATAACTGTTTGAAATCGGATAGATTTCAGTCTGATTTTGACAAATAAAATCACGGGGAAAATTATAATGGAAAATAAGATACACTATAAGCTTCATAAAGTTAAGAAGCAATGGGTTACAATTGCAGTTGCTTCTGTAGCACTTGCTACTGTCTTGGGAGGATTGTCTGTAACAACATCTTCAGTTTCAGCGGATGAAACTCAAGATAAGACAGTAACTCAATCAAATTCAGGTACAACAGCTTCTTTAGTTACTTCTCCTGAAGCAACCAAAGAAGCCGATAAACGTACAAATACAAAAGAAGCAGATGTTTTAACACCTGCTAAAGAAACAAATGCTGTAGAAACAGCGACTACAACGAACACACAAGCAACAGCTGAAGCAGCTACAACAGCAACAACAGCTGATGTAGCAGTGGCAGCTGTTCCAAATAAAGAAGCAGTTGTGACAACAGATGCACCAGCTGTTACAACTGAAAAAGCAGAAGAACAACCAGCAACAGTGAAGGCTGAAGTTGTTAATACAGAAGTTAAGGCGCCAGAAGCTGCTTTGAAAGATTCAGAAGTAGAAGCTGCGCTTTCCTTGAAAAACATCAAAAACATTGATGGTAAATATTACTATGTTAATGAAGATGGTTCACACAAAGAAAACTTTGCCATTACTGTAAATGGTCAATTGCTTTACTTCGGTAAAGATGGTGCTCTTACAAGTTCATCAACATACTCTTTCACACCAGGAACAACAAATATTGTTGATGGTTTCTCAATAAATAACCGTGCCTACGATTCATCTGAAGCTAGCTTTGAATTGATTGATGGTTATTTGACTGCAGATAGCTGGTACCGTCCAGCTTCTATCATCAAAGATGGTGTAACTTGGCAAGCATCAACTGCAGAAGATTTCCGTCCACTTTTGATGGCTTGGTGGCCAAATGTAGATACACAAGTTAACTACTTGAACTACATGTCTAAAGTATTTAACTTGGATGCTAAATATTCAAGTACAGATAAGCAAGAAACTTTGAAAGTTGCTGCTAAGGACATTCAAATCAAGATTGAGCAAAAGATTCAGGCTGAAAAATCAACACAATGGTTGCGTGAAACTATCTCTGCCTTTGTTAAGACACAACCACAATGGAACAAAGAAACTGAAAACTACTCTAAAGGTGGCGGCGAAGATCACCTTCAAGGTGGTGCCCTTCTTTATGTGAATGATTCACGTACACCATGGGCGAATTCTGACTATCGTCGTTTGAACCGTACAGCAACTAACCAGACTGGTACAATTGATAAATCAATTCTTGATGAGCAATCAGATCCAAACCACATGGGTGGTTTCGACTTCTTGCTAGCTAATGACGTAGATTTGTCAAACCCAGTTGTTCAAGCGGAACAATTGAACCAAATCCACTACCTTATGAACTGGGGTTCAATCGTTATGGGTGACAAGGATGCTAACTTCGATGGTATCCGTGTCGACGCGGTAGATAATGTCGATGCAGACATGCTTCAACTCTACACAAACTACTTCCGTGAGTACTATGGTGTTAACAAATCTGAAGCAAACGCTCTTGCTCACATCTCAGTCCTTGAAGCATGGAGCCTTAATGACAACCACTACAATGACAAGACAGATGGCGCTGCGCTTGCTATGGAAAACAAACAACGTTTGGCTCTCCTCTTCTCATTGGCTAAACCAATCAAAGAACGTACACCAGCTGTAAGTCCTTTGTATAACAATACTTTCAACACGACACAACGTGATGAAAAGACTGATTGGATTAACAAAGATGGAAGCAAGGCCTATAACGAAGACGGAACAGTTAAACAGTCTACAATCGGTAAATATAACGAGAAATACGGAGATGCGTCAGGAAATTACGTCTTTATCCGTGCCCATGATAACAACGTTCAAGATATTATTGCTGAAATCATCAAGAAAGAAATCAATCCAAAATCAGATGGTTTCACGATTACTGATGCTGAAATGAAGCAAGCCTTTGAGATTTACAACAAAGACATGCTCAGCAGCGACAAAAAATATACGCTTAACAACATCCCAGCGGCTTACGCGGTTATGTTGCAAAACATGGAAACTATCACTCGTGTCTACTATGGAGACCTTTATACAGATGATGGTCACTACATGGAAACTAAGTCTCCATATTACGATACCATTGTTAACTTGATGAAGAGTCGTATCAAGTATGTATCTGGTGGGCAAGCACAACGTTCATACTGGTTGCCAACTGATGGTAAGATGGACAATTCAGATGTTGAACTTTACCGCACAAATGAAGTCTACACTTCAGTACGTTATGGTAAAGACATTATGACAGCTAATGATACAGAAGGTTCTAAATACAGCCGTACTTCTGGTCAGGTAACACTTGTAGCTAACAATCCAAAATTGAATTTGGATCAATCAGCTAAACTTAATGTTGAAATGGGTAAAATCCATGCCAACCAAAAATACCGTGCTTTGATTGTTGGTACAGCTGATGGTATCAAGAACTTTACATCTGATGCAGATGCAATCGCAGCAGGTTACGTTAAAGAAACAGACAGCAACGGTGTCTTGACTTTCGGTGCTAATGACATCAAGGGTTATGAAACATTTGATATGTCTGGTTTCGTAGCAGTTTGGGTTCCAGTTGGAGCTTCAGATAATCAAGATATCCGAGTAGCGCCTTCAACAGAAGCTAAAAAAGAGGGTGAATTGACTCTTAAAGCGACTGAAGCTTATGATTCACAATTAATCTACGAAGGCTTCTCTAACTTTCAAACTATTCCAGATGGTTCAGATCCTTCAGTCTATACTAACCGTAAGATTGCTGAAAATGTTGATTTGTTCAAATCATGGGGTGTAACATCATTTGAAATGGCACCTCAATTTGTATCTGCTGACGATGGTACCTTCCTTGACTCAGTTATCCAAAATGGTTATGCCTTTGCAGACCGTTACGATCTTGCCATGAGTAAGAACAATAAATACGGTTCTAAAGAAGATCTACGTGATGCTCTTAAAGCACTTCATAAGGCTGGTATTCAAGCAATCGCTGACTGGGTTCCAGACCAAATTTACCAATTGCCAGGTAAAGAAGTTGTAACAGCGACTCGTACTGATGGTGCTGGTCGTAAGATTGCGGACGCTATCATTGACCACTCACTTTATGTGGCTAACTCTAAGTCATCAGGCAAAGATTACCAAGCTAAATACGGTGGTGAATTCTTGGCTGAACTTAAAGCTAAGTACCCTGAAATGTTCAAGGTAAACATGATTTCAACTGGTAAACCAATTGATGATTCTGTTAAATTGAAACAATGGAAGGCTGAATACTTCAACGGAACAAACGTTCTTGAACGTGGTGTTGGCTATGTACTTAGCGATGAAGCAACTGGTAAGTATTTCACTGTCACTAAAGAAGGTAACTTCATTCCTCTTCAATTGACAGGTAAAGAAAAGGTTATTACTGGATTCTCAAGTGATGGTAAAGGAATCACTTACTTCGGTACAAGTGGTACACAAGCTAAATCTGCCTTTGTAACCTTCAATGGTAACACTTACTACTTTGATGCTCGTGGTCACATGGTTACTAACAGTGAATACTCACCAAATGGTAAAGACGTTTATCGTTTCTTACCAAATGGTATCATGTTGAGTAATGCCTTCTACATTGATGCTAATGGTAATACCTACCTTTATAACTCTAAAGGTCAAATGTACAAGGGTGGTTACACTAAATTTGATGTTTCTGAAACTGATAAAGACGGTAAAGAATCTAAGGTTGTGAAATTCCGTTACTTCACTAATGAAGGTGTCATGGCCAAAGGTGTTACGGTTATTGATGGTTTCACACAATATTTTGGAGAAGACGGTTTCCAAGCTAAAGATAAGTTAGTAACCTTTAAAGGTAAAACTTATTACTTTGACGCACACACTGGTAATGGTATCAAGGATACTTGGAGAAATATCAATGGTAAGTGGTACTACTTTGATGCAAACGGTGTTGCTGCTACAGGTGCACAAGTCATCAATGGTCAAAAACTTTACTTCAATGAAGATGGAAGCCAAGTTAAAGGTGGCGTTGTTAAGAATGCAGATGGTACTTACAGCAAGTACAAAGAAGGTTCTGGAGAGCTAGTGACTAACGAATTCTTCACAACTGATGGCAATGTTTGGTACTATGCAGGCGCTAATGGTAAGACTGTTACAGGTGCACAAGTCATCAATGGCCAACACCTATACTTTAATGCAGACGGAAGCCAAGTTAAGGGTGGTGTTGTTAAGAATGCAGATGGTACTTATAGTAAGTATAATGCTTCAACAGGTGAACGCTTGACTAATGAGTTTTTCACAACAGGCGACAACAACTGGTACTACATTGGTGCTAATGGTAAGTCAGTGACTGGTGAAGTTAAAATTGGTGACGATACTTATTTCTTCGCTAAGGATGGTAAACAAGTAAAAGGTCAAACAGTAAGTGCTGGCAATGGTCGAATTAGCTATTACTATGGTGATAGTGGTAAGAGAGCTGTTAGCACATGGATAGAAATTCAACCAGGAGTTTACGTTTACTTTGATAAGAATGGTCTTGCTTATCCACCTAGAGTGCTAAACTAATTGATATAAAAAGGAGGACTTTGGTTCTCCTTTTTATATTTTATGGGAACGAGTCTTTTTTATGACGAAATTATAATCTATTATTAATGTGATAAAAATATCATTAAAATAAGTTTTATTAACTTTTTTTGATAATAAAAAATGATATAATAAGTAAGTCTTTAAGATGTAGATTTTAAGACAAAAAATATATTGGGGAAAAATTGAATATGGAAAATAAAGTACGCTATAAACTGCACAAAGTGAAGAAGCAGTGGGTTACTTTGGCTGTCGCTTCAGTAGCTTTGGCTACCATTGTTGGTGGTAGTGTTGCCACATCTTCACTCGCTTCGGCAGAAGAAACAAATAACTCTAATGGATCACCTTCAACAACTACGGTCGGGGAAAATACAAATCCTGTGGTTGAAAAAGAGGTAGGCACAACAACTGAGGTTGCAAATACTTCAAATGCCACAACAACAGAGCGAGCAGAAGTTACTGCTGACAAACCAGCTGGAACGACAGTTCAACCAAATTCAGGAACAACTAGTGATAGAGCTGCAGCAGTAGAGGTTGAAGCCAAACCTGAAACGACTGCTAAGCCAGAAGTTGCTACTAAACCAGAAACAGCTACAACATCAGAAGTCGCTGCAAATGCTGGAGTAGCTGCTCCAACGACTGAGAAGTCTAAAGAGCTTTCTGAAGCTGAAATTAAGGCTGCAGTCTCACTCGATAATATTAAAAAAGAAAAAGATGGTAAATATTACTATCTTTTAGAAGATGGATCACACAAGAAAAACTTTGCCATTACTGTAAATGGTCAGGTCCTTTATTTTGATGAAAATGGTGCCCTTTCAAGCACATCAACGTATTCATTTACACAAGAAACAACAAATCTAGTCACTGATTTTACAAAAAATAATGCTGCCTACGATTCAACTAAAGCAAGCTTTGAACTTGTTGATGGTTATTTGACAGCAGACAGTTGGTACCGTCCAAAAGAAATCCTTGAAGCTGGTACAACTTGGAAAGCGTCAACTGAAAAAGATTTTCGTCCACTTTTGATGTCTTGGTGGCCTGATAAGGATACTCAAGTAGCTTACTTGAATTACATGACTAAGGCTCTTAGCAACGGTGAAGAAACAAAAGATGTCTTTACGATTGAAAATTCTCAAGCTAGCTTGAATGCCGCAGCTCAAATCCTCCAACGTAAGATTGAAGTTAAGATTGCTGCTAATAAGTCAACAGACTGGTTGCGTCAGTCAATCGAGGCTTTTGTTAAAGACCAAGATAAATGGAACATTAATTCTGAATCGCCAGGTAAGGAACACTTCCAAAAAGGTGCGCTTCTTTTTGTGAACAGCGATTCAACTAAATGGGCTAACTCTGATTATCGTAAGCTTAATCAAACGGCGACAAGTTATATTAAAAATCATAAGATTGTTAATGGTAGCGATGGTGGTTATGAATTCTTGCTCTCAAATGACATTGACAACTCTAATCCAGTCGTTCAAGCAGAAATGCTTAACCAATTGTATTACTTTATGAACTGGGGACAAATCGTCTTTGGTGATAAGGACAAGGATGCTCACTTTGATGGTATACGTGTTGATGCTGTGGATAATGTTAGCGTTGACATGCTTCAATTAGTGTCTTCATACATGAAGGCTGCATACAAGGTTAATGAGTCGGAAGCTCGTGCCCTTGCGAATATCTCTATTCTTGAAGCATGGTCACACAATGACCCATATTATGTGAATGAGCACAACACAGCAGCTCTTTCTATGGATAATGGTCTCCGTTTGTCAATTGTTCACGGATTAACTCGTCCAGTAACTAATAAAGGTACAGGTGCACGTAATGCATCAATGAAGGACCTTATTAACGGAGGTTATTTCGGTCTCTCAAACCGTGCAGAAGTCACTTCATATGATCAACTTGGTTTTGCAACCTACCTCTTTGTTCGTGCACATGACTCAGAAGTTCAAACGGTTATCGCAGACATTATCAGTAAAAAAATTGATCCTACAACAGATGGTTTCACTTTCACATTAGATCAATTGAAACAAGCTTTCGATATTTATAATGCTGATATGTTGAAAGTTGATAAGGAATATACGCATTCAAATATTCCTGCTGCCTATGCTTTGATGCTTCAAACAATGGGTGCGGCAACACGTGTTTATTATGGAGATTTGTATACTGATAATGGTCAATACATGGCTAAGAAATCACCATACTTTGATCAAATCACAACTCTTCTTAAAGCGCGTCCTAAGTATGTAGCTGGTGGTCAAACATCTTATATCCACAACCTTGCTGGTGATGGGGTATCATCTGCTAAAGACAATAAAGAAGTTCTTGTCTCTGTCCGTTATGGTCAAGATTTGATGTCTAAGACAGATACAGAAGGTGGAAAATACGGTCGCAATTCAGGTATGTTGACCCTTATTGCTAATAACCCGGATTTGAAATTAGCAGATGGTGAAACTATTACTGTAAATATGGGTGCAGCCCACAAGAATCAAGCTTATCGTCCACTCTTGCTTGGTACGGAAAAAGGTATTGTGTCATCATTGAATGATTCAGATACTAAGATTGTTAAATACACAGATGCACAAGGAAATCTTGTCTTCACAGCTGATGAAATCAAAGGCTTTAAGACTGTTGATATGAGTGGTTACCTTTCAGTTTGGGTACCAGTAGGTGCGACTGACGATCAAAACGTTCTTGCTAAACCATCAACAAAAGCCTATAAAGAAGGGGATAAGGTTTATAGCTCTTCTGCAGCACTTGAAGCACAAGTGATTTACGAAGGCTTCTCAAACTTCCAAGACTTTGTCAAAGAGGATAGTCAATACACTAACAAATTGATTGCAGCTAACGCAGACCTCTTCAAGTCATGGGGTATTACGTCATTTGAGATTGCACCTCAATATGTCTCATCTAAGGATGGCACTTTCCTTGATTCTATTATTGAAAATGGTTATGCCTTCACAGACCGTTACGACTTTGCCATGAGCAAAAACAATAAATACGGTTCAAAAGAAGACCTTCGTGATGCCCTCAAGGCTCTTCACAAACAAGGTATTCAGGTCATTGCTGACTGGGTTCCAGACCAATTGTACACCCTTCCAGGTAAAGAAGTAGTGACTGCTACGCGTACTGATACACATGGTAAGGTCCTTGATGATACTAGCTTGGTTAATAAACTTTATGTGACAAATACCAAGTCATCAGGTAATGATTTCCAAGCCCAGTACGGTGGTGCCTTCCTCGACAAACTTCAAAAACTTTATCCAGAAATCTTCAAAGAAGTTATGGAAGCGTCTGGTAAGACAATTGATCCATCTGTGAAGATTAAACAGTGGGAAGCTAAATACTTTAACGGTACAAACATCCAAAAACGTGGTTCTGACTATGTTCTCAGCGATGGTAAATTGTACTTCACCGTTAACGATAAAGGTACCTTCCTCCCAGCAGCCTTGACTGGTGATACAAAAGCTAAGACTGGTTTTGCCTATGATGGTACAGGTGTAACTTATTACACAACATCAGGTACTCAAGCTAAGAGTCAGTTTGTAACTTATAACGGTAAGCAATACTACTTTAACGATAAGGGTTACCTTGTAACTGGTGAACAAGCTATCGACGGTTCAAACTATTTCTTCTTGCCGAATGGTGTCATGTTTACTGATGGTGTTATTAAAAATGCCAAAGGTCAATCATTGGTTTATGGTAAGTCAGGTAAATTGACGACTCAAACTGGTTGGAAAGAAGTTACCGTTAAAGATGATAGTGGTAAGGAAGAGAAATTCTATCAATACTTCTTCAAGGGTGGCATCATGGCTACTGGTTTGACTGAAGTAGAAGGTAAGGAAAAATATTTCTATGACAATGGTTACCAAGCTAAAGGTATCTTCATTCCTACAAAAGACGGCCATTTGATGTTCTTCTGTGGCGATTCAGGTGAACGTAAGTACTCAGGCTTCTTTGAACAAGATGGTAACTGGTACTACGCTAATGATAAGGGCTATGTTGCCACTGGATTTACTAAGGTAGGTAAACAGAACCTTTACTTCAATGAAAAAGGTGTTCAAGTTAAGAACCGCTTCTTCCAAGTTGGTGATGCCACATACTATGCAAATAACGAAGGTGACGTTCTTCGTGGTGCGCAAACCATCAATGGAGACGAACTCTACTTTGATGAATCAGGTAAACAAGTTAAAGGTGAGTTCGTGAACAATCCTGATGGTACGACTTCATACTACGATGCAATCACAGGTGTGAAACTTGTTGATACATCACTAGTAGTTGATGGTCAAACCTTTAATGTCGATGCTAAGGGTGTTGTGACTAAGGCACATACACCAGGCTTCTATACTACTGGGGACAACAACTGGTTCTATGCAGACTCATATGGACGTAATGTCACAGGTGCTCAGGTCATCAATGGTCAACACCTCTACTTTGATGCTAATGGTCGCCAAGTTAAGGGTGGCTTCGTAACGAACACTGACGGTAGTCGTTCATTCTACCACTGGAATACCGGTGATAAATTGGTATCAACCTTCTTCACTACCGGTCATGATAGATGGTATTATGCTGATGATAGAGGTAATGTCGTTACAGGAGCTCAAGTTATCAACGGTCAAAAACTCTTCTTTGATACTGATGGTAAGCAGGTTAAAGGTGCTTTCGTAACGAACACTGACGGTAGTCGCTCATACTACCACTGGAATACTGGTAATAAGTTAGTATCAACCTTCTTCACTAGTGGAGATAACAACTGGTATTATGCAGATGCCAAGGGTGAAGTTGTTGTTGGCGAACAGACGATCAACGGTCAACACCTTTACTTTGACCAAACTGGTAAGCAAGTGAAGGGGGCAACTGCTACGAATCCTGATGGCTCAATCTCTTACTATGATGTTCATACAGGGGAAAAGTCTATTAATCGTTGGGTTAAAATTCCTTCAGGGCAATGGGTATACTTCAACGCTCAAGGTAAAGGCTACGTGTCGAATTAAGTTTAATGAATGAAAGAAGTCAATCACTTTTGTGGTTGCTTTTTTCGTAAAAAATTGTCTAACTTTTATACATTCAGGTCATTTGTCTGGGTAAAAAAGTGGTATAATAACTCTTGCTAAATCTTTATTTTGGAGTACACATGGCTAAGTCAAAAAATATTATTGAAAGTCGGATAGATTACTCGATTCTCCTGCCAGTTCTCATATTGCTACTGGTTGGTTTGGTTTCGATATTTATAGCGACAAATTTTGATTACCCAAAGAATCTTGTGCAAGTCATGTCTCAGCAAGTACTATGGATTTTTCTAGGTTCAGTACTTGCTTTTGTTGTCATGTTATTTAATACAGAGTTTCTTTGGAAGGTAACCCCCTGGCTCTATATTTTCGGTCTGGGGCTTATGGTTCTACCTCTTGTTTTCTATTCTCCTGCTTTGGTTGCCTCAACAGGAGCGAAAAACTGGGTAAGCATTGGATCAGTCACCCTTTTCCAACCATCTGAATTTATGAAGATATCCTACATTCTCTTTCTATCGAGAATAGGTGTTTGGGCTAAGCAAGGTAAGGAAGTGACCAACCTTCAGGATGACTGGTTATTGCTCTTCCAATATGTTGCAGTCACGCTCCCTGTTTTAGGTTTACTAGTTCTTCAAGGAGATATGGGGACGGCCTTAGTCTTTCTGGCTATTTTAGCCGGTATCGTAGTGGTTTCGGGGATATCCTGGCGTATTATCTTGCCGGTAGTTCTAGCTTTTGCAACAGGGTTAGCCTTGTTTGTAATGATATTTACCACAGATTGGGGTAAGGAAGCTATGCTCAAGATGGGGGTACAAACCTATCAGATTAACCGTATCTCAGCTTGGTTGGATCCCTTCACTTATGCAGATGGTATCGCCTTTCAACAGACACAAGGGATGATTTCGATTGGTACTGGAGGAATCTATGGTAAAGGCTTTAATCATCTGGAGTTGAACGTACCGGTTCGTGAGAGTGATATGATTTTCACAGTCATTGCGGAAGATTTTGGTTTGGTAGGTGGTGGATTGGTTCTTCTAACCTATCTCTTCCTTATTTACCGCATGCTGCGAGTGACGTTTAAATCTAACAATCGTTTCTATACCTTTATTTCGACAGGCTTTATCATGATGATTGTCTTCCATATTTTTGAAAATATTGGGGCAGCAGTTGGGATTCTTCCTTTGACAGGTATTCCTTTGCCCTTTATTTCTCAAGGGGGATCATCACTCATCTCTAACTTGATTGGTGTTGGTTTGGTACTTTCAATGGCTTATCAGACTAACCTCAACGAGGAAAATAAAATTCTCCTGGCTATGTCTCGTCGTATGCGTACATCTGGAACTAGTCAAGTGAAACCTGTTTCTAAGAGCAAGTCTAAGAAAAACAAGCCTTCGAAGAGTGTTACCAAGGCCTCTCAAGAATTGGTCAAGGCTAAAGATAAGGTTGATAAGGCCACTGAGAAAATGCGTCAAACCATTTCTCAAAATACGCCAAGCATTCATCAAGGGAAGCGTCGTAAGGGTTCGAAAAAGAAACCGACACGTAAACATTAAGAAGAAGCAAGTTGGTTAATCCAACTTGTTTTTCTTTGAAAAAAAATTAAGGTCTGTGACCTTTTCTTTGCCCCTGCCTGTGGTATAATAGAAGTTGACTATTTTGAAAAGGGGTTTGCTATGATAGAGACAGCCAAACAGCAAGAACGTGCTATTTTAGTAGGTGTTGAATTGCAAGAAATAGAGCATTTTGACATGTCAATGGAGGAACTTGCCAGTCTTGCCAAAACTGCAGGAGCAGAGGTTGTAGCTAGCTATACCCAAAAACGTGAACGCTATGATAGTAAGTCTTTCGTAGGTTCAGGAAAATTAGAAGAAATTAAAGCCATGGTGGATGCGGATGAGATTACTACGGTCATTGTCAATAACCGTTTAACGCCTCGTCAAAATACCAATCTTGAAGCAGCATTTGGCGTAAAAGTTATTGATCGTATGCAATTAATTTTGGATATCTTTGCCATGAGGGCCAGAAGCCATGAAGGGAAACTTCAGGTTCACCTAGCTCAACTTAAATACATGTTGCCCCGTTTAGCTGGTCAAGGGATTATGCTCAGTCGTCAAGCAGGGGGCATTGGTAGCCGTGGACCTGGTGAAAGTCAATTGGAGCTTAATCGTCGTTCGATTCGTAACCAGATTGCTGATATTGAACGCCAGTTAAAAATTGTTGAGAAGAACCGAGAAACCATTCGCGAAAAGCGTGTTGATTCAAGTACCTTTAAAATTGGTTTGATTGGTTATACCAATGCTGGGAAATCAACGATCATGAACCTTATGACGGATGATAAGCAATATGAGGCTAATGAACTTTTTGCGACCTTGGATGCAACGACTAAGAAAATTTACTTAAAGGATCAGTTTCAAGTGACCTTGACAGATACGGTTGGTTTTATCCAGGACTTGCCAACAGAATTGATTGCTGCCTTTAAGTCAACTCTTGAAGAAAGTCGTAATGTGGACCTTCTTTTGCATGTCATTGATGCGAGTGATCCTAATCACGAAGAACATGAGAAGGTGGTCTTAGACATTCTAAAAGACTTAGACATGACTGATACCCCTCGCCTAGCAATTTACAATAAGATGGATGTAGCTGATAATCTAGTAGCCACAGTCTTTCCTAATGTTCGCCTCTCTGCACGTGACAAGGGAAGTCGTGAGGCACTCAGAAGACTCTTGATTGATGAAATTCAACAGATTTTTGAACCTTTTAGTATTAAGGTCCATCAGGATCAAGCTTATAAACTTTATCAATTGAGTCAATTAGCTTTGTTAGATAGCTACACATTTGAGACAGAAGTGGAAAAAATTACAGGTTATATTTCACCGAAAAATAAATGGAAATTGGAAGAATTTTATGACTGATTATATGGATTTAGCTTTAAAATATGGTGGTTTTACAAGTTTAGATAAGGTCTATTTGAAAAATACCTTGTCAGACCTTTCGGACAGTCAAAAATTGGCCTTCATTACGCCGCCACCAAGCGTGATTAATGCTTATTTTGCAGAGATTTACCAAAAACAATCTCCTGAAGCAGCGACGGATTACTACTTGGACCTTTCAAAAGAGTTGAACCTCTTTAACCCTGCACCATCTTTTGATGAGCGCAAGCCATTTATTCGCCTCAATTTGTCAGGAAAATCCTATGGATTTTGCTATGAAAATGCTGATGAGGTGGCTTTAGTCTTTGCCGAGCATTTAGAGGTTCCAACGGCCAGTATTTTGTTTGAGCTTGCTCAAGTTTTTCCTCAGTATAAGGTTTATCTTGAAGGCACTCAAATTAAGATGGCCAAGGTTGATTTTGACGAAGAAGTATTGGAAGAGTTAACACCTGAGACACAGTTACTTAGTCGTGTAACTAAGTTGAAGGGGAATGTCATTAAGTTGGCTAGCTTCAATCAAGATGAATTAGTGGAACTTTTATCTCAATATAAAGGGCAAACTGTTTATTACGGATTTGCTCAGCGTGAATGCCTGGCTTATATTGTCCAGAAATAAGAAGAACGATAGATAGAAAGTATAGGAAGTCATGGAATTACAATTTTTAGGGACGGGTGCCGGGCAGCCCTCCAAGGCCCGTAACGTGTCGAGTCTGGTTCTAAAGTTACTCGATGAAATCAATGAGGTCTGGATGTTTGACTGTGGAGAAGGTACCCAACGTCAGATTTTAGAAACAACAATCAAACCTCGTAAAGTTAAAAAAATCTTTATCACACATATGCATGGAGACCATATCTTTGGCCTACCTGGTTTCTTGGCTAGCCGTTCTTTCCAATCGAGTGAAGAACAAACAGATTTAGAGGTTTATGGTCCAGTCGGTATTAAACAATATGTTATGACCAGTCTTCGTACCTCTGGGACACGCCTCCCTTACCATGTACATTTTAAGGAAATTGATGAGCATAAGCTTGGCTTGGTTATGGAAAATGACAAGTTCGCTGTTTATGCAGATAAGTTGGATCATACCATTTTTTGTATTGGTTACCGTGTGGTTCAAAAGGATCTTGAAGGAACCTTGGATGCTGAGGCCCTTAAAGCAGCAGGTGTGCCATTTGGTCCGCTTTTTGGTCAAATTAAGAATGGGCAAGATGTGGTTCTTGAAGATGGAACTAAAATCATTGCCAAGGACTTTATTTCCGCACCTAAGAAAGGTAAGGTTATTACTATCTTAGGTGATACTCGTAAGACGAATGCCAGTGTTCGTCTTGGATTGGGGGCAGATGTCTTAGTCCACGAGTCCACATATGGTAAGGGTGACGAAAAAATTGCCAAGAGCCATGGGCATTCAACCAACATGCAAGCAGCTCAAGTTGCTAAGGATGCATCAGCTAAACGCCTTCTTCTAAATCACGTATCAGCTCGTTTCTTGGGGCGTGATATCGGTAAGATGGCAGCAGATGCTAAAACAATTTTCGAAAACACCCACATCGTTCGTGACTTAGAAGAGGTAGAGATTTAATGGCTAAACAACGTATTATCGCTATTACTGGTGCCTCAGGAGGGCTTGCACAAGAAATTGTCAAGCAGCTCTCACCCAGTGATGGCATTATCCTCTTAGGAAGAGACAAGGATAAACTTGAGAAATGTTATCGCCATGTGGAAAATAAAACCTGCCTTGCCATTGACCTTAGAGATGACAATGCCATAAACGAAATGGTCGATTATCTCTATCAACGATTTGGACGTATTGATGTCTTTATCAATAATGCTGGTTTCGGTGAATTCAAGTCTTATGATCATTACACTAGCCAAGAGGTACGTGATATGTTTGATATCAATACCTTTGCAACGATGACCTTTTCACGTCTGATGGCTGAGAAAATGGTCGAGCAAGGCCATGGCCATATCATCAATATCGCCAGTATGGCGGGAAAAATTGCGACAGCCAACTCAAGTATCTATGCAGCGACAAAGTTTGCGGTAATTGGCTTCTCAGATGCCCTTCGTCTAGAGCTTGCTGATAAGGGAGTCTATGTGACAACAGTCAATCCTGGTCCAATTGAGACAAGCTTCTTTGACCAAGCAGATCCCTCTGGAGCTTATCTTGAGAGTGTTAAGAAGTTTGTCCTCAGTCCTAAATACGTGGCTAAAAAGATTGTCCGTATTCTGGGTAAAAACAAACGTGAAGTTAACTTGCCACGACTATTAGCAGTTGCACACAAAGGCTATGCGCTCTTTCCACGCATCTCGGACAAACTAGCTACGAATGTGTTTAACTACAAATAGGAGGATACTAGATGGCCGCAAATATCCAAGCGTATTTAGAGAATCTCAAGCAACCCTGGGGTCAAATCTATTATGATATTCTTTTTGACCAATTACAGGATATCAAGGGTAAGCGAGTTCTTGATTTTGGCAGTGGCTTTGGCCTTGTGGCCAACCACTTGGCTCAAGAAAATCAAGTTCTAGCTGTAGAACCCAATGAAGAAATGGTAGCCTTGCGGACTCAGGATCACCCATATCAGCAACTAGTCGGGAGTCTGGATCAGTTAGAAAGCTTTGAGGATGCTAGCTTTGATGTCATTCTCTGCCACAATGTCTTAGAGTATGTAGAGAATCGCAAGGCTGTTCTCAAGGCATTCATCCGCCTCTTGAAACCAGGAGGCCTGCTCTCTATCGTCAAGCATAATGAAGTCGGCCGAGTCCTACAGACCGTCGTCTTTGAAAATGATACTCAGAAGGCCCTCAATTTACTAGCAGGCCAAGATCTGGAAACCCACTCCATGGGTTTGGCTCAGGCCTATGATCTTGATGCAGTAATAGAAAATCTAGTTCTTGAAATTAAAGACTACCAAGGAATCCGTGTCTTTTATGCCTTGCAGGACAACCGCTTCAAGGGCCAAGAAGGCTGGCGAGAGTCTATGCTCAAGATGGAGCTGGCAGCCTGCCAAGAGTTCCCTTATCGGGATATCGCCTTCTTCCAGCACTATAGGTTAAAAAGGAGTTAAGATGTTAAATTATAAAAAAGAGATTCCAGAGATGACAGACCTACTCGCACTGTACAGTTCAGTCGGCTGGACCAATTATACTAACAATCCAACCATGTTGGAAGAAGCTGTCAAAGCTAGTCTCTGGCAGTTGGCAGTCTATGATGAGGAAGAGTTAGTAGCCTATATTCGCTTAGTAGGAGATGGCCACTCTGTCATTTTTGTACAGGACCTCTTGGTGCGACCAGATCACCAACGCCAAGGGATCGGAAAGAAACTCTTAGAAGAGGCTTTAGCAACTTTCCCCAATGTCTATCAACGGCTCCTTGCAACTGATCGTAGCGAGAAAAATTTAGCCTTTTACCAATCCTTGGGCTTTGTCGAACTCTCAGAGCAAGCTTGTACAGGGATGATTTATAAATATTGATGAAAAGGATTTCCAAATAGGGAATCCTTTTCTTGTTTTTCCTAATATTACTTGAAAATGATAGTAGAATAGACCTAGATAAAAAGAAGAGAAGAATATTTGAGAAAACATGAGTCAAATAAGGAGCAATACCCAGTTTTTTATTTAGTCTAGAAAAGTAGGTATTAATTGGAAATGTACCACGAGTCGAAGCACCTTTCGATGTTTTCCATTCTCTTTTTAGGAAACTTAGGCTTCTATCCACTATGATAAAATTATTCATGTTATAATAGGTAGACTAGATGACAGGGAGAAAATATAAAAACATGATTACATCAACGTATGATTGGAAAATAAACACAAAAGAGCCAGATGCTGGCTTTTTTAAACTTGCCAAAGAACATGGACTGGCAGAAACAGCAGCCAAGATTGCTTATGAACGTGGCGTGACGACAGCAGAAGCCCTTGAAGACTTTCTTAAGGCTGATTTATCACATCTTCATGACCCTTATCTTCTTCATGATATGGACAAGGCAGTGGCTAGAATTCGTCAGGCCATTGAAAATTATGAGCAAATCTTAGTCTATGGAGATTATGATGCGGATGGGATGACGTCAGCATCGATTGTCAAGGAAGCTCTTGAAATGATGGGCGCTGAAGCTCGAGTCTATTTGCCTAACCGTTTTACAGATGGTTATGGGCCAAACGAAAGTGTCTATAAGTATTTCATTGAGCAGGAAGGCATTTCACTTATTGTTACAGTGGATAATGGGGTTGCGGGAAATGAAGCTATTGCTTATGCGCAAGAGCAAGGTGTGGACGTTATCGTTACAGACCACCATAGCATGCCGGCACAGCTTCCAGATGCCTATGCCATTGTACATCCAGAGCATCCGGATGCCGATTATCCTTTTAAGTATTTGGCAGGATGTGGTGTAGCTTTCAAATTGGCAACTGCCCTCCTTGAAACTATTCCTACAGAGATGTTGGATTTGGTAGCCATTGGTACCATTGCTGATATGGTTAGCCTAACGGATGAAAATCGTATTATGGTCAAGGTCGGCCTGGAAATTCTCAAGACTACTGAGCGTATCGGGCTTCAAGAATTGCTCCGCATTTCAGATGTGGACCTAACAACGATTTCCGAAGAAACGGTAGGTTTCAAACTAGCTCCTCAACTCAATGCCTTGGGACGCTTAGATGATCCAAATCCAGCCATTGAACTACTGACCGGATTTGACGATGAGGAAGCTCAGGCCATTGCTTTGGAAATCAATGCTAAAAATGAAGAACGTAAGGAAGTTGTTCAAAAAATCTTTGATGAAGCCATGACCATGGTAGACTTGGACAAACCAGTTCAGGTTTTGGCTAAGGAAGGTTGGCATCCTGGCGTTCTAGGTATTGTGGCTGGGCGCATCATGGAACAAATCAGCCAGACAGTAGTGGTTTTGAATATTGAAGATGGTCTGGCTAAGGGTTCAGCCCGTAGTTTGGAATCAATCAATATCTTCCATGCCCTTGATGATCACCGAGATATCTTTACTGCATTTGGAGGACACGCTGGAGCCGCTGGGATGACCCTTCCGGAGGAAAATCTTGGTCAACTCTCAGATATTTTGTGTCATTATGTCTACGATAATGAGATTGATACAAGTGCCAAAAATACGCTTAATTTAGACGAGGAGCTCCAACTCAGCGAGCTTGGCTTGGATACTATTAAGAGTCTAGAAAAACTAGCACCTTTTGGTATGGATAATAAAAAGCCAGTCTTTTGGCTACATGATATTACCGTTACTCAAGCTAGGACAATGGGACAAAATGGGGCCCATCTTAAGTTTAAGGTTAAGCAAGGCAAGGATAGCTTTGACGTTGTCGCTTTTAATAAAGGTAATCTGCTTCAAGAATTTCAACAAGCTCAAGGTTTGGAATTGGCAGTGACCTTGTCTGTTAATGTTTGGAATGGTCAGACAACGCTACAGCTCATGCTAGAAGATGCGCGTGTGGATGGTGTTCAATTATTTGATTTCCGTTCAAAAAATATGGCACTACCTGAAGGCGTACCAACGGTAGAAGAAGCAGCAGACACAGAACCTGCCGTTGTCCTCAACACCCTACCTGAATCAGCGACAGAATTAAAAGAGTGGTTTGAAGGTAAAGATTTCCAGGCTATCTATTTTAAAAATAATATAAAGGAAGCCTATTATCTGACAGGTTATGGAACAAGAGAGCAATTTGCAAGGCTCTATAAAACCATTTACCAATTCCCAGAATTCGATGTTCGTTATAAACTGGATGAGCTTAGTCATTACCTTAAAATCGACAAGATTCTCCTGATTAAGATGATTCAAATCTTTGATGAATTGGACTTTGTGACTATTGATAATGGTGTTATGACAGTCAATAAAGAAGCTGAAAAACGTGAGATTGAGGACAGTCAGATTTTCCAAGATCTGAAACGACTCGTTAAGTTCCAAGAACTCATGGCTCTGGGAACACCACAGGAAATTTATGATTGGCTTAAAGGAGAAAGGCATGGGTAGTACAAATAATCAAAATGAAAATGATCAAAGAGAAATAAATTTCTATCAATTGTTAGCAAAGATACCGATATTATTGAAAAAATTAATAAAATCTTTTAAGTTCTTTTTTGTAGCTTTATCCTTATTACCTGTTATATATGTAATTCTTGAAAGATTTTTCAATGTCCATTTTGGTTTAAGTATAAATCTAGGATACGATTGGTTGGCTTATTATGGTTCTATTATTGCTAGTCTTATAACTTTACGGGGTATTGAAATCACGCTTAGAGAGCAAAATGAGCAATACAAAAAAGAACAAATAAACTCGGTAAGGCCTATTCTTAATATAACGACTGACTTTGATAGAATGGAATCGTTAGGTGAAGAGACAATTCCAAGTCAAAGAATTTTATATATGACTTCATCTGATGGAAAATTGAAGTATACAAATTTTATTGATTTAAAAGAACAAAATACTTCCCTAATTGTCAAGTCAAGTGCAACAAAGATGTTCCTCTGATTAAGTGAGTATCTTTCAAGCTGTTTGAGTTAGCTCAAACAGCTTTTTTGCGGACTGATAGCCATGAATTCGTCTAGGTCTTTCATTGATAGCCTTTGTATAGTCCTCTAAAAGATTCTGATTTAGTTCTTTTAACGAACACCCCTTCGGAATGAACTCTCTTAGTAGTCCATTGAAATTCTCATTTGTACCTCGTTCATAAGATGAATAGGCATGTGCAAAATAAACATCTAATCCCTCTATCTTACTCAATGATGAAAATTCGTTTCCATTATCTGCAGTTATGGACTTAATGGGATAAAGTTTCATACACTCTAAGACTGCTTGATTGACATACTCTGCTTTCTTTTCCACGAGTTTCTTTGTGACAGCATAGCGTGTTTGTCGTTCTACCAAGGTTAGAATAGAAGGTTCTCCTATTGTCTTTCCACCCAGAACAGAATCGATTTCCCAATCTCCAAAACGGGAACGATTATTGATTTCTTCTGGCCTTTCTTCAATTGACTTTCCTAGATGTTTCTTGGTAGAGGGGCGCTTGGTAAATTTCTTACGGATCCGCACTGCTCTTGGCAAATCAATGACCTTAATCTCTAACAATCCTTGATGGATATAGTTATAGAGCGTCTTGGTTGAAGGAACAACTGCATCTACATGTTGGAGTCTATAGGTATGAACAAAGGTATCCACGCTATGCACCCTTGGTTTCTCTCTCATTGCTTCTGTAAATGCTCTCAGAAAGTCATCCGATACGGAATCCAGTTTCAAATAATAGCTGGCTTCTCTAGCATGACGATAACGGTTATGAGCAGCATCTGCATAATAGTGTTGGTAATAGACCTTTTGCCCATTTACTTTTTTCACTTGTGTTATGGAACCACGATTAATTTCACGAGTAATAGTAGAGCGATTTCTCCCTAGTCTACGAGCAATCTCAGCAGGTTTGAGTCCTACGCTTAAATAAGCTTCAATTTCCCCTCGCTCAGCTTCAGATAAGTGCTTGTATGATTGATTTGTGGTAGAATAATTAGTGGACATGTTCATCTTCCTTTATACTGTTTTTCGCAACTCTAGTATATCAGATGAACATGTCTTTTGTGTTGCACTTCATTTTACAATAGGGCGAACAAAATACTTCTGATAATGATACGAATTCTATCTTGATTAAAATTAATAATATTGGTTTGGGACATGCATTACTTGAAGAAGTCAAATGTACAAATAACAATTGTAATCATAAATTAAAACCAGATGAAAAGTTTATGATTGATAAGGGGACCTCCAATATTTTACTTATTCGTTTTGATGGTGAACTTAAAGGTGAAGAGATTGTTGAGTTCACATTAAGAGATATACTTGATAATAAATATTCGTATAAAATGAAACTGGTACCTACAGTTGAAAAAAATGAGGACCAAGGGAAAAAAGATGATGAGGAGAAACCCACATTTAAGAAAATCGAGGTCCAGAGGAATATAGATGGTGAAGAAGAATTGTTTATATTAGTTAAATTGGATAATGCATACTTTGAAGAATATTTTCCCGAATTATTATAGTCTAAATAGTTTAATATCTCCGAATTCATGCTATAATGGTATGTAAATATTTTTTTGGCGAAAAGCCTATAGGAAGAACAAATGAAATTAGAAGATTATATTGCATCTATTGAAAACTACCCTAAAGAAGGGGTTACTTTCCGTGATATTAGTCCTTTGATGGCTGATGGAAATGCTTATAGCTATGCTATCCGTGAAATCGTTCAGTATGCGACTGATAAGAAGATTGACATGATTGTTGGTCCTGAAGCGCGTGGTTTCATCGTTGGTTGTCCAGTTGCTTTTGAACTTGGTATTGGTTTTGCTCCTGTTCGTAAACCTGGTAAATTGCCACGTGAAGTGATTTCAGCCAATTACGAAAAAGAGTATGGTGTTGATACACTTTGTATGCATGCCGATGCAATCAAGCCAGGCCAACGTGTACTTATCGTTGATGACCTCTTGGCAACTGGTGGTACCGTTAAAGCTACAATTGAAATGATTGAGCGCCTAGGTGGTGTCGTTGCTGGTTGTGCCTTCTTGATTGAGCTTGATGGTCTTAATGGACGTGATGCTATCGAAGGTTACGATACTAAAGTATTGATGAACTTCCCAGGATAAATCTATCTACGAACTAACAAAAGGCCTTAGGGCCTTTTTAACTCTTTTAAAACAAAGGTGGCCTCTAAATATAGTTTAAAGCTATAGCTAACTAGAGAAAATATATATTTGATAACAATACCTCCCCGGTTTATAATATGAAGATAGAATAAATAAGGATGGAGATATTGTTATGCCTATAAAACTTGATAATAAGTTACCAGCTCTTGATGTATTGCGTTCGGAAAATGTCTTCATCATGGATGAGAACAGAGCTAGTAGCCAGGATATTCGACCAATGGAGGTCTTAATCCTTAACCTTATGCCTACTAAAGAAGTTACGGAAACTCAATTACTACGTCTTTTGGCCAATACGCCACTTCAAATTAACGTCGAGTTTCTTTATATGGCTAGTCATAAGTCAAAAAATACCCATGCTGAACATATGGAAACTTTTTATAAGACTTTTGATGAAATTAAGCATAAGTATTATGATGGTCTCATTGTAACAGGAGCTCCTGTTGAGCAAATGCCTTTTGAAGAAGTTGATTATTGGCAAGAATTGACACAGGTTTTTGACTGGTCTAAAAAGCATGTCTATTCAACCCTTCATCTGTGTTGGGGAGCTCAAGCAGGTCTCTATTATAAGCATGGTGTCGACAAGGTCCCATTGTCAGAGAAATTATCTGGTATCTATAAACAAACGGTTGACATGCCTGAAAACTTCCTTATGAATGGCTTTGATGATAGCTTTGTGTCACCACACTCACGCTATACTGAGGTTACGCTCGAGGATATTAAAGACAAGACGGATTTAGATATTGTTGTGTCAGGACCAGAGGTCGGTTTATCCATCTTAGCAAGTAAGAACCTTCGTGAAGTATATAGTTTCGGTCATTTTGAATACGACCGTGATACTCTGGCCAGAGAATACCGAAGAGATTTGGATGCAGGGATTAATCCAGACGTACCGGCAAACTATTTCCCAGAGGATGATCCAAGTCAGGAGCCTAAACTTCGTTGGAATCTTGCGGCATCTGCCTTCTTTAGCAATTGGATTAACTATGCGGTATATCAAGAAACACCTTATCGTTTAGAAGAGTTGGAAGACGATTTTTCATTCTACGGTTATTTGTAGTAGACAATCTCAAAAGACTTATGTGAGCGCATAAAGACTTTTTGGGGTGTCTAGCTATTCTGAAAGGTAAATATGAGTTTTTTTGAACAGTATCGATCAGGCAATCTGGTCCTTCCTAATGCTTTATTTTTCCACTTTAAGGATATTTTTCCATCTGCGGATGACTTTCTAGTTTGGCAGTTTCTCTATCTACAAACGACAACTCAGATTGGAGAAGTGGCTTCAAGCCAGATAGCGCAAGCAACTGGAAAGACACCAACTGAGGTTAATAAAAGTATTACAACATTGACTGAGGCTGGGCTCCTTGATTTCACGACTATTAAGGTTAATAATGAAATTGAGATGGTTGTAGATGCTTCACCTGCCTTGGCAGTTTTGGACAAGTTAGTGAGCAATGAAAAGACAACGACCGGGCCTGTAGTTGGTCAGCCAACAAATACACAGCTCATCAAGCAATTAACAGATGAGTTAGAACAAGCTTTGGGAATCTTGAATCCTATGGTTATTGAAGATTTAAACAAGGAAATCCAAGAAGAACATACTGATCCCGAACTTATCCGTGAGGCTTTGAAAGAAGCAGTATTTAACCGCAAGACAAATTGGAATTACATCAAAGGGGTTCTGCGTAACTGGAAATTGAGTGGTATTACGACGAAAATTCAAGTTGAAGAGCGTCGTTTGGAGCATCAAGGTAAGAAGCAACATCACCAAGTTTCGGATGACTTCAAAACAGGAATGGATGCAGCCCGTCAATTATGGGGTGGCCAATAATGTTAGGAAGAAAACGTGTTAATGAGGCTCTAGCTCTCATGGGAGAGATGTTTCCAAACGCTCATGGGGAGTTGGAGTGGGAAACTCCTTTCCAACTATTAGTTGCTGTTATTTTATCAGCCCAGACAACTGATAAGGCTGTTAACAAGATCACACCAGGCTTGTGGGCGCGTTATCCAGGAATTGAGGATTTGGCTTCTGCTAATCTCGATGACGTTGAGATGTGTTTGAGAACGATTGGTCTTTACAAAAATAAAGCAAAGAACATCATCAAGACTGCTAGAGCTGTTTTAATGAATTTTGATGGACAGGTTCCGAAAACGCATAAGGAATTGGAAAGTCTACCTGGTGTGGGACGAAAAACAGCTAACGTAGTATTGGCTGAAGTCTATGGCATCCCTTCTATTGCTGTAGATACCCATGTCTCACGTGTTTCTAAAAGGCTAAATATCGTGCCAGAGGATGCTAGTGTAGAGGAAATCGAAGCGGAACTGATGAAGAAAATCCCAAAGAGGGATTGGATTATCAGCCATCACCGTATGATTTTCTTTGGACGCTATCATTGCTTAGCTAAGAATCCTAAGTGCCAGACATGTCCTCTTCAAAGTTATTGTAAGTATTATAAAGAAACAACCAAGAAATAAGCTGGAGAATGTGACTTTCTTCGGCTTTTTACAGCTGTAAGAATTTGTTACAAACTAGTAACTTGACAAAAGTCTCAGGCTTTAAGAAAATAGAAGAAACGATTTAGAAGCAGGAGCGATATAGTGAATGGCTGAATTCAGTAATGAAGAGTATCTGAGAGCCTTAGCTGATAATGGTGATAGAGAAGCAGCCAAAGAATATGAGCAAGCTTTGGATAATCGTATTTTTCAGTTGCAGATTTCATTGGCTCAAACGAGTGATCCGCAGGGTCGTAGGGAAGTGCAAAAACTCTTGGAACAAGAGGAAAAGAAAAAAAGGGACTACTTTCAAGAAAAAGAGGAAAAAGCTGTGAGCGAATTTAGACGTCGTAAAAATGAAACTACAAAGGGAAGAAAAGTTTCGAGTTTTGATAAACTCAAAGATCCTAATATTATTAGATGGGTAATTGGAGTTGTTGCAGTACTTGCAGTGGTTATTCCTGTGGTTACCTTGATGTGGTATAGTAATAACCAAAAAGAGAGTGTAACAAATCCATGGAAAAATGGTCAGTTAGCTAAAAGTAAGGAACAAGCAGCATCATCTGATAATCAATCCTCTCAAGTTGATACCTCATCCTTGTCTGACCAACAGTTAGAAGACTGGGTAGTTTCTACTTATGCTAAAGAACAAGGGTCAACAGGAGAAAATTATAAGAATCTAGGTTGGAAAGTCTATTCTTGGACCGATGATGATGATAACCTAGTTTATGCTCAACTTTATGATGCCTATGGTAATGATGTTCTTCTTTTCCGTGTAGATAAGAAGGGGCAACTCGAAGCCTATGGTGGTATTGACGGTTCAAGCGATTCTTGGGACGTCGTTTCAAAAACATATACAACCGATTAATGAAACTATATAAAACACCTGACAATGGTGGTTGAGACTGTCTTTTGACAGTCTTTTTTGGTATAATTTTAAGTAATCGTGTATACAATTAAAAAGCTGATTGAGAGGATTTGGGGATGATAGTTCTACAGAACTTTTTTAATGTCTTCAGGTTTTCAAGGATTGCTTAAATAAAGGAGAGTTGTCGTGTCAGACTATTTATCGGTCACATCCTTAACCAAATATTTGAAAATGAAATTTGACCGTGATCCTTATCTAGAGAGGGTATATTTGACGGGGCAGGTTTCCAATTTTCGTCGACGTCCGAGTCACCAATATTTTTCGATAAAGGATGAAGGGGCTGTTATTCAGGCGACGATTTGGGCTGGAGTTTTCAAAAAACTTGGTTTTGAACTCGAAGAAGGGATGAAGATCAATGTCGTTGGTCGGGTCCAGATTTATGAACCTAGTGGTTCTTATTCCATTATTATCGAGAAGGCTGAGCCGGATGGTATTGGGGCTTTGGCCATCCAGTTTGAACAGCTTCGTAAAAAATTGACTGCAGAAGGCTACTTTGATGATCGTCATAAGCAAGCTCTGCCTAATTTTGTCAAAAAAATTGGGGTTGTCACTAGTCCTAGTGGTGCGGTTATTCGAGATATTATTACGACCGTTAGTCGTCGTTTTCCTGGGGTAGAAATCTTACTTTTCCCAACCAAGGTTCAAGGTGAAGGAGCTGCACAGGAAATTGCTGAAAATATCCAAAAAGCCAATCAAAGGGATGACCTAGATTTACTTATCGTTGGCCGTGGTGGAGGTTCTATTGAAGATCTCTGGGCTTTTAACGAGGAAATTGTCGTCCAGTCCATTTTTGAGAGTCGTCTACCTGTGATTTCAAGTGTTGGTCACGAAACAGATACAACTTTGGCTGACTTTGTTGCAGACCGTAGGGCTGCTACGCCTACAGCAGCAGCAGAACTTGCGACTCCGGTATCAAAGGCTGATACCTTGGTTTGGATTCGTGAAAGACAAAATAGAGCCTATCAAGCCTGTTTGAGACGTATACAGTATAACCAGGAACGCTTGGCCAAATTGTCACAATCTGTTGTCTTTAGGCAACCTGAGCGCCTTTACGATGGTTATCTACAAAAGTTGGATCGACTAACAACAAGGCTTGAAACCTTCATGAGTCAAGATTTCGCACGCAAACAAAAAGAAGCAGAGCTTTTGAGACAACGATTACAAGGCTTAAATCTTCTGACTAGTGTTCAGAACTACCAAGACCGTCGAGAGTCTTTGCAACGTTTATTGGTGACTACAACCAAGAATACTATTAATGGTAAGCGTGTGAGATTAGAAAAGGCACAGGATGCCTTATTGTCTCTAGATACTAGTCGTATTGTTGCAAGGGGCTATGCCATTGTCAAGAAAGATGATAAACCTTTAACAAGTACCAAGAATATTACCGAAGGTGATCAATTAACCGTCCAAATGAAAGATGGAGAACTAGAAGTAGAGGTGAAAAATGTCAACTAAAAAAACATTTGAGGAAAATTTACAGGACTTAGAAGCCATCGTCACTAAGCTCGAAACAGGTGATGTTGCTCTTGAGGATGCTATTGCTGAGTTCCAAAAAGGTATGGCCTTGTCTAAAAATTTGCAGAAGACCTTGGAAGATGCTGAAAAAACACTAGTTAAGGTCATGCAAGCAGATGGTACAGAAACGGAAATGGATGCCTAATGAGCAAGCTAAATAAAATTGATGCGGCTATCCGTGATTACTACCAAAAAAAGAATCTTCCTGTATCAAGTGATTTAATCACTGCCATCCTTTATTCAGTTGATAGTGGAGGCAAGCGTATTCGTCCACTGATTTTCTTAGATTTACTTGAAGGATTTGGTTTAGAGCTTACTCCTAGTCATTTCGATGTCGCAGCAAGTCTTGAAATGATTCATACTGGAAGTCTGATTCACGACGATCTGCCGGCCATGGATGATGATGATTACCGTCGAGGACGTTTAACCAACCATAAGAAATTCGATGAAGCAACGGCAATCTTGGCTGGAGATTCTCTCTTTTTGGATCCATTTGACCTCCTAGCACAAACAGAGTTATCCGCAGAAATTCGAGTTCAATTGATTCAAGCATTGTCTCATTCTTCAGGAACCTTCGGTATGGTAGGTGGACAAATGTTGGATATGAAGGGTGAAGGTCAGGAACTTGATTTATCGCAACTGGCTAAGATTCATGAGCATAAGACAGGTAAGCTTTTAACCTTTCCTTTTGTAGCGGCTGGTATTGTTGCTCAAAAAGATCAACAGGTCTTGGAAAATCTTCAAGAAGCTGGTCGCTTGATTGGTCTTGCCTTTCAAGTACGTGATGATATTTTGGATGTGACTGCTGATTTCGAAGAGCTTGGGAAGACGCCTGGGAAAGATGTAGTAGCTGGAAAATCAACATATCCGGCTCTGCTTGGTCTTGAAAAATCACATGCTATCCTAGAGGAATCACTTGATAAAGCTGAGGCTATTTTCCGAAATCTATCTGAGACTCAAGGTTTCAAGAAAGACAGTATTATAGAAATCATAGAAAGGTTACGACTCCATGCCTAAGGAAAGAGTAGACGTCTTGGCTTATAAACAAGGCCTTTTTGAAACACGAGAACAAGCTAAACGTGGCGTTATGGCTGGTTTAGTTGTTAATGTTATCAATGGTGAACGTTACGATAAACCCGGTGAAAAAATCGACGACGGTACAGAGTTGAAGCTTAAAGGAGAAAAACTCAAGTATGTGAGCCGTGGAGGACTCAAACTTGAAAAAGCTTTGGAAGTATTCAATCTGTCGGTTGAAGGCATGACGACCATCGATATTGGAGCTTCAACAGGTGGATTTACCGATGTTATGCTTCAAAATGGGGCCAAACTGGTTTATGCTGTGGATGTCGGTACCAATCAGTTGGTTTGGAAATTGCGTCAAGATGAGCGTGTTCGTTCCATGGAGCAATATAATTTCCGTTATGCTGAACCTATTGATTTTACAGAAGGACTACCGTCTTTTGCATCAATCGATGTCAGTTTCATCTCGCTAAATTTGATTCTGCCGGCCTTGGCTAAGATATTGGTTGATGGAGGGCAAGTTGTTGCTCTTGTGAAACCGCAATTTGAGGCGGGCCGTGAACAAATTGGGAAAAACGGGATTGTTCGTGAGAGCAGTGTCCATGAAAAAGTGTTAGAAACAGTGACAGCCTTTGCGCTTGACTATGGCTTTTCAGTTAAGAGACTGGACTTTTCACCTATCCAAGGTGGTCATGGTAACATTGAGTTTCTCGCACATTTGGAGAAGACAAATTCTCCTCAAAATGATGCTCAAACCTCTATTAAGGAAGTTGTAGCACAAGCACATAAGGAGTTTAAAAAGAATGAAGAAGAATGATCGTTTGGAGTTAATCCGAAAGATTGTCCAAGAAAATAAAATTACGACTCAGGGAGAATTGGTAAAATTACTCCAAAATGAGGGATTGAAGGCTACTCAGGCGACAGTATCGCGTGATATCAATGAAATTGGTATTACCAAGGTACCAACGGAAGACGGTTCATACATCTATGGACTCTCAACTGCTCCTAGACGAGTAGGTGGAACTTCTGTTGTGACTCGTCGCTTGTTGCGTGTTGATCGTCAACATGCCTTTATGAATATCGTTGTTCAACCTGGGACAAGCCGTCTCATCAAGAAGATTCTTTTGGATGAGTACAAGCATTTGATTTTTAGTGTCATTGCTGACGATGATACCCTCTTTTTAGTGGCTCAGTCAGAGTTAGCAGCCATCGAACTACAGGGGCAAATCATTAAGTGGGTTGAAGAATAGGAGGGCCTATGCTTCTCGAAATTACGATAAAGAATTTCGCAATTATTGAAGAGATTTCTCTAAACTTTGAGAATGGTATGACCGTCCTTACTGGTGAAACAGGTGCTGGTAAGTCCATTATTATAGATGCCATGAATCTTATGTTGGGCGCACGTGCTTCTAGCGAAGTCGTCCGTCATTCAGCATCTAAGGCTGAGATTCAGGGCTTCTTTTCAATCGAACAAAATCCTGCCTTGGTTAGTATCTTGGAAGATAATGGGATTCCTGTCGAGGATGAATTGATTATCCGTCGTGAAATCTTCCAAAATGGTAGAAGTGTTAGTCGCATCAATGGACAGATGGTCAATTTAACGACACTTAAAGCCGTTGGGCACTTCTTGGTAGATATCCATGGACAACATGACCAGGAAGAGCTTATGAAACCTGCTCTGCATATTACCATGCTTGATGCCTTTGGTGACAAGGAATTTTTCCAAACTAAGAAAGAATACCAAGAGTATTTTGACCGCTATCGTGAGTTAAGAAAAGCCGTTCTTGAAAAGCAGAAAAATGAGCAGGAGCATAAGGCTCGAATTGAAATGCTAGCTTTTCAGATTGCAGAAATTGAAGCAGTCTCTCTAAAATCAGGAGAAGATTTGGCATTGATGAAGGAGCGAGACAAGCTTCTTAACCATAAGCAGATTGCTGATACCTTAACAAATGCCTATGTCATGCTGGATAATGAAGATTTTTCAAGTCTTTCAAATGTTCGTTCTGCCATGAATGACCTCCAGTCTCTTGAAGAGTATGACTCAGATTACAAAGAACTCTCTGGAAATCTATCAGAAGCCTATTATGTTTTGGAAGATGTCACTAAGCAACTCGGTGACCTTTTGGATAATTTGGACTTTGATGCTGGGCGTTTGCAAGAGATTGAACACCGCTTAGATACGATTAATGCAATTACTCGTAAATATGGTGGGACTGTCGATGACGTCTTAGATTATCTGGAAAATTCAAGTAAAGAATATAATCTTTTAACTGGCAATTCCAGTTCGTCAGATGCGATGGAACAAGAGCTTAAGCAACTTGAAAAAGATCTGCTTGCGTCTGCAGAGACCTTACAAACGGCACGCCATCAAATTGCTACAGCCCTTGAAGCTGAGATTAAGAACGAGTTATGCGACCTTTACATGGATAAGGCTGATTTTAAAGTTACCTTTACTAAAGGGAAATTTAACCGTGATGGTAATGAGCAGGTTGAGTTTTACATCTCAACCAATCCAGGTGAAGGCTTTAAACCGCTTGTTAAGGTTGCTTCAGGAGGAGAATTATCTCGACTCATGTTAGCGATTAAGTCAGCCTTTGCCCGCAAAGAAGACAAAACAAGTATCGTCTTCGATGAGGTTGATACTGGCGTTTCAGGTCGTGTTGCCCAAGCCATCGCTCAGAAAATTCATAAGATTGGGAGTCATGGTCAGGTTTTGGCCATCAGTCACCTTCCACAAGTTATTGCCATTGCTGATTATCAGTTCTTTATTTCTAAGGAAAGCGATAATGAGACGACTGTCTCTCGTGTTCGTCTCTTGACACCTGAGGAAAGGGTGCAAGAAATCGCTAAGATGTTAGCAGGTGATAATGTGACGGAGGCTGCCTTGAGCCAAGCAAGAGCCTTGTTAAAGGTAGATGACTCTCTTTAGAAAAAGACTTGGGAAAAGTTTTCCAGTCATGCTATAATAGAATAAAAATTTGTGTTAAGCGAGAAAAATATGAGTAAAATCAGAATTGTAACCGATTCGTCAATTACGATTGAACCAGAATTGGTTGAAAAATATAATATCACTGTTGTTCCATTGTCGGTTATGGTGGACGGTGTCATCTATTCAGATAGTGATCTTCGAGAAGAAGGCCGTTTCTTGGATATGATGAAGCATAGTAAAGAGTTACCAAAGACTAGCCAACCACCAGTAGGTTTGTTTGCTGAGACATATGAAAAACTTGTCAAAGAAGGTGCAGAACAGATTGTGGCTATCCACCTCATGCACACCCTCTCTGGGACATGTGAAGCTTCACGTCAAGGAGCTAGCCTGTCAGGAGCAGATGTAACCGTTATCGATTCAGGCTTTACGGATCAGTGCCTTAAGTTTCAGGTTGTTGAAGCAGCCAAATTAGCTGAAGCAGGAGATAGTCTAGATGAGATTGTAGCACGTGTGGAAGAAGTGAAAAGTAAATCTGAACTACATATCGGTGTTTCTACCCTTGAGAATCTTGTCAAAGGTGGTCGTATTGGACGTGTAACAGGTCTACTATCTTCATTGCTCAATATCCGTGTCATTATGGAGTTGAAAGACTATCAGTTGAATACGATTGCGAAGGGTCGTGGTGCTAAGACATTCACAAAATGGTTGGATTCTTATATTAATGGTATCAAGGATAAGGACCGCAAAGTGGCAGAGATTGGTATTTCTTATGCAGGGACACCTGATTTTGCACATGAAATGGCTGAAAAACTTGAGGTTTTGGGCGCTCCGATTTCAATCCTTGAGACTGGTTCCATCATTCAAACGCACACTGGTGAAGGCGCCTTTGCCGTAATGGTTCGTTATGAATAAGTGGAAAGAATCAGAATTAGTTAGAAGCCTCGTAGGCTTCTTCTTGCTTTTTCTCTTATTTATCGGCCTCTTTATTTTTGTAGTTCCTAGTACGCATCAGTCATCAAAAATTGCAGAAAAAATTAAATCTATTAAAAATGAAAAGGTCACCTATGTTGCTATCGGTGATTCCCTTACGCAAGGTGTAGGTGATAGTAGTAATCAAGGGGGCTTCGTTCCTGTTTTGTCTCAGGCCTTAGAGTCAGATTTTGACTGGCAAGTGACCTCTCGCAACTATGGTATCGCAGGGAATACGAGCAATCAAATTCTCAAGAGAGTGCAAGAAAAGAAGGATATTCAAAGAGATCTCAAGAAGGCTAAAGTGATGACTCTGACAGTTGGTGGTAATGATGTAATCCATGTCATTAAGGACAATATCACTAATCTTAATGTAGACACCTTCACTAAGCCAGCTCAGGCCTATCAAAAGAGATTAGGACAGATTATTGAGTTAGCTCGTAAGGATAATAAAACATTGCCAATTTATATTGTTGGTATTTACAATCCTTTTTATCTTAATTTTCCAGAGATGACAGAAATGCAAACTATTGTAGATAATTGGAACCAATCTACTGAAGAAGTGTGCAAGAAGTACGATAATGTCTATTTTGTTCCTGTAAATAATTTGCTTTATAAGGGAATTGACGGTAAGGGCGGTGTTACAAGCTCTGATGATACGTCTCAGTCTAGTAACTCTTCTCAAGGTAGCCTGAATGATGCTCTTTTTGAGGATGATCATTTTCATCCAAATAATACAGGTTATCAAATTATGTCAGATGCCATTTTGAAACGTATTAACCAAACAAAGAAGGAGTGGTCAGGTGAGTAAGATATGGAAGTGGTTATTTTTAGGACTCTTGGCCTTAAATCTAGCCTTAGTAAGTGTTGTGGCCTATAGAATCATGACTCCAGTGGAGACGACGAGTTCTGTATCCCTACCTAAGGGAGCAACTAAAATTGGTAAGTATAGTATGACAAGGGAGGAGCTTGACGCTGCTCTTACGGGCTTTGCCCAAGATTATTCGACCGATAAGATGCGTTTCAAGGTCAAGGTTACTAATTCTAAAATTGTTTTCGAAAGTAGCTATAAGGTTTTAGGTCACCCTGTCCCTCTTTATGTCTACTTTACGCCGGTTGTTAGTGAATCAGGAGCAATTGTACTTCATGTTTCTGAGCTTTCGGCTGGAACCTTGAAACTGCCTGTTTCGGATGCCCTTAAGATGATTAAACGTTCAACTAACCTCCCTGATTACATCGCCATCAATAGTAAGAAGGGAAAGGTTACCTTAAATATTCAGTCTATGAAGAATGAGAAGGGGATTACAGCACGTGCTCAAAGCCTTGATTTGGTTAATGACCGTATCGAATTTGACATCTATAAGACAATAAATTAAAAAGCCTTTACTTTTTGCAAAAAAGCGATTAAATTAGCGTTTATTACTTGACCTCATAGGCCTTTTAGGATAAGATAATACTTGTTCAAGCGCTAAAAAAACTATTCGCTTAGAAATAAATTGGAGGATTGTTACAATGGCTAACAAACAAGATTTGATCGCTAAAGTTGCAGAAGCAACTGAGCTTACTAAAAAAGATTCAGCAGCAGCTGTAGATGCAGTTTTCGCTTCTATCGAAGAATTCCTTGCTGCAGGTGAAAAAGTACAATTGATCGGTTTCGGTAACTTTGAAGTACGCGAACGCGCTGCTCGTCAAGGTCGTAACCCACAAACTGGTGAAGCTATCTCAATCGCAGCTTCTAAAGTTCCTGCATTTAAAGCTGGTAAAGCTCTTAAAGACGCAGTTAAATAATGTAAAAACCCCTAAAATTTTAGGGGTTTTGATTTATATGAAAATAAGTTAAGGAAATCTATGAAAACCATAACAGTGGTATTGATTTTTCTTTTGGTTTTTACTGTTATTAAACTATCAGGTATTGTTGCTATCAGCAAACTGATGAAGCCAAGTGAAAAACAAATCGAAGAAGCTCGTCAGAAACGTCTTCAAGCTGAGAAAGAGGGCAAGGATCCTTTTGAAGACTGGGATGAACGTGACGATGATGGTCTTGTCTAATAAGAGAATCCTCATCAAATAATAAAAAAGTTTGGAAGGTCTTCCAAACTTCAGATTGAAGACAAAGTCCTCAGAAGTTATACTTCTGGGGACTTTTCTTGCTTTGAAGGAGTATAATAAAAGAAAAAGGTATTTGATGAGGTGTTCCTATGTTTCACAAAGAAAATCCCGAATACAATCGACGTCAAGTAGGATTCTATACGCTTGATGAACTTGTGCCTAAAGACCATTTTCTAAGAAAAGTCGAGGAAACGATTGATTTCTCTTTTATTTATGATCTTGTCGAAGATAGTTATTCCTCGGATAATGGTCGCCCTAGTCTAGACCCTGTTTTATTAGTTAAAATTCCGTTGATTCAATGTTTTTATGGCATTCGTTCTATGCGCCAAACCATTAAAGATATTGAGGTGAATACGGCTTACCGTTGGTTTCTTGGCTTATCTCTGAACGATAAGGTGCCTCATTTTACAACTTACGGTAAGAACTATAGCCGACGCTTTCAAAACAAGGAAGTGTTAGCACACATTTTTAGTCATGTGCTTCATCATGTTTTGGAAGCGGGGCTCATTGATCCCTCAGAAATCTTCATTGATGGGACCCATATCAAGGCAGCTGCTAATAATCATAAGTACAAAACTGTTGTTATTGATCAAAAAGCTAAATTCATGAGTGAACAACTGGAGATTGAGATTAATTTAGATAGGAAAAAACACGCAAAAAAGTTCTTAAAGCCCGCCAAAAAAGGCGAGGCTAAACCTAAGAAACAATCAACGACAGACCCAGACAGTGGTTGGTTTCATAAGGGGGAACATAAGGAAGTCTTCGCTTACAATGCTCAAGTAGCTTGTGATAAACACGGTTGGGCCTTAGCTTATACGGTTGAAGCAGGAAACATCCATGATAGTCAGGCTTTCTCTGCTCTTTTTGTCAAACTAGAACCATTCTCTCCTGAATTCATTATTGCGGATTCAGGCTATAAAACACCTAGTATTGCCAAGTTTCTTCTAGAAAAAGGGATTACACCAGTTTTCCCTTACACTAGACCAAGAGGTAAGAAAGATTTTTTACGTCCAAAAGACTTTGTCTATGACGAGCATTTTGATTGTTATCTTTGTCCAGAGAACCATGTATTAACTTATCGTACAACCACACGTGAAGGTTATCGAGAGTATAAAAGTAATCCTAAAATTTGTAAGACCTGTCCCTTGTTAGCGATTTGTACTGAAAGTCGCCAGCACCAAAAAGTTGTTGTGCGTCATATTTGGAAAGATGCCCTAGAAGTCTGTGAAGATATTCGCCATCAAAGTGGTATGAAAGAACGGTATCAACACCGGAAAGAAACGATAGAACGGTTATTCGGAACAGCTAAAGAATATCATAACTTACGTTATACCAGAGAAAAAGGAAAGTCCAAAATGGAAGCTAAGGTTGGGCTTACTTTAGCGTGTCTAAATATCAAAAAATTGGTAAAAATGATGACAGGAAAGACCTATAATTTTACCCCAATATCTCAATATTATTGGATTATAGGAGAATTAGGTAAGAATATAAAAAAGACAAACATCAAAAACGATGTTTGTCTTCATTCTGAAGTTTGGAAGGTCTTCCAAACTTTTTTTGTAGACTAGTCAATGTAGTGAAGTTTTCCTCGGAAGTCTTCAAGAGTTTCGTAACCTTTTTCTTCCATGATTTCTTTAAGTTCTTTAGTAATACGGTCAAAAACAGCGACACCTTCTTTTTGAAGGGCAGTACCCACTTGTACCATACTTGCACCACAAAGGATGTGTTCAAAGGCATCACGACCAGATTTGACACCACCAGTACCAATAATTTGGATTTCAGGTTTCAGACGTTGGTAGAAAGCGTGAACGTTTGCCAAGGCAGTAGGTTTGATGTAGTCACCACCGATACCACCAAAACCATTCTTAGGTTTGATGACAACAGACTCATCTTCAATGTAAAGGCCATTACCAATTGAGTTCACACAGTTAACAAAGACAAGTGGAAATTGGTTAAACACTGCAGCAGCTTGGTCAAAGTGCACAATATCAAAGTATGGTGGTAATTTCACACCAAGAGGTTTTGTAAAGTAAGAGAAGACTTCAGTAAGGATCTCGGTTGTTGTTTCAAAATCATAGGCAATTTGAGGTTTACCAGGAACGTTAGGGCATGAGAGGTTGAGTTCAACAAGTCCTTCATAGTCGCTTTCTTGAACTTTTTTGAGAATCGTGTGGGTTTCTTCAGGTGAGAGACCAACTAGTGAAAGGAAATGATTTTTGGTATTGGGTTGCTTTTGCAATTCAATCACATAGTCAAGGTAGTATTCAAAACCGTTATTTGGCAAGCCCATTGAGTTGATTGACCCAAGAGGTACATTCACATAACGTGGTTCAGGATTACCAGGGCGGGCTTCAAGTGTCCCTGTTTTTGTGACGAATGAACCTGCAGCTGAAGCCTCGACCTCTGCCAATTCTTCCTTAGTCATACAATGAACACCCGCAGCATTCATAAGACAGTTAGAAAATGTAAACTGACCAACTTTTGTAGCAGTAGAAACCATAAGATCCTCCTTTAAAGATCACAATGTAAAATGTTACTAATTCATCTCATTTTAGCATGAATGAAGGCCTAAAACAAGGAAATAATGGATATGCAAAAGCATCTAAAGTGAATTTCTAATACCCTCGCTTTTGAGACTGACAGGATGCAGTAGAATTTTACAGAATTTTTTGGATTTTGCTAGCTTTTTCAAGGTTTTTTGGGTAGAATAGAAGGAGTAAATGGGTTTAACCCAAAATAAAAAGGAGACATAACTAATGGTAAAATTGGTTTTCGCTCGCCACGGTGAGTCTGAATGGAACAAAGCTAACCTTTTCACAGGTTGGGCTGACGTAGATCTTTCTGAAAAAGGTACTCAACAAGCTATCGACGCTGGTAAATTGATCAAAGAAGCTGGTATCGAATTTGACCAAGCATACACTTCAGTATTGAAACGTGCGATCAAAACAACTAACTTGGCTCTTGAAGCATCTGACCAACTTTGGGTTCCAGTTGAAAAATCATGGCGCTTGAACGAACGTCACTACGGTGGTTTGACTGGTAAAAACAAAGCAGAAGCTGCTGAACAATTTGGTGATGAGCAAGTTCACATCTGGCGTCGTTCATACGATGTATTGCCTCCAGCAATGGATCGTGATGATGAGCACTCAGCACACACTGACCGTCGTTACGCTTCACTTGACGATTCAGTAATTCCAGATGCTGAAAACTTGAAAGTTACTTTGGAACGTGCCCTTCCATTCTGGGAAGATAAAATCGCTCCAGCTCTTAAAGATGGTAAAAACGTATTCGTAGGTGCACACGGTAACTCAATCCGTGCCCTTGTAAAACACATCAAACAATTGTCAGACGACGAAATCATGGATGTTGAAATTCCAAACTTCCCACCATTGGTATTCGAATTTGACGAAAAATTGAACGTTGTTAACGAATACTACCTCGGAAAATAAGCTGAGATAAGTAGTTATCATTAACAATTAAAAAGTTGACTTAGGTCAGCTTTTTTCTTTTACTGAAAATAATTGTAAATAGTGGTCAGAAAAGTCAGTCAATTCAGTAATTTTTCCTTGACTTTCAAGTTGGAAAGATGTATCATATTAACCAAGATACATCGAAAGGAAATGAGTCAAATGACATTCGCAACTACAACTGTTTTGCTATTGCGTAATGAGGGCTAGTGCAAAAGCATTAGTCCTGTTTGGCTTACCAAGCGGGAGGTAAAAACATCTCGCTTGGGTTTCCGAGTGAGATGTTTTTTTACTACTATCGTTTTTACTTTTAGAAAGAGGATTGTCTATGCGTAAAGTTGAATTTTTTGATACAAGTCTTCGTGATGGGGAACAAACACCTGGTGTTAACTTCTCAATTAAAGAAAAAGTTGCTATTGCTAAGCAACTTGAAAAATGGGGAATTTCTGTAATTGAAGCTGGTTTCCCTGCAGCTAGCCCAGATTCATTTGAAGCAGTAAAACAAATTGCAGAAGCTATGACAACAACTTCTGTTACTGGCTTGGCTCGCTCAGTGAAATCTGATATTGATGCTTGTTATGAGGCTTTGAAAGATGCTAAGTATCCACAAATTCATGTCTTTATCGCAACAAGTCCGATTCACCGTGAGTTTAAATTGAAGAAATCAAAAGAAGAAATTCTTGAAGCTGTAAAAGAACATGTGTCATATGCACGTTCAAAATTTGAAGTTGTTGAGTTTTCTCCTGAAGATGCTACTCGTACTGAGCTTGATTTCTTGACTGAAGTTGTTCAAACAGCAGTTGATGCTGGTGCCTCATATATTAATATTCCTGATACAGTTGGCTTTACGACTCCAGAAGAGTTTGCACGTATTTTTGATCACTTGACTGAAAATATTAAATCAGATCATAAAGTTGTCTTTGGTGTTCACTGCCACGATGACCTTGGTATGGCAACTGCAAATACTTTGACAGCAATTAAACATGGTGCTGGACGTGTTCAGGGAACAGTCAATGGTATTGGTGAGCGTGCGGGTAATGTTGCTCTTGAAGAAGTAGCTGTTGCTTTGAAGATTCGTGAAGACTTCTTCCAAGCAAGTTGTGATATTGTTTTGAATGAAACTATGAATACATCAGAGCTTGTTTCTCGCTTCTCAGGTATTCCAGTTCCTAAAAATAAAGCTGTTGTTGGTGGAAATGCTTTCTCTCATGAATCAGGTATCCACCAAGATGGTGTTCTTAAGAACCCTCAAACTTATGAAATCTTCACACCAGAATTGGTAGGTGTCAAGAGTAACAGTCTTCCTCTTGGTAAATTGTCAGGACGCCATGCCTTTGTTGAAAAATTGAAAGAACTTGAGCTTGACTTTGTTGAAGAAGATATCAAGCCACTCTTTGCCAAATTCAAAATCTTGGCTGGGAAAAAACATGATATTACTGATGCAGACATTCGTGCACTTGTTGCTGGTACTAGTGTAGATAATCCAGAAGGTTTCCACTTCGAAGATCTTCGTTTGACCACTAATGCTGATGAAACAATCACTGCTACAGTTAGCTTGGCTAATGAAGACGGTGAATCTGTAGAATTTTTGGCAAACGGTCAAGGATCAGTTGAAGCTATTTTCAATGCTATTGATAAATTCTTCAACCAAACAGTTCGCTTGACTTCTTATAATATTGACGCTGTAACTGATGGTATTGATGCACAAGCGCGTGTACTTGTAACTGTTGAAAATGTAGATACAGATACTATTTTCAATGCATCTGGTTTGGACTTTGATGTCTTGAAAGCATCAGCAATTGCCTATATCAATGCTAATACATTGGTTCAAAAAGAAAATGCTGGTGAGATGGCACGTAAGGTTTCTTATCGTGACCTTCCATAAGCCAAAGAGGAGTTAAACATGACAAAGAAAATTGTAACACTTTCAGGTGATGGAATTGGACCTGAGATTATGGCAGCAGGTCTTGAAGTTCTTGAAAAAGTAGCTTCAAAAATTGGATTTGATTATGACATTGATGCTAAACCATTTGGTGGTGCTGGTATTGATGCTGAAGGTCATCCACTTCCTAAGTCAACTTTGGATGCTGCTAAATCAGCAGATGCTATCCTCTTGGCTGCAATTGGTGGACCAAAATATGACAATGCGCCAGTTCGTCCTGAACAAGGACTTTTGGCCATTCGTAAAGAGTTGAATCTCTTTGCTAATATCCGTCCTGTCCGCATCTTTGATGCTTTGAAACACTTGTCACCTCTTAAACCTGAGCGTATCGAGGGCGTAGATTTTGTCGTTGTGCGTGAACTTACAGGTGGTATTTACTTTGGTGAGCATATTCTCGAAGAAGACAAGGCTCGTGATATCAATGATTATTCAGCAGATGAGATTCGTCGTATCATTCGTCGTGCTTTCAAGATTGCCCAAGGTCGTGGCAAAAAGGTCACTAGCATTGATAAACAAAATGTTTTGGCAACTTCTAAATTGTGGCGTAAAGTTGCTGATGAAGTTTCTTTGGAGTTTCCAGATGTAACTCTTGAACACCAACTCGTTGATAGTGCCGCAATGATTATGATTACCAACCCAGCTCGTTTTGATGTGGTTGTGACAGAAAATCTTTTTGGAGATATCTTGTCTGATGAATCAAGTGTCCTTCCAGGAACTTTAGGTGTTATGCCATCTGCCAGTCATTCTGAAAATGGTCCTAGTCTTTATGAACCTATTCATGGTTCAGCACCAGACATTGCCGGTCAAGGTATTGCCAACCCAATTTCAATGATTTTATCAGTAGCTATGATGTTGCGTGAAAGTTTCAATGAAACTGAAGGGGCAGAATTGATTGAAAATGCTGTTGATAAGACCTTGAACCAAGGCATCTTGACACGTGATTTGGGTGGTCAGGCTTCGACTGCTGAAATGACAGCAGCTATTATTAGCAATCTCTAAACTCATGACACTAAAACTAGTGTTACTAAGCGTTTTGTTGGTATGGAATCTCCTTGTTTTATGTGCTTATGGACTTGATAAAAGCAAGGCCATTCAACATAAAAGACGGATTTCTGAGAAGGCATTATTATTGCAGACTCTGATTTTCGGTGGTATTGGTGCCTTTCTAGGTGGGAAATTTTTTAGACATAAAATTAACAAATGGTATTTTAAGCTATGTTGGCTTATGGGCATTGTTATTGATGTCGTTATTTTATACCTTATTCTAACAAGACTTTCGGATTAGCTAATCCTTAGATTATATTTGGAGTATTTTATGAGCGGAAAATCAATTTTTGATAAACTTTGGGAACGCCACGTCGTTACTGGAAACGAGGGCGAACCACAATTGATGTATGTGGATCAGCATTATATTCACGAGGTTACAAGTCCACAGGCCTTTCAAGGACTTCGTGATGCTGGACGTAAAGTTCGTCGCCCAGATTTAACTTTTGGTACGACAGACCACAACGTTCCTACGGTTGATATTTTTAACATTCGTGACCTTATTTCTAAAAACCAAATTGATACTTTGGCGAAAAACGTTGAAGAATTTGGTATTGATGCGGCTACCCACGGTACTGCTCGTCAGGGGATTGTCCACATGGTTGGTCCTGAAACAGGTCGCAGTCAACCCGGTAAATTTGTAGTTTGTGGGGATAGTCATACGGCTACGCACGGTGCCTTTGGTGCCATTGCCTTTGGTATTGGTACATCTGAGGTAGAACATGTCTTTGCGACACAATGTTTGTGGCAAGTAAAACCTAAGAAAATGAAGGTGAAATTTGTTGGTAAACCTCAGCCAGGTGTCTATTCAAAAGACTTTATTCTTGCACTTATTGCACGCTATGGTGTTGATGCTGGTGTAGGATACGCGGTTGAATATTGTGGTGAAGCTATTGATGCACTTTCAATGGATGAACGCATGACTATCTGTAACATGTCTATTGAATTTGGTGCTAAGATGGGTCTTATGAATCCAGACCAAAAAACTTATGATTATGTTGAAGGGCGTCCATGCGCACCTAAGGGTGAGAAGTTTGAAGAAGCAGTAGCTGACTGGAAAACCTTGGTTTCAGATCCAGATGCTGAATATGATAAAGTAATCACTATTGATGTTTCAGAATTGGCACCTATGGTTACATGGGGAACTAACCCTGAAATGGGTGTTGAGTTTGATCAACCATTCCCAGAAATCAAAGACTTTAATGATGAACGTGCTTACGAGTATATGGATGTTAAGCCTGGCGAATATGCTAAAGATATCGATCTTGGCTATGTCTTTATTGGTTCTTGTACTAACGCACGTCTCAGCGACCTTGAGTTAGCTGCTAAATTCGTCAAAGGAAAACATATCGCACCAACATTAACAGCTATTGTTGTTCCAGGTTCACGTCCAGTTAAGAAAGAAGCTGAACGTCTTGGTTTGGATAAAATTTTCTTGGATGCGGGATTTGAATGGCGTGATCCAGGTTGCTCAATGTGTCTTGGTATGAACCCAGACCATGTTCCAGAAGGCGTTCACTGTGCATCTACAAGTAACCGTAACTTCGAGGGACGTCAAGGATATGGAGCTCGTACTCACCTTTGTAGTCCAGCAATGGCAGCAGCTGCGGCAATCGCTGGTAAATTTGTAGATGTACGCGATATGCCAGAAGTTCAAGCATAAGGGAGAAGATAATGGAAAAATTTACCGTCTATACAGGGAAATCAGTACCTTTGATGAATGATAACATCGATACGGACCAACTCATTCCCAAACAATTCTTGAAAGCTGTTGATAAAAAAGGCTTTGGTAAGAATTTGATGTTTGAATGGCGTTATCTTAATGATGACTACGAAGAAAATCCTGATTTTGTCTTCAACAAACCTGAGTATCGCGATGCGACTATTTTGGTTACTGGTGATAACTTTGGTTCAGGATCATCTCGTGAACACGCTGCATGGGCATTGGAAGACTATGGTTTCCGCTGTGTTATCGCTGGATCATTTTCAGATATCCACTATAACAACGAATTGAAGAATGGTATGTTGCCAATCGTTCAACCCTTGGAAGTACGTCAAAAATTGGCTGCCCTTCCTGCGGGTGAAGAAATCACGATTGACCTTCCAAACCAAGTCATTAAATCTTCAGCAGGAGAGTTTCCATTTGATATCGATCATGAGTGGAAACGTAAATTGGTTGAAGGGCTTGATGATATTGGAATCACTCTTCAATATGAAGATTTGATTGCTGCCTATGAAAAACAACGCCCATCATATTGGCAATAAGGGACTAAGTTGTTTTTCTAAACTTTGATATTCAATCTTGCTATCAGAAGCAATGATGTGTTAGTAAAAAAATAATGAGTACTTAAAAGAATGGGATAAGGACAATATCAAAAATGTTGTTCTATCTCATTCTTTTTGTTTGAAACAGTTAATATGGTAGAGGCGTTTTTGCAAGTAGCGTATGCTATAATAGAAAGATAGAAAGGAGGCCTTCATGTTTGCACAATTGGATACAAAATCCGTCTATAGTTTCATGGATAGTGTCGTAGACTTGAACAGCTACGTTGCGCGTGCCAAAGAGCTTGGCTACCAAGCCCTTGGTTTAATGGATCGTGACAATCTCTATGCTGCCTATCATTTTGCCCAGCTTGCAAGTAGAAACGGTTTACGTCCTTTGATTGGTATGGAAGCTAATCTATTTTACGAGGGAAGAAAAATTCCTTTTCGTCTATTAGCTAAAAATAATCAGGGCTATAAAAATTTGATGAAGTTGGCAACAGAGCTTTCCTCGGGACAGCGTGAATTTACAGCTTTTTCGGACTATCTAAACGCTATTGCCCTCATCCTTCCAAGTGAAGACTGGGAGCCAGGGATGGCTCTTGGTTCAGAGGTTTTCATTGGGGTAAGGCCAGAAGATGCGGGTAAAGAGTTTGATTATCCTGTAGTTCCCTTACATACAGTGCGTTACTTTGAGAATGCAGACCGCTCGACGATTCAGATGTTGCATGCCATCTCACAAAACGTTTCCTTGTCAGAGGCCTCTATTTGTTCTATGAATCAGCTTCTTTTCTCGCCTCAAGAAATGGAAAGTGCGTATAGTGATATTCCAGAGGCTTTGAACAATTTGGAGCAACTTGTTTCAGACATTACTTATCAATTTGATACGGATTTGAAGCTTCCACGTTTTAATCGAGATATGCCTGCTGTTGACCAATTACGTCAATTAGCTCAATCTGGATTGGAGTCTAAAAAGTTAACCTCAGCAGTTTATCAGGAACGTTTAGACAAAGAATTGTCTATTATTCATCAGATGGGCTTTGATGATTATTTCTTGATTGTCTGGGACTTGTTACGCTTTGGGCGTAGCCGTGGTTATTATATGGGAATGGGACGTGGATCTGCTGCAGGAAGCTTGGTGGCCTATGTCCTTGATATTACTGGAATTGATCCCGTTAAAAATGACTTGCTTTTCGAGCGTTTCCTAAATGAAGAGCGTTATAGCATGCCTGATATTGATATCGACTTGCCTGATATCTATCGAAGCGAGTTTCTTCATTATGTTAGGGACCGTTATGGTAGTAATCACTCTGCTCAGATTGTTACCTTTTCAACCTTTGGAGCCAAGCAGGCTATTCGAGATGTTTTTAAACGTTTTGGTGCTAAGGAATTTGAACTGTCCCAACTAAGTAAAAAGATTTCTTTTCGCGACAACCTGACTTCTGTCTATGAGAAGAATATGTCATTTAGACAGTTGATTAATCAGAGACAGGAATTTCAGAGGGCTTTTGAGATTGCTAAGGCTATTGAAGGCCAGCCAAGACAGACCTCAATCCATGCTGCTGGTATAGTGATGAGTGATGATGACCTGACTAACCATATTCCTCTAAAAGCTGGTGAGGATATGATGGTTACTCAGTACGATGCCTCCGCAGTTGAGGCCAATGGCTTGCTTAAGATGGATTTCTTGGGTCTCCGTAATTTGACCTTTGTTCAAAAAATGAAGGAAAAGCTAGAAGAAGAGCAGGGCATCACTATTGATATCAAATCCATTGACTTGGAAGATCCACAGACCCTAGCACTTTTTGCCAGTGGTAAGACAAAGGGAATTTTTCAGTTTGAGCAGGCAGGTGCCATAAACCTCCTTAAACGGATTAAACCGGCTAAGTTCGAAGAAGTCGTAGCGACAACCTCACTTAACCGTCCTGGAGCTAGCGATTATACAGATAATTTCATTGCTCGTAAGTATGGTAAGGAAAAAGTAGATCTGATTGATCCAGTAGTTGCACCAATCCTTGAGCCTACTTATGGCATCATGCTCTATCAGGAGCAGGTTATGCAGATTGCCCAAGTATTTGCGGGCTTTACACTCGGAAAAGCCGATTTGCTTCGTCGAGCGATGTCTAAAAAAGATGCCAATGAAATGTCCAAGATGTCCGAGGAGTTCATGGAAGGAAGTCGTCAATTGGGACGTGACCCACAGATTGCTGAACGCCTCTTTAGTATGATGGCTAAGTTTGCAGGTTATGGTTTTAATAGAAGTCATGCCTATGCCTACTCAGCTTTGGCCTTTCAGTTAGCCTATTTCAAAACGCATTACCCACAGATATTCTACGACGTCATGTTGAATTATTCGTCTAGTGATTACATTAAGGATGCAATTGAAAATGGCTTCTCCCTAGCTAGCCTCGATATTAATAGGATTCCCTATCTGGACAAGATTTCAAATGGAAAGATCGTACTAGGTCTCAAGACTATCAAAGGCTTGCCAAGAGATTTTGCCCTTTGGATTATTGAGGATCGCAAACAAAATGGCAAATACATTTCTATAGAAGACTTTTTAACACGTATTCCTAGCAAATATCAGAAAGTCGATATTTTGACACCTCTTATTCAAATTGGTTTGTTTGATATTTTTGAATCAAACCGTCAGAAAATCATTGGCAATTTAAACAACCTCTTTACTTTTGTCAATGAGTTAGGAAGTTTGTTTGCAGAGTCCTCTTATTCTTGGGTTGATTATGAAGACTATAGCCAGACGGATCGTTATAATTTAGAACAGGAGTTACTAGGAGTTGGGCTTAGTCCTCATCCTTTACACCTAGCTCAAAAAATGGCCTCTCGTCCCTATCAACCAATTTCTGATTTGACTGTTAATAATATGGCGACGGTTTTGGTTCAGCTAGAGTCCGTTCGAATTATCAGAACTAAAAAAGGTGATCAGATGGCCTTTCTGAACGTGACTGATGGGATCAATAAACTTGATGTTACCCTATTCCCAGAAACTTATTTCTATCATAAGGATAAATTAAGTGAAGGTGGGCTCTTTTATCTTGATGGGCGGACCCAGGAGCGTGATGGACGCATTCAGTTAATTTTGTCTAACATGGAGGAAGCTAGTACGGAGCGATTCTGGATTCTACTTGAGAATCATGATAAGGACTTAGACGTTTCTCAAATCTTAGCTAAGTATCCTGGAAACATCCCTGTAATTATTCGTTATCAAGGAAGTAAGGAAACCATCGTTAGTCAAAGATATAGAGTAGCCAAGAACGAGGAACTTAATCAGGAATTAGCACCTTATGTGTTGAAAACGGTTTTACGATAAAAAAAAAACAATAAATCTTTTCAAATTTAAAGCCATTTAGAATTCTTTGTGTTATAATGAAAATGTTAAATATATAAAAGGAGTATCAGGAATAATGAAACGTATTGCTGTTTTGACTAGTGGTGGAGATGCCCCTGGTATGAACGCTGCCGCTCGCGCAGTTGTTCTCAAAGCAATTTCTGAAGGAATTGAAGTATTCGGCATTAACCGTGGATACGCTGGTATGGTTGAAGGAGATATCTTCCAACTTGATGCCAAAGGCGTAGACAACATCCTCAGCCGTGGTGGTACTTTCCTTCAGTCTGCTCGCTATCCTGAGTTTGCCCAACTTGAGGGTCAACTTAAAGGTATTGAGCAACTTAAAAAACATGGAATCGAAGGTGTAGTAGTTATTGGTGGAGATGGTTCTTACCATGGTGCTATGCGTTTGACTGAACATGGTTTCCCAGCTGTTGGTCTTCCAGGAACTATCGATAACGATATCGTTGGTACAGACTATACAATTGGTTTTGATACTGCTGTTGCAACTGCAACAGAAGCTATCGATAAGATTCAAGACACTGCTTTCAGTCACGGACGTACTTTTGTCGTTGAAGTTATGGGACGTAACGCTGGTGATATCGCTCTTTGGGCTGGTATTGCTTCTGGTGCAGACCAAATTATCGTACCTGAAGAAGAGTACGACATCAACGAAGTTGTCCGTAAAGTTAAAGAAGGTTACGAATCAGGTGCTAAAACTCACCACGTAATCGTACTTGCTGAAGGTGTTATGGGTGCTGAAGAATTTGCAGCTAAAATGAAAGAAGCTGGAGATACTTCAGATCTTCGTGCAACAAACATTGGACACGTGGTTCGTGGTGGTTCACCAACTGCGCGTGACCGTGTTCTTGCTTCATGGATGGGTGCACATGCGGTTGACCTCCTTAAACAAGGTATTGGTGGTGTAGCTGTTGGTATCCACAATGAAGAGCTTGTTGAAAGCCCAATCCTTGGTACAGCAGAAGAAGGCGCTTTGTTCAGTCTTACTGAAGACGGTAAAATTATCGTTAATAATCCACACAGAGCTCGTCTTGACTTTGCAGATCTTAACCGTTCATTGTCTAACTTGAGCTAATCTCAGTTACTTAAATTATTGTTAATCCGTCGCTAAGGCGACAAAAAATATAAGGGAGTTTTTATTTATCATGAATAAACGTGTAAAAATCGTTGCAACACTTGGTCCTGCGGTTGAAATCCGTGGCGGCAAAAAATTTGGTGAAGATGGTTACTGGGGTGAAAAACTTGACCGCGAAGCATCTGCTAAAAACATTGCTCAATTGATCAAGGAAGGTGCCAACGTTTTCCGTTTCAACTTCTCACATGGTGACCACGCTGAACAAGGTGAACGTATGGATGTCGTTCGTATGGCAGAAGACCTTGCTGGTCAAAAAGTAGGTTTCCTTCTTGATACAAAAGGACCTGAAATCCGTACTGAATTGTTCGAAGGTGATGCTAAAGAGTATGCATACAAAACGGGTGAACAAATTCGTGTTGCTACTAAACAAGGTATCAAATCAACTCGCGACGTTATCGCTTTGAACGTTGCAGGTGCACTTGACGTTTTTGACGATGTAGAAGTTGGTAAACAAGTTCTTGTCGATGATGGTAAACTTGGTCTTCGTGTTGTGGACAAAGATGCTGAAAAACGTGAATTCATCGTTGAAGTTGAAAATGATGGTATCATCGCTAAACAAAAAGGTGTAAACATCCCTTACACTAAAATTCCTTTCCCAGCACTTGCTGAACGTGATAACGCTGATATCCGTTTTGGTCTTGAACAAGGTCTTAACTTTATCGCTATCTCATTCGTACGTACTGCAAAAGACGTACAAGAAGTTCGTGCTATCTGTGAAGAAACTGGTAACGGTCACGTTCAATTGTTGGCTAAAATCGAAAACCAACAAGGTATCGACAACATCGATGAAATTATCGAAGCTGCTGACGGTATCATGATTGCTCGTGGTGATATGGGTATCGAAGTACCATTCGAAATGGTTCCAGTTTACCAAAAAATGATCATCACAAAAGTTAACGCTGCTGGTAAAGTTGTTGTTACAGCTACAAACATGCTTGAAACAATGACAGAAAAACCACGTGCAACTCGTTCTGAAGTATCTGACGTATTCAACGCAGTTATCGATGGTACAGATGCTACAATGCTTTCTGGTGAGTCTGCAAATGGTAAATACCCAGTTGAATCAGTTCGTACAATGGCTACAATTGATAAAAACGCTCAAACTCTTCTTAAAGAGTATGGTCGTCTTGATTCATCAACATTTGACCGTTCAACTAAGACTGAAGTAGTTGCGTCTGCAGTTAAAGATGCTACTAACTCAATGGATATCAAACTTGTTGTTGCTCTTACTGAATCAGGTAACACTGCTCGTTTGATTTCTAAATACCGTCCAGAAGCTGATATCTTGGCTGTAACATTCGATGAAATTACTCAAAAATCATTGATGCTTAACTGGGGTGTTATTCCAGTAGTTACTGAAAAACCAAGCTCAACTGATGACATGTTTGATGTTGCTGAAAAAGTTGCATTGGAATCAGGTCTTGTAGAATCTGGTGACAACATTGTTATCGTTGCTGGTGTTCCTGTAGGTACAGGTGGTACAAACACTATGCGTATCCGCACAGTAAAATAATTTAAGTAGAACTTAAATAGAAAGAAGATCCTAGGGGTCTTCTTTTTTTGCTCTCAGCTCTCAGTCAACTGTAGTGGGTGATGAAAAGCTAACATCTAGAGAGGACCGGATAGGGATTCCACTGAAAAAGTCATCAATCGATGTTTTTTGTTATCTTATATCGTATATTCAAGTAATAAAAATACCCCAAAAGTTAGATTTTCTCTGTCTAATTTTTGGGGTGCAGTTTAATTCACGGGTAGTTTGATTAAGGGCTATAAGTCCATAATAGTAACCAGCGTCTTAAGACGAAGTCTTTCACTTTGTTCAAGCCTTTATTTCTTTTATTCGTCATAAGCTTCTCAAAGAGGCAGACGCATTACTTACCGTTATCACTGAAGGGATTTTTATATTCTTTCACACTTAATTGTTCAATGCGGTATCATACTTCACTAGTTCCTAGATATATTTCTTAATTGTGGCTTCATTAAGTCCTATCGTACTTACATAAAAACCTTCTGCCCCAAAATGTTTGTTTCCAAATTTATATTTTAAATTGGCATTTCTATCAAACATCATTAATGCACTTTTACCTTTTTAATATCCCATAAAACTAGCCACACTCATTCGTTGTTGTATACTTACTAGCATATGAACATGATCTGGCATTAAGTGACCTTCTATTATTTGTATGGCCCAGCCTGCTGTTTTTTAAGTCGTCATGATTGACTTTGCTCTCTAGGAAGCGTAATCTAGACCTTAGGTAAAGGATTATAAGGAGGTCTCCCTCAATGATTGAAGTAACTTATTTAAATACTGCCAAGCAAGAAAAACACACTTCCTTTGAAGATTACAATGAATTTGTCAGAGCCCAGCAAGCTTGTTGGATTGCCTTGCCAGATGCAACACCAGTTACTAAGGTGACAATAAACGGACATGATATTGGCTACAAAGGACAATATGGTGACCTTTACTTTTTTATTATGAAGCTAGACTTGGCACAGTATCAGTAATAATAAGGGAAAAGAATCAGACATCTTGTTCTGATTCTTTTTCTTTGAGCAAGGTGATTTTTATAAATTAAGAATATTGCTAATTGACTGAAAATGACTTACAATAGAAAGGAAGAATTTATAGAAGGAGACACATATGAAAAACAAGCGTTTAATTTGGACTTTGGTTTTCCTAGCTATCTTGACGCTCGGTTCTATTGGTACAGATTTTTTCAAAAAAGAACACCAAGATGCCAATAAGGTCGTCAAAGTAGGTATCCTCCAGTTCGTGACTCACGACGCCCTGGATCAAATCGAGAAGGGAATTGAGGATGGCCTTAAGGAAGCTGGTTATAAGGGGGACAAGGTTAAAATCACCCTCCTAAATGCCGAAGGAGACCAGTCTAAAATTCAAACCATGTCTAAACAATTGGTTAATGACAAGAACGATGTCGTTATCGGTATTGCCACACCAGCAGCACAGGGGCTAGCGGCAGCTACCAAGGATATTCCAGTCATCATGGGGGCTATCTCAGACCCTGTTGGGGCAAAATTGGTTAAGGATCTCAAGCATCCAGAAGGCAATGTTACCGGTACCTCTAACCAAGTGCCGATTAAGCAGACAGTAGAATTGGTCAAATCACTGACACCCAACGCTAAGACGATTGGTATTCTCTACGCTTCAAGTGAGGACAATTCCAAATCACAGGTTGAAAGCTTTAAGAAATACGCAGAAAAGGATGGCCTGAATGTGGTCGAGTACGCCGTTCCATCAACCAATGAAATCAATACAACCATGTCAGTCATGACTGGTAAGGTAGATGCCATCTGGACGCCTCAAGATAATACTATTGCCTCAGCCTTTTCAACAGTAATCTCATCAGCTAACCAAGCTAAGATTCCAGTTTATACGACGGTTGATACTATGGTGAAAGAAGGCGGTTTGGCTTCAGTTGCTCAAAGCCAATATGAACTTGGAAAGGCTACAGCTCGTAGTGCCGTTAAGGTTCTTAAAGGTAAGAAAGTTAAGGATGTTCCTGTAGATGTTATCGATGATGGCACACCAACACTTAACCTTAAAGTTGCTCAAGACCTCAACATCACCATCCCTGACGATGTGCTTAAACAGTCAGACATCGCTGTTAAAGCTGATAAATAAGGAGGACTTATGATTATTTCATCTATTTATCAGGGGCTTCTATACGGAATCCTAGGTCTTGGGATTTACATGACTTTCCGTATCTTGGATTTTCCTGATTTGACAACAGAAGGTTCCTTCCCTCTTGGTGGGGCAGTAGCAGTAACCCTTATGAACTTTGGTTGGAACCCTATCTTGGCGACCTTGGTTGCCGTCTTGGCGGGCTGTGGTGCTGGACTTGTGACTGGTCTCCTCTATACTAAGGGAGAAATTCCTACTATTTTGGCAGGGATTTTGGTCATGACCTCTCTTAACTCAGTCATGCTTATGATTATGGGAAGGGCCAACCTAGGACTTCTTGATATTAAGACTATTCAAGACTTGCTTCCTTTCAGCAAGGACTACAACCTCTTGATTGTTGGTCTCATTGCGGTAACCATTGTTATCACTGCCTTGATTGCCTTTCTTAACACGCGCCTAGGTCAAGCTTATATTGCCACAGGTGATAATAGAGACATGGCCAAATCATTTGGTATCAATACAGACAATATGGAAGTGATGGGGCTTGTTATCTCAAACGGTATTATTGCCCTCTCTGGAGCCCTGATTAGCCAACAGGATGGTTATGCCGACGTTTCTAAAGGAATTGGGGTTATCGTCATCGGTCTTGCCAGCATTATCATTGGTGAGGTCCTTTATGCGACTAACTTGACTCTGTTGGAACGTTTGATTGCCATCTGTATTGGCTCAATCCTTTATCAGTTCCTTTTGACAGCGGTTATTGCTCTTGGCTTTAACACTAACTACCTCAAACTCTTTAGTGCGATTGTTTTGGCTATTTGCTTGATTTCGCCTGTCCTACGTCGAAAATTCTTTAAGGGGGTGACCTTATCACGATGACAGCTATTGTAGAACTCAAAGATGCGACTGTTAAGGTCAATAACGGTTTTGACACCGAAAAAACCATTCTGGACCATGTTAATCTTACCATTAGAGAAGGTGACTTTATTACCATTCTTGGTGGAAATGGTGCCGGAAAATCAACCCTCTTCAATGTCATTGCAGGGACTCTCATGTTGACCAGTGGTCAGATTTTCATCATGGGTGAAGATGTTACGGCTCTCCCTGCTGAGAAGCGTGCCAAATACCTCTCACGAGTCTTCCAAGATCCTAAAATGGGGACGGCTCCTCGTATGACTGTTGCAGAAAACCTCTTGATTGCCAAATACCGTGGCGAAAAACGAGGGCTTAAATCACGCCAAATTCACCTCTACACAGAGGAATTTCAAGGTCTGATTGAACGTATCAGTAATGGTTTAGAAAAGCACTTAGATACACCAGCAGGTCTCCTTTCAGGTGGTCAGCGTCAGGCTCTCAGTCTTTTGATGGCGACACTTAAACGTCCTGAGCTCTTGCTCTTAGACGAGCACACTGCAGCTCTGGATCCTAAGACCAGTGTAGCCCTCATGGAGTTGACTGATGAGTTTGTAACAGGTGACCATCTAACAGCTTTGATGATTACCCATCACATGGAAGATGCCCTAAAATATGGAAATCGTCTTATCGTTATGAAGGATGGTCAAATCATTAAAGACCTTACCAAGGAAGAAAAAGGCCAATTGGATATCACAGACTATTACGCTATGTTTGAGTAAGCCTAGTCTGACTCTAAATTGTAAAATAAGCCAAAAAGTTGTATACTTAAAGGGTATGCAACTTTTTGTTGTGGCCTGTAAATCGACAAGGAGACTGTTCGCACGAACGTTCAGCTTCTTGGACCGTCTGTAAAAATAGGCTCTAGAAGAGAGTCAAACTAAAAAGGAGAAAAACAAGCATGAGCGATATTAAAATTATTGCCCTAGGTGGAGTACGTGAAAATGCTAAGAACCTCTATATTGTTGAGATTAACGACTCTATCTTTATCTTGGATGCTGGTCTAAAGTATCCTGAAAATGAACAACTAGGTGTTGACTTTGTCATCCCTAACTTAGATTACTTGATTGAAAATAGAGATCGTATCCAAGGGATTTTCTTAACTCACGGACACGCTGATGCCATTGGTGCCCTACCTTATATTTTGCAAGAAGTCAAAGCACCAGTCTTTGGATCATCACTTACAATCGAGTTAGCTAAACTTTTTGTCAAGAATGCTGGTGTTAAGAAATTCAACAATTTCCATGTTATTGACGCAGAAACTGAAATCGAATTTGAGGATGCTGAGGTTTCATTCTTCAAAACAACTCACTCAATTCCAGAATCAATGGGGATTGTTCTTGGTACTGACCAAGGAAATATTGTCTATACAGGTGACTTCAAGTTTGATCAAGCTGCCCGTCCTTACTACAAAACTGATTTAGGTCGTTTGGCTGAAATCGGACGTGAAGGTGTTTTGGCCCTCTTGTCAGACTCAGCAAATGCGACAAGTACGGAACAAACAGCTTCTGAAGCAGAAGTTGGCCAAGAAATTGACCAAGTAATTGCTGATGCAGAAGGACGTGTTATTGTTGCTGCAGTTGCCTCAAACTTGGTACGTATTCAACAAGTCTTTGATTCAGCTGCTGATCACGGACGTCGTGTTGTTCTTACTGGTTTTGACGTAGAAAATATTGTCCGCACAGCCATTCGTCTCAAAAAATTGACTGTGGAGCATGAAAAACTTATTGTTAAACCAAAAGACATGAACAAGTTCGAAGACCACGAGTTGATTATCCTCGAAAATGGTCGTATGGGTGAACCAATCGATGGCCTTCAAAAGATGGCTGTTGGTCGTCACCGTTACGTTCAAATCAAGGATGGAGATTTGGTTTATATCGTAACAACTCCAAGCATTGCTAAGGAAGCCGTAGTGGCACGTGTCAACAACGCTATCTATAAAGCTGGTGGAACTGTTAAGATGATTACGCAGAGCCTTCGTGTTTCTGGACATGCCAATGCTCGCGAACTTCAATTGATGATTAACCTCCTTCGTCCACAGTATCTCTTCCCTATTCAAGGGGAGTACCGTGACCTTCAAGCACATGCAGAGTTAGCCTTGGAAGTTGGTATTCTTCCAGAAAATATTTATATCGTTAAACGCGGTGACATCATGCACTTGTCAGAGGACCAAGGTTTTCTTCATGAAGGAGCTGTTCCAGCTGGTGATGTTATGATTGACGGTAATGCCATTGGTGATGTGGGTAATATCGTCCTTCGTGACCGTAAGGTCTTGTCTGAAGATGGTATCTTTATCGTAGCTATCACTGTTAACAAGAAGGAACGTAAGATTGTCTCTAAAGCGCGTGTGAATACACGTGGGTTCGTTTATGTGAAGAAGAGCCGTGACATTCTCCGTGAGGCTGCTGACATTGTCAATGCTACCGTTGAAAATTACTTGGCAGGAGACAGCTTCGACTGGGGTGAACTTAAAGGGGCCGTCCGAGACGATGTGGCTAAGTTCCTCTTTGACCAAACCAAACGCCGTCCTGCAATCCTTCCAGTAGTCATGGAAGTCCGCTAATAACTGACTAAAACATAAGAGTGTGAGCGTATCGCTTGCACCATAGACATTGAGGAAAGTTTTAACAAGACTTTGTTCTAAAATCAAAAGCTGGGGTGTCCCAGCTTTTCTAACATTAAGAAAGGAAAATACAAATGGCTTTTTTTCAAATTGAATACTCTTCAGACGTTCTAGGCCAATACCGCCAAGTGGATGTCATCTATCCAGATCGCGATCAGATTGCTGAAACGGGAAGTGATACGGACATCCCAGTTCTCTATCTCCTTCATGGCATGGGGGGCAATCATAATTCTTGGGCCTTCCGTACCAATATTCAGCGTCTCCTTCGTAAGACTAATCTCATTGTTATTATGCCTAACACGGAAAATGGCTGGTATACAAATACCAACTACGGGGTCAAGTATTACGATGCCATTGCTAAGGAGCTTCCTCAAGTCATGCAACGTTTCTTCCCTAGTATGACTAAGAAGCGTGAAAAGACCTTTATCGCTGGACTTTCTATGGGTGGCTATGGTTCTTTCAAACTAGCCTTAACGACAAATAACTTTGCTTGTGCGGGTTCCTTCTCTGGTGCCCTTGGATTATCAGTAGAGATGATTACAGATGAAACGAGTGAGTCCAAGGAATACTGGCAAGGTGTCTTTGGCGATTTGGAAGGGAAAGACATTGAGCAGCACAAATTGGTTAACCTAGCCAAACAACATGACAAGAAAACCAAATTCTTTGCCTGGTGTGGCCTTGAGGATTTCCTTTTTGATTCTCAAGATAAGGCAGTTGCTGATTTGAAGGCCCTTGGTTTAGACATTGACTACCGAACAGACCATGGAAGACATGAGTGGTATTACTGGGAAAAACAACTAGAAGCCTACTTAGAATGGTTACCTATTGATTACGTTAAAGAAGAACGTTTGTCTTAATAGGTCAAGTTTGTAACATCTTATCAAAGAGATGATAAAAGCTTAAAGTGATATTTTTTGCTTGTCAGAACTATTAGAGCTTGATATACTAGGGGAAGTTTCGAAAAGGAGGCTCAATAATGAAAAAATTATTCAGAGTAATCTTCTATATTCCCAAACTTCTTTTACAATTTATTTGGAATCTTATTTGGGCTATATTTAAACTTGCCCTAGTCCTAGCCCTTATTGGTTATGGACTCGTCTACTATGCCAATAATTCTTCAAGTACCTTAGCCACAAACATTAACCAAGCCTTTCATCAAGTAGAGCTAGGTTTTAGTGGTACCAGTACTAGTGACGTTGAGAAAGTTGTCTCTAACCTATCAACGACAGATACTATTCCTGAGTCTAATGGAGCTAGATGGGCGCAAAATACAGCAAGCATCTATATACAATCTACAGATGAAACCTTGGTAGCAGCTTATAAGGAAGCTATTACTAACTGGAATAACACGGGTGCTTTCATCTTTACATTAACTGATGATGCCTCAACGGCTGACATTGTTGCGACTGACTATTCCGATGCGAATTCACAGGCAGCAGGTTTAGCAGACACTCAAACCAATGTTTTGACCAATCGCATTACTCATGTGGATGTGAAGTTGAACAGTTATTTCCTCTTGAATAGTGATTTTGGTTATACTCACAAGCGTATTGTGAATACGGCTGAACACGAATTGGGACATGCCATTGGCTTAGACCATGATGACTCTAAGACATCCGTTATGCAATCAGCAGGATCTTATTACGGGATTCAACAGGTGGATATTGATACGGTCCATGCTCTCTATGCAAATTAAGGAGGGGTGTCATGCGCTATTTGAAACGCCTTGCTAGACGTTACCCCATGCAAACCTTCCTTTTTCTTTTCAATGCTGGGGTCTTTACTTGGTTGCAAACAACAGGAACCATGATTGCCAATCGTTTGGGACTATCAGGTGATGGTATTTGGATTTATATTCCCAATTGGGTAAAAACGCTGACCAGTCATTCTATACAGAGTATTCAAACCCTATACGGAGCCTCTGGTTGGAGTTGGCTAATCACCTCTATGCTTCTTACTTGGCTCTTGACTTTTCTGAGAGGTCTCATGAGAGCAGTGCTTCTCATTCTGATAGTTGGTCTTGGCTTATGGCTAGTCTATCGACACTTTGAACTCCTACAAAATCTAAAACTGTCCTGATGGGAAGTTTTAAATTGAAATGAATTCTTCTTTTTAGACTTTTCTTAGGTGAGTACGGACGTTAGCGACTTCCTTCGGAATTCCATAGCTAAGTTTTGAGCCTAGTGTCTCAAAACTTCCGAGTGCCTAAAGTTATTTAACATTAGGCACTTTTCTCACAGCAAAAAGTCTTGGCTATGGCTCGCTCTGAATTTATTAAAGGGACTATATCATTTTATCTACAGAAAGTTCTATATGTTTAGACGCCAAGTCACTTGTTAAAAGAATCTAAAACTGTCCTGATGGGCAGTTTTTTTGAGTTATTAGGTCATTTATTTTCTGAAGAAATATGATATAATATAGCTAATTTATTATTTTGGAGGACATTATGGCTTTAGCAAAAATCGTTTATGCCAGTATGACCGGTAACACGGAAGAAATCGCAGATATCGTTGCCAAAAAATTGGAAGAATTAGGTCACACTGTAGATGTAGACGAGTGTACAACGGTTGATGCCGCTGATTTTGAAGATGCGGACATCTGTATCGTAGCGACTTACACTTATGGTGATGGTGAGCTGCCAGATGAAATCGTTGACTTTTACGAAGATTTGGCTGACCTCGACTTGTCAGGTAAAATCTTTGGTGTTGTAGGTTCAGGAGATACCTTCTACGATTATTTCTGTCATTCAGTGGATGAGTTTGAAAATCAATTCACATTCACAGGGGCGACTAAAGGTGCTGATAGCGTCAAGGTTGACCTTTCTGCTGAAGATGAAGATATCGAAAACCTTGAAGCTTTCGCTGAAAAAGTTTCAGAAGCATTAGCATAAGAAAAAAGCAGAGTAAAGTCTGCTTTTATTGTAGTCAGAAATGGAGTTTTTATGAATGAAATAGAAAGAGATTTTAGGACGCAATCTCAACATCTCCTTTGGTCCGTTTGGCGAGGGCTTTTAGTGGGGGTGACAGCAGGAGCAGTGGTCAGTCTTTTTCGTTGGTTAATTGCCAAAGGGGCCGCATTTTCTGTAGCTATTTACGAAGACGCCCTTCGTAATCCACTTCTGATTCTGGGAATTGTACTTGTTAATCTCTTGATTGCCCTTTTTATTGGTTACCTTATTAAACAGGAAAAAGACATCAAGGGCTCAGGTATTCCTCACGTTGAAGGGGAACTGATGGGTCTCTTACATCCGTCTTGGTGGTCAGTATTATGGCGTAAGTTCCTAGGTGGAGTCCTTGGGATTTCAATGGGACTGATGTTGGGACGTGAGGGACCTAGTATTCAACTAGGTGCCATGACTGCTAAGGGATTAGCCGAGGGACTTAAGCTCTCTGCGCGTGAGAAGCGTGTTTTGATTGCTGCAGGAGCAGCAGCAGGGTTATCTGCTGCCTTCAATGCGCCAATTGCTGGTCTTTTGTTTGTCGTCGAAGAAATCTATCATCACTTCTCTCGTCATGTTTGGGTGACAGCTTTAACGGCATCTTTAGTAGCTAATGCTGTTTCCCTACGCATCTTTGGCCAGGTACCGGTCCTTGCTATGACAGAAAAATTACCCGTATTTCCTTTGAAAGATTATTGGATTCTTATTGTTTTGGGGATTTTTCTAGGTGTGCTTGGATACGGTTATGAGTGGGTTGTCTTACGTATTGGTAAGGCCTACCAAGGGTTAGGGAAAATCTTCCACTTGCCATCTCATTTTCATGGCCTCTTGGCAGTTCTGTTTATCATTCCTATTGGTCTCTATTTTCCACATCTTTTAGGTGGTGGGAATGAATTGATTCTTGCCCTAAATGGTTTACATCCTGCTCTAGCTGTGGCTATCCTCTATTTGGCTATTCGCTTTGTTTGGAGTATGTTGTCCTTTGGTTCAGGATTTCCTGGTGGGATTTTCTTGCCGATTTTGACTCTAGGTGCTCTTTCAGGTAGCGTTTTTGCGGCAGCTTTTGAAAATCTAGGATTCTTACAAGTCAGTCAGTTCCCTATTTTTATCATTCTTGGTATGGCTGGTTATTTCGGTGCGGTATCTAAGGCACCGCTAACTGCTATGATTTTAGTGACTGAGATGGTGGGTGACCTTCACCAATTGATGACAATTGGTGTCGTGACCCTGATTGCCTATCTCGTCATGGATTTCATGGGAGGAGAACCTGTCTATGAAGCCATGCTTCACAATCTAATAGCTCACAAACCAGAGCAAGTTGATAATATACCGACGATGATTGACTTACCGGTTACAGATAGTCTAGCTGGTCGATTGGTTAAGGATTTAACCTTACCTGATGGAGTTTTGATTTCTACTCAGATTTTTCAAGACCAGTCTGAAGTTGTTCATGGAGACACACGTCTAAAAGCAGGAGCAACCCTGTATCTAGTTGTTAATGAAAGTAATATCAGTCAGGTAAGAAAACTCTTTTTATAAGCAATTCAATGGCTTGAGGCTCTTTTGTCCTCAGGTCATTTTTGTTATAATGGAGAGAAAAAAGGAGGTCAGTATGGACTTAAATGAGATTCGCCAACAGATTGACACCGTTGATAATGAGATTGTGGCTTTGTTGGAAAAACGTATGAAATTGGTAACTCGAGTAAGTGCTTATAAACAACGCACTGGAAAGGCGATTTATGATCCCGAACGAGAGCAAGCCCTGCTTGACAAAGTAGGCGCTAGTGTCGTTAATCCCGAATATAGAGAAGCTATCGTCGCTAGTTTTGCGGATATTATGAAGCATTCACGTACTTATCAAGCAAGTAAGCTAGAAGAAAAGTAGGCAACTAGGATGAAAGTAAGACAATTAAGTGATAGTCAAGGTCTTTCTTACTTACATTTAGTAATGTTAAGTCTTTATGCAATCTTGTTGGGGGTGCTTGTTGGACTGATTGATGCTGTTTTTGGGCGCGTGCTGATAGGACTCTCGGAATTTCGTGACCACCATCTCTTTTATCTAGTCCCTGCTCTCCCATTGGCTGGTCTTTTGATAGTTTACCTTTACCAAAAGTTTGCGGGTAAGGCAGCACAAGGAATGGGCTTGATTTTCAAGGTTGGACATAATGAGGAGGATCAAGTCCCCCTAAGGTTAATTCCACTGGTGACTGTAACCACATGGCTGACCCACCTTTTCGGGGGTTCTGCAGGTCGTGAGGGAGTTGCTGTACAACTGGGGGCCACAGTTTCTCATGCTTTTAGTCGCTATTTTAAGCTCCCGAATGCTTCACGTATTTTCTTGACGATGGGTATGGCCGCTGGTTTTGGAGGACTCTTCCAAACACCAATCGCCGCGACCTTCTTTGCGCTTGAGGTCTTGACCCTAGGACAGTTAAGTCTGCCAATCTTGGTACCGACTCTTATTGCATCTTTTGTGGCTAGTACGACAAGCCATCTCTTAGGTCTTGAAAAATTTAGCCACTTTGTATCTGAAAGTTTGACTATTGACCTTGAGACATTCGTCAAATTAGCTCTTTTAGGTCTGGCCTTTGGTCTAGCGGGAAATCTCTTTGCTTATCTCTTGTCACTAGCTAAAAAGAAAGTAGCAAGTCTGCTCCCAAATCCTTATTATCGTGTTCTCTTAGGAAGTGTCGTCTTAACCTGTCTTCTTTTGATTTTGTGGAAGGGACGCTATACAGGTCTTGGAACGAATTTGATTGCTTTAAGTGTTGGTGGTGGGACCATTTATCCATTGGATTGGCTTTTGAAATTGCTCTTGACCGTCTTTACCTTATCTCTTGGTTTCCAAGGAGGAGAAGTAACCCCTTTGTTTGCAATCGGAGCAAGTCTTGGTGCTGTTCTAGCACCAGTTTTAGGACTTCCAATTCCACTTGTAGCAGGTCTTGGCTATCTGTCTGTCTTTGGTAGCAGTACCAATACCCTTTTAGCACCTATTTTCATTGGCGTTGAAGTCTTTGGTCCCGCTAATGCACTCCCTTATGCGATTGTCATGGCTTTTGCTTATCTCATTAATCATAAGACGAGCATTTATGGACAACAAAAAATGCTAGAAATGTAATAAGATACTAGACATCCTGATAATTTTTTGATAAAATACTAAGAGTGTGTAATGGACACACAAAAATAACGGCTAATCCGCTGAGACACAGAGGTTGCTCTTAAGATTAGTAAGATAGGAGTATATAAAAATGAATCCATTGATCCAAAGTTTGACAGAAGGTCAACTTCGTACTGACATCCCATCATTCCGTCCTGGTGACACAGTTCGCGTTCACGCGAAAGTTGTCGAAGGAACTCGCGAACGTATCCAGATCTTTGAAGGTGTAGTTATTTCACGCAAAGGTCAAGGGATCTCAGAAATGTACACAGTTCGTAAAATTTCAAGCGGTATCGGTGTAGAACGTACTTTCCCAATCCACACTCCACGTGTTGAAAAGATTGAAGTTGTACGCTACGGTAAAGTCCGCCGTGCTAAACTTTACTACTTGCGTGCTTTGCAAGGTAAGGCTGCACGTATCAAAGAAATCCGTAAATAATTTACAGATTTCACATAAAAAATCTGTCCTCGTGGCAGATTTTTTCATAAGTCCTCTTAGTTAAATGGATATAACAACTCCCTCCTAAGGAGTCGTTGCTGGTTCGATTCCGGCAGGGGACATTTTTAAGCCTTTAAGCATGCGGTTTTAAAGCTATTTTGCCCCCAATTTGCCCCCAATTTGCCCCAATTTGTTTTATCTTTTCGTCGTTACGAGACTTTTGCTCTTGTAATTGGTGGGCGTAGACTTCCAGTGTGATGTTTAGATTTTCGTGCCCTAAAACTTGAGATACAGAAATCAAATCGATATCGTGGGCAATTAAGTAACTAGTATAAGTATGACTTAAGGAGTGGACACGTACCTCACGCCCTACGATTTTCCGTAGGGTTTTATTTATGCCATTATTTGATAAGGAGGTAGTAGCCTGCCATCCTTGGTTGGTGGTAAGTGGTCAACGAATTTTATAAAATCATCATTAAGCGGTATTTCTCTAATACTGCTTTTTGTTTTTGTAGGCATGAAACCAGAATCATTTTTATAGTCCCATGTTTTATTGATGGACACCATGCCTGCATCGTGATCAACATCATCCACCGTCAAACCTAAACATTCGGCGAAACGTATGCCAGTTTTACCTATAAGCTAAACAGTATGTAGCTGACAAAGATTTTAGTCCAGAGGCAAACAAGGAGCTTCGAGACTACAACTTTTCTATGTCTGTTGGTCGTCAAGAGCTTCTTATCCAAGAGTTAGAACTCGAACTATTGGTTTTATCTGAAGGCGAACGTCAATTAACTAACGATTATCTGATGAATGGCTATAAGAGCGAAATTGTAAGAGGAAGCCTGCTTGATCAGACGGTGCCTAACAAGAAAACACTTGAAAGGTACATGACGACGGCTGTTAACGCTAATTTCGAAGGCGCTAAATGGTCGGAGCGTATCTGGGGTAGAAATGCTCAGCTACGGCAACTTGTTAGAACTGAGATAACGAGGGCTTTAATTCGTGGAAATAACGGCTTAACGATTGCGAGACGCATTAGAAAACACATGGATGTGCTCCGTACTAATGCAGAGCGTTTAGGTATCACGGAACATGCTAGAGTTCAAACTTTGGCGCAGAAAGATATTATGAAAGAAAACGGTTTTGAGTATTTCAAACTCATGCCAGATTCAAGAGCTTGCGATTATTGTAAACAGGTTGGCCGTGATACCGAGAAGGAACCTGTTCCAATTGACAAGATTGATAGCGGACTAAATGCCCCGCCTATGCCCCCATATTGTCATTGTGCAGTTGCTGAAGTGTATTTGGACAAAGAGAAATTGCATAAAATTAATGAAAATGGTATTGTACAAGTGGATGAAGTAATCAATGGAACTCCGCACCCTGTCGGGGAGGCGAGAAAGGTGATTCAACACAATGCTTAGAACGGTGATATTCTTGGGTGTTCTTTCTATAACTATGATGGTATGAGGTATAAGGATATTCACTTCACGAATCACAGATAACCAGATAAACATTCATTTTGAAAAAACAGGGAATACGCTCACGATATTGATTACCACGAACCTAGTAAATCAAAAGCCAAGAAGAGAACAACCAGGAAGTTAACTGATGAAGAGAGGAGTGAGAATGGCGATGTCTTATAGTCAAAACCTAAAGGAATTAAAACAACTTTGCGAATATCTTTGGGATGCAGATTTTGAAGTTGATGGTAAAACTGTTAGCATTCTTCCTGAATCAGAAAATAACATAGTTGTTGTTTACGATGGCAAGGAGATAATCGTAAAGTCGTTTGATGAGCTCATAGAACTGAAACTGGACGGCGTTACACTGCCAAAATTGATGGAAAACGTCGAAGTAAGGTATGCTTAATAAATAATTGAAGTCGTAGCAATACGGCTTTTTCTTATGCGCTGATAGCCGTGCTAGCCAAAGGGCTTTGGGGTTCGATACCTCGTCAGCGCATAGGGCTAATTTAAGCCCTAAATAAACAATACTAGCGTGGCTTGTAACGTAGTATTTCAGATGAGACTAGAAGGGGATAGCTACCTCATTCGTGGCTCTGACGGTGTACAACTAGGGGACTAGGTGGGAGGAAATTATGGAACAAGATAACAATATCGAAATGACAAAGGAGCAATTGGCGAATTCTATTCAGATGGTCATTTGACTTTGGTGCCAAATGGTTCATTGGGTTCTACCGTTTTCGGTACAACTCCAGAAGAGTCAGATTTGCAATCTGGCAATACTCCAGAAGCAGAAGTTGAAGTTGTTGATCAAGGTTTCGCAATTACAACTACTAAAACAATCGACTAGGTTAACAACCAAACCAAGGTATCAATGATTCTTTCCTTTTTTGATGCTCTCTATTTCGTAACGATTAATCAATTTAAGTATGTACCTATGTTTGTAAACGATTATTCCAAATTTATTTGAAAGTTCGTCTAATTTTTTCTTGATTTCTAAATTCATAGACCAGAACATTGTCCCCATAAGTTAATTTCATAAGAAAAACACCTCAAAAGTTAATTTTTTTCTGTCTAACTTTTGGGGTGCAGTTCACAAATGTAATGATATTATATTTTTTCTTTTCTTTTCTTTTCTTTTCAATTTGGCTCTGTTCCTAGTCATAGATGAAGAGTTAAAAATAACAGTAAAAAACCAGGTTTCCCTGGTTCTCATTATTAGCGACTTACACGACGGCGAGCTGCTTTTTTACGATTTTCTTCGATGAAAGCCAATTTCTTTTCTTCTGGTTCGATAATTGTCTTTTTAACTGCGAAAACGGCACCTGCAACGGTAGCAGCAGTTCCAAGAACGCCAGTAGCAAGACCTTTAGCAAATGAATGTTTTTTAGCCATGAGACTATCCTCCGTATATGTTATAATATGCTTATATTATCTAAAAAAATATCTAGAATAGCAAGTGAAAACATTATGAAAACCAAACTTATTGTAGTAGCTGGTCCTACTGCTGTAGGAAAAACAGCGCTTGGAATTGAATTGGCCAAGCGTTTTAATGGCGAAATTATTTCAGGAGATAGCCAGCAGGTTTACCGACAATTGAATATAGGAACCGCCAAGGCCACTCCTGAAGAGCAGGCAGCAGCAGTGCATCATCTGATTGATGTTCGCGATGTTGATGAGTCCTATTCAGCCTATGATTTTGTGATAGAGGCAGAGGTTGCCATTTCTGACATTGTTAGTCGTGGCAAGCTGCCTATTATAGTAGGAGGAACAGGTCTCTATTTACAAAGTCTCCTAGAAGGGTATCACCTAGGGGGACAGGTAGATCAGGAGCAGGTTTTAGCCTATCGCTCGGAATTAGAGCAATTATCTGATCAGGAACTTTTTGAAAAAATTGATCGCTTAGGTATTGAGATTAAAGAGATTAACCGTCGTCGTGCCATTAGAGCACTTGAACTTCATCGTTTTTCGGAGAATCTTGAAAATACTGAGACGACTTATGATCCCTTTCTTATCGGATTAGATGATAAACGTTCCTTGATCTATGACCGCATCAATACACGAGTAGACAAGATGGTTGAACATGGTCTCTTGGAAGAGGCCATGTGGCTGTACGAAAATTATCCTAATGCCCAGTCAGCTCGTGGTATAGGCTACAAGGAGTTGTTTCCTTATTTTGCTGGGAACCAGAGCTTGGACGAAGCCTTGGAAAAACTCAAGCAAAATACGCGTCGATTTGCTAAACGTCAATTAACCTGGTTCAGAAATCGAATGACTGTTAAGTTTTATCAGATTTCTAGTCCAGAATATCCTAAAAATGTCGTTCAAGATCTTGAATTATTTTTAAATGAAAGGGAAGGAGAAAAGGTAGGTCAATCTTAGTTTTAAGAACCTATCTTTGCTATAATGGTAGTTATGACTAACGAAGAAAAAAAATCAGCCTATGAATTAATGCTAGCACAGGCTAAGGTGCTTTTTGCCAATGAAGACAATGCTATGGCCAACTTTTCTAATGCCTCAGCTCTCTTGAATACAACCCTACCAAATTCTGTGTTCACAGGCTTCTACCTGATGGATAATGTCAAGAATGAGTTAATCCTTGGCCCTTTCCAAGGTAATGTTTCTTGTGTTCGAATTGCCCTAGGTAAGGGTGTTTGTGGCCAGTCTGCAGCAGAAAATAGAACCCTAATTGTCGAAGATGTCACCAAACACGCCAATTACATTGCTTGTGATTCCGCTGCTCGAAGTGAAATTGTTGTACCAATGGTCAAAGATGGCAAATTAGTTGGTGTTCTCGATTTGGATTCTCACCAAGTAGGAGACTATAACGACGTAGACCAAGATTATCTGGAAGCGTTTATCAAAATTCTACTCGAGAAAACCGAGCTTACATTTGGAATGTTTGAGGTAAACTAATGTATCAAGCCTTATATCGTAAATACCGTAGTCAGACCTTTGGTGAAATGGTTGGTCAAAAAGTGATTTCAACCACGCTCAGACAGGCGGTAGAGTCAGGGAAAATCAGCCATGCCTATCTCTTTTCTGGGCCACGTGGTACCGGTAAAACCAGTGCGGCGAAAATCTTTGCCAAGGCTATGAACTGTCCTAATCAAGTTGATGGTGAGCCTTGTAATCACTGCGATATTTGTCGCGATATTACTAACGGAAGTCTCGAAGATGTTATCGAGATTGATGCGGCTTCCAACAACGGTGTGGATGAGATTCGTGAGATTCGTGATAAGTCGACCTATGCTCCAAGTCGTGCGACTTACAAGGTCTATATTATCGACGAGGTTCACATGCTTTCGACAGGTGCCTTCAATGCTCTTTTGAAGACTTTGGAAGAACCAACTGAAAATGTGGTCTTTATCCTGGCGACCACTGAATTACATAAGATTCCAGCAACCATCCTCTCTCGTGTTCAACGTTTTGAGTTTAAATCGATCAAGCAGGGAGCTATTAAAGAACATTTGGCTTCAATTCTGGAAAAAGAAGGATTAACCTTTGATGATGAGGCTTTGACCATTATTGCTCGTCGTGCGGAAGGTGGTATGCGTGATGCTTTGTCAATCTTAGACCAAGCACTGAGTCTGTCTCCGGACAATCATGTCAGCCAAGCCATAGCTGAAGAAATCACAGGTTCTATTGGTTTAACAGCCCTAGACAGTTTTGTCGCTAACGTTCGCAATCAAGAGACTACGCAAGCTTTATCAAATCTTGAAACTCTTTTTGATAATGGCAAGTCTATGAGCCGTTTTGCGACGGATCTCTTGGAGTATTTCCGTGATCTTTTGATTGTCAAAGCGGGCGGAGAGAACAGTCACCATAGTCCCCTTTTTGAAGAGAATCTTTCTCTGGAGCAAGACCGACTTTTCCAATTGATTGACTTGGTTACAAGTGCCTTGCCAGAAATTAAAACTGGAACACATCCTAAAATCTATGCGGAAATGCTGACTATAAAATTGTCAGAGACTCATACTCAGGCTTCACAAGAAATTCCGGGGAATTTGCAAGAAGAGTTAGATAGTCTTCGTCGCGAGGTAGAAGGTCTACGTAAAGCTCTTAAAGAGGGCAAAGCCCAAGGAGAAGTAGCACCAACTCGAAAAGCCAAACCTGCTTATCAGTACAAGGTGGATCGTGAAAAGATTCTTACTATTATGCGTGAAACCATGGAAAATCCGCAGAAATCACGCCAGTGTCTGGATGCCCTAAAGGCAACTTGGCCTGAAATCTTGGATTCTATTAGCCCACAAAATAGGGCACTTTTGAATGGCTCCGAGCCTGTACTGGCCAATCAGGAAAATGCTATCCTGGCATTTAATGCCGCTTTTAATGCTGAACAGGTCATGAAACGCAGTGATCTCAATGATATGTTTGGCAATATCATGAGTTCAGCTGCCGGTTTCTCACCTAATATTATGGCTGTTCCAAAAGCAGAATTTGAAAAACTCCGAACAGAATTTGCACGAAGTCTCAAATCCAAAGAAGAATTGGAAAAAGAAGATCGCGAAGAGTATATCCCTCAAGAACTCGACTTTCTCTCTGATGTAGTAGAAATAGAGGACTAAAAAGGTCCAGTGGACCTTTTTAGGTCCGAGCCAAGAAACCCAAAAGCGAGGCTGTTCAGTGGACCTTTTTAGGTCCAATCCCAGTAAGTTAGATGGCGAGATAGTCAAGTGTAATTTGATAGATTTCTGAAGCTAATAATTGGAAGGTCCATCCGTGTAAAAATGAAAAGAGCCTAGACTGCTTGTCCTAGGCTCTATCTATTGATATAATAATCTTATGATTCAACAAATTTTGTTTATAACGCTTGAAACTATTTTTGAAACGGTTTGTTTTAATTACAGTTTACAACACGGCTATTACTTTTTTACAGCCTTTTTTGGGTATTTACTGTTTCGTCGTCTTTGGACAACCTACGTTGTTTCACGCATTGCGCGTGCAGCCGACAAGTCTACCAAGAAGTAAGGCTCACTTCGCCAGCGGTCAACCATTTTTCCCGACCATCATCAGTAAGAACGAGAAGTTGGCCCTTATCGCCAATTTCCTTGGCAACACCAGTATAAGTCTTTCCAGCTTGTTCAAAGGTCACTTGTTTGTCTAAAACGAGGGACTTTTCTTTATAGACCTTGACCAAATCGCTAGTAGGAATGGTTAAAAAGAGTCTCCAAATTTCTGAAATGAGCTGGTTTCGAGTAATGCTTGGTTTTTCAGAAGTAAAAAGACTAGTAGCTTTATTAGCTAACTCTTCAGGAAAATCACTGATTGAGAAGTTAAGCCCAACCCCGATAATGACATCTGTGATGCGACCAGATTCGATAGAACTAATGGCTTCGGTAAGGATACCAGCCATTTTTTTGTTGTTGAGGTAGATGTCATTAACCCATTTGATTTCTGTATTGATGCCAGTTAGACGCTGGATAGCTTTGACAATAGCAGCTGCCGCCATCATCGTATAAGGTGGTAACTCCTCAAAATGACAGTTGGGCTTTAAGTGGATACTCATATAGATACCACCTTGTGGACTGGCAAAGAAGTGACGTTCAAATCGTCCTTTGGCTGCCTTTTGACTTGATGCCAGGTAAAGTGCAGGCGTCGGATTATTCTTTTCCATGCCATGTTTAGCATCTAGTTGGGTAGAGTTAGAATCTGGATTAAAGTAGACTGGAATGTTGAGTTGCTTAGAGATGTCTTGAGGAAGAAGAATATCTCCCTTTTCTAAATAGTAGCCTTTCTTGCGGACACTTGTAATGTCAATTCCTTGTTCTTGAAGTGTTTGAATTGCCTTCCAAATGGCTGTCCGTGAGACACCAAGGCTTTTAGCCAAGCTCTCTCCCGTCACAAAGTCAGGACTCTTCGATAAGATGTCATAAACGTGTTCATAAGTTTTCATATCCTAAGTATAATACAAATGATGGCAAAATGCTCACTATAACTTATTGATAAGGCTTGATAATAAATAACTATATGACTAGACTGAAAAAACATGATATAATGGAAGGTAGTTATTAAGTCCCGATAAGGCAACAGTCATTCTAGAGTTGGCTGTTGGTTCTTTGTAACTTTTTAACGGCGTCTAGCTCCATTAGGAGTATAGCGTTTTACCTATTAGGAGACGGTTAAATCCGTGCTGTCTAATACTATTTTTCATATTAAAAGGGGGACATTTTATATGTCAGAACGTAAACTTTTCACGTCTGAATCAGTATCTGAGGGGCATCCAGATAAAATTGCAGACCAAATTTCAGATGCCATTCTTGATGCGATTTTAGCAGAGGATCCAGATGCACACGTTGCAGCAGAAACAGCTGTCTACACTGGTTCTGTCCATGTTTTCGGTGAAGTTTCTACAACAGCTTATGTAGATATTAACCGTGTGGTTCGTGATACTATCGCTGAAATTGGTTATAACAATGCAGAATACGGCTTTGCGGCAGAATCTGTTGGGGTTCACCCATCATTGATTGAACAATCTCCAGATATTGCTCAAGGTGTCAATGAAGCACTTGAAGTTCGTGGAACTGGTGATCAAGATCCACTTGATCTTATCGGAGCTGGTGACCAAGGTTTGATGTTTGGTTTTGCTATTGACGAAACTCCAGAGTTTATGCCACTTCCAGTTAGCCTCTCACATAAATTGGTTAAAAAATTGGCAGATTTGCGTAAATCTGGTGAGATTTCATACCTTCGTCCAGATGCTAAATCTCAGGTTACCGTTGAGTATGATGAGAATGACCAACCAGTACGCGTTGATACAGTTGTTATTTCAACACAACACGATCCTGAAGCGACTAACGACCAAATTCGTCAAGACGTTATTGAAAAAGTCATTAAGGCAGTTATTCCAGCCGAATACTTGGATGATGAGACTAAATTCTTTATCAACCCAACAGGTCGTTTTGTTATCGGAGGACCTCAAGGAGACTCTGGTTTGACTGGTCGTAAGATCATTGTTGATACTTATGGTGGTTACTCAAGACATGGTGGTGGTGCCTTCTCTGGTAAGGATGCCACTAAGGTTGACCGTTCAGCTTCATATGCAGCTCGCTACATTGCCAAAAATGTCGTAGCTGCTGGTCTTGCTAAGAAAGCAGAAGTACAATTGGCTTATGCTATCGGTGTTGCTAACCCTGTGTCTGTCCGTGTTGATACTTTCGGAACGGCGACAGTTGCTGAAAGCAAACTTGAAGCTGCTGTCCGCGATCTCTTTGACTTGCGTCCAGCAGGTATCATTCAAATGCTTGATCTTAAACGTCCTATCTATCGTCAAACAGCGGCCTATGGTCACATGGGACGTACGGACGTCGATCTTCCATGGGAAAAATTGGACAAGGTAGATGCCCTCAAAGCAGCTGTAGAAGCTTAACGAATAAAATTAGTTCCAAAAAACAGAATTTTAATATAAATTCTGTTTTTTTGTCTCTTGAATATACAATATAAGTGCACAATAAAAACTCATAAGATTTTCTAGTAAAATAGAATTGAACGAACTAGTTACGAAAGGAAATCTTATGAGCTACCATCATTTTACCATAGACGAGCGTGAAAGTATTCTCATTTACCGTACGCAAGGCCTAAATTTTTCTCAAATTGCTAAGTTACTTCATCGTCATCCATCTAGTATTAGTCGTGAGTGGAAGCGCCATACAAAATCAGGAGCTTATTCTCCAAATCATGCACAGGAATCGTACCATAATGCCAAATCACACTGTGGGCGGAAACGGATGCTTGAAATAGATCACAATTTAAGCAATACCATCAAACATCTATTTCTCGATTACCAATGGTCTCCTGAAGAAATAGAAGGTCGGTTGCGCTTAGAGTATGGGAAAACTGTTGTTAGTTATCAAACAATCTATAGAGCCATTTATCGAGGACATTTTGAGGATGACTCATTATCTCATGGTGCTCGTGGTGTCATTCGTAAACTTCGTCATCGTGGGAAAACACGTCATACTAAAGGTCATGTTGAAAATAGAGGGAAAATATCCATTTCTCATACAATTCACGAAAGACCAGAAGAAGCTAATAATCGAACTAGAATAGGAGATTGGGAAGCCGATACTGTTGCAGGTAAAACTGGAAAAGCTTGTTTAGTGACTCTAACAGACCGTTATTCTCGTTTTCTAAAAATCAAAAAGGTAGCTGTTAAGAAAAGCAAGTTGGTAATAGAAGCTATGGTAAAACTGTTAGAACCCTTGACGAAGTATACAGTAACTCCTGATAGAGGGAAAGAATTCACCTATCATCAGAAATTGAGTGATCAATTGAACATTGAAGTCTATTTTCCTGACCCTCATGCTCCATGGCAACGAGGAACCAATGAGAACACGAATGGATTACTTAGAGAATATTTTCCAAAGGGTAGTGATCTAACATTGGTTGATGATCAGACTATTCAGCTATGGGAGAACAAACTTAATAATAGGCCACGAAAATGTCTTAACTGGAAAACACCTTATGAAGTATTCTATGGGGAAAGTATGCACTTAATTTGACAATTCAAGCTCTAGAAAACTAATAGCTCTGGTGGTGGGGTTAAAAGGTTTTTAGAGATGTATCAAAAAAGGTTGCTAATGAAATAGTGAGTATCGTGTTCCCTTGCATCTCAATATAAACGTCAAATAATTTATGGTAAGTTCAAAGCAAGTATAGCTCGAATCTTACGTTTATTATATTGGCAATACGGTGTAGAAATATACGAAGTGGGCTCTTGCCCAAACCATACTTATATGTAGGTCAGTATACCAGCAAAACTAGGCATTTCCTCTTTTATGGGATACGTAAAAAGAGTAGCTTAATAATATTCGAGTGATATGCTAATTTCAGGTATAAATATGGGAATCGCAAATTTTGGTGTCAAATTTTTTATGTTGATACGGTGGTTCGGGATCAGGAGCAAATTGAAGAATATATTCGTAATCAATAATAAGAAGACGTGATAGCAGCTCAGTCTTTGTGAGGATTATGATTCGTTTACGGGTGAGAAGAATAAAAGAAAGTAGTCTCGATAAGACCAGCTAGCAAAGGTAGTGCTGAAGGAAAACAATTTGTTAGGCCTTGGTCGTTAGCATAGACATTCAGTCGAAGAACAAACCGCTGGTGATATGACCTGCACCCCAGAAGTTAGACAGAAAAAATCTAACTCTTGGGGTGTTTTTATTATGAAATTATGAGGATAAAGTTCTTATCTATGAACTGAGAAAGCAAGGGGGAAAGCTTTAAGCGACTTTTAAATCAATTTGGGATAAATATTTCTAATCTTAAGTACCTGATTAAATTGATTGATCGCTACGGAATAGAAATCGCCAAAAAAGGAAAGAATTGTTACTATTCTCCTGAATTAAAGCAGAAAATGCGGTTCTAAAAAATGAGAGTACTCCGATTGAGGGAAGAAAAACGGAAATTGTCCGAGGATTGGTAACTGAGTTTTCTTTAGACATGCTTCTAAAGATTATTAAGCTTGCCCGTTCAACTTATTATTACCACTTAAATTAGCTAGATCAAAGCGATAAGGATTATGATGTTAAAGCTGAAATTCAAGCTATTTTTACTGAGCATAAAGGAAATTACGGCCATCGTCGAATGACTTTTAAATTACGAAATCGTGTTTTTGGGGTCAATCATAAGAGGTGCAGCGGTTGATGAGCGTACTTGGTTTAATGGCTAGAATTTGCTGTAAACGCAAGTATTCTTCTCACAAAGGAGATATTGGTAAGAAAGGTGATAACCTTGATTCAACCCCAGTTTGAAGCTTCAAAACCAATGGCAAAGTGCTATACGGACGTGACAGGATTTGCCATCCCAGCAAGCACTCAAAAGCTTTATTTATCACCAGTTTTAGATGGTTTCAACAGTGAAATTATTGCTTATAATCTTTCAACGTCACCGAACTTGAAACAAGCTATTGTAGACCATATTGATTATTACAACAACAAACGTATTAAGATAAAACTGAAACTTTCTAGCCAAGGACATATTACCAAACGTGGGAATCCCTATACCAGAAATATTCTCTTTAAGTGCATTCATAACATAGCTTCAGCTAGCCACACCAATCTTTGTCATATCGCAGACTTCTATGAGAAACGGAAAAGACAATCGCAAGTGACTTCAACCAAACCACACACGATTGCCTCTATACATCGTCTCATTAGAACAATGTATTACCTCATAACGCATAACAAACTTTATGATTATACTTCTATCCAAAATCGGTAAAATTGTTTATGCCATATTGTTGTAACGCCTTATCAAAAAAATCATCAGATAAGATGTTGGTTTAGTGTACACTTTTTACACTGAATTATAGTTAAAAAGGACAATTTCCTTAGTTTGACTATGGAACTCAAACTATTTTTCGGCAAATACTTTGATATACTTGACAATGGTAGAAAAGGACTTAGTCCTGTGCAATACAGGACTAAATCCTTTACTTAAATTATTTGTCTAACTTTTTTCGGGAGCGGGGAGTATAGAGAACGAGTGGTTTTGACTATATACCAAGTAGGTTGAAGGATAAATGTTTGATTAATTGAAAATTTAGTAAGATATATAAATACCTCTTAAATATATATTAAGTAGGAGTAGTTAATTAGAGATACCTTTTAAAATAATTACAAAATAATTAAAATAATAAAAAATTGAAAAAGGTTGAAAAAAAAAAATAACATGCTATAATTATACCATCTATATGAATATGAAACATTGGTACTAGTAATTTGGAGCAGCCTTGTTAGTCATCTTTAATCCCTTTGGGGAAGGGGGTTAAATGGAACTTATCTGTGTTTATTGCTACATGATGTTGGATAGGTATGTCATTCCGATGTTTCAGTTTATAAGATAGGGATAGAGCGTAAGTAAAGGGGACGCTCTTTAAAATGGGGAGAAGTTATTATGAAATATATATAAGTTAGCAATACTGCTGGATTCAAAAGCACTTTTATTAGCAAAGCGTTTTTTGTCCTGCAGTTTTTTTATTTATCAAATAGTCTATTTTTTAAATTGGGAAGTAAAGATTAAAATGGTTTCTAATATTACTATCTTTTGATGCTTTACATTTAGGATTCTTTTGTCTTAATTTCTTGATTTTATTAGTTATGATTGTCTTTTATTGAGACCTTTTTTCTTTATCTACTTTACATAACTTACTTAAGAAGACCAATGATAAGAGTATACCCTTTAGTGCTTTTTTTAAAAGATAAATAGTTTTATCTATTTTGTTTGGAAAAATAAAGTGTTTATGTAAAGTTTTATATGTCAATATTATATTGATTTTGTATAGGTTATAGGGGGATTTAATGGGAAAATTAAATATTATGGTTGTCTTTGGAACGAGGCCAGAGGCAATAAAAATGGCGCCGTTAATTCTTGAGTTGAAAAAACATCAAGAAACTATTAATACTATTACAGTGGTGACAGCACAACATCGTCAGATGCTTGATCAAGTTTTGGATACTTTTGAAATAGTTCCTGATTATGATTTGGATATCATGGGGAAAAATCAATCGCTTCAGGAAATTACTTCTAAAATTTTGTCTAAATTTGATCCTGTTGTAAAAAAAGAAAAACCTGATTTGGTTTTAGTTCATGGTGATACAACAACAACTTTTGCTGCCGGCTTAGTTGCATTTTATAATAAAGTAAGTATCGGCCATGTTGAGGCTGGACTTAGAACATACGATAAATATTCACCATATCCAGAGGAAATGAACCGTCAGATGACTGATAGCTTTTCTGATTTATATTTTGCACCTACTCAAGAAAGTAAGGCTAATTTATTGTCAGAAAATCATAAAAAAGAGGCTATTTATGTCACTGGTAATACAGCGATAGATGCCCTAAAACTAACAGTTAAAGATAATTATTATCATGAAGTTCTAGATAAAATTGATGATAGAAGAAAGATTATTTTAGTAACGATGCACCGTAGAGAAAATCAAGGTGAGCCAATGCATCGAGTATTCAAAACTCTTCGACTAATGGTTGATAACCATCCTGAGATTGAAGTAGTTTATCCTGTTCATTTGAGTCCCTCTGTACAAGCAGTAGCGAAAGAAGTTTTGGGTGACCATGATAGAATTCATCTAATTGCTCCTTTGGATGTTTTTGATTTCCATAATTTAGCATCTAGAAGTTATTTTATTATGTCGGATTCAGGTGGCGTTCAAGAAGAAGCTCCCTCACTTGGAAAGCCTGTCTTAGTATTACGAGATACAACGGAACGTCCAGAAGGTGTTAAAGCTGGGACACTGAAACTTGTCGGGACAGATACAAAAAAAGTGAAAGAAGCAATGGAGTCGCTTTTAACAGATGAAGCTCTATATAAAGAAATGTCTGAAGCTCCCAATCCTTATGGTGATGGAAAAGCAGCTGAAAGAATAGTTCAAGCTATTAAAGTGTACTTTAATTTAGCAGATTCTGTTTCAGAGTTCCATGAAGGGGGAGATTAGGTGTGAAAAAAGATAAAAAAGTCTGGTATTGGATTTTATTTTTGATTTTCTTTGAAGCTTTATTGTTTTCTTATTGTTATCAATTCAATCCTGAGTACTTTATGTTTGAGTCTATCCTTCTGGTTCTAGGTATTGGTGCAGTATGTTTTTTATCTGAACTTCTGATTACCTGGATGATAATTTTAAGTTTTGCTTTAAGTATTTTTATTTTGGTTAGTGGTGTTGTCTATATATCACTTCAAGATACTTTAGTACTTATTTTTAGTTTTCCTTTGTTGCTTGGAATTTTATCAAAGATTAAGTCTTATTTTTATAAATATATTTCTTCTGTTCAAATTGAGGAAAGAAAAGCTAGAAAATCTTATCAAGCAGTATTAAAAGAAATTAAATTGAATGAAAATAAATTTATTAATGCACTTTTGATTCATTACTCTCATGAAGAACAGTTTTTTGAGTTGGATCCTCGAGAATATAATCATTTGATTACTAGTATTTATCTTAAAATTTCAAAACAATTGAATCGTTTTGAGAAAATTTTTTATGTTGCTGATGGAAGTTTCTTAATTTTATCAAAAAATGATTCAAGAAACTTAAATGATTTTTATAAAAATAGTCTTGAAAGACAGTTAAAAGGGATAACATTCGATTGGGGAAATAATCATCAAAGTATTCAATTTCAGACAGGATTTCTTGAAATTAATAAGAATAATTTAAAAAAATTTGATGATTATAGTGAGTTAATTAGCAATTTAAATCGTCAACTAGAGACGGATATAATTGTTGAATATTAGGGGGAAAAATTATGACCATTACTAATTTGTTTTTTGTATTTGCTTTATCTATTAGTCTTCTTTTTGTTATTACTTTCATAGTTTTATTTATCCAGTATACAATTATCTATGAACGTGTTTCCCATAATTTCAAGGCGGTGGAACATGGTTAGTCAATTTTTAATGATTTTTACGCTAGTATCGATTTGGATTTCTTTAATTTGGGGAGTAGTTATCCTAGTTTCTGGTGTTCATTTTTGGCTAAAGCATAGTGATTTTAAAGTAGATAAGAAAGCATTGCCTTATTATCCAAAGGTTACTATTGTTGTTCCAGCACATAATGAAGATGTCGTTATTGCACAGACTGCCAAAGCTATATTAAATTTGAATTATCCACATGACAAAGTTGAGTTACTTTTATTTGCGGACAATTGTTCAGATAGTACTTATGAAGAGTGTTTATCTGTTCAGGCATTACCAGAATATGAAGGTCGTAATATCACAATTATTAACCGCAAAGGAACTGGTGGAAAAGCGGGCGTTCTTAATGATGCGCTCAAGATGGCAGAAGGTGATTATATTTGTATTTATGATGCGGATGCCATGCCTGAAAAGAATGCACTTTACTTTTTAGTTAAGGAAGTTTTAAAAGATCCAGAAAGAAGAGTAGCTGCTTTTGGACGGAATAAAACAAGAAATGCAAAACAAAATTTCTTAACACGTTGTATAAATCAAGAAATTGTCGTAACGCAACGTGTACACCATGTTGGAATGTGGCATTTGTTTAAAATAGGTCGTATTCCAGGTACTAATTTTATTATTCAAACTGATTTTGTAAAAAGTATTGGTGGTTGGAGAAATGGTGCTTTAACAGAAGATACAGATATTTCCTTCAAGATTATGCAAAGTGGTAAATTAATTGCATTGGCATATAATTCCGAGGCGTTTCAACAAGAACCTGAGACCCTTAAAAGTTACTATATGCAACGAAAACGTTGGGCCAAAGGTAATTACGAAGTTGTTTTATCAAATTTTAAACATTTGTTCGGTAAAGGAAATTGGCGAGTAAAACTAGAAGTTGCTAATTACTCTTGTATTTTCTTCTGGTTTAATGGAGCGATTGTCTTATCAGATTTAATTTTCTTTGCCAATGTTTTAGCTATTATTTTACATCCTTTCTTTCCTACTATACAAATTCCGTTTGCATTTGATGCAAGTAATATATACATAGCTCAATTGATGTTATTTAATTGGCTATTAATGATTGGTTTGTATTTATTACAAATCAATGTTGCGTTAGCATCGCAATTCGGACAAGCGACAAGTAAGCAAGTTTGGCTAGCGATTCTCTCTTATTTTAGTTACGCACAGTTGTTCATTATTGTTTCTTTAGATTCGTTGTGGTCTATTATCATGGATAAAGTTCTTCATCGTGAAGGAACAACATGGGTTAAAACTAAACGTTTTGCAGAATAGGAGTGTATATGAAAATAAAATACTTTAAATATTTTTGGTTTATAGTAACCCTAGGTCTATTTGTTTTTTTGATGTTTTCAGTAAGAATTAAAACCAAGACAGATATTCGTAATAGGATTTACCAACAGTGGGAGAGACACTTCGTAGTAAAAGATGGTAATGAAGCTTATATCAAAACTACAAATGATAAAGATAAGGACATTGTACTCTCGGAGTCCCAAAGTTACGGGATGCTAATAACTGTTAGAGCGGCTCAGAAAGGTCTAGCGAGTCAACAAGATTTTGAAAGACTCTACAAATATTATTTATCTCATCGTATTGAAGGAAGTCAATTGATGTCTTGGGAACAAATTGTTCAAAAGAGTTCTAAAAATGTTGACGAACACAATGCAACGGACGGAGATCTTTATATTGCTTATGCTTTAATTGAAGCCTCAAAACAGTGGCCAAGTCAGAAAGACGAGTATCAAACGCAGTCTAAGGCTATCTTGCAGGATATTCTCAAATATAATTATAATGAAAATACTGGAATCTTAACTGTTGGGAACTGGGCAAACAGAGATTCAAAGTATTATAATCTAATGAGAACATCTGATGCTTTACCAAAGCAATTCCAATCATTTTATGAAGTTACTAAAGATAAAAAATGGTTGAGTATTAGCGATAAGATGTTAAGCAGTCTGGAAACAATTAGTTCTCAAACAGAAACCGGATTAATTCCAGATTTTATCTGGGTTGACCAATCGGGAGTTCGTAATGTTAAGCCTCATACTATCTCCTCCCAGTTTGACTCTACTTATTCTTATAACGCTTGTCGTCTTCCATACAATCTTACACAAAGTAACGATGAAAAGAGTCAGAGAGTCCTCAGTAAGCTATTGGATTTCTTCATGACACAGAAGAATATTTTTTCTAATTATAATTTAGATGGTAATTTTTTAGATGACCATCAGGCTGCATGTTTTAAAGCACCAATTGCTCTTGCAGCTGATAAAGATTCAGGATATTTGAAATTGGTTCAGCAAAATAAAATAGTTTTTATGCAGAACCTACCAGTAAATAATTATTATGATTCTGCAATTATTACTTTGGTTACCATGGAATTTTTTTAAATTATCATTATAGTATTTAGTTTGAATAGAAGAATACTTTAAGTAAATTTGAAGGTATACTATTGAGCTATTAATATGAGATGGTGATTGTATTCTTTTTCAGTATTTAAGAACGTTAATTGATAAAAGTCTTTTAAATAGCTAGAGTATTAAGAAAAATTACAAAGTAGTTATTAATCACGAATAACTTAGAAACTTCCCTAAAGCTGTTCTCTAGAAACAGATATTAAGGGAAGTTTTTTGATTGTATATGATAAATGTTTAGAACTGTCTCACCCTCTTTTTATGTTTTAGCTTAGCTTTCTATGGTATAATAGTACCATGACTATTATTAATCAATTCGTCACTTTGGCGAGTCACCTTGTATTTATAGGATTGAGCTACCATATGCTGATTAGCCTCTTTGATTGGGCGAAGATTATCAAAAATCCGATTGAAAATACTGGAAAATTGAAACTCTTTTTGCTCTTTATCAGTATTGCCTTAGGCTACCTTATCAGTTCCTTTATTCTGTCGGTTTTAGCTTTTGGACAGAATATGGCCAGCTCGATTTCTTAAATTAGTGATTTTAAAAGACTTTTGATATAATACAAAAAGATGAAAATGACCCTTGAAAGGAATCCTTATGGATAAAATTATTGTGCAGGGTGGCAACACTCGATTAAGTGGTGAGGTTGTCATTGAAGGTGCTAAAAACGCTGTCCTTCCTTTGTTGGCGGCGACTATCTTGGCCTCGGAAGGTCAAACAACCTTAACTAATGTTCCAATCTTGTCAGATGTTTACACGATGAATAATGTTGTTCGTGGTTTAGATATTGCTGTAGACTTTGACGAGGAAAACAATACCGTTGTCGTTGATGCTAGTGGAGAAATTCTCGATCAGGCACCGTATGAGTATGTTAGCAAGATGCGTGCGTCAATCGTAGTTCTTGGACCTATTCTTGCCCGTAATGGTCACGCTAAGGTCTCAATGCCTGGCGGTTGTACGATTGGTAGTCGTCCAATCGACCTCCACCTCAAAGGTTTAGAAGCAATGGGTGCTAAAATTACCCAAGTTGGTGGTGACATTACGGCGACAGCAGAAAACCTTAAAGGTGCAACCATTTATATGGACTTCCCATCTGTTGGTGCCACTCAAAACCTTATGATGGCAGCAACTTTGGCTGATGGTGTTACAACCATTGAAAATGCTGCGCGTGAACCAGAAATTGTTGACTTGGCCCTCCTTCTTAACGAGATGGGAGCAGACGTCAAAGGTGCTGGAACTGAAACGCTCGTGATTAAAGGTGTTAAAGCTCTCCATGGTACTAAACATGCAGTTGTTCAGGACCGTATTGAAGCAGGTACCTTTATGGTAGCAGCAGCCATGACTTCTGGAGATGTCCTCATCAAAGATGCTATCTGGGAACATAACCGTCCTTTGATTTCAAAATTATTGGAAATGGGTGTCGATGTTAAGGAAGAAGAAGGTGGCATTCGTGTTAAATCTGATGTTTCTCAATTGAAACCAGTAACCGTTAAAACTCTACCTCACCCAGGTTTCCCAACTGACATGCAAGCTCAATTTACAGCACTTATGGCAGTGGTAAACGGGGAATCAACCATGATTGAAACTGTCTTTGAGAATCGCTTCCAACACTTGGAAGAAATGCGTCGTATGGGACTTCATTCAGAAATTCTTCGTGACACGGCTATGATTCACGGTGGTTTGCCACTTCAAGGTGCTCAAGTTATGTCTACTGACCTTCGAGCTTCGGCAACACTTATTCTTACAGGAATGGTGGCTGAAGGAACAACGACTGTTGGTAAATTAACACACTTGGATCGTGGTTACTATCAATTCCATGAGAAACTAGCTAAACTAGGAGCAAATATTTCACGTGTAAGTGAGGCTTAGTATGGAAACTGGTAAAGGCTATGTTTTTCGTCAATTATTACTTGTTTTGAGTGTGTGTGTGATTGGCCTTGCTTTTCTAGCTATCGGTTTGATGATAGGCTATGCTGTTTTAGGAGAGGGCAAGGATCCGATAAGCATCTTAAAACCAGAAACTTGGCAGGCAATTGTTGCTAAATTTACAGGAAAATAAAAGGGAGTGGGAAGTAATCCCGCTCCTTTAGTCATGACATTCATATAAAAGAAAGAGAACAATGGCAAAAAGAAAGACATCTTTAACAAATAAACAGAAACGTCAGCTAGTCTCGTTACTAATAGCGGTCTTGATTGCAGTGTTAGGTTACATTGGAACGAGTAATAAGCTCTCACCTAACAATCCAATCAAGCAGGTAGCTAGTCTAGTCTCGGGAAAATCCAATAACTCCGCCAAATCAAACGGCTCAACAAGTGGTCAGTCAACGCCACAAGAGCAGCTTGCTGAGACGGTGATGACCAGCTACGTCAAGAGTCAACTAGGAAACGCCATAGAATGGAATGGGGCAGGGGCTTATATTGTTAACGGTAATAAAACCAATCTTAATGCTAAGGTATCTAGTCAACCCTATGCTAATAACCAAGTTAAAACGGTTCAAGGCCAAACGGTTCCTACAGTTGCGAATGCCTTGTTAAGTAAAGCAACCAGACAGTACAAAAATCGTCAAGAAACAGGGAATGGCTCAACATCTTGGACACCAGCTGGATGGCATCAAGTTCACAATCTTTCGGGAGAGTATAATCATGCCGTAGACCGAGGTCATTTGTTGGGCTATGCACTTGTAGGTGGTCTCAAAGGATTTGATGCCTCGACTTCAAATCCAGAGAATATTGCTGTTCAAACTGCTTGGGCTAACCAAGCTAATAGCGAAACTTCCACGGGCCAAAACTATTATGAAAGTCTGGTACGAAAAGCTCAGGATAAAAACAAACGTGTCCGTTACCGCGTGACCCTCATTTATGAAGGAGATAACCTGATTCCATCAGGCTCACATCTTGAAGCCAAGTCAGCTGATGGATCGCTTGAGTTCAATGTCTTCGTGCCAAATGTCCAACAGGGAATTACCCTAGATTATTATTCAGGGAAAGTAACGGTGAATTAACGAAACAAACGACTCCGATTGGAGTCGTTTTTAGTATCCAGAAAAACAAAAACCCACACGTAGGTGAGTTTTTTGTTTTATTCACTAGCTTGCTCCCATTGTTTAGAGAGGTAGCGAGAGTAGCTAGAGATGGCAAAGTTAACCACGAAATAAGCTAAAGCCACAATTCCGTATAAGGTAAAGATTTGGCTAGGTTCGTAGTAACCACCCATCAAAATCTGACTCTTACCAAACAATTCTTGTAAGGCGATAACAGAGTAAAGGAAAGAAGTATCCTTGATAACTGTTACGAATTGAGAAATGATAGATGGTAACATCTTACGAATAGCTTGTGGGAAGATGATGTAAATAAAGATTTGTTTGTTGTTAAATCCTTGAGACAAGCCGGCTTCCGTTTGGCCATGGTCAATAGAGTTCAGTCCCCCACGAATGATTTCTGCCAAGGCAGCAGAAGTAAAGACCGTGAAAGAGGTAATCCCTGCAGCGGTTGATTTGAGTTGGAAGACCAGGAAGATAATGAAAATCCAAAGCAAGTTAGGAACATTACGGACGAACTCAACGTAGATAGAAGCGATCCAACGAAGGATAGGATTCTTTCCGTTACGCATCACCGCCAGAATAGTTCCGAACAGGGTAGATAGCACGATGATGAAGAAAGACAAGTAAAGAGTCGTCCACATCCCTTGTGCCAAGAATTTAAGGTTAGTAGCTGATAAAACTTCTGACATAGTGGACCTCCTTAGTAAGCTTTCTTATTCTCTTCTTCTTTACGACGTGCCCAAGTAGCTAGAGGGAAACACATGATAAAGTAGAGGAAGGCAGCCCCAGCAAAGGCCGGCACATAGTTAGTGGTATCATAAGCCCAAGCCTTAGCCGTGAACATGATATCTGCCCCAGAGATGATGGCAACTGTAGAAGTGTTTTTGATCAAGTTAACCACTTGGTTAGTCAATGGTGGCAAGATAGTACGGACTGCTTGAGGCAAGATGATGATACGCATGGTATCAGCGTAGGTGAATCCTTGAGACAAAGCGGCTTCGGTTTGACCTTTAGGAACTGCCTCGATACCTGTACGAATAATTTCAGAGATATAGGCTCCTGTGTAGACCCCCACACAAAGGATAGCCGTCATTGAAATTGGGATCATGACATGACCATCGGTCAAGATTGAAATCCCATAAAAGACAACCACGAATTGGACGAGCAAGGGTGTGTTCTGGAAGATTTCAACATACACACGTGAGATGCCACGAAGGACCTTGTTGTGAGTAGAGCTCATAGCCCCAAAGATGAGCCCAAGAAGAAGGGCAACAATCAAGGCACCAATTGAAATGCCAAGGGTATAGAAGAAACCTTTGGCAAATTGCCCAAAGTTAGCGAAGAAAGCAGCCCAACGTTCAAGAGCGAAAGGACTAGCCGTTTCAGTTAAAAGATACATAAATTCAGGACTCCTTTCTATTTATCTTCAGCCTTAGCTGGTTTCAAGTGATACTTATTGTAGAGTTTTTGAAGGCTACCATCTTTTTGCCATTTGGCAATCAAATCGTTGGTATAATCAATCAACTCTTGGTTAGACTTGCTTGAAGCAATACCGTACTCTTGTGTTTTGAAACCTTCTTTTAAGGTTTTAGTTTTCTTACTTTCATATCCAGAGAGAATAGATTTATCAACTGAGAAAGCATCTACACGGTGAGCGTAAAGAGAAACTGCCAATTCTGGGAAAGATCCAAGTTGAACATAGTTGAACTTAAGGTTATTAGCTGAAGCGTACTCTTGCAAAGCAGCCTTAGTTGACGCCCCTTGAGAAACACCGATAGTCTTACCATTCAAATCTGAGATTTTGTTAATCCCTGAATCCTTAAGAACCAAGAAACCGATTTGGTCATAGTAGTAAGGAGTTGAGATGGCGTAAGAAGCCTTACGTTCATCATTGATGGTATAGGTAGCGATAAGCAAGTCGATAGTACCGTTATCCATAAGTGGTTCACGAGTTTGCGTCGTTACTGGGATATAATTCACTTTAACTTTTAACTCATCAGCAATCTTCTTAGCAAGATCAACTTCCATACCTTCGTAGGTATTAGTCTTAGCAGAATAGTAACCAAAGTTAGGAACGTCTTGCTTCACACCGACATTGAGTGTCCCTCGCTTAACAATCTTTTGGACTGCTTTACTATCAAGAAGCTTACTAGTGTCTTCCGCCTTAGTCTTGTGACTCGTGATAAGAAAAATAGTGAGAATTGCCAAGCTTGCAACAGTTAGGTAACGTAAGATTTTTTTGAAAATCATAGGCAACCTCCTTAGGCATCCACTTGAACATTATCAGAGTTGTGATCGATAATCTTAGAAAGGAATTGAACCGCACGAGGTTCAGTTGGATTGTCAAAGAATCCATCTACATCCGTAGTGTCTACAAGAACCTGACCTTCAGCCATGAAAATGATACGGTCAGCCACACTGCGGGCAAAGCCCATTTCGTGGGTTACGACAACCATGTTCATGCCACCTTTGGCAAGCTTTTGCATAACTGCAAGGACGTCACCGATAGTCTCTGGGTCAAGGGCTGACGTTGGTTCATCAAAGAGCAAGAGCTCAGGATTCATAGCAAGACCACGGGCGATAGCGATACGTTGTTTTTGTCCACCAGAAAGCATACCAGGGTATGAATCTTTCTTGTCCCACATGTTAACGTAGCGAAGGAATTTTTCAGCAGTCTTTTCGGCGTCTGCCTTACTGATGCCAAGAACCTTGATAGGTGCCAAGGTTACATTTTCAAGAACGGTTTTGTGAGGGTAGAGGTTAAAGTGTTGGAAAACCATCCCCGCTTCCTTACGAAGCTCAACCAAATCTTTGGCAGAAGCTTCCGTCACATTATGTCCGTTAACGATAAGCGTACCGTTATCGATTGATTCCAAGGCGTTGATTGTACGGATAAGGGTAGATTTCCCAGACCCAGAAGGTCCCAAGAGAACCACAACTTGTCCTTTTTCAATTTCTAGATTGATGTCACGAAGTGCATGATAGTCTCCGTAATATTTATTAACATTTTTAAATTCAATAAGTGCCATAAGAGCCTCCTATAATGGATTTACTTGTTAGCTTTTCTAACATATATTGAATTTTAGCATAAGTAAAGTCGAAAGTCAAAAAATTCCGAATATTCTTTCAAAACGTTCGGTTTTTACTAAATAATTAATCATTTTTTGATATAAATATGAGAAAAACAAAAACCCACCCACAGGTGAGTTTTTTGCTGTTTTATTCACTAGCCTGCTCCCATTGTTTAGAGAGGTAGCGAGAGTAGCTAGAAATAGCAAAGTTAACCACGAAATAAGCTAAAGCCACAATACCGTATAAGGTAAAGATTTGGCTTGGTTCGTAGTAACCACCCATCAAAATCTGACTCTTACCAAACAATTCTTGTAAGGCGATAACAGAGTAAAGGAAAGAAGTATCCTTGATAACTGTTACGAATTGAGAAATGATAGATGGCAACATCTTACGAATAGCTTGTGGGAAGATGATGTAAATAAAGATTTGTTTGTTGTTAAATCCTTGAGACAAACCTGCTTCCGTTTGACCATGGTCGATAGAGTTCAGTCCCCCACGAATGATTTCCGCCAAGGCAGCTGAAGTAAAGACCGTGAAAGAGGTAATCCCTGCCGCAGTTGACTTGAGTTGGAAGACCAAGAAGATGATGAAAATCCAAAGCAAGTTAGGAACGTTACGGACGAACTCAACGTAGATAGAAGCAATCCAACGAAGAATAGGATTCTTTCCGTTACGCATCACCGCCAGAATAGTACCGAACAGGGTAGATAGCACGATGATGAAGAAAGACAAGTAAAGAGTCGTCCACATCCCTTGTGCCAAGAATTTAAGGTTAGTAGCTGATAAAACTTCTGACATAGTGGATCTCCTTAGTAAGCTTTCTTATTCTCTTCTTCTTTACGACGTGCCCAAGTAGCAAGAGGGAAACACATAATAAAGTAGAGGAAGGCAGCCCCAGCAAAGGCCGGCACATAGTTAGTGGTATCATAAGCCCAGGCCTTAGCAGTGAACATGATATCTGCCCCAGAGATAATGGCAACTGTTGAAGTATTCTTAATCAAGTTAACCACTTGGTTGGTCAATGGTGGCAAGATAGTACGCACGGCTTGAGGCAAGATGATGATACGCATGGTATCAGCGTAGGTGAAACCTTGAGATAAAGCCGCTTCGGTTTGACCTTTAGGAACCGCCTCGATACCTGTACGAATAATTTCAGAGATATAGGCTCCTGTGTAGACCCCTACACAAAGGATAGCCGTCAATGAAATTGGAATCATGACATGACCATCAGTCAAGATTGAAATCCCATAGAAGACAACCACGAATTGTACGAGCAAGGGTGTATTCTGGAAGATTTCGACATAAACACGTGAGATGCCACGAAGGACCTTGTTATGAGTCGAACTCATAGCCCCAAAGATGAGCCCAAGAAGAAGGGCTACAATCAAGGCACCAATTGAAATACCAAGGGTATAGAAGAAACCTTTGGCAAATTGCCCAAAGTTAGCGAAGAAAGCAGCCCAACGTTCAAGAGCGAAAGGACTAGCCGTTTCAGTTAAAAGATACATAAATTCAGGACTCCTTTCTATTTATCTTCAGCCTTAGCTGGTTTCAAGTGATACTTATCGTAGAGTTTTTGAAGGCTACCATCTTTTTGCCATTTAGCAATCAAATCGTTGGTATAATCAATCAACTCTTGGTTAGACTTGCTTGAAGCGATACCGTACTCTTGTGTTTTGAAACCTTCATCAAGAATCTTGGTTTTATCACTTTCGTAACCTGACAAGATTGATTTATCACCAGCAAAGGCGTCAATACGGTAAGCATAGAGTGATACGGCTAACTCAGGATAAGATCCAAGTTGAACGTAGTCAAACTTAAGGTTATTAGCTGAAGCGTACTCTTCAACAGCAGCTTTGGCAGATGACCCTTGAGACACTCCAATAGTTTTACCGTTTAGGTCAGAAAGTTTCTTATAGCCAGATTTGGTTTGAACGAGGAAACCGATTTGGTCGTAGTAGTAAGGAGTTGACATGGCATATGAAGCCTTACGCTCATCTGTAATGGTATAAGTGGCGATAAGCATGTCAATAGTCCCGTTATCCATAAGGGCTTCACGAGTTTGTGGAGTAACCGCTATAAAATTCACCTTAACCTTAAGTTCTTTGGCAATTTTCTTAGCGAGGTCAATTTCCATCCCTTGATAGGTATTGGTTTTGGCTGAGTAGTAACCAAAGTTTGGGACATCCTGTTTGACACCAACGTTTAGAGTCCCTTTTTTGACAATCTTTTGAATTGCAGCACTATTGAGTAGTTTACTGCTTTCATCTGCCTTACTACTTTTGGTGTTCCAGAGGAGAACTGCTAGAAAAGCTATAACAGAGATAGCTAAAATGCGACTAAGTTTCTTGATTAACATAAGTCCTCCTTAGGCGTCCACTTGGACACGATCAGAGTTGTGGTCGATAATCTTAGAAAGGAATTGAACTGCACGAGGTTCAGTTGGATTGTCGAAGAAACCATCCACATCCGTAGTGTCTACAAGAACTTGACCTTCAGCCATGAAAATGATACGGTCAGCCACACTGCGGGCAAAGCCCATTTCGTGGGTTACGACAACCATGTTCATGCCACCTTTGGCAAGGTTTTGCATAACCGCAAGCACGTCACCGATAGTCTCTGGGTCAAGGGCTGACGTTGGTTCGTCAAAGAGCAAGAGCTCAGGATTCATGGCAAGACCACGGGCAATAGCGATACGTTGTTTTTGCCCACCAGAAAGCATACCAGGGTATGAATCCTTCTTGTCCCACATGTTAACGTAGCGAAGGAATTTTTCAGCAGTCTTTTCGGCGTTTGCCTTACTGATTCCAAGAACCTTGATTGGTGCCAAGGTTACATTTTCAAGAACGGTTTTATGCGGGTAGAGGTTAAAGTGCTGGAATACCATCCCCGCTTCCTTACGCAATTCTACCAAGTCTTTGGCAGAAGCTTCCGTCACATTATGTCCGTTAACGATAAGCGTACCGTTATCGATGGATTCCAAGGCATTGATTGTACGGATAAGGGTAGATTTCCCAGACCCAGAAGGTCCCAAGAGAACCACAACTTGTCCTTTTTCAATTTCTAGATTGATGTCACGAAGTGCATGATAATCTCCGTAATATTTATTGACATTTTTAAATTCAATAAGTGCCATAAGAGCCTCCTAAAATTTTACATTAATATATGTAACAACAAGAGTGTATTTTACTATAGATATAGGAAAATGTCAAAAATGTTTGAAAATTCAATCATAATGTTCGCCTTTTAACCGATTACACATAGCAAAGGTATCTCAAAAAAGAAGGAAAGCTTGTATATCAGCTTAATATCTATAGTAGAAACTTGGTCCTAAACCTATTTTTTGGTATAATATGTTTGATACGTAAAGTTTTCTACTTTACAAAATTGAATGACTTAAGAAAACCGATGAGGTGTTTATATGAAAAAAATTCTAGTAGTTGATGATGAAAGACCAATCTCGGATATCATCAAGTTTAATCTGACTAAAGAGGGTTATGAGGTGGTTACAGCCTTTGATGGTCGTGAAGCTTTGGAGCAGTTTGAGGCTGAAAAGCCAGACTTGGTCATCCTGGACTTGATGTTGCCTGAACTAGATGGCTTAGAAGTTGCTAAGGAAATTCGAAAGACAAGTCACACACCAATTATCATGCTTTCCGCTAAGGATAGCGAGTTCGATAAGGTTATCGGGCTAGAAATTGGGGCAGACGACTATGTGACGAAACCATTTTCTAATCGTGAATTGTTGGCACGTATCAAAGCTCACTTGCGTCGTACAGAGACTATTGAAACAGCAGCAGAAGAAAGCTCTAACTCTGGCAAGCAGGAGATTTCAATTGGTGAGTTGATTATTGTTCCAGATGCGTTTGTTGCTAAAAAACGTGGAAATGAAGTTGAGCTCACACACCGTGAATTTGAGTTGCTTTTCCATTTGGCAACTCATATGGGACAAGTGATGACGCGTGAGCATTTGCTTGAAACTGTTTGGGGCTATGACTATTTTGGTGATGTTCGTACGGTTGACGTAACCATTCGTCGTCTCCGTGAAAAAATTGAAGATACACCTAGTCGTCCTGAATATATTTTGACGCGACGTGGTGTTGGTTATTATATGAAGAATTATGACTAGTATTGGCTTAAACATCACAAGCTTTGAACTAGCCTTACTCTTTACGCTCCTCTTTGTGGCTTTCTACTTTATTTTTCTTGCATATCGTGATTATCGACGAGTCAAAAATATTCGAAAGTTGACCAAGAGGGTCAAGTCCTTAATGGCAGGTAACTATAACGAGGAGTTACGCTTAAAGGGTGATCCAGAGCTTTTAGAGCTAGCTGACAGCTTGAATGATTTATCGGATGTCTTTCGTTTGACGCATGAAAATCTAGCCCAGGAAAAAAACCGCTTATCATCAGTCCTTTCTTACATGAGTGATGGGGTTATTGCGACAAATCGTCGTGGTCAAATTACCATGATTAATAGCACAGCTCAGCGTTTGTTGAATCTAGATTATGAAACAGCGACACAGATGTCCATTTTAGATTTATTAGATGGCGAAAATCCCTATACTTATAGTGAATTGCTCTCTAAGACACCTGAAATTCATTTGTCACGTCGAGATGCCAATGATGAGTTTGTGACCTTACGTGTTAATTTTGCCCTTATTCGTAAAGAATCAGGTTTTATCTCAGGTCTGGTTGCCGTTCTTCACGATGCCACTGAGCAAGAAAAAGAAGAGCGTGAACGTCGACTCTTCGTCTCAAACGTTAGTCATGAGTTGCGTACACCTTTGACTTCTGTAAAATCCTATCTGGAGGCACTTGATGATGGTGCTCTCGACGAAGAGATTGCTCCTAACTTTATCAAAGTTTCTTTGGATGAGACCAATCGTATGATGCGAATGATTTCTGACCTCTTGGCACTGTCACGTATTGACAATAAGAGTACCCAACTTGACGTTGAGATGACCAATTTCACGGCCTTCATGACTTATATCTTGAATCGTTTTGATCAGATTAAAAGTCAAGAAACCAATACAGGTAAAACTTACGAAATCATTCGAGATTACCCAGTAAACTCAATTTGGGTAGAGATTGATACAGATAAGATGACCCAGGTCGTGGATAATATTCTTAACAATGCCATCAAGTATTCGCCTGATGGTGGTAAGATTACAGTGTCTATGAAGACAACTGACTCACAGTTGATTGTTTCTATTTCTGACCAAGGTTTGGGTATTCCTAAGAAAGATTTGCCTTTGATTTTCGACCGTTTTTACCGTGTTGATAAGGCCAGAAGTCGTGCCCAAGGTGGAACTGGTCTAGGCTTGTCCATTGCAAAAGAAATTATTAAACAACATAAGGGCTTTATTTGGGCTAAAAGTGAGTATGGTAAGGGTTCAACTTTTACAATTGTGCTTCCATATGACAAGGATGCCATGATGGTTGATGAATGGGAGATGTAATAGAAATGACCTCAGATTTAGGGTTTAAATATAGTATTTTGGCTTCAGGGTCAACTGGTAATTCCTTTTACTTGGAAACTCCAGAGAAGAAGATTCTTGTAGATGCTGGTTTGTCTGGTAAGAAAATCACAAGTTTGCTAGCTGAGATTGATCGTGATCCGAGTGATTTGGATGCAATCTTAGTAACGCATGAACACAAGGATCACATCCATGGTGTAGGCGTTTTAGCTCGTAAATATGGCATGGATATCTACGCCAACGAGAACACCTGGCAGATTATGGATAGTAAAAATATGCTTGGCAAGATTGATAATAGCCAGAAACATGTTTTTTCTCGTGATAAGCTTCTGACCTTTGGAGACCTTGATATTGAGTCTTTTGGAGTTAGTCACGATGCTATTGATCCACAGTTCTATCGCTTTATGAAAGATGGAAAGAGTTTTGTCATGTTGACGGATACGGGTTATGTTTCTGATCGTATGGCAGGTATTATTGAAAATGCCGATGGCTATCTGATTGAGTCCAATCATGATGTTGAAATCCTTAGAGCAGGTTCATATCCTTGGTCGACCAAGCAACGTATCCTCTCTGATCAAGGTCATTTGTGTAATGAAGATGGAGCGGATGCTATGATTCGTACCATTGGTAATAAAACTAAAAAGATCTACTTGGGTCACCTTTCCAAAGAAAATAATATCAAGGAGTTGGCCCACATGACGATGGAAAATCAGTTGGCACGTGCTGACTTTGGTGTTGGAACTGACTTTAAAGTTTATGATACCTCACCAGACACAGCGACTCCACTGACAGACATTTAAAAATAGCAGAAGAGCTGCACTAATACGTTTAGTGCAGCTTTTTAAAAGGAATGTATTTATGAAAGTAATTTATCTCTCGTTAGGGTTTGTCTCGCTCGGTTTGGGAATTCTTGGGATTCCCCTCCCTATCTTACCCACAACACCTTTTCTACTTTTAGCCATTGCTTGCTTTGCTAGAAGTTCTAAACGTTTTGAGAAATGGTTATATCATACTAAGCTGTATCAAAGTTATGTAGCCGATTTTCGAGAAAACAAATCGATTGCCAAGGAACGAAAGAAAAAAATTATTATCCAAATCTATGTTCTGATGGGAATTTCAATCTTTTTTGCTCCAATTATTTGGGTGAAAATTGGGCTCTTTTGCCTGACAGTCTTTATCACTTATTATCTCTTTAAGGTTATTCCTGATAAAGACTAAGCTATCATCAAAAAATGAGACTTCCAAGATGGAAGATACAAAAATTAATTAGCACTATAATTTCTGTAGTGTGTTGAACTATTGCAGAGATTATAGTGCTTTTTGAGTGTACACAAAAAGTCCCATAAGAACTATAATGAAAAGCGACCAAACCATCATTAGGAGGAACTTATGAGACTTATTAAGAATACTACAGAATTAATCGGAATTTAAAGAACCTAACATCATTATTTCTCTTGTTTTTGAAACTGATACTCACATCGAGATTCGTGCAAAACTTAATTGCCTTGCACCACTTTATTATCATTACCAAGGAAAGATGAGAAAATATGACTTTCAAAGCCCTTCCTAAACTCTTCTCGAACAAGTTGGGACTCCAACACTACTACGTCTTAAGGAACGCTGTTCCCAGTGTAAAGGATGTAAGAGAGTAACTGTAGCAGAGACATTCAGTTGAAGAGCAAACCACCCGCAAGATGATCTACCCTTAAAAAAGTTAGACAGAAAATGGCTCTTTGGCAAAATGATGAAATAATTTTGCCAATGTTTTTAATGTTTGTTTCGGAGTTTTTTGCGAAGTTCGTATACAAAATTTGAAACTCTATATAATACTTTATTTACAGGAATATTAAATTCACCGATAAATTCCTCAATATGAGGGGCAAAGTTAGACTTAAATTTTGTTAGACCGTCATCAAGACTACCCTCAACTCCTCCCATATTGGCCCATATAATGTTGTCATTATATGCATCTTCAAAAACTCTAGGATATAGCTTATACTGTGGATAGAACTTCTTAAAATCTTCATTCATCCCAGCATAGAGCATTTCCATTGTATTACCAAATTTTATTGATAAAATACCTGCAATAACTAGTTCCTTATCATAATCTTTTACATAATCTTCGAGCTCAGTGATATATTTTTTTATAGATGTCTCTTGCTGTTTCAATTTTTTCAAACGTTTCTTTTGATTATCTGAAGTTTCAGAAAGGTTATCTTGAATTTCAATTAACTGAGCTTTGTACTGCTCCAAACGCTTGGGTAGATTAACTTTTGCTAGATGAAGATAAGCATCATTACCATATATTTTCATTAACTTTCTGAAATATTCCTCATTTCGGAGGGAAACCCCTTTACGAGATTCGGTAAGTGCAATAACATTAGAGAATGCTTTGAGATCATCAATTGTTCCTCGATAAGTTTGAACACCACGTTTATCAGAATCTTTTATTAAACGCTTTGTGTGTTTAGGAAAAGTATTAATAATATTCTCCTTTGTATAAACATTAGCCTGATAGCGTGGTTGAATACTCTGGGAAATGTTTTGGGTCCGACCTGTCCATTCGGCACCACATTTTTGTAAGATTTCTATTGTTTTTAGTGTATTAATATTTTCTTCAACATTCTCACAAATGAGGTAAGATTTGAGAATAAGGGATGGGTCAAATTTAATAAAAAGTGCACGTTTTGTTTTTGCAATTTTTTTAAGAGAATCAATAACAAAAGTCACTAATTCTATATTAGAGTAGTTCATTATTGGACCACGCGGAATGTAGAGCATAGTCAGACCTAGAGGAAGCCTACGTATTAGAATAGATGCAGTTGCTACTAGTCTGCCATCTTTATAAAATCCGATTCGCTCATTATTCCAATTGTCCTTAATTTTAGCCCAATTACTGCTCTGTAAAAGATTAACTTGGTCACTGTTTTTTACAAAGTGATCATGTTCTTCAGCAGAAATTCCAATTTTATAACTATACATTACAATACCCACTTTCTAATAGCGTAAGCAACACCAGATTCATCATTTGATTTTGTGATGTGTTTCGCAATTTTCTTCAATTCTGGATTACCATTTTCCATAACAACAGGAGAGCCAACGACTTCAAGCATAGCACGATCATTTTCTTCATCACCGATAGCCATAGTTTCTTCTTTCGAAAGACCGAGTTTTTCAGCAAGATGGGTTACAGCAATCCCTTTGTTGGCTGTTTTCTTAAGAATTTCTAGATAAAATGGTGTTGATTTTACAATGGTAAAGCGGTCATAAAATTCCTGTGGAAGTTTGGCAATGGCTACATCAAGAATTTCAGGTTCATCAATATACATGGCTTTAACGAATTCCTTGTCAGCTACCTCCTCAGGTGTACGATAGTAAATCGGCATATGAACAAGGGTAGACTCATGAACCGTGTAGCGTCCAATGTTGCGATTACTTGTGTAGATACCATCTTTAGTAATGGCGTGAGAATGAACACCAAGCTTGTTAGCCAAAACCTCAATATCAAGGTAGTCTTCGTATGAGAGTGTCTCACGAATTAATTCATTACCAGTAGAAGTTTCTTGGACAAGACCACCATTGAAGGTGATAACATAATCTCCGTCTTGGTTGAGGTTGAGTTCTTCAAGAAGTGGAAGTACTCCAGGAATGGGACGACCAGTCGCGATGACAACCTTTACACCGGCAGCTTTAGCATCTTGAATCGCTTGAAAGACTTCAGGTGTAACTTGACGTTGGCTATTTAAAAGCGTTCCATCAATATCAACAGCAATAAGTTTAATAGACATAATAATTACCTGTTTCGTTTAGTTAATTTCTCTTCTATTCTACTAAAATTTAAATGATTTGTCATAGTTTGTCATGAGAAAAAACATATTGCCTACTTTAAAGAAGTAGATTAGGTAAGAATTGCCCAAATGCTTTTTAATTGGTAAAATAAGGTCAGACAAATAAAGGAGAGATAAAGTGATTCGAGTAACCAACCAATTGACGGAGCAAGAACGGAAGGTAGCAAAAGCATTGATTGCTAGCTGCCAAGCTCATGATCAAACCTTTCGAGAACCCTATCTCTCCAATATGCTTAATTTTGACCCCATCATGCCAGCCTTTTTCCTCTATTATCAAGAAGGAAAGTTGCTTGGGTTGTTAACGGTTTATGCGGATAACGAAGACGTTGAAGTGAGCTTCCTAGTGGACCCTAGTTATCGTCGTCATGGTATTGCGCGTGCGATGTATAGAAGCTTTGAAAAAGAAATGGCATCTTACCCTATTCGCTCAGTGACCTTTCAGACGGAGCGTGTTTTTCTCGATCATCATCCTGATTTGGCAAGTCATTGGGGTTTGGTTGAGGATGAAGAGACGGAAACCTGGCTAGGGCGAGATAGAACACCATATGCTCTGGATTCCCGTTCAGATGTCAAGGTGCTCTTAGCTGAACCTTCTTACCTAGATGAAATTGCCCAACTCCACCAGCAAGCCTTTTCTGATGCAGAGGAAACACTTGAAGCAAGTCGCAGATACATTACAGAGGCCTTGAAGGATTCCGATGGCCTACTTTACATCCTTCTCAAAGAAGCTCAGGTCATTGGAGTTTGTACGGTCGATTTATCTGGGAATAACAACTACCTTTATGGACTTGCCGTAGCAGAAGCCTATCGTGGCCAAGGCTATGGAAGCTATCTGGCAAAATCAGTCGTCAACCAACTTATTGCGCAAAATGACAAGTCCTTCCAAATTGCAGTGGAAGATAGCAATATAGGTGCCAAACGCTTGTATGAAAAGATTGGCTTTGTCAAACAAACCCAGGTGGTTTACTTGAAGCAGAAAGAATGATTACATGTTATTAGAAGAATTTGAAAATGTACCTGCTGTGATAGAGCCAACTGATCGAAGCCTTATTAGTGGTGGAGAAATCTGTGATACTATTATTCTGTCTTTTAATGGAGAAATCCTTGAACGAGTAAAGCAGATAGACGGAGTCTATGAAGGTGGTTATCTCACCAACCTAAATAGCAAATATCCATGGTATATCTATGAAGTAGATGGATTTAAACTTGCAGTTGCTATGGCTACTATTGGAGCTCCAATGGTTGTGGGTTTCTTAGAAGAACTCAAAGCGAGAGGCTTTAACAACTTTATCGTTTTGGGCTCTTGCGGAGTTCTAGATCAGTCAATTCAAGCAGATAAAATTATTATACCAAGTTCAGCTCTACGTGATGAAGGTACAAGTTACCATTACGCTCCTGCAAGTGATGAGATAGCTTATGACGAAACTTTGCTCTTAACCATGGAGAACGCTTTGAACAAATCTGGTATTGAGCACATTCGGACCAAAGTTTGGACGACAGATGCCTTCTATCGTGAAACAGCTGCTAAGGTAAAACGAAGACTTGAAGCAGGAGCGAAAGTTGTAGATATGGAATCTTCGGCTATCATGGCCTAGGCCCAATATCGACAAGCCAATGTTTATCAGTTTTTCTACACGGCTGACTATGTTGATCATCACAATCATGAGTGGGATGCTAGACATGAAGAGAGAAAGACAGATGTAATGACTTTCTTCGAGATTGCTGTCAGTATCGCATTAGAGTTGGAAAAATAAGTATAGAAAGAAAAGGAGTAATCAATGGAAATAAAAATAAAAAACAAAATTAAAGTAGGGGATCAAACGGAGATTATCGAAGAAATCCACACTTGTGAGGTTATGGAAAAAGGGGATTATACCTATCTTGTTCATCATAATTCCGAGAAAGAAAAAGTGGTTATTAAGTTGAATCAGGATGAGCTAGTGATGACACGCTTTTCTAATCCTAAATCCATCATGCGTTTTTCTGCTAAAGTACCTGCCTTGGTCCACATTCCGACACCGCTTGGTACCCAGCATTTTCTGACAGACACTAGTCTATTTGCCCATGACCCGAATGGACAGACAGTTGATATTCATTATCAATTGAAACATCCAGAAACAGAAGACGTTTTTGCTGATTATGAATTAGAAGTTTCTTGGTTTTAATTTTTGAAAAAATAGAATCATTTTGCTTGAATAAAGAATAATTTATGATAAAATGTTTAGTACAAATAAGGGAGTAGCAGGTGACTGTAATCATGAGATTTGATTAACAGTTGCGATTATGTCGTCATTACGAAATTTTACATTTCCGGCATATTCTTAAACAGCGAGACTTGTTTTTTATTAAACAAGTCTCTTTTTGTATGATTTTTTATATGAAAAGAGTCTTGTTAGCCATTTTTCCCTATATAGAAGGAGGAGATTATTTTGTCTAAAGAACAAAATAAAGCCTTGTTTTACACACAAGGAGAGGAAGAAGTCCTAAAAAACTTGGACACTTCTGTTGATGGTTTGTCTACTGCACAAGCCAAGGAACGTTTAGATGCCTATGGCTATAACGAGTTGGATGAAGGTGAAAAACGCAGCCTCTTGTCAAAATTCATCGATCAGTTTAAAGATTTGATGATTATCATCTTGCTTGTCGCCGCCGCCCTTTCTGTTATTACAGAAGGTATGCATGGTTTGACGGATGCCTGCATTATTTTAGCCGTTGTTGTTTTGAATGCAGCCTTTGGTGTGTATCAAGAAGGTCAAGCAGAAGCGGCTATTGAAGCCCTCAAAAACATGTCTAGTCCTATGGCTCGTGTGCGTCGTGATGGGCATGTCGTTGAAATTGATTCACGCGAATTGGTTCCTGGAGACATCGTCTTGCTTGAAGCTGGTGATGTTGTTCCTGCGGATATGCGCTTGCTCGAAGCTGCCTCACTTAAGATTGAAGAAGCAGCCCTTACCGGTGAATCTGTACCAGTTGAAAAGGACGTTACTGAGACAGTTGAAGCAGAAGCAGGTATCGGTGACCGTGTAAATATGGGTTATCAAAATTCTAACGTTACTTATGGTCGTGGTACAGGAGTTGTAACCAATACCGGTATGTATACAGAGGTCGGTAAGATTGCCGATATGCTGGCTAATGCGGACGAATCACAAACGCCATTGAAACAAAGCTTGGAGCAACTGTCTAAGACCTTGACCTATCTTATTGTCGCTATTGCCTTGGTGACATTCTTGGTTAGTGTCTTCATTCGTGGCGAACAGCCTCTTGAAGGCTTGATGGTTGCCGTTGCTCTTGCCGTTGCAGCGATTCCTGAAGGTTTACCTGCCATTGTAACCATTCTTTTGTCACTTGGGACAACGAGCCTTGCTAAGCGCAATTCGATTGTTCGTAAATTGCCAGCTGTTGAAACCCTTGGTTCAACAGAAATTATCGCATCTGATAAGACTGGTACCTTAACCATGAACCAAATGACTGTTGAAAAAGTCTATACAAACGGTCAATTGCAAAGCGCTGCTACGGAACTTGGTGCTGACAATACAACCCTTCGTATTATGAACTTTGCCAATGATACTAAGGTAGACCCAGATGGTAAACTAATCGGTGATCCAACCGAAACAGCCCTTGTTCAATTTGGTTTGGACCATAATTTTGATGTGCGTGACGTCTTGAAATCAGAGCCTCGTGTGGCAGAATTGCCATTTGACTCTGACCGTAAGCTTATGTCTACCATCCATAAGGAAGCAGACGGTTCTTACTTTATCGCTGTCAAGGGTGCGCCTGACCAATTGCTCAAACGTGTGACACGTATTGAAGTCAATGGGGAAGTTCGCCCCATCACAGAAGAAGATAAGAAAGCTATTCTTGCTACCAACAAAGACTTGGCTAAACAAGCCCTTCGTGTCTTGATGATGGCTTATAAGATAACGAATGACATTCCTACCTTGGAATCTGCAGTTGTTGAGTCTGATTTGATTTTCTCAGGTTTGGTAGGTATGATTGACCCAGAACGTCCAGAAGCAGCAGAGGCTGTCCGTGTCGCTAAAGAAGCGGGGATTCGTCCAATCATGATCACAGGTGACCACCAAGATACAGCAGAAGCAATCGCTAAGCGTCTTGGTATCATCGACCCAAATGATACAGAAGATCATGTCTTTACTGGAGCTGAGCTTAATGAGCTTTCTGATGAAGAATTCCAAAAAGTCTTCAAACAGTACTCTGTCTATGCGCGTGTGTCTCCTGAACACAAGGTTCGTATCGTCAAGGCTTGGCAAAATGATGGCAAGGTTGTTGCCATGACAGGTGATGGGGTTAATGATGCGCCTTCACTTAAGACAGCTGATATCGGTATCGGTATGGGAATCACAGGTACAGAGGTTTCTAAGGGAGCTTCAGATATGGTTCTTGCCGATGATAACTTTGCGACAATTATCGTTGCCGTAGAAGAGGGACGTAAGGTCTTCTCAAATATTCAAAAATCAATCCAATACCTCTTGTCAGCCAACATGGCCGAAGTTTTCATTATCTTCTTTGCCACACTGTTTGGTTGGGATGTGCTTCAACCAGTACACCTTCTCTGGATTAACCTAGTCACTGATACCCTTCCAGCTATCGCACTTGGGGTTGAGCCAGCTGAACCAGGTATTATGACTCACAAACCTCGTGGTCGCCAATCAAACTTCTTTGATGGTGGTGTCTTCGGAGCGATTATGTATCAAGGTGTCTTCCAAACTATCCTTGTTCTTGCAGTATATGGTTGGGGCCTTGCCTTCCCAGAGCACCATACGCAAGCAGAAATTCATGCGGATGCCCTTACAATGGCCTTTGCCACACTTGGATTAATCCAGTTGCTCCATGCCTTTAACGTTAAATCTGTTTATCAATCAGTCTTTAAAGTTGGTCTCTTTAGGAACAAGACTTTCAACTGGGCAATTCCAGTGGCCTTCGTTCTTTTGATGGCAACTATCGTAGTTCCTGGATTTAATAACCTTTTCCATGTGTCACACCTTAGTCTGACACAATGGCTTGCGGTTATTGTAGGTTCCTTCTTGATTGTGGTATTGGTTGAATTAGTCAAAGCTATTCAACGTGCTCTTGGTAAGGATAAAGACGCTATTTAAGACACAAAGTCAGAGATAATGGTCTCTGGCTTTTTCTTATCACATCTTGAATTCAGGAAGAGTCTTGTTTATAATTGAAGAGAAATAATCACAAGATAAGGAGAAGGCCATGAACGAGACCATTAAGACACAACTCAATCACCGCAGCATCCGTCAATTTAAACCTCTAGCTTTGACACAGGAAGAAGTTGACCTTCTGGTTGATGTTGCCAGACATACGGCAACTAGTAATTTTAGACAATCCTATTCGATTATCAGTATTACTGATCAAAAATTGAAGGAAGAAATTGCTGAAATTGCGAATCAGCCTTATATTCCAAATGCTGGTCATCTTTTTGTATTTGTTGTAGACCAAAGACGTAATACTTTGATTGCAGAGGCAAAGGGTGCTGAAGCCTTGGTGCAAGGTAGTCCCGAACGCTTTATCTCGGCCTTTTCAGATGCAATGATTGCTGCTCAAAATGTGGTAGTAGCTGCTGAGAGTTTAGGTATGGGAACAGTTTATTTAGGTAGTATCTTGAATGATAATGCCAAGCTTTCGGAGCTTCTCAAACTGCCTAAGTATGTCTATCCTGCAGTAGGCCTAGCAGTTGGTTGGCCAGATCAGGAACCACAGCTTAAACCTCGTTTGCCACGTCACGTTATCCATATGGAAAATTATTATCAGGATTTAGAAAATCCTTTAGAGGAGCTAAAAGATTACGATGCTGAAGTCCATGAGTATTACGACCTCCGCGATCTCAATAATAGGGTTGATGAATTTACGACTCAGATTGCTAAGACCATGGATAAATCCGTTGCCAAACGTGCTAATACCTTGAAGGACCTTCAAAAACAGGGATTTTTCATCGACTAAAAAAACGACTCCCGTAAGAGTCGTTCTACAAATCAAATAGTGTCATAGAGGAAAGGAACTCATTTGCTAGTTCCTTTTTTTCATATTCTAAAAACTCCGGCCGTTTCTTGACTAGGTTGTAACGCTTGGAGAGGTTCCATGTTCCAGTAGGATTGAGTTTAGGGTGATTGGAAACAAAGTCAATGGTTAAGTCCCATTCTCGTCTGTATCCAAGAGGACGCGAGTGATAGGTTACACCGTCAATAGTTACCGTCCCAAAACTGCGGTGGGCATGACCAAAAACAACATCTTTAACGCCGTGCTTGACGAAAATCTGATGGAATTGTTCAGATCCCAAATAAGCGTTAAAAGGTTTAAAACGTACGTGCGTCATGGTGAAACGACTGTGAGGAACGAAATGCATGGCAACTATAAGGTTATTCGTGTCTAAATCATTTAGAATATTATCTAGCTTCTGGAGACTAGTTTGACAGATTTCGGGATCAGTACCCAATCGTTTAAGTCGTCGGTCGAACCAGAGTTGCTTCTTACGTTTAAGAATCTTATCTAATTTTTCATCAGAATAGGAATAATCATACCACCCATGAAAAGCCAATAATGTCTTACTTCCTAAATCAATTACCTGAAAATCAAGATTATCAATAAGCTCATCTTCTAAATCAAGCATATCATGATTGCCTAAATTATAGGTGACCTTGACCGCCTTAGACAGTTTTCGTAGGAAAGGTTTCGTGTCAGCATAATAATGGTTAGAAATATCACCGGCGATATGGAGGTGGCTAACTTCTTGATCTTTTAGACACTTTATAAGAGTATCGATTTCATATGTTTCAAAGTGATTCAAATCAATATGTAAATCACTCATTACTGCAAGTCTTGTCATAGAATCATTGTAACAAAAAGGTTAAAGCTTGTCTCTAAATGAAGATGGTGGAAAATACTTGCCCTTGGACTACATTTTCATTATGATAAGAATATGGATATCAAGTTAGAAATACAAAAGATGGCCAAGGAAATTGGCATTTCAAAAATTGGTTTTACAACCGCTGATGATTTTGCCTATCTGGAGAAATCCCTTCGACTTGGTGTCGAAGAAGGGCGAACAACAGGGTTTGAACATAAAAATATTGAAGAGCGTATTTATCCTAAGTTGACCTTAGAATCAGCTAAAACCATCATTTCCATTGCAGTAGCCTATCCGCATAAGTTGCCGCAACAACCCCAAAAAACAGAATTTAAGCGGGGCAAAATCACTCCAAATTCGTGGGGTCTAGATTACCACTATGTTTTGCAGGACAAACTAAAACGCTTGGCAGAAGGCATTGAAAAACTGACGGAAAACTTCGAATATAAAGGTATGGTGGATACTGGAGCCTTGGTCGATACAGCAGTGGCCAAGCGAGCTGGAATAGGTTTTATCGGAAAGAATGGACTAGTGATTTCAAAAGAATACGGCTCCTACATGTATCTCGGTGAGCTTATCACTAATCTAGAGATAGAACCTGATCATGAAGTAGACTATGGATGTGGGGATTGTCGTCGTTGTTTGGATGCCTGTCCGACATCTTGTCTCATTGGCGATGGGACCATGAATGCTCGTCGTTGCCTATCCTTTCAAACACAGGATAAGGGCATGATGGATATGGAGTTTCGAAAGAAGATAAAGACTGTTATCTATGGTTGTGACATTTGTCAGATTTCCTGTCCATATAACAGAGGTATCGACAATCCCTTGGCTTCAGACATTGACCCTGAGCTTGCCATGCCCGAATTGCTCCCCTTTCTAGAGCTGACCAACAAATCTTTCAAGGAAAAATTTGGGATGATTGCCGGTTCATGGCGAGGGAAGAATATTCTTCAACGTAATGCTATTATTGCCTTGGCCAACTTACATGACCGCAATGCTATTGTCAAACTGATGGAGATTATCGATAAGAATAATAATCCCATTCACACGGCGACTGCCATTTGGGCTCTCGGTGAGATTGTTAAGAAGCCCGATGAGGCTATGTTAGACTATATGAGGGAACTGTCACCTAAGGATGAAGAATCCCAAGCCGAGTGGGAGCTTGTGTGTGCAAAATGGCAAATTTAAGTGATTTATGCTAGAATTAAGCATAATACTATAAAATGGAGGAAACCTATCCATGGAAGTGGCAGAAATTCGCCAAAAAATCTCTGAAAATCAAGAGAAGCTCGTGAGCTTCGGGAGGTCTCTTTGACTTAGATCGTTTGGAAGAGGACATTGCGCTCCTTGAAAACCGAATGACTGAGCCAGATTTTTGGAATGATAATATTGCAGCTCAAAAGACCTCGCAAGAGTTGAATGAGCTCAAAATGAAATACGAAACTTTCAACAATATGCAAGAACTCTCTGACGAAACAGAGCTTTATTTAGAAATGTTGGAAGAAGATGATAGTGTTCAAGAAGAGCTGGAAGAAACGCTCGAAAAACTTGATAAGATTATGACAAGTTACGAGATGACACTGCTCTTGTCTGAACCATATGACCATAACAATGCCATTCTGGAAATTCACCCAGGGTCTGGTGGTACAGAAGCTCAGGACTGGGCTGATATGTTACTTCGTATGTATCAACGTTATGGAAATGCTAAAGGTTTCAAGGTTGAGACTTTGGATTATCAGGCTGGTGATGAGGCTGGAATCAAATCTGTAACTCTTGCTTTTGAAGGACCTAATGCTTATGGATTCCTCAAGTCAGAAATGGGTGTCCACCGTTTGGTTCGTATTTCGCCATTTGACTCTGCTAAACGTCGTCATACCTCATTTACATCTGTGGAAGTCATGCCAGAACTAGATGATACCATTGAAGTTGAGATTCGTGATGATGATATCAAGATGGATACATTCCGTTCAGGTGGTGCTGGTGGTCAGAACGTCAACAAGGTTTCAACTGGTGTGCGTTTGACCCACATTCCAACTGGTATTGTTGTTGCTTCAACGGTTGACCGTACACAATATGGGAACCGCGATCGTGCGATGAAAATGCTTCAAGCTAAACTCTATCAAATGGAGCAAGAAAAGAAAGCAGAAGAAGTGAATGCTTTGAAGGGTGATAAGAAAGAAATCACTTGGGGAAGTCAAATTCGCTCATACGTTTTCACGCCATATACCATGGTTAAAGATCACCGTACAGGCTATGAAGTTGCCCAGGTTGATAAGGTAATGGATGGAGATATTGAAGGCTTCATCGATGCCTACCTCAAGTGGCGTATGGAAGAATAGTAATAACATACTTATTTCAAGTATTAATATACTCTATCTCAATGAAAGGAAGGCGTTCAGCTACTTTAGTAGTTGAATACTGACATTATGGCTCTTATTGAATTAAAAGATGTTACTAAGAAGTATGATAAGTCAACAACAGCCCTTAGACACATTGATTTGTCTGTTAACTCTGGGGAGTTTGTTTACTTAGTCGGCCCTTCTGGTGCTGGTAAATCAAGTTTAATTCGCTTGTTCTACCAAGAAGAAAAATTAACGAGTGGTTCTATGAAGGTTGGAGAGTTTGATTTAACTCGACTTCGTAAGAAAGACGTTCCACTCTTGAGACGTTCCATTGGAGTTGTTTTCCAGGATTATAAACTCCTTCCAAAGAAAACAGCTTTTGAAAATGTTGCTTATGCCATGGAAGTTATTGGTGAGAAACCTCGTCATATCAAGAAACGAGTGGCAGAAGTACTCGAGTTGGTTGGTCTTAAACACAAGATGCGTTCGTTCCCAAATCAATTGTCTGGTGGTGAGCAACAGCGTGTTGCTATTGCGCGTGCTATTGTAAATAATCCAAAAGTTTTGATTGCGGATGAACCAACAGGGAACCTGGACCCAGAAATTTCTTGGGAAATTATGCAGGTCCTTGAACGTATTAACTTGCAAGGGACTACCATTATAATGGCGACCCATAACTCAACTATCGTTAATAACCTTCGTCATCGTGTCGTAGCGATTGAAGAAGGACGTATTGTTCGTGATGAAGAGGAAGGAGAGTACGGTTACCATGATTAGACGCTTTTTCCGCCATTTAGGAGAATCGATTAAGAATCTCAAACGTAATTTGTTGTCGACACTTACGGCAGTATTTTCGGTAATGATCGTTCTTTCACTTTTAGGTGTCTTTGGCTCTGTTATCTTAAATACACAGAAATTGGCTTCAGATATTGAAAAGAACATTCAGGTCAATGTCTATTTGGATCCAGATTCATCAGATGCCTCGAAAACAGTCAAGGAACTTTCTGGACAGATTGTAGCTAATAAAGACTACCATAAGATTTATGATGCTTTGACCAAAATCAAAGGTGTAGATAAGGTTACCTTCTCTAGCAAAGAAGAACAAAAGAAACAACTCATTGAAACAATGGGGTCAAGTTTCGAGACAGCGACTGGGGATGCTAACCCACTATCTGATGTTTACATCGTTCAAACGAAATCACCAGATGATGTCAGTCGAGTTGCTAAGGAAGCTAAAGCCATTCAGGGCGTTGATAATGCTAACTTTGGTGGGTCAGATACCGAAATTCTGATGTCTACTATGAAACGTGTTCAGTTCTGGGGCATCATTGCTACAGCTCTCTTAACGATTGTGGCTGTCCTATTGATTTCAAATACCATCCGTATTACCATTATGTCCCGTGCGACTGAAATTCAAATCATGCGTTTGGTAGGTGCCAAGAATTCATATATTCGTCGTCCCTACTTGATGGAAGGCGCTTGGATTGGTGCACTTGGTGCTATCATTCCTTCAGGACTGATTTATCTTTTGTATCACATGGTTTACTCATCTTTGAACCCTGATTTTGTCAAAGGTGGTATTTCGATGTATGATCCAGAGTGGTTTGTCTATGCGGTTATCGGAACCCTCTTTGCAGTCGGTATCATTATCGGTTCGATTGGGTCACGTATGGCAATGCGCCGTTATTTGAAATACTAAAGAAATTAAAGGAGAACCAATTTGGTTCTCTTTTTGTTTTGTCCGGAGATTCAGAAAAGCAGATTTTCAACTATTCTCAAAATCGTTTGCTCAAAGCCCAAATCCAATCCCATATTTGGTATAATATTAAAAAACATTGGAAAAGAGATGCATTATGACAAAGTTAGCTACCATTTGTTATATTGACAATGGAAAGGAGCTTTTGCTCCTACATCGTAATAAAAAGCCTAATGATGTTCATGAAGGAAAGTGGATTTCTGTTGGGGGAAAACTAGAAGCGGGAGAAACGCCTGACGAATGTGCTCGTCGTGAAATTCTCGAGGAAACCCATTTTACAGTGACTGAGATGGATTTTAAAGGGATGATTACCTTTCCAGAATTTACCCCTGGTCATGATTGGTACACCTATGTCTTTAAGGTAACTGGTTTTGAAGGAGAACTCATCTCAGATGAGGAGTCTCGTGAAGGAACGCTTGAATGGGTACCTTATGATGAGGTCTTATCTAAACCAACTTGGGAAGGTGACTATGAGATCTTCAAGTGGATTCTTGAAGATAAGCCTTTCTTCTCTGCAAAATTTGTCTATGATCGTAACCAAAACTTAGTAGACAAGACTGTAACCTTTTATGATAAATAGGGAGGAACTATGAAGCGTAAAAAAACAGAACATTTTTCAGAAACATGGTTTTTTAAGTGGATATTGAATAATCAGGCTGTTGTAGCCTTTTTCATCTTACTTTTGATTGGTTTGACGGTTTTGATTTTCACCAAGATTAGTCCTATTTTTTCACCTGTCATCCAGTTTATGACCATTATTATGTTGCCACTGGTTATTTCCATGCTCCTTTATTATTTAATAAAACCTTTGGTACTACTTGTAGAAAGAACCGGACTAAACCGAACCATGTCTATCTTAGTCATCTACGCTATCCTTGGTTTGCTCTTGGTCTGGGGAATTTCGACGGCTATTCCTAGCTTACAAAATCAAATTTTGATTTTAATAAGAAATGCACCCTCATATATTGCACGTGCCAATAGTGAGACGGAACGTTGGATTAATCTTCCTATTCTTTCCAACTTCCACGGTGATTTAGAGTCCATGCTTAGTGATTTCTCAGCGAGAATGGTCAACTATGCTGAGAACTTTTCTTCATCTGCTTTGACGTGGGTTGGAACTTTTGCGAGCACAGTAGCAAGGGTGACAGTAGCTATCATTTTGGCACCTTTCATTCTCTTCTACCTTTTAAGAGATAGCCAAAAGATGAAACATAGCTTTGTCTCAGCCTTACCAACTCGCTTTCGTGAAACAACTGTTCGTATGCTTTCAGATATTAATAGTCAGCTCGAAGGGTATGTTCAAGGCCAGGTTACAGTCGCTATTGTCGTCGCCATTATGTTCTGTATTATGTTTAAGATTGTAGGTCTTCGATATGGTATGACTTTTGGTATTATGGCAGGTTTTCTAAACATGGTTCCTTATCTAGGAAGTTTTCTTGCTATGGTACCAGTTGTAATCATGGGACTGGTGCAAGGACCTGCTATGCTGATCAAGGTCCTCATCATTTTTGTCATTGAGCAAACTATTGAAGGACGTTTTGTTTCTCCACTTGTTTTGGGAAATAAACTAAGCATTCACCCTATTACCATTATGTTTATTCTCTTGACAGCAGGCTCTCTGTACGGTGTTTGGGGTGTTCTATTGGGTATTCCAATCTATGCCTCTGTCAAGGTTGTTGTTAGAGAGATTTTTGATTGGTACCGTTCTGTAAGTAATCTTTATCAAGATGATCTAGAAAATGAAGGGCAAAAAGACGATGTTGAATAGTGAAAAAATGGTTGCCTCTATTGGAAACCAAGATTTAGACCACGCAGACAAATATTTTAAAAAAGCTTTACGAGAAGACCCTGCAGAGGTTCTTGTTGAGTTGGGCCAATATCTAGAGTCTATTGGTTTCTTACCACAGGCACAGGAAATTTACGAAAAAGTTCGTTTTGATTTTCCAGAAGTTAATGTCAATCTAGCACAAATTGCAGCTGAAGATGGCGATATTGAAGAGGCCTTTCTTTATTTGGATGCCATACCTAAAGACTCTGACGACTATTTGTCTGCTTTAATTGTAAAGGCAGACCTCTATCAAATGGAGGGCTTAACTGATGTGGCACGTGATAAGTTGTTGGAGGCAAGTCAACTATCAGATGACTCATTGATTTTTTTTGGTTTGGCTGAGATGGAATTTGAACTTGGAAATTTTGAACAAGCTATTCAATACTATGCTAAATTGGATAATCGTGACCTCCTGGCAATGACTGGCGTTTCTACTTATGAACGCATTGGTAAGGCTTATGCCAGTCTTGGTAAGTTTGAAGCTGCTCGTGAATTTTTGGAAAAAGCTATTGAAATTGAATACGATGATACCATTGCTTTTGAGTTAGCCACTTTGCTCTATGATCAAGAAGAGTATCAAAAAGCTAATTTTTACTTTAAGCAGATAGAAACCATGTCTGCTGACTTCGAGGGTTATGAGTATTTTTACGCCTTGTCCTTACATGCAGAACATAAAACTGAAGAAGCATTACGTATGGCACAACAAGGGATTTCAAAAAATGCTTTTGATGTTCAATTACTTTTGTTAGCATCACAGTTATCCTATGAGTTGCATGACACTCAATCTGCTGAATCTTATCTGAAGCAAGCCTTACCACTAGCTGAGGACCAAGATGAGATTGTTCTACGTTTAAGTACTCTCTATTTGGAAGAAGAACGTTACGAGGATCTAGTAGCTTTAGCCGATTACGAAGTTGATTCTGTTTTGGCTCGCTGGAATATTGCCAAGGCCTACCAAGCACTTGATGATGAAGAAGAAGCTTTTCAAATCTATCAAGATTTGGCTACAGATTTATCTGAAAATCCTGATTTCCTCCATGATTATGCATATATCCTGCGTGAATTTGGTTACAGAGATCAGGCGCGTGCAACGGCAGAAAAATACCTTGCCTTAGTTCCAGATGATGTCAATATGCAAACATTTCTTGAGGATTATTAAGATGCGAAAGGCTTTAATTCTTGGTTTAAAGAGAGGGAGAGATACATTGAGCTTGTTCACTCCCTCTTTTTTTATTTCTCTATTTATGTTATGATTTTATTAGAACCCATAAGGAGTAAGTATGGTTAAGAGAGATTTAATTCGAAATATTATCATAGCAGTTCTTGCCATTGTAGTGATTTTGTTGTTAAGAGCATTTGTCTTTTCAACACACCGTGTGACTGAAGGTCAGGCGAATGACTATATTCATGCTGGTGATTATGTTACTTTCAATAAAAATGTTGAACCTCAGAAAAAAGATTTTATTCTTTATACAGTTAATGGCAAGGAATATATTGGTCGTGTTATTGCTGATGAGGGCAAGAGCGTGACAGCTATGGATGATTTCCTTTATGTCAATGATAAGTCAGTTGACGAAGCCTATATTAGCAAGGATAAATCAGCTTATTTGGCGACAGTTTCACCTGGAAACTTCTTCACTGATGATTTTTCCATTGCAACATTGACAGATAATAAACAAACTAAGATTGAAAAGGGTCAATATCTTGTACTGAACGATAACCGTCGTAATACAGATGATAGTCGTAAGTTTGGTCTTATTGAAAAAGACCAAATTAAAGGTGTTATCTCTTTCAGATTGTATCCTCTATCACGTTTTGGTTTCGTTGATGTCGATTAATATTTCAATACTACTAAAAAAGCTAGGAACTTTTGATAAGTTTCTAGCTTTTTTTGCGAATAAATTGGTGAAGGTTTATTTTATGACTCTATGATAGTGATAGTTTAATTGTCTTAAAATGAATCAGCAGAAATTGTAAGTAGAAAAGGAAATTAAGATGCAATTAGGATTTCATTTTGGATTTAAGAAAAGCAAAGCTTATGGACTGTGCGGTGTTATGCTAGCAATCTTATTTTTAGGAATGTCTGGTCAATCGGTGAAAGCAGATGAAATGTTGTCACCAACTGATACATCTTCAACTTTGAAAGAAAGTACAGATAATCATGAGGCAAGTTATTCTGAAGTGGGAGTACACGATGATTCAACGAGCCAAATGAATCTACAAAGTGAAAAGGTATTAGAGGAGGAGCAAACAAGTCTGGCAGATTCTTCAAAAATAGCTGTCTTAACCAATAGTTTTGTGACCACAAGCTCTTATCAAGAAGCAGATGATCCTAGCGAAATTGATCAGAATCAAAGTCAATTTCTTAGTGCCATTAAGCAAGGAGCTATGGATGGAGCCAAGGAAGGGGTCCTTCCTTCTATTACGGCAGCACAAGCTATCCTAGAAAGTGGTTGGGGAAGCTCTGAACTTGCTAAGGCTCCCAACAATAATCTTTTTGGCATTAAGGATTCAGGGGACTGGAATGGAGAAATCGTGACTGTCCCTACCCAGGAATATGTTAATGGTGACTATATCACAGTCAATGCTGCTTTTCGAAAATATGCCTCATGGAATGATAGCGTAGTAGACCATGCAAAATTTTTCACGAGTACCGAGTGGCGAAAAAACAATTACCGAAAAGTTGTAAATGAAACAGATTATCGCATTGCGGCTCAGGAACTTAAGAATGCAGGATATGCGACAGATCCAAGTTACGCTGGAAAACTTATCTCTTTGATTGAAGCCTATAAACTTTATGAATGGGATGCAGTGAGCAATACGACCAACTCCGTCCTAGAAAATGAAGGAGTAGAGAGTCAAAATCCTAAAGCCGATCTCGCTATCACTGGTCTCAACAATGCTACTGGTAGCTATGATCTTGTTATCTCAAACTTGGTTGCGCCACAAGGTTTCAAAGAAGTTCTAGTTCCAACTTGGTCAGAAAAAAACGGTCAAGATGACATCATCTGGTACAAGGCAGCTAAGCAAGCTAATGGAGACTATAAGGTAACCGTTCGTTCAAGCAACCATAAGGGTGATAGCGGTCTTTATAATTCTCATGTCTATTTGGTTGACAATGATGGTAAATACATTGGCCTAGGTGGCAAACAAGTGACACTTGATATCACTAAGACTCAGGGAACTTTGACTATTGTCAATAATGATAAAAATCGTGGAACTTTTGATGTTCTTATCACCAATCTGACGAATCCAAGTGGTATTTCAGGTCTCCTTATCCCAGTCTGGTCTGAGCAAAATGGCCAGGATGATCTTGTTTGGCATAATGCTACAAAACAGGATGATGGTTCTTATAAAGTGACTATTTCAGCAAGCCAACACAAGTGGAATTCAGGCAAGTACATCGTTCATGGCTATATTGTTGATGTTTCAGGTAAGAATATCGGCTTTGGGGCAACTTCAGCTGATGTGGTAGCCCCTAAGAAAATCGGTTCGGCATCAAGAGGAAACTACGATGTTTTAAATAAGATTGTCTATCTGGATGCTGGGCATGGTGGCTATGATCCAGGTGCTTCTTACTTTGGTATTTCTGAAAAGAGCTTGACCTTGGCTATCCAAAGTCGTGTGAAAGCTAAATTAGAAGCAGAAGGTTATCAAGTTGTGACCACACGCACAAGTGATACCTATGTTGACTTGGCGGACCGTTCACGTGCGGCTAATGCCTCTGAATCTGATATCTTCGTAAGTATTCACATCAATGCTTCAGGAAGTTCTGCAGCACAAGGAATCGAGACTTATTATTACCAACCTTATGCAGAATACCCATCACGTATTAATGCAACCTACCATGCTAATCCAACTCGATTGAGCATGAGTGACACTTTGGCCAATGCTATCCAGTCTAGCCTGATTAATGCGACTGGCGCTCAGAACCAAGGTGTGAAACGTCAAACCTTTGCAGTCTTGCGTGAGACAACAGCTCCAGCAGTCCTTCTTGAACTTGGTTTCTTGTCAAATCCACAAGAAGCCACTCGTTTGAATACCTCTGCTTATCAGGAGACTTTAGCTAATGCCATCGTGGCAGGGATTAAGTCTTACTATGAAAAAGAATCTAAAGTTTAAGTTATACGTTAACCCATCATTATGATGGGTTTTTATGCTATAATTGAGGTAAATACTAAATACAACAAAAGGAGTGCTTATGGTCTACGATTTACTCTTAGAGCGTTTTTTACGTTACGTCAAAATCAATACACGTAGTGATGAAAATGCGACAAGAACGCCAACGACACAAAGCCAGGTGGATTTTGCCTTGAAGGTTTTAAAACCAGAATTAGAAGAACTAGGTTTAAGTAATATTCATTATTTGGAAAGTAATGGTTACCTAGTGGCAACCCTTCCGGCTAACGATGACAAGTTAACACGTAAGATTGGTTTCATCTCTCATATGGATACCGCTGATTTTAATGCAGAGGGAGTGTCACCGCAAGTCATTGACTCTTATGATGGAGGTATCATTCCTCTTGGAAATTCAGGTTATAACCTAGACCCAGCTGATTTTCCAAATCTCAAGAATTATGTCGGTCAGACACTTATTACGACAGATGGGACCACCCTTCTTGGAGCTGATGATAAGTCTGGTATTGCTGAGATTATGACAGCCTTGGCTTATTTGAAGGCTCATCCTGAAATCAAACATTGTGAGATTCGTGTAGGCTTTGGTCCTGATGAAGAAATTGGAATCGGTGCAGATAAATTTGATGTCGAAGATTTTGATGTCGATTTTGCTTACACAGTTGACGGTGGACCTTTGGGTGAATTACAGTATGAAACTTTCTCTGCAGCAGGAGCAGAACTTACCTTCCACGGACGCAATGTCCACCCTGGAACAGCAAAAGACCAAATGGTTAATGCCCTGCAGTTGGCAATTGATTTTCATAATCAGTTGCCAGCAGAAGAACGCCCTGAGTTGACAGATGGCTATCAAGGTTTCAACCATCTTCAAACCATGACAGGTACTGTTGAGGAAGCAAAATCTTCTTATATCATCCGTGATTTTGAAACAGAGTCTTTTGAAAATCGAAAAGCAGTCTTCCAAAAAATTGCCGATGAAATGAATAAAGCTTACGGTCAGATACGAGTTGATCTGGTACTTAAAGATCAATACTATAATATGCGTCAGGTGATTGAAAAAGATATGACGCCTGTTGAGTTGGCTAAGGGCGTTATGGAGGAATTGGATATTACGCCAGTTATTGAACCTATTCGTGGCGGAACAGATGGCTCAAAGATCTCATTTATGGGTATTCCAACTCCAAACCTATTTGCTGGTGGCGAAAATATGCATGGTCGATATGAGTTTGTTTCTTTGCAGACAATGGAAAAAGCCGTAGATGTTATTCTTGGAATTGTCAGTAAACCTTAATTGAGCTTGCTAAATACTGATTTTATGGTAAAATTAGAAGTAATGGAGGTGCTGAGATGATTAAAATTTTCGGCAAGTATCGTTACCATTGGCAACCCGAATTATCTTGGCTGATTATCTACTGGTCTTTAGCCGTCACGCCAATCTTTATTGCGGCGGCCCTTCTATTCGAGTTGTACTCGGTGCCCTCACATATTTTGATGCTCTTTACTATTTTCGTTGCCTTGTTTGGTTTAGGTTTCCATCGATACTTTATTATTGAAGATCATGGGATTCTGCGTATTGTTTCTTTCAATATTTTTAGACCACGCAAAGTGAAAATTAGTGATATTGAAAAAGTCGAAGTGATTAAAACTGGCCTGTGCCTTATTTTTAAAAATGGTAAAAAACGTCAGTTTTATATGAGAAAGTGGCCTAAGAAATATTTCTTAGATGCATTAGCCCTTCACCCTGATTTCAAAGGTGAGGTAGAGTTATTGGATCACATGACAAACTTTGATTACTTTGCCTTTTATGAGGAATCAAAAAAAGCCCTGAAGCTTAAACTTCGCAAATAAGGGCTTTAGTGGGACAAGACTTGACGGCAGTCAAAGTCTCAGGGCTATTTTCAATAATTTGATTGAGTTGGTCGCTGTCTTTGAACCTAACAATACCTTCGTCATCATAATCAAAGACGGGAGAGTAGGTTTGGCACAAACCACAAGCGATACATTTTTCTGGAATTAATGATACTTTCATAGTATTATTTTAAAATAGATTTATTGTTTTTACAAGGAGAATATCATGAGTAAAAAACCATGGGAAGATAAGGTTTCTGACGAAGAGTTGGAAGAAGTAGTTGACGCTGATTTTCTAGATGATGAAGATGAGTTTGAGGATTATGAAGAAGAGGATGTCACTCCTTCAGATGAAAAACGCGAAAAAGGTGGCGGCTTCATTAATTCATCATTTTTGACTGTCTTGCTTGGATTATTCTTTGTTATTGTTGTATGTATTTTGTTCTTTGTTTTCTATACTTCAAATGTCGGTGGAAACAAAACTGCGGAATCTAAGGAATCATCTGGATTCTACTCATCTTCAACTAGCAAAGTTGTTAAATCTTCATCTAGCAAGAAAGACTCAAACAAAGATGAGGAAAGTGAGAAATCTACTACAGAAAAATCTTCAAAAGAGAAATCATCTTCAACTAAAGCATCAAGCTCTTCTAAACATGTAGAAAAAGAAGATGCAACTGAGTCAGCACCATCAAGTGCTACGGCAGCAGCAGATGGTTCATCAATTGTTGTTCAATCTGGTGAAGGTGCTGGTTCTATCGCTGCACGTGCAGGTATCTCTGTAGATGAGTTGGAACGTCTTAACCCTGATCACATGACAAGTGGTTACTGGTATGCTAACCCAGGTGACGTCGTTAACGTTCAATAATTTTAAAAGCAAAGGAACATCATGAAAGATATTAGAATTGCTATTGATGGTCCTGCGTCAAGTGGAAAAAGTACAGTAGCCAAGATTATTGCAAAAAATCTTGGCTATACTTATCTTGACACAGGTGCTATGTACCGATCTGCAACTTATTTGGCCTTGCAGAATGGTTTGACTGAGGAAAATGTACCAGAAATTTTGGAGCAACTATCTCAACATCCGATTTCATTCGGAAAAGCAGCAGATGGTAGTCAGCAAGTTTATGTAGGTGATGTTGATATTACACACCCCATTCGTGATAACCAAGTCACAAATAATGTTTCTTGGGTAGCAGCCATTCCTGAAGTGCGCCAAGAACTGGTTGCACAACAACAACGTATTGCTCAAGATGGTGCTATTATCATGGATGGACGTGATATTGGTACTGTGGTTTTGCCTGATGCAGAACTCAAAATCTTCTTGATTGCTTCAGTTGATGAACGTGCGGAACGCCGTTATAAGGAAAATATCGAAAAAGGTATTCCCGCTGACCTTGAGACTCTAAAAAAAGAAATTGCTGAACGTGACTATAAAGATAGTCATCGTAAAGTTTCACCTCTTAAACCAGCGGAAGATGCCATCACTTTTGACACTACAGGTGTATCTATTGATGGTGTTGTGGAATTTATTCAAGAAAAAGCAAAAAAAATTATTGACAAAGGATGACTCACTTGTTATACTATTAACAATGAGAAAAGCAGAAGTGAGAACTTCTCGCCTTGCGACTTAGGTTGTCTGGCCCAACATGTCAAATCCCTATAGGGATATTATGTGTGCGGGCTTGTATATCAAGTCCGCTTTGTTTTTCTCTAAAAAAATAAAGAGGTGAAGATCATAGCTAAGAAAGATCTATTCATTAACGATGAAATTCGCGTTCGCGAAGTTCGTCTTGTTGGTCTTGATGGTGAACAATTGGGAATTAAACCATTGTCAGAAGCGCAAGCTATTGCAGATGATGCAAATGTTGACTTGGTTCTCATCCAACCACAAGCTACGCCACCTGTTGCGAAGATTATGGACTATGGTAAGTTCAAATTTGAGTATCAAAAGAAACAAAAAGAACAACGTAAGAAACAAAGCGTTGTTACCGTTAAGGAAGTTCGTTTGAGTCCAGTTATTGATAAAGGTGACTTTGAAACTAAACTTCGTAACGGTCGTAAGTTCCTTGAAAAAGGAAACAAGGTTAAAGTTTCTATCCGATTCAAAGGTCGTATGATTACTCACAAAGAAATCGGAGCTAAGGTCTTGGCGGAATTTGCTGAAAAAACGCAAGATATTGCGATTATTGAGCAAAGAGCGAAGATGGATGGACGTCAAATGTTCATGCAACTTGCACCAATTCCTGACAAAAAATAATTGTCAAACTAACACTATTTTAAGAGGAGAATTTTAAAATGCCAAAACAAAAAACACACCGCGCATCAGCTAAACGTTTCAAACGTACAGGTTCAGGTGGATTGAAACGCTTCCGTGCCTTCACATCTCACCGTTTCCACGGTAAAACTAAAAAACAACGTCGTCACCTTCGTAAAGCGTCAATGGTACATTCAGGTGACTTTAAACGTATCAAATCAATGCTTTCACAAATGCGTTAATCCGCTAAAAGCATTACAAATTAACTAAACTAGAATTAATTCGGAGGAATATATAAATGGCTCGTGTTAAAGGTGGCGTTGTATCACGCAAACGTCGTAAACGTGTATTGAAACTTGCTAAAGGTTACTATGGTGCAAAACACATCTTGTTCCGTACTGCAAAAGAACAAGTAATGAACTCTTACTACTATGCATACCGTGACCGTCGTCAAAAGAAACGTGATTTCCGTAAACTTTGGATTACACGTATCAATGCAGCAGCTCGTTTGAACGGTTTGTCATACTCACAATTGATGCACGGTTTGAAATTGGCTGAAATCGAAGTTAACCGTAAAATGCTTGCTGATTTGGCAGTTAACGATGCAGCAGCTTTCACAGCTCTTGCAGATGCAGCTAAAGCAAAACTTGGTAAATAAGAATTAAGATGGGTTTTACCCATCTTTTTTTATGGAGGTAATTATGATTCGTTTAGCAAGAGCAGAAGATATTCCAAGATTACAGGAGTTATTGGGGCAGATTCTTCTAGTGCATCATTATGCACGTCCTGATGTTTTTAAGTCAGAGGGCAGTAAATTTACAGATGCAGACTTAGAAGCAGTGATTAATGATCCAAATAAACCTATTTTTGTATATGAGGATGAAGAAGGCTGTATCTTAGGCCATCTGTTCTTAATGATTAAAGAAGTAGCAGATAATAATGGTCCACAAAAGGCTGTTAAGACTCTTTTTATTGATGATTTATGCGTTGATAAGGAGGCTCGAGGTCAAAAATTGGGAGAGAAGCTTTATCAATTTGCCTTGGACTATGCTAAGGAGTTAGGTTGTTATAATCTGACACTTCACGTTTGGAATGATAATGAGGGAGCTGTACGTTTTTACGAACGTTTAGGTATGAAACCGAGATATACAGAAATGGAAACTATCCTAAAATAATACGTTTTCATGAGAGAAATTTAACTTACGAGGAATAAAAATTTTTGATATGCTGAAAGAGAACTTTTAGAAATGGAGAATTTTAATGCCTCGTAATTTTAAAGAAGCTTTGCTTTTTACGATTTTAATGTGTGGAATGATGGTCTGTGGGATGAGTCTCTGGAATCTTCTTATCCTTGATTGGACTGGAGTAGTTCCCTTTGCTTGGGGTCACTTTTTCCAAGGTTATCTTCCTGGATTTGTAGTTGCTTTCTTACTGGATATGCTTTTGGTGGGACCACTAGCTAAGACAATTGCATTTGCAATTTTACATAAAGTAAAAGCCCATGATAAACGATGGGCGAAGATTTTAGCAATTTCTGGAACCATGGCGCTATTCATGGTAACCTTTATGTTGCTCTATGGCTTAGTGTACAACGGTCAGTCGGTGACGCTCTCATCCTATGGCCGTGCTTGGTTGACAAATGTTATCATGGCCTTACCACTTAATTTTCTAGTAGTTGGTCCCATCTCACGCTTTATCTTGGGAAAACTGCAAAAACCCTTGCCTGGTGAAGAAGCCGTAGAGAATTTTGAAGACGATGACGAATTACCAACTATAATCTAAGTATAGAACTGGAGTTTCTCTCCAGTTCTTTTAATATTAAAAGCAGCCACGGATGTGACTGCTTAATGATGATTAGTTTTTCTTTTTCATTTCACCATGTGGGTAGTAAGTTCCCTCTGGCATATCGTTAATGAAAACATGAATAGCTTCTTTAGGTGCTTTTGCAACACGTGATACAACCTCAGTAACTTCGCGAGCAAGTTCGATTTTTTGTTCTTCAGTGCGACCTTCAAAGAGATCAATTTTTACAAATGGCATAATGCATCTCCTTAGTTTTGATAGTCCTATTATAGCATTAATTAAGAGAATATTCTAAAGTTTTTGGAAATTCTTGAAATGATATTATCGCAATGCTACAATTTGAGTGATTTCTAATAGGAGAGCTTAAAGTAAAAAGAGGCCGGTAGCTAAGAGAGAGAGTTCCTAGTTGAAAGCAATAGTATAACTTTAGATTCGAGCATTCCTGATTTTCATATGCTATTCAAAATCGTATGGTGTCTTGTAATGATAGGTAAGTGATTGCATTTTTTATTGGCTTTATTTATAAGGGATGAAAACTCTTACTAAAAATGGTAAAATAATGCTAACTAGAGACAGTAAGGAGTAAATTATGACAATTGATTTTCGTACCGAAGTTGATAAGCGCAAAGATGCTTTGATGGAGGACCTTTTTGGTCTTTTGCGTATTAACTCAGAACGTGATGACAGTAAGGTTGATGATAAGCACCCATTTGGTCCTGGACCAGTAAAAGCTTTGGAACATTTTCTTGCTTTAGCTGAGCGTGATGGCTATAAAACACGTAATATTGATAATTACGCTGGTGATTTTGAATTTGGTCAAGGTGATGAAGTTTTAGGTATTTTCGCGCACTTGGATGTGGTTCCAGCTGGGAGTGGTTGGGATACAGACCCTTATGAACCCGTAATCAAAGATGGCAAACTTTATGCTCGTGGATCATCAGATGATAAAGGTCCAACAATGGCTTGTTACTATGCCTTGAAGATTATCAAAGAACTAGGTCTCCCTGTATCTAAGCGTGTTCGCTTTATTGTTGGTACAGATGAAGAATCTGGTTGGGGTGATATGGATTATTACTTTGCTCATAATGGGTTGAAGGATCCTGATTTTGGTTTTTCTCCTGATGCAGAATTTCCAATTATCAATGGTGAAAAGGGTAATATTACAGCCTATCTTCATTTTGAGGGTCAAAATGATGGTGAATTTAGTCTTGTGTCCTTTAATGGTGGTTTACGTGAAAATATGGTTCCTGAATCAGCAAGTGCAGATTTTACTGGACCTATCACTTTGAAAGAACTTGAGGGCAAATTAGCCGACTTTGTTGCGGAACAAGAAGTAACTGGTCAAGTGACCGAAGAAGCAGGTGTTTTCCATGTGACTATTCATGGGAAATCAGCTCATGGTATGATGCCTCAAAATGGTATTAATGGGGCAACCTACTTGGCACTCTTCCTTAGTCAATTTGATTTCCAAGGCAATGCTAAAACGTATTTGGATATAATTGCTGAAACACTTCATAAAGATTTCTTTGCTGAAAAGACAGGTCTTGCATTTACAGATCCTAAGATGGGTGAATTGACCATGAATGCAGGTGTATTTAACTTCTCTAAGGAATCAGAAGATAATACGATTGCTCTGAATTTCCGCTATCCTCAAGGGGTTGATACGGACGCTATTAAGGCTGATCTTGAAAAACTCGAAGATCCTAAGGCGGTTAGTCTCTCAGAACATGGTCATGTGCCACACTATGTACCAGTTGATGATCCTATGGTGGAGACTCTTCTTTCAGTCTATGAGAAACAAACAGGCCTTAAAGGTCATGAACAAATTATTGGTGGCGGAACATTTGGACGTCTCCTCAAACGTGGTGTTGCCTATGGAGCTATGTTCCCTGGTTATGTCAACACGATGCACCAAGCAAATGAGTTTACTGAGGTCGAAGACTTGTACCGTGCAGCTGCCATTTATGCAGAAGCTATCTATGAGTTAATCAAATAAAAAAGAGAGACAGTTTTGTCTCTTTTTTGAGGAGGAAAATATGGAAACACTTGAAGAATTAACGCAAGCAATCATGTCCGATGAACAAAATAAAGCTTTTACGGAACAAGGTATAAAACCCTTGTTTACCATTCCAAAAACCGCACGAATTAATATCGTAGGACAAGCTCCTGGTATTCGTGCCCAAGAGTCCGGCCTTTACTGGAATGATCCTAGCGGTGATAATCTCAGGGATTGGATGGGTGTTTCACGCGAAGAATTTTATGAATCTGGCATGTTTGCTATTGTGCCAATGGATTTTTATTTCCCAGGTCATGGGAAATCAGGTGATTTACCTCCTCGCAAAGGATTTGCAGACAAGTGGCATGAGAAAGTTCTTGCTTTAGCTCCTGATATTCAATTGACGATATTAGTAGGTAACTATGCACAGCGTTACTATTTGCATCAAAAATCATCGGCAAAATTAACGGATACAGTTAAGCATTATAAAGATTATCTTCCAGAGTTTTTTCCTCTCGTTCATCCCTCTCCTCGAAATAATATATGGCAAGCCAAAAATCCGTGGTTTATGGAAGAAGTAGTCCCAGATTTGAAGAATTTAGTTAAAGATATTTTGATTAAATGATTTTTTTAGTCATTGATTCAGGGAGTGCCAAGTAAGCTTTATTCTGTCATCAAACTGAATATCCTAAACGTGTTCAAAATTGGATAGAAACTTTAAGGCTTTTAGTTAATCAGAATAAGGACAAATATTGTTTTCTAATATTTATCTTATTATACAATTTTCAGTTTATGTTGTTCTGAAGGTGTAAAACGAATACTATACAGTTATGCATTGAAGCTTATACTGCAATGATAAGAAAATCTAAACGAGTTACAGTATAGATGTTTGAGCCAATTGAAAAACTAAAGTAGTTAAGACCATGGTATAAAAAGCTAATTGTTGACTAGGTATAGAATCCTATGCTTGTTCAGTCAGCTAACTCATGATAGAGAAGATTGTCCTTCTTATAATTAAGGTGAACAATATAAATTTTTGGTCCATAGTAGGGAGGACTTTGCTAGCTTGTACAAAAAATGGATGGACAAGAAATTTAGTCAGAAAATATCTTACAATCAACCTCTTGTTCTATTGTTCAATAGTAGTGGGAGGTTTTTTATTATGGGAGAAGTTATGATTGAAAAATATTGTGTTATTGATATTCACCGATAATCTATTATTCGTTGCATTATAGATGTTCACATATATACGAATAAACCTCGAAAAACTTTGAAATGATGACCCTAGTTATAAAAAAAGGGGCCTTATCTTGGATTTTAGAAAGTCAAGTTTCGCGAGCTTTTATTTGAAAAAAACATTAAAAATAGCGCAAAAAACTCTTCTTGTGCTATACTGTAATTGAGATTTTTTAAATTTTCGGTGTTAGAACTGTTGCCTCAGTCCTAGCACTTTTTCTTTGTCGTATTCTTGGTGTGTTGCGAGAATTTTGTAAATGATACGAAGCAGCTTATGTGCGCAAGCAATGACGGCTTTCATCTTACTTCCTCTTTGGGAAATTTTGCTATAAAAAGATGAAAACGCATTGTCTTTAGAGTGAGCCGCAATCAATCCCGACATGGTCAAAGCCTGTTTGATATATCGATTTCCTTGCGTGATATGTGAGGATTTTTTAATGCCAGCACTTTCATAAGATCCTGGGCAGAGCCCAGCCCAAGAAGCTAAGTGTGCGTCTGATTGAAAAGCCTTCACATCTGGTCCAATCTCAGCTAAAATAGTGGCTGCACAAGTTTCACTCACACCAGGAATCATTTGAAGTAATCTATTTTCTTCAGGGAAACTCCTTTTCGATATAAGCTATTATTTCACTCCTTAATTTATTCATGAGTTTTTGATACAATTGATATTCTTCTAGGCTTTGCTCCAAGAGAAATCGATCCTCCAGTGACAACTTCCCATTCATGGCCTCCATTAATTCTTCGGGACTTGCTTTGACATGCTTGTGAATACAAGCTGTCACATTGTCATAATCAATGAGTTCCCCATTGATAAAGAGCGTTAAAAGAGACTGTCCTGTCTTAGAGAAGATATCAGAAAGATAGCTGGTTAGTTTGATATTAGCACGTTGTAAGAGGTTATGAATCTCATTCTTTATTTGAGTTTGACGTTGTTTGTAAGAACGTAACCTACGAGTGAGTAAACGTAACTGCATCACTTCAGGGCTTGGAATGTAAGATGGCTCAATAAGTCCACAACGTCCGAGCTGTGCAATCCATTCGGCATCTTTCATGTCTGTTTTTCGACCAGGCACATTCTTAATATGTTGGGGGTTAGCTAATATCAAATTGAGTTCTGAGTCTGAGAATATATTAAAGAGTGGTACCCAATATTGGCCAGTGCTTTCAAAAAAGACATGTGTGACGTGATTTTCCAATAACCAATCTAAGGCGTTTTGGAGAGCTATAGTTGTTGTACCAAATTTTTTCTGAATCTTTTTAGGTTTATTGCTTTCTAGTGGACCATCTAGAATACAACAAACGATAGACTTTTGGTGGACATCAATTCCACAACAAGTTTCAATCATAACTTCCATTACAAAAACCTCCTGTTAACTATTGAACAATAGAACAAGAGGATATTAGTAATTTTATTTTCATGCTCAAGGCATATTCGAGTTATCTCATGACTCTTGTTCATCCAGTTTTTGATACAGGCTAGGCAAAGCCCTATTAAAGACAACGGATTGGTATTGTTCACCTTCATTATAAGCCGAACTTTCTTTTCTGTCATGAGTTAGCAGGCTAAGCCTGCTTAGAGCTTTTTTGATGGAAAAATTATAACAATTAACTGACAATTCAAAATTAAATTTTAAAAATGTGAAAAAAAGCTTATAAAATAACAAAAAAAGGTAGATAATAAAAGCTCAATACCCTCATTGAATACGGTTTCTTCTTTTTAAAAAAGAATGACAATTGAAATAAAGTTATAGTAATGTTATAATTACTGTGGGAAATATCTAATTTTAATATTTAGGAGCATTTTATATGAGTTCGCGTACGAATCGTAAGCAGAAACGAACGGGTAAAAAAATGTGGGGAATGGTTAACATCGGGTTGACTATTCTGTATACTGTTTTAGTAGCATTTTTGTTATTCATTATGTTCAATTATAATTTCCTATCATTTAGGTTTTTGAACATTATTATCACTATTGGTTTATTGGTAGTTCTTGCCATTAGCATCTTCCTTCAGAAAGCTAAAAAATCAACGCTAGTGACTACTATTATTTTAGTAGTTTTTTCACTTATTTCTTTGGTCGGTGTCTTTGGTTTTAAACAAATGATTGATATCACTAACCGTATGAATCAAACGGCAGCATTTTCAGAAGTTGAAATGAGCGTTGTTGTTCCTAAGGATAGTGACATCAAAGATGTGAATCAGCTTACTACCGTACAGGCACCTACTAAGGTTGATAAGAACAATGTCGACACTTTGATGTCAGCTCTAAAAAAAGATAAAAAAGTTGATGTCAAAGTTGATGATGTTGCTTCATATCAAGAAGCATATGACAATCTTAAGTCTGGCAAATCTAAAGCTATGGTCTTGAGTGGTTCTTATGCAAGCCTACTAGAGTCTGTTGATAGTAACTATGCTTCACATCTAAAAACAATCTATACTTATAAAATTAAAACGAAGAATAACAACTCTGCAAAACAAGTAGATTCAAAAGTCTTCAATATTTATATTAGTGGTATTGATACCTACGGTTCAATTTCAACAGTGTCACGTTCAGATGTCAATATCATTATGACAGTTAACATGAACACACATAAGATTCTCTTGACGACTACTCCACGTGATGCATACGTTAAGATTCCTGGTGGTGGGGCAGACCAGTATGATAAATTAACCCACGCAGGTATTTATGGCGTTGAAACGTCTGAACAAACTCTGGAAAATCTTTATGGCATTAAGATTGATTACTATGCACGAATTAACTTCACATCTTTCCTTAAACTGATTGACCAACTTGGTGGTGTGACAGTTCATAATGATCAAGCCTTCACGAGTCTTCATGGGAAGTTTGATTTCCCAGTGGGAGATATCCAAATGAATTCTGAACAAGCCCTTGGCTTTGTTCGTGAGCGTTATAGTTTGAATGGAGGCGATAATGATCGTGGTAAAAACCAAGAGAAAGTGATTTCTGCGATTGTAAACAAGTTGGCTTCACTAAATTCTGTATCAAACTTTACTTCAATCGTTAATAATCTTCAAGACTCTGTTCAAACGAATATGTCTTTAGATACCATTAATGCTTTGGCCAATACACAACTTGATTCAGGTTCTAAATTTACGGTGGCTTCTCAAGCAGTAACAGGTACAGGTTCAACTGGACAATTGACCTCTTATGCGATGCCAAATTCTAGTCTCTACATGATGAAACTGGATGATTCTAGTGTAGAAAGCGCCTCTCAAGCTATCAAAAAATTGATGGAGGAAAAATAAGTGATTGACGTTCACTCACATATTGTTTTTGATGTTGATGATGGTCCTAAAACTTTAGAAGAAAGTCTTGACCTCATTGGCGAAAGCTTTGCGCAAGGAGTGCGTACGATTGTTTCAACATCTCATCGTCGTAAGGGAATGTTTGAAACACCAGAGGATAAAATCTTTGCAAACTTTAAAAAAGTAAAAGAAGAAGCTGAAGCACTTTATCCAGACTTAACTATTTTTTATGGTGGTGAACTTTATTACACCTCCGACATTGTGGAGAAGCTTGAAAAGAATCTCATTCCACGCATGCACAACACTCAATTTGCTTTGATTGAGTTTAGTGCTCGCACATCTTGGAAAGAAATTCATACTGGGCTTAGCAATGTTTTACGAGCAGGGGTAACACCAATTGTTGCTCATATTGAACGCTATGATGCCCTCGAAGAAAATGCTGATCGTGTTCGAGAAATCATCAATATGGGGTGCTATACTCAAGTCAATAGTTCACATGTTCTAAAACCAAAGCTCTTTGGAGATAAAGATAAAGTAAGAAAGAAACGTGTTCGCTTTTTCTTGGAGAAAAATTTGGTTCATATGGTTGCTAGCGACATGCATAATCTTGGGCCGAGACCACCGTTTATGAAAGATGCTTATGAAATTGTTAAAAAGAACTACGGCCCCAAACGTGCTAAGAATCTTTTTATTGAAAATCCCAAAACATTACTAGAAAATCAATATTTATAGGAGATATTATGAATCAAGATAACACTAAAAGTGTTGAAATCGACGTACTAGCATTGCTACATAAACTTTGGACGAAGAAGCTTTTGATTCTTTTCACAGCTTTTTATTTCGCTGCTTTCAGTTTCTTAGGTACTTATTTCTTTATCCAACCAACATATACATCAACAACGCGTATCTATGTTGTTAATCAGGCAACAGATAATAAGAATCTTTCTGCTCAAGATTTGCAAGCTGGTACCTATTTGGTAAATGACTATAAAGAGATTATTACATCAAATGATGTATTATCAGAAGTTATTAAAGATGAAAAGTTGAATTTGAGTGAGGCAGAACTGTCTAAAATGGTTTCAGTTAATATTCCTACAGATACTCGTCTTATTTCAATCTCAGTAAAAGCCAAAACTGGTCAAGATGCTCAAGTGCTTGCTAATAAAGTACGTGAGGTAGCGTCTAAAAAAATTAAAACTGTAACTAAAGTTGAAGATGTCACAACACTTGAAGAGGCTAAGTTGCCATCTTCACCATCTTCACCAAATATTAAACGGAACGTGTTACTTGGTGCTATTCTGGGTGGTTTTGTAGCAATTGTGGCTGTGTTAGTTCGTGAAGTTTTAGATGATCGTATTCGTCGCCCTGAAGATGTTGAAGACGTGCTTGAAATGACACTTCTTGGAATTGTTCCTGATACAGATAAAATTTAAGGAGAAGAAATGCCTTTATTAAAGTTAGTTAAATCAAAAGCAGACTTTGCTAAAAAGACGGAAGAGTATTATAACGCTATTCGTACAAATATCCAGTTTTCTGGTGCAAATTTTAAAGTGATTGCAGTAAGCTCTGTTCAACCTGGTGAAGGAAAATCAACAACATCTGTTAATTTAGCAATTTCCTTTGCTAGTGTTGGTCTTAGGACACTTCTTATCGATGCGGATACGCGTAATTCTGTATTGTCAGGAACATTTAAGTCAAATGAACCTTATAAGGGGTTGTCTAACTTCTTATCTGGGAATGCTTCATTAGGCGAAGTGATTTGTGAAACTGATGTTCCCGGACTTCATGTTCTTTCGTCAGGTCCAGTGCCACCAAATCCAACAAGTCTGTTACAAAATGATAATTTTGTACAATTATTAGAGATTGTTCGTGCTCAATATGATTACGTTATCATTGACACGCCACCAATTGGTTTGGTGATTGATGCTGTTATTATTGCACACCAAGCAGATGCTAGTCTACTGGTTACAGCAGCTGGAAGAATTAAGCGCCGTTTTGTTACTAAGGCTGTAGAACAATTGCAACAAAGTGGATCAGAGTTTCTTGGTGTTGTTTTGAATAAGGTGGATTTAGCGATTGATAAGTACGGTTCATATGGATCTTATGGCTCATACGGGTCTTATGGAGAGTATGGAGGCGATAAACATACTGAAAACAAGTCGAGAAAACATCGTCGAAAGAGAGGATAGAACTGTAAAAGTTGAAAGGGGGAAGGCAACTTTTTCATAACTTCCAAGTAAATTATTAAAAGGAAGAGAAGGAGTTTAAGGTGAAAGAAAAACAAGATATACGTCGTTTTGAGATTGGTATGGTCCAGTTGATAGTAGTTGCTTTTGTTGCATGGGGAGTCAGTAAAATTCCTTATTCAGAGATTGGCAAAAGTAGTATAGTACTATTAGCTGTAATTCATATGTTGACATATTATTTAAGTAACTACCATAATAATCTCAAGTATAGAGGATATTTACAAGAATTTGTGGCGACATTTAAATATAGTTTATTATTTGTATTGATTGCTACGTTTATATCCTTTTTTTCAGACGGTGGTTTTTCTATATCTCGCCGAGGTCTCCTCTTTTTTGTTGTTCTAAATGCTTTGTTTCTCTATATAACAAATACGTGTTTAAAAATTTTTAGATCTTCAATTTATACGCGTCGTAAAGCTAATAAAAATATTCTTTTAATTACTGACAGAGCTAGATTGGATACTGTCTTGAGTCGGATGAGAGATAATATGGATGGTAAAATCACAGCAGTTTGTGTCCTAGATGATCCAAATTTTTCAGATCCTATTTTAAAAACTTTATCCAAGGAAAATCTTACTGAATATGCGACTCATTCAGTGGTAGATGAGGTGTTTGTTAATCTCCCAAGTGAGAAGTATAAGATATGGGATTTTATCTCTTCGTTTGAATTAATGGGTATCCCTGTATCTATCAATATTAATGTGATCGAGTTTTTGAGTGAGAGTGAAAAACGATTACAACAACTAGGGCCTTTTAATGTTATTACATTCTCTGCTCAATTCTATAGTTATGTTGACGTACTTGCAAAACGTTTGCTCGACATTGTAGGATCTTTAGTTGGCCTTGTAATTTGTGGGGTTGCAGGAGTATTTCTTTACCCTCTTATTCGAAAAGACGGAGGACCAGCTATCTTTGTACAGAATCGTGTTGGACAGAATGGACGTATTTTTAGATTTTATAAATTCCGCTCAATGCGTGTTGATGCTGAGGAAATTAAAAAGCAATTGATGGATAAAAATCAAATGAAGGGGGGGATGTTTAAAATAGACAATGACCCCCGTATTACAAAAATTGGGCATTTTATTCGGAGAACTAGCTTAGATGAACTTCCACAATTTTGGAATGTATTAAAAGGGGATATGAGCTTGGTTGGGACACGTCCTCCAACAGTTGATGAGTATGAAAAATATACACCTGAACAGAAACGTCGTTTAAGTTTTAAACCTGGTATCACAGGTCTTTGGCAAGTAAGTGGACGAAGTGAAATCACTGACTTTGATGAGGTTGTTAAACTGGATGTTGCTTATATGGATGGGTGGACAATCTGGCGAGATATTCAAATCTTACTGAAAACGATTAAAGTTGTAGTAATGAAAGATGGAGCAAAATAAATAGTATGAAAAACAGAATTCAATTACTTGGCATTAATATTGATCCATTAACAATGAATGAAACGATTAGTGTTGTGGAACAATTTGTTTCAGATAAGAGGCCCCTTCACTTAATGGGAGTGAATGCTGATAAAATAAACCAGTGTCACTCTGATGACGAGATAAAGAGGATTGTCAACGAGTCTGAGGTTATCAATGCAGATGGAGCTTCTGTTGTAATCGCTGCTCGCTATTTAGGATACTCAGTACCTGAGCGTGTAGCTGGGATTGATTTGATGCAAGAACTGCTTGTTCTAGCCAATAAAAAAGGTTACTCTGTCTACTTCTTTGGAGCAAAAGAAGAAGTCTTAACCGATATGTTGGCCATTTTTAAAAAGAATTATCCGAATTTACAGGTAGTTGGCCATCGAAATGGTTATTTTTCTGCTGAAGAGGAAGAAATTATTCAAGAAGATATTCGAAAAAAAAATCCAGATTTTGTCTTTGTCGGCATTACTTCTCCTAAAAAGGAGTACTTGATCCAGAAGTTTATGGATAATGGAGTAAACTCTGTGTTTATGGGAGTTGGAGGAAGTTTTGATGTCCTATCAGGTCATATCAAGCGCGCGCCAATGTGGATGCAGAAAGCAAATTTAGAGTGGTTGTTTCGTGTGGCCAATGAACCCAAACGGCTCTTTAAGCGTTATTTTGTGGGAAATGTTAGTTTTATTTATAAAGTTGTAAAAGAGAAAAAGCGGGTGAAATAATGGGACAGTTTGAAGTCTTAAAAAAAATTCAAGAAATTGAGCTGGATGCTTTAAAAGAATTCAACAAGATTTGTAAAGAAAATAATCTAATGTTCTTCTTGAGAGGCGGAAGTGTGATGGGAGCAGTTAAATACCAAGGGTTTATCCCTTGGGATGATGATGTGGATATTGCCGTTCCCAGAGAAGATTATGATCAGCTACCACAAATTTTTGAAAATAAAATAATTGCAGGTAAGTATCAGGTTCTTTGTCATCAGTATTGTGAAGAATTACACTGTTATTTTCCACGTCTTTTTCTACTTGAAGATGAGAGAATAAAATTGGGACTACCCAGGAATACAAATCTTGGCTTGCATCTTATTGATATCATACCTCTTGATGGCGCTCCTAACAATAGTTTAGTCAGAAAGGTGTATTACCTTAAAGTGTATTGGTACCGTTTTTTAGCTAGTTTGGGAACAACTTATAAAGGCGATCATATTGATATGCATTCTAAAAAGCAGAAATTGCTGATTGGATTATTTAAAAAATTAGGTTTTGCAAAACTGTTTCCTCAAAATTCAGTATACAACCGACTGGATAGGTTGTATAAGCGATATGATTGGAAGAAACAACATTATGCTGGTACAGTAAATGCTTCTTTATTCACTAAAGAAGTGATGCCTTCCGATATTTGGGGAAAAGGTGTTTTTTTGAGATTTGAAGACATAGAGTATAGAGTTCCGTCTGATTATGATAGTTATCTGAAGAGGTTGTATGGTGAAAACTATTATTACGAAGAACCTGCTGAAGAAGATAGAAAGTCGCATATAGGAGGGTAAGAATTTGTTTTGTTATATTATTTTACATTACAAGGTTTATGATGAGACGGTTTCTTGTGTGAAATCTATACAGGAAAGTAATTGCAATCAGAAAAAAATAATCATCATTGATAATTTCTCAAATAACGGAACAGGTGAACAGTTACAGGAATTTTATAAAGATGATGAAGAAATTGATGTGTTAATAAATGATAAAAATTTAGGATTTGCTAGAGGAAATAATGTCGCTTATCAATATTCTAAATTCAAATATAAACCGGATTTTATTGTCATTATGAACAATGATGTAGAAATAGAAACTAACAATTTTGAGGAAAAAGTTAGTGAAATATATGAGCGAGAAAAATTTCATTTACTCGGTCCTGATATTTATTCAACGACTTATCATCTTCATCAGAATCCAAAACGATGTTCGCATTATACTTATGATGAAGTCAAGAAACTGAATCAAAAATTTAAAAAAGAAAGTCAGATTAGTCTTTCTTTGAAAATAAAGTGTTGGCTTAAAGCAAGTAAAAAATTACGAACACTTATCTATCAGAAAAGAAGAAACTCAGAAACCAATTATAAGAAAACCGTCGTAAATCCAATTTTACATGGCTCTTTTATCGTATACTCTAAAGATTATATAAAAAATGAGGAGTTTGCTTTTAATCCAAATACGTTTTTCTATTTTGAAACAGAAATTCTGGACTATGAATGTGAAAAAAAAGGATACAAGCGTTTATATACACCAGAGATTAAAGTTCTCCATCATCAAAATGTTGCGACAAATCAGGTATATTCAAATTTGGTAGAAAAAACCATCTTTTCAAACAAGTGTAATTTTGAATCTACTAGTTATTTCTTAGAATTGATGGGGAAGGAAAAATAACATGAAAAAAATACTTTATGTAATGAACGTTGAGTGGAATTGGATAAAACAACGACCTCACTTTATTGCAGAAGGATTGTCTAAGAATCACCATGTGGAAGTTCTTTATCGGTATTGGTATAATAGAAAAGGTCTTACTCTAAATAGGAATGAAAATAGTGTGAAGCTTTCTCGAATTTATAGTATCCCCTTTGTAACTAGATTTGCAAAACTTAAGGCAGTAAATGATTGGATTGTTTCCCGAAAGATAAAAAAAGTAGCTAGAAAGTTTGATCCAGATATTGTTTATTTAACACATCCTAATCAATTTGAGAAATTTGATAATAACTATAAAGGAAAGGTCATTTATGACTGTATGGATTATCATACTGCTTTCATTACTGAAAATAACGAGCAGCAACGAATCAAGAAACTTGAAACTAAATTAATTGCTAGGGCAGATCTAATTTTAGTATCTAGTGAAAGATTACTATCAAATCTGTTGAAAGATTATCAAGAGGTACTAGATGAGTCTAAAATTGAAGTTGTTAGAAACGGCTATAATGGAGATGTATTGGATGTTCCGGCTGAAAAAAGAAAAGCAAAAAAATATGTTTTAGCTTATGTTGGTACAATAAGTCATTGGTTTGATTTCGATATTTTGTTGAAAAGTTTAAAAGATTTTAAGAATATTGAATATCGTTTGATAGGACCAGTAAGTGGAGTTACAATTCCCGAAAATGAAAGAATAAAGTATGTTGGTAGTGTAGATCACAAAGATATCTATTCTAATATCAAAGATGCTGATGCGTTGATTATGCCATTTAAATTAAATGATATTGTGGAAGCAGTTGATCCCGTAAAATTGTATGAGTACATAAACTTTAATAAGGATATCTTGACGATAAGTTATAAGGAGATAGAAAGATTTAGTAAATTTACTTATTCTTACGATGGTTATGACGAATTTAAGAGTCAGCTTGAAATATTAATGCAATCAAAAGAAATTAAATACAATGAAAAGATGAGAGAAGATTTCTTGAATTGTAATAGTTGGGAAAATCGAATTTCAAGAATAGAAGCATTGATTGAAAAATTATAATCTGTATTTAACATATTCTGGGAGGAAAAATTGAGAAGCTTTCGTATAGAATTAATGGAGCTGTTGTATTACATTTCTGTAGCATTTTCGGTGGGATTATTCTTGTTTTTAAATGTAAGTTTATTTATTCATAGGAATTTACTTACACTTATCTCTATTTTTATTATTGTCCTTATGCTTCCACTTTTAATAGCTAATAGAAGGTATATATCTAGGTCTGCGTTTTTTTTTGGTGCTGCATATATTTTGTGTGTATTATTTTCATCGATAAAAGCCGCAAGTTCTTATTCTTATTCATTTATCGAATATTTTTATGCTATAAGACAATATATTTGGGTTTTATTATTCTTTACTTTAATTTATTTATTTGGGAATAATGAAAAAAAGATGAAACGAGTAATTGATAATACAATAAACATTTTACTTGTTTCATTGGTTATTCGTTTTATATCATGGCTGTCATTTTCATTACTTAAATTTCAATTGTTTCCAAAAATATTGATGGAGTTTGGAAAGTTATGGTATAGAAATGAAACTTCTATTCGAATTGATGGCACACCTCTAATTTCTATAGCACTTTTTTTATCCTTTTACTTTTTCTTAAAGTATGGTGAAAGAAAGTATTTTTATAAACTACTTTTTATGATGATTTTTGTAGTTTTTGTAAATCAAACTCGTATGTTAATCTTCCCTCAGTTGTTATCAATGTTTTTAATGTATTTATACTATAAAAAACCTTATATGCATTTTTATCTTTTTTGTATTATTGCAGGAATAGTATGCTTTTTATTAACTGGTGGCTTAGACTTGATAAAAGGGTATATTAATCTGTTTAATAATGGATCTACTGATTTGGGCTTAGGATTTAGATATTGGGAACTTAAGTATTATTTGAGTTTGTTGAGAGACAATCATTGGATATACGGATTAGGTATATTAACCTCCTTAAACGCAAATAGTTTTTCTATACTGTTTGGTCCCGGTATGGTTCAGATGTATCTTGACGACTTGGGATTCGTAGAACTTTTCGTTCAATTTGGAATACTTTCTTTCTTTTTATATGGTTATTTGATATATAAATTGGTGACCTTGATAAGAAGAACAAAGAATAAAAAATATATATGTGAATGTTCTCTATTTATAGGTTTGTTGACTAACATATTGGTAACTGCCGCATCATTAAACATATTTGGTAGTCAGAGGATTTACTCTTTAGTGTTGATCTTTGCATTAATATTCTTTTATGATTATCAGTTGACTAAGGAGAGATAAATGTTAAATAAAGTATGTTTTATCATTCTAAATTATAATAATTACACCGATACGATTAATTGTATTCATAGTTTACAGTCAACGATTCGACGTGATATGTACGACATTATTGTAGTTGATAATAACTCTTCTAATGATAGTGTTAGTCAATTGAGAAAATGCTTGAATGATGTTGAAATTATTCCCAATAAGGTGAACCGAGGATATGCTAATGGTAACAACATTGGTATAAAAATTGCTGAAAGCCGAGGATATATATATATATGTATATTAAACAATGATACTGTTATTGATATTGATTTTTTAACACCCTGTGTTGATTTCTTGAAGAATGATAGTTCAATTGCTTTTATAAGTCCAGCACTTGTGGAATATAAAGATGATGATTTAGTTCAATCTACTGGAGGTGATATTTGTATTGAAAAAGGATACGTTAATCTGAAAAATAATAAAGTTTCAAGAAGAAAATTACCTCCCATTGTTGAGAGCGATTATATCGGTGGTGCCTGTATGTTATTCAGAACTGAAGTTCTTAAAAAGTTAGGGTATATACCGGAGAGTTATTTTTTATTTTATGAGGAGACCGAGTGGTGTTACAAGGCCAAAGAACAAGGGTTTAAAAATATATGTCTAACGGACTACTATATTTACCACAAGGGATCGGTATCTATTAATGCTATAAATGGATTACAAGAGTATTTGATGAATAGAAATAAAGTAGTTTTCGTTAAAAGAAATATAAATAGCAAAATTAAATATATTAGATTTCTGATGTATCTACTTTTTAGATTTACTTATCGTCTTCTTTTAGGAAAAGAAAAAAATATTAAGATTATTAGGTATTACGTTGATGGTATAAGAGGAGTAATTGATTCGAAATATCCGTTTATTGTGATTGAAAATGATTAATATATTGGAAGGTGTAAAATGAAAAAAGTAATGTTGGTTTTTGGAACGCGCCCAGAAGCGATTAAAATGTGTCCCTTAGTTAAAGAACTGAAACAGCATACTACTATTGAAACAGTAGTGTGCGTTACTGGTCAACACAAGGAAATGCTAGAACAAGTTTTAGATGTTTTTAAGATTATACCTGATTATGACCTAGGTGTCATGAAAACCAATCAGACACTATTTACAATAACAACATCTATTTTAGATAAAATACAATCAGTTTTAGATGAAGAAAAACCAGATATTGTTCTAGTTCATGGTGATACAACGACGACCTTTGTAACAGCTCTAGCAGCATTTTATAAAGGTATTAAAGTAGGGCATGTTGAGGCAGGCCTTCGAACTTATAATTTACATAGTCCGTTTCCAGAAGAATTTAATCGTCAAGCAACGTCTATAGTTTCTGATTACAACTTTGCTCCTACAGAGGTTTCAAAAGAAAACCTAGTGAGAGAAGGTCGAAAGAACATTTTCGTTACTGGGAATACTGTAATTGATGCCTTGAAGACTACAGTTCAAAATGATTATAGCCATCCTATTTTAGATTGGGCCAAAGGAAGTAAGCTCATTATGTTGACAGCGCATCGTCGTGAAAATCTGGGTGAACCAATGGAGCATATGTTCCGAGCGGTCAATCGTATTTTGGATGAATTCGAAGATGTGAAGGTGGTTTATCCGATTCATAAGAATCCCAAAGTTCGTGAATTAGCCAATAAAGTATTTGGAAATAATGAACGAATGAAAATTATTGAACCTTTGGAAGTGATTGATTTTCATAATTTCATGAACCAAAGTTATATGATTTTAACGGATTCAGGTGGCGTTCAGGAAGAAGCACCTTCGTTAGGCAAACCTGTGTTAGTGATGCGAGATACAACAGAACGTCCTGAAGGTGTCGCTGCCGGAACCTTGAAATTAGTTGGAACAAGTGAGGAAAACATCTATAATAATTTCAAGCGATTGCTGGAAGATCAAACTGAGTACAATAAAATGAGTGAAGCTAGCAATCCTTATGGTGATGGTACGGCTTGTAAACAGATTGTTAAAATTTTATTAGATAATTAGGTGAAATGATGTCTGTAATTGATTATAAAAAAATTAAGACCAACATTGTCGCATTCGATTTCTTTGATACTATTGTTCATCGTGATTGTAATCCTGAAATTATTTTATTTAAGTGGGCCAAAGAGGTTTCGTGCTATTTAAGATTTTCGATTAGTCCATCTGTAATTTATCAAATAAGAAAGAAAATTGAAACTGAAAAAAAAAGTAATGGCTTTGAAGAAGTTGCTTATCAAGATCTCTTATCTGAGCTTTATAATAGGTTAAAGAACCTTTCTAAATCAGAATATTTTCCTGATATTGAAGATTTTGTTGAGTTTTCGAAAGAGTTAGAAGTACTTTTAGAAATAGAGCATATTTATATAGATAATGAAATTTTAGATATTATAAAGTTTCATTATGAAAATGGGAAAAAATTATACGTTATTTCCGATTTCTATGCCGATAGTAAGCTTATAGGTAAGATTTTGGAACATTTAGGTATAAAACATTATTTCGAAGATATTATAGTTTCTAGCGAATATAATGCACGTAAATCTAGTGGTAGGTTGTTTGAAAAATTCTTATCTATAACAGGACTGGAGCCTCACCAAGTAACTATGATTGGAGATAATTATATCTCTGACTTTGTCAATCCCAGTAATTTAGGGTTAAACGCATATTTTAGAGAGTATACTCCAGTTGAAGATAGTTTAATTGACGATAAAGGACTTGAGAAACTTTATAAAGATGTTCTTTTTTCCGATGCCGAGGATGCTCCATTTAATGGATTCTTAGCAGACATTTTATATTTTGTTTCGAAATTACATGTTCAACTTACAAAGGATAGAGTGACCAAAGTTTTATTCTGTTCACGTGAAGGTCAGTTATTAAAGAAATTATTTGATCTTTATCAAAGTACTTTTTTACATAAGAATAAGATTCAAACATATTATTTTTATGTTTCGAGACGTTCAACGTTAATTCCATCTTTAACTAATCCTGATGTTGAAGATTTTGATATCATTTTTAGACAATATAAAAAAATTAGTTTAGAAAATTTTCTTCTGAATTTAAATTTTTCAGATGAAGAGATTAAACAGATAGCTGGTGATTTAAGAGTTGAAATTAAGGAGACTCTTGAAAAAAATTCCAAGCTTTTAGAGTTACTGAAATCCAACCCTGTTTTTCTTAAGAGATATATGTTTGAGAAATCAAAGAGCTCGAATTTTAGAGATTATGTGAATAGTTTAACTAGTGATGATACTATTTATTTGGTTGATATAGGTTGGAAAGGTACAATTCAAGATAATATTCAAAGGGCGTTATCTGATAAAATTATTATAGGGTATTATTTTGGTCTTAAATATCAAAATAATGATAACATTTCGAAAAAGAATAAGTTCGGTATAATGTTTAATGATTTTCCTGAGAAGACGGAGTTTTTTGATATTATTAGTAGAAATTATGAATTTTATGAGGATATTTTTGTAGCTGATCATGGCCCGACAATTGCGTATAAGTCAACTAATGGAAAAGTAATTCCAATCCTTGATAATGACCGGAAACATGTTAAAGTTTATGAAATGGTACATAGCTACCAAGAAAATATGATTACGGGATTTAAAACTTTATTGGAAGGGTATAGTAATTCTTGTAAACTTCCGTATGATTATTATAATTTATTTATTATTAATTCTTTAAAAAAGGAATGTATCTTCGCTCCTAAATTATACCTTTTAAAGGAAAGATTACGTGATAATGTAATAGAAAATTTTGGTGAAGTTGTTATAAAAAAGAAAGTAAGACTTTCAAAGAAATCATTATTTCTTTTAAAGATGGACTTTCTTTGGGTCGATTTTGCATATATGGCTTTTTATAAGATAAGTTTTGGGAAAATTTTCTCAAAACTGTATTGTTATTTCGTCTTCTTTTTAAAACGCTTTATTTTGAAATTGAGAAATGGAATATAATAATGAAAGAGAAATCAATTAAAATTAATGCAATATTGAATGTTTTACTAACTTTGTCAAATATTGTTTTTCCTCTAATTACTTTTCCGTACATTTCTAGAGTTTTAAACCCCACTGGAGTTGGGGTAACTTCTTTTTTCACTTCAATCAGTAGTTACTGTACTTTAGTAGCATCGCTCGGAATTTCTACCTATGGTATTCGTGCTATTGCAAAGGTTCGTAATGATAAAAATAAATTAACTAAAGTATTTCAAGAGTTATTATTAGTTAATTTATTTATGGCAATCATTGTTTCAGTTTTACTATTGTTATTAGCAATGGGGATAGAACAATTAAGATCTGAAATGGGGTTGTTAGTCATTACTTGTGTTACTGTATTGGCTTCACCTTTTTCACTTAATTGGTTTTACAGTGGTATAGAAGAATATTCTTATATAACAAAAAGGTCAATCTTATTAAAGTTTATATCATTGATTCTTACTTTTTTATTGGTTAAAAAGCCCAACGATTATATCGTATATGCTAGTATAACTTTATTTTCTATATTAAGTTCTAATATCTTAAATATTCTTCAAAGTAGGAAATTTATATCTTTTAAATTAAGAAATGATCTTAAATTCAAACATCATCTAAAACCCATGTGGTATTTATTCGCATCTCTTTTGGCAGTAAATGTATATACAAACTTAGACACGGTGATGTTAGGGTTTATTAGTGGTAATTCAGCAGTCGGTCTTTATTCAGTTGCTACTAAAGTTAAATGGATTTTACTATCATTAGTTACTTCTATTAGCACTGTTTTATTACCTCGCTTTTCGTTCTATATTAGTCAGAAAGATATTTCAAAATTTAAAGAAGTTTTACGAGAATCCATTTCAGTGATTTTTTTCATATCAATACCATTAACTGTTTTTTTTCTAATCGAAGCAAGAGATAGTATATTACTTTTAGGAGGTAATAAATATCTAGATGCAACATTAACTATGCAAGTTCTAATGCCTATATTGTTAATTTCAGGCTTTTCAAATATTACTGGAAATCAAATTTTGATTCCGACAGGACGAGAAAAATATTTTATGCTTGCAGTAAGCAGTGGTGCATTTGTTAATTTAATATTAAATTTTTTGCTCATGCCGAAATATGGAATCTTAGGGGGAGGCTTAGCAACCTTGTTTGCAGAGATTACTCAGATGGTTATACAGGTTAAATACTCTATAGATTTCTTACAAAAAAGTATCTCTGTTAGCTCAATCTTTAAATTTATTTTTTCAGCTATTATTTCAGCTTTAATATTATTATTAACTAGGTCACTTTTTATTTATAAGGATGCTCTTATTCAGTTAACTGTATCAGGCTTGTTGTTCTTTTTAATTTATGTTTCTTTACTTCTTTTACTTAGGGATAAAACAATAAAGAATGTATTTGGGAATTTAAAGTAGACTATATATAATAAAAAAGTAAATTTTTTTCGTAAAGATCAAAAATAAGTAGTGTATTATGAGTTCTTTATTGTGCTATTCTAAAAGTGAAAAAAGTGGCTCTCTGTCAACTGTTGTGAGTGACGAAAAACTAATGCTCTTTTCTACCGTTTGTCAAGTCTATCAAGGCTTTAAGTAAAAAAAGAGAGAAGACAGTAGCTATTCTGAGGTTACTGTCTTATTTTTAACACTTTTTGATCCATAAAAGGGCATGCTAAAAAAACACCTCATCTGGTATTTTTTGAAACAAGGTGTTACAATAATACGGCATAGACAGCTTTATCGATTTTGGCTCAAAGAGTAATCGTAAAGTTTGTTATGCGTAATGAGGTAATATATTGTTCGAATGAGACGATGTATAGAGGCAATCGTATGTGGCTTAGTTGAAGCTATTGTCGATTGTCTTTTTCGGGACTTTTTGTGTACACTTAAAAAGCTCTATAATCTCTACAGTACTTTTACCCACTACAGAATTATAGAGCCTCTATTTAAGAGATTCCGATGGAATCTTTTTTTATATCCAAGAATAGTATCAGTTTTTCTTAGTATGGTACTGGTAAGCGTTTTCTAAAAGGGTTATAATAAGAGTAAGTTAGTCAAGGAGGTGCTTTATGACCATTAAGGTGATTGCAACAGATATGGATGGTACATTTTTAGACGATAAAGGGAGCTATGACAAGGAGCGTTTTAGTCAGATTTTAGATGCTATGGATGCGCGTGATATGCACTTTGTCGTTGCATCAGGTAATAGTATGAGCCGTCTTAAACCCATGTTTGCGGAGACTTTTGACCGCCTGCATTTTGTAGCTGAAAATGGTGGTCAGGTTGTTAGCTATGGCAAGCTTCTATGTCAGGAGTTTATGGCATCAAATGATGTTGAAAACTTGCTAGGCTATTTTAATTATGATTTGTTAGATAGGCCGACTATATTTAATGGTGCTCAAGGCTCCTATATGTTAAAAGGGACTAGGGTTAATTTTGCTGAGATGATAACAGAAGAAGAGCAAGCCGCCATGGAAGCATCCATTCAACGTTTGAATGGGCTGGAGGAGTTAGATGATGATTTCATCAAGATTACCATGTTGCTCAGTCCTGAAGAGGCTGATCGTGTGTCACAGGCTTTTAATCGTGATTTTGATGGCAATCTAGTTGCTGTTCCCAGTGGTTTTTGTGCTATTGACTTCATTCAAAAAGGCATGCATAAGGCTTGGGGGCTCAAGCAGCTTCTTAACCACTGGGGCTTGTCTGAGTCCAATGTCATGGCCTTCGGTGATGGAGACAATGATCTTGAGCTCTTGCAAATGGCTGGCCGCTCTTATGCTATGGAAAATGCCAGTCCAGCTATTTTACAAGTTGCTGATCAGATTGCTCCCCACCACAAAGACCAAGGAGTATTGACTGTCTTAGAAGATTATTTAGGATTGGTTTAAAGATAGGGTGGTAGAGTAATGAAGTTATATTTAATGAGACATGGTGAGACACTATTTAATACACAAAAGCGTGTTCAGGGCTGGTGTGACTCGCCCTTGACTGAAAATGGCATTTGGCAGGCAGAACAAGCCAAGCAGTACTTTGCAAAGAAAGGTATTTCTTTTGATGCTGTCTACTCCTCTACGCAAGAGAGAGCTACTGATACGGCAAAGATTGTGGCACCTGACTATTCGGTAACCCAGCTCAAGGGAATTAAAGAAATGAACTTTGGGTCTTTTGAAGCTCAACCAGAGCACCTCCTCCCCAAACATCGACCAGGTTCACGCTCCTTTGAAGATCTCTTGGTCCCATACGGTGGTGAAGATATTCGCGAGGTCGGTCAGAGGGTCTTGAAGACTGTGTTAGAGAAAGCAGAAGAACACACTAAAGATGGTGCTGAGAATCTCCTATTCGTCAGTCATGGGGCGGCTTTATGGGGATTAATCATTTTCATGGATTTGGCCTTTCCTGAAGGAGTGGGCTTTGGGAATTGTAATGTTTGTGTTTATGATTATAACCAAGGTCAATTGGAGCTTCTTCAGGTGATTGATCCGATTTCTGGTTTAGAGGTAACATTATGAAAGAATTTTATTTGATGAGGCATGGGCAAACACGATTTAATGTTCAGCATAGACTTCAGGGGGTCTGCGATGCCCCTTTGACGGAAGTCGGGATCGAACAGGCTAAAAAGGCTGGTCAGTATCTAGCCAAGCAGGAGCCAATTTTTGATCATGTCTTTACGTCAACCTCTGAGAGAGCCAGTGATACTCTAGAAATTGTGACTGGACGAACAGACTATGAAAGACTTAAAGGTCTTAAGGGACAGGATTTTGGAGCTTTTGAGGGCCAGCCAGAGTATCTTACTCCTAAAACCTTACCTGATGGACAAGGCTTTGGTGATTACTTTGTTCAATTTGGTGGCGAGAGTACGACCCAGGTTAGGGATCGTATGGAGTTGACGATTAGGGCCATCATGGAGAGTGTGGCCGATGGTTCTAAGTCTTTGCTTGTTAGTCATGGACCATCTATTTTGCAGTTCTGTAGACGTGTTTTAAATCCCGACCCAGATATTCGTGGTCTTAAAAATTGTTGCATCTTACACTTTACTTATGATCAAGGTCAATTTGAATTGCTTTCAGTATATAATCCTGTAGAAGAAGAGTATATCTTTGGAGGCGAAGAATGACACGACTCTATTTAATGCGACATGGACAGACACTTTTTAACACACTTAATCGGATTCAAGGTTGGTGTGATTCTCCCTTGACTGAGAAAGGTCGGGAACAAGCTCGTCAGGTCCGTGCTTATTTCGAAAAACATGATACGACTTTTGATCAGTATTATTGTACGACAACTGAAAGAGCTTCTGATACCATTGAATTGGCGACTGGGCGTACTGATTATAAACGTGTTAAGGGGCTTAAAGAAATGCATTTTGGTATCTTTGAGGGTCAACCAGAGTATCTTCATCCCAAGACATCTGTTGTGGGCCATTTTGGCGACCACTATGCCCAGTTTGGTGGAGAAAGTCAAGATCAGTTCGTTGCGCGTGTGGTTGCGAGTGCTAAGGAGATAGTAGATAAGCATCCTGACCAATCTATTTTAGCCGTTAGTCACGCTGGAGCCTTGATGACTTTTCTTCATGCTGTTGAGCCAGAGCGGGCCTTTGAGTCGTGTCCAGGCAATTGTGCCATCTTAGTTTTTGATTACGATGGATCGAGCTTTCACTTTGTCAAGCTGATTGATCCAATAGCTGATCAAGAGTTGGTGGAATTTTAGCGGCTTTCTATGATCAAAGATAGTAAGAAACCCTTTCTTAGTGTATAATGGAAGGGTATTTTAAATTTTGGAGTTCCTATGAAATTTACAAAAAATCAGTTCATTTGGTTGGCTGTCCTTTTTTTCAGCTGTTTCTTGATTTATACTTACTGGGAAACAGTTGTTTCAATTTGTAACACTATCTACGTTGCCAGTCAGCCCTTCCTTGTTGGAGCAGGGATTGCCTTTGTGGTCAATATCCTGATGTCTTTTTATGAGAAGCTACTGGTCAAGTTTATTCCATTTGGTTTTATCGCTAAGATCAAGCGTCCCATTGCTTTGCTCTCGGCATTGGCGACCATTGGTTTGGTCTTTACTTGGGTAGTCTTCACTGTTCTTCCCGATTTGATTGACAGTATCAATACCTTGATTAGTCAAGACCGTTCAGCTATTAATAACTTGATTAATTGGCTGCTTAAAAACAAGTCCTTGCAAAAAATTATTCAAGATCTTGGTGGTGTGACACAGGTTAGAGAGCTAATCAATAGCTACAGTGCTCAGTTGCTTCAACAAATCATGAATGGTTTGACCAGCTTCTTGACTTCGTTAACAAGTCTACCATCAACCTTGATTAATCTCTTTATCAGTATCGTCTTTTCTTGCTATGTTTTGGCTGGGAAAGAAAAACTTGGAAATCAGGTCAATCGTTTAGTAGATGTCTATTTAGGACGTTATGGTAAGACTTTCCACTATGTGGTTGCTATTCTCAATAATCGCTTCCGCAATTTCTTCGTTTATCAGTCGATTGAGGCTTGTATCTTGGGAACCTTGTGTTATATTGGGATGCGTATCTTTGATTTTCCATACGCTGCGACTATCTCTATCCTGATTGGTTTTTCAGCTATGATTCCAGTTGTAGGGGCCTATATCGGTGTGACGATTGGTACCATCTTGATTATGACGCACTCTGTGACCTTGGCACTTTTGTTTATTGCCTACGTGGTTATTTTGCAGCAGTTTGAAGGAAATCTCATCTATCCTTATGTGGTTGGTGGCTCTACCGGACTTCCTGGTATTTGGGTTATCTTCGCTATCACCATAGGTTCTGCTTTGGGTGGTGTCTTGGGCATGTTGGTTTCTGTGCCAGTAGCCGCGACCCTTTATCAGATTGTTAAAGATAATGTTGTTAGGCGAGAAGAGGCCAAAGCAGCAAATACTATTGAAAATAATGATTAATTAAAACGGCTCTTTGTCAACTGTAGTGGGTGACGAAAAGCTAACATCTAGAGAGGACCTGATAGGTCTTCTCTTTTTTTATGTTTAGAGTGATGAAGACACGTTTCTTAAAGTTGATGAAGTTTCTAAAACCGAAGCCCAACCGTTTGATGTCTTTAATCAACTTGTTAGTCGCTTCGAGTTTCGCGTTTGAATAGTCAGTTTCTAGCGCATTCTTGATGTATTGCTTGTGTCTAAGAAAAGTCCTAAAGACCGTTTGAAAGGAGTGATTGACCTTGCTCATGTTCTCCTCTATTAACTCAAAAAACTCATCTACCCTCTTCTCCTGAAAGTGAAAAAGCAAAAGCTGATAAAGTTTGTAGGCATTAGCGAGCTCTTCTGAAAAGACCAATGTCTTCTCAATGATTTCATGTGGTACTACAGTTTGTCGGAAGGTCTTTGAATAGAAAGAGTTGAGCGATAGCTTACGGCTGTCTTTTTGAAAGAGACGCCAGTGATTTTTCAAGGCTCGATAGGGTAGAGACTTCTTATCGAACTGGTTCATGATTGCAATTCTAGTCTTTAAAAATGCTCTACCAAGGTGCTGGATAATGTGGAAACGATCAAGAACGATTTTGGCGTTTGGAAAGAGTCTGCGGGCTAGTGGGATATAGGCTCCAGACATATCCATTGTGATAAACTGTACCTTTTGGCGATCTTCCAATGGATACTTCAAAAAGTAGTTTCGTATAGTAGTTTGGCGACGATTATCAAGGATGGTTATGAGCTCGTTGGTCTCATAGTTTTGAGCGATAAAAACCAAGTCACCTTTCTTGAACCCAAACTCATCCCAGGACATAACAGCTGGAAGTTTGTCATAATGTTCCTTGAAAGTGAATTGGTCAAGCTTACGATAAACAGTAGATGTCGACACACGAAGTCTTCTGGCAATATCCGTTAATGACATCTTCTGAGTCAAGAGTTGTGTAACCTTTTGTCGGACTAGATTGGAGATTTGGCAGTTTTTCTCAACGATTGATGTCTCAGCTACCGTGACTCGTCTACAACTTTTACACTGGAAACGGCGTTTCTTCAGACGTAGTAGTGTTGGAGTTCCCGCTTGTTCGAGAAGAGGAATTTTAGAAGGTTTTTGAAAGTCATATTTGATCATCTTTCCATGGCAATGAGGACATGGTGGTGCAGGGTAATCAAGTTTTGCTTGAATCTCGATATGAGTGCCAGTTTCAAAAACAAGTGAGATCTTGATATTTTGGTCTTTAATTCCGATTAATTCTGTGGTATTCTTAATAAGTCTCATAAGTTCTTCCTAATGATGGTTTGGTCGCTTTTCATTATAGTTCTTATGGGACTTTTTGTGTACACTTAAAAAGCTCTATAATCTCTACAGTGGTTTTATCCACTACAGAAATTATAGAGCCATTAAAACAGACTTTGGTCTGTTTTTTTCGTACTATAGTATCAGAATTCAATAAGATAGTATAAGTGTAATCGTTTTCTAAGTGTTATACTATTAGTATATTAAACAAGACGAGGAGATAAAAGATGACTTACACATTTCCAAAAGAATTTCTCTGGGGGGGTGCAACAGCTGCCAACCAATTTGAAGGTGCTTATAACTTAGATGGCAAAGGTTTGTCTGTACAGGATGTGACGCCAAAGGGTGGTGTTCCACTTGAACCTGGGGCTTTGAATCCTTTGATTACAGACCAACCAACACCAGATAATCTAAAGCTAGAAGGTATAGATTTCTATCACCGTTATAAAGAGGACATAGCACTTTTTGCAGAGATGGGCTTCAAGGTCTTTCGTATGTCAATTGCATGGTCTCGTATTTTCCCAAATGGTGATGATGCTGAGCCAAATGAAGCTGGTCTAGACTTCTATGATAAAGTCTTTGATGAATTGGCTAAGTATGGCATTGAACCGCTTGTAACCTTGTCTCACTATGAAACACCTCTAAACTTAGCACGTGAATACAATGGATGGACAAATCGTAAATTGATTGGTTTTTATGAAAACTATGTCCGTACAGTCTTCACACGCTATAAAGATAAGGTCAAATATTGGTTGACCTTTAATGAAGTGAACTCTGTTCTACATGCACCTTTCATGTCAGGTGGTATTGCGACACCTATGGAAGAGCTCTCTAAACAGGATCTTTACCAAGCAGTCCACCATGAATTAGTCGCATCAGCTTCAGCAACCAAGATCGGACATGACATCAACCCTGATTTTAAGATTGGTTGTATGGTTCTTGCCATGCCTGCCTATGGTATGACAGCTAATCCTTTGGATCAGTTGGCTGTTCACGAGTTTGAAAATCAAAACTATCTCTTCTCAGATATCCATGCGCGTGGGAAATATCCAAACTATATTAAACGCTATTTTAAAGATAATGGTATTGAAATACAATTCTCTCCTGAAGATGAAGAAATCTTGAAAAATACTGTTGATTTCATTTCATTCTCTTATTATATGTCTGTGGCAACCGCATATAATCCAGAAGACTATACGATTGGTAAAGGAAATATTATGGGTGGTGTTGAAAATCCCTACCTTGAGAAATCTGAGTGGGGTTGGGCTATCGATCCAATCGGTCTTCGTTTAGTTTTGAATGACTTCTATGATCGTTATCAATTGCCATTGTTTATCGTCGAAAATGGTTTGGGTGCTAAGGATGTCCTTGTTGATGGTCCTGATGGTCCAACAGTTGAAGATGATTATCGTATTGATTACCTTCAAAAACACTTGATTCAAGTAGGTGAAGCTCTTCAAGATGGTGTGGAGCTTTGGGGCTATACGACTTGGGGACCAATTGATTTGGTCTCAGCTTCAACGGCTGAACTCAGTAAGCGTTATGGCTTCATCTACGTTGATCGTAATGATGATGGTAGTGGTAGCTTGGCTCGTTATAAGAAAAAATCATTAGCTTGGTATAAGTCTGTTATCGAAAGTAATGGTGAAGCTCTTTACAAATAGAAAATCGTTAAGAATCTCAGCAAAAGCTCGAGATTCTTATTTAGTATTTGGGTACAACATTGATAAATAAGTATTTCGGCGAATATATTTGCATATCGAGTATTAAACTACTACAGAATGCAATTTATGTTAATTAACACATTTTCTGAAAAAGTGGTAGAATAAAAGTGTGAAAACGTTCTTATATTTTCTGAAGAAGTAGCTAGTCTATTTCTTTGCTTTTCCTACTTAGATGGAGGTAACGATAATGAATGATTTGAAAAAAGTTCTCTTGGCTGGAATCGGATTGACTGCTATGACAGTAGATAAAGCTGATAGTTTTGTCAAAGAGTTGGTTGAAAAGGGGCGCTTGACTGTTGAAGAAGGTAAGGAACTGGAACAAGAGCTCAAACGTCAAAGTAAGGAAGAAGCTCAAGAATTTTTGAATAAACTTGATGCTAAGAAATCTTCAGTTGAGTATGCGACTAAGGATGACGTGAAACGTCTTGAAGAAAAACTTGACGCTTTGCTCAGTCAAAATAAATAAAATGTAAGGAGACTAAAATGGCAAGTAAACGATTGAGACATGTGTTGAAGGTTTTCTCGTCAGTTGGTCTCCTTTCTTATCGTGAAAAACACCTTCCTCAAGACCAACAGACAACACCTGTCAAGCTACGCCAAGCCTTTGAGCAATTGGGACCTAGTTTTGTTAAAATTGGTCAAATCCTATCCACACGCTCTGACCTTTTGCCAGAGGCCTATATCAGAGAATTATCAAAACTCCAGAGCTCAGTTCCTCCCTTGAATAAAGAGGAAGTCATGACTGCCATTAGGCGAGAATTACCCAGTGGGCTTTCTGACAGTTTCCTTGATTTCTCGGAAGAGCCCTTGGCTTCTGGTTCTGTAGCTCAGACCCATAGGGCTAGATTGTTGTCTGGTCAGGAAGTGATTGTAAAAATTCAGCGACCTGGTATTGATGAGGTCGTTAAGGAAGATATTCAGCTTCTCATTAAGCTTGCACGCCATATTCCAAAGCACTTTATACCTATGGTCGATGTTCAGGAGGTTTTGGAAAATCTGCGAGAAACCCTAATTAAGGAACTTGATTTCAGAAATGAAGCAGAGGCCATGAAGCGTTTTAAGGCAAATAACAGGGCTGTTGCTTGTCTAGGTGTCCCAAAGGTTTATGATACCTTCACGACGCCACACCTCATAGTCGAAGAGTACATCGATGGGATTCCACTTAATGACTACAGTCAACTGCTTGAGGCTGGCTATGACCTGGAAGACGTGGGTAAGAAACTAATGTTGTCATTTATCAAGCAGGTTTTCAAAGACGGCTATTTTCATGGTGACCCTCATCCTGGAAATCTCTTGGTACGTGATGGTAAGATTTGTTTCATTGACTTTGGCATTATGGGTGAGTTGGAAGTTGGGATGCGTGCGTCCTTAAATGACATCCTATATAGTTTTACTGCTCAGGATGTTGACGGTATGACTAAGGCTATCTTGTCAGTCACCCAGTTTGATAATGGGCTAAACCGTGCGGTTCTAAGTCAGGATGTCGAGCAGATGTTGGGTCGTTATTCTGGTGTTGACTTGGGAAGTCTATCGATGACAGATTTGCTAGAGGATTTGCTGGCTATTTTCCAGAAGAATCATCTTAAAGCCTCATCTCAAATTACCATTTTGGAGAAGGCTTCGCTTCAAATTGAAGGTATTTTCCGAGAGTTGGCCCCAAATATGGATTTGATGACTTTGGCCAAGGATTATTTCCTAGAAAACATGGGCCCTGACATGCTTAAGCAGGCCCTGAATAAAGAGAGTATCTTGATTGAACTCTTTTATCTGATTCGCAATGGGAAAAATATTCCGCGTCGCCTGCATCAGCTATTGGAGCAGATTTTAAACGGACGAATTGTGGTAAACCATGATTTTATCAACTTTTCAGGTCGAATTAAAGTCTTTGAGAAAGTTTTAAATAATTTGGTTTTAGCCTTGTTGACATTGGGATTTCTACTTTCCGGTGCCCTTTTGGCCAATAAATCAGGTTTTGAAAATCTTGCCTGGCTATTTCTTGGACTTGGAACTTTTCTAGCTTTAATCACGGTAGTGCGTATAATATTTAAGAAAAAAGGATGAAGTATGATTGAAACAACTAGGCCCGAGCTTGTGGCCTATCAAGAAGAGCGTTTAGCCAAATTTGTGACTGAAAATCATAAGTTAGATAAAGGTCAAATTGTTTTTGCAGGGGACTCCATCACGGAGTTTTTTGCATTGAAAAAATATTTGGGTCGAGAGGTCCCCTTGGTAAACCGTGGGATTGCAGGAACAGACTCGGTTTGGCTTTTAGAACACCTTAAAGAACAGGTCTTAGATTTGGAACCCAGTAAAATGGTACTCTTGATTGGTATTAACGACATCGGAAGGGGCTACCCCATTCGAGATATTGTTAATCGTATTTCCGAAATTGTCATGACAGTTCGTCAGGAATCCCTCTTTACTGAAATCTATTTGCTGAGTGTCTTTCCGGTTAGTGAAAAATCACAATATGCTTCTAAGGTTAAGATTCGAAATAATGCGACTGTCCGTGAACTTAATCAACAATTAGCTGTTCTCCCTGGTGTGACCTATGTTGATCTTTATGATTACCTGACAGATGCCCAAGGACAGTTAAATGACACTTACACAACGGATGGTTTACACTTGAGTCCACAAGGTTATCAAGTCCTAGCAGAACCAATCAAGAAGGAGATTTTAGAATGAAGGTAGGCTTAGTCCTTGAAGGCGGAGGCATGCGTGGCTTATACACTGCTGGTGTTTTAGATGCTTTTTTAGAAGCTGGAATCACAGTAGACGGCGTTGTATCAGTATCAGCTGGAGCACTTTTTGGTGTTAATTACCTTTCTAACCAGCCCAAAAGAGCCCTTCGCTACAACAAACGATTCATGGGAGACCGTCGCTACATGAGTTTCTGGTCATGGCTGACAACAGGTAACTTTGTAAATAAGGAGTTCTCTTATTATAAGGTTCCTATGGAGTTAGACGTTTTTGATCAGGAGGCTTTTGCGGAGTCGGGTGTTCCCTTCTATGTGGTTACTACAGATATCGAGACCGGAAAACCAGACTATATCAAGATTGATCATGTCTTTGAGCAGATGGAAGCTCTTCGTGCAAGTTCCGCCCTGCCTTTGGTTTCTGAAATTGTCGAGTACAAGGGTAAACGCTATATGGATGGCGGTCTGTCTGATAGTCTTCCCATTGATTTTATGGAAAATTTGGGCTTTGACAAACTCATTGTCGTTCTGACGCGTCCTAAGGGCTACCGTAAAGAGCCATCTAAAACGAGTAAGCGAATCTACAAGCTCTTTTACCGCAAATACCCTGAATTTGTCCAAGTAGCATCAAATCGCCATATCCACTACAATAAGAGTATTGAAAAGATTGAGGCTTTGGAAAAAACTGGCAATCTTTATGCCATTCGTCCAGAGCATGCGCTTGAAGTTGGTCGATTGGAGAAGGATCCTGAAAAATTTGAGGCCATCTATCAAGAGGGATTGGAACAAATGCGAAATGAGATGTCTCATCTCAAAACATTTCTTGGAGACAACTAAAAACGTGCTCGGTTGAGCACGTTCTTTTAGTTATTGATTTGTCGAGCTTGACGGCGTTTTTTGACTTTTTGACGACGTTTTTTCTCATTGATAAAAATTAAGTAGAGCACGTAAAGTGGTAATAAGAGAAAGCAGAACAAGGCAAAATGTTTCATAAAGTTATGCTTATTGCTTTTTTGTTTCTCTTTTTTACCTCCTGAAAAGAGGAAGAAGCCAGTTTTAGTCGCCTTGACAGTATTTGCTTTAATCTTAGGTGACACTGTTTTCAAACCATTATCGATAACGACATAATCATCTTTAACACTAATCTTAGGCTCTTGTCCTTTTTTGACTGTGGCATAGACATCTTTTTGGATATCGTAGTTTTTACCATCAATCTTTTGTTTGCCCTTGCTTAGGACTTTCTTGTAGGAATAGTCTTTAAACATTTTCTCAATAAGGGAGTTACCGAAGGCATGACGGATTTTTTCACTACTTTCATCTTCCCAGTTTCCAACGCCCAGGATAACTGAAATGACACGTTGATTTCCTCGTTTGCATGTGGAGATGTAGTTGTAGTCTCCACGAGGACTTGATCCTGTTTTTAAGCCATCAACACCTTTGAGGCCATAATCAGCACCAGGCAAGGAGTAGTTGTAATTTTCAAAGGTTTCCTCGTATGGTGTTCCTTTTTTGACAGTTACTGTCTGTTGGCTAGTGTATTTGAGGATTTCAGGGTGATGTTTGATAAGGTTATAAGCCATGATAGACAAATCACGTGCTGTCGTCTGGTTAGAGTGGTTATTATCATAACGTTTAGGCGTGTAGTACCCTTTGTAAGATGCCGCCCCAGCTCCAGAGGCATTATACCATTTAGTATTTGTCATGCCGAGCTCTTTAGACTTTTCGTTCATGCGATCAATCCACTTGTCAGGATCATTATTACTGAGATAGTTGGCAAGCATGACTGTCGCTGCATTTGAAGAGGGAACAGCTGTCATAGTGATAAGTTCCGAAACCGTGTATTTAACTCCAGAAACAATCTTGTTGTTTGAGATTTCGTAGATATTAGCAATAGCCTCATCGGTTGGTTTGGCTGTAATCACGGTGTCTTCTTTGATTTCTCCCTTTGACAAAGCGTCAAAAACCAAGTAGAGAGACATGGCCTTACTCATGGAAGCGGGGTCACGTACTTCATCAATGTTATCTTGCCAAAGAATGTCACCAGTATTGGCATCAATCAAAAGTGATGATTTAGGTCGATAGGTCTCGGTGGCTTCCTTGTAGCCCGCTTTTTGTGCAATATCTACCAGTTGGTCAGCGGACGACAGACTGGGAGCTAAAGCCAGACTAGCTACCAGGAAGAGTCCTAACAATTTCTTTTTCAAAATAATCTCCTTAGTAACAACGTTTTTATGCTCTTTCAAAAAGCATCCTTTAATCTATTTTTGTTATTTGTTTGTAAAAAAAGTCATACTTGACTATTATAGCATAGTTTTGGGTGGTTTTATCAGTATTCTTGGGGGACTTCCTTGAATAGAGTATAAAAAAACGTGTCATGGACACGCTTTCTTTTATTTATTGATTTGTCTTGCTTGTCGACGTTCTTTGACTCTTTGACGACGTCCTTTTTCATTAAGGTAAATCAAGTAGAGGAGACCAACTGGGATAAGGCATAGCAACCAGAAATAAACTGGGAGTTGGCCATTATTCGTTGCTTTAGTAGCCTTTTTATCTTTTTGGTTACTTCCAAAATCGAACCATCCCTTAACTTTTGTAGCCTTAACAGAAGTAGCCTTGATATTAGGTGATACTGTCTTCAGACCATTATCAATAACAATTTGGTCATCTTTAACAGAGATTTTAGGGTCTTTGCCTTTTTTGACTGTGGCGTAGACATCTTTTTGGACATTGTATTTTTTACCGTCGATTTCTTGTTCACCCTTGCTAAGAACTTTCTTGTAAGAGAAATCTTTATACATTTTCTCAACGAGAGCATTACCAAAGGTATGGCGGATTTCTTCACCTGTTTGGTCAGACCAATCACCAGAACCCATGATAACAGCAATCATACGTTGATCACCACGCTTGATAGTATCAATATAGTTGAAGGCACCTTCTGGGCTTGATCCTGTCTTCAAACCATCAACCCCATCAATTCCGTATTTAGCTCCTGGAATAGAGTAGTTGTAAGTCTCGAAGGTTTCCTCATAAGGTGTTCCCTTTTTAACTGTGACAACAGGTTTGCTAGTGTATTTGAGAATGTCAGGGTATTTCTTGATGAAGTTATAGGTCATGATAGCCAAATCACGTGCAGTTGTTTGGTTGGTTTGGTTGTTATCATAACGTTGAGGACTGTAGTAACCTTTGAAGGCAACAGCAACGGCACCAGAAGCGTTAAACCATTTGGTATTGGTCATCCCTAGCTCTTTAGATTTTTCATTCATCATGTCAAGCCATTTATCAGGATCATTATTGGTCAAGTAGTTGGCCAGCATCACGGTTGTAACGTTAGAGGAAGGCACCGCCGTCATAGTGATGAGTTCTGAAACCGTATAATCAACCCCAGCAACAATCTTGTTGTTGGAAATTTCGTAAATATCGGCAATAGCTTGGTCGGTTGGAGTAGCTGTGATAACAGTATCTTCAGAAATCTCTCCTTTAGACATAGCTTCAAAGACCAAATAAAGTGTCATGGCCTTAGACATAGAAGCAGGGTCACGCACCTCATCAGCATTTTCTTCCCAGAGGACATCTCCGGTATTGCCATCAATTAAAAGGGTTGATTTGGGGCGATAGGCCTCAGTGGCTTCATTATAACCAGCAGCGCGTGTGATATCCATTAATTCGTCAGCACTAGACAAACTCGGTGCTAGGGATAGACAAGCTGCTAAAAGGACGGCAACAATTTTCTTTTTCACAATGTGTCTCCTTTAATATCTATGGGGTTCTGTAGTTGGTAGAACCTATTTCTATCTATTAATAACATTTGCCTGTCAAAACCCTAAATTCAGTAGTGACAAACAATTTCATTATAACATATAAAAGTTAGAGTTTTCCTAACATTCGGTATTTTAATGTAATTTTTAGAATTGATTGAGTGTTACCCAAATATAGTTGGAAACAGAAAAAAACGAGCTTACTTGCTCGTTAGTTTTCATCTTTTATCCTTGTCACTTGGTGGTAAATCATGAACCAGGTTTCATTTCGACGCCAGATACTAGTGTGGAAATTTCCTCCCAACTCATAACTAATTAGTTTCGTTTTTTGACTAACAGATGTCATCTTGAAGCTGTCAAAGTTATTGAGAAGTGGTTGTTGATTAGCAATGACTTCTTCACGAGTGTGATGATGACCATTTTCATCGATTAAGTAGAAGTCAGGTGCCAAGAGATTTTCATAGTCAGGAATTTTTGACAGAATAATCTTTTCATTGCGAGAGAGTTTGTGAAGGACATTGCCATAAATTTCATCTTCGGGAATGGCAGCGGGCTCTACGTGGACATCAGTGTCATAGACAGAGAAACGCTTGCTGAGGACCTCCTCAATTTGTTCGGTAATGGCATGACTCTCGTATACAGAGAGGTCAGGATTCATCTCAACCACAATATCAAGATAGACGTTGCTGCCATAAGAACGGCCACGTTGTTTCTTAACTTTAGTGACTTTTGGAATCTCAAGAATGGCTTTTTCATAGGCCTTGAGGTTTCTCTCATCGAAACCGTCTGACAAACTAAAGGTTGCTTCCATGAAGATATCATAGGCTGTCTTTAGGATGAAGAAGGTAATGATAATGGCAGTAATATAGTCGATAATCGTCAGGTTGAAGGATGCTGCAACGATAGCGATTGAGGTACCAATAGAAGTTACAGCATCGGAGAGATTGTCCTTGGCAGCAGCAATCAAAGCACTAGATTTTAGCTTTTTAGCAAGTCTTTTATTGTAAAAGTAAACGCCACACATGACGATAGCAGATAGGATACCAACAGTGGCACCAAGTGGATCAACCACAGTTTCCTCTCTTAGAAAAATCTTTCGGACTGTTTGAATGAGGACCTGGAAACCTACCACGAACATGATAAAGGAAGTGACTAGGCTTGATAAGTCTTCAATCTTCCAATGCCCAAACCTATGATCTGCATCAGCTGGTTGACTAGCTAGGTGCAATCCAATGAGTAGGGCCACGTTCCCTAAAATATCTGACAAGTTATTGAAACCATCGGCAATCAAAGAGCTAGAGTTTAAAAAGTGTCCAGCTAGAAGTTTTGCAATGGTAAGAAGAAGGTAGGCAGCGATGCTGACAATAGGACCTCGTCTGGCTGCTCTTAAATTTTCATACGTAGTCATAGGATTACCTTTTCTCTTAAAATACAAGATTAAATTATAGCATAAAAATATAACGAATTAAAGGTTGTAAGCCCTTTAAACTTGTGGATTCATTCATTTTTAAAACTTTCCCTAATTGTCAAGTCAAGTGCAACAAAGATGTTCCTCTGATTAAGTGAGTATCTTTCAAGCTGTTTGAGTTAGCTCAAACAGCTTTTTTGCGGACTGATAGCCATGAATTCGTCTAGGTCTTTCATTGATAGCCTTTGTATAGTCCTCTAAAAGATTCTGATTTAGTTCTTTTAACGAACACCCCTTCGGAATGAACTCTCTTAGTAGTCCATTGAAATTCTCATTTGTACCTCGTTCATAAGATGAATAGGCATGTGCAAAATAAACATCTAATCCCTCTATCTTACTCAATGATGAAAATTCGTTTCCATTATCTGCAGTTATGGACTTAATGGGATAAAGTTTCATACACTCTAAGACTGCTTGATTGACATACTCTGCTTTCTTTTCCACGAGTTTCTTTGTGACAGCATAGCGTGTTTGTCGTTCTACCAAGGTTAGAATAGAAGGTTCTCCTATTGTCTTTCCACCCAGAACAGAATCGATTTCCCAATCTCCAAAACGGGAACGATTATTGATTTCTTCTGGCCTTTCTTCAATTGACTTTCCTAGATGTTTCTTGGTAGAGGGGCGCTTGGTAAATTTCTTACGGATCCGCACTGCTCTTGGCAAATCAATGACCTTAATCTCTAACAATCCTTGATGGATATAGTTATAGAGCGTCTTGGTTGAAGGAACAACTGCATCTACATGTTGGAGTCTATAGGTATGAACAAAGGTATCCACGCTATGCACCCTTGGTTTCTCTCTCATTGCTTCTGTAAATGCTCTCAGAAAGTCATCCGATACGGAATCCAGTTTCAAATAATAGCTGGCTTCTCTAGCATGACGATAACGGTTATGAGCAGCATCTGCATAATAGTGTTGGTAATAGACCTTTTGCCCATTTACTTTTTTCACTTGTGTTATGGAACCACGATTAATTTCACGAGTAATAGTAGAGCGATTTCTCCCTAGTCTACGAGCAATCTCAGCAGGTTTGAGTCCTACGCTTAAATAAGCTTCAATTTCCCCTCGCTCAGCTTCAGATAAGTGCTTGTATGATTGATTTGTGGTAGAATAATTAGTGGACATGTTCATCTTCCTTTATACTGTTTTTCGCAACTCTAGTATATCAGATGAACATGTCTTTTGTGTTGCACTTCATTTTACAATAGGGCTTTTTAAAACTTTATAGAAAATGCCTAGTAATCAGGGTGTTTTTTCAGTATTTTCCGAATATTCCCTACAAATTATGGTATAATTTAGGGTGTAAAACAGTCTAAAAAGAGGTTTTTATGGAACATTCGACATGGCACAAGCTTCTGAAAGAGGAACTGCCAGATCATTATTTTTCAAAGATAAATCAGTTTATGGATCAGGTTTATAGTCAGGGAACGGTTTATCCGCCACGTGAAAAGGTTTTTAATGCCTTGTTGGAGACTCCATTTGAAGAAGTGCGGGTGGTAATTCTTGGTCAGGACCCTTATCATGGGCCTCATCAAGCACAAGGACTATCCTTCTCAGTACCTGATAGCCTTCCTGCTCCTCCGTCTTTAAAAAATATTCTTAAGGAGTTAGAGGAAGATTTGGGTCCTAGACCCTTTCATGATTTAACTTCATGGGCTGAGCAAGGGGTGCTTTTGCTTAATGCCTGTCTGACAGTTCCAGCTGGTCAAGCAAATGGGCACGCCGGTCAGGTTTGGGAACCTTTTACAGATGCTGTGATTAAGGTTCTCAATCAAAAGGATACTCCTGTTGTCTTTATACTTTGGGGTGGCTATGCTCGTAAGAAGAAAGCTCTGGTTACCAATCCAAAGCATGCCATTATTGAGAGTGCCCATCCGAGTCCCTTGTCGGCCTATCGTGGTTTTTTTGGCAGCAGGCCTTTTTCAAAAGCCAATGCTTACCTTGTATCTCAAGGCCAATCCCCAATTGATTGGTTGAAGTAAAATAGAAAGTTGGAAGATTATGTTACTGATTAAAAATGGTCGTGTTGTAGACCCTAAGTCTGGTTTGGATACGCAAGCTGATGTTCTTGTTGATGGTAAAAAAGTCGTTAAGATTGCTGAAAATATCGAAGCTGTAGATGCTCAAGTCATCGATGCGACTGGTCTTGTGGTTGCTCCTGGTTTGGTGGATATCCATGTTCATTTCCGTGAGCCAGGTCAAACTCATAAGGAAGACATTCATACTGGATCTTTGGCAGCGGCTGCAGGTGGTTTTACAACAGTTGTCATGATGGCTAACACTAATCCAACGATTTCAGACAAGGAAACCTTGGAGGAGGTCTTGACTTCAGCAGCTAAGGAAAATATCCATGTTAAGTCTGTTGCGACTATTACAAAGAACTTTGATGGTGAAAACATCACTGATTTCAAGGGCTTGCTTGAAGCCGGTGCTGTCGGATTCTCAGATGATGGTATTCCATTGACCAATGCTGGTATTGTCAAAAAAGCCATGGAACTTGCTAAAGAAAATAATACCTTTATCAGCCTTCACGAGGAGGATCCTGATCTAAATGGTATTCTCGGTTTCAATGAAAATATTGCTAAAAAAGAATTCCATATTTGTGGGGCAACTGGTGTAGCTGAGTACAGTATGATTGCGCGTGATGTCATGATTGCTTATGATACACAAGCACATGTTCATATTCAACACTTGTCAAAAGCTGAATCTGTAAAAGTGGTTGAATTTGCCCAAAAACTTGGAGCGCAAGTTACTGCCGAAGTGGCACCGCAGCATTTCTCTAAGACTGAAGACCTCTTGCTCTCAAAAGGTGCTAATGCCAAGATGAACCCACCACTTCGTTTGGAATCTGACCGTCAGGCCGTTATCGAAGGGTTGAAATCTGGAGTTATCTCAGTTATTGCCACAGACCACGCGCCACACCATGCCGATGAAAAGAATGTCGATGATGTGACTAAAGCACCATCAGGAATGACTGGTCTTGAAACATCTCTATCTCTTGGATTGACCTACTTGGTTGAAGCAGGTCACTTAAGTTTGACGGAACTCTTGAAAGTAATGACTAGCAACCCATCTGATCTTTATGGCTTCGATGCCGGTTATTTGGCTGAAAATGGACCAGCTGACCTTGTAATCTTTGCGGACAAGGAAAAACGTCAGGTCACAGCAGACTTTAAGTCTAAGGCGGCTAATTCACCATTTGTAGGCGAAGAGCTTACTGGCAGTGTTAAATACACTATCTGTGACGGTGAGATTGTTTATCAAGCCTAAATAAGGGATCAGAGCAGGGCACATCGAGACACTTGGTGTTGCACCTGCTTTTTTAATCTTTGAAGGAGCAAAATGATGAAAAAGATACTGAAAGGTCTTGTTAAATATGTTACTTTAACTGTTTTGTTAGTCTGTTTTCTGCCATTGTCTTTGCATCACGTCAAAGCTGATGAGGTAGAGTATAGTCTCCCTTCCTATGTTGGTCATCTTTCAATTCATGATGATGGTAATGCGACATTTACTCAGGAAGTGACTTATGATTTTGATAGTGATTATAAAGGTCAGTATGTAACCTTGGGGAAAATTGGTGGTTATTCTATTATGGATGATCCCAAGGTTTCAGCAACTGTAAATGGGAAAGAAAAAACAGATATTACAGTTGAAAAAACAGACTCCTATGAAGGTGTTAAACTCAAAGTTTATAATTCAGGTTCAGATGGTGATAGGGTTGTCCTCAAAGTTACTTGGCAGATCCAACACCTATTGAATCTATATTCAGATATTGCAGTTTTAAATTGGTTTCCTATTTCTGATTGGGATAAAGGATTTGGACAAGTTGACTTCACAGTTGATGGTCTGGATGCAAGTCAAGGAGAGCTTTACGCTCACGCTGGCTATTTTGGAAAAGACCCACAGGTTAAGCGTACTTCTACAGGTTATCAGGTTCATGTAGACAATTTACCAGCATCAGGTAAATTGGAATTACACGCCTACTGGCCGATGACCAGTGCTTTACGAGAAAATAATCAGGCTTACTTATTAAATAAGACGAATAAGGCAGACTTTCTAAAAAAAGAAGCAGATATCAAGAAATCTAAAGAAAACTTTCGACGCATTTTTTATGTCATCTTACCACTTGTGATCTTAAGCTTTGTTCTTATTGGTATTTTCTGTTACCTCATTGTTCTTTATAGCACTAGGATGCCTTCTTTCCCTCGAGATGCCCGTCTTTATGAAGCCCCTCAAAATTTAGCACCTTTGGTCCTAGCCAAGAATGTTTATAATCAGTCGTTCGACAAAACAGGTCTAAAAGAAGAAACGGGTCCTCTGAAGTTTAAATATATGGTACAAGCTACCATCCTTGATTTGATTGATAGAGGTCATCTCACCTATAGACAAGAAGGTGATAGTAATATTCTGACACGTATTGAAAAGGAGGTGCTCTCTTCATTTGAAGTGTCTTTCTTGGATATGTTGTTTGATGGTCGCATGGAAATTAGAGATACGGAAATGTTCTCGCGCTATTATCTTGATAAAGATGGCTTAGAAAAACAATTTAAGAGTGCTAGAACAAGCTATGAGCGTGAAGCAATACGTTCCCAAGGAAAACGTGTCAAATATCAATTCACTAATGACGGCTATCAAGTAGCAAAAGGCGTAGAAAAAGAGGAATTTGCGCTTGGACTTCCTAAAATTTATAGAGATTTTAGTCCGAAAGAAAAGACATTTAACATATTGGGAGTAGCAGCTTTGGTACTTTCAATGGTGCTTTGTATTCTTTCAACCTTGTTCTTATTTGCTGCCTTTGGATCAGGACTAGGTTTTTACTATATTCTTGGTCTTCTACCTATAGCAGGAGTTACCATTTTATTCTGGTACTTAGTGAAAAGACGTCGTCAGAGATGTCTTGATGCAACTCAAATTTCAACCTATTACCAGTGGCATAGCTTTAAAAATATGATTAAGAGTATTCCTAGTTTTAAAGAATCCGAACTAGAATCTGTTATCCTTTGGAATCGTATCTTGGTTTATGCGACACTCTATGGACAGGCGAAAAAAGTTAGTGATGTGTTAAAACGTTACAACATCCACCTCAGCAATCCATCTCTAGATGAGTTTACTTATTCAGCAGCACCGTTTATCATGATGAATAATGTCAATTATCTAGAATCTTACGTTTCTGCCTCAGATAGCGTAAGTAGCTTCTCTATCAATTCGAACAGTGGTAGTGGCGGCTTTGGAGGCGGTGGCTTCTCTGGTGGTGGCGGAGGAGGCGGAGGCGGTGCCTTCTAAGCTACACTAGTCGGAGTTTACTATTTGTAGAGACACTCAGTCTATATGATTTTGGGTGTCTTTTTGTATGTCGAAGAATTATCTTCGTTCAAAAATGCTAGGAAGTTTGAGAGTGAAGAGATAAAAAGCAACAAAAAAAGAGCCACCGGCTCTTTTTCAATATCATCTTAATATCCAGGTTCAAAGATTTCAATTATTTGAGTCAGATAACCTGCATGTAAACCGATACGATAGTCAACATTTGGCAAAGTCTTAACCAACTCATTCAGTTCTTTATCTTTGCTAACCTTATCAGCCAAAACTGGTAATTCAACGACAAGGAGTTGCGAGTGATCTAGTTGGAGGTAACTACTGTTGACCTTGATATCAGGACGAAGTAGTTTAAATATCGCTTTATCCGAAGCTTGGAGCAGTTGATATAAATCTAAGTCAGGTAAAGGAATCTCACCAAACTGAGGACTGATATTAATGGAGATATCGACATGCGACGCTCTCATTTCCAAAATACGATTTGAAAGAAAACTTGCTATTATTGGATTGCTAAGCTTATCCAAGTGTTCTTGAGTCTCTGGATTACCAATGCTAGCATTGTCCGTTTTATAAATTTCAAGTAGGCTAGTAGCTTTGGCGGTATCTTCATTTTCCAAGGCAAGAGAAACGTCCTTGAGATTTTTTTTGAATAGGTCGAAGGATTTTTGCTTTTGCGTGATAATTTGGATAAAGGATTTGCTGTAGTTAGTCATAGTTCCCAACAATTTATGACGTTCTTTGTTCAGCCTATCAATAGATTGTTGGTGGATAGCCTGGTTCCAATTGTAAAAATCCCATAGTAGTAGAGCAATATATAGAACAAAGATAACAGAACTATTAGCATTGACCTTGAAAATTATTTCAAATAAATTTTTAGGGTCATTGGCTGTTGGAAGAATGCTGTTAAGACCATGGATAACAGTAAAGAAGACATAATAGACAGCAAGGAAGGCAGTGCTTCGCAACCAGTTACGTCTAGCCCAAGCCTCGTCAAGACTACTCATCTGACTTAGGTCTACAGCGAAGATTTTAAGCATTAGGTAAATGATTAATGGAGCTAAGATGTAGGTCAAGATATGTAAGTTAGTGTCGAGGGTAATATCACCTTTGATATGTAAGACGTGAGGGAGAATGACAATTGAAAGTAGTCGTGTAGCCATATCAAAAAGGATAGTTGGATAAAAAGCGTAAAGCAATCGATGATAGAAAGAACGCTCTTTGACAAGGGCCAAATCAGCAACAAGGAAGAAAAGAGGATCTATAACGATTTTTACGAGACTAAAATAGGATGCTGCAGCTACATAGGACAAAAATAGAAGTAAGAGGTGTCCTCGCAGTGGCTTAACCTTAGACATAGTCTGGTAGAGGTACCAAATAGAAATGAAACTAACAGCCTGTAAGAGAGGATTGATAATATTAGTAATCATTGTAACCTCCTTTTGTCATGTCAATCTCGATTTGTAAGCGGTAAATACCAGCACGTGTATTTGAAACAATGTTAACGTTTGAATATGTGGATAGGATGCTGTTGACGCGTTTTAGTTCGGGATCAGAGAAATCAGATGTAATGGCAGAATCTTCTTTAGTGCTTGAACTTTCAACGACAAAGTGTTGACTATCCTCATCTTTAAAATAAGCATAGCTAAGGTATTTCTGTTCACTATCTTGTGCTTGGACAATGACATGATCCAAGATCGTTGAAAGGCTATATACCCAATCTAAAGGATAAATAGGATAAACGGTAATGGGTTCTGGGACCTCCATACTAACCCAAACATCCAATTCTTTTGCCTTTAGGAATTTAGCTTCAAAGATGACTCGCAAATCAGGAAGTTTAATATTTTCAAGTTTATCTCGATAAAAATGATCAATCTTCTTATCTAATGGATTCGGAGTCAGCAAGTAGTCAATTAACTCCTGAGCTTCCTCGTTTTGTTTGAAACGGATGATATCGTAGAGATTTTCAGCTTCGTCCTTGATAAAGAGCTCTTGGCTAGTCTTTTTCTGGTACCAAGTATTGATGTTCTGGCTTGATTTTTGAAGAAGCTGAGAATGTTCCTCTTGAGCTTCTTGTGTTTGTGCACTGAGGTCCTTTCTATAGAGATTAACCTGTCCAGATAGAATCAGAGCTGTAATAATAAGAAAGGCAATAGTAAAGTGAATGTTTGTTGAAAGAAGTTCAGAAGCAAAGTAGATAAAGGCTAGGCCACAAAGGGCGACAGAGGTTGATTTGTACCAAGGTCTCGCTTTATCAATTTGCATCATTCGAGAGTAGTCCACTTGAAGAAGGGCACTTTGGGCAAACCATAGTAAAAACGCAAGAAAAAGTATAAATGGACCAGCATAATAATAATCTAGGACAGAAGGGAAAAAGATTGGAATAATCAGGAAAATGACCAGTCTCACCATTAAGGCAAAGGTGAAAGGTATAAAGAAAGTCTCCAAAATGGTATGTCTCAGATTTTTGTAAGATTTGTTAGCTAGAAGAAGTACAAGTCCAATAAAACCGGATTTTGGAAAGGAAATACCAAAATAACTAGAGGCAAAAATTGCTAAACCTGCTAAAATAAGAATCCAGTATCTAAGGGGTCTCTGTGTGGTCACTTTGAAGATAACAATTTGTAAAATAAAAGCTATACATGCCGTAAGCCCGTGAACGATGACGTCACTCAATGTCCAATATTCTCCTATTCGGGTAAAATCTATACAATTATATCATAATGCGCTTAAAAAAAGCATACGGATTGCCTATAAGTGATAAGGTTGTAAGGCTTTTCATCTTTCAAGCATATTTCTTGCTCATTAAGTTTTTTTAACCTATCCTAGATGTATAGAAAAATTTCGATAGAGGAGATCGATATGGTAAAACTTTCTAAAGAGACACATCTTGAGATGTTCACTAAAATGGAACGTATTCGTGAATTTGATTCACGTATTAATAAATTGGTTCGTCGTGGTTTTGTTCAAGGGATGACTCACTTTTCAGTTGGTGAGGAAGCAGCCAACGTTGGTGCTGTTCAACACTTGAGCTATGACGATATCTTCTTTTCAAATCACCGTGGTCACGGACAATCTATCGCCCAAGACATGGATTTGAATAAAATGATGGCAGAACTTGCTGGTAAAGCAACCGGTGTTTCTAAGGGCCGTGGTGGTTCTATGCACTTGGCAGACTTTAAAAAAGGTAACTATGGTACTAATGGTATCGTTGGTGGTGGTTACGCTCTTGCCGTAGGTGCAGCCCTCACTCAGCAATACAAAAAAACAGGAAACATTGTTGTGGCATTCTCTGGAGATGGCGCAACCAACGAAGGTTCATTCCATGAGTCAGTCAATATGGCAGCTACTTGGAAATTACCTGTTATCTTCTTTATCATCAATAACCGTTATGGTATCTCAATGGATATCCATAAGGCTACAAATACACCTCACCTTTATACACGTGCGGAAGCTTATGGCATTCCTGGTTTCTACTGTGAAGATGGTAACGATGTTTTGGCTGTATATGAAACAATGGGCAAGGCTGTTGAGCATGTCCGTGGTGGCAATGGTCCTGCTATCGTTGAGGTAGAATCTTACCGTTGGTTCGGTCACTCAACTGCCGATGCGGGTGTTTACCGTACTAAGGAAGAAGTTGACGAGTGGAAGAACAATAACGACCCTATTATTAAATACCGTGACTATCTCGTTGCTGAAAATATCGCAAGCGCTGAAGAGTTAGATGCTATCCAAAGCCAAGTTAAGGCAGAGGTTGATGCAGCTTATGAGTTCGCCCAAAATAGCCCAGATCCAGAACTTTCAGTTGCCTTTGAAGATGTATGGGTAGACTAAAGAGAAAGGTTGAGGAATACAAGTATGAGTGAAACAAAATTGATGGCCTTGCGTGAGGCAGTAAACCTTGCTATGAGCGAGGAAATGCGTAAAGACGAAAATATCTTCCTTATGGGTGAAGATGTCGGTATCTATGGTGGTGACTTCGGTACATCAGTTGGTATGTTGGCAGAGTTTGGTGAGAAACGTGTTAAAGATACACCAATTTCAGAAGCAGCTATCGCTGGTGCAGCTGTTGGGTCTGCCATTACAGGTCTTCGTCCAATCGTTGACTTGACTTTCATGGACTTCATCACGATTGCCCTTGACGCTATCGTTAATAATGGTGCAAAAAACAACTACATGTTTGGTGGTGGTTTGAAGACTCCTGTAACCTTCCGTGTAGCTTCTGGTTCAGGGATTGGTTCTGCGGCACAGCACTCACAATCTCTTGAGTCATGGTTGACTCACATTCCAGGGATTAAAGTGGTTGCTCCAGGTAATGCTAACGACGCTAAAGGTCTTTTGAAATCTGCTATTCAAGACAATAACATTGTTATCTTCATGGAACCAAAAGCACTTTACGGTAAGAAAGAGGAAGTGACACAAGACCCTGATTTCTACATTCCACTTGGAAAAGGTGAAATCAAGCGTGAAGGAACTGACCTTACTATTGTCACATATGGTCGTATGTTGGAACGTGTTCTTAAGGCTGCTGAAGAAGTAGCTGAACAAGGTATCAATGTTGAGGTTGTTGACCCACGTACGCTTATCCCACTTGATAAGGAATTGATTTTTGAGTCAGTTAAGAAGACTGGTAAACTTATGTTGGTCAATGATGCTTATAAGACTGGTGGATTCATTGGTGAGATTGCTGCTATGGTTACAGAAAGTGAAGCTTTTGATTACCTTGACCACCCAATTGTACGTTTGGCAAGTGAAGATGTGCCTGTACCTTATGCGCGTGTCTTGGAACAAGCGGTTCTTCCAGATGTTGAAAAGATTAAGGCTGCTATTATCAAGATGGCCAATAAAGGAAACTAACTTTCTAGCGATGGTTAAGTGATATTTCTCGCTAGTAAAATGTGTTTCTTGTTTTAACTGTGGGAGTATCGGAAATTATAATTTAAAGTAGAAAGGAGAGGGCGAACCAGAGGGCATAACTGAACCCGAGTGGAAAGCTCGGAAAATAGACCGTCTGTCTACGTCAGCAGGCTGACGTGTCAGACGCCTAATTTTCAGTCGCTTTCTGGTCGCTCTTGGTATCTTATAAATGGCTTTTGAGATTATTATGCCTAAGCTTGGTGTTGATATGCAGGAAGGCGAAATCATCGAGTGGAAGAAACAAGAGGGTGATGTGGTTAATGAGGGAGATATCCTTCTTGAAATCATGTCAGATAAGACGAACATGGAACTTGAAGCAGAAGATTCTGGTGTTCTTTTGAAGATTACGCGTCAGGCTGGTGAAACTGTACCAGTTACTGAGGTTATTGGTTATATTGGAGCAGAAGGTGAAGTGGTGGCTGATAACGTAGCTAGCGCACCAGCTGCTGAACCTGCGCCAAAAGTTGAAAAAGTTGCCGCTGTAGCCGAGCCTGTAGTAGCAGCGCAAACGCAAGCACCTGTCGTTCACGAAGGTGGCAAAGTACGTGCAACACCTAAGGCTCGTAAGGTGGCGCGTGAGTTGGGTATTGACCTCGCTCAAGTTCCAGGAACTGGAGCAAAAGGTCGTGTTCATGCTGATGACGTTGAGAACTTTAAGGGTGCTCAACCTAAGGCGACACCATTGGCACGTAAGATTGCAGCGGACCTTGGTATTGACTTAGCTAGCGTATCTGGAACAGGCTTTGGTGGTAAGATTACTAAGGAAGATATCCTTGCAATCAGTGCTCCAGCGCAAGTTAAGGAAGCGGCTGCTGCCCCTGTGGTTGAAGCTAAACCTGAAAAAGTCTTGCCAGAAGGCGTGGAAGTTATCCCAATGTCTGCTATGCGTAAGGCTATTTCTAAGGGAATGACACATTCATACTTGACTGCGCCAACCTTTACCCTCAACTATGACGTGGACATGACTAACCTTATGGCTCTTCGTAAGCAAGTCCTAGACCCAATCATGAGTAAGACTGGTATGAAGGTAACCTTCACGGATTTTATTGGTTTGGCAGTTGTGCGTACCCTTATGAAAGAGGAACACCGTTACCTCAATGCATCCTTGATTGACGATGCCCAAAATATCGAATTACACAAATTTGTTAATCTCGGTATTGCCGTTGGTCTCGATGATGGCTTGATTGTGCCGGTCGTTCATGGTGCAGATAAGATGAGTTTGTCTGAGTTTGTTGTGGCCTCTAAGGATGTCATCAAGAAAGCTCAGGCTGGTAAATTGAAGGCTGCAGAAATGTCAGGTTCAACCTTCTCTATTACTAACTTGGGAATGTTTGGAACTAAGTCATTTAACCCAATCATCAACCAACCAAACTCAGCTATCCTTGGTGTTTCAGCAACGATTCAAACTCCAGTTGTTGTTGATGGGGAAGTTGTCGTACGTCCAATCATGGGTCTATGCTTGACAATTGACCACCGTATTGTAGATGGTATGAATGGTGCCAAATTCATGGTTGATTTGAAACATTTGATTGAAAATCCTATGGAATTGTTGATTTAAGAAAAAAATATCTAAAAACTGAAGTTTTAATAGAAAGGAGAGGGCGAACCAGAGGGAATAACTGAACCCGAGCGTAAAGCTTGGAAAATAGACCGTCTGTCTACGTCAGCAGGCTGACGTGTCAGACGACTAATTTTCAGTCGCTTTCTGGTCGCTCTTGGTATCTTATAAATGGCTTTTGAGATTATTATGCCTAAGCTTGGTGTGGACATGCAGGAAGGCGAAATCATCGAGTGGAAAAAACAAGAGGGTGATGTGGTTAATGAGGGAGATATTCTCCTTGAAATCATGTCAGATAAGACGAACATGGAACTTGAAGCAGAAGATTCTGGTGTTCTTTTGAAGATTACGCGTCAGGCTGGTGAAACTGTACCAGTTACTGAGGTTATTGGTTATATTGGAGCAGAAGGTGAAGTTGTGGCTGATAACGCTGCTAGCGCACCTGTTGCAGAAGCAACTGTTCAGTTGGAATCAGCTGGTCTTGAAGTTCCTAAAGCTCCTGCCCAAGCTGCTCCAGCAGCTACTGCAGAAAAAGCACCGCTTGTTGACAATGAGTACGATATTATCGTTGTCGGTGGTGGTCCTGCTGGTTACTATTCTGCCATTCGTGGTGCGCAACTTGGTGGTAAGGTTGCTATCGTTGAAAAATCTGAATTTGGTGGAACATGTTTGAATAAAGGATGTATCCCAACTAAGACCTACCTTAAAAATGCAGAAATCCTTGATGGACTTAAGATTGCTGCAGGTCGTGGTATCAACCTAGCGTCAACAAACTACACTATCGATATGGATAAGACAGTTGACTTTAAGAACTCTGTCGTTAAGACACTTACTGGTGGTGTGCAAGGTCTTTTGAAGGCTAACAAAGTTACTATTTTCAATGGTCTTGGTCAAGTTAATCCAGATAAGACAGTTACTATTGGTTCAGAAACAATCAAGGGACGTAATATTATCCTTGCGACTGGATCAAAAGTGTCTCGTATCAATATCCCTGGAATTGAGTCACAACTTGTGATGACATCAGATGATATCCTTGACTTGCGTGAATTGCCTAAATCACTTGCAGTTATGGGTGGTGGTGTCGTTGGTATCGAGCTTGGTCTTGTTTATGCCTCATACGGTGTAGAAGTGACTGTTGTTGAGATGGCTGACCGCATTATTCCTGCTATGGATAAAGAAGTATCACTTGAACTTCAAAAAATCCTTGCTAAAAAGGGTATGAAGATCATGACATCTGTTGGGGTTTCTGAGATTGTAGAAGCTAACAACCAATTGACCCTTAAACTTAATAATGGTGAAGAGATTGTAGCGGATCGTGCCCTTCTTTCAATCGGTCGTGTCCCACAATTGGATGGTCTTGAAAATCTTAACCTTGAACTTGACCGTGGTCGTATCAAAGTTAATGCTTATCAAGAAACATCAATCCCAGGAATCTACGCACCGGGTGATGTTAACGGAACTAAGATGCTTGCTCACGCTGCTTACCGTATGGGTGAAGTTGCAGCTGAAAATGCTATGCGTGGCAATGTCCGTAAGGCTCACCTTGACTACACACCAGCAGCTGTCTACACTCACCCAGAAGTAGCAATGTGTGGTCTTACTGAAGAAGATGCACGCGCTAAATACGGTGATGTTCTCATTGGTAAATCAAGCTTTGCTGGTAACGGACGTGCCATTGCTTCAAATGAAGCTCAAGGTTTTGTTAAAGTCGTTGCTGATGCGAAGTACCATGAAATCCTTGGTGTTCACATTATCGGTCCAGCCGCAGCTGAATTGATTAACGAAGCGTCAACAATTATGGAAAATGAATTGACTGTAGATGAACTCTTGCAATCTATCCACGGTCACCCAACCTTCTCTGAAAACATGTATGAAGCCTTTGCTGACGTACTTGGAGAAGCTATCCATAACCCACCAAAACGTAAATAAAGCTGATAAAATTCTCGGACAGAAGTTCGCGAATTTTTCTTTTGTCACACATTTTCATCTTTAGTGATATAGCATAATTCTTTCCCTGCTTTGCAAAGAGTAATTCAAATATATAGTTAAAAGGTTTTCATGTTGTACGAATAGTAAGTTCATAAGTACTTAAGGTTTTATAATATTTTTATTTTATTTAGAAATTTTTAACAATAAGCTTTCCATTAGAGTTTTTCTATGGTAAAATGGTTGACATATTAAAAATGCAAAAGGAAAGTTAAATGCGAACGAAAGATTTTATCTACTATGCCAGTGCGGCTGTTCTTTTGGCTGTCACAACTCAGGTTGCTCAAGCTGATGAAGTGGCGACCCAAACGCCTTCTGTTACTGAGGGAAATCAGTATCAATCTGTGATAGCGGCTGAAATTTTTGGTGGAGAAGCAGCCTTACCTGTAACTCCTAAATCAACTGTTTCAGCACCCGCAGCTACGAGTGAAGTGGCAAAAGCTAGTGCTCCAGCGGTATCTACGTCTCCTGCTTCACAGAGTTCCGAGGCTGCAACGGCATCAACTTCAGTAACGTCTTCAGTTGTAAGTTCAGAAAGTGCAACAGCTTCTACAAGTGCGACAAATTCTGAAACGTCAAACAGCGCTGTAGCAACACCTGCTAAATTGACGAATTCAACGGATGTTCCTTCGCCAACGCTTAAGGTCCAACCAAAGACTTTTATCGATGTCAGCAGCCATAATGGTGATATCAGTGTAGATGACTATCGTGCTCTTGCACGTCAAGGTGTGGGTGGTGTCGTTGTCAAGTTGACTGAGGACACTTGGTACAACAACCCTAAAGCACCATCACAAGTTCGCAATGCTCAAATTGCTGGTCTTCAAGTATCAACCTATCATTTTTCTCGATACACAACTGAGGAAGAAGCACGTGCAGAGGCTCGTTTCTATATCCAAGCTGCACAAAAACTGAACCTTCCAAAGAGTACTGTTATGGTTAATGACTTCGAAGATTCTAATATGCTTCCAAATATCAACCGTAACACCCAAGCTTGGGTTAACGAAATGCGTAAGCATGGATACAACAACTTGATGTTCTACACAAGTGCCAGCTGGTTGGATGAGAACAATCTAGGCTACCGTGGACCTGTCTCAACCTCTCAATTTGGTATTGAGAATTTCTGGGTTGCCCAGTACCCATCGTCAAGTCTTACAGCAACGAGCGCTAAAAACATGCGCTATAATGCCAAAACTGGTGCATGGCAATTTTCAGCTACAGCTAATCTCTTGCCAGGTAAACATGTCTTTGACCAAAGCGTGGACTACACAGGACGATTTACTGCTAATGCCAGTGTCGAAGCAGATCCAACTCAAGGCGATTTGAGTGGGACTATTTCTATTGTTAATAACAATCCAACTCTTGGTAGCTTTGATGTTGTCATCTCTAATGTCAAAGCACCAAATGGTGTTCAAACAGTCTCTGTTCCAATTTGGTCAGAAATTAATGGCCAAGATGACATTATCTGGTATACGGCTAACCGTCAAAATAATGGAACTTACACAGTAAACGTTAAAGCTTCAGCTCATAAAAACTCAACAGGCCTTTATAATGTTCACCTTTATTATGTTCAAAAAGATGGCCAATTAACTGGTGTTGGTGGAACAACAACTCAAGTTTTTATTGGTAAGAAGCCGGAAATATCAGTATTTGCCAACTTGAGTATATCTAAAAATGAGAACAATGGAACATTTACAATAATTGCCAAAAATCTCAAAGGTTTAGAAGGCTATAAAGAAGTTAAAATTCCATTTTGGTCACATGCGAATGGAATGAGTGATATCAAATGGTATACACCGACCAGACAAGCAGATGGCTCTTACACTGTAACGGTGAAAGCTAGTGATCATGAGAATGCTAATGGTAGATATGAAGCGCAAGTATTTTACATTGATGCTAGAGGTCAAAAACGTTTTGTTCAAAAAGCTTTTTCTGACTATTCTCATGGCCAACCGACGGTTCCAGTATCTGCCAACTTGAGTATATCTAAAAATGAGAACAATGGAACATTTACAATAATTGCCAAAAATCTCAAAGGTTTAGAAGGCTATAAAGAAGTTAAAATTCCATTTTGGTCACATGCGAATGGAATGAGTGATATCAAATGGTATACACCGACCAGACAAGCAGATGGCTCTTACACTGTAACGGTGAAAGCTAGTGATCATGAGAATGCTAATGGCAGATATGAAGCGCAAGTGTTTTACATTGATGCTAGAGGTCAAAAACGTTTTGTTCAAAAAGCTTTTTCTGACTATTCTCATGGCCAACCGACGGTTCCAGTATCTGCCAACTTGAGTATATCTAAAAATGAGAACAATGGAACATTTACAATAATTGCCAAAAATCTCAAAGGTTTAGAAGGCTACAAAGAAGTTAAAATTCCATTTTGGTCACATGCGAATGGAATGAGTGATATCAAATGGTATACACCGACCAGACAAGCAGATGGCTCTTACACTGTAACGGTGAAAGCTAGTGATCACGAGAATGCTAATGGTAGATATGAAGCGCAAGTATTTTACATTGATGCTAAAGGTCAAAAACGTTTTGTTCAAAAAGCTTTTTCTGACTATTCTCATGGCCAACCGACGGTTCCAGTATCTGCCAACTTGAGTATATCTAAAAATGAGAACAATGGAACATTTACAATAATTGCCAAAAATCTCAAAGGTTTAGAAGGCTACAAAGAAGTTAAAATTCCATTTTGGTCACATGCGAATGGAATGAGTGATATCAAATGGTATACACCGACCAGACAAGCAGATGGCTCTTACACTGTAACGGTGAAAGCTAGTGATCACGAGAATGCTAATGGTAGATATGAAGCGCAAGTGTTTTACATTGATGCTAGAGGTCAAAAACGCTTTGTTCAAAAAGCTTTTGTAGAACGAAATGATCCATCTAAACCTACAGGTGTTATTTCTATTACAAATAATAAAGATTCAGGAACTTTTGATGTAGTCATCAGTGATGTCTATAGTCCTAAGGGTGTGCGTACGGTTCAAGTGCCTATCTGGTCTGAGGTTGACGGGCAAGATGATATTCGTTGGTATGAAGCAGTACGTCAAACAAATGGTAGTTACAAAGTTACTGTCCAAGTGGCTAACCATAAATACTCTACAGGTATTTATAATGTTCATCTTTACTATATCCAAAACGATGGTTCACAAATCGGTGTGGGAGGCACACAAACAAATGTTACTTTGTCAGAACCTAAAGCCGACCTTGCTATCACTGGTCTCAACAATGCTACTGGTAGTTATGATGTTGTCATTTCAAATTTGATTGCACCACGAGGTTTTAAAGAAGTCTTAGTTCCAACCTGGTCTGAAAAGAACGGTCAAGATGATATCATTTGGTACAAGGCAACTATGCAAGCTAATGGAGACTATAAGGTAACCGTTCGTTCAAGCAACCATAAGGGTGATAGTGGTCTGTATAATTCTCATGTCTATCTGGTTGACAATGATGGTAAATACATTGGCCTAGGTGGCAAACAAGCAACACTTGATATCACTAAGACTCAAGGAACTTTAACTATTGCCAATAATGATAAAAATCGTGGTACTTTTGATGTTCTCATCACCAACCTGACGAATCCAAGCGGTATTTCAGGTGTGGTTATCCCTGTTTGGTCTGAGCAAAATGGCCAGGATGATCTTGTTTGGCATAATGCTACAAAACAGGATGATGGTTCTTATAAAGTGACTATTTCAGCAAGCCAACACAAGTGGAATTCAGGCAAGTACATCGTTCATGGCTATATTGTTGATGTTTCAGGTAAGAATATCGGCTTTGGGGCAACTTCAGCTGATGTGGTAGCCCCTAAGAAAATCGGTTCGGCATCAAGAGGAAACTACGATGTTTTAAATAAGATTGTCTATCTGGATGCTGGGCATGGTGGCTATGATCCAGGTGCTTCTTACTTTGGTATTTCTGAAAAGAGCTTGACCTTGGCTATCCAAAGTCGTGTGAAAGCTAAATTAGAAGCAGAAGGTTATCAAGTTGTGACCACACGCACAAGTGATACCTATGTTGACTTGGCGGACCGTTCACGTGCGGCTAATGCCTCTGAATCTGATATCTTCGTAAGTATTCACATCAATGCTTCAGGAAGTTCTGCAGCACAAGGAATCGAGACTTATTATTACCAACCTTATGCAGAATACCCATCACGTATTAATGCAACCTACCATGCTAATCCAACTCGATTGAGCATGAGTGACACTTTGGCCAATGCTATCCAGTCTAGCCTGATTAATGCGACTGGCGCTCAGAACCAAGGTGTGAAACGTCAAACCTTTGCAGTCTTGCGTGAGACAACAGCTCCGGCAGTCCTTCTTGAACTAGGTTTCTTGTCAAATCCTCAAGAAGCAGCCCGTTTGAATACCTCTGCTTATCAGGAGACTTTAGCTAATGCAATTGTGGCAGGGATTAAGCGTTACTATTCTATTTATAATTAATAGATTGAGAGAATCTTATGGTTCTCTCTTTTTTAATTTTCAAAGAGAGAAAACGCTTGCATAAATGAAAGCTAAATGGTATATTAAAAAACATGAAAACGTTAACAAAAGGAGTTTCTATGAAAAGAAATACTCAAGCTAATGATGAAAAAGTTCTTCGTTATAGCCTTCGCAAGTACAAGTTAGGTTTGGCTTCTGTAACCATTGGAGCTATTTTTTTGAGCTTTGCTGCAGTTCAAGGAGTAAAAGCAGATGAAGCAGTATCAACGCCCGACTCTAGCACACAGGTAGAACAAGCTGATCCTAGTCTTACTACCAGTGGACTAGTAACTGAAACGCCAACAGCTCCTGTAGCAGCTGAGAATGCCACGGTATCCAAGGAAAATGAGCCAGTTTCTCTTCCAGAAGAAAATACTGGCCGTACTGAGATTCCCAAGCTAACTGAAACTAGCGAAAACACGCCAAAAACAGTAAGTACTAATAATAGTCAAACTCTTACGAATGCGTCTGAGGATCCTATTGCTGAGGGGACTATTCGCTTGCATTTTCAAGAGTTGCCAAGTCCAGACAAGTCATCTCTTGGTCTTTGGACTTGGGATGATGTTGAGACACCATCATCTCAGAAGGGGGCCTGGCCGACAGGGGCAACCTCATTTGCTGAAGCCAAACAGGATGATTATGGTGTCTATTTAGATGTGAAGTTGTCTTCAGCACCTAAAAAACTTAGCTTCTTGATTAATAATGCCGCTGGAACGAACCTTTCAGGGGATAAAGCAGTCGAAATTCTTAGCCCTCAAATGAATGAAGCCTGGATTGACAAGGATTTCCAAGTTTACAGCTATCAACCTATCCCTCAAGACCACGTTCGTATCAATTATTTCCGTACGGATGGTGACTATAGCAATAAGTCTGTCTGGTATTGGGGTGATGTTAAGGACGCTCCAAGCAATTGGCCTGATGGTGTCAATTTCCAACCGAATGGTAAGTATGGTGCCTACTTAGATATTCCACTAACACAAGCGGCAAAATCGATAGGATTTTTACTCTTAGATGAGAGCAAAACAGGAGATGATGTGAAAATTCAATCAAATGATTATAAATTTAGTGACTTGAAAAAATCTCGTCAGCTTTTCGTACGAGATACTGATCCGACAGTCTACACCAACCCTTACTTTGTCAAGGATGTGCGTTTGACTGGGGCTCAGCAGCTTAGTCCAAGCCAAATCGAACTTAGCTTCACCAACTTAGACGAGGTCTCATCTGAAGATATTCTCAAAGACCTTAAGGTGACGGATAAGGATGGTAACAGTGTAACTCTTAAACAGCTTGACTTGGATGCTAAACTCAAAAAAGCTACATTAACAGGTGATTTTGCTGCAGAAAATCTGCCTTATAAGGTCACTTTGGGCAGTGATAGTTTTAAAACATCTGAGAGCTGGCAATTAAAGGATGCCCTCTACAGTTATGATGGTGAATTGGGTGCTCGACTAGAAGAGAATGGTACTAAGGCACATGTGACACTTTGGTCACCAAGTGCTAATCAAGTAGATATCATTGTCTATGATAAGAATAATCAAGACAAGGTGCTGGCTGAACACGCTCTAAGCAAAGGGCCTCGAGGTACTTGGCAAGCTGACCTACTTGCGACTGATTTTGGCCTTGAAAACTTAACAGGTTATTTCTATCAATACCGCATTAAACGTGGTGATCAGTCAGTAATTGTTCTTGATCCTTATGCGAAATCTCTGGCAGCTTGGAATAGTGACGATGCCAACAAGGGACCTGAACACAAGATTGCCAAGGCTGCCTTTGTAGATCCTGCTAATTATGGACCAAAAGACCTTGACTACGCTAAGATTCCTAACTTTAAATCTCGAGAAGATGCCATCATTTATGAGGCTCATGTCCGAGATTTCACCTCTGACAAGGCTATCTCAACTGAATTGAAGCACCAGTTTGGTACTTTTGCAGCCTTTGCGGAGCGTTTGGATTATCTTAAAGACCTTGGGGTTACTCATATTCAGCTTTTGCCAGTATTGAGCTACTATTTTGTTAATGAATTGCAAAATGGCAAACGTTTGGATGCCTATGCTTCAAGCGATAGTAACTACAACTGGGGCTATGATCCACAAAACTATTTCTCTTTGACGGGTATGTATTCTGAAAACCCTAGTGATCCAGCTAAACGTATTGAAGAATTCAAGAATTTAGTTGCAGCTATCCATGCCCATGGTATGGGTGTTATCTTGGATGTGGTTTACAATCATACAGCCAAGACAGCTATTTTTGAAGACCTTGAGCCAAATTACTATCACTTTATGGATGCTGATGGCACTCCTCGTTCGAGTTTTGGAGGCGGTCGTCTAGGTACGACTCACTATATGAGCCGTCGTGTCTTGGTAGATTCTATTGCTTATTTGACTAAGGAATACAAAGTGGATGGTTTCCGCTTTGATATGATGGGTGACCATGATGCTGAAAGTATCGAGCAAGCTTACAATACTGCACGCGCCCTTAATCCAAACCTCATTATGCTCGGTGAGGGTTGGGTGACTTATGCTGGCGATGAAAATAGCCCTGTTCAGCCTGCCGATCAGTCTTGGATGAAAGACACAGATACCGTAGCAGTATTTTCAGATGATATTCGAAATACCCTCAAATCAGGTTATCCAAACGAGGGGACACCGGCCTTCATCACAGGTGGAAAACGTGATATTAATAAAGTTTTTGATAATATCAAGGCACAACCAACTAACTTCGAGGCTGATTCTCCAGGTGACGTTATCCAGTATATTGCTGCTCATGATAATTTGACCCTTTTTGATATCATTGCCCAATCAATCAAGAAGGATCCAAGCAAGCCTGAGAATAATGCTGAAATTCATCGTCGCTTGCGTCTAGGGAACCTCATGGTCTTGACTGCTCAGGGAACACCATTTATTCACTCTGGTCAGGAATACGGCCGCACCAAACAGTTCCGTGATCCTGCCTACCGTTATCCTGTATCTGAGGACAAGGTGCCGAACAAGTCACACCTCTTAGTTGATGAAAAGGGTAATCCATTTGACTATCCTTACTTCATTCATGATTCTTATGATTCAAGTGATGCGGTTAACCATTTTGACTGGACTAAGGCGACTGATAGTCAGGCCTTCCCAGAAAATACGAAAACCCGTGCCTTTACCAAAGGGTTAATTGCCTTACGTAAGTCTACGGATGCCTTCAATTTCAAATCTAAAGCAGATGTGGATGCACGTGTGACGCTATTGACGGTTCCTGGTCAGGATAATGTCGCTCAAGAAGATTTGGTATTAGGATACCAAACTGTTGCTTCCAATGGAGATCGTTACCTTGTCTATGTCAATGCTGATAGCAAGGCTCGTCAGTTTGATTTGAGCAAGCTTACAAATGGTCTATCCTATATGGTTTTAGCAGATGGCAATCAAGTTAATCTATCTGGAATTAGTGATTTATCAGGTGTTGCAATCAACAATAACATCTTGACTTTGGATCCATTAACAGCGACTATTATTCGTTTAACCAATGCTCAGACACCAACTGAGGAAGTAGCTAAGCCTTCTGAGAAGACTGTGTCATTTGGTGGAAAAGAGACTGAGGTAACTAAAACAACTGCCAAGGCTTCAAGCCAAGAAGACTTTGTCGGAGAAGTAGAGCTTGTTAATCGTGACAATAGTCAGGCTGAGACTGAAGCTAGTCGTCAAACTGATAAGCAACTGCCATCCACTGGTGAAAAGACAAATCGTGGACTCTTTGTAGCAGGTCTGCTAAGTATTCTTAGCCTAGGATTCCTTCGAAAACGTCGTAGTAAGTAATTATTTTTGAGGCTGTGGGATATATTTGCAATGTTTTAAAGAAACTATAAATAAGTCTCTTCCTTCAATTTTCAAAAATAAAAAAATTTTTAAAACAAATTGACATAAGTGAGATGATAATCTAAATTTTTCAGGTTTAGATCCGTCTCGCTTTTTTTGATTTATTATAAAAAACGCTATTTTTTTATACTCATTATTAACAAAATTTTAGAATGATTCTTATATACTTAGAAAGCGTTGACAGTGATTGTAACATTTGATAGGGTAAGAACATAATCTTTAATTAATAGTATCGAAGTCAGCTATGAATTGGTTTTTGATGAGATTATGATTAAAGATTTTTTGGTAAATAGAAGAGGTTTTATGAAGAAAAAGAGTATCTTATGGGTAATAGTTGTCTTACTCATTATATTATCATTGGCTATTGGTTCAAATAGGCAGTTCAGTTTCTTTGGATTATTTCAAGGACATCATGAATCTTGGGAGCTTTTTTGGGAGTCTCGTCTACCTAGAACTTTAGCCATAATACTTGCGAGTTCGGCCATAAGTTTATCTGGATTGCTAATGCAAACAATCTCGCAAAATCCTTATGCAGCACCATCGACAACAGGGACTACTGAAGCAGCACAATTGGGTATACTTTCATCGTTGTTCTTCTTTGGTAAGGCAACATTATTTCAAAAGATGAGCTTTGCCTTCATTTCGTCTCTTCTATTTACTAGTCTTTTCATCCAAGTTATTCGTCGTTTGAAGTTTAAGGAAAAATGGGTCCTTCCCTTGGTTGGACTTATCTATAGTGGTATTATTGGTTCCTTTGCTGAAATGATCGCCTTTCGTTTTAACCTTATTCAATCAATGACTTCATGGAGTCAGGGTTCCTTTTCGATGATTCAACGACATCAGTATGAATGGCTTTTTCTCTTAGTGATTGTACTATTAGGTGTTTGGTTGTATTCTAATACGTTTTCGGTTATGGCATTGGGTGAGGATGCTAGCCGTACCCTAGGATTACCTTATCAGACAATGGAGACTCTTGCTTTAGTACTGGTTTCTCTAACTTCAGCTATTACCATGATAACGGTTGGTGCACTTCCTTTCTTAGGCGTTATCGTACCGAATTTAGTTCGTCAGTTTGCTGGAGATTTCTTCAAAAAGACCCGAAGTTTAGTTGTTCTGGTTGGTATGATATTAGTATTGGCTTGTGATATTGTAGCACGTCTTGTTATTTGGCCTTATGAGGTCTCTGTGTCCTTGATTTTGGGCGTCATAGGAACCCTTGTCTTTCTGATGCTAATTTGGAAAGGAGAAGGTACATGACAATGATTAAACGTTCTACACTTATCCTATTACTGGTATTAAGTTGCCTAGCTCTACTAGCAACTGCATATTACCTTTTTCCGACGGCTAGTCTACCCAACACATATATTCTCAATCTGAGGCTAAAGAAACTTTTGGTCTATCTAGTTGTAGCGCTAATTTCAAGCTTTACTACGGTGTCCTTTCAAGCAGTGACAGGTAATCGCTTTTTGACACCGTCAGTCTTGGGATTAGAGAGTTTTTACGTCCTCATGCAATCTCTTTTTTTAGCTATCTTTTGGCGATGGTCACAGGGAGTAGCACCGAGGTCAATGACTGAATTTTTGATTGTCATGACCTTGCAATGTGTTTTCTTTCTGACTTTGCAACCTATGATAAAGAATCTGTTAGGAAAAGGGGTTGGATTAATTCTCTTAATCTGTATGACCTTGGGCACTTTCTTTAGAAGTCTTTCAACTTTCCTACAAGTCCTTATGGATCCAAATGAGTACGATAAATTGCAATCTAAGCTCTTTGCTTCCTTGCAAAACGTCAATCAGGAAGTTCTTTATCTTGCGGTTGGAATCACAGTTGTGCTCTGTTTTTTCCTATATCGAAAGGGGAGAGTTCTAGATATCTTTTACCTTGGTAAGGATAATGCTAGGTTACTGGGGATCAATGTTGAAAAGGAGCAAACTCAAATTCTTTGGTTTGTCGTGATTCTAGTAGCTACCTCAACTGCCTTAGTGGGCCCTCTATCCTATCTTGGGTTTATTTTGGCTAATTTAACTTATCAGATGGTTAAAGATTTCCGACATCAAACCCTCTTTATTGTAGGGAGTTTATTAGGTTATGTTGTCCTTCTTGTGGCTCAAACACTGGTTGAACGCGTGTTTAATTTTAGTATCAGTGTTCGGACTATGATTGAACTGGGCGGAGGACTATTCTTTTTCTATCTCTTGTATAAGGAGCGTCGTAAATTATGATTAACATAGATAAGGTTTCAAAATCTTATGGAAAAGATCAAGTTCTAGATGAAGTTGGACTTTCTATAGACCAAGGAAAATTTACAGCTTTTATTGGTCCAAATGGTGCTGGAAAGTCTACACTTTTGTCCTTGATTAGTCGTCTTATGCCTAAAGAGGAAGGGTATCTTTATATTAAAGGGCAAGAAATTGAAAGTTGGGACTCTTTGAACTTGGCAAAGGAACTTTCAATGTTAAAACAAAAGGTTGATTATCAGGTGAAATTGACTGTTGAAGAACTGATTTCCTTTGGCCGTTATCCATACAGTCAAGGGAGATTGTCAACCGAAGATTATCAAAAAATCGATCAGGCAATTACCTATATGAACCTAGATTCTTTACGAAAAAGACGCATTGATCAACTCTCTGGTGGGCAATTACAGCGTGTCAATATTGCTATGATCCTTGCACAAGATACGGATATTATTCTATTGGATGAACCTCTCAATAATCTGGACATCAAACAGGGGATTCTCATGATGAAAACTTTGAGAAGTTTGGTGGACGATTTGGGGAAAACGGTCGTCGTTGTTATCCACGACATTAATGTTGCCAGTCAGTTCGTTGATGTCATGGTCGCTTTTAAAGATGGTAAAGTCTTTAGTCATGGGAGTCCAGATCAGGTAATGACTGAGGATATCCTAGGCAGACTTTATGATATGAAAATTACAATCGCAGATATCGATGGCAAGAAAATCTGCTTATATAGATAAGGATGGAATTTATGAAAAAGCGTAAATTGTTTTTGGCTCTTCTAGCGTTTGTATCAATCCTCACTCTTGTGGCTTGTTCAAACGGTTCAGGAAAAAGTAATAGTTCAGTCCAAGAAAAGACTGTTACAATTAAAACTTCTACAGGTAACAGTGAAGTACCTAAAAATCCTAAAAAAATCGTTGTCTTAGATTATGGTGCAGCGGATACTATTCGTGCACTTGGTAAAGAAGACAGTATTGTTGGTCTACCAACTGACAGTCTTCCAAGTTATCTCAGTGATTTAAAAAATAAGAAAGGGATTACTAATGTCGGAAACTTGAAGGAAGTCAATTTAGAGAAGGTTGCAGAGCTTGAGCCAGATCTCATCATTCTTTCTGGACGTACTCAAGGCCAAATGGATGAATTCAAAAAAATTGCACCAACTATTTATTTTGAAACAAGTAGCAAAGATTATTGGGGTTCGGTGAAATCTAATATTCAAGAACTTGCTAAGGTGTTTGGTGATAAAACTGAAAAAACAGTCAAGACTAAAATCTCTGAGATTGATCAAATAGTTAAAAAATCGCAAGAAGCTAATAAGGATACTCAGTCAACAACTTTGACAGTCATGCTTAACGAAGGTAACATGGCGGGTGTTTCGCCAGAAGGTCGCTTCTCATTTATCTACAACAGCCTAGGCTTTAAACCAACAAGTTTGGAAATTCCAAATGAAAAACATGGTGGAGGTAAAGAAGGTAAGAAAGGCAAGGAAGAAAAAAATGAGAAGAAAGCTTCAAAAGAACAAAAAGGTGGAGCTAATCATGGATTTTCTCTTAGCTTTGAAAGTGTTAACCAAGTCAATCCAGACTTCATTTTTGTAGTTGACCGTACACTAGCTATTGGTGGTGATGATACACAAAATTCTGATATCCTAAATAATAGCCTTCTACAAGAAACAAATGCTGGTAAAAATGGACATATTGTTACCCTTACTCCAGATTTGTGGTACCTCTCAGGTGGTGGTTTGGAATCAACCAAATTGATGTTTGAAGAAGTATCAAAATATGCCGGACAATAAATAGTCAAAACCAAGGAGTCTAAAATCCCTTGGTTTTTCTTTTATTTAGAATCATTCTTATCTGCTCTTTAGAATAGTTCTTAAATAGCCTAAAACCGTTGACAGTGCTGGTTTCTTCTGTTAGTTTAGAATATGTTCTCTTACATATGAGAGACCATTATTGACTTATTATCGTTCGTTTTTCATTTAGAAAAAACAAACGATTCACATATATAACGACAAATGTCGAACACTATCTTGAAAATAGGAGACATTCATGAAAAAACTTAACAAACTTGGTGTTGTTCTTTTGGCATCAGGACTTTTATTGACGGCTTGTGCCAAATCTGGTAATTCAAGTAATTCTAGCTCAACTAACTCAAAACTCACAGCTAGTGAGCAAAAACAATTGAAGCAGGCCACAAGTGATTACAAGACTTTCGTTGAAGGCGAAATCGATCAGCTTTTGAAAGATACTGAAGGATTCAGTGAAACCCTCAAGTCAGGAAATCTTGAAGAAGCCAAGAAACAATACCCATTGGTTCGTATGGCTTACGAACGTTCAGAACCAATTGCCGAAAGCTTCGGTGAGTCTGACGTGAAAATCGACTACCGTTTGGTTGATTACATGGACGAAAATAAATCAGAAGATGGCTGGTCAGGTTTCCACCGTATTGAACGTATCATGTGGCAAGACAACACGACCGATGGTACAGCTACCTATGCAGATCAATTGGTCAACGATATCAAGGAACTCAAGGCTAAAATTGCAACTGTTAAAGTCACTCCAGATATCATGTTGACTGGAGCTGTAGACCTTCTTAACGAAGTGGCTACTCAAAAGATTACAGGTGAAGAAGAAGTCTTCTCACACACCGATCTTTACGACTTCCGTGCCAATATTGAAGGGGCAGAAAAAATCTTTGAACTCTTCAAGCCATTGATCCAAAAGAAAGATGCTAAGCTTGTTAAGACTTTGGAAACAGAATTCAAGAATGTCAATGGTCTTTTGGACAAACACATGACTGATGAGAAAAACTATAAGTCTTATACAGATTTGAGTGAGGCAGATACTAAGGAATTGGCCGAAGCTGTAACTAAACTTGGTGAACCATTATCACAAATGGGTGTTATCCTAGATGGGAAATAAGAAAAATGACTGACGAAAAATTTTTAGATCAAAAAATGGACCGTCGTGAATTTCTTAAAAAAGCAGGTATTGGAGGGGCTGGGCTAGCGCTTGGTCTTTCTGGTGCATCTGCTTTTTTCAATAATCAGGATAGTTCAAGTAAAAAAGCTTATGATGGAGATGAAGATATTAGCTTCTATGGCAAACACCAGGCTGGGATTACAACTCCTATGCAAAAGGCTTGCTACTTGGTGGTGCTAGATCTTCACACAACTGATAAAAAAGAAGTGATTCAGCTTTTTAAAGACTGGACAGACTATAGTAGTAAGTTGGTCGAAGGAGAGCTGGTCAAAAAAGATGGTTCTAATGCTCTCTTACCTCCAACAGATACAGGTGAAACAGTGGGACTCAACCCCTATCGCTTGAGCCTGACTTTTGGTGTCTCGGCTGATTTTCTTAAAAAACTTGGTTTGGAATCTAAACGTCCTAAGCTCTTCCGTGATTTGCCTCCATTTCCAAAGGAGCAGTTACAGGACAAGTATACGGGTGGAGATATCGTTATTCAAGCCTGTGCGGATGATGAACAGGTAGCCTTTCATGCTGTTCGAAATCTGATTCGCAAAGGTCGTAATAAAATCACCATGAAGTGGAGCAAATCTGGTTTTGTAGCCATCGGAGATCGTAAGGAGACGCCGCGAAATCTCTTTGGTTTTAAGGACGGTACTGCCAATGTTACGACGGAAAAGGAATTCGACAAGGTTGTCTGGACGGATAGTAAAGATTGGATGAAGGGTGGTTCTTATATGGCTCTTCGTCTAGTACAGATGCACTTGGAGACTTGGGATCGTACCAATTTGCAGGAGCAGGAAAACACCTTTGGTCGCTATAAGGAATCAGGTGCTCCCTTTGGTAAGAAAGATGAGTTTGACGAAGTAGATCTCTCAAAACTACCAGTCGATTCTCATGTGCGTTTGGCTAAAGAAGTAGACCTTCCTATCTTACGTCGTTCGTACTCTTATTCAGATGGTATTGATGAGAGAACTGGCCAGTTTGATGCAGGATTGATTTTCATTGCCTACCAGAAGGATCCAGACCGTTTTGTCAAAATACAGACCAATCTTGGTGCTGTAGACAAGATGAATGAGTACATCACCCATATCGGAAGTGGGCTCTTTGCTTGCTTTGCAGGCGTGGAGAAAGGAGGCTACCTTGGTCAAGCACTCTTTGAATAAACTCCTCGTTTTGCTTGGACTTCTGGCTCTATTCTTGACCTATCCAGTTGCTGCTGAATCCTATAGTGATCTCTATATCAAAATCACAGATGCAACAACAGCTGTTCAAAATAAGGATCAAGTAAAAGCTAAGGAATTAGTCGGTGAGATTAAGACTGATTTCGAAACAAAAGAAAATCACGATTCCAAGGCTGGTAAAAAAGTTAGCAAGGCTATTGATATTAAAGGTGACGTGACAGAAGAAGACCTAACCTCTATCTCGTCAGCCCTTCTTAAATTTGAGAAAGAGCAAAATCCTGTTGACTTGGATGCTGAAAAGGAAAAACTTGAAACCCGCCTCAATCCTTATTTCAAGAACTTACAGAATGCCATTACGGCTAAAGACCTAACTGCGACCCGCAAAACTTACGGCGAATTGAATAATGCTTGGACGCGAAATGAAGCTGTTGTCCGTGACCATAGTACTGCCTACTACGGCAAGATTGAGACGGCCATTTCACTTTTGCGAAGCAGTATTGAGACGGAGCCTACTGATTTCACCAGCATCCAGTCATCTTACGATGATCTCAAGGGTGGGATTGATGACTTTATCAAGGGCGTCCCTCTTGATAGTAAAAGCTCAAGTTTAACCCTAAAAGATGGTATTAAACTCTTGGAAAAAGCTCTTGGTCAATTCCAATCAGGTGATGAAAAAACGGCTGCGGCAACTATGAAGAAGTTCATTACTATCTGGCCAACCATTGAAGGTGATGTAAGCACGACTAACCCTAGCCTCTATACGCGCGTGGAGAGTGAAACACCGGTTATCATGGTTAAGGGGAAAGAAAAAGCTTATCAGGACAAACTGCAAGCCTTGATTACAGACCTAGCAGCTATCGATACCAGTGCTCCTTATAATGCCTTTGATGCCATGTTGATTCTCTTGCGTGAAGGGGTCGAAGCCCTCCTTATCGTTATGGCCCTTGTGACAACTCTTAAGGCAGCCAAGATGCGTAAGGGACTCAAATGGGTTTATGGCGGAGCCATTGCTGGTGTTCTTGCCAGCGCACTTATAGCAGTTATCTTACAAGTTGTCTTTCCAGCTGTGACCTCAGGGGCTAACCGTGAAATTATTGAAGGTGGCGTTGGTATCTTTGCAGTTGCGATGATGATTCTGATTGGAATCTGGCTCCACAGCAAGTCGTCAGTTAAACAGTGGAATGACTTGATGGACCGTCAGATGAAGACAGTGACGGCTACTGGAAGTTTTGTATCCATGTTTGCCCTTAGTTTCTTGGCTGTCTTCCGTGAAGGTGCCGAGACCATTCTTTTCTATGTTGGTATTATCCCACGTATCACGACAGCTAATTTCTTGATTGGTATTGCTTTAGCCATTGCAGTTCTTGTTATTATTGCTGTGGCTATGACTAAAGCTAGTCACTATATTAAACCGCATCGTATCTTCTTTATTTTGACTTGGTTGATTTATGCCTTGGCCTTCAAGATGCTCGGTGTCAGCATTCATGCCCTTCAGTTGACTAATATGATGTCCAATCATTTGATTAGTGGTTTCCCAACAATTGATTGGGCTGGTATCTATCCTAGCTGGGAAGTCCTAATTCCACAACTTATCTTTATTGTTATTATTGCCTTTGTAACGGTGAAACAGCATGGCAAGAAGTAAGGACGAGATGACCATTGTTGAGCATCTGGTGGAATTTCGGAGACGTTTTATTGCAGTAGTGTTATGCTTTTTCCTAGTTTTCTGTATCACCCTGTTGTTTGCTGGGGAGCTCTATGCTTATCTGACTAGAGGATTTGATAAGCCCTTATTGGTTCTAGGACCTAACGATATTCTCTGGATTTACATTAACTTAGCCAGTCTCATGGCTTTTACGGTCACCTTGCCTTTTACCACCTACCAGATTTGGCAGTTTGTGAAACCTGGTTTGAGGGACAATGAAGCGCGTGCCATTTTTGCCTATATTCCAGCGACTTTTGTCTGTTTTGTATTGGGTTTGGCCTTTGGTTATTATTTTGTTAGTCCAGCTATCTTGGAAGTGCTTTTGAAACTAGGTGAAGGGCTCTTTGATACACAAATTACAGCACAAAACTACCTTAGTTTTTTACTGCATACGACAGTGCCTCTAGCTGTTCTCTTTGAACTTCCCGTAGTTGTGAGTTTTTTGACATCTATCGGCATAATAACACCAGTATTTCTGACACGCTATAGACGCTATGCTTACTTTATTCTCTTGGTTTTGGCAGTTGTTTTGACACCAGCCGACTTTATTAGTGACTTGGCTATGACTGCTCCCTTAATCTTACTCTATGAAGTTAGCGTAACTCTTAGTAAGCTCATTTATAGACGTAAACAAAGAAAATATAAAGATAAATAGAAAGGAGATCTCATGGGAATTCTACGTGATATCGGAGCTCCAGGACTTATCATTATCGTCCTAGGAGCCCTCCTCATCTTTGGTCCTAAACGCTTGCCAGAACTCGGACAATCTATCGGTAAAATGCTAGCCGAATTTAAAGCAGCCGTAAATAAGACTGATGATGATAAAAAAGACGAAGAAGACAAGACTAAAGACTAAGATCTCTATCTAAAGGTTATCTTCAAGTTTCTTGACAATTCTAAGCTTTTATGACATAATACACTTGTATTGAATAGTAAGTCTATATCATAGGCAAGAAAAGACCCCAAGCTAACTTCCACATAAGCTCGGGGTCTTTTTTAGCACTATCTATCCTTGTTTAACCACTTGTCGATCAGACGAAGGATAACACCGACCACAATAGGTCCGATGATAGTTTTGAATAGTAAATCCATCATAGGCAAACTCACCTCCCTTCGTAGGCGGTGTCGAGGTGCCAAAGGATATTATATCATAGATTGAAAGAGATATGTTTAGTGAGTGATAGGAAGTAAAAGTTAGAATGTGATTTAATCATACCAAACAAAAAATCAGCCTCTTGAGCTGATTTTTTTGAAATAAAACAAAACATAGATTTCTAATTATCCTTTTAAATCTCATTAAATGCTCGCAAATCCTTATTCTAAAGGGCTTCGAGCATTTTTACTGTTGGAAGATACTTCACGTTTCCTTATATATTTCCTCATGAATTGACTGTCAGAAGTGGTAAATTAGTAGTAAATTCATCTGTACTACTAAGCAACAAGACGTTCCTGCTGTTTCTTTTTTTCCAAGCGGTTCATCTCTGCCATAGCAGAATCGAATGTAGCATGTGCGTAATAGTTCAGCGTCATGTTTATATTCGCATGCCCCATAATGTACTGCAATGCTTTTGGGTTCATTCCTGCATTTGCATAGTTAGTGCAGAACGTATGACGCAAAATGTGTGGAGTGATATGGGGTAGCTTATCCTCATGATATTTATTGTATTTCTTGACAAGGTTTTTCAACATACCATTGTAATCACTTGCCACTTTAGGATAGTCTTTCCCATTGAGAAAAAGGAAATTACTATAACCATCAATCACAACACATTTACGGTTCTTCCGATTCGCCAGCACTCGCTGAAACGCTTGATAGGCTTCTTCAACCATAGGAACTTGTCGTTCGCCACTTTTAGTCTTGGGAGTTTCAATGTAGTATCCATTTTCAGTATCTCGTAGTAACTGATGGTCTACCTTGACAAGACGATTTTCAAAATCCAAATCTGGAAGTGTCAGACCGCCAAACTCTGAAATACGAAGACCCGTTTTTAAGAGTATCAGGATTTCATCATAATTCTTGCTGTAGGTCTTATCAGCTTTCGCAAAGGATAACAGCTTTTCTTCCTGCTCCGTTGTCAATGCGACTTTAGGAACAGTATCATCATCAATGACGGTATTTAGCTGGAAGTCAAAGGGATTCTTCCGAACACAATCGTCTTCAATCGCAATATAGAATGAAGCCCTTAAAGAACGCTTATAGTTATTGATGGTTTGATAAGCATATCCATCTTCACTCATTCTAATCGCCCATTCTTTAGCGTCAGACGGTTTAATGCTGTCTATGCTCCTTGCACCTAACTTGTCCTTTGTCAAAATATCCATCAGATATTTCCGTCCAGTTTGCGTGCCTTTCTTCACATTGGGTCTTTGAGCATTCTGCTTTGCGTAAAGCTGACAAAGTGTCATTTTCTTTCCTACAACATCAATGCCATCATGAATGTCTTTCAGTAGCTCCGCAACTTTTTCCCGAAGAGGAACACAATCACGCTTTCCTGCTGGTACTCTGTCTGTAGCCACCAGTTTCCATGAGTAGATAAATTGCGGTTCTCCAAATGAATCTACATATTTATATAAGTATCTTCCGTCTTTTCGTTGGCTCTCCCCAGTCTTTAAAATGCGACCTTTATTGTCACGTCTTTTCTCTGACATGGCTTTCGCTCCTTTCCAAAATGGAAAGAGCCTTGATACGACTTAATGCTATTTTATCATATCCAAGACCCTTTGGCGACGCTAGATTGCGTCCAATTTATCAATAATTTTTTCAAACTGTTTTCGCTTTATCTGAATACGATTGCCATTCATAATCAGCCAATCAGCATTTTTATTTTCATCTGCCAAACGACGGAGCTTATTTTCGCCAATACGGAAATACTTAGACGCTTCTTCAATGGTCAGGGTATAACGCTCCCAGATAGGAATATCTGTCTGCTTCATAAAATCCTCCTTTCCCAATCACACGTTAGATTTCATAAAAGTAGTTTTACAAGCAATCGAACAGCTTTAGCAAAGCTCACGGGAGTTCCACCCTTGCACGGTTCTCGTCCAACTGTACTCATTGCCTGCGACGCTTTTAACGCTCGGACTATGACGATACAGGAGTATCATTATTACGATAAGAATGTCTTCGCTGGCAATCCTGCTAAAGATTACTTCTCGGATCACTGACATGAATCGCTCGCTATCTTTACAGGGCAGGTCATGGCGGTCAGCTCCGTTGGCTCTTTTCTTATCGAAATGTATTCGACTGCTGTTATTCAGTTTTCAAAGAACAGATGGCTTGTCAGCCTATCAAAACATACTGAAAGACAATATGCTTTGATGGAATAACAAACCTCCCCAATCGGGAAGTATGGAAAGCTCGTCCGCACTTCCACGAAAAGAGAGATAAATCGGTGCTACTCAATCTCAAATGACAGGATTTTTGTAATCAACCTGGTTTCCATTCGTCCACGTAAGACCTCATCAACGACCATACTTTGATTGCCATATTCATCTTTCATCAACCGTAGAGAGCGTTTAGCAATGTACCCTCTGTAATAATGTAGAATCTGGTTAATCGCTTCTGTATCGCCATCACAAGCCTTTACAATCAATGGGAATGGAATTCTGGAATATTCTTTTCTCATTCTTCGTTTTCCTCCTCCATAAACTTCTTGATTAAGGCTAGTCCGCTCATTCTATGCCGATAGACAGTAGAGCGGTTCAATTTCAGTAAATCCGCTATTTCTGAATCGCTCATGTCCATAAAATAGAACAGCAGTAGGATTTCACGCTTCTTGTCTGGCAATTCTTTTAGTGCTTCACTCAATAAATCATTTTCGATACCAACCGAAACATCAGTGAGCGTAAAAATTTGAAAATCAGATGAATAGCTGTCTGTCGTCGCAAATTGGTTGACGAGATATTCGCCAATATCCGAAAAGGACACTTCACGCTTTGCCAGCCTTGAAAGATAAAGGAAATAATTCTTCCGCTCATCGTCCATAGCTCGCATACAGATAAAATCAAACTGATGTTCAATTCTCTCTTGAAAAGAAGATGGTTTCATGTTTCTCACCCCCTTTCTTTTGAAAGGAAGTGAGCTTTGCTCTTTTATCTCCTTTCACTCTTACTCCCAATGTGAAAGGGGGATTTGTTGCATTAAGAATTGAAAAAACTTTAAAAATTATCCATAGATACAAAAAAAGCACATAGACAGATTGATTTATCTGTTTATATGCTTTAATTGTTCTTGCTATATGATGTATAAAACCACATCGATAGACGTATTTATCTATTGCTGGTGGATAACTTTTTTTGATAAGAACCCAGTAACAGGAATAAGATTGTATGTAATATATCTCATGGCAACTTCGACCTCCAACGAACCGCCATTTGAAAGTGAGAATTACGTTTTTACAGCACAAATAGCACTACCAAACAACGGCTTTTTTTTATTGGAGTTGAGTAGTGCTTGTATTAATATATAAACCTTAGGAACTCACAAACTATATAACACGTTTTTCTATACCTGTTTCAAATTTAATAGGAACAGTAAAATGTATAGAGGTGGTCTATTATGCGTAAAAAAGAAGATAAATTTGATTTTAGAGCCTTTGGTTTAGCAATCAAAGAAGCTCGAATGAAACGAGGTTTGACTCGTGAACAAGTGGGAGCATTAATTGAAATTGACCCACGCTATTTAACTAATATTGAAAATAAGGGGCAACACCCTAGCATACAAGTTCTTTATGACCTTGTATCATTACTTGATGTGTCCGTTGATGAATTCTTCTTACCTCGTAATGATCTGGCGAAAAGCACCAGAAGATTACAGGTAGAAAAACTACTGGATAGCTTTACTGATAAGGAACTATCGTTAATTGAAGTCCTAGCCAATGGTATCAGCGAAGCGAGAAACCTCAAAGACTAATTTAAAACCTATACATAACAGAAAGAGTCGATAAGATGAGATTTTGATTTCTCAAATTATCGGCTCTGCGTCTTTGCGTCTGGCTCTGTAATCACAGTTACTTTGAACTGCTTTATTTCAATTAAATTTTCCTGTCTACATTTAGGACAATAGAGAGGAAAGTTCTTCAATTCAGTATCTTCCCTTATTTTCAAACGTGTTTTATTTCCACAGATGGGACACAGTACCCACTCACAGTTTATAATAATTATCTCCTCCTTTACATTTAATTTAAATCTGTATTAAAGAATATTTCATCTCGTTTAACAAGAAGCCACATTTATATAACAATATAAAATGTGTTAAGTTATTTTATTGAACATATATCGTACTTTATCTATCCGACTATTTGGACGACGGGGCTGACAAACAGATTCACCAGTAGTAACATAGTACCCTTTTAACTCTGTTAAACAAACGCTACGTCCATTTGTAAAGAAAGTTAAATCATTACGATATTCTTGAGTACACCGAGCAGGGATTTCTCCACTAAGAATGACCTCATTATTTTTCAGTTGAGTGTCTACGATGTTCGCACAATATTTAGGAGCATCGTTATATGCTCGTGAAAGATATTCTTGTGGTGCATAAATTTTAAAACTAAGATATGGTTCTAACAATTCTGTTCCAGCTTTTTTAAAAACTTGTTCCAATACAATAGGAGCAAGCATCCGAAAATCTGCTGGGGTACTAACAGGGCTATAGTATAAGCCATACTTAAAACAGATTTTACAGTCCGTCACATTCCAACCATACAATCCTTGTTCACAGCCATAGCGTATCCCTTCCATAACTGCATTTTGAAACGATTGATTTAAGTATCCAAGAGAAACCGAGCTCTCATACTGTACTCCGCTCCCTAATGGAAGCGGTTCTACAGAAAGACCAATGGAAGCCCAGAAAGGATTCGGTGGCACTTCGATGTGAATGGTATACTCTGCTTTTTTTAACGGCCTTTCCATATAAATGACTGTAGGCTCTTTTATTTTTATCTCCACATGATACTTTTCTTGCAATAGAGCACAAGTCACTTCCATTTGTACTTTCCCTAAGAAAGAAAGTATGATTTCATGTGTCGTAGAATCCACATAATATCGTAGAAGCGGGTCACTGTCGGAGATTTCTAAAAGTGCATCAAGTAACATTTCCCTTTGTTGAGGTTTGCTCGGTTCAACAGTTGTTTGCAGCAGAGGGAGCGGATTTTCAATTCTCTCTCTCTGTGGCAATAGCTTTGTATCTCCAAGAACACTATTTAACTTCAAAAACTCATTTTGCAAAATAACAATTTCCCCGGAATAAGCCTTATCAATTTTACATAATTCACCATTTATTGAAGTATACATTTCTGTAATTTTTATTTTTTCCTTTTCCGATATTCTAACCGAATCCCGCAAATGCAGGACACCGCCATAAAGGCGTACATATGCAAGACGTTGTCTTTCTTCCGAATATTCAATTTTGAAGACATTTCCGCAAAGTTCAGACTTCTTTCTGTATGTTGATGAATAAAATTTATTTGTTATCACTTCTATAAGCTGCTCAATCCCTATATTGCTTTTTGCACTTCCGTGATAAACAGGGTACAAGGAGCAATTCTGAAATCTTCTGATTTCCTCTTGTTCGAGTTCTAATATCTCCAATGATTTCCCAAGTATATATTTCTCCAAAAGGTAATCATTTCCTTCTATTACCGTATCCCATTGTTCAGATTCCGTACAGCTCATCACACACATATTAGGGTGCAGTTCTACTTTCTGTTTGATTATAATTTCCATAGAAAGTTTCTCTTTAATATCTTGATAAACCGTTGATAAATCAATCCCATTTTGGTCAATCTTATTGATAAAAAAGATTGTGGGAATACCCATTTTATTTAGTGCATGAAATAATATCCGAGTTTGTGCTTGTACTCCATCTCTCGCAGAAATTAGTAGGATTGCCCCATCTAAAACTGATAACGAGCGATATACTTCTGCTAAAAAATCCATATGTCCTGGAGTATCTATGATGTTTACCTTAATATCTTTCCACTGAAAAGAGGTTACTGCTGTCTGAATTGTAATTCCTCGCTGACGTTCTAAAAATGTAGTATCCGTTCTTGTTGTGCCTCTATCCACGCTTCCTGACTCCGCAATCGCTCCACTAGTATATAGTAAGCTTTCTGTCAAAGTAGTTTTTCCTGCGTCAACATGAGCTAAAACACCTATATTAATAATTTTCATGTGATTTTCCTCCATTCAAAAGCCAAAAAGGCATAAAAAATCCCAGTGACAGATACTCTTATCACTGGGAAATAAATGCACAATCATAAGCATACAGATATTTTCTGTATACTTCATAATCACATGATAAAAGTATTCTTAAACTGGGCACAAAAAACTAACCCCTCCTAAAAAGGGACATCTAATTATTTGTTCCCACTATCAAATTGACAGTTTATTTAAGAATACCTTGCCGCATATTTATTAACTCCTTTTATATACTTACATTAACATTAGCACATAAGAGTACATTTGTAAAGATATATCCGATTTTTTGTCAAAGGAGAACGTGGTTACAAAATAGCAGTTACAAATAGCTATAACCATGTACTAAAAGTTATTTTATAATCTTCCAGTTATTTCCTACCTTTTCTAGCACCAAATCAAATTGAGATACTTGCGTTGCTTTGGTCTGCTGGTCGAGATACTTTACTGCCAGTGATACCGTGACTTGATTATCCTTGCGATTATAAATAGGATTTACCAATTCTTGAAAGACATAATCTTTTCTGATCGGCTTCAAAATCCCATCATTCACGTAGTAAGAAAGTTCTTTTACGGTTGCGGTCGGGTAGAATTTAAAGAACGTTGTTAGAAACTCATTGATTTCATTGGTTGTGGTGGAATCAACCATGCCATCACTTTCTTTTATCTTTGGTGTATAATCTGATTTTTCTGGAACGCTGGTAATCGTCGGATTTTTAATAAGAACCATATTTCCATCACTGTCAACATAGACTGTCAATTCATAAGCAGAATGGACGGTCTTTATATTTTCCCCCTCTGTAATCAACTGGTCTACACTATAAGTCACATCAAACTGGTTTTCGCCATCCGCTTTTACCGTCCATATCTGAACCCCTCTTACAGAAGACGATACAGGAATATCTTTACGAACCGTATCGATATTGAGAGCTTGAAGTTCCTCTGTCAGATAGGCTTTGAGGTTTTCCATTCGATTATCAATAGATTTGTCGTTTAATTCCCATGAGTAGTAAACTTTCGCAAAGTTCTCTACAAAATTTTCTACATGATGAGTATCAACGTATTCCTTTTCTATGATAGTTGTTTCGTGAACGGTATGGGTATCAATAGCTGTAAAGTGCTTAAATATCGCAAAGCTAAAACTAAGCCCTAAAAGCACCCATAAGGCAATTACAACCTTTTTACGAGGATTGACTTTGTAGATACGAGGTTTCTTTTCCTTTGGTATCTGTTTTTCTTTATTCTGATTTTTTCTGAATTTCATCATTGAATCTTCCTTTCTCATTGTTTGATTCGTCCTGCTCTTACTAAATGCTGTTGCCAGTAGGAGCTTGTTAAGTAGGCATAGCCGATAGGGTCTCCTGCGTGAAACATTCGATTATCGCCAAGGTATATGCCAACATGAGTAATATAAGAACCAGCGTTATAGGTAGAATGAAAGAAAACTAAATCGCCGGCTTTTGCTTCGGATAGTGGGATATGTTGGGTCACATCATATTGTTGTTGTGCGGTTCGTGGTAATTTAATCCCAGCTTTGCCATACGTCCATTGTGTCAGTCCGCTACAATCAAATGAAGTAGTCGGGGAAGCTCCGCCATAGACATACTTCCAACCCTCATATTTCAGTGCTTCGTTCATGATGGCTTGTACCGTATTATCATTAAATTGAGTTGTGACAAGATACTGCGTAACAAGCTGAACATAAAACATATTGCCATAGTTATATCGCCAGCCCCCATTGATGGGTATGGCTATTGGATTGGGATAGGACACTTTTTCGCCATCTGAATATTCCTTAGAGAAACTTTGAGCCAGTTCAAAGGTATATTTGTTTCCACGATTAGCCACATACCCTAAGAAGCCACCGCCATAATTGTAGGACTGGATAACCGATTCCAAATCCACACCGAGCCTATCTCTACTGGCTAATAATTCACTGAAATACTTCACACCTTGCTTGATGGATTCTTCTGTACTCAATGAATTGGGTGGTAGACCAAGGGATTCCGAGGACTGCATAACATCTTCGGCAGTACCGCCCGATTCCACCTGTATAATAGCAAGCAGTACATTGACGTATTCTTCAATGCCATATTCTCTAGCGTATTTTTCTACCATAGGCTTATGAGCCAGCACTTCTGCGGAAACATTCACACCGCCATAGTGAATGTTTGAAAAACCGCCATCTTGTTCATCTGAAAATAAAATGGCAACAAACAGAAGTAGTGAGAAGACCATCAAGAATAGCCCAGAACCACCAATCACTAAAGCTTTCAGTTTCATGGTTTCTTACTGCCTTTCTTGATAGTGGCGGATTTTATTGGTGGTCTATTTCTAAGGTTTTGACTTTGAACTCTTTGAACAGTAGACGGACGCTCTTTTGTGACTGGACGTTGTGAAGCTCTGTCTGCTGGTGTAGTTGAAGTTGCTGGCTTTTGAACTGTTCTTTCTTGTGTAGTACGGTTTTGACGTTCCGCTTTTAAACTTGAAGAATCGGACTTAACTGCTGGACGCTCCTGTTTGGCTTGTTGAGATTCCATGCGTAAAGCCTGAACAGAAGATTGTTTTGCGGTCTGTCCATCATGAGATTGTTCTTGCTTAGTAGCTGGTCTTTCATGAACGGAAGAAGCTGGCTGTTTTTTCTGTTTGACCTGTTCCATTTCAGAGCGACGCTCTGCAATGGTTTTGCGTCTTTGTTCCTGCTGTTCCTTGCGTCCGCTGGCTCTGTCTGCTCTGGTTTGAGAAATACTGGAAGTTAGGTCACGAACATTTTCTTTTGCTTTGGATTTTCCTTGATACACTGCATATCTTGCATTGGTCGGAATATCCTTAACCTGTTCTTTGAGATTACCAGCAGAATCAACGATTTTATCTTTGGTATCAGCAACTGCTCCGATTGTTTGTCCGATACGTTTTCCAAGTGTTGATTTTTCCTGTCCGTCTGGACGGGTGTGATCTGCTTGTGTCCTACCAGAACTACCCGACTGTCCTTGTTTTCCTGTAGCACTGGCAATGGCAGAGCCAGCACCTAAAGCTGTCATGGAGCGTCCAAGTTTACGCTGTAGGCGGTGCATATGAGCGTGCATAAGCATACGAGGTTTTCTCATCACACGACTTCCCACACTTTGAGAATCGTTGCTTTGAAGCGAAAACATACTCATTAAATCGCCCAGTTTGAAGTAGATTCCTGCAAAGGTCACAATCTGTAGAAAGGCAATCAAAAAGAACGGATAACCAGCCGATAAGGTATAGAGCATGGTTGAAATACTAAAGGCTGTCGTAATAATCAGCGTGATTCCAGCTCGTGTCAAAATGGTATTAAAGAGTTTAGTAATGGCTCGTTTCGACATACCATCAAAAGATGGAATCATACTTAAAATAAAGCTCACAGGCAGAAACATAGCATAGATGATAAAAAGCACCTGCGAGAAAATCATGATTCCTGTTAGTAGGAATACGAATATAGAAATCCCGATATTGAATACAAAGAGAAAGAAGACTGTACCCAAGCGGTTAATAGTTTTTGTAATCGTCATGTTCACATTGTTTCTGTCTTCGATTTCTTCTGCTACAATTTTTTCTCTGTCTTCTCCATTATTACTGTCTGGACTGGTTGAAAGTAGACTTTCCACACGGTCAGCACCAATACTTTCAATGTCTGAACTGTTGTATTGAAGCAGTAGCCACGGTTGTTGAACCTGTATGGAAAATAGGCTGTCACGTATCAAGTCCACACTGTCCTTGCCTTGACTATCGGAATGGGGCATGACAATTTTTGTGCCAAGTGATAAGCTGGCTTGACTGATGTCTGATGAAAAATCATTGATTTTTTTAATGTAGTCGGGAGCGTAGGCAATAAAGGAAGCTGATAGGATAAATACCATGACAAAGTTCACAATGGCATGAATCGCTTTTGTAGTTTCTCTTTTTATCAGTCCTGTATAGGCAACATAAACCCCAAGAACCAAAATCAAGAGTAAGAGGAATCCAACATAGAATCCCTCTGTTGATAGTCCGCTAGGCGTAACTCCTGCAAGGGTCTGCATATTCTTGCCAATGGAATCTGCTGTAGCAGAAATGAAGTCAAGGGAATAGGCTTCTTGAACTAAGTAGCCAGTCGCATTGGAAACATAAAGACTGATTGTCCAAATAAAATTGGTAATGGCATATAAGCCATACATGACTTGTTTTCCAATTCCGTCCGACCAGTTCCACGGTAGCCAGCCCCAGCTATTATCAACATAAAAATCCAGTTGATAGTTTTCAAGTGGGTATCGGCTGTACTCATTTGCCACATTGATTGTATCATCTACCAAGCCCGCAGCTTGAACCACTGTTCCCATCATGGCTAAAAGAAAAATGGCAATCACAAGTGTGAAAGCCACTGTCATTGCCACTTTACCTAGACGCTTCAGCGTCCAGTTTGATTTTATTCTGTTTAATATTGATGGTTTCACATTTACACCTCTTTTCGCACAGGCGGTCTGGTATCAAAGGCATGGAGCAGTTCTTCAAATACAGGGTGGAACTGTATCACACCGACACGACCATATAAATCACTGATAAGGCACTGTCCATTTTCCAAATCACGCAATCGCTTCTGATTATTTTCGTCCTCTGGGTCAACGCCGAAAAAGGCAAGGGTCTTTTTAATCTCGTTAAGGTCAGTAGAGCGGAACGCAAATTTCAAACCAAGATTATTTTTCAGCTTTTCATCTAAAAGGTCATCTGTATTCTGGGTCACGAAATATACCCCAGCGTTCATAGCACGTCCAGCACGAACCAGTTTCATAGACAGTGTTTTACCTTGTGCCACCTGTAAGAAGCTCCACGCTTCGTCTAAGTCAACAATTTTAAAAATGCTTCTGTCTGTATGGATAAAGTCTAACGCAAAGGTACTAATGACAATCAGCATTGCCACCGATAGTAACTCCATTGTGGTATATTCCTCAAAGGAGGTTTCTTTATCGGGAAGTACCAAGTCGGCAACCTGTATGATGTTCAGTTGTTTTTCAAGACTGATAGACTGCTCCACATATCCATCACTAAAGAGCAGATGTGCAAAGTCATAGTCTGTAAAACTTTCGATATGGTCAGCTATGCTGGTGCTTATTTGAGTTCCCTCAACCCGTAATTCCTCAATCACTTTCAGAAGACCTCGCACTTCACTATTAGTTACAGCACGAATGGCTTTTCGTAGAACAGGGAAACGGTCAGAATCTCGTGATGAAATCCCCGTAAGGAACGTCAAAATGTCGATTGCCAGTGATTCAGAATCTTTGGGATTTTTCATAATCACGTAAGGGTCAAGTAAGCCTTTATTTTTCTCATCAGAAGTCAGATTGACAATATTAATTTCGTGAGCGATTTCTGGCAAGGTTTCTTTCCATCTGCCACGTTCCGCTTTCGGGTCAACAATCACTGCTTGTGCCCCATAAAGCACTGCATAATAGACGATAAGGTTATTCGCAAAGGATTTTCCACCGCCTAGCGAACCTACAAAGGCAGACGCTAATGCATTGGTTACTGAACCCTTAACCCCTTGACTGGCAAGAGCAGGTTTGAGGTAGACATTGCGTCCTGTATCTAAGCTATAGCCAACATAAATACCCTCATTTTCGCCAAGCATTTGAGTAGCACCGAAACCAAGTCCAGCTAAGAAATCAGAGGTTACATACTGAATATAGTCATTCATATAACGCTTGCTTGATGGTAAAAATTCTTCATGTAAGCCCAGCATATCTCCAAATGGTCGTACCAACTTGACACTTAAATCGTCATAAAAATCTTTCACTTCATTACAACGACGTTTCAATTCGTCCAAGTCATTTGCGGAAACACGCACCACATAAGAGAGCTTATACATGGATTCCTTGCTTTGGTCTAAATTATTTTCCAGCTCATTGACACTTTCCAGAGCTTCCGCCACATTAGAGCTGGTTTCGTTATCACTTTGCCATGCGTGGTTATCTAGGTCTTTTAGTTCTTTCTTTTTATTACGAACGGTGCTTAGTGCTTTACGGTTTGCCACGATTTCCACATTCATAGAAGTATCAATCGGGAATGTAAATTGCTGTTGCTGGTAGTAGAAGATTTCAGAGGACGGAAAGTCCAATTCGCCGACAATGCTGTTGATGGTAAAGTACGCCACATAGACGGTTTCGTCTTCCTGTTGAATTTTTAGGTATCGCTGTTTTTCTTCCACCAGACAACGGGTCGGTTTAATAAGGTCATAATATTTAATCAGCGTTTCATTATCCAGCTTCTTCTTTGATAGATGGTACTCATAATCTTCATAAGCTGTACCTGTCTGTCCATAAAGATGTTCAATCAGATAGCCGAAGTCGTCCTTATCCAGTCTACGGATTTTGAAACGACGAGAGATTTTATTTTCCAAGAGCTTTTCCATCTTCTGAAAACGCAGGATTTCATCATTACTCATGCTGACAAAATCGCCCATTAGCTTATGGTTCACATCATAGACAAAATCAGACAAAGCATTTTTGGCTTCAACGGTAAGACTTTTCATAGAAAACTCTTGATCGTTGAGAAGCAACTTAAAGCCGATAAAGAAGCGGTAGTCCACTTGATTTTCGCCAATCATGGATATTAAAGCGTCTGTCTGTTGGTCGATTTTGTCATAGGCAATTACTTTGAGTTTGCCAGTTACTTCCTCTTTGGAACGTTCTTGTGCAGAACGTATGCTGGATTCTGTACTGATTTGTAGAGCATGAATCTTGCCATCACGATTTTGTGCGATAAGCTGTCTGAAAGAATCATGCACTTGTATTTTCTGTTCTGGACTTAGGAATGAGTAATTGTAAGGAATAAGCTCATAATAGGCGTAACATTCGCCATCTTTATTCCAGACCAGATTATTTTCAATGTATTTAATTGGATATGCCATAAAATTCACTCCTAACTGTCGTAATGGCTTCTTGTGGCTGGTTTCTGCCAAGGGTTACTTTTTTCCCTGCATAGGTCAGCTTTGGTCGCAGTGCATAAGCAATGACAGACTTCAAAAATCCATAAGGCTTTTTACCATCAAAGGTTTTTGTAGACATAAACCATGTGAAAGCCACAGGAATTCCAAAATATTTGAGAAATGCTCCCTCAATCATGGAAAGAGGTGGCAAGTTGCCAAGTATCATAACCGCAAACAGTGACACGACAAACCACGTCATTTGCGTAAAGGTTATGGGAAACGGAAGTCTAAAATCGTTGATGGAGTACAGCACTTTCTCAACAGACCAAATACTGGTATAGCTTCGTATTTTCTTCATAGAATCAATCCTTTCAATAGACGATTTCAAAAATCCCATAATTGGTTGTGATAAAAGTTCCCGAAATTTCTAAATCACGACCATAGGATTCGTAATCAATATAGTTTTGAAGACTGGTTGGCACTTCGCCCAATACTCCAGTTTCTTCAATGTAGTAACGTGCGACATCTGCCATATCATCACAATCCGAGTGAATGATAATATCCTCTTGATGTTCGCTTAGTTCCTCAATACTTGAAAAATGAGTGAGCAGAGCAGATAGCTCGGATTGTAGTTCCTCTGGCAACTCCGATACCATTTCCCATAGGCGATTGAGTTCGCCAATAGAAGTGTATTCGTCAACCGTAAAGGGTAACTCATAATCGTGAATGGCGTATTCCTCGTATTCATCATTCAAGCCGATTTTCTCTTTGACTTCTTCAAAATCAATGGGAAAGGTAAACCAAGCACCGACTAATTCTCCTTCATTGTATTTACCTAAGTTGGCAATATAGACTTGCATATCGTCCATGTGTTCACGTCCTTTCTTTGTAGAGATTCAAAAATCCCTACCGCACTTCGTTTGGTGTACCATTCTTTTGCGGAACATAAGAAAACCACTTATATTCCACAAAATAACGGTTTAATTTAAGCACCGATAATGCGATTAAATAGCTCTAATAAAATGTCTTTTACTCCAGCAGCGTTGAACACCAAGCCCACCGCAATAATCGCAATGATGAGAAAGCCAATCAGTTTACTAAACTCACGCTTGAAGCCAAGATACAAGCCAATTACAACGATTGCTAAAAGTACCAGTGATTGAGCATTTGATAGAAACCAGTTATAAAGGTTTTGTCCAAAATTCATAAAAATGTTCTCCTTTCTGTATGCAGTGAATTTGTATTTAAGTTATTTTTTTGTCGTTATCACGTCCTGTTCTTTTACCGACTGTTGCTTTAAAATCTGCTTGTGTCGGTCTGTCAGTTTCGCATGGTCGAGAATGTCTTTCACAACCTGCGTCTGGTTAATTTCATCAAGTGTAATAGCAACCTTTAAGGTCGGGGCGACTTGATGAGATAGCCAGTTTAGTGTCCTTTGGAAAGAGTAAGGCTCTGGTTTTGTGGTTAGCTTTAATCGTTCACGATTGTTTCCAATAAACCATGCCCATTCTTCATTGAGTTTCCAATCGGAACGTGCTTTTGAATCGTCCTTATCCACAAAGCGGATATACCGATTGATAATCTTAAAAGCTGTATGCTCTGGATTATCATAGACAAGTAAATCACGTACTGCATAATAGGCACGCTCATTTTTTAGTCGGATTTCAAAACGGTTTTTAACCTCTGCGTCTTCAATGGGAATATCATTTTTCTTGTACTGCTCATAGTCCTTTTCATAGATACAGAAATAGACTTCGCTTTGTAATGAACCGATATAAAGCGTGTTTCCCATACATTCCTTTTCATCTTTGCGTACCAGTTCGCCACTGCGATAGCTCTTGAAACTGCGGAACACCGAAATACACTCTTCCTGTAGGCATTTTTCCGTCAGTGTGGGAATATTCAAAATCCCTGTTTTATCGTTGATGGCAAGGTCAAGGCGTTTCATCACGCCACCAGCCACCAAAGCGTCCATAAAGAACTCATACCAGCTTCTTTGTTGTGCTAGAAGATAGCTTTCAAATTGTCTGCACCCACGACCTTTTAATTCCACCAGAACACCTTTGTCTATCTCATGAGAGCAGAGAACGAATATATCGCCTAAGGCATAATGTTCTGAATAAGAATAAAAGCCATAGTCTTCATGAAGAAAATAGGAAAGTTTCAATTGCAATATTTCTTCAACCACATGCTGTACGTCCATTGTGGGAAAGCGAATCCTTACATAGTCAAAGAGCATTTCAAGTGGGGCATCGGGATTGAAGCGTTCCAGAGTTTCCCAAAGGGATTGTTGCAACTCGTCTGATGGCTTAACCTTGCCAGTTTCAATGTCGCTAAGATATTGCCTTGTAATGCCTGTAGCAATAGCCAGTCGGTTTTGAGATAGCCCATAAGCCAACCGTTTTTCCTTTAAATGCTGTATCAAAGTTTGTTCATTCAGTTAAATCCCTCCAATTAAAAAAGGTATGTCAACTATTGAAGCTCATTTGACATACCACGAAATTTTCTAAACTCCTTGTAACCAAAGAATTTTCTGCTATTTTTTTGACTGTTTCCTGTCGATTTGTACCCCCCTGTTAGATACGGGGGGTTAGGTGCTGGCGTGGCTATCGCCACACCAGCCAGCAAGATCAGTCCACACCTGCGACTTTCGCTTCGCACGTCGCCTGCGTGGACTGTCTGCTGTTGGTTAGTTTTTTTATTTCCTCCAAAAAGTCATGACCTTTTGGTACTAAGGGAGTGTAAAATTCTGATATGACACTTGTTCCCACATCAACATAGCCACGACCTTTGATTTGTTTTAAGAAGAAATCTTTTTGTACATCACTGCCAAACATCATGCCATAGCCCATTTCAGACATTCTTCCAAGTGCCACTCTGAAATTAAACTGGTCACGGATTCCGTCGCCTAAATATTTTGCGTCTGGACGTTGACAAGCCAGTATTAAAAAGAAGCCAGCTTGACGACCTAACATGACAATCTGTTTGAGCTTGTTTAAGACTGCGGTATTTTCTTTATTTCCCAGCATTTCCATGAAAGCCACGTATTCATCAAAGATAAGAAAGTTTGCAGGAAGTCCTAAGTAGGCATAGTTCTCGCCAGTCTTATAGTTTTCCATCTCTTTCATAGCTTCACTTCGTGCCATCATTTCATCATAGAAACGGTCAATGCAGGAGAGCATATCTTCTTTTCTGTAGTAGACATTCCCCATCACAGAGCCTAAGTCGGCAAGGTCGGCGTTCTTTGGGTCAAGAATATAGAGCTTAGAATCTGTATAAAGCAAGGCTTCAATCAGTGTCAGTATAAAGTAAGTTTTACCGCCACCTGTACCACCAGCTATGAGCATGTGAGGGAGCTTGTCATATTCCCACCATACGTTTTCCATCAAGCGTAGTTTGCCATCTTTGGCTTGGACTTCATCAATAGAAATACGACTGGCGATGGTGTCATAGAGCAGGGTATATTCCACATAAGAATCTTTTAACTCTTTATCCGTCAGCTCACAGTACAATCCGCTTTCTAATTTCTTTTCCAAGTGTAGGAGCTGGTCTTGATATTTTCCTAGCGTGATTTCCACTCGCATCTGTATTAAACCATCTTTAAGGCGATAAAATATTTTGGGAAAGTAGGTTATCTTTTCCTTAGTACGACTGGACGAATCTTTGAAGAAGCCATCTGTTTTGACCTGTTCCGATTCATACCACTTGTTTTCAAGTACCATCTTAGCCAGCTTTTGACGGTGGTACAGTTGTTTTACTGTATCATATCTATATCTTTTGAATAGAAATGCCACCAGCAAGCAGACAAGAATTGCGACACTAACACTAATAACTAAATAGGGAATGTGAATCTTGTCTACTTGTGATAGGTTAAAGTCCTGCCAGTTAATCTGCTGGATTGTCTTCACATGAAACAGTCCGATAACCAGCAGGAAAATTGGCAGTAAGGACGCTACTGTAAAATGAAAGACTAAATCCTTGTCACTTGGGCGAATCCTTTTACCACGAATGCCAAACTGTTTCATGCGGGATTTCCTCCTTTCTCTCTAGTGGAAGTAGCATGACTATTTATCCGTGGCTGGCTCTTTTTTAGGTTGTGGCTGATTTTTAAAGGTACTGGAATCTTTCGTCAATACAATATCGTCTGCCTTGATATACCAGTCAACATCTGCCCCTCGGAAGGTAGCGGTAGCGACGGTATCTGCAACTGGATTGATGATTTCCACTTTTGCGTTATAGTCAAACTCTTTCAAAGGAACACTGGCAGGAATACTCACTTGAATCATACGTCCTTGCCCTTTGGATTTTAAATCATAGGTACGTTCTTTGATTTCATCTGAAACCGTACCGTCGTCATTTTGGATTCGTACTTCACGACGGAGTGCTGAAAACTTTAATTCTCCAAATGTAGCGTCTTTATCTAATACAATGCCATTAGGTAATCTCATCATTTTTCCTCTCTTTCTTTATTCTTTTATCATGTCGTCCGCATGTAAAAGGTAATTTGTGAATCCACGAGTACCAATTTTATAGCCCTCTGCGGTAATACGTGGATTGACTAACATTACACGTTCCTCAAAGCCGAAATGTTTTTCTCCAGCTTCAGCAGGAAGCACCACCACAATATCATCTGCTCTTTGAACGTCAGAATAGAGGTTGTAGCTTCGAGATAAGACAGTTAATTGTCCGTTGATTCTTCGCTGTTCTACTTTATCCTCGCCAGCAAATTCTAAATTGCCAAATGTTTTTTCCATGTTGGGAATCACAAATTTAAGTTCCATATTTTTACCTATCCTTTCTTTTTATTGTTTGATAAATCTTGTTTGTTTGATGGTCTTAAAGGGAGGGGAGCGACCTTTTGATTCTTGATTTTCTGTTTTCATAAGTTCACTTCCTTTCAAATATTGGGTAAAAAAATAGACACCTCATTTTTTGAAGTGTCTACCTATTAAATATTCAATTTTATTGGAAGTATCTTTGTATCTTCACTTTTCAAGGATAAATCGTCGTATCAAAGCTCATTCATAAGTAGTAAATTAGTAGTAAATTGAGTGGTTTTGACCTTGATAAAGTGTGATAAGTCCAGTGTTTATGCGGATAATTAGATTTTTATACTGTTTTTATCTTACAAACTGATACGTTTTTCTGTTTCAGCGTCGAAGAAGTGACCTTTAGCAACGTTGAAAGTAAGGTTAACTTTTTCACCTGGATTATGGAAGTCACGCGCATCGACACGGGCAGCAAACTCAGTTTCTCCAAGTTTTAGGTAAAGCATTGTTTCTGCACCAAGAAGCTCTGAAACGACGACTTCAGCATCTACATTGGCATCTGGATAAACTTCTTGAACAATTGGACGGCTTGAAACATCTTCTGGACGGATACCAAAGATAACTTCCTTGCCTTGATAACCTGTTTCTTTCAAGATTTTAGCTTGACCCTCAGAGATTGCAATATCCAAACCTTCAGAGTTAGTGATACGGTTACCATCAACCTTAACATTGAAGAAGTTCATAGCAGGACTTCCGATGAATCCAGCAACAAATTTATTGGCTGGCTCATTATAAAGTTCTTGAGGGGTACCAATTTGTTCGATACGACCGATAGTACCAGAGCCATCAGGGTTTTTAGTAGAACTCATGATAACGATACGGTCAGCAAGAGTCATGGCTTCTGTTTGGTCGTGAGTAACGTAGATGGTTGTTGCACCAATATTACGAGTAATTTTAGCAATTTCAGCACGCATGGTCACACGAAGCTTAGCATCCAAGTTTGAGAGAGGTTCATCCATGAGGAAGACTTTAGCATCACGAACGATGGCACGTCCCATAGCTACACGTTGACGTTGACCACCAGAGAGGTCTGCAGGCTTACGATCTAAGAACTCAGTCAAACCAAGGCTAGCAGCAGCTTCACGCACACGTTTGTCGATATCGTCTTTTTTATATTTACGAAGTTTAAGACCAAAGGCCATATTTTCATAAACAGTCATGTGAGGGTAAAGTGCGTAGTTTTGGAATACCATGGCAATGTCACGGTCTTTTGGTGATTTGTCATTAACCACCTCTCCATCGATATAGAGTTTACCTTCTGTGATTTCTTCGAGACCAGCAACCATACGGAGAGTTGTTGATTTACCACATCCTGAAGGACCTACGAAAACGATGAATTCCTTGTCTTTGATATCGATACTGAAATCTTCGACAGAGTAGTGAGTTGCATTTGGGTATTTTTTGTAAATTTTATCCAGTTTAAGAGTTGTCATATCATTTATCCTTTATTATTTAACTGATCCGCCGGTTACACCTTCAACATAGTATTTCTGCATGAAGATAAAGAGAAGGGTGATTGGGATGGCGATGATAATAGCACCTGCGGTAAATGGAAGGAACCATTCATTGATAGCGTCTTGGTTAAGCATTTGATAGAGTCCAAGGGCAACCGTATATTTATCTTTAACGTCACCGAGGATAACAGATGCAAAGATGAAGTCTACCCAAGGTCCCATGAAGGCCATGAGGGCAGTGTAGACGATGATTGGTTTAGAAAGTGGCAAGGTAATCTTAGTGAAGATTTGAAGACGAGTTGCGCCATCAATCATTGCTGATTCATCCAATGAGTAAGGAATGGTATCAAAGAAACCTTTCGCAATGTAGAAACCAAGAGCTGCCCCAGCAGAATATACCAAGACCAAAGATGTCAAGGTTTGTGTCAAATTGAGGGCCTTCAAAATGTAGTAGACCGCAATCATTGACATGAATCCAGGGAACATGTTAAGTACAAGTGCCAATTTCAAGAAGCCATTTCTGTGTTTGAATTTAATACGGCTAAGTGAGTAGGCCATACCTACGGTAATCAACGTTGAGAGGATACATGTACATGTGGCAACGATGAAAGTATTGATGAACCATTTTCCAAATGGGTAAGCATCGCTAGTAAACAGTTTAATGTAGTTATTAAAAGTGTAAGTCTTAGGGAAGAAGTAAGGCACCGCATTAGCTCCTTCACCACGGAAACTTGTAAGGAAGATCCAAATAATAGGAATCAACCAGATAACAGCTAGAACTGTCAATAGAATATAAGTACCAGTTAGGTAAAGATTTTTCTTACGTTTCATTATTTAGCAGCCCCTTCCTTGAATGAAGATGATCTTGTGTAGGCCAAGAGACTGAAGGTTGCAGAGATGACGAAAATCAAGATACCGATAACAGATACCAAGTTGTAGTCTTTAGCGCTAACAGTCAGTTTGTAGAGCCAAGTTACCAAGAGGTCAGTTGAACCTGCTTGATAGTATTCAGAGTTAGTAGGTCCACCACCAGTAAGGAAGTAGATAACGTTGAAGTTATTGATATTACCGATGAATTGTTGAATCAATGATGGTGCCATGATTAAGAGAATTTGTGGGAAAGTGATGCTCTTGAAGATTTGGAATTTACTTGCTCCATCAATTTCAGCAGCTTCAATCTGCTCAGTTGGCAAGTTCATGATGATACCAGTTGCGACCAACATTGTGAACGGAATACCAATCCACATATTAACAAAGATAATAGAGAACTTAGCCCAGAGAGGGTCAGTCAAGAATGGAATTGGTCCATTAGTGAGATGCAAGGTTTGAAGCAAACCGTTCAAAGGACCATGGTCATTAAGGAAATTACGCATCAAAAGAAGGGATACGAACTGAGGAACGGCGATAGTGATAACAAAGAGTGTACGCCATACTTTCTTGAATTTAAGTCCTTTAGTGTTGAGCAAGAGAGCAAGGACAATACCGAAGAAGAAAGTTGTTGCTGTTGCAGCAACTGCCCAAATCAAGGTCCATGTCAAAAGTGGGAAGAAAGTACCAGCCATACGACCTTGTAAAACCTCACCAAAACTTGAGAAACCAACCCAGTCAAAGAGTGATTTAGGTGCTGGGTGATTGTGGTCAAAGTTAGTAAAGGCCAAACAGATCATGTAAATCAAAGGCAAGATTGTGAATAGTAAAACTCCAATCAATGGTACAGTCATAAGCCCCATGTGGAAACGACCATCAGCCAAGGTCTTGAAGTCTTCGACAAAGTTAGGAACTTTACGTCCAGACTGTTTGAGAGCCATGAGATGACGAGCACTCTTAAGGTTACACCAGTAAATATAAGCAAAAACTGCACAGAAGATTAATGATGCAAGACCAAAAATCAACATAAGCATTGAATTATCTCCAGCGACCTGAACAGTAAGCTTAACCCCATTAACTTCTTTAATAGCCTCACCTTGTTCTTGAGTCCCCAGGGTAATCATCCCTTTAAGTGCAGGGATGATTTGGATAACGAAGGCTACTAAGAAGGCAATCTCAGAAAGGAGGAAGAGCAAGCCCTTGGTGAACTGTTTGTTGACCAAGTTTGCCAATCCCATTACCAGAAAGGATAATTTGACATCCCATGTACCTTCTTTGAAGACCTGGCGCATAGGAGTTGTGTCGTAGATTGTTTGTGACATAGATATCTCCTCAGATAAATGTTTAATTAGTGATAGATAAAGAGGCTAGGAACCTGACCTGCCTCTTTACCTTCTCATAGTTAGGATTCTTATTTAGCTGCTGCCAAATCTTTATCAAATTGTTGTAATTTAGTAAGGAATTGATCTTCCTTGATTTTACCGTTATATGCATCACTCATAAGAGCAGCACTTTCAGTCCAGAAGACTGACATTTGACTAAGTTTAGGCATAACAGTTGTGTACTGATCAGATGAACCCATAGTAATTACAGCTTGTGCAAGTGCATCCTTTTGAACAGCTTCAGAAGCTTGAACTTCTTTGTTAGCTGGGATGATGTGACGTTCTTCATTAGTGAATTGGTTATTTTGACTGTCTTTGCTTGTCAAAGCTTGTGCCAATTGGTAAGAAGCAGCGATACGTTCTGCGTTACCTTTAGATGGTGTTTGGTTAACTGCGTAAAGTTTAACACCCATGAAGGCTTTTTGTTGAACGTCTTGACCACCGATATTAACTGTTGGGTAAACAGCAACACCAAGATTGTCTTTACCAACAGCTTTAGCAGCTGCAGCGTAGTCCCATGGTCCTGATTGGAAAGCATCAACAGAACCATCTTCAAATTTAGCCATCATGTTAGCTGAATCGACATTGACAAATCCTTTATTGTCTTTTTGAGCTGCGATGAACTTAAGAACATTCACACCAGCCTCGTTACCCCAGTTAGTACCTTTCACATCTTCACCGTTAGGACCAAAGAGTGTGTCACCAACTGAAAGGAAGAGAGGAGCAGTTACATAAGCATTAACTTCTTTCAAGTTGCTACCAAATTTAGCTTTAGAAGTGATTGTTTCATATGATTTCACATCTTCTTCATTAAGTTTAGATTTGTTGTAGTATGTAACTTGAGTTTCGATACCGTATGGGAAGGCGTAAGTTTTACCTTTGTATTGAGCACCTACAGCAGCTTGTTCAGTATCTTGCTCAGCAATTTCTTTTGAGTATTGCTCTGGGATTTCTTGGATAGCGCCAGCGTCTACCAATTTACCGAGTTGGTCATGTGGAAGTGAGAAGACATCTGCAGCAGTAGAAGCATCCTTAGTCAAGTTTTCTTGAGCATTTGGATCTTCCATTTCAACCATATCAACTTTGTAACCAGATTTCTTTTCAAACTGTGCTACTGTATCTGAGTAAGATTTCTTAGCACCAGTTGGTACCCAAAGTTTCAAAGTCTTGCTATCTGAGCTTGAGCTCTTGCTTGAGTTTGACCCACAAGCTACCAAGAGCGATCCAGCCACAAGTAATCCAGCACTACCAAGTAATACCTTTTGCCATTTTTTCATTTCTATTTCCTCCAGAAATTTAGTTTACGATAAACGTTATGCAACCGTTTCCACAATCTGTCAAGTATTTTATAAAAATTTTTTAACTTTTTGCAAACGATTGCAAAAATAACCTATTTGGTTTATAATTGTTCTTATAATTTTCGACTATAAAAATATTTATGAGATGAGAGGGATGTAATGGCTACAATTAAAGATGTCGCTAAGAAGGCTGGTGTCAGCCCATCAACGGTAAGTAGGACATTAAAGGATAACCCTGCGATATCAGAAGAAACCAAACTAAAAGTAAGAGCAGCTATGGAAGAATTAGGTTATGTACCCAACTCAGCAGCACAAATGTTGGCAACGGGCTTAACTCATAGCTTAGGGGTCGTGCTTCCTCCTTTAACTGACCGAGAAAATATTAGCCAGCCCTTCTATATGGAGATTCTAACAGCAATCAATGAAGAAGCTAGTTGTCATTCTCAGGTCGTTAGTATTGCTACGGGTGCAACGCTAGAGGAATTAGTTAAACAAGTTGAGCTCATGCATCGTCAAAAACGGGCAGATGGCTTTATAATCCTCTATTCAGAAAAGAAAGATCCTGTTAAAGATTACCTATTAAAAGCAAAAGTACCTTTTGTAGTGGTTGGAGCAGCAGTGGATAATGAAAATAAAGTAACCTATATTGATAATGATAATAAGGAATTAGGACGTGAAGCTGTAAATTACCTCCAGGCAAAAGGGCACCGAAAGATTGGTTTTGTCACTGATGATCTGTTTGGACAAGTGGGGCAGGAACGTTATCAAGGGTATAAGGAAGCAAGTGACGAACAAAATTTGGATGTCCTACCTGAACTTGTCTTTTCAGCACGAACAATCGAGGATTTAAAGAAAGAATTGGAAAGATTTTCTCCGACAGCTTTGATTGTTAAGGATGACCTTATCGCCCTTCGTCTTATTCAATGGCTGAACAATCAAGGATTTAGAGTTCCTGAAGATTATGCCATTATTTCTTTCAATAATTCGACTTTTGCAGAAATCATGCATCCTTTCTTGACCACATTTGACATTAATATTCAGGCACTAGCTAGAGAAAGTGTTCAAAGCCTTCTAGGACTTCTAAAAGCAGCCAAGATTAAGTCACAAAAAGTCATTATTCCATTTGAACTTATAGAAAGAGAAAGTGTCCTAACTTATCCGTAATAGGTTAAGGAGTGTTCAAGTAGTTGGTTAGTAAAACGACCGACTACTTTTTTCTTTTGATAAGAATCCTATTTTTCCGAAATTCATTAGAAGTAATTATTAAAAAATCCTCTCTCATACTGTAAGCGCTTGTTTTACGAACAATCATTCAAGAATAAATAAAAAAATTTTATTTTTTTGCTAAAAATTCTTGACTTATGCAAACGTTTGCATTATAATCATAAGTGTAAAAAATAATTTGAGGTAAACTTTATGAACAAACGAGCAAGCGGTGTATTGATGCACATCACATCACTTCCAGGTGACTACGGGATCGGATCTTTCGGTCAAGCAGCCTATGACTTTGTTGATTTCTTGAAAGAAACAAAACAAACATACTGGCAGATCTTGCCACTTACTACAACAAGTTATGGGGACTCACCTTATCAATCATTCTCTGCGGTAGCGGGGAACACACACTTCATCGATTTGGATTTCCTTATTCGTGACAAGTTTCTAACTAAAGCTGATGTTAAAGACGCTGACTTTGGATCAGATCCAGAGTTTATCGACTATGCTAAAGTTTATGAAGCACGTCGCCCACTTCTTGAAAAAGCAGTCAAAGCAATCTTGGCTGACAAAAAAGAAGCTAAGAAGTTTGAAGCTTTCAAATCTGAAAATGCTAACTGGTTAGCAGATTATGCTGATTTCATGGCTATCAAAGAACACTTTGATAACAAAGCACTTCAAGATTGGGATGACAAAAAAGCAGTTAAACGCGATGAGGCAACTCTTAAAAAACTTCGCAAAGAACTTGCTGATGTCATCACTTACCACCAAGTAGTGCAATACCTCTTCTTTAGCCAATGGGCAGAACTTAAAGCCTATGCTAACAAAAATGGTATTCAAATCATTGGTGACATGCCAATCTACATCTCAGCTGATAGTGTTGAAGTTTGGACACAACCACACCTCTTCAAACTAGATGCCGAATGTAAACCACGTTACATTGCCGGAGTTCCACCAGATAACTTCTCAGCTACTGGTCAACTTTGGGGTAACCCAATCTACGCTTGGGATAAACACAAAGCTGAAAATTATGCTTGGTGGGTATTCCGTATTCAAGAATCATTCAAACTTTATGATTACTTGCGTATCGACCACTTCAAAGGTTTCTCTGACTTCTGGGAAATTCCTGGTGGAGATGAAACTGCTGAAAATGGTGAATGGGTTCCTGGACCTGGATATGACCTCTTCAAAGTGGTCAAAGAAGAATTGGGTGATCTTAAAATTATTGCCGAAGACCTTGGTAACATTGATGATAAGACACGTAAACTTCTTGCAGACTGTGGTTACCCTGGAATGAAGATTGTTCAATTTGGTTTCTACGATACTACTGGAAACAGCATTGATATTCCACATGTATACACACAACATTCAGTTGCTTACACAGGTACACATGATAACGAAGTAATCAACGGTTGGTACGACAACTTGACGCAAGAGCAACGTGATTACACTGATGCTTACATTAACCGTCGTCAAGGTGAACCAATTACACGTGCTCTCCTTCGCACACTCTTTGCTACAGTAAGCAACACAGCTATTGCGACTATGCAGGATATCCTTGATAAACCTGAAAATAGCCGTACAAACTTCCCTAACACAGTTGGTGAAAACTGGAAATGGCGTATGCTTCCAGGTGAAATCACTGTAGACAAGAAAGAATTTTTGACAGACATTACAGAAAGATATAATCGAGGTAATAACTAAAATGGCTACATTTACACAATATGTTGAAGCAAAAAACAAAAATCTTAAGGACCTTTCAAACGAAGAAATCTACTACCTTTTGTTGGAATTCGTAAAAGAAGCGGCTGCTCCAAAACCTAAAAACGATAGCAAACGTAAAGTTTACTACATCTCAGCTGAGTTCTTGATTGGTAAACTTTTGTCTAACAACTTGATCAACTTGGGCATCTACAAAGATGTTAAAGCTGAATTGGCTGCTGCTGGTAAATCAATCAGCGAAGTTGAAGACGTTGAACCAGAACCATCTCTTGGTAATGGTGGTTTGGGTCGTTTGGCTTCATGTTTCATCGACTCTATGGCAACACTTGGCATCAACGGTGAAGGTGTTGGTCTTAACTACCACTGTGGTCTTTTCAAACAAGTCTTCAAAGATAACAAACAAGATGCAGAACCAAACTACTGGATTGAAGATCAATCATGGTTGGTACCAACTGATATCTCTTATGATGTTCCATTCAAAAACTTCACATTGAAATCACGTTTGGATCGTTTGGATATCTTGGGTTATAAGAAAGAAACTAAGAACTACCTTAACCTCTTCGATATCAACGGTTTGGATTACGATTTGATTGAAAAAGGAATCACTTTTGATCAAGACGAAATCCAAAAGAACTTGACACTTTTCCTTTATCCAGATGATTCAACTCGTAAAGGTGAACTCTTGCGTATCTACCAACAATACTTCATGGTATCAAACGCTGCTCAACTTTTGATTGACGAAGCTATCGAACGTGGTTCTAACCTTCACGACCTTCCAGATTACGCTTACGTACAAATCAACGATACTCACCCATCAATGGTAATTCCAGAATTGATTCGTCTTTTGACAGAAAAACATGGATTTGAATTTGATGAAGCAGTAGCAATCGTAAGCAAAATGGTTGGTTACACAAACCACACTATCTTGGCTGAAGCCCTTGAAAAATGGCCTCTTGACTACCTTGAAGAAGTTGTTCCACACCTTGTTGTTATCATCAAGAAATTGGATGCTATCATTCGTGAAAAATACGAAGATCCACGTGTTCAAATCATTGACGAACACAACCGTGTTCACATGGCACACATGGATATCCACTTCTCTACAAGCGTTAACGGTGTAGCAGCACTTCACACAGAAATCCTTAAATCTTCTGAGTTGAAACCATTCTACGACCTTTACCCAGAACGCCTCAACAACAAAACAAACGGTATTACATTCCGTCGTTGGTTGGAATTCTCAAACCAAGAACTTGCTGACTACATTAAAGAATTGATTGGTGATGGTTACCTTACTGACGCAACTCAATTGGAAAAATTGGCTGCCTTTGCAGATGATCCAGCAGTTCACAAACGTTTGGCTGAAATCAAATATGATAACAAGTTGTCACTTAAACGTTATCTTAAAGCCAACAAAGGTATCGATCTTGATGAAAACTCAATTATTGATACTCAAATCAAACGTTTCCACGAATACAAACGTCAACAAATGAACGCTTTGTATGTCATCCACAAATACTTGGAAATCAAAAAAGGAAACCTTCCAAAACGTAAAATCACTATCATCTTTGGTGGTAAAGCAGCTCCTGCCTACGTTATTGCTCAAGATATCATCCACTTGATCTTGTCACTTTCTGAGCTCATCAACAATGATCCAGAAGTAAGCAAATACCTCAACGTTCACTTGGTTGAAAACTACAACGTAACAGTTGCAGAACACCTTATCCCAGCAACAGATATCTCAGAACAAATCTCATTGGCTTCTAAAGAAGCTTCAGGTACAGGTAACATGAAATTCATGCTTAACGGTGCCCTTACACTTGGTACAATGGATGGTGCCAACGTTGAGATTGCTGAATTGGTAGGACCAGAAAACATCTTCACATTTGGTAAAGACTCTGATACAATCATTGACCTTTATGAAAAAGAAGGTTATGTATCACGTGATTACTACGAAAAAGATGCTAACATCAAAGCAGCTGTTGACTTTATCGTAAGCGAAGACCTCGTTAAAGTTGGAGATAAAGAACGCTTGGAACGTCTCCACAAAGAACTTATCTCTAAAGACTGGTTCATGACATTGATCGACTTGGCTGAATACATCGACAAGAAAGAAGAAGTATATGCAGCTTACGAAGATCAAGATGCATGGAACAAAAAAGTTGTTTACAACATTGCTGAAGCAGGATTCTTCTCATCTGACCGTACAATCGAACAGTATGACAAAGACATCTGGCACACAAAATAATATTCTAGTTGCATAAAAGAAGAACAAGATCAGAAATGGTCTTGTTCTTTTTGCATGAAAAAACACAGCCAATAGATAAATTAACTGTATTTACATAAATTAAATTCTGTTACTTTAGGTATTGGTGCAATATATCATTCATATAGGCTTCTTTATTTGATGAATCATAAGTTTTAGATGTTGAGTATTTTAGATAATGGATTTCATTTTTTGCAGTTCTTGATTCTTCTTGTAGGTAAGAATCTGTAATGGTAATCTTAAAATCCTCGCTCTTACCTGTTAAATCAAGGCTCAGTGGGAAATTTGTAAACTTATCTGAGTAAAAGGCCATTTTATAAAAGTTATACCCATCACCTCTAAAAGAATTTAAATGAGGAAATTGTATATTGTACATACCATCCCAATAATTTCCATACTCTCTAATATCGTAGTCATCGAAGAATTCCTGAATTCTTTCCTTGTTAGCAAAATCCTTATCAAAGGTAACAAAGGGAGCCTGCCAATCCCAGAGTGGGATGTCTCCTTCATTTCCGTAGATAATATAGCTTTGCATTTTTCCTGATTTAGGATTTTTCAACTGAAAGTGGTATTTACTAACACCATCTTTGACAGCACCAGTTTGGTAGAGGGTATCACCAGGAACTATCATAAATAGGAAGTCCCTTAGATATAACTCGAAGTCGGCATCCATTGTTTTATCATGTAATCCAGGGAAGCGCTCAATCATTTGTCTGTAATTCTCTGCATTCGAAAACCATTCTTCATCAAAACCCGGACCGACCTCAAAAACTTTACGGTCAAAATAGCGTTCATAACGGTCGAAAAAGTTTTCAGTAGAAGTCACCTGTCCAAATGGTAAAGTGATTTTGGTCTTATCAGTAAAAGTGATATGCAATAGAAGTCTGCGGGGATCAATTCCTTTATCGATATAATGGCCGACCTTATATGTAGACAGATTATCAGGGAAATCGTCTTTTCCGAAGTGGAAGACCTCTATCTCAATATCTTTGACAACTTTTCTTTGAGGTTTTATCTTCTCAACGCTGTAATTATAGGCCTTGTAATAGTAATTGTTTTTATCGTAGAGATAAGGCTTATAAGCTCTTTGGTAGGCATTATAGAGAAACATTCCAAGAGCAACAAAAAGAAGCAGAGCAAATGCTATTTTGACCTTTTTATTTATTTTACTGGTTAGCCTCGAGAAATAGAGACTTAATTTACTAGGATTTTGTAACATTCTAAAACTCCCCATATATTTTTTACTATTATATCATGAAAATCCTTATACCTAAGGCGTTTTCGTGTACTTTGTCACCGTTTTTCTTTATAATATAAGTATCACATTACAAGAGGAGACCTCATGAAATATATCGTAAACACATCAAATGATCCTGCCTATAATATTGCTTTGGAAGCCTATGCCTTTCGTGAATTGGTGAATGAAGATGAATTGTTCATTCTTTGGATTAACCGTCCAGCTATCATTGTTGGTAAACACCAAAATACCATTCAAGAGATTAACAAAGAATATACAGATGCTCATGGTATCAAGGTCGTTCGTCGTTTGTCTGGTGGTGGCGCTGTTTATCACGATTTGAATAACCTCAATTATACTATCATCTCTAACAAGGCAGATGAAGGTGCTTTTGACTTTAAGACTTTCTCTCAACCTGTAATCGCAACACTTGCTGATTTGGGAGTTAAGGCTGAGTTTACTGGCCGTAATGACCTTGAAATCGACGGTAAAAAGTTCTGTGGAAATGCTCAAGCTTACTATAAAGGTCGTATGATGCACCATGGTTGCTTGCTCTTTGACGTTGATATGTCAGTTCTTGGCCAAGCCCTCAAAGTCAGCAAAGACAAAATTGAATCAAAAGGTGTTAAATCTGTACGTGCTCGTGTTACAAACATCGTAGACGAACTGCCAGAAAAAATCACTGTAAATGAATTCTCAGATAAAATCTTGGAAAAAATGAAGGAATTTTATCCTGATATGACTGAATACGTCCTTTCTGAGGATGAATTAGCTAAAATTCAAGAGTCTTATGAGAAGCAATTCAATACTTGGGACTGGACATACGGTCAATCACCAGAATACACAGTAGAGCGTAACGTTCGTTACCCAGCTGGTAAGATCTCAACTTACGCCAATGTTGAGAATTCAATTATTAAATCTGTTAAGATTTACGGAGATTTCTTTGGTATCGGGGATGTATCTGATATTGAAGACTTGCTGGTCGGTGTACCTTACGAGTACGAAGATGTCTTGGCTAAACTTAAAACCATTGACACAACACATTATTTCTCCCGTATGACAACTGAGGAGGTTGCAAAAGCTATCGTAGCTTAATCATTGTTTGGACAATCTGGAAAACTTCAGGTTGTTTTTTCTTGGGAAAATTCTAAAAGTAAATAATACGTTATAAAGATTTTTTAAAGTTGGTTTATGATTGATTTAGTGTGGTTTTTATATATTCGGACATTAAACCTATAAAGCCTTTAAGTGAAAAACACCTTATAACATCTTTCCGAAAAACTGTAATTTTCTTGAAAGAAAGATAAGGGTATGATATACTTCTATTAAGTAACTTTGGAGAAAAAACAAATGAAACGTGAACTCTTACTCGAAAAAATTGAGGAATACAAATCTCTAATGCCCTGGTTTGTTCTGGAGTATTATCAATCTAAACTATCGGTACCGTATTCTTTTACAACTTTATACGAATACCTTAAGGAATATAAACGCTTTTTTGATTGGTTGTTTGACTCAGGTATTTCAGATGCTGATGATATTGCCTCAATTGACATCAAAACCTTGGAAAATCTAACTAAAAAAGATATGGAGTCATTTGTCCTTTATCTACGTGAACGTCCATCTTTGAATACCTATTCCAAGAAACAGGGTGTCTCTCAAACGACTATTAATCGTACACTTTCAGCCCTATCTAGTCTCTATAAGTATTTAACCGAGGAGGTCGAGGGTCCTGACGGTGAGCCTTATTTCTATCGTAACGTCATGAAAAAAGTTTCTACTAAGAAAAAGAAAGAAACTCTAGCTGCACGTGCTGAGAATATCAAACAAAAACTCTTTCTTGGCGATGAAACCATGGAATTCCTTGATTATGTAGAAAATGAATACGAAGTCAAGCTCTCAAATCGCGCCAAATCTTCGTTTTATAAGAATAAAGAACGTGATTTGGCTATCATTGCCTTGCTACTGGCTTCAGGTGTTCGACTCTCTGAAGCTGTTAATCTGGACCTTAAAGATATCAATCTAAAAATGATGGTCATCGACGTCACTCGAAAAGGTGGCAAACGGGACTCAGTTAATGTAGCAAGTTTTGCAAAGCCCTATCTTGAAACTTATCTCAGTATACGTGATAAACGCTATAAGGCTGAAAAGCAAGATGTTGCCCTCTTTTTAACGGAATATCGAGGGGTTCCAAACCGTATTGATGCTTCAAGTATCGAAAAGATGGTTGCCAAATATTCTCAGGATTTCAAAATTCGTGTGACTCCCCACAAGCTTCGACATACTCTGGCAACACGCCTTTATGATGCTACCAAGTCTCAAGTTTTAGTGAGTCATCAACTTGGCCATGCTTCCACTCAGGTTACTGATCTATATACGCATATTGTTAATGATGAACAAAAAAATGCTCTAGACAATTTATAATTGGCTATCCCAACCATTCCTATTTGGAGTGGTTGTTTTTATTTTACATAAATTTAATTATGCTAAGGACGTTTTGTTATTCCTTTAAATACATAACTATATTTATGTAAACTATCATACACAAAAAACAAACTCTCCTTCACGGAAAGCTTGTTTTTCTTATTAATAATCTTTAAGAGCAGATTCAACGGCTGCTTTTTCTTTTTCAATCAAGTTTACTCGTGCAGCAATTGTCTTAATTCCCATTAAGATATTACGTTCCAAGGCTTTATCACTTGTTTGTGGCTCGAAGAAAGCAATATATTGATCAAGACGCTCTTGCGTTTTAAAGATTGATGCTGGGATATTAACAAAGCTATCAAAGCTCATATCACCACCAAGGGCTGCCTTAATCCAATCCCAGTTATCTTTTGCCCAGTTCCAAACGGTTTCTTGAGCAAATGATTTGCTGAGGAAATTCATATACCAGAGGTATAAGTCTTGAGGTTTAACGACATGTTTGTCTTTAAGCTGACTTAGCACGTAGTCGAGGCCTTCTTGATTTTTAAGGTATGAAACTGCTTGAGTTAATTGACGACGGAAGTTACTATCATTTGTTGTGACGTATGCGTTGACATAGTCTTCAACAAGGGTAAGACTGTCTTCTTGTTTCATTTGGTTAATGAGGACAAGACCACGAACACTTGCAGGGATGCTTTCAATGTTTTCTTTATGAGCTTGGAAAACACTTGCAGCTGCAAGGACTGCTGGTTGATAGTCTGCTTGAATCAAGTAGCTTAGTGCCGTTTGACGAACCATTTCATCTTCATCTGACTCTCCATTTTTGGCATCTAAACCAAGACGTTCAAAGTCGTTTTGGAATTGACGACGTACCAAAGCCTTGTAGTGCACTTCTGCTTCTGTATCCTCATCGATAAAGCGTTTCAAACCAGCGAGGATTTGAGACTTAGCTTGCGCAATCAAGAAGCTTTCTTCTTTTTCGACAAGATCAAGAAGAGACACTAGGCTTGCATAGGAGATACGGCCACTTTCAGCAAGAAGACGACGTTCTTGCAAAATTTGAAGTTTACTTACAGTGTCAAGGTTAGCAAATTCCTCTAAGAGTTGGTCCAAGAGTTGTCCTTGGTAGTCTGTGATGTAATGTGCCGTATTTGCTGTATTAAGACGAAGAGCTCCATTATTTTCAGCAGCAAGCTGGCTATAATTTGGAATCTCAATACGCTCTTCTGAGAGTGTGTCTGGAAGTCCGTTCCAATTTGTGTTCAATGGAATTTCCCAAAGACGCCCTTTATCTTCATGTTCACCAATGAAGAATTGTTTTTGACTAAGAATAAGAGTGTCATCAACAACTTCTGCAGTAACAACAGGGTAACCTGGTTGCTCCAACCAAGTATCCATGAAACTAGAGACATCTTTTCCAGAAGCATCAGAGAGTGCATTCCAAAGGTCACGTCCAATAGTGTTGTTGTACTGGTGTTTCTCGAAGTAAGCTTTAAGTCCTTTAGCAAAGGCTTCATCACCTAACCAACGGCGAAGCATATGCATGAGACGGCTACCTTTGGCATAAACGATAGCACTATCAAAGAGGGTGTTAATCTCATCTGGGTGATTAACTTCCATGTGGACTGACTGAACACCATCTGTAGCATCACGCTGGAGGGCATGAGGCACACCAGTTGTTTGGAAGTCTTCAAAGATGTTCCAGCTAGGTTCAATGGCATCTACTGAAACATACTCCATCATATTGGCAAAGCTTTCGTTAAGCCAGAGATCATCCCACCATTTCATCGTTACAAGGTTACCGAACCATTGGTGAGCCAATTCGTGGGCAACCACAAGAGCTACTTGTTGACGACTTGCAGCTGAGCTATTTTCGTCTACTAGTAGGTAAACTTCACGATAGGTAACAAGTCCCCAGTTTTCCATGGCACCTGCTGAGAAGTCAGGAAGAGCCAGATGGTATGACAATGGGATAGGATATTTGACTTGGAAGTAGTCTTCGTAGAAATCAATGACACGAACGGCAATATCAAGGGCAAAGTCAACGCTGTTTTCAGCTTGTGCAACTGTAGCGAAGACACCAACTTCAGTTCCGTTTTGCGTTTTCGCTGTCTTACCTTGAAGAGCTCCAAAACCAAAGGCAAGGAGGTATGTTGACATACGAGGGGTTGTCTCAAATGTCCAAACCCCAGTTTCTTCACGCAAATGGCTATTGATTTCAGGCATGTTTGACAAAGCGATATCGCCTTCTTCAGCATCAAATTTCAATGAGAAATCAAAAGTAGCTTTGGCTTCTGGTTCATCAACAGATGGGAAGGCTTCACGCGCAAAATGAGATTCAAACTGCGTTGAAATAATCTCTTTCTTCTCACCATTGTAGGTGTAATATGATGGGTAAATCCCTGTCATATTATCTGTAATACGACCAGAGAATTCAATGACAAGCGTCAAAACACCGGTCTCTGGAAGTTCAATATGGAAGGCTTCGTTAGCATCATCCATTTGGAAGTTCAATGATTCATTATCCAAGAGAACGGAACTAATGGTAAGGTCTTTTTGGTGAAGGGAGATATGGTTATCAAGGGCTTCACCTGTGATGGCAACATTCCCTGTAAAAGTCTTTTCAGAACGATTAATGTCCAAGAAAAGATTGTAATTTTCAGGGATGAAACTTTCGATAAAACGAGCAACAGATGCTGTCATACGTATATACTCCTAATCTAACTTTTCGTATCGAAACAGACTGACAAATGTTTCGATATCAGACTCTTTTGCAAAAGAAAAGGGTCTGAATTATTCAATACAGACCCATTATAACATAGATTGGAAGCTTTGCCTACAGTTCAATGATTTTCCCAGATTTGAGGTAGACAACCCACTCGCAGAGATTGCGGGCATAGTCACCAATACGTTCCAAATACATAAGGACTTGGAAATATTCTTTAGCAGCGAAGGCAGCATCAGGATTCTTGCGAACACCTTCTACTGTCATGGCTTGAATACCACGGAAATAGTTATCGATGATTTCATCTGAAGCTGCGATTTCATAAGCGCGTTGTTCATCACTGTTCAAGTAAACATCTAGAGCATCTTCGACCATGTGGCGAACTGCTTTCCCCATTTTCTTGATTTCAGCTTCAATTTCAGTTAGGCGTTCCTCACCTTTAATGCGGATAGTTGCTTTAGCAATAGCAACGGCATGGTCACCCATGCGTTCAACGTCACTAGATGCTTTGAGAGCTGTGATAACTGTTCGCAAATCACTTGATACAGGTTGCTGAAGAGCGATAATTTCAAGCGATTTTTTCTCAAGTTTGGTTTCGTAGTTATTGACGATTTCGTCATTTTCAATGACTTCCTTAGCCAAATCACGGTCATGGCTGATAAAGGCACGTACAGCTTTCTTAAGCTGAGCTGCAACCTCTGTACCCATAGCGTAAAATTGGTTGTGGAGTTTTTCTAATTCTTCTTCGAAGGGTGTTCGTAACATCATAATTTTTTTAGTAATCTGTCCTTTCTTAACCGAATTTACCGGTAATATAATCTTCTGTTTCTTTATGTTGTGGATTTAGGAACATATCTTTCGTTGATGAATACTCAATGAGTTCTCCATCTAGGAAAAAGGCTGTTCGTTGTGAGATACGACTTGCCTGTTGCATAGAACGTGTAACAAGCAGCAAGGTATATTGGTCTTTAAGGTTATATAGGGTTTCCTCAATCTTACCAGCGGAGATAGGGTCGAGGGCAGACGTTGGTTCGTCAAGAAGGATAACCTTTGGAGACGTGGCAAGAACCCGTGCAATACAGATACGTTGTTGTTGCCCCCCTGAAAGTCCAAGTGCTGAGTCATGGAGACGGTCTTTAACCTCTTCCCAGATTGAAGCACCTTTTAGTGACTCTTCTACTGCTTTGTCAAGGACAGCCTTATCTTTGATACCATTGATACGAAGCCCATAAACCACGTTTTCATAGATAGACATAGGAAAAGGATTGGGTTGTTGGAAGACCATTCCGATTTCTTTACGGAGCTCAACAGTGTCTGTTCGAGGACTGTAGACGTTGTGACCATTGTAAGAAACAGCACCAGTAAGTGTCCATTCGGGGTTTAGATCTCCCATTCGGTTGATAGAACGAAGCAAGGTTGATTTTCCCGATCCTGAAGGTCCGATAAGGGCCGTGATTTCATTTGGATAGAAATCCATTGTCACGTTATTGAGGGCTTTTTTCTTATTGAAATACACCGATAAATCATTGATTGAAATGATAGGTTCAGTCATAAGTGCTCCTTTCTATCCAAAGCGTCCTGATACATAGTCATTAGTTGACTGTAGGGCAGCATCTTGGAAGATTTTCTTGGTCTCATCATATTCGATAAGATCACCAAGGTAGAAGAATGCTGTATAATCACTGGCACGCGCTGCCTGCTGCATATTGTGCGTCACGATGATAATAGAGTAATCTTCCTTAAGTTCGAACATGGTCTCTTCTAGCTGCATAGTAGCTACAGGGTCCAGTGAAGCTGCAGGCTCATCCATGAGGAGAATCTGCGGTTTCACGGCAATAGCTCTTGCAATACAAAGACGTTGCTGCTGACCACCTGATAGGGTAAAGGCAGATTTATGAAGATCATCTTTAACCTGATCCCAAAGACCTGCTTGCTTAAGTGATGTCTCAACAATCTCGTCCAAGGTTTGCTTATCTCTTACACCTTTACGTTCGTGAGCAAAGGTAATGTTTCTGTAGATAGACTTGGCAAATGGATTTGGACGTTGGAAAACCATTCCAATATGTTTACGCATTTCATAAACATTGATATTGCTTGCATTGACATCGACGCCTTGATAAAGGATTTGTCCAGTAACCTTAGCAATATCAATCGTATCATTCATACGGTTTAGGCTACGAAGAAAGGTTGATTTCCCGCATCCTGAAGGGCCAATAAGAGCCGTAATTTTATTTTTCTCGAATTGCATGTCGATACCTTTGATGGCTTCTTTTTGACCATAATAGACATGCAAGTCCTTTGTTTCAAGAGCGAGCTCCTTCTCTGGGAAGGTGATAATATGACGCTCGTCCCAATTGTATTTTGTCATGATAACTCCTTTAAGCGGATGTTAATTTCTTATGGAGGTAAGCTCCCAAACGACGTGCACCAAAGTTGAAAATCAAAATGAAAATCAAGAGTACTGCTGCTGAACCAGCAGATACTGCAGTGGCGTCAGGTGTCGTACCTTCTGAGTTGACCTTCCAGATGTGAACAGCAAGTGTTTCTGCTTGGCGGAAAATTGAGATTGGACTAGAGATACTAAGCGGATTCCAGTCGCTCCAGTTAAGTGCTGGTGCAGATTGACCTGCTGTATAGATAAGCGCTGCTGCTTCCCCGAAAATACGGCCAGAAGCAAGAACGATACCAGTAACAATACCAGGCAATGCCTCTGGAACAACAACGTGTAAAATCGTTTCCCATCGAGACAAGCCTAGAGCTAGCCCAGCTTCACGTTGGGTATGGTGGACTGTTCGCAAACTATCTTCAACCGTACGAGTCATTTGTGGTAGGTTAAAGACCGTTAAAGCCAAGGCACCAGATAGGATTGAAAATCCATACTGGAATTGGACAACAAAAATCAAATAACCAAAGAGTCCGACCACTACTGAAGGTAGTGAAGAAAGGATTTCAATACAGGTACGAACAAAGTTGGTAAGGCGTCCTTTTTTAGCATATTCTGATAAGAAGATCCCAGCTCCCATAGAAAGAGGCACAGAAATAATCAGGGTAATAACCAAAAGGAAGAATGAATTGTAGAGTTGAACCCCAATTCCTCCACCAGCTTTGTAAGATGATGATCGACTAGTCAAGAATGACCAGCTGATATGTGGTATCCCGCGAACCAAGATATAGAGAATCAAGGCTGCCAGGATTGTTACAATAATGCCAGCAATCACATAGAGTGTGCCGATGGCAATTTTATCAATTTTTTTAGCGTTCATAATTTCTCTTTCTCTCACGGGTAATGAATTTCACCAACATATTGAAACCAAGACTCATCAATAAGAGAACCAAGGCGAGAGACCAAAGGACATTGTTTGAAACAGTACCCATGACTGTATTCCCGATTCCCATAGTCAAGACAGATGTCAATGTTGCTGCTGGTGTCGTTAAAGAAGTTGGAATCACTGCGGAATTTCCGACCACCATTTGGATGGCAAGAGCCTCACCAAAGGCACGGGCCATACCAAAGATAACGGCCGTGAAAATACCTGGTTTAGCCGCGTTAAGTGTCACACGCCAAATCGTTTGCCAGCGTGTAGCTCCCATGGCCAGACTGGCTTCACGATAGTGACGAGGCACTGCACGAAGCGTATCTGTTGTCATAAAGGTTACGGTTGGTAGAATCATGACGAACAAGACAAAGGTACCTGAAAGAATACCAAACCCTGTGCCACCAAAAATTAAGCGAACAAATGGGACCACCACTTGGAGACCAATGAAACCATAAACAACAGATGGAATTCCAACCAAAAGTTCAATAGCTGGTTGTAAGAATTTAGCCCCTTTCGGAGAAATTTCAGTCATAAAGATGGCTGCTCCAATGGCAAATGGCGTTGCTACCAAGGCTGAAAGCAAGGTCACTACGAATGACCCTAAAATCATTGGAAGAGCTCCGAACTTGCCTTCAGATGGCGACCAATCGCCACTAAAGAGAAACTCGATCAAGCTAACTTTATTAACAAAGAAAGTCGCTAGCCCTTTTTGAGCAACGAAAAGTAAAATCATGGCTACGATAAAAACAATCAAAGCTAGGCAAAGGAAAGTGATTGTTTTACCAAACTTCTCAAGGCGTGAATTTTTAGAGGGTGATGTTAATTGCTTCACCAATTCTTCATTTTTCATGCTTACTCCTCACTCTTCTTTGAGACGTTACCATCAGCATCCTTGGTAACTTTCATGCTATGGATGGAAATGTAACCCATTTTTGCGACGACATTTTTTTGGACTTCGTCACTCATCATGTAATCTAAGAATTGTTTGGTATAGCTATCCGGTTTTCCCTTGGTATACATATGCTCGTAAGACCAAATAGGCCAATCGTTTGTTGCAACATTTTCAGCTTTTGGTTCAAATCCATTTAACTTCAATGTTTTAACAGAATCATCAAGGTAGGCAAATGATAGGTAGGAAATAGCTCCTGGTGTCTGAGCAACGATTGACTTAACCATACCATTAGAATCTTGCTCTTGGGTACGTATTGGTGATTTGCCGTCCATAATCACTGCATCGAAAGTCGCGCGTGATCCTGAGCTAGCTGCACGGTTAATAATAGTGATCTCTAGGTCTTTACCCCCAAGCTGTTTCCAGTTTGTGATTTCCCCAGTGAAAATCTTGCGAAGTTGTTCGGTTGTCAAGTTATCTACAGAGACTTCTTTGTTTGTAATCACTGCAATTCCAGCAACGGCAACTTGATAGTCAACAAGCTTACTGGCATCGATTCCAGATTTTTCCTCGGCAAAAAGGTCACTGTTACCAATTTGAACGGCACCGGATTGTACCTGAGAAAGTCCAGTACCAGAACCGCCACCCTGAACGTTAACGATATTCTCAGGGTTCTTTTCAGCGAACCCATCTGCTGCCGCCTCCACTAAGGGTTGAAGGGCCGTAGAACCAACTGCTGTAATGGACTGGCCACGATCAATCCAAGAGGCACAGCCAGTTAAGACTAGCATGGCCATTGCCAGTGATAGAATCACTGCAAGGACTTTTGTTTTTTTCATTTTTGTCCTCCGACATTTTGTAACTTAAGTAAGATAGTGTCTTATATATATGCTGTAAAAAGACATCTATCTAATTATACCAAGTATAAGATAATTAAGTCATATTAAAGTTTGATTACAGGCCCTTATACATGGAATCTCAATCCCTTAGGATAGTAGTTTTTAACCGTGTTTCCAACGATTTTGGCAAATCCGAATCCATTGCCGTCCACTAAAAGCTGATACCAACCGTTTGGTTGCGTTTGGTCAAGAGTAACAACATTACCAGAAACATATTGGGCAAACTGGTCTTGAGTTAGCTCTATACTTGAAACAGCTTCATCTGAGGTTAATGCAATTCCAAGCGCAAAACTTGGTTCGAAACGTTTTTTCTTGAAGACACCAAGATGCAGTCCATTACGAGCGATTTTAACTTTAGAAAGGTCAGGAAGTCCCTTAGGAAGCAGATAAAGATTGTCCCCAAAAACTTGGAGTAAACCATCTAGATCAGTCTTAAGGTGTTTTTTTGCAAAATCTTCCCAGAGTTGCTTCTGCTCCTTGTTAAGGTTAGATTTTCCCTCTTTGATACGTGCCTGCTCAGCCACGCGCTTATCCTGGAATTTTGCCACAAACTGGCCTTCACCTTTGAAATGGTGCGGATACATTCGAGCTGTTTCTGGAAAATCAATCCCACCTCTCATGCCATTCCATTTAGGGATTTCTACTAATTCAAGATCAGGGTAATTTTCTAAAATCCAAGCGACAACACCTTCGTTTTCCTCAGGAGACCAGGTACAGGTTGAGTAGATCAATTGTCCACCTGGAGCGAGCATCTTCAAACCGTTTGATAAGATGTCCTTCTGTAATTGTGCCAATTCACTAGGGTATTCATTGTGCCAATATTGGATTGCATCAGGGTCCTTACGGAACATTCCTTCGCCAGAACAGGGTCCATCAAAGACAATCGTATCAAAGTAATTTTTGAAAACTTTGGCTAGTTTATCCGCTGACGTGTTAGTCACAACAACATTTCTAGCCCCAAAACGTTCTATATTTTCAACCAGAATTTTACTACGCTTTGGATTGATTTCATTGCTGACGAGCAGTCCAGTATTGTCTAAGTAGCTTAGAAGATGAGTAGACTTTCCGCCTGGAGCAGCTGCCAAGTCTAAGACTCGACTTCCCTTGGCCGGAGCTGCTACTTGAGCAACCATTTGAGCAGCTGGTTCCTGAGAATAAACTAAACCAGTTGCATGGTCGGCAGATTTTCCAGAAATTTTACCGTAATGGCCCCAAGGTGTTTCAGGAATGGCATCAGGAAAGTTTTTCTGTTGCTTTTTCAGAGGGTTGGTACGATAGGCGGACACGGGTTCTTGATCAAATGATGCAAAGAATTCCTCCGCTTCATCTCCAAGGAGCTTATTATATTTTTCTATAAAGTCTGATGGAAATTGCATAGTTTCCTTTCTATCAAAAAACTGGACTAACCAAGAGAACTTACTGTTCTGATTTGTCCAGTATGGTTTTTGTTTTAAATTAATTTTCTGAGCCCATAATATCCTTGATTTCTTCAAGTCTGTCTTTGGGCACAAGCATCACAGCTTGACGACTAGAATAATCCAGTGGTTCTCCGGTAATGGTCTCAAGGTGATAACCCAATTTTTCTCCCATAATACTTGCTGCAGCATAGTCCCATGGGTAAATAACTGAAAAGTAAGCTAAAATTTGACCAGATAGGACTTTTGACATGCTTAAACCGGCACCACCGTAGACACGAACACCTAAGGTCTTATCAATAAGGTCTTTTAAGCCGTGAAAATTTTTAGCATACATGGCTCCATTGCTAGCGACTAGGCAGCGGTCTAATGGGCGACTTTTATAGGCTGGAAGCAATTTGTCATTGCAATACACATCAAACTGGCCACCACCATAGAAAAGTTGATCAGCCATGACGTTATAAATGAGACCAAATTTTCCTTGCCCATCTTCATAGTAGGCAATCATCACACAAAAATTATCTTGTTGGACAATAAAATTGACCGTTCCATCAATTGGATCCAAGACCCAGACGTTTCCATCCTTGATATTATGCACCAAGCCATTTTCTTCAGCGAAAATATTGTCTGAAGGAAAGGCAGATTTAATACGTGCCACGAGTAAATCTTGTGTTTGTTTATCAATATTAGTGACTAAATCATCAAAAGCTGTTTTTTCTTCGACCGTGATTGTTTTACTTAAACTTTCTTTAATAAAAGCACCAGCTTCTTTGATGATTTCTTTGGCGAAAATCAGTTTATTTTCCAAGTGATACAAATCCTTTATCTTTTGCTTTAGCAGCTTTGACAGCTTGATAGGTTGAAAAACCGCTAGCTTCTTCAAAGGCCTTGTCTAGTTGCTTTTCAGGAGCTTTGCCTGGGACAACGGTTTTAAATGCCTTATAGGCTTGCAAGAGTTGGTCACGGTCAACCTTGCTCTCGTATGCTTTTTCTACCTGACTCAAAAAATGAAGCACTGTGGTGATTTCCTCAGTGCTCCATGATGGATCGAGTGGGTAGGAATAATTTCCTTTAGTCATTGTTACCCTCAATTTCAGCTCGAATGGTCGCTTGACGCAATTCTTGCTTTCTATAATCACGAGGCAAAAAGGCACGAATTTCATCTTCGTTGAAACCGATTTGCATGCGTTTGTTGTCCAAAATAATAGGTCGACGAAGAAGATTTGGATATTCAGAAATCAGTTGAATGAGTTCCTTGATGGTCAAATCATCCACATCGATATTCAGCTTCTGAAAGACTTTTGAACGGGTTGAAATGATATCTTCAGTACCATTTTCCGTGTAAGACAAAATCTTCATCAACTCATCGTGAGTTAATGGGCTCGTGATAATATTGTGTTCGTCAAAAGCAACTTCATGATTGGTCAACCAAGCTCGTGCTTTCCTACAGCTGGTGCAGCTAGGTGATAAAAATAAAGTTACCATGCAAACACCCCTTTCACTTTAACATTCCTAATCATTATACATTATTTGATTAGTTTTGGCTACGCTTTCTTAAAATTTTTCCGCGATTTTTTTATCGGCCTCCAGTTGAGCACAAAGTTCCTCTATATTATTGAACTTAATCATATCACGGATATAATCTAGCCAAAAAACTTCGATTGTTTTTCCATAAATATCGCCTTCAAAATCAAAGATATTGGCTTCAAGGCGGAGTTCTGTTCCCCCAAAGGTAACGTTTTTACCTAGGCTAGTCATGGAACGATAGCGTTTACCATCAATCACCACATCAGCAACATAGACGCCATCAGCAGGTAGAAAAGTTCTGTCGATTGGTGCTAAATTAGCAGTTGGAAAACCAATGGTTCGTCCACGGGCATCACCATGTACCACGATGCCACGTGTCGAGAATTCGTGGCCAAGAAGTTTATTGGCTTCTTTAACATTACCTTCTCGTATTAATTGACGTACACGTGTTGACGAAATCTTTTCACCATCGCTTTGTTGCTCTTCAATGACATGGACATTACCAGAAAAATTACGGGCAAGATAGTCCACATCTGTTCGATGATGGCCAAACTTGTAATCAAAGCCCACAACAACCTCTTGAGCTTTTAAACGCTTAATATAGCGGGCAATGAAATCATCTGAACTCGTTCGGGCAAAATCACTATTGAAATCTGTTAAATAAAGCTGATCTGTTCCATAGGCTTCAAAAAGATCACAACGCCTTTGAGGTGCTGTAATATGCAGAAGGAGATCATCTGTATACCGTTGAAAAGTCAGTTGAGGACTTTCATTAAAGGTAAGGACAGCTACTTCAAGTTGTTTGTCATCAGCAATCTGGCGCGCCTTATCAAAAAGGACCTTGTGACCACGATGAAGCGCATCGAAATAGCCTAAGACAAGGACTGTACCCTTTTCCTGATGGATATCTTTATAATCGTTAATAGAAGTTATTTTCATTGACTTAATACTTTTCTAGGTTTATAAACTTGATTTCGCTTTTCCATGATGGCTAGAACTTTGTCTTCTAAAAAGGCCGCAACCAAGGGTTCTTGGCTATCAATAGCAATAAAGCGACCAAATGAGATTTCTTTAGCATCATCTTCAGTGACTTGTACTGTTGGCAGATCCTGAACACCAAATTCGATAGGAAGGAGGAAGGACGTATCCCCTGCTTCTACCATTTCTGAAATTTGTGAGAGTGTTAGTGCCTTATCTAAGGTTAGACCAGCTGAGGCTGTTCGACGAAGAGCAGACATATGACTCGCGTAGCCGAGTTTAGCACCCAAATCAACAGATAAGGTACGGACATAAGTTCCCTTGCTACAAGCAACACGGAAGGTGAATCTCGCAGTGTCGTTTTCTAGCTCGATGGGTGAGGTACGGACAAATTCGGTAATGGTCACTTGACGTTGTGGACGTTCTACTTCTTCTCCAGCGCGTGCGTACTCATAAAGTTTCTTTCCGTTGACCTTAACTGCTGAGTACATAGGGGGAATTTGTGTGATTTCTCCCTCAAAACTTGCCATTGCCTTGTCAACGGCTTCTTCATCAAGCTCTGTTACTGGAGTTATTTGGACGATTTCTCCACTAGCATCCTCGGTAGTTGTCGAAAAGCCAATGGTAATTTCTCCTTCGTAGACCTTCCCTGCTTCAGTCATGTATTCAATGACACGAGTCGCTTTTCCAACTGCTATAGGTAGGACACCAGTAACATCTGGATCAAGGGTACCACCATGTCCGATTTTTTTCTCTTGTAATATTTTGCGTAGTTTAAATACAGCATCATGACTGGTCATTCCAGCCTCTTTTTTTAGATTAATAATTCCTGAAATCATACTTTTAATTATATCAAAAGCAATCCTAAAGAGCTAGGTAGAAACATAAAGAGGCAGAGAGCAAAGTCTCTAACCTCTTACGGATTATAGTCATAAGCAGTCGCAGGACTGCTAGCTTTTTAATCAATGTCTCTTTTAAGATCGCTTTCTAGTTCAAAGAAAGGTTGAATATCTTGCACATACTCTAGGACACCTTGAAAGTCTCCCTTGTCATCTCTAACAGCTGCATAGGTAACATAGACGAATTTTCCTAAACGTTCAGATTTGAACCACATTGGAACTTGGTCACGCTCTCCACTTCTTAGTAATTCAAAGATTTTCTTGACCTTATCAAGCACTTTTGGCGGATGACAAAGTTCAACGTTTCGTCCAATTTGGCTAGGTGTTCGTTTAAAAACCATTTCATTGGCGGGAACATTATCATTATAGTATTGGAAGATATCGTCTTTATTGACGAAAGTGATTTCCAAAGGAAGATGATTGAGGATGAGATTGGCCTGCTCCACGGAAAGATAACCATTGCCAAAAGGTTGAGTTGTTTCTCTATCTACGACAGTTTCGGTTTTTGGCTTTGGGGTGAAGCTGATGGTAAATTGCCCTTCTGGGGTTTCAATAATTCGGGTATTGCCCGTATGTTCGTCAGTGCTCAGACCAGAATGTTCTTGCAATGTCTCCGTATTGGCTTCCTCAAAACGCTCACGCTTAGGTTTCCAGACGGCTGTAGGTTTTATAATTGCATAGCCATAGGCATCACTTTCCTCGGCAATCGAAAGCCAATCATCCTGCGTGAAGGTTTCAAGCAGAATCATAAGTAGGATAGCCTCTTCCTTGAAAATCATGGCTTCAAATTCTTCCGAAAAAGCCTCGAAGGACTTTGAAAATTCTTCGAAATCTCCTTTTGGGAGTTCTTGGAGTTTAGTCTCTGCATCTCGAAAGAGTTTCCGGATGTCATCATCTACTCCCCACATAACTTTTGGAGGAGAATCATGACCATAACGCTCCATTATTGGAAAGAAGAGCTTTTCTTTACGTGTGTAATGGTTATGAAATTGTCCTAATAAAGACATCTGATGCTTAAGCCCATTGAGTAGGTCAGATTTGAAGTCTTCATTTTCAGGCTTACTGATATTTTCTATGATACGTCGGATACGGAGAATAGCTGAACGTAGGGCTAAATTCTCTTGTTTAAAGACATAGACAGGGTGGCCCTCTTGATTAGCGTCCGCCACTTCCACATCTGCAATAGCTCCTTTAAAAAGGTTAGCGTGGACATTACAAAGGCTCATAACATCTTCAAAGGTAACCCCATCTTCAGATGACATCAATTCATGCTCCATCATAGAGATTTCAAGGGCAGATACTCCCTTGAAGTGTTGATTGAAGCGCTCTTGAACACTCTCAGGACTGGCTCCATGGTGTAAATCTAGGAGAATTTCTTTGAGTATTTGAATACGATTATTTTCCATATTAGTCTCCGATGACATCATAACCATTGAATAGTAAGGTTTGCTTGATTTTATCTAGGGGAATATTAGCTAACTTAGAGCCGGCTTTTAGACTGGTTACCTTACCGACAGTATTTAGCATAGCTGGGTTAGACAAGGGCTTAAAACCAAGGTCAATCAGTAAATCCTTAACCTCTGGATGCTCTTTTATGATTGTTGCGACTGGTTGTGATAAATCTATGGTGTTGGTAGTCATAATGACCTCCTAATAACATATTTACTACTACCATTATACACGAGAATAATAAAAAAAGACCAACAAATCCTAGTTTGCTGGCTTTTGGTTAATTTCCAAATAGAGCTTCTGTAACATTATGCTGGATATTTTCCCACTCTTGCTCTGCACGAACCATCTTACGGTGGAAATCGGCACGACCACGTAGATAGGCGGCAATTTGGTAATCTTGCTTAACAATCGGTATCTCAGGAATTTTGATGTCCAAAAGGTCAGCCGTCGATAAATTGAGGACAGCCTTTCCCTTATCAGCATAGTCTAAATAGGCACGACCAATCTCTGTCTCAAGGAAAAACTTGATGTAGAAACCACGAAGTTTTTCCTTAGGTCGTAATACTGTGATATTTGATGAGGCAACAGCTTCACGCTTGCCCTGATCTTCGAAAACAGCAACTTTTTGTACAGTCCCCTTAGATGCAATAAGTACATCTCCATCTTCTAAGAGAAAGCGTAAAAGTTTGCGGCGTTCCTCGGAAAATGTTTTTAGGTCATCGTAAGCAATGCCGTTGGGTGTCATATCCGATAGATTAATGACAGCGAATTCGCCAGGTTCTGCCTTAGCAGGGACAGCTTTTCCTTTAAATTGATCGACAACATCGCCTAAACGAACAAGTTTGTCTGTGTTAGCTTCGTAATCGATAATCAGTTGAGGTCTTTCTTTTTCAGACATTGAATCTCCTTTTTATATTTTACTATCCGTATTGAGTATTGCTATACAATAATAGCAAGAAGCTAATACTTTTGCAAGTAAAAACTGTAAGAAAGGCAAAATAAAAAAGAGACCGGAGCCCCTTTTATAAGCTTTTAACTGCTGCTACTGCCGCTTCATAGTTTGGATCAGTATTGATATTGTCCAAATATTCGACATAAGTAATCTTGTTGTCAGCGTCTGCCACTAATACTGCACGCGCTAACAAGTGCCATTCTTCAATAAGGACACCATAGTCTTTACCAAAACTATTATCATAGTAGTCAGAGAGCATGATGGCATTTTCAAGGCCCTCAGCACCACACCAACGAGCTTGCGCAAATGGTAGGTCCACTGAAATAGTAATAACGACAGTATCATCTAGTTCTGACAATTCCTTGTTAAAGGTACGCGTTTGAGTTGAACAAATACCAGTATCGATTGATGGAACGATAGAGATAACTTTTTTCTTTCCATTGAATTCTGAAAGTGATTTTTTAGTCAAATCTGTTGCTGTCAAATTAAAGTCACGCAAGATATCTCCAACTTGAAGTTGTTTGTCTTCTGCTACTGTAACTGGTTTTCCAATAAATGTTGGCATGTTAGTCCTCCAATACTTTTTTACTATTGTACTGCAAATAGAGCAAGAAGCCTAAGCATTTGTTTAGAACTTTTCAAACAGTAGTTTAATTTTTTCAGCAATCACTGTATTAATTGGAGGAATGACTTCATCCGCAAAGTCTTTCAGATAGGGATAATCGCCAACTTGCACACCATATATAGCATGTTTGAAAAGAGAAATATCATTTTGGTCATTTCCAAAAGCTACAAAGTCCCTGCCAAAGTGGTTTAAAACAGTACTAGCCTTAGTCACACCTTTAGGATTAATGTATAGACACCTTTCGATATTGTGGTAAGTAAGGTCTAAACATTCCAGTTTGTTTAGATTAAAGATAAAGTCTTCCCGGATATCCTCATGCTCTGCAAGTGGAATAACAGCTTTAATGGGCTTATTAAGTTCTTGGACAGGCAAAATCTTTGCTTTGTTTAATGGGTCAACATTTGAGAGAAAAGGAATCTGTTCAGGATTTTGAATAGCATAATTAAAGGTATCATCAATAAAATAAGGGAGATTATAGGTATCACAGTAGCTAACAATAGTTCTGAGAGCATGGGAAGGTATTGTGTATTGCGATACTAAACACTCATCTTGAAAGACTTCACCACCGTTTAAGCCAACTACTGTCAGCTTTTTCAATTCTCCCTCTAAAATACTAAGACAGTCTCTGTAAGAGCGTGCTGTTGCAAAAATAATCTCATGACCGTATTTAGGTGTTGTTAAAAGAACCTCTTGTAGTTCTTTTGACATAGTCATACCATCGAAACACAGGGTTCCATCCAAATCAAAAACAAATTTCATAGGGATAGTATAACAAAAAACCAGCAAAAGAGCTGGTTAAAATATTTAGTATCAAAATACTTAGATTTTATCAAGAGCTAGTTTTAAATCTTCAATCAAATCATCTGCATTTTCTAAACCAACTGAGATACGAATTTGATTTGGAGTGACCCCACAAGCTAGCAAATCCGCTTCTGCCAATTGTTGGTGAGTTGTTGTTGCAGGGTGAACCACCAAAGATTTTGCATCAGCAACGTTAGCTAAATCTGAGAAGATTTCAAGATTATCAATAACGGTACGTGCTTCGTCTTGTCCACCTTTCACATGGAAAGTGAAAATAGAACCTGGTCCTTTAGGGAAGTATTTTTGTGCCAAGTCATAGTAAGGACTTGATGGCAATCCAGGATAGTTCACTTTTTCAACTTTTGGATGATTTTCCAAAAAGTCTACGATTTTTTTAGCATTTTCGACGTGGCGTTCGACACGAAGTGAAAGTGTTTCAAGTCCTTGTAAAAGTAAGAAAGCATTGAAAGGTGCTAAGGCAGCCCCTGTGTCACGCAAAAGTTGTGTACGAAGGGCAGTGATAAATGCTGCTGGACCAACATCACGTGTATAGCTGATATTGTGGTAAGATGGGTCTTCGTCAACCAACTGTGGGAATTTGCCTGAAGCTTCCCAGTCAAATTTACCAGAATCGACGATAAGGCCACCAATAGTTGTTCCATGTCCACCGATAAACTTAGTCGCAGAATGAACCACGATATCTACACCATGGGAGATAACATTGATGAGATATGGAGTACCAAAAGTATTGTCAGCAACCAATGGAATCTTATGACTGTGAGCAATTTCAGCGATCTTTTCAAAATCAGGAATGTTGATAAGCGGATTACCCAAAGACTCAATCAAGACAAGTTTAGTATTATCTTTGATAGCAGATTCAATTTCTTCAGGATTGTCAACATCTACAAAAGTTGTAGTGACGCCATAGCGTGGAAGAGTTTCTTTTAAGAGATTAAATGTTCCACCGTAGAGGGTTGTCGCAGCAACAACATGATCGCCAGCATGTGCCAAACCAAGGATCGCATAGGTAATTGCCGCCATACCTGAAGCCGTAGCCAAGGCACCAACGCCACCTTCGAGGGCTGCAATACGTTCTTCAAGTACTGCTACTGTTGGATTGGTAATACGTGTGTAAATATTACCCGGTTTTCTAAGAGCAAAGAGATCTTCACCTTCTTGAGCATCGTCAAAAACATATGAAGTCGTTTGGTAAATTGGAACAGCACGTGATTTTGTTTCCTTATCAGGTGTTTGTCCAGCGTGTAATTGTAAGGTTTCAAATGAAAATTCTCGTGACATATAGGTGTCCTCCAAAACAAAAGTTGCCTTCATTCTACACCCAGAAAAGCTAGCTGTCTAATAGAAATTTTTTATCAATGTGATAGGGAGGGCTTATAAAAAGGACCTTTCGGTCCCTTTCTATTTCTTCTCAATAGGTGCTACGCTTGCCAAAACCTTTTTAAGTCCAACTTCTGGGAATTTTATCTTAAGTTCTTGTGTCTTGCCACTTCCAGTTACTTCTAGGACAGTCCCATCTCCCCACTTCTTGTGGTGAGCAATATCTCCGATTTCCCAGTCAGTAGCTGAATTGCTAGAGTCTGAAGTCTTGCCAAAAGGTAGTCCGCCAGTAGCTTTTGAAAATGGCTGAGCGCTAGTATGTCTTTGAGGTTGTGCATTTGCTTTTCTGGTCTGAAGCGCTTGTTGTAAACTCATGCCTTGACCAAATTGTGTTGGCTCTTCCTTTGTAAAACGAACACCAAATGATGAATTGGCTGGACGAGCTAGACCTTGATATTGTAATAAATCATCTGAAATTTCACGCAAGAAACGGCTAGGACGATTATAGCTAGTCTTACCGAAAAGCGTACGTGTATTAGCGTTGGTAAGGAAAAGAATCTCTTCAGCACGGGTAATACCTACGTAAGCTAAGCGACGCTCTTCTTCGAGTTCTTCTGGATCTTCTGAGGCACGAGACAAAGGGAAGACCCCCTCTTCCATACCGATAAGAAAGACAACTGGAAATTCAAGTCCTTTAGCAGCATGGAGAGTCATCAAGGTTACTTCTGCTGCTTCCATATCACCATCATCCGTATCAGCAATCAACGCTAGATCGTTCAAGAAACGGCCTAAACGGTCAATACCAGTCTCGTTTTCCGTACCATCGGTGTTGGTTTCATCAAAATTCTTAGTAACAGACATGAACTCTTCGATATTTTCAATGCGTGCTTGACTTTCAAGTGTTTGTTGCATAGAAAGAGCATCCAGATAACCAGACTTATCTAAAACAGCCTCTACCGCTTCAGTAATACTTAGCCCATCTAGCTGGTCACGTAGATTCAGAATCATGTTAGCAAAATCGTAAACACCCTGAGCTGCTTTCCCCTTGATTGGTGACAACATAATATTAGCTGATGCATCTAGGAGACTCATGTTTTGCTCATAGGCAAAGGTACGAATCTTTTCGAGCGTACCAGGTCCAACTCCACGTTTAGGTTCATTAACCACACGTTCAAAGCTAATATTATCCGCAGGATTGGCAACCAAGTTCAAGTAAGAAATGACATCACGAATTTCTTTACGGCTATAGAACTTGGTACCTCCAACCATGGTATAAGGAATATTTGACTTGAGCAAGGCTTCTTCAATAGTACGAGACTGAGCATTGGTACGGTAAAGTACAGCGAAATCCTTGAAGTTCTTACCTTCTTCACGAATGATGTTATCAATAGTTGAAGCAACAAAAACAGCTTCATCACGCTCGTCATTAGCACGGTAATAAACGATTTGTTCACCGTCGTCATTTTGAGTCCAAAGTTTCTTAGGACGGCGGTTTCGGTTGTTCTTGATAACTTCATTGGCTGCTTGGAGAATTTTCTTGGTTGAACGGTAGTTTTCTTCCAAGAGAACTACCTTGGCTTCAGGATAGTCCTTCTCAAAATCAAGGATATTTTGCATATCAGCCCCACGCCAACCGTAGATTGATTGGTCAGCATCACCTACGACACAGATATTCTTGAAGCGAGAAGCCAAGAGTTTTACCAACTGATATTGAGCATGGTTGGTATCTTGGTACTCATCCACGTGAATATACTGATAACGCTGCTGATAATAGGCGAGAACATCAGGATTTTTGTCAAAGAGACGCAAAGTCATCATAATTAAATCGTCAAAATCCATAGCTTCACTACGACGGAGCTCCTCTTGATAGGCCTTATAACATTTAGCAACAATTTGGGTGTACATATCACCGGCCTGGTGCTCGTAGGCCACTTCATCCAAGAGGTCATTTTTGGCGTTGGAAATCGTCCCTAAGATGGCACGTTCATTCCACTTCTTAGGATCCAGGTTAAGATTCTTGAGAATACGTTTCATCAAAGTACGTTGTTCACCAGGATCTACGATAGTAAAGTTTCGGTTGTAGCCAATATGGTCCGCTTCACGACGAAGAATTCGCACGCACATACTATGGAAGGTTGCAATCAAGGTTTCTGAAGTTGCTGGATTTAAAGCCATAGCACGTTCACGCATCTCACGAGCTGCCTTATTGGTAAAGGTAATGGCTAGGATATTCCAGGGGTTAATCATTTTCTCGTCAATGAGGTAGGCAATGCGGTGGGTAAGCACACGTGTCTTCCCAGATCCTGCACCAGCCATAATCAATAAAGGCCCCTCAGTCGTTTGGACGGCTTCGGCCTGTTTGTCATTCATACCAGTTAATAATGGGTTCATCATATTCTCCATTCTCAAAAATAAGCTCTACTATTTTATCATTTTTTGGATGAAAATGCAGATTCTATTCATAATGGATCTGAAATAACTTTAGAAGATAATTGTTTGTTTTTATTTAGATGGACTTTGCTTAAGATTGCCCATATTCCTAGCTTTAGAGGAAGACATTCTAAAGAATAATATTCGGATTTTTATAGTTTTGATGAAAATTAGTGTTGACACTGTTCGTTTTTTTCGATAAGATAGAATCACAATAAAATAAGAACCGAGTGATGTCATCAGGATGACTGGTGATTGACGGACTTCTGGAGAGATCTTGAAGCAGCCTTAGCTGTATACAAGACACCGAAGGGGCAAGGGGTAACAACCGAAACTCTCAGGTAAAAGGACAGAAAGCATCGCAAGTTTTTTAACTTGTAGTAATAGCTTTGTATTCTCAGAGGTCTGGTTAAGCCAAACCTCTTTTTTGACGTCTCGGTTAAAGGAGATTGTAAATTTATGTTAGACTTTTTTACTACCATTGATGATTTTGTCTGGGGTCCACCCCTTCTGGTCCTTCTTGTAGGAACTGGGATTTACCTTACAATTCGTCTTGGTCTTTTGCAAGTTCTTCGTCTTCCTAAAGCTTTTAAACTTATCTTTGCTGAAGATAAAGGGGAAGGAGATATTTCTAGTTTCGCAGCCCTTGCGACTGCTCTCGCAGCAACTGTTGGTACAGGTAACATTGTCGGTGTAGCTACTGCCATCAAGACAGGTGGACCTGGTGCCCTTTTCTGGATGTGGATTGCCGCTTTCTTTGGTATGGCAACCAAATATTCCGAAGGTCTTTTGGCTATTAAATTCCGTACACTTGACGACCAAGGTAATGTATCTGGTGGACCAATGTATTACATCACACATGGTTTTTCTGGGAAATGGCAAACAATCGCTAAACCTTTAGCATACTTCTTTGCCTTTGCAGGTGTGCTTGTTGCATGGTTGGGGATTGGTACTTTCTCTCAAGTTAACTCAATCACCGCTTCACTTCAAAATAGCTTTGACTGGTCACCAAAAATCGTAAGTGTCATTCTTGCTCTTATCACTGCTGCTATCATTTTTGGTGGTATCCAATCTATCTCTAAAGTTTCTGAAAAGGTCGTACCATTTATGGCTGGGCTCTATATCTTAGCAGCTCTTGTGGTTATCTTTACTAACTTTAATCAACTTCTTCCAGTCCTTGGAATGGTCTTCCAATCTGCCTTTACTGGTAAAGCAGCCGTTGGTGGTTTTGCTGGTGCAACAGTCATGGTTGCTATGCGTCTTGGTATTGCGCGTGGTGTCTTCTCTAATGAGTCAGGTCTTGGATCAGCTCCTATCGCTGCAGCTGCTGCTAAGACTGAAGAACCTGTTGAACAAGGTTTGATTTCAATGACAGGTACTTTCATTGATACGATTATCATCTGTACGCTTACTGGTCTTGCTATCCTTGTAACGGGTCAATGGTCAGGTAGCCTAGAAGGTGCCCCAATGACACAAGCAGCCTTCTCTTCTGTTTTTGGTACATTTGGTGAAATTGCCTTAACACTTTCTTTGGTTCTCTTTGCCTTTACAACAATCTTGGGTTGGTCTTACTACGGTGAACGTTGTTTCGAATTCATTTTCAAATCAACGAAATTCCTTCCACTCTACCGCCTCATTTTTGTAGTCATGGTTGCCCTTGGTGGATACCTCACACTTGATGTTGTTTGGAAAATTGCGGATATCGTAAACGGTTTGATGGCATTGCCTAACTTGATTGCCCTCCTTGTTCTCTCACCAATCATCTTCAAAGAAACTAAATCATACTTTGAACGTCACAAATAAACAAAAAGAGCCTAGGCTCTTTTTTCTTGACTTTATCGGCACCAATCCTTGCTACTACTGGTCTTTTGCGTTACAATGAAATTAAATCATTTTACAACTAATTCAGAAAAAATCCAAAGGAATAACTATGTCAATTACCAAAGAATTTGATACGATTACTGCAATTTCAACACCTTTAGGTGAAGGTGCTATCGGTATCGTTCGCCTATCTGGAACCGATGCAGTTGCTATTGCTAATAAGGTTTTCAAAGGAAAAAATTTAGAAACGGTCGCTTCACATACTATCAATTACGGTCATATCGTGGAAAATGATGAAACCATTGATGAAGTCATGGTCAGTGTTATGCGTGCACCAAAGACCTTTACGCGTGAGGATGTCGTGGAAATCAACACCCATGGTGGTGTCGCTGTAACCAATGAAATCCTTCAACTCCTTATCCGTTCTGGTGCTCGTATGGCCGAACCTGGAGAATTTACTAAACGTGCCTTCTTGAATGGTCGTGTGGACTTGACCCAGGCTGAAGCTGTCATGGACTTGATTCGTGCTAAGACTGATAAGGCTATGGCCGTTGCCGTTTCTCAACTTGATGGTTCGCTCAAGCATCTCATTAACAACACTCGCCAAGAAATCCTTAACACTTTAGCTCAAGTCGAAGTGAATATTGATTATCCAGAGTATGATGATGTTGAAGAAGTTACTACAAATCTTGTCCGTGAAAAGACTCAAGAATTCCAAGCACTTCTAGAAAATCTTTTGGCTACTGCCAAACGAGGAAAAATCCTACGAGAAGGTCTTTCAACAGCAATCATTGGTCGACCAAATGTCGGAAAATCTAGTCTTCTTAACAATCTCCTACGTGAGGAGAAGGCTATCGTTACAGACATTGAGGGTACAACACGTGATGTCATTGAAGAATACGTTAATATCAAAGGCGTTCCACTTAAGTTAATTGATACCGCAGGTATCCGTGACACAGATGATGTTGTTGAAAAGATTGGTGTGGAACGTTCTAAGAAAGCTCTCGAAGAGGCTGACCTGGTTCTTCTTGTCCTTAATAGCTCGGAACCGTTAACTGAGCAAGACCGTACATTACTCGAAATCAGCCAAAATAGCAATCGTATCATTCTCCTAAATAAGACAGACCTTCCACAAGCAATCCAAATGGAAGAGCTTCCTGAAGATGTTATCCCAATTTCAGTCCTCAAGAATGAAAACATTGACAAAATTGAAGATCGTATCAATCAGCTCTTCTTTGATAATGCTGGTCTAGTGGAGAAAGATGCTACTTATCTCTCAAATGCCCGTCACATTTCACTCATTGAAAAAGCCCTCGAAAGCCTTGAAGCAGTCAATCAAGGTCTTGAATTAGGCATGCCTGTTGACCTCCTACAGGTTGATATGACACGCACTTGGGAAATTCTGGGAGAAATTACTGGTGACGCTGCCCCAGATGAACTCATTACACAACTCTTTAGCCAGTTCTGTCTAGGAAAATAAACATAACTAAATTTATGTAAAAAGATGCTCTGTCATCTTTTTATTTTTGCATCATAAATACAGAAATAAAATTATGTAAAATAAAACCTATCAATACCATCAGACGATTTACTCAAGCTTTTTAAGAAAGAAAATGCTATCATGGTACTATCCTATGATTTTGAAAGGTTTGCCATGAGTCAAGCAACTACTGATACTGATTTAAAACATTTGATAGACTTTGACGATAATCTGCTTCCATTTCGATTGACGGAAACCAAGGTTGAAAATGGGCGCCCTGATATTCTTTTTCATTGGCATCCTGAGCTTGAGATTCAATATGTTTATGAGGGGACTGCTCGTTATCATATTGATTATGACTATTTTGATAGTCAGGCTGGAGATATCTTTTTAATACGTCCGAATGGCCTTCATTCGATTCACCCCGTAGATAATCAGCCTCATCATACGGACACCCTACATTTTCATTTGGATATGTTGGGGCAGTCGCTGGTGGATCCGCTTAGTCTACGCTACCTACAGCCTTTACAGAATTCTAATTTCAAGTTTAAACAATGCCTGAGACCGTCAGACGAGGGGTATAGGGAAATCAAAGCTCTCCTCTTTGAGATTTTTAAGATGATTCGTCAGAAAGATCGTCACTATGAACTTCTTCTCAAGTCAAAACTTGAAGAATTAATCTACCTCCTCTACTTCTATCGTTTGGTAGAGCGAAAAACTTCTGATGATCATTATCGTAAGAATGAAAAGATTCGGGAAATCATTGATTACATTAACCAACATTATTCCGAAAATCTCACGATTGAAAAGTTATCAGAGCTTATGGGGTATAGTAAGACCCACTTTATGACGATTTTTAAGCAACATACAGGTACCTCTTGTACAGAATTTATCATTCAGGCAAGAGTCAATGCTGCCTGCGAGGAGCTTCGTAATAGCGTTAAACCAGTTTTGGAAATTGCTACTAATGTTGGTTTTAATAACCTATCCAATTTCAACAGCCAATTTAAACACTATTACGACCAAACACCAAGCCAGTATCGAAAAACACATAGCAACAAGAAGAAAACAAAAAAGAGTTAGCCAAATGGTTAACTCTTTTTTTATCTGCAAACTTCTTAGTTTTTCTCTTTGCCTTTGTGTTTACCACTAAGTCCAAAGAGAGTGAGCAACATACCAAGTCCGAGGAGACCTGCGTGTGAGCCCTTGTCACCTGTTGTAGGAAGGATTTCAGTTTGGGCAGAAGCTTCTGTCACTTTTTCAGTTTCTTTAAGTGCTTCGCTTCTTGTTGAAATGAAGAATACTTTTCCATTAGGCGTTGTCACTACTTTAGACACCACTGGTTTGCTAGTTTCTAAATCTTTAGTAATAGTTGATGGAGTGACTGGTTTCAATGGATTAAGTGTAGGGTCTGCTGCATTTTCTTTTTTGTTCAAGGCAGCAAAATCAGCACTTGAAATTGAAATGGTACGTGAGTTTGGATTGATAACGGCATACTTAGAAAGGTCTGCACGTGTCAAGTAATCAGCAAAGACTGTGTCCATTGAAGGACCTTCTTCACGAGGACCACCTAGCATAGTGAAGCCATCACCACCAGCAGCCAAGAAGTCGTTGGTTACAAGATAGTAAGTTTCGTTAGTGTTAAGTGGTTTATAGACACCAGTTTCTGGGTCCAAAATGTCAATTGACAAGATACGTTTTTCAGCTGGAAGAGTTGTGTCATAGTAAACACGAGCTCCTGAGACTTGAAGGAAACCACCAGATGGTTCAAGAAGAGGTTGGCCATTTTCGTCCAGAACAGTTTTACCACTTTCGTCAACTTGGAGAATAGAACCAAGAGATTTGACAAACATATCATGAATATTTTGACCTGTTACTTGAATTTGAGCAACTGAGTTACCAAATGGAAGAACGGCAATGATATCACCTTTAGTGATTGGTTTGTCTTTGGCGATTGTTTCACGAAGACCACCACCATTTGTCACGGCAAGGTTAGACTTGTGTGTGAAAGCTGATTGTCCGTAATCTAAGAGAGCATCGGCGACCACATTACCAAGGTTGGTTTCGCGAACACGAACGTCCATACGGTCACCGCTAAGTTTAACTGGGCTATTTTCAATAACGACTTTTGAAGAATCCGCCTTGTACTTAGCTTGGATATCATCGATCATAGCTTTAACTGTTGGGTTAACTTGATAATTCTTTTTAGCTTCGTCGTGAGAAATCACGCCATGTGACAAGACACGGTCAGAATTATAAACGACGCGACCAACATTGTTAAGGTAGCTACCAGTTTGGTTGTAAGTAACGTTATCGCCGTATGTCGCTGTGTGAAGAGTGTGTGAGTGACCATCAAGGACAAGAACACGTTTTCCTTTCAAAGGTGCATAGTTTGAAAGAGCTTCTGCCAAAGTTGATCCACGCCATTCAACTGGAGTTGTTGTATCAATCCCCAAGTGACTAAGGACAACATAAGTCTTGTATTCCTTACCTTCGGCACGGGCATTTGATTCCACTTGGTCAACAACAGCCTTAACCTCAGTAATAGGATCAGTGAAAGAGACACCAGTGATATTACGTGGGTGTGTCTTAGTAGCTGTCTCAGGTGTAGTGACACCAATAACGACTACTTCATCTCCATCAACACCAGGTGTTTTGTCAACGATTGTAGATGGTTGGAAAAGACGTACGCCATTTACATATACGTTAGATGTGATGATTGGGAAATTGATTTGTTTGCTCAAACGACGCAATTGATCAAGGCCAAAATCAAATTCATGGTTCCCCACTGTCATGGCATCAAAACCAACAGCATTCATGACGCTTGCCATGTCTTCACCCTTAGAACTGTTTGAGATTGGAAGACCTTGGAATGAGTCCCCAGAGTCAAAGACAAGGGTTGTTCCTTTTGAACGAGAATCATTTACGATACCAGACAAAAGGGCATCACCAATGACACCATTTCGGTCATCCTCTACCATACGACCGTGAACATCGTTGGTGTGAAGGACAGTTACAGTGTCGTTGCTGGCACTTGTGCTAGCATTTGTCACGACTTCTGTTGTAGGAGTTGCGGCTGCAGTTGCAGTTTCACTTGCTGTAGCAGCGGGTGTTTCGCTTGTTTCAGCTGTTGAAGCAGTAACAACTGATGTTGAACTAGCTACTGGTGCTACAGACTCGCTAGATGCAGTTGTTGCTACAGTAGATGTCGCATTGGTAGTTGCCTCTGTAGCTACTACTTCAGTGCTTGGTGCTGTTATAGTTGCATGAGTTTCTACCTCGTCAGCATGGACAGCATTGGCCAAGATGGCAGTTGAGACAAGTAGGGTTGATACGGTCGTTGCAACGACTGTTTTCTTCTTCATTCCAAAATACCTTTCTGATTTTTAAATCGTTTTTATTATACCACATTTATAAGATTAGAATTAAATAAATTTCAACATTTTATTAGATATTCAAACAATTTTTTCAAAAATCAATAGGTAGCTAAACGTTTTTCAAGATAACCTTGAAGCAGTTCAAGAGTAAAGCTCAAAGTCCAGTAAATAAGGGCGATTAGGATATACATGGACATGTAGTCATACTCACGCCCACCGATAATCTTAGCGTTTTGGAAAATGTCAGGCACTGTAATCATAGCCGCCAATGAGGAACTCTTTACCATATCAATGATGACATTACCAAGAGGTGCTACTGCTATACGCATGGCCTGAGGTAAGATAATTCGACGGATAATAGACTTCTGAGGAAGACCAAGAGAGCGAGCGGCTTCCCACTGCCCCTTATCTACTGCAGCTATGGATGAACGGAAAATCTCTGCCATATAAGCGGCACTAACACAGGAGAAACCAATAAAGGCACAAAGAAGGGCAGGCAGCTGTACACCAACGTAAGGCAGACCAAAGTAAAGAATGAAGAGGACAACCAACATAGGGACCCCACGCATGATGGAAATATAAACACGGGCAGGATACTTCAACCAAGGTTTTTGCGACATCCGCATAAAGGCAAGGATGATGGCAAATACATTCCCAACCATAAAGCTTAAAAGGGAAATCCCCAACGTATAGGGCAAACCTGATAGGACATAGGGAATGCTTTTTAGAATCAGTGAAAAATCAATAATCATAAGTCTTTCTTTCTAAACATTTCTTTAGCAAATAAGCGATCCAATTGGATCGCTTATACTATTCAACATCAGAGATGTCAATCTCAGTGTAGTCAACTTTCGTTTTCTTTGTAACGTCTTGACCAGCAAAGAACTTCTCTGAAATTTTGGTAAGGGTACCATCTTTCTTCATGTCTTTGATAGCTTTATTAACTTTTTCTTGAAGGGTTTTATTCTTCAATGAGAAAGTAAAGCTTGTTGAGTAAGGGTTACTGTAGATGCCGTCGTTGATCTTAACAGGGTACTTATCTTTGATAGCAGCTACTGCCATCTTTTGCAAATAGTAATCGTTGACGATAACGTCTGTACGACCATTTACCAAGTCTTGCATATAAACGTCATTGGTAACATTGTCATATACGACGAGTTCAGCACCCATCTTTTTGGCAATCTTCATGTACTTAGTACTTGCAGCACCAGCTGCTTTTTTACCTTTGAGGTCCTTCCATGAAGAAATTCCTGAGTTATCTGATTCACGAACTACCATTGAAGTAAATGAATACTTGTATGGTTCAGAACGCAAGAATTTTTTAACGTTCTTGTTGTCATCTTCGAGTGAGTAGTTAGCAATATCTACTTGACCACTATTTACAGCAGTAAGCATGCCATCCACGCCCATCTCAGTGAATTCAATTTTCAACTTAAGACGTTTTCCGACTTCTTTGAGAATCTCAACGTCATAACCAGTCAAATTATTTTTATCATCGTGGTAGGTTTGTGGGTAAAGTGTTCCAGCAGTCGCAACCTTGATGCTTCCACGTTTCTCAATCTTTTCCCAGTTCTTCTCATCTGTACTCTGTGACGAGCAGGCAACCAAAAAGACCGCAGCCAAAATTAGGCTAAATACGGCGAAAAATCTCTTTTTCATCTATGTGTGTCTCCTTAAAAAATGAAGTTAAGTTAAAAACTTATAATCTTAGCCTACACTATTTGAAAGGGTTTCACAAAATATTGAACTGCAAATGAGAATGTCTAGCTAAAAACCGAACATTCTTCCATCTGTTGGGCCAAGTGTAAGAGGAGGTCCTCTCTTCCCTTGGCAGCTGTTAATTGAACTCCAAGTGAAAGACCTTGCTCATCCCGATAGACAGGTAAAGAAATTGATGGTTGTCCCGTCAGGTTTGCTTGTTGCGTGAAAGGTGTCCAATCTAAGCTATCCGCAAACATTTCCCAAATAAGTTCCTGTTGCTTTGGCCAGTCAAAATCAGCCATATGTTTGAGTTGATTTTGTAAGTTTTCAGAGAGGGCAAACTGTCCATGCTTAGGCGCCACATCCGCAACTGTTGGTGTCAGAAGAATATCGTAAGTTTCATGAAAATTTGCCATCTGATGGCTATACTGATCCCACTGGGCAAGGATTTTAGAGTAAATTTTAGCAGGAATCTTTTGCCCAGATTGGAAAATAGCCCAAGTCATCAACTCCATATCTTCAAAGGTTATCTTCCGTCCTAAACCAGCCTCTATGGAATCAAACATAGCAGCCGTCTCGACACTATTCATGATGTAGTAAGACTGCATAGCTTCAATCCCATTCAAGGGCTGGTCGCTGATTTCATGCACATGATGCCCTATACTTTCTAATACTCTAGCAGCCTTTTTTGTCGCCGCAATAGCAGATTCTGACACCATACCGCCAATAGGAGAAACAGTCGAAAAAGCAATCTTCAAAGGTCTAACTGCTTCTTCTAAAGACACTTTGCTAAGCTTCGGTAGAATAAAAGGACTTTCCATCTGACAAGTATGCATGTGATAGAGCAAGCGTTTTGTATCTCGTACAGTCTTTGTCAAAGCAAACTGGACAGATGCACCCTGCCATCCACGGAAAGAACTAGGACCGACAGGAATCCGTCCTCTTGTAGGCTTAAGCCCGATAAGTCCATTAAAGGAAGCTGGAATACGGATAGAGCCTCCTCCATCACTAGCTGGGGCCAAGGGAGAAATGCCAGAACTCACAAGAGCTGCCGCACCACCACTTGACCCGCCAGCATTTCGTGTCACATCATCAGGCAGGTTAACAGGACCATGAATCTGAGCATCACTGATATTTTTGAAGCCAAACTCAGGAGTGCTAGAACGCCCTAAAATAATAAAGCCCAGTTCCTCAAGTTTCTTTACATAATTATCCGTTTCCGTTGCACGATAACTTGTAAATAGGCGAGAACCCGCGGTTGACGGCTCACCAGCTTGCTCTTGACCCAAATCCTTTAGGAAAATCGGGATTCCAGCAAAAGGTTTCTCTGAAAAGTCTCTAGTTTCTGCTTCTTCTATAGCTTTCTCGTAGCGTTGACTGACGATAGCATTGATTTTAGGATTCGTCCTCTCTGCTTCATGAATGGTAGCCTCCACTAGTTCTCGGGGACTGACCATCTTATTTTGCACAGCTTCAGCCATTGCCGTTGCATCTGACCACTCATTAATTGTCATCTTATACTCTCCCTGCTTATCTTTTCCTAAATTATACTAAAAAAAGCGAAACGCCTAAAACGTTCCGCCTTAAATCTTGATAATTAGTCTTGCCAAGTTTCTTGATTTTCTTTGAATTTCTTCAAAAGTTGAAGTCCGTCTGCTGTGATGTAGCCTTGAACTTTAGCGACTTTGATCAACTCAGTGTAGTTTGAAAGAGTAACCAATTTCACACCAGCATCCGCAAAGTTTTTCTCAGCTTTTGGCAATTCGTAAGTAAAGATAGCCACAACACCGATAACATCAGCCCCTTCACGCTCTGCAGCTGCTACAGCATCAAGTACTGAACCACCAGTTGAAATCAAGTCTTCAACAACAACCATTTTTTCGCCTTTAACCACACGACCTTCGATTTGGTTACCAGCACCGTGATCTTTTGGTTTGCTACGGATGTAGGCAAATGGAAGGTTCATCTTGTCAGCGATGATCGCACCGTGAGGAATACCAGCAGTTGCAGTACCTGCAATCACTTCTACTTCTGGGAATTCTTCCTTAATCTTTTCCACGAAACCATTTTCAATAAGTGTACGAGTTTCTGGATAAGACAAAGTAATACGGTTGTCTGTGTAGATTGGTGATTTAATTCCTGATGCCCATGTAAAAGGTTCTTCAGGTTTAAGGTAAACAGCCTTGATATCAAGCAAGTCAGATGCGATTTGTGATGCTAATGTCATAATTATTATCCTCCGTAAAGCGTTTTCTATTCTTTATTATAACCTAATTCCATCTATTTTCCTATGAAATAAGGTCTTTTTGAAAATTTATTGACCGTTCCATTGGGCCTTGATGTCGTGATAAGCTGCTACTGGATCATCAGCTTGTGTAATTGGACGACCAACAACAATGTAATCTGAACCAATTTGACGGGCATCGGCAGGTGTCATGACACGTTTTTGGTCACCAACTGCTGCTCCTGCTGGACGGATACCAGGTGTCAAACAAACGAAATCTTCATTTGTTGCTTCTTTGATTTTCGCTACTTCGTGCGCTGAGCAGACAACACCATCAAGACCTGCTTCAGCAGTCTTCTTAGCATAATGAACCACTGATTCTTGAAGTGTGGTTTGGATATTTTGAAAATCACGCATCTGCTCTTCAGAGGTAGAGGTCAACTGTGTTACAGCAATCAAGATTGGACCATCTCCCAAGCCTTCACGCGCAGCCTTCATCATTTCCACACCACCAGCCGCATGCACATTAGTCATATCAACGCCAAGGTTAGACAAGACACGCATAGCTGATTTCACAGTATTTGGAATATCGTGAAGCTTAAGGTCAAGGAAAACACTATGGCCAAGCTCTTTAACGTAGCGCACAATCTCAGGCCCAGCTGCATAGTAAAGTTCCATACCAATCTTCACATAGAGCTTTTCACCAGCGGGAAACTTAGCAAGGAAAGCCTTCACATCCTCAAAGGTCGGGAAATCAAGGGCAATAACAGGACGATTTTCTCTCATTTCTTATATCCTTTCACACAAAAAACCTCCGCCAGTCAGCGAAGGTTGCACGAAAATAGGGCAGTCCCTACCCTTTAGTGATGCCGTAGCATCTCAGTACACCTTTCTCGCCTCTCTGGACTCGATTAAAGGTTCAGTTCAATTTGTTCTATTATAGCGCTTTTATAAGGGAATGTCAAAGGGAGATGAAAGTAATTATACCTTTGTTGAACTCCTTAACAATGCTATTTTTATTCTATTTCCCCAACAAGTCTGTTCGAACTTCCTCACGTAAGTCTTCAAGTGTTGTGATGCCGTACTTGTCCATGACTTCAGGGAGTCGGTCGATGATTTTAGGGCAGGCATATGGATCTGCGAAGTTGGCTGTTCCGACACCGATGGCTGAGGCACCAGCGATGAACATTTCGATAGCCGCTTCGGCACTGTCAACGCCACCCATACCGATGATTGGAAGGTCTGAAGCTAGAGCAACTTGGCGGATAAGTTTAAGGGCTACTGGAAATACGGCTGGCCCCGACATGCCACCTTGACCGTTGGCAATGATAGGTTTGCGAGTAGCCAAGTCATAGCGTGTTCCGACCAAGGTGTTAATCATGGTGAAACCAGTCGCACCGGCATCTTCGACTGCCTTGGCGACACTTGTGATATCAGCCACGCTCGGTGTCAGTTTGACATAGACGGGCACATCAGAGTGAGAGACGCTGGCTTTTACTGCCGCATAGGCAAGCTCTGGAACTTGTCCAATGAGAAGGCCGTTATTACCATGGTCTACGTTTGGACAGGAGATATTGAGCTCGATAGCCTTGACGTTGCTAGCTTTGGAAATCTTGTGAGAAACTTCCGCATATTCTTCGTTTGAAAATCCAGCCACATTGGCAATGATTGGAAGCTCTGGATAATGCTCCTGCAACCAAGGGAGTTTTTCAGACAAGACAGCATCAACACCTGGATTTTGCAAGCCAATGGCATTAAGCATGCCTGATGGTGTCTCAGCCACACGGGGTGTTGGATTCCCAAAACGAGGGTTGGCAGTCGTTGCCTTAATCATAATTGACCCTAGTTTGTCCAAATCATAATACTTGGCATACTCTTGACCAAAACCGAAGCAACCTGAAGCTGGGATAATAGGATTTTTCAAATCAAGCCCTGGAAGGCTAATAGCTAAACGATTTTCTGATTTAATCTCTGACATGGTAACCTCCTAGACGATGACTTTTCCAGTAGGGAAGACTGGCCCTTCTTCGCAAACACGAAGATTTTTGGCGTCCGACTCTCCTTTAACGTGAACCACACAGGCATAACAAGCACCCATACCACAAGCCATGCGAGCTTCCATAGAAACATAGGCGTGAGGGTGATTTTCAAACTTACTATCGACATATTTAAGCATGCCTGGGGCTCCGCAACTATACACGGCATCTGGTGTCCAGTCGAAACCATCAATAACTGTCGAAACGTAACCCTTGATACCGTATGAACCGTCATCAGTCGTCACGTAGACTTCACCACAAGCTCTGAGCTTGTCCTCCAAGATGACGGCATCCTTATTGGCAAAACCAATCACCGATACAACTTCCACACCTTTAGCCTTCAACTGCTTAGCTGTCTCAACCAAAGGCGGCACACCGATACCACCACCAACTAGGAGGGCTTTCTGCCCAGCCTCAATGACGGAAATATCAAAACCATTTCCCTGAGGGCCCATGGTATCGATGGCTTGCCCAGCTACCATCTTAGACAGAATAGCTGTTCCCTCGCGTTCCACTCGATAGACAATGGTTGCCTCTTTCTTGTCGTAGTCAATCTCTGAAATGGAAATCGGACGACGAAGGAGCTTACTTGGGTCTGGTACCTTGAGATGAACGAACTGTCCAACCTGCATATCCGCAACCATCTCTCCCTTAAGCACCATCTCGAAAATACGAGGTGCAATCTCACGCTGACTCACAATGGTTAAATCTTCAACTAATATCATGACAACCCTTTCTAAACTGCAAAATGTCATAAAAAAACCTCGCCACATGGCAAGGTCGCACAAAAAATCACAGGAGAACCCTGTTTTTTCACCTGTCCGACCTTTCAAGCCTCTCTGGACTCATTTAAAGGTTATTTTGTGATTATTATAACCGTTTTCAAGACGGATGTCAAAGGAGAAAAGAAAAAACCAAAGCTTAAAAAACTAAGCTAAGGTCTCTCCAGCCTATAACTAGGCCCTCTGTTTGATACGTTCTCAATCATCTCATAGGGTAACATAAATTGTCAATATTCCTAACAATAGGTGTTAAGAATATTGGATAACAGTCTTAAAATAAGATTATTGGAACAATCTGTCGTAAACCATAGTATGAGCCAACTGCTGACCATCGCCACCCAACAGATCGACCAAGGTATAAGCAAAGGCTAGGGCTGTTCCGGCACCACGGCTTGTGACAATATTGCCATCAACGACCACCAAGTCAGTTTGATGCTCGCCAGATGCAATTTGTTCTTCAACACCTGGGAAACATGTGAATTTGCGACCTTCAAGAAGACCAGCACGTTCGAGAACAATTGGTGCCGCACAAATGGCAGCAACATATTTTCCAGCTTTTGCAGCCTCTTGAAGAGAGGCAATCAAGGCCTGATTGTCGCGTAGATTAGTTGAGCCAGGCATACCTCCAGGAAGAACCACCAAGTCGTAATCCGCAAAATTACCATCAAATACACCATCCATAACGACTTGAATCCCATGTGAGCCAGTTACTGACGCACTTTCAAGTCCTAGCATGTTACAGTCAAATCCTGCTCGGCGGAAGACATCCACTGGGCTCAAGGCCTCGATTTCTTCAAAACCTTCCGCAAATACTACTGCTACTTTTGTCATGATATACCTCCAATTGACTTATCACAAGATTCTATTACGCCTTAAATTATAGCAGTTTTAGAAGCAGGAAACAAACCATAAAAATGGCTCTTGAGCATGAAAAAAAGACAGCACAAGGACTGCCTTTGTCATCTTATCTAAACAAACTTGCTAGGATCCACAAGAGATAAATATGAGCTGGGTAGAAAATATAGAAGAAATTCTTGTTACCACTACCACGCTTACCATTATAAAAATACATAGGAATCGCAGCAAAAATCATCATCCATTGCACACCCGTCGGATCAAAGAGATGGGCAATCACTGAAATAACAGCTAAGACAATGATTTGAGCCATGCGATTGGTACGGAAAATATAGAATAGTAAACCAAGAATAACCATCACAAAGCCACCCTCAACCATGATAACACTTGGTACCAGAGACAAGAGAAAAGCCACACTATGAGCAACAAATGGATTTCCGTTAGGTGTTTCAAAAATCCCCCCTAGTACAGCAACTGGAATTGCTGAAAGTATTGGCAAGAGAAAGACACCCATCCCCTGAATCAATTCCCTATAAGACTTGTCACGAAGTCCCTTAAACAACAAATCCCAAGAGTAAATAAAAATCCCGGTGATAAAGAAGGTTGAAAAGGCATTGTTGGTTAAACCGATACTACCATTATGAAAAATACTACCAATGATGGCGTTGCCAATGATCATAAACCAACTCATGTAAAGCAGACGCCTGAGAAAAGCCATACGATCGTGTGTGTAGTGAAAACTATCAGCAGCAAGAAAGAGGAAAATTGGGAAAGACAGACGTCCCAACATCGTCAACCATATAGGTGCCCCCATACTCCCGAACATCTGATAGATTTGGTCCAAAAACATAAGTGCAACAGCTAGGTATTTCAAATTAGTCGCATTGCTAATCTTTTTTAAATCGTTCATTTAATGCTCCTTTAATTTTCAGCATATTAAATGATACCACAAGTCAGATATAAATTCAAAGGTATTCATTATAATCTAAGACATAACTTTTAACTGTTTTAGCGTAACAATTTTTGTAATAAAGAATGGTCCATAATAATAACAAACTCAATTCCGACTACCCATCCAAAGCATTTTTACTCTCTTTGTGCTATAATAGTTAGGCAATATTTACGTTCATAACGTATGCAAATTATTTAAAAATAACTAACAAAGTTCATAAACTCTTCAAGTTTTTGAAATAACTTTTTTGCGAGCAGAGCGAGCAATTAACCGAGACTTTCCGCCGTGTTAAAAGCGCCTGAAACTAAAAGGTTTCAGGCGCTCGGAATTTTTGAGAGTAAAACAGTTCGGGGAACTATTTTAGCCTGAGCCTAAAAATGAAAAAGCGAAGGGGCTCAAAAACAATTGAACACGGGCTGCGGATTGTGTCAAAAAGACAAGTTCTCCTAGAATCTAAAGATTCTGCGTCAAACTTTCTTTTTTGACTATATCCGCAGACGCCCTTTGTATCTTTATTAGTCATGGAACTTTGTAAAAGTTCGCTGACGTCCGCCAACACCTAAGGAAAGTTTCACAGAAAATTTTATTTTTTAAATAAAACAATTATTATCACTAACAAGAAAGGAAGTACATCATGTCTTTTGACGGCTTTTTTCTTCATCATATGACGGCTGAGTTGCGTGAGCAGGTTCTCTACGGACGTATTCAGAAGGTTAATCAGCCTTTTGAGCGTGAGTTGGTCTTGACCATTCGTAACAATCGTCAGAATTACAAGCTTCTGCTTTCAGCTCACCCTGTTTTTGGACGTATTCAAACGACCAAGGCTGACTTGCCAAATCCACAGAATCCAAACACCTATACCATGATTATGCGGAAATACCTTCAGGGATCGGTTATCGAGGATATCCAGCAACTGGAAAACGACCGTGTCCTTGAGATTTCCGTCTCTAATAAAAATGAAATCGGTGATAGCGTTAAGGTTACTCTTGTTATGGAAATCATGGGGAAACACTCCAACATTATCCTGATTGACAAGAACGAGAGCAAAATCATTGAGTCTATCAAGCATGTTGGTTTCTCACAAAATAGTTACCGTACTATTCTGCCTGGGTCTACCTATATTGCTCCTCCTAAGACGGACGCCAAGAATCCTTTCGACATTCCAGACGAAAAACTCTTTGAGATCCTACAGACTGAGGATTTGTCAGCTAGAAACCTTCAAAAACTTTTCCAAGGTTTGGGGCGTGACACGGCCAATGAATTATCAGCCTTACTTGAGACTGATAAGCTCAAGAATTTCCGTGCCTTCTTCAATCGTGAAGTAGAGCCAAACTTAACGGCTAAGGCATTTTCAGCTGTAAGATTCTCTGATAGTCAGGACCAACCTGAGTTTGAAACCTTGTCAGCCCTTTTAGACTACTACTACTTGGACAAGGCGGCGCGTGACCGTGTGGCTCAACAGGCTAGTGATTTGATTCACCGCGTGCAAAATGAACTGGAAAAAAACAAGAAAAAGCTTGTTAAACAGGAAAAAGAGCTTGCGGCGACCGAAAATGCTGAGGAGTTCCGTCAAAAAGGGGAACTTTTGACCACCTATCTTAGCATGGTACCAAATGACAAGGATAGTGTCGAGCTAGACAACTATTACACTGGTGAAAAGATTACCATTCCCCTAAATGTGGCTCTGACTCCTAACCAAAATGCTCAGCGTTACTTCAAGAAATACCAGAAACTCAAGGAAGCTGTTAAGCACTTGACTGGTTTGATTGAGGAAACCAAGCAGACTATTGATTATCTGGAGAGTGTAGAGTTCAGTCTATCTCAAGCCAACATGGATGAAATCGAGGATATTCGTGAGGAGCTTGTTCAGGCTGGCTTTATGAAGCGTCGTTCAACTGACAAACGTCACAAACGCAAGAAACCTGAACAGTATCTGGCTTCTGATGGTAAGACCATTATCATGGTTGGTCGTAACAACCTGCAAAATGAGGAGTTGACCTTCAAGATGGCTAAAAAGGGTGAGCTCTGGTTCCACGCAAAGGATATCCCAGGGAGTCACGTGGTCATCAAGGACAATCTTAACCCAACTGACGAGGTCAAGACAGATGCGGCTGAATTGGCAGCCTACTACTCTAAGGCACGTCTATCAAACTTGGTTCAAGTCGATATGATTGATGTTAAGAAACTCAACAAACCAACAGCCGGTAAACCTGGATTTGTAACTTATACGGGACAAAAGACCTTACGTGTCACACCGACTGAAGAAAAAATTGATAGTATGCGGATTAAATAGTCTGCTTTACAAAATCAAACTCTCTTGTTTTAGAAACGAGAGAGTTTTTCTATGTCTTCATAAGAGCAATTTCTTTCGTTGATGAATGAGATTTTTTCTTGTTTTCATTACATTTTTCCGGCGGCTGTGCTAAACTATAAGGGTAATTACCTATAATAAAGGAGACTTTCAGCATGAAGGCTCTTATGTCATATACGAGTTCTGTTTTAGAATGGTTAGGGCGCTATGTGGGGCTCTTAGTCTTTGGGTTATTATTTGTGACTGCTTTGTTCATTCGCACGACCATGATGACGGGATACTTTGAGTGGGCAGAGATTAGTAGCGTTCCTTGGTATGTTTATGTTTCAGGTGGGGCCATTCTGCTTTTGACCCTTCTCTGGCCTAAAATCTTAAAGGAACTGACAACAAAGCAGATTTTCATCTTTTTTTCCATTTGCTTTGTGAGTTTTGGCCTACTGTTGATTTTTCTGACCAGTTTTGCTGGTCGAGACGATGCAGGTACTGTCTTTAAAGGGGCGGTCCAGTTTAATGCTGGTGACTTTTCGCTAATTAAACCAGGAGCCTACTTCTTCCGCTATCCTCATCAGTTGGGTTTGCTTAGTTTTGAACGCTTGGTTCTCTATCTGATTCCTTTACCAGTTATCTCTGTTTTCTATGTATTGAATCTTGGCATGGTCATTGGTATGAACTATGCTACATGGAAAATCACGGATGAACTGTTTACGAAACCGTTAGTCAGTCGTTTGGCTGTCATCATGAGCTTCGGTTTTTTGCCTCTAGTCTTTAACATTATGTTTGCCTATGGACTTATGTATGGTTTGTTTTTTTCTAGTTTTGCCATTCTCTTCTTTCTACGTTACTTAAAACGTGGTAAGGCTAGGAATGCGATTCTTTCGGTGGTCATGCTATCATTGGCTTACTGGGTAAGGAGCAATAATATTATTCTCATTATTGCATTATCTGGTATTTTGATACTAATGACACTCAGAGAGAAACGTTACCGCTATTTACTTTTGGTTTTGGCTTTCTTTGCCTTTCCTATGAGCTTGCATAAGGCGACAACCAGTTACTATGAGATTACCACTCATCAAAAAATTTCTGGAACACCTCAGATTGCTTGGTTGGCCATGGGCTTACAGGACAAACCCGATTCTAAACGAATGCCAGGATGGTATACCGGCTATGTCCGTGACATTTATGCTAAGAAAAAGGGCAATATCGAAAAGATTGAAAAAAGCGCCAACCATTTTTTTGATAAGCGTGTTCAATACCTCCTAGCACATCCCGATGAGGCAAGTTGGTTTTTCAGAACCAAGTTTATCAGCTCCTGGACGGAGGGAAGCTTCCAGTCCATCTGGAACGGTCCAAGTAAAGACAAGTTTCAGCCTTTGTGGAATAGGTTTGCGACCTCTATCTATCACGATGGGACCCTGCATCTCTTTTTTGTGACCTATATGCAAGGCTATCTCCTAGTCCTATATCTTGGTGGTGCGTTCTACTATGCTTTCACTTATAAACGAATGGGAGATGGAGCAACACTAGGCCTCTATGCCTTCCTCTATCTCTTCGGTGGCATCCTCTTTCACCTCATATCAGAGACTAAGAGCCAGTACACCCTACCTTATATTTACTTACAAATTCCAATGATCGCGGCGGGTTACAATCATATGACACAAATACTCGGCCGCTATCTAAAAAATATGCGAAAGTCATCCTAGGATGGCTTTTTAACTATAGATATTCTCGGACTACGATAAAATCTTATCATTTTGTTAGATAATGATAAGAAAAGTGATATAATAAAAAACTAATGTATAGCTTCTTTGTTATATCATTCTTTATTAGTGAGTGGTCACATGACGACTAATATCAGCAATGATAATAACTTATGTAACATAGTAAGCGATAGCTTTAACAAACATGTCATTCACCTTCGCAGTTATATTATATGTATAGTTCAACATTTTTATAATGATTACAAGTGTTTACATTAGAAAAGGGGAATCCAATGATAAAAGTAGACAATCTTTCTAAGCGTTTTGGCAATAAAATCGCTTTAGAGGACATTTCGTTTGACATTAAGGAAGGAGAAATCTTTGGTTTTCTAGGTCCTTCTGGTGCTGGTAAAACGACGACTATAAATATTTTGACAGGACAGTTATCACAGGATAGCGGAAAAGCTTATATTTTAAATAAAGAGTCTAATCGGTTACTTCCTTCGGATTTTTTAAATATTGGTATAATGAGTGATACTGTTGGATTCTATGGAAAGATGACAGTTGCCCTATTGTAAAATGAAGTGCAACACAAAAGACATGTTCATCTGATATACTAGAGTTGCGAAAAACAGTATAAAGGAAGATGAACATGTCCACTAATTATTCTACCACAAATCAATCATACAAGCACTTATCTGAAGCTGAGCGAGGGGAAATTGAAGCTTATTTAAGCGTAGGACTCAAACCTGCTGAGATTGCTCGTAGACTAGGGAGAAATCGCTCTACTATTACTCGTGAAATTAATCGTGGTTCCATAACACAAGTGAAAAAAGTAAATGGGCAAAAGGTCTATTACCAACACTATTATGCAGATGCTGCTCATAACCGTTATCGTCATGCTAGAGAAGCCAGCTATTATTTGAAACTGGATTCCGTATCGGATGACTTTCTGAGAGCATTTACAGAAGCAATGAGAGAGAAACCAAGGGTGCATAGCGTGGATACCTTTGTTCATACCTATAGACTCCAACATGTAGATGCAGTTGTTCCTTCAACCAAGACGCTCTATAACTATATCCATCAAGGATTGTTAGAGATTAAGGTCATTGATTTGCCAAGAGCAGTGCGGATCCGTAAGAAATTTACCAAGCGCCCCTCTACCAAGAAACATCTAGGAAAGTCAATTGAAGAAAGGCCAGAAGAAATCAATAATCGTTCCCGTTTTGGAGATTGGGAAATCGATTCTGTTCTGGGTGGAAAGACAATAGGAGAACCTTCTATTCTAACCTTGGTAGAACGACAAACACGCTATGCTGTCACAAAGAAACTCGTGGAAAAGAAAGCAGAGTATGTCAATCAAGCAGTCTTAGAGTGTATGAAACTTTATCCCATTAAGTCCATAACTGCAGATAATGGAAACGAATTTTCATCATTGAGTAAGATAGAGGGATTAGATGTTTATTTTGCACATGCCTATTCATCTTATGAACGAGGTACAAATGAGAATTTCAATGGACTACTAAGAGAGTTCATTCCGAAGGGGTGTTCGTTAAAAGAACTAAATCAGAATCTTTTAGAGGACTATACAAAGGCTATCAATGAAAGACCTAGACGAATTCATGGCTATCAGTCCGCAAAAAAGCTGTTTGAGCTAACTCAAACAGCTTGAAAGATACTCACTTAATCAGAGGAACATCTTTGTTGCACTTGACTTGACAATTAGGGAAAGATGACAGTTTATAAGAACTTGCAATTCTTTGCTAAGTATCACAATGTGAGTTTAGATAAACTTGATGTTTTGTTGAAGGAACTGGAATTATTTGAAGATAAAGATAAGAAGGCAGAAAAACTATCAACTGGTATGAAACAGCGTATGCTTCTTATTCGGTCAATTTTGCATCATCCTAAAATTCTTTTTTTAGATGAACCTACATCGGGGTTGGACCCTGCTTTATCAAATAAAGTACATGATATTCTGTTGAATTTAAAAAATGAGGGAACAACAATATTTTTAACAACTCATGATATGAGTGAAGCTACTAAAATTTGTGACCGTATATCATTGTTGAATTCAGGTCATATATTAGAATATGGTTCTCCTCAAGAAATCATAGATAAATATAGTCAGCAAGATAAAGCTGTTATTCGTTTTAAAAATGGAGATTCGATAATGGTGTCTCAAGCAGAGGCTGCTAGATATTTGGGTGGTTCTGATGTAGCTAGTGTGCATACTTTAGAAAATACGCTTGAGGATATTTTTATAAAGATTTCGGAGGATTCAAAAAATGCATAGATTGATAGCACTTTTATGGTTGCGTTGGGAATACTTAATCAGTAATAAAGTTTTGTTGTTTGTATGTGTAGTTACACCGTTTATTGATTTTGCTATTTTACAAGCTATCCCTATGATTCATGGCGAAATGTATTTTTTAAACATTGGGCTTAGTTTGATTTATAGTATGACAGCTGGCACCTTTACTTCAATGATGATTTCTGAAGAAAAAGAGAAGAAGAATTTAAGAACATTGATATTGAGTGGTGTTACGAAATATAATTATATAATTTCTGTCATTTCATTTCCTTTTATTTTTTCTGTTTTATCGGCTTTGTTTATGCCTGTAATATTTGGAATAGCTATTCCAAGTTGGTTAACTTATTTTGTTGTAGTAGTATTGACTACGTTAGCATTTATTCTGTTGAATTTATCAATAGGATTGTTTTCTAAGACTCAAACTCACACAACATTATTTAGTATGATTGTCTTGATTATTGCTACTTTTTTACCTATGCTTTCATCTGATATGAGCAATAAAATTATGAGCTACATCACGAGATTTTCTTTTATAGGAGCTAACACAGAATATTTTATAAAACTTGAAAAATTTCAAATATTTGAGTCAAGTGTGTTTGCTTTAATTTGTTGGGTAGTTATACTTATCTTTATTTCAAATTTTGCATTTAAATGGAATGCCCGTGAGCATTGATTTATATCATTTCTTTCGAAAGTCATCCTAGGATGGCTTTTTGTCATTGTTTCACAATTACAATCTTGTTATAATAGTTCTATGAAAAATTCGTCAGTTGATCTTTTACGAGGCCCTATTTTGCGGTCTCTTTTAATCTTTGCCCTACCAATTCTGATATCCAATATTTTCCAGCAACTCTATAATACTGCGGATGTCATGATTGTAGGACGCTTTCTAGGTCCAGATGCCTTGGCTGCTGTAGGAGCTTCTTCTGCTATTTTTGATTTGGTTATCGGATTTGCCTTAGGTGTTGGAAATGGTATGGGGGTTGTTATCGCACGTTATTATGGTGCGCAAGACTATAGGAAACTTCGTCAGTCTGTGGCGGCCACAGTTGTCATCGGTCTGGGCCTAAGTGCCTTGGTTATGATTCTAGGACATTTCGGACTCTATCCTTTACTAAGATTTTTAGGAACACCTGCTTCTATCATTGGGCAGTCCTACCAGTATATTTCTATGATTGTCTCCTGTGTTGGGGTTACTTTGGGTTATAATCTGTGTGCAGGTCTCCTCAGAGCGGTTGGTGATAGTCTGACAGCCCTCTATTTTCTGATATTTTCAGCTCTGGTCAATATCGTTTTAGACCTTTTCTTTATTACTCAACTCCATCTTGGTGTTCAATCAGCAGGTTTAGCAACTATTATTTCTCAAGGGATTTCCGCAATTCTCTGTCTTTACTATATTAAGAAAAAAGTGACCTTCCTTCTACCAAGCAAGTCAGATTTTGTTCTTGATTCAAGTCTTTATTTGGACCTTTTTGGACAAGGAATGGCCATGGGACTCATGAACTCCATTGTTTCTATTGGGACTGTGACCTTACAGTATGCCATTAACGGCTTTGGTCCTCTCATCATTAGTGCTCAAGTGGCGGCAAGACGGATTATGTCCTTTGCTGTTCTCCCTTTGACTTCACTTGCTGCCGGGGTGACTACTTTCACCTCTCAGAACTTCGGTGCCAAACAGTTTAAGCGCATAGTAGCTGGGTTAAAGCAATCTTGTCTTGTTTCTATAACTTGGTCTGTCATTGCTTGTGCCCTCCTCTATGTAGCAAGCCCCTTCTTGGCTGGTCTTATCTCCGGTTCAGATAATGCTGTGATTATTGATAATGCTAGTCGCTACCTCCGTATCAGTTCTCTCTTTTATCCTATTTTAGGAATGCTCTTCATCTTTAGAAATAGCCTGCAAGGTCTTGGTAAGAAACTGACACCTTTAACCTCAAGTTTTATTGAGCTTTTTGGAAAAATTCTCTTTGTTCTTTTGGTCATTCCTTCTATGCGCTACCTTGGCGTTATCCTATGCGAGCCCTTGATTTGGATTCCCATGACCATTCAGCTCTATTTTGCCTTGAGAAAACATATTAAACGTTTGTTTGTCAGTTAAACTTACTTTGAACATAGAAAAACGACCCTACCGGTCGTTTTTAGTTTAATTTAATCCCCATTCATCAGAAATCTGTTTCATAATAGCTTCTTGGGAGACAATCCCAAAGCCCAGCATGTAGGTTGAGTAGTCAGCATAGATGACCTTGTTATTTTGAACAGCCTTTAAGCTAGTCCAGACAGGGGTATTCTTAAGTTTATTATCTAGGAGTTCTTGAGAATCTGCTTGAACAATCAGGAGATCCGGATTAATGTCTTTTAGTTTATCTGGATCGATAACTTGTAACATATCATCTGGATTGAAGGTTTCCGCTCGATTGAAATGATAGGTATCATAGAGATAACCAAAATGCCCGTAAGCATAATAACGGATGTCATTGTCAGTCACGCGCAGATACATCAGTTTCTGGTTGCCAAACTTGGCTTTGACATTCTCCGCGAAAACGGCCTCCCTAGCATCCAATCTATCGAGATCCTTCTTCATCTCATCACGTTTATCAAAGATTTCTGCCACCTTAAGAGAGGTTTCATGATAGTCCCAATTTTCATCGGTGTTGATTTGGTAGCCAACAGTCGGTGCAATTTCAGACAGCTCATCATAGAGGTCTTCCTGCTCGCCTGTCATAAGGATTAAATCAGGTTTTAACTCAGCAATCTTATCCAAATCTGGATTACCCTGCCAACCAACTGAAACCACTTTGGCATCCTTGTATTGTTTCTTAAAGAGGGTTGAAAATTCTTGACTATCAGCTTGACCAGTTGTCGCCCCTACTGGAGTGATATCTAAAGGATTCAAGATTTCACCATAGAGGTTGTCGAGGATAACAATACGTTTAGGAACTTTTTTCAACTTTGTCGTACCAAAATCATGAACAATCGTCTTCTCCTTAAAAGTCTGACTTGTTTGATTTGACTCTGCATTATGTCCAGACGTCATGTCTGGCAAGTAATATAGTAAAAGACCAGATATGATGGCCAGAATAGCTAATAAATAAAGAAGATTTGTTTTTTTCATGGCAACTCCTCGATAAGATCGGATTAAATCGTTACTTTAAAGTTATCTTAAAACTTCTTTAATGTCAATCTATGACTAAGATTTTTGGGAAGGAATTGAGTGTTTTTGATTCCTAAGATGTATTATATGTGGCAACAACGACTGAAACGGTCAATAAAACGACTGTTGTCGAGGTTGTTAAAGAGGCTGATGTGGTGAATCGCCAAGAAGTCAAGGGAACTACTGACATCGTCTTTATTGTCGATAAATCTGGTTCAATGGACAGCCATATCACTGACGTAGCTAATAACATTGAAAAATTTGTGCGTGATTTGGAATCTAAAAATGTGCAAGCACGTCTTGGTTTGGTTGACTATGAATCAAGCAAAAACACAACTTACCATGATTTCGGAGGTTCTAAATTCACCACGGATACGAACGCTTTTGTTGGTAAATTAAAAGCCATCCGTACTACTGGCTCAGACGAGGAAGCAACAACAGCATTATCACATATTGCAACTTCACCTGATTATACTTGGGGAACTGGAAAGAACAATCGTCGCTTCGCCTTCTTGGTCACTGACGAAGATATAGACCTTACTCCCAAAACACCAACTAAAGATGCTACACTAAAAGCCCTTCAAGATGCTGGGATTTCTTTGACCGTAGTTGGTAAGAAATATGATGAAAAAGACTTTGACCCATTGGTAAAAGGAACGAATGGTCTCTACCTCGATATCGATAAAGATTTCGCCGATCTTTTGAACAAACAATTCTCAAACTACGTGATTGAAACTGTTCAAGAAGGACGTGTTTATCGTATTCAAACGGATACTTACGAAGTCATTGCAACGACTCACTTGGTTACTAAAGCAACTAACCAGCCTGAAACGGTGCAACCAGCAACACCAACTGTTCCAGGAAATGTATACTACGTTGAGGGTACGGTCTACGAGGCACCAACGCCATTGCAAGCAACACATAAAGAACTCCCAGAAACAGGTTCTAGCCAATCTGCAGCACTAGTTTCACTTGGTCTTATCAGTGCGGCACTTGGCCTAGGCATGGCAGTCAAACCAAAACGTAACTAACTCCTCGTTTGAGTTAAACACTTAATTATTGTACCCCGTGATTTACATCCCAAAAGCTTAATTTTGGGGTGTTTTTGGATTGGTAGGATGATATTTTATACGCCTAGCTGTTTTAATCTAATTATTTCCCGCCTATCATGATATAATAAACCAACGACACTATATTGGAGAATTCTATGACACTCACACACATTTTTTTCGACCTTGATGGTACCCTCGTTGATAGTTCTGAAGGAATCCACAATGGTTTTGTTCAAACCTTTGAAAGACTAGGCCTTCCTGTTCCTAGTGATCAGAAAATTCGCACCTTTATGGGACCACCTCTCGAGGTAACCTTTAAAGAAGAGGTTAGTGAAGAAAGTGCTGACCAAGCCGTAAAAATTTATCGTGACTATTATGAGACTAAAGGACAATTGGAGGCTCACCTCTATGATGGTATAAAAGAAATCCTTCAACAACTTAGTCAAGATCCTAGCAAAAAAATCTTTATTACAACTTCAAAAAATGAACCTATTGCTCTAGAGATGTGCAAACACCTTGGAATTACTGAATATTTTGATGGCATTTATGGTTCTACTCCTACTGCCTTTCATAAGGCTGATGTCTTGCGGCGTGCCATTACTGAAAATAAAGCACCTAAAGACCAGTCCGTCATTGTTGGTGATACCAAGTTCGACTTGATTGGTGGAAAAACCGTTGGCATCAAAACAATAGCGGTGACCTGGGGATTTGGGAAAAACGAAACTCTTTTGGCAGAAAATCCTGATTTTATAGCTGATACCACCCAAGAACTTTGCGATATTTTGAAATAATAATTTAACAGACGAAAAGGGCACGATTATATAGTCATGCTCTTTTTTCTATTGAATCAAAATTACATCTGAACAATGATATCTAGACAAAGCTCCAAAGCCTTATCAAAAGCCTCTGAGCCCCAATCTCGTTGATCGTAATTGTCAATATCCGCAAGGGAATCTGCCGTAAAGAGAAGTAAGCCCCAAATAGCTCCACGAAGTTGAGCAACTGCTGCTAGTGCAGCACATTCCATCTCTACAACGCTACAGCCCTCTTCAATACGATAGGAAATCTTGTCTGGTGTCTCCCTATAAAAGCCATCTGTCGACCAGGTCATGACCTCTTTATAGGGGATTTTCTTTTGCTTTAAAGTTTTCTCAATGGCTCCAAGAGCTTTTTCATTCATGTCTATATAGCGAGATGGCGCAACATAGTGGTAACTTGCACCTTCATCTCGCAAAGCTCTCGTCGGAATCAAAAAAACATTCTCTGGCATGTCAACCAAGACGCCACAAGTTCCAGTTGATATGATTTGCTTTACGCCATAACCAATTAGCCAATCCATAAATTGTGCAGCTGCAGCTGAGCCAACTGGAGCTTGAGCCAAACAAATTTCCTTCCCATTGTAATTCATGACATAAACAGGATAGGTTTTGGTGGCAGAGACAAATTCGCCAACTTTTTCAGCGCCAACTGATATCGCATAGCGTTCTACTTCTTCCTCTAAAAAGCCGTAAACACACCTAGCCGGCAAGTCCAAACCTAAATCCTCATGGGTTGGCATAATCACAGCCTGAGGATTGTCATCAAACTCTAAAATTGGGATTTCATGTTTATGTATCATACTCTCTCCTAATATGCTAATAACAGATTATTTCAACAAATCTTTCAACCAATAATCAATGCAATCCATAAATCGTTGGATAGCTGGGGAAGTTTTTTCTTTTTTAGGGAGAGCAATTCCCAGTGAAACAAAATGTTTCGGACTAAGAGGAACTTGCACCACTTCTTCTTTCCAGTCTCTTGCAATCATAGCTTGGTTAAAGCTGACTCCCAAGCCAGCCTTAACCATCTGATAGGTCGTAAAGCCGTCTTTGGTTGTAAATCGTGTTTGCAGGTCAAGACCTTCTTGTTTGATTAAGCGGTCTTGATCCGTATCTTGACCAGGTAAGGTATGGATAAAATCTTCAGTTTCCAGATCCTTAATCTTGTAAGTCTTCTGATTGGCTTTGGGATGATTTTTCGGCAACCAAGCCACCAAGGGGTCTCGATACAATTCTTTCCAACTGTACTCTCCACTATCCTGAGGCTCCGCGCACAGACAAATATCGACAGATTTCTCGGCTAGCCATTTGGCAATCTCCTTATTACCACCTTCTAACAGAGTAATCTGAATGGATGGATAGGTTTCGGAAAAAGTCTTTAGGAGACTAGGCATCCACATGGAGGACACGCTAAAGTAGCAGCCAATTGTGATGGAACCTCTGACTACTCCTTTAATTTCCTCACTGACTTGCGTAGCTACTTGATTGGCATCAACAATCTCCCTGAAATAGGGAATCATCAACTTGCCATTTTCCGTTAAGCGAACGCCCTTTTTGTTGCGGATAAAGATTGGAAAGTCCAACTCTTCCTCTAAACTTGAAATCATTCTCGTAATTCCTGACTGGGTATAGTTCAGGTGTTCAGCTGCTGCTGAAAAAGAACCGGTCTCACTAGCAACTAAAACAGCCTGACATTTACTGGCATCCATAAACTGCTCCTCTCTATCCATTACATTATATCATAGATGTGATGAGTATTCGCCATTTGTGTTATATCAAAAAGTATTTTAAACTTATAGCATCAACAAAGAAAGAGAAACATTCAAATGAAGACACAACTGAATTTTGCCAATGACTATTTACAAGGAGCACACCCTAACATTCTCAAACGTATGATGGAAACCAACCAAGTGGAAATGACAGGTTACGGGACAGATCCGATTACCAAGAGTGCCATTGAACAGATTCGAGAGGCCTGTGACTGTCTCCAAGCAGAAGTTCGCTTTCTTATGGGCGGGACCCAATCCAATCAAATCATGATCGATAGCCTCCTTCAATCTTATCAAGGAGTGATCGCAGCGAAAACTGGGCATGTCAGTGTGCACGAGGCTGGGGCCATCGAGTTTGGCGGCCACAAGGTTCTAGAACTCGATACAGCAGACGGTAAATTGACCGCCCAACAAATTAAAGAAACTATTGAAGATTATTGGGCAGATGGCAATCACGAACACATGGTCATGCCAGGCATGGTCTACATCTCACAACCGACTGAGCTTGGAACACTTTATTCAAGAGAAGAATTGGAAGCTATTGCTCAAGTCTGCAGAAAGCACGATGTTAAGCTTTTTGTCGATGGAGCACGTCTAGCCTATGCTCTGGCTTGTCCTGAAAATGATGTGACTCTAGCTGACCTCGCCCAGCTCTGTGATGCTTTTTACATCGGTGGCACCAAGTGCGGGGCCATGTTTGGAGAGGCGGTGGTCATTCCTAATCCTCGTCTCCTTCCTCATATGACCACCATCATCAAGCAACATGGCGCTCTCTTAGCCAAAGGCAGACTGTTAGGCATCCAATTTGACGAATTGTTCAAAAACCATCTATATAACACTATCGGCCATGATGCGATTACTTATGCTAATCAGATCCGTCAAGCTTGTAAAAGAGCAGGACTTCCTCTCTATTTTGAAAATCCGACCAACCAGATCTTTTGTTTGGTGACAAAAGAGCAGATGGAAAAACTCTCTGAGAAAGTGGTCTACTCCTTCTGGGAAAAGTATGATGACGAACTGACTGTCATTCGCTTTGCGACCTCATGGTCCACTCAAAAGGAAGATGTGGAGGCACTGTGTCAGGTGATTGAAGGATTATAATTAAAATTATAAATCCAACAAAAAAAGACATGAATCTGCTTTAGATAGAAACATGTCTTTTTGTATGCTACTTTAAGAAATATGATTGCAGTCAGGTTTTATTTCCACAAACCACCTAAAATCTGTTTTTCTAATAAGTCAAGGTCTTCTTCTCTTATGTCACCTTTGTCGCCAACGATATAGAGTTGGGCAAAGTAGCCCAATAAGGGACCCACACATATACGAACCATTTGTGGAATCGTTAATTCAGGATTCACTCGTGAATCTTTTATCAATTCCTTGTGGAGTCTTAAGAGTTTATCTTGGAGAGTATTCCAAATATAAAGTTGTTCCTTTCTCAGTTTCTTATTTGAAAAAATTTCCTGAAGAATAATTTTCATCAAAGCGCGATTCGTTTTGAGATAGGCCATACGATTTTGGACCAGATAATGCACCTTTTCTTCAGTCGTTTCTAAGGCTAAAAGTTCTTCAAAAAAACGACCGAAAAGTCCTGGAACAACAGGGTGCAAAATAGCCGTTAATAAATCTTCTTTGGTCTTGAAATACTTGAAGAGCGTTGCTTGGCTAAGTCCCGCATGTTTGGCAATTTGTAAGGTGGAGGTCCCATTGTAACTCTTAGTAGAAATTAAATCGACCGCCGCCTGCATGATTTTTTTCTTTCCCTTTGGATAGTCTGCACCCTTTAGATAAGCTTCAAACGACTCAAAAACACTCTCACTCATTTTCATCCTCGTATATTTATATTTTATACTTTACGGTAACGACGCAAGCCGACAATATTGAGAGCTGTCAAAGCGACAAGGAAGACTAGTAGAACACCAATATTTGGTAAAATATCTCCAAGTCCACGTCCGTAAAGAATAATCTGACTCATCGCATCACCTGAGTAGGTCAAAGGCAAGAATTTCCCTAGCGTTTTTGCCCAGTCTCCCATTGAATCAAGTGGAATGATTCCTGAGAAAAAGAGTTGCGGCATAATCACAAGAGGAATAAATTGCATCATCTGGAATTCTGATTTTGCCAAGGTAGACAAGAGAATTCCGAAGGCTAGTGCCACCAGAGCCAGTACCACATTAACTATTATAACATTTAACAGGCTTCCGACAACTTCAATGTTCAACAACCAGATGGCTGCTAGAACAACTACTCCTGTCTGCAGTATGGCAATAAGGCCGTAAGACAACATATAGCCGTAAACAATTTCCGAACGTTTAACTGGGGTTGCCAACAAACGATCTAGGGTTCCGCTAGTACGTTCTTTCAAGAGTGCCATCCCTGAAATCAAAAAGACAAAGAAGAAAACGACGAACCCAAGCAAAACAGGAATCATTTTAGCAAAGAAGCCGGTGTCCTCGTTACCATACTCATAAGATTCCTTAATTTCAGGAGATTTTACCTTTAGTTGTAATTGTGGAAGGGATTGCTTCACACGGGCTAATAATTGATTGGTGTCTTCACTGGCAATACTGGTGCGTAATACTTGTCGGGTCACCGAAGTTTTAGAGGCATCTGTATTAGCATAGGCTACATGATATTCCCCATCCTTATAAGAGATAACTGCATCTACTTTTTCATCGTTTAAAGCCTCTTTGGCTTTATCCAAGTCTTTGTAGGTTTTGACACTGACATGTTCTAAGTCGTCCATCTTACTTACCAAACTACTTGGCACATCTTGTGTCGCTAGCTTAACAGTCACCGTTGTACTAGCCGAAAACATGAGGTTCATCAGCCACATAATAAAGACTGGTGCCACAAACATTAGGGCCAGTGTCCGTTTGTCACGAAGCAATTCTTTGATGACTTTTTTTGCAATGGCAATGGTTCTCATTTCATTCTCCTTCTGCTTTCAAAAAGACTTCTTCAATACTTGAAACACCATAAGATTCTTTTAGCTTGGATGGTGTATCAAAGGCAATGATTTTTCCACCTAATAGTAGTCCGACCTTATCCGTCAGCTCTGCTTCATCCATGACATGGGTTGTAACCAAGATTCCTACACCATTGTCTCTGAGCGCCATCAACTCTTTCCAAATTTTCTTTCGAAGAGAAGGGTCAATCCCAACTGTCGGTTCGTCCAATATCAAGAGTTGAGGATTTCCTAAAAGTGCTATGGCTAGTGACAAACGTCTTTTCATCCCTCCTGAATAACCAGATACAGCCTTGTTTAAGTGATCTGTCAAATCTACCACTTGAGCTACATGGGCAATTTCAGATGACAAGTCTTTCTTAGAAAGTCCTTTGAGCTTACCGAAAAATTGCAAATTTTCCTGACCTGATAAGGCATCATATAAGGCATCTGACTGAGCCATGTAGCCAATATCTCCTAGAATATGACGATTGGGCATGGTATTTTCTAAGACTAAAGCAATACCGCTATCTGCCTTTTCCATTCCTAACATGGTTTTAATCATGGTTGATTTACCAGCACCTGAGGGACCGATTAGACCAATGATTTCCCCAGACTGTAATTCAAAACCAACGTGGTTTAACACCAGTTGTTGACCAAAAGATTTTTGTAAATCTTGTAAATGTAGCAATGTTTTCATATGCATCCTCCTTAGTGAGTATTTACTCACTTTTGATTACAAATGACATTATAGTGAGTGAACACTCACTTGTCAAGCGGAAAATTTAATTTTTTTCAGAAAAACAAGAGCTACCTTCGCTATAATAAGACATTTTATGGTATCCAAGCAGGAATCTTCCTTTTCGGACTGGCTCTCTCCCTTCTTTTTTCAGCCAATCCTACTACTGTCATCTCCATCGCAACTGTGATGACCTTAGCAATGGAAATTCATTTTACGCATTTTTATATAACCCGAACCAAGAAATTCTCAACTCTGGATTGGGATTTGTATTAAAAAAATTCTAGTAGACATCCTCTACTAGAATTTTTTGTTTTCTTATAAACTCATTTGCCCCACAAGAAAGCAATCATCGGCCCATCAACTAAAGCTGTTTCATGAAGTTTACTGTGTTGGCCATCTGGACCTGAGATTTCCTTTTCTTGAATGGATTTGACATGTCCTTTAAGCAGGTAGCCCAAAGATTGACTAGACAAATTGGTCACGCGCTCATCACTCCCTTTACCTGTATTCCCATAGATGTTAAGAACTTCAACCTGACCTTGAGGATAGTGATTTCCAAGAGACAAGAGCTCTTGAAAGGACTCTGTCATGCTAGATGGTTTTCCTTCGTCATCTAGTGTGATATTTTCCGGTTCATCCATACCGATGATTCCGTTAAAGTGACCAGCAATATCCACTTGTTTGACCAGTTTAGGTAGACTCGTATCACTGCCGTGTTGGAGCATATAGTAGACGATGGCCATATTCCCGTATGAGTGAGCAACCATATTCATCTCCTTAATTCTATAAGTATCTTGGAGAGCTTTGACAACAGCGTAGGCATAGTTGCCCTGATCCTGAGTGCTAGCTCCTCGATTATTGTCAAAATTGACTAGGACAATCGGATTGACAGCATCTCTAGGAATGGTTCCTTTTAGAGTGACTGTCCCATCCTCAGCTACCTTAGCTTCGATGATTGTCTGAGTAACGCCAGCTTTTTTAGCCGCATTAGCCATATGTCTTTCCGCACGACTGCTTGAGCCCCAACCATGGAAAAAAATGGTCGGACGGCTTGATTGAATAAATGTTTTTCTTGCTTCTGCTTTTACGGCCTGCGCTTGGTTTTGGTGAATATAATACCAACTGCCTGCACAAACAAGGGCAAGCATTGCAAGAATACCAAAAAACATCTTTTTAATCATAAACACCTTTCTGATTTACTTTATGAATAAGTTAGATGATCATCAACTCTTTAACTAGCAAATCTGATTACGTGCTCCTTCATCTTACATATTTTCCTTTAGGAAGCGTTCCATCTCTTCAAATGGAATCACATCCAACTGGTCGTAAAGGTCTGTGTGACTAGCTCCTTCGACCGTAATCAATTTTTTATTATCGCCTGTGAGTTTTTCAAAGGCATCTTTTCCCATGTAATAAGAATGTGCTTTGTCACCATGAATTACGAGTACAGCATTTCGAATTTCATCTGTGTAATAGAGGAAACGGGTATTTGCAAAGCTTGTATTGCCCTGAACAGCCCAACCATCGTTAGAATTGAGACTGCGCGCGTGGTAACCACGAGGTTGTTTGTAATAATAAAAATAATCTTTCACAAAGTATGGGGCATCTTCTGGTAATACATCAGGCACCCCACCTGCTAGTTGCATTTGACCTGTTTGGGCATCCAAGGTCCGTTGATTGGCCAATGCCAAACGTGCTTGGTAACGAGCTTCTTCATTGTCCTGATCATCAAAGTAGCCATTCCCTGCAATACGAGACATGTCATACATGGTTGATACGACAGTCACCTTGATACGAGGATCGATGGCAGCTGCATTCAGGGCAATACCACCCCAGCCACAGATACCGATAATCCCGATACGGTCGGCATCCACCTGATCATGAGTCGCTAGATAGTCGACAGCCGCTTGGTAGTCTTCTGTATTCACATCCGGTGAGTTGATATAACGTGGGTAACCACCTGATTCACCAGTATAAGAAGGATCAAAAGCAATGGTCAGATAGCCACGTTTCGCCATTTCCTGAGCATAAAGTCCAGAAGATTGTTCTTTCACCGCTCCAAACGGACCAGACACTGCGAGAGCTGGTAGTTTTCCAGTCACCCCTTTTGGTTGATAAAGATCTGCTACTAGAGTGATGCCAAAGTGATTGGTAAAGGTAACCTTTTTATGTTCCACTTCCTCGCTGAGTTCGAAAGTCTTATCCCATTCTTGTGTGAAATTCATTGTTTCAGTCATTTGCTTTCTCTTTTCTTTATTGATGAGTCTATTATAGCTCTTCTGAGTAATATACCCCAATATCTATTTTATATAACTACTATGCCTAAAAAGCATGCTATGTTATACTAGAGATATGGATATTCGGATTTTACATTACTTTGTCACCATCGCTCAGGAGAAAAATATCACTCGAGCTGCTGAACGCCTACTCATTACCCAGCCAACCCTATCTCGCCAGCTCAAAGAGTTGGAAGAAGAATTAGGTGTTTCTCTGTTTCATCGGGCTAATCGAGAGATGACACTAACAGAAGATGGCCAGTATCTTTATAATCGGGCACAAGAAATTTTACAATTAGTCAGTAAAACAGAGGAAAATCTGACCCGAAAAGGCGAGATTGGAGGAGACCTTTATATAGGAACAGCTGAAACAGCTAGTTTCGATTTTGTAGCGGATGCCTGTCGTAGTTTGTTAGAAATCTACCCTCAAATACGTCTCAACTTTTACGATGATAATGCAGATAGTCTTTATGAGAAGCTGGACAAAGGAACTCTTGATTTCGCACTTGTATTCACACATGCTATCCCAGCGAAATACAAGATGATTCAACTTCCTAGAAAAGACCAGTGGGGTGTTTTGGTCCCTAAGAATCATCCTTTGACAAAGCTCGAACAAGTCACAGTAGAGGAAATTGTGAGCTATCCGCTCATTGTCTCTAATCAATCCGACATTGACAAATCAGCTTTTGCTAACTATGACTATAAAGTAGTTGCTACTTATAATCTTCTCTATACTGCAAGTCGTCTGGTTCAAGCAGGTCTTGGCATCGCTCTGTGTCTTGACGGAATTGTAGATCATCCTGAACTGGTTTTTCTTCCCTGTACTAACCAAGGTGATGAAGGTTACTATCTTATCTGGAAAGACAGACACGATCAAACCGCTACAGAAAAAGCCTTTTTAGAAGAAATTGAAGCGCAACTTTATGAAATAGAAAATTAATCTCACTTCTATCGAAGCAAGCATCAAACCTTATCCCAGCCCTCGTAATCCCTACGAGAGGCTTTTTTTATCTTTTGTTTTAGAAATTCTATTATCTTCTTTACAGCATAGAAAAAGGCCTGGAAATACAACTATCTGTTGCATCTCCAAGCCTTTTGTAGAACTGAACTAATCCATCACAATAATAGACTTAATAGACTTACGTTCATCCATATCTTTATAAGCCTGATTAATCTCATCCAAGCTGTAGCTATTAGTAAAGACGCGTCCTGGATTGATATCGCCATCAAGAACCGCTTTTAACAAAACTTGTTTGTCATAGGTGGTAACTGAAGCTGCTCCACCTGCCACCGAAATGTTTTGGGCAAAGGTCGAACCTAAAGCACGGTTATTGTAATGAGGAACGCCGACAAAACCTAAACGCCCGCCATTATGGAGAACACCGAGAGCTTGGTCGACGGCTGCTTCAGTACCCACACATTCGAGAGCTGCATCTGCTCCACCACCGAGAATTTCTCGCACCTTGGCAATGCCTTCTTCACCACGTTCAGCTACGACTGCTGTCGCGCCTGACTCCAAGGCCATCTGTTGACGGTCTTCGTGACGGCTCATAAGGACAATTTGTGAGGCACCACGCATTTTGGCTGCGATAACCGCACATTGACCAACAGCTCCATCCCCGATAACGACTACCTTATCACCTTTTTGCACATTAGCAACACGCGCTGCATGGTAACCGGTCGGCATGACATCAGCAAGAGTTAAAAGTGACTTAAGCATGCCTTCGCTGTAATCTGAAGGTTGACCTGGAATTTTCACAAGTGCCCAATTAGCAAAATGGAAACGGATATACTCAGCCTGGACGCCACCAGACCAGTTGTTGCCGATATGGCGGTCACAAGTCCCATCATAACCGGCACGACAGGCATCACACTCTCCACAACCGTGTGTGAAAGGCGCGATGACAAAGTCTCCTGGCTTAACCGTTGTAATGGACTCACCGATTCTTCGACGATTCCGATAGCCTCATGACCACTATTTCTGTGCCCCTCTTCAATGTCTGGATTACGGTAACTCCAGAGGTCGGAACCACAAACGCAAGTACGGACAACACGAATAATGGCATCATCTGGCGCCTCAATTTGCGGACGGTCAATTTCTGCCAGACCAACCTGATCAGCTTTAGTATAAATTGCTGATTTCATATATCTACCTCTATTTCTTTAGTTACTGTTAGTATACACTTTTAATTAAGCTCTGGCTCAAATCAAGCCATCCAAATCACTTTCAAACAATAGCAACTAATCATATTTTTTCCCATACTTCTTTTCTAGCATTTTCTTAATCAAATAGGGCATTTTGACATTTTCGCGGCCTTTCTTGGCAATTAACTTCTTCACAAAATCTGGCATTTGGATATCATTCTCTTCTTCCAAAATCTGACTCGTACTTGATGGAGCTTCTAACTCATCAAAGGTCTCCAGCTGAGGTTGATAGTCACTATAGTCACCGTCTATATGAGACTGAATTGTCGAAAGAAGTGCCTTGATTAAACGAGGATCGCTATTTGGCATAGGAGGTCTGTGATAGGCTACACCTAGCTCTTGGCAAAGCTCCTTACATTCCACATCATTGTCAAAAAGAACCTCAATATGCTCACTAATAAAGGCAATCGGAACAAAAATATAGTGGTCAGGATGCTCCTTCTCATTACGAAGGTATTCTAAGACATCCGGCTTAATCCAAGGAATACCAATATCACTCTCACTCTGCCAAGTATTGGTGTACTGCTCCTCTTCAAGCCCTAAAATCTCCGCAATCAAGCGACTATTGTCATAAATCTGGTCGATATAGGGGTCACCAAAATCCAGTGCCAAAACTGGGACACTGTGAGCTGAAAAAATCACCTTATAGCTATCGTCTCCAATCTGATCTAAAATCTTTTGGATCTCATCAGCCCAATAGTGAAGTAGAGAAGGTTCCCGGTACCAATCCTTGATAATTTGGAACTTAATTTGATTACTTTCTAAAAATTTTTCATAGCCCATAACAGAATAGTAGGAATAATGGGGCTCTAGGATCAAACACAAACACTCTTCAATTCCGTCATTCTCCATCTCTTTAATCGCATCTATGATGAAAGGTCGGGAAAATTTATTTGCAAAGTAGACCGACACTTGTTCTCCAAGAGCGGAAGCAACCAAGTCAACTTCTTTCTTTGTTATCCTTTGGAGCGGCGTTCCACCGATTCGTAGGTAATGGTCATATAAGGTCTGAATTTCATGTGGTTCGGGACGAACTCCACGTCGTATATTTGTGAAAAATTCTGCTACTCCTTCATAGGTAATCTCTTCTGGGGACCCAAAAGTCATCATCAATACAGCTCTTTTACTCATAATTACTCCTTGTTCCACGTTTGTTCTATTTTATCATGAAAAGGCTTACTTTAGTTAACTAAGTATCAAAAAAACCCTAGAGACAAACTCTAAGAGTTTAAATAACGTTTCTTAATGATGGTGACCATGTCTATGATTTTGACCCACTTCCCACTCCTCTATATTGCGCTTGTGGGCACGGTGGGTCGCTAGGTCTTCATCAACCTCAATGGTAACGTTTTGAAAGCCACAGTCTTTAAGCAAGGTGCGGATAGACTCTTTACAGACTTCCATGTGGTTGACATGCTCTAGACAAACATGGACAATGGCGTTCTTTTCCAAACCATCCATGGTCCAGAGATTAAGCTGATTGATACTAGCCACATGGTCCAACTGCTCCAAATCACTCTTCACTTGCTGGATATCTACTCCTTCTGGCACGGCATCCAGGAAAATCCTGAGCGTGCTCCAAAAACGTGGAATGGCTTTGGACAGAATAAAGATGGAAATGGCAAGAGATAAGAGCGGATCCAGGATATACCAGTCGGTAAATCGAAGAACAATGGCCATTAGGATGACAGCCAACCAACCCAAGGTATCTTCTAGAAAATGCAGGCTGAGAATAGATTCATTCTTGGTTTGCCCTTTGCGAATGACGAGGCTCGCTAGCACATTGATGCTGACTGCAATGATTCCAAGCCAGAGAATGCCCTCATCGTTGACAGGTTGTGGATGAAAGAGTTTCGTTATATTTTCCAAAATAACTAAAACGGAGCCTGTCATGAGAATCACAGCCGTTACCATGGCCCCTAAAAGGCTAAAGCGCTTGTAGCCCAAGGTATAGTGGCTGTCTTCTTCACGATTGGAAATACTCTCCAAAAAGGCGGAGATCCCAATAGCAATCGCATCACCCAAGTCATGGACCGAATCCGCAAGGACCGCACTGGACCCAAAAATTCCTCCTGCAATAAACTCAACAATGGCATAACTCAAATTCAAGAAAAAAGCTACCCAGACCGCATGTTTTGTCTTCATAATCCTAAATCCTCTGGTATAATAGATTCATGAACATCATGTTCATTATCATTATCTAACATTCACAACAGAAAGGATAGGGGCAAACCGTTTAGGGTGTACGTTACTGAACAGTTTGTTCAAATTGTCCATATGACTGCTCAGGATCGTCGTATTACTAAGACTCGAAAAGCCATCTATAATGCTTTTTTACAACTACTCAATCAAAAAGACTACGAGGCCATCACGGTTCAGGAAATCATAGACCTTGCTGATGTGGGGCGATCGACCTTTTACAGCCATTACGAGAGTAAGGAGTTACTACTGGATGAACTCTGTCAAAAGCTCTTTCACCATCTCTTTGAGCGTGCTGAACACCTCTCACCACAAGACTATCTGGCCCATATCTTTCAGCATTTCAAGAAAAATCAAGACCATGTGACCAGTCTCTTGCTCTCTAAAAATGATTATTTCATCCGGCAACTACGAAAAGAACTAGAGCATGACGTCTATCCAATGGTAGCTGACGAACTGATTAAGGCCCATCCAACTCTCCCTCACTCCTACCTCAAACACCTGGTCGTCAGCCATTTCATCGAAACTCTCAGCTGGTGGTTGAAGAAAGGTAAAAATTATAGCGAACAAGAAGTGATCCAGTTTTATTTGGAGATTTTAAAAGTGGGTTCCAACTAGAAAGGCGTGTCTTCAATGTCCATCGTGCAATTTTATTTTCTTTTTCCAGCCCTATTCATGCTTCACGAACTTGAAGAAATCGTTTGGATGCCATCCTTTATCAAAAAAATATCACCCCAGTATCCAAACAATCAAATCCTTTCTTATTACACACCTTTTGCTTTCAATACCATTGTCTTGGAGCAATTTCTGATCCTAATGACGTCGCTATATCTTAGTTACCAGTTTAACAACTATAGCATTTACGCAAGCACCATAATCGCTTATATCTACCATGTCTTAGGACATCTGATTCAGACAATCGTTATTCGAAAATATGTGCCTGGATTGTTGACGGGAATTCTAACGAGTTTGTTTACTCTATGCAATATCAAAAATGAATTTCCAATTATACTTTATGGTTACTCTCTATTTACCTTATTGGTTATCGTTTTAAATCTTGTAGTATCATTTATGATTCTTAATAAAATCAGTCATAAAAAATAGCATTCAGGCAATCATATTTAAGAAAGGAAACATCTATGTCGCTTTATCTCATCTTTAGCATCATCACAGTCTTCTTAGCCCTTGCTTTTGTCCTGATTCATCTTGCTGCAGCTGTATCAGCTATTCTAAAAGGCAAAAAAAGCTTAGGAACTGGATTTATCATAATTGGTGCCATTCTTGGTATCTTAGCCCTTCTCCTTGTTATGGTTAATCGTACCTTAGCATTTTATATATGGCTATTTGCTAGCTCGACAATTTGCGGGGGCGCCCTCCTGAATGGTCAAAATAACAAAAATTTCAACAAATCACACCACCAAATTCGTTTTGTAATTGACTTGATTATTACTTTTTTGCTATATGTTTGGCTCTATCTATTCCAATAACATGTAATTCTCATTTCTATAATACAATACAAAAAGGCCTAGAGTACCAATCTAGGTCTTTTTAAGGATTTAGGTAAACGTACATTACTATCTTTATTCTAAATGTGATAAGCATCGTCACTAGCTTCTACATAAGAGAAATAAACTCAAAAAGAGGACCCTACTGGATCCTCTTATTAATTGATAAACATAAGTACTAAGCTTTCTTAGCTGCCTTACTCCATTGGTACCAACCAACGAGACTGTTGATAAGGTAAATGAAACCAAAGGTTAACCACCAAAGTATACTAATTGATAGGTACTTGGTCCATCCAACCGTATCCAATTTACGAGCAACAAATTCCTGCTGTTCTTTTTTGAATTGGGCTTGATAAATCCAAACCAAGAGACCAATCGGCTGCATGATGGTGAAATAGAGAGTTGTCAAAACCTCACCGTAGAAGCCTTTTTGAAGGGCAAGCACAAGATAAATGACGGAATTGATCAAACCAAAGAGATAGTTACTGGCACGACCTTCAGCTTCTCAAAGAGCAGAAAAAAGGTTAGTAAGGCTTGAGAGATGAATCATTTTAAAGGCAAACAATTCCAACAAGACGTCATCATTGTCGCTGTTGGTTATTACCTACGTTACAATCTGAGCTATCGTGAAGTTCAGGAATTGCTTTATGACCGTGGAATAAATGTTTGTCACACTACGATTTATCGGTGGGTTCAAGAATACAGTATAATCCTCTATCATCTCTGGAAAAAGAAAAATAAACAGTCCTTCTATTCGTGGAAAATGGATGAAACCTATATCAAAATTAAGGGGCGTTGGCATTATCTCTATCGAGCGATTGATGCGGACGGTTTAACATTGGATATCTGGTTACAAAAGAAACGAGATACTCAGGCGGCGTATGCTTTCTTAAAGCGACTCCATAAACAATTTGGACAACCTAGAGTCATCGTAACAGATAAAGCACCCCCTATAGGATCTGCATTTAGAAAGTTACAGAGAAACGGATTATACACCAAAACAGAAAATCGAACTGTGAAGTATCTGAACAATTTAATAGAACAAGATCATAGGCCAATTAAGCGACGGAATAAATTTTATCGAAGTCTCCGGACTGCCTCATCCACGATTAAGGGGATGGAGACCATTCGAGGAATATATAAAAAGAACCGAAGAAATGGTATATGATTATGACCATGAAACAAAGTAAAATCAAACCGAGTGATCTGAGGAAGCACCCGATGATCATGAAACGATATTAAACACAAAAGTCACCCATGTGAGTTCTTGCCAGAAGCTGAAGTTAATCCTTCAACCTGGAAAACCCGCAGAGGTGACTTTTTCTATACATCTCGATTTTTCTGGTAATAATCATTAACCGATAAATATGTCTGTGAATCACCCAGCGACTCCGCTATGTCCATAATCCGCGGTGGTAGTAATCCCACTCGCTGGACAAGTTCGTGATCGCTGAACAATTCCCGTGGACTGCCGGCGAAGCCAAACTTCCCGTGTTCCATAACATACACCGACTCAAACTCGGCGGCGACCCAATCCATGTCATGGGTGATGGTCACAACTTGGTGGCCCGAATCAGCCAACTGATGGAAAATTGCGGTCAACTTGCGCCGGCTTTCCCAATCAAGCGACATCATCGGCTCATCAAATAAATAAATCGCCGGATCCACTGCCAAAACTGTGGCAACGCTCAACAGCTTGCGTTCCGACAATGACAGGTCATATGGACTTTCAGCTGTTTTATCATCCAAGCCAACTCTTTTTAGAGCCGCTAAAGCCCGCCTCGTAATCGTGTCGTGGTCATCCATGACCTGCGCGACACTCCACTCCACCTCTCGTTGAACGGTCGGGTTGAAAAGCTGATCGTCAGGATTCTGAAAAGTAATCCCAACCTTCAGTAACTTTTCGACTGGTTTAAGATCATTAAAATTTTCTCCATCGATCTTAATCACACCGGTTTGTGGTGTCAGCAAGCCCGTCAACAATTTGAAGAGCGTTGATTTGCCGGCACCATTTTGGCCGACAATCGCCACCATCGGATCGGCGAAGTGTTTGTCTTCAACATCCAAGCTAAAGGACCGTTCCGGATAAGTGAACGTCAGGTGGTTCAGTTCAATTGTGGACATAAAAAACCTCCTTCAGTTCAGCGTCATTCACCGGATACCGGCCATCAGCCAAGTGCCAATCCATTTTTTGAGCAAGTTGCTGGATTGTCGAGGCTGGAATCTGCCAGTCAGCTGCCAAATGATTAAACACCTCACCCGGCCTGCCCTGGGCTACCATTTGACCCTCATGCAGCACCCACACAACGTCGGCGACTTCGCACAAATCGTCAATTTCACTGGTGACAATGAAGACAGTCGTCTCTTTGACTTGGGCCAGCCATTGGAAAAATTGTCGGCGGCCAAGGGGATCCATCTGACTGGTCGGATCATCCATAATCAAAACAGCCGGGTTAGCCACAATCGCCGTGGCAATTGCCAACCGCTGGCTCTGACCACCGGAAAGGCTCTCGGGACGCAAATTCAGCTGTTCAATCAGCCCCATTTGCGTGGCAACTTCTTCAACCCGTTTTTGAATCAGTCCTTCAGCCATTCCCTGATTAATCAAGTCAAAGGCGATTTCATCGGCAACCGTGTCTGCCAACCCGCTTAGTTGGCCAGCTGGATTTTGCAGTACAACTCCATTCATGGCATTATAAACGGGCCAATTGTCGGACACTCGCTGGCCAAACATGTGCCAGTCGCCCTCAATCTCAGCAGACACAATTTTGGGAATGACCCCTGCTAGCACATGGCACAAAGTCGATTTGCCGGAGTGGCTATTCCCGATAATCCCAACCACCTGGCCGGTATGAACCTCCGCGTTAATCTGACGCAGTTGTGGTTGCTCAGTACCCGGATAACGGGTAGTCAAATTTTCAATTACAATCCGTTTATCTTCGTCCATATCTTCCACCCAATCAATAAAATTGCCAATCCAGTCAGACCAATGTGCAGCGTCCGCGACAGGCGATACACGCGCTGGGAGGTTCTGACAGTCCGATTGAGATTATCAAAACCTCTCAGTTGGAGAGAAATCGACCGCGTCATCGATTGATCCAAGGTCTTAATCACCAATGGAATTAGAACCGGCAGGACTGACTTTAATTTCTGAATCAACGTTTTTTGCGGATTGGTTCCGCGAACTTTTTGTGCCTGCTGGATTTTCCGCATATTGCGCATCATTTCCGGCAAAATATAACACACCGACATCAGAACGTAGACGGTTTTATAAGACAATCCGGACAGTTCCAAATAGGCCGCGTTTTCTGAAATACTCGTGGTCACCATAAAAAAGCCACTGGTCAAAATAATCACCAATACTCGACAACCCAGAGTGGTGGCGTAAATCAGGCCTTCTTTGTAGAACGACACCCCAAGCACAGAAAACAGCACAGTTTGATTCCGACTGTAAAATAACCCCTGGATGATCAGCATGGTGCAAATCAGAAACAGACTGAATCCCAACGCCTTAAAGATGGTAGAACTCAATTTGGAAAATAACAATAGCAGTGTTGCGACAAGAATTAATCCGGCCTGAAGCAATAAATTCATACTGGCAAAGCTCAACAACGTCATGTCCAAGATGAACAAGAGCTTAGTAATCGGATCGATCACCTGGTACCACTTGAGCTTGACCCGTGGCGCTCCAGAAATCAATGTTTGATCAGTCATCATTTATCACCGCTAAAGAAGTGCACCATCCGCTTCGGCAGCTGACGATAGATGAAGAATGCCAGGTAGGCCACGCAGACTTTATCCAAAATATCCAAGACAAACTCATCGGTAAATGAGGCCAGCCACACCGGTGCATGATTGGCGACCATTACCGCAAACAATGAGTCACCCCAAGCGATACCGGTCTGACCACCCCAAAAGATGACGTTGAATGGCGTTGAAATGACAGCTGAAACGAAGGCAATAATAATAGCAGAAACAAATACTCGTCGCGCTGACGAGAACCACCCATTGGCGTGCAAAACTCCGACAGCAATCCCAATTCCGATGCTGGTAATCGCATACACGGTTGAAATTGGCGATAAGGTCAGCCCATAGATCACGTTGTTGATGAAACCACTGATGGCACCGGCAACCGGCCCAGCCAACATGCTGGCAAGAAAGGTTCCCAAAGACCCCAGCCAAACGGGTAACTTTAACCCCTCCGCCAAGGCTTTGGCAACATAGTTAATCCCCACGGCAGCGGGAATCAAAGTCATGGTGGCAGCACTTAACTTAAATTTCCACATACTAGTACGATGAATCGGTTCTGTTTTCATAATCTTCTCCTTTTGTTTTTAAAGAGCCGTGTCAGGAATGACTTTCGGACGCAACGCTCTATAGAATAGTTATTAGAACCATATAGTCACTTTACCATACCATCCGTAGTCGACATGAGTTAATATAGTAAAATTACTATTTTTAAAAGTTCATAGTCTTATAATACGCTTATTTTCAAAATTGTCAAGTCTTTTCTGAAAATTCTTTAAAAAATGTTGTGAAATTTAAAATGCCTAGCTGAGCTAGACATCTTTCGACTGAGATTTTGTTTTCATTACTGTCACTAATACTTCTACGTTTTCGTAATCGACAGAAATTTAGTCCATGACATAAATTTCACCACGACTATAAAGGGCAGCTTTACCTGCAAGGTAAATCCTATCTCCTGCTAGACGACAAAAGAGCAGTCCACTCCTTTCAGAGGCTTGGTAAGCCCTAAATTCAGCTTGTGCCAACTTATTAGCCCACAAAGGAATGACATGACAGTGTCCTGAGCCACAGACTGGATCTTCCTTGACTGATAATTTTGGGGCAAAACTTCGAGTCACAGTATCATACTCGCTTCCTTTTGCAGTGATATTCAGGAGGAGCCCATCTAAAGCTTTTACTTTATCAAAATCTGGACTTGCATTGATGGCATCATTTTCATGTGGCAAGATACAAACTAGATCTCTTCCAAGCCATGCTTCAAGTGGACGGACCCCGATTGCTTCTTCCATCTCACTTGTGACCGCAACCTGTTGCATGGAATATGCTGGAAAATTCAGCTCATAGTACTCACCTTTTTTGGTAACTAAAAGTTCCCCACTCTGTGTTGCAAAAGTTAGACTTTCAGCATCCTTTTCAAAAAATCTAAAAAGAACAAAAGCCGTTGCCAAGGTTGCATGGCCGCACAAATCGATTTCTCCACCGGGAGTAAACCAACGTAATTCGTAGTGATTATCATTTTTAACCGTAAAAGCTGTCTCAGAAAGATTATTCTCTTTGGCAATATTCTGTAAGGTATTATCTGACAACCATTCATCCAAAAGACAAACAGCAGCTGGGTTGCCTTTAAAAACGGTATCTGTAAAAGCATCGACGATAAATTGTGGGATGGTATATTGATTCATTGACATAGACAGCTCCTTAAATTGTTATTCTTATTATATCTGAAAATTGGAAAGAAAACAGACAAATAATAACTAAAAAAATTCTAAGACAAGAAGTCCTAGAATTTTTTTATCATAACCAACTTTCGTCTAACTGGCCTTTACTTTTGCGAAAAGCTTTCCCATGTTCATCAATGACAGCATGAATCTCTTGGCATTGTTTGAGAGTAAGTCCCTCCAAGACGTTACCGTAAACAGCATGCATGTCATTATAAGTATCAAAGTTTCCAAATCCTAAGCGTCGAAAAAGTCTTCTCGCATATTCATCCGAAATAAAAACTGGACGATCAAAAAGATAAAGTAAAAGTGCATCTGCAGTCTCTGGTCCAATCCCTTTTAACTTCAAAAGTTGCTTCCGTAAATCTTCTGTTCCAATCTTGGACAGAACCTCAAAACCACCAACTTCTCTTAACCAGATCAGAAGTCCTCTAATCGTTTGAGACTTTTGCTTAAAAAATCCGGCAGGTCGAATACGTTCCTGTAAATCTTCTAGCGGTAAAGCCAGGATATCCTCTACTGTCATGACATCCATAAGACCAGCTAAAGCCAACTTAGCATTCTTCTCTGTTATTCGCTGGATCAGAATAGTCGATACCAAGTCTTCAATCTTGTTATCCGATTGCCACCAATTTTGTTCTCCATAGTGCTTACAGAGTCGCAGAAGAGTTTCTTGTATTTTTTCTTGCTTGATCATTTCTTCAATAGTCCCTGTTTGACCAAAAACTCACGTGCGACTTTAGCAGCAGGTTTTCCTTCTACTCCCACTTGGTAGTTCATCTGACTCATTTGGCTCTCTGTGATTTTGCCGGCCAACTTGTTCAGAATGCCTTCCAATTCTGGATGTTTCTTAAGAAGAGCTTCTTTCATGAGGGGTGCCCCTTGGTAAGGTGGGAAGAGGTGTTGGTCATCCTCTAGAACAACTAAATCATATTGAGCAATTTCTGGGTCTGTTGAATAGGCATCTGTTATTTGGATATTGCCTTGTTGGATTGCCTCATAGCGAAGTGCCGGCTCCATGGTAGCTACATTAAGATTTAGTCCATAAACTGATTGAAGTCCTTTGTTTCCGTCCTCACGGTCGTTAAATTCCAGAGTGAAACCAGCTTTGAGCTTGTCCTGAACTTTCTTGAGATCAGAAATCGTCTTCAGATTATACTCTTTCGAAATACTTTTCGGAACAGCAATCGCATAGGTGTTTTGATAAGCCATGGGTTTGAGCAAGGCTAGATTATCTTGTTTCTTTATACCATCACGCGCAACCTCGAAAACTTCTTTGGAGTCGTTGCTGACTTTAGGAGCTGGCTGCAAAAGTGAGCTTGTAATGGTCCCTGTAAATTCTGGATAGATATCAATATCACCCTTTTTAAGCGCTTGATAAAGGAAATCTGTCTTCCCAAAGTTAGGCTTAACCGTCACCGTCATGTCACTATTTTCCTCAATGAGAAGCTTGTACATATTCATGAGAATCTCTGGTTCAGGTCCCAATTTACCGGCTATGACTAGATTTTCTTTCTCTTTCTGAGGCATCATGCTTGGTGCGTAACTTGCTCCCAAACCAAGCACCATAATAGCGAAAGCTGCAAAAATCGTGCGTAACTTGGCTTTTTCCATCCATTTTAGAACAATATTGAATAAAATAGCAAGAACCGCTGAAGAAATGGCCCCAATCAGAATCAAGCTATAATTTCTTCGATCAATACCTAGAAGGATAAAGGAACCAAGTCCTCCAGCCCCAATCAAGGCTGCCAAGGTCGCAGTCCCTATAATCATTACCGCAGAAGTCCTTACCCCTGACATCACCACAGGCATAGCCAGTGGAATCTCGAACTTCTTAAGGCGCTCCCACTTGGTCATCCCAAAGGCAATCCCAGCTTCTTCCAAACTAGGGTCAATCCCACGCAATCCTGTAATAGTATTTTGCAAAATTGGGAATATCGCATAAATAACTAGAGCTGTTAAAGCAGGAAGCGTTCCAATTCCCATAATAGGGATAAAGAGTCCCAGAAGGGCCATGGAAGGGATGGTTTGAAAGACACCAGCGAGTTGCAAGACCCAGTTACTCGCACGTTCGCGCGTGCTAAGATAAATGGCCAAAGGAATTGAGAGAAAAATTGCAATAATCAAGGTCAAAAGAGACAATTGTAAGTGCTGTCCGAGGGCCGTTAACCAATCTCCAAAACGTTCTTGAAATGTTGAAATCAAATTAGACATGAAGGCTACCTCCAAACAAGTTTGCTACAAATTCTGTCGCAGGCGCTTGTAAAATTGTTTCAGGTTCTGCGACCTGACGAATTTCTCCATCCTGCAAAACTGCAATTCGATCCCCTAATTTTAAGGCCTCATCCGTATCATGTGTTACGAAGATGGTCGTCATGCCGAATTCTTTATGTAAGGCCTTGGTCAATTCTTGCAACTGCTTACGAGAGATGGCATCCAAAGCTGAAAAAGGTTCGTCCATCAATAGAATCTTTGGTTCCCCAATGATAGCTCGCACAATGCCAATCCGCTGTTGCTCTCCACCCGATAATTCACTAGGCATGCGATTTGCATACTCTGCAGCAGGCAGGCCAACCTTGTTCAAGAGTTCCTCTGTTTTAGAAGCGATTTGCTCCTTGCTCCAGCCCTTCATCTCAGGAATGAGAGCAATATTTTCGGCAACTGTCAAGTTAGGAAATAGGGCAATAGCTTGGAGGACATAGCCGGTACTTAGACGTAACTCCCGTTCATCATAGTCCTTGATGCGTTTCCCATCCATATAGATATTGCCATCTGTCGGTTCCAAAAGACGGTTAATCATCTTGATCATGGTGGTCTTACCAGATCCTGAAGGACCCACTAGCACCATGAATTCTCCATTTTCAATGCGGAGATTGACATCTTTCAAAATGTCCTTTTCCGTGTAGCGCAAGGCTACATGTTTGTATTCAATCATTTAATCTTCCTCATTTTTTACGATCACTTTACCAAAAGAATGGCTTCCTTCCAGATAAGCATGCGCTTCCTGAATTTGGTCAATTTGATAAACTTTTTCAGTCCGTACATCCACACGATACTGCTCGACAAAATCTACCAAAGCCTGAAGCTTGTCTTGAGACACATTGCCAGAAGCAAAAGTCGTCAAGTAGAGATTGCGAGAGAGCATCTCGATCGGATCAAAGTCTGGAACAGTCCACTGACCACCCAGTAGCCCACAAGAACAGATAATCCCACCTTCTGCTGTCCGCGCAAAAGTATCGAGAATAGCGCTTGGACCAACAAGGTCCAAAACCTTATCGAACTGCTCTTTCGTGTGCAGGACACCATCCTTTTCCAAAATCACCTGATCAAATCCGACCACTTTCAGTTGCTCTTCCTTAGCTAGATTTCGGCTAGTTCCTGTCAGGTGAATATTAGGAAATTTTCCTTTCAGCAGTTTAGCAAAGGCAATTCCTACACCACTAGTAGCCCCACGAACTAACACGCTATCTTTCTCCTCTATCTTGAGATTGAGAAAAGAGTCAAAAGCCGTGTAATAGGTTTCCGGAAGGGCAATCAAACTTTCCAAATCAAGTTCTGTCTTGATCGGATAAATTTGATCATTCGGGAGAAGGGTATACTCTGCATAGCCTCCATCAAAGGCTCGGCCCATCTCTCCCATAATGGAAATGATTTGCTGGCCAATCTTCAAATCTGGTCGAGTCGTTTCTTCCACAAGACCGACACACTCAATCCCTAACACACGAGGAAACTTTACAGATGGTGATTGTCCCTTGCGGGTAAAAATTTCACTGTGATTGATACCAAAGCCTTGGATTTTCACCAGGGTCCAACCTGCCTTCAGGACTGGTTTTGGTCGTTCGACCACTTCTAATACCTCTGGCCCACCTGGAGTGCTCACAACAACTGCTTTCATTACTATCCCCTCAATCTATACACAGAACGTCATGCTTCTTTGACAATTCTATTGCGATAAACTAGATTTTACAACTTCTACCAAACTCATAGCTGGACGTCCTAAGACTTTTTCGACAACTGTTGAAACCCCAGCTTGTTCCCCAACTTTGATAGCTGTATAGGTACTGACCCAAGCATCGTATTCCCAGTTTTGTGCTGGCCATTTTTTCCGTGACTCATAGGCCTCTTCTACCGATTCGTCTACATACGTGATGGCATTACCGGTCTCTTTTGAGAGAAGCTCTACGATTTCTTCCATAGAAAGATTCTCTGGTCCTGTTAGATTCAAGGTTTGATTTTCCCATTCCTTAGGGTTTAAGATAATCTCTGCTGCGACCCTAGAAGTGTCCTTATGGGCAACAGCTGACACACGGCCCCTGCCAGCCGGACCACGAATTTCTCCATTTTCAAGAGCAATATCAATAAAGAAGTCCAAGTAAAAATTATCTCTCAAAAATGTATAGGTGAATCCTAACTTCTTGATATAGGCTTCCGTCTGGGCATGATCTCGAGACAAGATAAAGGTTGCTTTTTCATCTGCTCCGTAAAAGGAGGTATAGACGATATGCTGCACTCCAGCAAGCTTTGCGGCATCTAAAAAACTCTTGTGTTCCTCAACACGCTCTGGATTTTCCCGAGCAGAGACCATCAATAAGACATCGATTCCCTTTAAGGCCTCAACCACCTCTGGAGTATTGGCATACACCATCTTACGAATTTCCGCTGACGCGTAGACTTTTGCACGCTCTGGGCTTCTTGCCAGATGGATAGAAGAAATTCCTTGCTGATCGACAAGATCAGCCACATAAGAGCCTAATTTCCCTGTTACACCTGTTATTCCAATCATAACTGTTACTTCCTTTCCCTACATATCATTTTCTTTAGCTTTTAGATTTGTGATAATACGCTCTTGATAGGCTTCAAATTCTCGGATTTCTTGATTTGAAAAGCCTTGGTAGAAAATCTCTCCTAGTTCTTTGCTGACACGGTCTCCAATTTCTTTTTGCGCCCAACCAAGTTCGGTCAAAACGACAAACTTCTTGCGCTTGTCCTGGTCACTCTGTTCAATCGTAACCAAGCCCTGGTCAACTAATTTCTTAATCATGCTAGTCAAGGTATTGTTGGCTAGTCCTGAAGTAAGGGCGATATCTGTCGCAGTCGCTCGACCATCTTCTTTTTGCCAAAGCACTGTTAAAATTTTTCCTTGTTCACTTCTATATTGAGCTTCTGGTTCTTTGCTCAAGAGTTTTTGAAAAATACGCCCGTTTAACAATCGAATCTGTAGAGCTTGGTAGCCCCCTAACATCTTGTCCATTATGTCTCCTTTTTGTTCGATATCGAAATATTAAAGTTATTGTATCACTGTCTGTTACATCCATCAACTACTTCTATATAGAAACATTATTTTTTTAATAATGCTTGATAAATCGTATAATCAATATCTTTAAAAACATTGAATATAACTACCATATCAGGGTGTTCTTTCTGGAACTGTAGAACCGTCTCTATCGCAATCTTAGTTGCCTCTTCATTTGGAAAACGAAATTCTCCTGTTGAGATACAACAAAAGGCCAAGCTTCTCAGACCTTTTTCATAAGCTAAGTTCAAACACTCTTCGTACGAAGAGGCCAACTGTTGTCTTTCCAAATCTGTCACTTCGTCATAGATAATAGGCCCAACTGTGTGAAGGACATAGCGGGAAGGTAGGTTATAGGCCTTGGTCATCTTTGCCTGACCCGTAGTTTCATCCTCTCCTTGCTCCTGCAGGAGCAAGGAGAGGATAAACGTAGTTCAACCCCCGCAGCTGTGTGAATGGCATTGTCAATACAAGAATGATTAGGTACAAAACAGCCTAAAAGCTTACTGTTGGCCGCATTGACAATGGCATCAACCGCCAGACGAGTGATATCGCCTTGCCACAGGTAGAGATTGGGCCGAATCGGAGTCAATTCTTTTAAGTCTACAACTCCTTTTTCTAATAGTTTTTCTTGTAAATAACGGTCTTGTTGGTAGAGAAAGTCGGCTGTCACCGGTGCTGGATAGCGGACATGCTGTCATTTTCTCAAAAGGATAGCGAATGATGGTCGGCGTATTGTATCCGACACCCAATTCTAAGAAGACAACCTTTTGATCTTCCATCCCTTCTAAAAATCCTAGATAAGCTTCATAAGAAGCCTCCCAAGTCTCATTTTGGACAAAAGCCTGGTCTACACGTAAATGCATGGTCATTGGCGCTCCACAATGAGGACAATACGGTATCAAGTCGGTTGGAATTTTCAAGTCCTTGATTTCATTTAGCATCTCCATGACAGCTCCTCTATTATCAAAGACTTTCTGACGACAAGGAACGGAGCACTGCCACTCTCCGTAGTTGCCCTGCACTTCAAAGAAACGTTCCGGAGCAAATCCTGTCTTCATAAACTGCCCATCTACATTGGTCGTAATCACAAAATAATCCTTGTCCTTAACCAAGTCGAAAAGATCTCTATAAAGCGAAAATCCCTCCGGTTGGTAACGATTATGATATATATGCTTAGCCCAATAACCCCAGCGCTCCTCAGCGGTCTCAAAAGGATAAAATGCTGCAGAATACATATCCTGCATGCCATAACGAGCAATATAATCTTTAAAGAAAACCTCAAAACGTGAGCCTGAGTAGGTTAAGCCAGCCGCTGCAGATAAGCCAGCTCCCGCTCCGATCACAATTTTATCTGCTTCTTCAATGATTCTCTTTGCATCTTGAATCTTTGTCATCTTATCATCCCTCAATTTCAAATCTTGCTTGATAGGGAGGCAATTGCGTCAAATCATAAAAATTGCCTACTGAATTTTTAAAACGAAAGACTGGTAGGTGACTACGTCCCTCCTCCGTCGGATAAATCTCATACATGTATGGATTGGCTTTTAACAACTCTTCTAAATGCTCTTTTCCAATCCATTCCACCTGACCGGTTAGGGAAATAGATTTACGATCCATAGTTCCGGCACCTTGAGTCATCCCTGTCACTGCTACACGTCCATCTTCCTTAAGCCGTTTGTAGAGGGGTTTAAAATCGGCAGTCAAAAAATAAACTGTTTTCCCGTCCTCCCACATCATGTCCATAACAGCTGTATGCGGATGTCCCGTTTCATCAACCGTTGCCACTACAACTGAATGAATCTCTTCGACTAGCACTTTCAAATAATCCATTATAAAACACCATGTCTTTCTTTGAATTTTAGTTCCATATCGAACTTTATATCACGAATTGTAACATCTATAATTACATCTGTCAACTATTTCGATATAGAAATAACTTCAAAAAACAAAAAAACTTCCCTAATCATCTAGGAAAGTTCTTTCTATGATTTATGATGTCTTAAAAAATTTTATTCAGCCTTGGTAATATCTTCACGCATCTCATCGACATTGAATTTAGCAAAGAGATACTGACGGTCTTGAACTGGGAAACGTTGATCGAGTTGGTCAACTGGACCGACTTCAACTATACCATTGTCAATAATAAAGTCCATGACATGCCCACCAAATGATAAATCATCTGATATAAAATGTAAATGATAGCCAGCCACGCTCACACCGTGGAACATTTCTGGTGTCCAAATCCCAACGATGGTACCTGAAATATTATCAGATTCATACTCTGGTTGATGAGTCGCAACTTCAGCAAATTTCGTATCAGGAGTAGACTTAGGTATCATGCGGACATGCATGTGTTTAAAATGCCCTTTAATCTTGATGGAACGGAAGAGATTAACCCCATCATAGTAAGATTCAATACGATCCTCAAGTTCTTTATCAGTCATTTCAAAACGTTGACGGAAGATAACTTCAGCTTGGTGAGGTACGACTGCTGCATAGGGAACTTTTTCATCTGGAGAAACTTCTACCACTTCGACTTTACCTTCAGAGCCTTTAGCTTGATAGGCTTTACCATCAAGAACAATCAACTCCCCATCAATAGAATCTAATGTTCCAAGACCCAAGTCTCCATGCTCCAACAATTCACCAACTGTTAAAGTACCTCCATAAAGCCCAGCCATCAAGGCTCCCAAAGTATTATATTGAAATAATTTTATGGCTTCAGACATGTCTACACCCTCTTTTTAGTAAAATTCATCTGGCAAAATAGTTTCGCCGAGTTTAATATTATCTTTATAGTCGATTGGAACATCAATAAGGACTGGTCCATCTACAGCTTGAGCCAAAGCTTCTTGAAGCAAGCTAGCAAACTCTTCTTTACTTGTTGCACGATAACCTTTCGCTCCAAAGCTCTCAGCATATTTTACAAAATCTACAGGACCAAAGTCAACCCCAGATGAACGACCGTACTTCATTTCTTCCTGGAATTCCACCATATTGTAATGGCCATCGTTCCAGATAATATGAACAATTGGCAATTTCAAACGAACTGCCGTTTCCAATTCTTGTGCTGAGAAAAGGAAACCACCATCTCCAGAAACAGAAATGACTTTTGTCTTAGGACGAACCAAAGCTGCAGAGATGGCCCACGGAAGAGCAACCCCTAAAGTTTGCATCCCATTAGAGAAAAGCAAATGACGTGGTTCATAAGATTTGAAATAGCGAGCCATCCAAATATAGTGACTACCAACGTCAACAGTGACTGTCATATCATCTTTGGTTTGGTCTTGCAAAACTTCAATCAAATCTAGCGGATGTACCTTTCCTTCTTCAGGTCGGCGATCAAACTTAACATCCTCAACAACGTTATTCTTCAACCCTTTAAGGTATTCAACTGATCCTTCAGGTAATTTATAACCTTGAATAGCTGGCAAGAGCAAATCTAAAGTTGCTTCAACATTACCAATCAACTCACGTTCTGGCTGGAAGTAAGTATCCACCTCAGCAGGTTCCACATCGATTACAATGATACGTGCCGAAATTTCAGCATTCCAGTTACGTGCTTCATACTCGATTGGGTCATACCCAATGGCAATAATCAAGTCAGACTTCTTAAGCAACATGTCCCCCGGTTGGTTACGGAAAAGACCTACACGACCAAAGAAAGTATCTTCTTCAAGGTCACGTGACACGATACCAGCACCTTGGAAAGTTTCAACAACTGGTAATTTGACATGCTTCAAAATCTGGCGAATAGAGTAAGTTACGGCTTCTGATGAGGCACCATTCCCCAAAAGAAAGACTGGCAACACTGCATTTTTAATCGCTTGTGCGAGATAGTTAATATCAGAAACAGATGCTGAACCAAGTTTTGGATCTGTCATAGGCTTAATAGCCTTAACACTGACCGGAGCATCGGTCACGTCTTGAGGAATTGAAATAAAGCTTGCACCTGGTTTCCCTGACTTAGCGTGACGATAGGCATTTGCTACCGTTTCAGAAAGGGTGTTAGCATCATGTACTTCAGCAGCATACTTGGTAATTGGCTCAAGCATAGCAACGTTATTCATTGATTGGTGGGCACGTTTCAAGAGATCTGCACGCTTAACCTGACCACCAATAGCAAGAACAGGATCACCTTCATCCGTCGCTGTTACCAAACCAGTAGCCAAATTAGAGACACCTGGCCCAGATGTTACCAATACTACACCAGGTTTCCCTGTAATACGTCCAACACCTTGAGCCATAAAAGCAGCATTTTGCTCATGACGGGCAACTATCAATTCAGGTCCCTTATCTTCCAAGGTATCAAAAACTCTATCGATTTTTGCACCTGGAATCCCAAAGACATAATCAACATCATGGTTGATCAAACTATCAACCACTAAATCCGCACCATACAATTGCTTTTCTTCTGACATGAACACAGTCCTTCTGGCCCTAAAATGGTAGAGCCAACTTTCCTTTCAAGTATAAGTCACAAAGTGTCAAAGTCTGCTCGTTTTTTCACAAACTTTCATCACTTCACAATTCTGTTATCATTATAGCACAGTTTTCAGACAATCTTGTGAAAAAAAGATTGTGAAATTTTGAACTTCTATCACAAAAAGAAACACCTGATTGCTATCAGATGTTTATGTATTTTTTACCTTAGCAAACTCTCGATTGAGATAATTTTGCAGGCCTTCAAAAATCTCTAGTAACTGGAGGTAATTAGACAAACTTGAGCGACCCGGGATATCAACGACATCCAAAGAAATGCGGTCCAAGTCCTTTTCGTAAAGAATACGGAAGGACACCACTGCTTGATCAGAAAAATAATTTTCCTCTGCCATAATGTAACACTCATAGATGATGCCAACAGGATTCGCAACCTTCAACTCAATACGAACTGCGCCTAATCCCAAGGCCTCCACTTGCTGAAAACGCTCCAGAATAGCCTGTCGCTGACTAGGAATAAAACTTGTGATATCCATATTGGCCCTCCCAACATTCCTTTTTGTCTATTATAGCCTAAAGCCGAGAAAAAAGCTTGTGTAGGGTTTGTAGAAGCCACATAGACATTCAAGAATACTTAGTCGCCCCCTTTGTAGTCTCTAAAGTCTGACTTAATAGTGGAATCATAATCATGTTTATCCACCCAATCCTTTATATCAGCAAAAGAATGGATATCTTTCTTAAAACCAGCACTATCCTCTACAGAAACTACAATCGTATCTTCTCCATTTGTCCCTAACCAATGTAAGATATCATTTGTTTGCTCTTCAGGAGAAAAATAGATTTGTGATTGTCTTTAGTACTCTCGATCTCTATAAGACTCATATTGAGCTAATTGCTATTTATAGGCATTATAGTCCTTGTCATAATCCTTTTGAACTTTTTGACGTGCTTTTTCGTAAGCTCGATAGTCTTTCTGATAGTCTTGTTGAGCCTTTTTGTTAAGAATCTCACTGAAACTCAAGGTTTTAACAGGAAAAATATTATCAGGAAAAACATTTAATTCTGAAACTTTCTTTGGTTCACTTGGTTTATCAGGTCCTTTCCTTTTCACTGGCTCAGTTGGACCAGCTGGGAAATCTCCTTCCTTGCCTTGACGGGTCAATACTTTAAATTTCTTTATTGTATTACTATTTGTATGTGTCTGATTTACAGCTTCTTCGTAAATATGCTTGACTCCAGGATTGTCATTAAATAGATTAATCTGATTCTCCTCTTTGGAAGTGTCTACATTATCAATTTCTATGATAAGGTTTAGCTGAGCAGATAAATAGCTGTCCTTTGGGGCTGGTGACTTCCTTAAAAGCTCATCTAAGTTTCCTTCTCTCTTTAAATAACCCCACATGGTGCTATCATTCATCTGATTATGAGCAGAACTCCTATCACCGAAATATAGCAGTTCATCTTTACTGTAAGAATAATCTGGTAGGTCTCTGGTCAAAAATTGATTGGTATCTAGATTATAAGCAAATTGCTTATCGCTTTGAGAAGGAGTCAAGAAAACATAATCATAACCATCGATCTCTCTTAAAGACACACCAAACTCCTTAATATCTTTAAAATTTTTGATTTTCTTCAAATATGGGGTCAAATTAATAATTTTCTTTTCAAAATTTTTGTTAATATCATAAACTACGAAATGAGCTTGATGCAGACTACTCATGGTATCGTAATAGCGAACAAAATGATTTCTACCAATCATTTCTGTAGCTACATTATCTTCAGAATTATAGTAAGTGGGTTCTTCATGACTAATGGCAACATATTGTTGACGGCTACCAAAAATCTCATTGGAAGTTACCTTATCTGCTTTTAGGGCCGTCTGTAACTCTTCTACAGCTTTTTCGTGAAATTTATGCTTTGTATAAGCATTTCCTAAAAAGAAAAGTGTGAGTATAGTCGCAGTATAAATCCCTCCACGCTTTGAGAAGGGAAATTTTAGAATCTTCTTTATCATAACTTTTTTACAAAAATAGCCAGAACATCACATTCTGACTATTACTCTTATTTCTCTTCTTCGTCCATTGAAAGCACAGACAAGAAGGCTTCTTGGGGTACTTCCACCGAACCGATGGCTTTCATACGTTTCTTACCGGCTTTTTGTTTTTCGAGGAGTTTACGTTTACGTGAAACGTCACCACCGTAACACTTAGCCAAGACGTTTTTACGAAGGGCTTTAATATCTGTACGGGCAACGATTTTTTGACCGATAGCCGCTTGAATAGGCACTTCGAATTGTTGACGTGGAATGATTTTCTTAAGCTTATCAACGATAAGTTTTCCACGCTCGTAGGCAAATTCCTTGTGAACGATGAAGCTAAGGGCATCGACCTTGTCACCATTAAGGAGAATATCCATTTTCACCAATTGTGAACGGCGGTATTCTGACAATTCATAGTCAAAGCTTGCATAACCACGTGTAGATGATTTCAATTTATCAAAGAAATCAAAGACGATTTCGGCAAGTGGAATCTGATAGATAACATTCACACGATTATCATCAATGTATTCCATGGTTTCAAAATCACCACGTTTACGTTGTGCCAACTCCATAACCGCACCAACATATTCTTGAGGAACCATGATTTGAGCTTTAACATAAGGTTCTTCAATAGCATCAATACGTGTAGGATCTGGGAACTCTGAAGGGTTAGACACTTCAAGCATCTCACCGTCAGTAGTATTAACATGGTAAACTACCGATGGCGCTGTCATGATGAGGTCGATGTTAAACTCACGTTCCAAACGTTCTTGGATAACATCCATGTGAAGAAGACCCAAGAAACCACAACGGAAACCAAAACCAAGGGCTTGAGACGTTTCAGGCTCAAATTGAAGACTGGCATCGTTCAACTGGAGCTTTTCAAGGGCTTCACGCAAGTCGTTATATTTATTTGACTCAATTGGGTAAAGACCTGCAAACACCATTGGGTTCATTTGCTTATAGCCATGGAGTGGCTCAGCAGCTGGATTATCCGCAAGGGTTACGGTATCACCGACACGGGTATCCGCAACGGTCTTAATTGAGGCTGCGATATAACCAACATCTCCTGTCGCAAGGTAATCACGACCAACAGCTTTAGGTGTGAAAATACCAACCTCAGTAACATCAAAGGTCTTGCCATTAGACATCATTTGAATCTTATCGCCTGGTTTAACCATTCCGTTAACCACACGCACTTGGAGGATAACCCCACGGTAAGCATCGTAAACAGAGTCAAAGATAAGGGCTTGGAGAGGGGCTTCAACATCACCTTGAGGTGCAGGCACTTTCTCAACGATTTGTTCGAGAATCTCTTCGATACCAATACCGGCCTTAGCTGATGCAAGCACAGCTTCAGAAGCATCTAGTCCGATGACATCTTCAACCTCTGTACGCACACGTTCAGGATCTGCAGCTGGAAGGTCAATTTTATTGATAACTGGTAAGATTTCCAAGTCATTATCAAGGGCCAAGTAAACATTGGCAAGAGTTTGAGCTTCAATCCCTTGAGCTGCATCCACCACCAAGATGGCACCCTCACAGGCAGCAAGAGAACGTGACACCTCATAAGTAAAGTCCACGTGTCCTGGTGTGTCGATAAGGTGGAAAATGTATGTTTCACCATCTTTAGCTGTATAGTTAAGCTCAATGGCATTTAGTTTAATAGTGATTCCACGTTCACGTTCGAGGTCCATGCTATCAAGGAGTTGCGCCTGCATCTCACGACTTGACACTGTCTCAGTCTTTTCCAAGATACGGTCGGCAAGGGTTGATTTACCGTGGTCAATATGGGCAATAATAGAGAAGTTACGAATCTTCTCCTGTCGTTGTTTTAATTCTTCAATATTTGGCATTTTTATCTTCCTAGTTCTTACTTGTGATTATAAAAAAACTAATCGTTATCTTCTATTATACAAAAAAGACAGGCTTTTGCCTATCTCTAATATCTGCTTTCTGACTGCATTTAGCCCTTCTTATTTCTTAAAAGTATCGTTGTAGTGCTTATTAATAATTGCTGAGCGCTTGTTTTCTGTTGAACTACTTGAAAATGGCCCCAACCCACAGGCTAGTACAACAACTCCTAATAGAATAAGGCAATAAAATGGATGCTCAACAATATAATGTAAAATGTCTGACATGGGAAAGCTCCTCTTAAATCATAATTAATTACGATTATATTATCAGAAATATTATGTTTCATCAAGCAAAAAAAGAGAGCTTTTCGCTCTCCCTTTTATTAAGCCTCTATAATTTCTGTAGTGGGTAAAACCACTGTAAAGATTATAAAGCTTTTTGAATGCAGACAAAAATCCCATAAGAGCTATAATGAAAAGCAACCAAACCATCATTAGGAAAACTTATGAGACTTATTAAGAACGCCACAAAATTAATCGGAACTAAAGACCCAAATATCATTATTTCACTCGTTTTTGAAACTGATACTCACATCAAGATTCATGCAAAACTCGATTATCCTGCACCATTATGCCCTTACCGCCAAGGAAGGATGATTAAATACGGATTTCAAAGAGCTTCTAAAATTCCTCATAGCTACTGGTCTTGTCTTAAAACCTAGACGGACTTGGCAAATGGTAAAAAAGGCTTTTGTCACTAATTCACTAGTCTGCAATTAGTGTTTCAAGACCAACTTTCATCATGTCAGTGAAAGTGTTTTGACGTTCCTCAGCTGTAGTGTCTTCATCTGGATTGACCAAACTATCAGAAATAGTCATGATGGCAAGAGCATCTACTTGGTGTTGAGCTGCAAGGTAATAAAGTGCTGCTGCTTCCATTTCAACAGCCTTCACTCCCCATTTACCAAGCTCAATGTTTTTTTCGAAATAATTTGAATAGAAAACATCAGATGACAAGACATTACCAACATGTGTTGTCATACCAAGGTCTTTGGCAATGTGGTAAGCCTTATCCAAGAGATCGAAACTTGCAATTTGTGGGAAATCGTATTGTGGCCAATCGTTACGGATAATGTTAGAGTTTGTCGCCGCGGCCTGTGCAAGAACTAACTCACGAACGTGAACATCCTCATTCAATGAACCAGCAGTACCCACACGAATCAATTTTTTAACACCATAGTCAACGACAAGCTCACGCGCATAAATAGAGATAGATGGCATCCCCATTCCTGTTCCCATTACTGAGACACGTTCACCTTTGTATGTTCCTGTGTAACCAAACATGTTACGAACCTCATTGAAACATACAGCATCTTCAAGGAAATTCTCAGCAATGAATTTCGCACGCAATGGATCCCCTGGAAGAAGAATTTTATCAGCAATCTCTCCTTGCTTAGCAGCAATATGAATAGACATAATATAAGATACCAAGGGCGTTAAAAAGGCAAAGTAAAAATAGGAAATCCGACAAAGATGCTTCGCATCTAGGAGGATTTATCTTTTTTACACAGCCTCTAGCCCGGGTTCAGTTTCAAACCCGAACTACCCTTCCTTTCTATTTTTTGATGGTAAAGAAGCAGACAGAAAACAAATGAAGATTATCTATTTTCCTAGCTTTCCGCTCGTGTTCAAATCAGAACACATGCTCTACCTTTCTTAATTTTTATTTTTAAATATTTTTCTACTATTATATAGTGGATAAATAACAACTTTAAAAGTGGATTAAGCTTGAGTCAATGAATCAAGGAAATCGTATAACTTTTTGTTCATTTCAGAATAATTGTTGGCACGCAATTGTTCAGGTGTTTGAACAAAAGGTAACTCTTTATTTTGCTTACGTAAATGCTCTTCACCGTCAGCAGCTATAAGTAAATCAATAGCTTCAGGATCAAACTCTAAGTGTGCCTGAAAGGCATAATGTTTAGGACTGAAGCGAACAATTTGGCGTGGACAACCTTGACTAGTAGCAAGAACAACTGCATTATCAGTCAATCCAGGCATATCACCATGCCAGTGGCCAGTGTTTAGGGTTTTGCCAAAACCTTTGACATGCTCATCCGCTAAACCTGCCTCAGTTAATGTTACAGGGAAAACACCAATCTCACGTTCTGGACTATGCTCGTACTTACCACCATAGGCAACAGATAAAAGTTGAGCACCTAGGCAAACCCCTACAATATAGATATCAGCAGCAATTGCCTTTTGCATAAATGCAATCTCAGCCTCTGGGTCATAATAAGGGAAGGCCTGACGATCCTCATCAGGTGACTGAGGGCCACCCATAACAATTAGAAAATCAATACCTTCAACGGTTTCAGGAAGAAGCTCTTCCTCATATACCTTGGTTGATGTGATATTATGCCCACGGTCTTGTGCCCATTTTAAATAGGCTCCTGGGACTTCAAACGTTTCGTGTAAGATAAAATGAATATTCATTGTTTTTTCTTCCATCTATTTTTTAATATCCTCGATAGTAGACTCGCTAAGATTAGTGGTACTGCTACCAGCCCTCCTTGACCAGTAAAACCTAGAACTAAGGCTATCCCAGTTAGAGGAGCATCTAAAGTTATTCCTAAAAATACGGTTGCACCGAGTAACATTCCTAGAGTAGGATTGAGTGATAAGCCAAAAATCTCAAGACAACTTGTCAATAAGAAACCCAATCCAGCACCTAAAGTAAAGGAAGGGGTTAGGGTTCCTCCATAAGAGCCTGCCCATAAAAGCAAACATACCACAAGTCCTTTGACGACAAGGATAAGAGGTAGGTATGCTGAAACCCCACCTGAAAATAACCATTGTGCTAGCACCTGACCATTTCCCATGATTAAAGGGTATAAAGCTGCAATCCCACCTAGTACTATATAAGATAGTGGCATGGTCCACAGAATGCGTTTATCAGTAATACGACTTTTGCTAGCCTTTTTAGCTAAGAAGCTAAACATCATCGCCAGCGGAGTTATCACTAATACAAGAACAATAACCTGAATCAGACTAGCAGGATCTGAGCTAACTTTACCGACTTGATACATTGCCTCCTTACCAACGATTGGGCGAGCACAATAAGCTGACAAGTAAGTTGTCACAAGAATGATAACAATGTTTTTTGATTTCCAAGCAACACCTAAGGTTTCCAGAACAAACAGTGTACTGGCAAAGGGGACTTGGTAAACCGCAGCTAAGCCAGCGCCTGCCCCGCAAGCAATTAACAATTGTCTATCAACAACATCCAAATGCAAGGCTTTGGAGAGACTACCACCAAATAGAGCGCCTAATTCTCGAGGCGCTCCTTCTTTACCAATTGAGGAACCAGCTCCAACGATTGCAACCTGCATCAAAGCATGTAGACTTTGGCCAAGAAAATTTGGACTCTTCTTACCAACGAGTTGCTTAGCCTTACTAATAGAAAGGAGGGACACTCGTCTCTGAAGGAAATACCAAAATAAACTAGCGAAAACACCTACTACAAGCAATACTGCAAATCGTCGAAAGGGACTTACAGAGTTAAACTGTGACAATAAATTCGATTTATCATTACCAAATACAAGAATTTGTATAAACTCCAAAAGGTAATGGCAAAGAATGCCTACCAAACCTGAAGTAATACCAGTTCCAAAAACAGCTAAACTTAACCTAATAAACTTGGGTAATGACGTTATAGGTTTTATTCCCCGAGCAATCATATTTTAGAGTTCAGCAAGAATCGCTTTTAGCAATCCTTTGAAATCTCCTTTGACACGCTCAGTCACTTCAACCACTTCTTCGTGGTTCAATTCTTCTTGGAAACCAGCCGCAAAGTTGGTAATACATGAAACTCCAAGAACTTTTAAGCCAGAGTGAGCTGCAACAATAACCTCAGGAACGGTTGACATCCCAACAGCATCTGCACCAAGTGTCTTATAAGCACGGATTTCAGCTGGAGTTTCATAAGTTGGACCAGTCACACCGATATAAACACCATCATCCAATTTGATACCAAGTTTATCAGCCACTTGATGAGCGGTTTCACGGTATTCAGGTGTGTAAGCTTTAGACATATCAGGGAAACGTGGACCAAAATCATCCAAGTTTTCACCAATCAATGGGTTTTGACCAGTCATGTTAATGTGGTCAGTGATAGCCATCAAAATACCAGGACCATAGCCGATACCACCTGCCGCATTGGTTACAACAACTCCTTCACATCCAAGAGCTTTCATAACACGTACAGGGAAAGTAACGACTTCAAGCGGATTTCCTTCATAAAAATGGAAACGCCCTTGAAGAGCCAAAACCTTACGTCCAGACAAAGTTCCGTAAACAAGTTTTCCAGCATGTCCGACAACCGTTGATTGTCCCCAGTTTGGAATATCCGCATAGTCAATGACAACTGCGTCTTCAACTTCTTCAGCCAACTCACCAAGTCCAGAACCCAAGATTAAACCGAACTCAGGTTTTTCAATTCCTTTGCTTTCCAAAAATGCTTGAGTAACTCTAATTTTTTCAAGTAGCGACATGTTATTTCTCCCTTAATTTTATTTCATTCTTAAAAAGTGACCAATTTTTGAAAAAGTACTTGCATTTCGAATGGTTATATAAGGATAAAAAGGTGATTTCAATAACTTCTTATGATAAGCCGTTTGACTATAAGTTGATTTATCATACTTTCCCCAGTAGACCCCAAGCTGACCAAAATAAAGTATTTCATCTTTCAACTCTATCGAGTTAATAATCTTCTTCATTTCGTTCTTATCAAGTCTTTCAGTAAATAAGAGGACGTCTTTTCTATAGAAATCATCTTCCCACCACTTGGGTAATGAGGCCACTTCATTTTGGTAATCTTCCAGAGTAAAGAGAGAAAACACCTTAATAAATGGATAAGCCTTATTTAGAAATCCCTCTAAAACTAAGAGGAGTTCCTCTTTCATCAAGGTAGAATCAAAGAAAAGATTTCCACTATTTATATAGGAAGAAACATGTGACATACCGAGTTCTTCTAACTCACGACAAAATTCTTTCATGACTACCTTGTGACGACCACCAACGTTTATCCCACGAACCAAAAATGCATAGCGCTTCATTTTAGACAAGTTTATCCAAGAAGCTTTCACCAATCATGGCTTTATCTACACCAAAGTTTTCAGCGACAGTTGCTGAGATGTCAGAGAAATGACCTACTGGAATAAGTCCATTTCCTTTGAATGATGGGCTATAAGCCAAGAAAGGAATATATTCACGAGTATGGTCTGTACCTGCATAAGTTGGATCATTTCCGTGGTCTGCAGTAATCATCAAGAGATCATCTTCACGCATAGCAGCAATGATTTCAGGCAAACGTTGGTCAAATTCGTGCAAGCAATCACGGTATCCATGTGGATCACGACGGTGTCCATAAAGGGCATCGAAGTCTACCAAGTTTGTGAATGAGAAGCCATGTTTGAAGTCTTCAGAAGTCATAGCTTTAATCAAATTATCAATACCGTGATTATTTGATTTGTTGTGTCCCATATCGTGGTTGATACCAGCTCCGTTGAAAATATCATTGATTTTACCAACGGCATAAGTATCGATACCAGCTTCATTCAATTTATCCAAAACAGTTGGTGCAAATGGTGAAACAGCCAAATCACGACGGTTAGATGTACGAGTGAAGTTTCCAGGCTCACCAACGTAAGGACGAGCGATGATACGCCCTAGAAGAGCTGGACGCTCAAGAGTAATTGAACGTGCATATTCACAAATACGATACAATTCATCCAAAGGAATAACGTCTTCGTGTGCAGCAATTTGAAGAACTGGGTCAGCTGAAGTGTAAATAATCAATTCACCAGTTTCCATTTGACGAGGTCCAAAGTCTTCAATAACAGCTGTACCTGAGTATGGTTTATTAGCTTCACGAATGACTTTACGGCCTGAGAATTCTTCAATTTTAGTGAGAATTTCTTCTGGGAATCCGTTCCAGAAAGTATCAAAAGGTTCAGTAATATTGAGACCCATGATTTCCCAGTGGCCAGTCATCGTATCTTTACCAAGAGACACTTCCTGCAATTTTGTTGCATAACCAGTTGGGTTGCTTTCTGCTGGTACTGTTTTCAAAGGTGTTTCACGAGGAATATTTCCTAGACCAAGCTTAGCCATATTTGGCACATTCAATCCTACAGATTTAGAGATGTGACCAAGGGTATCTGAAGCACCGTCTGGCACACCTGCATTGACAAAGTCATTGGCATCTGGAGCAGCACCAATTCCTACTGAATCAAGAACGACTAAATGCATTCGGTTAAATTTGGACATAATAACACCACAAAGAGCTAAAATCTTTTCGAAATTACCTCTTGCCTTTCTATATTATTTAATAGTTTGAAAATAATTAATTAGTTTTCCTCATTAAAAGTGAGGGGAATAAAAATCGGACTAGGCCTTAACTTCAACGACCTTAACACCGTCTTTTCCTGCAACGATGACTTTGTTAACCATGCCATTGAACAATCCATGATCAACAACCCCTGTCATAGCTTTTAGTTCTTCACCAAGAGCTACTGGATTTTCAATCTTACCTAAATCAAGATCGATGATATAGTTCTTCATATCTGTAACAAAGCGGTCACCTTGCTCCGTAAGTCGGAATGATGGCTTATAACCCTTCGACTCAAAGACACGATACAGACGATCAGCACCATATTGAACCACTTCAACTGGTAATTTGAAAGCACCTAATTGATCAACCATTTTAGACTCATCAACCACCCAGATATATTCTTTTGTAGGTGTAGCGACAATTTTTTCCATCAAAAGGGCACCACCGCCACCTTTAATCCCGTTGAGTTGAGGGTCTACTTCGTCGGCTCCATCAACAGTAACATCAATACTGTCAATGTCATCCACTGCCTTCAAAGGAATGCCTAAGCCCTCAGCTTGTTTAGTGGTTTGACTTGATGTCGTTACACCAACAACACTAAGACCTTCTTCCTTAATACGACGGCCAATTTCCTCTACGAAGAAGTAAGCTGTTGACCCTGTACCGAGTCCAACAACCATTCCATCTTCAACATATTTGGCAGCGGTTACACCAGCGATTTTCTTAAGTTCTTCCATGCTCGTCTCCTTGCATCTTTCTATAATAGTCGTTCAAGACAATTATAACATGTTTCACCAGTAAATAGAAATGAAATGAGGGAGGAAAACCGAGCAAAAATAAAAACTAGATCCTAAATAGAATCTAGTTTTGATGGGGAACTAATTTAATAGCACCACTTAATCTTCTTTACGACGTTTGAAGAATCCTACAAAGGCTGCAAAAATCATTGAAAGAAGTCCAATCAATCCAGCATTGCTAGTGTGCTCACCAGTTTGTGGCAACTCAGCTTGAGGCACTACAGGAACTTCAGTATCTGGAGTTGGTGTAGTTGGTGGTGTCACTGGAGTTGGAGGAGTAACAGGTGTTGGTGGTGTTTGTGGAGTAGTCGGTGGAGTTGGTGGTACCACGTGAGACTCTCTCTCAACGACATAGTTCTTGTGCCATACAACACTTGGTTTTTCAGGAGTTTTAGGTTCTACTGGTTTAGCAGGAACTTCAACTACTTTTGGTGTTGGTGGCGTTGGTGCCGTTGGACCTGTTGGTGGTGTTGGTTCTTGTGGTTTACCAGGAACTTCAACCACTTTTGGTGTTGGTGGCGTTGGTGCCACTGGCTCTTTTGGAGGTGTTGGTTCTTGTGGTTTACCAGGAACTTCAACCACTTTTGGTGTTGGTGGCGTTGGTGCCACTGGCTCTTTTGGAGGTGTTGGTGGTGTTGGTTCTTGTGGATTGATACCAACTGTTTTAACCACTGGTTTAACCGGTGCTGTTGGTGGTGTTGGTGCCTTAGGTTCTTCAGGTTTTTCACCTGGATTCTTAGGCAAACCAAGGTTAGAGTTGATTGCGAACCAATAAACTGTTGGTGCACCATCAGCATTTGCACCTTCAGCAGTAAATACCAAGTGACCATTAGTCATCTTGATACCTGCACCTCCATAGTAGAGGTAAGGTGAATCAGCGTTATCCCAACCTGTCAATTCTGATGTTGTCTCACCATTAAAGACTGCACCGTGGTCAATGTATTGGTTATCATTGACTGATGTTACTTCTTTAGTAGCAGCATCATAAGTAACTGATGATTTTGGAATAGCGATGAATTGGTTATCACCAATATTTACATATTCTTGGTGGCGTGTTGATTGGTATTTTTTCTTAGGTGTGAATGTAATCAAACCAGTTTCAGCAGAAACACTGTATGAACCAATAACATCATCTTTATCACCAAACGTATAATCTTGGTTACCAAGAGCGTGGCCATTACCACTACCTGAAGCATTAAGAGTTGTTACATCAGTTGGAATTTCACGTGAGACAACCCATTCTGAACCATTCCAGTCAGAGATAGGAACCACTACCTTAAGTGGGTTCTCATCTGAAACGTTAACAGTAGCTCCACCAAAATCTGCGTAACCAGATTTTGTAACAACTTCACCGTTTTGGATTGCCAAAGTAGAACCATCTGCGTAAGGATTGTAAGTACCGCGAACAGTATTACCATTAACGTCTTTCGCTTCTACTGTAAGTGGACGTGGGCGCTCAGATGTTTCAACATAAGCTGCACCGTTCCAGTGGTTAAGTGAGTTAAGTGCTACGATAGCATTACGCTCACTAAGGTTGAACATTTTACCATCTTTATCGTAAAACTCAACATCTACAGCTACTTTAACCGGTTTATCTTGATCAGTTGACGCTCCAACTGTCATAGTTACTGTTGGATCCTTACTGATTTTCGCGATACCTTTTCCGTCGTTTGATGGAAGGCTAACGATTTCGTAACGGTATACAACACGTTTGATTGCTGATGCTTCATTCTCAACAAGCATGCTTGATTGGTTCAAACCATCATAAGTAACAACAAATTTGTCACCTTCTTTAACTTGAATCCACTCGTCTTCAGTGTTTGTCCAAGGGCTATTTGAAACAATGTCAGATGCTTGTAACTTGTTAGAGTCATATTGGAAAACATTACTTGTGTTAAGACGCTCTTGTGCTTCTTTTGTCAAGTAGTTGCTTACACCTTCAACTTTGTGTGTCGCATCGTTTTCACGTTGGAAAGTCAATTCTTGAACAACTTCAGCATCTTTAAGGTTACGATATACAGGATCATTCATGTATTTATCGTAAGCTGTTTTAGCATCTTGGTATTGTTTAAGTGCTGTTTGGTAGACAGCTAATTTGTTTTGATACTCAAGGTACTCTAGGTCATATTTAGCTTTTTGCTCATTGTAGACAACCAAGGCTGCTTCGTACTTAGCTTTAGCATCTGCATTGTATTTTTCAATAGCTTGTTTTGTTTCAAGATCTGCTTCATAAGCTGTTTTCTTAGCGTTATAAAGTTCAAGATTCTTGTCATATGCTGCTTTTTCTACATCATATTTAGCTTTTGCTTCATTGTATGCTGCTAGCTCAGTTTGATATTTAGCTTCAGCTTCAGCGTTACGTTTTTCCGTAACAACTTTTTCAGCTACTTTATTATCATAGTTAGCTTTTTCAGCATTGTATTTGGCTTTATCGCTATTGTACTGAGCAAGAGCTGCTTCATAATCAGCTTTTGCTTGGTTATATGTTGCCAATTCTGCTTGGTATTTAGCTGCAGAAAGCGCATTTTCTTTATCAGCGGCTTCTTTTTCTGCTACCTTAGCATCATAAGTAACTTTCTTAGTCTTGTACTCTGAAAGAGCTGAGTCATAAGCTTGCTTAGCAATTTGGTATTGCTCTGAAGCTTTATCATAAGCTGTTTTTTCAGTATCATATTTAGCCTGAGCTTCAGCATTTGTTTTATCAGCAAGTGCTTTCTCAGCTAATTTTGCATCATAGTTTGCTTTTGCTTTATCATAGTCAGCTTTATCTGACTTGTATTGTTCTTTAGCCGCTTTATAATCAGAAACGACTGTATTGATTTTCTCTGCTTGTGCTTTATTATCTGCAGCAGCTGCTTCAACAGTTTCTTTGGTTTGAGCAGGTTCTTCCTTAACCTCAACCCCTTCGTTAGTTGCAGCTGTTTTTGCAGCTTCTAAGCTTGTATTTGTTACTTCACTCGTTGTAACAGTTGTGTTACCTTCCTCAGTAACGTTAACAACTTTCTTTTCAGTTGAATCTGCTACGGCAGAAGTGCTTTCTTCAACAGCATCTGTTGCTTCAACTGCTGGTGTTGCTGAATCTGTAGTTGTTGCAACTTCATCAGCGCTTGCATTTGAACCTCCTACTGCAAGAACTGCAGTCCCCAAAAGAACAGAAGCCGCACCAAGGCTAGACTTCCTGAGTGAATAACGTTGTAATTCCTTTTTCCCCATTTAAATTACGTCCTTCTATATTTAGTTATGCTCATATTCTAACAAAAGAAAGAACCATGTCAATTTGAGATATCTCATAAAAATACCCATTCCTTTAAACTCTATTAGATTCTTAAATTCAAATACTTTTTAATATCAAAGTATTTGATAGACAAAATCCTATTGTGAATAGTGTTGACATTACAAATAGAAGGTTTAATTTTATAATAGATAGATTGATTCGCTTTAATATTTTTATTGGAAAGATTATGAAAAAAATCAACTATAATTGTACTGACCTCCAAAAGTTAGACAGAAAAATCTAACTCTTGGAGTGTAGTTCAGAGCTTAGACTATTTATAATTATCACTTAAAACTACTCATCCCTACGGGTAACTATACCAGTAGGTTACTCTTACACTTTTAAGCTCCCCCTAACTGATAAAATGCTTAGTTTTGGAGATATTGATTAACATGCACAAGACCCAACCTCATGTATTCTACACTCTTTTTGTTGCAAAATAAATGAAAGAGTTGACTAATAATTGCTCAGTACTTTTCATAAATAATTTGATATCTATATTTAGATGAAAGACTTTCAATTCCATTGTGACATTTTTTGACACATTACTAGAAGTTTTTTGAAATCACTAGCATGACTAGTGATTTTCAAGAAATAAAAAAATCCTAAAACCAAAGATTTTAGAAAGTCATTAGTTTTTATATCTTAGGCTAAAAACTTAGTAATGGAACTTCTTAAAAAAATGCTAACATTTGTCACTAACAAATCATCGTTATTATTAGCGTTTTTTCCTACTTAATGTAGAATATCAAACAATATTGAAGTCTTAACAGTAACCGGTACCTTGATATTTACTATAGTACCTGAATCGTTCAAGTCATATACCGAAGTTTGTATTGTACCACAAACCTACGAAGAGCAAATTAAGTACCACCATAAACAGCCAAAAAGTTAAGTTTAACAACGATATCACCTACGAATTTTCGTAATAATATTGAGTAGAATTGTTAGTGTCAAAAAGACAGTTGCTCACGTTTATATAGACACATCAACTGCAACAGCAAAAGTTATCGCTGTTGCTCATTCTACAACTCCTTTTAGTTAAAGTGTTTTAATTAAATAAACCAGCTTTAAATCCATCCTACTCACCAAACCAAATCTTAATTTCTCGAGCCGCAGATTCATCTGAATCAGAGCCATGAACAATATTTGGAATCATGTCACCATCTGGTGCTGTTGCAAAGTCTCCACGAATCGTTCCAGGTGCAGCATCGCCTGGATTAGTTGTTCCCATCATATCACGCCATGACTTGATAACACCTGAACCAGAAATAATACCAATCACTGATGGACCACTCATCATGAATTCTGCAATGCTAGGGAAAAAAGGTTTATCAACCAATTGAGCATAATGTTCTTTAAGTCGTTCTTCATCAAGTGTCAGCATTTCCATTCGTTCAATAATGAAGCCACGACGTTCAATACGATCAATAACTTGTCACATCAAGTGTCGTTTTACAGCATCTGGTTTAATAATAAAAAATGTTTTTTGCATGTTCCCAACCTTCATTGTTTTCTTTTCATTCTACTATAGGAAGTATCATTTTGCAGACCAAAACCTTATATAGTCTTAAACTATACCCACAGAAAGAAAATAACTATTTTCAATCGAAATAAATAAAAAGTATTATAGTTGTAAAATCTTATTTTGAGGTGAATCTTATGACAAAATCTAAATTTCAATTAGTTGGTTCTCTCCTTCGTCCTGCAGATCTCCGTAAATACAAGGACGAAATCGAGCACCGTGACGATATCCAGTATCCTTTCTACGATGCCCTCCACGGTTATCAAGAAACTGAAACTGCAGATATTAAGCAAATTGTGGCTGACCAACAGGCTAACGGTATTGATATTCTTACTGATGGTGAGTTTGGGCGTTCTATGTGGCACTTGGACTTTGTCTGGGGTCTCAAAGGTATTGAACGCTACATTGCTGAGCACGGTTATACATTCAAAGACCACGATGGCGGACAATATGAGACTCGTAAAGATATTGGTATTCGTATCACTGAACCACTCTCAGGTAAAAACCACCATTATCTAGATATCTATAAATTGGTTAAAGCTGAAGCTGGTGATGAAGATACTAAACAAACTATCTGGGGTCCAGCTCATGCTTATACTGAACTTGCTATCTTTGACCGTTTGGCTGGTCCTGGGCAAGTCTATGAAACTAATGAAGACCTCAAAAAAGGTTTGATTAACGCCTATAAAGAATTCTTGGAAGAATACAAGGCAGTAGGTGGAAAAATCGTTCAATTTGATGACTGTCTCTGGGAACTCTTTGACCCATCAAACCCTGCAAGTTTCTTTGCGGAAGCTAATTCTGATTTGGCAGAATTGGCTGATGAGTTTGTAGCTATCAATAACGAGGTTGTAGACTATGCTCACGAACTTGGTTTAACGGTTTGGACACACAACTGTCGTGGTAACTATGAAAGCCGTTCTGCTGCCGAAGGAACTTACGAAGCCATTGCTAAGAAGTTCTTGGCAGAGCAACACTATGATCGCTTCTTCCTTGAATGGGACAGCGATACTGCTGGCGACATCAAGGCTCTCGAAGCCCTCAAAGACAGCAAGGCTGAAGTTGTACTAGGACTTTTGTCATCTAAAACAACTGAACTTGATGACGAAGAACGTGTTCTTGACTTGCTTGAAAAAGCTAGTCAAATCCTTCCTAAAGAGCGTCTCTTCCTTTCTCACCAATGTGGTTTCGCCTCATGTGACTCAGGTAATGAATTGGCAACACCACAACAATGGGCTAAAATTAAACAAGGTCAAGATATCGCTAAGAAATTCTTTGGTTAATTGAATACTTTTAGATCTGAAAAATCCCTTACCGCATTCGGTAAGGGATTTTAATGTTGACTAAGCTTGAATAAAAGGTTGTAAATCTTTAAGAGCACGCTCAGCAATTTTTTCGTAACGCTCTTTCTTGTCACGAATACGTGGACCTTCCAACTCTTTGATAATACCGAAGTTAACATTCATTGGTTGGAAATGTTTACTTTCAGCGTGAGTCACATAGTATGGAAGACTACCGATAGCTGTTGTGTGAGGGAAGATGACTTCTTCTTCACCCTTAAAGAGACGGGCAGCATTGATTCCAGCAACCAAACCTGAAGCAGCTGATTCAACATAACCTTCAACACCGGTCATTTGCCCTGCAAAGAACAAATTAGGGTTTGATTTTGATTGGAAGGTTTGTTTTAACAAATTTGGCGAATCCATGTAAGAGTTACGGTGCATAACCCCATAACGTACAAATTCAGCATTTTCAAGTCCTGGAATCATTTGGAAGACGCGCTTCTGTTCTCCCCATTTAAGGTGAGTTTGGAAACCAACGATATTATAGAGACTACCAGCCGCATTGTCCTGACGAAGCTGAACAACCGCATAAGGTGTCTTGAAATCACCGTCACGTGGCCCTTTGTAATCCTCAGGATACTCCAAACCAACCGGTTTCATAGGGCCATAGAGCATTGTCTTGATACCACGTTTAGCCATGACCTCGATAGGCATACACCCTTCGAAATACTTTTCTTTTTCAAAGGAATTCAAAGGAGCCTCTTCAGCTGTTGTCAAGGCCTCATGGAAGGCCATGAACTCTTCCTTGGTCATTGGACAGTTTAGATAAGCTGCTTCACCCTTGTCATAGCGTGACTTAAGGTAAACCTTGTTCATGTCGATAGTCGCTTTATCAACAATTGGCGCAGCTGCATCATAGAAATAGAAGCCATCTCCACCGTTAAGCTCATGGATTTTTTCAGCTAAAGCATCAGAAGTCAATGGTCCTGAGGCAATAACTGTAATGGCATCATCAGGAATTTCTGTGATTTCTTCACGAATAACTTCAATTAGTGGGTTATTTACAATTTCTGCTGTCACTGCTTCTGCATAACCTTCACGGTCCACCGCCATGGCACCACCAGCTGGCACACGGTGAGCTTCTCCATTGCGCATAATGATAGAGTCCAAGCGACGCATTTCTTCTTTAAGAAGCCCTACAGCATTGGTCAAGCTATCTCCACGGAAAGAATTAGAGCAAACCAACTCTGCAAAATTTGTTGTCTTATGCTGAGGTGTTGCTTTGACCCCACGCATTTCATAAAGTTTTACTGGAATACCACGTTTGGCAATCTGATAAGCCGCCTCGGATCCGGCCAAACCAGCTCCAATCACGTTAATATAATCTGCTTTTGATTGAGACATGACACTAATACCTCTTCGGGAACAAGATAAAATCCTGCTCCCACAAATCTTTCTTCATTTTTACTCTTAGTAGTATAGCAAAAAACTCCTCATCTGGCGACTAGGAGTCATCTGTATTTAAAGGGTTAAAATGATAGTCACTTTAGCACCACCCGTGCCATTGTCGTTTGAAAGAGAAAGACTACCGTGGTGTAAGCGAATAATATCATTAGCAATAGTCAGACCAAGTCCACTATGATTGCGGCTCTGTCTACTTTTATCCTCTTGATAAAAGAGCTGAGTGGCCTTTTCAAGTGATTCAAGGGAAAATCCAGGACCAAAATCAAGGCAGATAAACTTGAACTCATCTTCTTCTACCCTAGCAGTTAAGAGCAACTGACTACCACTTGGCGTATGCTCTACCGCATTCGAAAGGATATTCATAAAAGCTCGATTTAACAAGGAGCTGTCCCAATTGCCTTTGGTTTCTTCCTCAATTTCTTTCTTGTCAAAAACCACTTTGATTTGTTTCATTTGTGCTAATGACAGGGTTTGATCGTAAATGTCTTCAACAAATTCCTTAACTGGAATTTCTTCAAGCGTCAAGGTTTTCTTTAAACTCGTTTTGTTGAGTTCGGACAACTCTCTCACATAAGCATCAACCTGTGCAATCCCTTTTTGAAAATGCTCTAACAAATCCGTCTGTTCTGCATCTAAGGGCGTCATAGCTAAGAGTTCCGCATTCCCACGGGCAACTGTCAGTGGCGTCTTTAAATCATGTGTCAGAGCAGAAATCTGATTTTGTTTATCTTGCTCTGCCTTCCAATTTTCCATCAAAGACTCACGAAGTGCTACTCGCATATGATCCAAACCACTTAACACTTGATTAAATTCCTTAATTGTAGACTGAGAAGTTTGAAAATCCAAATCTTGCTCTGCTATTTTCTCTGTTGCCTTCAATATTGTGCTTAACTCTCGACTCAATTTACTAGCATAGTAAAAAGTTAAAGTAATAAATATGAGTAGTATAGACACCATCATTGAGCCAATCATCAATAGATCAGCATTGGGAAAATGCTGGTTCATCCAGTCATTACGGTACCGAGGTGATAGTTGATAATTGACAATGACGATGCCATCAGACCGTTCAAATGACTGAAAATAGCCATATTTGCCACCATGAACATTCTTGAATTGGTAATCTAGCAAGGATTCTTCTTGCAAATTATCTGGCATGTTAGACTTCTTAAGCTTAAAATCCCTAGTCAAGAAGACATAGCTTGTACCATCAGGCAAGACATCTGGATTAAAGACCTTAGAAGTTTCAATTTCATTCCTGACAGCAGACAAATCACTTTCTACCTGATTTGCTGGAAACACAACGCCAAAACGATAAGACAAGCTGAACAAAGACAAAATAAGCAGGCTACTGATTGCTGATAGAACTGTAAGACTGACGACATAAGATAATAAGATTGTTCTTAGAGAGTGTTCTCGTTTTTTAATTAGTGCCACTTGTAACCAATCCCCCAGACTGTTTCAATAGGATTTTGCCCAACATTTTTGAGCTTTGCACGGATATTTTTGATATGTTCAGCCACTGCTGTCGGACTCCCTTTATCCTCATAGCCGTACAAATGCGTGTAGATTTGCTCTTTGGAAAAGACTTGGCCCTTATTTTCAGCCAGAAACTGACAAATACGATATTCTGACCTAGTCAAATCTAACAACTGATTCTCAACATAAAGCTCCTGAGCAGACAAATCAAACTGAATATTTTCAATTAATAGCTTATGGTGGCGCTCACGATGTTCACGTCTCAAGTGAGCAGCCACACGCGCTTGAAGTTCTTTAATCCCAAATGGCTTACAAATATAATCATCTGCACCATAAGTCAACCCCTGGACAATATCTGCCTCTTGTGTTTTAGCTGTAATAAAGAGTATAGGACAATCCACCTGATCCCGAATGTCATGACAAAACTGGAGACCGTCAACATCAGGCATCATAATATCCAGTAAAATCAAGTCAAACCGTGGCAACGAGTTCTTATCCAAATCTAAAACACTTGTAAGCCCCGTCACCTTATGATTTTGGAGCTCTAAAGCCTTTACAACAAATTGAACAATATCTTCCTGATCATCAACGACAAGTATCTGAGCCATAACCTCTCCTTTCATACAAAGTACCCTTATCATATCATCTATAGAAGATAACTGACAAGGCGTAAAGTAGATAAATATGTGTTGGGTAAAAGACATAGAACAAATATTTTGACCCTTTACCTCTTTGACCGTTATAACAAAGCATTAAGGGAGCTGCAAATATTTCCATCCATTCAATGTATTTAAACATTAAATCGTGAAAAGAAGGTCTACTTAGAACAATCGCTATTAGTGCCCAAACTAGACTAACACTCACAAAAGCAAGCACTTCTTTCTTAAGATTCTTGTGACAAAGATACATAGCGATACCAGTCAAAAGTAACCACGTTCCTCCATCGCTGATAAATGTATGAACTGGTAGCACTGTAAAATTGAGTAATTTAAGTAGAAAACCTAACATAGGTTTGTTCACACTTAGCAGATAAAAAGGCAACATTAGCAATGGGAGTAATATTGGAAAAAGTAAGGTTGGGATTCCTTTTAGATATTTCCTTTCTTGAATCCAAGCGATACCTTGAAGAGCAACGAGCAAGATAACGAATGATGACAACATCATATTTTGTGGAAAGAAACCATCTGGCCTTACAAGAGGATGTAAAAAATTATAAAATCCAAACTGAATCAATCCCATCAAAATAGCTAAAGCATAAATCCTTAGGAAGTATTTTTTTCGATTGTGTGTATGGACGAAACCTTCAATCACAGCAAATAGAAATAAGGGGGCCGCTAATCTCCCAATCATAGTAAACCAAATGGGTATTTTTCCTGTATATTCAAAAAAATATTGAATATGGTCGAATACCATAGTAATTAGGGCTATATATTTGAGTTGGAAACCTGATAGACTAAAACGTTTCATAATAACTCTCCTTTCTTTTCATCCTTAGTATAAAAAACAAATTAACTAACATAGTTTACTTTTCCGACAAACTACTAACCAAATTTTAGGATAACCACGAAAGACTAATACACTATCTATGTTATTTCTTATATTATTTTTTGGTTCTATAATCTATTAAACATATAAATAACAAAGTCACCCCAACAATCCATAAAGGAAGGGAATTGAGTTGGCTCCAATCACTAAGGATAAGGCTATTGAAAGGTAAAGCAATAGGAAGCCAATGAGTAGACAAGAAAACTTTATTACTAGCAAAAATAATAAAAATAATTTCAACCATAGAGATTATAATATTACTAACACTGTTCAGACTCACTTGTATAAAGTAGTGAAAATGATTAAGAAAGACTATTAACATCCAACTTGATAGACTTACTACAAATCCATTAACACTATTCATAAGAAGGAGGTTTATGATAAGCCAACTGAATAAAGAAGGTAGGCTAAGGACTATGTCTGATATTAAAAGTTTAGCCAACCATAAACGTCTTTGCTTAGGATAACTCGATATTTCTTGATAATGATTAGCGTGTTTTTCTTGTTCAATCCCTAAAATTGACAAAAATGATGTCAATAGCGGATAGCATAAAAAAGATAATATGGCTAAATTAGTTAGAGAAAAACCATTAGGAACGAAGCTCACATACATTGGAATTGTAATGATCTCTAAGACAGCAAAACTGAGAATAAGATAAAGACCGAAAGTATTCTTAAATTTTAGTAACTCACTCCTTAGCATTTAATTGCCTCCTTTGAAGTGAAAAAGATAAAAACAATGTCACTACTATTGATAGTATCATCGTAAGTAACACTTGAAGAATGCTAGTATGATTCGTATTTACAATAATATCCCCCGATGGTTTAAGATTTAATAAAAATTGAGCTATTTTATAGTGATAAGTATAGGGGAAAACGAACCAAAGTGGACTCTGAGCAATAAAGGGTGCTATTAAAAGACAAACCAATGTATTAAGAGCTAATAGGATGAATTGACTCATGTATTTAGACATTAGGTAAAGTAAAGGAATGTTCCATAAAGTTGTCATCCAAATTAAGATTAAGGAAATAGCTGTTTTAGGAATATTTATTGGAATAAAACCTGTGTAAATAAATGCAACGAGACTGAGGAAAGCAAGTAAGAATAAACTAGAAATCAATGTCCTCATTCCTATAAGCACCATTTTCATCAAGATAATTTTCCAAGTGAAATATCCATTTGTAACATTTTGAAAATGCCCAGCCTGGTCTTCTAAACGTCTATCGACTATAAACAAAAGACCATTTACAAGATATAAAAAGATAGCTTCCCACCAATAAACCGAGAAAGGAACAAAAATCTGTAACCCTCCCATTAAAAAGGCTATAAGAACGGTTAAAAATGGTATGATGATTAAGAATTTAGTAGTTCCTAAATGTCGTAATTTGAGCAATTCCGAATAGAATATCTTTTGCATATCACTAACCCCCATGAACAATTTTAAAGAAGAGTCTCTCAAGACTATCTACATTTTTGTTTTCACCATCATATTGAATCTTACCTTTATCGAGAATAAGAATATGATCAGCAACCTTACTAATTTCTAGAAGTTGATGACTGGAAACCAGAATTGTCATCCCTTTTGCTTTCAAGGAACGAATAAGGTCTAGCAATTCATTTATACCATCGGGATCAAGGCCATTAGTAGGCTCATCTAGAATTAAAAATTGGGGATCAGTTAAAATGGCCATACCAATCCCAAGTCGCTGCTTCATACCTAATGAAAATTTACCGGCTTTTTTCTTTCCAGTATTTGAAAGACCAATTATTTCCAAGGTTTCAAAAATTTTTGAATCAGGAATATCATATAACAACGCTTTTGTTTTTAGATTATCAAAAGCCGAAAGGTTGTGATAAATTGCAGGTGCTTCGATTAATGCACCTAATGAATGTTTGTTTTTGGATGATCCATCAAATCGAATTTCTCCACTACTTTTTTGGACTAAACCAAAAAGAATTTTCATCAGAGTTGACTTACCAGCCCCATTTACTCCTAATAGACCAGAAACCGTTCCAGATTCAATTGTAAATGTGATGTTGTCTAAGATAGTCTTATCTTTGTAGGATTTTGAAAGTTGTTTAACAGTTATTTGCATTTGTACACCTCTTTTAGAATAGTTCTGTTTTCAATATAAGCTTATATTTACCTAATATCAGAAAACCACTTACTCTCCTTTCTTTTCATGCTTAGTATAAAAAACAAATTTAAGGAAAGTATCAGTTTTTTTGATAAAATGCAAAAAAGCTATCTCAAGACTTAACTTGAGATAGCTTTCTTTTTATTTAACAATCGATTCTTTGTAGTCACACTCTTCGTTACTACAGATAACTTGCTTACCGCCACCACGAACTTTCTTCTCGACAAGATAATCGCCTGATTTAGGACAGTTACGTCCAACAGGGATATCCCAAGATGTAAATTCACAGTCAGGGTAGCGATCACAGCCATAAAAGACACGATTTCGTTTTGTCTTACGTTCGATGACCTGACCTTTACCACAGGTTGGGCAAGTAACGCCAATTTCTTTGGTTATGGCCTTAGTATTGTGACAATCTGGGAAGTTACTACATGCGTAGAACTTACCGTATCGACCAAGTTTGATGACCATTGGATGACCACAGAGGTCACAATCAAAACCGGCAGGCTCATCCTTGATTTGGATTTTTTCAATACCTTCTTCAGCTTTTTCCAATTCTTTTTGGAAAGGTTTGAAGAACTCATCAATAACCTTCTGCCATTGTTCCTTACCGATTTCAACTTTATCGAGTTTTCCTTCCATCTCGGCGGTGAATTTAACATCCACGATGTCAGGGAAGAATTCGACGATTAAACTATTAACGATTTCACCAAGTTCTGTTGGTTCAAAACGTTTAGCCACCAATTTGACATAGTAACGACGTTGAATAACATCAAGTGTCGGTGCATAAGTTGACGGACGACCAACTCCATTTTCTTCCAGCGTCTTAATCAGAGTCGCTTCAGAATAGCGGGCAGGTGGTTGCGTGAAGTGTTGTTCAGGCGTTGTCACAACCTTCTTAACCGTATCACCTTCTGCCATATCAGGAAGCATTTTGTTCTTATCAGAATCGTTGTAAACGGCCATATAACCATCGAACTTGATTTGGCTACCATTTGCAGTGAAAATGACTCCGTTTTGAGACAAGGTCACCTTCATCGTATCAAATACTGCAGCTGTCATTTGACTCGCTACAAAACGATTCCAGATAAGAGTATAGAGCTTAAGCTGATCCTTATCCAAATACTTAGCGATGCTTTCTGGTGTTTGGAAAACATTTGACGGACGAATAGCCTCATGGGCGTCTTGTGCTCCCGAACTATTTTTCACCTTGCTGCCATGTTTTGAATACTTAGAACCAAAGCGTTCTGTAATAAATTCAGCAGCCTGGTTTTGTGCCACTGGACTGATACGTGTAGAGTCCGTACGCATATAGGTAATCAAACCTTGAGCTCCTGAACCCAAATTAATTCCTTCATACAACTGTTGAGCAACCATCATGGTCTTACGTGTTCGGAAGTTAATCTTATTAGCAGCATCCTGTTGGAGAGATGAAGTTGTATATGGCAATGGCGCATTACGACGGCGTTCTTTTTTCTCTACTTTATCTACGTTAAAGTCATCACTTGTGATACGAGAGAGAACGGCTTGAACATCCTCATTATTGTTGAGCTTAAGCTTTTTACCATCTAAGCCATAGAAGCTAGCCTGAAACTTCTTAGCACCCTTCTTAAAGGCACCATCAATAGTCCAGTATTCTTCTGGTTTAAAGGCCTTAATTTCATTTTCACGGTCAATAATAAGCTTAAGCGCTACTGATTGTACACGACCTGCAGAAAGACCTTTCTTAACCTTCTTCCATAGAAGCGGTGAAATAGAGTAACCCACAATACGGTCCAAGACACGACGAGCTTGCTGAGCATCTACCAAGTCCATGTCAATGGCGCGTGGCTCTACAAAGGCATTTTTTACTGCATCTTTAGTGATTTCGTTAAAAACGACACGATTCTTATCATCTGGCTCTAATCCAAGAATATGTGACAAATGCCATGAAATGGCTTCCCCTTCACGGTCCGGGTCACTTGCGAGAAAGACTTGCTTGGCTTTTTTAGCTTCTTTCTTCAATTCATTGATAAGAGGTCCCTTACCACGAATATTAATGTACTGAGGTTCGTAGTTGTTTTCAAAATCAATCGACATACTTGATTTTTTCAAATCACGGATATGCCCAACAGAGGCTACAACTTTATAATTGCGGCCAAGATACTTCTCAATCGTTTTCGCTTTAGCAGGAGACTCCACGATGACCAAATTTTTCTTTGGTGTCGCTCTCTTTTTAGTCGCCTTTTTGGCTGTCGTTTTCTTTGTTGTTTTAGTTTTCGTTTTTGTTGTCGTTGCTGTCGCCATAGACTATTTCCTTATAATGTTATAAACTGGCTGCGCCACTAATCTGTCTAAAATCTGGTCACAAGACATTAAAAAATGAAACATCTTGGACCGAGCAACTAACATGATACCGTCCTTTTCATTAACTGTCAATAAAAAACTTTATCTCTATAGGAGAAGTTTGATTTTCAAGAAAACTCTGAAAGGATGTCAAACCCTGTCGTAATGCACTTTGCGCCCTCTTGAATCAAATGATGGCATCCGTCTGACTTTCCATCTAAAATATTTCCTGGAATAGCAAAGACATCTCTTCCTTCTTCCATAGCACGCTCACAAGTAATCAGACTTCCCGAGCGAAGCTTAGCTTCTACGACCATAACTCCTTGACACAATCCAGAAATAATCCGATTGCGTTCAGGAAAGTGGTACTTGAGAGGCTGTTCACCCGGTCCATATTCTGTAAGAACTAAATGATTTTTGGCCATATAGTCCTGCAAAGCTTTATTTTCTTTAGGATAATAAACATCAAGTCCTGTCCCGATAACTGCAATCGTGTTCCCCTTATTTTTCAAGGCCTCCATATGCGCACAAGTATCAATCCCACACGCCAATCCACTCACAATAGTAAAGTGATTCCCAAGTTCACTAACAATTTTACGGACAGACTGTTTGCCTGTTTCAGAACACTTTCTTGCCCCAACAACAGCTAGCTTTGGTTTACTCAGTAAATCAAGATTCCCCTGATAATAAAGGAGGACAGGAGGATTATAGGTATACTTCAGCTCAATGGGATATTCTTTATCAAAAATCGATAACGTAGGAAAATGGTCGAATTGTTCTTTGAGTTGCTTAATATCTAAACTCTTATACTTTTCCATAAAAAGAACGGCATTTTTAGACTTGGATACCACTGCCATATCACGTAAACTCAATTTTCTATCTTGAGTCTTTTGATAGTCCAAAATATTTAAGATATTTAAATTCGTCAACCCAGCGGCTTTAAGTTTAAAAAGTTCAAAATTATTCATATAGATACCTCCTTTTCATTATTCGTAACAGAAAAGAAAAAAGCTCCATTATGGAACTTTCCGTGATTACAAATCATTTTCAGAAGCAAAATAAGACGTGGCTCCTAGTAGGTTACTATCGTTATGGAAATGACAGGCTCGAATAGTTATGGGCTCAAAACCTAATTCAGTCTTATCCTTAAATAACTCCTCATAGGCATCACTTATTCCTTCTATTAAAGTACCTTGCCTACTGATACCACCACCGATAACAACTTTCTCCAACCTAAAGAAGCTCTGCAAATTTAGCACAAGAACAGCAATTTCATGACAATAGTCTTTAAATAAAAGATTTAGATCTTCCGACTGATTTCCCTCTATAGCTGAGAATACGGCTGGACCATCGTCTTGATTTAACCCAAGTAATTGACTGGCTTCATGAACAAAGCCTACTGCAGACCCCTTATTATCGACAAGGCTTACTAAGCCATGCATAAACAATTCCCACTGGAAAGGTAGAGAGGTTTGACTCATACTTTGGGGACTTGGAACTCTCAGATATTGGGTGACTGACAGAGATGATAACAAGTCCTCCTGTGAGACAAGTCCTAAACCAACACCAGTACCTAAAACCAAGGCTGCCCCACAATCTAAGTCTTGTAGACTTCCATATCTGGCTTCAGCCAAGGCTGCTGCGTCTGCATCATTGATAACCTTTACAGGTAGTTGAAATGTTTTAGTCAATCGTGACCCAAGAGGAATAGCCGTTAAATAAGGGATAAGACCGCCCTTGAAAATGAAGCCACGTTTACTATTGATTTCGCCAGGGCACGCAATGGCAATCCCAGAAATGATATCCTTGTGAGACGAGACAATATGCTCTAAAGTCAACCAAAAGCCGTCTAACGTTGTTGGCGTTGACACTTTAGATTGATTGCTAATCTTAAAATCATCATCAACTAACCCAAACTTGATAAAGGTTCCTCCAATATCGATAGCTAAAATCACGCCACTTCACCTACTTTTTATTATTGACTTTATGGGTTCAAAGCTTCTTCTATGAATTGGAGTAACACCAAAGTTATCTATGCCAGTCAAATGATCCTTAGTACCATAGCCTGCATTTTTGGCAAATGCGTAACCAGGAAACTCCTGATCATAGTCAGCCATCATCTTATCACGGGTTACCTTTGCTACGATAGAAGCTGCCGCAATTGATAAAGAATTAGCATCCCCTTTTATAATTGATGTTTGTCCTATTGGTAGGTCCAAAGTCATGGCATCAATTAACAAATGTTCTGGTTTGGGACTAAGTTTTTCAATAGCTTCAGTCATAGCAAGCTTGGTTGCTTCATAAATATTGACATCGTCAATCACATGATTATCCTTTATACCAATCCCGACGGCTACCGCTTCCTTCATGACCTGCTTATAAATAGCTTCATGTTTTGATTTTGGTATTTTTTTACTATCATTAAGACCTTTTATTTTGCAAAGCTTTGGTAAAATCACCGCTGCAGCTACTACTGGCCCAGCCAAAGGGCCACGTCCAACTTCATCAACACCTGCAATGAGTTCAACTCCCTGAGCATAAAGCGATTTTTCATAACTGAGCATCATCTCTAAGCGTTCTTCCTCAGCAATATCAGCTAGGATAGCTTTACGGCGTTGCTTAATGGCAGTCTGTACACCAGATCGACTATCTTCCTCAAAACTTGTCCATCGGTGATCGTCAAGGTCTGTCAAAGTAGCCAATTGCTCCTTGACTTCTTTAATTGTCGCCATCAGTATCGACCCCAACAATATCAAGTGTGTAACGACCTAGTTTTCCATCACGAACTTCTTTGACAAATAGATTATAGAAACGGTCATAATCTTCACGGAAGCCAAGTTTTCGAGTCATTTCCATAATGATTTCTGGTGCCTCTTCTTCAAGGTCAATCCCTTTAAAGCGTTCCTCTAAACGTTCAGGATAGTAAGTTTTAAAATAGTTAAGGCCAAAAATTGTAACTTCATCCATTGGCAAGAGCTGGTCCTTGATGGCACCGGTCAAAGCAAGTTTCAAACCGACCAATTCATCTTCAAACTTAGGCCACAAAATCCCCGGAGTATCCAGAATTTCCAAATCCTTATTTGACTTCAACCACTGTTGACCTTTTGTCACACCAGGTTTATTTCCTACAACGGCAATTTTTTTACCAGCCAAACGATTCATCAAGGTAGATTTCCCAGCATTTGGAATCCCAATAATCATGGTTCGCAAGGTCTCTTTCTGAATACCACGTTCACGAAGTCGTTGAATCTTGTCAGCCATAAGACTCTTAGCAGCATCTGTCACCAATTTAACTGTAGATTGTTCCTTGGAATTGATGGCCAAGGTTTTAATTCCTTGATTCTCAAAATAGCTACGCCACTCTTTTGTACGATTACTATCAGCAAGGTCAGCCTTATTGAGAATTAAAAGCTTTGGTTTATCGCCAACAATTTTAGTTAGCATGGGATTTTGACTTGACAGTGGCAAACGTGCATCCACTAAAATTGTTACAAAATCAACATGCTTAAGATTTTCCTGAACTTGTCGACGGGCTTTGGACATGTGACCAGGGAACCATTGAATAGTAGCCATGTTTATCTCTCCTCTTTATTTTCTTAGTAAAATATGATTTAAACTCTTTAAAAAAAGCCAAAGACTTGGCTTTACTTTACTTATATTATATCAGATTTAGTTTAAGATGCCCAATCGATAAAAGTTGACTAAGCCTCAACAGGCATAAAGTTACCGACAATTTTACCGATGATTCGGGGATCTTCGTCATAGGGTGCGAACTTATCACCATAACGTTTATTGAGAGAAACTAAACGTAGCCCATCTTCCTCGCGATAAACTTTTTTAATATAGGTTTGCCCATCCCAGTCTACAGCATAAACAGCTCCATCATAATCAAAACCTGTTTGTTTGATTAGCACTACTTCACCATTTAGGTAGGTAGGTTCCATAGAGTCTCCAAAAACCCATGACGCAAAATCATGATCCAATTCTTCATCATAGAAAACTTCATCATAATTGCCATCACCAAAGTAAGTGTAACCAGTTCCGGCTGATAAACGCTCGAAAACTTTGTATGAGTAAAGCGGAATAACAGGTGCTTTTTGCTTTTCTGCTTCTTGCTCTTCTAAGAGAGCCTTAGTGAGTCGCAAAGCTTCTTGGCGATTTTCCTCATTTAATTCCAAGTAGACTTCTACAATCTCATGTTCAGACAGAAAATAGGTCTCAGCTACACCAAAAAGTTCGGCCAAAACCGAAAGGTTCTTTTGATTAGGTTTCGTCTTACCATTTTCCCAATTAAAATAAGAGGAGCGTGAAATTCCTAGATGCTTAGCTACTGATGCTTGGCTCATTCCTTGTGCTTCTCGAATTTCCTTAAGTCTTTGTCCTGAAAACATGGCTACCTCCGTAAGTTAATAAACTAACATAAGTTTATCAAAAAAAGCAGTTGTTTTCAAGTGAAACTAACTACTTTTACATTTCTCTTTTATCTCATTCTTTAACTAAAAATCCTAGATGGTTAAGTGCCTCTTCAATATAATCTATATCTTGCTCACTATCTGCTTCGACAAGATGATAATGAACACCGTTTGTCAAATCAGATAAGGGGCGAAAGTCATTTGACGAGGCTTGGTCTAAAAAGTGACTAACATCTCGACGACAAGTCAATTTCAACAAAGTCTGAATTTCTCCATAAACTGGATGATCTATCATGATATTTTGAATACGGCCTCCATTATCAACAATAGCCAAAAGCTCATCCTCCATATCGGACACTTTATGATTCACCTTAAATAGTCGATGTACATAAGAATTGTCATCGCTACTTTTATAGATATATCCCCTATTAGTTGAAATAATCTGGGCACCATCTGCACGCAAGAGTGCAATATCTTGAACAATGATTTGACGTGTCACACCAAAATGCTCCGCCAAACTCTGTCCATTCATTGCCTCTTTAGCTCCCTTTAAGAGTGCCAATAATTCTTGTTTTCGATTTGAAGCCATAGACCAACCATCCCTCTTTCAATTAGCGTATTTTTCGAATACTTTTGAAAATCGTTAATGCTATTACATAGTCTATCATACTATGGACAATAGTGCCAAAACCAACTAAAACAAAGAGAACATAGAACAGTTTTTGGAAATCCTCTCCTGTTACGGAATAAAAAATCACGCAAGCAAGAACTTCACCTATGGCATGGATAAGACCTAAAACAAAGTTGAAAAGTAATGATGATTTATGGTTTTCTATCGTTTGTGGAAATTTTTTCAAATAGAGTGCGCCTAAAAAGCCAAATATAATATGAGAAAAGGCTCTAAAAACAACAACAATCGGATAGCCAGCCATAAAGTATCCCAAACTAGAAGCTAAGATAACAAAAGCAGTTACCCAGGGAGATATAAACATAGCTAGAAATATTGGAACATGACCCCCCAAAGTATACGAAGCCGGTGGGATGATCAGTTTAATTGGCATGATACTTGGGATAAGGATAGCAATTGCAGTTAATAAAGCTGCAAAGGTCATTTCTTGAATTCTCTTTTTAGGTTTCATAATCTACTCCTTTTTATTGTATATACATTAGTATATTACAGTGTATAGTTATATAAGTCAATGTTTTTCAGAAAAAAACACTAGAGCAAAATGCCCTAGCGTTTTATGTTTCTTATTTACGTTTTTTCTTAGCTTTTTTCATCTTATTAGCTTGACGCTTCATCGCATGTTTCATGGCAAATGAACCAACCTTACCTTTAAGGCCACCACCAAGCATTTGGCTAAGATCCATATTTCCAAGATCTGGCATACCAGCGCCACCCATCATTCCTTCAAGAGCAGACATGTCCATATTACCCATATCCGGCATATTTGGCATGTTTTTTGGCAGATTATTTGGGTTAAGACCCATTTGACGCATCATTTGCTCCATATCACCAGACATAACACCTTGCATCATTTGTTTGGCTTGGTTGAAGTCTTTAATAAACTTATTTACTTCGATGAAGGTATTCCCTGAACCATTGGCAATACGGCGACGACGACTTGGTGTCAAAAGATCTGGATTTTCACGTTCTTCAGGTGTCATAGATGATACGATGGCACGTTTGCGCGCAATCTGTTTCTCATCTACTTTAACATTAGCCAAGGCTGGATTGTTAGCCATACCTGGCAACATCTTGAGCAAATCCTCCATTGGACCCATATTTTGTACCTGGTCTAATTGGTCAATGAAGTCATTGAAGTCAAAAGTGTTTTCACGCATCTTTTCAGCCAACTCAAGAGATTTTTTCTCATCGTACTCTTGAGAAGCTTTTTCGATAAGGGTAAGAAGGTCACCCATACCCAAAATACGACTTGACATACGGTCTGGGTGGAAAGTCTCGATATCCGTAATTTTCTCACCAGTACCCGTAAATTTGATTGGCTTGCCGGTAATCTCACGAATAGAAAGTGCCGCACCACCACGTGTGTCCCCATCAATTTTTGTAAGAACAACACCAGTGATATCTAGCTGTTCGTTGAACTCCTTGGCAACGTTAGCAGCTTCCTGACCAATCATGCTATCCACAACCAAGAGAATTTCGTTTGGATGAGCAAACTCCTTAATATCATGCAATTCTTGCATGAGAGTCTCGTCAATCTGCAAACGACCAGCCGTATCAATCAAGACATAGTCATTCTTATTGGCACGCGCTTGTTCCAAACCATTTTTGACAATCTCAACTGCTGGTGTCTCTGTTCCCATATCAAAAACAGGAACATTGATTTGTTGCCCCAAAGTTTTCAATTGATCAATAGCTGCTGGACGATAGATGTCCGCCGCAATCATCATTGGACGGGCTTCTTGTTCCTTGATTAACTTATTAGCCAATTTACCAGCAAAGGTTGTCTTACCAGCCCCTTGGAGACCAACCATCATAATGATTGTTGGAATCTTTGGAGATTTTTCAATTTCAGATGTTTCAGACCCAAGAATCTCTGTCAATTCTTCATTAACAATCTTGATAATTTGTTGTGAAGCATCAAGAGTATCAATGATTTCGTGACCTACAGCACGTTCACGAACACGTTTAATAAATGTCTTAACGACTGGTAGCGCTACGTCTGCTTCAAGAAGTGCCAAACGAATCTCTTTAGTGACTTCTTGAACTTCTTTCTCTGAAAGTTTTCCTTTACGTCTTAAATTTTTGAAAACGCCTTGCAAGCGTTCCGTTAAGCTTTCAAAAGCCATATATCATTTCCTCTCTTACTTTCTGCTTGAATCTAATCTCTATTATCAATGCTGCTGAGCACAGCAATTTGTTCCTGAAGATAGCTATCGTCTGGATATTTTTCCATGATATCATCAAAAATTTGGCTACGAACGATGTAATCTGAATACATATGTAATTTCATCTCGTAAGCCTCTAAAATCTTCTCAGTACGCTTGATGTTATCATATACTGCCTGACGACTCACACCAAATTCCTCGGCAATTTCTGCCAAACTGTAATCATCCGCATAATATAGCTCAATATAGTTCATTTGCTTATCTGTCAAAAGTGCAGCATAGAACTCAAAAAGGGCATTCATGCGATTGGTTTTTTCAATTTCCATAAGCTCCATTTTACCATAAAATCATGGTGTTAGCACGATTCTTGTGCAGAAAAAAACAGTGACTTTTAGTTATTCTCCAAATAAAATTCAAAACGATCACCAACATAGTAACTTCGTACATATTCGAAAGCCTGACCGTCTTGAAGGAAGGAAATTTGTGTCAGACTCAAGAGAGCATCACCAGTCTTAACCTTGAGGTGCTTGGCTAAACTACTATTGGCCAAACTAGCTGATATGGTCTGCTGACTTTTCCCTATTTCATAGCCATTATCGGTCAGTGTCTTGAAGAAATGTTCCGTAATTTCTGACTCCTTAAAACCTCGGATAATTTTCTCAGGGATACTGGCAATCTCATAGGCAACTGGAAGATCGTCCGCAAAACGAACACGTTCCATACGAATCACATAGGACTGTGGTAAGACACCTAAATTTTTGATTTCAAATTCATTGGGATGTACACGCTTATATGAAATAAGCTCACTAGATGGTTTCTTGCCTTGGGATTTTACAATCTCTGTGAAACTCGTGGTTCCACGCATCTTTTCCTTAACTCGACTGCTAGCCACAAAAGTACCACTGCCTGGTTTACGCTCTAAAATACCCTCGTCTACTAAAAGTGTTATGGCCTGACGCACAGTCATACGGCTCACATCAAAAGTGTTGCAAAGATCCCGCTCGCTAGGGAGACGTTGCCCTATTTTCCAAGTGCCGTCATCAACATCTGCCTTAATCTTATCATGTATGCGAATATATGCTGGTAGCATCTAATACCCCCTTCTTTACCCCTATTTTACAAAAAAACTAATAGAATTGTAAAGGTGACGACAAGACTTACAGTTTATCGTATAAATCTAGGTGCTAAGTCCTTAAAATTGTGATACAATGATTGCATAAGAGTCCATGTGTGACGTAAAAAGAAAGGGTAATAATGACTGACATTTCTACTTTGAATGATGTGCAGAAAATCATTGTTCTAGACTATGGTAGCCAATACAATCAGCTGATTGCACGTCGTATTCGTGAATTTGGCGTTTTCTCTGAATTGAAAAGCCATAAAATTACCGCTGATGAAGTTCGTGCCATCGATCCTATCGGTATCGTACTTTCAGGTGGTCCTAACTCTGTTTATGCCGAAGATGCCTTTGGTATTGACGAAGAAATTTTTGAACTTGGTATTCCAATTCTTGGTATCTGTTACGGAATGCAACTGTTGACCCACAAACTTGGTGGTAAAGTTGTTCCTGCTGGTGAAGCTGGTAACCGTGAGTATGGCCAATCAACACTTCGCCTTCGTGCCCAATCAGAACTCTTTGCAGGGACTCCTGAAGAACAAGTCGTTCTTATGAGCCACGGTGATGCTGTTACAGAAATTCCAGAAGGTTTCCATCTTGTTGGTGACTCAGTAGATTGCCCATTCGCCGCAATGGAAAATACTGAGAAAAACTTCTACGGTATCCAATTCCACCCAGAAGTTCGTCACTCTGTATATGGTAACGATATCTTGAAAAACTTTGCTTTTGGTATCTGTGGTGCCAAAGGTGACTGGTCAATGGCTAACTTCGTAGATATGCAAATTGCACAAATCCGTGAAACAGTTGGTGACCGTAAAGTCCTTCTTGGACTCTCAGGTGGGGTTGATTCATCTGTTGTTGGTGTCCTTTTGCAAAAAGCTATTGGAGATCAATTGACATGTATCTTCGTTGACCACGGTCTTCTCCGTAAAGGTGAAGGTGACCAAGTTATGGAGATGCTTGGAGGTAAATTTGGCCTTAACATTATCCGTGTTGATGCTTCTAAACGCTTCCTAGACCTCTTGGCTGGTGTTGATGATCCTGAGAAAAAACGTAAAATCATCGGTAACGAGTTTGTTTACGTCTTTGATGACGAAGCAAGCAAACTTAAAGGTGTAGACTTCCTAGCTCAAGGAACACTCTACACTGATATTATTGAATCAGGTACTGAGACAGCCCAAACAATCAAATCTCACCACAACGTTGGTGGTCTTCCAGAAGACATGCAGTTTGAATTGATTGAACCACTCAACACCCTCTTTAAAGATGAAGTTCGTGCCCTTGGTACTGAGATGGGAATGCCTGATGAAGTCGTTTGGCGTCAACCTTTCCCAGGGCCAGGACTTGCCATCCGTGTTATGGGTGAAATCACTGAAGAGAAACTTGAAACTGTTCGTGAGTCTGATGCTATACTTCGCGAAGAAATTGCCAAAGCTGGTCTTGATCGTGATGTATGGCAATACTTCACTGTTAACACAGGCGTTCGCTCTGTCGGTGTTATGGGTGATGGCCGTACTTATGACTACACAATCGCTATCCGTGCTATCACTTCAATTGACGGTATGACAGCTGACTTTGCGAAACTTCCATGGGAAGTTCTTCAAAAGATTTCTGTACGTATCGTTAACGAAGTTGACCACGTTAACCGTATCGTCTACGATATTACAAGTAAACCACCTGCAACTGTAGAGTGGGAATAAAATATAAACCTAATTTAAAGTGACTTGATTGATTTAACAGCATTTTGAATTGTTTTAAAACGCTAAAATATAATTAATTATATTTGGTTCCCCACCAAATACCCCACCAGAATTTCTTTCTGGTGGGGATTTTTTATATCTTAATTACAAAAATAAATCAATAAGCAATGTTATGGGGTCAGAAAAATTTTTGCTTTTCTGATGTTCAATACTAACTCTTACATCATACCTAGATAATGGGGTAAAATCAAAACTCTCTGATAGTTATTTATTTGTAAAAAAATTCACTTTAATCATTTGCTATATTTCCTTCATTCACATTTAGCCCATAAATTTCAAAATCATGGTAGGATCCATTATAGAACTCGAATTGGGAAATTTCGCTTTCCTTTTTAAAACCTAAACTGATTGGTATAAACTTACTTTTAACATTCTCAACATCTATATAAATCAAAAGCTTATCAATTTTAAATTTGGATGGAATGATTTTTATTAATTCTTTTAATCCCTGCTTTACAAAACCTTGATTTTCATATTTTTCTGATATCCAATATCCAATTTCAGCTTGATATTTTTGTAAATCAATATTTTGTATATCTATCATCCCTACTGGTTTCTGATTGACGCAAATTGTTAACATAAATAACTCATTGCGCTCCATTTTTTCTCGTGCATACTTTATAAAAGCTTTTTCATTTTTAACACTTTTCATTTCATCCACCCAAGGAAGCCACATAGCAAGACGTTCTCGTTCAGTAGAAACAATCTCATATAACCCTTCACTATGGCTATCGGATATATATAAAAGTTGGCATCGTTTCCCACGTGATTTAAACTCTATGAATAGTTCCGAGTCCAAGCTGGTAGAATCCATTTCATACTCCTTGTTATAAATGATAATATTCTTTAACTCTTTATTTACGAAATCATTATATAACTTTTTTACTACTTTTCAAATGACTAAAATTTTGTCTATCTTTTTGAGGACAGTACATATTACAACAACAAACGAATTAAGGTAAAACTAAAAGGACCTAGTCCTATATAGTAGAGAACTAAATCCTTCACTTAAATTATTTGTCTAACTTTCTAGTATCAGTTCAAGTTTACACCACTCGACTCTTCACATAGTCAAAATAGCATAGATAGATGTTTGCTTACTTAGTGAAATCCAATACTTTACGTCCTTGAATTTCACCTCTTTCCATTTGATCAAAGACTTCTACCGCTGTATCAACAGGAACAGTTTCAACAACCGGTACTACCAAGCCTTGTGCACCAAAGTCGAAGGCTTCTTCTAAGTCTTTACGTGTACCTACAAGAGATCCAACAACACGGATACCATCTAGAACTGTTTTGACAATTGAGAGCTCCATATATTCAGATGGGAGACCAACCGCAACGACTGTTCCACCAGCACGTACACTATCGATAGCCTGGTCGAAAGCAACCTTAGAAACCGCTGTTACAACAGCACTATGTGTACCACCAGTTTTTTCTTGGATATAGCCTGCTACATCTTCAACTTCTTTACCGTTCACCACTAAATCAGCACCAGATTCTTTAGCCAAATCAAGTTTATCTTGGTTGATATCAACAGCCACTACTCGTGCATTGAAAACCTTCTTAGCATATTGAATAGCCAAGTTACCTAGTCCTCCAGCACCATAAATAGCTACCCATTGACCAGGTTCAACTTTAGCTTCTTTAATAGCCTTATATGTTGTAACTCCCACACAAGTAATAGATGAAGCTTGAGCTGGATTAAGTCCTTCTGGAACTTTCACAGCGTAGTCAGCAGTAACCAAAGCATAGTCACTCATACCACCATCAACACTATAACCAGCATTTTTTACAGAACGACAGAGTGTTTCACGACCAGTTGTACAATATTCACAATGACCACATCCTTCGAAGAACCAAGCGATTGATACGCGGTCACCTTTTTTTAGTGTCTCAACACCTTCGCCAACTTCTTCAACAATACCAATTCCTTCGTGTCCTAAGATACGACCTGGAACTTGGCCAAAGTCTCCATGAGCTACATGAAGGTCAGTATGGCAAACGCCACAGTACTCAACTTTAACCAAAGCTTGACCATGACCAACTACTGCTGGTTTTTCATGATTAACAACTTCAACACCTGTACTTGCTTGATTAACAACAACTGCTCTCATCTTAATTACCTCCATATGATAACTTTTAACACCTTCGTTATAGCACTTACAGAGATGATATCAACGCTTACATAAAGCTTTTCTTAGCTTGCGAAAACTTTCTTGAAAACTCTCTATACAAGTGGAATTGTTGCTATTTCTGCTGCTGATATTACTTTGTTTCAATCATTTCCAAGATACCTATACTGTCTCACAAGCGTCCTGGAATCAACTAGGCTGACTTCAAAATGGAAATAATGATTGCATCCATCTCTGGCATTCTCTTTATTTAATAAAAAATAATTCTTTTGACTGATAGCCATTTCCCTCATAATATCATCCGTCAAAAAGGTTAAGGGAATATCCATGGCAGAATAGCGATAAAAGTCTTCTTCAAATTTTAAATAGCTATCAGAAAAATAATCAATTTGAAATTTATCATCATAAATTTTTCTCTTCCTCATCTATGTTTTCAACCCCCAAACTAATTTCTAATATATCCTTTGTTCGAATACATTTATGTCGCTTGCAAGATTTTATGGTAACTTGATTAAAATCCAAGTCGACCACATAGCCACTACATCTACAGCGCCTACCTTGATCCTTTATCTGGAAATTTCCCAATAATTGACCTGAATAAAGCTGGTTTAATAAAGTAAACTTCTCTAAATCATCCAAATGACTCCTAAAATTTTCTTTAGTCTTATCTTCATGTAGGGAACTTGTATGTTCTGATAAGAAAAAGCCCATCCACTTCATCATTCCCCTATCTTGATGTTCCCTAGCTGATTGAAAGGGAAGGTAACTACGGTCTATCATTTTAAGCCATCTAATCCTCCAGCAGAGTGTCCACCAATAAGCTTACTTCGAGCAAGACTTCTAGATGCCTCCTGTAAAGCAGTTGCTTTTTGAATTGTCGTAAAGCCAAATTCCTGTCGAATACTATCTATAGCTGCCTGAAGTCTTTCTTCTTTATCAATGTCATCTGGATTATCAAATAAAGAAATAATTTGAAGCCTTTCATCTACAAAATTTGCATAAGAGACACTGACACTTCGAACAGCCCCTCCTTGATATTTCTTCCTAAAGAGTTCAATGACATGGCTTATTAGTACTCTTGTATTATTAGCAGGTTCAATCTTCATCTGTGCTTGTAGCGAACGCTTGCCCTCTAACTTTGAAAACCCAATACTAATGGAAACTTGACAAGCTTTCTTATGGGCTCGTCTTAACCTAATAGCTACCTGTTCTGCCATCTCTCTTAGAATCAATTCAATATCAGCTTGACGCTCATAGTCTCGTGGCAAGATTTGGGAATTTCCTAAGCCATGTGACTTTGGTTTATAAGGTTTATGAACATTACTCTCATCAATACCGTTAGCATGAAAAAAGAGGTCTAAACCTACAATACCTAACTCCTTTTTAAGAATATCAGGATTGCTATTAGCAAGTTCTCTAATGGAGCAAATTCCCAACTTGTTTAGCCGCTTCTCCATCCGCTTACCAATCCCCCAGAAATCAGTCATATGGGGAATATTCCAAACCTTAGTCTCGACATCTTCATAGGACCAGTTGGCTCTCATAGTAGCCGTATGTTTAGCCTCATTATCAAGAGCTAACTTAGCCAATAAGGGATTGCTGTTAGACATTCCAACTGTCGAGTAAATACCTGTCTCCCTCCAAATATCTCTTTGAATACGCCCTGAAATCATATCTAACTTATCTTTTCTTGTAACAGTCTTATCGGGAATAAAGTAATTCAGTGACGACGTGAGATCAATGAAACCCTCATCAATGGAATAAGGAAGAATGTCTTCAACACTGGCATAATTCTGGAAAATGTGTTGAATTTGGATATTCTTCTTTATATAGAGGTCCATTCTAGGAGGAACGATAAAGGTAACCTTGGCCCAAGATTCGATGTAATCTACAAAATCTTTATCCGTTGGAAGTCCCTGCTTTTTGGCATTATAATAATGAAACTTACGAGAATGAATGTCAAAAGGTAAATCATAAGAACGACTAACATTTGACTTACCAAAAACCTGCTTAAATATGGGCGAGGAGGCTAGTATCAAACCATTAGCATTTTCAGCCCTACTCATCACACATAGAGAAGTCTTAAGAGGGTGCAGCCCACGTTCAACACACTCTACACTCGCATAGAAAGATTTCATATCTACAAAAGCAATATCACTTTGCGGTTCTCTTGAATAATCAAAATATCCCATGCTTGCCCTTTCGTTAGTTTATAAACTAACATTAGTATAAAATATAACTTGTTTTATTTCAAGTATTTTCCACAAAAAAATAACAACATCCCTTCTAGAATGTTGTTATCCTTCTATTTTTTCCCTTTAACTTGGTCGGTGGCAACATCTTCACCAAACCATTTGTCAGAAATCTTTTGGAATTCTCCATTTTTATAAAGGGTTCTAAATCCTTGATTGATTTTTTTGATCAGTGTCTTATCTGCCTTACGAGCACCTACAGCAAAGCTTTCACCCTCGTAACCAGCAGGCATAACGTTATACTGATCCAGAACTCCTGATTTTTCTAAGTAGTAATTAGCATACACACGGTCAATCAATAGGCCGTCAATACGTCCACTATCAAGGTCAATCAAGGCCTGAGTAAAGGTCGAATATTGGACTGCTTTTTGGTTGGCCACGATATCCTTCAAAATCTTCGGAGAAGCATTGAAAGCATCATAACCAGAAGAACCCGCTTGAGCACCTAAGGTCTTACCTGCCATTCCTGCAACAGAATCAATTCCCGAAGACTTTTTGGTTACCAGTACTTGTTCATTGACCATATAAGGCACTGTAAAGTCTGCAGACTGCTTACGCTCATCCGTGACTGAGTAACCATTCCAAATAAGGTCAATTGTCCCATTCTTCAGTTCTGTTTCTTTCATATCCCAGTCAATAGCCTGCCATTCGACATCGATACCATACAATTTAAAAACTGCAGTGGCAAGATCAATATCAAAACCAACATAGCTACCGTCCTTTTCCTCATATCCCATAGGAACAAAGGTCGCATCAAAACCAATTTTGATTTTCTTTTCTTTGGTATAGGTCTGCCACTGATCTTTCTGAGTTGCAAAATGTGAGCGCGAGCTACAAGCCGATAGCGCAAACAAAGGCAAAATGACAAGACAGCCTAGCAAAATCGTTTTTACTATTTTTTTCATGGAAAATCCTCACTATTTTGGATTGATAGTGACAATCTCATCGGCGATGTGCTGTGCAAACTGCATATCGTGAGTGATAACGATTTGCGTAATTCCAGTCTCACGATTCTGCAAAATCAATTTCTCTACTTCTTGACGCAACTCAGGGTCAAGAGCTGATGTTGGTTCATCATAACCGACAATTTTCGGATCAATCATCATAGCACGCGCAAATGCAACACGTTGTTTTTGTCCCCCAGAAAGAGAGTAAGGATAAGCATTTTCGTGAGCTCCAAGACCTAAACGGTCAAGTAGGGCTTGAGCTTTTTTCTGAGCATCTTCCTTAGACATTCCCATCGTCTTAATTGGTGAAAGCATTAGATTGTCTAAGACTGTCAAGTGCGGAAACAGTTGGAAATCTTGGAAGACAAAACCTAGCAAGTTACGACTTTCCATTTGATCCAAAGGAATCTCTTCATTTTCATAAATAATTTGTCCTGAATCAATGGTTTCAAGTCCTGCTAGCATACGCAAGAGAGTCGTTTTACCACCACCAGATGGTCCGACAATAGCTAAGATTTTCCCTTCTTCGACAGTTAGGTTATAGTTATCAAAGATTTTGTGTTGACCAAATTGCTTGGAAATATTTTTTAATTCTAACATAAGGTCTCCTATTTATAATAGTTGAATTTCTTTTCGATGTGTTTCGAAGCCACAGTCACCACACCCACAAGGATAAGATAGATAGCTCCAGCCACAAACATCGGTGCTAGGGTAGCATCACGGTTCGCAGCGGTACGACTTTCCAAAAGAAGGTCTCCAACCCCAAGCACATAAACCAATGATGAATCCTTAACCAAGTTAATAATCTCGTTAAAAATACTTGGCAAGACAATCTTGACCACCTGAGGAAGGATAATGTAGCGGATAGTTTGGAAAGGACTAAGTTTAAGCATTTTCGCTGCTTCATATTGTCCTTTCGGAATAGCCAAGATTCCTCCACGGAAAATCTCTGCGAAATAAGCTGCATAATTAAGCGTAAAAGCAAGAATAGCAGCTGGCAGACGGTCAAAGACAATCCCAACACTCGGAAGAACGTAATAAACAAAGATCAATTGTAAAAGGAGGGGGGTTCCACGCATAATCCAAACGTAAAGGGTTAGTAACCAATTTAAAGGTTTGAATTTAATCTGCATTAAGAAAGCAAGTACAATCCCTAATGGAATCGACAGTACGATAACAATGAAGAATACTTGAAGTGTGACTACCGCACCGTTCAAAAGGGCTGGTAATACTTCCAAAACGTATGACATATAAACTCCTATAATTATTTAGTATTGTTGAATATTATACCAAATTATTTAAAAAAATGATATAAGATTTTGAAAATAGTAAAAAGGAGTGCGACTAGACCCATTTTTCAAAATGAGTTCATAGTCACACTCCTGAGAGACTTAAATAGTCTGTCCTGAGAAACAAACAATACTTAAGTCTAGCATCTCTAAAGCTTATTTTAGATTTTCTTAACAAATTCAGATTTAAGTTTCATAGCACCAAAACCATCAATCTTACAATCAATGTTGTGGTCACCTTCAACCAAACGAATATTTTTAACACGTGTGCCTTGTTTAATATCTTTTGGTGCACCTTTAACTTTCAAATCTTTGATAACTGTAACAGTGTCACCGTCAGCAAGACGTGTGCCATTGCTATCAAGAACCACAAGCCCTTCTTCTTCTGCAACTTCGTTTGGATCCCACTCATAGGCACATTCAGGACATACAAGTAAGATTCCATCTTCATAAACATACTCTGAGTCACATTTTGGACAATTTGGTAATGACATAATTCTCTCCTAAGATTGTGATATAGATACTATTCTACTTTAGATTTCCTAATTAAGCAAGGGTGAAAACGATAAAAACAAACAACATCCCTTACACTGTAAGAGATGTTGGTATTTTTATTCAACAGTAACTGATTTAGCTAAGTTACGTGGTTTATCAACGTCGAGTCCACGATGGAGTGTTGCAAAATAAGCAATCAATTGTGTCGGTACAACCATTGAAATTGGTGACAAGTAAGGGTGAACGTTATTAAGAACGATGTCATCGCCTTCTTTAGCAACATTTTCCTCAGCAATAGTCAACACTTTAGCACCACGTGCTGCAACCTCTTGGATATTACCACGAGTGTGGCTAGCAAGAACAGCGTCAGACAAGAGGGCAATAACAGGTGTACCATCTTCGATCAAAGCAATTGTTCCGTGTTTCAACTCACCTGCTGCAAAACCTTCACATTGAATATATGAGATTTCTTTCAATTTAAGACTAGCTTCCATAGCAACGTAGTAATCTTGACCACGACCAATATAGAAAGCATTACGTGTTTCTGCAAGAAGAGCTGCTACTTTCTCATCAATAACTTCTTTTTCAGAGAGTGTTGATTCGATAGATTGTGCTACAAGTGACAATTCATGTACCAAGTCAAATGCTTTAGCTTTTTCATTACCATTCGCTTCACCGACTGCTTTAGCCAAGAAGGCAAGAGCTGCAATTTGAGCAGTGTAAGCTTTAGTAGAAGCTACGGCAATTTCTGGGCCAGCATGAAGAAGCATTGTATGGTCAGCTTCACGAGAAAGAGTAGATCCCGGAACGTTTGTCACTGTCAAACTTGGAATACCCAACTCGTTAGCTTTAACAAGAACCTGACGGCTATCTGCTGTTTCACCTGATTGGCTAATAAAAACAAAGAGAGGTTTCTTGCTAAGGAGTGGCATACCATAACCCCACTCAGAAGAAATACCAAGCTCAACTGGTGTATCTGTCAACTCTTCGAGCATCTTCTTAGAAGCAAAACCAGCATGATATGATGTTCCTGCCGCAAGAATATAGATACGATCAGCCTCTTGAACAGCCTTGATAATATCAGCATCTACAGTCACTTGCCCCTTATCATCTGTGTAGGCTTGGATAAGCTTACGCATCACTGTTGGTTGCTCATCGATTTCTTTGAGCATGTAGTAAGGGTATGTGCCTTTACCAATATCAGATAGGTCAAGTTCAGCTGTATAGCTATCACGTTCTTTTACATTGCCATCATAATCTTGAACTTCAACACTATCAGCTTTCACGATAACTAACTCTTGATCGTGAATTTCCATGTATTGATTAGTTTCGCGAATCATAGCCATGGCATCTGAGCAGACCATGTTATAGCCATCACCAAGACCAATCAAAAGTGGTGATTTGTTTTTTGCCACGTAAATTGTTGAGGCATCTTCAGAATCCATGAGGGCAAAGGCATATGATCCACGGATAATGTGAAGAGCTTTCTTGAATGCTTCAAGAGTTGACAAACCATCTTCTTCAACAAATTTTCCAATCAAGTGAACTGCAATTTCAGTATCGGTTTGACCTTTGAAATGATGACCAGAAAGGTATTCTTCCTTAATTTCAAGATAGTTTTCAATAACACCATTGTGAACCAAAACGAAGCGTTCTGTTTCTGAGCGGTGTGGGTGAGCATTGTCCTCTGTTGGTTTACCGTGAGTTGCCCAACGAGTATGTCCAATACCGGCTGTGCCTTCTACTCCTTCAGTTTTAGCAGCAAGTTCCGCAATACGGCCAACAGCCTTAACCAATTGACTAGATGCATCGCCAGCTACAAAGATACCAGCTGAATCATAACCACGGTATTCTAGCTTTTCAAGTCCTTGAATCAAGATATCAGTTGCATTTGTGTTACCTACAACACCAACAATTCCACACATATTTTTAATAATAACCTCTGATCAAAGAGGTCATGTCTCCTTCATTTAAAATTGGTATAGTCAATAAGCTCTTTAAAAAGCTTAACGAGGACAGTATATTCGATATATTTGGCATTGTCAAGCATAAAAATTGGTATAGTCCTAAAAAGACCTTTTAGTCGCTCCTTATCCTAAGGAATAATCCTTAAAATATGCTATAATAAGGCTATGCGAATTCAACAATTACATTATATTATCAAAATCGTCGAAACCGGCTCAATGAATGAAGCTGCAAAACAACTTTTCATTACGCAACCAAGTCTTTCAAATGCTGTTCGTGACTTGGAAAGAGAAATGGGAATCGATATCTTTATCCGTAACCCTAAGGGAATCACCTTAACTAAGGATGGAGTTGAATTTCTCTCTTATGCCCGTCAGGTAGTGGAACAAACAAATCTCTTGGAAGAACGCTACAAGAGTCACACAGAAACACGTGAATTGTTTAGTGTTTCCTCTCAACACTACGCTTTTGTTGTCAATGCTTTCGTCTCACTTCTTAAGAGAGCGGATATGACACGTTACGAGCTCTTCTTACGTGAAACACGTACTTACGAAATTATTGAAGACGTTAAGAACTTCCGTTCAGAAATTGGTGTTCTCTTCCTTAACAGCTATAACCGAGATGTCTTGACTAAGATGTTTGACGACAACCGTCTCACATATACCAGTCTCTTCAAAGCTAGACCCCATATCTTTGTCAGCAAGTCAAACCCATTGGCTAAGCATGAAGTTGTCTCTTTGGAGGATTTAGAAGAATTTCCATACCTTAGCTATGATCAGGGGATTCATAATTCCTTCTACTATTCTGAAGAGATTCTCTCTCAGATTCCCCATAAAAAGTCTATCGTGGTTTCAGACCGAGCGACACTCTTCAACCTATTAATCGGTTTGGATGGTTACACCATTGCTACAGGTATTTTAAATAGTAATTTGAATGGTGATAACATTGTCTCTATCCCACTTGGTATTGATGATGAAATTGATATTGTTTACTTGAAGCATGAAAAGGCAACCCTCTCTAAAATGGGGGAAAAATTCCTTGACAACCTCGTTAAAGAAGTCACTTTTGACAACTAATAGGTTAGTCCCCAGCACATAATGTTGGGGACTTTTTATCGCCAAAACTATCCAATTCAAAGCACAAAAAAAGAGCCTTTCGACTCTCATTGTTATTTATAATTTTTATAGCTTGCCCAGGCCTCATCTATAGATAAGGTCTCAGCATCTGTGTATGAGCCTCTATAGCTGTTCCAAACAAGGCCACTTGTTGAACCAGTTGCTTGGGTAACTGGAGCTTGATCATAGGCAGTCAAACCATAGTATGCAATAATGCTATTTAATTTAGAAGCGTAAAGACTGTCAGTTGCATAAGTCCCTGTCAGTGCCTGAGTGGCATCTGCATAACTACCTGTATTTGATTTCCAAGTGCCAGCATAAGTTGATGACGTCATCAAAGCAGCATAATCGGCTAAAGAATCGCTTAGACTTCCATAAGAACGGAAAGGTTCATCAATCTCATAAGTCTTCCCTGTACCATCGTCTTCCCATGTACGCATGGTCACAGAATTCCCATTATAAGTGCCTTTAATCCCGAAGAAGTTGTAATAAGGAGCTTGACTCAGACCTGACTGACCTGAATTTGATTCCAGAATGGCTTGAGCAATTAGAACAGAAGCATAGATATTGTAATCTTGACCAATCTGTCTAGCAGTCTCTCCGATATTATCAATAAAAGCCGTCGTAGTTTGATTGTAAGCAGCTTCAGCTTTAGCATTAACACTGTTATCATTTTTTCTATCTGTTGTAAAAGCTAGAACCAAAAAAAGTGAACACATAAAAGCTCCCACGGTAAAAATCATATACTTCTTTAAATGACGATACATACAACCCTTCCTTCATAAGATTTTTGATTATAATATTTTAATACTATTCTATCAGAAAAACTGACAAGTCGCAACTTTCAGAACTATTTTCCTTGATAAATAAAGCAAACATCACCTTTACATCATATTTATAATAAGCTATAATATAGTCAAATTTTAAGGAGATAGATGAATGAAAATAAAAGAATTCTTACCCGGATTAAGTATTGCAATACTTATATCTCTCCTAGCATGGTTCCTTGGAAACTTATTCCCTATTATTGGTGGGCCTGTCCTTGGTTTATTTATAGGACTTCTGCTAGGAATTATTTTAAGAGATTCTCAGAAACTTAAAGCAGGAATGCAATTCACTTCTAAAAAAGTATTACAATACGCTGTTATTCTTCTTGGATTTGGACTAAATCTTTCCCAAGTCTTTAAGGTTGGCGTAACATCACTTCCCATTATTCTAGTGACTATTACTACGGCACTGCTTACTGCTTATATCGTCCATCGCGTGTTCAAGCTAGATAGTGAAATTGCTACTTTAGTAGGTGTTGGCTCTTCTATTTGTGGGGGATCTGCTATCGCTGCAACTGCTCCTGTAATCAAGGCTAAAGATGAATCTATTGCAACAGCAATCTCTGTAATTTTCTTTTTCAACATCTTAGCAGCTCTACTCTTCCCTCACTTGGGATCCTGGTTGGGACTTAGTAATCAAGGCTTTGCCATATTTGCCGGAACAGCTGTCAACGATACTTCTTCTGTGACAGCTACAGCTAGTTCCTGGGATAGCTTACATGGAACATCCATTCTAGAGCAGGCGACAATTGTTAAGTTGACTCGAACACTTGCTATCATCCCTATAACTCTTGGGCTTTCTGTATGGCAGTCTCGAAAGGACAATACAAAGGAAGCCTTCTCGCTGACCAAAGCAGTGCCTAACTTTATCCTTTGGTTCCTTTTGGCTTCACTGATTACAACTGTTATAATGTCACTCGGTGTAACACCTGCCGTCTTTTCACCTTTAAAAGACCTTTCGAAATTTATGATTATTATGGCCATGACAGCTATTGGTTTCCAAACAAATCTCAAAAAACTAATCACTAAAGGAGGCCCAGCACTTCTAGTGGGAGGAGTCTGTTGGTTATTAATCAGTCTTGCTTCTCTTCTCATGCAAAAGGTATTAGGACTTTGGTAAAAGGCATCTTAAAAACTCACAATCTTGCTAAGTTTGTGAGTTTTTATTATAGAATCATTTTTTATACTCAAAGACATAGGTTTGAATAACCTTGTCCCCATCGTTAGTTACTTTCAAATCAACTTGATAACTTTTAGTTTCACCGCTAATATCCTGAACCCTATAAACACCGTCTTTTTTTACTAATGTAGTAGGTGCCTGTCCAGAATAATGTTTCACATCAATATGTGAAGAACCATCTAAAGACAAAGGCATAAGCCCGTTTAGAGAATAGAGTCCATAAAAAATAAGACACAAAACACTAAGTGAACTAAGGCTCACCAAATAATATTTCAAAAAATCCCCTGATTTCAACCCCTGATTACTCACTTCTTCATTATTTTCCTTTAATTTAAGAATCTTTTTATTAGAGCGTTATCAAATTTATTCTACATATATTTGGAGATTTTGTCAAATTATTTGATGTTTATAATCTAAATTGTAAATCCATTACAAACTAAAAACCGTTAAGGACTAACGGCAATTTTTTATTTCTGAAATAACGTATTCAAGACGGCTATAGAGACCAAGTAATAAGTCGTAACTTCGATTTTCATTTTCTTTCAAAACAGTAAAAACTGTTGTACTATAGGTAAATTCAAAGAAGTCATCTAATTCCTTGAGCCAGTCATCAATAACCCCTAAATTTTGATCAATGATTGCAAACAAACTTGGTTGATACCAGATTGTACCTTCGATATAAAGGTTTTTGTCAGATAATTTAGATAGGGATACTTTCAAGTCAGCAAGCTCTCGTTTAGCAAGATTCGGTTCAATCTTTAAATCAAAAAGCAAGCGTGCATCATGATTTAGAATATCGAGTTCTGCTTGAAGCAGTTGAATATAATGTATCGCTACTAAATACTGGTTCATGGGTCTCTCCTGGTCATCTGAAAATCGTACTATTATTGTACCACTAAAGAATGAAAAAATGTAGTAATTATTTAATTTTTTACAGGATTTTTTTAGAAAAAATACCATGCTTTAAATTTCTGTTTAAAAATAATGACACTAGCAATTTTCTAAGAGTTTAAGAAATGAAAGATTTTTTAAAAAAAGAAAAACACTCACGAATGAGTGCAATTCTAGTATTAATGACTAACCATTTCTTGGGCAATTTCCAAACCACTAAGTTTTCCAGGATAGTAAGTTGGCCAATTATCCATCTCTTTTAGAATCTCATCTTGGCTACTATTACCAAAGAAAATATGGAAATGTGCTGAAGTTGTTGGATCTATTTGATGATCTAAAAATTGGACATATTGGTAAGGATTGTCAGCAGCTTGACTGTCAGTTGCTGTGAAGAGATAACGGACACCTTTTTTACCAGAAGCATAAGTCAAAATCTTATAACCATCATAACGATAAGTGTGTGTCACGCTACTTCCATCATTCTTTGTGAAAGTCATGGTCATCTTTTTACCATCAATAGCAATTTTAGAAACATCTGTTTGATAGCCCTTAGTGTAGTATTCTTTGTACTCTTGTGCGGTTTTATCCTTATTCAATAGAGATTTGTATTCAAATACTTGATCTAAAGTACCATCTTGGAGGTAAGGATAGACCGATTGCCACTCACCAGACCAATCAGAAAGTTCTCTATCTTTAACATCTTTATCATCAAAGTAACCATTTTGGACTGTTTTCTTATCATCACTTCCTGTTTCAGGTTGGATAGCTTTCCCTTCAACATCTGTTGTTAAACGAAGATTCTTTAGGTTCTCAGTCATAACACTGACATAATCTTCACCTTTTTTCAACTGTTCCTTAGTTAGTGATTCAATTGGATTTAAAACTGCTGTCTTAACTCCTACTTCATTAGCTAAGGTTTTGGCAACGCTACTTGAAGCATTTTCCTCAAAGTAGATATAGTTAATGTCATATTCTTTGACATACTTAGAAAGGCTAGCGATACGTTTTGCAGATGGATCAGATTCAGCTGAAACACCTGAAATTGGTACTTGTGTCAAACCGTAATCTAAAGCAAGGTAGGCAAAAGCTGAGTGCTGGGTAACAAAACTTTTCTGTTTCGCTTGACTTAAGGCTTCAGTATACTCCTTATCCAAAGTCTTTAATTTTTTAAGGTATTTCTCAGCATTGGTTGTAAAGACTGCTTTTTTATCTGGATGTTGAGCAATCAAACCGTCCCTAATAGTTTCAACTAATTTTTGAGAACGTTTAGGTGAGAGCCAAACATGAGGATCATATTCGTGGTGATGCTCTTCTCCACCGTGATCATGATCTTCTTCCTCTATTCCAGGTAAGAGAACCATGCCTTGACTTGCCTTAATGATTTTTGTATTTTTAGTGTTGATAGACTTTTCAACTTTTGGAACCCAGGTTTCCATATTTTCATTTAGGTAGACGAAAGTGTCTGCTTTTTCAATGTCAGCGACATTCTTAGTAGATGGTTGAAAATCGTGGGCTTCACTACCAGCGGGAATAAGATAAGACACCTCTCCCTCATCGCCAACAACCTGCTTTGTAAATTCATAAACAGGGTAAAAGCTGGTCACAACCTTCAAGTCACTATTTCCTTTTGAACCGTGGTGACTAGTCGTATAATAAATACCTGCACCAGCAGCTAAAACAACTGCTGCTATTCCTGCTAAGCCAAAAATGCGTTTCTTTTTCATGATATTCCTTTCAAAAATACTTAACCAGTTAATGGTTTACTGGTTAAGTATATCACACTTCATTTATTTTGCAAGTACTTAAATAAAAAAAATTGAAATATTTCGATGAAAAAGAATTATTTGATATACTGGAAATATCATTTGGAAAGTAGGTTATACATGTTTCGTAAATTAACCCTATATCTTTTTTTATTGCTTGCATCCATTGGCCTGACTTATGATACGCAATCATACACCTCAGGTGCCTTGTCTGGTTCAGCATACGGTATTATTGGACTATCAACACTAATTGCCTTATGTTATATCCTACCAGGAATATTTCTGGTTCGATACTTAGGCAAGAGATGGCAGGTGAAACCACTTGTTCTCGTATTTGCTCTAATTGGTGGAGTCTTTATTACAGGATGGATAGCTGGCTATGCCAATACCATTTCTCACGACTGGGTGACTGCTAATCTTTCTTCAAAGAGTTTCTTCTACCGCTTTGAGGATGCTCTTATGGCTCCCCTAGTTGAAGAACCCCTCAAACTAGCAGCTTTTCTCTTTACTATCTATATGGTGCCAACAAAAAGTTACAAGGGGCTCTTGCTTGTCGCTATTACGGCAGGTCTTGGCTTCCAGATTAGTGAAGATTTCTCCTATATTCTTTCAGATTTGCCTGATGGTTTTTCTTATACGGTTTCAGGGATTCTTGGTCGAACTATTGGTGCTGTATCATCTCACTGGCTTTACACGTCCTTCCTTGCTATGGGGCTAGTCCTTATATGGCGTTCACGTCAAAAACTCATTAATTCCAAATACAGTCTTATTGGTATACTTTATGCTTGCGGTGCTTTTGCTGCACACTTTGCTTGGAATTCACCCCTTCGAAATTTAGAAAGCGATTTGCCATGGGCATCAGGCCTCCTCATTTCACTCAATCTTTTCTTCTTCATTACACTTTATCAGATCCTCTCAAAACTAGATGAAGAAAACAAGTAATGTTTAGAATACTAAAAAAACCTTTCCAATTTTATGGAAAGGCTTTTTTGATGACTTTAATCACTCATAGAAAAACGATTGGTCATCAAGTTACTTGCATCATCTAAGACTTTTGCCAATAGTTTATCTGTTTCTGACTGAATCTGGTCACTAATCTTTTGATTTTCAGATTCAAAATCAATACTCTCACCATTTGCTAAAGCATTGTCGACATGATTAATCATAGCATGGCCAAGAGCCATCGTTGTTTCTACATAGGCATCCAAATCAGCCTCATGCTGTTGGAAATGAGGATCACAGATAGCAGCAATCAAGCGATTACTCCAGTAGAAATTGCCTGTATCTACTTTATCAGTTGTTTGACGGAAATAAGCAGGTGTTGTTCCGACCTGAGTCCAGAATGGCACCATTGTACCAAATGGCATTGATCCATAGGCTAACCACTGAATACCAGTTGTTTCTGATGGTTTGTTAGGACGCATTTGCAAGAGAGCTGTTTGACTAGTACGGTTAATACCAATTGGACGGAATTGGCGTTGACTTACAGCATCTCCTTGAGGTCCATAAGGATCATAAGGCGTATCTTGGTAATGAAGACTCAAGACATATTTAACATCTTCAACTGTAATTTTGCGGCATGGTTTTTGGCACCATGGAATAAAGAATGATTTTGGATCATAGTCTTTTTCTGGGTTCAAAAATTTCTGCATAGCCCAGGCGCGTGGTGTATTATAATGACGATCCTTATCTCGTTGGCTACCAAAAGCATAACGTGGATTAAAGTGTTCATTAGAATAAGTCAAATCCAAGTGATGTTTATTAATAAAATTTCGAATGTCTGGTGAGGCAAGATAGTCGTCTGGATTTTCAAACTCATAGTGATCGATACCAAGTTGGTTTGGGTTAGTAACATAGGCATCGTCTGGAACACGTCTTGCAATCCAATGGTGACCACCAATTGTTTCCAACCACCAAATTTCTTCAGTGTCTGAAAAAGCAATCCCATTAGACTCGTAAGTTCCGTAAGTTTCAAGGAGTTGTCCCAAACGAAGGACACCTTCACGCGCCGTCTTGATATATGGCAAGACCAAAGTCAACATATCCTCTTCTCCAAAACCATCTTTAACAAGAGGATCAGCGCCGAGAACACGCGCATTAGTCGTGATTGTTTCTGTTGCACTCATGGCAACATTAGCTGAGTTAATACCAGCTTCACCCCAGATACCGTCTTTCCCAAGCGCATCTGGGACAGAGGTATAACGTAGAGGATTATCTGGCAAATCAATTGAAAAATTGCTAAGCACAGACTGGTAATGACGCGGTTGGTCTTCAGGGGTCACGACGAGAAATTCTTTGGGCGTAAAAACGCCTGATTGAGAATCCTCAGTACGTGCAATCATGGTAGAGCCGTCATATGAGGCTTTCTTACCTACTAAAATCGTTGTACAAGCCATAAAAGCTTCCTTTCTACTTACAAATCGTCCGCAATCTTATTGATTTTTCTGAGACGATGGTTAACACCACTCTTGGTCAGAGGAGGTTCTATACTATCTGCGATCTGCTGGATAGAGTAATCTGGGTTGGCAATACGGAGTTGGGCAATTTGGCGCAGCTCCACCGGTAAAATTTCCAAGCCAACCGTATCCATAATCTTGATAATATTATTAATTGTTTTCATGCTAGCACTAATCGTTCTAGCAATATTGGCTGTTTCCGCATTATTGGCACGATTCAGATCATTTCTGGTTTCTCGCATAATTTTGACCTCTTCGAAGGTATCCTTAGAGTTCATTGCGCCAATAACAAGGAGAAAATCCATAATGTCCTCAGCTTTTTGAAGATAGGTCACAAACCCATTTTTATGACTCAAAACCTTAGCATCGAGCATAAATTTTTTCATGAGAGAAGCTAAATCCTCTGCGTGGTCTTGGTAAACGGAAAAAATTTCTAATTGATAACGACCTTTTTCAGGATCACGTACTGTTCCAGTCGCCAAAAAAGCGCCTCGTAAATAGGACCTTCCAGCTTCGTCATCTTCCATTACTGATGTTTCAATACCTGTTTCAAAGCCAAAGAAAGAATCCGCCAATTGTAAATCAGACAAAATATCATTGACATGGTCAGCGACAAAAACCGTGTAAACACGATTTTTCTTGAGATTGGTCTTGTTGTGATGTCTCAATTCAGGATTACTCTGATAACGACTTTCCATTAATTGGTAGATATGTCGCGCAATCTTTGCATTTTCTGTTGAGATGGAAAGAGTCAAACCTTGATTGGTCAATCCAACTGAACCAGACATCTTAATCAATGCTGACAATTCAGCCTTGTCTTTGCTTGAAGCAGCAATTATCTCTTCTTTAACCTTAATCGTAAAACTCATGACTTGTTCCTCACTAGGTGCATGAGCTCATCCACTACCAAGTCACCATGGTGGAAGGCACCACCATTTTCAAGTCGCAGAAAATTAGAAGACACAACTGTTTTAGCTTCACGACGTAAGCCCTCAAAATCATGCTCAACCTGAACAAGGTATTCATCAAATTTATTACTAGCCATGTATTCCTTAGGCACTTTCTTGATGTTAACTAAGACATTGTCAATCACATCAGAGCCAAGATGACGATTAAGAACAGCCACATGGTCGGCATCTGAGAATTGTTCAGTTTCTCCGTACTGAGTCATAATATTACAAATGTAGGTGACATCAGCCTTGGTCTCGATAAGAGCCTGACGAATCTCTGGTATAACTAGGTTGGGCAAAATCGATGTATAAAGAGATCCAGGACCTAAAACAATCATATCACTATTCATAATAGCATCAACAACCTTACGACTGGCCTTAGGCTCTTCATCATTATAGGTATTGGTCACATAAACGCGTTCAATCATGCCATCGTACTGGGCAATACTACTCTCACCTGCTACTTCATGGCCATCTTGAAAAACGGCATGAAGCGTCAAGGCTGTCTCACTAGCAGGATAAATTTTTCCTGTAACGTGGAAAAACTTCGTCAGAAGCTGCATGGCATTATAGGTAGAGCCCTGCATCTCTGAAATCCCAGCGATGATTAGGTTTCCGAGTGGATGACCAGCCAAAGCACCATCGGTTTTATCAAAACGATATTGGAAAACTCTTTCATAAAGTTTAGGCATATCACTCATAGCTACCAAAACATTACGCAAATCCCCTGGAGGTGTCAGTTGCATGATATCACGCAAATCTCCTGAAGAACCTCCATCATCAGCTACAGTTACCACAGCAGTGATATCAACATCCTTATGACGCAAACTACGAAGAATGACTGGGATACCAGTTCCCCCACCTATTACTGTAATTCTTGGATTTCTCATGAACGATTCACTGTCTCCTTACGTCGATCCTTATCACGATGTGTTTCATTGACTGTCCAATCATTTTTTAAATCTTGGGCCAGACGATGTGCAAAAGCTACACTACGGTGCTGACCACCTGTACACCCAACAGCAATAGTGAGAACAGACTTACCTTCTTTTTTGTAGCCAGGCAAGATTGGTTTAATAAGCTGTGTCAAATGATTGTAAAACTCTTCTGATTCCTTATGGTTCATGACATAATCAAAAACCTCTTTATCCAAACCTGTGAGGTTACGAAGTGCAGGATCATAATAAGGATTTGGCAAGAAACGAACATCAAAAACCAAATCTGCATCCAATGGCAATCCATATTTAAAACCAAAACTCACAACTTCAATACGGAAAGAAGATTGGTCTTGTTCAGATGAGAACTGTTCAGAAATAGCCTTACGCAGCTGGCGTGGAGTTAATTCTGTCGTATCAACCACGTTCTGACTCAAACTCTTAAGCGGTGACAAAAGCTCACGCTCTAGCTTGATGCCATCCAAAACACGGCCATCTGCCGCCAGTGGGTGACTACGACGTGTCTCTTTATAACGAGAAACCAATTCACCATCCGTGGCATCCAAGAATAGAATCTTGAAATTAAGTTCCTCATTGCTTTCCAATTTATCCAGAATATCGTTGATCTCATCGAAGAACAAGCGACTGCGCATATCAATGACAAGAGCAATCTTATCTGTCTCTTCACTATGTTTTACCAATTCGATAACCTTAGGTACCAAAGAAGGTGGCATATTATCAATGGTGAAGTATCCAATATCCTCAAAGGATTGAATGGCCACAGTCTTACCTGCACCACTCATCCCTGTTACAACAACTAAATTAATTTTTTTCGTTCCCATGAGACTCCCTTTCTAGTCTTTCTTCTTTCAAGGCACGAATATCGTCTGACATCTTCTCAACTTGTTGGCTAACCCCCATAATCATTTCTGTCTGCAATTTTTGAATTGTCAGAAGATCTGATTGGTCTTGTTGAACCAAGTGGTCAATTTTTTCATGCAGAAGTCGAATTTCTTCCTTAGACTGGGTATTGACGTGATAGTCGTTACGCGCTTGTAAACGGTCATAATCCGATGCTCGATTCTGACTCATCATGATCAATGGTGCCTGAACGGCCGCTAAAGTGGACAAGGCCAGATTCAACAGAATAAATGGATACTTATCAAAGGCAATCCCAAAAGGTTGAACAACATTAAGCCCCATCCAAATAGCCATAAAAGCAACGAATGACAAGATAAAAGTCCAAGATCCACCAAATCGGGCCACTTCATCCGCTACTTTTTGACCAAAAGTGATCCTACTATCCAATTGTTCTTGGATGTCTTGATCCTCGTACAATAAACTCTTGGTCACATCGTGAACGGTTTCCCGAACATGTTCGTTTTTCTCATTAGCATTAGCAATAACTTCATCAAGAAAAACTAACCTATAATCCAAAAGACTGATATTACTAATAAAATCATGTCCTCTTAAATCAGGGTAATCTTTTTTCAAAAGTATTTGCAAACGACTATTTAGACGTTCGAAATAGGAGCCATCGGTTTCATCGAACCACTCTTTAGAGATATAATCCTGAACTCTCTTAACCTGCATATTTTCGCCTTCTTTCTAGGCTCTATTATACCATATTGAAAGCTTAAACGTTCAATAGATAAAGGAAAAGAGTCCAAGACTAACCTCAGACTCCTCCATTATTGGGACAATTAATTTAAACTCTTCTTATTGGTAATTTAAAGTCCAGTAGTAAGTACCGTCACCAGCGACAACACAAGCTACTGCTGCTTGAGTAGCATCTGGACTCATGAGAAGTTCACGAATACCACTACTCAACCATTTATTGGCTACAACTGAACCATCAGATTCACGACGGTAAACAATACCATCACTGTTGTAAGTGTGTGAAATATCTTTGGCATGTGGAAGGGTTGTGCTATTGTAAAGATCATCAGACCATGTAAGTGCTGGCAAACCAGCAGCTGTACGTTGAGCATTGATTTCATTAAAGGCAGCCTTAGCTGAGTCAACTTCAACATAATCAGAGTTTTCAGTTGGTTCTACATGATAAACAAATTTAACATAACCAAATTCAACATCACTATATTTTTTGTCGTCAACACCACTCTTGAGATTAGCTGTAATAACATAGTCACGTGCCCAAGCACTGCCCTTAGAAGCGTTGAAGTTGTCAACATCTTCAATTTCCCAAGTTACATTACAATCCCAGCCAGCATTATCTAAGAATTTTGGAGCAAAATTCTTAATAACATAATCTTTGAATTCATCCACATTTTGGAATGGAAGAGCTTCACCAGCTTTACCAGTACCAACTACATTTTCAGAATACAACTTAACACTTGATGCATTGTCATCGTACATGTATTCGTCGTTTCCTGCTGGTTTATGGAAATCTGGATCAAGCTCAGGGTCATCATTGGCAGTACCATTGTAGAGTTTCCACTTACCATCAACCCATTTGTAGTAACCATCGATACCACGCGCATTATCTTCATCTGTCAATGCCACACGGTAGTAATAGGTACCGTTGTCATCTACAAATCGTGGATCTGAATACATGCGATAATCTGTTGGTGGCAATGTTGGTTTTGGCAACTTATCATAGTCAATGTTTGTTTCAGGCGCATACGGTGGTTTTTCAAGTTCAGGAGCTTCAGAACTTGTTTCTGATGTTGAACCTGTCTCAGAAGTAGCAACTGAGTCTGAGGTGATTACTGAAGTTGAATTACCTGTTGAAGCAGCATCTGAAGTTGTGGCAGAGGTTGAATCTACAGTTGACGCTACTTCTGAACTTGCTGATGAAGTTGAGTCAACAGTTGATACTGCTTCTGAACTTGCAGACGAAGTTGAATCTACAGTTGAGGCTACTTCTGAACTTGCTGATGAAGTTGAATCTACAGTTGAAGCTACTTCTGAGCTTGCTGATGACGTTGAATCTACAGTTGAAGCTACTTCTGAACTTGCAGACGATGTTGAATCTACAGTTGAAGCTACTTCTGAACTTGCAGACGATGTTGAATCTACGGTTGATGGTGCTTCTGAAGTTGCTGATGACGTTGAATCTACGGTTGATGGCGCTTCTGAAGTTGCAGATGACGTTGAATCTACGGTTGATGGTGCTTCTGAAGTTGCTGATGACGTTGAATCTACAGTTGAAGTTGTTGGAGCTTCAGAATCTGTGCTTGAAGCCTTAACAAGTACCCACTTACCATTTGAATAATAGTAATAATCGCCATTATCTTTCAAATAATAGTGAGTACCATTTTCATAACGGTAGTGAGGGTCATTTCTCAAAACCTCATAACCTGTCGTTGGTGTATTGTTAGAACCACTATTGTTGTTATTATAGTCACCACCACGAACCCAACGACCGTTATAGTTAACATAGTAGCTACCATCACTCAAGATGTAGTACAAATAGCCATTGCTATAGCGATAAGTACCTGATTCATTGTAGTTGTTGTAACCAGGATTATAGTTGTTATAGCCATAATTATAGTTATAGTTATAGCCATAGTTATAATTTGGATAGTAATTATTGTAACCGTAGTTATAGCCATAATTGTAATTATAGCCTGGGTAATAGCCATTATATCCGTAGTTATAACCATAGTTTGGATAATAGTTGTTATACCATGGATTATAAGAATAGTTATTATAGTAACCTCGGCCATAATAACTATCGGCCTGTGCATGATTGTTGCCAACTACCGTTGGTGCTAAAATAGCTGCCCCTAGGACAGCACATGAAAATAATCGTAAACTCTTTCTCATTGTCTTTTCCCCTTTTAAAAAAATATACCTTTTATAAGCAATCGCTTACATTTCCATTTACACTTTAATTGTAAGAAATAAAACTTCTATTGTCAAATTATTTTAATAATAGAAGTTTCTCAGACTAAACCAATAGAAGACTAACAAAGACCTAACTTTCTTTGTGAAAAACGGTTAGGCGGACCTCTTTTAGGGCTTAAAGGCAAGTGTTTAAACAAAAAAAGCCCTCTATTTGTATAAGGACTTTTAGCGTAACATTAACGATTATCAATATTTTCTGGGTAAAGATCGTGATTAAAGAGACGTTGCTCTGCCATCTTCTCATACTTCGTTTCAGGACGACCGTAATTATAATAAGGGTCAATCGAAATACCACCACGAGGTGTAAATTTACCCCAAACTTCCAAGTAACGGGGGTTCAAAAGCTCCACCAAATCTTTACCAATGGTATTAATACAGTTTTCATGGAAGTCTCCGTGATTACGATAACTAAAGAGGTAAAGCTTTAGAGATTTAGACTCAACGCAGAGCAGGTCTGGAATATAAGAAATATAAATACTGGCAAAATCAGGTTGCCCAGTAATAGGACAAAGTGACGTAAATTCTGGACAGTTGAATTTGATAAAGTAATCATTATCAGTATGACGATTATCAAAAGACTCTAAGACTTGTGGAGAGTATTCAAAAATATAAGGTGTCTCCTTATTACCAAGGAGAGTGAGGTTTTTCATTTCTTCTTGTTGTGACATTTTTCTTCCTTTATTGTTAATTTTTCTAGACCTTTATATGGTCAATTTTTAATCTAAATTTCTAATGTTAATCATTAAAAAAGTAAAAAAACTATCAATTCTAAGTTTATAGAATGTGAAGATTAGACTCCGCGCTCATTATCATAGAGCAGAGTATGAAGCTGAGGGAGAACACGCACATTGCCCCACGAGTCGTCAGCGGCTACTGTCTCCCAAAGCTCTTTGAGGCGATCTAATTGATGTTGGACAATATTACCTTCTGCTTTCGGTTCAGGATTACCAGCCGAAAGAAACATGACATCTGGCTGATAACGTTCTTGAATCATTTTAGCAAAGGCTAAATCATCATCGTCGAAAACAGGAACCTTAAAGGTAACTTTATCAGGATCAAGTTGTGAAACAATAAAGTCAAGGGTTTCCATATTGACTTCCATCTTGGATGATGGTGGTTTAGGACTTAAGGTTACTTGATCAATATCCTTTAACCACTCCTGCCAGCGAGAACCCTGTGTCTCAACGGCCAAAGTTACTCCTCTAGCCTTGAGTTTTGAAACGAGTTCAGCCATATTTGCCGCTAAAAGAGCTGGGTTCCCTCCAGACAGAGTAACATAGTCATAAGTTCCTAGCGCATCCAAAGCCTCAATAACTTCATCAGCTGTCATACGAGTTGGTTTCTCTGAACCATCCCAAGTGAAGGCAGAATCACACCAATCACAATGGTAATCACATCCTGCTGTCCTTACAAACATGGTCTTTTGGCCGATTGCTCGACCTTCTCCTTGAAAGGTCGGTCCAAAAATTTCAAGCACTGGTAGTTTGAGTACACGTTCTCTAGTCATCCAACCACTCCCGTCTAAACTCTGCAAAGGCTGTTGGTGTTTCATAAAGACGCACATATTCCAAACGAAGTCCTCTCTCCTCAGGCAGATGTTGACTCGTCATCTGGAAAATCCAGAAAACCATATTTTCCGCAGTTGTGTTCATATAAGGCAAAGTCTCATTGAGATAACGGTGATCTAACTGAGGTTCCAAATGGTCCTTATAAATGCGCTTAAGGTCACCAAAATCATAGGTCATGCCACGTTCATCCAAGTAACCACTAACTGCAATCTGAAGATGATAGGTATGACCATGAAGTGATTTGCATTTGCCTTCATAATTAAAGAGATGGTGAGCAGCATCAAAAGTAAACTCTTTAGAAACCATTGTACGGTGAGGATTGTAAACCAAAGACTCACCTGTTTCTTTTTTGATTTCTTTCGGTGCAAAGAACATTAAGCTTCTCCTCTTTCTGCTAGATATTTTTCAAGGCCTTTTTGACGCAAGTGACAGGCTGGGCATTCTCCACAACCAGTTCCAATAATACCGTTATAGCAAGTTAGCGTTTTTTCACGAACATAGTCAAAAGCTCCAAGTTGGTCAGCCAAAGCCCAAGTCTCAGCCTTATCTAACCACATGAGAGGGGTTTGGATAACGAAATCATAGGCCATGGCTAGATTAAGTGTGACATTAAGCGATTTGACAAAAACATCACGACAGTCTGGATAACCAGAAAAGTCTGTCTCACAAACACCCGTAACAATATCAGTAATACCACGTTGCTTAGCTAGAACAGCTGCAAAAGAAAGGAAAAGATGATTACGCCCGTCCACAAAGGTATTAGGAACTTCACCTTCTTCTGCCTCAATCTCAATATCAGATGTTAAGGCATTTTCAGTGATTTGACCAAGCAAAGACATGTCCAAAACATGGTGTTTAAGCCCTTGTTCTTGCGCAATCTCTTTAGCTACTTCAATTTCCAGGCTATGACGTTGGCCATATGCAAAAGTAACTAATTCAACTGTTTCATAATGTTTTAGAGCCCAAAATAGGCAAGTAGTAGAATCTTGACCGCCACTAAAGACGACCAAAGCTGATTGACGTTTCATAATATTCCTCTTTATTCGTGATGTCTGAGACACATAAAAAGGCCCCTTGGGGGAGCCAAAAAAACGCCAGTAATGGTTTTTTTTAGCGATGGTGTCTCCCAAACATCGAAAATGATTTATCTTTAATAGTCTAACATAGTTGAGAAAAAAAGAAAAGAGCCAAGGCTCTCTTCATTAATCAATCTCAGCGATAACTTCGATTTCAATTTTAACATCTTTAGGCAAACGTGCCACTTCTACCGCAGAACGTGCAGGGAAATCAGATGTAAAGGCAGTTGCATACACTTCGTTAAATGGAACGAAATCGTTAATGTCACTTAGGAAGCAAGTTGTTTTAACAACGTGATCAAAGTCTGTACCTGCTTCTGCCAAAATAGCACCAACATTTTTAAGAACTTGTTCTGTCTGTTCTTGAATTGTTTCACCAATGATTTCACCTGTTTCTGGTGACAATGGTACTTGACCAGAAGCAAACAAAAGGTTGCCTACGATTTTACCTTGAACATAAGGTCCGATTGCTGCTGGTGCTTTATCAGTATGAATAGTTTTTGCCATGATAGTTCTCCTTTGACTAATATGTTGCTATTATAACAAAATATTCTGAAAATTGAAACATATAATTCCAAAAAGAAAAGAATCAGCGCTAGGCTAATCCTTCTCCTACTATTTCAGATACTTTTTAACATAGCTATAGTAGTCTGGTTTTTCTTTTTTATTAAGTGCAAAGAGCATTTGGCCTAAAGATTTCACACGACTCGATTCTTATTGTAAAGGATGTGCCTACTTTACCACAATTTATCAGATAAAAAAAACTCTCCCTGCACAGCAGAGAGAGTTCGTTCGGATTTTGTTAAGCAAGATGCTATTATCCAATTTAAACTTATGTAGACTAATAAAAGTCTGGAATATTAATCCATCTTTGTCCCTTTATTTATTATCTTGCCCATTTTCCACAATCCAATCAGTAAGAGAGGGAAAGAGAATAGCGTTACAAGGCCCAGGATGATAAAGACTACTACAAATCCATAACTATCGATGAACCAACCCGTCAGTGGGAAGATGACAATCATGGATAGACTAAACATCATCGAATTGATGCTCAGCATGGTTGCCCGTACACTGGATGGTAAATAGCCTTGTAAATCATTGTAGTAAATGGGTTGATAAACCGCATAAAGTGCATTGGTCAAGAGATAAACACTTAGATAGGCGAATGGAGTTCTCAACCATACCAACAGCAAGGCCAACCCTGTCAGCGCAACCAGAATTGGAAAGACTTGATTGCTATTCCATTTTTTCCCGATTTGACTAGCTAGATAAACAGCTAGAAGATTTAAGAGACTACCAACAAGCATGATGAGCGATACTTGCCAACTGGCTAGGTCACTGATTTTCTGTTGGTAGTAAAAATAAAACATACACATGATGGTTCCTAGCAGTTGATAGGTGAGCATCCAGTAAAATAAGACCGGTTTCTCCTGCCATTCTTGTTTCACCACCACCAATATCCGTTTTAAGGTTAAGCGATCTCTTTCATCACTCTTAGTTTCTGGCTCCTTCATCAGAAAAATCAAGAGAATGGAAACTAATGAAAGGCCAATCGCAATATGATAGGTCCAGGCCAAGGCTCCGTGAACAAAGAAACCAGCAACAACTGTACCTAGAGTTCGGGTGACTTCTGCCACACCAGACAAAAAGCTAGAAATCTGAAGATAGCGGTCCTTTTGACCTGCTTCAACTGCTGAATCATATAAGAAAGCCGTACTGCTCCCCGAGTCAAAATTGTAAGACCAAGCATTGACCATCATGGCAATCGCATAGATCCAAAAATTTCCCTGACCAAGTAAGATCAAGACAGAGGATCCAATACTGGCCAAGCGAGCCAAATAAAGATTGGTCTTGTAGCTAAACCGATCGGCCAACATACCTGATGGAATCTCACACAAGAGACTTGTCCCATGAAAGATACTTTCTAGTAAACCGATTTGAAGTAAGGAAAGACCATTCTGAATGAAAAATAAAATCCAAAAACTGGTGATTCCAAAATAAGATGTGAATTCCAGTCCTGCTAGAAGTGGAATATTGCCTTTGTAAGTTCTTTTAAACATCGTTTTCTCACTTTCAATATGTAATTTGATTGTTTCTAAAAGACTTACTTAGAGTTGCCTACATTTTCCTCACCTCCTTAATTTAAAGTAAAAACGCCAGTTGGCGTTTTTATTTCATATACTTTTTAACATAGCTATAGTAGTCTGGTTTCTCTTTTTTATTAAGTGCAAAGAGCATTTGACCCTTAAGGGGCTCTTTCTCATCATTTGGTTCTAAAAAGAGAGCAACCTCTTTGGATTTAGTTGGGAAAAATACTGTATAAGACGTTTCTTTTCCCTGATCTTTTACTTTAAGCGAATAATAGGTAAAGTCATCTTTAGACTTGGGACCATCCACTGTATAGTTATAATCCTGCTCACCAATCTTGACCTTATCTTTCTTGAAAACAATCGCATAATCCTTCTTTAAGGCATCTTGTGCATGCCATTCACCCTCTAGTGAGGGAGCAGACTTGATGCAAGCTACCATTGAAACCATACAAAGTAAGGCCAAAAGACCAAGTAACCATCTTTTCATACTTTTGCACTCCTAAAGAATTTTACTTATGGTTTGATACGGTGCAACATACGTGGGAATGGAATAGCTTCACGGATGTGTTTTGTTCCAGCTACGAAAGTAACCATACGTTCAATACCGATACCAAAACCACCGTGTGGTACTGAACCATATTTACGTAGGTCAAGGTAGAATTCGTATTCTGAACGGTCCATTCCGAGTTCATCCATTTTAGCTACAAGAGCATCGTAGTCATCTTCACGCATTGAACCACCGATGATTTCACCATAACCTTCTGGAGCCAAAAGGTCTGCACAAAGAACGCGCTCAGGATTACCAGGAACTGGTTTCATGTAGAAGGCCTTGAAGCTTGCTGGATAATTAACAACGAATGTTGGAACACCAAAATAGTTAGAAATCCAAGTTTCGTGTGGTGAACCAAAGTCATCTCCATGTTCAAGGTGCTCGTAATCAGTATCTTCATCATTTTCATGTGCTTGAAGAAGATCGATAGCTTCATCATATGACACGCGCTTGAATGGCTCAGCAATGTATTTCTTAAGAAGATCTACATCACGTTCAAGGATTTCAAGAGCTTGTGGCGCACGATCAATAACACCTTGAATAAGAGCTTTAACATAAGCTTCTTGCAAATCAAGTGACTCATCATGTGACAAGAATGAATACTCAGCATCCATCATCCAGAACTCAGTCAAGTGACGGCGTGTTTTAGATTTTTCGGCACGGAAAACAGGACCGAAGTCAAAGACACGACCAAGAGCCATGGCACCAGCTTCAAGGTAAAGCTGACCAGATTGGCTTAGGTAAGCAGGTGTACCAAAGTAATCCGTTTCAAACAATTCTGTTGAATCTTCAGCTGCATTTCCTGACAAAATTGGACTATCAAATTTGATGAAACCATTTTTATCAAAGAATTCGTAAGTTGCGTAAATAATCGCATTACGAATTTGTTGGACAGCCATTTGTTTACGTGAACGCAACCAAAGGTGACGATTATCCATCAAGAAGTCAGTTCCGTGTTCTTTTGGTGTGATTGGGTAATCATGTGACTCACCGATGACTTCTACTGCTGTCACATCCAACTCGTAACCAAATTTTGAACGTTCATCTTCTTTGACCACACCAGTCACATAAACTGATGTTTCTTGGCTAAGACGTTTAACAGTATCAAATTTTTCAGTACCTTCTTCTTCACCGTATTTTTCGATGAAGTTAGGTTTGAAAGCTACCGCTTGGAAGAAGGCAGTTCCATCACGCAATTGAAGAAAGGCCAATTTCCCTTTACCTGATTTGTTAGCTACCCATGCACCGATAGTGATTTCTTCGCCCACGTGTTTAGGCACATCAATAATTGAAACTAATTGTTTAGACATGTAATTACTTCTCTTTTCTTTCGATCTATATTAATTCTATTTTTCCATAAAGGCTTTGATTCGGCGGACTGCTTCTTTCAAAGTATCCAAGTCTGTTGCATAGCTAAGACGAATATTTTCAGGTGCGCCGAATCCTGCACCTGTTACCAAAGCGACTTCAGCCTCTTCAAGGATAGCATTTGTAAAATCATTAACATTTGTGTAGCCTTTGATTTCCATCGCTTTTTTAACATTAGGGAAGAGGTAAAAGGCACCTTGAGGTTTGATAACTTCAAAGCCAGGCACTTCAGCTAGGAGTGGATAAATCGTATTCAAACGTTCCTCAAAAGCTTGACGCATTTCTTCGATAGAAGACTGATCACCTGTTAAGGCTTCAATCGCAGCATATTGAGAAACTGCTGTAAGATTTGATGTCGTTTGACTGATAATCTTAGCCATACCTGAAATAATTTCTGGATCTCCGACAGCAAAACCAACACGCCAACCTGTCATAGCATAGGTCTTAGAAACACCATTAATCACAATTGTTTGCTTACGAATGGCATCTGAAAGACTAGAAATTGGAGTAAAGGTGTTGCCATTATAGACCAAACGACCATAGATATCATCTGCCAAAATCAAGATATCGTGCTCAACCGCCCAGTCACCGATTGCTTGCAATTCTTCCTTGCTGTAAATCATTCCTGTTGGATTTGATGGAGAATTAAGCAAGACAACTTTGGTTTTTTCAGTACGGGCCGCTTCAAGTTGTTCAACCGTTGCTTTAAAGTGATTAGCTTCAGTCGTTTGGAAAGTGACCGGAACACCTTCAACCATTTTAACTTGGTCTACGTAAGAAACCCAGCAAGGTGTTGGAATAATGACTTCATCACCAGGATTGATAACCGTAGCAAAGAAAGCATATAAGATAAACTTCGCACCAGTGCCGACAACAACCTCATTTGGTTTTACAGCATAGCCATAGAAGTTTTCCATGTAAGTGCTAATCGCATCCTTAAGTTCTGGAAGTCCAGAAGCTACGGTATAGAAACTTGCCTTACCATTTTCAATAGAAGCAATAGCAGCATCTTGAATATTCTTAGGTGTTACAAAATCTGGTTCACCAAGTGTCAAACTCAAGATATCACGTCCTTGAGCTTTAAGAGCTTTAGCACGCGCACTGGCAGCTAAAGTAACACTTTCTTCCATTTGTAATACACGATTTGATAATTTTGTCATTTCATTATAGTCCTTCCACTTTAATAACCTGACCTGAGATAAAATCAACCAGATAATACTGGGTTCCTGACTTCACTTCCCAAATAGGAGTTTTGCCATATTTTCCTAGGTGGACATAGGATATATCCTTAGCACCATAGGCCTTAGCAGCTTTCTTGGCCACTGACTTACTAATACCATCCGATTGCTTGTAGATATCAACCTCACCTGAATCATGACTCACGATAACAGCTAGTTTCTCACCTTGACCAGACTTTCCAAGAAGTCCGTAATAGGTAGCCTCACCATGGTAGATATCAAATTCAGTAACAGTCTTAATATCTGCTTTGCTCTCTGCTATGGCAATAACCTTCTTTTCAGCGTCTACGTAAGGCTTAGTCGCTACAATAAGAATAGCAGTCAAAGAGGCAATTAAGGTCACAACGATTACAATTATTCCAAAAATGAACTGTTGCTTTTTGGTCCAGGGTGAACGTTGTTTACGCATAATGCCTCCTAAAAAAGTTTCTGAATTTATTATATCAGAAAATGATAAATCTTTACATAGCAATATAGCTAGTATTGAACAATTAAGTCTATCTTTTTTATAAGTCAGTAAAATTTATAAAACCTGAGTAATCTTAGAAAAGGTTGGTTTTAAAAAGTTGACTTTCTTGTTCTAAGAAATCCTGAATATCCTCTTTGACTTCCTCAAACTTAGCGTGCTTAAGCGCCACTTCTTGTGTAACTTCTTTTAGAAATAGTTTTCCATAACTCTTAACGAGCGGGCGATTATCCATAAGAAGAATAGCTGAGCGCTGTTCTGGACGTCTCTGAGCACGTCCAATAGCTTGTTTAAAACGTAAAACCGTCATGGGAAGACTGTAACTATCAAAGGTGCTCTTTCCTTGCTTAGAAAACCAAGATTCAATCTTTTGATAGAATGGATCCTTAGGATTGTCAAACGGCAGACGTGCAATAACCTCGATTACCCTATCTTGTTGGGCAAAGTCAACACCTTCCCAGAACGACCCCATACCCAGAAGGAGATTGGTCTCACCTCTATCAAAACGTTTTTTGACATTAAAAGCTGTCCCATTTTTCTCTTGAGTTAGGTGACGAACTTCCCTATGATCCAATAAATCTGAAACAGCCATCATACTCTTTCGAGATGTAAATAGTACTAAAATTGGATATTCCATTTCAGATAGCTTCTGGAGACGTTTTGCAAGAGCAACTTCATACTCTTCCTCAGATGCAATACCAATCATAGGCATGCTTTGATCAATCCAAATAGCTTGATTGGGTAAAATATCCATTGGGAGGCTAACCTTGCGTACCTGATCTAAGCCCAACAAATCAGCCACATCTACATCAGGTCCCACATCAATAGTTGCTGAAACAATTATCACTTTTTGAGCACTTGGTAGATAAGCTGAAAGCTCTAAGAGCTCTTGGCGTGACGCCTTTAAATAGGTCACCCGATGTTCCTGATAATAATCTGTTTCAAGCCAGAAATGACTGTAAAGGGGTGTCTTCAGTGGAGACAACATCTCCATCAAATCACTTTCACCTTCCAGTTCAGAAATGGTTTGTAGCAAACGATCTAATTGCTGGCGATTATACTGCTTCTGAGGAAATTGTTGATGTTCTTGGATTAGATGGCTAACTTCAAACTGCAGATTTTCGAGCAAGCGTTGTTGAAGCAAGCTTTGACTACCACTATCAAGAATTCGATGAATATGTTGCAAAAGGACCGTAAGATTGACTTGATGACGTGAAAATTGTTCCAAAGCCAGAACCATCTTTTGCCCCTCATCAATCACAAGAGTCTTTCCTCGAACAAAATCATGATCATCTTCCATACGCGTCAACAGATAAGCATGGTTGGTCACAACTACCCTAGCTTCTTGTGCTTTTTGGTAGGACTGTTGCCAGAAATCATATTCGGCAAAAAGACTGTCAGCTTTTAACTTACCATCGTGTTTAATCTCATCGAAATAAGCCATATAGCGCTGTTTTTGTCTGATTTCGTCAAGATCCCCTGTCTCTGTTTCAGTCAACCACACCAAGAGTTGCATTTTGTAACGATTAACCAAACGGTTACTATCCTGACGAAGTAAGGTTTGGTAGAAGGCATCTAACTTGATATAATTCTGAGGTCCTTTGAGACTATGGAAGTTAATATTAAAGACAGCAGACAAGGCTTTAGCTTCCTGATTCATAATCTGATTTTGAAGGAGCTTGGTCGGAACAGCCACCACCACTTTATCTACATCAGATTGCGCCAACAAGGGAAGCAAATAGCCATAGGTTTTCCCAATTCCAGTCTGAGCCTGAATCATGGAAATATCAGTATTATCAAGCTCCCTTATTACTGCCTCAGCAAACTCTTTTTGTTTAGGCCGTGACTCCAAATCTAAGAGAGCAATATTGGTATCAAAATCTTGAGACAGTTTTCGTTCTGCCTTATAAGTCAAAGGTCTACGAAGAACAATTCCAGATTCTTCAAGCATGACATATTCTTTTGAAAGGCCTAAATTTTGACCTCTTATAGCTTCACGAATAACCAATTCAGTCTCAAAAAGAAGATTATCTGAAAAGGTCAACAGCATCTCAATGGTCTGTCTAGGTAAGCTGGCAATCTTATCCATCAAATGAAACAAAAGCTGTCCGGTCGCTCTCGCATCTTCAATAGCGGTATGGGCCTGAGCTAGGTCAAGATTAAGAACCTTGGATAAATGAGATAGCTTATATTGTTCTAACGTCGGATAAAAGACTTGAGCCAATTCGACAGTATCCACACGAGGAGTTCTTAGTTCGAAGCCCTCCATGAAAAGAGCCTCTGCAAGCAAATTGGCATCAAACTTAACATTATGGGCAACAAAAATACAGTCCTCAATCAGTTCAAAAATGGTTCTAGCAATTTCTGAGAAATCTGGGGCTTGAGCCAACTGCTGATCGGTAATCCCTGTTAAATGAATAATGTGATCATCGAGTTCTTGGTGTGGGTTGACATCACTCGCAAATTCGTCAATCACCTGACCATTTTGCATGATGACAATTCCCACCTGTATAATACTAGCCGTTGACGAAGCGGAGGTTGCTTCCAAGTCAACAATGGCATATTTATTCGTGTTTTTTTCACTCATAGTGACCTTATTATAGCATATCCAAAGCACCAAAAAAAGACAAAGCCATCATTCTGATATTGGAAAAAGCCTTAAATTCGTGCTACACTAGAGCTATGAAAATAAGACGAATTTTAAATCCTGTTGCCCAGGAAAATACCTATATTTTGGAAAACGATACAGCCTGTCTAGTCATTGATCCAGGAAGCGATACTTCTAGTATCTTAGCTGAACTTAAAGCAATCGACAAACCAGTTGCTGCTATCCTATTGACACATACACACTACGATCACATTATGAGTGTTGAGGCAGTCCGCCTAGCCTTCAATCATCCTCCTGTTTACGTTGCTGAAGCTGAAAAAGACTGGTTGCTGAATCCTATTGATAATTTATCTGGACTTCCACGTCATGACGATATGGAAGACGTTATTGTCAATCCAGCAGAATACTACTTCGATTTCACTAAGAACTATAACATCGAGGATTTCCAGTTTAAAGTTGTTCCAACCCCAGGACACTCTATTGGAGGTGTTTCTTTTATCTTTGATAAAGAAGAAACTGTATTTTCTGGTGATGCCCTCTTTAAAGAAACAATTGGACGCTGGGACCTTCCAACAGGGAACCACGAACAATTACTCACTAGTATTAAAGAACAACTCTTTACACTTCCTAACCACTACAGAGTTTTCCCAGGTCATGGATGGGACACCACTATTGGTCACGAGAAGGTCTTTAACCCACATTTTTCATAAAAACAAAAGCTTGTCGACACCTACTTTAGTAAGTATTGACAAGCTTTTTTCTCGAATAAAAAAGAAGGCCGATAGACCTTCTTATCTGAAACACTGTAGTGTGTTCATTTAGATTTGATGTAGTTAACACCATCTGCTTTAGGTGCAACGGCCTTACCGAAGAAAGCAGCCAAGACAATAATTGTCAAGATATATGGTGCTATTTGCAAATACACATTTGGTACATGTGAAATGAGTGGAAGCTGTTTTCCAATGATCGCCAATGATTGTGACAATCCAAAGAACAAACTTGAAAGCATAGCCCCGATTGGACTCCAACGACCAAAAATCATAGCAGCCAAGGCGATGAAACCAGGACCTGCAATTGTTGTAACAGCAAAGTTGTTAGAGATAGATTGAGCGTATACCGCACCACCAACACCACCAAGAAATCCTGAAATCATGACACCATAGTAGCGCATACGATAAACATTAATACCAAGTGTATCCGCTGCCTGTGGGTGCTCACCAACTGAACGAAGTCGCAAACCAAAGCGTGTCTTGAAGATAAGCCACCATGATGCTACCGAAACCAAGATAGCAACATATGCTACCAAGGAAACGTTAGTGAAGAAAACTTTACCCAAGAAAGGGATATGATCCAAGATTGGGAATGATACAGTCTTAAAGTTATGACTGATAGCAGGTGTTTGACCAGCACCATAGATAACACGTGTCAAGAACACTGCCAAAGATGGTGCGATAAGGTTCAACACTGTACCAGAGACAACATGGTCAGCACGGAAGTTAATTGTCGCAACCGCATGGAGCAATGAATAGAGAACACCAACCAGACCTGCTACAATCGCAGCAATCCAAGGTGTCGCATTTCCAAAACTTTCTGCAAAAGTCAAGTTAAAGAGAACACCTGCGAAAGCACCAATTACCATAATTCCTTCAAGGCCGACATTTACGATACCGCCTCGTTCAGAGAAAGTTCCACCGATACTTGTAAAAATCAATGGTGCTGAGTATTTCAACATAGAGGCAACAATCAAGGCTATAATTGTAATAAAGTCCATATTAGTTTTGTCCTCCTTTAGCTTTCACTGATTTATGACGAGGGCGAACCCAATATCTAATGATGTAGTTAGCACCAACAAAGAAGATAATCAAGGCTGAAACAACATCGATAATTTCAGATGGCACACCAATCATACCACTCTTACCAATAGACAAGACACCATAAAGGAGGGCGGCAAATGGAATACCGATAGGTGAGTTAGACGCTAAAAGTGCAACCGCCATACCGTTCCAACCGATAGCCAATGAAGCGTTTTGAACGAAGACATTTTGGAATGTACCAAGTCCTTCTACTGTTCCTCCAAGACCACAAAGAGCACCTGAGATAATCATTGACATGATAATAACACGTTTAGATGACATTCCTGCATACTCTGATGCATGAGGATTAAGACCTACAGAGGTAATTTCAAAACCAGTTGTTGTTTTCTTAAGCAAGAACCAAACTAAGAAGGCAGCTGCAAGAGCCAGGAAGAAACCAATATTGAAACGCGAACCACCAGTTATTTGAGATAAGAACTCTGTTTGATAACTAGCTGAGGCTACAACCTTGTTAGATGCTTCTGAAGAACGCAACATATCAGCTGTAAATCCAAAGCGAATAATATTGTTCGCCACATACAAAATGATGTAGTTCATCATGATGGTTACAATGACCTCACTTGTTCCCAAGTAAGCACGGAGAATACCTGGAATAGCCCCAGCGATACCACCTGCAACCAGACCAATAATGACTGTACAGATAACTGAAACCACCTTTGGCAAATCAGGGAATGACAAGGCAAACCATACAGCAGAAACCCATCCTGCCAAGGCCTGTCCTGGCAAACCTACGTTAAAGAAACCTGCCTTAGAGGCAACAGAGAATCCAAGTGCAATCAGAATCAGCGGACTCATGGCACGAAGAATTTCACCAATATTTTTCAATGAACCGAAGGCCGTTGTGAAGAGATCGTAGTAAGCCCAGAATGGATCGTAACCGAAGATTAACATCAAAACGGCTCCAATCAACATTCCCAAGAGGACAGCAATTAAAGGAACTGCCCAATTTTGTACTTTTTTAGACATTTGCTTCCTCCTTATTCAATTGTCCACCAGCCATAAGAATACCAAGATCTTGCTTATTCGTTTCAGCAGGATCTAGAATTCCCTGAATTGCACCATCATAGATAACCGCAATTCTGTCTGACATATCAAGAATTTCATCCAATTCAAAGCTGACAACAATAACAGCCTTACCTTTATCACGTTCAGCGATAATACGTTTACGGATGTACTCAATAGCACCAACGTCAAGACCACGAGTTGGTTGACTTACAATAAGAAGTTCTGGGTCACGGTCAATCTCACGAGCGATAACAGCTTTTTGTTGGTTACCACCTGACAATTCACCACCAGCAATTAACTCTCCCGCACCACGAACATCAAATTCTTTCATCAATTCACGCGCTTTTGCATTGATGACACTATAGTTCAAGATACCATTCTTAGAATTTGGTTCTTTGTAGTAGGTTTGAAGAGCGATATTTTCAGCAACTGTCATTTCAAGGACCATACCATCACGGTGACGATCTTCAGGAATATGACCAACACTCATTTCAGTAATCTGACGAGTTGTCTTATGGATAATCGATTCACCCTTGATGGTAATATCACCTGACTTAACTTTACGAAGTCCTGTAATCGCTTGGACAAGTTCTGTCTGACCATTGCCATCGATACCGGCAATACCGATGATTTCACCAGCACGAACATCTAATGACAGATTTTTCACAGCTGGAATTCCACGGTTCTCGTTAACCACCAAATCTTTAATAGAAAGAACAACTTCTTTTGGATTTGAAGGAATTTTCTCTGTTTTGAAGGAAACCTGATGACCAACCATCATTTCGGCCAAGTCAGCATTTGTTGACCCTTCAATCGTTACTGTATCAATTGATTTACCACGTCTAATAACAGTGACACGATCAGATACTGCTCGAATTTCGTCCAACTTATGTGTAATCAGAATAATCGACTTACCTTCCTTAACCAAGGTCTTCATAATGTTTAGAAGTTCAGTAATTTCAGACGGAGTCAATACCGCAGTCGGTTCATCGAAGATCAAGATATCAGCCCCACGATAGAGAGTCTTAAGGATTTCAACACGTTGTTGAGCACCAACAGAGATATCTGCTACTTTGGCAGTTGGATCTACTGCAAGACCATATCTTTCAGAGAGTTCGGTAATTTCCTTAATAGCCTTCTTCATATCAAGGACTCCACCAGCTTTGGTTACCTCACTACCCAGGATGATATTCTCAGCAACTGTAAAAGCTTCAACCAACATAAAGTGTTGGTGAACCATCCCAATCCCCAGTTTCGTTGCTTTAGATGGTGAATCAATGGTCACCTCTTGTCCTTTAACCTTAATGGTTCCGCTCGTAGGTTGCAAAAGACCTGAAAGCATATTCATTAAAGTCGACTTACCTGCACCATTTTCACCGAGGAGGGCGTGGATTTCTCCTTGTCTCACATCAAGATTGATATGATCATTTGCCACGAATTCACCAAATTTTTTGGTAATATCGTGCATCTCAATGACATTTGGCTTCGTCATACAATCTCCTTTCAGAATAATTTTAATTTCAGCAAAGGGGATCATTAACTGCTTCCCTTTGCTGAGACAAAAATTGTCTCAGTTTAAGCTCTATAAAGACTTATGCTTAACTATTATTTGCTAAGACCATCAGTTGGTTTCAATTCACCATTCTTGATTTGTTCTTTAGCTTTTTCTACTGCATCCTTGATATCTGAAGGAAGATTAGACGTTACAATGTCAACACCACCGTCTTTGATACCGTAAGTCTTAGTTTTACCACCTTCGAATTTATCGCCTTTGACTTGTCCGTTAGCAATATCTTTAACAACTGTACCAACTTGTTTGATTGTTGAAGTCAAAACAAAGTTAGATTTTTTCTTGTCTGAAGATGTGTAATTACCTTCTGCTGTTTGGTCACGGTCAACACCGATTACCCATACTTTCTTATCGCTGTCAGCATCAAGTTTTTCGTTAACTTCTTTAGCAGCTGTGAAGACACCAGTACCAGTACCACCAGCAGCTTGATAGATTACGTCAACGCCTGAAGCGTACATTGTTGAAGCGATTGTTGTACCTTTAGCTGCATCAGAGAATGATTCAGCATATTGAACTTGTACATCGATATCAGGTTTTACTGACTTAGCACCCGCTGTGAAACCAGCTTCAAAACGTGTAATTGTGTCTGATGTTTGACCACCGATGAAACCAACTTTATTTGTTTTTGTCTGCATAGCTGCTGCGATACCTGCAAGGTAAGCACCTTCGTTATCGGCAAACAAAACGCTCTCAACGTTCTTTTGATCTTTAATAACATCGTCAATGATTACATAGTTCACATCTTCATGTTCTTTGGCTGCATCTGCAACTGCATCATGAAGAGCGAAACCAACACCAAAGATGAGGTTGTAGCCTTGACTTTGTGCTGAAGACATGTTTGTTGCAAAGTCAGACTCTGAACCAGATTGGAAGTACGTGAAGCCAGAATCTTTTTTAAGTTTGTTAGCTTTACCCCACGCTTGAAGTCCTTCCCACGCTGATTGGTTAAATGATTTATCATCTACCCCACCAGTATCTGTAACGATAGCAGCTTTAACTTTTGAATCAGCTGATGATCCGCCACGTCCGCCACGTGCACATGCTGCAAGACCAAGTGCCGCAACAGCAACAAGGCCAAGCCCGATAATTTTCTTGTTCAATTTCATCTTGAACACTCCTCCTATAACTTGCAAGAAAACTTGCTTAATAAAGAATAAAACAACTAGACTATTGTAAGTCCGTAAAAGAGTATGGTAACAACTCTCCGACTGTCATCTCGACTGTCGATTTATCTTCAGCGATAAGAATCACTTTAGAATCTGATTTAAAAAATTCGACCATAACTTGGCGACAAGCACCACACGGTGAAATAGGTTCTTTGGTATCTCCGTATACTGCGAGACATTCAAAGTCTCTATATCCTTCAGATACCGCCTTAAAAATAGCTGTTCTTTCTGCACAATTTGTCAGTCCGAATGAGGCATTCTCAATGTTACATCCTTGAAAGATTTGCCCATCCTTTGTAAGCAATGCTGCTCCAACTCTAAAACGAGAATAAGGAACATAGGCATTTTCAGCTGCCTCTTGTGCTGCATTTATCACTTGCTCTTTTTCAATAACTGTCATGGCTTTCTTGCCCTTTCATTATGGCCACTCCTGACGAAGTACCAATACGGGTTGCACCAGCTTTGATAAAGGCTTGAGCCGCCTCAAGTGTACGTGCTCCACCAGATGCCTTGACTCCCATAATAGGACCAACAGCTTCTCGCATAAGTTCAATATCTTCAATGGTAGCACCACCAGTAGAAAACCCTGTAGATGTCTTCACAAAATCTGCACCTGCCAGTTTTGCTAATTGGCAAGCTTCTACCTTTTCTTCATCAGTCAATAGACAAGTTTCAATAATAACCTTTACAAGTTTACTTCCACTAGCTTCAACAACAGCTTTAATATCGTCTTCAACTAATTTAAGATTTCTAGATTTAAGAGCACCGATATTGATTACCATATCAATTTCATCTGCCCCATTGGCAATAGCATCCTTGGCTTCAAAAGCCTTAACTGCGGAGGTCGATGCTCCCAAAGGGAAACCAATAACCGTACAAACTTTGACAGAACTATCTTTAAGCAATTCAGCTGCCGTTTTGACCCAAGTTGGATTAACACAGACGCTGGCAAACTCATACTTCTTAGCCTCATCAATTAAGGAAAGAATCTGTTCTTTATTAGCATCAGCTTTTAGTAAGGTATGGTCAATATAGCTATTAACAGACATAAACAAACTCCTTGATTAGAATTAAATTAGGGGTTAGCGAATTATCTTTAATATTTCTGTCGTTTCTTTACATTCACTACCCATAATAACATTTTTTTCGAATTCAGTCAGCATTTTTTCAGATAAAATTTCTTGGCTATAGACCTTGGCAATAAGGTCTCCCTGAGTCACAGAATCGCCAACTTTCTTTTCAAATACAATTCCTGTTTCATAATTAAGACTATCTGACTTCGTAGCTCGACCTGCTCCTAATTGCATAGCAAATTTTCCAAATGCCATTGCAGGTAACTCTTTAATGTAACCTGTTTCATGAGCATGAATATCTGTCACGACAGGAGCACTGCTATGACGATAAAGATCGGTCAAATCACCACCTTGAGCTTGAATGAGTTCTTCAAACTTAGCAAGAGCTTTTCCACCCACTAAGTGCTGACGAATCTCTTCCTGGCTAGCTTCAACCTGAGCTAAATCTAATAGAATCTCAGCCATCTCACAGATAAAGTCAGTGATATCTTCACGTCCCTTACCTTGCATAATTTCAATAGCCTCTGTGATTTCTAAACGGTTACCAATAGCCTTACCTAGTGGCTGGCTCATATCTGTAATAACTGCAATCGTTTCACGATTGACCTCATGCCCTAGTGCAACCATGGTCTCAGACAACTTCTCAGCGTCAGACATATTTTTCATGAAAGCGCCTTGACCAACAGTAACATCCAGTAAAATCTTATCAGCGCCTGCTGCTATCTTTTTTGACATAACAGAGCTTGCGATTAGAGGAATGGAATCTACTGTTGCAGTGACATCACGCAAGGCATAAAGAAGTTTATCAGCCTTAACCAAATGCTCAGACTGACCAATGAGGGAAATCCCAATGTCTTTAACTTGCTGAATGAATTCTTCCTTACTACGCTCAACCTGATAGCCTTTGATAGACTCTAATTTGTCAATCGTTCCACCTGTGTGTCCGAGACCACGACCACTCATCTTAGCCACTGGAACACCAAAGCTAGCTACAAGCGGCATCAGAATAATGGTTACCTTATCACCAACGCCTCCGGTCGAATGTTTATCCACCTTAACACCTGGAATTTCTGACAAATCATATTGTTCGCCCGAAGCAACCATATCAGTGGTCAAATCATGGATTTCACGAATAGACATACCTTGATAATAAATCGCCATCGCCAGGGCTGCTATCTGATAGTCTGGTATTTCCCCAGACACATAGCCATTAATGAGATATGAAATTTCCTCTGTGCTTAACTCGCCACCATCTCTTTTCTTTTCAATTAAATCAACTGTTCTCATATTTTCTCACTTCTAAGGATATAATATCCTTTATCCTTTTTAACGACTTCAGCATTACCAAACACATCCTCCATCTTAGTCTTTGCTGATGGAGCTCCTTGTTTTTTCTGAATAACAATAGTTAGGTTACCACCTTGATTGAGATAATCATATGCCTCCTCAATAACTTGATGAACCACCTTCTTCCCAGCACGGATAGGTGGATTAGAAATAATATAGTCAAAAGTTCCAGTAACATTTTCATAGATATTTGATTGGAAGATAGTAGCTTCAACCTTGTTTCGTTGAGCATTTTGTTTAGCTAAATCAATTGCCCTACTATTAATGTCAATCATTGTCGCTTTGACTCCTTGAACCTTGGCTAAACTGATACCAAGAGGACCATAGCCACAACCCACATCTAAAAGCGTTTTGCCAGCTTCCAAATCTAATGCACTCAAAAGCACTTGACTTCCAAAATCAATCATTTTTTTAGAGAAAACCCCAGCATCCGTATAAAACTGAAAACTTTCTCCTAATAAATTTACTTTTAAATCGTGAATATCGTGAGCCGCATCTGGCGTCTCAGCATAATACATTTTTGACATTATTTTTTCCTTCTAGATAGTACTTTTTCTTTATCGTATCATAAATACTAAAGTAAGGCTAGTGAAATGACAAGGCTTACATTCGACCTTTTTTTCTGCTATAATGTTATTTATGCTAAATGAATTTATAAATTTCGAAACGATATCACGTAAGGAATGGCAACGCCTTCATAAAGAGGACAATGCCCCATTGACTGCAGAAGAACTGGATTCCATTCGAAGCCTTAATGATAAGATCGATGTTCAAGAAGTTAGTGACATCTATCTACCTCTTATCAATCTCATTCGTATCTATCAGAAAACTGCCAACGACCTGACCTTCTCTAAGAGTATCTTTTTACAAAAATCACAGACTAACCGTCCATTTATTATCGGGGTATCTGGTTCAGTTGCTGTTGGCAAATCCACAACCAGTCGTTTGCTTCAACTCTTGTTGCAGCGTACCTTCCCCCAATCTAAAGTTGAACTTGTGACAACTGATGGCTTTCTCTATCCTAACCAAACCTTGAAAGAAAAAGGCATCCTTAATCGTAAGGGCTTCCCTGAGTCCTACGATATGCCACTTCTTCTCAACTTTTTAGATACTATAAAAAATGGTGGTGATGTCAATATTCCTGTTTACTCTCATGAAATTTATGATATTGTACCAGGACTTACCCAAGAAATTAGACAGCCTAATTTTCTAATTGTCGAAGGGATTAACGTTTTCCAGAACCCTATTAACCAACGACTTTACATGAGTGACTATTTCGATTTTTCTCTCTACATTGACGCTGAAGTTAATAATATCGAATCCTGGTATCTCGAACGTTTTCAAACCCTTCTTGAGCTCGCCAAAAAAGATGAAAACAACTACTACCATCGTTTCACTAAATTTAGTAAGGATGAAGCTTTATCTTTAGCACAAAAAACCTGGCGTGATATCAATTTAGTTAACCTGGAAAATTATATCGAACCTACACGAAGTCGAGCTGAACTGATTCTTCACAAGGGAGACAATCATAAAATCGACTTCATCCACTTAAAAAAATAGAAAAAGCTTGCCAAGGGGCCTAAAATAACGTATAATGACATAGTTAGATAAATTTTGGAGGTGAAAACATTGGCAAATATTAAATCAGCTATCAAACGCGCTGAACTTAACGTTAAACAAAACGAAAAAAACTCAGCTCAAAAATCAGCTTTGCGTACTGCTATTAAAGCATTCAACGCTAACCCAACTGAAGAAGCTTACCGTGCTGCATCAGCTAGCATCGATAAAGCCGCTTCTAAAGGTTTGATTCATAAAAACAAAGCAAGCCGCGATAAATCACGTCTTGCAGCTAAATTGGCTAACTAATTAAAAGCTCCATTTAGGAGTTTTTTTATTACCTAAACCTAAAAAACCTGCTAGCTTATCGTCTAGCAGGTTTTCTTTGTTAATTAAACTCCAGTGATCTTAACTTCAAAAATCGTTCCCTTTGGTTGATTATCTTTAACAACAATTGTTCCTTTTAGGGCTAAAACAATTTGTTGCGCTAGGGATAAGCCAAGTCCAAACCCACCTTTTTGTCTGGTTCTAGCCTTATCTACGCGATAAAATCGATCAAAGATTTTTTTCTTATCACTATCTGATATCCCAGGACCATTATCAGCTACAGAAATATAAAGTTGGCGGTCATTAGTGCGAACAGTAAAGGTAACATGTCCATCATCTTCCGTATATTTAATAGCATTATCAAATAAGATGGTCATTAACTGTTTCAATAGCGTTTTATCAGTTTGGATTGGACGACTAACTTGATTTTGAGCCGTGAAACCTTTCTCATTTTCTTCTGCAATCATGGCATAGTTGGTAAATACTGTATCAAAGAAAGCAGGTTCTAAGGTTTCGATTTCTGGTTTAATACCATCGTCACGACGAGCCAAGTTCAAAAGATTAGTCGTCAAAAGACGCATGTTGCGTACTTCATCAAGACTTGAAGCAATATTCTCTGAATTATCTAGAATGGTGCTCTCAGGCTTGCGGAAAAGAACTTCTAATCTGTTTTGAATCACAGCAAGCGGTGTCCGTAACTCATGGCTAGCATTCTCAACAAAAGCCTTCTGCTTCTCCAAGCTTTCCTGGATAGGACGTCTTGACCACTTAGCCAAATACATACTAGCCGCAACAGATAAAAGCCAGAAGAAACTCATCATGATGACAATTAGCTTAACATAACGTTCAGTGGCTTCTTCCAATTGAGTTGTATTAATCGCAATAACAAGGTACTTAGCATCAGGATAGAGGCTATTATCTACTTTTTCAGTAATCAGACGGTACTTTTCCGTTTGATCGAAATAATTCTGAGCACTTCCCTTGCTGATAACATCAATGTTATTTTTGTCTATTGGTAAATTGGATAAGCTTGAAAATTTATCAACGACATTAAGGACTTTTCCATTCTTATCAAGTACCAAGACACTAGTATTTGCCGCAACAGATAAATCGTGAGGGGTATCTTCAATTTTTGATTTCTTCTTAGGTTCTTTTTTAGAGCCACTCGAGTCAGGTGTTTCAGCTGTCGACTCTTTAGTATCATAGGCTTGGTAAATGGTTGTCGTATTATTTTGATCCACCTCAGAAGTCAGAAAAAGTTCCCGTTTGAGCATTTCCATTTCTAAATAAGAATTGGTCTTAGTGGCTGCCATTTTCAGACTAGAGTCCACATTGGAATAGACACCGTAACTCAGAATCTGCAAAATCATGACAGTCATGATAAGGAAAATACCAGAAAAAGTAGCAAAGAAATGAATGAACGACTTAAATCCGTCTGACTTGATTCTCCTAAAGAGATAATTGAAAAATTTAGTCAGCATTCTTCAAAATATACCCCACACTTCTCAAGGTTTGGAGGTTGGCAGCAAAGTCTGTTCCTTTAAGTTTCTTACGAATTTTAGAAACATAAACCTCAACAACTGATACCGTGGTATCACTATCAAATCCCCAAAGACGGTCAAAAATTTGTGACTTAGGCAAAATGACATTTTGATTTTGTAAGAAGTAAACTAATAAATCAAACTCTTTACCAAGAAGCTCTACTTCTTTATCCCCCACAAAGGTTGAATTTGTAGCAAGATTGACACGAACATCACCAAAAGAAAGTGTGTTTTGGTCAAATTTACCTGATCGTTTCAAAAGTGCTTGAATACGCATCTTCAACTCTTCTAAATAGAAAGGCTTAGTTAGGTAGTCATCTGCCCCCAGTTCAAAGCCGTGCCCCTTATCGTCTAGACTTTCCTTAGCCGTCATGATAAGTACAGGAGTTGTTACACCTTTTTCACGTAATTCTCTAAGAACCGTGAAACCATCTTTTTCAGGCAACATAAGGTCTAAAAGAATTAAATCATAAACACCACTTTCAGCTTCGTAAAGGCCTTCATCTCCATCAAAGACTTGCATCACATCAGCAAAGTCATCTAAAAAATCAAAAACTGAGTTCGACAAACTCAAATCATCTTCTACTAGTAGTATTTTAATCATAGTTATCCCCCTTGTTAGGTGTCAAAGATACAAATAACACTTTGACTAAGTTTTATCATTATATCTAAAATAGACGTAATCATCTAGTGCTTTGATCTTATTTTATTTAGCTTTAGTCTACTAAACTTTCCTTAAGTTTTTCATAACTCAAACAAAAAAACAGCACCAATAGGTACTGTTTTATATCGATATTTCTTCTTAGAACAAACCAACAGCTGTTCCGTCTTCAGCTACGTCCATCTTGAGGGCTGCTGGTGCTTTTGGAAGACCAGGCATAGTCATGACGTCACCTGTAAGAGCTACGATAAATCCAGCACCTGTTTTAGGAACAAATTCACGGATAGTGATATCAAAACCTTCTGGTGCTCCAAGTAAGAATTGGTTATCTGAGAAGCTATATTGTGTTTTGGCCATACATACTGGCAATTTATCCCAACCGAATTCTGCAAATTGTTTGAGTTGGTTCTTAGCTTTTTTCTCGAAGACAACTGATTTACCACCATAGATTTCAGTAACAATCTTAGTGATTTTTGCTTCCAAGCTATCATCATCAGAATAAAGACGTTTATAGTCGGCATTACCATTTTCAACAGCATCAACTACTGCGTTGGCAAGGTCAATACCACCATCAGCACCATTAGCCCAAACGCTAGCCAATTCAACAGGAACATCGATTTCTGCACAAAGTTCTTTAAGGGCTGCAATTTCAGCTTCTGTATCAGCAACAAATTCGTTAATAGCAACGACTGCTGGAAGACCAAATTTACGAACGTTTTCCACATGACGTTTCAAGTTTGCGAAGCCATCACGAACGGCCTGAACATTTTCTTCAGAGAGGTCAGTTTTGGCTACCCCACCGTGCATTTTAAGGGCACGAAGTGTCGCAACAATAACAACAGCATCAGGAGTTGTTGGGAGGTTTGGAGTCTTGATATCAAGGAATTTTTCAGCACCAAGGTCAGCACCGAAACCTGCTTCAGTAATCGTATAATCAGCCAAACGAAGAGCTGTAGCTGTAGCTAGAACTGAGTTACATCCGTGAGCGATATTGGCAAATGGACCACCGTGTACCAAGGCTGGTGTTCCATAAATTGTCTGTACCAAATTAGGTTTGATGGCATCTTTAAGAATAAGGGTAAGCGCACCTTCAATTTCAAGATCACGTACATAAACTGGTGTACGGTCATAACGGTAGGCAACTACAATGTTAGCCAAACGTTCTTTAAGGTCATTAATATCAGTAGCCAAGCAAAGAATCGCCATGATTTCAGACGCAACAGTAATATCAAAACCATCTTCACGTGGAATACCATTAAGTGGTCCGCCAAGACCAACATTTACATGACGAAGCGCACGGTCATTAAGGTCAACCACACGTTTCCAAATGATACGACGTTGGTCAATGCCGAGAGCATTTCCTTGGTGAATATGATTGTCAAGAAGGGCTGACAAAGCATTATTTGCTGTAGTAATAGCGTGCATATCCCCTGTGAAGTGGAGGTTGATATCTTCCATCGGAAGCACTTGAGCGTAACCACCACCTGCAGCACCACCTTTGATTCCCATAACCGGACCAAGAGATGGTTCACGAAGGGCAATCATTGTTTTCTTACCAATTTTGTTAAGAGCGTCTGCAAGACCAATTGACATGGTTGATTTCCCTTCACCAGCTGGTGTTGGGTTGATAGCTGTCACCAAAATCAATTTTCCTGGCTTATTGTCTTTGACTGCATTGATTTTATCAAATGACAATTTTGCCTTATATTTTCCGTAGAGTTCCAAATCGTCAAAGCCGATTCCAACTTTTTCAACTACTTCTGTGATTGGTTTTAATTCTACACTTTGAGCAATTTCGATATCTGTTTTCATGAGACACTCCTCTATATTTTTCTAAAGTCTATTATATCAGAGTTTAATAAAAAACGCATTATTTTTGGTTAATTACTTTTCAATGTTCGGTTTTTGTTTTGTTATAAAACGTTATAACTTTAATTTATAGGGGTACACCCCAAAAATACCTACTATTTATTTACTAAAGACTCAATTTTTAGTACAATACTACTATGAAAATTTTGATTACATCGGGTGGTACCACTGAAAAGATTGATGCTGTACGTGGAATCACAAACCATTCAACAGGTTATCTAGGAAAGGAAATCGCTGAACTTTTCTTGGCTAAGGGTCACCATGTAACCTTAGTAACGACCAAGACAGCGGTTAAACCAGAACCGAAAGAAAATCTAAAGATTACAGAAATTACGAACGTAGAAAGTCTTCTCAAAAAAATGGAGCCACTCGTTAAAGAGCACGATGTTCTTATACATAGTATGGCAGTCTCTGATTATACTCCTATTTATATGACGGATTTCGCTGAATTGGAGGACACCGAAGATCTCGCTCAATTCTTGCATAAATCTAACACTGAAAGCAAGATTTCATCAGCTTCTGATTATCAGGTTCTTTTTCTTAAAAAAACACCGAAGGTCATTAGCCTCGTCAAACAATGGAATCCTGCTATTCAATTGATTGGCTTCAAACTTTTGGTTAATGTAAGTAAAGAAGAGCTTTTTAAGGTTGCTCGTGCAAGTCTGAAACGCAATAAAGCTGATATTATTGTTGCCAACGACTTGAGTGATATCACTCAAGATCAACATATTGCTTATCTAGTTGACGAAAAAAACGAGGAGAAGGTTACGACTAAATCTGCTATTGCTCAAGCTTTATTTGAAAGGATATGCCATGACTAAACGTATCATCCTTGCTGTTTCAGGATCAATTTCTGCCTATAAAACAGCTGATCTAACAAGCAGGTTAAAGAAAAAAAGTTATGATGTTCACGTCATTATGACTGAAGCTGCGCAAGCCTTTATCACTCCTCTGACACTTCAAGTCCTTTCGAAGAATCCTGTTCACACTGATGTCATGGAAGAGAAATTGGCTGAACGTATTAATCATATTGACTTAGGTAAAGAAGCTGACCTCTTTATTGTAGCTCCAGCTTCAGCAAATACCATTGCCAAATTAGCACATGGTTTAGCCGATAATATGCTTACTGCTACTGCTTTAGCTTTACCTAGCACCACACCTAAACTAATTGCCCCTGCAATGAATACGAAAATGTATGAAAATCCACTGACTAAGAAGAATCTAGATACTTTGCATGACCTTGGCTACCAAGAAATTCTTCCAAAATCAGGTTTACTGGCTTGTGGAGATACAGGACGTGGTGCCTTAGCTAATATTGATGACATTATTGAATCCATTGACAATGCTTTAACAAAATAGCCTTGCAGAGAATAAAAAGGAGTTTATGATGAATAAGAAAAATAAAGCAAACCAAACGGCTCAGTTATCCCTCTTGATAGCTACAATGGTTGTAATCGAAGTACTCAGTCAAACCATCTTTGCTGCTTTTGTACTTCCAATCAAACCAACCCTAACCCATATCCCAGTTATTATCGCTAGCATCGTCTACGGTCCTAAAATTGGAGCTTATTTGGGTGGCTTCATGGGAATTATGAGTATTATTCGCAACACTGTTATCTATACGGTTAGTAGCTATCTCTTTAGTCCTTTTGTTGAAGGGGGAACTTGGGCATCTGCAGTCATTGCCATCGTCCCTCGTATCCTAATCGGTATTTTCCCATACTTTGTCTACAAATTACTTCAAAATCGTCTAGGTCTGGCTCTATCTGGGGTTTTAGGTGCTTTCACAAATACATTTTTCGTACTTCTTGGCATCTACTTCCTAATCCCTAACTTCTACACAGCAGGTGGCAAAACACTAATGGCAACCATTTTCACAACAAATTCGATTGCTGAAATGATTATTGCTGGACTTTTGACAGTAAGTATCACTCCTATGCTTTTACGATTGAAAAAGTAAATCATTTAATCTATGGATAGTGCCGAAAATCAGATACTATTCTATAAACTGTTAAGGAGAATTTTTATGAAAAAATCAACCGCTATTGCAAGAATTGCCATCTTTTTTGCAGTAATGCTCACCATTCATTTTGTAACTTCCTTCATTCTCGAATTTGTTCCGTCTGGTATTCAACCGACCTTAGTTCATATTCCTGTTGTTATCGCTTCCGTCATTTATGGACCTAGAATCGGAGCTATTTTGGGACTCCTCATGGGCCTCTTTAGTGTGACCATGAATACATTGGTTTTGACGCCAGCAAGTTTCCTCTTTAGTCCCTTTGTCTCACATGGAAATCTCTATTCTCTCATTATTGCACTGTTTCCACGTATTTTAATCGGAGTGACTCCTTACTTCGTCTATCGATGGCTACACAATCGTACTGGTTTAGTGACAGCTGCTATTGTCGGGTCTATGACCAATACCATTTTTGTTCTATTGGGAATTTATATCTTCTTCGGTAACATCTATGGTGGTAGTTTTCAACATTTTCTTGCTTTAATTTTGACAACAAACTCTCTTATTGAAGTTATTGCTACAGTTCTTGTCACAACTGCAGCCGTTCCGACACTTGAAAGATTAAAATAATTAGTTAGGTCGAGACTGATATGTCTTGGCTCTTTTATTTTCATTTACATTTTAGATACCATTTTCTTTTTAAAAAGATTTACAATTATCGCTAGAATTTTCTGAAAAAATTTGTTATAATGTAAGCGGTTAAAAATATAAAGGAGATTGCTATGTCTTACACTGAAAATTATCAAAAATGGCTCGACTTCGCTGAATTGCCTGCTTACCTTCATGATGAGTTGGTCGCAATGGATGAAAAAACGAAAGAAGATGCCTTCTATACCAACCTTGAATTCGGTACAGCTGGTATGCGTGGATTGATTGGTGCTGGTACTAACCGCATTAACATTTACGTTGTTCGCCAAGCAACTGAAGGTTTGGCCCAATTGATTGACTCAAAAGGGGAAGAAGCTAAAAAACGTGGTGTTGCTATTGCCTATGACAGCCGTCACTTCTCTCCAGAATTTGCATTTGAATCTGCACAAGTTTTGGCAGCTCACGGTATTAAATCTTACGTATTTGAAAGCCTTCGTCCAACACCTGAATTGTCATTTGCAGTACGTCATCTTCACACATTTGCTGGTATCATGGTAACAGCCAGCCACAACCCTGCACCATTTAATGGTTACAAGGTTTACGGAGAAGATGGTGGACAAATGCCACCAGCAGATGCAGATGCATTGACAGACTACATCCGTGCTATCGAAAATCCTTTCACTGTGCAATTGGCTGACCTTGAAGAAAGCAAAGCTAGCGGCTTGATTGAAGTTATCGGTGAAAACGTCGACGCTGAATACTTGAAAGAAGTTAAAGGCGTTAACATCAACCAAGACTTAATCAATGAATACGGTCGTGACATGAAGATTGTCTACACTCCACTTCATGGTACTGGTGAAATGTTGGCACGTCGTGCTCTTGCGCAAGCTGGATTTGAAGCTGTTCAAGTTGTTGAAGCTCAAGCTGTTCCAGATGCTGACTTCTCAACTGTTAAATCTCCAAACCCTGAAAACCAAGAAGCATTTGCTCTTGCTGAAGAACTTGGTCGCAAAGTAGACGCTGATGTATTGGTTGCAACTGATCCCGATGCTGACCGTCTTGGTGTTGAAATTCGTCAACCAGATGGTTCTTACCTCAACCTTTCTGGTAACCAAATCGGAGCTATCATTGCTAAATACATTCTTGAAGCTCACAAAACAGCTGGTACACTTCCTGCCAATGCTGCCCTCTGTAAATCAATCGTATCAACTGAGTTGGTTACTAAGATTGCAGAAAGCTACGGCGCAACGATGTTTAACGTCTTGACTGGTTTCAAATTTATCGGTGAAAAAATTCATGAATTTGAAACACAACACAACCACACTTACATGCTTGGTTTCGAAGAAAGCTTCGGTTACCTCATCAAACCATTCGTACGTGACAAAGACGCTATCCAAGCTGTTCTTATCGTTGCTGAAATCGCAGCTTACTACCGCTCACGTGGTATGACTTTGGCAGATGGTATCGAAGAAATCTACAAACAATACGGCTACTTCGCAGAAAAAACAATCTCTGTTACCCTTTCAGGTGTTGACGGAGCTGCTGAAATCAAGAAAATCATGGATAAATTCCGTGGCAATGCTCCTAAACAATTCAACAACACAGACATTGCTAAGACAGAAGACTTCTTGGAACAAACAGCTACTACTGCTGACGGCGTTGAAAAATTAACAACTCCTCCTAGTAACGTACTTAAATACATCTTGGCTGATGATTCATGGTTTGCCGTTCGTCCTTCAGGTACAGAACCAAAAATCAAATTCTACATCGCTACAGTTGGTGAATCTGAAGCAGATGCTAAAGAAAAAATTGCGAATATCGAAGCAGAGATCAATGCTTTCGTAGGCGAATAATATTTAAGACTTAGAGCTAAGCTCTAAGTCTTTTTTATACATTACACTACTAGAATTAAGGAAGTTACTTTTTGCATCTTGAATTGTCAAATTAAGTGCATACTTTCCCCATAGAATACTTCATAAGGTGTTTTCCAGTTAAGACATTTTCGTGGCCTATTATTAAGTTTGTTCTCCCATAGCTGAATAGTCTGATCATCAACCAATGTTAGATCACTACCCTTTGGAAAATATTCTCTAAGTAATCCATTCGTGTTCTCATTGGTTCCTCGTTGCCATGGAGCATGAGGGTCAGGAAAATAGACTTCAATGTTCAATTGATCACTCAATTTCTGATGATAGGTGAATTCTTTCCCTCTATCAGGAGTTACTGTATACTTCGTCAAGGGTTCTAACAGTTTTACCATAGCTTCTATTACCAACTTGCTTTTCTTAACAGCTACCTTTTTGATTTTTAGAAAACGAGAATAACGGTCTGTTAGAGTCACTAAACAAGCTTTTCCAGTTTTACCTGCAACAGTATCGGCTTCCCAATCTCCTATTCTAGTTCGATTATTAGCTTCTTCTGGTCTTTCGTGAATTGTATGAGAAATGGATATTTTCCCTCTATTTTCAACATGACCTTTAGTATGACGTGTTTTCCCACGATGACGAAGTTTACGAATGACACCACGAGCACCATGAGATAATGAGTCATCCTCAAAATGTCCTCGATAAATGGCTCTATAGATTGTTTGATAACTAACAACAGTTTTCCCATACTCTAAGCGCAACCGACCTTCTATTTCTTCAGGAGACCATTGGTAATCGAGAAATAGATGTTTGATGGTATTGCTTAAATTGTGATCTATTTCAAGCATCCGTTTCCGCCCACAGTGTGATTTGGCATTATGGTACGATTCCTGTGCATGATTTGGAGAATAAGCTCCTGATTTTGTATGGCGCTTCCACTCACGACTAATACTAGATGGATGACGATGAAGTAACTTAGCAATTTGAGAAAAATTTAGGCCTTGCGTACGGTAAATGAGAATACTTTCACGCTCGTCTATGGTAAAATGATGGTAGCTCATAAGATTTCCTTTCGTAACTAGTTCGTTCAATTCTATTTTACTAGAAAATCTTATGAGTTTTTATTGTGCACTTATATTGTATATTCAAGATACTATAAACACGAAACCACCTATAGATTAAACTATAGGTGGTAGTTTTATGATTCAATTATAGAGCGCTAACTTGTGAATGATGCTTAAACAAGGAATGAGTAGCTTCGTGAATATGACGAGCAGTTTCTGCATTATTCATGGTGTAGAGGTGAACGCCTGCAACATCTTGAGTAACAAGGTCGACAATCTGGTCAATCGCATAAGCAAGACCTGCCGCTCTAAGTGACTCAGGATCATGCTCATACTTATCCAAAATGGCACGGAACTTACGTGGCAAATGGATATTCTCACAAGTCTTAAGCAAACGTAGAGCTTGGTTACGATTCAAAATTGGCATAATACCCGCATGAATTGGTACATCAATTCCAGCCAAGGTACATTTATCTTGAAAATCATAGAAACGTTCATTGTCAAAGAAGAGTTGGGTTAAAAGACCAGAACAACCTGCATCAACCTTTTTCTTAAGGTTTTGGATATCAGAGATTTGATTTGGCGAATCTGGATGCCCTTCAGGATAGCAGGCACCGATGATATCAAATTGAGGAGCTTCTTCCTTGATAAATTCAATCAAATCAGTGGCATATTTAAAGTCTTTAAGAGGTTCCACACCAGGAATGATATCGCCACGTAGGGCTAAGATACGGTGTACACCAACGGCATCCAAGTCACGTAAGGTATCAGCAACCTTTTCTTTACTCAAATAGATAGCTGGAAGGTGGGCAATCGTTGGGATGGCTAGGTCATTTTGAATATGATCTGCCAAAGGAACCGTCGTCTCTTTGATATTATATTTGTTATTACTAGCTGTCACACTGATAAAGTGTGGAGCCAATCCTTGCATATCCTCAAGAGCACGTAGGATTTTTTCATTACCTACTGCTGGGTTAGGTGGAAAGACTTCAAAAGAGAGTGATGGTGTTTGGCTTGTCATATTTTATACCTTCTTCTTTTTAGATTTTTGTTAAGACGAAAGCTGTTTTAAGTGCCTACTGACTTCATGAGTTCAGTTAAACACTTGTTAATCATAGCCTGCTTGCAAAAATCTTTAGAACATTATTCGCTATTGAAAACCTTCTACACTTAAGGAAGAAGGTCTTCAACATATGATAACTTCTGCTTACAAGTTTTCGCGAGCTGCTTTTGCAGCTTCTACAAGCTTGATCAAGCTTTCTTTAGTTTCTTTGATTCCGCGAGTCTTCAAACCACAGTCAGGGTTGATCCATACTTTACCGCTTGGTACTTTAGCCAAGATTGCTTCGATAGTGTGGTCAATTTCACCGTCTTGTGGGACACGTGGTGAGTGGATATCGTAAACCCCAGGTCCAACTTCTGTTTGGAAGTTTTGAGCTTTAAGTTCATCCAAGATTTCAAGATTTGAACGACTAGCTTCAAATGAGATAACGTCAGCATCCAAGTTGTCGATAGCTGGAATGATATCTGTAAATTCTGAGTAACACATGTGAGTGTGGATTTGTGTGTCTGGTGCTACTGTTGAGTGTACCAAACGGAAGGCTGGAATTGCCCAGTCAAGGTAATCCTCATACCAGTCACTACGACGGAGTGGCAATTTTTCGCGAAGAGCAGCTTCGTCAATTTGGATAATTTTCACGCCTGCAGCTTCAAGGTCAAGGACTTCATCTTTGATTGCAAGAGCAATTTGAAGAGTTGAATCCTTAATAGAGATGTCTTCACGTGGGAATGACCAGTTAAGGATAGTAACAGGTCCAGTCAACATACCTTTAACAGGTTTGTCAGTACGGCTTTGTGCGTAGCTAGACCATTTCACAGTTATTGGGTTAAGACGAGTGACATCACCCCAGATGATTGGTGGTTTAACCCCACGCATACCATATGATTGCACCCAACCATTTTTAGAGAAGAGGTAGCCTGACAAGTTTTGACCGAAGTACTCAACCATGTCGTTACGTTCGAATTCACCGTGTACAAGCACGTCAAATCCAACTTCTTCTTGCCATTTAATCCATTCATCAGTGATTTCAGCAAGGAAAGCATCGTATTCTTCTTGTGACAATTCATTCTTACGGAAAGCCAAACGTTTAGCACGAACTTCCTTAGTTTGAGGGAATGAACCGATAGTTGTTGTTGGAAGCAATGGAAGTTTGAAAGCATCTTTTTGAATCGCTTCACGTTCTGCAAATGCTGGCAAACGAGTGTAATCAGCTTCAGTCAAGCCTGCAATACGGGCACGAAGTTCAGCATTTTCACCAACACGCTCAGTCGCAAAGAGTTCTTTGTTTGCAGCAAGGGCTTCTGCACCTTGACCATTGCGGATAGCATCCAAATCACGCAATTCGTCCAATTTTTCAACCGCAAAAGCAAAGTGGTTCAAGATAGCTGGTTCAAATTCTTCGTTAGCAGTTGTAAATGGTACATGAAGAAGTGAGCAAGATGTTGTCAAAACAACATTTTCAGCTGGCACTTGTTCAAGAATTTCAAGACTCTTCTCGTAGTTGTTACGCCAGATGTTTTTACCATTGACGATACCGGCATAGAGAGTCTTATCAGCTGGGAAACCACCTTTAACCAATTCAAGTGTTTTCTTACCTTCAACAAAGTCAAGACCAATACCATCAACTGGCAAGTTCACAAGGTCATTGTAGACATCACGAACATCACCAAAGTAAGTTTGAATCAAGACTTCAAGGCCTTTCTTATCAGCCAAGAGTTTGTTGTAGAGGTTCAAAAAGAGAGTTTTTTCTTCTGCTGTCAAATCTTTAACAAGAGCTGGCTCATCGAGTTGAATACGAGTCGCACCAAGCTCAGCCAATTTTGCGAAGACTTCTTGGTAAGCTGCCACAAAGCTGTCTACAAAGTCTTCTGCTTTCACACCATCTTCAAAGTCAGATAATTGAAGGAATGTGAATGGTCCAACCACAACTGGGCGTGTGTTAAGTCCCAATTCTTTAGCTTCTTGGTACTCATCAAAAATCTTGTGACCAGCAAGTTTAACTTCTGTTGTTTTTTCAAATTTAGGAACGATGTAATGGTAGTTAGTGTTAAACCATTTTTTCATAGGAAGGGCACGTACATCCCCTTTTTCACCTTGGTAACCACGCGCCAAAGCAAAGTAACGTTCAAGATCTGTCAAATCCAAGTTTTGAACAGATTCAGGTACGACGTTGAAAAGGAAAGCTGCATCAAGGAAGTTATCGTAATGTGAAAAATCATTTGAAGGAATTTCACTGATACCCTTCTCTTTAACAATATTCCAGTGTTTTGCACGTAAGTCTTTGGCTGCTGCTAAGAGTTCATCTGCAGTAATTTCATTTCTAAAGTATTTTTCTGTTGTAAATTTTAATTCGCGGAATTCACCCAAACGTGGGAAACCAATGATAGTAGTTGACATCTTGTGTCCTCCTCTTTGTTGTTGAACTTATCTTACCAAAGAAATGGGTGGCTGTATAATTGCTATTAGTTTTCTCTATATATAGTTTTAGACTATAACCTATAAAGTAATGGGTTTCTAGCTACCGTTATCTCCTTTTGTTTAGATATTGTTATAGCTAATAACTATACATCAACCTGATAAAACCTTTTTTAACAAAAAAATCCCTAGACTTTTGTCTAGAGACTCTATTATTTACTAGGATTGGAACACTAAGCTCTATAAGTGCTCAGTACTTTCTCTTGAAGGCAAGATGATGTATAAGACATATTCTCACTATTGTAACTTTTCCAAATATAATAACCAAAAACTACCAATACCAATAAGAAACAAATTCCTAATACGGCTAACCAAATGATTTGTTTCTTTAAGCTATCATACTCACTCATATAGCCATTATGAATTTTAATTAGTTCATTTCTTTTTTTGTTACTTGACTCTTTAGCAATGGCAATTTCTAGCTCATACATTTGATGCTTCCATGAATTCTTAGAAGTGCCTTTTTTCATTTTATGGTTTGAAAGACTGCTGTTGCCCTTCTTTAAATTGTTTTTTTTTGTCATACTTCCCTCTGAAATCTTCTTTTAGTCACCACTATTATAACATATGTAAAACTGTCAAAAAAGTTCATTTTTAGTTAAAATTTTGAGAAAGAGAATTAAAACATGAAAAAGAACCAGAGGGAAACTTCTTATGTTATACTTTAAGTATGCATAAGAAAACTGTTATTGATTTTAAGGAACTTGGCGCCAGACAAATCTTTACTGATGCCATTAAAGAACTAAAAACAAAGAACATTAAGGAAGTTAAGCACCTTTTAGCTGAAGTCGAAGCCTATCAAAATGAAGGCTATTATGCAGTAGGTTATGTTTCCTATGAAGCAGCCCCTGCCTTCGAGACAAAATTTCAGGTTATTGCTGGTCCATTAATGTCAGAGTATCTCCTCTACTTCACTATTCATGAAACTGTTCAAATAGAGCCTATTCCACTTGCTTATGAGCCAATTGCCTTACCAAAATCTTGGCAAGAGCTAACTTCTGCAGAGGAATACAAGGCTGCTATTGAGCAAATACACCACCATATTCGACAAGGTGATACTTATCAAGTCAATTATACTGTTCAACTTCAACAGAACCTGACAGCTGATCCCTTTGCCATCTATAACCGATTGGTTGTTGAGCAAAATGCACATTACAATGCCTTTATTCAGCACGATGATGTCTCTATCATTTCCATAAGCCCAGAACTCTTTTTTAAAAAAGATGGTGATAGATTGACCACTCGTCCTATGAAAGGTACTACTAATCGTGGTTTGACAAGTGAATCTGACCTCAAACAAGCCCAGTGGCTAGCTCAGGATCAGAAAAATCGCTCTGAAAATATGATGATTGTCGATCTTCTTAGAAATGACATGAATCGTATTTCAAAAATAGGAAGTGAGGATGTCAAGAGCCTTTGCCAAGTTGAACAATACTCTACGGTTTGGCAAATGACTTCGACTATTGAGACGCAACTCCTACCAAATAGTAGTTTAAGCGATGTCTTCCAAGCCCTTTTTCCATGCGGCTCGATTACAGGTGCCCCAAAAATAGCAACCATGGAGATTATTAAGAAGGTTGAAAAACAGCCTCGAGGTGTCTATTGTGGAGCTATTGGTATCTTGATGCCACAGGGACCTAGTATTTTCAACGTGGCCATTCGAACACTACAAATGGAAGGAACCAAAGCTATCTATGGTGTCGGAGGAGGTATTACCTGGGATAGCAACTGGGAAGCTGAATATGAAGAAACCAAGCAAAAAGCTGCTGTTCTATACCGTCAGAACCCCAAATTCAATCTCATTTCAACTGGTCGTGTCCATCAAGGAAAACTGCTATTTCTTGAGGAGCATATGAAACGCTTGCAAGAGAGCAGTCGCTACTTTGACTATCCTTTCAATGCAGAAAAAGCACACTATCAAGTCGAAGCTCTGTGCCAATCACTAAACCTTGACAAAGACTACCGTCTTAAAATGTCACTTGCAAAAGATGGTGAACTGAAGTTTGAACATACCCAATTAACAAACTTATCTAATGACTTCTGCCAAGCAAGGTTAGTTGAGCAAAGGCATCCGTTGGATAGCCCCTATACCTTCTTCAAAACAAGTTACCGTCCTCACCTTAGTATCGAACCTCACGAACAAATTTATTATAATCATGAGGGGCAACTCCTAGAAACCTCTATCGGTAACATCGTTCTTAAAATCAAAGACCAACTCTACACACCACCCGTTCACCTCGGCCTCTTAAATGGCATCTACAGACAAAGACTTATTGCTGATAATAAGCTTAAAGAAAAAGTCTTGACCTTAAAAGATATGGAACAGGCTCAGGCCATCTATGGATGCAATGCGGTGAGAGGGTTGTATGAATTGAAGGTGAAAAAACAGAATTATCTCTAAATAAAAAATGCGGGTTCTTTGTACACTCCTACACTTGCTAAAGAGAAAAGAAACTTCAATATTCTATTGGTGAAAAATCAACAACTTAATAGTAAAATAAAGTATAATACTTACTGATGGTTATTCAGTTATCGTGACTGTAATGATGAACTTTTTGGCTTATAATTTACTAGCCTTAAAACTCAGTAATAATTTAGAAAGGATACAAAACCTTAAATGAAAAAATTTAAAGGCTTGACTTCTGCTGAAGTTCAAGCAAGTAAAAACGCCCATGGCGATAATAGGCTCTCTAGTAAAGAGGCAAACTCGCTCCTCTCAATCTTTATCGAAGCCTTCCAAGATCAATGGATTCTTATCCTCTTGGCTGCCTTAGGATTAAAAATCATCTTCAACTTTGTTGGAATGATTTTCCCTGCTATTGGTGAAGCTAATTGGTATGAGGCTATCTCACTAATTTTCGCCATTTTGATGTCTACAGGATTTTCAGCAGTCTCACAATACCGAAATGAGCAAAAGTTCAACACTCTTCAGGAAGAGGCTTCAAAAACTAATGCTAAGGTTTATCGTGATGGTAAACTTAAAGAGGTTCTCGTTGATGATATTGTGAAAGGTGATCAGATTCTCCTTCAATCAGGGGACAAGATCCCAGTTGATGGTATCATCTTGGAAGGTGAATTAAAAGTAAACCAAGCTGTCCTTAATGGTGAAAGTGAAGATGCTAAAAAACTTCCTCTTGGTGATCAAGCAGAGCCAGACTCTTCCGACCTCTTTACAGAGCTCAAAGTCTTCCGTGGTACAGTTGTTACTTCAGGCGAAGCCGTTATGGAAGCTACACAAATTGGTGATAATACCGTTCTAGGAAGCATCAATACTTCTCTTCAAGAAGATAGTAAAGATTCACCATCCAAAGAAAAACTCAACAAGCTTGCTGGAAACATCGGTGTCCTCGGTTATAGTGCAGGTGCTGCATATTCAGTAATCAACCTTGTTTTAGGCTTTATTGCCCTTAATAAGGCTAATAACCTCAATGGTGGTTCAATCTTCCTTCTTATCATTGAAACAATTCTCTTTGCGGTTACAATCATCATCATGGCCGTTCCAGAAGGTCTTCCAATGATGTTGGCACTCGTTTCTTCAATGAACTCAGGACGACTTTTAGCTCAAAATATCTTGGTTCGCCATCCTGATACCATTGAAACAGCCGGATACATGAATATCCTCTTCAGTGATAAGACTGGTACTATCACTGAAGGTAAACTATCTGTAGTTGACTTCTTCCTTGCTGATGGAACACTTTATGCGGCTACTGGTGAAACTGATGCTCCTGATTTTGACACAATGTCAGATAGCCTAAAAGCTGAAATGATTAATGGTATCGGTCTTAATAACGATGCCATGGTAGCTGATGGCAGTGCTGTTGGTAGTAACGCCACTGATCGTGCACTTCTTGATTTCCTTATCGGACGTTCTCAACTTGATTTCGATACGAATACAATTACTGAGAAGCAACAATTCAACTCAGCAACAAAATTCGCAAGTGTAACGACTAACGATGGAAAAACCTACATCAAAGGTGCTCCAGAATTCATCCTAAACGACTGCTACTACTATCTTGATAAAGAGGGTAATAAACAAAACTTTACAGATGATATTAAAGCTCGTTTCCAAGAATTATCATTGGAACAAGCTAATCGTTCAATGCGTTTGCTTGCTATCCTAAATACAGATGGTAATGATAAAGTCTTGATTGGTATCGTATGTATCCGTGATAACGTTCGTTCTTCAATTAAACAAACTGTTGAAACAATGAACCGTGCAGGGGTTCAAGTAGTTATGGTAACTGGTGACCGTAAAGAAACCGCTGTTGCTATCGCTAAAGAAGCCGGTATCGTTACTGGTCAAAATGACCTTGTCCTTACTCACGATGAACTTTCTGCCCTCTCAGATCAAGAACTCAAACAACAATTGCCTCACTTAAAAGTGGTCAGTCGTGCCCTTCCAATGGATAAAAAACGTCTTATTGAGGCAACTCAAGACCTCGATATGGTTGCTGGTATGACAGGTGATGGAGTCAATGACTCACCTGCCCTTAAATCGGCTGATGTCGGATTCTCAATGGGTGATGGTACTGAAGTCGCACGTGAAGCCTCAGATATCGTTATCTTGAATAACTCATTGACTTCGATTGAAAAAGCCGTCCTCTATGGACGTACTATGAGTAAGTCAGTAAGTAAATTTATTATCTTCCAATTAACCGTAAACGTGACTACAATTGCTATGTCACTTCTCTCACCACTTTTGGGCCTCAAAGAACCATTTACAATTATCCAAATTCTCTGGATCAACCTTATCATGGACACACTTGCTGCCCTTGCCTTTGGTGAAGAACCTACGCTAGATCGTTACATGAATGAAAAACCAGTTGCTAAGAAGGCAAATATTCTTACTGGCTATATGAAATCTGCTATCGGTGTAGCTAGCATCTTCATTACTGTCGTATGTTTAGCAATTCTTAAAAATGTTGGTGGTATCCAAGACTTTATCACAAATGGAACTGGCAACTTTGAAATGGTAACAACATTCACCTTTACAGTATTTATCTATGCTGTCATTTTCAACTCACTTAATACACGTAGTAATGGATTCAATGTTTTTGAACATATCGGCGAAAACAAGAAATTCTCAATTGTAATGATTTCTATTGCTGTCGTTCAAACATTGATCATTCAATTCGGTGGTAAAGTATTTAGTACCGTTCCAATGGACGTTCAACACTATATCGTTGCACTTCTTATCGCGGTTTTGATCATCCCTGCAGATTTAATTCGAAAAGCTCTAACTAAAAACAAATAACTATCTGTATAACGTATTATAAAACTTAAAAGGATAAAAAGGATTGAGAGTTATCCCAATCCTTTTTAATAATTTCCGAAGGTAATACCGTGGAAAGATCATAACATAAAAAGGCTTTAACAAGCCTTTTTGATTGATTTATTAAGTAATACTACTTAAACTGACTAGGAGCCCCTGTATAACCTGCCCAATCCTTACTATAAAAGCGGTCGTTCAAGTTATAGCTAGGTGCAGGTGTTGGATTACTTACAAATGGATCAACAGCCTTGTCAAAGGCTACCCAACCTTTCCATCCCATATGAATGGTATCTTGCATGAAGTAAGGTTGATCTCCATCTTTTGAGAAGTCAGCAATATTGGTGAAGCCTTGACTTTCCAATTGATAACGGATTTTAGAAACCGTAGCGTCATACATTTCTTGACTTAGTCCCGTATAAGCCATCCACTTGCTATTAACAGGTGGGATGACAAAGATAACGTTAGTATTTGACTTCGCAAATTGATTTAAGACTAACTGTAGGTCACCGTATTCTTGTGAAACTTCATACGAAAGATTCTTTTGGAAACCTTTAAGTTTACCAATCTTTTTAGCCAAACGTTTCTTATAGAAACGGTCATCGATACCAAAGTCGTTTGACTTGGTATGAGCTTCTGCATCTCTTACGGCAACCTGGTCAAGTGCCTCGTAAGAGAACTTGTCTGGCAACTCTTTAAGATAAGGAAGAACCTTCTTGTCGTAATTTGCATTATTTGATGCTGCAAAAGGACTGAACAAGGCATCTTCTCGCTTATTAAGCTCTGCCATAAATTGAATATAAGTCTTATCAAGAGAATTTAAATCTTGTCCATTAGCCACTTTAGAAAGTTGAGATTTCATAGTAACCTCAGGTTTCATCTCTAAGATACGCTGAGCAGCATATTGAGAATTTGCATCCGTCTGATTTTGACTTAAGAAACTACTAAGTTGGTCGTTATTGTAGAACTGCTGGAAAGCCGCAGAATTGTAACCTTTTTTAGTAAACCACTGTGGTGACAAGACGTAGACTGCTGTCCCATTTTTCAATTCAGGAAGCATTTGTTGCATTCCCAAATATTGGTTTAGAGAGGCAGCCCCACGTTGTCCAATAAAATATGGGCGATAGTTACGGTCGTATTTTTCAGCTAAAACAGCTGGATGAAGGGCATCAAAACGCAACCACTCACTAGACCCAAAGAAAGGGACAAATCGATGATTCTTATCAGAAAGAGCTGTCGTCTTATTAATACGGCTCTTAAAGTTCTCAGTTGTCAAGGTTACTGCGTTACGTTTTTCAACCTCATAATTATGTTTTCTGCCTTGAGGGTAGGAAAAAATAACTACTACTACCAAGACTAAGGCACAGATTATAGGGCCAAAAATTTGCCATAAACGCTTAAGCATTGCGAAGCTCCGTTACCCCTTCAACAATCTTATTAGCTGTGTTCCAGTCATCACGACCAAATTCTGAAACTGGCACACGAATATCGAAACGTGATTCCAATTCAACGATAAGCTCAACTGTTCCCATTGAATCGAGAACACCAGCATCGAAAAGGTCTTCATCCATCATGTCTGAAACATCTTCCATGAAGAGTTCATCAATAATTTCAATAACTTCTGATTTTACATCCATTTTTATAATTCCTTTACTTATTTTTTAGTGAACCAAAGGTCATTCAAGAATCCAGAGAAAATCAAGAATGACAACATAACAGTGTTAAATGTAATAAAGATTCCCAAAGCCTTCGTCCATCTATTTTCAGGAAGTGGCTCAAGACCAGCTTTCTTACGTTCTTTATTAATGGTCTTCTTCTTGCGCAACCAGGCATCATTAAGTCCTAGACCAATACCATGGAAAATACCGTAAGCAATGTAGTACCAAGTAATCCCATGCCAGAATCCCATAACCATCATATTAATGACATAGGCCACATTTGAAGTCGTGTTACGATTTTTGAAAACTTTATTTCGCATCAAAACCATAACCAAACGCATAAAGATAAAGTCACGGAACCAGAAAGACAAGCTCATATGCCAACGATTCCAAAATTCTTTCAAGTCTCTTGAGACGAAAGGTTTGTCAAAGTTGATTGGGCTCTTAATCCCCATAAGGTTAGATGCTGCCAAGGCAAACATCGAGTAACCCGCAAAGTCAAAGAAGAGATCAAAACCGAAAACATACATGACACCAAGTGTTGGTAAATTAAAGATACCACCTTGAGCCAAAGCTTGTGCTTTCAGTGAAGGCAAGAGCATACTTCCGAAAATCTGCGCCAAAACAAACTTATAGAGGAAACCAAGCATGATATATTTTACAGCTTGCTCCAACATATTCATCAGCTCGTCTCGCTCAGGAATTGCTTGATAGTCTTCGTTAAAGCGTCTGAAGCGATCAATGGGACCACTCGTAAAGGTTGGCATAAAGAGCATGAATCGGAGGAACTCTCCAAGTGTAAACTCTTTAAGGACACCATCCCGCATCTCGATAATCATTCCAACTGATCGGAAGGTCAAGTAAGAAATACCAAAAAAGTTTAAAAGCGACTGAGTACCATTTATCGCAGGCTCTACCTTAACAAAAATCAAGGGAAGGACTACAAGAAACGAGTGTAAATAGAAAACCCATTTATTATCCTTTTGACTACGGTAATGTTTGTATGAATAAACCCAAATGATTTGCCAAATAATATAGAAGAGTAAGGCTAGTAATTGACTAGCATGTGTTCCTGTCAGAGCAAGAACAATAAAGGCTAGACTTACCAAACATTCATAAATCGCAAAACGCTTTTTATAGAAGAGACCCACAAAGATTGGCAATAGAGCTAATCCAAGGTAGATGAAATAGAAGGGATTACCGTAGGCTTCTAAATGAGGTAGCTGTTTCAAGAAGTCTATCATCGGTTGTTAACCTCACTGATAAGGCCCTTGATATCAATCTTCCCATTTGGTGTCAAAGGCAAACTCTCACGATAGAGGAACTTGGTTGGCATCATGTAAGACATCATGATATCTTCTAAGTCAGCCTTGATAGCCTTAGTAATATCGATATCACGTTCAAACTGCTCACGAACGCCATCCTTAAGAATCACATAAGCCAAGAGGTTCTGAACCTTATGGTCTTTATTGTAACGTGGTACAGCTACTGCTGAATCAATGTACTTAGACTTATTAAGGTTTTGTGAAACATCCTCTAACTCAATACGGAAACCATTAAACTTAATCTGGAAGTCCATACGGCCACCGTAAAGAAGGAGACCTTCATCAGTCATCGTTCCAACATCACCAGTATGGTAAGCAGGGAGACCATTAAACTCGAAGAAGGCTTCAGCTGTCTTTTCAGGATTATTCATGTAGCCTTTGGAAACTGCTGGTCCTGATACGATGATTTCACCCTGTTGACCATTTGGAAGGATATTCCCATCCTCATCGATAATATAAGTTGGTGAATCTTCCTTGGTATAACCAATCGGCAAACGCTTAAGGTTAGCCAGCATCTCATCAGTTACTGCTACTGCTGATAAGGCTACTGTTGCCTCAGTTGGTCCATAAGCATTGATAATACGTGCCTCTGGGAAACGTTGGCGAAGCTTTTGAGCAGTCTTGACAGTCAACTCTTCTCCATCAAAATAGAAATGCGTAATTTTCGGCATCTTCTCTGCATTGAAGTCTTCAGACAACATTGCCATGTCTGCAAATGATGGGGTCGATGTCCAAATAGCAATTGGAAGTGAGAAAATCGTTTCAAAGAGTTTCTTGAAGTCCTGCGTAATGGCTGAAGGAAGTGCATAGAGTGTTCCTCCAAGTGCCAATGTAGGTGCCCAGTACATTACCGATAGGTCAAATGAGTAAGGCGGTTGCGCCAACATTTGGGGACGTTTTGGAGTCGCAAATTCCTTGTCCGTAATCATCCAGTTAGTGAAACTAAGGAGATTATTGTGAGAAATTTGTACCCCTTTAGGCTTACCTGTAGTTCCTGATGTGAAGATGATGTAATAAGTATCATCACCCTTAACAGGATGAGTCACTTCGTAGCTAGTCTTACTTTCAAAAGCAGTCGTCACTTGGTCCAATGTCACGATTGGCGCTTGAACATCCTCAAGTGGGAAGTCATTAATTGCAATAATCAGACTAGGCTCTGCTACTTCTACGATAGCCGTCACGCGCTCAAGAGCTGAGTGACTATCAATTGGAATATAAGCATGACCAGATTTAGTCAAAGCTACAAAAGTTGCCAACATTTCATACTCTTGACCGCCATAAACCACAACAGGTGATTTTTCTGGAATGTCAAGACTATCGATCTTGGCAGCTAGGCTATCCGAATCAGCTTTTAAGTCACCGTAAGTATGAACTTCCCCTAAAATATTGTAAACAGGAAATTCAGGTTGTGATTGAGCAAACTGCTCAATCGTTTCAATCATATCTTTAATTTTTGTATTCGTCATTATTCTTCCTAAAATTCGTTATAGATAAAATTACCTTGACCTTGTCCTAGGTAATTGTAGAGATAAATTAGGGCCATAAAAATGGCGAAATAAAGCAAGGTTTGTCCTAAAAACACTAGGACGTTTTTATGTTTTAACATTCTAATTTTCGATACCTTTTTTTATATAATATCCTCTTTAGTTTACCATCTTATCAGTATTTTTTCCAATAAAAAAGAAAAAATAACTAAATTTCATTTCTTTTTCATTAATAAGCTTCCGTGATAAATGATTGGCTAAAATCATAAAAAACAGAGCTTAAAAGCTCTGTCGGATTTAACTATTTTGTGTCTTTTGGGCCGTCTGCATACGATAGTACATTCCCTTAGCTTGCATCAGTTGTTCATGGGTTCCGTGTTCAACGATATCTCCATTATTCATGACCAAAATAAGGTCCGCATTCTCTATGGTAGATAATCGATGGGCAATGATGAAACTTGTTCGACATTTCATTAATTTAGCGAAGGCCTCTTGAATGAGAAGCTCTGTACGAGTATCGATACTAGAAGTGGCTTCATCCAAAATTAAGATTTTAGGCACATTGACAAATATGCGAGCAATGGTCAAAAGCTGACGTTGTCCCTGAGAAAGGGATTGCCCCGCATCATTCAAGTAGGTGTCGTAGCCTTGAGGCAACTGCTGAATAAAGAAATCAGCATTGGCAGCCTTGGCCGCTGCTATGACTTCTTCACGACTGGCTTCTGGATTTCCATAGGCAATATTATCATGAATAGTGCCGACCTCAAGCCAAGTTTCCTGCAAAACCATCCCAATCTGTTTCCGAAGACTCTCACGAGTATAATCTGTAATAGGTCTACCGTCCAGTAGAATGTTCCCCTTGTCCAAATCATAGAAACGCATAAGTAGGTTAATCAAGGTAGATTTCCCCGCTCCTGTTGGACCAACAATGGCAACAGTACTTGCGGCAGGGATATCAATGCTCAAATCCTTGATAAGAGGTTTATTAGGCAAATAGCCAAATTGGACATGGTCAAATTGAAAACGTCCCTGCACATCTGCTTCTTCCAAGACCGCCTTACCTGTTTCTGTTATTTCCTCTTCATCCAATATCATATAAAGGCGATCAGCACAGGCCAAAGCACTTTGAAGTTCAGATAGAACAGATGAGATATCATTAAAAGGTTTGGTATACTGGGTGACATAATTTAGGAAGGTAGTCAATTGTCCCACTGTAAAAGCGCCACCCGACATGATTCGATAAGCACCAACACCTGCAATGAGAGCATAGATTAGACTATTAACAAAACGTGTAGCTGGGTTAACCGCTGACGAATAAAAGATAGCACCCTGTGAATAATCAGCATACTTACCATTGACGTCTTTAAAACTCCTAACCATCTGGTCTTGAGCATTTAGACTCTGTACTAAAGCTTCTTGAGTCAGACTTTCCTCAATCAACTGAGTCTGCACACCTCGCCATTTAGTTTGATTGCGATAGAGTTGATAGCTCTTCTTTGCGATAAAACGTGCCACAAGCATTGACAGAGGCGTCATCACTAGAACTAAGAGCATCATGAACCAGTCTAACCGAGCCATGGTAATGATTATGACAAAGATAGTCAAAAGCCCAACGAAAAATTGGTTAAAGACCATGAGAAGTCCGTTGTTTAACTGATCGCTATCTGTAGTCACACGGCTAACCATGTCTCCAGTTCCTTGACGATCAAGGTAACTAAGTGGCATAGCATGAATTTTCATCATGACTCGTTCACGTAAACTTTCGCTATATGAATAAATTAATCGATTATAAATCAAAGGGTTAAGCCACTGGATTGCACTATTAGCTAAGATAACTACAAGCATCTGCCAAATTAAACGTGACATCAATAGAACGGCGTTCATCTTAAGAACAGCGTCCACTGCATCACCAATTAAGATAGGTAAGTAAACCGTTAAGGCAACTTGAATAATGGTCCCAACAGTTGCTAAGGCAAAGAGGTAGCGCTGACTTAAGATATCTCTACTTAAACGTTTAAGCGTTGATTTATTATTTCTAGCCTTCATCAGCGACCTCCTTTTGATGTTGAGAATAATGAATGTCTTGATAGAGTTTATTTGTGGCAAGCAATTCTTCATGATTACCCAAGCCAACTTGATGTCCCTTATCAAGCACCAAAATTTGATCAACAGCTTTTAGACTATTTGTTCTTTGCGAAATAATAATCAGACTCGTTGATTTAAGATTGTCTCTGATAGCCGCTAGTAAGCGACTTTCAGTCAAGTAATCTAGGGCTGAGGTGGAGTCATCCAAAATCAAGAATGGTGCTGGTCTCATCAGCGCACGCGCAATAGTCAAACGTTGACGTTGACCCCCCGAAAAATTACGGCCAAATGACTCAACTGGCTCATCTAAACCAAGGTCCTTATCCCTTACAAAATCAGCAGCCTGAGCCATGTCAAGCGCATGCCAGAGTTCTTGCTCACTCGGTTCGTGGTCAAGCCCTAATGACAAGTTTGAACGAATGGTTCCTCTAAATAACTCAGCTTTTTGCGGGACATAGGCAACCCAAGAACGCCACTCTTTAAGATTTTTTGGTGATTTTTGATCTTTGAAAATAGCTAATGAACCAATCTGAGGCTGATATAAGTTCATGATTAAGTTCACCAATGTCGATTTACCCGAACCTGTACCACCAATAATACCTAGTGACTGACCTTGAGTAAGACTTACATGAATCTCTTGGAGTGATGGCGAACTAGCTGTAGGATAGGTAAAGGTCATCTGATCAATAGCTAGCACTGTAGAAGCCTGACTAGAAGTTCGGACTTCTAAAGGTGCTTCAATATCCTCATCTTGGAGTTCAAAAATAGCTTTTACCCGTTTCGCTGAAATAAAACTTTGGTTTAGATTGGTCAACATCATGGCTAATTTAAGGAGCTCCGTCAAAATTTGCAAGAGATAATTGACCAGAGCAATCAGCATCCCTTGAGACAAAAGGCCAGCTTGAATTTGCAGATTTCCCTGCCAAAGGATAGCAATCAAGGTCATATTAACAACCAAGAAAGTCAAAGGACTAATGAGACTTGCTATCACTCCTGTTTTGAGCTGCCACTTCTTCAAGTCTTTATTGACGGCAGTAAAATTATCTAATTCACGCTCACTCCGATCAAAAGCCCGAATAACCCTCATACCTTCAAGTTGTTGACGCGTATTGGTAACAATTGATTCATTAATCACTCGAATCTTGGCGTATAAAGGATTGACGATGCGACTTGCTATTACAATAATAAGGGTCAATACCAAGACCATGCCAAGAAACCAAATGGTCAAGCGTGGACTGATTCGGAATGCCATAATAATGGCTCCCGTCACGATAATCGGTGCCCTCAAAAAGAGCCTCAAAAATTGATTGATGCCCGTTTGGATTTGAAAGGTATCACCAGTCAAACGTGTCACCAAACTTGACGTTCCAATCTCATCCCGCTTTTCCTTTGATAAACGCATGATCTTCGCATACAAATCATTGGTTAAACCTCGGGCATAGCCAACTGCTGCTCTGGATGAAAAATACTGTGCTGAAATAGCAACAACAACCCCAATAACGGCAAGTCCGAACAAGAGAAAAATCATCATAAACAGATGATTTTGGTCTTTATTTGGAATAGTTGTGTCGACAATTCCAGCAATCACTAGAGGGACCAAGAGTTCGAAACTGGCTTCGATTAATTTAAAAGCGGGTCCCAGGATACTGTCTTTGACGTATCCTCTAAAATAAACTAATAATGCTTTCATTTGTCTTTCCTAAGTTTAACGTCCTTACTCTTAGAGGCGTGAGAACATACGCATCAAAAAGAGATTAAACTGTACTTCCTTAGCGTAGTAAATATTTCCGCCATTTGTATAAAGTTTTCCGCCACCATAGTACATGGCAACCGGTTGGTAATAGGTGTATGTTTGCCCACTGGTGTTTCCTAGACTCGGAGCAACGACATTTTTAGAGTAAGCCTTTGCGAGTTCGACGGTGTTCACTCCACCATTATCAGCCACATAATCGATATAGGCCTTACCAAAATTATAGGCTTGTACTGCTGTCCAAGGATCCACCTTATGGTGGGCAGCTTCTTCCAGATTTTCCGACAGCACCGTCACCCCTTGACGAATACTCTCTTTTCGATCTGTTATGGAGTTGGTCACCCCTGTAGAACTTTCACTGGACTGCATCACGTCATCTGTCTTCCCCTTGGTTTCTGTGTAGATCATAGCCAGAACCAAATCGACATTGGTTGTATTATCAATGTCGTCCTCTGCCAAAACCTCCTTAACCATGAATTCATAGGTTAAGACATGTTGAATATTGGCATGGATTCGATAGCATTGGATAACTATGATAAGGACTACGACAAAAACCGCCAGACGTCTTATCCATTTAAACATATTATTTATTGATGATATCCTCGATATTTTTGATGAGAATAGAGTAGGTGCCATCAGGATTTTGAATAAACTCAACACTATCAGCATCCTGATACACATTATTAGGCACAATTAACTCAATTCCGTTCGATAACGATAATTTTTGATTCTCTAATTTCTTAATTTGACGCGAATGGTCAATATCTGATACCGAGATAGGCTCAGGTATGGCCTCTTTGAGCTCATCAACGAAGGTCAAACGAGCTGTCAAATTATTATCAAAGAGCTGGTCTGCCAATTTTTCAGGTGATAACTCTTGGTCTTCTTCCAAATTATTGAAAATAGCAGATTTCATTTTTCCTTGGAAGTTAAAGTCATCCTGATTAAAATTCTCAGCAATCTTCTGGGCAGTGTCTTCAACCATCTTAATCGATTTCTTGACAGATTGTTCAGGCTGGACTTGCAACAGATTTTCAGAGAAATAATTGGCAAAGCTTCCATTATGCTTGATTCGCTTTTCAATCAAATAATACTGCTTACTACTACGATTGATTACCAAAGCTTCATCAGGTGTCTGGGCCGCAGAAGGCAAATTATTTTGTGACAATTGAATAGGATGTTGGCTATCTCCCAAAGAATGAATCAAACTATCCTTGAGTGCAATACGCAAGAAAGCAAAATATTCTTGCCCTTCTTTGTCAAACTGAATAAAGACCAAATCATTGGTCTTTTGATCTTCAGAAATGACAAATTCTTCCTTCCAAAGTTGGGCAATCTTGACTGAGCTTTCCATCAAGTCATCTCCTAGATGACTGATGAAAACATTCTCTGCATCGAAATAGCCACGTTTAGCCTCATCTGAGAAAACTTTAGAGAGTTTCTTTCGAAAATACTCATCTAAGCGTGGCGTTATTTCAAGAGGCCCCTCTGCTAAAACCAGCTCCGTATCATTTGGCGAAAACTGGTGAATGATAATGCGTTTAATATATAAATCTAACATAGTTTTTAATAAAGTGGGAAAGCATCTGTAAGAGCTTTAACTTCTCCACGAATGCGTTCCAAAACTTCAGGTTTATCGTGATTTTCCAAAGCTTCAACCATTAATTCAGCAATTTTACGGCTCTCAGCTTCACCCATACCACGACTTGTAATGGCTGGACTACCAACACGGATACCTGATGTCTTGAATGGAGACAATTGCTCGTAAGGAATACCATTCTTATTCAAAGTAATATTAACTTCTTCAAGAACGTTTTGTGCAACTTTACCATTTTCAACAACTTTAGTAACATCAACCAAGAAGAGGTGATTGTTAGTGCCACCTGAGATAACACGGAAATCTGGATGTTGATTGAAAACGTCAGCCATGGCAGCAGCATTCTTGATAACATTTTCCCCATATTCCTTAAAGGCAGGATCAAGTGCCTCTTTAAGAGCAACAGCCTTAGCAGCAATAACGTGTTCCAATGGTCCACCTTGCAAACCAGGGAAAACCGCAGAATTCAATTTCTTAGCGATATCTTCATCATCAGTCAAAATCAAACCTCCACGAGGACCACGAAGTGTCTTGTGGGTTGTTGTTGTTGTCACATGTGCATGAGGAACTGGACTTGGATGATGACCAGACGCTACAAGACCTGCAATGTGAGCCATATCTACCATGAGGTAAGCACCTACAGCATCAGCAATTTCACGGAATTTAGCAAAATCAATAATACGTGAGTAAGCTGAAGCCCCAGCAACGATGAGTTTTGGTTGTACTTCTTTAGCTTGAGCAAGAATAGCATCGTAATCAAGGAGTTCAGTTTCTTTATCAACGTTGTAAGCCACAAAGTTATAGGTCTTACCAGAGAAGCTAACTGGTGCACCATGTGTCAAGTGTCCTCCCGCTGACAAATCCATTCCCATAACCGTATCACCTGGTTGGATCAAAGACATGTAAACTGCTGCATTGGCTTGACTACCTGAGTGAGGTTGCACGTTGGCAAATTTTGCTCCAAAAAGTTCTTTGGCACGCTCAATAGCAAGAGACTCGACCACATCAATCACGTCTGTACCACCATAGTAACGTTTACCTGGATAGCCTTCTGCGTACTTGTTAGTCAAGAGAGTTCCTTGAGCAGCCATTACTGCTTTAGATACCACGTTCTCAGAGGCAATCAACTCAATATTGTTTTGCTGACGTTCTGCCTCAGCATCGATGGCGTTCCATAGTTCAGGGTCAAATCCTTTGTAATCTTCTTTATCAAAAATCATAGAGGTCTCCTTTGAGGTCTAATGGGGTTCAATCAACTCACCCACATACAGTTGGAAATTATCTCACACTTCCATAGGTCTCTGTTAGTCATTTATTCTCTGGTCAACTCGGGTAGAGCCGCCAATAAGTCTTATCCTTTTGTCAATTTAATAAACCGTTTCTGCATCTTATCACAAGTATAACCTACTTTTTCATAAAATGCATGCGCACCCAGACGATGGTCTGCAGAATTTAAGCGAATAAACTCATAACCGCGTCTTTTTGTTTCTTGCTCCAACCCTTCAAGTAAAATTTTACCGATCCCCATCCCTTGTCTTTGAGGTAAAACTGCTAAAGCCAAGATATTAAATCCTGCATTGGAATAGAGACATTCATAAACCTCTGCATGAACGTAGCCAAGGAGTTCATGACTACCATCATCCTCATAACCTAGTAGAAAATGATGTGGGTCTTTGGATAATCTAGCTAGTTGACTAGCCGTTTCCTCTGAACTAAAAGCATAACCTAAAGCCTCTTTGTTAATCTCACAAATTGCTTCAACATCTGACGCTATCAAATCACGTAGCATGTTATACCTCCTCGAAAGGGATTTTTGGTAGCTTGGCAAGAATGTCTTCTTGAGTGATAGAACCTTGCCGTAAAATTTTCACCTTGTTGCCAGACAAATCCAAAATTGTCGAATCTACACCTAACAAGGCATCATCATCTTGATAGCCAGTCACCTGAAAATCAAATTGGTCTCTTATTTGGTCAAAATAACGACCACTAGCCTTCCCAGACTTATTGGCTGAGGGACCAATTAAAGGACCTTCCGCTTGAATCAGTTCTCTAGTGACAGGATGGTCTGGCAAACGGAAGCCAACTGTCGCCAAACCTGAATTAATCCATCTAGGTACTTGATCATTAGCTTTTAAGATGATGGTCAGAGGTCCAGGCAAAAAAGCATCATACAATTGTTTTAAATACTTGGGCTGCTCTTTCGAATAAGACAAGATATCTTCATAAGAAGCAACATTCAAATTCATGGCTTTATCTCTAGGACGATTTTTCAGCTCATAGACATGGTTTACAGCACTCTCATCCATAGCCTTAGCAAATAGACCATAGACAGTCTCTGTAGGAAGAACAACTGCACCACCGTCAGCCAAGATTTCTCTTAATATTTTCTTACTTTTCATCATCCATCACGACCATTCTATCTTGTCCAAATTGGTCCTTAAGGACACGCACTCGCTTATCAGGAAAATGTAGAGACAAGAGTTTCTTCAAATCCTGGCCCTGCTTATAGCCAATTTCAAAGTAGAGCTTTCCACTAGGAGTCAAATACTTATCTGCCTCCTCAATAATCTGTCTATAAATGGCAAGTCCCTCTTCATCAGCAAACAAGGCCATCTTTGGCTCGCTAGCCAGGACATTGAGCCCAACTTCGTTCTTATCATTTTCAGAAATATAGGGAGGATTTGACACAATGATATCAAAACTACCAGAAATATTTTCGAAAACATCTGATTGAACAAAGCTGATGGCTACCTGATTTAGCTTAGCATTCTCCTGGGCAAGCTCTAGCGCATCCACTGATAAGTCACTAGCTGTTACTTGCCAAAGAGGACGACTCTTTTTCATGGATACCGAAATTGCACCACTCCCAGTTCCAATATCAAGAACCTTAAGCTCTGTGCTTGGGTTCTCCGCTAAAATCAAGTCCACTAATTCCTCAGTTTCAGGACGTGGAATCAAGACACGCTCATCAACCTGAAAACGTAAGCCATGAAAGTCTTCATAGCCCAAGATATACTGGGCAGGCTGGTGATTCTTTAGTTGGCTAAATGCATGAGCTAATAGCTCAGCATCCTCCTCTGAAACTTCCTGACGCAATTGAAGAACAAAATGAGTCAGGTCCCATTGCTTCAAACCACGATAAACAAAGGAAAGGGCCTCTGGCTCTTCTCCAACAGCCTCAAGCTGCTTTTCATAGTCAGCCAGAACATCCGCTAAAATCATTTGTTAAGCTCTTCCAATTTTTGAGTTTGATCGTAAAGAACAAGAGCATCAATGACTTCATCCATTTTCCCAGCCAAAATCGTATCTAATTTTTGAAGGGTCAAACCAATACGGTGATCCGTTACACGGTTTTGTGGGAAGTTGTAAGTACGGATACGCTCTGAACGGTCCCCTGTACCAACAGTAGATTTACGCTCAGCATCTTGTTCATCTTGAGCAATCTGTGCAAAGTGGTCCGCAACACGCGCACGGATAATCTTCATGGCTTTATCACGGTTCTTCTGTTGTGTACGTTCTTCTTGCATCTCTACTTTGATTCCAGTAGGAATGTGAACCATACGAACCGCAGTCGCAACCTTATTGACGTTCTGACCACCGGCACCAGAAGCGTGATAGATATCGACACGAAGGTCCTTAGGATCAATTTCGTACTCTACTTCTTCAACTTCTGGCATAACCAAAACAGTTGCTGTCGAGGTATGAACACGACCTTGGCTCTCAGTCACAGGCACACGTTGCACACGGTGTGCTCCAGATTCATATTTGAGTTTAGAGTAGACTGATTGTCCTGAAACCATGGCAACCACTTCTTTGATACCACCAACACCATTGTAAGAGGCTTCCATGACCTCGAAGCGCCAACCTTGTGTTTCTGCGTATTTTTGGTACATAGCTAAAAGGTCACCTGCAAACAAGGCAGCTTCATCACCACCTGCAGCCCCACGGATTTCAAGGATGATATTCTTGTCATCATTAGGGTCCTTTGGCAAGAGAAGAATTTTCAAACGTTCTTCGTACTCTTCTTTAGCAGCTTTGGATTCTTTGAGTTCTTCCTTAGCCATTTCTTCCAAGTCAGGATCACCACTTGCTTCCTTAATCATCTCTTCAGCATCTGAGATACTTTGGATGACTTGCTTGTACTCACGGTAAGCTGTCACTGTTTCACGAGTATTTGCCTCTTCACGTGACAACTCCATGAAGCGTTTAGTGTCTGAAACGACTTCAGGGTCACTAAGCAATTCACCCAATTCCTCATAACGGTCTTCAACCGCTTGTAACTGATCATAAATATTCATTTGTTATCTTTACTCCTTATATAACTAATAGTCGTTTTTAGGCCTTATTCAAAGGGATTATGTTTTCTTGAGGTGGATTAAACCAGTGCTTTCGGCAAACAGAGATATAACTCTCGTGTCCTCCAATTTGAACTTGTGCTCCCTCATAAACTGGCTTACCATCTTCCATACGAAGAACCATGGTTGCCTTTCTCGAGCAATAATGACAAATAGTCTTGATTTCATCAATCTTATCAGACAATAGCAAAAGATATTTAGAACCTTCAAAGAGATTGTTCTGAAAATCATTTTTGAGACCAAAAGCCATCACTGGGATATCTAACTCATCAACAATTCGTGCCAAATCATAGACATTCGCACGGGTCAAAAACTGTGCCTCATCAACTAAAACACAGTAAGGTCGTGGATCCATATTAGCAATGTAACCAAAAATATCCGTATCATCACCAATAGGATAGGCCTTCCGCTTCATGCCAATACGACTAGAGATATAGCCGACCCCATCTCGATTATCCAAACGACTGGTCAATAGTACCACTGGTTTTCCTTGTTCTTCGTAATTATAGGCAACCTTAAGAATCTCAATGGATTTCCCAGAATTCATGGTGCCGTAGCGAAAATAAAGTTGTGCCAAACCAGTCTCCTCTAAAATATGTATTGTACTTATTTTATCATAATTCCAAGCGTAAAAGGGAGGGAGACTGAACAATTTTTGAAAAAAGTTCGCCTCACTCCCTTATTTTTATAATAGGTTTGACTGATGTTCCAATTGGCTCAATTTTATCACCTTTATAAAGTTTCGCCAGTCTATTTACTTCCTATGAATAGGCTTTAGCCAATTTTTCAAGAAGTTCTGCTTTCTCCTCATCACTAGCAAATGACGCTTCGATTGCCGTCTTATTATGGGCATAGAAGTCTTGAACTGAGCTATCAAAATGCTTGTGATAGAGTTCGTACTCTTTGGTCAGGTTTGTATCAGAAACGGTACGATTGTCCGTATTAATAGTAATATTAGCACCTGCCGCTTTCATTTTTAGATAAGGAAAATCATCAACTGTAACGGCTGCCTTGGTCTGGAGATTACTTGTTAAACATAACTCTCCTGTGACACCATTTTTGACAAACTCTTCCAAAAGCTCAGGCTCTTGAGCCAAGATCGTTGCATGTCCATTACGCTTAATTCCCATGGCAATCGACTCAGCCAAAAAGGCGGGGCAGCCACACTCACCAGCATGGAAAGTCATCGGACGGTTGTAACTTTGGACTTGTTCAATTAGAGGTTTAATCGCTTTAGGTCCATAATGATGCTCATCTCCGGCAAAATCAAAACCAACAAAGTCACTATTTTCAACTTCATTTGCTTCATCAAGAATACGAGCCGTTAATTCTTGATCTGATTGGCGCATGCCACAAACTAGAGCCTTGGCTACAATACCAAATTCTTCTTGAGCTTGACGTAAGCCATGACAAACAGCATCAATGGTTTCAGCGACAGTCAATCCCTTATCCATCGACAATTCTGGAGCAAAACGCACTTCAATATAGATAACATTTTCAAGAGCAGCCTGTTTAGCAACATCATAAGCCGCAATGGTCAAAGCTTCCTTTGTTTGAAGCAAAGGACGAATATAATCAAAAGCCTCAAGATAATCTAGGAGACTCTCACAGGTAGCCGGTGCTGTCACATGGTGTTTGAGCTCCGCATCGTCCTCAGGTAACTCAATCTGTGCCAAGTCAGCTAGGTGGCGAATGGTTTCCAATGATAGAGAACCATCCAAATGGCAGTGTAGTTCTGTTTTAGCCAACTTATGAAAATCAATAGCAGTCATTCTTTTCTTCCTCTCTAAACAATATGTTTTTTATCAGATAAAAAATAATTTTTACTATCTTATCATTCTTATGGAAAAAGTCAAGGTGTCGCGCCTAATAGGACGTAGTCGATTCTTGAAATGCCATTAGCATTTTGTTAGGATGTAACTATCAAGAATACAAGGAGAAACTTTATGTCTGACTATATTTTACCAGAAGTTTGGGAAAACCCAACCTCTATGGGAGGTGCCTGGGGTGGCCTCAATCAACCTACAGCTGGTGCACGTTTTGAACAAACTTTACCTAAAGGTGACCAACCTTTCCAACTCTATACTCTTCCGACACCAAATGGTATCAAGGCAACTATCATGCTGGAAGAATTGAAAGAACTTGGTGTGACTCAAGCAGGTTATGATGCTTATCGTATTAAGATTGGCGATGGTGACCAATTTGGCTCAGACTTTGTTTCAATCAATCCAAACTCAAAGATTCCAGCCATGATGGATTACTCTGAAGACCAACCGGTTCGTGTCTTCGAATCAGCTAACATCCTCCTTTACTTGGCTGAAAAATTCGGCAAACTCATTCCAACTGATCACGCAAAACGTACGGAAGTTCTCAACTGGCTCTTTTGGCAAACAGGTGCTGCTCCTTTTCTAGGTGGTGGCTTTGGGCACTTCTTCCACTATGCACCTGAAAAAATCGAATATGCCATCAACCGTTTTGCCATGGAAGCCAAACGCCAACTTGACTTGCTTGATAAAGAATTAGCAACCAAACCTTATATTGCTGGTGATGAGTACACTATCGCTGATATCGCCATCTGGTCTTGGTATGGTCGTCTTGCTCAAGATAAGATTTGGGATAAGGCTGGTATTTTCCTTGATGTTAAAGAATACAAGCATCTTCAAGCTTGGACTGAAAAAATTGCCAACCGTCCAGCGGTTAAACGTGGACTTGAAGTTGACTATAAAGAGATCTAATTTTTATAACGGTTTGCCTAGGCCAACCGTTTTTCTATTGTTTCATGATATAATAGAAGCAAAATTATAAGGAGACATTCATGACTGTATTTCAAGCTATTTTAGAAAAAATCAAAGCCTACGACACTATTATTATTCACCGCCACCAAAGACCTGACCCTGATGCCATTGGTAGTCAGGTAGGACTGAAGGAAATTTTAAAAACAAACTTTCCAGATAAAAAGGTTCTTGCGGCAGGTGTCAATGAGCCTACCTTATCTTGGATTGCTGAGATGGATGAGGTAACTGACCAAGATTATGAAGGGGCGCTTGTTATTGTTACCGATACAGCCAACACCCCTCGTATCGACGACGACCGTTTTGATAAAGGTGACTTCCTTATCAAAATTGACCATCATCCTAATGATGATGCCTACGGTGATCTTCTACTTGTTGATACGACTGCTTCAAGTGCCAGCGAAATTGTGACTGACTGGGCCCTCAGCCTTGGACTTTCCTTGTCAGATGTTGCTGCTCGTGTTCTCTACAATGGTATTGTTGGCGATACAGGCCGCTTCCTATTTCCATCTACTACTCCTAAAACACTTCAAATCGCGGCTAAACTTCGTGAATACGACTTTGATTTTGCAGCAATGGCTCGTCGTATGGACAGTTTCCCTTTCAAAATTGCTAAACTACAAGGTTATGTTTTCGATAATCTAGAAGTTGATGAAAATGGTGCAGCTCGAGTTGTCTTGACACGAAAGATTTTGGATGAATTCAATGTCACTGATGCTGAAAGTTCTGCCATTGTTGGCACTCCAGGCCGTATTGATTGTGTCGAATCTTGGGCTATTTTCGTAGAGCAGCCTGAAGGACATTACCGTGTCCGTCTACGTAGTAAAAGCATTGTCATCAACGAGATTGCCAAACGCCATGATGGTGGCGGCCACCCACTTGCTAGTGGTGCCAATTCCTACAGCTTAGAAGAAAACGAACAAATCTATCAAGAAATCAAGGATACTGTTGCCCATGCAACTCACTAATCGTCGTGTACGTCTCATGGGAACTGTGATTGACGTCTCTATCTATCATGAAGAACCAGAACCCCTGCTAGACCAAGTTGAAGCACTTCTGCATACCTACAATAAGCGCTTCTCAGCCAATGACGACAGTTCCGAACTCATGAAAATTAACAAGGCAGCAGGCTTACATTCAGTGACAGTTCACCCAGAACTTTTTGAACTTATTTCTCTTGGAAAATGGCATAGCTGCCAACCTGGAAGTCACCTTAATATTGCTATTGGGCCTCTCATTCAGACTTGGCGTATTGGTTTTTCTGATGCTAAGCTGCCTCTTCCTGAAGAAATTCGTCCGCTCCTGGATATCATCAATCCCAATGCCATTCTTCTATCCGAGGAAAATCAAAGCGTTTTTCTTAAAGAAAAAGGGATGAAAATTGATCTTGGTGCTCTGGCAAAAGGATATATTGCAGATCGTATTGCAGATTTTCTTAAAGCTGAAAAAGTAACCAGTGCCCTAATCAATCTCGGAGGTAATGTCCTAACCTTTGGACCAGCTCTCCATAATCCTGACCACAAATGGCGAATTGGTATTCAAAATCCTAAGGAGACTAGAAACACAAATCTTATGGTGCTTGCTATAAGAGATCAGTCTGTTGTCACTTCGGGAATCTATGAACGAACTTTTGAGATAGATGGCAAAACCTACCATCATATTTTTGATAGCCAGACTGGTTATCCAGTCTCCAGTGACCTAGCCAGCCTTACCATTATTTCATCCCTCTCAGTGGATGGTGAAATTTGGACAACCCGCTTATTTGGCTCTAGTCTCGAACACATATTCCAAGAAGTTAGTTCACAAGCTGAGCTTGAAGCAATCATCGTTGATAAAGATAATCACTGCTTTCAGACAGGTGGCATTTACAAAATGCGAATTTCCTAAAAAATAGTAAAAAAGACTTGTCAAGAAGACCACCTTTTGATAAACTAAAATAGTTAAAAAAACTATGGTGCGGAAAGTACCATGGCAGAAAGGAAATATTTTAACATGAAAAAAGATATCCATCCAGATTACCGTCAAGTAGTATTCATGGACACAACTACTGGTTACCAATTCCTTAGCGGTTCAACTAAACACTCAAACGAAACAGTTGAATTCGAAGGTGAAACTTACCCACTTATCCGTGTAGAAATTTCATCAGATTCACACCCATTCTACACTGGCCGTCAAAAATTCACTCAAGCAGACGGACGCGTGGATCGTTTCAACAAAAAATACGGTCTCAAATAAGCAACATCTTGTTGTTAAGCCATTCCGATTGGAATGGCTTTTTTGTATGCTCTTGAGTATAAACTCTCCTACTCCCATCTTTATAAAATAAAAAAACAGCTTCCACATGGAAACCGTTTAATCCTATTAACCTGCTTTACCAATAGCCAAAGCCCAGATAAAGAAGAGAGCAAACCCAAACAAGAAGATCAAACCTGCGATAGCAAGTCCTTTCAACCAAATTGGAAGGTCTTTCTTCTCTTTAGTAACAAGTACGTAATTCAAAAGCGCAAAGAAAGGTGTTGTAAGGAATGAACCAATCATGGCGAAACGAAGCATGGTTGCTACTTGACCTTGGAAGAAGAAAATAATGATGAGACCAAGAATAGCTGTCAAGGTCATCCAAACATTCAAAGGTGTTTGATTTTTTTCTTTTTGGTTAAACAAAAGACGAAGAGAAATTTCGTTAACACGTGAGTAACCATCAATAACGGTAATTACAGTACCAAAGATACACAAGAAAGCGATAAAGGTAATCAAATAGCGTGACCACTCACCAAGCACTGATGCGTACATACCAACAAACTGTGCAATATACTTGGCTGATGCTGCTTCTACTGGCTTACCAGTTGGATACTGAATAAGAGCCCCGAGTGCTACAAAGAATACCGCAAGAATAGCTGTTCCGATGTAACCAACGTTAAAGTCAAAGAGGGCATCATCAGTGTTGAAATCAACAGTTTTCTTTTTCTCAGCTGACCAAAGTGAGTTAATGGCTGAAATTTCAATTGGTGCTGGCATCCATCCAAGAAGTGAAACGATAAATGGAAGGGCTGCGAGCTGCCATGGTGTTTTTTCAACGAAGTCAGCACTGTACTCAGGGTGTTTGATTGCCGCAATAATAACTGCTGCCACTGTTGCAATAGTCAAAGCTGACATGATCCATTTAGCCATACCATCAAGAAGTTTGTAACCACCAAAGAGTAACATACCCCAGATAATGGCAACCAAAATGATTGACCATGTGGTAATACTCAAACCAAGCATTGGAAAGGCACTAGCAATGATGGCTGAACAAAGAATAGAAACTCCCGCAGTATTAACCAAAGCTGAGAAAACATTCAAAATGAAGAATACCCAAAGATAGAATTTACCTTTCTCAGCATAACCTTCAACGAGGGTTTTACCTGTATCTGCGGTATACTCAGCACCAAAACGGAAGAACGGGTATTTAAAGAGGTTGGCAAGAATAACCAAGCCTAACAAGGCCCATCCATAAGAACCACCCGCTTGGGTTGATGAAACGATGTGGGAACCACCTACGGCCGCTGAAGCCATTAGGATACCGGGTCCCATTGCTTTTATTTTACTACGCCAGGTAGACTGACTAGATACACTTGTTTGTGACATAAGAGAATCTCCTAAAACAAATTTTCAGAATAATCTGAATTGATGTTTACCATTGTACACAATTGTTGGAATAATTTCAATAGCATTTCACATATTTTCTGAAAAATAGAAAAAAGCCATCCAAACGGATAGCTCTTTTACTATTTAGACAGTCCTGTAAAGAAATCTACGATAGCTTGCCAAATTTGTGCAAAGATATTTTTGCTGTTCTCAACCGCTTTGTTGGCATTAAAGTTTAGGTTGATTCCAGAGAAGGTATTACCAGCTTTCGAAACGATAGAATCTTTAAGTGAACTCAAGGTTGACTTAAAGCTAGCACTATCAATGATTGAAGACTTAGATAAATTCATAGCAAAATTCACCAGAAGGTTAATTTGCGTATCAGAAAGATCCAAGTTGTAATTATTGATAGTCTGCTGAACAATCGTTTTAGCTTGGTCTTCAGTCAACTTATCCCCTTTATCAGCAACTGCTGACTTAATATCAGTCATAGCTACATTAAGCTTGTCCGCATCATAGTCACTCTTGCCTGAATTTTCCTCATTAATTTGAGAAAGGGTTTTAAGTTCCTCTTGCGCAAGCTCTTTGCTTTCATCTGAGACCTTAGCCCCATTTTGCTCAAGGGAATAGTAAATACCAGCCAAGGCACTTTCTCCAGTAACTGCGATTGGTGCTGCTACCGTAATCTTGGCGTGTTCGATACCAAGTGTCGTGGCAGCATTACGGTACATATCTGGAGTGATTTTCGTGATATTTTGCGGTGTCACAATCTCTACACTCAAGGTTTCCTTAGCACCTAGCTTAGCAATCTTAACCGAAGAATATAGCTGAAGACTAGAATCATCTGCAACGTTCATAATATTCGCATATGCAGATGTCGTCAAGGTCTTGACATTAGTATCCTTACTACTGTCATACCCTAACAAATTCAAGGTTTCATTTCGCTGCTCTTCCGACAATGAATAACCCATCACATAGTCTGGTTGAACATAAGATTCATCAATAACCTTTTGGACTTGCGATGAGGTTGCTGCTTGCGCAACCGAAGTGAAGGCTGTTACTGAAGCCAATAAAGCCATCCCAGTAACAAGAAGTTTTTTCAATTTCATGTGTGTTTCCTTTCGAAAATAGAATATTATTCCATAATCTCCTAAAGGACGACTGGCTATGAGTCCAATCGTGAATTTATTATACCATGACTTAAAAAATTAAGGTCAAAAAAACTACTCGTGCAATTCCAAGGGAAGACCATCTGGATCAGCAAAGAAAGTCATCTTTTCACCGGTAAAAGTGTCCTTGCGAACTGGTTGGCAGGAAATACCCTTTTGTTCTAACTCTTTGACAACCTCTTCAATATTAGTCACTCTAAAAGCTAAATGACGTAAGCCACAGGCCTCAGGATAAGACGGACGTTTAGGTGGCTCCACATAGTTCGAATCACTGGTCTTATTGCCAAAGATTTCAAGTGCTATATCTCCACAACGTAGGTCTAACTTATAATCATGACGTTCTGGACGGTGATTTTCCCGAATAATCTCAAAACCAAGTTTATTGACATAAAAATCTCGAGACAACTCATAATCAGAAACAATAATAGCAACATGGTGCACTGTATTTAAAAACATATTTTCCTCCATAGAAAAAGGCCCGAAGGCCCCTTTCTTAACTTTGAAATTGATTGTATGACTTATTAAAGGCCTCAATAATATCTGAACTTGCCTTGTCAAAATCTACCTGGGATTTCAATTCACCTTTGACGATTGTACGCTGAGTTGCTTCAGCATCCGTACAAGTTACCAAAGTAACTTCAGACTTGCCTGGTGTATCATCAACCACTGCTACTTCAGTTGGTTGGACAACCTTGACCTCACTAATGACATAAGTATAAACCTTATTTTTATCCGTAAGATAAATCTTCATGCCTTCCTTAGCCTTATCTAGTGGTGAAAATAGCATGTCAGATGCACCAGCAATACCAAAGACGTGGTGACTAGCTAGTGAATAGTTATTTTCACCACCCATGACTTGGTCTTCTTTCATAGTTCCTGCACCGTAAGTCAACTCAGTATTGCCAAGTCCTTTGAAAATAGGGAGATTAATACCTACCTCTGGAATGGCAATACCACCAACGACAGGAAGTTCTTGAGCATCCATCTGTGCTTGTAAGACAGACTCTGTGCTAATTGATTTAACGGTATCAAAGTCAAAGCTCGTCTTAGCTTCCTTGTTTTTCTCAATAGTCTTTTTAGAAACCTTGCTCACTTGATACTTATTTGTATTCCAAGCAATTACTGTGTTTCGAATAGACTTATTGAAAATCAAGGCTAAACCAACAACCAAGAGAACAACAATCAACACCCAGCGAAGAATATCCAGCCACTTACGGCGTCTTTTTGTTGCTTTATTTTTCTTATCTTTGCTCATTAGTTGTCACCACTTTCTTGGTCTTCGGAAGCTTGTTCTACTTCTTCTGGTTCAACTAAAGCAAAGGTTACAATACGAGCAGAGTCATCCAAACGCATGACCTTAACCCCTTGAGTTGCACGACCAGTTTGAGAGATATTAGCAACGGCAGTACGGATGATAACACCTGTATCTGTGATGACCATGATATCCTCATCACCAGACACTGTGACAATACCTGCTAGGTTACCATTCTTCTCTGTGATATTAGCAGTCTTGATACCTTTACCACCACGTCCCTTCGTTGGGTATTCAGTAGCTGAGGTACGCTTACCGTAACCTTTTTCAGTGATAATCAAGACTTCTTGGTCTTCTGTAATGGCAGCTGCACCAACAACTTGGTCACCATCACGAAGAGTTACCCCTTTAACACCGGCAGCCATACGGCTCATGCTTCGAATAGTGTCTTCTTTGAAGCGTACACTGTAACCAAATTTGGTACCAATGACAATTTCTTCATTACCTGTAGTCAAGAAGACATTGATTAGCTCGTCACCTTCTCTAAGTTTCAAGGCAATCAAGCCATTTTGACGGATGTTCTTAAATTCTGCTTCTTTGGTACGTTTAACCAGACCTTGGCGAGTTACAAAGACAAGGTGATTATTTTCAGAAGCTTCATCACTCTTAGCGTTAATGACCGTTTGAATGGTCTCACCTTCGTCCAACTTCAAGAGATTGACAATAGGTAAGCCTTTGGCTGTACGGCCATACTCAGGGATTTCATACCCCTTGAGACGGTATACACGCCCCTTATTGGTCATGAAGTAAAGGTGATCATGAGTGCTTGTTGAGACAATATCTCGAACAAAGTCATCATCGTTAACACCAGTACCTTGAACACCACGTCCTCCACGTTTTTGTGAACGGAACTCGTCTTGGGCTAAACGTTTAATATACCCCTTGTTTGAAAGAGTGATAACAACATCTTCTTCTTCGATGAGATCTTCATCTTCAAGAGAAACGACTTCTCCGACCATAAGCTCTGTACGACGAGCATCTGCGAATTTACGCTTGCTTTCGTCCAATTCTTCCTTGATGATAGCAATGACACGTTCTGGTTTTTCCAAAATATCAGCTAAATCAGCAATCAAGGCAAGGAGATCATTGTACTCATTTTGAATCTTATCACGTTCCAAACCTGTCAAACGACGCAAACGCATATCAAGAATGGCTTGACTTTGACGTTCCGTAAGTTCGAAGCGAGCCATCAAGTCAGCTTGAGCCTCTGCATCAGTTTGACTGTTACGGATAATCGTAATCACTTCATCCAAATAATCAAGAGCAATCAGCAAACCTTCTAAAATGTGGGCACGTGCTTCAGCCTTATCCTTGTCAAACTGTGTACGACGAACCACAACTTCTTGTTGGTGCGCAATATAGTCAGCCAAGATTTGACGCAAGGAAAGGATTTTAGGAACACCCTTTTCAATGGCCAACATGTTGAAGCTAAAGTTAGTCTGAAGTTGCGTTAATTTGAACAAATTATTCAAGATAACATTGGCCGAAGCATCACGACGCACTTCGATGACAAAGCGTACCCCTTCACGAGATGACTCGTCACGGACTGCTGTAATCCCCTCAATACGTTTTTCTTGGGCTAAACGCACGATATGTTCATGAACCTTGGTCTTATTGACCATGTAAGGAAACTCAGTGACAACAATACGCTCACGACCTGATTTAGTTGTTTCAATTTCGGTACGCGAACGAAGGACAATAGAACCCTTACCAGTCTCATAAGCACGGTGAATACCAGATTTCCCCATGACCAAACCTCCAGTTGGGAAGTCGGGTCCAGGAAGGACTTCCATCAGTTCACGTGTTGTGACTTCAGGATTATCCATCATCAATTTGACAGCATCAATCGTTTCAGCCAAATTGTGTGGTGGAATGTTAGTTGCCATACCAACGGCAATCCCTGTCGCACCATTGACAAGAAGGTTGGGAATACGTGACGGAAGAACAATTGGTTCACGTTCTGATCCATCATAGTTATCTTGAAAATCTACGGTATTCTTGTTAAGATCACGTAGCATTTCCAAGGCGATTTTAGACATACGCGCCTCAGTATAACGCTGAGCGGCAGCCCCATCTCCGTCCATAGAACCAAAGTTCCCGTGACCATCAACCAACATGTAACGGTAGCTCCACCATTGTGCCATACGGACCATGGCTTCATAGATAGATGAATCCCCGTGTGGGTGATATTTACCCATGACATCCCCGGTGATACGGGCAGATTTTTTATGCGGCTTATCAGGTGTCACCCCAAGCTCATTCATTCCATAAAGAATACGACGTTGTACAGGTTTTAAACCGTCACGAACATCTGGAAGAGCACGAGACACGATAACACTCATGGCATAATCGATAAAGCTCGTCTTCATCTCAGACGTCAAATTAACGTCAATTAAATTATTATCTTGCACTCTAAAAATGCCTCTTTTCTTTCATTCAAATCATTCCAAACTCTAATAAAAGAGTATAGAAGATTTCTATAATATTATACCATAAAACGCTTTATTTTTCAGTTGTGTAAAACGCTTTCATCCATTATTTACTTAATATTTCGTGACATCCATCACTTAAAGTGGTAGAATAAGCAGTGTATGGGGTAACCCAATTAAAAAAAAGGAGATGTTTAGACCCATGACTGCAACTAAACAACACAAAAAAGTCATCCTCGTTGGTGACGGTGCCGTAGGTTCATCTTACGCTTTCGCACTTGTAAACCAAGGTATCGCTCAAGAACTTGGTATCATCGAAATTCCACAATTGTTCGAAAAAGCTGTTGGTGATGCGCTTGACCTTAGCCACGCGCTTGCTTTCACTTCACCTAAAAAAATCTACGCAGCTAAATACGAAGACTGTGCGGATGCTGACCTTGTAGTTATCACTGCTGGTGCTCCACAAAAACCAGGTGAAACTCGTCTTGATCTTGTTGGTAAAAACCTTGCTATCAACAAATCTATCGTTACTCAAGTTGTTGAATCAGGCTTCAAAGGAATCTTCCTTGTAGCAGCTAACCCAGTTGACGTATTGACTTACTCAACATGGAAATTCTCAGGATTCCCTAAAGAACGCGTTATCGGTTCAGGTACTTCACTTGACTCAGCTCGTTTCCGTCAAGCACTTGCTGAAAAACTTGATGTTGACGCTCGTTCAGTTCACGCCTACATCATGGGTGAACACGGTGACTCAGAATTTGCCGTTTGGTCACACGCTAACATCGCCGGTGTAAACCTTGAAGAATTCCTTAAAGATACTCAAAACGTTCAAGAAGCTGAATTGGTTGAATTGTTCGAAGGTGTTCGTGATGCCGCTTACACAATCATCAACAAAAAAGGTGCTACATACTATGGTATCGCCGTAGCTCTTGCTCGTATCACTAAAGCTATTCTTGACGATGAAAATGCAGTACTTCCATTGTCTGTATTCCAAGAAGGTCAATATGGTGTAAGCAACGTCTTTATCGGTCAACCTGCTATCGTAGGTGCACACGGTATCGTACGTCCAGTGAACATCCCATTGAACGATGCTGAACAACAAAAAATGAAAGCTTCTGCTGATGAATTGCAAGCTATCATTGATGAAGCATGGAAAAACCCTGAGTTCCAAGAAGCTTCAAAAAACTAATTTGACATTAGTTAAATAAAAGTCTCCAGTAGGAGGCTTTTTTCGTATTTCAAAAAAGAAAAAAACAGCTAATTCAACTGAATTAGCTGTTTCAGATTATTTAGCTGAGATAGCTGCTTTAGCAATATAGCTAAGCGGTTGGTTAAAGTGTGGCAAGAAGAACAAATCAAGCAATTGAAGACGGTCGATCGTTACACCTTCTTGGATAGCCAATGAGAACATGTGGATTCCCATAGAGATGTCCATACGTGATACCATTTGAGCACCAAGAACTTTGCGTGTATCTTTGTCATAAACGATCTTGATTGTAACGTCTTCATTTTCATCTTCCATGAAGGCAGCTTTTTGAAGATCTGTTGATTCTACTACTGCTGGATTGAAACCAAAGCGTTTTGCTTTTTCTTCTGTCAAACCAGTAGATACCATGTTCAAACCATAGATTGAGATACCATTTGATCCTTGAACACCGTTTGATTCAACATCGCCACCACCGGCATTATGACCACCGACAATACCTGAACGAACAGCGTTTGAAGCCAAGGCAATGTAGTTCACATCTTCAAGGGCATTGTCATAAACGGTAGCACAATCACCAACTGCATAAACATCTTTGATTGATGTTTCTTGTTTCTTATTAACAAGGTAAGCCCCATTACGGAATGTTTCCAATTTACCAGCACCAAGAGCTGTGTTAGGACGGAAACCTACTGCAAGGACAACCATGTCGACATCGTAAGCATTTTTATCAGTGACGATACGTTCAACTTTAGTATCACCTTCAACTGCCTTAACAGTTTCACCAAATGCCAATTTAATACCGTGGCTTTCCATATTTTTAGCCATAAGTTCAGTCAAGTCATGGTCATAATAACCAGCCAAACATGTATCAACAACGTCGATAAGGATAACTTCTTTACCATGACGTTGGAAAGCTTCAGCCAATTCAACACCAATGTAACCAGCACCTACAACCGCTACACGTTTGATATCTTGAGATTTGTCGTTCAACTTATCGATAACTTCTTGGGCGTTTTGGAAAAGTTTAACGAATTGAAGGTTTTCAAGTGTAGCTTCGAAAGTACGGCTACCTTCTTTAATTTCAGCACCTTCGATTGGAGGCAAGATTGGTTGAGACCCAGTAGCCAAAATCAATTTGTCATATGATTCAACGTGCTCTTTACCATCTACAAGGGCTGTAACAGTTTTACCATCAAAGTCAATAGACTCAACTGGTGAGTTCATATAAACTTTAGCACCCTTGCTTTCAAGTCCTTCTTTGTTGGCATAGAAAAGACCATCAGAACCTGAGATTTGATTACCGATCCAAAGAGCCATACCACAACCCAAGAATGAAATGTTAGAGTTTTGGTCGAAAACAACTACTTCATTTTGGTCTCCGTAATTATCGAGAATAGTATTAATACTAAAAGTACCAGCGTGGTTAGCACCAACAACTACGATTTTTGACATAAGTTTATCCAACTTTCTTTTGATAATAGTTTACTATTTCATTCTACCATAATCGGAAAACGGTTACACCTTTTATGCTCAGACTTTGTTACTTTTTGAACAAATTAAGTTTCTATGCTCAAAACCCAAATAGGTCACGGCAAAATATGCAGAAAAACACTTTATGATGACGGTTACCTTTCTTAACACCATCACTGTCTTACCAAATCCTAGAAAGTTACTTTGCTTTAAAATATAAAAAAAGAGTGAGTAACTTTCTCTTTAGAGAATGTCAACACTCTTTTATCTCTATACTAACTCATTAAAATCCCAAACGTCTGTCCAACCTTCATAAAATTCTGGTTCGTGACATACCATAAGGATACTGCCCTTGAAGGCCTGAAGGGCACGCTTCAATTCATCCTTGGCGTCAACATCCAAGTGGTTGGTAGGTTCATCCAGAACAAGAACATTATTTTCACGATTCATAAGGAGACAGAAGCGAACTTTAGCCTGTTCCCCACCAGAAAGCACTTGAATTTGGCTTTCAATATGCTTAGAGGTTAATCCGCATTTGGCTAGAGCCGCACGGACCTCAGCTTGATTTAAGGCTGGGAAGGCATCCCAAACCGCTTCAAGAGGCGTCTGACGTGACCCTTCTGCTTCTTGCTCGAAGTAACCTAGATCAATAAAATCACCTGTCTCAACTTCTCCTTCGAGTGGTTGAATAATACCAAGCAAGCTCTTAAGCAAAGTAGTCTTACCGATACCATTGGCACCCACGATAGCTACTTTTTGATTACGTTCGAAGGTAAGATTCAAAGGAGCCTTGGTCAAAGGGCGGTCGTAACCAATAACGAGGTCTTTGGTTTGGAAAATAAAGCGTCCAGGCGTACGACTTTCCTTGAAATGAAATTCAGGTTTTGGCTTCTCAGCCTGCAATTCGATAATTTCCATCTTATCCAATTTCTTCTGACGAGACATGGCCATATTTCGAGTAGCAACACGTGCCTTGTTACGGTTAACAAAATCTTGAAGGTCTGCAATTTCCTTTTGCTGACGTTCATAGGCAGCTTCTAATTGAGCTTTCTTCATAGCATAGACAGATTGGAAATTGTCATAATCACCTGCATAGCGAACCAAGTCTTGATTTTCAACATGATAGACAATGTTAATCACATCGTTTAGGAATGGAATATCGTGAGAAATGAGGACAAAGGCATTTTCATACTCTTGAAGATAGCGTTTAAGCCAAGCAATGTGTTCAGCATCCAAATAGTTGGTTGGCTCATCGAGAAGTAAGATATCTGGTTTTTCAAGCAATAACTTAGCCAAGAGAATCTTGGTACGTTGACCACCTGAAAGGTCCGTTACATCTGTATCCATGCCAAAATCCATGACACCTAGTGCACGGGCAACCTCATCAATCTTAGCATCTAGTGTATAGAAATCACGCGTTTCCAAGCGATCCTGAAGCTCACCCACTTCTTCCATCAGAGCATCAACGTCAGCTCCTTCGTCAGCCATAGACATGTAAATCTCATTGATACGTTCTTCAGTCTTAAAGAGTTCATCAAAAGCCGTACGAAGGACATCACGAACGGTCATTCCCTTTTCAAGAACAGCATGCTGATCCAAGTAACCCGCTGTAACGTACTTAGACCACTCTACCTTACCTTCATCTGGCTGCAATTTTCCAGTAACGATAGACATGAAGGTTGACTTTCCTTCACCGTTAGCACCGACAAGACCGATATGCTCACCTTTGAGCAAACGGAATGAGACATTTTCAAAAATAGCACGGTCACCAAATCCGTGACTAAGATTTTTGACTTCTAAAATAGACATAGCATATCTGGGCTGAACCTGCCTTCAGCCCTTTCCTTTCTTGACATTAATTTTACTATTTTACCATTTTTTAGTGAAAATTTGGACCTCTGCTTCTGGAAAATTAAAAAGAAAAAGCAGGACTAACCTGCTAAATCTTTAGTTTCTCTGTAAAATACGTTTGAAGACAGGATAGAGGAGAGGCACCGCAATAATAGTCACTACCGATGTTCCAAAGGTTCCACCAATTTTAGTAAGTGCCAATACCATGGCTGCATTGAGTGGTAAAGCTGCAACAACACTATTAATAATCGTATACTTAATAAAATTCAAAATAATTTTGGTCACTGCGGCTATGACTCCAATGATTATGATGTTAGTCATTTTGTCATTTGATTTTAGAAGCTTTTCAAAAACAAGATAGAGAACATAACAAACAATCAAAGATTCTAAAATAGTAATCCAGACCTCAGCGGCATAGCCATTGAAAATATCAAATAGCCCTAACCCTACTGTTGCGACTAGCGCACCTTTTCTGGCACCGAAAATCAAAACAGCAATCACAACTAGGGCATTTCCCAGATGGACAAATTGAGGTCCAAAAGGAATACGAATAAACTGTACACTCACAATAATTAAAGCTGCATACAAACTCAATTCAACTAATTCACGTGTTTTATCACTTTTCATTTTTCTCCTCCAATAGGGCATTAAAACCACTGAATAAATAACCAATATGGGGCTCATAGCAAAGACCATACTTTAAAGGACGACCATCGGACAGTGTTGACGAAAGAACCATATCCATAACATCCAAGGCCAAATCACAAACCTTTAGTAAATCAAGGTCATAAAAGTAACCAGCTGATAAGATTGCCGTTAGTAAATCACCACTTCCATAAAAATGATTACCATAACGTTTTTGCATGCGATAAATCGTTCGATTAGTCTCTTTATCAAAATAAGCCAACCCAATTTTGTCATTCTCAAATGAGATACCTGTCAAAATAACTTTTCGAGGTCCAAGCTTGCTCAACTCTCTCAGAAGCTTTTTAATAGTGGCGTCATCATAGGAACCTGCTTCTAGATAGGAAGAATCCGTTAACAAAGAAGCTTCAGTCAGATTGGGAATGATAACATCTGCCTGCTGACAAAAATCTTTCATAGCTTCTACATATTCCCTATCAAAACCTTGATAAAGATGGCCATTATCTCCCATAATGGGGTCAATAAATAACGGTAGCTGTCTATCTCGAGCCAGTTGACCTACAAGTTCTAGTTCTTCTCTTGACTTAAAATAACCACTTACTAAGCCATCTACTGAAAAATCCAAGTACTCCCACTGCTTATAGAATCCCTTCAGGTCATCCGTAAGATCCCGCATATAGATATTCTCAAACTCCCCTGTATGCGAAGATAAAAGAACTGTTGGTAAAGGAAGGACTTCAGTTTGACAGGCTGACATAATAGGTAGACCACTGGTCAAAGCAACCTTACCTAACCCAACAAGGTCATTAGCAACAATCACTGTAGCCATCTATTTTTCGTCCCAAACTTTTTTAAACTGTTTAACAAATCCGGTATGGAAATAAATATAATAGGCCAAGCCCAAACCAATTATCGCAGCAATCACATCAAAAGGAATTTTCATAATAGCAACTGCTGGTGTTCCATAGATAAAGGCTCTTCCCAAACCATAACCAACTAGGTCAATAATAGCACCAAGCAAGAGTCCAAGAGCAGCCCTAGATTTGCTCAATTTACCTAAACGACCACCAACGAAAAGTGCAATAGCAAGAACTTGAAGGCTATGGGTCACTAGAGTTACCCACATAGGAAGGGGGTAGAAAAGAAAATCTCCAATAAAGGAACCTACTCCGGCAATAATAACTGCTTCTGTAGGTGGGAAAATTAAACCAACTAGGAAAATAATAATCCCGTTAAAATAGAAATGACCTCCTGGCACAGGAATGGATAAGAGACTCGAGCTCAAAATAATGACAAGTGCCATGAAAAATGCAGAAATGGTTAAACGTTTTGGTGACATACCTAAAACTCCTTAGTCAATAAATATAGTATAAGTTTATGAAAATTCTGACGATTAAACAAGATAGTATTTTCAATACTGTATGGGTACAGATTTAAGACAATAAAAAAACACCACACATTCATGTGGTGATAAAACTTATTGAGCTTTTTTATCAAAGTATTTGACAGGTGCCTTTTCAAGATTTTGTAGTGAAAGCTTGGCAGTCGCGTTAGCCTCAGTACCGTAATCAGAGAAATCAATGCTAAGATCATGATCAAAATCAGCAACGGCATAGTCAACAACGATTTCTTTAACTTCCTTAGGAGCAATCTTGGTCTTATTTGCAATCTTATCTCGGTCATCATCTTTAGAAAAGACCAATGTAGCAACCTTCACTTCTTCCTTTTCTTGTTTTACATCAAGGACTACCTTCATCAAAAGAGTGTAGGCATTCATGGTTTCTTTACTTGAGTTGGTAAGTTTATAGTGAACGCGTACAGCTTTTTGACCTTCTGGTGATTCGATTTTAGTTGCAGAAAGAACTTGTACACTAGCATCTTGTCCTGTAAATAGCATTTTGTTTTTATCGTAGGTCCAAGTAGGCTCTTTCTCTGGTGTGCAAGCTGACAAACCGATAATGGTTAAGCATGCAAGAGCCAGAAGTCCTAAGATTTTCTTAAAAGTCATTCTTATAATCTCCTTAAACTTATTTGAAAGGGGAATTTAGTTTTACCTTACAACCTTTTTATTATGTCAAAATCTAATAATCTTGTCAAATATCTCTAGGCCTCTTGCCCTTAGAAGCCAAGTAAGGTAAAATAAGGAAAAATCTGTAAGGGGTCAGTTATGAGTATTTATCAAGATATTGTCGAAACCATCATCAAAGATATCCAAAATGGTACTTTAAAAAAAGGGAGTAAGCTCCCCTCTATTCGTCAACTAAGCCAGACTTATGCCTGTAGTAAGGACACAGCCCAAAGGGCACTCTTGGAACTAAAGTATCAAAACTATATTTACGCCGTACCCAAAAGTGGCTATTACGTCCTCGAAGGTCGCAATGAAGTCGATAATAAGGTGCTTCTTAACCTTAATGATTACAATCGATTGGCCTACGAGGATTTTAAGCTTTGTTTAGATGAAAGTTTGGCGGGTCACCAGGACTACCTATTCAACTATTATCATGAACAAGCCGGACTCAAAGATTTGCTTGAAGCTTTAAAGAGTCGATTAATTGCTGACGATATTTATGTCAATTCGGATCAGATTGTCATAACCTCAGGAAGCCAACAGGCCCTCTACATCCTTTCACAGATGGATTTTGGTAATGGTGGCTACAAAATTCTCTTAGAACAACCTACCTATCATCGCATGAACCAGCTCATCAACCGTCAAAATCTAGCTTACGAAACGATTAACCGTGGTTTTGATGGTTTAGATTTTGACCGCTTGGAAGAGTACTTTAAATCTGGACAGATTAAGTTCTTCTATACCATCAGTCGTTACTCCAACCCTCTTGGATTAAGCTATTCTGCCAGTGAAAAAGAAAAGCTAGCCCAACTTGCCAATCAGTACAATGTTTATATCGTCGAGGATGACTATATGGGAGACTTTAGCGATAGTAAAAATCTCCCGATTCACTACTATGACACCAAAAATCAGACCATCTACATCAAATCCTTTTCCATGGCTCTTTTTCCAGGTTTACGTCTAGGTAGCCTTGTCTTACCTCCTAATCTTAAGCCTACCTTTTTGAGCCACAAAGGACTTATTGACTATGATACCAATCTCATTATGCAAAAAGCACTTTCCGTTTATCTCGAAAATGGCATGTTCCAAAAAAACATTAAGAAGCTGGGTGACCTCTTTCAACAAAACATGGCTAAAAGCCAAGCCATCATTGACAAATCTAAGGTTAGCATTCCTTATCAGATTTCCCCTAGGCATGTGACTTGGCAACTTCCTAAGGAGTTTTCACTCGAAAAATTCAAAGCCCACAAGCAGATTCGCTTTTTAGAATCCTCCTTTATTAGACCAACCTCTGAAACTTATCTGCAAGTAGGTCATGGACAGGAACTGGAATCCTTTATAAAACTTTTAAAAAAGACAAAGTGACAATTAGACACAAAAAAAGCCATCGCTTGATGGCTTTTCTTATTTAGTCTGCTCAAAGCGTAGGTGCACAATGACCTTGTCACCATAACCGTTACGCTCCAAATCTCGTTGCAAACGGTATGAAATATAATGCTCAGCAATATTGATAAAGCCTGCTTCCATGAGACGATTTTCAACCAATGACTGAATCATGTTAATGGTTGGGCGTTCCACCTGAGCATCTTGAAGATCAAGCACTACTTTTTTCGTAACTTGAGCAAGGTTTTGGCGCCAAGTATCATCAAGAACATACACAGTCTGTGCTGCTTTTAAGATGGCTTGGTAAATTTTATCAGGATCAAATTCAGCAACTTGACCATTACGTTTAATAATTTGCATGGCTACCCTCTTTTCATGGCTTTTTCTTTTATTATGCAGAGAATTTACATATTTGTCAAGTGCAAATCCCTGAAAGAGCTATCCAGACTGCTTATTCCCAGAATTTAGAAATGTAAACTGGTTTGCCATGTTTATCAAAGGAAAGGGTTGCTGTGTAGGACTCTGACTTATGATGGCGCATATAATTAGCGATTCTCTTGTCACCGTTTATCAGGTGAATGTCATAAGTCTGCCCGTCAGAGCTTACAAAGTGAGCATTAATCCTAGCACTACTCGTTTTTGTCCCAACATGACTAATATCTATTTTTTCCACTTGACCATCAATGGTTTTAGCTATAGGGCCTCTATAGTCTTTGTAAATAGTGACGGTAGCCAAAACATCTTCAACTAAGACATAGGTCATTCCGAAAACGAACAGATAAACTATTGGGACGACAATGAAAGATAATTTACTTTTGCGGAACATTTCTTTATGCCAAGCCCAAATATCCTGAGGTGACATGGTTAAAAATTTTTTAAAATATTGATGAACGAGTAACCTGTAGACTAATAATACAAATATTACTTGCCCCAAGGGATAAGCAAAACTGGGTAAACCATCAATCAGAACATTGACTTTATCAGATTCAAAAGTGTAATGTCCTAATACCCCGTCAAAAAACTCTAAAAACAAATTAACTCCTTTTTGTAATATAGTCTAGTCACTTAAAAATCCATCTTCTCAGATGGATTTTTTAACTATTAACGTACCTCTGCTTCGACTTTCTCAGTAAGAGCTTTGGTGATTTTTTCCATGTATTTAGCAACTTCTTCGTCTGTGAGGTTGTCGTTTGGATTTTGGAAGGTAAGGCTATAAGCCATTGATTTCATTCCAGCACCAAGTTTTTCACCTGCGTAAACGTCGAAGAGTTTAACGGCAACCAAGCGTTTCACTCCTGCAGAATAGATAGCATCAAGAACTTCTTGATGAGTGATTTCTGCCTTGAGAAGAAGGGCAATATCACGTGATACTGCAGGGAATTTTGTGATTTCAACAAATGGTTGAGCCAGTTGCAAGGCTGCTTCTACAGCACTAAGGTTAATTTCAGCCACATAAGTCTCAGGAATGCCATAATTTTTAGCAGTTTGTGGGTGAACTTGACCAAGGAATCCAATCGTTTTACCATCAAGGACAATAGCAGCTGTACGACCTGGGTGCATACTTGCTAGGTCTTTTGTCGGTACATAGTCAACTGAAACTTCAAGTTTATCAAAGAGAGCTTCAACAATCCCTTTAGCATAGAAGAAATCAACTGGTGTTGCTTTAGTTTGGAAATCTTTTTCAGCTACTAGACCAGAAATAGCGAAGGCAAAGGTATTGATTTCATTTGGCAATTCCTCTTTTGGATTACCGTTTTGTTCAAAGACCTTACCAATTTCGTAAATAGCAACGTTACTATTCTTACGGTTAACATTGTAAGCAACAGTATCAAGCATACCAGAGACCATGTTCTGACGGAGGGCTGAACGGTCAACAGTCATTGGCCACATCAACTCAGTCAAGTTAGTAGGTGTCGCAGCAAATTCAACAGCTTTTTCAGGTGTAGTCAAAGCATATGAGATGATTTCAGTCAATCCAGCACCTTCAGCAATGGTACGAACCTTACGACGAAGCGCTTGTGTTTCAGTCAATTCACCGGCTGTTCCTGCTGCTTCTGGAAGTGTCGTAGGCAATTTTTCATAGCCGTAGATACGTGCAATTTCTTCAACCAAGTCTGCTTGGATACTGATATCCCAACGACGACGTGGTACAGATACAGTGAATTTATCAGCATCACCAGTCAATCCAAAACCAAGTTTCGCAAACACATCTTCAATATCCGCAAAAGTCAATTCTGTACCAAGGCGAACATTTACGTAGTCAAGGCTTGTAGAAACTTGAACTGGCTCTGTATCAACAGATCCCGCTTGAACACGGCCTGCGAGCACCGTTCCATTTGCCAATTCTTGCAACATAGCTGCAGCAAAATCAAGTGCTTCAAGGACAGTATCGTTATTGATACCTTTTTCAAAACGTGATGATGATTCTGAACGAAGGTTGAGACGGCTACTTGTCTTACGAACTGATTTTCCATCAAAAACAGCAGCTTCGAGAACGACATTTTTAGAATTGTTGTCAATTTCAGTTGAAGCGCCACCCATAACACCTGCGAGGGCAACTGGTTTGTCAGCAACTGTAATAACAATATCTTCAGCAGTCAATTCACGTTCTTCACCATCGAGAGTGACTAATTTTTCCCCATCACGGGCATCACGAGCAACGATACGTGAGTCTTCAAATTTATCCAAATCGAAGGCATGCATTGGTTGTCCAAAATAAAGAAGAACATAGTTTGTCACGTCAACCACGTTGTTGATTGGACGGATACCAGCATTCATAAGAAGGTTTTGCAACCATTGTGGACTTGGTTGAACAGTAACATTCTCAACCACACGACTAGCATAAGTAGCCACTTTATCACTTTCGATGGCTACTGAAATCTTATCAGAAGCTGGTTTGCTGTCTTCAGTAACCGTTTTTTCTGGGAAGTGAACAGATTTTCCATAGATTGCAGCGACTTCATGTGCCACACCACGCATAGAAAGAGCATCCGCACGGTTAGGTGTGATTGACAATTCGATGATTTCATCATCAAGGTCAAGATATGGGAAAATGCTATCGCCAGGAACGGCATCTTCTGGCAAAATTTGGATACCATCCGCAAATTCCTTAGGAATAATGCTATCCGGAAGGCCAAGCTCTGCCAAAGAACAGATCATACCGAGAGATTCCATGCCGCGAATCTTACCTTTTTTGATTTTGTAGTTGTCCGCAATGCGGGCACCAGGAATGGCAACAATTACCTTGATGCCAGCAGTGACATTTGGAGCACCACAAACAATTTGACGTGGACCTTCAGCATCTCCTGTATCTACTTGGCACAAGTGCAAGTGTGTTTCAGGCACATCTTCACATGACAAGACATGACCAACAACCAATTTTGACAAGCCCTCAGCAGGTGTCTCAACACCTTCCACTTCAATACCTGTCGTCGACATTTTTTCAGCGAGTTCAGCAGTGGTAACATCCACATCAACCAACTCTTTTAACCATTTATAACTAACTAGCATAATTATGATACCAAGCCCGTTAATAGCTCTCCGCAAAAATAGGAAAGGCAACATTGGTGCATCAGCACCTAGGCGACTTTATCTTTTTTGCCCAGAGCTTAGGGCGGGTTCAAATCCTTTCTGTAATTTAGGAATATGTATATCTGATATAAGAGGAAGACGAACTAACACGTTTAATCGCCTTTTAAACTCCTCTCTATCAACTTAATAATAGGTTTATAGTTTTAATTTAAGCAACCAGTCGCGGTCTACTTTTCCATCACCAACTAGAAAATCGTGTTCTGCGAATTTTTCGAAGCCATATTTATCGTAAAATATCTGTGCTTTGAAATTCCTTTCCCAAACACCCAACCAGGCCCAATCACAACCTAGATCACGAGCTTCTTGTAGGGCAAATTCAAAGAGTTGCTTACCCAAGCCCATGCCTTGGAAGGCCTGACTGATATAAATACGTTGAATTTGAAAGGCATTATCCAAGTGCTGCTCTGTTTGAGCAGAACCTACATTAGTCTTTAGAAAACCTGCCTTTTCACCATCAACGAGAATGAAAAAGTAACGCGATTCTTCATGAGTGATTTCATCTAAGAGGACTTCCTCAGAAAGTGCAGTGTCAAAGTAACCTTGCAACTGGGCTTCGGTATTATCATGAGCAAAAGTCTCTCTAAAGGTATCTTCGGAGATAACTTTTAATTCTGCTACTTCTTCTGGAAGAACCTTACGAATAGCTACTGTCATGACAACCTCCTAAACCTTATTTAAACTGTTCTGAGAAGCGAACATCCCCTTGGTAAAAACCACGAATGTCGTTGATACCATAACGAAGCATGGCAATACGTTCTTGACCAAGACCAAAGGCGAAACCTGAATATTCTTCAGAATCAACGCCTGACATCTCAAGCACTTGTGGGTGCACCATACCAGCACCGAGGATCTCAATCCAACCTGTCTTCTTACATACGTTACATCCTTTACCACCACACTTGAAGCATGACACGTCAACCTCAACTGAAGGCTCAGTGAATGGGAAGTAAGATGGACGCAAACGGATTTGACGTTCTGCACCAAACATTTTTTGGATAATCATTTCAAGCGTTCCCTTAAGATCACCCATTGAGATGTTTTTACCAACGACCAAACCTTCGATTTGGTGGAACTGGTGACTGTGAGTCGCATCATCTGTATCACGACGGAAAACACGTCCTGGTGAGATCATCTTAAGTGGACCTTTAGAAAAATCGTGTTTATCAAGTGTACGAGCTTGAACAGGACTTGTGTGTGTACGAAGCAAAATTTCTTCCGTAATGTAGAAGGTATCTTGCATGTCACGCGCTGGGTGGTCCTTAGGCAAGTTCATACGTTCAAAGTTATAGTAGTCAGTCTCAACTTCAAAACCATCAACGATTTGGAAGCCCATCCCCAAGAAAATGTCTTCGATTTCTTCAGCTGTTTGGCTAAGAATATGACGGTTACCAAGTTTGACTTGGCGTCCTGGAAGGGTTACGTCAAGACTTTCAGAGTCAAGTTGTGCTTGAATTTTAGCGGCTTCAACAACTTTAGCTGCTTCGTTAAAAGCTTCAGTCAAAACGTCACGAACTTCGTTGACCATTTTACCAACTTTAGGGCGTTCTTCATTAGGAAGGTCTTTAAGCCCCTTCAAAAGATCTGTCAAAGAGCCTTTTTTACCCAAAACTGCAACACGCAATTCTTGTAATTCTTTAGAGTGTTCACCACGCATTTCAGCCAATTTAGCCTGCGTTGATGTTTTCAACTCTTGCAATTGTGTTTGTAAATCCATGAGATTCCTTTCTGATGTAACAATTTCGAATCGCAAACAAAAAACCACATGCCAAAACTCCAACCCGGAGCGTTGACACGCGGTACCATCCGTTTTTTATCTGGTTACCCAGACCTTGATTCGCCAGCCGTCTTCATGAGTGAATTCGCCAAACTTCCCTTGAGGAGGCTTCCAGTCCATGGCCCCCAATCCCTGTCAATTTCCATAAGGTTACTAGTCTCTACGACTTCTATTCAATTACTATCAATTTTACCAAAAAAATAAAAAGCTTTCAAGAGCTGACAAAGAATCCTTTAGTTAATGCCAAAATAGAAAATATGTCTAAGATAATTGACACACCTATATAAACATGCTACAATTATGTCAGATAAAGTTGACATATTTAATTGCTACTTACAGTAACTCGTTAGTTTATCTTTCAGAAGGAGGCCCATTATGAATCATGTCAGGGAATTTAGAAAGAATATGGGGCTTTCGCAATTAGAACTTGCAAAGTCTATTGGCGTTTCCCGACAGACCATTAACATGATCGAAAATAACAAGTATAACCCAACACTAGAGCTCTGTCTTAATCTAGCTAAAGCTCTAGATACGGATCTTAACAGTCTCTTTTGGGATGGAAATTCCGAATAGAGATATAAGATAGAAAGAGGTAAATCATGATTAAAGAAACTTTCACTGACAAACTCATTAAACGTTTTTATGGTATCACTGGTCCTTTAGATGAACAAAAGCGCCAACAGGTTGATCGAATGGGTAACATAGCTTTCGTAGTTCTTTTCTTTACCTTACTTTGTGGTAATTGTATTGCCTTTCTTATAGGCTTTAAGTATCCCGAACTTGTAGCTCGTATTTATCCTATCCTCCTCTTGATTATCATTATGGTAGTTGGCAGCATCCTTACTTATAAGTTAAAGATAAGTGCTGTTAATGCTTTTGACGAGGAAGAACTGACTGAGAAAGAGAAAAAACAACTTAAGCACGTGGGGCTTAAGTCAGGTTTATGCTTTGGGATTAGCATGTTCTTAGGCATGCCCCTAGTTCACTTCTTAGTTGACAATAAAGACTATTTGACAGAATTATTCTCAATCCGTAATATGCTATCAGGCATTTTTGAAGCTATCCTTTTTGGGGCTATCATGCAGGGCTTGGTCAATTCTGGTATCAAACAAGCCAAATCTCAAGCTGAGAAAGGTGACCAATAAACTAAAAAGACAAAGAAAAATCCAGGTTTCCCAGCCTGGATTTTTCGCTCGAAAGAAGACTTCTTAGACCTGTATACGCGAAGCCTAAATGTGTCCAGAAAATCGTATCTTAACACATACACTATAACTAACTTCAAAAAACACCATATCCCCATATGACATTTCCTTAAATATTGTAACATGTCAGTGCAAAATGACAAGTCACCCTCTCTCTCATAAAACCTAAAATCCTAATCATAGTCCTTGTTATGCCATTTTACGCAATCGATTGCGTAATTTTGAAAGCGCAAACTTAATTATTTTCTGAAAGTCCTTGCAAATTTTTTGAGACTATAAAAAAAGATAGTGATAAAGCTATCAACTATCTTTCATGAAAATATAATCTATTTTTAGTCTAAATCAAGGTCTTTTAGTTTGACCGAAACGATTTTCGAGACACCTGATTCCTGCATAGTTACCCCATAAATAGAGTCTGCTGCAGACATCGTTCCCTTACGGTGGGTAACTACAATAAATTGACTGGACTTGTCAAAACGATTAAGGTAGTCACCGAAGCGTTTAACATTGGCTTCATCCAAAGCCGCTTCTACTTCGTCTAGAATAACAAATGGAATGGTCTTAACACGAATGATGGCAAAGAGAAGGGCCAGAGCTGACAAGGCCTTCTCGCCACCTGACATAAGGTTAAGCGATTGAATTTTCTTACCTGGTGGATGCACAGAAATTTCTACCCCAGCCTCTAGGAGATTGTCTGAGGTCAAAATCAAGTCTGCTGAACCTCCACCAAACATCTGGGTAAAGGTCTGTTTAAAGCTTTCTCGGATAGCCTCAAAGGTTGTTTTAAAGCGTGATTTCACTTCATCATCCATGTCATTTATGGTATTCAGAAGGAGACTCTTAGCTTCGAGCAAATCATCCTTTTGTCCGTTCAAGAAATCAAGACGTTGCTTAACCTCTTCAAACTGGGCAATAGCATCCACATTGACCGGACCCAAAGCTTTAATCGAACGCTCAAGACCTTGCAGACTCTGGCGAGTTTGTTCGACATTGTCAAGATGACTAGCCTGACCTTTGGCGACTTCAAGTGTCATCTGGTAATCTTCAGCCAACTGAGTCGCAAACTTACGAAGCAATTGACTAATCTGACTTTCACGTTCTTCCAAGCGAGTCTGCTGACGAATCAAGTCCTCATTACGATTGCCAGCTTTAGCCAAACGCTCCTCCAAGTCTTCTAACTGACCTTCGTAATCTTGCACCTGAATCTTGGCACGGACAAGAGCTTGTTCCAAATCATCCTTACGTTGGACAGCTTCTTTATGCTGTGCTTGCAAATGCGGAAGACGGTCAGTTTGGTCATCATTGACCTGATTGTTAAGGAGCGCTTTAAGACTATCCGATTCCTTCATTAACTCAGACAAGTCGGCTTGAAGACGATTACTTTCTGTCTTAGCAAAACGCAATTCTGCTTGCAAATCACGTTCCTTCAACTGAAGTTTAGATTGCTTGTCTAAGAGAACCTGTTTTTGTTGGCCAAGTGCGTCTTTGTCTTCCTTAATAGCCTCAATACGGTCGTTAATGGCCTCACGCTTGGAAGCAATTTGTGCTAACTCTGCTTTAAGTTGTTCAGCCTTATCTTGAAGATTTGCCCCTTCAGTTCCCTGAGAATCCTGTTTGAAACTATCCACTAGGGTTTGATTTTTTTCCACCTCTGACAAGGCTTGTTGGTGTTCTAGGTCTAGTTTTTGCTCTTGCAGACGAGCATTTTCACCATCTACCTTAAGGTCTTCTAGTTCTTTCTGTAAAGCCTTACGTTTGATTTTGAGGGCTTCAACTTTAGCTTCACTATCACTTAATTGAGCCTTAATCTGGTTAATTTCAGCAGTCAATGCATCCAGTTCAGGCTTGATGAAGAGATTATTATTTTGTTTGTTGGTACCACCAGCAAAGGCACCACCGGGACGGATCTCAGACCCGTCAAGAGTAACCATACGCACTTGGAAACGAACCGCTCGAGCTGCCTTATTAGCATTGTCAATGGTATTAAAGATTGCTGTTACCCCTAGGAGGTTTTGGAAAATATTAGATAAGCGGTTCTCATAGGTAACCAAATCGGAAGCCATACCAATAAAACCTGGTGCATTGGCAAGACTTTGAGCAAATTGTCCATTAAGTTGACGTGGTTTGATGGTTGTCAACGGCAAGAAAGTTGCACGCCCCTGACGATTGCGCTTCAAGTAGTCAATCGAACGCTTAGCAGCCGCTTCGTCCTCCACAATAATATTTTGCCCACTAGCTCCCATAGCAATTTCAAGAGCCGTCTGGTAGCGCGTATCAAAGGTCAAGTGTTCACTAACTGCACCAATAATTCCTTGAATGGATTGGGCGTTTTGAAGGACAGCCTTAACCCCTGCATAGAAATTAGAATGATTTTTTTGAATAGATTCAAGACTTTGACGACGGGCATCTTTACTCTTAAGGTGATCCATGAGGTCAAACATCTGCTTTTGAGCCTCTTGATAGTCCTTATCAATAGCCTGATAAGCCTGAGCCTTTTCTTTGTAGTTAGCTAGGAGGCTTTGAAGACTCTCTTGGGCTGCTTGATAAGCTTTTTGGGTTTCACTAGCTATTTCCTGAGCGGAGAGCAAGTCTGCCTGAGCTTGTTTATATTCTTCAGCTTGAGCTTCCAATGCTTGGGTCTGACTATCCATGTCGTGGGTAACCTGAGTCAAACTGTTGGAAACCTTGGCTTCCTCCTGCATCAGACCAACATAGTCCTCACGTAAACGTTCAATAAGCGTATCCGGGTCATCAGAAAATTGCTCCAGTTCTTTTTGAATAGCAATCAGCTCCTGGGCAAGGCTATCCAACTCTGCATTCAATTCAACTTGGCCTTGATTAACCTTATCGAGTGCTACCTGAGCTTCTTCTTTCAAATGCTCTAACTCACTGAGACGAGCTTCAGTTTCTTCTTTTTTCTCTGAACGCTGCTGACTCTCCATGGTATAAAGATCAATTTGACGCTCAAAGTCACTAATAAGACGTGTGACATCCACCAAGGTTTGTTGGTCAGAAGAAATTTGTTCTGAAATTTGATGGCGTTTTTGTTTGAGTTCTTGATTCTCAGTCTCAAGGCGATGGCGTTCCTCATAATAGCTGGTTAATTTTTCCTTGACCGCTGCCAAATCCTCTTGGGTCTGGCTCAAATCAGATTTACCAACTTCAATATCGTGGACCAAAAGATTAAGCTGAGTCTGTCTTCGTTCCTCATCTAATTCCAAATAACGTTTGGCAGTCGCAGCTTGCTTTTCAAGCGGTTTAACCTGACCGTCCAGCTCGTAGATGATATCTTCCAAACGATCAAGATTATCCTGAGTTTGATTAAGCTTGCTTTCCGTTTCTTTCTTACGTGTCTTATATTTGAGAACCCCTGCGGCTTCTTCGAAAATAGCGCGACGCTCTTCAGGTTTAGCATTAAAAATAGCCTCAACACGACCTTGGGAAATAATGGAAAAAGAATCACGCCCCAGACCGGTATCCATGAAGAGGTCATGAATATCACGCAGACGAACCTTACGACCATCAATCAAGTAATCATTGTCACCGTTTCGATAAATGTGACGCTCCACACGAATGGTTTCACCAGCACCCGCGATAAAGCCATCACTATTATCAAGAGTGACTGCCACTTCCGCATAGTTGAGAGCCTTACGAACCTCTGTTCCTGCAAAAATAACGTCAGGCATCTTGCCCCCACGCAAACTCTTGGCAGATGATTCACCCAGTGCCCAGCGTAGACTCTCTGTAATATTTGATTTTCCCGATCCATTTGGACCTACAACGGCTGTTACTCCCTTGTCAAAGACGACTTGCGTCTTGTCCGCAAAGGATTTAAAGCCCTGCATTTCAATTGATTTCAAATACATGCTTAATTTCCTAGTTGTTCAAGGGCAGCCTTAGCCGCTGCCTGTTCAGCTAATTTCTTAGATTTTCCAAGACCTGTGCTGAGCTCCTTACCATCAACAGCTACCTGCATAGTAAATTCTTTGGCATGAGCTGGTCCAGACTCATCGATAACGGTATAAGTAATATCAACCGTACCATTGACCTGAAGACGCTCTTGCAAGGCTGTCTTATAGTCTGTTACGCGGTCAAAGTTCCCCTTTTCAACCTGAGGAATCATGACTTGATTCAAAAATTTCTCAACAGCAGGTAACCCTTGATCCAGATAAAGGGCCCCGAGGAAGGCCTCCCAAAGGTCACCAAGGATAGTGGCACGTTCACGTCCACCAGATTTTTCTTCCCCTTTACCAAGACGGATATACTGTTCGAAACCACAAGCCTTTGTAAAGCCTGCCAAACTCTCTTCACGAACGATAGTACTACGCATCTTAGACATTTCCCCCTCTGGCTTGTTAGGGTAGCGTTTGTAAAGATAAACAGAAATGACTAATTGCAGAGCCGCGTCTCCTAAAAATTCCAAACGTTCATTATGTGAAATGTTTAGGAGGCGGTGCTCATTGGCATATGAGGTATGGGTAAATGCTGTTTCTAAGAGGTCTTTTTGGCTAAAAACAATACCAAAATCCTGCTCAAGTTTTTGTTCAAGTTGATTCATGAAACTTCCTTTCTTTTTAAGCACACTAACTATAATTATATCAAAAAAAGCCAATTTTCATGATAGAAAACTGCTTTTAGACCCTATATCAGCTTATTTTGTGAGATTTAACCTATTCAACTAAAAAAGCTGAGCAAGCTGCTCAACTTCATTTTCTTAATAATCAGGACGAACGACACCTGTAACTGTCTCACGTGTTGCCTCGACATCTTCTTCGAGGACAACCTTGATGATACGTTTAGCTTCTTCTGAAGTACATGCAACCAATGGCAAACGAAGTGGTCCAACTTCGAAACCAAGATGATTAAGAACAGCTTTAACAGGTGCAGGGCTTGGTACTGAGAAGAGAGCGTTAACTTTAGGAATGAATTTACGTTGGATAGCTGCTGCTGTCTTGAGGTCACTATTTTCAATAGCTTCAAGCATGGCATGCATCTCATCACCGTTTGTATGAGAGGCTACTGAGATGACACCGTTAGCTCCAAGGTTCATAGCGTGGAAGGCATCCCCATCTTCACCGGTATAAACCAAGAAATCTTCAGGTTTGTGCTCGATAAGGTAGGCCATATTAGCAAGGCTGGTACATTCTTTAACACCAATGATATTTGGATGTTCAGCCAAACGAAGCATGGTATCAGGAGCCATTTCAACAACCACACGACCAGGAATATTGTAGATGATAATTGGCAAATCAGAAGCATCCGCAATGGCTTTGAAGTGTTGGTACATACCTTCTTGTGATGGCTTGTTGTAGTATGGCACGATAGCAAGACCTGCTGCGAAACCACCAAATTTGGCAACTTCCTTAGCAAACTCGATAGAGTCGCGTGTATCGTTGGTACCGACACCAGCAATCAATGGCACACGTCCATTAACAATTTTCTGAACAGCCGCAAAGAGTTCCAACTCCTCATCGTGAGTAAGTGTTGGACTTTCAGCCGTTGTTCCCGCCAAAAGAAGAGCTTCTGTATGGTGAACCAAAAGATGCTCAATCAATTCTGGAAGGGCATCATAATTGATTGAGCCATCTTCGTGGAAAGGTGTAATAAGGGCTGTGATCAGTTTGACATCTCTTAATTGATCAATTGACATAATATTCTCCTTCAACCGTTTTCTAATCCTTTCCATTTTACCATAATTTTGACCAGACAGAAAGATAAGTTGACAATTTTCTGAAAACATGAGGACTGACTGTTTCAATTGATAGCCAATAAACAAAAAACAGAGAGAAGTCTCTCTGCTTTATAGAATCTAGCTTGATTTTAGTATTTTAATACAACATTAAATCCTTACTGATTTCTGTTTCGCTCCCTATTTCAATTCAAATTTCAATTCTGAAGTTGGGCGAACCAAACCACGTTCGTGAAGTGTTTCTGCGATTTGGACTGAGTTCCAAGCGGCACCTTTAAGGAGGTTATCTGAAACAACCCACATGTGGATACCTTTTTCAGCATCCAAGTCTTTACGGATACGTCCGACGAATGTATCACGTGAACCTACAGCATTAACGGCTTGTGGGTAGACTTGGTTAGCAACGTCGTCTTCAAGGACTGCACCTGGGAATTCTGCAATAGCAGCTTTCACTTCGTCAATTGGTGCCACTTCTTTTGTTTCAATGTAGACTGACTCTGAGTGAGCTGACAAGACTGGAATACGTACACATGTTGCTGATACGGCAATGCTATCGTCTTCCATGATTTTCTTAGTTTCGTTTGTCATCTTCATTTCTTCGTAAGTGTAGTCATTTTCAGTGAAGACGTCGATTTGAGCCAAGGCGTTGAAGGCGATTGGGAAGTGTTTCTTATCGCCACCACATGGCAAGATTTCAGCTTTAACATCACGTGGGTTAACGCCGTCATTCAAAACTTCTTTCAACTCACGTTGTGTTTCAAGGATTGCTCCCATACCAGCACCTGATACGGCTTGGTAAGTTGACACGATGATACGGTCCAAGCCCCATTTTTGACGAACTGGCTCAAGGGCAACCATCATTTGAATCGTTGAACAGTTAGGGCAAGCGATAATACCGTTGTGAGCATCAAGCGCATGTGCATTGACCTCAGGTACAACCAATGGTACATCTGGGTTTTGACGGAAGTAAGATGTATTATCAACGACTACTGCACCAGCTTTAACGGCGTATGGTGCATATTTAGCAGAGGTAGATCCACCAGCTGAGAAAAGTGCAATATCTACACCTTCAAATGCGTCTTCAGTCGTTTCTTCGATGGTCACATCTTGACCTTTAAATTGCAAAACTTTCCCTGCAGAACGTGCAGACGCAAGGTAGCGAATTTTATCGATTGGAAGTGTTGATTCTTCCAACATTTTGATCATTTGAGCACCAACGGCACCTGTAGCACCGACAACAGCAACTGTGTATCCCATAGTTAAACCTCTTTCGGAATTTTCTATCAATTTAGTTTAGTGAATCTATTATACTACGTTTAAGTCCAGTTGAAAAGGGGAAAAAAGCCAAGAATAAAGAAAAATCCCCTACCAAACGGCAAGGGATAAGAGGCATCTTTCGATGAGAGTAGCAGGTTCACACAACTACTCAAGGCCCGCTCCTGCGTTACAATCTAATGTAGACCTCCTCAGCGCAAAAGGCTCTAAAGAGCCAATCGACTCATCGCATGTTTCTATTCTAGCATAATAGATCACAGAGTCAAGTCATGAATACCATGGAAATATCTTAGCCATTGTTCTTACTTTCCATCATCATGACCATCTTTATAACCACGTAGGTATTCTGTTTTTTCTGAAGTTGTTGTGAATTTGCCAAAAAGAGTTGATTCCTTTGAGTATGAATCATAATTATCAATGCCTTTTTCGGCATCCGCAAAGCCATCCTGGTAGCCCTTGGTATAAGCCTTATTATTTACTTTTGAATGGTATGAATTCCCATAGCGATGATAAGAACGTCGACTCATATACATCCAGAACCAGGGATTACGGATGACATCTTGTCGGTAATAACGGTCACGGGTTTGATAGTCGTCATTATTGTCAAAAATACTTTTGGCCTGGTCATCTGAAAAATCATCATTTTGTTTGGAATACTTTTTGAGAGTCTCATCATCACTAACTTTTGCACCCGATTGAAAGTTAGAACGCTCAGTGTCATTTAGCTCAGGAGCTGACATCTTAGGCTTTGTGTATCCTGAATTTGTATCCGATTTTGACTTGCTAGAACTGTTACTTGAAGAAGACTGACTGTCTGAATGGCTCTGACTGCTACTTGATTTGGAGCTAGAATCAACGTCTGAACCCGAACTATGCGAGCTACTAGAACCGTAAGTCTTACTAGATCCATCGTAACTGTCACGATCACTACTTGACTTGTAACTCTTACTTGACCCACTATCAGATTTATACCCTTTTCCTGAATTACCATCAGAATGATGTCCCTTGTTAGAGCCAAAACCAGATTTAGATCCACTTCTGCTACCTCTACTTGAAGAACGTGAACCACCACGTCTGCTTCGTAGAGCGATGATATTTTCAGAAGTTTCTTGTGCTTTAATTTCTTGTGCCGTTGATAAAATTAGTCCTGACACCAAGGTCACCCCTAAGAGAGCCATTGCTTTTTTCATTAAAAAATCCCCTTATTCATCTAATAGTCTTATTATACCATAGAACAAAAAACGAGGAAATTTATAAAGAAAATTACATCAAAGGTCCAATCAAAGAAAAGAGATAGCCACATAGACGATGAGCCATAGGCATTTTTGATAAACTTTCCAATGTCACTTCCTCTGAAAGAGCCTGGGTTTTCTCAAAATCTTGTTCAATCTTAATCACTTCCAAATTTTTATAGAGATAAACCCCGTCTTCAAAATTTTGATAGAGACTTCGGTAGTCTGTATTAATGGTACCTACCACAGCTTGTTGACCATCAGAAACATAAACTTTAGCATGGACAAAGCCTGGGGTATAGCGGAAAATACGGACGCCAGCATCCAAGAGGACTTTAAAATAGGTCGTCGCAATATCAAAGGCATACTGTTTATCTGGAATTCCTGGCATAATGATACGAACATCCACACCTCGTCTGGCCGCAAAGGTCATGGCCCGAACCAATTCGTCATCCAAAATCAAATAAGGCGTCATGATATAGACATAATTAGTTGATGTATTTAGAAGATGTAAATAAACATTTTCGGCAACCTTGTGGTAGGTCAGCGGTGAATTGCCATAAGGGAGTACAAAGCCCGAACTCTTCCTTTTTTGAGGTTTTTCTTGTAAATAGTGCTCCATATCCGTTTTATCTTCTATTCCAGTCACTGTCCACATGGTCAAAAAGAGAGCTTTTAGCGTTTGAACTGCTGAACCATCTAAGCGAAGGGCCGTGTCCTTCCAATGACCAAAGCGTTCTCGTTTATTGACATACTCATCAGCGATATTAACGCCACCAGTATAAGCAACTTGACCATCAATCACTGTAATCTTTCGATGGTCTCGGTAATTGTAATAGGTTGATAGAATAGGCTTGACTGGTGAGAAGGCCTGAGCTTTAATGCCAACCTTATGTAGTCGCTCAATATAATCGTAAGACAAGGTAGTCATCTCATTCATCCCATCAAACATGACACGGACATCAAGACCTGCCTTGGCCTTCTCCTCTAAAATGGCTAAAATCTCGCCCCACATGATTCCTTCGTCAATAATGAAATATTCCATGAAGATATAACGCTCCGCCTTTTTCAAATCCTCCAACAAGGCTGGAAGCATGTCATCTCCAAGTGGGAAATAGGTAACCTCAGTGTCTCTGTAGATAGGAAACTGTGCTGGACTATGCTCCAAAAAATAGGCTAACTTTTGTAATTGGCGATCACTTTGGGATAAATAATCAGCAACTTCTGGATCGGTGCTTAGATAGTCGGATACCTGCACTGTAGCATCCTCAAGCCGTTTCTTCAAGCGTCTGACACCCAAATCAGCCAGTGAAAAGTAAAGCAGAGCCGTCCCAAAAATTGGAAAGAGGGCAATGATAATCACCCAGGACAGTTTGGAACGAGAATCCATGGAACGATTGAGCAAGTAAAAGAAGGTAAAGACACTCAACAAGTGTTCCCATAAGATAATGGATGGGAAATGCTCTTGTAGGCTGAGATATGAAAAGACAAGAAAGGCCAATTCCAGTAAGAAGAACAGGAGAATAGGAACCTTTCGGTTAAGTAGAATTTTGGCCCATCTGGAGGGCTTTTGGGGTAACAGTCTAGCACTTTGTTCTTGAGTCATATAGGCTCCTTTCGTGTAGGGGAGACCATTACAACTTTCCGGTCTCTTTCAGTAATTTTATTAGTATCATTTTAGCCTATGAAAAAGGCAGGGATAATTAGCCATTGCGATTATGATTGGCGTGATTTCTACTTTATTTTCCTAACAGGGCCGTCTATTGTCTTTTGCATCCAGACGATATCATGCCATTTGTTGAACTTATAGCCAATCTTTGGGAAATGAGCGACTTGGACATAGCCCCTCTTTTCATGCATGGAAATGCTCGCTTCGTTCGGAACTGCGATACAGGCTAGGAAACGCAAGTACCCACGCTTCTCAAGTTCCTTCTCTAGGGCATCATAGAGCTGGCTTCCCAAACCTCGACCACGTGCATCTTCATGAAGATAGATAGACAGCTCTGTCGTCCAATCATAGGCTGTGCGAGCATAATAGTTTGAGGCATAAGCATAGCCTAGAACTTGGCCATTCTCTTCTGCTACTAAATAGGGGTATTTTTCAATCGTCTTGCTAATGCGTTTTTCAAACTCTTGAACACTGGGAACCTCATATTCAAAGGTAATAGCTGTCTTCTCGACATAGGGTGCATAGATGGCCTGGATAGCCTGTGCATCTGACAAGCTGACTGGACGAATGGTTAACATCATTTTCTCCTTCGACTTCATTATCTTTATTTTAAACTATAAAAAAAGAGGGCTCAACCCTCTTATAACAAGTCTTGTCACTACATCAATGGCGCAACTAATCTGGTCAATAAGCCCAAGCACTTCTGGTGAAATGGTCGATTTTTAACATCAGTCATGCTGACTCGATGACACTTGGCCATTGTCGCTTGGAAATCTTCCTCAATACCAACCACTGATGACGTCCTGTAAAGATAGGTCGCACACTCAAAGTGGTGATAAAGACTGCGGTAATCCAAATTAATCGTTCCGACAACAGCCCTACTATTGTCACTCACAAATACCTTTGCATGAACAAATCCAGGAGTGTACTCATAGATTTTTACGCCGGATGCCAAAAGTGTTGGGTAGTAAGTCTTAGCGAGGTAGTAAGCTGACTTTTTATCAGGAATACCAGGCATGATGATACTGACGTCTACCCCACGCTCGGCCGCAAATTTCAAAGCATGTAGTAACTCACCATCTAAAATAAGATAAGGCGTCATGATGTGAACAAAATCACGCGCATGGTTAAGGATGTCAATATAGACATTCTCACCAACTTTATCCTTGTCCAATGGAATATCTCCATAAGGAACAACAAAGCCAGGGGTATCAAAGACCTTATGTTCAACCATATACGGCGTAACATCTAAGGTTTCGTTAGAATAGGTCCACATCTGAAGAAAGAGAACTAAAAAAGTATCAACCGCTGGGCCCTCCAGCATCAAGGCAGTATCTTTCCAATGACCGAAACGCTCAATCTTGTTGATATACTCGTCAGCTAAATTAACCCCGCCTGTGAAAGCAACCTTACCATCAATCAGCAAGATTTTTCTATGGTCACGGTAATTGTAATAGGTTGACAGGAAAGGGGTTACCGAGGCAAAAACTCGAGATTGAATGCCAATTTTTTCCAATCGTTTCTTATAGTCAAAACTCAAAGTTGAAAATTCATTCATACCGTCATACAGGACTCGAACTTCCACCCCTTCTTGAACCTTTTGTTTCAAGATTGCTAGGATTTCACCCCACATTTCACCTTCACCAATGATGAAATATTCCAAGAAAATGTACTTCTCTGCTTTAAGGAGCTGTTTCTTCATTTCCTCAAACTTGGCTTCACCACTTGGGAAATAGGTCGTCTTCGTGTGACGATAAACTGGAAAGGAACCGTTCACATTTTCAAGATATTGGACCAAGTTATAGTTGCTGGTGTGACGCTGTTTAAGCTCTTCGAGGGCCTGATTATCTTGTTTCAGAATACCAGAACTGCGGTCAATATTGCTCTGAATAGCACGCTTCATCCCTGTGTAACCTATATCAAGTTTCGTATAAGCCAAGAGCAAGGTTCCGATAATTGGAAAAGGCAAGACTATCAGGAGCCAAGTATTGACGGCTGTTGATTCCATATCACTTTGAAAGAGATAAATAATGGCCAGAATACGAAGGACTACTTCTGTAACTTGCAGGTGTATCCTATATTGATGCAACCAGAGGTAAGACATGGCCACAACAACAAGCTGCAGTAAGATGATCAAGAAGATAATCGTAGCACGACTAAAGATTCCACGAAGAAAGCCGCGACGACTCTTATCATAAAGACGTTCAATTTTAGCTTCGTTTTTGATAGCATGACTCCTTTCCCTTTTTAATTAATCTTATTATAACCAAATTTGTAAAATTAAGCTAGACAGAAAAAGCCATCTAGGCTAGTCTCAGATAAACACCACATTTATCTGAAAGGAACTAACATATAGGACGAAATGGATTACCGAAACAAATGGATTTTACGAATGTTTCTCAAAATTATGAGGCTGGGACAAAAGTCCTAGCCTCTCAATTTGTCTTTGGATTGTCGAGAAAGACGCAGTGGTTGAGTGGGCTCTACTACGCTGATTTCATCAGCTTTTACAGCCCTACTCAACTGTGCGGAGGTGGGACGACGAAATCGAATTCTAACGAATTACCGATTTCTGTCCCACTCTCAAGAAATAGAATTCCTAGGAAATCATTGAATTATCAATCACCCTACCAAGTTTTTCTGAGTTACTTGAAAAGTCTAACTTAATTTGACAATTTAGGTTCTTAAACGTCTCTAGTTAATCAACTAAAAATTATAACTAGCTGGGTGTTATCTAATCTCCCCTCATTTTTAAGTTATTATCATTTTTGATATAATGGTAGAGAATGAAAGGAGATTTTATGTCAACTAAAAATTTAACGCCGGTCTTAAAAACCTCTTTTGTGCTACTGGCTATCCTGGTCCTTCTTGGTATTGTTATGCCTGACGGCTACCAAGTTTGGTCAGAACAACTAAGGGAAGTTATTTCAGATAAACTTGGCTGGTTTTACTTATTACTGGTCACGTCAATCGTTCTACTTTGTGGCTTTTTCCTGGTTAGTCCCGTTGGGCAAATCAAACTGGGGGAACCCAATTCGGTGCCTGAACACTCTACTATCTCTTGGATTGCCATGATATTTTCTGCTGGAATGGGAATCGGCCTTGTCTTCTACGGTGCCGCAGAGCCCTTATCCCATTATGCCATTTCAACGGTACGAGCTACCCCAGGGTCGCAGGAAGCCTTAGCCGATGCTTTCCGTTACACTTTCTTTCACTGGGGCATCCATGCCTGGGCAATATATGCTTTAATCGCCCTGGCCCTCGCCTACTTTGGTTTCCGAAAAAAAGAGAAATATCTTTTATCGGTTACCTTAAAGCCCTTGTTTGGTAAAAAAACAAACGGTAGCCTTGGTAAGATCGTAGATACGATTACAGTGGTCGCTACTGTTATCGGGGTGGCAACCACTCTTGGTTTTGGGGCAGCCCAAATCAATGGGGGACTCAACTACCTCTTTGGTATTCCAAACAATGCCCTTGTGCAAGTTATTATCATAATTATCACAACCATCCTCTTTACCATTTCAGCCCTTTCTGGTCTTGGAAAAGGGGTAAAAATCTTATCAAACACCAATCTTATTTTAGCGGTTGGACTACTCGCCATCACCATAATCATCGGTCCCACAGTCCAGATTTTTAATACCTTGACCGATAGTATCGGACTGTATATTTCCAATTTCTTCCGTATGAGTTTCAGTGCTGGTTCCTTTGGTCAATACAATCGTGACTGGATCAATACTTGGACGATTTTCTATTGGGCTTGGTGGATTTCTTGGTCACCATTCGTGGGAGTTTTTATTGCCAGAATTTCTAAAGGACGTAGTATCAGACAATTTCTATCCATCGTCTTATTAGCACCGACTGTATTAAGCTTTTTATGGTTTTCTACCTTTGGAACACTTTCAACGCATGTTCAATCACTTGGAAATGTAGATTTAACACAGTTTCCAAGTGAGCAGACCTTGTTTGCAACCTTCAGTCAACTGCCATTTGGTTTTATTGCCTCCGTTGTTGCCATCATCCTGATCATTACCTTCTTTATCACGTCAGCAGACTCTGCGACCTATGTGCTAGCTATGCTCTCTGATGATGGGAATCTCAAACCAAAGAATAACCTTAAAATCTTCTGGGGCGTACTCCTTGCGACTATTGCCATCGTCTTACTTCTTTCAGGGGGCTTAGTAGCCTTGCAAAATACGCTGATTATCGTAGCCTTTCCATTTTCACTCATCATGGTACTGATTATGGTTTCCCTAGTCATTGAATTGCTACACGAAAAAGACAAGATGGGACTGTCAATCACACCGACACGATACCCTAAAAAAGATCAACCCTTCAAATCTTATGAAGAATAAATAACCCAATTTGTAAAATTAAGCTAGACAGAAAAAGCCATCTATGTTAGGCGGCTCTATAATTTCTGTAGTGGGTAAAACCACTGTAAAGATTATAGAGCTTTTTGAATGCAGACAAAAAGTCCCATAAGAACTATAATGAAAAGCAACCAAACCATCATTAGGAAGAACTTATGAGACTTATTAAGAATACCACAGAATTAATCGGAATTAAAGACCCAAATATCATTATTTCTCTTGTTTTTGAAAAAGATACCTACATTGAGGTTCAAGCAACACTTGATTATACTGCACCATCATGTCCTGACTGCCAAGGAAAAATGATCAAATATGACTTTCAAAAGCCTTCTAAAATTCCTCTCCTTGAACAAGTTGGAACACCTACACTATTACGTCTTAAAAAGCGTCGTTTCCAGTGTAAAAGTTGTAGGAGAGTCACGGTAGCTAAGACATCAATCGTTGAGAAAAACTGCCAAATCTCCAATCTAGTCCGGCAAAAAGTTGCATAGCTCCTTACTGAAAAGGTGTCACTAACAGATATTGCCAGAAGACTTCGTGTGTCGACGTCCACAGCTATAGCTGATAAAAGAAATAGAATTCCTAGGAAATCATTGAATTATCAATCTCCCTACCAAGTTTTTCTGAGTTACTTGAAAAGTCTAACTTAATTTGACAATTTAGGTAACAAAAAATGAACTTAATTCATTACGTTTCTTTAATTGTTATCATTTAATTTATCTAACAGAGCCTCTGCTACTTTTTCTGGAATGCCAAGTGCTTGGATATCCTCAACGGTAGCTTTTTGGATAGCTGTCATAGACTTGAAGTGTTTGAGAAGTTTTTGTTTGCGCTTAGGTCCAAGCCCCTCCACGCCATCAAGTTTGGAACTGAAACTATTTTTACTACGAACTTGACGGTGGAAGGTGATGGCAAAGCGGTGAACTTCATCCTGAATACGGTGAAGGAGGAAAAATTCCTCGGATTGACGTGGCAAATCAATAACCTGCAAGGGGTCCCCAAAGAGCAATTCGTTGGTTTGGTGCTTGTCATTTTTCTGAAGCCCCGCAACTGGGATAGAGAGATTCAATTCATTACGCAGGACATCCTTGGCCACATTAACCTGCCCTTGACCACCATCCATAATAATAAGGTCTGGTGGCGTTAGCCCATCGCGTTTGACACGACTATAACGACGACGAATGACCTCACGCATGCTGGCATAGTCGTCAGGTCCTTCAACCGTCTTAATCTTGTATTTGCGGTACTCTTTTTTATTGGGTTTCCCATTCTCAAAGACGACCATGGCGGATACAGGACTCGTTCCCATGATGTTAGAGTTATCGAAGGACTCGATGCGAACCGGTGTCGGAATTCCCATGAGTTTGCCTAGATTTTCAATGGCTCCTTGAGTCTTGGCTATATCTTTTTCAAGGAGATCAAATTTTTGGGTCAGACTGACACGGGCATTTTTCGTCGCCAGATTAACTAACTGCTTCTTCTCTCCACGTTGAGGTTTAAAGACCCTGACCTCATCTCCAACTAGAGCTTCGACAGACTCTTGATCAATGTCTCCTGGAATGAAAATCTCTTTAGGCTTAAGATGACGACTATCCAGATAAAACTGACCCATATAGGTTAGGAAATCTTCCTCAGCATCATTATAATAAGGGAACATATTGACATCACGCTGAATGAGTTTTCCTTGGCGAACAAAGAAAACCTGAACACACATCCAACCCTTGTCCACGTAGTAACCGAAGATATCACGGTCCTGCATGTCCTGACGGATAACCCTTTGCTTGGTCCTGAGCGTCGACACCGCCTCAATCAAATCGCGATATTCCGCAGCACGCTCAAACTCCATCTGGTCAGACATATCCTTCATCTTGGCCTTAAGCTGATTAACGATTTTATCATCATGGCCGTTTAGGAAATTCTTGACATCCTCAACCAAACCTTGCCAATAGTCCTCGGTGGTGTGACAGATGGTGTGGGCATTACATTGTCCGATATGGTAATAGAAACAGACCTTGTTGGCGGGATTTTTACATTTCTTAAAGGGGAAAATACGGTCCAACAGTTTCTTGATTTCATTGGCCGCACCAGAGTCTGGGTAAGGACCAAAATAGAGACCGCCATCCTTCTTAACCTGGCGGGTAATCAAGAGCCTTGGATAGAGTTCTTTAGTAATCTTGATAAATGGGTAAGACTTGTCATCCTTGAGGCGGATGTTGAATTTGGGCATATTCTCTTGGATAAGATTAATCTCCAAAAGTAGGGCCTCAATATTGGACTCAGTTACGATAAATTCAAAGTCTGCAATCTCAGATACCAAAAGCTCTGTCTTGGTATCATGACTTCCACGAAAATAGCTACGCACACGATTTTTTAGATTTTTAGCCTTACCGACATAGATAATATTGCCGAATTTGTCCTTGTGGAGATAGCACCCAGGATTGTTTGGGAGCAATTCCAGCTTATGTTTAATCAGATCATTCATGCTTTCATTGTAGCAAAAAAAGAGCTGAAAAGCTCTTAATAGTCATGGGTGAATACAATTTTGAAAGGTCGTCTATTTGCTCAAAATCGTCAAAATTTCTTGGTAGTTTTTGACTTGATAAGTTGGAACAGCTGGAGTCTCATTAACCAAACCATTTGGATTAAACCAAATGCTGTCAATTCCTGCATTATTACCACCTTGGATATCAGCGGTTAGACTATCACCAATCATGAGGGCCGAATCGGGATGAAAGTCATTTACCTGATCCGAAATTTTTTCAAAAAAGTCAGTAGACGGTTTGTGGGCACCCACCTCATCTGAGATGAAAATATCATCGAAGAATGGCAAGATGCTTGAGGCTTGCAGACGACCTCGTTGGATATAGCTAACACCGTTAGTGGCTGCATAAATCTTGTGGCCTCGGTCTTTAACATTCGATAAGAAAGCATGGGCCTGAGGCAACTCCTGCCCCTGTTGGCTCAAGAAATGCTGGTAACGGCCAGCTAAGTGACTGCCATCAACCTCCTGTCCAAAATGCTCAAAAAGACGTGAAAAGCGCGTGCGAAGCAACTCAGGCTTAGTGATTAAACCATGATTAAGATCCTCCCACATGGAACGGTTCATGGGGATATAGTGATCCTTGTAAACTTTAAGATCTCGTGAAGCCACCCCAGCCTCTTCAAGAAGGTAGGTCAAAGCCAAATCTTCAGCACGGTCAAAATCTAGGAGGGTGTGATCAAGGTCGAAAAGTAGGAATTTGTAATACAATGTGAGTTATTCCTTTCTAGGGATACGTACGTGACTATTATTTATATTTTTTGGGAAAGTACTCTTTACCTAGCTGCCACATATACTGGTCTATTTCCTTTAAATTAAACTCTTCTAAACCATAATAACTTCTAAAGGTTAAGAGAATTTTTTTAAATTGCTGATAGTCTTTTAAATCTGCATTTTTAAAGACAGCGAACTTATCTTTTTTTCTAAAATACTTTAAGACTTTTTCAACATAGCTATCGTAAATAGGATATTCGATAGGATTATGGTGCGAACAATACTTCGTTGCAAATGAATAAAAGTTCTTTGTTACCCCACCATAATTAACTTTTTGAATCTCTTTAACCAAAGCGACATCACCTTGTCTCAACCTCTCATCAATATCAATCGATAAGATATGCTTTGCTAAGGGATAGACCGAAAAAATATTGGTGCTATAAAAATCATTTAGTGTTGCAACTTTTAACAATATATCAGAAATATCTTCATTTTTAGGTATCAACTCAAAAAATAATTTATCCAGGGCGTCTTCCTGAAGTTTATAATTTTCAAGCTCACTCCAAGACTTTAAATACTTCTTAACCTCTAAAATAGAGGGATTAGGAACCGAATAACTAGTATTTCCAGAATTATTATCCAAAGGTAGCTGATTGTAAGCCATGACGTATCCTTTCTGACAAGTAAATCTTTAGGCTCTATTTTACCACAATCTATCTAGACATAAGAAAAGAAACACAAAAAGGCGACCCGCAGGCCACCCTCTCAGATTTATGAAAAATAAGTATTGCTTACTTAATAGAGCACTATTATATCTATTGAACCTTAAAGAAAGCTTAAAATAGGTTATTTTTTTATGATTTCTATAGATTTTACTTAAATACCTAATCTCTATAATTCATGGTATACTGAAAATACAAGATTAATCAAACGAGGCGTGTTATGAAAAATTTAAAATTTCAATCCGTTTTTGACATCATTGGACCTGTCATGGTCGGGCCTTCCTCTAGTCATACTGCAGGAGCTGTTCGTATTGGCAAGATTGTTTCTGCCATCTTTGGTGAGACACCGACTGAGGTAGAATTTCAACTCTTTAATTCCTTTGCCAAGACCTATCGAGGTCACGGGACTGATGTGGCTCTTGTGGCTGGTATTTTAGGTATGGAAACTGACGACCCTGACATCCCACGCGCTCTGGATATCGCATACGAAAAAGGCATTAAGGTCTACTGGAAAATTAACAAGGATAGTAATGCGCCACACCCCAATACGACTCGTATCACCTTAAAAAATGCTACAAAAACCATTTCTGCCACAGGCGTTTCTATCGGTGGAGGAAATATCCAAGTAACTGAACTCAATGGTTTTGCGGTCAATCTCAAGATGAATACACCGACTCTCATCATTGTCCACCAAGACGTTCCAGGAATGATTGCCCTTGTCACAGATATTTTGTCGCGTTATGGCATCAATATCGCCCAAATGACTGTTACTCGGGAAAATGCCGGTGAAAAGGCCATTATGATTATCGAAATTGACTCTCACCAGTGTGATGAGGCCGTCACTGAAATCGCTAGAATTCCTCATCTACATAATGTCAACTTTTTCAGCTAAGAGGGGGATTGCATGTTTTACACTATTGAAGAATTAGTTCAACAAGCTGACCGAGATTACCAAGGCAATATCGCCGAGCTCATGATTGCTACAGAGACAGAGCTAACTGGACGGGAACGGCCTGAAATTCTAACTCTGATGACTCGAAATCTCGAAGTGATGAAGGAGTCTGTTCAGGCTGGTTTGTCTCCTGAGAAATCACCAACTGGCTTAACTGGGGGAGACGCTGCCAAACTGGATGCCTATATCAAAAATGGAAAGACCTTGGCTGATTCTGCAGTTTTGGGTGCTGCAAGAAATGCCATGGCAGTCAATGAATCTAACGCCAAGATGGGCTTGGTTTGTGCCACACCTACTGCTGGATCAGCTGGTTGTCTACCTGCTGTTCTAACAACAGCTATCGAAAAACTAGACTTGAGCGAATCACAACAATTAGATTTTCTCTTCACTGCTGGTGCATTTGGTCTAGTCATCGCAAATAATGCCTCGATTTCTGGTGCCGAGGGAGGCTGCCAAGCCGAAGTTGGTTCTGCCTCTGCTATGGCTGCTGCCACTATTACAATGGCTGCTGGTGGTACACCTTTCCAGGCCAGTCAGGCCATCTGCTTTGTGCTTAAAAATATGTTGGGACTCATCTGCGACCCTGTAGCCGGATTGGTTGAGGTCCCATGTGTCAAACGTAATGCCATGGGAGCAAGTTTTGCCCTAGTAGCTGCTGACATGGCCTTGGCGGGTATCACATCGGCCATTCCAGTCGACCAGGTTGTTGACGCGATGTATCAGGTGGGTTCAGCCATGCCAACTGCCTTCCGGGAAACTGCTGAAGGTGGCTTAGCAGCAACTCCGAAAGGAAAGGCACTCGCAAAAGAAATTTTTGGGTAATTTTTAGTAGAAACAAAAAAACTTAGAAGCTTTCATACTTCTAAGTTCAGAATGAAGACAAACATCGTTTTTGATGTTTGTCTTTTTTATATTCTTACCTAATTCTCCTATAATCCAATAATATTGAGATATTTGGGTAAAATTATAGGTCTTTCCTGTCATCATTTTTACCAATTTTTTGATATTTAGACACGCTAAAGTAAGCCCAACCTTAGCTTCCATTTTGGACTTTCCTTTTTCTCTGGTATAACGTAAGTTATGATATTCTTTAGCTGTTCCGAATAACCGTTCTATCGTTTCTTTCCGGTGTTGATACCGTTCTTTCATACCACTTTGATGGCGAATATCTTCACAGACTTCTAGGGCATCTTTCCAAATATGACGCACAACAACTTTTTGGTGCTGGCGACTTTCAGTACAAATCGCTAACAAGGGACAGGTCTTACAAATTTTAGGATTACTTTTATACTCTCGATAACCTTCACGTGTGGTTGTACGATAAGTTAATACATGGTTCTCTGGACAAAGATAACAATCAAAATGCTCGTCATAGACAAAGTCTTTTGGACGTAAAAAATCTTTCTTACCTCTTGGTCTAGTGTAAGGGAAAACTGGTGTAATCCCTTTTTCTAGAAGAAACTTGGCAATACTAGGTGTTTTATAGCCTGAATCCGCAATAATGAATTCAGGTGAGAATGGTTCTAGTTTGACAAAAAGAGCAGAGAAAGCCTGACTATCATGGATGTTTCCTGCTTCAACCGTATAAGCTAAGGCCCAGCCGTGTTTATCACAAGCTACTTGAGCATTGTAAGCGAAGACTTCCTTATGTTCCCCCTTATGAAACCAACCACTGTCTGGGTCTGTCGTTGATTGTTTCTTAGGTTTAGCCTCGCCTTTTTTGGCGGGCTTTAAGAACTTTTTTGCGTGTTTTTTCCTATCTAAATTAATCTCAATCTCCAGTTGTTCACTCATGAATTTAGCTTTTTGATCAATAACAACAGTTTTGTACTTATGATTATTAGCAGCTGCCTTGATATGGGTCCCATCAATGAAGATTTCTGAGGGATCAATGAGCCCCACTTCCAAAACATGATGAAGCACATGACTAAAAATGTGTGCTAACACTTCCTTGTTTTCAAAGCGTCGGCTATAGTTCTTACCGTAAGTTGTAAAATGTGGTACCTTATCGTCCAGAGATAAGCCAAGAAACCATCGGTAAGCCGTATTCACCTCAATATCTTTAATGGTTTGGCGCATAGAACGAATGCCATAAAAACATTGAATCAACGGAATTTTAACTAATAAAACAGGGTCTAGACTAGGGCGACCATTATCCGAGGAATAACTATCTTCGACAAGATCATAAATAAAAGAGAAATCAATCGTTTCCTCGACTTTTCTTAGAAAATGGTCTTTAGGCACAAGTTCATCAAGCGTATAGAATCCTACTTGACGTCGATTGTATTCGGGATTTTCTTTGTGAAACATAGGAACACCTCATCAAATACCTTTTTCTTTTATTATACTCCTTCAAAGCAAGAAAAATCCCCAGAAGTATAACTTCTGAGGACTTTGTCTTCAATCTGAACTTAGAAGCTTTCATACTTCTAAGTTTTTTCTTCTTACATAGCCTTTTCAACGTTTTGATTTTAGCTAAATAGCCATTTTGTTAAAAAGTGCCATGTTTCTTTGGCAATACTTGCAAGGAAGGTTGAGAGACTAAATGCGTTGAATTTTTTGAGGAGATTCTCAACAAGTGGAGCGACAGTCTTAGGTATTTCCACTGGAGCCTTACTTTCTTCTTGCTTACCCGTATTATCCTGAGATGGATCTGGCACTGTGTTTGTACTATCGTGACCATTATTTTGTCCAGTTGGCTCAGTCTCTGGAGCAACCTCTGGTTGATGCTCAGGCTCAACTGGTTTATTTTCCGGATTTGGCTCTGGACTTGGTTCTGGCTGAGGATCAGGTTTGATTGGTTCGTCAGTAGTGTCACTGCTTGTGTTTGTCATTTTTTCAGTTACGAAGAAGTTTTTGAATTCTACTGCTCCATCCCAGAGACCGACACCTACATGGGCTTGATTGAAGTAATTATCCACAGCATCAAATTGATGATGGAGCACTTCCTTGCCATCGACATAGACTGTCATTGTGTCCTTGCCTTTCACAACCTTGACATGGTGGTACTGACCGTCATTGATAGCCTTATCCAAATGAGCTTCAGCGATGGTTTCACCACCAAAACGGAAGAGACGAACAGTATCATTGTCAGCAAATTGAACAGAGTAGGCACGACCTGGTTCTTCACGTTCCGCAGCTACAAAGAGGTTGACCAAACCATGTTGGTATTTGACATCGATATCATAGTCAAATTGCTTGAAGCCATTACTTTCATAGGCCATGAAGAAGTCATTGGCACTGACATTGCTATCGTAAAGGGTATCGTCATCAATATACCAATTACCAGTAACAGCCTTTAAGCCTTTAAGGTTGGTCGCAAAATTGTTGAGCGTAATGTCAATATTAAAGGTCTTGGTCAATGATGGGTTTTCAACTGAAGTTGCTGTGACAGTGAGATGACCTTTGTGAAGGGCTTTAAGAGAAAGTTTATTGTCATGTTCAGTATAGGACACCAAACTTGGATCACTTACTGTCCATGTCACATCTTGCTCTTCAGAAGCCGGTGCGAGGTAAACCTGCAAGTCCTTACTTTGACCAACTTCAAGAGCCAAATGACCTGCAACTGTGGTGTTCATAGCAACAGCCTTTGTAACTTCCTTCTTGTCAGTCCAAGTACTCTTAATTGGGTAGATAGCAATATTTGCTTTGGCTGGACCACCTTCAACCAAGACACTTGCTCCAACGGCTCTTGGGCTTGGGAAAATCTGATTAGCACCAGCTACCGTATTTCCCTTAGCAAAGACTTCTACACTCGCACGGTCCACATAAAGATGCAAATCAATAGAACCATCTTCATTGCGAGTCACTTGTTGACTATTAACCTTAGCAAAAGCATCAGAAAGGATAGTACCAGATTGGCTACGGTCAATAGACAAAGTTTCCTTAGTTAAATCGTAAATGACCTTAGTAGCTTGACCATCACCAACGCGAAGATTAAATCCAACTGCTGTCGTGTCCTTACCTGGTACAAAGTGAGAAACCACTTCATAAGTATCGCCTTTGAAATCTTTAAGCAATTCATTGTCAGAAGCCACTGTGACATTTTCAAAATACTGGGCATTGTCTGTGTCACGAAGGCTTTCGTAGGCCTTAACAGGGGTTTGGGTCAAGAGGTAACGGTCGCCTGATTTAACCAAACCAAGGTCAAGGTTAAGGTTAAAGGTACCATTAAATTTTTGACCTACAGTATCTGCAACCAGATTACAATAATCTTCCCAAGTGTTCATCCAGTTGATTTCAGTCAATTGTGGGATGTTGGGATGGTCAGCTGTTCCAAAATCATGAACATAATAAGTCATAGCAGCATAGGAATCCTTACCAAAATTCATGATTTCGTCATGGTCTTGGTAAACATCATCAGCTACAAAGGCCCACTTGCCATCCACTTGTTTAAAATCGCCAACCTTGTAAGTACGACCACCACGTGAGAGGACCCACTTGAGTGCTCCATCATTGGCCACAATTGGATAGAGGTCAGGACATTCCGTATGCAAATCTTTATAGGTTGTTTCCACTTGCCAGTTCTTCAAGTCTTGTGAAGAATAAATGCGGAGTGGACCACCAGCAAGGACCATAAACCATTGGTTATCCCAGCGGAAGACCTTAGGGTCACGGAAATCTTGGTTTTGAAGTGGGTCCTGAGACCAGTCGGCAACTACCTTGTCATATTTTTGCCAAGTTCTACCCTCGTCCTCACTATAGGCGATTTCAATCCGTTGCCCATTACCATTTGAAGTAATAATAGCTACCAGGCCACCTTCCGGAGATTTGAAGAGGCCGGAGCTATTGGTACTATCAACCACGACAGAGCCTGAGAACATGTGACCCGTCGCATCTGGATAAAAGGCTATCGGCTCTTCATCCCAATGAAGCAAGTCTCGGCTGGTCGCATGGGCCCAGTGCATTGGTCCCCATTTGGTATCATCGTAAAATTGATAGAAGAGATGGTAACGTCCCTTGTAAAAGACCAAGCCATTAGGGTCATTAGCCCAGCCATCCTTGACAGAATAATGATACTGATCACGATAAAGCTCGTTGTAATAGACATCATCACTCTGTCTGCGGTGGATATTAACACGGTAAGTCAAGGTCACTGGACGACCAAGCGAATCGGTCACACTACTTTCAATAGTAAAGTAATTGGCACCTACAGCCACTGGCAATTGTGAAATATCTGTGTAGACATTTCCCTTGGCATCTTCTACCTTGATAACAGCATTTGGATTATGCTTAGTGATGTCAAGTCCTACAGTCTCAGCATTGTGTCCCACATATTGGATATGGAGTGGTTCTTCAGAGAAGAATTGGGCTTGTTTTTCAACAGAACCTGTCTTTGAGGTCACCACAAGATTGTCAATCAAAGGAAGACTGGCATCGTCGAGATTAACATAGCGGGTATTTTTGAAAATGACATTGGCATTCCAATTAAGAAGTCCAAAGTAGCCTTCTGGAAGGACTTGAGGTTGACCCTTGTCACTTTTTTGAAGGACAGCATCACCTGTACTTGCGACAAGCACATCATTGACATAGTAAGATAGCCACTGATTAGCCGCAACTACTCTAAGATTGTAGGTTTCATCAGCAGTTGGTGTCACATCTTTCTCATCTACAAGTTGAATATCATGATTATTGACCCAACGCCAAAACTTAACCTTATGGTTACCAGAGTCTACGTTGACCCCGTACATATTTTTATCACTACTATCATTGTTACCACGGAAAATGAGGGCAGCTGCACCACCAGCTTCCTTGAAGGTTACATCCGTTGAATAGATAAAATTCTTGCCCTCGGATTGAGAATAAAGGAAAGAGTCTCCCTTGTCTTTGGCTTCTGAATGAATACCGTCAGCCTGCATTTCCCAGTGGCCATTTTGGTCTGCGGTCATCCCTTCTAGATTGGTAACCGCTTCATTATTAGGCAAATCGGTTTTTTCCGCTGTCACATGAACAGGACTGGTGCTATTCGTTACAACTGGAGATTGTTCTTGACTGGTCTGATTCAAATCGGCTTCTTGCGCTTGGTTAGTTACTTTCTCAGCCTCACTAGCCTGTGTTTGTACTTCTTTTGACTGGTCAGGGATAGGCTGAGTGGGATTCTCTTGAGCTGTTTTAGCAGATTCGGAAACAAGAGACGGGCTCGGCTCTACCACTTGGGGGACTTCCTTGGTCGTGCTAGGAGCAAGCTCCGCTTGAGGGGCAACTTGATAATCAGTTTGAGCTACCACTTCTTGAGGTACTTGGCTCACAGTTGCCTGTTCCACTTGGTCCGCATAGACAGGACCAGCCAGGGCCAAACCTGCAAAACTTACCAAGGCACAGCCGTAGACCCAAGTCTTCCCACTTTTACGCATAAACCAATTTTTACAAACAGTATCATTCATGACTCTTCTCCTTCTTCAGAGTAACATTAAATGTTAACTCATTTTTCATGAAAATTCAAAGTCAATACATTCGCCTTTATTAATAAGCCTATCAAAGTTTCCGGAAATATCTCTAGGATTTAAATTAAAACGGTAAACGCTCACTTTTAATATCATTATAGCACTATAATCTGAAAATACCATCTTTTTCTGTAATATTTTTCATATAAATGAAAAAACGCCCTATTGTAAAATGAAGTGCAACACAAAAGACATGTTCATCTGATATACTAGAGTTGCGAAAAACAGTATAAAGGAAGATGAACATGTCCACTAATTATTCTACCACAAATCAATCATACAAGCACTTATCTGAAGCTGAGCGAGGGGAAATTGAAGCTTATTTAAGCGTAGGACTCAAACCTGCTGAGATTGCTCGTAGACTAGGGAGAAATCGCTCTACTATTACTCGTGAAATTAATCGTGGTTCCATAACACAAGTGAAAAAAGTAAATGGGCAAAAGGTCTATTACCAACACTATTATGCAGATGCTGCTCATAACCGTTATCGTCATGCTAGAGAAGCCAGCTATTATTTGAAACTGGATTCCGTATCGGATGACTTTCTGAGAGCATTTACAGAAGCAATGAGAGAGAAACCAAGGGTGCATAGCGTGGATACCTTTGTTCATACCTATAGACTCCAACATGTAGATGCAGTTGTTCCTTCAACCAAGACGCTCTATAACTATATCCATCAAGGATTGTTAGAGATTAAGGTCATTGATTTGCCAAGAGCAGTGCGGATCCGTAAGAAATTTACCAAGCGCCCCTCTACCAAGAAACATCTAGGAAAGTCAATTGAAGAAAGGCCAGAAGAAATCAATAATCGTTCCCGTTTTGGAGATTGGGAAATCGATTCTGTTCTGGGTGGAAAGACAATAGGAGAACCTTCTATTCTAACCTTGGTAGAACGACAAACACGCTATGCTGTCACAAAGAAACTCGTGGAAAAGAAAGCAGAGTATGTCAATCAAGCAGTCTTAGAGTGTATGAAACTTTATCCCATTAAGTCCATAACTGCAGATAATGGAAACGAATTTTCATCATTGAGTAAGATAGAGGGATTAGATGTTTATTTTGCACATGCCTATTCATCTTATGAACGAGGTACAAATGAGAATTTCAATGGACTACTAAGAGAGTTCATTCCGAAGGGGTGTTCGTTAAAAGAACTAAATCAGAATCTTTTAGAGGACTATACAAAGGCTATCAATGAAAGACCTAGACGAATTCATGGCTATCAGTCCGCAAAAAAGCTGTTTGAGCTAACTCAAACAGCTTGAAAGATACTCACTTAATCAGAGGAACATCTTTGTTGCACTTGACTTGACAATTAGGGTAAATGAAAAAACTTCCGAATTTGCCATTCGAAAGTCTCATACTTATGCTTAATCTGAGCCTGTTAGCAGGCTATTTCCAATAATACCAATGGTTACAATAGCAATCCCAAGGAATCCCAAAAGGCTAGGTAGACTATCTCCGAGGAAGAGGCAACCACCCAAGAGGGTAAAGAGAACTTCACCAGCCTGAGTAGCCTCAACTACTGCCAGTTGCTTATGGTTATGCTTAACCAGATTAGTCGCCTCGAAGAAAAGCAAGGCTGCGACAACTCCAGAAAAGACAGCCACAATTAAAGACTGTAAAATCTGTCCATCTGATGGAAGTCCAGCATCTGCTACAGCAAAAACTGACAAAAGCAACCAAAAAGGTGTACTCATCAAGGTCATCCCAAACACACGCTGCGTCGTTGAAAGCTGATCCTGCTTACAGTGGACCATCATCTTACGATTGCCCAAAGGATAGGCAAAAGCGGCCAGTAAAATCAAGAGACTAGCACGGACCACACCGCTACCAAGACCACTACCAAAGTAAGGAATCTGAATGAGAATAATCCCTAAAAGGATAACCAATGTCATAAGCAGTTGCTTACCAGGTACCTTCTGCCCAAAGAGAGGGGTCAAGAGCAGACCAGCTAGAATCGTAATCTGCCAAGTAGCCGCCACAAACCAGGACTCGCCATAAATGGACGCTAGAGACAGTGGCCCATAAAAAAGCCCAAAACCAACCGTACTCCAGACCAACCAGGTCAAGGGCTCTTTCTTAATGGCAGACAGAACACCTGCCAGCTCACCCTTACGCCAGGCCAAAACAGCCAGCATAGGCAAACTAAACAAATAGCGTAGACTAGCACTCCACATCCAGGACCCACCCGAAAGATTCATACTACGATTAAAGATAAAAGTAAAAGCAAAAAAGAGGGCACCCAGAATACCATACCAAAGCGCCCTCGCAAATTGAGATTGTTTCATAAATGTAAACTCCTGTAATTATTCTATTGTACAGTATTTGGAGCAATAAAAAAAGGAGGTCATCATAATGACTTCCTTTAATCGTATACAGTTTTCCTTAAGAATCAAGTAAGCAACCTGTATCTTAGTCACCTCTTAGCTGTACTTGTGTACGGGCTAGTAGGTCTCCCAGATGTCTCTTATCTTTCCTAAAAATCGTCATTACCAGTAGCAAAACTGCGAGTAGAGTCGCTGAAAACGAGAGGATAATGGATAATACATCAAAATCACTATATAAGCCATGAATCGTGCCCATATGACCGAGTTGCCAAGGTAAAAATTTGATGACATTTCTAATCAAGCTAGCCTGCACTGTTTTTTTCTGGTAGACCAGTTCAAGTCCAGCTTTTACCTTCCCAAAACTGCCATCATTTTTATAATCCAAGAATGTGAAAAGGAGCGTGATTGGCAAAACAGAGGTGAAAAATACAAGCCACTGCGACTGCATTTCTGTAAACTCTGGGACACCATTAAAAAAGATGATGTAAATAAGCATCGAACTTAAAAACAGAAGAACTAAATAAGCTAGAATGAAAAGATAATCAAAGAGAAATTCAATCATTCTTTTTTTAAACGGAATAGGGTTTATTGCTATAATTTTCATCATCGTCTCCCCCTTTCTCATCTCCTATTATAATATTTTTAATATTCTAAATAATATTTGAGAAGAAAATCTGCTGGCTATTGAGCTCGCAAATTGAGATTGTTTCATAATTGTAAACTCCTGTAGATTCTATTATACACTACTTCTATTATGGCTTTTGGACTTTATTTCAATTTTACGTTATATTATTATTAAAAATCTAAATCATAAGGAATTATGTATGTCAGAAGATATTAAAATCGAGATTGGAAAAAGAATTCGTGAAGAACGTGAACGTCAAGGATTAACACGTGAGCACGTTTGTGATACTGAAGAAGAATTAACCGTCAAACAGTTGATGAGAATCGAGCTTGGACGTTCTTTACCAACCATTGTCAAACTACAGTATATCAGTGATAAATTAGGAGTTTCCCTCAACTATTTGTTAGGTGAAACAAAACTAGACATTCCTGAAGACTATTACAAGGCTAAATATAAACTCATGAAATCCCCTGTTTACGGCGACCCTGAACGTATCAAGAAAAAACTAGAGGATATTGAAGACCTCTACGACAACTATATTGAGTTTCTACCGGAGGAAGAGCTTCTAGCCATTGATCTCCTTGAAAAATCGTTAGATTTTATGATCAGAGAGGAAGATAGTATTATTGAATATGTATTTGAAGACTATTTAACTCAAGCTTTGAAGAAAGAGACATATTCTTTAAATGATCTTCTATTAATTTCACACTACGCATATAGATGTCAAGATTCTAACTATGATAAAGGAATAATTGACGAATTTAGACGTAAATTAATTAAACAAGAATTACAAGGTGAAGAGCTGTTTAATATTGAATTAATGGGAGCTCTAACATCTATAGCTGGTATTTACGTCATGCATCATGACTATAAAGACATGAAATCTGTTGTAGATAAATTGTATGAGATTATGCATTCATGTATGCAACATTCCTATCAACCAGGTATCATAGTTTTTGAAGCAAAATATTATCTGTTCTATGAGAACAATAGAGATAAAGCGACTGAGCTCTATAATACAGCTACCGTACTAGCTGAAGCTTTTGGTGATCAAGTCTTCATAAAAAATCTTAAAATGGAAATGGAAAAAGATTTAAACATAAAATAGAAAATATATCATCAACATTTTAAACATGATTCATTCCAAATGTAATAACTACCAAAGAAGCATCTGAAGTTAAACTCAGATGCTTCTTATCTTTCCTGAATATCGTTGAGTAAACGAAAGTTTTTCGGCAACGAATTTTTGAGTGAAATCATTGTCTTCTCTCAAATCCCTTAAACGTCGGTACATCAATCTTTCTCCTAAGGAAAAGTATAGAGGAAAAATTTTATGTATTGTCCTAATTGGACAATATGAAATATACTCAATAATATCCACTAGTATTCAAGTATATTGATTGATGCTTTATTGTTTGAAACAGAAAAATAATAAAGTATATTCCATTTATAGAGGGTTGATATGTCTTATTTATATTATTTGTAGGTATTTATTTACTTTATTTGATAATAACTCTTGATCCATGTTTAAAGTACCAGTTATGATAAGAGGTTCCAGAAATGTTAGACCTGTCAAATACTGAATCGTAGTGATAGGCTTTAAAATCTCTTCAATTGTTACATGGAAGCGGCCGTTTCTCGTGTAGTCATCTTGCCCAGCTCCAAAACTAGCTACCAACATGACGTCCTTGCCTTGTAAGGCAGTACCAGTCGAACCATAGGCCCAACCGTATTCAAAAACAACGTCAAACCACTGTTTCATGAGGGCTGGCGTTTGGTACCAATAAATTGGGAACTGGAGTACAATGCGATCACTTACCTCTAGAATCTTTTGCTCCGTTTTGACATCAATGTCAAAATTGGGATACAGTTGGTACATATCTCGCACGTCATAACCAGCTCCAGCAGCAGCTGTTGCCAGTTCTTTATTAATGCGTGAGCCCGTTTTTAATTGAGGGTGAAATGTAAAAATTGTGGTTTTCATATCGTTTCTCTTTCTTATCTTAATTATGCTTGACCTTCCTTAGACACAAACCATACATCAAAAACGCACTAGAAACACATTAGTCAAATGCAAAATTGGAGGGGATCAATAAGCTTATCAAAGACATCAAACGTCTGGGCTTCGGTTTTAGAAACTTTATTAACTTTAGGAAGCGTGTTTTCATCACTCTGAACATACAAAAAGAGAAAACCTATCAGGTTCTCTCTAGATGTTAGCTTTTCGTCACCCACTACAGTTGACAAAGAGCCATATTTAACCTGTCTACTTGACAGGGGGCATATCAATCATAGCGGGTGGTTTATTTGTTTCGCACCTTCGGAGCGAAACAGACTAATAGTCACATAATAAAAAGGAATTAAGCAACCAAACGCTACTTAATTCCTTGAAATTATCTCATCACCTCTATTAGCCTTTAAATTTTGATAGACTCTATTTTCTAATTAATATGACCAATATTATCAATACTAACCCTTTCAATCAATTCATTAGTTGTCGAAACTAAGTACATTAATAAATCCAAAAAGAGTATCAATAGTAAAGTAAACTAAATAATTGAGTTATAAATGGCTATTTTCACAAAACTGTTTCATCATCACACTATCTCAGTACACAAACCATTTTTCTATAGCTTTGTCTTAATCTTGATCTTTTTTCTTTAATCCAAGAAACGCACCTAAGGTAAACATTATTCCGGCAACTAATGACATGAAGACTTCGCTAACTGTTCCGGTTTTTGGCAACCTATCATTGTTAGTAGTTGATTTACTATCAATATTGGTATGTTTATTATCTATGTTCTCTGGTTCATTAAGATAAACTTCCTTCTTATTTTCAAAGTTTTTATCATTTTCATCAGGAACTTTAGCTGTGACATCCTTAGTTGAATCAGATTTGTGTGAATGATTTTCTCTTTGTAAATCCTCCTTTTTGTAATTTTCATCTAAGTGACTATGATTTTCTTGCACGTTATCTTTCTTTTTCGATACATCAAAAGTAGGTTTATTTTCCTCCTCCTTTTTCTCCTCTATTTTCTTGAATACAGGTTTTATAAGAGTATCTTTTGATACATTAATAACATAGCCAGCATCTTTTTTCCCTTCGACACCAGAAATTTCCCAGCCATCAAATTGATATCCTTTTTCTAATTCACCCTTATAGACAGGTAAAATGAAATCTTCTTCCGACACTATCGTTGAACTCATTTCTTTTCCATTTTGAATGGTCACAGTTACCGTATGAGGTTTTAGTTCGCTTACCTCTCCCGTATCTTTGTTTAAAATGAATTCTTTTACGGTTGTATTTCTTGCAAAATCTTTTACAACAATCTTAATGTTTAGTGTCTTATCTGTTAGTTGTTTAATATCATCAAATGATTTATATTCTTTTCCATTTACATAAATATGTTTGTCTTGAATCTCACCATCGAATCCATTATTTCTTTTATCATTGATATTAAAGACTACAGATTTTCCGTCAGCATATTCAATACTAGTATTTCCCTTAGGATCAATGTTTACTTCTGGTTTAACATTATCATATAAAAATTGATAGTGTACTCCAACCGCTTTCGCATTCAAATCGCTATAGCCAGTTTGAAGATAAACATTTCCATCCATATCTGTTACCTTATCTGGGAATCCGTTTGCTTTATAGTCTTTCATTCCCCAGTCCATGATGTCACCGTCTTTAACATTAAGCTTAATATTAAAATCTCTAGTGTTATCAATGTGTAAATCTCCGTAGATTAAATAATTATCTACAACCGATTCATTAACTCTCAACTCCCAGTTAAAACCACCCTTATCAGAAATCTTACCTCTTAAATAAAATTCTGGATTTCGTACATAAATTTTATTAGATTTAGATGGATTAAAGTAGTTCTTGTCCATTGAAAGATTTACTGGTTTTGCATCAATAAATAACATAGAGCCATCTTCTTTTATAGCTTCTACGTTGGACTCATCCTCCCCATGATACTCTTTATCATCTTTACCAAATAATACCAGTTTAGAAGAATCTGTTACAAGATTTCCATCTTTATCGATTGCCTCCCCTTTATCATTCATTTTAAAGGTAAACACTTGATATTTTACAATGTTAAAGCCATCCAAAGCCGACATTAATACTGATTGAGTACTTCTTCCATCTTTAACATTTCTACTATCAGCATAAATTATTTTTTCTGATAGGACTCTTAGATTAGGATTGGCCTTTTGTATTTTTGCTATATCTTCCTGGCTATAAACTCCATTTCCTTCTAACATATCCGTTTTTCCAGGATTATAGGTAGTCACTTTTAGTGCATAGCCTTTTCTTAGAATGATGTTATCCTTTAACAGATATTGTTGTTTTTCTGAATCAGAATAGATTTTACCAGATTCCATTTCCGTTAAATTGTTTGGTTTGTTCTTTGAAAGATCACCTTCTCCTAATTCTATTACATTCCCATAACTTGATGTATAGGGATATTCTGTTTTAGTTTCCTTATTTTTTTCAGGCATTCTAATTTTAGTTTCAGCTTTTATCTGATCATCATCTTTAACAAAGAATCTCATATCTCCTGCAAAAGCTAATCCATCCACAATATCATTAATATTAGCGTATAAATCAAATGTCATCGTTTTTGAGTGGAAATCATACTTAGTCGTTTTGATTTCTACAGATCTATAGTTATTGCCGTAATATACCTTGGAATTTTTAGAAACATTACTTATCTTTCCAAGAATTTCAAAGTGTCCATCTTTAGACGGGCTTAGAACACCATAAATTTTTGATTTGATTTCGTCAAGTTTTTCAGTTTCATATTGTAAGGCACTACCATCGTCATAAGCAATGATATTTCCCTTATCATCGTATTTATAATCGTATTCCTCTGTTCTCTTACCAGTTTCACTTGTAAAGTCATCAACTTCTCTAAATTTCTTTTTAATGAGTTTCTTTAAGTCTTTACTTTCAAAATCTCTAATTGTTGAAATAGTTTTATGAATAGTCAAGCTTGATTTTTCTTCGATAGACTCTTCATTTTCTTGATGATTTTCTTCCTCAGTTGTATCTTTTTTAAGACTATCCTCTTTTCTATTTTCTAAATTTTTAAATTTAGATTCGGAAATCTCGCCAAGCTTTTGGTATTTAGATGAATCTTGATCAGGATCTACTAGATAATAGGAAATCATCCCCTTTTCATCAGCATGATCAGCAAATTTAATTCTATGAATCTTTGTGAAATTGCTAGATCCATCTAATGCAATGACTTCAATGATTTTTCCTCTTAAATCTCCTGCACCATTAATTTCATAAATAGTATTTCCGTCTTTGTCTAGTTTCCTATTTCTTCCTTGACCCTCACCTGCATAAGTTACTTCAAGATTTTTCTCAACCTCTCCATCTTCATTAACCAGAGCAGCGCCTGCATACCAAACTTCGTTTGCAATCTCGTCAAATTTTTCAGGATGTTCTTTTTGATCTCTCGCAAATAAGGTTTCATTCTTGTATTGATCTTTTACCTTGTGATAAGTATCCTTTGTAATCAACTTAATTTTTTCAGGATTTGAAAAATCAACCGAAACAATCTTAGGGGCTGTATTATCAATTTTTACAGGAATATAGGAAACCTGCCATGGGTAATCTTTAGTTAATCTATATTTAAATTTATAGAAATATTGACCTTCTGCAATCGGTTCAAATTGTCCTCTTATCTTAGTAGCAGGATCTTTGGTATCCTTGCTTTCTGGTGCATTTTCTTCTCTACCTCTAGGGTTATAGATGAGTCCATCCCATTTCAAGTCGCTCCAAACTTTTAGCTTAGAAGATTTGATTCCCTTTGCATCATTTCTCTTAGAGTTTAAAATTCCTCTAATAAAGTGTTCTCTCGAAATGACTTTTAAGTCTCTTTGATTTTCTCCCTCTTTATTTGTATTTACTATTGAAATCAATCCTTCTTCTGCACTTCTTAATACAAGTGGAGAAGGTGTTAATCCTCTCCCAAGTTGAGCATCTTGAGGATTTCCATTTGAATCTAAAGGATAAATTTTAGCAATATTAGAACCACTTGATGATGGTGCGTTGATCCCTTCGTTATTGAAAGCAAACAATTCTGGATTTTGATCTAGGGATGTTGTATTTTTATCTTTTCTATTTTGTATAACTCCTGCTGGATTAAATTTATCTATACCTTCTCCACCAATCCCCTTATTTAAGGTTCCTGGAATTTTCGGTTTGCCATCATCATCATAACCTTCCATTGTTTTTGATTTTGAACCTTCTTCCCAGGCCCATTTATCAAGGATTGGTTCGTGGTTCCAATTCCCAGCAAATCCCATTAGAGGCATCGATAAAGAAGGTTGGAAGTTTATTTTCTTCCCGTTGGAGTTCAGAGCTTCCATTTCTTCCACTGACTCAAAATGAATAAATGATTCTACAAATTTATTTTTGTTTTTAGCCTCCCCAACATTTATAACCGCATTTAAATCAAAGCTAGAATTTGGACCTATAGTGAAAGTGTCATGCTCAAATGTAATATTTGCTCCTTTGATTTTTTCTGGGTGGATTTCTGGAACAATTTGCTTACCATCTGGAGATTTTTCATCTTTGTATGTTTCATCCAGTTTGAGTCTGTCAGTTAGAGCATCTGTAGTTATAGCAGATGATGAAACTTTAAAGGTTAAAGGTCTGTTTGATGTATTGTGAAGCTTAATTGTAAAATATTTTTTATCTCCTTTTATTTCTTTAAGAGAAATAGAACCATAAGAGTTTACCAAACCTTTAGAATCCGTGTTTTTAAAAGTAGCTACGACTTCATTTCTCAAAGCATTGGCAACATTAATTAGCCCTGCTCCCTGTTGTCTAGGTGATGCAAAATATTGACTTTTTTCTTTCCAAGAAGTTGCATCCATCATAGGGCGTGCAGTATTTTGTAGGGCTATTTTTGTAAGACTTGTAAGATCTATTTTGTCATCTCCCTTAAGATTTTTCAACACAGGTCTTTCAAGCATTTCCTTTAATTTTGGTCTAATCAAAACAGTAGAAGCTGCCACGATTGGAGTTGCCATACTAGTCCCTGACATATAACCATAAGTTGATTTCCCATTAATGACATTGAGAGTGGATTTAATATTTTTACCGGGTGCTGAAACATCTGGTTTTAAAAGTAAATCTATTCTTGGTCCCCAAGATGTGGACCCTGCTGGAACGATGATCTCTTCTTTATACAGTTCTTTGTCTGTGTCAGGTGCAAACTTAAAGTCAATCTCTTTTTCGTCACCTACATTCGGTTTATTAGAATTATAGCTTGCCATATCAATTGGATAGTATTGCTCCAATTTATCTTTAAAATCTTCTTTATTATTCCTTTTAACCTCAGTTTTTTTATCAGGGTTAATCATGTTCCATAACTTTACACCATCATCTCCTGAAATTGAAAAAACTTGACTAGTAGTTCCTTCATCCTCCTCATATCCCATAGCTGGAAGCTCTGTCCAATTATCTCTATTGTAGTAATTTACAGTATTTACAACCATAATGCCACGTGCACCCTTATCCGTTGCACGTTTAAAAGCATTTTTTAACTCCTTTGTATAAATTCTATCCATTACTGCAATTTTGCCTCTAAGATCCAATCCTATCAAATCTTTGTCTTGCCCCTTGCCTATATATACAAATTTTAATTTACTAGAAGCTTTTGATCCATCTTCATTTGTTATGATTTTATTCTTATCGAAAAAGGCACCTATATTTCTGTATTTAAAACTTTCTCCACCTATGTTAACTTTATCAAACTCAACTGTTTGATTTTTAGCAGATGCGACTGCTATCGCATCTTCATGTGCTGCAGTTCGTGTTACATTTCCAGTGTCGGTCATTTTCAGATTATTATTTGCCACTAAATCCCATGAAGAACTTGAAGCAGAAGTCGCATAGTTACCCGTAGCTACAACCATTGGAATGCCTGCTTTTCTTAATGCTCTAATAGCTTGCCAATATTTCTCACCTACAAGACCTGTTCCTGTAAAGCCAGATGATATCGAAACAACATCGACATTGTGTTTGATCGAATCTTCAATAGCATGAAACATTGTTTCATCTCCTGCGAAGCCAGATCCTGCGTCAGAGTACATTTTATAAGAGAAAATCTGTGCATTAGGAGCAATTCCATCTATTCCGTTAAAGTTTTTAATATCTTTTTCAGTATCATTTCCCGCAAGAATCCCTGCAATATGCATCCCATGTGGATCAAAATAATCGCTTCCATCATCAGCTTTTTCTACAGTAATTTTACCACCATTATAATAATTGAAAGCATGAGGGATTTTATCACTCAACCAGAAATTTTTATCAGTACCTTTTAAGTCTTCTTTTTTAAATCTCATTGAGTCTTTAGCATCATCATCAATCCTCATGGCCTTATGCCTATAATCCGTTCCCGTATCGATATTTGAAATGACCATACCTCTACCATCAAAGTTTTTCCCAAATGGTGCATTGATAGATTTTAGGTAATCGATTGCCTCTTCAACTCCAATTTCTTTTCTAGCATGATTCATCATAGGTTGGACTTTTTGTGACCTTTCAACCGATGAAATACCTTCTATTAGTTTAATTATGTCCAGAGTATCTTTGGTTGTTTCAATAGCGCTACCGTTAAAAATTCTATCATAAGTATATAAAACTTTTGTATTCTTAAGATTTGATAGTTCCTTGATTGCTTTTTCTCCAGATTCTTTATCTTTAAATTCAGCAATATAGACAAGTTTATCCTCTTTTTTGGGACTTTCTGGGTCTTTACTTGCAGACGAGTCCGCTTTATCTCCTTGGGATTGATTGGAATTTTCTTCTTTGATTTTTGCTTCTTCATTGCTAGTGTTATTGTCTATCACAGGATTTTTACTAACAACTTCTTTTTCCTCAATAATTGTTGTTTTCTTTTCTTCAGTATCCTTTGAAGTTTCTATAACATTATGAATATCTTCAAGTTTTTCTTTGTTTTCGTTTTGTTTACCTACTACTGTTTCTTTATCAGATATTTTTAAAGAATCTTCAGAACTAGGTGTATCTGCTAGGATTACCTCATTAGGGACATATGCTGCTAAAATAACTGCAGCTGTGGTTAATGACAATACTGTACTTTTTTTCATTTTAATTCCTTACATATTTATTTAACTTCCAATAGATAGTAAACTTTAACTTTGCTAGCATTTGTTATAAAAAGTTTTACTAATACTCTTCGAAGATCGCTTCAAACCGCGTCAACGTCGTCTTAGCGTATGTATGGTTACTGACTTCGTCAGTTCTATCTACAACCTCAAAGCAGTGCTTTGAGCAACCTGCGGATAGTTTTCTAGTTTGCTCTTTGATTTTCATCGAGTATAAGTATTATCTAGGAAATAGAGTAGTACATTTATATATAATTGTTAGCTCTCCAGAAAAATAGTATATCATTTAAAAAATTTAAGTCAAGAAAAATTAACCTACATTAATTTATTTTTTAATAAGCGTTAAAAACATAGAGTCAAAAACTTTCGTAGTTAGCTGGGGTACATTATCAGAACATTCACACCATCAAAAATAGTAGCAATCAACTTAAAGCACTAGCAACATCACAAAGTCAAACATCATTAATGAAATATCAGCGCTATTAAACAATATAAAAAACCGCTAAGAATAAGACTTAACGGTTATCTTCTACATATCTATTTTTTCAAATCCTCAGTCGTTTATCTACCTATAACCTAGACTTTACGAGTGCCTTGCTCTACCAACTGAGCTAAATTGGCTAACACTTTTATAGTATGGCACTCTCAATTTTTTGTCAGGAAGTTTTAAACGATTTTCTTTATCAAAATCTGGCAAGGATTCTGGGGATCCCATAGTTGAGGAAAAATCTCTAATTTTTTAAAACCAACACTTCGATAAAAGACATTTGTTCGATCATAATCTTTATTAGAGCCTTCTGCTACTGTTTTTACCTGTAGGTAGTCTACTTGTTTGCGTGCTTCACTTTCTAAAGTAGCAAGCAATTGACTCCCAATTCCTCTACCTTGATTAGCTTTTTTTACGCCGAGACAATCAATCTCTGCACACTCTTCACTAGAATAGGACAAGCTTACAAATCCAGTCAAATCACTCTCCTGATAGGCTGCCCAAACTTGCAAATCTTTGGCTCCTTCGATGTAGGCTTGCGTGCTTTCAGGTATTCCAAACCATTCTGGCAAATCCTTTAAAACCTCATCAACAACTGCCATTTTTTGATCTTCATCCTTGACTTCTTCAATTGTAAACATCATAAGTTCCTTTCTTGATTTTAGTCTTACTTTCCCCCTTACGAGCCAGCACTTTCGTAGGCATTCAAGCCCCTATCCCAGAGTTTGAGGGAAATGAAAAAGAAGACAAGGGAAATCAGAATCAAACCACCGATATCAAAGAGCCCATTCTTACCCTGCAAGAAATAACTGGCAGGATAGTAAGCCGTAAAGGCAAATGGCACGATAAAACTGATCAACCAACGAAGGAGCGAATTGTAAATGGAAATCGGGTACTTGGCAAAATCATTGAACATATAAAAAATATAAATCATGGCGCCTGACTGTTTAGTCCAAAAAGCGATACTGGCTGTCGCTATTTTCAAGGAAGTATAAATCAAGGTAGCAAATGGAATACAGACTAGGAAAATCAGGAATTTGGGAAGCGTCCAAGCAATGCTTGATACTGTTGTTCCCAATAGAATGCAACCGACCAAAAGTTCCCCCAAGGCATCAATCTGAAAGGTCTCAACCAGAATATGAAAGAGAGGGTTGATAGGACGAGTCAAATACTTGTCAAATTCCCCTTTTCGGACTAGTCGTTGACCTAAGGCCCAGAGATTGTCAAAAAAGAGATGATCTAATCCCTTTGGAATTAAGGAAAATCCATAGATAAAGGCAATTTCTTGAAAGGTCCAACCTTCTAGCGAGGGGATGTGTTGAAATATGACATTGAGAAACAAGAGGTTTAGGCCTTGAGTCAGAAAGACTCCCAAGACACCAACCACAAAATCCACCTTGTATTCCATGATTTGCTTGATGTATTGTCTGATAAAAATCAGATGCATGCGTTGATATTTTTTCATCCTAACCTCCCTGAATGGTGATAAATGACTGGACTCGTTTCCAAATCAACTGAGACAAGCCCACCATCACTATAAGCCAGAAAAACTGAAGCAAAAGTGCTTGAAGAATCTGACTGGTATCGTATTTCCCAACAATAATCATGACCGGAGTGTAAATCAAGGATGAAAATGGCAATAAGGAGAGAATATCTGAAACCACCTTTGGAAAAAACGTTAAGGGAATCAAACTGCCAGACATAAAGGCCACTATTGAAGTCTTGAGTAGATTGGAACCCCATAAATTTTTAAATACAAAGGTTGAAAATCCAAAGCAGATATTAAAGAAAAAGTTAATCAGATAAGCCAGAGTTAAGCTAAAGAGATAAAGGACAGTTAATCCCAACACTTCTACAATACCTTGCCCAGATAAGATTTTCATCAAAACAATGACACTTAAAAATGGCAGTCCAACAGAGATAAAAATCAACCACTTGGAGCCAAGTTCGGTGAAAAGGTAAGAGGCCGCAAAATGCACTGGTCTCAGCAAGCGCATGATAATGGAGCCATCCTTGACCTCCTCCCCAATCATAAAGGAGCTATCAGACCTGGTCAAAAGATTGGTCACAAAACTCATGATGATGTAGAGAGTGATATCTGCCATACTGAAGCCCTGAATCAAAGGCTTCTGGGAGGAGTCAAAGACTGCCTTCCAGAGATAAAAGGCCACAAAAGCCCCCATGACATCACCAATCCGATAGAGAATAAAGTTGACTCGATAGCTAATCAACTCCTGAATCCCTGCATTGATAAAGGGTATATAACGTCTCCACAATTTGACCATCTTAGAGCTCCTTTCGATAGAAGCGACGGATAATATCTTCAATATCTGTATCTACCATCTTCAAATCACGGACTTCAAAATCAGATAAGGTTTGCTTGATAATATCGGCCGACTGGTAGCGGGAACTATCGAATTCAATATTGAGAGTATTTCCTTGTCTATCAATGGACATATCAGGCAAGCCCTCATAATGAGAGACTAGATGATTTTGACCTGGCGTCAGGTCAAAGGAGAGAGTCTTCATCTTGCCAAAGGTTTCCTTGAGCTGGCTAACCGTCCCATCAAAAATCTCCTGCCCCTTGTCAATCATAAAAATCCGATCACAGAGTTGCTCAATGTCGCTCAAGTCGTGAGTGGTCAAGAGAATAGTTGTCTCTTCCTCCTGATTAATCTGAGTAATGGCCCGACGAATGTTATCCTTGACCGACACATCCAAACCAATGGTCGGCTCATCTAAAAAGAGAACCTTGGGATTGTGAAGCAAGGAAGCCGCAATATCCGCCCGCATCCGTTGACCTAGCGAAAGAGTCCGCACGGGATCCTTGATAAAGTCCTTCAAATCCAAGACTTCATTCAAAAAATCCATGCGCTTGTGGAAGAGCGAGTCTGGGACATCGTAAATCTCCTTCAAAACCGTGTAAGTCTCTTGCAGGGCCAAGTCCCACCATAGCTGAGTTCGTTGTCCAAAAACAACCCCAATATCCTTGACATAATCCTGGCGATTATCCTGTGGAATCTTGCCATTAATCCGACAAAAACCAGATGTCGGTTTCAAAATTCCTGTCAGCACTTTAATGGTGGTCGACTTCCCAGCACCATTTGCCCCGATAAAACCTAGAATCTGCCCCTTGGGCACCTCAAAGGTCAAATCCTTGACCGCTTCAAAGGTCTGCTTTTCAGGATGAATAAAGGAACGCAAAGACCCCTTCAACCCCGGTTCCTTGACTGTCTTCACAAAATTTTTCTGAAGATGTTTCACTTCTATCATTGCCATATCTATCTCCTACAGTAAAAAATCAACAAACCGTGTCCTCTAAACACAAAAAGCCAACTTCTCATCTCCTAAAATCTGCCTTCTTTATCACAGTAGAAGACCTTAGTATTACTCTATTATAAAGCAGTTAAAAAAGGAAACCAAGTGTTATTCTCTCAAAAGAGAAAATAGTTTTGATACTTGAAAAAATCAAAACCACCCGTCTAATTCACTAAATAAAATGACACAATTCAATAATTCATCAAAGCCTCTACATATTCCTGTAGAGGCTCATTTCAACTTCTCTCATTCTTGCTTGTGAATGTTTAGATAGATTAAAAGGCATAAGAAAAGCCACCATATGGTGACTTAATGATAGACAATCTAAAAAGAATTTGGAATAATTACTTTTTTGAGTTCTGTGAGTATAAATCATAACTTTACACAATGATAAAAATTCCTTTGAACAATTGCTTCAAGTAGTTGTAAGCTTTAGAACCAAGCTATGGAAAAGATGAAAGTCTTCATCTAAAAAACGAAAAAATATATTAAAGTCCATTTATCACATCTAACAATAACTCTTTGTCCTTCTTCATAATGGCTAACAATGCATCTTCGTCATCCTCCAAAATGGCTAAATATATCTTTCTTCGAGCTTCAATCTTTTCGTTTTCTTTTTCAAGTCGCTTAATTTTTAATTTCATGCAAAAAAGAATTCCATAAGCCATGAATGTTAACACATTAATTGTGGTAAAAAATATGATAAGGTTCATAATAATTTCTCTCCCTTTAAAATAAAATTTCTTATCCCCTAATTGTCAAGTCAAGTGCAACAAAGATGTTCCTCTGATTAAGTGAGTATCTTTCAAGCTGTTTGAGTTAGCTCAAACAGCTTTTTTGCGGACTGATAGCCATGAATTCGTCTAGGTCTTTCATTGATAGCCTTTGTATAGTCCTCTAAAAGATTCTGATTTAGTTCTTTTAACGAACACCCCTTCGGAATGAACTCTCTTAGTAGTCCATTGAAATTCTCATTTGTACCTCGTTCATAAGATGAATAGGCATGTGCAAAATAAACATCTAATCCCTCTATCTTACTCAATGATGAAAATTCGTTTCCATTATCTGCAGTTATGGACTTAATGGGATAAAGTTTCATACACTCTAAGACTGCTTGATTGACATACTCTGCTTTCTTTTCCACGAGTTTCTTTGTGACAGCATAGCGTGTTTGTCGTTCTACCAAGGTTAGAATAGAAGGTTCTCCTATTGTCTTTCCACCCAGAACAGAATCGATTTCCCAATCTCCAAAACGGGAACGATTATTGATTTCTTCTGGCCTTTCTTCAATTGACTTTCCTAGATGTTTCTTGGTAGAGGGGCGCTTGGTAAATTTCTTACGGATCCGCACTGCTCTTGGCAAATCAATGACCTTAATCTCTAACAATCCTTGATGGATATAGTTATAGAGCGTCTTGGTTGAAGGAACAACTGCATCTACATGTTGGAGTCTATAGGTATGAACAAAGGTATCCACGCTATGCACCCTTGGTTTCTCTCTCATTGCTTCTGTAAATGCTCTCAGAAAGTCATCCGATACGGAATCCAGTTTCAAATAATAGCTGGCTTCTCTAGCATGACGATAACGGTTATGAGCAGCATCTGCATAATAGTGTTGGTAATAGACCTTTTGCCCATTTACTTTTTTCACTTGTGTTATGGAACCACGATTAATTTCACGAGTAATAGTAGAGCGATTTCTCCCTAGTCTACGAGCAATCTCAGCAGGTTTGAGTCCTACGCTTAAATAAGCTTCAATTTCCCCTCGCTCAGCTTCAGATAAGTGCTTGTATGATTGATTTGTGGTAGAATAATTAGTGGACATGTTCATCTTCCTTTATACTGTTTTTCGCAACTCTAGTATATCAGATGAACATGTCTTTTGTGTTGCACTTCATTTTACAATAGGGCAAAATTTCTTATCCCTAAACTATTGAATGAATTTCAACACTTCACACTGAAAAGATGTGTTTTCCTTGTTTATGTTCATTATTAGTGTTAACCATTAACAAACATATGCTCTCGCAAACATATACAAATCATCTAATTCATCATGTTCAGGTCTTGAGGTTGTATGAAATCCTGCACAATAATGACAATAATAAGTACGAATGGTTTGATCCTCACACAACATGACTGCACGAAGTGCTTTGGCATTAGTCTCATAAACTATTTTATTTTTTTTAGCTCCATGACAGTAAACACCTTTTGTTGAGTGTCTGTTCTTCATAAGTTTCATTTTGTTTTTATAGATTATCTTTCTAATTTTAGACATTTTGCTTTCCTCCTTTTGGTAATAAATGCTGTACTTTTGTTTTGCAATATTTCTTTATAACTATATTTTATCACCAGAAACACACAATACAAGTACCTTAAACACATCATTGTCCATCTGTTTTATACTTTCAAACAATACAACAAAAAAAGTACGTATAAAACGTACTTCTGTTTTTTTGTGAAATGCTATTAAAAAAAAGTGTCAATTTTACTTATTTATTTTTTCTAGTTCAAGTATAGTAAATACCCCATTAAATCGATCAATATAACGTTGAAAACTATCTCTGCCATAGGTTTCAATTTCATATATTACCCTAGGAACTGTACTCCTTGTATCTTTCTCGATAACTTTAAGTGCAGGGATATCATCTTCAAGTACTTCCCAAAACTGACCAACATATCTGAATCTAATCCGAAATTTTTCCGTATCTGAAAACATCAAGAAAGTATGATAACGAACATCACTATCTGACAAAATTTGAGTTAATTCCTCAGAACTTAATATTAGTTCTGTATTATACTTCGAACGATGAACAGTTTTAAAACGATCCAGTCTGAAATTACGAAGACTCCTTGTATCTATTCTTAATCTTCCATCCTTTTCTTCAACTTTATATGCCATACAATAAAAATAATGATCATTAAACATAATCGAGACCGGTAACACATCATAATCGGCATCCTTTCCTTGGTATTTCGTATACTTAAAAGAAAGAGGCTTCTGATTTTCAATTGCGTCAAAAATAGCGGATAGATGAGGTAAGATAGATTTACTCTTATTGTCCCTGTAAATCGATAATTCCTTATACTCCTCTAGTTCCCGTTCCGTAAAGTTTCTAATACGCTGACGTTCCCTATCATCAACAGCTCTCTCTACAAAAGTATCAATGATTTCTCTAACTTCCTCAACACGTAGTGCTCTACTTTCTAAAAGAATCTTAGACAAGATGACGGCCTGGTTGTACTTTAAGTTACCATAACCATGGTTATATTCTGCCTCATAGGTTCCTGCAAGTCGAGAATACTTTATTTTCATATCATCTCTAAGTACTTTTAGATTTTCCTTTAATTCCCTTAAATCATCTTTAAAGGTTCGCTCGGCGATATTAAAACGTTTAAGGTAATCAGTTTTATTAACCTTATGCCCCTTTTCCAATTCAGACATAAAATATAAAAGACGACTGGTTTTCCCTTGCAAATTATTTTCTTCTTTCATTATTCGACCTCATGCTTGATTATAACTTATAGAATATAATATCATTATCCTCTACGTTAGTATGCTTTTACTTTCAATACTTATCTAAAAAACTCAAAGTCCCTTTGAAAATTGAAAAATTATCCTAATTCTGTTCGTAATAATATCTAGTCTTTTTTGTACTAGCTTACAATAAAAATAGAGATTTAATACACAAAGGCCAGTGTGAATTTCACTAGCCTTTGTGATAATATTAGTGCAATTTATTATTCAAGTATTCTGCTATATCCAAAAATGATAGCGTAGAATCAAAATGTTCTTCCTCTGCTTCTTCGCCACCTATTAAATTAAGGCTAAAATGATTTCCTCGAAATCTGACTTCATATACTTCATTTATATAGAGTATCCTATTGGTACTTTCAATCCCTTTCTCACTTTGATAATAAGATTGTATTCCTAATTCCTTTAGTTTTTCTTCTAGTGCTATCAAATGAATATCATAATTTCTAGCACTAGAGCTCTTATTGGGAATTAACAACATCTCCTCTGAACGATTAAGCCAGAACGGAGATTTCATTCTATATTGTGAAGGAGTCATTTTACTAAACATGGTTTCATAGTAAGCAATGAAGGCATAACGCCATTCTTGAGGAGCTATATTACTAATATTTTCTTGGATAATACGACGATACTCAACATCTAGCGGCTTGTTCATATCGAGTTCATCAAGTAGTTTTTTGACATACTCATTTCGAGATGAAAATAAACTTTTGAGGCTTGGTGCAGACCCAGAAGACTCATTTGAATTATCCTGATACAGCGTTTTATAATTATTAGCTGTAGTCATTGTATAGTCTCCTAGAGCTAGCAAAGCTGCCCGCATTAATCGACCTTCTTCAGGCTTTGTTTCAGTAAACATTTTTGATATTTTATTCCAATAGATTGAAATAACATCAATCTTTCTGCTTGGCAAATCATCCGCTTCGAAGTAAAAGCAACTTCGAATCTGACCATCAAAATAGGGATGATTTTCAGCAACTTCTATAATCTCTCTATAGGAATCATCTGCAGTTATCAATTTAGCTTTTTCAATCTCTTCGTCAACTTGGTCAATACTGAAACCATTAATTCTATTTCCCTCGGCTAGATATTCTAGCAGGTCTGAAGTATGTTCGATTTGTTCATTAATCCCCTTGATTGCCCGTTCATATGACTCTTGAGAATCTATAACTGAGTTATTAATCAAGTTCCTAAAGATACGATACCAATTTTTATAGCTAGTATCTAATGAATCACCGTGATGTTCTAAGAATGTTGAAATAACGTGAAAATAAACCCTATCCTTCAGTTTTTTGTCGACTATTGAACCTTCTAAGATAGATGAAACCTCAGGCACTTTATTCTGAGAGAGAAAGTCAAGAACAGATACAATTATTTTTATATGACTTATTTCTACAGTTTCAAAGTCGATTTCAAGAGTCCAATTGTCGCGTTTAGAATAATCAAGGCTATCTAAATTATTGATAAGCACAATTTCAAATAAATTTAAAAAGTTGGTGTCAAAGGCATTTTTATCAATATTCCAAATAACATCAGTCCATTTTGTATCAATATTTTGGGAAAATTCCCTTTCTAAATGACTATCTATTTTCTTTATTCTATCAATTAATCTTGCTTTAAAATTTTCAAAGTCAGTTAATGGGCGCCCTCTAGAATTCAGTTTGATATAGAGCTCATCTTCTGAACCAAGTTTATCTATATCAAGGAAATTGAACACAAGTTTTTGGTTATTAGCATCTGATAAAACTGAAACATAATCAAACTCATAATCAAAAGAATCAGAAATGTCATCTAGTGTCTTCAAGGCACCTTGTACAGTTGGATCTAACTGCCATGAATCTGCAAACCATGACTCATCTTTTATGATTTCAGAAGGACTTTTTGTTTCTGTAAAGAAATTTTTTCTATTCTCAACTAGACTCTTGAAGAATTTTGTAGAAGAATTTCTAGTTTTATAAGAAAAATTCCCCAAAAAGTCACAGTCATCATTATCTCTATAAGCAAAAAGATAAACCAAGAATAGAGTTGTCAGACGTTGCTGCCCATCTAATGGAATAAACTTCCCATTAGTTGATTTTCCATAAATAAAATTCAAATCGAGTGGCCCAATGTTTGTGTCAATTAAGGCAGTATTAATATCCTGGAGTAATTTTTTTCGAACTTCGGTGGTTCTTTTATCCTTTCTACCTTGTGCATAGTCTCGCTGAATCAATGGAATTACGACTCGATAATTTTCTAACAATGATTTTAAGTTATATTTTGCGTTAATCTCTTGCATGACTACTCCTCATCAGCTCCAAAAAATTGGTTGAATTCCTGTTTTATCGCTTGGATATAACTGTCTTTATCCTTATCAGTCCAGTCATCAAATCCATCTACCTCATTACTATAGACTTTCAAGAACACATTACGCGTACAAACAGGTACAAATTTCCCTTCTGCATCAACTTCAATAATAATTCTTCGTTTTTGATCAAATGGACTATTTCCATAAGATCGATTCGTATTAGAGTCTAGCAAGGTTAAATTAGCTAGACTATCATCAGCTTCAGCAGTCTCATCGGCCGTAGCATGAATATGCTCGATATCCCATTTCTCTTTCTTATAAATATCAAAAGGAAATCGATACTGTTTTTCACTCTTATTAATCAAAGTTACAAGATTAAACAGTAAAAGAGTAGATTTGATTGCTTTATTTTTATTACCATAGGAAAGTTCATCTATAGAAGCTATATCACTCGGAAGAGTTTTATAAGCAAGGTCTTTTAATTTAGAAAAAGCTTCCGACTTTTTCTTCCCTCTTGTAGCTTCAAAAACCTTTTCAATACTCTTAGCGTCATCCGATAATAGATAGCCGATTAAATGGTATCTATTTAGGTCCATGTACCAGTTATTCAATTCTTCAAATAATAAGTCGACTTTATCCCAGTAGTCACTTATAAAAGTTGGTTTATTTTCGGTCTTTTGATATTTTGCGTAGATTGAGTAGAAAGTTGCGTAAATATCATTTTGAGGTATTTCTAAAGTACCATGTTCACGTAGGTTAAACAAAAGATCTATCCTAGTGACATACTTCTCACTATTTGTCAGAAACTTCCAAAATGATTCTTCTTGAAGTCTATGTTCAATTTTATCCCAAGCTATCCCCCTATGTATCCTTTCACTATCATTTTCAGAATCATAATTAGTTTTATCTAACAATAAAGCTTTAATGAGCTCAGCATTAGTCAAAGGAATCTTACCTAAGTTAACTTTGGTAAATAGTTTTATAGGGTCTTCTGTCTCATCAATTTCATACCAAATAAAGAAAACAGCCTCTGTTAAGACTTGATAAATATCGTGTAAAGCATTATCCGAATTAATATCTTCTCGTTCCACCCATTTATCAATAGCAGCAAAAGCTTTACTGATATGATTTGCGTCAATATCATAATCTTCGATTTCTTGATAAGTGTCAAAGTTTAATTCTTTTAAATACTTAGCACTCTGTTCTCTTGTTTCATAAACCAACTCAAAGTAATCGTATTGATTACTTCTTCTACGACCACTACTAAATTCAGCAGACATAAATTTCAAAAAGATAAAGATTGTTGTCAGTCTCTGTTGACCATCGACAACATCATAAGTATTATCTGAAACTTTTTTAACAATCAAGGGTTGCAAACAGTACTTATAATCTCTGTTTTGTTTACTATGTGTGTAAAGGTCTTCTAAAAGAGTTGTTACCTCATGTTCAGTCCAGCGATATCCTCTTTGATATGAAGGAACATTAAATTTTAGTCCTTTTAGGTCTTCAATTCGTTTTTCAGAAACTACCATTTGATATCTCCTTTTCATCCAAAGGTTGTTATTAGAATTGACAAAATTATTATCTACAATTATAGCACTATTATAAATCAAAATATTGGAAAAAATGTAAAATACTTTCTATATAGGACAGGATAATAAAAAAAGCCACCATCTGGTGACTTCATTCTTATCTACTTCTCCTCACCCTAGCCAGTCTTTTTCTTTGGCAATGCGGACTGCTTCTGTTCGGTTACCTGCGTCAAGTTTGGTTAGGATGGCTGTCATGTAATTTCGAACTGTTCCATTTGAAAGAAAGAGGCTTTCGGCGATTTCTTGGTTAGTTGATCCTTGAGCTACCATGGCCAAGACTTCTTGTTCGCGTTGGCTAAGTGGATTATTGTCAAAGGCAACACCTTCAACCAGCTCTGGCGAGTACTCCTTTTGACCTGCTAGGACGGTATGGATGGTCGCCATGAGGTCACTGATGGAACGCTCTTTGAGCACATAGGCATCCACCTGGGCTGCAAGGGCTCGCTTGAAATAGCCTTTTCGTTTGAAGGTGGTTACAATAACGACCTTCGTTTCTCTTTGGTTTCTACGGATCCACTCAAGAACATCCAGGCCTGTTTTAACTGGCATTTCAATGTCTAAAATGGCTACGTCGACTTCTTCTTTTTCCAAGAGAGCAATGGCTTCTTGGCCATCACTGGCCGCATGGACCTCTTCGACATCGTCTTCCAACATAAGGAGTTGGCAGAGGGCATCCCTCAACATTGACTGGTCTTCGGCGACTAATAATTTCATGCTTTTCCTCCCTCTTTTAAATGCACACGAATAATGGTTGGATGCGATTGAGACAGAATTTCCAAGTCTCCATCTACCAAACTAAGACGCTCCCTGATACTGTGTAGCTCTTGCCCAGTGACTTCCTTGAAGCCACAACCATCATCCTCAAACTCTAAAACAATACCATGATCACGTCTTAGACGAATTTGACAGCTATCGGCCTGACTATGTTTGATAACATTATTGGCCAGTTCACGAAGTACCATGGACAATGTCGACTGGCTAACGGGCGACAGACTTTCTAAGTCAAGGCTACTATCCACGGTCAAGACAATATCAGATAGGTCAAAGAGTCGCTCGAGTTCCAGTAACTCCTCGGCCACCGTTCGGTATTTGAGTTTATTGACAATCTCACGCACCTCGTACATGGAGTCACGGCTTATCTGATTCAATTCTTCCAAATTCTTCCTAGCAGCATCATACTGCTCCTTGTCCATCTGTTTTAGAGCCAACTCAGTTTTGAGACTCATCATGGCAAAGGTGTGTCCTAAGGTATCGTGCAAATCACGGCCGATACGATTGCGTTCATTTTCAGCTGACAAGATATTGATGGTCCGGTTCTGCTCCGCAAGGGCTTCTTCCATCTTTCTCTCCTGACGCATACGGCTTTGAAAATAGTACATTCCCAAAGAAAAAAGAGTAATAGCCAGGGACATGAGGTGGGTGCTCAAATCGTCTGTCAGTTGGAAGGATGATGACGTCAAAATCAAGAGCGTCGCTAGAAAGGAAAAGAATCGATAAGAAGATATACTATCCTCAAAGCGCCAAACGAGAAGGTTAACATTGAAAAAAACAAACCACATCATGCCACCCTGGAAGGTCACGGACATAAAGATAATGTAAGCTAGAGTGTAAAACCACAGAAAGGGAATCCACTTGCTATAAGCTTTTTTCAAATACACTATAAGGAGATAAGCGATGGTAAACAGACCCGTCAAAACTAGGGTCCAGACTGGAAAATACCCGCCAAAAACACCTAAGATTGGGAAAACAAGGAAAATCAGACTAACAAAATAAGCGAAATCATTCTTCTGGTAACTTCTAAACATGGTCACTTTCTCTGTAAGATTTGATAAAAAGGGCTAAGCCTGTAGCTATTGTAGCATAGACCAAGATAAAAATGAGCGATTTCCATGAAAATTCCCCTTTTTTTGCGAAATTGACTACTAACTGATTGATATGATAGATGGGTGTCCACTCCGAAATGTGCTGAACCCATTTTGGAAACATGGTTACTGGCATCCAAGAGCCACCAATAATTGCAAGACCTAAAAAGACGATATTTCCGACGATAGCCATGATTTGTTGAGACTTAATTTGGGTAAGGAGCAAGCCAAAGGATAGGAAGACTAGGCTTGACAAGAGTAAAAGAGCCCCTGAACCAAGCCAATGTGATAATGGCATCTTAACATCACGCACAAAAGCTCCCACACAGAAAGTCACTAGGATAGCAACCATAAAGTTCATAAGAACTCGGAAGATTTTTGACAGGTAATAGGCCTGAATACTGATTTTTGAATGTTCGATGTAAGTTAACCAGTGATCGGTTTGATCCTCTCTAAGCATGTAGGGGAAGGTAAAGAAACCAAAGCTGGACATAGAAAATCCTGTCATGGTCAACATATAGGACAAGATAAAGGCTTTTTGTGACGCTGGGTCAGAACTCATTTCCATACCTGAATACAAGAGGAAGAATCCGACGGGCATTCCGATGGACATGATAAAGACTGGCCAACTGCGCCATGTTTTTATCCATTCGATTTTAAGTAGTGCTTTCATGACTTGTCCTCCCTTGTGCTATCAAATAGGCTATCTAAAAGTGTCTTGTTTTGAATTTCAATGTCAGAAATGCGACAGCCTAGAGCTTGTAAACTACTCCAAATACTTTCAATATCTTTAGTCATAAAGGTTACAACATCACGTTTTTCAGTCACATCATAAATTGCTGCCAGTTTGTCAAGACTTGGCGCAAAGCGACTTGGTAAGGTGACTTGCTTTTCCTTTTCCTCGCTACGCATAGCATGTGGCGTAGTATCCCTAATAAGTTTCCCTTGATGAAGGACTAAGATGCGGTCAGCTGTGTGCTCGACTTCTTCGATATAGTGGGACGAATAGAGAATGGTCACACCTGACTTTTTCAGATCATTGATGATTTCCCAAAAGCGTTGGCGTGTCGTAGTGTCCATCCCTGCTGTCGGTTCATCTAAAAAGAGAATGTCAGGCTTGCCAATAAGACAGAGGACAAAGGCAAGAAGACGTTTTTGTCCCCCTGAGAGTTTGTCTGCGAACTGCTGATACTGGTCGTCTTTGAATTGTAAGAGTGCTTGTATCTCTTCTTTAGATAAGCCATTTTCAGAAATATCTTGGAAAAAAGCAATCAGTTCCTTAACTCTTAATTGTGAGGGAATGGTATTTTCTTGAAGGAGAACAGCAATTTGATCTTGTGCTTTACCCTTTTTGCCCTTGATAAAGACTTGACCGCTACTAGCTTTCTTGTCACCAAGAATACAGGACATTAAGGTCGTTTTACCAGCACCATTGGGCCCGATTAAGGCAAGACAGTCGCCTTGTCCCACCTCAAAGCTAATATTGTCTAAAATTGTTTTTCCTTTGATTTTTTTGACAAGATTTGTGACTTGAAGGATTGCTTCACTCATGTGTGTGATTTCCTTTCTTTTGATAGAAGGCTAGAAAAACATAACAAGCTGCAACAGATACCCCCATGACACTGTAGAGAATATCACTGCTGCCATGAAGTAGGACATAGGTAAAGAGGATGGTCCAAATTACCGCTAGGAGCATAATGCTTAGTATTTTCAATAATTTCATACTGGGCCTCCTAGTTTTTCAATTCTTTAATGACAAGGTCGATAAAACTTTTAGCCATCGTGATGAGAATGTAGGCTGAGATAGACAAGCCAATAATCATGCCCAAATTTGAGAAGATAGCTTCAAAATTGCCTTTTTCAAAGATGTCAGTAAACATGCTAAGTCCAGCAAAGACAGTTCCGATGACAGCGTAGATAAGGTAAGATGTTTTGATTTTCATGAGATGACCTCTTTCGTTTTTTATTATTTCTAAGTTATGACTAAAGTATATCTTTTTGGTCATTCTCTTTTTAGCACCAGATGTCATGACATGACATGACATTTGTCATGTGACGTAAAAAAGCCGACCTAAGGTCAGCTTTCTATAGTCTAATATCTCTCAGCAAGTTCGTAATAAGTGCGGACGACATGTCCTTTATAATGCACTCTGACTTTCCGTAGCCAAAGGCAATCACCTAAGGAAAGCCTCGAAAAAGATTCTTTATTAAAAAATAAAAGCCAACTCAAGGTCAGCTTTTCATTATCTTATTAATTATTTTTTGAATGGTTCTTCCACCATGATGAAAGGATAGAACCTGAGATATTGTGCCAAATACTGAAGATAGTTGATGGGATGGCAGCTTGTGGCACGAAATATTTCATGGCAAGGGTTGCTCCAAGACTTGAATCTTGCATCCCCACTTCGAAAGTAATGGCTTTTTGTTGTGGTTCTTCCAAACCAAGGATTTTTGAAAATCCAAAACCAAGGGCATAACCACAAAGGTTATGAAGCATAACAACTGGGATAACAAGGGCTGTCGCTGCTGTGAAAATATTAGCATGGTTGGCAGAAACAACTGCTCCAACAATCAAGAGGATGGCGGCCTGTGAAATCAAAGGCATAATCTTGATGATGGCATCGATTTTCTTACCAAAGATTGAGTGAACGAGCACACCCAAGATAATAGGGACAACCACGATACGCAAGGTACTTAGGAAGAGGCTTTGGGCAGGGACACTCACGTACTGACCAGCCAAGAATGACAAGAGGGTTGGAATCATGAGTGGTGCCAAAAGAGTTGAGAGGGTTTCAATAGAGACATCCAAGGCAACATCCCCACCTGAAAGGAAGGCCATGACACTCGATGAAGTCCCACTTGGACAAGAGCCAACAAGGATAACCCCTGCTGCTGTCGCACCTTTCAGATGGAAAATCATACAAAGCAACCAAGCCAAACCAGGCATGATGACATAGTGAGCTACAGTCCCGAGAACAACTGGAATTGGACGCTTAGCAATACGTTTAAAATCTTCAGTTGTCAAGGTAAGCCCCATACCAAAGAGAATCAAACCAAGCAGATAAGCCGTATTGGGAATGACCCAACTACTAGTTGCAGGAAAGGCGTAGTTAAAGGCCGCCCAGAGGATAACAGCTACAGTAAACCATTTGCTGAGCCATTTACTAAAAGATACAAGTGACTCCATAATGAAACCTTCTTTCTATTTTCACAAAATAGTATAGCACTTTCGCTTTGAATTTCAAGGTAAATTTCGAATTTTCTGAAATTAATTTCAAAAAATAAACCCTCACACTTAAGATGTGAGGATTTTGTGATTTCTATAAACGTTAAGCCTTGTCTTGCGACTTTTCTTCAAACTGTTGAGCCCGTTCTTCTCCCCACCATAGTGGCAATAATTCGCCCAAAGTAATGGTCTGACGTGTTTCGTAGTCAACCATAAACTCCAAGTTACGATTGTCGGGGTGCAGTTCCATTAGAAATTCTCGACAAGCCCCACAAGGCATACCAGACGGTCCACCATGAGGTGGCTGGTCACGAAAGGCGATAATTCGCTTAACCTTAGTTTGACCAGTTTCTTGATACATATTGAAAAGGGCAGCCCTTTCAGCACATAGGTGGAAAACACCACAAGTTCCTTCCATACAAAAGCCTGTGAAAATTTGCCCATCTTCAGACTCAACAGCAGCCACAACGTGTCTAGCATAGACAAAGTCTGAGACTTCCTGTGGCTGATACAATGCCTGAGCCTTTTCATACATTTTCTGCCAAATATCCATTATTTCTCCCTTAACCGTGATCACTTTCCCTTTGAGACTTGATAAAGAGTGCAAGCCCTGTTGCTACTGCAGTATAAGCTACAATAAACAGGAGTGATTTCCATGAAAATTTCCCATTGATGGCAAAATTAACGACCAATTCATTGACATGATAGACAGGTGTCCACTCAGAGATGCTCTGAACCCACTTAGGGAACATGGAAATAGGAACCCATGAACCACTCACTATAGGCAAGACAAGGTAAATAATATTTGCCACAAGAGACATGAATTGTTGAGATTTAATCTGAGCGATAAGTAAACCAAAAGCTAGAAAGAGCAGACCGGACAAAAGTAAGAGAGCACCTGACCCTACCCATCTAAAGAATGGCATCTCTACATCTCGGAAAAAGGCACCTACACAAAAGGTCACAATGATGGCAACCATAAAGTTTAGAAGCACACGAAAGATTTTAGAAAGATAATAAGCTGCAATACTAACCTTTGAGTGCTCGATATAGGTCAACCAGTGTTCAATTCGGTCCTCTTGCAACATATAGGGAAAGGTAAACAAACCAAAACTAGACATGGAGAAGCCAGTCATGGTCAGCATATAAGACAGCAAAAACTCTTTTTGAGCTTCTGGAGTAGGTGCTGAGAAGATACTAGAAAAAAGGAGGAAAAATCCGACAGGTATCCCGATTCCCATGATAAAGACTGGCCAACTTCGCCACGTTTTAATCCACTCAATTTTTAGTAATGCTTTCATGCCTTGTCCTCCCTTGTTGAATCAAATAGGCTATCCAAGAGTGTTTTATTTTGAATTTCAATATCAGAAATTCCACAGCCCGCTTCTTCAAGACTTTGCCATACCTTTTCAATATCTTTGGTCATGAAGCTGATGACATCCCTCTTTTCAGTAATCTCATAGATGTCTGGCAGTCCGTGAACAATGCTAACAAAGCTACTTGGAAGAGTGACCTGCTTCTCCTTCTCTTCGTGTCGCATAGCGTATGGCGTGGTATCTCTGATAAGTTTTCCCTGATGGAGGACTAAGATGCGGTCAGCCGTGTGTTCCACTTCTTCGATATAGTGAGAGGAATAGAGGATAGTTGTCCCAGCTTTTTTCAAGTCATTGACAATCTCCCAGAAACGCTGACGAGTAGAGGTATCCATACCCGCAGTCGGTTCATCCAAAAAGAGGATTTGGGGCTTATCTATCAAACAAAGGACAAAAGCTAGAAGACGTCTTTGTCCACCAGAGAGTTTGTCCGCAAACTGCTGGTACTGGTCTTCCTTGAATTGTAAGAGGTCTTGCACCTCTTGATTGGTCAAGGGATTATCAGAGATAGATTGGAAGAAGACAATCAGCTCTTCCACTTTCAAACTATTTGGAATGGTATTTTCCTGAAGGAGAACTGCGATTTTATTTTTGGCTTTACCTGCCTTACCATCAATGAGGACCTGACCACTGCTCGGTTTTTTATCACCAAGAATACAGGACATCAAGACAGTCTTACCCGCACCATTTGGTCCAATCAAGGCGACACAATCGCCCTTGTTTATTTCAAAACTAATATCCTCTAAAATGGTCTTTCCCTTGATGCGTTTTCCAAGGGATGTGACTTGAATAACCGTTTCACTCATACCTGTGATTTCCTTTCTTTTGTATAGGAGCCATGCTAATTGACGATAGAGCTGATATCATCGGACTTCCCTTAATACTCCACTTCCAACTCAGTGCAGAAGAGACTTCCGGTCAGATGAAGCCTTGTTTCAACTTGCTCGAAATCAGATTCAAATCGATCCACATTCACAGATGATAGAGGATGTGAAATTCCAGTGCTATCCATGACACAGCCGTGAGGAAGTCGGATATGAACTTCACCAAACTTAGCATCAAGATGAACAGCTACCTGATCTGACGCAAACTTGGCCTGACTCAAATCCAACCAAAGCTCACCAAAAGCTAGATTCATATCAATCGTTTCGACTTCTTGAGAATAGATACGATACCTATCCTCAGCCATATAGGTCTTAACAGAAATATGAGGTCCCTCTTGGTCATTCTTATTAACCTTATAGTCTTTAGTGAGCCCTTTCTTTTGACTACGACCATAAAAAAGCTCTAAAGCCAAGCCAATGAGAAAAATACCGCTAAAGAGATTCCACTGTGCAAAATCGAGGTTTAACAAGTCATGAATATAGGGTGATAAGAAGGCCAAACCAAGAAATATGAGGAGAGGTCGCTTATTCAAGATACCAAAACAAAAGAAGGCCACGAAGAAAACCAGATTATAATTGACCATGATCCAAAAATCTGGAATAAAGGCACTAGCGATAAAACAAGCTGCTAGTAAAAGCAACAAGAAACTCCGAAGATTAAACCGTTGCATAAGAAGACTCCTTTCTAGTAAATGATTGCAAATTTCCAATTATTTTCACTATCAGTATAGCACTATTTGTAAACGTATTCAATGTTATATAAGAAGGATTTGCAAGAAAAAAAGAGCTTTCGCTCTTTCATTATTTTCAATGTTTGACAGTTACTTGTCCAAAGGTTACAGAGCCTGTTAGAGAAACTGTCGTTCTTGATAACTCTCGATCTCCTAGACTATCGTAGCCTTTCACTCCTGCTAAGCTTGTATGAAGCCCGTGTGTATCCACTTGCCAATCCTTAGGCACTCGAATAATAACCTGAGAAAAATTGGCCTGAACCACAATCTGAGGTCGGTCCGTCATAAACTGAGCCTGACGCAAATCTAAAGTCAAACGTCCAAAATCGGCATTGGCATAGACCGTTTCGAGATTTTGAGAAGTCACCACCTGAACAGACTCTGAAAATAAGCTCTTAGCGAAAATCTCTCGCTCATGTTCTTTAGACACCTTGTAAGAGAAGTTCTTCTTATAACTTGGCTTGCTCAAACGGTCCACCGCAATTCCCAAGATAAGAATTCCTACAAAGAGAGTCCATTCCGAATAGTCCAATCTAAAGAGGTCATGGATATAGGTCGATAGAAAAGCCATTCCCAAGAAAAAGAGAAATCTCCCCTTAGATTGCCAGCTCAAAAGCACAAAAAGCAAGGCCAAAATCAACTTATAATTAAAGGCCAAATAAAGATCTGGAATAAAAGCTGTCGCGATAAAATAGGCAGCAATAATAAGTAGGGTGATAACACCTGCATTAAAGCGTCTCATAACAGTTCCTTTCTAAATCCTATCCTTGAGTTTTTCCACAAAAAGGTAGGCTGCTGGACAGAAAAGCGTATTTTTAATAGTCAGATGATTGATCTGATAGATTTTCTTACGATCCGTGTGAGGAAAGGCGGCACAAGCCTTAGGACGGACATCATAGATGTCACAGAGATTATCAGGCCCTAAGAATGGACAAGGCATAGACTTGAAGACCTTGTCACCATCCTCATCTACCTGCAGGTACATCTCCTCGAAAGCAGGTAACTTCATACGAAAATGCTTAGCAATACGAGTAATGTCCTGCTCTGTAAAGTCTGGCCCTAACGTCTTACAACAATTAGCACACTGGGTACAATCAATTTCTTGAAAAACTTCATTGTGTACCTGCTGAACAATCTTATCTAAATTTTTAGGGGCTTTCTTCTTGAGTTGTGCTAGAAATTTACGGTGCTCCCCCTGCTTTTGACGTGCCAATTCCTCATAACGTTTGACATCAATAGTCTGTGACATGTGTTTTCTCCGATGATTTATAATTCTGTCATCTATTATAGCATAAAAAAATAGAGCCTAGTTTGAAGCTAGACTCTAGGTCAGTTACATTGATACGATTCTACGATAGGAACGTGAAGTAAGGGCAAAAACCAAGACATAGGCTAGGAAGAAGACACCACAAACAATAATTGTAACTACTAACATAAGATCTGGATTGAGAACTCCAATGATACGGACAATCAAACTGATCATATGATAAGCAAAGGCCAAGTGAATAAAGGCAAAAATCAAAGGGAGGAAGAAGACGGTAAGTACTTGCTTACGAATGGTTTGCTTGACTTGAAGGTCGTCCAACCCAATCTTTTGAAGAATAACAAAGCGCTCACGATCCTCATAACCTTCAGAAATCTGTTTATAGTAAATTACAAGAACTGTGCCAAGCATGAAGATGATGGATAGGAAGATACCAATAAAGAAGGTTCCACCAACAAAGCCATTTACCATCCCTTCTGCATCATATCGGCTATTAGCAGTGAGGTAAGACTGAGAGACACCAGTAGTTTGTCCAGCTAACTGTTGTGTTTCTTTATCTGTCATTTGGTCTAGCAAATCTGAATTTTTCTTGGCATCATGTGTAGGGTCCTTGACGTTAACACCAACATAAGTAGCTTGTGCTATTGATGTCCCTTTCATTGAAGACTCAAAAATCTTGATATCTGGTACAACTAAGTAACTATAATCTGACACAATGATCTTATAGATATTTGGTATTTTTTTATTGATAAAGTCACCAAGTTGCCTATGAATCTGGTAGTTCTTACTATCTATGGACAGACTCTTTTGCGTCTTCAATGTTTTATTCTTAGTGTATAAGGCAATTTGATTAGAACTGAGATTGAGTTCTTTCCCTGTCAATTGCTTAAAGGTTTCTTGAGAGAAGACCAAAACAATTGATTTTGGAACAACTTTTCTTTCATTTTTAGTAAAAACGGTTAACTTATTAGTTTCTTGATTTTTTATACCAAAGAGAAGATAAGAGACAGCTACTTCTTCATTTGCTTGCTCACCTGTTTTGATTAAGAAATCATCCATAAGCTTTTTAGTGCTTGTAAGGTCAACTTTATTGCCCGCAACTGAATAATCATGTGGAGTAGCACTCGCTAGATAGTCTTTTTTTCCAGCATAGATACTTGCAGCTCCTACAAGCGTCACCAAAACCATACTTGAGAGGATAGCAATAGTCGCCAGACCAACTGCATTTTTCTTCATCCGAAAGACAAGGTTTGAAATGGAAATCATATTATTAGGCTTGTAATAGTAGTTTTTCTTCTTTTTCAAGAGTTGCAGAACGACTGTAGTCCCGGCATTAAAGAGAAGATAAGTTCCTAGAATAACTAGTAAAACAGCCAAGAAAAAACTCATAATAGCTATTACTGGATTCTGAACAGAGAGAGCAAGATAGTAACCGTACCCCATAGACCCAAGCCCCAAAAAGGTTTGAATAACTAGGAAACGTCCCTTTTTTTCACCCTTAAGGCCATCTTTAGTTAATTGTAAAGGATTTAGCCGTAGCAATCGGAAACCGTTTATCAAAACCAACAAACTAAAAATACAAGCAAAGATGACAAGAACAATAGGAATTGTCATTACTTGAAAGGTCGAAACCAAACCAGTACTTTCACCGATAAGCCTTTGAAGAAAAGCGTAAATGAGTTTATCAAATAGTGCCCCCACACCTATACCTAGAAGCAGAGTCACAAAACTCATAATCACCGTTTCTTTTAGAATCATACTAAAGAGGTGACGCTTCTCTAAGCCTAACATACTATAGAGGCCAAGCTCCTTTGAACGATTTTTCATAACAAAGCTATTGGCATAAAGAACAATAATTCCAGAAGAGAGGGCGACAATCACAAGTCCCATCCCCAAAACCATCTTGATAGGATCTGACCCAGTTAAGTCATCAAGATGCGGATTAAGCGTTAAAGATGTAAAAATATAGGTAATGGCAATAGCCAAAATAGTTGCTAAAGCATATGGATAATAAAGCTTACGATTTTTTATGAGATTGGACAAAGCCAGTCTATTGGTCAGAAAAAACATATTAGTTCACCTCACTTGCCATTACTGTAAGTGTATCGGAAATTTCTTGGAACATTTGATGTTCAGACTTATCACCTTTGAAGATTTGATTATATAGAATACCATCCTTAATAAATAGAACACGCTGTGCACGACTGGCAGCCGCTGTCGAGTGAGTTACCATAAGAATGGTCTGACCACTGGCATTGATCGCATCAAAGACATCCAAGAGAGCTGCTGAAGATTTGGAATCCAGGGCACCTGTTGGCTCATCTGCTAAGAGGATTTCTGGTTTAGTGATGATTGCACGCGCAACCGCAACCCTTTGCTTTTGTCCACCTGAAATTTCATAAGGGTACTTCTCTAGCAAGGAATGAATTCCCAATTGACGACTTATAGCTTCTACTTGTGTCATCATTTGCTTAAGTGGGCGTCGAGAAAGGACCAAAGGTAGTAAGATATTATCTTTAACAGATAGGGTATCCAAAAGGTTGAAATCTTGGAAAACAAACCCTAATTTTTCACGACGAAAACTGGAAGCATCCTTATTTTTAATGGTTGCTGTGTCCGTACCATTAAGATAGACACGCCCTGCTGTTGGTTTATCAAGCATGGCAAGGATGTTGAGCAGGGTTGATTTTCCTGAGCCAGACTCACCCATGATTGCAACATACTCACCCTTTTCAACCGTGAAATGGATATCTTTAAGGGCTTCAACCTGATTTCCTTTGAAACGTGTTTTATAGATTTTTTTAACATGTTGAACATCTAGTAACGCCATAATAAGCTCCTTTATTTAATAGATTTGGAAGAGATTTTAGGAACCTCTTACTTAACTTCTGATACCATTTTATAGAAAAAGCAAGGTCTCAACCATAACCCTTGCTTTCATTTGTGGTCATATTTCTTACACTTTTGTAAGTTATTAATCAATAGCCAACTTCTGCTTTTGAAAATGAATGGAGACTGTGGTTCCTTGGCCTACTTGGGAGCTAATACTAATATCATGTCCAAGCTGATCAGCAATTTTCTTAGAAAGATAGAGACCTAACCCAGAGGACTGCTGAGTCAGTCGACCATTGTAACCTGAAAAGCCACGCTCAAAAACCCGTAGAATATCACTATTTTTAATACCAATCCCAGAATCTTTAAGATGAAGCCCGTTATCTTTGAAGTAAATTTCAATACCACCGCTTTTTGTGTACTTCAAACTATTTGATAAGACCTGCTCTATGATAACTAAGAGCCATTTTTCATCTGAAACGACCTTAACATCTAAGTCATGTAGATTAATAGCCAATCCTTTTTGAATAAAGAAAAGACTATGCTTTCTAACAACTTCTTTAACCAAGTCTTCTAATGTAACCTGCCTCAACTGCAAATCATCATGAAAATTCTCTAAACGTAAATACTGCAAGACCAAATTGGTATAAGAATCAATCTTGAATACCTCTTGCTCCAAGAGAGCCCTCGTTTTACTATCCGTAACATCCTGAAGCAATAATTGACTAGCTGCTATTGGCGTCTTGATTTGATGCACCCAAAGCGTATAGTAGTCCATCAAATCTGTATAGCGCTTGCGCTCCTCCTCAGTCTGAGACATCTGGCTCTCCCTAGCACTTTCCAAAGCTTGGGACAGGTAAAATTCCAAAGGACTTGATGGTGTGATTTCCTCATAGAGAAAGGCTAAGTTATAAGAGTGATAGGAGCGAACCGAGTCCCAAATAACCATGATGATAGTCACAAAGGTCATTATGGTCAAGGCATAATAAAGAATATCTGCCGCCTCTTCAAATAAAAAGGCAAACAAGACCAAGATGATTCCATTAAAGACAAACAAAAGATAGAAAGGCAGACGAGACCTAATATGGTATTTGATAAATTGACACTTACCCATCATGACGCAACCCGTAGCCAACACCTTTCTTGGTTTCAATAAAATCCTTCAAACCCACTGCCTCTAACTTCTTACGTAAACGAGCTACATTAACTGACAAGGTATTATCATCAATAAAGAAGTCACTATTCCAAAGCTCCTTCATCAAGTCTTCCCGACTAACGATATTACCAGCATGGTCGAAGAGAACTTGTAAAATCTGAAACTCATTCTTTGTCAAAGAAACGACCTCACCCTGATAAACCAAATCCATGGCCTTAAGGTTCAGAATCACACCCATATATTCCAAGAGACTCTGATCCTTACCAAACTCATAAGAACGACGCAAAAGCCCTTGAATTTTTGCCAAGAGAACATTTTGATCAAAAGGTTTAGTCACAAAGTCGTCCCCACCCATATTGATTGCCATAACAATATCCATGGCCTGATCTCTAGAAGATAAAAACATAATAGGTACCTTGGAGACCTTACGAATTTCCTGACACCAATGATAACCGTTGAATAGAGGTAAACCAATATCCATAAGAACCAAGTGGGGCTCTACTTTTACAAAAATAGATAATACTTCCATGAAATCTTCAACAAGAACAACTTCGTAACCCCACTGTTCTAGCATTTTTTTGACTTGTTGACGGATAACCTCATCGTCCTCAACTAATAAAATCTTATGCATAACTCTACCTCTTTCATTTCCCACTATTATAACAGAAATGCTAGAAGAAACGACCATTCTCAGCAAATCTTACAATAATGTTAGATTGAATTTTCCAATTTTTAAAATAGTGCGTTTTCATAGGAAAAATCCTTTGAGTCTTCAAAGAAAATATAGTATTATTATAGAGTTGATATTGATTTATCATCAACCAACGACAGCTTCATCGAATAATGAGAACATTACTTATTTATGTCACGAATCGGCGTGACGTTTCTACAAGGTGCCGTAACACCTAACAATGAGTAAGTCATAAAGTCATAATAAGATTTTACCGTCTTTTTATGATTTTAAAGGCTTGCTTTGCAAGCCTTTTTCTATTATTCGATTGTTTTGATCTTTGTCAGGTTCTCAATAGAATCTGGGAAAAATCAAAATACACTTTAGTTATATTTTTTATAGGAGGTAATATGAAATTACTGGAAGACCGCATTCTCAATGATGGGAATGTCCTTGGGGAGAACATCCTCAAAGTTGACTCTTTCCTCACTCACCAAGTGGACTTTGACCTCATGCGTGAGATTGGAAAGGTCTTTGCTGAAAAGTTCAAGGATGCAGGCATCACCAAGGTGGTGACTATCGAGGCATCTGGTATTGCTCCAGCCCTCTATGCTGCTGAGGCCTTGGATGTCCCTATGATTTTTGCGAAGAAGGCTAAAAATATCACCATGAATGAAGGGATCCTCACTGCTGAGGTCTACTCCTTCACTAAGCAGGTGACTAGTACTGTCTCTATCGCAAGCAAGTTCCTCACTCCTGAAGATAAGGTCCTCATCGTTGATGACTTCCTAGCTAACGGCCAAGCTGCCAAAGGCTTGATTCAAATCATCGAAGAAGCTGGTGCACACGTCGAAGCGGTTGGTATCGTTATTGAGAAATCTTTCCAAGATGGTCGTGCCCTTCTGGAAGAAGCTGGCTACCCAGTCGTTTCACTTGCTCGTTTGGATCGTTTTGAAAATGGACAGGTCGTATTTAAGGAGGCAGACATCTAATGCAAAACAAAGAGAAACATTCGCAGGCAGCGGTCCTAGGACTGCAACACCTACTTGCCATGTACTCGGGATCAATCCTGGTGCCAATCATGATTGCTGGGGCCTTGGGGTATTCAGCTCATGAATTAACCTACTTGATTTCCACTGACATTTTCATGTGTGGTGTAGCAACCTTCCTCCAACTTCAACTTAATAAATACTTCGGTATCGGTCTTCCAGTTGTTCTTGGGGTTGCCTTCCAGTCAGTGGCACCACTCATTATGATTGGTGAGAAACACGGTAGCGGTGCTATGTTTGGTGCCCTTATCGTTTCAGGGATTTATGTTATCCTCGTTTCTGGCGTCTTTTCAAAAGTAGCCAATCTCTTCCCTTCGATCGTTACAGGATCAGTCATCACAACTATTGGTTTGACCCTCATCCCTGTCGCTATCGGAAATATGGGAAACAATGTTGATAAACCAACTGGTCAAAGCCTCTTCCTTGCTGCTATCACCGTTCTTATCATCCTTGTAGTTAATATTTTCACTAAAGGATTTATCAAATCTATCTCAATCTTGATTGGTTTGATTGTCGGTACTGCTATCGCAGCAAGCATGCACCTGGTTGATTTCTCACCAGTAGCTGCGGCACCTATTGTCCACGTGCCAACACCATTCTACTTCGGGGTACCTAAGTTTGAGTTGTCATCAATCATTATGATGTGTATTATCGCTACTGTGTCTATGGTTGAATCAACTGGGGTTTACTTGGCCCTCTCTGATATCACCAAAGAACCACTCGATAGCACTCGCCTTCGTAACGGCTACCGCGCTGAAGGTTTGGCTGTTCTCCTTGGTGGACTCTTCAACACCTTCCCATACACTGGTTTTTCACAAAACGTTGGTCTTGTGAAGTTGTCAGGTATCAAGACTCGCTTGCCAATCTACTATGCAGCTGGTTTCCTTGTTCTTCTTGGACTCCTTCCTAAGTTTGGTGCCTTGGCACAAATCATCCCAAGCCCAGTCCTTGGTGGTGCAATGCTTGTCATGTTCGGTTTTGTTTCTATCCAAGGGATGCAAATCTTGGCGCGTGTTGATTTCGCCAATAACGAACACAACTTCTTGATTGCTGCAGTATCAATCGCTGCAGGGGTTGGTCTTAACGGTAGCAACCTCTTCAACAGCTTACCAAATGCTTTCCAAATGTTCTTCTCAAACGGTATCGTGGTTGCAAGCTTGCTTGCCATCGTCCTCAATGCTATTTTGAACCATAACAAAAAAGAAAAATAACACAAGAACACCTGAGTCGCTTGACTTAGGTGTTTTATTTGAAATTAAAATCTTCAAGTTTGTAAATCGAAAGAAAAGACTAAGCAACTACTCTGTCTAACTTTTACTGAAAGTATCTCGTGTTATTTAATTCTTACGATTGACTTATTTTCAATTCTATAGACAGCATCGTAATCTTCCAGTTTGTAATGATGAGCAATTTCAATAATACTATTAGGCAATTGTTGCAAGACATTTCTTATTTCCTTTGAACTTGCTGCATCTAAAGAAGCCATCATCTCATCCGCAAGTAAAACCTGCTTGCCTCTCAAAATAGCACGTGCAATCTCCAGTTTTATGATTTGACCACCTGAAAAGTTATCTCCAGTTAATTCATAGTCTAATTGGTGACAACAAGCCTCCCATAGTCCAACCTTTTTCAGTGTTGAAATGAGCAATGAGTCAGAACAATCTTGATAAAGAGTTAGATTATGTCGCACACTTGTATGAAAGACATAGGGATTTTGATGAATAATTGCAATGTTATCTAAATTTGGAGTCAGCTCCCTTCCATCAATGCTTTTAAAAATGATTTCCCCACTATATGCCTTATCTTGCCCTGATATTAACCTAAAAAGTGTTGTTTTCCCAATACCACTATCACCAACTATAAGATTATGCTGAGACAATGAAAAAGTAACCGTAACATCTCGAAAAATCTCTTGATTATCATAAGATTTAGTGACGTTTTTTAACTGAATTTCTTCTAAAGTATGTATGTGATACCCTTTTGAGGGAATTTCTGTCTCACTTCCAAATGTCAATAATTTATCTTTTATCACTTGACTTGATTGAATACTTGCAATAGCCTCCAGAATTTGTTGTAAGGGGTTAATAAGATATGTTGATGCAGACATCATAGCAATAAGTGTAGTGATTGAATTTTGTTTCATTACAAGACCAATCACAAACGGTCCAATCAAGCCGATAGCTTTCAGAGGTCCTGTCCAAAACATAACTAAATTCTGAAGTGTATAATATTTAAATTGTGTCTTCTCCATCTCACCAAGGGTTACGAGAGTTTGCCTTACATTTTCTTTTTCTGCTTGATTGCAAATAATCGTTTCAATCCCCTTACCAAAGTCTGTGATAGCTCTTAAATTCTTCTCTTTTGAGCTACTTAGTAATTCTCCCGATTCTTTTAATTTTCGCTTAAATATAAACTGAGGCAAAATCATCAGAAAAGCACCTACAGTAAAAAGACTACCCACAATAAGATTTTGTTTGAGCAGATAAATAACAGATACTAGGACAGAGGCACCCCACACTGGTGAGATAAGAAATGATTGAAGGAACTCCTGGTCTACGATTCCAAGATCTTGTGTCAAGAGTGAGCAAAGCTCAGAATCAGAGTTCTTTTTAGGAAAGACAGCATAATTCTTCAAAATATTCCCTGATAGTCTTACATTAAATGCCCTAATAATAGAACGAAGCAGAATATTCTCTATATACATAAAAGCGTACATAGCCACCCAAAGAGAAATGCCCGAAAATGTAAAAACTATTAAATCCTGACTATTACCGCTATCTAAATGACCTGCCATCTGGATAATTACAGGAATAACAATTCCTTGACAGGAATAAAGAAGTGCAAAAATGATATAAAGTACCATTTCCTTCTTAGGAAGTAACTTAATAAACTTAACCATCATCGTGACACAGCAACTGATTTATTTTTTCAATAATCATTGCTTTTACCTCCTTCCATTTGATACTATTATTTTAGTTTATTAATAGTATCAACTATTGAAATTTCAGAAATCCGATAAGGAAATTTTATATGGAACTAGGTCAAAAATTTAAGCAGATTCGAAAACAGAGAAAATACACTATTCAGAGACTCGCTCAAGTGTCCGGATCTGTAGCGAGTATTTCAGACTTTGAAAATAACAAAACATCACTCTCAAATGATACTCTTTTCAAACTTTTAAAACACCTAAAAGTCGAATATAATGAATTTTTCGGACAAGAATATCTTGTGGACGAAACCTACATAAAACTCGCTAATCAATACAATCAAGCCTCTAATAATCTAGATTTTGAAGCACTAAAGCAAGTCGCAGAAAGATTTCGCATTTTAGGAGAAACTAATTATTGCGATTATCTGATTAGTCTTTGTATTACCTGTCAGGTTTCAAAACTTCAAAACCAGCCGGTTAACCAAGATATTGCTACAGAACTTCAAAACTACTTCTTTTCGATTGATATTTGGACACTTCTTGATATTGATTTACTGGATATGGTAAAGGATATCTTCACAGAAGATGCTCTAACAATCTACATTAAAGAACTCCTATCAATTCTCGGTAAAAATCCTAGAAATAATTTAGATCGAATCACTTTAGATGTTATCAGTCGTTGTATTTTCCAAATCATTCTTTATGGAAATCAAGAAGATAGTGATTACTATTTAAACGAACTAAAAACTATTCAATTCCCAGATTATTTCATGTTACAAAAACTCTATCTTAAAGAGCTAGAAGCCGCATACCTTTATAAATTTATCGATAAGAATATGGGAAAGATTATACATAAAGAAATTCTCCACTACTTGGCTTTTATTGGTGATGACGATAATTTGAGAGAATGGGATCAAACCTTCTGTCAATTATAGACTTTATTGGATAACAGTTGTACAATAAAGTCTATAATTTGAAAAATTTAGAAAGGAAAACAGAATGCACGAAACACATTCTCTCCGTGAGCGATTTCTTGTTTTCTTCAAGATTTTTGTGCCCATACTGATTTATCAGTTTGCCAACTTCTCAGCAGCCTTTGTGGACACTACCATGACTGGTCAATACGATGCCCTACACTTGGCGGGGGTAGCCATGGCAACGAGTTTATGGAGTCCTTTTTTCACCTTTTTAACAGGTATCGTCTCTGCCCTAGTTCCTATTATCGGACACCATCTAGGAGCAGGTCGCAAGGACCGAGTAGCACCTGATTTCTATCAATTTCTCTATATGGCTTTGGGCCTATCACTTATCCTTTTTGCCCTCGTTTTTCTAGGGGCACCCTTGGTTTTGAATCATTTAGGTTTGGAGCCTTTGGTCAGAAAGGTAGCCCTTGGTTATTTACGCTTTTTGAGTCTTGGGATTATCCCCCTTCTTCTCTTTAGCGTGGTTCGCTCCTTCCTTGATGCCCTTGGCCTCACACGCCTTTCCATGTATCTCATGCTTTTGCTCCTACCTCTCAACGGTTTCTTCAATTTCCTCCTCATCTATGGCATTGCTGGTCTACCAGAGTTGGGTGGAGCTGGGGCTGGTCTTGGAACTTCAATGGCTTATTGGGCCCTTCTCCTCATTTCCATTTCGGTTATCAGAAAGCATAAAAAGGTTAAGCCCTACCACATTGAAAAGGTCCAACCCCTTGATAAAACAGCTCTACTTGACGCCCTTAAACTGGGTCTTCCTATTGGTGGAACGGTCTTTGCGGAGGTCGCTATCTTCTCAGGTGTTGGTTTGGTTATGTCTAAATATCCGTCCCTAGTGATTGCCAGTCACCAGGCAGCTATGAATTTCTCAAATCTCATGTACGCCTTCCCTCTCAGCATTTCCAGTGCCATGGCTATCATTATTTCCTACGAATTTGGGGCTAGACGCATGGATGCGGTCAAGAGCTACAGCAAGCTGGGACGGTTGACAGCACTAGGATTTTCTATCTTTACCTTGATTTTCCTCTACTTCTTGCGCTATGATTTGGCTGAACTTTATGGGCATGAGCCTGAATTTTTGAAAATGACAGCCATTTTCATGACCTATAGCCTCTTCTTCCAAGTGGCAGATGTCTTTGCGGCTCCGCTTCAAGGAATCCTGCGTGGCTACAAGGATACCAAGGTGCCTTTTTATCTCGGTGTCCTAACCTACTGGGGCATCACCTTCCCAGTTGGCTTCCTTCTTGAAAAAGTCACTGGGCTGGGCCCCTATAGTTATTGGATTGGCCTGATTGCCAGCCTTATCGTCAGTGGTCTCTGTTACCAATGGCGCTTAAATAGAATCGTCAAACGTTACGAATCACAACTTTGATATCCCTAAAGCAGTCTTGTCAGACTGCTTTTTCTATGCTCAAATCTCAATAATACAGAAAGAAGCCTCCTGCATATTGAAAACAGATAAACTGTTATCAATTTACAGAAAGCTTCTTTTTATGAGTGATACTTTAAATTCAGATTTACCTGACCTATTACCAAACTGGATTAATTAATGAAAACATAGATGTTTAATTTGGAAAAAGGTATCACAGAGTCCAGATGGATCAACTAAGGCACTATAAATCATGACTAAACTACATAAAGTTAGGAAATGATAAAAATAAACCACTTTTTCTCCTGTTTTAGGAAGTAAAAAGAAAGACCCGAGCCATAAGACACAAATGGCTATTAATAGGATTACTTTATTCATTGATTCCATAAAATTCTCCTTTATAAATGTTTAGCACAATAAAATAGGACTTAGTATTATCTGAATGTTATCATAAAATCTAACAAGCATTGCATATCCCTTCAAGGAATCACTTTAACATTTTTTGCTAGTCTTGTTTAGGTAAGTTAAGACATATAAAATCATATTGGGAGGTTGGGGAGACTAATTATTACACAAAGTACAATAATGTTTACAGACGTCAAGACTAGCAAAATCTAAGTAAAATGACATGTTTACAACTGTCAGATTTCTCACTGTCATAGTGTACTATTTTTTCTATATAATATGTAAAACAAATAGGATAAAATTGTAAAAAAATGTAATGAAAGGTCACTTTTTTATCCTGAATGGTTAGGTTACATATCATGTTAGATTTAAAAGGCTTTCATCTCACAGCTTCTTTTGTCATGTAAAAAGAGGTTAGAACCAAGGGCACCAACCTCTCTTTTAGCTTTTACTAAGTAATAACTATCTAAAAATGACTAATCAGTCCACTTGATCAAGCAAGTAAGCATAGCCCTCTTTTGCCATGTCAGCTTTAGGAACAAATCGCGTTGCTACCCCATTGATACAGTAGCGTAAACCACCTCTATCACTTGGCCCATCTGGAAAGACATGCCCAAGATGAGAATCTCCCACACGACTACGGACCTCAATACGATCCATATTGTGAGAATGGTCTTCCTTGTAGTTGGCTACCTCTGGACTAATGGGTCTAGAGAAACTTGGCCAGCCACAGGCTGAATCAAACTTGTCCTTGGATGAAAAGAGTGGCTCACCAGTCGCCACATCAACATAAATTCCAGGCTCAAACTGATTCCAAAGCGGACTCGTAAAGGCCCGTTCTGTTCCATTCTCCTGAGTCACAGCGTAGGCTTCTGGACTCAAACTTTCCTTAAGCTCCTCCCGATTCGGCTTGTGATAAGCATTAGCATCAATAACAGGATTAGCTGCCTGATTGACATTGATATGACAGTAGCCATTCGGATTTTTCTTGAGATAATCTTGATGGTAATCCTCAGCAGGAATAAAGTGCTCAATTGACAACAACTCAACCGCCAAAGGCTGACCGTATTGCTCAGTCATTTCTTGGAAAACTTGCTCGATAGTCAATAAATCATTTGCATCCGTGTAGTAAACACCCGTACGGTACTGAGTTCCCACATCATTGCCCTGTTTGTTTTTACTAAGAGGATTGATGATACGGAAAAAATGAAGCAGAATCTCTCGTAAGGACACCTTGCTAGCATCATAGGTCACCTGAACGGTTTCAGCGTGACCCGTCTGACCGATGAGTTCATAGCGGGTCGTCTCACTACGGCCATTAGCATAACCCGAAACCGCATCAAGCACACCAGACACACGAGAGAAATACTCCTCAACACCCCAGAAACAGCCACCAGCAAGATAAATCGTATGATTATTTAGATTTGACATTTTTAACACTCCCTTCAATAGATACTTTCATCTCCACGCCTTAAGTGTAACGCTTTTGAGAAGATTTCGCACTTATGGTGACTTGGGGGAGAAAAAATCCCATCACATTGTGATAGGATTTTATGTTTATTCCATTTCAAAGCTTTCGCTCTTAATCTTATCTGGTAAGACGAGAGACAAGAGGATGCACAAGATGGCTGGGATTAACCATGGTAATGATGCTCCTGACAATGGTAGGAAGTTAATAAGAGCATTTAGTCCTGCAAGCTTGAATTGGCTGCCAATAACGCTGAGCAAAGCAATCAGAGTGACTACAGCAACTGTAATTTGCATACCTGGTTTAGACAAGGCCACGAACTTGTTGGCAATTACAATCATGACAATCGTAATCGTGATTGGGTAGAGAATCAAAAGCACTGGCACTGAGAAGGCAATGATATTGTTAAGTCCCAAGTTGGCAATAACAAACCCAATCAAGGTAAAGATAATGGCGTAAGCCTTGTATGATACTTTCGGAAATGCCTTGTGGAAGAATTCCCCTGTCGCAACGATAAGTCCTGCGGTTGTTGTGAAACAAGTCACTGTCACCATGATAGCTAGGAAAATCTGAGCAGCTGGTCCAAAGATAGCTTGTGTGGCTTGTGACAAGACGCTAGCACCAATATTGGCATCTTTTGGTAGGCCTGCCACTTGGAGTGGGAAATGATTGCCCAAAAAGGCTAGTCCCAAATACAAAGCACCAAAGAGAAGCGTCACTACAAAACCAACGACCCAAATAGTAGAAATATACTCTTTTTTAGACTTAAAGCCTAATTGGTTGAGGGTGACTACTGCCACTACACTGAAGGCCACAGAAGCCAAGGCATCCAAGGTGTTGTAGCCTTCCAAGAATCCCTTACCAAATGCAGAAGCTTGATAAGCTTGGCTAGCTACCTGAGGACTGTGACCACCGTATTTAAGTGCTCCTGCCACAATAACCATAACAATCATGATGGCAAAGACAGGTGTTAAAATACGTCCAATACTATCTAGAATTTTAGATGGGTTCATGGCAATCCAAAGCGCTAGAGCAAAGTAGATTACGGTAAAGACAAAGAGCCAAAGGCTAGTATGCCCACTACCAATCAAAGGCGAGAAGCCAATCGAAAAGGCTGCTGCTGCCGTTCTAGGAATGGCAAAGAAAGGACCAATGGACAGATAAAGGACTGCCAAATAGACTAGGGCAAACTTGGGCGAGATTTTTTGTGAAATCTCATGAATGTATCCCTTTGGATTTAGGGTTCCGATAACCAGCGTTAAGATGGCAATACCGACACCTGATAGGACAAACCCTGCAATCGCAGGCCAAAAATGACCTCCAGATTCAAAGCCTAGCTGAGGCGGAAAGGTCAGATTTCCGGCTCCAAAGAACATACCAAACAACAATAAAGCTGTAAGGCCTCCTTTTTTTAACATAAGTTTCTCCAATCTAAAACAAACAAGACATCATCTCAAAAAAGATAACTTGTTTATTACTATTTTAGTCAACTTACATAGTATGACATGATTAGTTTGGAACTTCAAGCTATTCAGACTTATTAGGAAAGGTTTTTAAAATTGCAAATTTTCTGTATCATTGTACGAAAAAACTAGACAAGATTCTTATCTCGTCTAGTTTGATCGTTTGATTATGGGTGACTGACAATCAGTTCAAGTTCTCCCTTGATTTCCCAAGCTTGAACATCGCTTGGTAGAATGAAGTGGCTGCCTTTTGCAATTGGATATTCTTGACCATCAACAAGGAGACTTCCTTGACCGTCAAGTACACTAAACAAACTGTAATCAGCAGTCTTTTCAAAATCAGCCTTACCTGAAATCTCCCATTTATAAACGGCGAAGAAATCACTTGCTACTAAAAGCGTTGATTTGAGGTTATCTACTTTTGTTGTGACTGGGCGACTGTTGGCAGGTTCACCAATATTAAGGACATCGATAGATTTTTCCAGATGGAGCTCACGCAGGTTGCCCTGGTCATCCTTACGGTCAAAGTCATAGACACGGTAGGTTGTGTCACTTGACTGTTGGGTTTCAAGAACTAAGATTCCTGCACCAATGGCATGCATGGTACCACTTGGAACATAGAAAAAATCGCCTGCTTTAACTGGAACCTTGGTCAAAAGATTTTCCCAATCCTTACTTTCAATTTGCTGACGCAATTCTTCTTTTGATTTGGCATTGTGCCCATAAATGATTTCAGTGCCTGGTTCAGCATCAATGATATACCAGCACTCTGTTTTACCAAGCTCGCCTTCATGCTCAAGTCCGTAAGCATCATCTGGATGGACCTGTACACTAAGCCAATCATTGGCATCCAAAATCTTCGTCAAGAGAGGAAAGACAGGTTCCTGACGATTGCCGAACAACTCACGATGCTCTGCATAGAGAATATCCAAAGTTTTACCAGCGAAACGACCATTTTTAATAGTAGAAACACCATTTGGGTGAGCTGAGATAGCCCAGTACTCTCCAACATGGTCGCTAGGAATGTCGTAGCCAAAGACATCACGCAAATGCGTGCCACCCCAAATCTTCTCCTGCATGACAGATTGTAAAAATAATGGTTCAGACATAATTACTCCTTTTTCTAGGAACGAGAGGCCAAAAAGTCTCTAGGAAAATTTAGAATAGTGACCTTAACATAATAGATTTTTAGATAGAGGTACTCTATAGGTGTAACTCTATCATATTAAAGTCAATAATCTTCTTATTTACCAAAAGTTTAGGCAAGTTCTTATGATTGTTTACCTCAATTATAAGCATAATTTGTGAAAAATTCAACAAACTTATAAAGAAAAGAATGAACAGATTAACTTCCCAAATCACTAACCAAATGTATGGTCTAAAAAATTTCTTAGTGAGACGTTTTCCTTAATCCATCTATTTGAATTAAGCAAATTTTTAACCTATAATGTTAGTGATATTATGAAAGGAAATCTCTCAATGAAATTCTATTCCTACGACTATGTGCTAAGTCAGATTAGCCAGCAAAACTGGGTTATGGTTGCCATTGCTGCAGGACTAATTTTAGTGACCGGCGTATTTGCTTTTAAGGCTTTAAAAGAACGCCATGATACTAAGTTTCGTGAACTCTCTATCATTTCTATTTTAACCTTAGTTGCCGTGGTTCTAATTGCTATCAGTAATTTCCAAAGCAATCAATCAAACAATGACCAATTTAGAGCATCCCTTCACTTTATCGAGGTTGTGTCTAAAAATCTCGATGTTGATAAGAGCAAGGTCTATGTCAATACTTCTACTACTACAGATGGCGCTATCCTCAAAGTTGGAAACAAGTACTATCGTGCCATCTCAGGTTCAGAACCTGACAGCTACTTGCTAGAACAAATAAAACTTTACAAGTCTGATGTTGAACTCGTGGAGGTTAAAAAATGACATCTTTTTATCTTACTGTTGCAATTAAACTAGCTTTGGGGCTTATTTCACTCGTCTTTGTTATCAATTTAACAGGTAAAGGAAACCTAGCACCTAGCTCAGCTACTGACCAAGTACAGAACTTTGTTCTTGGTGCAATCCTCGGTGGTACAATTTATAGTAGTACCGTTTCAATCCTCCAATATATCGTGATTTTGATTATTTGGACGATTTTGATTTTACTTCTAAAATGGCTAATTACCAATATTCTCTTTATCAAACATTTGATTGACGGTAAACCAACTGTCATCATCAAACATGGTCAACTAGATCCTGAAGCTTGTCGCTCTAAAGGACTTTCAGCCTCTGATGTCGCTTTAAAATTACGTTCCCAAGGAATTTTTCAACTTAAAGAGGTTAAACGTGCAGTTATTGAACAGAACGGCCAATTGATTGTGGTTCGTGCGGGTGATGAAAATCCGAAATACCCAATCGTTACTGATGGGGTCATTCAAACAGAAATTCTTGATACTATTGGTAAAACGGAGGATTGGTTAAATGAAGAGCTTCAAAAAATGGGATATGATAACGTTTCGGATATCTTTATTGCTGAATACGATAAAGGAAATATTAATGTCGTTACTTATTAAACAAATCACTTGCATTACTGTTTAATTTTGTCTACAATGGTCTCAACATAATAAGGAGGTACAATTATGGGTATCGAAGATAAATTGAATCAAGCTAAAGGCGCTCTTAAACAAGGCGCTGGCAAACTTTCTGGTGATAAAAAAACTGAACTCGAAGGTGCTGTTGAAAAAGTTGTAGCTAAAGCAAAAGATGGTTTCGAAGACGTTAAAGATAGCGTTGAAGGTGCTGTTGAAGGCCTTAAAAATAGTTTTAAAAAATAAGTAAAAAAACTGTATCTGTTCATCAGGTACAGTTTTTTTATGCTTTAAATGAGAGATTACTTACGAGAATGCTTGCTTCCCTTAAGTGCAAACGATGTTGTCATGAGTACAGCTCCTAATGCGCCTAGTCCCAAGCTACTCACATCACCAGTATTTGGTAGGCTAGATTTACTTGTTTGGTTCGTTTGTGAACTTTTATCAGACTGATTAGCCTTAGAACTTGTTTGGGTATTTTGTTTTTGTGCAAGATTCGTTTGTACGACTGGGCTTACATTTTCCTTTTGACTTGAAACTTCTCTTGGCTGACCTTTTGATGCTTCAGGAGTTTGATTTTGAGCTTGGATCTTATCCAACTTTTCAGCAGTCTCTTGACCTTCTTGTTGAGCACCACTTGTCGCATTGGTCATAGTTTGTGTCGGTTGTTCTTCTGCAGACTGGTTAGCAACTGTTGTTTGTAATTCAAGAGACGATACTTCAGGGCTTGAAGTTTTTGAAGTTGATGTACTTTGATTTGATAAGGCTGTGTTTGTCGCTGTAAGTACTGAAGCGTTGGTAGCTGGTTGACTAGCACTGTTGCTTGCTGTGGTGCTAGTATGTGTAGAGCTTGAGCTACTTGTTTGACTAGCAAAGTTTGGTGGGGTAGGACGTCCTGTATTAGTCGTTTGACTTGTTGAACTTGTAGTACTTGTGCTAGACGTATTCTCGGAACTTGTTGAACCAGATTGTCCCCATGGTGTGTTAATGCTACCAGTATTAGTTGAACTTCCGCCATAGCTAGTCGGTCCCCCATAGCCTCCGAAATTATCAGACATTGAGGTATTGTCAAAGCTTCCACCTGGGAAGCCACCCATTCCACCTGCACCAGGACCGTTGTTTGTGCCTTCTTCAGTAGCTGTTGCAGTGGCACTTGAACCACTTGAGGTCGTGATGGTATAGGTTTCACCCGAAGTTAGACTCTCGGTACTAAAGACCACATTTCCAAATGAAGACGTTGCTGTCGTTGTGGCAACAACATTTCCAGAGCTATCAGTGACTGTAATGGTGTCCCCTGCACTACCTGAAATGTTAGCCATGATGTAAGATTGGCTTGAACCTGTTGTAAAGGCCTGAGCCATTCCTTGGTTACCAATGGCCCAAACGGTACCGCCCGAGATGATACCTGTTCCATCATAGTCGATAGCGGCATTATCTGCACTTGTCTGAGCGACATAGAGAGAACCACTTTTAACTGTCACATTCCCGTTACTGTCGATACCATCACCTTCTGCTAGGATTGTAACCGTTGCACCGTCAATATTGATGGCAACTTTATTTTCCAAATCAGAAGTCGAGTTGGTTAGGCTTGAAGTGTCTGCACTGTCCTTGGTCGTCCACTCAGTGGCGTTAATACCGTCATCTCCAGCAGTGATGTCAACAGTTCCACCTGTCAAGTTAATATAACGCCCTTCAAGGCCTTCGTCACCCGCCACGACCGTTACTTTAGAATTGCCTTCAACGGTCAATTCATCCGTAACCGTGATACCTTTATCAGTCGTATTAATGGTTACCGTTGAGTCGGTAATTGTCAAATCACCACTATTCACATCTGTTTCGTCTTCGACTTGAATACCATCATCAGTTGCTGTGATGTTGACTGTGGCATTTTTAATGGTTACAGCTGTCGTCGCATTGATGCCATCCTTGGCCTCAGAAGTCAACTCAAGCGTTACAGAGTCAACCGTTACACTATCAGCCTTAATGGCGTGCTTTTCAGTACTTGAAAGTGTCAAGCTACTTCCAGTACCGCTGGTGATGGTCAAAGCTCCAGCTGCTTCGATGGCATTAGCTGAGGTCGAAGAAATGGAACTGTCTGAAAGGACATTCACCGTCAATTCTGCTGAGGAATTAGAAGTAATTGACGAATCTGTTAAGGTCACTCCATCCAAGTAGATTGTAACTGGATCCGTCACGCTACCAGCCACAATAATAGTGTAACTTGAGCCATTACCTGTTAAAGTATATGAACCTGATTGATTAATGGTAACGGTAGTGCCGTCAACTGTTACTGTGCTACTATCACTTGTTACTACAGTTGTCCCATTAAAGGTAATCGTGGTCGTCGTGCTTTCTGAATCATCACTGCTAGACTCAGTCGTTGTCTCAGACGTAGTATCTGAAGCATTGTTAGTTAGAACTGAGGCTGTCTCTGAAGCGGTCGCTTCAGTGGAGCTTGTACTAGTGCTACTGCTTTCATCTGTAGTAGTTATTGCCGTTTCTGAAGTTTCATTAGTTGTTGTTGCAGCAGTTTCAGAAGAACTGGCTTCTGAAGTTGCGGACGTGCTTGACTGATCAGATGTTTCACTACTTGTCGATGTATCTGTTGTGTCGGATGTTGTACTTGATACTGATGAAGCTGTGTCGGATGTCGTAGTTGTAGTACTTGTATCAGTGTCTGTACTTGTTTCAGTAGTATTTGACGCATCTTCTGTCTGCACACTTTCTTCAATCAGATCTGCAGTGGTTTCACCCGTCGCTACAGTTGAGAGTGTTGATTCGGTGTTAGTCTCATCGGCTGAAGCCTTATTTTCATTTAAGACGACCGAGCTACCAAAAATTAAGCTCGCTACTAGGACTGAACCTGCAGTTTTCCATTTTGATGATTTTTTAATGGCGTAACGTTCTTGTGCTTGTTTCGTATCTTTGTATGTCATATCTTGGACCTCTTTCTTACTTTTGAGATGCCTCTATTAAACACAAGAAACCTAAGACAATGCTTAAAGAAAGGTTAATCTTTCCTTAAAGTAAAAAAATCCCCAAAACTATGGGAACTTTCAATCTATAGGATAAACCACTCTAAATTCTTCCAACACAACTAGACTGTCCTGACTAAAATGTAGTCCAACCTCATGCAACCATTTGCTAAAGAGGTTTTCATGAAGCTTTTGCCAGTAAGCTAGGGTTCGATCTCCTTCACCTTCCTTGTAGGCATGGTTTTCAGAAACCTCTTTAAATGGGATGACCTCAACTTTCGTCGTTTCAATAATACAAATAGCATTCTCCTTACTATCAAGAATGACGCTCAGTTCATTTTCCTTGGGCAATGGTTCATTCCCCACTGTATACAAGTCAAAAGCTGAACTGGTTGCTGTCTTTTGCCCCATCAATACGAGCTCTGCCAAATAATCTGCTTCCACGCCAAAGGCCCAGGCATCAATCTTATCTCCGATTGTCTGATTTAAAATCTTATAGGCTTGCCACATCTGGTCTGATTTCATCAATCTACTCCTGCTTTTACTTTCCTTCCATTATATCAAAAAACGCCAGGCCATCTGACCTAACGTTTTCATCTTAATACTTAGAATGTTTGTAACCGTAAAAGGCATAAATCACTGAACCGATTAGCACTGCCAAACCAAAGGCTAACCATGTCTGCCAACTGTACTGACTCATAAATGAGAGGCAGACGATAATTGAGATAATTGGTAAGACCGGAACAAATGGAACCTTGAACTCGTCCTTCTGTGGCAAGCCCTTGTCCTTACGAAGAATAATGAGGGCAATAGCCAAGAGGACCAAGTAAGCCAAGGTCGCAATGTTAACCAAGGATGCCATGTTGGCCAAGGAGAAAACACCTGCTGAGATAGCTGACAATACGCCTGTCAAAAGTGTCGCATGATGTGGAACCTTATTAGTCTTTGAAACCTTTTGGAAGGTTTGAGGAAGGAAACCATCACGCGCCAGGCTATAAACCATACGGCTAAGGGCGTAGGCCATTGAAATACATACCGTAATCAAGGTCATAATTGCAACCACAGAAACGTAGTTGGCTGCCCAAGAAATACCGATATAGCGAAGGGCATAAGCCACAGCATCATCAACATTCAACTTGGTATAGTGAACCACTCCTGTCAAGACCAGCGAAACCACTGCATAGAGTGAAGCCACAATAATCAAGGCAAGAACGATACCTCGAGGAACGTTCTTTTGCGGCTCTTTAATCTCATCTACGGTCATAGAGATAGACTCAAAACCAAGAAATCCAAAGAACATGAGGGAGGCACCTGCCATAATCCCAGTTTTTCCTCCATAAATCTGACCAAAGCCAAATGGCGCAAAATCAGCCCAGTTGCTAGGATTCAAATGGAAGAGCCCCACTAAGATAAAGACTGCCAAGGCTGAAAACTTGAGCACTACTAATAGGGAGTTCAAACGAAGGGCCTGCTTAGAATTCATGAGAAGAAGAGCTGTCACCAAGACCAAGACCAAGATTGGCAAAAGATCAATGTAAGTACCTTGACTGGGATTGAAAGGTCCACTGATGGCTTGAGGCAACTTAAGACCAAAGCTAGCCAGCAGCCCCTTGAGGTAGGCACCCCAACCAGAGGCTACACTGGATACGGCATTCATAAAGACAATCATGGTCAACCAGCCACCCATCCAGGCAGGATACTCCCCCCAGACAGCATAGAGGTAACCATAGACACCACCGGCTGATGGGTAACGTGAGGCAAACTCAGCAAAGAAAATCGCTGACATCCCAACACACACGGCTGAAATCAAGACTGAAATAATCAGGGCAGGGCCAGCCAGAGTCGATGCCGCGGTACCAGTAATCGTAAAGATTCCTGTACCAACCATGGCACCGATTCCCAGCAGGACCACATCCCTAAGGGTCAGATGTCGTTTCATCTCAGTCTGAGCGAGACCGACATCCTTTTTACGAAAAATACTCATTTTTATACTCCATTTTTTGCGAAATACCGAACTATTATACCATATTTCTTGGTCTAAATGGACCTTTTTCTGTATTTTTATACTTTTATTGGGGAATGCTATGTTGAAGATGGGGACTTCCAGTGCTTACTTTTTAATTTTCCATACATCTCGATTAAAAGAAGCTTGCTAAAATGGCCCTATATCATTCTATTTCGTTTCTCAAATCCTTATCTGGAAAGAATTTTCAATTTTTAGAAAAAAATATGAAAATATTATGAATGCGTTTGATTCTTCTAATGAAAGATGTTAGAATGGGGTCATTAAAAAGGAAAAGGGGAACTTTTATGGAAAATAAAGTTCATTTTAAACTTCATAAAGTGAAAAAACAATGGGTTACCATTGCCGTATTTGGTTTGGCACTTGGTGCCTCATTGATTGGAGTTGGTGTCTCTGCCGACGAACAAGCTGCGAATCAAGTCACCTCAGCAAGCACACCTGAGAGCGTCAGCCAAGATCCTGATTTTGTCGTCACAGAAACAACTGTAGCTACGACAAAAGCTGATCAAGTCGCAACCAATAATGCAGCTGATACAACTGCTACTGTTACAACGGAAAAGCAGCCAGTCCTTAAAGAAGATCAAGCAAGTAGCACTTACAATTTGGCTAGTGGCGAAACGAGAACTGCAACTTCAGAAACAGCTAGCACAGTCACTGAAGTAAACAGTCAAGCACCAGAATCTGTTGAAACTACTGTCGTTTCTGGCGGTCAATTCAAGAGTGATGCTGAAGGCAACTGGTACTACCTTAAAGACGGGAAAAATCTGACAGGTGCCCAAAACGTTGACCATTTCGACCTTTATTTCCACGAGGATGGAAAGCAAGCCAAAGGTGAGATTATCACTGAAAATGGAGAATCTTTCTACTATGACAAAGTCAATGGACGTAAGGTAACCAATACCTCTATCAACATCGATGGTCAAGCCTACAATGCTGATGCCCAAGGTCGTTTGACAGCAGTTCTCCCTGAAACGAACAAACGCAACCAGTTTATCGAAGATAATAACCACAACTGGTATTACCTCGGCAAAGATGGCAAACCCGTCACTGGTGCTCAGAACATCGATGGCTTTAACCTCTACTTCCACGAAGATGGTCGACAAGCTAAAAACGAAATCGTTACTATTAATGGTGATAGCTACTATTTCGATAAAGACAATGGCCGTCGTGTGACAGGTCTCTACTACGTTGATGGTGCTAATCACAAATACTCAGGCTATTACTACTTCGACAAAGATGGCAAGATGGTTAAAGATGATTTTGTCACTGAAAATGGCAACACCTACTATTTTGATGCTACTGGCTATCAACCTAATTTTGTCTTTGTTTCGGATAAAGCTGGGAATTGGTATTACATGAGTGACTTCAAGGCAACTAAAGGCTTCTCAGCCCCATTTGGTTTCCAAACCGAACTCCTAGATCGTAGCCAAGCTGACTACAAGACAAGTGTTCAAAACCTAAACGGTCAACAGTATTACTTTGATCCTAAGACTGGTATCATGGTAACCAATCGTTATATTTCTGACGACAAGGGTAATTGGTATTACTTTGGTAAAGATGGTAAAGCACTTCACGGTTTTCAAACGGTAGACGGTAGCCTTCACTACTTCAATGACAATGGTCAACAAGTCAAAGGGAACTTCCTTTACTACGGTAACGATATCTACTATTTCGATAAAGATAATGGAAATCCAGTAACTAACCAATTTATCAATAAAGACAACTCTTGGTACTACTTCGGAGCTGATGGTAAAGCCGTGTCTGGTTTCCAAACCATTAACGGACAGAACCTTTATTTCCACGAATATGGTGTCCAAGCCAAGGGACAACTGGTTACTATCGGCGGCAAAACCTACTACTTCGATCCAAATACAGGTGACAAGTGGGTCAATCGTTCACTTACCTTAAACGGTACGGTCTATAATTTTGATAGCAATGGTGTGGCGACTACTAAAGCTGACCAAACCACAAATCGAAATCAATTTGTTAAAGGTACTGATCAAGAATGGTACTATTACGATGCTAATGGTAAAAAGGTCACTGGTTTCCAAACCATTAACAAGGACCTCTACTACTTCAACGATAAGGGCCAACAAGTCCGAGGAAGTATTTTCAACCTAGGTGATAACTACTACTTTGCCAACAAAGACACTGGTGCTGTCCTTCGTAATGCCTTCTACCATGATAAATCTACTGGGCGTTACGGTAACTTCTCTGAAAACATCTACTACGCTGGCAATGATGGTGCCTTCAAGACAGGCTGGTTTGAAGTTGATGGCAACCGTTATTATGGTAGCGACTATTCTGATGACGACACACCTAAAGGAAACCTCTACACAGGAGTTATCAACTCTCAACTCTTTAGCCCAGATGGAAAACTCTTGACAAACGGTCTCTATCCTGAGTTCAAGCGTACTGGTGAGAATTCGTATGAACTTGAAGGTGTCTATGTTACAGATGCCGACGGTAATATCAAAGAAGGTCCTTATCAATATGATGGTAAGATTCTTGGATCTAAATATAGTAACGTCCGCCAATCACAATGGTCAACTTTTGACGAATGGGATATTCTTAATGGACACCTCTACCATTTCGACTCAACACCTATGACCTTCACAGCACCAAATGGCCAAAAAGTGACCACAAACGTTGCCATTGCAACAACTAACAAGGCCCTTACTTATCGTGGCGTAACCTTTAATTTTGATGCCAAGGGTATTGATGCGGCAAAAGAAAAAGCCATCCACTTTGACCAATTGCAGACGGATCGTAACGGCACAAGTTATCTCTATGAAAATGGTCAAAAAGTCACTGGCTTGAAGACTTTTGATGGCGTCACTTACTATTTCTATGACGATGGCCGTCAAGCAAAAGGCACAGAGGTTACAATCAACAATAATGTTTACCAATTTGACCAATTGACTGGTATCATGACACGTAACGCCTTTTCAAAATCATACAACTATGAAGGTTCTCCACGCTTCCCATACTACCCAACACGCTACTATGGTAACGATGGAGCTGCTCTTACCGGTTGGCAAACCATCGACGGCAAAGACTACTACTTCCGAGCTAGTGGGAACCTTGAAACAGGACGTTTTGTCATCGGTGATAGGGCCTACAACGCTGATGACAATGGCGTGGTCGCTGACCGCAAAGGTGAGCCAGCCTATCGCAATCGTATCGTCTACGATAAGGGCGACAACTACTATTACAATGACAAAGGTGAAAAAGTGACCGGCTTCCAAGAAGTTGACGGCAAAGTCCTTTACTTCGACGCTGAAGGCAAACAAGTCCTAGGACGCTTCGTCACAGTTGATAACTACACCTACTATTTGGACCCTAAAACAGGTGAAAGATACTCTAACCGCTCTGTCCTCATCGACGGTAAACTCTATACCTTCGACAAAGACGGACATGTCGTGTCATAAGATGAGATGAAACCGAGACGAAAGTCTTGGTTTTTTTGTGGGTTCTTTTAAAATTAAATTTTTCGAACTTTCTTCCATAAAAACTGAAAAATTGTAATTTATACTTGAGTTTTTCAAGAATTAATTGATAAAATTTGCAATACTTTTACTATTTTTTTCACAATATAACAGCTTCCGAATAATTAAAAAATTATTATAGAAATATTTGAATATATAAAAATCAAATGTTAAAATTAAGGTGAAAAGTGAGAAACGGAGGATAGAATTATGGAACACAAAACTCATTTCAAGCTTCACAAAGTGAAGAAACATTGGATTACCATTGCTATTTCAAGCTTAACACTTGGAATCATCGCTTCTACCGGAAATATCGCTTATGCTGAGCAACCGGAATTACCTCTTACTAATCAAACAATAGAAAATTCCATAGTTTTTGAAGAATCAGCTATCAACACATCGAATACTTTCATTGATGAAAAGACTACTAGCCAGTCCGAATCGTCTCTTGAAACATCAACAAATCATTCTACGACAACCGATACTTATACAGTCGACAACAACTTGAAAGTATCGCTTCCTGAAGATAGTACCGTACCATCTTCAAGTGAAGCATCTTTGGAAGGAGCTACTAATGTTTCTGAAGCTTCAAGTATTGAAACACAAGAAGATAACTCAATTACAGGAGGCAACTTCATAACTGATGAATATGGTAATTGGTACTATATTAAAGATAATCAAAAGTTAACTGGCTTTCAAACAGTGGATGGTGTTCCTCTTTACTTTGACCAGGATGGTATCCAAGCAAAGGGTAACTTTGTAACTGTGGATAATGAAACATACTACTTTGACAAAGATTCTGGTAGAAAGTTAACGAACCAATTTGTTACTGATGGTGGCTATGGATGGTACTATCTCGGAGCTGATGGTAAGGCTGTAAAAGGAGCGCAAACTATTGATAACTTTGATCTCTATTTTGATGATAGAGGATATCAAATTAAAGGTTCGCTAGTTAATATCGGAGAACAGACTTACTATTTTGATCCATACAACGGAAGAAAGGTTAAGGACAAAAAGATTTATGTCCATGGAGGTACATTCTATTTTGATGAATCTGGCGCTGCAGTAAAAAATCGTTTTATTTCTGATAATGAAGGTTTTTGGTATTACTTTGATAAAGATGGACATATGGTTACCTTCAGTCAAATCATCGATGGCTACTCTCTTTATTTTCATTCTGATGGAAAACAAGCTAAAGGTCAACTAATATCAATTTGGGGGAACCATACAGGAACACATTATTTCGATAAGGATAATGGTAGAGAGGTTAAGAATGCCATCTTCGAGCTTGATGGTAAGTCTTATGAAGCTGATGAAAACGGTATTGTTAAAGAACTCCCTCCATATCGTAACCAATACATTTCTGAAAATGGAAATGATTGGTCCTATTACGATGGTTTTGGACACAAACTTATTGGACTTCATAATATAGATGGTGTAAATGTTTATTTTGATGATAACGGAATCCAAGCGAAAGGAAAAATAACAACTATAGGTACAGACACTTATTTCTTCGAAAAGGATAATGGAGCAATGCGTACAAATCAGCTTTCTGTCATTCCTACCAGAGTGAAGAAAACCGTAAATGTTTATGGTACTGATATTGACATAGATGAGAACGTCAATATCACTTACTATTTTGGCCCGGATGGAAAGGCTATAAAAGGATTCCACACGATAGATGGACAAACCTACTACTTCAACGAGAAGGGTTGGGCACTCGATGGCATTATCCATGAAAAAGATGGCGACTACTTCCTCCAAAACTATCATTTAATTTACAATCAGTTTGTAAACACATACTCTGATAATCAAGATGATAAAACAATTACTGGTACCTACTATGTAAACGGTGAAGGAAAGGTTCAAGTAGGATGGCTTAACAAAGACAATAATCGTTATTATCTAGATCCTGAAGCAGGTGGAAAAGTCACTTACGGTTGGAAAGAAATTGATAATAAATTCTATCATTTCACTGAGAAAGATAATCAAGATTCTGCTGGTCAACTTATTCGCAATCAAATTTATCAAGATGGCGACATCTTAGTAACTATTGACCAAGAAGGAATCGTAACTCGTAGCACTGAGAAGCGTCAAACATTTGTTAAAGATGCTCTAGGAAATAGTTATTATGTCACTAATGATGGGACATTTTTAACAGGTCCTCAAGTGGTTGATGGTATCTCTCTTTATTTTGATAAAGATGGCAAACAAGTAAAAGGTCAATTACGTAAGATTGATGGACACATCCATTATTACGATAAACTCACAGGAGAAATGATGACAAATCGTTTCGTCACATTATTACTCGGAGAATATGTTCCAGAAGAAGATTATGAAAAAGTTATCCATTTTGGAATGCCCGCAGCTCCTGGAAGCGGTAGTGGCGACGGAGGGGCTTCTAGAGTCGCTAGATACTACTTTGATAAAGATGGCAAAGCAATAACTGGGCGTCAAACTATTAATGGTAAAGATTACAATTTCCAACAAGATGGGCGTGCCATCCTGAATAAAATGGTTGATTTTGGCGGTCAAAGCTACTTCTATGGCGATGATGGAGCTATGGTTAAAAATCAAACTGTTATGTTTAAATTTTTAGCTATAATGAGACAATTTACGGTTAGCTATCACTTTGATGAAAATGGTGTTGGCCACTACGTCCACTAGCATTAGTTGTATTTCTTTACCTCAATAACGTCTAATTTAGGAATACTACATCTAAGAGAGTCAAAACCACCTGTGAGAATGATAGTGTCTGTTTTTTAAAGTCAGTCGTACAAAATAAATGTACGGCTGTTTTTTATGCATACCGCTTAGACTTGTACTTCTCTATTTTCTTCTTAGCGATTGGGTATAACAAAGGATATCTGAAATTAAGGTAGCGTTTCTCACTTCCAAAGCCAGTTTCATGATCAATATTCAACATGGTATAGTGGATAAGGTTCGTCAAGACCAGAGTAACTAGAGAATAGAGAACTGCTACAATTATCAGGGATATGACAATAAATGTTCATATATTATTGATTAAAGTTTTTGAAATATAAGTTTTTTATTAAACATAAATCACTTTTATGAATCCTCTAGAAAATCATAAAAAGCCCTAATTTTTGAATGAAATTTTACATTAACACTCGTAATGTACTATTGTTATCATGTTTTAAATCATTTTAAGTATCAAACAAAATCTTTCAATTTACATATTTTTAATTTTTTGACTTTTACAATAACCTCTGTTATAATCATGATATATCAAGGAGGAATTAATGAACATGAATAAGAAATTACATGCTACTATTGGTCTTAGTGCTGCAATCTTAGCACTTGGTCTATCATCTTCTGCACTTGCAGATGAACAAGAATTGCCAGTAAGTCTTCCCGCTACAGAGGCTCTTGATAACACTTCTTTTGAAAACCTAGTTGTTGAAAACATCCCTGCTTCAGCCGTTGATGTTAATCTAACTAGCGAATCAGTAAGCACAACTACTACTGCTAATCCTGCCACTGAGGTTAACTCAGCGAGCACTGCTATCCTTAGCGAGGAAGTAACTACACCTGCAAGTACTCCTACACCAGCAGTTGAAAATACAACTCCTGTAAGTCTTGAAGAATCAAGTCCAGTTGTAAACACACCAACGGTTGATGAACGTGTGTCAGAAGTTCGTATTCATCACATCCGTCGAACAACCGAAGCAAGTTACTCACAATTCAGTTCTCAAAAAGATGTGCTTTATGCAACGATTAAAGCTCCTGCTTTCACTGAATACGACACTGCTGCTTTTGCGCCAGCAACAGTAACAGATGAAAACGGAAAAACATGGTATTTCGCTAAATACGACGACATAGTGCTTAACAATAAGAGTAATTACGGCGCACCTAAAAAAGGGATTGCTTCAAGTCCTATTATTGATGTCACCTACTTCTATGATGATGTTGATCTTGCGCCAACTGTCGCGCAACAGGCCCGTTTTGTCGATGATAAGGGACAAGAAATTGCTCCAATCAAAGTCAACATGGTTAGACGCGATATTGATTTAGCTTACTATGCCTATTTCCCGACTGCTCCTGAAACGATTCAAGCTAATGGTAAAACATATAAACTACAATCAACTGATGATCAAGAAATTAAGTCACACAAAATTCGTATTTCAAATACTGTGACAATCACTTATATTTACAAGGAAGTTACTGAAGGAACAGCTGAAAAACCTGTAACACCTGTTACACCAACAAGTGCTAAAAAACTTCGTCTTCCTAAAGGCAATAACGGTGTGAAAACGCGTATCCCTGTTAACTACAAACACCAAACAAATTCTTCAAACCAAGGAACTACAAAATTACCTCTCCCTAAAGGGAATAATGGTGTGAAAACACGTGTACCGGCTAAAAAGAACACTCCTATTCTTGCAGTAGACTACTTATAAGCAAAAAAAACAAAGACAAACTAAACTCGTCTTTGTTTTTTTCATTCTTAATTAAAACAGCAGATTTTTTAAATCATATATTCCAAATCATAACTAGCATCAGAAAGAATACGTGCCAAAAATTGTTGTGTACGTTTTTCTTTTGGTCTGTAAAAAATGTCTTTTGGACTCCCCTCTTCGATGACATGACCACCATCCATGAAAACGACATGATTAGCTACATCTCGTGCAAACCCCATTTCATGAGTCACAACTACCATTGTCGTTCCTTCATGAGCAAGTTGTTTCATGACATCCAGAACATCCCCAACTAGTTCTGGATCAAGGGCTGATGTTGGTTCATCTAACAAGATAACTTCTGGTTTAACTGCTATAGCCCTGGCTAAACCAATACGTTGTTGCTGTCCTCCTGAAAGTTGTGATGGGTAGTAATCTTTAAAATCCAGAAGACCAACTTTTTTAAGTGCTTCTTCAGCAATCTCTTGCGCTTCACTTTTAGGAACTTTCCTAGCAATCACTAAACCTTCCAAGATATTCTCAATGGCAGTCTTGTTTGCAAATAAATTGTAATGTTGAAATACAAAAGCTGTCTTCTTTCGGATATCTAAAATATCTTTCTTTGATAACTTATCCAAAGAGTAGTCCTTACCCGAAATTGTTAATTGACCTCCATCAGCTTTCTCCAAATGATTAAGGCAACGTAAGAAAGTTGTTTTTCCTGAACCTGATGGTCCCAAGATGACAACCACATCTCCCTGTTTCACTTGTAGATTGACATCAACAAGAACCTGACGATCTCCAAATGTTTTTGATATATGTTTAGCTTCTAGCATAGTGACTCCCTCTATGTAAATTGCAATTTTCTTTCTCCAACGTTAAAGAGAACTTGAATGATACCACAAATGATTAAATATAAAATGAAGATGACAAAATAAGATTCAAAATATTGATATCCATATGCTGCTTCGACTCGTGCAATTGCGGTAATATCTTTTATCGTCATAACAAAGACAAGTGACGTTCCTTTTACAATATTGATAACTAAGTTACACAAATTTGGAAGAGCAGCCTTAAGTGCCTGTGGAAAAACGATTCTCAGATAGGCTTGTCTTGTTGTTAAGCCTATAGCTTGTGCAGCTTCTAGTTGACCTTTATCAACAGTTAGTAATGCTGATCGAATGATTTCCGATAAGCTTCCTGTCGTCATCAAGCTATAGATAATAAAGGCATAGTAAAGCGGGTTAACTTTGAAGACATCTATGTGACTCCCAATTCCTTTAAAAAACTGATTTAACAAACTAGGGAACAAACTATAAAAGAATAAAATTAAAAGAATTGGAGGTGTTGCACGAATAAACGCAAGATAAACAATTGAAAAAGTCTTAACACCCCGTACCTTATAAATTTGACCCAAAGCGAGAAATAAAGCAGGTAGAAAACTCAATAGAATAGCCACAATCATGATTCCCAGTGTTACCGGAACACCATAGAAAGCCTTGATAAAGGTATCTATAATAAAAGTAATATTCATTTTTTACCTCTCTTTTACACTCAATTGTTGCTCTGCTATCCTAGAAATCAACGATAGAATTAATGCTATTCCCCAATAAACAAAGGCAACAGCTGTATAAGTCTCCAAAGAATAATTTCCTAAATGGCGACTAATCAAAAGGTTCCCTTTGCCCATAACATCAATAAAACCAATCGTATAAGCCAAAGCTGCATCACGCATAAGGTTAAGTATAGCTGTTGTAATATTTGGTAAAGCAACCTTAAATGCTTGAGGGGCGATAATTCTTACAAAGGTTTGTTCAGAAGTAAGCCCAATACTAAGCCCAGCTTCTAATTGTCCTTTAGGGATTGCTTGATAAGCTGCTTTAAGTACTTCTGATATCATTGCTGAGAATAGGAGAACCATAGTCACAAGAACGAATATCAATTTGGACCAATCATTAATATCTAATCCTAACCACCAATTAAGAAATTCTGGAACTCCGTAAAATACTAAAAATAGCAACACAATCGGTGGGGTACAGCGTAAGATAAAAACATATCCCTTAGCCAAATTCTCTAAAGCTTTATCCTTAGAAAGGCTTGCCCAAGCAACTAATCCTCCTAATAACGACCCAAGTAAAGTCGTTAATAAGATAACCAATAATGTCATCGGTAAGCCCTTTATGATTTCAGGTAATGCTCCAAAAACTTTTGAAATGTCATAATTGACCATAATTTCTCCTAACTAAACTCACTTCAGAAGCTTATCAAAACATCCTACTTTTACGACGTTACAATTACTTATTTGTCTACGTATGAGAAGACATCCTCACCAAAGTATTTTTTAGACAACTTTTCAAGTGTACCGTCTTCTTTTAGTTCCTTAATTGCCTTAGTATATTCTTTTGAAAACTCTTCGTTCTTACTATCTCGATGGAAGAGTGGATAGGTTGGAATTCCTTTATAAGGGAACCAAGTCAATTTATCTGCATATTGATGATACGCACCATCTTTATCAGTTACAGCCTTTTCAAAAGATAATTTAATATCAAAGTAAGCATCATAACGATTTTCCAAAACCCATGCATAGGCATCTGAAACTTGGAAAGATTCCGCAGATGTTAACTCAATTGGTTGATCTTTATGCTTATCGTTGTAGTCTTTGATAACATTCCACTGAGCATTTTGTGGTGAGATTGGCACCAATCGACCATTTTGTTTTGCAAAGTCAGAGATATTTTTATATTTATCTTTATCATCCTTACGAATGGTAAATCCAATAATACTTGCTCCAATTGGATCTTTCGGAATAATAAACTTTTTAGCACGTTCATCTGTGTACCACGCGCCCTTCGTACCGATGTCATATTTACCTGACTCTAAACCAATCAAAAGATCATCATCACTTGTTCCGGTATATTCAAATTTGTACTGTGGAAGCTTTTTATCAATTTCCTTTAATACAGCTACCTCATAGCCATCAGAATTACCATCCTTATCAACAAAATCATAAGGAACATAGTTTTGAGTATGGGCAACTTTTAATGTTGTTACCTTTCCAGAGTCTGATTTTGCTTTTTTATCTCCTGTTAAGCTACGTCCAATAACTGTAGCCCCAATAAGTGCTACAACAACTGCCCCACCAATAATCCATGTCTTTTTACTCATACTAATCTCTCCTTTTTCTTACAAAATTGCTGCTTCACGTACCCATTCAATACGCTCATGGTTAATATCACTTGGAATCGTGCAATCAGCACCAATGATTAACCCTTGGGTTCCAGTATCAGCAATAATCTCCCTAACCTTTTCTTGAATAGCTGTTTTAGTTCCAGTATATAGAAGACCATCTTTTCCATTTTCAAACCCACCAAGAACTGTACGACCTCCAAAAATGTTACGGCCTTTTGCCAAACTAATTCCCTCAGGACCAACCGCCCAATTAACTACCTGAGCAGGATAATCTTTAAAGAGTTCGATGTTATTACGGGCCCCTTCGTAACCGCAAATATGTAGAATATTGTAACCCTTGGCCTCATTAGCTACTTCTAAAACCTTTAATTCACTTGGAGCAATGATTTCTTTATAAATTTCAGCGCTAACTCGCTCATCTTGAATACTTTGAACACTTAGGTAAATACCATCAGCACCTGCTTCTTCAATCACCCTCTGACTAAGACTCGCAATGTCTTCGCCAATAACATCTAAAACATGCTTCAAAGCTTTTCGGTTTTCCACAATGTAATCTGCGATAAGATCATCGCCACCTGAAACTTTTCCAACTAACCATTTTAAATAAGTAACCGGAGCGAAGATATTGTAAATTGCAACAATATCTTCAGGAAAATCAGCAATCAGACTTTTTACAAGTTCGACTTGTGCAGAAATCCAAGGATGATTTGCACCTAAAGGTTCAATCGTTTGCAAATCACTGATTGACTTAAAATCTTTAAAAGCAGGTTGTGGGTATGCGAAGAAACCATCACTCATCAATTTAACAAAATCAGGTTTGACTTCTTCAATAAATTTTTTATGACCAGCTTTATTTTTATCAATAATTTCTGGATTTTCAAAACCATATAACCACTCGTCTTCAGTAGTAAAATGATGCCAAAATCCCACTGGGACACGATCAACACTTTCTCCACGAAATGCTTTCAAAACTAACTCTCTTTTTTCTGACATAAGAATCTCCTTTTCTCTTATCCTAATATCAACAGCTAATGAACATACCTAAAATACTTTCAACTCCTATTATCACTAGCTGCTTCAAAACTGAATGACATTATCTTATCAGAGATTATCACATCCGAAAAATAAAGAAATGTTATCCCTAGCCATAAATATTATTTATGATATAGTAACCCAAATAACGTTAAAACCTATTGTTCCCTTCTTTTAAGCACATGTCCTTACATAGTATTATTACCGTCAGCTATAAGTAATTCTTAACACCAAGATAAAGAATTACTATCACAAACACCATTTAATCTCTAGTCTTCCTGAAAAATCACTTCTCTGACTAACTTTGCTATAATAGTCTCAAACAAATAAAAGGAGATTTTCTATGACATCCTTATACGATTTTACAGTTTCAAATCAAGCCAACCAGCTTGTGTCTCTCCAGGACTATAAGGGCAAGGTCGTCTTAATCGTCAATACAGCAACAGGTTGTGGTTTGACGCCACAGTATCAGGGCTTACAGGAACTCTATGACAAATACAAAGACCAAGGTTTCGAGATTCTTGATTTTCCTTGTAATCAGTTTATGGGGCAAGCACCTGGCAGTGCTGAAGAAATCAATACCTTCTGCACCCTCAATTACCATACAACCTTCCCTCGTTTTGCCAAAATCAAGGTCAACGGTAAGGAAGCAGAACCACTTTTTGATTGGCTAAAACAAGAAAAATCTGGACCGCTTGGGGCTAGAATCGAATGGAATTTTGCTAAGTTTCTGATTAACCGTGAAGGACAAGTGGTCGAACGCTTTTCTTCCAAAACTGATCCACTAAAAATGGAAGATGCTATCAAGGCTCTTCTTAATAACTAAAAACAAAAAAACGAGAGTGAAACTAGAACGACAATCTTTAACTGTCGTTAGTTCTGCTCTCGTTTTCTGCGTTAAGAAAAATAGTATAGAAAGAAATTTTGCTTTATTTTAGAACAAAGCTGTCAATGCTGTAATTAAACCAAAGATAATACCTGGTGCATTGGCCGCAGCAAGGGGAAGGTCACGTTCTTTTTTAAAGAGACCATAGTAAACCCAAAGGCTACAGTTGACTGCAGCTACCAATGGTTGGATAAAGTTTCCTTTATGACCAGACAAATTGTCCATGATTTGTGGTACGTATGATACATACATCATAACTGACATGAAAGTCGCTACCCAACCAAGGGTTTTCATTTGTTTATCTGACATTCGAGACTCCTCTTTCATAAAATTCTATTTGCCTTGTACATCTAGAAATATTACAAGACATGTTTTAATGCACTAAAATTAAAACAGTGTCTATCTTACGCTTTAACAATAGAGAATGCAAGAATTTCGGGACAATGTTAAGAAGATGTAAACTATCACAAGATTGTGATAGTGCATTTAGTCTCTTATGTAGCGTTTTCATAAGAGAAAAAGACCTCGTGAAGAGGTCTAAAGTCAATGAATCTTCTATTTTTTCTCATTAAAAAGCACTGATATTAAGGATTACTGTCATAAATCATTCAGCTAAGAGTACTTCTTTGATGGTTTGCTTTTGGAGTTTTCTGTTGGATAGATAAAACAGGCTTTCATAAACCACAGCAAAGCCAAGCAAGGTCCGGAAGCAAACAATCCAATCAAAGCTATGCTCAATCTTTTCAGGAACTGTATCTTTGATTACACCAATCAAGATTTCCATGATGCCATATTGATAAACCGTCCCAAGAACAAATCCTATATAGGCCCAAAAACGATAGGGAGCGAGAATATGACCTTGGCATTCACGATCGGTGTAGCCAAAAGCCTTCATAAGAGCCAAGGTTTCACGACTTTCTGAGACGACAATCCCCAATGACAAAAAGAGAATCGAGAAAGAAAGGATCAAGCCAATCATGATCATCATGGTTTGGATGATATCATCTGTGTAATCCCTGAGGCCAAAGGACAATTGAACCATGGCCGCAAAACACATGGAGCCAAAGACTACAAAAAACAAGATCGATTTTCTCCCCCATATCAGTGACGAGGACAGCTCTTTTAGGAAGGATTTGTCTTTCTTGGGAGCCCTCTTTCTCCTTTTGACCTTGATCGGACTTGGAGACTTTTTCAATAAGCGAAGAGCCGGTGTTTGTAGTTGTCTTCTAGCATACCCAATCGCGAGAAGCATAAAGAAGGTCGTTGGCAGGATCACCAAAGCAAGCAAGAGCTGCCAGTGAAAATGAATGGTGATTTCTGGCAAAATCCCCTTCTCATTACGGAAGTCATAAAAATGTCCCATCATGAGAAATGAAGCAAAATAGCCAAGAAGCGCTCCAGCTCCAAAACTGAGTCCAAAGGCCCAAAATCGTTTAGCCAACTGGCCATTGCTATAGCCCAAAGCCTTTAAAATTCCTAATTGTTCCTTGTGGTCGTCGACAAATTGTTTGATATAAAAACACATGAGAAGAACCGACGTCAAGGACAAGACGACTCCACTGACCATGGCCACCATCCAGGAAAGCGAAACCTGGGCATCATAGTAGGTCTGAATCATCGGATTGATTTTCGAAATCTCCAACTGCTCGATATCTAGGTAAAAATTCAAGAAGAGATTAGCCACAAAGACCGCACAAGCCCCAATGATACTAACGACAACTAATTTTCGAATATCTTTTACTGAAAACATGGCTTACCATCCAATCTCATAGGCAGTCTGAGGCTGATCATTGGTCACAACTTCGGTAATCTTGCCACTATTGACACGAATGATGGTTCTAGCCATATCCGCAATATTTTGGTTGTGCGTCACCATGATCAAGGTAAAGCCTAGCTTTTCCTTCAATTTCCAGATATAGTCCAGAATCTTGCGCCCTGTTTCTTCATCGAGGGCTCCCGTTGGCTCATCTAAGAAGAGAATCTCTGGCTTTTTAGCCAAGGCCCGAGCAATGGAGACTCTCTGCTGTTCCCCACCAGACAATTCACTCGGATACTTGTCCAGCTTATCGCCAAGCCCCAAATCCTCGATGATCTGCAAAAAATCATGATTGTTTGCCAAATCAGCTCCCATCTTTACATTCTGTCTGACCGTTAGATTCGGCAATAGATAATACTGCTGGAAAATAAAGGCAATCTTCTCCCGTCTAAAGGCCGTCAATTGAGCATCCGTGAGTTGTGATAAATCCTGCCCTTGAATGAGGATATTCCCTTCGTCTACCTTTTCTAAGCCTGACAGCACATTTAAGAGAGTTGATTTCCCAGATCCAGAAGGGCCTAGGATAACCACATCATCCTGGTCTTGAATCTGCAAATCAATCCCCTTTAAAACCTTGGTTTGGCCATAGCTTTTGTGCACATTTTCTAGTTGAATCATTTCTTTCCTACCATTTCTTTGATGAGAGATTGACAAACCTCTGTCAGTAATCCAATCACTTCTTCCATGCTGAACTGATAAATACCATAAGCAACCATAGAGGCCATCCCGTGTGAGTAGATAAATAGATGCTGGTACAAGCGACCAGCCTCCTCTACAGTCAAAGGGTAGTCTGCAACGATCGAATCCAGAACCAATTGGTAACTATGATCCTTCATGGGAAGAAAATCTTGAAAGCGACGAATCGGATCTTTGCTAGGATTTTGGAAAAGCAATTGAAAGAGTTGGGGTTCTTTTGAGGCGAAAAGGATATAAGCAACCCCGACAGATCGAAAAGGCTTTTCATCTTCTAAAGCCTTGCGAATATACTCCACCACGACCATCTCCGCAGCACCAATAACCTCTGCTTGTAACTCAGCCATATTAGCAAATTGCCCGAAAATGACTCTCGGTGTGGCTCCCAGTTTCTCCGCTAATGCTCGAGCAGTTAAACTAGCCATGCCCTCTTCTCTCACCAATTGTAAAGCTGTCCCAATCATAGCCTCTTTACTAAATTTAACCTTGGGTGGCATAAGACTCCTTTCGCGCAACATACGTTGCGCAACACTTGTTGCATAAAAGATATCATAAAAAGGAAAGGCTTGTCAAGAAAAAACTGAAGACCACAAAACAAAAAACCAGACTACCGATTAGAGTGGAATCTGGTTTGATAACAAGATTCTAAGGCAAATCATTTCCTGCAGCTAGGTAGATTTGGTACCATTCCTTGCGAGTTAGGGTAACTTCTGCTGCTTTCCCTGCTTCAAGGACATGTTGTGGCTTGGTCGTTCCAATGACTGCCTGCATCTTACCTGGGTAGCGAAGGACCCAAGCAAGGGCAATGGCTGTCGGAGTGACTTGGTATTTTTTTGCCAAGTCATTGAGGACGTGATTTAGGGCCGCAAACGCCTCATTGCCGACAAAATTCCCCTTGAAATAGCCATGCTGGAGGACAGACCAGGCCTGAATCACCGTGTCGTTTAAGCGACAATACTCAAAGACACTGCCATCTCTCACAGCTGCTTTCGGCCCCTCCATATTGACATGAAAACCTGCATCAAAACTCGGTGTAAAGGCAGCACTCAACTGCAACTGGTTGACCTTGAGAGGTTGTTTGACAACAGTTTTGAGCAATTCCATCATCATAGGATTTTGATTGGACACCCCAAAATGACGGACCTTGCCAGCTTGCTCCAAGTGATTAAAGGCTTCTGCCACTTCTTCAGGCTCCATGAGGGCATCCGGTCGGTGAAGGAGAAGACTATCTAAGCGTTCAATCTGCAAACGCTCGAGGATGCCATCAACGGAGTCCAAAATATAGTCCTTAGAAAAATCAAAATAGGTAAAGCCATCTTTGCGAATCCCACACTTAGACTGGATCCACATCTGGTCCCGAAGATCCGGACGACGCTTGAGAACCTTGCCCAGCAGGACCTCACACTGTCCATTTCCATAAATATCCGCCAGATCAAAGGTGTTGATTCCAATCGACAGGGCTGCCTCCACCAAGTCCTCTACCTCATCTTCACTCAATTCGCTAATACGCATCATCCCAAGGACAATCGTGGACAGACGCTCATTTTCAGCAAACTCAATATAGTTCATGTCCGCCTCCTTTTCATTCTACTTTCATTATAAAGTAAAGAAGACCAAACAGCAATGATTTCACAAAGCAAAACACCTCCAGTATCCACTGAAGGTGTCTCTTTTAACGATAGCTTAAAGCTTTTTTAACAGTCTTGACTAAACCTAGATCATCTGTTTGTAAGATGAGACTAGAATAGATTTTTCCAATGATCATGGTGCCGAGGAGCGTGAAGGCCAAGGCAATTCCGAATGACCCCCATGATTCAAGTCCACTTGCATAGCCATTGATGGTACGGAATGGCATGAAGAAAGTTGAAATGAATGGAATGTAGGATCCAATCTTCAATAGAGGGACATCTCCTGCGCTACCCAAGGCAGTCACTCCAAAGAATCCAACCATCACTAACATCATCAGAGGAGAGATGGCCTTTCCTGTATCTTCAGGACGAGCAACTGTTGACCCTAGGAAAGCTGAAAGAACGACGTACATGAAGATTCCAAGAATGATAAAGAAGAAGGTATTCAAGGAAATGGATTGTCCAATATGTTGGGTGATAGGTGAGTCTGGAGATAAAATATCTTTCACAAGAGGAATGGAATCTCTAAAAATCCAAACGCCTCCCAAGCCAACTGCATAGATACCAATATGGGTAAAAATCACTCCGAAAAGACCAATCATGCGAGCATAGAAATAGTGAGTTGCACGAATGCTTGAGAAGACCACTTCCATGATCTTGGTTCCTTTTTCACTGGCTACCTCTTGAGCAGTGATACTTGAATAAAAGATCAGAATTATGTAAAGAAGAAAACCGATACCTCCAGCTACCATGGTCTGCACCATTTTCAGTCCTTCTTTCTTCTCATCAATTTTTTCAGTCAATGAGACCTGTTGAGAGAGGGCTGTTAACTGCTCTTGGCTTAAATCCGCCTTAGAAACATTGAGCATTTGTTGGACCTGACTCAATTTAGCCATAAGGACTGATTTGAAATCTGGCTTCATGGCATCCTCACTTTGGTAGCGAGCCTCTAGCTGGCCATCCTTTTCTTCAACTGTGAGGATTCCCTTGATCTCTTCCTCTTTCATGGCCTTCTTAGCTGCTGCTTCATCCTTATAGTCAAAGGTCAAGCCATCGGTTCCTTTCAAGCCTTCCTTGACAGGAGCTTGATCTGTTATCAAGGCGATATTGCTTTTCGCAGATGTAGATGAGCCAACGAAGTAGTTCAAACCAATCGACAATCCAATAAAGAGAAAGGGAGAAAGAACCATCAGGAAAAAACTCCATGATTTCACTTGACGTAGATAAGTTTCTTTGATAACAATCAGCATTTGTTTCATACTTCTACTCCTGATTCTAGTTTAAAGATTTCATCAATGGTTGGGGCTTGTTGGTCAAAGGTTGCCAGATAGCGACCCTTGGTCAACTGATCAAAGAGGACTGGACCTGCTGTTTCATCATCCAATACCAACTTCCAAAGGCCTTGCTTGGTCATGGTCACCTTGGTCACATGAGGCAATACTTCCAACTCCTCTTTACTGAAGTCATTGGATACAAAGAGACGAGTCTTCCCGAAGCTATTGCGAACTTCTTGTACAGGACCTGAGAGAATTACAGATCCATCACGAATCATGACCAACTCATCACAGAGTTCTTCCACATTGGTCATGACGTGGTCAGAGAAGATAATGGTCGCCCCACGTTCTTTTTCTTCAAAAATGACCTGCTTGAGGACTTCTGTATTGACAGGATCCAGTCCACTAAACGGCTCATCCAAGATGATCAATTTTGGCTCATGGATCATAGTAATGATCAATTGAACCTTTTGCTGATTCCCTTTTGAGAGGCTCTTAATCTTATCAGTTAATCTCCCTTTTACTTGGAGTTTTTCCATCCAGATTGGAAGTTTCTTCTTGACCTCAGCAGTTGACATGCCTTTGAGATTAGCAAGGTAACGGACTTGTTCGTAGACGGTCAACTTGGGCATGAGGCTCCGCTCTTCTGGCAGGTAGCCAATTTCCTTATAGGTTTCTTGACTGATTGCTTTGCCATCCAATTGGATATCACCACTGTAGTCAAGGAAGCGGAGGATACTATGGAAGATGGTGGTCTTCCCTGATCCGTTCTTCCCGATCAAACCTAAGATAGACCCTTTTTTCGCAGTCAAGTCAATCCCGAACAAGACTTGCTTCTTGCCAAAGCTCTTCTCTAAATTTCTGATTTCTAACATAGATGACTCCTCTACTCTTTATAATAACGTTTGGTAATCTTGTACTGAGAGACCAAGATATAGACATAAATCAGTGATACCACTACTAATGCTAACAAGATATCTGTATGGAAAGCAATGCCAACTAAGAATATCGCAATTAAGGAAAGCGGTAAGACATAATTGCTTAACTTGACGACCACTTCGAAATTTTCCTCGTAGCTAATCTGTTTTTCTGCTTCATCCATCATACTCATCGTGAATTCACGCACTTCCTTGGTATTGGCGTTGCGAGGAATCGGTTTTCCATAAAGCATATGGAAGGTCTTGCGAAAGAAGATATCTGATAAGAAAAATAGGACAATCAAGACAAGAAAAAGATAGAGCATGGTAAATGTTCCAAAGATAAAAGCTAAGTGCCCTGTGGAAGGTCTATCCATATACACCCATTGACTATAAAAGATGATGACTAAAAAGTATGGCAAGATCATGACTCCTTTAAAAATGGTCGCTAACCCAAACAGTTTTTTCTTCTGGATGTCATAGTGATAGGCTTCCTCTTCGTCTTCTATCTGGAGCATTTTTTGATGGACTTTTCTCGCGCTTATTAGTAAGGCTATCGTGACCATAAACACGATAAGAAACAAAAGTATTGAACCCCAAAGGAGTCCTTCTTTACTAAAGAAGGATTGGATTTCAAGGAGTTTTTCGGATCCGAACATGCCTGTCAAAAAACCAATGACTCCTCCAATCAAGCCGGAACCTGTGATGATTCCGACATTTCTCCAAAACCGGTAACGAGCGGATCGTTCTTGTTGTCGCTTTTTCATATTATTCCTCTCCCTCTACTAAACTAAAGACATTCTCCACTGGTTCATTGAAGACCTGGGCAATAGTCATAGCGATAATGACAGAAGGTGTATACTCACCACGTTCCAAGAGACTGATGGACTGGCGCGAGACCCCTGCTAGCTTGGCTAGCTCGGATTGGTTGAGACCATCACGCGCCCTCAGCTCTTTCAGTCGATTTTTTAAGATCATGGCTTTCGCCCCCTTATAGTTGAATACCCTGAATATCTTCGATGCGAACTAACTTGGTTTCCCTCTGTTGTTTATGATTCACACGAGTCAGTTTGACCCAATCTTCATCGATATCTATAATTTCATACTCAAATCCACCACCATCTACTGTAACAGTGGCCGTTTGGCCTTTCAATTCTTCTAAAAGTCTAGACATGTCTTGATTTCCTTTCACTTGTTTTTCTAATCGTCTGATGCGTTTGTTCAACCTTTTTATCTTCTTTTCTGAGTCCGTATAAATTAGAATCAGAAAAGGGATAAATAAAATCCACATGCCTCCCATAAGAATACCTCTCCTTCTTTATCTAAAACCATTGTAACGCTTCTTTTTATTTTTGACAAGCATCTTTGTCAAAAATAAAAAGAATGTTGTCAAAGTTATTAAAAATAAGATATCAATAGCACCTTTTTTCGAAATCTTTTGTAGTCTCCCTCCTTCGATAAACTAATTAGAAGAATCTACATTTCAACTTCACCTCTTAAAACAAATCCTTAAAATCAACCATCAAGACCTAGCAGATTTTTTAGTATTCAGTTCGCCAATTTAGTGGGAAAGATTTTAAAAAATTAATGGGCATGCTACCGCGATAATAAATCATTAATTAATCCGGTCAATTCAAAAAAAGACCAGTAGTGAATACAAGTACTTGGAAGTTTGGAGAATTGTCTTAACCTAAGCCTAAAAATTAAAAATCGAGGGAGCCAAACCTTACTCATGGAACTTCTTTGAAGGTCGCTGACATTCGCTATCATCTAAGGAAAGTTTTTAATTTCAAGCTATAAGTTTCCTTGGGTATTACAATTTTTGAGATAGAAAAATAACAAGATTTCTCAATCCTGCTACTTTTTTGTCTTATCATTTTGAAATTCTTTAGTCATAGTACAGCCAATCGCCAAACTGACTGCCTGAGCTAAAGTGATTACTTGTCGCCAAAAACTTTGAAACGACCTTCTGTTTGGATGTCTTTATCTCCTGCTGGTGCTACGATTTGACCAAATGGTGCTTGAGCACGGAGTTTCCAGTTAGCCGGAATGTCATATTTATCAGCTAATTGTGCATCAACAAGTGGATTGTAGTGTTGTACGTTCATGCCGATATTCTTCTCAGCCAAAGCCAACCATGTTGCATAAAGGGCGATTCCATGACCTTGCTCTGACCAAATTGGGAAATTTTCAGCGTATAGTGGGAATTGCTCTTGAAGACCTTTCACTACATCTTGCTCTTCGTAGAAAAGGATTGTTCCCTTAGCTTGAGCAAAACCTGCCAAACGTTCTTTTGTTGCCTCAAAGGCTTCTGCTGGCGTTACTTTTTCAAGCTCTGAATAAGCGATCTCATTCCAGAAAGCATCTGATTCTTCATCCAGCAAGATCACCACACGTGATGTTTGTGAGTTGAAGGCTGTAGGTGTGTTAAGGACAGCTCCTTGAATGGTTTCAATCAATTCTTGGTTAGAGAGCTCAAGGTCTTTTCCCAAAGCATAGATTGAACGGCGTTTTGTTTGTAAGTCTGTAAAGTAGGTCATAGTTATTCCCTCTTTCTTTATGATAAATAGTAATTGTTAAAATTGTTAAGCTGTTTTGTAATAATTTTGATTACAATAACCATTATAGCCGTTTTGAATGTAATGTCAATAGTTACGACTCAAAAAATCACTAATTATTAATATTTTTTCTTACGCGTGTCAAAATACCATCCTTATCCTCTACTGTTAACTCATTAGAAGATAACCATTTGACCTTCGCTCCACGATTGTTAGCACGTTCTACAATGCCAATCAAATCTTCCTTCTCTTCCACTTCAACAACATAATAGGCTAATCCAGGCATATCTTTATCACGTTTGGCTAATTTTTTCCCACCCCATTCATTGACAGCCAAGTGATGATGGTAATCACCTGAAGCAATCCAACTAGCACTTGGAATGGTAAACTTATCCGCTAGCTTCAAAACATCCTGATAGAAAGTCCTTGCTAGCTGACTATCTTTGACCGATAAATGAATATGCCCCATGCGAGTATCCTTAGCTAGCACAAAAGGCTCAACCTTGCGTCCCATCTCGTAAATTTCTTGAGCTGATAGTTCTTCAGTTACACCAACGATGCGACCATCCTCACGAATATCCCATTCAGCAACCGGCTTGTCTCTATAAAGCTCAATACCATTACCTTCAAGGTCTTCCAAATAAAGGGCTTCACTATAACCATGGTCAGCAGCCCCGACAAAAGGATAGTCCAGCTCGGCAATATGTTTGAAAACATCTGCCAAATCCTCTCGAGACGGCAACAAGATTGCCATATGGTAAAGACCATAACTTGACTTGACCGCTTCCTCACGATTGGTCTGAATCAGATGGACCAAAGGTTTGTTTCCAGCTCCTAAAATAACTTCCCTTTCCGTTTGGGTTTGAATTTCAAGTCCAATAATCTGTGTATAAAAGGCCACTTGACCAGCCAAGTCCTTCACATTTAAAACTGCCTCTGCTAAATAAATCTTACTATTATATGCGTAAACCATGTTCTTTCTCCTTTGTTGTAATTATATATATTACATTATATTTATTCTTATTGTAATGTCAATTATGACATCTTGGCCACAAAAAAAAGAAACCGAAAAACTTTCGATTTCTTGGAGTCTCATGCCTAAAAATCAAGCTCCAGCTTCTTTCCAGTTGGCCTTAGCATCCTTTAAAATACCAGCCAAAGTTTTCTTTTCGAGTTCTTTTTCCATTGCCATTTGAACGTCTTCTAGGCTCTGATCCAAAATCCCATGGATATTACGTCCTACTGGACAGGATGGATTAGGATGTTCATGGAAGCTAAAAAGTTGACCGCTTGGTCCGATACTATCAACAGCATGGTAAACCTGTAGAAGGTTAATCTCCTCTGGTGATTTGACTAGTGTGGCTCCACCTGTGCCTCTTTGAACTGAAATCAAGTCTGCTTTCTTCAGTTGCGACAAGGTTTTGCGAATAATAACTGGATTAACCCCCACACTACCTGCCATTAAATCACTGGTTAGCTTAGTTTCATTTCCCTTGTTTTGTGCTATAAGGGTCAAAATATGAACAGCAATGGTAAAGCGACTTGGAATTTGCATAACATAAACCTCCCATTTAATTGTATGATTTTCTTGATTATAACAGAAATTAAGTTGTAAATCAATGAGTTACAACATATAAAATCCTCTCAATTTAACCTAAAAAACAGATATCCTTTCACGGTCCTATCTGTTTTTTTGAGTTCTCATTTGTAACTAAAGCATTAATAATACGATTCTCACTGTGGCTCTAGCTTAGTTTTTTGCTTCTTACGGACACCTTGCCCTTCGATATGTTGTTTGACAAGTTCCACAACTTCATCATTGGTTGGTAAGTCCGAGTGCTGGGCATCTTCGCCCGTAACAGTGATTTCGGTATAGCTCTTTGCTTGATTCTGATAGATGTACTTCCCAGCTGAAACGCTAGCATCAGGAACCAACTCATCCGAGTCATAGGTGATAGTACCTGCTACCGAATAGACATGTAAGGTTGATGGGATATTTTTCTTGGCTGCTATGAAATCCGCCAGCATCACCGATTTATTTTTGATATTAGTTTCAGTGAAATTATAGGGCGTTCCGATAGTCATCAAAGAATTTATCTTGACATCGTAGTCGCTAAGATAATTTTCAATAAAGGCTGTATAAATAAGACCACCATTTGAATGTGCTAGGCCTTTGAAATTATTAAAATTATATTTATTTTGCAGGGCTTCAAAGGCCTGATTCATCATTTTGGCTTGTTTTTTGATATTGCTGTAGCCGTCGTTGTTATTTTCAAATCCGATAACAATAATAGGTTCATTGTCATTTTTCTTGATTTTTCCTTCAAAGGTAATACGCCCATTATTCCAAACCTTGACCTTGAGCAAGCTGTGCTTGGCCCCACGACGATCTTGATTAAGCTTACGCACTAGACCATCAAAACGATTTTCCGTAGCGGAACTCCCCGGAATCATGATAATAGGAGACAATTTCGAGTTGTAGAAAGTCTCAATTTCCTTGACATTTTTTTTGGTCCAGCTATAAGAAGGCACAGCTAAGCCGATGAGAAAGACAGCAACCAAAATAAAGACTAACTTCATTTTTTTATTGAGCTTCATTAGTTTCTCCTTCCTCTTTTAAACCGTGTTGTACCTTATTAGAAAGTCTTACGAAAGGAATAAAGATAGCGACATCAACCGCAAAACAAAACAGACTTACAGACAAGGCACGAAGGCTACCACCAGTACCGATAAAAGCATAGAGCAGGCTAGGGGTACCATCTGGTACAGGATAAACTGCCGCCGGCATAAGACGAAGCGCTAAAGCAATTGCTGCTATTCCCATGTTGACCATTGGTGCTAACAGAAAGGGAACAAGATAAACCAGATTAAGCAAAACTGGTACACCCACCATCAAAGGAGCGCCATTATTAAAGAGACTAGGGAAAACACTAAGAAGACTGACTTTCTTGTCCTTATAACTGGTTGAGGTTAAAAGAAGGGCTACCAAGAGAGCCAAGACTGATCCAACGCCAGCAACCAAACCATAACTGTGATAAAGATTTGTCAGAGTAAAAAGATGGGGAAGCCCTGTCGTCGTATGATGGGAAACCGCATAAGTCAGATTTTCCAAAGCAAAGCTATCTTCAGCTATAGAATTGAGAGCGAAGGCTTGACTATTCCCAATCCAAGCAGAAAAAGTACTCAAAAGTCCCATCATAAAGGTTGAGAAAAGATGATTACCAGTGACAGTAATGGTCGATGTAAACTGTCTAATAGACTGAAAGATATTTTCCCGTTCACCAATAACCAATAGAATATTAAGTCCAATTGCCAAAATTAAGGACAAAAAAATGGGACGAACCGTCTTAGGCTGATAAATATAGTTCTTATCCACAATTTGGTCATCACTGGCTCTAGAAAATCGAAAAATCTGACCAACCAGATAACCCACGAAGATAGCCAACATAATATTAATCGAAGCCGGTAAATTGATACGTGTCAAATCGCCATCGTTTAGTGGAGACATTAGTAACTCTTGCGACCCTATAATCAAACTGACCAAAAGGGAAGTCACACCAGCCGTACCAGTACTTCTACCATAATGTCCAGCCGTGTATTTTCCAGCAAAATAAGTCGATAAGGGACCTGCTAATCCACCGAGAAAACTAGAAAGATTAATAAGCACCTGACCTGACGTCTTAAAGGCCGGAAGCCAATCAGAAACTGAAAAAAGTTGGTTAATATACCCCATCTCAGAAAAAACAGATAGTGAAATCACCCGAATAATCCCTGAAAATAGTAAAAAGGGGAATAGCGAAACCAAAGTTTTCTGTGTAATCTGAACAAAGCCACGCTCACGAAACCAGAGAAAACTTCGGATCAAATAGTTTGTCATAAAAGACTCCTAGAAAAAGGCCACACTCGCCCTTGTATTAAACATTCACTATCATTATAGCACAAAGGAAAGGGACTTACCTTAATCATGGGTTAAAGCAAAAATCATCACTTTCTCAATACTCCTAGCAATCACTTTCTTATTTATTTTTAGTTTTTTGAACCCTCTTTAATCATCACATACAAAAACCGTAAGCCCCCATTTTCGAGACTTACGGTCAATTATTTATTAAGCAAAAGTAGTCACATCAGAAGCATTCAAACGAACAGATTCGAAACCTTCTTCATTGGCCTTCCCAAGGGCAATGAGCAAGACTGGCACATGACGGTCAGCATCAAGTCCGAACGCTTTGGCAAGACCTTCTTTTTTATAGCCACCGATGGCATTGGTATCATAGCCGTATGAACGAGCGACCAACATCAATTGCATAGCAGCCAGACTAGCATCGATGTGAACAATTTCATTCATCACTTCGAAAGGAGCATTTTCATACATTGGTACAATGCTTGATAGTTGTTTCTCCTTGACCTCTTCGGGCATTTTTCCTTGCGCAACGGCCTTACCATAGATTTCTTCTGCTCTTTCTTGACTCTTCAAATCGGCAAAAATGAGAACCATGGCTGATGACGTTTCATTTTGTACACCATTGTAGCTGATAAAGGGTTTCAATTTTTCTTTGCCTTCTTCGCTATCAACGACAACAAAACGCCAGGGTTGCATGTTCACTGATGATGGTGCTGTAACAGTCTTGTCCAAGATTTCCAACATTTCTTCTCGTGGAATCTTGACAGAAGTATCAAAGTTACGAATGGAACGACGGTTATACACAATATCTGAAAAATCATTACTTATTACAGGCATCTTATGTCTCCTTTATTCAGGGTTAAAAAAAATTAATATAATCAAGATTATAACATAGGAGATTTTTTATCAAAAATAATTGCTACATAAGTGCTTAAAGATTGGTTTCCTTGAGTCCTAGTCGTTTCACTTCAGATGAATAATAAACCATGATGGTAATGAGGCTGAGTGTAATTAGCCAGATTGACTTAATATAAATGATGTGCATTAGAAGAGCTGATACAACAGCACCAACCACAAAACTTCCTACGACAAAGCTATAATTGACAGCCTGACGACGATATTCTTTCTGATCATCGCTTCCCTGAATAACATAGTAAAGTGCCGTCAGCATCCTTCGATAATTACCTGAAGTCATAAAAATCACAAAGGGGTGATTTTCAATCTGACTACCGGTAAAAGTCTTCATCATGACACCTGCAGAAAAAGCAATAATCGGAAGCTCCAATAGAGCATTTGGCGTTAAGAATGGTAAAATGGCAGTCATCACACAAAGAGGAAGTAAACCATAAACACGCCAATAAGCATTCTTACGATGGTCTTTAAACCACATGCCAAAAAGAAAACCTAAGGTAAAGAAAAAAATGGAAAAGCATCGTAACATGTTATGGTACATGCTACTACTACGCCAGTCAGCAACTAACAGGAGAATATTCCCTGTCTGAGTGGCAACCAAACTATGGTAATACATATGACAAAAGACATCCAAAGCTCCCCCTGAAAAACTGAGCAAATTAGCCATCATACGTGTATTCTGAGGCAAAAGATTTCGAGACTCCATTACGTAACTCCCATCTATAAATAAAAAAATGACAGTTTCATTATAGCAAATCAACAAAAACAAGCAAAAAGCAACCCTTACGAGTTGCTTAAAATCCTATTAAAAATTAACTGTATCAGGATCATCCTGAGTTTTAATACCTTGAATCTTATCCAATACTGCCATATCTTCCTCTGACAAATCAAAGTCAAAAATATTCAAGTTGGCTTCGATATTTTTTGGTGTCACTGACTTAGGTAGTGGCAAGAAACCTTTTTGAAGGCTCCAACGTAAGGCAACTTGAGCAACAGATTTTCCGTTTCGTTCAGCAACTGCTTCAACATCTTCATTTCCAAAAATGCTACCAGTACCCAGTGGGCTATAGGCTTCAAGAAGAATGTCACGCTCTTGGCAATAGGCAACCAAATCTTCTTGGGCACAACCTGGAGCCAAAAGAATTTGATTGACATGTGGCACAATTTCAGCCGTTTCAAGGAGAGCATCAAGGTGATGCTGCATAAAGTTAGACACACCGATAGCACGTACCTTACCATCTTTGTAGGCTTCTTCCATTGCCTTCCAAGCACCTGCAATGCCAACCTTCCAAGCATCATTCTCACGAAGAGCCTTTGGATTAGGCCAGTGGATGAGCAAAAGATCTAAATAATCCACACCTAGTCTTTCAAGAGACTCGTCGATAGAGGCCTTAGCCAAATCGTAATCGTGCTTGTCATTCCAGAGTTTAGTCGTTAGGAAAATATCCTCACGCGCCACATCACTATCTGCAATCGCCTTACCTACAGAAACCTCGTTACCGTAGATTTGCGCCGTATCAATATGTGTGTAACCCGCCTTAAGTGCGAAACTAACGCTGTTATAAGCTTCTTCCCCTTCTGGAATCTGCCAAGTCCCAAAACCAATTTTAGGAATCGTAATGCCATTTGAAAGTGTATATGTTTCCATCCTGTTCTCCTTTTCAAGTTGTAACAGAATTATCTTAAAAGATATCAGATAAAAATGCAAAGATTTGCTACGGCTTGTTTGATGAATAGTTCCTTACTTCTTTTTCCGCTTCTTTTTAAAGACAACACCATTTTCTTTAAGGATTTCCATGCTCACCTTTCCAACTCCTCTAATCGCTGCTACTTCCTCTTCCGTTTTCTTTTTAAAATCTTTAAATTCTATTAAGCCATGTTTACGAAGTATACGCTCCACACTTATTGAAAGACCTTGGAGGGCTTTGCTTGGTTCTATACTTTTTTCCAATTCTCTAATTAGTTTGTGCAATTCTGGATTTTTCTTTTTCGCAACATGTCTTTGTGGACGTTTTGCACGATATTTTTCGATTAACCAAGTAAAATAATATTCTGACTGGGACAGATCAACGACTTGATTAAAAACCATCAAAAGACTTTGCATACTATTGGCTTCAAATAAGATAGGGTTGACTTTAAGCGTTTCGGCAACTAGACGCTCTTCATCACCTTGTTCAATCATTTTTAAATAATTTTCGAACTCTGGATTTTTTGCATAGAGAAGATCAAAATAGAAATCCGCATCCTCAATATGTCCCGTCATTAGAGAGACCGTCATCATTGGTACTATCATCAAATCTTCTTCGTGATATTCCATTTGCTCACATTCGAAAAAGTTTTTAGCCTTATCATAGTCCTCCAGATTACAATAGGTAGCCATCAATTCGTAACGGACTCCCATGTGATCTTGAACATCTATCTCTAGAATCTCTTCAAATTCCTTAATAGCAAACCGCTTCATACTGTTGCTTAAATAAAATTTAGCAAGATTATACTTCAAAGACAAATAAGGACGCTCGTCAAGATTAGCCCAGCCCATTTTTGGACCTTGATCCCACTTGGACCTTTGCTCTTTTTCTAAAGCAATTAGGCCTTTTAGATGTTCAAGTGGACTTTGAAAAGTTAAGAGCATCTGCTTAGCATCAAGATTTTCAGGATCTAGTTTTAAAGCTTCTGTCAAAAATTCCTGACTTCTCGAAGGATCTTCCTCGTGATAATGATAAGCCTCTTCAATGAGTTTCCAAGCTCTCTCCTGCTTTGAATCATAGGAAGTGATCTCATCAAAAAGCCCTTGGTTGTATTGTCTTGCAAAATCTTCAAGAGCCATGTCCACACTGAGATACTCTGTAATATGTTCTTCTAAGAATGCTTCTGCTTTTTTTGTGAAATCTTCAAAAGATGATGTCATCAATCTTCTCCAATCTATGTTTATTTCTCTAACTACTATTGTATACGTTTTCATAGAACATTACTATATTCTAAGTGAAATCAACAACCTCTTAAATTTTTATTGACAAGAATAGACGCCAATCACAATCCAGATAAGAATCCATAGAGTCTTCTTTTTGAACATCTAAACTCAAAGTTGTATACTTATATTAGATAGAGTGCCATTGGACGATTAACATCAAGGCATAATCTTCAAGTTTCATTTAGAACTACAAAAAATCATTAATGTCTTGGGAGTGGTTTAGTCCCTTTTCTATATCAATAACTTTAACTCACTTTTTCATAATTTTACTTGACCACCCCCATTTTTAAGGGAATTGAAAACTGAGTTATATTTTAAAAGGAAACAGAGGTCTGTTTCCTTTTTTCTTACTTCAAACCATGACAAAAGGAAACCCTTTCGAGTTTCCTTTATCAAATATATCGTTGGAGGCAAAGTCCAATAATACTTTAGTTGAGTGGTTCAATCATGAAGCTCAATTGATAGCTATCTGCTGAGCTAACCAAGAATTCGTCATGAACTGGAGCACCCCATGAGTCGTCACCACCGACACCCATTTGAGCAGCAAGAACTTTAATCCATGTAGCATCAGATTGTTGCAATTCATATTGATGACGAGCATTTTCAATTTGTTCAGTACTGTTACGCAAAGCACTGAATTCGAATGCCTTATTAAGTGCGGTGAATTTAAGACCATTATGGTTATCATCAGATACTGTAAATTCACGAGTACCATAGTGATTACCAGATTCTTGTGGCATTAGATATGGAGCAAATGTCTTTTCAACAGATGTTTCATATCGACCAAGATAGGCACCAGGAAGTTTATCAAGGTAGCTTTCTTCTGCACCGTATCCATAATAGCTTAGGTTTGTAAATTGTGAACCGATAGCAAATTCTAGACCAAATTCAGGGAAGTTTGGCAAACCTGCTTTACCATCATAGTTTGCAGTAACAAAGATTCGACCCTTGTAATCAACTTGATAAGTCACCTTAACTTCGACATCAGACAAGCCAGGCAATTCATGAACATAAGTCACTTTAACAGAGTCATCTTCAATTTGAATTTGAGTATCTGTAACCTTACTATAGTTTCCAGCAACTTTCCAGCCTGCCATTTCGAATGGATATCCAGCACCACGATCGTTGTCGGTGTAAGCACGAGTAAAGTTAAGTTTAGGACCTTTCTCAATGAATTCAACACCGTTATACTTAGCAGATACTAGCGTATTTTGTGCACGTGAAAGCAAGATAGAGAAGTTTTGTCCTTGAATTCCGATGTTGAAGTCGCCTTCAACAACATTCAAAGGTGCTTTAACTGGTGTTTCAGTGCTAATCTTTTCAGCAACATATTGACCACGAACAATTTCATGTCCTTTTGGAGCCCATTCAGTTGCTTCATTCTGAACACAAGCAACTTCATAAATTCGTTCAGCATTTGAAGCTCCAACAGCGAATTCTACTGGGAATGTTGCTTCTTCACCTGGTTTAACATCAAAGTGATATTCACTTTCGCTAACTTTTCTACCATCTTCGTAAACTCTAGCTAGGAAAGTATAAGCAGAAAGATCTTCAAAGACATTATCATTCTTGATAGTTACTGATTTTTCATCAACAGCAATCTTAATATTAGAGTAAAGATGTTTAACTGTTTGAAGTTTTGGAGTTAGGGTACGATCTGCGAAGACAATACCATTTCCACAAAATTCGTAGTCAGAAGGTCTATCATGCCAGTCACCACCATATGATAGGAATTCGCTACCATTTGGAAGTGGTTTGTAAATAGCTTGGTCAATGAAGTCCCAAATAAATCCACCTTGGTATTCTGGATATTTCTCTAAGTCAGTGTAGAGTTTCAATCCACCACCAGAGTTACCCATTGTGTGCATGTATTCACATGAAATATAAGGTTTTTGAGGATTGTTAGTGAGGTATTCTTCAATATCAGCTGGTTTCGCATACATACGACTTTCGATGTCTGTAATGTAATCAAATTCACGACACCATGTAACACCTTCATAGTGAACTGGACGAGTATTGTCAACACTACGGAAGTAATCAGCCATGTCAGCAATATCTTTACCAGCATATGATTCATTACCACAAGACCAAATGATAACACTAGCATGGTTCTTATCACGTTGGAACATGTTATTGGCACGATTCAAACAAGCAGGCAACCATTCTGGTTCACTAGCTGGGATATTCCATGAAGGTTCGCTTAGACCAAGTTTTTGCCATGTACCGTGTGTTTCAAGGTTGGCTTCATCGATAACATAAAGTCCATATTCATCACACAATTCATACCAACGTGTTTGGTTAGGATAGTGAGAAGTACGAACAGCATTGATGTTATGTTGTTTCATCACTTTGATATCCCAAAGCATATCTTCTTCAGTGATACAACGTCCTGTTCTAGCGTTAAATTCGTGTCTGTTAACCCCTTTAAAGACAATTCTCTTACCATTCAAAAGCATGAGTGTATCTTTAATTTCAAAGTGTCTAAATCCAACTTTAACTGGAACGACTTCAACAACTTGGTCATCATCCAAAACATGAAGGGTCAAATTGTAAAGTTTAGGATTTTCAGCACTCCAAGGTTTGATTTTCAGATTTTCAAGACTTACAGATAGTTCACCGTCACCATTAACAGATGCATCACCTTCTGTAACGATGCCTTCATGATCTGAAAGAACATATTTAATTTTCTTATCTTCGTAATCACCAACAGTCTTCAAATCAATATCCAATTGACCTGCTTTTGTTTGGTAATCATAATCTCCCTTAACAAAGAGATCTTGAACGTGAACTTTTGGAATAGCGTACAAGTAAACATCTCTGAAAATACCGTAAAGTCTCCAGAAGTCTTGGTCTTCCAACCAGCTTGCTGTAGAGTAACGATAAACAGCTACCGCCAACTTGTTATCACCTTCAACAAGGTAATCACTGATTTCAAATTCACTAGGTGTAAATGAATCTTCACTGTATCCTACGAAGTTACCATTGACCCATACAAAGATGGAAGTGGCAACCCCTTGGAATGAGATAAATACTTTTTTATCTTTTAAAGCATCATTCAAGGTAAAATGTTTAACGTATGATGCAACAGCATTTGATTCTTGAGGAACTTGAGGTGGACGAAGGAATTCTTTACCATCCCAAGGATATTGGGTATTCACATATTGTGGAGAACCAAAACCTTGAAGTTCCAAATGACCTGGTACATTGATGAAATTCAAATCAGTTTCATCAAATTCTGTTTTATAAAAGTCTTTTAAAACTTGATTTGTATTCTGAGCATAGTGAATTTTCCATTTTCCATTAAGAGATTGTCTTAACTTCATCTCCCCTTCAGAAAATTCTGCAAGAGATTCAAAATACTTATGATCTGAGTGAGCGTCAACAGTATTAACGCTAACAATCTTTGGATCGTTTAAGTAAGTTTGAATTTTTTCAGTCGTGTTCATAGATTATTCTCCTTTTTTGAAGGTAATAACTTCAGACAAAGCTTCTACCTTTTCTCCAACTTCTTGTTCAAGATGGAAAGCACTGAATTTTTCTGAATTGGTTACAGTGACAAGTACTGTGTCATCAAGACCGTTTTTCTCAATAATTGGTGACCAGAACTCAAGAAGTTTTTGTCCAACTTCAACACGATCACCTTGTTCTACGTAACTAATGAATCCTTCACCTTTAAGTTTAACTGTTCCGATACCAACGTGGATAAGAACAATGACACCATCTTCACTTTCAATACCAACTGCATGGCGAGTAGGAAGAACTTGACGAATGGTACCACTAATTGGTGCAAAGACAGCTCCATCAGTAGGTTTAATGGCGAAACCTTTACCCATGCTACCTGAAGCAAAGTGTTCATCATTAACACTTGAGAGGTCAAGCAAATGACCAGTTGTAGGGTTTACAAGAGATACGACGTTAGCTTTAACTTCATTTTCAGAAGTTGCTACGCTAAAGCGATGTTCCAATTCTTCGACGATTTCAGCGTGACGTGCTTCAGTCAAAGTGATTTTACGAGCAATAATGAAGGCACCGATGAGCATTGCTGCTGCTGGAAAACCAAACATGCTAAGCTTAAAGATAGACTGTTGATGTGTTGTAATTGTTGATGCTGAGGCACCTGTTGTCATACCAGCAGCTACGGCAATTGTAGAAACAAGCCAGTTTGACATCGCACCACCAAGTTTATCAACAAGTGGACGAACTGACAAAGTAAGTGATTCATCACGGTGTCCCAATTTCCATTGACCATATTCTACTGAGTCAGAGATAATCATGAGGATAACAAGGAACACAAGAGGTTGTGGAATAAAGAAGAGTTCAGCAGCAGTCAAGATCATTGGAAGTGATGTTCCTGCAATACTAAAGATTCCGATACCACCGAGCATTACTGCAATACATCCATAGAACAAACGTTTACGGTTGAATTTACCAGCTAGGCTAGGGAAGAGTGAAACTGAAACCAAACCAACAACTGTATTCAATCCGTAAAGGATTGAGTATTTCCCTGGATCACCAAGGATAAATGTGAAGTAAAAAAGTTGAAGAGCATTAAGTGTATTAATACCAAGACCATAGAACCAATATCCGAGAGACAACCACATCAATTGGTCGTTTTTACCAAGAACTTTAAAGACTTGTTTAAGGCTAGTTTTTTCTTTGTTATCACGAAGTTTTGACTCAACTTCACGTGTACCAATACCAACAGCAATTGATGTAATCACACCAATGAGAGCAACGATAAATGCAAACCAGAACCATCCAGATTTATCTCCAGAACCACTACTGTTCGTCATAGAGAAGAACAAAACGATTGGCATGATGGCAACACCTACAATATTGGCACCAATCGTAGAACCAATACGGGCAAAAGTTGCCATTTTTTCACGTTCATGACTGTCAAGAGACAAGGCAGGAATCATTGACCAGAAACCGATATCTTTAATTGAGTAGAAGACATCCATTACAAGGTAGATAATTCCGAAAAGTACAAGGTACAAGAAAGGATTTGTTTTATTCAAACCACCTAAATCGGTGAAGAGAAGCAACAAGGCGATAGAACTGATGATACCACCACCAACTACCCATGGTTTGAATTTACCATACTTAGTATGAGTGTTATCAATCATGTTACCGATCAATGGATCGATAAATACTTCCAAGATACGCAAAATAGCGATGATGTTAGTAATTAATAGTACGTAGTGACTATTTTGCTTTGGATCACCTGTGTTAAACAAGTGAGTTGTCACAAACATGATAAAGTATGTTGACAACGTTGCATAGAAGACGTCGTTACCAAAAGCACCAGCTGAATAGGATAGACGAGACTTCATTTGACCTTTAGATTTTCCCATTACGAAAACCTCCTGTTAGTTGTTTTTTTTTTGAATACGCTTACATTATATAAGTATTAGTTTAAATCGTCAATAGTTTTAGTGGTTTTTTACTAAACTTTTACTAAAATATGGTTATTTTGATGAATTAAAATATTGGAAACCGATTTCATAGCTTACACTATGACCCTCCTCCAAGATGATATCTCCAAAATCTGTATGATTAACGGCATCTGGGAGTGTTTGAGCTTCCATAGCTATAGCTTCTCGTCCTTTTGCAATTGTTCCTCGATCTCTCGCAAAGTAAATATTATCCTCTATAATATCCATAGTATAAATAACTAAACCATTTCTGTTTGAGAAGATTTCGATACCATCTCCACTCTCTTTATCATGGAGAACAGCTACTTCTTTCACATGATCACAAGTTTCCCCTCCAACTACAAAGGCATCATCAAAACCATTATTTGCTTCAATTCGAGGTAGCAAGTCAGTTGTCTTTCTGAAATCATAATTCGTTCCATCTACATTAATTTTTTGTCCTGTTGGAATTAACTCAGAATCCAACTCTAAACGATAGTCTGAATAGATTTGTAACTCATGACTTGATAAATCCTGTTTGTCGCTAAGATTAAAGTAAACATGGTTTGTCGGATTAAAGACTGTTGACTCTGTAACATCGAAGGCTTCAAAGAGTATTGTTAAGCGGTTATTATTGTTAAGTCTATAACTAATAGAGACTGTAACATCACCAGGAAAGCCATCTACACTTGAATAAAGTCTTCTAATAAATTTTGTCTCAACATATTCATCATTCAGGTTTGTGACATAGTTCCAATTTTGAACCTGCATTCCTTTTGGACCGCCATGTAAACAGTTTTCTCCCTCATTCTTAGGAAGGCTATAAAGAACCATATTATGAGTATACGAAGCTTTCCCAATTCTTCCAGCAACCCTACCAATGGACTGGCAGGCACATAAATTATTCTTATAGTAATCCTCGTAATCACTGAAACCAAGTACTATATTTTTAAGAGCACCAGTTTCCGTTGGAACCAAAAACTCCTGAAGTGTGGCACCTGTTGTGAGTGTGGAAATGACAACACCATTATTATTTTCCATTGAAATTTTACTGACATCGCCTGAATCAACTTTTCCAATAATTTCGCAGTTTATTTTCATATTATTTCCTCAAAAAACAAAGAGTACAATAATTATATATACTCTTTGACCCTTTGTTTATTATTTTAATTATCCTCGATCATCGTACCCTTTTGGATGGCTAGAATGCCATGCCCAAGCACTTGCGATGATTTTTTCGATGTTATCAAATTGTGGTTTCCATCCAAGAACTGTACGTGCTTTTTCAGATGAAGCAATCAATGTATCAGGATCACCAGGACGACGATCAGCTTTTTCAGCTGGAATTTCTTTACCAGTTACCTTACGAGCGGCTTCAAGAATTTGAAGGTTTGAGAAACCTGTTGATGAACCTAAGTTAAAGGCTGTAGATTCATTACCTTTACGAAGATATTCAACAGCAAGGAGGTGAGCATCAGCCAAGTCAAATGGGTGAACATAGTCACGAACATTTGTTCCATCAGGAGTGTTGTAGTCATCACCAAAAATCATGATTTTTTCACGAACACCTTGAGCTACTTGGAGAATAATTGGCAAGAGGTGGGTTTCAGGACCGTGATCCTCTCCGATAGAACCATCAGGTTTGGCACCCGCCACATTAAAGTAACGAAGAGGGACATACTTGATGCCGTAAGCTTGGTCTGACCACTTCATAATGGTTTCCATCATAAGCTTGCTCTCACCATATGGGTTGATAGGATTTTGTGGTGTTGTTTCAAGAATTGGAATTTCTTCTGGGATACCGTAAGTTGCTGCTGTTGATGAGAAGACAATGTATTTAACACCGCATTCGTTCATAACTTCAAGCAATTTAACCATTCCAGCTGTATTGTTATCAAAATATTTGAGTGGTTTTTCCATTGATTCACCAACCAATGAATAGGCCGCAAAGTGAATAACGGCATCAACATCAGGATTTTCTTTGAAGACCTTTCTCATAAAATCTTGATCAGAGAGATCGCCTTGGTAGAAAATAGCATCTGGATGTACGGCAGCACGGTGACCGGTTACCAAACTATCTACTACTACTACTTTTTCTTGACCTTTTTCAACTAAGCGATCAACCATGTGAGAACCGATATAACCAGCTCCACCTAATACTAAAATTGCCATTTCTTATCTCCTTTCTTCAGAAAAAACAATTAATCAGCTAAATTTACAAAATCTACAAATGCTTTAAACTGATCTAAGCCTTCACTATTAGTCTTATAAACACCTGCATCTTCTAGTACACGAGCAAAGATATCTGCAACAGATTGTCGAACAACTTCTGTCACTTCCTCAGCCGTAACATTCGGATTTTGAGCTTTGAGTTCATCTGCCCATTCTTGGTGAATTGGAGCAACTTGGTTACCTTGACCTAATAGATAATCTTCAACATCTTTAAGTTCTGTTTTCAAACGAGGAGGAAGAATGGCCAATCCCATAACTTCAATCAAACCAATGTTTTCTTTCTTAATATGTTGAACATCTTTATGTGGGTGGTAGATACCGTCTGGATGTTCTTCAGAAGTTTGATTGTCACGAAGAACCAAATCCAATTCAAATTTGCCGTCTTTTCTACGAGCAATTGGGGTAATGGTGTGGTGAGGGTGTCCATCAGACTGAGCTAAGACTCCAGCTTTTTCGTCTGAATAACCACGCCAGCAATTTAAAATTTTGGTTGCAAGAGCAATAAGTCTTTCCTTATCTTCACTTCTTAAACGAAGAACTGACATAGGCCAATTAACAATACCAGTTTCAACATCAGAGTATCCATCAAAGCTAACTTTTTCTTTAATGCCTGCTACTTCCATTGGGAAAGTGTGGCGACCACCTTGATAGTGTTCGTGTGTAAGAATTGAACCACCTACAATTGGAAGATCGGCATTTGAACCTGCGAAGTAACCAGGAAATGCTTCAACAATTGATAGGAGACGACCAAACGTCAATGGACTGATGTGCATTGGTTCGTGCTTACCATAAAAGAAGATAGAATGTTCATTAAAGTAAGCATATGGTGAATATTGGAAGCCCCAGTCATTTCCTTCCATTTGGAAACGAATAACACGGTGATTACTACGTGCTGGGTGATTGATGCGACCTAGATAACCTTCATTTTCCATACAAAGTTGGCATTTTGGATAATCAGAAGCTACCGCATTTTTAGCTGCAGCGATGGCTTTTGGATCTTTTTCAGGTTTTGAAAGGTTAATCGTAATTTCCAAGTCACCGTATTTAGTAGGTGCTTTATAAGCAATGTTTTGTGCAATAGCTTTAACTTTTACATAATCATTTCGTTTACTTTGTACATAAAAGTCAGCAATTGCTTGCTCTGGGTTTGATTTATAGGTATCCCAGAAGTTACGATTGACAGCACTAGGGCTTGATGTAATCAAGTCCATGAGTTGAGCACCGATGATATCTTGTTCTTCATTAAGTTCACCTACAGAACCAGCTTTAACACCTGCTTGAAGCAACTGGTCTTTAAGGTCAATCAATTCAGAGCTTTCAGTTTCAACATCAGCAACTCCCTCTCCAACCAAAGCAAAAACTTTGTTTGTCAAATAGATACGGTCTAATTCCTCATAGTCACTGTTTTCAATAACCAAAGTTACAAAAGCGTTTACTAAATTTTCAGCCATAATCTCTACTTCTTTCTCATTAATCAAGTACTCGTGAACCACCAGCTACTTCAGCAATATAGAAGCTTGGTGCATAACCAACGACTTCTTCATAACGTTGACCAACTGCTTTTTTGAAATCTTCAACTTTATCTTTATTTACAAGTGCGATGGCACATCCACCAAATCCCGCTCCTGTCATACGAGCTCCAAGAACACCTTCTTGTTCCCATGCTGTGTGTGCCAAAGTATCAAGTTCAAGACCTGTAACTTCGTAATCATGTTCCAATGATACGTGAGAAGCATTCATAAGACGACCAAAGCCTTCCAAATCTCCTGCTTCAAGAGCTTTACGAGCTTGAAGTGTACGTTGATTTTCAAGAACTGCGTGACGGGCACGTTTGATACGATTTTCATCTTTAATCAAGTAGCTGTATGCATCAAATGTCCAGAGCTCCAATTCACCAAGTGTTTGGATATCAAGTTTTTCTTGAAGTTCAGATACAGCTGTTTCACATTCAGCACGACGTTCATTGTATTTAGAATCTGCCAATTCACGACGTTTGTTAGTGTTCATGATAACTACAACATTGTCTTTAAGGTCAAGCGGCACCAAGTCATACTCTAAAGTATTGGTATCCAAGTAAATCGCACGTTGATCAGCTCCCATACCAATAGCGAATTGGTCCATAATACCAGAGTTTACGCCGATAAAGTCATTTTCCGTTTGCTTACCGATTTTAACCAAGTCAAGGCGTTCCAATTTAAGGTCAAATAGTTTTTCAGCAATAACACCAATCAATAATTCCAAAGATGATGATGATGACAAACCTGATCCATTTGGAATGTTACCATAAACGTAAATATCCATACCTGAATCAATTGTATGCCCAGCTTCTTGCAAGAAATGAAGAACACCTTTTGGATAGTTTGTCCAGTTGTGTTCTTTTTCAAAACGAAGATTTTCAAGTGGTACTTCGATGATGCCCTTATCTTCAAAGTTACCTGAGAAGAAACGCAAAACTTTATCATCACGTTTACGGGCTGCTCCGTAAGTACCTAGGGTAATGGCTGCTGGAAAGACGTGACCACCGTTGTAGTCCGTATGCTCACCAATCAAATTAATACGACCAGGTGAAAAGAAAGTATGATCTGCTTCTACTCCAAAGACTTCTTTAAAAGCTTCTCTTAGTTGTGTTGTTTTCATAGAATTTTCCTCGCTTATTCTTTTTTACACTAACAGTGTAACCCCTTTCACAAGGAAAATCAATATTTTTACTGTTTTTTTAGTAAAAAATAGGTAAAATTTTAGAATTTATGATATACTTTGGATGAAAGGAGAACAATATGGCTACATTAAAAGACATTGCTTCATTAGCAGAGGTCTCAATCGCGACTGTTTCACGTGTTCTCAACCAAGATGAAAGCCTTTCCGTTACTGAAGAAACCAGGCACCGTATTTTAACTGCGGCAGATGAATTGGGATACACTAGACACCAAAAAAGCGGTAATTTTAAGAAAGAGAAACACCAGATTGCCATTATCCAATGGGTCAGTGAAGAAGACGAATTAGATGACATCTACTATTATAATATTCGACTCGGCATTGAAAAAAGGGCTCAGGAACTCGACTACGAGATTCTACGTTATTTCAATGACATTCCTTTTAGTCTCGCTGAAGAAGTCATAGGTATACTTTGTATCGGAAAGTTTAGTCGTGAACAGATTACTGAATTGGAATCATTGGGTAAATCACTGGTCTTTGTAGATAGTGATACCCTACTTCAGGGACATCCTTGTGTGACAACTGACTTTGAAAATGCTGTTCAGACTGCCCTCCAATATTTAAAAAAACAAGGGTGTCAATCAATCGGACTTTTAACAGGTGAGGAGAAGACAACCGACTTGCAAGAAATTATTCCTGATTCACGTCGGCGTGCCTATCGCAATTTTTGTATTGAAGAGGGAATTTACGACGCTAATCTCATTTTGACAGGAAACTTTAGTGCGCTATCTGGTTATGAACTTATCAAAGCTAAACTGGAGACAGAGGAGAAACTTCCAGATGCCTTTTTTGCCGCAAGTGATAGCTTAGCTATTGGAGCACTCAAAGCTTTTCAAGAAGCTGGCCTCATTGTTCCAGATCAGATTCAAATCATTTCTTTTAACGATACAATCATGGCAAAACAGGTATTTCCTCCCCTATCTTGTGTCACTGTCTACACTGAAGAAATGGGGCGAACTGCCATGGACGTCCTCAATAAGCAAGTCTTGTCCCCACGAGAAATTCCAACTCTTACCATGTTGGGTACGAAGTTAACCTTAAGGGGTAGTACGAAGGAAAAGACAATCCAACTGCCAACTAACCCATGATTACTCAATAGACTAAAAAGTGGTCGTCAACTGTAGGTTGACAACCACTTTTTATTTCATCTTCACACAAATGGCATCCCAGGCTTGGAGTTTGCCTTGGTCTGTAATTGGCTCTAATTCGGTATTTGCAATGACAACTTCTGCTCTTTCGAAATCATAACAGAAGTCTTGTTCTTGGTCTGATAAATTGACTACAACCAGATAGCTACTATCTTTAGTCTTACGAATATAAGCAAATACTTTTGAAGCTGTCTCCAAGAGTTCAAAGTCAGCATCTACCAACCAATCTTGAGTTTTACGAAGCGCAACGAGCTTCTGATAGGTATAGAAAATCGATTCTGGATTGGCAAGGGCTGATTCAACATTTATGTCCTTATAGTTTGGATTAACAGGTAACCAAGTCTTATCCGATATGCTAAATCCAGCATTTTTAGAAGTATCCCATTGCATTGGTGTTCGAGCATTGTCACGACCCACCTGACGGATTTGGTCCATGATAACTTCTATCGATGCCCCTTTTTCGAGAGCTTCTTTGGCATAGTTGAGAGATTCAATGTCATTCAATTCTTCCAAAGTTCTAAATGGATAATTGGTCATGCCGATTTCTTCGCCCTGATAAATGTAAGGTGTTCCCCTCATCAGATGAAGGAGGATAGCCAAGGCCTTAGCTGACTTCTCACGATAGACACCAGTATCTCCCCACATTGAGAGAATACGAGGCAGATCATGATTATTCCAAAAAAGTGAGTTCCACCCTTGTCCCAACTCTAACTCGGTTTGCCATTTATTAAAAATAGCCTTAAGCGCTGTAACATCCAACTCCTTCTCATACTCCCATTTAGGACTATCTGGCTTATGCTGAAGTCCAATATGTTCAAACTGGAAAACCATGGAAAGTTCTTGATTATCTGGATTTGAATACTGTTTAGCAATTTCAGGTGTTGCTCCCCAGGTTTCACCAACGGTTAGAAGGTCGTGCTTTCCAAAGCTTGCCTGGTTCATCTCCTTGATGTAATCGTGAAGTTTTGGACCGTTTGTATCAATCAGTTGATCTGGGATCTTACCAATCATATCAATCACATCCATACGGAAACCACCGATTCCCTTATCAATCCAGAAATTCATCATGTCATAAACTTTCTGGCGCAACTGTGGATTTTCCCAATTGAGGTCTGGCTGTTTCTTACTAAAGAAATGCAGATAATATTGCCCTGAGGTCTCATCATATTCCCAAGCGGAGCCACTAAAGATAGACACTAACTCATTAGGTTTGTCTCGCCAGATGTAGAAATCTCGTTCAGGACTTTCTGGATTTTCACGCGCTTCGATAAACCAAGCATGCTCATCAGAAGTATGGTTCACCACCAGATCCATGATAATTTGAATATCACGCTTCTTGGCCTCCACCAAAAGCTCATCCATATCGTTCATATCCCCAAAAATGTCCGCAATAGCCTCATAGTTAGCGATATCATAACCATTGTCGTCCATTGGGCTATCATAAACAGGAGAAAGCCAAAGAGCTGTAATTCCTAGCTTTTGAAGATAGTCTAACTTACTTGTAATCCCCTTGAGGTCACCGATGGCATCACCGTTGGAATCCATGAATGACTTGGGGTAAATTTGATAAATCGTAGCCTTGTGCCACCAGTATTTTTGCATAATTCTACTCCTCGTAGTTATTATTATCGTGAGTCTGATAGTTCTATTTTACGTTTTTCTAGAAGTTATGCAAGCGTTTTCTTTTGTTGTTTAAAACATTTCAATAACCTATACTCCAGACTCCTTAAACTTTTGGTAATATTGAAAAATAATAGAGTTGAAATGTAAGGTTAGCCTTTGCTTATTTTAACAATACAAAAAACGATGGTTAATACCTTAACCATCGCTTTTTACTTTTTGGGCAAGACCATAACAAAGCGCCTCCCCGTAGAACTTTCTTCAAATCTATAGCTAAGTTCCTCATGCTCTAAAAGGTATTTGACCACAAAAAGGCCTAATCCTCCTTCTTTCTTAGACTGAGCTTTAGTTGAAATATTTTCTTTAGATACACTCGTATTTTCAATGACAAAATCAGTTCCTTCATTTTCTAAACCTATTCGAATCACTCCACCCTTATCAGAATGCTTGACTGCATTACTGATGATATTTGAGAGAACCAATTTCAAAATAGCTAAATTCATGAAAATACTAGTTGCCGGAAGATAATTGTCAATTGATAGGGAGCGATTCTCAACCAACACTTGATTTTGAGTGAGTATCCGATTTACCACATCATCTAACTGAATCCACTCCTTATCACCACCTAATTCTTGAACAGAAGATAAAGACAGGATCTCTAGGACAATCTGGTTCATCTCATCGACGATGTCGAGGGAGACCGATAGGTAGCGGTCCCGATCCTTGTAGCGACCAATTTTATCTCGCATATTTTCTAGGATAATCTTCAAGCTAGCTAGAGGCGTCTTGAGCTCATGCGAGGCCCCCCGTAGGAATTCGACCTTCATCTGCTCCAACTTCAGATTTTCCTGTTTCTGCTGCTCTAGATTGTCGATCACCTCTAAAAGATGGTGATAGAGATCGTTAATCTGTTGCTTGAGGACGCCGATCTCATCCTGCGAATGGATGGGAAGACTGGCTGTCCGATCCAGCCGCTTCATCCGCTTGGTCATCTGCTTGATTTCAAGGATCGGAGCGGAAATCATGCGGGCATAGAGATAGGAGGCAATCAGCGATAGAACAAAGGAAGCAAGGAGACTATAGGGAAGAAAGCCCAGACTGATGTCCCGCGCTTCCTTTTGCGAATCGACAGTCGCTAAGAATTGCAAGGTTAAGTCTTTCCCTTCCTTGGTCTGAATCTTTCGCTCTTCAATGACCAGGGAATTATTCTGGCTGTCAGGGTTTACGAGTAGGTCATCCTTGACCTCTATGGCATTTTGTTTTTCCTTGCCCTTGATAGATATCTTGATATCATTAGTCTTGGAATAAAGGTCGATGACCGACTCAATGGTCCCTTCTTCCTGACCCTGGAAACTCTTGGCCAGTGCTTGCGATTTCTTCAAAATCGTCTGGCGCTGGGACTCGATATAGGTCGATGGAAAAATAAAGTAAACCGAAGCATGGAGAAGGATAACTAAGCTACTAAAAAGGGCAAAGGTGATCAGAAAGATTTTTGCAAAGATACTCCGTTTGGTCATGGTCTCTCCAATTTATAGCCGACATTGCGTACCGTAACGATACAGTCCAGCTCCAGTTTTTTTCGTAGTTCCTTGATATAGACATCGATCACCCGGTCGAAAGGAATCTCCTCCGTCTCCTTCCAGACGGCATCGAGGATCTGAGAGCGGGTCCGGGCCTTGCCCTCATGCTGGAGCAAGTATTCCAAGATTTCCAACTCCTTGGCATTCATGGAAATGGCTTGGCCTGCTAGGCTGGCTGTGTAGCTCTCAAAATCTACCCGTGCCTCTCCATAGGTGAAGACCCGGGAAGGCTGGAGCTTTTTAAAAATAGCTTCGATACGGACCTTCAAGAGGGACAAGGAGAAGGGTTTTTCCAGGTAGCCATCTGCCAACTCTCCAAAGGCTGTCAACTTATAGTCCTCGTCATGGAAGGCCGTCAGCATCAGGACAGGGACTGAGCTAGTCTTTCGGATGGTCTTGAGTACTTCCAAGCCATTGAGGATAGGGAGCTGGATATCCAGCAAGACCAGATCTGGCGCCTCTCTGTGAAAGAGGTCCAGGGCCTCCTGTCCATCGCCTGCTTCAAAGACCTCATAGTCACATTCCATGAGATAGTCGCTCATCCCTTCTCGAATCAGGACTTCATCTTCTACGATTAGTATCTTCATACACTTTCCTTTTTATCTATATATAGTCGCTTTCTTTCATTATACCGTTTTTTATAGGTGCAGCAAACTTATCATTCAACATCAACTAAGAGGTCTTTGGGTTTCTTGTGAAGAAGCCAGCGAGAAGAAATCAAGGATACCAAGCTTAAGATAAAGCCACCGACTAGAATGACTACCAAAAGTTGCTTAGGTTGGACTGTCATATGAATCTGAGTCAGAGTCTTACTGAAGCTCTCTGCTTCAGCCCCTCCACCGAGATTTGCAGCTAGAGATTCTTTTGTCATTTGCTTATTGATACCTTCCGTAACATTGGAAAGGACTGTTTTACCAACTTTTTCGGCAAAGAAACTCGCTAAACCATATGATAAAAGAAAGGCTGGTAAGGCAATCATCAGTAATTCCATTAAAAATTGACCCGCAACCTGTGTCTTTTTAAGTCCCAAGGCCAAAAAGATACCAACTTCTCTACGACGAGCATTTAACCATAAAATCAACAGAAGGGTTAGCAATAAACTTGTAAAAATGAGACTTCCAATAAACATACGATTTGCCACACGATACATCCCAAGAATAGATTCCTGTAAAGCAGGGTAGTTTGATGAACTCTTAACAAGATCGTAGAGGGTCCAGTTAATGTCCAACTTTTGAATCTTTGCTATCAAGGAATCAATATTTTGATCACCTTTAGCAAAGAAAGTGGCATCCTCATAAGTGGCAGTTTCTACGGTATTACCATAGAGTTTTGCTACTGTATCTAGATCAGTGATGAGGGTGTTTTCATACAACTCCTGAGCATAGGTAACGGCTGCTTTATTTTGACCAGAAAATAAACCTTTGATAGTCACTTCTACTGTTTCATCAGCCCTTTTTTCGTTATCAGCATCATAGAGATTAGATTTAAGCTTTACTTTATCTCCTACATTAAGACCATTCTTTTTAGCTAAATCTTCGTGCATCAAGATTTGATTATGATCCTTATCGGTTAGATGTTCTCCTTCAACTAGTTTATAAGCACCTGAAACAAATTTGTCTTCTTTTGATGAGTCATTGACTCCTGTCAACATCAAGGTAGACTTAAAATTTTTAGCACGTTCTGGCGACTGATTTTGTAGCGTTTGCTCTGTTTCGATAATCTCATGATCTAGTAAATCACCAATACCATTTATCCGTTTTATAGTCGAAACAATCCCTTTAGTCTCACTAATCTTTTTAATATCTTCTCCCTTAAGATTTCCAGCCCCACGAGGAGTTCCAGGATTCGTGTTACGATTAATCTGCATTGAAAAACTATTGGAAATTGACCCTAGACTCTTGGATGCAGCTTCTTGGGTTGCACTTCGCATAGCAAGTCCTAACAAACTAAGAGTACTCATCAAAAGAATAATAATTAACAGTAATAGTGACTTTGACCATTTTCGTGTAATATATGCAAAAGCGTTTCGAAACATAAGAGTCCTTTCTTTATTTTTTCTTTTCTATGAGTTGTTTCTTCTTCAACTCTAAAACCACATCAGATGCCTGAGCAACTTCCTTACTGTGCGTAACAACTATGACACATTTTTGGCGATCTAAGGCCATTCTTTTAAGGATAGCAATAATATCCTTCGCAGTTTCCTCGTCTAGATTTCCAGTCGGTTCATCTGCTAAGATAATTGGAGCCTCTGAAACCAAAGCCCGCGCAATAGCTACACGTTGTTGTTGCCCACCTGAAAGTTGCAGGACATTTCGATTAATTTGTTTTTCATCTAATCCCAATTCAGAAAGTATCTTCCTATCGGCATTTTTATTAACAAGTCGTACATTTTCTAAAGGTGTAAGATAATCAATGAGATTGTAATTTTGAAAAACAAGCGCAACATGGTGTCTACGGTGATAACTAGAGCCTTTTTTCTTGATATTTTCTCCATTAAACAAAACCTGCCCCTTCTTGGGATAATCAAGACCTGCCAAAAGTGAAAGTAAGGTCGATTTTCCCGCTCCAGATTGCCCAATAATACTATAAAATTTACCTTTCTCGAAACGATAATTCACCTTCGAGAGGATAGCTTCACTTTTATTTTGATAACTATACGTAACATCTTTGAGTTCTAACATAGTGTTCCTTTCTCCTTAACTCATATTAGATAAGATTTCTTTTGGAGTTTTGCGCCAAATGAGACCTGTTGTCACACCGAGCGATAATATTACCAAGACTAGAAGACTTAGATAAGATTGGCCTAAAGGTAGTCCCTGAGGTATTTGATCTAATAACTGAAGAGTCTGCTGCTGTCCTTGCTGTCCTATAAATTCTTGCAAAAACAGTCGACTTAGTAGCCGTCCAATAGCAAGGGCAGGTAGCAAAGACATAAGGGACACCAACAATATCTCCATAAGAAATTGAGCAAAAATGCGTCCCTTACTCTTCCCAATTGCTAAAAGAATACCTATCTCATGATTTCGCTCACGCGTCCATAGTGCCATTAAAAATGAGAGGATCCCTGCTCCTGTAACAATTAAACTAATCATCATCGTTCTGACGATTCCTTGTAGCGCTTTAGACGATTCCTTCAAGGAGTCAAAAGCCTTACGGTCCTCGTCTAAACGTAGACGATTCCAATCGATATCCAATTGTTCCACTTGTTTAATGACTTGATTGATTCTATCTGGATTCTTAATACCAAAGGATAATTTTGTCACTAACTTATCAGTCAAATTAAGCAGTTGGCTATTATCGTCATAATGGAGGAAGATTTGATTTTCACTTAAATCTGAGGACATTCCAGTAAATGTCTCCTCCTTCTTGCCAGAAAAAATACCAACGATATCAAAGGTCATTTCCCTAGCTCCACTTTCAGTCATCTGGAAATTGGACAAGGTCAGCTTATCTCCGACGCTTAGCTTATTTTTCCTAGCAAGCGATTCATGAATCATAATTTGCCTTTTAGCAGATATGTGCTTCCCCTTAATGAGTTGAAAAGCACCACTCCTAAAATCAACACTTTGGCCTGTTTCCTTAGTAAAAGTGGCTCCTAAGGCTTGATTAGCCTCATTATCAAGATCATCACGTTCCACCGTTTGTTTTCCTGTAACTACCTTCTTATCGATAAGTCGCACCGGACTTACATATTGAGGTATCGTTGAAATCACATCAGATAGATGACTAATCTTTGCCCCCTCTTTCCAGGAAAAGGCACTCCCTCTTTCTTTACTTACCAGATCAAAACTTGCCCCACTTGACTTCCTGATTTGTGCCTCCATTCCTCCACCAACTTGCATAAGAGAAAAACAAAAATACAAGCAAGATAATATCAAAAATAAAATAAGAAAAAGGATAAAATTCCGCGTTTTTTTGCGGAAAATATAAGCAACTGCCTGTTGTAAGAGAACCATCTTCCACCTCCATTTAAGACATTGGCCCTCAGCTACACCAAAGATAAATGAGGACTCTTCATTTTTCTTATCCTAATTATAGACGACAAATGTGAAACCTTTATGAAATTCAATATTCTAAAGTGATTGTTATCTAAAAATCTAACTGCTGAGATGAAAACTCCAATTAAATAATAACTCTAAAGGACTATCATAAAAAAATACGTTTCATGATTGACTTCACCTCTTTTTCTCCCATAAATCGTCTCTCGCCAATAGCATTTACCCTCGGCATTTGATATAATTTTTCTCAGAGGTATTTTTATTTATGAAGAAACAAGCTTTTAGTTCTGAACAGTATTTGAATCTGCAACGCGACCATATTTTGGAGCGCATTAACCAGTTTGACGGCAAGCTCTACTTGGAGTTTGGTGGTAAGATGTTGGAAGACTTCCACGCTGCCCGCGTCCTTCCTGGTTACGAACCTGACAATAAAATCAAGCTCCTTCAAGAGCTCAAAGATCAGGTTGAAGTGGTCATTGCCATCAATGCAAGCAATATCGAGCACTCTAAGGCTCGTGGTGACCTTGGCATTTCCTACGACCAAGAGGTGCTTCGTCTGATTGATAAATTCAACGAGCTCAATATCTATGTGGGTTCTGTTGTTATTACGCAGTATTCTGGTCAACCTGCAGCTGATGCTTTCCGTAACCAATTGAAAAAAAATGGCATTACGTCTTACATCCACTACCCTATCAAGGGCTATCCAACGGATATGAACCATATCATTTCTCCTGAGGGTATGGGGAAAAATGACTATATCAAGACTAGCCGTAACCTTATCGTCGTTACTGCTCCTGGTCCTGGTTCTGGTAAATTGGCGACATGTATGTCTAACATGTACCACGACCAAATCAATGGAATCAAGTCAGGTTATGCTAAATTTGAAACCTTCCCAGTTTGGAATTTGCCACTTCATCATCCAGTTAACTTGGCCTATGAAGCTGCCACTGCAGACCTTGATGATGTCAATATGATTGACCCATTCCACTTGGAAACTTATGGCAAGACTACGGTAAACTACAACCGTGATATCGAGATTTTCCCAGTCCTCAAACGTATGCTTGAACGCATCCTTGGTGAGTCACCTTACGCTTCACCTACAGATATGGGTGTTAACATGGTTGGTTTTGCCATTACGGATGATGAGGCCGCCAAAGAAGCTTCTAAACAAGAAATCATCCGTCGCTACTATCAAACTATTCTTGATTTCAAAAATGAACGTGTTCCTGAAACTGCTGTCAAGAAAATTGAGTTGCTCATGAACGATCTTGGCATCACTCCTGAAAATCGCCAAGTGGTCGTTGCAGCACGCGCTAAGGCTGAAGAAACAGGTGGTTCTGCTCTTGCCCTTGAATTGCCAAATGGCCAAATTGTCACTGGTAAAAATTCAGAACTCTTTGGTCCAACTGCGGCTGCTTTGATCAATGCTATCAAGACTTCTGCAGGTATTGATAAGGATACTAAACTTATCGAGCCTGAAGTGGTTAAACCTATCCAAGGTCTGAAAATTAACCATTTAGGTAGCCGTAACCCTCGCCTCCACTCAAACGAAATCCTCATTGCTTTGGCTATCACAGCTGCTAACAATGCGGATGCAGCGCGTGCCATGGAGGAACTTGGTAACCTCAAGGGTTCTGAAGCCCACTCAACCATCATCCTTACTGATGAAGATAAAAATGTTCTCCGTAAGCTTGGTATCAATGTGACCTTCGACCCTTACTATCAATACGACAAATTGTATCGTAAATAATAGATCACTAGAAACATCAAAGACCTCAGTTTTACTAACTGAGGTCTTTTAGAATTGCATTTAGCTGGAGAAAGAAAAAAGGGAGACTCTATCGAGTTCCCTTTTTGATAACCCACTCTTTCCTCTCGACCCGTTCCCAATGAAAAGGGAGTGGCCTAGCATTATTATGAAAAAGTGAGTTAAAGGTATCAAACAGAGGGCTAAGCCACTCCCGATTCTAATCAGCCTACGATTTCTAACTTGAGAAAAGGTAAGCTAAAAAGCAAAATTATAGTAGATAGGACTGCAACAAGTGGGAGGTAACGGCCTCCAACAAGATAGAGTAATAATGGCGCTATCGCTATGAAACGATTTAGAAAATTGCTAGTAACACGAACGGTTTGTCCGTCCTCTACAGTAATAGTGTTAGACTTGTAACCCAATTTTCCAACACTTAAACGAGCTTTTGATGATGGTAGGGAAACATTCACTGCTTCCACCCCAGAAACTGTCCCCACAAGACTACTGTCTACACGAATAGGACTCTTTCTAGCTACCTTGCTCGCTTCAATTGTTATACTAGCCACTAGCCATCTCCTTTTCCTATCTTTCTACTTATAGTATACACTTTTTGAAACGCTTACACAAGTGAAATGACTGTTAAATCAGGATTTCTTGAAAATGTTTTATGTTTTCAAAAGTTCTTAAACCGCTTTGAGGAACTTTTAAATTATTGGATTTTAAATAGTAAAAAGTGCTCAGTCCTATCAGATATAGAACTGAACCCTTTCCTATAAGAATTTGTCTATCCTGTTTGGATAAGTGCCAGAGGGGGATAATATTCCTATACGGGAATAGTGGCACCTCCCCTACAAAAGACCAAATTTACTTAGGCTAATCCATGAACATAAGCATCTACAGCAACGATGGCTTGAGCAATATCAGAAGCCTTCACTTCAAATGGCATTTGATGAATAGTTTCTCCTTCGATTGTTGCTTGTTGACCAACCTTGAGAAGATCTTCGTAACTTGCATTTTCTAGATGCATTTCTTTAAGAGTGGTTGGCATGCCAATTTGTTGATAGAAACGAATGTATTTATCCAAAACTTCTTTTGGACGATTTTCTAGGAACAATTGTACAAGAGTTCCGTAGGCTACTTTTTCACCATGAGTCAAATGGTGAATATCGCCAGTGAGGGCTGTGAAACCATTATGGATGGCGTGAGCCGCAGCCAAGCCACCACTTTCAAATCCGATACCACTGAGAAGGGTATTGGCTTCAATGATGTTTTCAAGGGCTGGCGTTACCACTTTTGCTTCACAGGCAGCCATGGCTTGTAGACCATCCGCAAAAAGGATTTCTTCACAACGTTCAGCAATGGCAACACCAGCAAGTGTTTGGTGTTTGCCTAGCATGGTTTTACCATTTGCTTGCATAACTGCTCGAGCTTCTACCCAAGTTGCTAAGCCATCTGCAATACCAGATGCTAACAAACGTTTTGGTGCTTGAGAGATAACCTTACTATCAACCAAAACCAATTCTGGGTTCTTAGAATAGAAGATGTAGCGTTCAAAGGCACCCTCGTCCGTATAGATAACAGACAAGGCTGAAACCGGAGCATCTGTAGATGCAATGGTAGGAGCAATCACTACTGGTGATTTTAGAAGATCTGCGATGGCTTTAGCACTATCAATAGTCTTACCGCCACCTAGTCCAATGACTAAATTACAGCCCTTTTCTTTGGCCAGGCTTACCACACGATTAATTTCATTATCTGAAGCTTCACCATTAAAGAAGACTGGAACAACTGTAAGTCCATTTTGAACGAGGTATTCTTCGAAACGTTGACCCACAATGTCATAAACTACTGAATCACACAATAGTACAGGATGACTTCCTAGTTCCAAAATGGTTTTTGCATTTTCAAATAAGGCGTTTTCACCTTGAATGTAACGCGACGGACTTGCAAAATTTCTCATAGTCTTTCTCCTTTGACATAAATGTATTTATATAGAATCAATTAAACGACCTTAGTTCTATGGAATATAGAGCTAAAAACTCACTTTAATTGACAGCATATCTATTTGGAGTCAGTACATAAGTCTAATTTTTTACTCTGTTTTCAAAACTCCTACTCTTCTTCTGGGTAGGTCAAACCCCAGTCTTTACGGAGTTGTGTCATGAGATCCATGACATCTCGGCTGTAATTGAGGTAGGTATGATCATCCTCGCCTGCAACAGCTGCTTCCATATCGAGGACCTCATACTGGAGGGCTTTAGCGGTTTCTCCGGCCTCAATGACTTCTTGTGAGCCATCTTCCGTATAGGTGATGACCGCCTTTTGCCCACGTGGGTATTCATAAAGTTCGATATAGCCCTTGTCATAAGCGATGGTGCCACGTTTAGGCTGTTTGGCGTGAAGACTTAGCGTCACCGTCGCCATTTCCCCTTCTGCATTGGTAAGGAGAATACCCGCTTGTTCATCAACACCAGTCGGAGCTAGCTTGACCTGTGAGACCATCTCTGTCGGTTGCGACGTCATAAACCAACGTACAAAGGAAAGGGCATAGACACCGATATCAAGTAAAGCTCCACCAGCCAGATTACGATTGAAAAAGCGGTTGGTCATGTCATATTCTTTATAAGAACCGAAGTTCATCTGGATGACCTTGAGAGGTCCTAGCTTACCACTTTCCACGATTTCAGAGAGTTTTCGATAGATAGGCATATGGAAAATGGTCATGGCTTCTGCCAGTTTCACATGATTTTCTTCGGCGAGTTGAATAGCTTCTGCCAATTCCTCACTGTTTAGAGTGATGGATTTTTCACAGAGGACATGCTTGCCAGCTGCGAGGGCCTTGCGAAGGTAATTAATATGCGTATTGTGAGGCGTTGAGATATAGATAATATCCACTTCAGGGTCTTCAAAGACTTGGTCAATCTCTTCATAAACCTTTTCAATGCCATATTTTTCAGCGAAGGCTACTCCCTTGTCGTAGGTACGATTGGCAACGGAATAGAGTTTCCCGCCAAGAGCTCCCAAGGCTTGTGCCAATTCGTTAGCAATAACGCCAGTTCCAAGACTAGCCCAGTTGTACTTAATTTGATTTGTCATAGTTTTCCTTTATTCTATTTTTGAATAGTCAATTCATTAATCTGAGATAAGATTTCAACCTCACTCGCTCCTGCCTGAAGCAAGGCTGCAGCCGCATAGGCCCCCTCTATGAGAGGTACCTGTTGAATAAGGATTTCCTTGTCTGAAAATTCCTCAAGCATTTCCAAATTCATACGTGCACTGCCCAAGTCGTAAAAAGCCAAGAGTCGGTTGGCTGGCTGACTGTCCACAGCCACTTGCACATGGTCAAAACTAGATCCCAAGCCACCATCTTCCAGACCACCTGTAGCCGTCAAAGGGATATCTGGAGCGACTTCTCGAATCAGGCTCACTAAACCTTTAGCAATATCCGCAGAGTGGGACACAATCACAATTCCAAGTTCTGGCATATCCTAGCCCTCCGCTTCTAGCAAGGCTTTGAAGAGTAGCCCAGACGAATAAGAGCCTGGATCAATGTGACCAATTGAACGCTCACCTACATAAGAGGCACGACCCTTGGTAGCTGCAACTTCCTTGGTTGAAAGAACAGCTTGATCAATGACATCATTGGTGAGTTGTCCTTGTTTGACAGCTTCAACAACCGGATGCCAAACATCAACCATGGTCTTTTCACCGGCTTCTGCATGGCCACGTTTTTTAATCATCTCGAGACCTGCCTCAAGCACTCCTGCCAAATCTTGACCAGCTTGTTCAGCCTTCATCATGCCCATAAAGGCAGACCCATAAAGTGGACCTGAGGCACCACCAACCTTACTAATCAAGGCCATAGACACCGCCTTGAACACTTCTGCTGCACTTTGTGGTTCAGTGCTGTTAATAGCCTCAATGGCTGCCGCCATGCCACGCGCCAAGTTAGCACCATGATCACCATCTCCAATAGGACCGTCTAATTCAGACAAGTGGTCTTTTTCTGCTTCAACTTTTTGATCAAAGCCTTGCATCCATTTTACTGCAACTGTTTTATCCATAATATACCTAATTTCTAGTTTTCATGTCAGATTACCAAGCGATGGTCTTAACAGGACTCTCCAGAGCCTCAAGCCAAGCGTCATCTTCAATCTTCATGAGCGTCAATGAGAGACCTGCCATATCAATCGATGTCATGTAGTTACCTAATTTTTTAAAGGCTACATCTAGTCCAGCATCTCCAAGAATGCTTGCTACATCGTTAGCAAAGACATACTGCTCCATGAGAGGTGTCGCACCCATACCATTGATGAGTAGGGCATAGCGTTCACCCTCCTTAGCCTCAAAGGCTTCAAGGAGTTTCCCTGTCAATTCTTCAGCTAACTGGCGAGATGGCTGCATAGACTCCTTACGATAGCCAGGCTCACCATGAATACCAATACCATATTCAATTTCATCCTCAGCTAGGACAAAACCAGGCTTACCAACCTCAGGAACCGTTGCACCGCTAAGGGCCAAACCAATGGTGTGGATGTTAGGAACGATCTTGTCAGCCAAGTCTTTGATTTCAGCCAGAGACTTGCCTTCACGAGCCGCATGACCTAGGATTTTGTGAACGAAAATAGTACCTGCAACCCCGCGACGACCTTGTGTATAAAGGCTATTTTCCACAGCAATATCGTCGTCAACAACAACGCTAGCTACTTCAATCCCTTCCATCTCAGCCAATTCTTGAGCCATCTCGAAATTCATGATGTCACCAGAGTAATTTTTAACAACCATGAAGACACCAGCCCCTTGGTCCGCTTCCTTGATAGCTTCCAAAATCTGATCTGGCGTTGGGGACGTGAAGACAGCACCTGCAATGGCTGCCGAAAGCATACCATCACCTACAAAACCAGCGTGGGCTGGCTCGTGACCACTTCCGCCACCAGAAATGAGACCAACCTGACCAGTAGCCTTCTCATTTCTTGCGATGATGTCAAAACCCTCAACACGATGCACCAAATCACTGTGAACATAAGCCAAGCCATCTAGCATCTCTGTCACAACATTTTCAGGTTTATTGATAATTTTTTTCATGGGATTGCCTCCTTTTCAAAGGTATCAACTATTTGCACTTACATTGGCTTCCTTCTATGATTGCTCATTTCCCTATAAATAAAGGACTTCAAGGCTTTTTGAGAAAGACAGCGTAAAAATATGTAAACGCATACATTTTATAATTTAATTGTAGCATTTGCCTCTATCAATAGCAAGGCAAAAGGCAAGACCTCCATTTTCCTGACTTCTATCATTAAGTAGAAGAAAAATCTCATAGAAAGTCCTATTTTAGTCGCCAAAGCTATTGAAAAACCACCATTCAAACCTTATAATAGAATGACGAATTAAGCGATAAGGAGGTTCAAATGACCATCGATTTCCAAAGAGAGACAGAAACAGAAACTAAAAACGAAATGGATGCCGTCCTTCAGGCTGGCCGTGTCCTTATGGAGAGCGGTGCTGAGATTTACCGTATTGAAGACACTATGGGACACATGGCCAAGTCTCTTGGTATCAGAGACTTTTCCACTTACGTGGTCAATCGAGGGGTCATGATCTCCGGACTCAACCGCTCAGGTCTTAAGGAGTCTCGTGTCCTAGCTACCTCAGCTCCTTCTATCCATCTGGGAAAACTCGAGGAAGTGAACCGCCTGTCTCGCGAACTGGCAGAGCAGCCCAATCAACCTGTCTCTAGCATTTTCCAAAAGCTGAAAACCATTGAGCAGAAGACTTTCTATCGTCCTTTAGAGGACATTATAGCCTGTGTCATTGGTGCTGGGAGCTTCTCGCTAGCTCTGGGCAGTAGCTGGATTGATGGAACTGCTGCGGCTATATCGGGACTTTTTGTGGGGATTGGTATGCAGCTCTTTTCACGTTTTATTCATACCAGTTTCTTGCAGATTATCCTCTCAAGTGCCATCGCTGCTTTATCAGCCAATGTTCTCTACTATCTAGGAATTGGGCAACATCGCAGTGTGATTATCCTAGGAACCCTGATGATTCTGATTCCTGGGGCCTACTTTGTTAATGCCATACGAGAATTCACCCAGAACAACTACTACAGTGGTCTGGCCCTAATGCTGTCAGGGGTCTCCACTTGTCTGTCTATCTCTGTCGGTGTCCTTGCCATGATTTCACTTCTTCCCTTTGCGGAACAATTATCAGGCATGTTCTCAACACCATCCACCTCATGGCAAGAGGTTTTGATTCAGACCTTCATGGCAGGACTAGGGACAGCAGCCTTCTCCGTGCTTTACCGAGTACCAAAGAAATACTTCTTAGACCTCGGAACCCTAGGTGCAGGCTCATGGCTCCTCTACCTCTTGATTTGGAACAATACCCATCACGAGGTCCTTGCCATCCTCTTTCCAGCCCTTCTGGTCACATTCACCTCACGCTTTTTGGCCCACTACCGTAGATGCCCAGCTACAGTCTTCCTAGCCTCAAGCATGTTCCCACTCATTCCAGGGATGAGCTTCTACCGTGCGGTCTACTTCCTCTTGATTGGAAATTCTCACCTAGGCCTAAGCTTCCTACGGGCTTGTTTCCTGGCCTCATTTACCATCGCAATCGCAGTCAGCCTGACACAACAAATTCCTAGCCGTTATTTTGTACTAGGGAAGAAGAAATAAATTGTTAAAAGCCATTGGTTTTGTATGCCAGTGGCTTTTTTGGTGTTTCGATTAGTAATTGACACCAAAAAAGGTAGCCCTAAAAAAGCTACCTCGCAAAATCTACTTCAAATCAAAATATTCCTTAACATCTTTAGCATAGCCATACTGCTGGTTTAAACGCTCAATTAAGTCTTTGTTATGACCTGGATAAGTGTCATTTCTTCGTAACTCTTGATAAAGCTCGATATAGGGCAACTGTTTGTCTTTGGCTAACTGCAACTCTGCCTCATAATTATAGGCAATCTTCCGAAATTGGAGATTAGTAAGACCATTTTCTTCTACATCGACTAAGGCATACTGGGCCCTATGATTTTGCAGGGGTGACCAGTCAAAATAGGGCATCCCAATCGTACCAGGATTAAGGATCTGTTGCCCCTTACTACCATAGCGAAGCAATTGCTTATGCACATGACCGTAAATCGCCATATCTGTTTGATCATCTAGCAACTGATCAAAATGACTGGTATCGTTAGCTGGTCGTAACTCACCTCCGTAGTTTTTCTCCGGTAAGTGATGCGTCAGAGAAAAACGAATCCCATTGACTTCCTTTTTCACAACCAGAGGTAGAGAACGTATCCAATCAACATATTCAGTATCCAGTTCTTCCATCAAGTACTGGGTAAGTCGCAAGAGCTGAATTTCTTGAGGGTCCTCCAGACCATACTCCCCATCCAAAGCCTCCAAAACGCAATCATCCCAATTTCCTCTAACAGTGGCTGTTAGAGGAATAGAAGACAGAAGTTCAAAGAGTTCATTTCTACCTGGTCCAGGTAACAAAATATCCCCCATTAACCAATACTCTGTCGCACCCAACTCTTGAGCATCCTTAATAACTGCCTCAAGAGCTGTTGTATTTCCATGAATATCTGACAAAATTGCAATACGATGTTTCATCTATACTCCTTCACTGATGGTCTATTAAGTTAAAACTAATACAACATCAACTATTCTTCCTTACCTTCACCCTCATACAAACATGCCACCAAGCGTTCAAAGGGCTCTATATACTCCCAATAGTCAAAAGGGAGATTTGAGATTTTACTTAAATCATTTTCATCAAAATGATACACGAGATGGCGTAGTATTTGATTTTCAATATAATGAATATCTCTCAACTGCTCTAGACTGATTGTATCCAGTTCTATGATGTAGTGACACAAATCATCAAGTGCTTTTACGTCAAATTTTTTCTCCTCGTGTAGGAAGTAGAGAAAGCTCTGATTCTCACCTCTTTTATTATCTTCTATCAGATTCCTTTTATGCTTCATTCTTGAATCCTTTCCTTAATAGCACCATTATAACACTAGAAAATGATTCCCCAAAACGACAACATAAAAAGAGAACCTGGGATGTTTCCATTCCAAATTCTCTTCTTGTTGATTTACAAAATAGCAACACATCTTACCACAAACTAATGCGTTTGCTTGGTGCCAAGTACATGTCATCCCCTTCTTTGATTTGAGGGTAGGTCTCATAGAACTCAGGAAGGTTTTTAAGTTGTTGGTTAACACGTAGCTCATTTGGTGCGTGGACGTCTTGCACCATGGTATATTTGTTGTACTGTAGGCTAGCCTTTTGTTTCCAGATATCTGCGTAGTTCTCAAAGTAATCCTTGAGGTTAGGTTTTGTCATATCTGTTTTGAGAACTTGTAGTGTGGATGAGAGACCACCAGCATCTGCGACATTCTCAGTGACTGTGAGTTTTCCATTTACCTTAGTCCCGTAAATTTCCAAACCATTCCACTGGTCTTCAAAGGCTTTGATCCTCTTGTCGAAAGCTTTAGTATCTGCTTTTGTCCACCAGTTATGCATGTCACCATTCTCATCATAATCGGCTCCATTGGAGTCAAAGGCATGGGTAATTTCATGTCCAATCACGACACCGATACCACCATAGTTCTTTTCAGTACTTTGGTTTTTGTCATAAAACGGAGCTTGCAAAATACCAGCCGGGAAGTTGATACTGTTACTTTCTGGGTTGTAATAGGCATTGATATCAAAAGCAGAACCAGACCATTTATTCTTATCAATAGGATCATCAAAATGATCAATGGTATAACGTTTTCCGAACTGGGCAATATCTTCTGACAGTTCAAAGAAGGACTTGTTAGGGTCAAGATGTAGTTCCTTAGTACCAGGATCGACATCTTCCTGATAACCTACGAAAACCTTCATTTTATCCAACTTTTCGATGGCCTTGTTGCGTGTACCTTCCGTCAACCAATTATTCTTTTGGAGACGGCCACGATAGACATTTTTGATTTTATCAATCATGCCTGTCACATCAGTCTTGGCTTCCTCACCAAAGTATTTACGTCCATAATAGACACTCATGACATCACTAAACAGATGGACACTCATCTCGTAAACCGTATCTTCCTTAGAAACTGGCTTCTGTGTACCCATAATAGCCATGCTAATCGATGCAAAATTCAAACGGTAATCTTCTGTCAAAGAATTTGACGCTGCCATAGCTTCTTGCACCAAGATCCATGATTTGATTTTAGAAAAATTATCCTGATTAACGACCTTACTATAATTCTCAAAATACTTGGTATTAGGGACATTGATGGTTTCTAAATCACGTCCCATAATGCCTTTAATGACATCATATAATTTGAAGGAACCAGAGTAGGCATTAATCTCTTCTGCTGTTTTAGGGTGAACCAAATTCTTACTTTCAGACATCTCTTCGTTACTGAGACTGTACTTAGCAATGATTTCGTCGAACTCCAGTGCTTCTTTGACAATCCGTTTACTATTTTTTTCGCTATATCCAAGCATTTCCAAGGCTTTTTGCGTGGCTGTTTCAATTGGAGTCAAATATTGTTTCTTGCTGGCCTCGTCTTTATAAATAGACACATCTGGCAATAAGATACTTGGGGGACTCAATTGGATTTGTTTTTGGCTGGTATTCTCTGCGTTAGTTCCTACGTCATAACCAAATGGAAGAGGAATCCCTTTATCAGTCAAGCTAGCAGATTTACTGGCCAAATCATTCAGATCCTTGATATCCTCAATTTCTTTTAGATAAGGTTTGAGAGGTTCAAGGCCATCTTTCTCACGTTGTTTGTAATCACTAGCAGCCTTGTAGAAGGTGATAAACTCAGACATTCCTGTAATATCCGACGTTTCCTTGCCCTCCCCTAAATTTTTGATATCCTTCTTTAGCTTTCCTTTGATATCTTCATCTAAAGTATAAAAATTATCAATGCTTGGAGAATCAACAGGAATTTTTGCTTTTAGGAGCCATTCCTTGTTGACAGCCTGATAAAAATTTGAGGCTATCGTAGCATTCTTGTCAATCGGTGTCTCTTGTGGGACAAAGGTTTTATAGGCCCAAAAACCACCTCCTGCAAGAGCCAAGGCCAAGACTCCCGTTATGGAACCAAGAATAATTTTCTTACGCTTTTTCATAGATACTCCTTAGAAAATTAGATTAATATACTTGTATTATATCATTAGAACACCGATTTTAGCAAGATGTTTTTGGGAGACAAAAAGAAGTAATCAGCCGATTACTTCTCTGTATTTTCTTACACTGCTAAAATTAAATATCATGACACTCAAGATAAGAACAATAAAAAATCAACTAAATCCAACTTAGCAGGTTGAATTTAGTTGATCTTTTTGGTCATTTTACTAATCATCACAAGCAGATAAATCATTTAAAAGACAAACTGCCGAGTGATGTTAATCCTATTGCTAGATTAATGTTACGCTCTGATTTTTCTTGGAATTCTGTGAGAGTCTTACTCAAGTCACTCACTCCTGAACTCAGTGAAATCCCTTTAGAAAGATTGCGGACTGCTAGAACTTGAATAGCTCTGCATAATTCTGCAAGAAGTTCATCATTATCCTTCTTTCCAACTTCTATTTCAATTTTAAACGTTACGAGCAATTCTCTCTCATTTTCAGTTGTTTCTGGATTTACAATAAGATTATAGATAGTGTTTAAGATATCCGTAATTTGCGTGTTATTGCTTTTTGTCAACTAAATTACCTCCAATAATCTGTAGCAAGATAAGGTCGAGCAAGTGAATTAAATTGGTTAATTTTTGTATTGTCATGAGCACCGACCTCCTTTAATAGTTCGCTGTGACATCATTATACACATCTAGCATATCAAATTCAAGAGCAAAAATATCTTTCTGCCATATACTGTCCAATATATGACACAAACGGACAAAAAAGTAATCAGACGATTACTTTCTTAAACTGCGAAAATTGGGTAACAAGATACTCAAGATAAGAACTATAAAAATGCCTAAAATCATAATTGTAGTATAGGGATTAAAGCAGAGACTTATTAGCAAGACAAGACTCATCGCAACCATTAGGTATCCCAACTTTCTCACTACTGATTTACTGCTCTGGTTATGATTTTTTGTAGCCAGACCTATTCTTTTAGGAAGATAATTTCCAATCACTAGAAAAATAAGTGCCACTAACCAAATCACAGTTAAGCGAACTTGAACATGACCTCCTAAGGCAACAGTCAATATAAGACCTTGGATAAGCACAGCAGAAATTGGGACCAACCATAGCATAAACTCTTTTAAGAATGGGATCGTTATTTGTTTAAAGAATGAAAAACAGAGATTATATATGATTAACGCAAGAAAAGGAAGTGCAACAATTGCTAAATTGCGATTCATAAAACCATTGGCTTGCTCTTCCACATTAAAGTGGATTGCAATCTGATTTGGTAGTTGTTTGTAAAAGACTAGTCCGATAATAACCGGTGTAAGTATCATTATATTACCAATGACTCTTTGCATATTATTTTTCATCTTCTTTTCCTCCAAGTGATTGAATCCAAGTTAAAATTTCTTCAAAAACGGTCAAGTTCAAACTATAGTAGATAAAATTCTTCTGTTTTTCTTCTTCAATAAGTCCCGCTTTTCTCAAGGTAGACAAATGATGGGAAACTGTTGCGGGAGCCAAGTCAAACTGCTGGCTGATTTCACCAGCGGACTTTGGTCCAGACTTTAGATAGTCTAAAATTTCTCTCCTCACAGGGGCAGAGATGGCTTTTAAGGTTTCAGATAAGCCCATGAGTTTCCTCCTTTCTCCAAATCCGACGTGTCAGAAGTCCAATACCTAACACATAAATAGCTAAAATAAGTTCGATTAGTAAGAGATTGCTGACTATCCCTAGCTGATAAGCACCTGCCAAAAAATCAATGGCAGCATGGAGTATAATCGCCCAGAAATAGAATGAAAGCCTATGCTTAGTGACTGCTAGAAAATCCCAAGCTGTAAGCAAGACTTGTAACACCAAGGCAACTAGTCTTTCAAAGAGAGACATAACCACAGCAAAGCCCGTTAATTGGTTTACCTGACTAACAAGAGTTGAAGGTAACTGACTGGCCTGACCTGAATGGATGGCCTGCAAAACAATGATGTTAGTGAGTAAGCCCATCACTCCAAGGAAGATAAATTCACTAAGACCATGTCCAAAACCGTAGGCTACAATATCAGACGTCATCAAACTTCTTTTCTTTGCAAGTACCTTAAAAACCAAATAGCGAGTTGTTTCTTCAACAAGGCCAGCCATAAGCCCTCCATAAATAATGGTGAACCATTTAGAAGAGTGACCAAAGCTTGAAAGAACTAGGGCATTGATAGGTCCTTCAATCATCATGACAGGTAAGGCAAAACCAATCAGACCGCCTAAAAAGAGCTTGATTGAAAATTGCCATCTTTTCTTCAGAACGATAAAACTAATGACGGCGATAACCAACATGGTAAGAATTGCCATAAAAAGGAATGTTTCCATTTGATTTATCCTTTCATTGAAACGGAGCATCAATACGACTTAGGTCAGAATACCTATTTCTATACTTTTCGAAATAGATTCTACGCTTTTCTGAAAGCACTGTCAAGGCTATTTCGAAAAAAATCGAAATAGGGATACAAAAAAAGACCGTTTTCACGATCTTTCTTCTTGAGAATTTTCCCTCATTCTCGGCTGTGTGTTCTCTGGTCAGTCACATGAGCTACTACTGCTTATCTTCCTGGGACATATTCGCCAGTGTTAGCATCGTAGTAACGGCGTTGGCCGTTGACTGTAACGTAGGCACCCTTAACTTGGCGACCATTTTCATCAAAGTAAAGGTGTTGGCCATTGATGACTTGTTCGCCTGTTACGGCATAGCAATCTGCTCCGAAGTATGCCCAGACGTTAGGCTCGATTTGAGCAAAGCGATTAGTTACAGGTTGACCGTCGTTTTCGTCATAGTACTTGTAACGACTACCGACCTTAATGGCCTTGCCTTTGTATTGGATACCATTTTCGTCAAAGTAGTATTCCTTGCCATTGATCGTCCACTTGCCTTTAAGGGCTTGGCCATCAGTATTGAAGTAAGACCATTGGTTTGGTGCAATCTCAGCAAAGCTGCTTGTGACAAGAGCTCCACTGTGGGCATCATAGTAATAAGTCTTACCATCTTCGACAACAGTTTTCCCCTTAACTTGGATACCATTTTTATCAAAGTACTTAAGGTATCCATGATCAGCACGAACTTGGCCGATAGCCAGTGAACCGTCTTGTTTGAAGTACATCCACTGGTCATCACCAACTTGGAGGTAGCGTCCGCTAGCAAGAATACCTGATTCTGGCTCATAGTAATACTTAATGCCGTTTTCCTCGATAATTTCGCCCTTAGCTTGGCTACCATCTTCCTTGAAGTAATAGAGGTGACCATCAATGTATTGACGTCCTGTGACACGGTTACCTTCTTTATCAAAGTAGTTCCATGCCTTAGTTGCTGGGTTATAAACAAAGATGCTACGTCCGATTTCCCCTGCTGGTGTGATGTAGCGAGCCTTACCATTTTCAAAGATAATAGAATCTGCACGATTGCTGTAGGCCGTACCGACACTACCGTCTTGGTTAAAGTAATAAGTCTTACCATCAATGACACGTGAACCAGTCACAGTATTACCGTCAGCGTCAAAGTAATAACGTTTACCTGTGCTGCTATCTGTCGCAAAGACGTTTCGTCCCATGTCACCAGTTTCAGCAACATAGTAATGCAATTTGCCATCATCGGTACGAACAACGCGATCCTTAGTCTGGATACCAGTTTCACGGTCAAAGTAGAAATGGTGGCCACTCCAATGAAGGTTACCCACTACCATTGTTCCTTGAGTCGTAAAGGCACGAACCTGCTTATGTTTGTCATCAAAATCAACGAAGGCATTCTTAACCATTGCGCCGTCTAGACCGTAATAGTAGGTATAGCCGTTGCTAGCACGACGAAGGGCGTTACGCAATTGGATACCATTGTCAAAGAAATAGTAATCCTTGTTATTGATGTTTTGGGCACCCTTGGTCATCTTACCGTCACCACCGAAGTAATACCAGTTACCGTTTCCGTCTTGAACAAATTCATTCTTAACGGTTTGGTTATCACGAAGGAAGTAAACGTCTTGTCCACGACGTTGGAAGACTTGAGTGCTTGTGATGGCACCAGTGTTACGAAGTGGTGTTGGCAAGAGTTGGCCGTTGGCTGAAGTATTAAAGTACTGGTTGGTCTTATCATCACGAAGGACATAGTTGATGCCTCGTCCAAGGATGTTAGTTCCGTTGAAGTACTTAGCAGACCACTTGGTAATCTTTTCATTCGTAGGCAACTGCTTACCATTTGAGATTTGCATTCGGTTGAAAATAGATGGGTACTTAGCTTTAAGCTCATCAAGGAAAGCACCACCGTATTTACCTTGATAGTCTGTACCATCTGTACGAGTATTAGCCACATAGGCTTGGTCAATGATTTGGTAGCCTATTTGGTGGTTACCATAACCATTAACACGAGTCGCATTAACCACTTCTTTTCCTGGGAGGTTATAGATTTGGTCTGGCACCCAGTCAGCAATGGCTTGGATACCGTCTTTGTGGAGGGCACGAAGGACGTTAAGGAGATCCTCAAGTGAGCCGTACTTGTTATTTTGACTTAAGGCCATATCGTAACGGTCATCGAAGGCATAACCATTGTCAATCGTTGAGTCAAGGAAAGTGCCATCTTTACTTGAAACATACTGTGGTGGAAGTCCGACTGACGTGATTCCCCAAGCTTTGAGCAAGTCAGTGTTCTTAGCCAAGACACGGTTCATGTAAAGTTCTGGTTGATCGTCCGCAAAGGCTTGGAAGTTTGAGAAGGCTTCATACATAACTTGAGAATCAAGGGCTGCTGAAGACTTGTAAACTTGACCGTCACTATTTGTACGGTTACTTGGCTGTGTACGTGCGTCTTGATTAGCCTTAGCTCCGACTGGTACCCAGACACCGAGGTAACCTGAGACTTGGACATTTTCCACACCAAAAACATCGTTGGCATTGAAAGTCAAGTTCCCGTTCCAGTCGGTGCGTTTAAGAAGGTTTTTAGGCACATCAGAATCGTTGAGGTAGGTTGCTATACCATCCTTTGTCGTCAAAAGCAATGGGCGATAAAGCTGATTACGGTGAGCTCTACCCATGTTCATCGTTACGGTTTCATTGCTACCCAATCGGAAATCATAGTTATTGGTCATGATGACACCCATACCTTGCGTACGGGTTTCCGAAGTTCCCCAATCAGTTCTATTATTGGCACCTTTACCATAACGAACAGATGTCAAGAGTCCGTCATTTCCGACTTTCTTAACTTCCATGTCTTGACCACCAGCTACATACTTGATACGAGCACGCAAGAGGGTGTCGATAGCATCAAAGTACGGTGTCTTCTTAGCCATGTAGTGACCATCTTCACGGTAGAGGTCTCCGTAATAAACACGTGTTACAGAATCCTTATTGGTCAACATGAGAGCATAGACAGATGGTAAGTTGTATGACGCATAAGTCTTGTGAGCCTTATCAATATCCTCATTGTAAATCTCGAAGGCTTTCTTGATTTCATCACGAGTGAAATTATAACCAAACAAATTTGGGTTAATACGATCACGAATGATACGTTGAATAATGGTTTGAGCTTCTGTATCATGGGCACGAGTGAAAATATAGTTAGCCATACGTTCACCGTTTTTATCGTTGGCACCACGTGGATTCAAACTACTATTGATGAAGGCAGTCATGTCCCCAAGCTGCATACGTGTATTTTTATCACGCATCAAGAGGTTGGTAAGGGCGTTACGAAGGGCATTATCAATCGGAAGTTGTGCTCCCTTAGTGTCCTTGTTGTAGTATGGGTCGTTGGCAGACCAAGCTTCCAAATATGATAAGTGTTTGATGGCATTGGCTTCAGACTTGTCCACACCATAGGCTGCTTTGAAGTAGTCTGATGCGATTTGGAGAAGGTCGGCATCCACATTGTCCAAGGCATCGACACGCAAACCATCAAAGTTAGCTGTTGGGTCATTGGCCATGGTGCTTCCAATATTCATCATAAAGTGGAGCCAGTTAAGTTGCTCTGCCTGAACAGCTGGGTTTGAGTTATCAATATCGTTGGCAAGCAAGAACTCAAGACCACCGATAGAATTGTCCTTGAAGTACTTACGTGTACCCGTCTGGTTAGTCGGTGTGCGGTTAAGCAAACGATAGTCAGAGTTGGCGTGGCTGGTACGGTTGCCAGTATCACCCTTACTGTTGTTAAAGAGCAACTGTCCACCTTGCAAGTGGTCATATGAACTATTTTCAGTGCTACTATTCCAACCTGGCTGAGTCTTGATGAACTGGTCAATACTTGTACGCAACCAGTTGGTATTGCCCTCACGAGCGATACGTTCTTCAATCTTAGTCTGAACCATCTTGGCAGCTTGGTCTAGACTTTCCTGGCTAGAGTTGGTTGAAAATGACCCTGCTCCAAGACCTTGATTTTGCATGTAGTTAAGGTAGTTGACCTGAGTAGACTTGTCAGGCCACCAAACCATCAATAGAGGACGTTTGTCCGCTTCAGTTGAAGCTGTCCAAGTCTTACCATCCTTGAGAATGCTCTTTGGACGGTACCAAGCATCCGCTGTGATGAAGGTGTCGAGTTGGTCCAAAGACTTGTCATCGTTTTTGTAGAGCTGGTTTCCAGATGAAAAATCTACGGTTGCCTTGATAGGTTCTGTTGAAAATTCATCCTGAGACTTAGTCGCAAGTGCCCCTGTTTCAGCATCAAAGTAATAAGACTTACCATCTTGCTCAAAAACGAAGTTTTTACGTACACTACCGTCACTATTGACATAGTATTGTTTGCCGTTAATCCATTGGATACCAGTCGATGTGTTTGTGTTGGCTTCACGAGTTTCTACCAAGGCACGACGACTACGTGTATGGGCTTCTGTATTTTCCGTATCCGTTGTTGCTGCACGGTCTGTAGTGGCTGTTGTAGTATTGTTAGTTGTATCTGTAGTTGTAGCACTCGTATCAGTTGCAGCTGGTTGTACATTTGTACTTGGTGCTGCTTGATCTGAGTTGGTGTCAACTGTCGCTGCGTTTGTGGTAGGTGCTGCTGCCCTATCTGTAACAGCTGTTGTCGTGCTAGTGGCGTCTGCGACAGGGATATTGACACTAGCAGTATTGGCATCTGCCGCGATAGTTGGTGCTACCGTAGTTGCTGCATCATTAGTTGTGGCAGGTGTTTCTTGAAGCAAATCCTGACTGCTATCACCCGACTGATTCGCAGGATTTTGCTCATCGGCCTGAATCTGTTGATCCGCCAACAAGGTTCCACCAGCAACAGTAACCATTGAGAGTGCTGTTACCCCAATTGTCACCCAATTCTTCTTCACTTTATGCATTTTAAAGCGTACTTTTTGTTCCATATTATATACCTTTTTCCCTTATATTACTTCTATCATAAGCTATTTGACAAGGGAATACAATTACACAACTATAATGTCAGCTTAATGTATAGCCCCTGGTTTTCTAAGAAATCAGGCTCAAATGAATGGTAGACGAAACGAGGAATTGGTAACTAACGGTATCATTAGGTTATAGCCCCTCCAAGCACTCCTTGCACCCCAACAATCTTAATTTATTTTTAAATAAAAAAACCTTTATTTCTAAGATGAAATAAAGGCTTTGGTAGGAGGCATTAGCGAATGACTGTGAAAGTATGTGTGGCTAATGGGTTAGGAGGTTACCTGCTTCCCATGTTTGGTAGTCCGAAAAACTCTTGATTGGTGTTTTTAATTATTTTCCATGTACTACCACCTAGTAAAAAAGGCACCTATGGTCTCAATAATTGCATAGAGGAATGCTTTTTTACGTGTTCTGGAATCTGTTTTATAAAAGTAATAATTCGAAATTAAAAGAAATAATATGACAATGATAATCCAAGCCAAGATAAGCATGATTTCTCTCCTTTAAGAAGTCACTTACACCTCGAGTTAAACGAAGATAGTTCCCCATAACTCTATTTTCTACATACAAATATAATACCCATTATAACACGGCTATGGCTCCATCTTTTGAATATGAGAGGGACAAAATTATTAGGATTTAAGAGTGAAAAATCACCTAAACAAACAGCAAAACGCTATCCTCACTAAAAAAACCAGCTAATGCTGGCTTTTTTGTCTATTTAATCATCTAGAGTTCTGATAGGAAAATAATAATAGTAATTTATATAGGAAAAGGAAAAATTCGCTCTAGATTTTTAAAGTACATATTAATTAGCGACGCTGTCTCAATTCACCAGTTTTGGCATCGCAGAAGAGTCGTTTACCACCAACATAAACATAACGTCCTTTAACTTGACGACCTGAACCGTCGAAGTAAAGTTGTTTACCATTGATGACCTGTTGTCCAGTCACTGCTTGGCCAGCTGAGTTAAAGTAATACCAGCAGCCACGTGCAGCTTCGACAAAGCGGTTTACCACTTGCTCACCTGTGTGGGCATCAAAGTAACATTTCTTACCTTGGACAGTGAGCAATTTACCTTTGACTTGAGCACCATTGCTACCAAAATAGTAAACTTTATTGTTAATATTTTGAAGACCTGTTACTTTGTGACCATCTTGGTTAAGGTAAGCCCATTGGTTAGCCGCAATTTGAATGAATTGGTTGATTACTGCTTGACCAGTGACGGCATCATAGTAACGTCCTTCAGCCCAGCCACCTTTTAACTGACTGTGGTCTTTGTTGAAGTAATAGAGTTTACCATCAATCACTTTTGCACCTTGAACGAGGCAACCAAAAGCATCCGCATAATACCAGTTGTTATTTTCAAAGATAAAGCGTGAAACAGCCATTTCACCAGTTTGGGCAGAAATGTAGTATTGCTTGTTGCCTTGTTGCATCATCTGACCTTTGATTTGACGGCCTTCTGAGTCAAAGCAATATTCTTTACCATTGATGATACGTTTTCCTGTCACAGCGTAACCATGTTCATCTAGGTAGTACCAAGCTTGGTTTTCTTTATTTTGAACAAAGGTATTTACAGCCATATTACCAGTATCAGGAATGAAGTAACGGATACGGCCATCTGAGAAGCGAATAAACTTGTCTTTAGCTTGGATACCTGTTTGTGTATCAAAGTAGAAGGTTGTGCCACCCATTTCAAGGAGACCAGTAGCCATGTGACCATAACAGTCAAAATAGCGGACATCCTTACGGTAACCTGCAAAATCGTAGAAACCGTTGATAGCTTTCACACCATTTTTATCGTAATAATAAGTGTAGCCATCGCTACCTTTAACAAGTGAGTCACGAGCTTGAAGACCATTTTCAAGGAAGTAATAAGCCTTACCATCGATGACCTTTTCACCTTTGACCTTTTGGCCATATTGGTCGTAATAATACCATTGGTTCTCGCCTACACGGACAAATGAAGACTTGGCATTGTTCGAATCAACACTTGGCTTAGTCTCGCCTGAGATGATTTGGTAACCTGAGTTATTTTGTTGATTTCCTTGTGAAATGATAGTGACATTAGCATTTGAACCGTTTGATTGACCTACTGTCACATTTGGAAACAGTTTATTAGAGTTCGAAACGATAGTCACATTCGGAGTTGTTCCTGAAGCCGTGATGGTAATCGTCGTGTTTCGACCACCATTCCAATGAATGCCGTTTGAGTCAGACGAACTTGTCGTAATTGTCGCAAAACCGCTAGCTGACGATGATGATGACCAAGATGATGACGACGAGTAAGAATACCAAGCTGAACTTGATGAGCTTGACGAACTTGACGCACTAGCACTTACTGATGCTGAGCTGCTACTTGATTGGTAAGCAGAACCCGTTTGTGATGAATTAGAGTTTTGTGTTCCTACTACTTGAGAAGATTGTGACGAGCTCACTTGACCAGCTCCACCACCTACCACAGTCTGTGATGAGCCTCCTGTTGAGGCAGATGATGAAGACTCGTAGCTTGAGCTTGTTTGACTGCCATAGTTAGATGATACTGCTGACAAATGGCCGGCATCTTCTGTCAAGGTTGGCGAATAACTTTCATTAATCAATGAAGCACTTGACTCAATGCCTGCATCTGTTTGTTCAAAACCATCTCCATTAGGAAGTGACACTTCGTCTGCTTGTGCCGATTGGTCCGCTAAAAGTGCTCCACCCGCAAGTGCAACCATCGACAGCGTACTAACTCCAATAGTCACCCAGTTTTTCTTGACCTTGTGCAACTTAAATCCAACTTTCTTTTCCATAACATACACCTTTCAATATAACTTTATTTCTCTATACTATGTTAAGGGATTTTGGAAGCGAATACAATTACAGATGCATAACCCTAGTCTCATAAGACTAACCTTCTACCCATAATCCATTTGAAGAAACAAGCCTAAGATATATGCCTATAGCATTTATATGTTAGAAAACGTTACCAAAAAAACGTTCGGATTTTCTTAAATTCACACAGAAATCGCAACTTTTAGCAATTTTAACGCCTCCCTCATTAAAGACTGAGTATAGTTTAAAACGAAAGTAAGTAGTTTATTGACGATTCTATTAATCAAACTCATTGTTTACTTACAATCCACTAGACATTTCGAGGGAAAATGATAAAAGAAAAGTACTTGAAAGAAAATACTTCAAGTACTTAAAAGTTTTGAAATTATGTGGAAAACTACTGATTTTCAATCTATAAGCTTCTGGGATAGTCCCAAAAATACTTTTTTTCTGCCTACTTATCGTTTTCTGACCCAAGCTCCAGTATTGGCGTCATAGTAACGGCGTTGGCCTTTAACCCAGACGTAACGGCCTTTGACCTGACGGCCAGAAGCGTCAAAATAGAGGTGTTGACCGTTGATGACTTGCTCACCTGTTACGGCTTGGCCTGAGGCGTTAAAGTAATACCAAACACCACGAGAAATTTGGATAAAGCGATTGGTCACAGCTTCACCACTATTGGCATCAAAGTAGTATTTCTTACCTTTATAGGTAAGGAGTTTACCCTTGGCTTGGACACCATTGCCTTCAAAGTAGTAAAGTTTACCATTGATATGCTGGAGACCAACTACCTTTTGACCATCTTGGTTGAGGTAAGCCCATTGGTTGGCACCGACTTGGACAAAGCGATTGGTTACGGCCTGACCTGAGTCACCATCATAGTAACGGCCGTTGGCCCAGGCACCCTTGACTTGGCTATAATCATTGTTGAAATAGTAGTGATTTCCATTGATGACTTGAGCACCTTTAACCAACTTACCATTGCCATCGACATAGTACCACTTGTTGTTTTCCGTCACAAAGCGTGAACGGGCAATTTCACCGCTATCGCCATCAAGGAAGTAACGTTGGTTATTGATAGTGACAAAGTGTCCCTTAACCTGACGACCTTCATTGTCAAAGTAATACTGTTTACCGTTAATGGTTTGGAGGCCTGTCACGGCATAACCGTTGCTATCGAGGTAATACCAAGCCTTGTTCTCAGGATTTTGCGCAAAACGGTTAACTGCGAGATTTCCTGTATCTGGAATGAAGTAACGTGTGCGACCGTCCGCAAAGCGGATGAACTTGTCTTTAGCTTGAATACCAGTCTTTTCATCGAAATAGAAGGTTGTGCCATACATGTCGTGGAGACCACGATACATTTGACCGTTACCATCAAAATAGCGAACATCTTGGCGAGGACCTGCAAAGTCGTAGAATCCGTTAAAGGCCTGAACCCCTTTAGGATCGTAGTAATAGACGTGACCATCACTGCCTTGGCGAAGAACATGACGTAGCTGAAGCCCATTGTCTAGGAAGAAGTATTTCTTGCCATCAATGACCTGTTCACCTGTGACCATGTTACCGTTCTTATCAAAGTAATACCACTGGTTGGCACCGATTTGAATGAAGGTATTCTTGGCAAGGTAGCCACTCGTTGAGAGGTATTGGACCTTATCTCCCACCCTACGGAAACCAGTTGCTGTGATTTCTGTCATTTGTTTAGGAAGGAAGGTTTGACCTGCTTTCAGGTTGAAGTATTGGTTTGTTGCGTTATCTTGCAAGACATAGCGAGCCCCTGTACCTTGGATATTGCTTCCATTGAAATACTTGGCTGACCATTGCGTGATTTTCTCATTTGTAGTCAATTTACGGCCGTTTGAAATCTGCACGCGCTCAAAGATAGCTGGGTATTTTGCCTTCAATTCATCAAGGAAGGCACCTCCGTACTTGCCTTGGAAGTCATTTCCAAAGGTACGTGTTTTAGCTGCATAGAGACTATTGTAGATTTCAGCATTTGGACGTGGTGTGCCGTAGCTGTTGGTACGTGAAGCTGTTACCACTTCTTTTCCAGGGAGATTGTAAATTTGATCTGGAACCCAGTCAGCAATGGCTGAGATACCTTCAGCGTGAAGGGCACGAAGAGCATCCATGAGGTCTTTGAGTGAACCGTATTTGTTGTTCTTACTCATGGCAATATCGTAACGGTCCTCGAAGGCATAGCCATTTTCAATGATAGAATCCAAGAAAGTGCCGTCTTGGCTAGACACGTATTGTGGCGCAAATTCAAAGGAAGTGATTCCCCACTCTTTGAAGCGTTTGGCATTTTGAGCAATAACACGGTTGGTGTACTGACTTGGTGTCTTAACGAAATCTTGGAAGTTTGAGAAGCCTTCGTAAATGACTTGTGAGTCAAGAGCTGCTGATGATTCAAAGACCTGCTCACCCTTCTTAGTCTTCGAAGCCTTGGTGCGGGCATCTTGGTTTTCTGAAGCACCCACTGGCACCCAAACTGCCAAATAACCAGAAACTTCAACGGTTGAATGACCAGCAATATCGTCTGCTGTGAAGGTCAAGTTCCCTTGATTGTCCGTATAGCGAACCAATCCAGCTGGCACATCAGAATCCTTGAGGTAGGTCGCAAGTCCTGTAGATTTGCTGAGAAGCAATGGACGGTAAGCCTGATTTTTGTGGGCAGCTCCCATATTGACCACTAGACGGTCATTTGTTCCCAACTTCATATCTGGTCGGTTGGCTGTAAGGACGAGCATTCCTTGGTTGCGTGTTTCAGAAGTACCAAGTTGGTTGGCTTCTTCTGCACCCTTACCATAACGCACAGATGACATGATTTCATAGCCATTAAGCTTAGTAACCTTCATGTCTTGACCACCTGCTACATATTTGATGCGAGCACGAAGCAGGGCATCGATGGCATTATAGTACGGTGATTTTTCAGCCATGTATTGGCCATCGTCGGTAAAGAGGTCACCGTAGTAAACACGAGTGATACTGTCCTTGTTGGTCAACATTGTGGCATAGGCAGCTGGGATATTGTACTGGGTGTACTTTTTATCAGCCTTGCGCATGTCCGCATTGTAGATTTCAAAAGCCTGTTTGAGCTCATCCATAGTGAAGGTGAAACCATCTGTTTTTGGATTAATCTGCTTACTAATGATATTGGCCAAAACAGCTTGCACTTCACTATCATGGGCACGCACGAAAATATAATTGGCATCACGTGGCGTGTGTTTCTGCTCACTTGAACGATTGTTAAGAGAGTTAGTAATGACGCGCTCCAAGCTGCCACGGTAATTGCTCTTACGCAAGAAAGTTGTCAAAAGCGTTTCACGTAGTGGATTGTCAATGGACAACTGAGCACCCTTGGTATCCTTGTTGTATTGGTGGTCATTGTAGGACCAAGCTTCAAGGATTGACAAGTGAGCAATGGCGTTGGCTTCATTGTCAGCCACACGGTATTTTTCCTTGAAGTAGTCAGAAGCAATTTGCAAGAGGTCCGCATCCACATTGTCCACCGCATCGATACGAACACCGTCAAAGTTGGCACTTGGATCATTGCCAAGGATAGAACCAATATTCATGATGTAGTGGAGCCAGTTTAGTTGTTCAGCCTGAACAGCTGGGTTAGAGTTGTCGATATCGTTTGCCAAGAGCAACTCGTAACCACCATTTGAACGGTCAATATGATATTTGCGTGTCCCCGTTTGGTTAGTCGGTGTGCGGTTCATGAGGCGGAAGTCTGAATTGGCATGACTTGTCGCACTATTATTGAGGAAGGTCAGTGCTCCTCCTTGCAAGTGATCTTTACCAACTAAGAGATTGTCCTCACTCTCAGAGTTCCAGCCAGGCTGTGTTTTGATGAAATCTGACATCAACTGGCGAAGCCAAGTGGTATTGCCCTCGCGACCAATACGTTCCTCGATTCCTCGTTGAACCGTTTCGGCAGCAGCTGCCAAGTCATAGCTCATCATGTCGGTCGTATAGGTCTTATCACTAAAGCCTTGTTGACTCATATAGTTGAGGTAGTTGACCTGTGTCACCTTGTCTGGCCACCAAGTCATCAAAAGGGGACGATAATCTTTCTCAGTTGAAGCTGTCCAATTTTTCCCGTCCTTCAAGATCTGTTTTGGACGGTACCAACTATCAGCCGTCAAGAAATTATCCAAGTGTTCAAAACTCTTGCTTGACGTGTCGTAAGCCTGGTTATAAACCGCATAGATAGAGTTATTTGGAATAGCATCGGCACGATACAAAGGTTTACTTTGATCCACCATAGCCCCAGTCTCATCGAAATAATAAAGACGACCATCAAGTTCAATCGCTGTGTTCTTTTTCACAACGCCATTTTCAACATAATACTGCTTGCCATCAATCGTCTTCAAGTTGGAAGCTACTGGTTTATAGTCAAGACTTGGTTGACTTGGTTGGACTGGCTTGTTAGGTTGAGACGGTTGACTTGGTTGAACAGGTTTGTTTGGTTGATTTGGCTGCGTTACAATGGTCACATTTGGTCTTGTGCCATTTGGACTTGTCACCGTCACGTTTGGCTTAGGAGTGTTTGGCCCAGTGATAATGGTGACATTTGGTGTCGTACCACTGGCCGTAATCGTAATGTTAGTGTTGCGGTTAGCATTGATACGAATAGTGCTGTCAGCAGCGCGTGTGGCGATTGCTGGTGCAGCATTGGTCAAGACTCTAGGTCTTGCTTGTTCTGTCACACTTGGAGTAGACTGAGCACTTGTTTGCCCAGCTACTTGAGTTGATGTCTGACCTTGTGACACCTGTTCCGTAGTCTGTGTCTCTTGGGGACTAGCTTGAGTTTGCGAAGAAACTGCCACTTCTTGACCGATAACTTGACTGTTTTGTGCTTGGACAGTTGCCTCTTGGCTGACTGCACTTGCTAACACCTGAGAACTTGTTTCGTGACTTACGCTGGCTGTTTCTACTGCTGACACACTTGCTTGAGCACTAGCTTGCTCAGTAACAGTTGTTGTCGTCACTAGACTGGCAGTCCCATCCTCACTCAGTTGCTGCAAGCCATCACCATTTGGCGTGCTTGTCTCATCGGCCTCTACCTTACCTTGAGCTAGGAGGCTTCCGCCTGCCAAGGCAACCATTGAGAGAGTGGTCACCCCGATAGTTACCCAGTTTTTCTTAACCTTGTGTAGTTTAAAACGTACCTTATTTTCCATCTATATCAATCATCCTTTTTCTGTTGTTGACTCTACTCTATGATATATTCAGACAAATTACAAATAGGAAAAAGTCATCTTCTTTTCATAAATCTCTGCCGGACGCTTCCTATTATTAACTTTGATTAGTAAAAATGAGACCTTACACCATATGTAAGGTCCTAAATAGAGTTTTTTTGCTTCTCAAACTCCTTCAAGCGCTTATCTTCAAAGGCTTTTCAACATTAAAGCAAGCTTCAATTAAGCTTAAGAGATAGCAAAACTATGAGAGAAGCAGCCCTAAAAAAGACAATTCTGAAAAGAAAATTTTAGATAGAAAGACTCTAGTTTTTCATCTGGCTAAGACCAGGTCCTGTCTATGAGGAACAAAAATTAAAAATATAAATGATTTACACAGGTGAATTCTTATTTGACTAACGAAACTAAATATAGAATCTTTTATGTCAGTTCTTTAACATTTTTGATAATTCCGTTAGTTTCTGTTGTTTATTCTTAAAAAAGGATTATAATGAAGCTAGGTGAATATGTAAGCGTTTTAATTTTGCTTTAAAGGACACTTGGGGGATTATCTAAAAGATTGACATTAGTTACCTAATGCCTAACTAAGGATTATAGTAGGATAACCATTCCTGAGTCACTTTGAACCATCAAACTAGGGCTCATAAAAAGAATACAGCATCATTTCAAACTAGAGCTCTAGAGGGGACGCCTCATACTAGTAAGCTCTAGTTTTTTGTGTCTTAGAAGCCCAAAATAAACGAGATCTTCCATGCTTAGAAAGGAGGAAAATTCCGAACGGCTCTCGTTTTTCTAGAATCATTTCGTCAGAACTCATGTTTGCCTTGAACAGTCTCGTAATACCGAAATTGAGGAGACTTGGAGAAATAAGGATTGTCATAAAAAGATTAACTTACATCGTTAGGGACTCTACCCAATGCTCACTTTTCATAAACTCTCATGACAGCCCTTATTTTGCAGTATGTAAAAAGTTTAAAATGAAAGGAGAATTACCATGGAAAAGAAAGTACATTTTAAACTTCACAAAGTTAAAAAACATTGGGTAACTATTGCAGTGACAGGACTTGCTTTGGGATTGAGTTTTGCAGGATTCAGCTACGCTTTGGCTGAAGAACAACCTACACCTGTTAATGAAGCAACTGTTGAAGCCATCATCAAAGAAGACGCTATTGACGTTGAGGCTCCAGCAAGTAATGAAGCCACAACTAAACCTGTAGAAAACACAGCTGCTACCGCTTCGAGCGAGGTTGCAACTGTGTCAGAAACACCAGTAGCTAGCTCTGAAGTGGCTTCAACAGAAACAGTCTCTGAAAAACCAAGCTCTGAAGTCACAAGCACAGCTAGTTCGGAAGCAGCTAATTCTGAAACTACACATTCTGAGGTAAGTGCAACGACTAGTGAGAGTGTTACAACTGAGAATTCGTCACCAACAACTAGTGATACTGATACCCCTAATTCTCAAGTTCCCTCTGCTGAAAATAATATCACTGGCGGTCACTACTACAGTGATGAACAGGGGAATTGGTACTATGAAGATGCTAATGGGAAAAAACTTACTGGAGATCAAACGATTGATAACGTAAGAGTCTCCTTCTGGGAGGACGGAAAACAAATTAAAGGACCACAAATCGTAAATTACAAACTATACCGTTATTTTGATGATAATACTGGTCAACTACAAACCAAACGTTATCTAGAATATAAGGGAAACTGGTACTATGTTGACAAGGATGGTATTCCTCTCAAGGGGGAACAAACCATTGATAGGCAAGAAGTTTATTTTGATTATGACGGAACTCAAGTCAAAGGAGACTTTAGTGAAAAGTATTCCGGTAATCTTGATAAGATGCACTATTATGACCCTAACACCGGAGCTAGGGTTAGAAAAGAAGGTCTCGTTCAAGATAAAGAAGGAAGAACATTTTTTATCAATAATGACGGTTCTAAATATACAGGAACTCGTATGATTGATGGTAATCTTTATTATTTCGAAATCGACTCTGGTGTCATGCAAAAAGGAATCAGCATAGAGCTAGAAGATGGAAAGACTCTTCCAACTTCTAATAAATATGGAACACCCACAAACATTACACGTCGTTACTATTTTGACTCAGAAACCGGTCAGTTAGTCAAAAAACAAACAATTAAAGAACATGATAAATGGTACTACTACGGTGATGATGGAAATGCTATTCGTCCTAAAGATGGGGAAACCCTTATTAATGGACAAATCGTCTATCTCTACTCAAACGGCCGTCAAGCTAAAGGAGAGCTTGTTCTTGATAATGGGGTCCTCCGTTACTATGATCCTGATTCTGGAGCTCGTGTTGTAAATACAAGCCTAACGATCAATGGGATGACTTATAACTTTGATGAAAATGGGATTGGTAAAGATGCTCCAAACCCTAACGGCTACTATAGCGATGAACAAGGTAACTGGTATTATAAGAATGCAAGCGGAGAAAACCTTATCGGTTCCCAAATCATTAAGGGACAAAGAGTATTCTTCCGGGATAATGGACAACAAGTCAAAGGGGCCTATTTAGATATATATAATGACCTTAAAGGTTACTACGATATCAATACAGGAAATCTCGTAACCAATCGTTACGTTGAAGTTAATGGTAATTGGTACTATGTTAATAAATACGGTAGCCCACTAAAAGGGGCCTACATTATTGATGGACAAGATGTTATGTTCGATCCCCATGATGGTAAACAGATTAAAGGAGGATTTGTAAGAGATCCGAAGTTTATCTCCAAATATTATTACATGCCTAAGTACTACTATGATAAAGACAATGGTTGCAAAGTAACCCATGCAGGCTTTGTTAATGAAAATGATTCAACCTACTACCTTGATGATAAAGGACAAATAGTTCTTGGGCTTCAGGAAATTAATGGCGATTTCTATTACTTCCGTCCAGAAAATACGTATAAACACTATGACATTGGAGAAATGTTACGAGATAGTTTTATCTATGAAAATAATAAGGTCTATTATGTTGATCATAGTGGTAAAATCTTGAAAAATCGCTTTTTCGAACGTAATGGAACTGGAACTTGGTATTATTTTACAAAAGATGGTACAGCTGCAACAGGAGAAGTTGAAATTAATGGTCAAAAACTATACTTTGATAATCCTTGGGGTTTTCAGACCAAAGGAAGGGTTGCTCAAAACGGTAAATTCTATGACAAAGACTCTGGTGAACTAGTGACCAATACTTTTAAAGAAGTATTGACTTCCGTTGGTAGTACCATAAATGGCGAAATTTTATATGCAAAGGACTGGTATTACCTTGATAGGGAAGGCCGACCACTAAAAGGACCTCAAACACTTGATTATGTCAAAATGTACTTCTTCCCTAATGGAGCACAGGTTAAGGGACGTTTTGCTCCTGATGGACACTACTATGATAAGGATACTGGTGCACTTGTAACAAACCGTTACGTCCATATCTATAACTGGAAATTTCAAGATAAATACGGTAATCCTGTCGATAACTTTTTTATCCAGTACCCACATAATTTTATTTTTGGTCTCAATGATAACACAATACCAGTAGACATTAGTCACTACCCACTTTCAAGCAAAGACTTCGATTGTGAGGACTATTTCTATTACGTTGATGTCAATGGTGATAAAGTTACCGGTGAACAAACCATTGACAATGTCCCAGTCTACTTCCACAGTAACGGTAAACAAGCCAAAGGTGAACTAGTCACCGTTGATGGTAAAATCCACTACTACGATGCCAACTCAGGTGCCCGTTTGTCAAATATTGACATTACTATTAAAGGGGAAACCTATCATTTTGATGCGGACGGAAACGGAACACTCATTAGTTAATGAAGTTATAGAGACTCCTTCTCAATAACGACAGTTTAAAATGAAAGGAGAATTATCATGGAAAAGAAAGTACATTTTAAACTTCACAAAGTTAAAAAACATTGGGTAACTATTGCAGTGACAGGACTTGCTCTGGGATTGAGTTTTGCAGGACTCAGCTACGCTTCAGCTGAAGAACAACCTACACCTGTTAATGAAGCAACTGTTGAAGCCATCATCAAAGAAGGCGCTATTGACGTCGATGCTCCAGCAAGTAATGAAGCCACAGCTAAACCTGCAGAAAACACAGCTGCTACCGCTTCGAGCGAGGCTGCCACAGTGTCAGAAACACCAGCACCTAGCTCTGAAGTCGCTTCAACAGAAACTGTTTCTGAAAAACCAAGCTCTGAAGTCACAAGTACAGCTAGTTCGGAAGTAGCTAATTCTGAAACTACACATTCTGAGGTAAGTGCAACGACTAGTGAGAGTGTTACACCTGAGAATGTGTCACCAACAACTAGTGATACTGATACCCCTAATTCTCAAGTTCCTTCTGCTGAAAAGAATATCACGGGTGGTCAATGGTATAGTGATGATCAAGGCAATTGGCATTACAAAAAAGATGACAAGGATCTGACTGGTCCAAACCTCATTGATGGACAGCATGTCTATTTCGACAAGGATGGTAAACAAGTCAAAGGAAACTTTGCCCAAGATGGACATTATTATGATGGTGAACTTGGACATCTAACAACTGAATCTTTTGTTACTACTGGCGATAACCACTGGTATTATGTAGATAAGACAGGTGAAAAAGTGACTGGCCTTCAAGAAATTGGAGACAAAACTTACCACTTTAATGACAAGGGGCTTCAAACAAAAGGACAAAGAGTGGTTGTTGATGGAAAAGGATATTATTTCCATCCTGAAAATGGCGAACTTTGGAATAATAAGATTGCCCTCTACCATAGTACTCGCTACATTAACGGAACCAGCGACGACATTTATTACTACTATGACAATGACGGTAATATTTACACTGGCCCTAAAACCATCGACGGTAAAGAGTACTACTTCCAACCAGACATGGTCTATTATTCTAAATTCAAGAATCCTGATGGTACTGAAAGTTATTACAATGAACAGGGACAAAAAGTCTATAATGGCTGGGGTAAAATCAGATACATGTACCTGAGAGGATACCTCTGGACACCTTCCGTTTATGCTGATGAAAATGGACATGTTGTTCATGGATTCAAGCGTATTAATGGACAACTCTACTATTTTGATGAATCTGGTTCACTAAGAGATGATGTCCCTGGCAGCCCAAACCCACTGTTCCAAGTTGATGGAAACTGGTACTATGCTCAGTTTTCTAAATACATTAACGGCGTAAGAGGTGCTATCCTCACCAATGCTTTCACTTTTATTGCTGTAGATGATAGATACCCAACATCAATTGCAGATGAAAATGGTAAATTGACTCCAGTTACAGCCAAAAATAGTTATGTTACTGCTGGAGGTAAATGGTACTATGTTGATAAATCTAGTTATCCTTTAAAGGGTGAACAAGTGATAGATTATGTCAATGTCTACTTCCGTGATGACTATTCTCAAGTTAAAGGGGACTTTGCGCCAAACGGCCATTATTATGATAAAGATAGTGGAGCCCTCGTTACCAACCGTTATGTCGAAAAAGATGGCAAATGGTACTATGTCAATGATAAGGGCGATAAATTAATTGGTGCTCAAACTATAGGTGGTGTAGAAGTCTATTTTGATAAAGACGGTGTCCAAGCCAAAGGTATTTTTGCCAATGCTGATCATTTTTATGACAAAGACACAGGTGCTGCTGTCCGAGACCAAATCGTCGAAGTCGATGGCAAACGCTATTATGTTGGTCAAGATGGTAGAAAAGTTTACTCAGGAACACATATTGTTCATGGTGAAGAAGTGAATCTTATCGTTGGAGATGGTCATCAGGCCTTCGGAGAATTCACAGGCCACGGAGATAGTGGAGACTATATCGGATTTGATGGTAAAAAAGTCACAAAAGCTGGTTTCGTTAAAACCAAAGATAATCACTGGTATTATTTAGACGGTAAGGGAAACAAATTAGTCTCCGTTCAAGTTATCGATGGCGAACTCTACTACTTTGGACTTCCTACTCGTAAATACTACTACGGAATGCAAAGTAGAGGTGAGCTCATCTATGCGTATTACAGTGATACTATCCCTAACAGTAGCCACATCTACTATCTGGATGAAGCAACAGGCGCTGCTCTTAAAAATCAATACCATGAATGGGAAGGTAGTTGGTATTACTTTGTTCCAAACTGGTACGCCTTGACCGGTGAACAAACCATTGACAATGTTCCAGTCTACTTCCACAGTAACGGTAAACAAGCCAAAGGTGAACTAGTCACCGTCGATGGTAAAATCCACTACTACGATGCTAACTCAGGTGCCCGTTTGTCAAATATTGACATTACTATTAAAGGGGAAACCTATCATTTTGATGCTGATGGAAACGGAACACTCATTAGTTAATGAAGTTATAAAGACTCCTTCTCAATAATGACAGTTTAAAATGAAAGGAGAATTATCATGGAAAAGAAAGTACATTTTAAACTTCACAAAGTAAAAAAACATTGGGTAACTATTGCAGTGACAGGACTAGCTTTGGGATTGAGTTTTGCAGGTCTCAACTATGCTTCAGCTGAAGAACAACCTACCCCTGTTAATGAAGCAACTGTTGAAGCCACCATCAAAGAAGGCGCTATTGACGTCGATGCTCCAGCAAGTAATGAAGCCACAACTAAACCTACAGAAAATACAGCTGCTACCGCTTCGAGCGAAACTGCCACAGTGTCAGAAACACCAGTAGCTAGCTCTGAAGTGGCTTCAACAGAAATTGTTTCTGAAAAACCAAGCTTTGAAGTCACAAGCACAGCTAGTTCGGAAGCATCTAATTCTGAAACTGTTCATTCTGAGGTAAGTGCAACAAATACACCTACAAACAACGAAAACCTCATCATAAGTACTTCTCCTGATAAAACAACTTTAGATACCTCACAAAAAGATGGCGATTTCACCATCACTGTTGAAGCGGAAGGTATCACAAAAAAGACAGATAAAAGAGAGAGTTTCGTTTCAGATGCAAATGGTGTTACCTATTATGTAGATACAAAAGGGCAGCTGGTTACTGGACCAAAAGAAATCAACGGTTTCCAATATTACTTTAACAATGACGGCACTATGGTAAAAGGGCAACTTAGGAAAGTTGACGATAAACTCCACTTTTACGATGAAAACGATGGCAAGCTAGTAACAGACCGTTTTATTACATTCAAAGACAGCCACTATATTCCAGAAGAAAACTATAGTAAAGTTGTTTACTTCAATGAACCTGCTTATATCGAACCAAACTATTATGTAATGCCTGGATTAGAACGTTACTATTTCGATAAAAATGGTAACACACTTGAGAAAGGTCGTCAGACAATTTTAGGTGATGACTATTACATCTATGACAATGGCCAAGTTGCTGTTCATAGACTAATGGAATTAGATCACAAACGCTACTACTTTGATGACAAAGGGGCCTTAGCCAAAAACAAACAATTTCCTATCATCGAAAAGGGTCTTCGGAAGTCTATGCCATATGTATTTTATTCAGACCACAATGGGGTGGCTGATTATCTCAATAAACAACTAAACATTGTGACTTATCCGTTCCCAATTTACTATACTCTTCCTTCAGAAAATAATATAGAATATCCAAAAAATCAATTTATGATGGACTACGAAGGTCGTTGGTATTACTTCAACAAAGACGGATTTCCAGTCACTGGACCTAAGACTATTGATGGCTTTGAACTCTACTTCCATGAATCATCTCGTCCAGAAGGACATCAAGCTAAAGGCGAATTCATTAATATTGATAATAAAATCTACTACTTTGACAAAGACAATGGCCGTAAAGTCAAGGACACTTCCTTTGAGTTAAACGGTATCCATTATATCGCAGATAAAGAGGGTAACATTACTATCCAAGGTGATTCTAGATTCCATAACCAATATGTCAGCGATGATAAAGGCAACTGGTATTACTACAACTCCGATGGCAATAAACTCATTGGCGAACAAACCATTGATAACGTCAAAGTTTACTTTAAGGACAGTGGAGTCCAAGTTAAAGGACACTTCGCTCCGAATGGTCACTTCTATGACAAGGATAGTGGTGAACTTGTTACCAATGCTTATGTAGAAGACAATGGAAACTGGTACTATGTCGATGAAAATGGTCAAAAACTCATTGGAAACCAAATTGTCGATAGTTATCATGTTTGTTTTGACGGTAATGGTCGTCAACTAAAAGGTGAAGCTAGCTACTCAAATTCAGGTCTACCAAAACATTACTATGATTTGCATAATGGACAAATGGTTATCAACTCTCTTATTCAAATCGATGGTAAGACCTATAAAGCTGATAATGAAGGTAAACTCTCTGAAGTACCATATGCTTTAAACTATCGCAACCAAATTGTTACCGACGAATTTGAAAACAGCTATTATTATGACTACCAAGGAATGATGGTCAAAAATCAATACGTTACTATCTATCACCTAGAGAATGACTATCTTAACCCTAAAATTAAAAAAGTCACCTATTATGCAGGGTATGACGGAAAATTCCTTCACGGTCCCCAAACGATAAATGGTGTTGCTGTTTATTTCAATGTCTATGGTGAACAAATCAAAGACCAGTTCGCAGACGATGGTTACTATTATGATAAAGATACCGGTGCTCGTGTTAATTTAGGAGTCAACCAATCAGTTATGATAAATGGTAAATGGTATTATCTTGACCATAACGGAAAGCGATCTAAAGGTGAGTTTATTAAACAAGGAGGAAACAAATACTACTACGATAAAATTGATGGTGAGCGTGTCATTGGAACACTTTTTGAAGTGAACGATAAACTTTATATTTCAGATCAAGAAGGTGTCATTACTGAAAAGAAAGATGATATCAAAAAAAATGGACTGTTCTATGATGACTACCACAATATCCATTATATGAATGATAATGGTCATCTAGCTAGGAACTTATACGTTCCTTCTAAACACAATGGATTTAGCGACGATACAAAACCATTTTACTATTTTGGTTCCGAAGGAATCGCTTTAAAAGGGGAGCATACTATTAATGGTGAAACAGTATTCTTCGATGAAAATGGAGAGCAAGTAAAAGGAGGTTTCGCAAAAAACGGTAAATATTACGATAAACATACAGGTAACTTAGCAAGAAATACTTTCAGAGAGCGTACTGTAAGAATCGCTCGTGAATGGCGTGCTAATGGTATCTCAACTACATTCCGCTACTACCTAGATAATAGTGGCTACAAGGTGTCAGGTTATCAGACTATTAACGGTGAGGACTACTACTTCTACCCTGATGGACCACAATTAAAAGGGGATTTCGCACCAGATGGTAGATATCACGATAAAGACACCGGAGCTTTAGTCACAAAACGTTATGTTCAAATAAAACCTTGGCATTTTATCACCGACCTAGGTAATGAGCCTATTGACCATAATTATGTTCAAGTATTTCAATTCGATAGATACCCTAGTCTAGCAGACACCTCAACTGGTGCAATTACTAGATATTTTGGTAAAAAATATTCTAATAGTTGTTACTACGTCGATGAAAATAGTCAAAAGGTAACTGGGCACAAAACTATCGATAATGTAAAGGTTTACTTTGATAAAGATGGTAAACAAGCTAAAGGTATTGTTGCTGATGATGGTTATTACTATGACAAGAATACTGGTGAACTTGTTGACTTAGGACGTGACAAATTCGTTGACATTGACGGTTATCGTTACTATGTTGGTAGTGATGGTAAATGTTATAAGGGTGAACAAAAGATTGGAGATGATTACTACTATTTTCACGATGATGGTAGACTAGGCTACGATGAATTGCGAACAATTTGGGCGGGAAATGACTACTACTACCATTATTATTACCCAAAAACTGGAAAACGTGTTAAAAATGTTGACATTACTTTTAATCACTCAATTCGTTACAAGGTGAAAGCTGAGGTTGTTCATTTCGATGAAAACGGTGATGGAAGGGTTATTAAATATATTTACGAATAATATTTATTTCACACATATAATTCCAATTTATCTTTCAATGAAAGGAGAATTATCATGGAAAGGAAAGTACATTTTAAACTTCACAAAGTTAAAAAACATTGGGTAACTATTGCAGTGACAGGACTTGCTTTGGGATTGAGTTTTGCAAGCCTCAGCTACGCTTCAGCTGAAGAACAACCTACCCCTGTTAATGAAGCAACTGTTGAAGCCATCATCAAAGAAGGTGCTATTGACGTTGAGGCTCCAGCGACTAGTGAAGCCACAGCTAAACCTACAGAAAATACACCTGCTACCCCTTCTAGCGAGACTGCTACAGTATCAGAAGCACCAGTAGCTACCTCTGAAGTGGCTTCAACAGAAACAGTCTCTGAAAAACCAAGCTCTGAAGTGACAAGTACAGCTAGTTCGGAAGTAGCGCATTCTGAAACTGCACATTCTGAGGTAATTGCAACGACTAGTGAGAGTGTTACAGCTGAGAATGCGTCACCTGTCGGTGATATCCCAATCGAAAATACCACAAGAGGAACTGACCGTTCTGCCTTTACTGAAAAAAGGAATGGATTTGTTACCGAAAAAGAAGAACGCATTGAAACAGAAAACTATTTAGGTAGTCTTATTACCACAAGACATCCTTATTACGTAACTTATTACTACGATAACAACGGTAATAAGCTTATGGGATGGCAAGATATTAATGGAGAACGCTATTATTTCAAAAAAGAGCGAGAACATCCTGGTTTCGAAACCATTGATGGAAAACTCTATTACTTTACAGATAGTGCACGTATGCTCCATGATGAATTTGTTGAAGAAAATGGTCAAACTTACTATCTAGGTAGCGATGGCGTGCGAGTTTCTGGCTTACAAGATATCAAAGGACAAACCTATTACTTTAATCCTGATAGAAACGGCCAACTTAGCTACGGCTTGAACGTGGTTGGTGACAAGCTCTATCTGTTTGGAGATGCTGGCAAAGAAAATGCAGGACAATTAGTTAAAGACACACATCTCAACAACGGTGATTTCAAACTCAATATTGATCCTAATGGTATCGTTACAGTGGCAAATAACCATCCCGCTTTTCTACAAGATAATGGTGATCACTGGTACTATATGGATAAAGATGGAAAACTTATGACTGGACCACAAACTATTGATGGTTTGACCTATTACTTTGATTCAAATGGTAGACAGGTCAAGGGGGAACGCCGTAAGGTCAATGGTAAATCCTATTTTTACGACCCAGATAACGGCGCCCTTGTGGCGAACCGCCTCGTCACCTTCAAAGCTGGACGATTCATTCCTGAAGAAAACTATGCTAAAGAAATAAGATTTGACTTTGCTCCTTATGCAAATTATGATAACAATGAACATCCTGAACTCGAACGGTATTATCTTGGTGCCGATGGCCTACCAGTCACAGGATGGCAAACCATCAATGGTAATAAGTACTTTTTCCAAGATGATGGAAATATGGTCGTGCACAGATTTTTCAATAACTATTACTTCTACAATGATGGAACTATTGCTAGAAATAAACGATTGAATATTCCTACACACTATATTACGAGAGAATTTCCAAATATCTATGAATTTGATAATGATGGGGTTGGTAAATTCATTTCTAGTGATTTTAAGGACCTTCGACAAAAGACTGCTTATTTTGTCCAAGATAAAGATGGATACTGGCGTTACTATAATGAATATGGATTTCCTGTCGTTGGCCCTGCAACTATTGATGGCTACGACATGTATTTCCATTTAGGAACTCATAGACAAGCTAAGGGAGAGCTCGTTGATATCGATGGAAGGGTTTACTATTTTGATAAAGATAACGGTCGAAAAGTCAAAGATACAACTTTTGATTTCGATGGTAAGACCTATGTGGCAGACCAATCTGGTGTCCTCAGCATTAAAAGTCAATCAACTGAACGAAACCGCTATATCAGTGATTCCGAAGGTAACTGGTACTATGTCAATGACAAGGGTTACCTCCTCCTTGGTGCCCACACCATTGATAACGTCAACGTTTATTTCGGCACCAATGGTGTCCAATACAAAGGCCATTTTGCTCCTGATAATCACTATTACGATAAAGATAACGGTGCTTTAGTAACAGATAGATTGGTTGAGGATGGCGGCAAAGAGTTTTATGTTGATGAAAAAGGAAAGAAGTTTCACGGTACTAAATATTTGGACGGAATTCAGTACTATTTTAGATACGGCGAAAAAGTGAAAGGTGAGTTTAATTATCCATACCGTGGTGATCATTATTATGACAAAGAGACTGGTGCCCTTGTAACCGGAAAATACTTCGAACATAAGAATAACTGGTATTATGCAAATAGTAAGGGAAATATTCTGACTGGTAGAAGAGTCATCGATGGAAAGCATGTCTACTTCTACGATGATGATTACGGACAATATAAGGGTATACAAGCTAAAGATAAACTCATCATTTTAGGTGGTAAGACTTACTATTATCTTCCTGGCTCTGGTAATCGTGCTGATAATGTAACCTTGACAATCAATCACGTTACTTATTACTTCGATAATGACGGGGTTGGCCATATCCTTCGATAGTCATTTACAAGTGACTATGGATTTCAATTATTTCACACAAAAGGAAGTCGACAGTTGGTCAACTTCCTTTTTCATATAATCAATCACTGTCATTCAAACAGAACCCAATTATGACATTTTTTTAACATTTACGATTATCTTGTAAAAAAACTTGTTTGTAATTAAAAAAGTATTATAATAAAGATAGGTGAGCATGTAAGCGTTTTACTAAAACGTTGAAAGTGTACTACAGAGGGATTAGGATTAGGAACTTGGCTTTAGAATTCTAACGTCAAAATAATTTTTTATGCATGAAAACTGGTCCTTAGGCACTTTGGCATGATAATCTAAGGCTCTTTTCATACACACATCTGTCTATAATACAAAACTAGAGCTTTAGAGAGAATGTTTCAAACTAAAAGTTCTAGTTTTTTGTATTTAAAGACATATGCCATAGGCTGGATTCAATAATAAAACGAAAGGAGAGAAATAAAAGTATTAGGATAAATAAGTGAAGACACTTGTTTCTAGATATGAATTACACAGCATAAGCATATTCTCCTTGCCACACGTTTGACGTGCTCCCCTATAAAATCTTCTTATGATCATGACATGAGAGATTTAGATATGGGACTCAGTCGTTTTAACAGATTTGCCTACTTTTAACACTATTTTAACGGCGAGCTCCTTTATAACCACCCAAACATCGGTGTTCATTTTATGAAAGGAGTCTATTATGAATACTGAAATGAATTATCCATGGCACGTGTACAAGAAGCACCTTGTGGCACTTTCTTGTGTAACCGCACTAGCTGCTTTTTCCCTAGTTGCTCGCCCTGCATTTGCGGAAGAAGTAAAAGCATCTGATACGAATGCTAAGACCGAAGTTGTCGCACCTGCTATAGAAAATGTAGTGGCTACTGTTGAGACTAAGACACTTGATGAAAATCCAACAGCAACTACAACAGATGCACCAACAGGCACAAGCATTATCAATAGCGAAGCTACAAGTGTTACCACTGATACTACAGCTATTCCTGAAACAGCTAAACCCTCTTCAGAGGCTTCAAGTACAGTTATCTCTGAAACAAATTCAACAAGATCAGAAATACCTACTTCTAAAACAGGAGCTACAGTAAGTGAAACTGCTAGTATGGAAAACGCTAGATATGAGGACATCTCAGAAAATCGACTTAAGACTGATGTTTCTTCCTTCAATAACGATGAAAACACAGAAATTCAAGACGAAGATCCTGAAGAAAATATTACAGGTGGTCAATGGTATAGTGACGTACAAGGTAGTTGGCACTACAAAAAAGACGGTAAAGACCTTATAGGCGCACACGTTGTTGACAATCAGCACGTGTATTTCCATGAAGATGGTAAACAAGCCAAAGGTGAGTCTGTCCAACGTAATAACCATTATTATTTCTACGACCAGAATCTAGGGCATAGGATAACTGAACAGTTTGTCAAGGTAGCTGATTTTCCTCACGATGAATACCGTTACTTTGGTAAATATGGTGTAGCTGTAACAGGCTGGCAAGATATTAATGGAAACCGTTACTATTTCTATCCTGACACTGCGTATAGAGTCTCCATTCCTTGGTACCAAGGAGATTGGGATGACTTCCATAAAGTTTACATTGATAGCAAGCCATACTACTTTGGACATGATGGTGAACTTTGGCGAAACCGCTATGTCAGATCTCTAGGGGGAATTCCTGGTGGCTATAAGAGCATGGATTTCGGAACATTTTACCTCGGCGATGATGGACAATACGTTACAGGCTGGCAAAAGAAAGGCGAAAAAGAATATTATTATTTTGAATACGGACGGCAAGCTCGAGGAATCGGATTCAACAACAATGACAGCCAAACCAATGTTATGGGGCAATTTATTAGGTTCCCAGAAGGTATCCGTTACTTTGAACCTTATACTGGTGAACTTGTCAAAAATCGTATGATTTATAACGACAAGAATATGCTTTTTGAATATTCACATGGTTATATTCCTGGATGGCTCTATTTCGATAAAGACGGTATTGCAGTAACTGGACTTCAACAAGTTTGGGGTGAATACTACTACTTCCGTGATGCAGCTGGTCTCCCAATAAGAGTTCAGGGAGAAATTGTAGACTACAAGGGACATAAGCTTTACTTCGATCCAAACAATGGTCAAATGTGGCGTAATCGTAATGCCAATATTGATGGAAAAAATTATCATATTGATGAAAACGGCTACCTTACAGAGATTTAAGTCATCAATCAATTGTAATTAAGTTATTTTTGCATTATTTCAGTTTTTAAACTGAAAAGATTTTAAGATGAAGGGGAATTTATCATGATTACGAAAAGGACTAACCCAAAGAAACACCTTGTTGCTTTATCCTGCGCAACCGCTCTAGCTACTTTTACTTTAGTCGCACGACCTGCATTTGCGGATGAAGCGAAAACACCTGAAACTTCTAGTCAACCAACTGAGATTCTTGCACCTGCACAAGAAACTGTAGTAACTAATGTAGAGGTCAAAGCGCCTACTACAAATCCTATCTCAACTAATACTGAGCTACCTACTAGTACAAGTACAGTTCTTAGTGAAGCTCCTAGCAGTGAAGTCGCATCATCTGAATTAGCAAGCGAATCACCAGTAGAAATCACTTCTGAACAAGAAATTAGCAATCAAGATAATCAGGCAAATAAAACTACACCAATTAAAACAGCAACTTCAGAAGCCTCTGCTACAAAAACTTCGGTAGAAAAAGCCACTGAACCTGTTCCTGTCGAAGAAACAAAAACACCTACAAAAAACAGTGAACAACCTACCCCAATCGATGAAAATGAAAAGCCAGTCACACCTTCTGTAACACTTGAAAATGCACCTCATATTTCTGGTGGACATTATTATAGTGATGATAATGGTAACTGGTATTACAAGGATGCAAACGGCAAAAATCTTGTCGGTCTGAACTATGTGGATAATGTTCCTGTTTACTTTAGCCAAGACGGTATTCAAATCAAAGGTGGTTTTGCAGAGGATGGCCGATACTATGACAAAGATTCTGGTGCTCTTGTAACCAAGACCTTTAAAGAACTCTTAACTTATATTGGTCGTGATGATATCAACGGTCAAAACATTTATACTACTGATTGGTACTACCTTGATGCCGACGGACGGCCACTTAAAGGTCCTCAAAATCTTGGTGGTACAAACATGTACTTCTTCCCTAATGGGGCACAAGTTAAGGGACGTTTTGCTCCTGATGGACATTACTATGACAAAGATTCTGGTGCGCTTGTAACTAATAGATTTGTTCATATTTATAACTGGAATTTCCAAAATCAAGACGGAAATCGTGTTCTTAAATTTATGCTTACTATTCCGAACGACTCTGCTATAGGATCTGACGGTAAATCACACTTTATTGATATGAGTCATTACCCACTTTCTAGCAAAGATTTAGATCGTGAAGATTTCTACTACTATGTTGATGCTAAAGGGGATAAACTGACAGGACCTCAAACCCTAAACGGCATCCATGTTTACTTCGACCAAAATGGTAGACAACTTAGAAGTGAGTTCAAATTTGACGAAGATGGTACCGTTCATTATTACGATGCAAAAAACGGTGCACGCGCTGAAAATACCATTGTCAGAACCAACACTGGTGCCTTCAAATTCGATGCAAATGGTAATGGACATTTGATGGGACCTGGTGAAGAAACAGACACTCCCGTCACTCCTACAATCTCCCTAGACAAGGCACCACGAGTTTTTGGTGGTCACTATTATAGTGATAACGAGGGCAACTGGTACTACAAGGATGCAAACGGTAAAAACCTCATCGGTCTCAACTTCGTTGACAACATTCCAGTCTACTTTGACAAGGATGGCAAACAAGTCAAAGGACGTTTTGCAGAGGATGGTCGCTATTTTGATAAAGACTCTGGTGCACTTGTAACAAAACGCTATCTTGAAACTGAAGATGGCAACTGGGTTTACGTCAATGATAAAGGTGATAAACTCAAGGGAGAACAAACTATCAATGGTGTTAAAGTCTACTTTGATGATTTCACTGGTATACAAGTCAAGGGACATTTTGCACCAAATGGTAAATACTATGATAAAGATTCTGGTGCTCTCGTAACCAATGCTTTTAAAGAAATCTTAACTTATATTGGTCGTGATGACATCAACAATCAAAATGTCTATACTACTGCCTGGTACTATCTCGATGCTGATGGTAAGCCATTAACAGGACCTCAAACCTTTGGAAATAGTCGCTTTTACTTCCTTCCTAATGGCGCACAAGTCAAGGGACGCTTCGCCCCTGATGGACACTATTATGATAAAGACTCTGGTGCTCTCGTCACTGATAGCTTTGTTCATGTCTACAACTGGAATTACCGAAATCTCGATGGTGATCGCATCTTCCACTTCACTATTACCATTCCTGGAAATGATCTCGTAGATCAGGATGGACAGTACCCAAGAGAAAGTAAAGATTTAGATCGTGAAGATTTCTACTACTATGTTGATGCTAAAGGGGATAAACTGACAGGACCTCAAACCTTAAACGGCATCCATGTTTACTTCGACCAAAACGGTAAACAACTTAGAGGTGAATTCAAATTTGACGATGACGGAACTGTCCACTATTACGATGCTAAGAATGGGGCACGCGCTGAAAATACCATTGTTAGAACAAACACTGGTGCCTTCAAATTCGATGCTGACGGTAATGGACATTTGATGGGACCTGATGAAGTATAAGAAAATAATTCAAATAACAACTATTGATATCTCATAATTACTTTGATTTAGGAATCGCTAAAAAGGAAGTCGACCAACTGTCAACTTCCTTTTTCATATCACAAGTAAACTTTTTTCCACTTTAAGAAAACTTTAGGCTTTGCTTTATATACTATAACCATCCTAAAACTTTTCTTTTTCATAATCTCCTAAATCCAGGGCCTAGGTTCTGGATTTTTTTGCGTGAAGGAGAAGTAAATGAATTTATGAAATTTGAATCAAAGCTTTTCTTCTTTTGCCGGATTAATCATATCTAGGAAATAAGCATGTACCCTTTCGTCACCCGTTAATTCTGGATGAAAAGAGGTCACTAACATCTGCTTTTCTCTAGCTGCCACAATTGCCCCTTTGACTTGAGCTAAAATCTCCACTTCTGCTCCAACAGCTTCAATAATTGGCCCACGAATAAAGACCATTGGGATTTCCCCTATTCCTTTAAATTCAGCATCTGTGACAAAACTGCCCAATTGGCGACCATAGGCATTTCTGGCTACAGTGATGTCCATACTTGCCAAATGTTTTCTTTGGTCCCCTACTATGGTTTTGGCTAACAAAATCAGACCTGCACAGGTTCCAAATACAGGTAAGCCCGAATCAATTTTCGCCTTTATCGGCTCAAACAAGTCTAAATCATGCAAGAGTTTTCCCATGACTGTCGACTCTCCCCCTGGTAGAATGAGCCCATCTAAATCAGCGTGTGCTTCCCAATCCTGTCGATTTCTGATTTGAACTGTTTCAACTCCAAGTCCGTTCAAGACCTGCTCATGTTCTGCAAAAGCTCCTTGTAAAGCCAGTATTCCGATTTTTGTCATCTATTTTCCTCGCTCTGCCATTAAGATGTCAATTTCATCCTTGTTGATACCAACCATGGCTTCACCCAAATCTTCTGACACTTGCGCCAAAATATCTGGACGATTATAGTTAGTCACTGCCTTGACGATAGCTTCCGCACGTTTTTTCGGATCTCCAGACTTGAAAATTCCCGAACCAACAAAGACACCTTCAGCACCCAGCTGCATCATAAGCGCAGCATCCGCTGGCGTCGCTACACCACCTGCCGCAAAATTGACAACCGGCAACTTGCCATGTTCGTGGACATAACGGATCAAATCAATCGGCACCTGCAAGTCTTTAGCAGTAATATAGAGTTCATCTTCTCTAAGATTTTGAATACGGCGAATTTCTTGATTCATGAGTCGCAAGTGGTGAACAGCCTGGACAATATCACCAGTACCAGGTTCACCCTTGGTACGAATCATAGATGCCCCTTCTGAGATACGTCGAAGAGCCTCACCAAGGTCCTTAGCTCCACAGACGAAAGGCACATCAAATTTGGTTTTATCCACATGAATAAGGTCATCGGCTGGTGTCAATACCTCGCTCTCGTCGATATAATCAATCTCAATTGCCTGCAAAATCTGTGCTTCCACGAAATGACCAATACGCACCTTGGCCATCACTGGAATACTAACAGCGTCCTGAATTTCCTTAATCATCTTAGGATCACTCATACGTGATACACCACCCACTGCACGGATATCAGCCGGAATGCGTTCCAAGGCCATGACCGCAGCGGCTCCCGCTGCCTCAGCGATACGTGCCTGCTCAGGGTTTTGAACGTCCATGATGACGCCCCCCTTAAGCATCTGTGCCAAATTTTTATTTAAGTCATAACGATTTGTCATTGCAATCACCTCTCATGTTTTTATGTCCTTTATTTTACACAGGATAATTTTTTAAAAAAAGAGTCTTTTTCCCAAACTGTATGGGGACAATTATTCTTTAAATCATATCTATAGACGAAAAAATAAATAAATTAGGAAAACTATTTTATAGACTATAACTCTTATAAAAATAAGTATCTTTTTATAAGAGTATGGCGTTTTTGTATCCGTTTTCTATTGAGTTTATTAGAAAATAAGATTAAAATATAATTGTAAATTAATTTTTGGTATTCATGTTGTTTTAAATGTCACAACTTGAATTTACCAAGTCACCATACAAGGGGGAAGATTATGGAAAACAAAGTTCGTTTCAAACTTCATAAAGTTAAGAAACATTGGATTACAATCGCTGCTTCAAGTTTGGCTATCGTGGCTTCACTGATTGGCCTAGGGCAAGTCGGAGCCGATGAAGTTAAACCAGAAACGACTGCTGTTATCAGTCCTGAAAATGTCGTCTCTGACAGCAATCTTGAGACAAGTGCTAGCCTCATTACAAGAACCGAAGTAGCTCCAACGAGTACTGTTGTCGAGAATACTTCTAGTGAAGCAGTCTCTACTGACACTACATCTACTAATGTCGCTAGTCAGCCTACAGAAACGACTGCTACACAGCCTAGTAACGAGGCCGATAAAAAGGTTGAAACCGCTCAATCTAGTGAGACAACTATTGCTGATAGAAGTGCTGAACCTGTCACCGACAAGCAAAATACAAATGAAAATAAGTCAGAGATTACTGAGGTTAGTGAGCATCCATTATCAGGACAAGAAATCTCTATCACTCGAGGTAAATTCACATCCGACGATCAAGGCAATTGGTACTATACCAAGGACGGAAAAAATCTCACTGGATGGAATAATGTAGAAGATCGCGAATACTATTTCCAAGAAGATGGAAAACAGGTCAAAGGCCAATTTGTTGAGGTAAATGGAAAGAACTATTATTTAGATGACCATACTGGTATGCTCCTAGTCAATTGCTACCTCGATAAAGATGGAAAACATTATCAAATAGATGAGAATGGGGTTGTGACAGAGAGAACTAAACTGCCTACAAACATTACTGGTGGACATTTTGAAGCCAATGATAAGGGGGAATGGTCTTATATCACTGAACAAGGTGAAAAATTGACTGGTTTCCAATATGTGGACGGTGTTGAACTCTATTTTGACAAAGATGGGAAACAACTCAAAGGTCAAGAAATCACAGTTGATGGAAAAACCTATTACTTAGATCAAAACACCGGTGCCCTTCTCAAAAATTCTTACCGCAATTGGTCTGAAAAACAGATTATCTCACGGTATAAAACAAACTACATATACCATACTAGTTACTTCAACCGAGATGGCATACGTGCCACAGGTCTCGTTAAAACAGCAGCTGGTTTCATTCACTATTTTGATGAAAATGGCGAACTGCTTAAGAATGTTGCTGTTAATGTAGGGGGCACAACCTATGTCTTTGGAGAGAGAGGACGTCTAGCTCGAAAATCCTTTATTTGGGATAAGGTAGATTTCACCTTCCCTGAAAATGTTAATTTTTATTATGGTGATGAAAAGGGCCACGCTGTTAAGGGACTTCAAACCATTGATGGTTACCAACTTTACTTCGATAAAGACGGTCGTCAAGCAAAAGATAAAATCGTTCAGATTGATGGTAAAACCTATTACTTTGATAAAAACAATGGACGTATGGTTAAAAATCAATGGGCCTCAGTCAATGTTGGTGGAATTAGTCCTGCATCAAAGGACTACCGTTCATACTATCTCGGAAATGATGGCGCTGCTGTGACTGGTTGGCAAGATATTGATGGAAAACACTTGTACTTCACCGATACCGGTATCTATGCTTCTAATGGCATCTATTCAATCAATGGTAAAAACTATCTATTTGAAAAAGGACAATTAGTCAAAGATGCTTATGGCGTTGTTGATAAGCCAGGGGCTAAAGTGAGATTAAAATATACCTATCGAACTAATGCAGATGGAGAAGTCCTAACTGGTAAACAAATTATCGATGGAACAGAATATATCTTTGCTTCAGATGGTCAAGTCGTCGATGGTGTTGTACGTTATGACGGGAAACTTTATCTAGTCAAAGATAGTAAAATAGAAAAAAACTATTTTGGAGCCTTCTTTTCTAAAAACGAAATTTTGGGTGGAATTAATTTCACTGGAATCTATGGAACTGATGAAAACGGTGTCCTCCTAGAGGGCGTCCAACGAAGCTTAGATGGTCAACTGCACTACTTCCAACCTGAGGTAAAAAGTGTTGATAAACCTACATGGAAAGAAATCGATGGCAAGCGCTATCGTCTAACAAAATGGTATCTTCCTGAACACCACGCTGGTATGTACACCACTATTATCCTCACTAACGATACTTTGAAAGTCGATGACAAGACCTATACGATTGATAATGAGGGAGTTGCAACTGAGTTTACGGCCAAAAACCAATTTGTTCGTGATGACAATTGGAACTGGTACTACTACGATACTGATGGCAAGCTCCTAACTGGTCGTCAAACCATTGATGGTGTTCAACTCTACTTTGATAAAAATGGTAAGCAAGTCAAAGGTAGCCTAGTAGACATTGATGGTGATACTTACTACTTTGACAAGGATAGTGGGGTTATGTGGACCAATAGTAGTCTAACTCTCAATGGAATGACCTACGAAATTGATGACCAAGGACGTGTGACATCGTCACTTCGAAATACCTTTGTTCAAGATAAAGATGGTGACTGGACCTACCTCAAAGATAAAGGACAAGTAGCTACCGGATGGCAGACTATTGATGGTATTCAACTCTACTTTGATGGCACTGGGAAACAAATCAAAGGTGAGCGTATCCTTATAGATGGAAAATACTACTATTTCGATAAGAACAGTGGCGAACTCCTTCGTAATGCATTCCATTCCTTTAGTTCATATATTCACTACTTTGGCAATGATGGAGCACAAGTTTTCGGCTGGTACACAATAAACGGTCACCGTGTTTACTTTAAAGAAGACGGTCTACAAGCTAAAGATAATGTCCTTTTAATTGACGGAAATTATTATTATTTCAATCAAGATGGCCAACTTCTTGTTAATGGTTCCGCTAAATCATATAATAGTTTATATCTTGCAGATTCAGAAGGAAAATTATTATCCGGGTGGAGAGAAATTGACGGTAAGACCTATTACCTAGATCCAAGCGAAAAGCACTACTACTATAATAGAACAGCATCTATAGACGGTAAGACCTATCTTTTCGGTTCTTACGCGGAATTATTGCGTAATGACACTAATTACGCATATGCTTCAGACGAAAATGGAATCGTTCGAACAGGATTCTACCGCACTGATAAAGGCTACCTATGCTATCTTGAGCCAAGAGTAATTTCTGACTACCAACCAACTTGGAAGGAAATTGACGGTAAGCTCTATCACTTCGAAAAATCAACTTCATTAGAGAAACATCTTTACGGTTCTCCAATCACAACCAATGCAACCCTTGAAAAAGATGGCAAAACCTATGTCATTGATGAAAATGGTGTGGCAACTGAGAAAGTGAATTAATGGGGAAAGAAAAAAATTTCTTCCACTTTAAGAAAACTTTAGGAATCGCTTTGTATACTACAACCATCCTAAAACTTTTCTTTTTCATAATCTCCTAAATCTAGGGCTCAGGTCCTGGATTTTTTTGTGCAAACATCTACTTCTCTCAAACGTCTCTATTGCACTATTAATTTAAACTATGAGTATGTATGAGTTTTCTATTGAAGTTATTAGAAAATAGGATTAAAATATAATCGTAAATTAATTTTTGGTGTTCATGTTGTTTTAAATGTCACAGCATGAATTTACCAAGTCACCATACAAGGGGGAAAATTATGGAAAACAAAGTTCGTTTCAAACTTCATAAAGTTAAGAAACATTGGATCACAATCGCTGCCTCAAGTTTGGCTATCGGGGCTTCACTAATTGGACTAGGACAGGTCGGAGCTGATGAAGTCAAGCCTGAAACGACTGCCGTTACCAGTCCTGAAAATGTCGTCTCTGACAGCAATCTTGAGACAAGTGCTAGCCTCATTACAAGAACCGAAGTAGCTCCAGCAAGCACTACTGTTGAGAAAGCTTCTAGTGAAGCAGTATCTTCTGACACTGCATATACTAATGCGACTAGTCAGCCTACAGAAACGACTACTACACAGCCTGCTAACGAGACTGATAAAAAGGTTGAAGCCGCTCAATCTGGTGAGACAGCTACAACCGATAGAAGTGTTGAAACCTCATCTGAAACAAGCGATAACGTAACTACTTCACAGGAAACACCTTCACAAGGTGGCAGATTCACTTCTGATGAGCAAGGTAACTGGTATTACCTAGACAGCGAGGGCCACAAACTAACTGGCCCACAAACCATCGATAGCTTTAACCTCTACTTCCATAACAATGGCATCCAAGCAAAGGGTGAAAAGGTAACCATTGATGGCAAGGATTACTACTACGATAAAGATAATGGACGTAAAGTAACTGATACAAGTATTGAAGTAGACGGTAAAACCTATTTAGCAGATGCCGATGGTATCCTTACCGAAAAAACACAACTACCTACTCAGGTCGTGACGGGTGGTCATTTCCAATCTGACAACCAAAAAGATTGGTATTACTACACTGCCAACGGTGAAAAATTGACTGGTTGGCAAAATGTTGATGGTGTCATCCTTTATTTTGATAAAGATGGCAAACAAGTCAAAGGACAAGAACGAGAGATTGGTGGAAAATACTATCGATTCGATGAGAATGATGGCTCTCTATTAACGAATCAGTGGCATCACACTTCAATTTTCAATGGCTATAGGACAGAACCTCAATATACAACTTATACTAATTACTTAGGCGAAGATGGTGCTGCATTTATTGGATGGCATACCATTGACAGTAAACGTTATTATTTCAAACCTGATGGACTTTTGGCTAAAAATGATACTGTCACAATTGATGGGAAGATTTATCTTTTTGATTACCAAGGACAATTGGTCAAGAACAAATATGGCATTGTTGAAACTCCTTCAATGTTCCATGCAAACACTTCTACCTACCGTACCAATGCTAACGGCGAAGTCTTAACTGGTAAACAAATTATCGATGGAAAAGAATATATCTTTGCTTCAAAGGGTCAAGTTGTTGATGGTATCATAGGTTATGACAGCAAACTTTATCTAGTCACAGATAGTAAAATAGAAAAAAACTATTTTGGAGCCCTTTTTTCAAAAAAAACATTTTGGGGCGGGCCTAGTTTCTCTGGAATCTATGGAACTGATAAAAACGGTGTCCTCCTCGAGGGCATCCAACGAGGCTCTGATGGTCAACTGCACTACTTCCAACCTGAGGTAAAAAGTGTTGATAAGCCTACATGGAAAGAAATCGATGGCAAGCGCTATCGTCTAACAAAATCATATCGAACAGAAAGATATGCTGGTATGTACACCACTATTATCCTTACTAACGACACTTTGAAAGTCGATGATAAGACCTACACAATTGATAATGAGGGAGTTGTGACTGAATTTACGGCTAAAAACCAATTTGTTCGTGATGATTTCTGGAACTGGTACTACTACGACAAAGAGGGCAAACTCCTAACAGGCCGTCAAACCATTGATGGTGTTCAACTCTACTTTGATAAAAATGGTAAGCAAGTCAAAGGTAGCCTAGTAGAGATTGATGGTAAAACTTACTACTTTGACAAAGACAGTGGGGCTATGTGGACGAATACCACTCTCGAAAAAGACGGCAAGACTTATATCATCGATGAAAATGGTGTGGCTACTGAGAAAGTGAATTAAAAAGGAAAGACAAAATATTTCTACCACTTTAAGAAAACTTTAGGATTTAATTTATATACTATAACCATCCTAAAACTTTTCTTTTTCATAATCTCCTAAATTCAGGGCCTATGCCCTGGATTTTTTTGTTTTTTAAACTCTTGTGACTGCTAAAATTATGACATTTGCCATTCACTCTCTTTTTATGTAATCGTTTTCTTATTTTTATCTAAATTTCTTATTTTTTCTTGAAACTCTCTAAAATAGCGCTATAATAGAACTTAGGAAATGGAGGAAAAAGTATGAAAGTACATTCTAATTTTACTGGACAAAAGTCCAAAAAACGTCTGATCGCATTCTCATGTGCAACTGCCCTTGCAGGTTTTGCCCTCATAGCAAGACCTGCCTTCGCTGAGGAAGCTAAAGCTGAAAACTCATCAAACCTTGATGTGACTGCTGCTACCACTGCCAATGTGGAAACTACAGCAGACCTCGTAGAAACAAAGGTTGTTGAAGCTCCTCCTACTACTGAAAATGTAGCTAGCACTGAAAGTACCACAAATGTTTCAGAACAAGCTACAACTTCTGCTACAAGCTCTGAAACTGCAAGTGAAATGGCTTTAACAACTGCAAGCGAAAGCCAAGCACCTGCAAAATCGGCCACAGGCCAAACACGAGAAGCTGTAACTACAGACCGAGCTGCCAGTGAAACTGCTTCAGTACCTAATGAAACAAACGTCACTGGTGGTCAGTACTATAGTGATGACCAAGGCAACTGGTACTATAAAGATGCCAGCGGTAAAAACCTTACTGGAGACCAAACCATTGATGGTGTACGTGTCTCTTTCCGCGAAGATGGTAAACAAATTAAAGGGCCAGATTTCTATTGGTCTGGTGATCTACGTCGTTATTTCGATGATAATTCTGGTCAACTTCAAACCAATCGTTACCTAGAATACAAGGGCAATTGGTATTATTTAGATGCTACTGGACGACCACTAACAGGCGAACAAACTATCAATGGTCAAGAAGTTTATTTTAATAATGATGGTATTCAAATCAAAGGTGACTTTAGTGGAGAATCTTATAGTTATCCAGATCAAACCTTCTATTACGACCCTAACTCTGGTGCAAGGGTCCGAAAAGAAGGTCTAGTTCAGAATAAAAAAGGCCAAACTTTCTACATCAAGAACGATGGTTCTAAATTTACAGGAATACGTGAAATTGATGGTAACATCTACTATTTCAAAGCACGTGAAGCTGCCTCTCCTGTTGATACCGGCGTCCTACAAAAGGGAATCAGTATTTTACTAGAAGAAGGTCAAAATTCACCACGTTCTTACGGTTATGGTACTCCTATTAATATTACACGTCGCTATTATTTTGACTCAGTTACTGGTCAAGCCGTTAAAAACCGCTATGTCCAAGAAAATGATGGCTGGTACTACTATGGTGAAGATGGAAATGCTATTCGTCCTCAGAATGGTGAAGCCAATATAGATGGTCAAATCGTTTACCTCTATGCCAATGGTCGTCAGGCTAAAGGAGAGCTTGTTCTCGACAATGGTATTCTTCGCTACTATGATCCTAATTCTGGAGCACGCGTCACTAACACCACTCTAACAATTAATGGTATGACCTATCGATTTGATGAAAATGGTGTCGGTACGGATGCTCCTAACCCAAATGGTTATTATAGTGATGATAACGGAAACTGGTATTATAAAAACGCAAATGGAGACAACCTTACTGGAGCTCAAATTATCAATGGACAAAAAGTGTTCTTCCGTGACAACGGTCAACAGGTCAAAGGGGCTTATGGTAATTCTTACGGTGATTTATACGCATTCTACGATGTTAATTCAGGAAACCTTGTAACCAATCGTTATATTGACTTCATGGGTAATTGGTTTTATGTAGGTAAAGATGGTAAACCAGTCAAGGGACCTCGAAATATCGATGGACAAGATGTCTTCTTCAACTATCGAGGGGTACAAGCCAAAGGTGATTTTGGTCGAGATGGCGTATATATGCCTGAGTACTACTACGATAAAGATAATGGTCGCAAAGTAACCAAAGCTGGGTTTGTCAAAGATAACAGAGGCTTAACTTACTATCTTGACGAGAAAGGTGAAAAAGTCCTTGGACTTCATGAAATCAATGGTGACTTATATTACTTCCGTCAAGGAGGTGCCTATAAATACACCCAACTAGGTGACATGTGGCAAGACAGCATTAATTACATTGATGGTAAGATCTACTACTTCGATCAATTTGGTAAGGCTGCCAAAAACCGCTTTGTCTTTACGGAAGGAGCTTGGCACTATTTCTACGGCGATGGTACAGCAGCTACCGGTGCCGTTCAAATTAATGGGCAAAAACTTTACTTCGATACAAATCATGGTAGACAAGTTAAAGGCGCTTTTGCACCAGATGGTCACTACTACGATGAAAACTCTGGTGAACTCGTCACCAACCAAACACGTACTATCAAAGGTGTAACTTATCATTTTGATGAAAATGGTAATGCGACTAAAGTTTAAGGTATCCCTTACTTTAAGAAAACTTTAGGATCTCCTCTATATACTATAATCATCCTAAAACTTTTCTTTTTCATAATCTCCTAAAATCCAGGACTCAAGTCCTGGATTTTTTTAAACTCTTATGACTGCTAAAATTGTGACATTTCCATTCAGTCGCTTTTTCATGTAATCGTTTTCTTATTTTTGTCTAAATTTCTTATATTTTCTTGAAAGTCTCTAAAATAGCGCTATAATAGGACTTAGGAAATGGAGGAAAAAGTATGAAAGTACATTCTACTTTTACTGGATCTAAGCCCAAAAAACGTCTGATTGCATTCTCATGTGCAACTGCTCTTGCAGGTTTTACCCTCATCGCAAAGCCTGCCTTCGCTGAGGAAGCTAAAGCTGATAGCTCAACAAACCTTGATGTGACTGCTGCTACCACTGCCAATGTGGAAACTACCGCAGACCTTGTCGAAACAAAGGTTGTTGAAGCACCTGTTACTACTGAAAATGTGGCTAGCACAGAAAACACCACAAATGTCTCAGAACAAGCCACAACTTCTACAGCAAGCTCTGAAGTTGTCAGTGAAACCGCCTCAACAACTGCAAGTGAAAGTCAAGCTCCAACAGAATCAGCCACAGGCCAAACACGCGAAGCTGTATCTACAGACCGAGCTGCCAGTGAGACAGCTTCAGTTAACGAAACTTCGAACAGTGAAACTAATATCACAGGTGGTCAATACTATAGAGACGAATACGGCTATTGGCATTACAAAGATGCTAGCGGTAAAGACCTGACTGGACCACAAACTGTTGATGGCGTTAAGGTTTACTTCGACCAAGGTGGTGTTCAGGTTAAAGGAGAATTTACCTGGGACGGTCACTATTATGACAAAGATTCTGGTGCTCTTGTTACTAATAAATTCGTTGATAGTTACAGTAGCACCTATTACCTAGATGAAAATGGAAATAAAGTAATCGGACCCAAGGAAATTAATGGGGTATGGCATTATTTTAATCAGTATGGTGAACAAGTTAAGGGTAGATTTGCTTCTGATAACCGTTATTACGACGAAAACGGTAAACAAGTTGATTTTGGGACAAACCGCTATTTCGAATTAAACGGGGAATGGTACTATGCTGGAAATGATGGTGCTATTTTAAAGGGACCACAAACCATCGATGGCGTTAAGGTTTACTTCGACCGAGGAGGTGTTCAAGTTAAAGGCTATTTTGTTAAAGATAGTACTGACAATAATGAACGCTATTATGATAAAGATTCTGGTGCTCTAGCTACTAACCAATATATCATTGCCTACAACCCCTACAGACATAGAAATGAACGTTATTATGTTAACGACCAAGGAGTTCGGTTAACTGGTCCTCAAACAATTGATGGTAAACAAGTCTACTTTGATAAATACGAGGGATGCCAAGTTTTCGACAATTTTGGCGATGATGGTTACTTTTACGATCAGGACGGTAATCGTGTTGATCTTGGTGCCAATCGTTATGTTCAAATCAGAGACAATTGGTACTATGTCGGTAACGATGGAAAAATTTTAACCGGTGAACACATTATTGATGGAGCTCACGTTTATTTTGAATATGGAGGTAAACAAGTTAAAGGAGATTTTGACTATAAAAATCAATTTCACGATAAAGACTCTGGAAATCTAGTTACTAATCGTTTCGTTACCGTTAATGACAAGACCTACTTCATTGGAGCAGATAGTAAGGCTATTAAAGGAGCGACCGTCATCGACAACATTGAATACTTCTTTGACGAAAAAACTGGCGCTCAGGTTAAGGGAAATTTCGCAAGTAACAAAAAATATTATAACAGTACTACTGGTGCTCTCGTAATCAATAGTTATGTCCAAGTCGACAAAGACTGGTACTACGTAGGCAATGACGGTAAACGGCTTAAAGGTTCTCAAACCATTAACAATGTTCCTGTATACTTTGACCCTTATGATGGTAAACAAGCCAAAGGTGTCTTTGGTAATGACGGCTACTTCTACGACAAAGATTCTGGTGCTAAAATAGACCTTGGTACCAATCGCTACGTTTACATCAACGATAACTGGTACTATCTTAATGGAGAAGGAAAAATCCTTAAAGGCGATCAAACCATCGACGGGGTACAGGTTCACTTTGATCCATATTATGGTAATCAAATTAAAGGAGAATTTACCGATAGTAATGGGCATGCGGTTAAAGCAAACTCCTATACTAGCCCAGTTAAGTACTATGATAAAAATTCTGGAGCTCTTGTAAAAGGTCAATACTTTAGCCATGATGGTAAATGGTACTATGCAGATGCAGAAGGTAATATCCTTAAAGGCTCACAAACCATCGATGGGGTACACGTTTACTTTGACTATAATGGTGTACAAGCTAAAGACGCAATCGCAGAAGGCTACTACTACGATAAAGACTCTGGTGCTCGTCACGAAGCCCCTCGTAAGCAATTTATAAAGGCTGGTGGTAAATTATACTATCTTGACGATGATAATAAGATAAGTTCTGGTTATAAAAAAATTGACGGTAAGGATTATTTTATTACAGGATATGGGGAAGTTTTAAGAGGAGAATTCGGACCTTACGGTTACGAACCATACTATGATAGTGAGACTGGGGCTGCTGTACGACAAAGAGGTTTTGTTAAATCTGGACGTAACTGGTACTACCTAGATGATGAAGGAAATAAAGTATTAGGACTTGCCAAAATAGATGGTAATCTCTACTATTTCAGTAATCCCGTCGCAACAAAATACCGAATGGGCGAACAAGTTAAAGGAGAGCTGGTGAAACCTTATAGTTTCTTCAACTATAACCGTTCACCCTATGACAATCCTGTCTACTACTTCGACGCTGAGACTGGGGCTGCTGTAACCAATCAATTCTTCAATTGGAAGGGCAATTGGTACTACTTCGGTAACGATGGAAAGGCTCTTATCTTTGATCAAGTCATCAATGGTCAACACCTCTACTTTGATTATCAAGGTAAGCAAATTAAAGGCAATTTCGTTACAGACTACAAGGGTACTCGTTATTACGATGAAAACTCTGGTGAGCTCGTAACCAACCAAACACGTACCATCAATGGTGTGACTTATCACTTTGATGAAAATGGACGTGCGAAACAATTGTAAAATAAGTCCGAAAATTGACTAAAATTATTCTTACTAGTCTTACAGATAAAAAAACAAACAAAAAGCCAAAATCAGCATTCTGATTTTGGCTTTTTGTTAGGTAAAGAATTTATTGGTCCTTTTTCAGTCTTTTTAGGTGTTTATAGAGACCGAAGGCACGATCCAGTTGCATGGATTCGATAGGACGTTTGCCCCTGATATAGAGATTTCCATTGGTCGCATTCATCAACCCTGTCTTAGCAATGGCATAACCAGTAATCATACCACTATAAAGGAATCTTTCTAGTTCCTTGACATCTAAAACTCGACTTGAAGGTTCAAGGGGACCATATTCTGCTTCATAGATATCCACAAGTCTTTTAAACTTATAGGCCGTTTTTATGGGCATATCTCCGATAGTTCCCTTTGAATAATAATGATAAAGATTCTGTGGGCTTAAGTCTGCAGAGGCTACCTCTTGACCGTTGGGCGAGTAGGGTTGGAGCTTAATGAAAGTATTGAGCTTACCAATATCGATGTGGTAGTCGCTAACATTTTCCTTAGGAATAGTGAAGTCATCCCTATCAATAATCTCCCTTCGTCTGATGGTAGCCAACAATTCATAAGGCTCAACTCTAAGTCTTTTTGAAAATTTTTCTAAAGTATCAAGCGAAACCGTTCCTCTTTGATTGATCAGGTTATAGTTGGTTTGAGCCATACCAGATGAGACTACAAAGACTGTCATGCGTTCTCTGACTTCCCCCTCATCCATATCTTCCGTGATTTCCAGCTTCTTGCGAATGTTGTGCCACAAGTTTTCGGTGACCTGTTCAGGATCTCTTGGAAACTCAAAAACCTCATGCTGATTGTCTCGAGCTAAGAGCTTCCCAAGTGTAATGTTTTTCCCAGTCACCTTGGCCAGACCGTTAGTAATGGTCACAATCTTTGGAATATTTCCCTTAGGCTTGTTCATAAAGAGCATCCGAAGGCTTCCTGACGGAATCCCCGTGGCTTCTGAGAGCTCTCTGTAACTCTTTTTGTCTTTCCAAAATTCCCCCATACGAGCTTTTTCTGCATTTTCCCAGAAAAGCTCCTTAAGGGGTTTGGGGGCATTCGGCTCATCCGAAAATAGTCGTTTTGACATCATTGTCTCCCTCTAAAATTGCTGTTTAAAAATTAGTCCAAACCTATTATCTCATATTTTTAATAAAAATCAAATCATTTCCTAATCAATAATCATTACAATCAGCTAGTCGTTTAGAGTTTTTCTTGGGTTAATTGAGCACAAAAATTCCCCTCGTACTTAAACGAAGGGAGTTGTTTGACTAATAATTCCAGTTTACCAAGAGATAAATTAAGCTCGAGCCAAACATATCTGCTAAGGCATGAACGAGGAAAAATGGAAGCAAGTTTTTAACCTTGTATTTATAAAGGAAATAATAGAGGAGACCAAAGGCCACACCGATAACCAGAGCCCATAGCATGCCCTGATAGGTATGGAAGGACACACGAACAATGGTTGAAAAGAGTAAGACCAACCACTTATACTTGTCCTTAACCGAGGTCAAGAGTCCTAGGAAGAAAAATTCCTCGTAGAAACCGTTGAGCAACCCATAAGCAATCGCCATAGGTGACAAAGCCATAAACTTATCAATCACAGCCATAGGGCTAATAAAGGCTAGAACTTGAGGACTAAAATAATTATATTGTCCTGACAAAGTACTTACAATATCAGCAAATAAGCCCATGATAGCGAAAATAAAGGGTACCCAAAAGAGAACAGACCACTTTAGACGTATAGGTAATTGTTTAAAGTCAAAATGGCGTATCCACAGATAAATAATCGCTAAAGCTAGGAGAATAATCTGCAAGGTGAAATTGCTAGAGTAAGCTGCTCCTTCACTGGCTGTATTCGTTGATGTCTCACTGATTGCTGTAGAAAGGCTTGGAGACAAACTGGCCAAATACATCTGTGTCGAACGAACAATAAACTGACCGAACATAATCAGCGTAACAATACTGATATCAAACCATCTCAGTTCCTTGAGCGGCTGCTCAGGATGAATTTTCTTAAGTAAAGACATGGTCCTTCCCTTCTTTCTAGTATCTTCATCGAAGACTGCTTCATTTTTTAAGGTTATTATAAGTCATAAACCTTAAAGTAACACTAAAATTTGCAGTAAGATTAGTATTTCATTTAAGGAAAGAAAAAGCAAGGGAAAGCATGTTTCCTTTGCTTTAAACATGTTATTAATCGTTCTTTTTGACAACGCTAACTAAGACAAGGAGTTGGAAAATGGATAGAGCAAATAAGACCATAAAGCCATTTCGACTACCTTGAGCCGTTGCTTGTGCAAAGTCAACCTTGTGATTAGCTTGACTCATAGCAACAATTAGAGATGCTAGGGTTGTTCCCACTGCTCCTGCAAATTGTTGGAGCGTGTTAAAGATGGCATTGGCATCAGCACGTTGATCTAGCGACAGTTGTTTCTGTCCATTGGTCATGACATTACCAAAGGAAACGCCAAGCCCCGTCATGAAAATCATGTAAAAGACGAGGATCAACGTATTGGAAAGAGAGAGACCAAACAAGCTAAATAACAACTGAGCGAGTACGATAAGGGTAGCCCCAATAAGAATCGGTTTACGTGCTCCCATCTTATCTAAAATGATACCTGAGAATGGAGCGAATCCTGCACCGATAATAGCACCTGGAAGCAACATTAAAGCTGCAGAAGTTGTATTCGAGTGGTTAACCAATTGCACATAGTTTGGCAAGAGAAAACTCATCGCAAGGGATCCCAATTGGAAAGAGAAGAAAGCGATGATATGACCTGTCAGTTTACGATTTTTCAAAATGGAGAGATTGATAATAGGCTTGTCCAATGTTGTTGAACGCCAAATCAAAAGGACAAGACCTAAGATACCAATCAAAAGCCAACCAAGAACTGAGAAACTAACGAAAGCATGGTCAGCAACCCCATGAAGACCTAAAATCAAACCCAAGAAAAGAAAGATAGTAGCTAGTAGACTGAGGAAATCTAAAGATTCACGTTGCACCTCACTCTTTTGCTCAATTGAGCGAATCCCTGCAATCAGTGAAGCCAAGAGAATAGGAAACTGGACGAGGAAGATAGAACGCCAACCAAAGTGCGCTGTCAAGAGACCACCAACAGTTGGCCCAATGGCTGGAGCAACGGCTGTAATTAGTGTCCCAACTCCCATCATGAGACCAATCTTACGACTTGGTACCTGCTCCAAAATGATGTTAAACATGAGAGGTAGGGCAAAACCAACACCCATCCCTTGAACCAATCGTCCCAAAACAACAAAGCCGAAACTAGGGGCTATAAAGTCGATGAGAACACCTAAAATAGACAATAGGTTGGCGACCAGAAAGATGGTTTTCATCTTAAACGAGCGCTTGAGATAGGCAGATAGGGGAACCACACAAGCGACCACTAGGAGATAAATGGTTGTAACCCACTGTACGGTTGACGTATTGACTGAGAATGCCTTCATCAATACAGGAAAGGTAATGTTCATAGCTGTTTCACCAGCTACTCCACAAAATGAAAGGATTCCTGTCGCAAAGATGGCACACAGGACCTTGGTGGAGATTTTTTCTTCTGACATAAGTATTTATTCCTCCTAGATAAACTTAAATATTGCGGTAGTGTTGTAAGATTTTGAGAAAGACTTCTCTCTCTTTAGCTGAAAACTGCTGGGCAAACTCTTCTTCCTCTTTTCGAAGATAAGATTGACAGGCAGAAGCGATATTAAGGGCTTTATCCGTTAAAACGACCGCCTTTTGCCTAGCATCTTTTGAAGATGTGTGGCGTTCAATTAAGCCTTTCTTCTCCATTCGCTGTAAGAGCACTGTCGTTGTCGAACGCTGAATCTCAAATTCGTGCTCAATGTCCCGTTGAAAGACTTCTTGATCCGCATGATTGGTTATAAAATCAATGACAGCCATCTGATTTCCAGTCAAATCATATTGCCTAGCAAACTGGTCAAAATGACGCATCATACTGTTATTGGCTTGTTTTAACAAGCGTCCAAAATGGTCCAAAAAAATGACTCCTTAACTATATTGTTAGCTAACTAGCAGTATAGAAGAATTATTAGCTCAAGTCAATAGATTCTTTCAAAAAATAGAAAACTCAAGGACCTCGAATCCTTGAGTTGCTATATTTAGTCTTTCTTTACAGGAATTTCCTTAATCACACGCGCCGGATTCCCACCTAGAACCACATTGTCACCGAAGGACTTGGTCACAACGGCTCCTGCTCCAGCAACTACATTATCCCCTAAGGTCACTCCTGGGAGGATAGTCACGCCTCCACCGGCCCAGAAATTATCACCGATCGTAATTGGAGCACCATATTCAATGCCTGAATTACGCTCGGTTGGATCAAGCGGATGCAAGGGCGTCAAAAACTGACAATTAGGGCCAATCATGGCATTGTCACCAATCGTGATAGGACAGATATCCAGCATGGTCAAATTCCAGTTAGAGTAAAAATTTTCACCGATATGGATATTAACACCGTAATCCGTAACGAACTGAGGATTCATGGCAACATTTTCACCAGTCGAACCAAACCAAGATTTGACAATCTCTGCCCTTTTGAGACGGTCAGGCTCAGCATTGAAGGCCCATTGTTTTTCTCTTGAGCTGGCTGCTAGGGCACGTAACTTAGGATCGCTAGGTTTATAAAAGTCACCTGCAATCATCTTTTCATATTCAGTTGACATGGCATACTCCTTTTATGATTGTTTTCCTATATTGTAGTATAGAAGTGATGTTACCACAAGTGAGACTCCCATACAAAAGTATGTAAAGTCTTTATTCTACTTAATTATATATCGATGGTCTCACCAACAGCTAAAACCCTATAACCTGCTGATTCAACTTCTTTTTTAGTTGTCTTGTAATGACTATAATCATCAATATGAATGGGATAAATCCTTTTAGGTTGAAGGAGATTATTCATTCGGTTTAACATTTTTAAGTCCATGGTAAATGGGCCACCAAATGAACCTGATTTTACAGCACCTAAATTAGCAAAAATAGCATCTATTTTTTTAGGGACATTTTGGGTTAAGTCTGGGTACAAAACAGTATCACCGGTAAAATAAATAACTTTAGTTTCTGACGAACTGGTGATTGTTAGTTGATAGCCATTTACCTTACCAACTATCTTTCGCATGATGTAATTACTGGCATGATAAGCCGGTAATGCTTTTATGGTGATACAATAGTCAGCGACTTGAAATGCTTGTCCTTCTCCCCATCTTAAAACACTATTATTTAAACATGGCACCCCATCTAAAATTTTCCTATTAGGAGAAATGACCATCTTCTCTTTCAGATAATCTTTCCCTACATCATCCAAATGATCTTGATGCCCATGAGTAATTAGCCATACATCAACTTTGCTAAGAAGAGACTCATCCTTATAAACATCAGTTTGTTTCTCGGAGACAAATCCTTTAAACTGAACTAAAGTTCCCTTAGGAGATAAGTCAGGATCAATTCCAATATGAAATTGATTATCAATGGAAATGACGCCACATGCAACGCCACAATAAGTAAACGAAATAGACATAGTACCTCTTTTTTAAAATAAGCGACAAGTTGAAAAACTAGTCATTAACAACAATGGAATGAGCATTTTAGTACATAGCTCCTGTAACTAGATTATAGTTTTTATCATCACTTTTATCAATAGCAGCGTATGTTCGACACCTTCTTTTACGTTTAAAATACTTAGTTTCCACAGACCTCGGTTAGGTAATCCACAAAAAAATCCCAAGTGCACAACGCAACTTGAGATTTTCTTTCTGTCTGGGCATGCCTGAGTCATTCAGGGCTTTATATTATTTGTCCTTTTGATCTTTGTGATCTTTTTTATTTTTCTTTTTACGTCCGTTGCGGCCAAGTCCTAGACCTGTTACCGATACGGTGAAGCCAGCGATATTGATGGTTTCTTCAATCTTACCTTTACTTGCTTCTTCCTCATTTGAGAGATTAATTGGCATCTTGTGTTTAGAGCCTTTACCCTCAGCTTGACTTGAAACAGGTGCTTCAAAGTCATCGCCTGGTCCATAAGTAACTGGTCCATCATGAGATTCCACTTGCTCTTCGACTTGGTCGAGAACTTCTAGGTCTTGGATTTCTTCAACAACGATATCGTCTGCCTTGTCTTTCTTAGGTTTACCATTGATATCGCCTGTTAATGGGATATAAACAACGGTTTCCTCAAGGTTACGTTGACCTACTGTCTTACCTTCAACCTTGTCCTTATCAGCACTGTAGCCTTCTACTTCAGGGGTGATAACTGTTTCAAACTGACCTTTATTTGAAGTCCAGTAGCTTGAACCAAGCTCTTCACCTGTAACCTTATCAATAGTCAAACTACGTGTCCATTGAGCAGTTTGGATGTTATTGGCAGGAAGTTCTGCTTGTCCATCGCTAGATGTGTAGAGAACTGTGAAGGTTACGTCTTTGATGTAGCTTTCGCGTTCTGGCCATTTGGCACCATCAGGATTTGCTGGGTTGATTGGTGTACCAGCTTCTTGGATGTTATCTGGACCTACTTGAACGGTACCATGACGAAGGGTAACCATGAAGTTTTGGTCAACATGTGAATCGCCATCAAAGATTACACCGTTTGTGAAGCCATCAGCAAGGAGGGTATAACCACGGTCGCTATAGTACTTGATACGTTCGATTGTTGAGTATTCAATCACTTCGCCTGATTTACCAAGCAAGTCGACCACTTCAAGTTTCTTACGAGTTGTACCATCAACATAAGTAACTGTAGCTTTCTGAGCATCCTTGAGGTAAGTAACCACTTCCATGATTTCAGGTGTTTCTACAGAAACCTCTGTCATTTCAGCGACTTCCATACGGTCTGGTGTGAATCCGACAACCTCTGGTGAAGGAACTGCTGAGAAGCCTGCTTGAGTACTTGACCATGCTTCATAATTGATAGCGCCTGTCACAAGGTTAACATTTGCCAAACGTTTGAAATCAAGAACTTCAACGTAGTCGTCGCTAGCCAAGCCGCCTTCTTCGAAGACATACTGGATAGTACGTGTCACATCGGCACGGTTTTCAAGCATCTCTACGCTATTTGGCCAAACTGGGCTATTCACATCATTTGGATCTACGACTTCACCTGCAACTGGTGCTGGCATATCTGGGTCGATAAGAACCAAACGTTCACGAAGAACCACTTCGAAGACTTGGTCAAAGTCAGAGTCACCATTGTAAGTGTGGTCAAAGGCTTCTGCATAACCATCGTTGACAAGTTCATAACCTTGTTTGAGCAAGTTTGCGATTTGTTCATCAGTAGAGTAGTCAATCTTCTCACCTGAGCTTCCGACAACAACATCACGAGTCAATTCTGACTTATCAAGCTCATTCATGTAAAGGATAATAGCTTTTTGCTCATCCTTGGCATAAACCACGTTGGTATCTTGACCTGGGTGTTCTGGAGTAATAAAGGTCTTTTCAGAAATGTAACCAAGAACATCTGGAACGACTGTTTCCATAGCCATGGTTGGATCTTCTGGATCATTGTTATAGCTTGGAGTAGGTGCATTTTCGATTGGTGTACCATACTCATCTACTGGAATAATCTTACCAAGTTCTGTGTAAATAACTGTATCTTCCACTTCTGGAAGGTCTGGTCGAACTTCAAGTCCACCGGCTTGACGTTTATCTGCATAGAAGCCTTCAACTACTGGAACTTCTACAACATCATAAGTGAAGCTGTCTTGATCCCAAGTGCTTGTTTGTTCCACTTGGTTAAACTTACCGTGGAAGCTGAAGCTATCTTGAATGTTGATAACTGGATCTTTGTAGCCTGCACCTTGGAAGGTAACCGTTTGTTTCGTATCTTGCGTGATATCATCCAAGATTGGTTCGTAAACCAAGGTTTGGTCCATGCTGAGGTCAATTGGCAATACCAATTCACTTTCAGCTTGGTAGCCAGCAACTTGTGGTGCTGGTGTTTCAATAACTTGCGTAGCATCATGAGGATCATTCGCATAATGAACTGGCTCTGCATCCGCAATTGGATTACCAAAGGTATCAACAGGAATAATCTTACCAAGCTCTTTATAGACAACACTGTCTGTTGCTTCTGGTTTATCAGGTGTAACGACCTGCATACCAGCCACTGCCTTGTCCGCATAGTAACCTTCGATAACTGGGACATTAACCTTAGCAAAGGTATGGCTGTCTTGATCCCAAGTGTAAGTGTCTTCTGCTTGGTTGTACTTACCAGTGAAGGTGAAGTCAGACTGAATATTAACAGACGGTGTTGCTTCGCCAGCTCCTTTGAAGAAGACCGTTTGCAAGGTTGGTTGCGTTACATCTTCAAGGATTGGAGCGTACTCAACAAGAATATCGTCTGTCAAGCTCTCAGGCATGACACTTTGTTGCATTGGACGGTAACCCGGAATGTGGGGAACAAGTGTCTCACTAACCTTAGTTGGGTTATTGGCATCGTTGTTGAAGGTCGGCGTTGGAACGTTTGGAATCAAGCATCCATTCGCATCAATAGGAATAATCTTACCAAGTGGAACGTAGGTAATGGTTTCTTCGATGTTATCTTCAGTAACCTCTCTACCTTTTACTTCTACTCTATCTGCAAAATAGCCTAAAACAACTGGTGCATAGATGTCATAATACTTGGTCTTGTTTGGTGACCACTCTGTCTCATCAACAAGCTCACCTGTGACCTTGTCAAAGGTAAGGGTACGGACCCAATAAGCCTTTTGCACATCAGCATCTGGCAAATCCGCATTGCCATCTGTACTCTTGTAAAAGACTGTGAAGCTTACTTCTTTCTCGTAAGCATACTTAGATGGCCACTTAGGTCCATCTGGATTATTAGGATTGATTGGAGTATCTGGGACTTGTTCATGGTCAGGCCCTACCTTGGCAACATCGTGTTGCAAGAGGACAAACCACTCTTGATCATCAATATCCTTGTCATCAAAAATGGCATCTTTAGGGAATTCGTCCTGAATCAAGTCATATCCCATGTCCTTGAAAGTCTTGATACGTGTTGCTGTTCCGTATTCAATCGCTTCACCCAATTCACCGGTCAACTGGTCACTAACCAAGTAAGCTCCGGTAGTTTCATCAATATAAGTGATGCTGGCTTTCTTGAAAATTTTACGATACACAACCGGAGTATCCCCTCCTGGTTTGTTCGGTACTACACTTTTAATATCTGTCATATAATCTTGAACAGCTGGTGTTGCTGTCTCACCCGCCTTTCGTGGATCTTTTTTGTTATTGTTATACTGCTTAGTCAAAGCACCTGGAATATATTCCCCATCTTCTGTCACAGGGATAATGCGTCCCAATTTCCTATAGGTCACATGTTCCGTTACCGTTGGCACATAGGGTGTGACAACGTTAAAACCCGCTTCCTTTTGGTCAGCGAAATAGCCCTGGACAACTGGTACCGGTATCTTAGGATAGGTATAACTGTCCTTGTCCCATTCGATTAAACCAGTCTTCCTATCTCTAGTTCCCGTAAAGACATGTTTTTCCATGACTTCAGAATCTGGAGTTTGCGAATCCGCTCCTTGAAAAATAATCTCTTGCTTAGATGGGATCCTCACGGTTTCCGATTGAGCATGATTATCAAAGAGAGCTTCATCAGCTCTAGCAAAATCTAATGGAGAGGGGGCACGGTGGTCAGAGTGACGTTTTGGTCTAGTCAATAATTTAGAAAGATCTATAGTATCAACTAAATCAGTATTCCCTGATCCGTGTGCGACATGCTCTTCGGCAGTTCTTGCTGCTGCTTCGGTCGCATCTTCCCTATAGGCTCTCAAAAATACTCCCCCTTTCTTCTTTTTATGAGAAATAAAATCCTATACTTGCTAAGTTCTCATCGAAATCTTTTCTATTAAGATTCCATTTTCCCTCAGAGAAGCTAACAAGCTTTTATCAAAAAATTAAATTTTTTGATATCTCTTATATATACTATAATACGAGAATCGAATTTTTACAAGTAAGGTGTAAGAACTTTAATCATTTTAACCCCTAAGTGAAAAAATAGCGTTTTAATGTGTAATATCTATCAAATAATTTACGAAAGTGGCATCAAAATGAGACTACACCGATATGATAAATGACGAGTCTTTAATGGAGTTTTTTCTCCCTAAAGACACTCTCTTAAGAAATACACTATAAACTATCACAACTACTTCTCATCTTTGAAAGGCTAGAACCTTACCTTAGTTTATAAGGAAAGAACCTAAGAGAATGGCACAGAAAAAGTCTGTACCTGGCCCTCAACTATGAAATGCTAAGAGTTAACTAGTATTGCTTTTAGTATAGAATGACTTTGATGCTTCATCAATAGATTGGAACCATTTAATGAGACTCCCTAGTTTCTCAACTTTCACGTATTAAGTTGTAAATAATTAATAACTTTTTTTGCATGATGACTTATTCAAGGGATTGCAGATGTAACGACCACTGTCAGACTATTATGACTAACTCAAAATAGTTTTAAAATCACTAGTTTCAGTCATCACCAAATCCTTAACGAAATCCAAACATGCCATAAAAACCGAGACTACTGTCTCGGTTCATACAGTTTAGAAACGATTAAATTTGACCTCGGCCTTCACCGTCAAAGTAAACCCACCATCCTGGACTCACTTCAACCCAACGGTTGACAGCCATTTCACCTGAATTTGGATCAAAGTAACGAACAACACCGTTCACGCGAACCAAATGACCTTTGATTTGTTTACCATTGTTATCAAAGAGGAGGTTTTGACCATTGATATTAACCATGCCTTTGACAGCATTACCATTACCATCGAAGTAATACCAGCTACCATCAATTTCGTGGAATCGATTACGGTAAAGCTCACCTGAGTTTACATCATAGTAACGAAGGTTGCCATCTACGTTTGCCAAAGCACCTTTGACCTGACGGCCATTTTGATCAAAGTAGAGGTCTTGACCATTGATGTTTTGTGAACCTTTTACAGCCGTACCATCATTATTGAAGTAAGCCCAAACACCTGGTTCGATTTCTGCGAATCGGTTACGAGCCATCTCACCTGAGTTAGCATCATAGTAACGGATAGCACCATTCTCGTTAACAGTGCGCCCTTTAACTTGGACACCATTGTTGTCGAAGAAGAGTTCTTGACCATTGATGTTTTGGTGACCTGTCACACGTTTACCATTACCATCATAGTATGCCCAAACGTTATTACCAATTTGTACGAATTGGTTACGGCCTGATGCATTATTATTGTTATCTGGTTTTGGATCTTGTTTACCATTTGCATTCAAGACACCGTTTTGGTCGTAGTAGAATACTTGACCTCTACGGTTTTGACGATAACCATCACGCAATTGCACACCATTAGCGAGGAAGAAGTATTGTTTACCATCGATAGTCTTTTCTCCGACTGCCATGCGACCTGAGTTATCAAAGTAGTAAACATTTCCGTCGTTATCTTTGATGAAGGCATTCTTAGCATATTGGCCATTGTTATAACGGTATCTTACAGAGAAGAGACGTTTTTCAAACTTACCACTGCCGTCACCATTTTGATTATCTCCATTTGTTGATTGGTTGCTTCCTACTACTTTTGGAAGGCTAACCTTACCGCCATTTGTACCGTAGTAACCGTTGAGGCCATTCTTAAGTACGTACTCTGAGCCACGGTCAAGAATGTTAGTACCATTCATGTATTTAGCAGACCACTTTGTAATCTTCTCATCAGTTGTCATGCGTTTACCAGTAGAGATTTGAACACGGTCAAAGATTTGTGGGTAGAGACGTTTCAATTCATCAAGGAAGGCACCACCATATTTACCTTGGTAGTCATTACCAAAGGTACGTGTTTTAGCAGCGTAGAGGCTATGATCGATGATTGCACCATCTTTAGTTTCACCATAGTTATTAACACGAGTTGCAGTAACCACTTCATCACCTGGAAGGTTGTAGATTTGGTCTGGAACCCAGTCAGCAATCGCTGAGATACCTACAGCGTGGAGTGATTTAAGAGCTGCTTTCAAGTCAGCCAATGAACCGTACTTATTGTCCTTACTCATACCAATATCATAACGGTCTGTAAAGGCATAACCATTTTGGATTACTGAGTCAAGGAAGCTACCGTCATCACTTGAAACGTACTGTGGTGCAAATTCGAATGATGTGATACCCCATGATTTGAAGAGGTTTGCATTTTCAGCAATCTTCTTATTAGTGTATTGTGATGGATTTTGAACGAAGTCTTGGAAGTTAGAGAAACCTTCGTAGATAACTTGTGAATCAAGGGCAGCATTTGATTCGTAAACCAAACCACTGCTGTTCTTTTCTTTACTTGGTGCTACACGCACGTCTTGATTTTCAGAAGCACCTACTGGTACCCAAACGGCAAGGTAACCATCAACTTGAGGGTTACGGATACCACGAATTTCATTTGCACTAAATGTCAAATTACCGTTGCCATCAGTGTATTTAACAATACCGTTAGCATCGCTGTCATTCAAGTAAGTAGCCACACCATCGTTTGTTGTCAAAAGCAATGGACGATAAGCTTGGTTACGGTGAGCCGCACCCATGTTAATTGTCAAGTTGCTTGTCAAACGAAGGGCAGGTTGGTTTGAAACGATAACTGCCATACCTTGGTTACGTGTCTCTGCCGTACCAGTATCAGAAGCACTGTTAGCCCCTGTACCATAACGTACAGATGTCAAGACACCTGCAGCATCCCAACCATTAGTATTACCATAACCGATGTAGTTAACCTTCATATCTTGACCACCGGCTGCATAGCGGATACGGCCTTTCAAGAGGGTTTCGATAGCATCATAATATGGTGATTTTTGAGCCATATATTGACCATCATCTGTGTACATGTCTCCATAGTAAACACGTGGCACAGTGTCCTTATGCGTAAGCATCAAGGCATATGCTGATGGGATGTTATATTGTGTGTATTGCTTGTTAGCACTACGCATGTCTTTGTTGTAGATTTCAAAGGCTTTCTTCATTTCATCAAGCGTGAAGGTATTCCCTGTTGATTGAGGGTTGATTTCATTTTTGATGATTTGACCAATGATTGATTGTACCTCTGAATCGTGAGCACGAACAAAGGCGTAGTTAGCCATGCGTTTAGAGTTTTTACCACTTTCAGAACGGTCATTCAAACTATTTGAAATGAGTGGTTCAACCCCTGAGCGGTTACCAATTGGACGCAAGAGTGAATATACCAATGCTAAGTGCATAGGGTCATCCATTGGCAATTGGGCACCTTTAGTGTCTTCATTGTAATAGGCATCGTTGTGAGACCATGCTTCCAAGATAGACAAGTGTTTAATGGCTTGATCTTGACTTTGATCAGCACCATATTTAGCTTTGAAATAATCTGAAGCAATTTGGAGAAGGTCAGCATTGACATTATCCACGGCATCGACACGAACACCATCGAAGTTTTCATCTTCAGAACCACCAGTAATAGTACCGATGTTCATGATGTAGTGGAGCCAGTTCAACTGCTCAGCCTGAACCGCTGGATTTGAGTTGTCAATATCATTTGCCAACAAGAACTCGAAACCACCGTTACTTGTATCCTTAGTATACTTAGGATTGTGTTTACCTGTTTGACTAGTTGGTGTGCGGTTCAAAAGACGATAATCTGAGTTAGCATGGCTTGTACGACTATCGTTGTTATAGAGAAGGGCACCACCTTGCAAGTGGTCATTATTATCAAGGTTTTCAGAAGTTGAATTCCAACCTGGTTGGGTCTTCACGAAATTTTTGATAGTTGTACGCAACCAGTCAGTGTTACCTTCACGCGCAATACGTTCTTCAATACGCTTTTGAACTTCAAGTGCTGCTTGGTCCATTTGGGTTTGTGAGCTGAATGACGTATAGGTCTGATTGGTACCGAGACCTTGCTCCTTCATGTAGTTGAGGTAGCTCGCTTGGATAGCCTTGCTTGGCCACCAAACTGTAAGCAATGGACGTTTGTCATTTTCAGTTGAGGCAGTCCACTCTTTACCATCTTTCAAGATTTCTTTTGGACGGTACCATGTGTTGGCAGTGAAGTAACCATCAACAAGTTCGATATCTTTATCAGTTGTACCGTAAAAGGCATTTTTATCACCATTTACAGTAACGTTTGTGTTTGTGCTGTCAGCTGATGAACCTGTTCCACCGTTCTTATCGAAACGGTATTCTTTTTGGTTAGACAATTCACCAGTTTCAGCGTTAAAGTATTGGCTTCCACCGATACGTTCAAGAACATAGTTCTTACGAATAGTGCCATCATCTTCAACGTAGTATTGTTTTCCATTAATAGTTTTGATGTGGCTTGGACCATCAGTTACGACATTATTAGTTGCTGGAAGGTCGTTATTTACTACTGTGACAGTATTGTTGGCATTATTTGTATTGCCGTTAACTGGGGTAGCACGACGGCCTCCTGTAGGACCACGGCGAGCACCAGTCGCACGACGTTCAGTTGTCGCTGCGCGATCAGTAACTGTTGTTGTGTCAGTTGTAGTATTGTTATTTGTTGTATCAACAGCTGTATCATTGGTTGCTGTTGTATCGTTTGTAGTTGCCGCACGATCAGTACCGACAGTCGCTACCGTATCAACAGCATTCGCTGCAACTGTATTTGTTGTATCAGTTGTCAAATCGAAAGTTGCTGTTGGAGTTGCTTGGTCAGTTGCGACATCGTTTGTCGCTGCAACTGCTGTAGTTGGATCCTGAGCAGCCGTTGTATCGTTAGATACAGTACCCGTATCAACAGTAATATCGGGGATGGCTACAGTAGCATCCGTATGTTCGTCTGCCTGAACGACACCGTCGTTAGTTCCTAAAGAAACCGCTGAGACTGCACCGAGAGACAAACCTGTCACTGCGATGGTTACCCATTGTTTCTTAACTTTGTGCATTTTATAATGTACTTTTTTGTCCATAATAAAAAGACTCCTTTTTCCCATTTATAGCTTCATTCTAAATCATTGAAAGCTTTTTTTCAATAAGATTCGATAAATTTTCATATTTTTTAGAAAAGTCCTTTTGTTGTTTTAATAATATTAGTTTTTGATGAGTATTTAGAAATATAAAATATTCATTTTTTATCGTTGAGGGAAAGAGAATTGGGAAACTATAGCTATTTAGAATTATTCTTGATAAGCTTTTTTGCTTTTAACCTTAATCCAAGAGAATCTAATGGAAAAAGACCAGATTCTTAAGACTTCTCCTCTTGAAACACTTAAAAACACTAACTTAAGCAATATATCAGGCTGTAGAGATGATGTCTTTTTTAGGATAATTTCTCATACTGAAAATAAATTCTAACTATCTAAGCCATTCACTACTTACGAGCTGTAAGAGGAAGTTATAGATTATCTCATGCGTCAGGAAGAGGTTGAAAATATTACCCTCAAGGCTATTGCCAATGAACTCTTTATTTCTTCTTCTACTGTTATCCGTGCTTGCAAGAAACTAGGTTACCAGACCTATAATGAACTACGGTATGACCTGCGTTTATCAAAAGAACTTAAGAAGAATCAAGCCAAATTAGAACATAACTCCTTTGAACAACTCAAAGAACAACTCCACGTCGAGTTCGAACATACCTTATCCATCCTCTCAGAGCAAGATTTCCAAAGCTTTGCAGATAAGATTCTTGAGGCTAGACGTATTTTCTGTATCGGCGTGGGATCTAGTTACATGCCTATGACCGACTTCAACCGCAAATTGAAACTGATCAACATTTGGACCAACGATTATTTTGAACAATTCAGTATTGAACGTATTAAAGTTATTGTGACACCTCAGGACGTCATTATCGTCTTCTCACTCGGTGGAAAAAGCAAGGATGTCAATAACAGTATCTTACAAGCCAAAAGACATGGGGCAACTGTCTTAACTATTACTACTTTAGGCAATCACCTACTTTCTAAAATCAGTGATCACATGATTTTTGTCTATGATGCCCCAAAAAACGTGAAAATCTGCGTTCGCATTAGATGTTCAATTTGGTTGGAAACTTGTTATTTGAAGTCATTCTAACAGAGCAACAACGTCGCTCATCCAGGTAAAATGTAATACTAAATTAGGAGGTCAGTTAAAGCTGACCTCCTTTTTATTGTTGCTGTTTGTTTTTGAAACTTTCACAACATCTCCAAATCAAAAAACACCTCCTAGCTAGACTGCATATCTAACATGAAGGTGTTTTTTACTGTGCTTATCTGAGCATTGTAAAGACTATTACAATCCTAAAATACTAATAATCTTCGTCCTCTTCTTCATCTTTCTTCCGTTTGGCAAGAAAGGCAAGACCAGTTGCCGTCGCTAAGGCACCGAAGAGTGTAGCTAACGACGATTCAGTTTCTCCAGTCTTCGGAAGTTGTTTGGCTTCAGTATGATCCTTAGGAGACATACTTTCAGAGCTTGAAGCACTAGCTACAGACGTAGGTGATGAATCACTAGCACTGATTGACACACTTTGAGATGCAGAGATACTTGCACTCGTTGAGGCACTCTGTGACGCTGATGTACTTGCGGATTCTGATGCACTTGTTGATGCACTTTGTGATGCACTTGTACTTGCCGATTCACTAGCGCTGGATGAGGCACTCTGTGACGCACTGATACTTGCTGAAGTTGAAGCACTTACTGATAGAGAAATCGAGGCCGATACTGACACACTAATCGAATCAGAAACAATAACACTATTAATATCAACACTGTCAAGGGAGTGGATCGCAGGTTCTCCCATACTTGTGATAACTGAGCTTGATGCCGACGTACTTGCAGACTCACTCGCACTTGTTGATGCACTCATTGACGCTGACGTACTTGCGGATTCAGACGCACTCGTTGAAGCGCTCATGGAAGCCGACGTACTTGCCGATTCGCTGGCGCTGGTTGAGGCGCTTTGCGATGCTGACGTACTTGCTGACTCTGAGGCGCTGGTTGAGGCACTTTGTGAAGCGCTCATGGACGCTGACGTACTTGCTGATTCTGACGCACTCGTTGAGGCACTCATCGACGCACTGGTACTTGCGGATTCGCTCGCACTTGTCGATGCACTCATTGAGGCCGACGTACTTGCGGACTCTGATGCACTCGTTGAAGCGCTCATGGAGGCACTGGTACTTGCTGACTCACTCGCACTTGTTGATGCACTCATGGAAGCACTGGTACTTGCGGATTCACTGGCGCTGGTTGAGGCACTCATCGATGCTGACGTACTTGCTGACTCACTTGCACTTGTTGAGGCACTCATCGAGGCACTGGTACTTGCGGATTCGCTCGCACTCGTTGAGGCACTCATCGAGGCACTTGTCGATGCGCTCATTGAGGCCGATGTACTTGCCGATTCGCTCGCACTTGTTGAGGCACTTTGTGAGGCGCTAGTACTTGCTGATTCACTGGCACTCGTTGAAGCACTTTGCGATGCTGAAGTGCTGGCTGATTCTGATGCACTCGTTGAGGCACTCATTGAGGCCGAGGTACTTGCAGATTCGCTAGCGCTGGTTGAGGCACTCATGGACGCTGACGTACTTGCCGATTCTGACGCACTTGTCGATGCACTCATGGAGGCGCTAGTACTTGCTGATTCTGATGAGCTAGTTGACGCACTCATGGAGGCGCTAGTACTTGCTGATTCACTGGCACTCGTTGAAGCACTTTGCGATGCTGAAGTGCTGGCTGATTCTGATGCACTGGTTGAAGCGCTCATGGAAGCACTTGTACTTGCAGATTCGCTAGCGCTGGTTGAGGCACTCATCGATGCAGACGTACTTGCTGACTCACTTGCACTTGTTGAGGCACTCATCGAGGCACTGGTACTTGCGGATTCACTCGCACTTGTTGAAGCACTCATCGACGCTGACGTACTTGCGGATTCACTCGCACTTGTTGAAGCGCTCATCGACGCTGACGTACTTGCGGATTCGCTCGCACTTGTTGAGGCACTCTGTGACGCTGATGTGCTGGCTGATTCGCTCGCACTGGTTGAGGCGCTCATCGACGCTGAAGTACTTGCAGATTCACTTGCACTTGTTGAAGCGCTCATCGACGCTGAAGTGCTGGCTGATTCGCTCGCACTCGTTGAGGCGCTCATCGACGCTGAAGTACTTGCAGATTCACTTGCACTTGTTGAAGCGCTCATGGATGCCGACGTACTTGCCGATTCACTGGCACTTGTTGAGGCACTCATCGATGCTGACGTACTTGCCGATTCGCTCGCACTTGTTGAAGCGCTCATGGATGCCGACGTACTTGCGGACTCTGATGCGCTCGTTGAAGCACTCTGTGACGCTGAAGTACTTGCCGATTCACTGGCACTTGTTGAAGCGCTCATCGACGCTGATGTGCTGGCTGATTCGCTCGCACTTGTTGAGGCGCTCATGGACGCTGACGTACTTGCAGATTCACTTGCACTTGTTGAGGCGCTCATGGACGCTGACGTACTTGCCGATTCACTGGCACTTGTTGAAGCACTCATCGATGCTGACGTACTTGCCGATTCGCTCGCACTGGTTGAGGCACTCATTGAAGCACTGGTACTTGCGGATTCTGATGCGCTCGTTGAAGCACTCTGTGACGCTGAAGTACTTGCCGATTCACTGGCACTTGTTGAAGCGCTCATCGACGCTGATGTGCTGGCTGATTCGCTCGCACTTGTTGAGGCGCTCATGGACGCTGACGTACTTGCAGATTCACTTGCACTTGTTGAGGCGCTCATGGACGCTGACGTACTTGCCGATTCACTGGCACTTGTTGAAGCACTCATCGATGCTGACGTACTTGCTGACTCGCTGGCGCTGGTTGAGGCGCTTTGCGATGCGGACGTGCTGGCTGACTCACTGGCGCTGGTTGACGCACTCTGTGACGCTGAAGTACTTGCCGATTCACTTGCACTTGTTGAAGCGCTCATCGACGCTGATGTGCTGGCTGATTCGCTCGCACTTGTTGAGGCGCTAATCGACGCTGAAGTACTTGCAGATTCACTTGCACTTGTTGAGGCGCTCATGGACGCTGACGTACTTGCCGATTCACTGGCACTTGTTGAAGCACTCATCGATGCTGACGTACTTGCTGACTCGCTGGCGCTGGTTGAGGCGCTTTGCGATGCGGACGTGCTGGCTGACTCACTGGCGCTGGTTGACGCACTCATGGACGCTGATGTACTTGCTGACTCGCTGGCGCTGGTTGAGGCACTCATGGAGGCTGATGTACTTGCTGACTCACTCGCACTTGTTGAGGCGCTCATGGAGGCAGACGTACTTGCTGATTCGCTGGCGCTGGTTGAGGCGCTTTGCGATGCGGACGTGCTGGCTGACTCACTGGCGCTGGTTGACGCACTCATGGACGCGGACGTACTTGCTGACTCGCTCGCACTTGTTGATGCACTCATGGAAGCACTGGTACTTGCGGATTCACTCGCACTTGTTGAGGCGCTCATGGATGCACTTGTGCTTGCGGATTCGCTTGCACTTGTTGAGGCGCTCATTGAGGCAGACGTACTTGCTGACTCACTTGCACTCGTTGAAGCGCTCATGGACGCTGAAGTACTTGCCGATTCGCTAGCGCTGGTTGAAGCACTCATCGATGCTGACGTACTTGCGGATTCGCTCGCACTTGTTGAGGCACTCTGTGACGCTGAAGTACTTGCAGACTCTGAAGCACTCGTTGAAGCGCTCATGGAAGCCGACGTACTTGCTGACTCACTTGCACTCGTTGAGGCGCTCATCGATGCTGAGGTACTTGCGGACTCTGAAGCACTTGTTGAAGCGCTCATCGATGCTGAGGTACTTGCAGATTCTGATGCGCTCGTTGAGGCACTCATTGACGCGGACGTACTTGCTGATTCACTCGCACTCGTTGACGCACTCATGGAAGCCGACGTACTTGCGGATTCTGAAGCACTGGTTGATGCACTCATGGAGGCGCTAGTACTTGCTGACTCGCTCGCACTTGTTGATGCACTTTGCGATGCTGAAGTGCTGGCTGATTCTGATGCACTTGTTGAAGCACTCATTGAGGCACTGGTACTTGCGGATTCACTAGCACTTGTTGACGCACTCTGTGACGCTGAAGTACTTGCAGATTCACTTGCACTGGTTGAAGCGCTCATCGATGCTGAAGTACTTGCAGATTCACTGGCACTTGTTGAGGCACTCATCGATGTTGAAGTACTTGCTGACTCTGAGGCGCTGGTTGAAGCACTCATGGAAGCACTTGTACTTGCAGATTCGCTCGCACTTATTGAGGCACTCTGTGACGCGGACGTACTTGCCGATTCACTGGCACTTGTTGAAGCACTCATCGATGCTGACGTACTTGCTGACTCTGAAGCACTTGTTGAGGCGCTCATTGAGGCCGATGTACTTGCTGACTCGCTCGCACTTGTTGAAGCGCTCATCGATGCTGATGTGCTGGCTGATTCACTCGCACTCGTTGAAGCACTCATCGATGCAGACGTACTTGCGGATTCACTGGCGCTGGTTGAGGCGCTCATGGACGCTGAGGTACTTGCCGATTCACTGGCGCTGGTTGAGGCACTCATTGACGCTGAAGTACTTGCAGATTCACTTGCACTTGTTGAAGCGCTCATCGACGCTGACGTACTTGCAGATTCTGAAGCACTCGTTGAAGCGCTCATCGATGCAGATGTACTTGCAGATTCTGAAGCACTCGTTGAAGCGCTCATCGATGCTGAAGTACTTGCGGACTCACTGGCGCTGGTTGACGCACTCATGGACGCGGACGTACTTGCTGACTCACTTGCACTTGTTGAGGCACTCATCGAGGCACTGGTACTTGCGGATTCGCTCGCACTCGTTGAGGCACTCATCGAGGCACTCATGGATGCTGATGTACTTGCGGACTCACTCGCACTTGTTGAGGCACTCATGGATGCTGATGTACTTGCGGACTCACTGGCGCTGGTTGAAGCACTCATGGATGCTGATGTACTTGCCGATTCACTGGCGCTGGTTGAAGCACTCATGGATGCTGACGTACTTGCTGACTCACTCGCACTCGTTGAGGCGCTCATCGACGCGGACGTACTTGCCGATTCGCTCGCACTTGTTGAGGCACTCATGGATGCTGACGTACTTGCCGATTCACTGGCACTTGTTGAAGCACTCATGGATGCTGATGTACTTGCTGATTCACTGGCACTCGTTGAAGCGCTTTGCGATGCTGAAGTGCTGGCTGATTCTGATGCACTGGTTGAAGCGCTCATGGAAGCACTTGTACTTGCAGATTCGCTAGCTCTGGTTGAGGCACTCTGTGACGCGGACGTACTTGCGGATTCAGACGCACTCGTTGAAGCGCTCATGGACGCTGACGTACTTGCTGACTCACTCGCACTTGTTGAGGCACTCATGGACGCTGACGTACTTGCTGATTCGCTGGCGCTGGTTGAAGCACTTTGCGATGCTGAAGTGCTGGCTGATTCAGATGCACTCGTTGATGCACTCATTGAGGCCGAGGTACTTGCTGACTCGCTCGCACTTGTTGAAGCGCTCATGGATGCCGACGTACTTGCCGACTCTGAGGCGCTCGTTAATGCACTTTGCGATGCTGACGTACTTGCGGATTCTGACGCACTTGTTGAGGCGCTCTGTGACGCTGAAGTACTTGCCGACTCACTGGCACTTGTTGAGGCACTCATGGATGCTGAAGTACTTGCTGACTCTGAAGCACTTGTTGAGGCACTCATGGATGCTGAAGTACTTGCTGACTCTGAAGCACTTGTTGAGGCACTCATCGATGCAGACGTACTTGCCGATTCGCTCGCACTTGTTGAGGCGCTCTGTGACGCAGATGTACTTGCGGATTCTGATGCACTTGTTGAAGCGCTCATGGATGCCGACGTACTTGCGGACTCTGAAGCACTTGTTGAAGCGCTCATGGATGCCGACGTACTTGCTGATTCGCTGGCGCTGGTTGAAGCACTTTGCGATGCTGAAGTGCTGGCTGATTCAGATGCACTCGTTGATGCACTCATTGAGGCCGAGGTACTTGCTGACTCGCTCGCACTTGTTGAAGCGCTCATGGATGCCGACGTACTTGCGGACTCTGAGGCGCTCGTTGATGCACTTTGCGATGCTGACGTACTTGCGGATTCTGACGCACTTGTTGAGGCGCTCTGTGACGCTGAAGTACTTGCCGATTCACTGGCACTTGTTGAGGCACTCATGGATGCTGAAGTACTTGCTGACTCTGAAGCACTTGTTGAAGCACTCATGGATGCCGACGTACTTGCTGATTCGCTGGCGCTGGTTGAAGCGCTCATCGATGCACTGGTACTTGCGGACTCTGAAGCACTTGTTGAAGCACTCATCGACGCACTGGTACTTGCGGATTCGCTAGCACTCGTTGAGGCACTCATTGAGGCCGAGGTACTTGCCGATTCTGATGCGCTAGTTGAGGCACTTTGCGATGCTGAAGTGCTGGCTGATTCAGATGCACTTGTTGAAGCACTCATGGAAGCTGATGTACTTGCGGATTCGCTCGCACTTGTTGAAGCGCTCATGGATGCCGACGTACTTGCGGACTCTGAGGCGCTCGTTGATGCACTTTGCGATGCTGACGTACTTGCAGATTCGCTGGCGCTGGTTGAGGCACTTTGTGACGCCGACGTGCTGGCGGACTCACTTGCACTCGTTAATGCGCTGTGTGAAGCTGAAACACTTTCAGAGGTTTTTTCCGATTCACTTGTGGACACACTTTCCGAAGCACTGGTACTTGCTGATTCCGAGGCACTCGCTAAGGCACTCATTGATGCTGATGTTTTTGCGGATTCACTGGCGCTGGTTGAGGCTGACATACTATCCCTATTAGGGGTAACTGTATAGGGTACCTCCAATTCATAAGTGCTACTTAGGCCTGTCCCGTCAGGTAAGGTTGTAAATCTAACAGAATAAGTGAATTGTCCAGGAGTACTAATATCTGGTAAGTCTGAGCTGACAAAATTTGCAGATAAGATGGCCGATTGTGAAACCGAATCTGCACTATACCATTCACTTGGCGTATAGCTATTATAATAATCCTCATCATCAACATCTTGTTCAAATGTATGAGAAACACCCTTCACCTCAATAACTTTATGTTTAAGAGTAGTTGTACTCACCAACAACTCTGAACTATTTGAAGTTGTCCCATAACGACCAACATCATAGGTTCGGGTAATCGTATAGTTAAATTCACCTGCCGTTGCTGTTGACAATGGTAGAGTTGTCGTTGTTTCAGATGTAGAGTTATTGGTCCATTTGGTTGTGTAAGATTGGTCTGTCACATCAGATGAGAGATACGCATCTGCATTTGAACCATTGTGAAGATTTTGACCTTTAAAATCATAAATAGGTGTTTTAGCCTCAATCTTAGGTAAAACCTTATAATTCACATTAACGGTTTGCACAGAACCGTCTGAATAGGTTACTTTTGCAACAGCTGTTTGATTCCCCGAAGTAGTCGTTGAAATCGGTGTTGACCAAACCAGACTATAACCAGAGGCAGCAGGTGTTGTACTTTCATTTGAAGCAACCGTCACAAATTTACTTACATCAGAAAGATCCGAAGCTGTTTCACCCTGCAACGTGTACACAGTTGTTGCTTTGGCAGAGGCTGTGTAAATTTCGTTTTGTCTGATTTTATGGAAAGCATAGGTAATTCCTTGGTTACCCGTAACAACTTTCACAGTGTTACCAAAAAGATAGCCCTTAGCCGTAGAAACGTTTGTCGCTTTTAGAGTATAACCACTAATAGCAAGGTATTCTCCCAAATCTACATTTGTTCCAGGAGTTTTCTGAATCAACACTTCATCTTTTCCAGGAATCTCTTCCCCAGTGTCTGCATCGATGAATTTCACTGTAATGTAGGCACCCTGAGCTGAATAATCAAACTTCTCCAACTGGAATTGCTGTAAATTATAACCGGAACCCGTCGACCCAAAGAGGGCAAAGGCCATTTCATCAGGATAACCCGCATTTTGCAAGAGGCTTCTGCTCTTATTCTCGTTTTTTATGACACTTGCATTTGGATGTCCAAGAACTTCCATGTCACCATTAACAGCTATGGAATCATAGTTTAGATTCATAGACCAAGTTTGTCCATTATAGGTGACCGTCATCACCTTGGTATCCCCATCATAGACAACCTTATAGTCCTTCAATGAATTATCTGTTGGGCCTTCCCCATTTAGCTTCTTAATGGTACGGATAACAGGGTAAACAGAACCCTTGGCATCATTTCTAGATCCATTATAGTTATAAGTAAAGCCTCCAAAAGCTCCCTTTTGATACCCTGAATACTTAGGATCGGCTGAAGCTTTATTATTCGGTAATGGGTTACCCGTATTATGCCAAGTATCTAGTTTGAAACCGAAAGAACCTTTGAGGTTATCTCCTCCCATCCCAAGACTGGCACCTGATCCATTACCGTTGGCATTTCCGATTTCTCCGATGGCACCTGTTGAGAATACCGCAGCGATTCCATCGCCACCATCATGACCGTTTTTAGGGCGCCCTTCATAAGCCTCTCCGAGGTTGATTTTTCCTGTGAGAGTGAAACTTTCGTTCATATCAATCTTCGTGTTCAGGGTATAGGCACCTGCCTGACTTGGCGCACTTGGCGTCAAGGTCAAAATCCCATTACTTAAAGAGGCATCTCCAGTTGTTTTAAAGTAGGTGGATTGATTCTTATTGGTTACAATCAAATGCGCCTTAGGATCATAGGTTGCATTTCCCAGTGAAGCGTTTGTATCGTAGGATGCACGTAAGGTATTGGCAGCAGTAATCCGTGCTCCATTCCGGTAATCACGAGCACCAGAACTTGCGCGTAACACTGTATTGACCACAGTATTACGTGTTCTAGTAGCTTCAGAGATAAGGGCGTTGAGGTCAGCGTTTGGATCTGTCAAAGCATTTTGAATCGCTTCAATCGTAGTCTTTCCTTTTAGAAGGGCACTTTCCGCCCCTTCACGATTGCCTAGTCTTCCTAGATAAGTTCCAATTTCAGTAGACAGTGAGTTAAGCTTGGCTTCTTGCTCTTGACGCTTCTTATCCGCCTCAATACTCACCGCCACAGCAGTATTAGCTACTGCTGTAGCTTCTGAGGTAACCTCTGCTGCTTGTACTGAGACTGTCGGTACTGACGCTCTTGTTGTTAAATCTGACGAACGTGATGTCTCATTGGTATCTAAGTCTTCTGAACGCATTGAGTCTGCACCACTCTCAGACCCCGTCTGGCTCGTAGCAGTAACTTGACTACTTGATGTCTCACTGTCATGCCCTGTCGCCTTTGAACTACTCATTGAAACTGAAGTAGACTCCGAAGCTTTCTGTGAAGCCGAAGCACTGGTGCTGGCTGACTCACTCGCACTTGTCGAAGCTGACGTACTAGCAGAGGTTGAGACTGAGGTCGAAAGGCTCGCTGATACTGACGCAGAAGCCTGATGACTTGCTGATAGCGATAGTGAGACTGAATCTACTGAGTTTGATACTGAATCTGTGGCTGAGGCTGACTGACTAACTACATCTCCTCTGACTGCAGATTCTGTAATAGCTCCAGAATGACTCAAAACTGCTGAATCAGAGGCCGCCAAAACATCTGTCGTCGGACTAACCGTATGCTCTACCGCTGATGGACTTGTTGCTTCATCAGCTTGAACCACATAAGTCGCTACTCCTCCACCTAGTAGAGCTCCTGTTGCGGCTACTCCCTTTAAAAGTCTGTCACTTGTGACTAAAGGTACTTCTTCCTCAACTTGATGAACTGATACAGATGACGCATCCACACGACCACTTATTATCTTAAAAAGCCCAAAGTGGGAAGTTGCGGCACGTAACCAATGTTTCCCTGACTTTACCAATTTAAAACGTGTCACACGATCAGTTTCTCGGTACTGACCCTCATTTCTTCTAAAAAACATATATACACCTTTTCATTTTTAGCTAGTTTATTAGCACATTACTGTCTATTTTATCATATCCTTAACCAAAAAATCTAATATAGTATCTTATTTTTTGAATTTTTTTATCGTCCTTTCCTACATTGCTTTTACAAGTCTAAAAAAGGGTAATTTCCCCAGAATGATAACAATGAAAAGGTAGCAATAGAATATGACATCTCTCGAAAAAAATGATTAAGGAAAATTCCTCTTGGTAAGATTAATAAAAATTCTGATTTTTCCAATCATATCAGATAAATACTTCTTTCTAAAGTTTTCATCTTAATATCACTAGACAGCAAAAAAACACCGCCCTTATTTAACAATGTACTAATAAGGGTGGTGTTTTATTAAAAAATTGACGATGACTACCTAACACTAAAATTATAAACTGTCATCTTCTGGGTCATCCTTCTTGCGTTTAGCAAGAAAGGCAAGACCAGTTGCAGTAGATAGAACTCCTAACACCGTTGCAAGTGGATTACTTCTCTCAATAAACTTAGGAAGCATCCTAGATTCTGGTTGTACCAAAAGTCTATCAGCCTTAGCCTTAAGAATGAAACTGTCAGAATTGCGATCATTAACAGAAAGACTAGTTCTTTCTGATGTGTTAATTATCAGTGAAGTGTTTGTCAATTGCTCTGAACTCATTGAAGATATCTGTGAGTTTGATGAAGCACTGGTTGAAGTGTTCATGGATGCTGACGTACTTGCTGACTCGCTCGCACTTGTTGAAGCGCTCATCGATGCACTTGTACTTGCTGACTCGCTCGCACTTGTTGAAGCGCTCATCGATGCACTTGTACTTGCTGATTCGCTGGCACTTGTTGAAGCACTCATTGATGCAGACGTACTTGCGGATTCACTCGCACTTGTTGAAGCGCTCATCGATGCACTGGTACTTGCTGACTCGCTAGCACTTGTTGAAGCGCTCATCGATGCACTGGTACTTGCTGACTCGCTCGCACTCGTTGAAGCGCTCATTGATGCAGACGTACTTGCAGATTCGCTAGCGCTTGTTGAAGCACTCATCGACGCTGAAGTGCTTGCTGATTCAGACGCACTTGTTGAGGCGCTCATGGACGCGGACGTACTTGCAGATTCTGAGGCACTTGTTGAAGCACTCATCGACGCACTGGTACTTGCTGACTCGCTCGCACTTGTTGAAGCGCTCATGGATGCACTGGTACTTGCGGATTCACTGGCGCTGGTTGAGGCACTCATGGATGCTGACGTACTTGCGGACTCGCTAGCACTTGTTGAAGCGCTCATGGATGCACTGGTACTTGCCGATTCTGATGCACTTGTCGATGCGCTCATTGAGGCCGATGTACTTGCTGACTCGCTAGCACTTGTTGAAGCACTCATCGACGCGGACGTACTTGCGGATTCTGATGCACTTGTTGATGCACTTTGCGATGCTGACGTACTTGCTGACTCACTGGCACTTGTCGATGCACTCATCGATGCTGAAGTACTTGCCGATTCTGATGCACTCGTTGAAGCACTCATTGAGGCTGAAGTACTTGCTGACTCGCTGGCGCTGGTTGAGGCACTCATGGATGCGGACGTACTTGCAGATTCGCTAGCACTTGTTGAAGCACTCATTGAGGCAGACGTACTTGCGGATTCGCTAGCACTTGTTGAAGCGCTCATGGAAGCCGACGTACTTGCGGATTCACTCGCACTTGTTGAGGCACTCTGTGACGCTGAAGTACTTGCCGATTCACTGGCACTTGTTGAAGCACTCATTGAAGCTGAAGTACTTGCGGACTCGCTGGCGCTGCTGGCGCTGGTTGAAGCGCTCATCGACGCACTGGTACTTGCGGATTCACTCGCACTTGTTGAGGCACTCATGGAAGCCGACGTACTTGCGGACTCACTGGCACTTGTCGATGCACTCATGGAAGCACTTGTACTTGCAGATTCAGACGCACTCGTTGAAGCACTCATTGAGGCTGAAGTACTTGCTGACTCGCTCGCACTTGTTGAGGCACTCATGGATGCGGACGTACTTGCAGATTCACTCGCACTTGTCGATGCACTCTGTGATGCTGAGGTACTTGCTGATTCAGACGCACTCGTTGAGGCACTCATTGAGGCCGACGTACTTGCTGATTCAGACGCACTCGTTGAGGCACTCATTGAGGCCGACGTACTTGCGGATTCAGACGCACTCGTTGAGGCACTCATTGAGGCCGACGTACTTGCGGATTCGCTCGCACTTGTTGAAGCACTCATGGACGCTGACGTACTTGCTGATTCAGACGCACTCGTTGAGGCACTCATTGAGGCCGACGTACTTGCTGATTCAGACGCACTCGTTGAGGCACTCATTGAGGCCGACGTACTTGCGGATTCGCTCGCACTTGTTGAAGCACTCATGGACGCTGACGTACTTGCTGATTCGCTAGCGCTTGTTGAAGCGCTCATGGAAGCACTTGTACTTGCTGACTCGCTCGCACTCGTTGAAGCGCTCATTGAGGCAGACGTACTTGCGGATTCGCTAGCGCTTGTTGACGCACTCATCGACGCTGAAGTACTTGCCGATTCTGAAGCACTTGTTGAAGCGCTCATCGATGCACTGGTACTTGCTGACTCGCTCGCACTCGTTGAAGCGCTCATCGATGCGGACGTACTTGCGGACTCACTAGCACTTGTTGAAGCGCTCATCGACGCTGAAGTACTTGCCGATTCTGAAGCACTTTGCGATGCTGAAGTGCTTGCAGATTCTGAGGCACTTGTTGAAGCACTCATGGACGCACTGGTACTTGCTGATTCAGACGCACTTGTTGAGGCGCTCATTGAGGCAGATGTACTTGCTGATTCGCTAGCACTTGTTGAGGCACTCATGGAAGCCGACGTACTTGCGGATTCGCTAGCACTTGTTGAGGCACTCATCGACGCTGAAGTACTTGCCGATTCACTGGCACTTGTTGAAGCGCTCATCGATGCGGACGTACTTGCTGACTCGCTCGCACTTGTTGAGGCGCTCATTGAGGCAGATGTACTTGCTGATTCGCTAGCACTTGTTGAGGCACTCATGGAAGCCGACGTACTTGCGGATTCGCTAGCACTTGTTGAGGCACTCATCGACGCTGAAGTACTTGCCGATTCACTGGCACTTGTTGAAGCGCTCATCGATGCGGACGTACTTGCTGACTCGCTCGCACTTGTTGAGGCACTCATGGATGCAGATGTACTTGCGGATTCACTGGCACTCGTTGAAGCGCTTTGCGATGCTGAAGTGCTGGCTGATTCTGATGCACTGGTTGAAGCGCTCATGGAAGCACTTGTACTTGCAGATTCGCTAGCTCTGGTTGAGGCACTCTGTGACGCGGACGTACTTGCGGATTCAGACGCACTCGTTGAAGCGCTCATGGACGCACTGGTACTTGCTGACTCGCTCGCACTTGTTGAAGCGCTCATGGATGCAGACGTACTTGCGGATTCACTTGCACTTGTTGAGGCACTCATCGACGCTGACGTACTTGCTGATTCTGACGCACTCGTTGAGGCACTTTGTGAGGCACTTGTACTTGCGGACTCACTAGCACTTGTTGAGGCGCTCATCGACGCTGAAGTACTTGCGGATTCACTTGCACTTGTTGAGGCACTCATCGACGCTGACGTACTTGCTGACTCACTGGCGCTAGTTGAAGCACTCATCGACGCTGACGTACTTGCTGACTCGCTCGCACTGGTTGATGCACTTTGCGATGCTGAAGTGCTGGCTGATTCAGATGCACTTGTTGAGGCACTCATCGACGCTGACGTACTTGCGGATTCTGACGCACTTGTCGAGGCACTCATCGATGCGGACGTCCTTGCGGATTCGCTAGCACTTGTTGAAGCACTCATTGAGGCAGACGTACTTGCGGATTCGCTAGCACTTGTTGAAGCGCTCATGGAAGCCGACGTACTTGCGGATTCACTCGCACTTGTTGAAGCGCTTTGCGATGCTGACGTACTTGCTGACTCTGAAGCACTTGTAGAGGCGCTCATCGAAGCACTTGTACTTGCTGATTCTGAAGCACTTGTTGAAGCACTCATCGATGCTGACGTACTTGCTGACTCACTGGCGCTGGTTGAGGCACTCATCGATGCACTTGTACTTGCTGATTCGCTTGCACTGGTTGAGGCGCTCATGGACGCTGACGTACTTGCTGATTCGCTCGCACTGGTTGAAGCGCTCATCGATGCACTTGTACTTGCGGACTCGCTAGCACTTGTTGATGCACTCATTGAGGCACTGGTACTTGCGGATTCACTAGCACTCGTTGAGGCACTCATTGACGCTGATGTACTTGCGGACTCTGATGCGCTCGTTGACGCACTTTGTGACGCAGATGTACTTGCGGATTCGCTCGCACTTGTTGAAGCGCTCTGTGACGCGGACGTACTTGCAGATTCACTCGCACTTGTCGATGCACTCATGGATGCTGAAGTGCTGGCTGATTCGCTGGCACTTGTTGATGCACTCATCGATGCTGACGTGCTGGCTGATTCTGATGCGCTGGTTGAAGCGCTCATCGATGCTGAAGTGCTGGCTGACTCACTGGCACTCGTTGAAGCGCTCTGTGACGCTGAAGTACTTGCGGACTCTGATGCACTGGTTGAGGCGCTCATCGATGCTGAAGTGCTGGCTGATTCTGATGCACTGGTTGAGGCACTTTGCGATGCGGACGTACTTGCCGATTCGCTAGCACTTGTTGATGCACTCATCGATGCAGATGTACTTGCCGATTCGCTAGCGCTGGTTGAGGCGCTCATGGACGCTGAAGTACTTGCGGATTCTGACGCACTGGTTGAAGCACTCATCGATGCAGACGTACTTGCGGACTCACTGGCGCTGGTTGAGGCACTTTGTGAAGCGCTTGTACTTGCGGATTCGCTTGCACTCGTTGAGGCACTCTGTGAGGCACTGGTACTTGCGGACTCGCTCGCACTTGTTGAGGCACTCATCGATGCACTTGTACTTGCTGACTCACTGGCACTCGTTGAAGCGCTCTGTGACGCTGAAGTACTTGCGGACTCGCTCGCACTTGTTGAGGCACTCATCGATGCACTTGTACTTGCGGATTCGCTTGCACTGGTTGAGGCGCTCATGGACGCTGACGTACTTGCTGATTCAGACGCACTCGTTGAGGCACTCATTGAGGCCGACGTACTTGCTGATTCAGACGCACTCGTTGAGGCACTCATTGAGGCCGACGTACTTGCTGATTCGCTCGCACTTGTTGAAGCGCTCATCGATGCACTGGTACTTGCGGATTCACTGGCACTTGTTGAAGCGCTCATCGATGCACTTGTACTTGCGGACTCGCTCGCACTTGTTGAGGCACTCATCGATGCACTTGTACTTGCTGATTCAGACGCACTCGTTGAGGCACTCATTGAGGCCGACGTACTTGCTGATTCGCTCGCACTTGTTGAAGCGCTCATCGATGCACTGGTACTTGCGGATTCACTGGCACTTGTTGAAGCGCTCATCGATGCACTTGTACTTGCGGACTCGCTCGCACTTGTTGAGGCACTCATCGATGCACTTGTACTTGCTGACTCACTGGCGCTGGTTGATGCACTTTGCGATGCGGACGTACTTGCGGACTCGCTCGCACTTGTTGAGGCACTCATCGATGCACTTGTACTTGCTGATTCGCTTGCACTTGTTGAGGTGCTCATGGACGCTGACGTACTTGCTGATTCAGACGCACTCGTTGAGGCACTCATTGAGGCCGACGTACTTGCTGATTCAGACGCACTCGTTGAGGCACTCTGTGAGGCACTGGTACTTGCGGACTCGCTCGCACTTGTTGAGGCACTCATCGATGCACTTGTACTTGCTGACTCACTGGCACTCGTTGAAGCGCTCTGTGACGCTGAAGTACTTGCGGACTCGCTCGCACTTGTTGAGGCACTCATCGATGCACTTGTACTTGCTGATTCGCTTGCACTGGTTGAGGCGCTCATGGACGCTGACGTACTTGCTGATTCGCTCGCACTGGTTGAAGCGCTCATCGATGCACTTGTACTTGCGGACTCGCTCGCACTGGTTGAAGCACTCATCGATGCAGACGTACTTGCTGACCCACTCGCACTTGTTGAAGCGCTCATCGATGCACTTGTACTTGCTGATTCAGACGCACTCGTTGAGGCACTCATTGAGGCCGACGTACTTGCCGATTCGCTAGCACTTGTTGAAGCACTCATGGATGCAGATGTACTTGCCGATTCGCTAGCGCTGGTTGAGGCGCTCATGGACGCTGAAGTACTTGCGGATTCTGAAGCACTGGTTGAAGCACTCATCGATGCAGACGTACTTGCTGACTCACTGGCGCTGGTTGAGGCACTTTGTGAAGCGCTTGTACTTGCGGATTCGCTTGCACTCGTTGAGGCACTCTGTGAGGCACTGGTACTTGCGGACTCGCTCGCACTTGTTGAGGCGCTCATTGAGGCAGACGTACTTGCGGACTCGCTAGCACTTGTTGATGCACTCATTGAGGCACTGGTACTTGCGGATTCACTAGCACTCGTTGAGGCACTCATTGACGCTGATGTACTTGCGGACTCTGATGCGCTCGTTGACGCACTTTGTGACGCAGATGTACTTGCGGATTCGCTCGCACTTGTTGAAGCGCTCTGTGACGCGGACGTACTTGCAGATTCACTCGCACTTGTCGATGCACTCATGGATGCTGAAGTGCTGGCTGATTCGCTGGCACTTGTTGATGCACTCATCGATGCTGACGTGCTGGCTGATTCTGATGCGCTGGTTGAAGCGCTCATCGATGCTGAAGTGCTGGCTGACTCACTGGCACTCGTTGAAGCGCTCTGTGACGCTGAAGTACTTGCGGACTCTGATGCACTGGTTGAGGCGCTCATCGATGCTGAAGTGCTGGCTGATTCTGATGCACTGGTTGAGGCACTTTGCGATGCGGACGTACTTGCCGATTCGCTAGCACTTGTTGATGCACTCATCGATGCAGATGTACTTGCCGATTCGCTAGCGCTGGTTGAGGCGCTCATGGACGCTGAAGTACTTGCGGATTCTGACGCACTGGTTGAAGCACTCATCGATGCAGACGTACTTGCGGACTCACTGGCGCTGGTTGAGGCACTTTGTGAAGCGCTTGTACTTGCGGATTCGCTTGCACTCGTTGAGGCACTCTGTGAGGCACTGGTACTTGCGGACTCGCTCGCACTTGTTGAGGCACTCATCGATGCACTTGTACTTGCTGACTCACTGGCACTCGTTGAAGCGCTCTGTGACGCTGAAGTACTTGCGGACTCGCTCGCACTTGTTGAGGCACTCATCGATGCACTTGTACTTGCGGATTCGCTTGCACTGGTTGAGGCGCTCATGGACGCTGACGTACTTGCTGATTCAGACGCACTCGTTGAGGCACTCATTGAGGCCGACGTACTTGCTGATTCAGACGCACTCGTTGAGGCACTCATTGAGGCCGACGTACTTGCTGATTCGCTCGCACTTGTTGAAGCGCTCATCGATGCACTGGTACTTGCGGATTCACTGGCACTTGTTGAAGCGCTCATCGATGCACTTGTACTTGCGGACTCGCTCGCACTTGTTGAGGCACTCATCGATGCACTTGTACTTGCTGATTCAGACGCACTCGTTGAGGCACTCATTGAGGCCGACGTACTTGCTGATTCGCTCGCACTTGTTGAAGCGCTCATCGATGCACTGGTACTTGCGGATTCACTGGCACTTGTTGAAGCGCTCATCGATGCACTTGTACTTGCGGACTCGCTCGCACTTGTTGAGGCACTCATCGATGCACTTGTACTTGCTGACTCACTGGCGCTGGTTGATGCACTTTGCGATGCGGACGTACTTGCGGACTCGCTCGCACTTGTTGAGGCACTCATCGATGCACTTGTACTTGCTGATTCGCTTGCACTTGTTGAGGTGCTCATGGACGCTGACGTACTTGCTGATTCAGACGCACTCGTTGAGGCACTCATTGAGGCCGACGTACTTGCTGATTCAGACGCACTCGTTGAGGCACTCTGTGAGGCACTGGTACTTGCGGACTCGCTCGCACTTGTTGAGGCACTCATCGATGCACTTGTACTTGCTGACTCACTGGCACTCGTTGAAGCGCTCTGTGACGCTGAAGTACTTGCGGACTCGCTCGCACTTGTTGAGGCACTCATCGATGCACTTGTACTTGCTGATTCGCTTGCACTGGTTGAGGCGCTCATGGACGCTGACGTACTTGCTGATTCGCTCGCACTGGTTGAAGCGCTCATCGATGCACTTGTACTTGCGGACTCGCTGGCGCTGCTGGCGCTGGTTGAAGCGCTCATCGACGCACTGGTACTTGCGGATTCACTCGCACTTGTTGAGGCACTCATGGAAGCCGACGTACTTGCGGACTCACTGGCACTTGTTGAAGCACTCATGGATGCAGATGTACTTGCCGATTCGCTAGCGCTGGTTGAGGCGCTCATGGACGCTGAAGTACTTGCGGATTCTGAAGCACTGGTTGAAGCACTCATCGATGCAGACGTACTTGCTGACTCACTGGCGCTGGTTGAGGCACTTTGTGAAGCGCTTGTACTTGCGGATTCGCTTGCACTCGTTGAGGCACTCTGTGAGGCACTGGTACTTGCGGACTCGCTCGCACTTGTTGAGGCACTCATCGATGCACTTGTACTTGCTGACTCACTGGCACTCGTTGAAGCGCTCTGTGACGCTGAAGTACTTGCGGACTCGCTCGCACTTGTTGAGGCACTCATCGATGCACTTGTACTTGCGGATTCGCTTGCACTTGTCGATGCACTCTGTGACGCGGATGTACTTGCGGATTCTGAAGCACTAGTTAAGGCACTCATCGACGCGGACGTACTTGCCGACTCACTCGCACTCGTTAAAGCACTTTGCGATGCGGATGTACTTGCGGATTCACTGGCGCTTGTACTTACAGATTCACTTTCTCTTGCGGATGTGCTTGCTGATTCACTGGCAGATGTACTTGTACTTGTTGATTCTGACTTGTACACAGTATCTGATACCGTTTCACTTTGTGTATATGTTGTTAGTGGGTATTGAGATTGATTTGTTTGATTCTTATCGAAATCTTTGTAATAGACTGTTGCAACACCATCGTTACTGATTTCAATACTTGCAATACGATCTCGGCCATTTGCAATCACCCTATCATGTGCCTTCATGATTTCTTCACGAACTTTAGCTTTATCTATCTCTGTTAAGTGACCGATATCCTTTACTTGTGTAACAGTTATCGAAGGCTTGTTAAATAGATCTTTTAATTGACCTTGTCTAACACCAAATTCATCAGATAAAGTCCTATTTCCACTTAGGTCGACTGCTTCTACACGACGTCCCCAACGATTACCTGCTCCCCAAATCAAGTCACTCTTTGGAACAACGGTAAAGGTAAAGGTTGTCTGGTCATCGCTCATAACGGTATTGATAATATTTGGAATAGCACCCGTTCCCCAGTTTGTATTTCCCTGGAAGAAATCTGAAAGGACAGTCGCATTCCCAGTTACTCGTAAGGTAGCAAGCTTGCCGCTGTTGTCTTTACCAGTAACGGTCACTTGGATGACATCTCCAGCATAGAAAACATAGTCGCCATTTATTCCTATCTGAGGATCTTTGCCGTTTACCTTAACCTTATACTCAACAGTTGGTTTCACTGTTTCTGCCGTAATCGTCGCTGTAGCCTTCTCTGAAGTTTCCCCTTCAAATGTGCTTGTAGCCGTAACAGTACCTACAGGCAACAAGCCATTGTTATCATCATAGGCTTGCTTCAGATCCTGTGCCGTAAAAGTAACACTTTCATCACTAGCTCCTGCCTCCTTGGTAAACTGATGCCCATTCAAGGTCAAAGTGACCGTGGAACTAGGTAGAACGTTCGTGACTTGAATAGATTTACCTGGTAAGCCACCTGTCTCTGTCACTGAGTCCTCAGAGATCACTGGAGTAGGGATAACCGTATATTCGGCAGTTATTGGAATCGTCAGAGGGATATCTGACTTATCATCTGTGATCGTATAAGCAATGTCTAATGTAGCTTTCCCAGCAGTTGTAATGTCTGGTCCTAAGCCATCTCTGAATTCCCCTATAAAATTAGGATTTCCCGTAATAGTCACCCAACTAGCCGGATCTTTACTAGTTCTATAATTTTCATCTTCTACATTTTGATGGAAAACTTTGTGTTTGGTTGTGAGTTCAATAACACGGTGTTCGAGTGTCGTTGAAGTCGTAATTAATTTAGAAGTATCTGTCGTTGCTCCATAACGCCCCACATCATAAATCCGCTTAATGGCATAGGTAAATGTTCCTGTGTTATCAACTGTTAATGGGATAGTGGTAGAGCTGACTCCAGACGCATCTGTCCATTGTGTTGTATAAGAAACATCTGTAGTATCTGACTTAATATAATTACTCTCATCCGTTCCATTATGAAGACCTTCATCTTTAAGATCATAAATAGGACTCTTAGCTTCAATCGTCGGTAAAATGGTGTAAGGAACTGAAACCGTGTAAGTTTGAGAATCCCCTGGAAGTTGAACAGTAACCTCCGCAACTCGATCCCCTACCGTATTGGTATTGATTAGATCTTTTGATGTCTTCCAACGTACTGAACTTCCTGAAGGCAAAGCTAAATCATTGGCTAATTTTACAAAATTACTTGGAATACTTAATTCTGGAGAACCTTCATGATGAAGGGCATAGAGCCTATCCGCCTTCGCTTTAGGTGCAGCATAAGTCGCTAATTTTGAATTTCCAGAAGCTGTGTAAGTCGCTGTGCCACCTGTTTCTGTCGGCCCTGTCTTAGATGTACTTGCTTGGATATTTCCATATGGCAAAGCTGTTGTGACTGTGACAGTTGCATTCCCAGATGCATCAGCTACTGCAGTTCCAATAGCCCTCCCTGCTGAATTGCTCAACGTAACGGTTGCACCTGGTGAAGCTGTTACTGCAATCTGCTGATTCTTCATACCAGCTTTACCGGTCAAATCAGTCGTAATCGTTGCTACTTTTGGATTGACCGTTACGACAACATCAATCTCTTTAGTGGCTCTATGTCCTGCTCCATCCTCACCAGTTTTTACAATAACTGTTTTCGTGAATTTTCCGATTTGATCCATGCTCGGAGCATCATTGTTTTTCCAGGTGAAGGTATCATTGGCCACAGGAGTGATTGCATTCGAACCAGATGCATACTGCACTGCGCTGATTGCATTAATTGTAACATTGTCACCTTGAGTAAAGACCCAAGATCTCGTAGGGTTTGGTGTCGGGTTGGCAACAAGATCATAAACAATGTGTCGGAAAGTAGATGAAACCGTCAGTAACTTGCTAGATTCCGTTTCACCATACCGACCCTTCGGAAAAACTGCTTTTAACGTATAGTCTTTATAACCTACCGTATCGGTATTGATATCATCAATCTTCGTGGTTCCATCATAAAGTCCCCAAGACATTCCTGAAGGGTACCAACCACCCGTACCTAATTTCGTAAGGTAATTGTAATAACCACCACCTGAAGCTGAACCATTTGTCAGTGATTCTCCTTTAAAATCGTAGATTGGACTTTTGGCACTAAGAGATGGATAAACGGTGTAGGGGATATCAACTGTTTGAACATAACCATTCGGCATGGTGACTTTTACAGTAGCCTGTTTATCTCCTTGATCTGTCGTATCAAAACCAGATACAAATTCATACTTCGTATTGCTAGGTAAAGTCACACCCGTTTGAGTCTTTACAAAATTTTGAGCAACAGTTAAATCAGAAGCATTTTCACCAACATAGGTATAGATACGATCTACCTTTTTCTCTACTGTAGGAGAATAGGTATAGGTAACCGTTACCTTTCCTTGTTTAAATTCAATCTTGTTTCCGCCTCTGTAGAGATTATAAGTGTTGGCATTATTACGTTGAACTTTGTAACCAGGAATGTCCAAGTAACTTGTTAAATCTTGGACATTGCCTCCTAGACCAGAAATGGTTTTAGATGGCTTGAGCTCCGCTCCTGTAATATCATCTACATACTTGATCGTAATGTAAGATCCACCTGTGGTGTAATCGAAGGATTCCAATTGGAATTGCTGTAGGTTCCATGCACCACCTGTGGATGCAAATAGTGCAAAAGCTAATTCTTCATTCCCAGCTGATTGACGGGTTGTAGTACGTGATTGCGAAAGCCAAGTGGAAACATTTTTTGTGAAGGTCTGTCCAGCATAAGTAACAGTCATCTCCTTCGTTTTACCATTGTAGCTTACAGTATAGTCTCGAAGGGTATTATTTGTAGGATTTACAGTTAACTTATTCGCATCATAGGTTCTGACCTTTCCGCTTCCTTCCGATTGAACCCAACCACCAAAGGCACCACCCCCTCGTACATTACTAGGATCCGCAAAAGCAAAAGCATTTGCAGCTGGGTTACTTGTATTATGATAGGTATCTAATTTAAATCCAAAGGAATATTTTAAATTCGTTCCCCCCATACCAAGACTAGCACCAGAGCCGTTAGTTCCAAGTTCTCCTACAGCACCTGTAGAAAAGATTGTTCCAATACCATCACCACCAGTGTGACCTGCTGAAGAGTTCCCCTCATAAGCATCACCTAGATTGATTTTCCCTTTTAGTACGAAACTTTCGTTCATATCAATCTTGTTTTTCAAGGTATAGGAACCAGCTTGACTTTTAGTATTCGTCAAGGTTACCACACCATTATTTAAAGACGCTGTCCCCTTCGTCTCGAAATAATCTTCTTGATCTTCCGGCGTAACATGAAGTGCTGCTTTTGGCGTGTAAGTAGCATTTCCAATATTTGTTGCTGCTCTGAAACCTGTTCCTGTCGGAAGTGCTCTCCCATTACGGCTGTCTCGAAGTCCAGAATTTGCACGTAACACCGTATTGACCACAGTATTACGGGTTCTAGTAGCTTCAGAGATAAGGGCGTTGAGGTCAGCGTTTGGATCTGTCAAAGCATTTTGAATCGCTTCAATCGTAGTCTTTCCTTTTAGAAGGGCACTTTCCGCCCCTTCACGATTGCCTAGTCTTCCTAGATAAGTTCCAATTTCAGTAGACAGTGAGTTAAGCTTGGCTTCTTGCTCTTGACGCTTCTTATCCGCCTCAATACTCACCGCCACAGCAGTATTAGCTACTGCTGTAGCTTCTGAGGTAACCTCTGCTGCTTGTACTGAGACTGTCGGTACTGACGCTCTTGTTGTTAAATCTGACGAACGTGATGTCTCATTGGTATCTAAGTCTTCTGAACGCATTGAGTCTGCACCACTCTCAGACCCCGTCTGGCTCGTAGCAGTAACTTGACTACTTGATGTCTCACTGTCATGCCCTGTCGCCTTTGAACTACTCATTGAAACTGAAGTAGATTCCGAAGCTTTCTGCGAAGCCGAAGCACTTGTTGAAGCTGACGTACTAGCAGAGGTTGAGACTGAGGTCGAAAGGCTCGCTGATACTGACGCAGAAGCCTGATGACTTGCCGATAGCGATAGTGAGACTGAGTCTACTGAGTTTGATACTGAATCTGTGGCTGAGGCTGACTGGCTAACAACATCCCCTCTGACTACAGATTCTGTAATAGCTCCCGAATGACCCAAAACCGCTGAATCAGAAGCTGCCAAAACATCTGTCGTCGGACTAACCGTATGCTCTACCGCTGATGGACTTGTTACTTCATCAGCTTGAACTACATAAGTCGCTACTCCTCCACCTAGTAGAGCTCCAGTCGCGGCTACTCCCTTTAAAAGTCTGTCACTTGTGATTAAAGGTACTTCTTCCTCAACTTGATGAACTGATACAGATGACGCATCCACTCGACCACTTATTATCTTAAAAAGTCCGAAGTGAGAAGTTGCGGCACGTAACCAGTGTTTCCCTGACTTTACCAATTTAAAACGTGTCACACGATCAGTTTCTCGGTACTGACCCTCATTTCTTCTAAAAAACATATATACACCTTTTCATTTTTAGCTAGTTTATTAGTATATTACTATTTATTTTATCATATCCTTAACCCAAAAATCTAATATAGTATCTTATTTTTTGAATTTTTTTATCGCCCTTTCCTACATTGCTTTTACAAGTCTAAAAAAGGGTGATTTCCCCAGGATGATAACAATGAAAAGGTAGAAATAGAATATGACATCTCTCGAAAAAAATGATTAAGGAAAATTCCTCTTAGTAAGATTAATCAGAATTCCGAATTTTCTAATTATATCTGATGAGTACCTCTTTCTAAAGTTTTCATCTTAATATCACTAGACAGCAAAAAACACCACTCTTATTTAACAATGTACTAATAAGAGTGGTATTTTATTAAAAAATTGACAATGACTACCTAACACTAAAATTATAAACTGTCATCTTCTGGGTCGTCCTTCTTGCGTTTGGCAAGAAAGGCGAGAACAGTTGCCGTCGCTAAGGCACCGAAGAGTGTAGCTAACGACGATTCAGTTTCTCCAGTCTTCGGAAGTTGTTTGGCTTCAGTATGATCCTTAGGAGACATACTTTCAGAGCTTGAAGCACTAGCTACAGACGTAGGTGATGAGTCACTAGCACTGGTTGAGGCGCTCATGGACGCTGACGTACTTGCGGATTCACTAGCGCTGGATGAGGCACTCTGTGACGCACTGATACTTGCTGAAGTTGAAGCACTTACTGATAGAGAAATCGAGGCCGATACTGACATACTAATCGAATCAGAAACAATAACACTATTAATATCAACACTGTCAAGGGAGTGAATCGCAGGTTCTCCCATGCTTGTGATAACTGAGCTTGACGCTGAAGTACTTGCTGATTCTGACGCACTCGTTGATGCACTCATGGACGCTGAAGTACTTGCCGATTCGCTCGCACTGGTTGAGGCACTCATTGAAGCACTGGTACTTGCGGATTCGCTAGCACTTGTTGAAGCGCTCATCGACGCTGAGGTACTTGCGGACTCGCTAGCACTTGTTGACGCACTCATTGAAGCTGAAGTACTTGCCGATTCGCTCGCACTGGTTGAGGCACTCATTGAAGCACTGGTACTTGCGGATTCGCTGGCGCTGGTTGATGCACTCATCGACGCTGAGGTACTTGCGGACTCGCTAGCACTTGTTGACGCACTCATTGAAGCTGAGGTACTTGCGGACTCACTGGCACTGGTTGAGGTGCTCATCGATGCACTTGTGCTTGCTGACTCACTGGCGCTGGTTGATGCACTCATCGACGCTGAGGTACTTGCGGACTCGCTAGCACTTGTTGACGCACTCATCGATGCTGACGTACTTGCGGACTCACTGGCACTGGTTGAGGTGCTCATCGATGCACTTTGTGATGCTGAAGTGCTGGCTGATTCAGATGCACTTGTTGATGCACTCTGTGAGGCGCTTGTACTTGCGGATTCGCTCGCACTTGTTGATGCACTCATGGACGCTGATGTACTTGCGGATTCGCTCGCACTTGTTGATGCACTTTGTGATGCTGAAGTACTTGCGGATTCGCTCGCACTTGTTGATGCACTCTGTGACGCTGACGTACTTGCCGATTCAGACGCACTCGTTGAAGCACTCATTGATGCAGACGTACTTGCTGATTCGCTCGCACTTGTTGAAGCACTTTGCGATGCTGAAGTACTTGCGGACTCACTCGCACTTGTTGAAGCGCTCATCGACGCACTCGTTGAAGCGCTCATTGAAGCTGACGTACTTGCTGATTCGCTCGCACTTGTTGAAGCACTCTGTGACGCTGAGGTACTTGCGGATTCTGAAGCACTTGTTGATGCACTCTGTGACGCTGACGTACTTGCTGATTCAGATGCGCTCGTTGAGGCACTCATGGATGCTGACGTGCTGGCTGACTCTGATGTGCTGGTTGATGCACTCTGTGACGCTGACGTACTTGCTGATTCAGATGCGCTCGTTGAGGCACTCATGGATGCTGACGTGCTGGCTGACTCTGATGTGCTGGTTGACGCACTTTGTGACGCAGATGTACTTGCGGATTCGCTAGCGCTGGTTGACGCACTCATCGATGCTGACGTACTTGCTGATTCACTGGCACTTGTTGAAGCGCTCATGGATGCCGACGTACTTGCTGATTCGCTCGCACTTGTTGACGCACTCATCGACGCTGAAGTACTTGCCGATTCTGAAGCACTTGTTGAAGCACTTTGCGATGCTGAAGTGCTTGCGGACTCGCTCGCACTTGTCGATGCACTCATCGATGCTGACGTACTTGCTGATTCACTCGCACTTGTTGAAGCGCTCATCGACGCTGACGTACTTGCTGACTCGCTCGCACTGGTCGATGCACTCATGGATGCTGAAGTACTTGCGGACTCTGATGCACTTGTTGAGGCGCTCATTGAGGCCGATGTACTTGCGGATTCGCTCGCACTTGTTGAGGCACTCATGGAAGCCGACGTACTTGCCGATTCTGATGCGCTAGTTGACGCACTCATGGACGCTGAAGTACTTGCAGATTCACTCGCACTTGTTGAGGCGCTCATGGACGCTGACGTACTTGCTGACTCACTAGCACTTGTTGAGGCACTCATGGACGCAGATGTACTTGCGGATTCGCTCGCACTTGTTGAGGCACTCTGTGACGCTGAAGTACTTGCAGACTCTGAAGCACTCGTTAAAGCGCTCATGGAAGCCGACGTACTTGCTGACTCACTTGCACTCGTTGATGCGCTCATCGACGCACTGGTACTTGCGGACTCTGAAGCACTTGTTGAAGCGCTCATCGATGCTGATGTACTTGCTGACTCTGATGCGCTCGTTGAGGCACTTTGCGATGCTGAAGTGCTGGCTGATTCTGATGCACTTGTTGAAGCGCTCTGTGACGCTGACGTACTTGCTGACTCACTCGCACTGGTTGAGGCACTCATTGAGGCAGATGTACTTGCTGATTCGCTGGCACTTGTTGAGGCGCTCATGGATGCTGACGTACTTGCTGACTCTGATGCACTCGTTGAAGCGCTCTGTGAGGCACTGGTACTTGCGGATTCACTTGCGCTGGTTGACGCACTTTGCGACGCTGATGTACTTGCGGACTCACTGGCACTGGTTGACGCACTCATGGATGCCGACGTACTTGCTGATTCTGAAGCACTCGTTGATGCACTCATTGAAGCGGACGTGCTTGCGGATTCTGATGCGCTCGTTGAGGCACTTTGCGATGCTGAAGTGCTGGCTGATTCTGATGCACTGGTTGAGGCGCTCATGGAAGCCGACGTACTTGCGGACTCTGAAGCACTTGTTGAAGCACTTTGCGATGCTGAAGTGCTGGCTGATTCAGATGCACTTGTTGAGGCACTCTGTGACGCTGAAGTACTTGCAGACTCTGAAGCACTCGTTGAAGCGCTCATGGAAGCCGACGTACTTGCGGACTCACTTGCACTCGTTGAGGCGCTCATCGACGCACTGGTACTTGCGGACTCTGAAGCACTTGTTGAAGCGCTCATCGATGCTGATGTACTTGCTGACTCTGATGCGCTCGTTGATGCACTTTGCGATGCTGAAGTGCTGGCTGATTCAGATGCACTTGTTGAGGCACTCATGGATGCTGACGTACTTGCTGATTCAGACGCACTCGTTGATGCACTCTGTGAGGCAGATGTACTTGCTGATTCGCTGGCACTTGTTGAGGCGCTCATGGATGCTGACGTACTTGCTGATTCAGACGCACTCGTTGATGCACTCATTGAAGCGGACGTGCTTGCGGATTCGCTCGCACTTGTTGAAGCGCTCATGGAAGCCGACGTACTTGCTGACTCGCTGGCGCTGGTTGATGCACTCATTGAGGCACTCGTACTTGCTGATTCTGATGCACTGGTTGAGGCGCTCATTGACGCAGATGTACTTGCAGATTCGCTAGCACTGGTTGAGGCGCTCATGGATGCTGACGTACTTGCTGACTCGCTCGCACTTGTTGAAGCGCTCTGTGACGCTGACGTACTTGCGGACTCACTCGCACTGGTTGAGGCACTCATGGAAGCACTTGTACTTGCGGATTCGCTGGCACTTGTTGAGGCGCTCATGGAAGCCGACGTACTTGCTGACTCGCTGGCGCTGGTTGAGGCACTCATTGAGGCACTCGTACTTGCTGATTCTGATGCACTGGTTGAGGCGCTCATTGACGCAGATGTACTTGCAGATTCGCTAGCACTGGTTGAGGCACTCATCGATGCTGACGTACTTGCTGACTCTGATGCACTCGTTGAAGCGCTCTGTGAGGCACTGGTACTTGCGGATTCACTTGCGCTGGTTGACGCACTTTGCGACGCTGATGTACTTGCGGACTCACTGGCACTGGTTGACGCACTCATGGATGCCGACGTACTTGCTGATTCTGAAGCACTCGTTGAGGCACTCATTGACGCGGACGTACTTGCTGATTCAGACGCACTCGTTGAGGCACTCATCGACGCACTGGTGCTTGCAGATTCACTGGCGCTAGTTGAAGCACTCATTGACGCGGACGTACTTGCTGATTCAGATGCACTTGTTGAGGCGCTCTGTGACGCGGACGTACTTGCTGATTCGCTGGCGCTGGTTGAAGCACTTTGCGATGCGGATGTGCTGGCGGACTCGCTAGCACTTGTTGAGGCACTCGTACTTGCTGATTCTGATGCACTGGTTGAGGCGCTCATTGACGCAGATGTACTTGCAGATTCGCTAGCACTGGTTGAGGCACTCATCGATGCTGACGTACTTGCCGACTCACTCGCACTCGTTAAAGCACTTTGTGAGGCACTGATTGAGGCACTCATCGAAGCAGACGTCCGTGCTGATGCGCTAGCACTTGTTGAAGCACTTTGTAAGGCCGACGTACTGGCTGACATACTCGCACTTGTCGAAGCAGACTGGCTAGCGGAATCTGACAGAATAGCATCATTTTTATCATCAATATCCAAACCGGCTAGAGGCGACTCATCATAACGTTGTTGATAAGCCGTATTCCCATCCGATGTCAGAATTCCACTCAGTGTTGATTCAACGATTGCTGTTGCAGTTCGAACATAAAGGTTTCGATTTGACCCTTCGGTAACAATTGTCCATTTCATATTATCCGCAACACCACCACCAATGGTTCTCCACTGCTGACGAACTGCCTTCAAATTTGAATAGGGCATTGAACTTGCTTTAGTCAATTTTGAAGTCCAATCTTCTGTTGTAATCAAATTCCCATTATCATGGTAAGTCATGGTTACAGAATTAATGGTATCATCTGATGTTACTAAAATACCAAATTCATTATTCGTATTAAAGGACGGCTTAACCGTTACTACCCAAGTAGTCTTGTTGGTTCCAGTATCATAAGAATAGGTCATCGATTGGATAATCGTATTTTTCCCACCCTCAGAAACATCTGATCCTGTCAAAGTACCTGAATAAATATACTGTCTACGACCATTTGAATCAAGATAAGTTTGAACAGCATTAGCTGTTGCTGCTAAATTGATGGCGATGCTTTGAGAACCATTTGAATTGACCACATTTCCTGTGAAACCAGTCTGTTGCATGGTGCTCATCATTTGCTCAACAGCCAAGCCTAAACGACTGCGTTGCCCTTCAAAATCTCCCTCATTTTGAGAAAGCAAAGTGTTAGCTTTTGTCAACTCAGTGCGAACAGTTTGGATGGCTTCACTAAGATCTGCGCGAGCTTGGGCATCCGTCACACTATTTAAATAACGGTCTGCCAAACTGACAAGTAATTGTGCTTCAGATGCATTTTGTTCCAGAGTAGTCTTACTCATTGAAAGCCTATTTGCTACTTCAGTTGATCCTAAGTCTTCAAGAGACAGACTAGTAGATTCACTGTAAGCAAGCGATAGTATCTCTGATGTATGTAAACTCAAAGACTCCGAAGCACTTCCAATCGCTTGAGATTCAAAATTAGACAAGGTATCTTTTACAATACTTGCTTGGCTAACAAGACTGGTCAAATCTGATGTTGAAGCAGATAAGGCAGACTCCATAGTTTCTAGACTTGGCTTAACCGAAAGAATATAACTTTCCGTATCACCTAACTGAGCTAATCGACCAAGATAGGTTCCAATTTCAGTAGACAGTGAGGTAAGCTTGGCTTCTTGCTCTTGACGCTTCTTATCCGCCTCAATACTCGCTACCACAGCAGTATTAGCTACTGCTGTAGCTTCTGAGGCCACTTCTGCTGCTTGTGCTGAGACTGTCGGTACTGACGCTCTTGTTGTTAAATCTGATAAACGTGATGTCTCATTAGTGTCTAAGCCTTCTGAACGCATTGAGACTGCACCACTCTCAGACCCCGTCTGACTCGTAGCAGTAACATGACTACTTGATGTCTCACTGGCATGCCCTGTCGCTTTTGAACCACTCATTGAAACTGAAGTAGACTCCGAAGCTTTCTGTGAAGCCGAAGCACTGGTGCTGGCTGACTCACTCGCACTTGTCGAAGCTGACATACTAGCAGAGGTTGAGACTGAGGTCGAAAGGCTCACTGATACTGACGCAGAAGCCTGATGACTTGCTGATAGCGATAGCGAGACTGAGTCTACTGAGTTTGATACTGAATCTGTGGCTGAGGCTGACTGGCTAACAACATCCCCTCTGACTGCAGATTCTGTAATAGCTCCAGAATGACCCAAAACCGCTGAATCAGAAGCTGCCAAAACATCTGTCGTCGGACTAACCGTATGCTCTACCGCTGATGGACTTGTTGCTTCATCAGCTTGAACCACATAAGTCGCTACTCCTCCACCTAGTAGAGCTCCAGTCGCGGCTACTCCCTTTAAAAGTCTGTCACTTGTGATTAAAGGTACTTCTTCCTCAACTTGATGAACTGATACAGATGACGCATCCACACGACCACTTATTATCTTAAAAAGCCCAAAGTGAGAGGTTGCGGCACGTAACCAATGTTTCCCTGACTTTACCAATTTAAAACGTGTCACACGATCAGTTTCTCGGTACTGACCCTCATTTCTTCTAAAAAACATATATAAACCTTTTCATTTATTTTTTATTTCTATATCTTTTTCATAAGCATATTATCCTATTTTATCATAAAAATAGTCAAAAAATTAGTACTATAACTTATTTTTCAAACTTTATTATTCTCAACTTTTTTTGTAAATCAAAGAAACATAAAAAATCCCTCAGAAACTTAATGTTTGAGGGAAAATTACTTTATAAAAATAGTCAGTTTAATCCCATTAATCTATGATAATCAACTATAACTAATGATAAGAGATAACCATCATGACCAATAGAACAACAAATAATGCAGAACTAAGCCCTAGGGTTAGGCCCTTTAGAAGAGTTTGGCTCGCCCAGTAACTGGTCCTACCAATATTACTCGTGGCATCACTCGAAAAAATCTGAATTTGCCTAGGCTGCAGTGTTACAGTAATAATAAGTGACACACTTAAAATGATGAGTAAAATCATAAAGAATATTTGCATAGACTACCTCAACATACCTATTAAAGTAAAAATTAAACTAATTATAATAACAAAGCCTAACATAAAAAAGAAAATCTTATTTATTTTCTCGCCCCTAGTTTCTTTTTCCTCCACTATGGGCTTTTGTTTTAGCTCCTCCATACGGCCTTCAACCGCATTATGAAATAAGTCTTTATTTGTCATATTTCTCTCTTTCCTATGGGAAGTAGGTCACGATATTACCATCCTCACTAACAAGCACTTGACTGAGTAAAAGATTGCGAACCATGTCTTTTTTGATCTGCTTCTTCATGGTTTCAAAACCTGCAAATGCTTCCTGATAATATTCAACAATTAGATTCTTCTGACTAGCCGTTTGACTCCCAATAGCTTGTTGGAGTTGTTGTAAATAGTCAACCTGTTCAATCCAATTATCATCAATAGCCTTAAGAAGTGATAGACATTGGAAATATCCAAAAAGATCAATGGTGTCTAATTGTTTCTTTTTATCATCTATTTCCCTATAAGCAAACTGATAGATAAGTTCAGCCACAGCTTCGACATCATCAATATCCAGATTATCTGGAATTTTCTCAATATGAAAACTAATGTTTTTGAGAATAAAGTGATACAACTTCTCCTTCTCGCTAAGATCTTCTTCAACCAGAGCAATATCAATATAGTCATCAAGAACCTGCTCAATGGTATCTGTTAAATCCTGATCTTGATTAATAAGGTGATTTCGTTGGGCATAAATGAGTTCCCGTTGAATGTTCATACTCTCAGCATATTCTAGTGTTTGCTTACGTGAAAAACGTGCCGCACTGTCACTAGCTCTTTGCGCCTTCTCAACCAAACGTCTGTAGCGTCGCCCTACTAATTCTATACTCTCAGTTTTCTCATCAATAGTGTAGTCTTTATAATATTTATGTACCCAGTTAGGGCCATACTTTTTGATAACATCATCTTCAAGTGAAACAAAAAATTTAGACATTCCAGGATCTCCCTGACGTCCTGAACGTCCTCTGATTTGTAAATCAATACGCTGACTTTCCATACGTTCAGTCCCAATGACAACAAGACCACCTAATTCGGCGACTCCAGGTCCCAACTTAATATCGGTCCCTCGTCCCGCCATAGAAGTAGCTACCGTGACAGCACCCATCTGACCTGATTCAGCTATCATCTCAGCTTCTCTAGGAGCATTATTAGCATTTAAAAGATTGTGGGCAATTCCTTCCCTTAGGAGAAGGTTAGAATATAATTCAGACATTTCAACCGAACCAACGAATATTAGGAGAGGATTCCCTTTTCGATGATAATGCTTTACATACTCTAGGGAAGCATAGATCTTTTCTGGTAAAGTTACATAAAGATTGTCTGGATAATCTATCCTTTGTTTCGGACGATTGGTCGGAATTTGAACAACTTGCATTCCGTAAGTATCCAAAAATTCTTTTTCTGCGGTCTTACCAGTCCCAGTCATACCTGAAATCTTTTTGAACTTACGAAAAAGGCTTTGATAGGTGACAGAAGCCATGGCACGTGTTTCGGGAGATAACTTTACAAGCTCCTTGGCTTCAATTGCCTGATGCATGCCTCCTTGGAGTTTGGTCAATTCCATCAAGCGTCCAGTCGCTTTATCTAAAAGAACAACTTCTGGTCCATCTTTTCCTTGACGAACAATATAATCTTTATCCTTTTTGAATAGGGTATGAGCTCGGAGAGCATAAATAAGGTGACGCGCAAATGTAGCATTCTCTTTGGCATAGAGGTTACTAATTCCTAGATAATTTTCAGCTAACTTTGCACCTTTAGTTGTCAGCCAAACTTCACCCTTTTCTTCCTTGAAAATATAGTCCTGATCCTCAACCAATGTCGTCATGAGTGTATTAATCATAGCATAATAGTTGGATTGAACACGAGGAGAACCTGAAATAACCAAGGGAGTTTGCGCACTATCCAGTAAGACGGAATCAACCTCATCAATAATAGCAAAGTTAAAAGGACGCATGTATTTACCGTCTTTATTCGAAGCTAGATTGTCAATAAGATAGTCAAAGCCCAAACCACTATTTGTCGTATAGATAATATCAGAAGCGTAAATCTCCCTTTTTTCAAAGGTATCAAGTTCTTCACCATCCTCTGCAAAAGGAACGCCAATGGTTAGACCTAGAAACTCGTAAACCTGTCCCATTTCTTCAGCATCACGTTTTGCTAAGTATTCGTTTGTCGTTACAAGTATTGCTCCTTGTCCTGTCAGTGCATTTAAGTAAACTGGCATGGTTGCTGTTAAGGTCTTACCTTCTCCTGTACTCATCTCAGCAATATTTCCCTGATGCATAACGATTGCTCCCATAACCTGAACATCATAGGGAAACATACCTAATACACGCTTAGCTGCTTCACGTACTACTGCGTAAGCCTCTGGTAATAAATCATCTAAACTTTCGCCTTTGTCTAGCCGTTCTCTAAATTCAGTAGTTTTATCTTTTAATGACTGGTCATCCAGTTGTGCCATCTGCTCAGCCCAACCATTAACTTGCTTGAGTACACTTTTTACTGGTTTTAAAGGATTTAAAGAATTAAACATTTTCTTCTCCTACTTCAGTGATTGTCATTCCCTTAAAATCCAATTCTACCATTCCAGCACTCAAGAGGGAGATGGAATAATTGTAGGCTTCATGAGGATAGACGAAAGTGAAAGATTGTTTTTTTTCAATCATCTGCTTAACTTCCTCACCATAACGATTTAAGAAGCTTAATTTAAGATAAACCGTACCTTCAGGAACTGTTGTAAATTGTGATTCGAGACGATAAATATATCCCTTTTTTAACAAAGGTAAGCTAGGTTGCTTTCGACTCGCCTGATAATTTTGAATAGCCAGCCAGGAATGAATCTCAGTTCCTGATGCTATCAAGGGGTTACTGAAATTGACTGAGCCATCTGGATGATGTTCAATTTGGGAACCAAACATATAGGATCTCACATTCGTTCCCCATTGAATCTGAGAGTTATTCTTATGAATCATGTTCATCCCTTTCTTCCAAAATCATTTTCTAAAATCATACGATAAAAATTGAGAAACCAAGCTGTCGCAGTTGAATGGTCATCATTATGTCGTCCAGAAGTTCCCTTGCTAAGAATTCGTGCTCCCGAAGAATATAGGACTTTAGTAATATCCTCGAAGGCTGTTGGGTCCATATCCTCATCTTTCATGTAAGAAACCCCAAAGGTCGTGTTTGAGAAGTCTGCTTTTTCAAACTTATCCCAGAACTTCTGATTAAGGGCCTCGACGCCTTCATTGTCCAAACGTCCCGTCTGCAAATGCAAGACATCAATTCCTGTCGGGAAAACCTCTGGTGCCAAAAGTCTGGCACGATTACCGATGGTACCAACATTGGCTAGAGGTTTAGACATGATAATGGCATGAGGTTCAAAGTCCGCACCATAGTACATAGATGGGAAAGTTCCCATGGACATCCCAGAGAGAATAAGTTGATCACTGTCAAAGCCTAGGTAATCCAAATAATGTTGGATAGTATCCTTGATACTATTTTCAAGCTCTTCAGTTCCCATGTAGAAAGCCCCCCCCTCTAGGCGAGGATCAGAAAATAGCAGGAAAGGTGTCTCCATAGCCCTCATCATACCAAATCCTTCAAAACCTTCGGCAGGACGAAAACCTGAAAAGTAGACGGACAGCGGTGGCTTGAAATCCCCAGGATAAAAGAAATAATTGATTTCCTGACGTTTACTATCATGGAGAATCCCCCCACCCAATACAAACTTTCCAAATTGAAAACGTGTCCATCGTTGATGGAAATTCCCAACTCTTAGAGCACCATTTCCTTTAGCTTCTAAAGTTGCTGATAAAATATAAGTTCTCCCCTGATCTAAAACAATGGCACCTTTACGCATTTCTTCCTCGCTAACTACAATTGTTCTCACGATTTCTGAAACTGAACCTTCAGGAATAATGCGCAACACTAATTGGCATTGACAGGTCTGAGCCTTCTCAAATTCTAACCAAAGTTCAACAGGGAAATCCTCAGCTACTCGAATATTAAAACTCCAGTTAAGAATAGGCTTAAAGGAATCGCCGTAATTCCCATCTAAAGAGATACTTTCAAAACCATTATAAATAACTTTCCCTTTGAATCGAGGATGAACCTGGATCTGATAAGGGAACAATTTATCACCATATTGTCCAGCAAAAAGTGCCTTAGACAGGGTATCTAGCAGATCTTGCTTATCTGAAAAATCTGCTGGTATAGCACAAATCTCTTTCAGAAAGCGGCCTACTCGATGGTCCTCTATCAAAAGGTCAGCATCATAGAAGATGGTATAAGGAACTAAGCTCTTACGCAAGTCCATCAGCATGAGTAAGGATTCCTGACTATCAACAAGGACCGCATTAAAATTTCTTAGTTTAGCTTGTTTCAAACATTGGAGAATATCACTAGAAAGCCCTGCACGAAGGTAGAAAAAACGAACATTATCGGGGAGCTCATAAGTATTTGACCAATTATCTCGTCCAACCTGCAAAATGCTAATTTTAGACATACTTATCCTCCTTCAAATAGTGCTCCCATTTTTCAACAAAACGCTCTCCTGTATTTTCTCTGATTTTCTCAATTGCTTCAATTAAAGCTTGATTCCAGTACTTTAACTGATCAAGATAATAAGATGCTGCCTCCTCAAATTGTGTTACTTCTTCTAGGATATAACCATTTTTCAAATGTGTTACATAGTCCGAAGTGACCCTATTTATCTGTGGAATCCCAGCACTAATGCCTGCAATTTGAGTATAACGATGTGGTTCCAAGCTGAGATCAACAATAAGACGGGTATACTCAAATTCTTTAATCAAGGCTGTCTCATCAATCAAGTTAACAAAATCATAACGATACTCAACTTCCTCATTTTCAGCGAGGTAGTTTTCTGCACTTTGATTATCTTTTATGTGTTTGAATTTTTTCTTATTCAGTTTTTCAGAGATAAGGTGCTCTACTTCTTCCTTAAATCTATCAAAATCATGCGGATTCGCATTGAAAGTTCCAAATACAATATGAGTATTCTGATGATTTGCTACAAAATCTAAAACCTGATAGATAGCTTCCCAACTGATATCATCTAAATTTACCTGATAATAGAGTTTAGATGACTTATGACGTTGGCTCTTTCCAAGTGCTAGACGGGTATCATAAGATGCCATATGCTGAATCTTCTCAGCTTGCTCTGGAAATAGTTTTCTTAATTCTGTAGAAAAGTCCTGAGAATCACTAATAATCAGATCAACAAGTTGCAAATAAGAAGCATAATCCTCTAAGGGGTCATTTTGATTGCGTTCTTTGAAGTAGGTCAAGATTTTCTGATTAGCCTCTGGTAGATGACTATAAAGAGTTTGATTCAGATTACTTTTCGACGCAACAACAAAGCAATCCGAAGGCGTCAATTTTTGAGCAATATAAGCATCAAAGAACTCCCAAATGACTTCTTCCATACTGATATAGTAATTTTTCTTAAAACGATGATCTGTTCTTGGATTACTTACGATCCCTCGTCCATCAAAGAAATGACAAAGTTGCCAAATGCCATCTTCATTCAAATAATCTCGGTGTGTCGCCTGACCATTTTCAAAATGAAGGATACTAGAAACAAATCCTCTGTCATCATAAATTTCTTCTCTTAAAATCAGACCATCCTGATAATATCGAATAAGACTCAAATATCCTTCTGGTCCCAACTCTATTTCGGCAAAACGCTGATGATGTTTCTCAACAACAATAATGAAGGGGGTAAAAATAAAGTCACAATCATCATCCCAATCCAAGTCAGATACTTGTAGACAACGCATGGGCTGATCTTTGATTCCTTGAATAGCATCAAACACTGAAAAATGCGACACTTCTAAGAGATCAAAGCGGTGCAGAAAATAACGTAGATGTGGTTGATAAGCTAAAAGTAATAATCTAGGCGACATAGCTTGGCCTTGAAAAATACGTGCTTGGTGTAAAGTATCATCAAATTCTATTTTCGAGGTTCTAAAATACCACGGTGTTAAGTCAGGTTGCCAAAACTCTGCCCCTTGACCGTACCAAGCCGGAATTAAATAATACATATGTTCTCCCATTTTTTATGAATTCAAAATAATTAACGATATATTAAGGATGATAGGTAGGCAGGTCAAAAAGATCACCAGACTACCTATCACTCTCAAATGAATAATTGAGGTGATATAAATAATTTTAACTTTTAATCTAGTCAAACAAACCTTTATAGGATTCATTTAGGGTCATAGCTGCAATTTCTTCGCGTACATTGTATACCATTCCACTGTAAATCAAAAACATTCCAGGAATCATACTGAGTTGTAAGTACTGCGGATTAATAAGCACAATCATCATAGGGCCACCTGCCATGATAACTGTATAAATTGCCCCAATAACAGCAAATTTCATGACAACTTTATTGATATAACGGCTTGTATCAGGGCCAGGATAAACATTGTAAATGTACTCTCCTGATTTTCGCATGCGTTCTGCAATTTGTTCACCACTAACGTTTACGAAAGCAAAAGCAATCCCCAAAACAAATAAGACCACTTGATAGAGAACAAGCCAAATCGGATGTCCCACTGTCAGAGCTTCAATCCAAGTATTTGTCCAACTGTTTTTAGGAAATAAAATCTGAATCAAGATAAGAAGATATTGAGGAATAGAGACTAGAGAAATTGCGTACATGAAGGGCATCCCACCTGCTGGGGTAAGCATAACATCAAGATAGGAATACTGGCTAAAACGATTATGAATATTAACCTTATTGATGGGAATGCGATACCGTGCTCTTTGGACAATAACTGCAATATATAAGAAGAGCAAACCCATGATAATCAGAGAGAGAATAATCGGTAATCCTATATGTAGTCGTGTAATACTCTCTCCAATTTGCCTAGGTAGATTAGCAACCATACTGGCCATCAAAATGACAATAGAACCTCCTATACCAAAGAAAGAATTCAAATCCGATAGCCAGACTAAAAAGAAGGTTCCCGCAATTAGAAGGATAGTGTTCGTTAGGATAGCCAATCCTTTAGGAATTCCTACTTCAATCGGAAGGCTTAGAGACACCGCTAAAGACTGGATGAGAGCGATGGCAAAGGTCAAATACATTTTGCGTCGATCCTGTATTTCTATTGGTAGCTTACTTAAACCAGACTTTTTTGAAAACGAAAACATCTGCCAAAGAATCATGGCTGACATCCAAGGGGACAAGCCCACAGAAAAAAGTGAAAATGAACTTAAATTACCACCCATCATAGCACTTGTGAAGGCTATCGAATTGGATAACCCTCCTAAGAGTTTTGGGTGCTTCAAATCTATAAATGGTAAGACTAAATGGCTTCCCAAAACATAAATAAAGAGGAAAAGAACTGTCCAAGATAAACGTTTAAAAACAATAGATTGTAATATTTTTTTCATTAGCAGCCACTCTCCTCCTTCTCACTAATACGCTTAGCAACCAATTGATTAATAGCATTCACCATCAATTCAGGATTTTCATGTGAAAAAATAGCTTGATAAGATTGATTTGGAGCTTGTGTATTCTCAAAAGTTAGTAAAGGAAGCTGATTTTGAGTTACGTACCCATAGATTTCTGGTAATTTATCATAATGATTAATATCCAGATAGAAATCAACTTTAGATAGCTCATATTCAACAAGCAAAGGATAGGTATTTTGATAAAGGGTTACATTTGGATGGCGAGATAACACTAAAAGTTCTGTAGCCATATAGGTATAGGCAGCGATGATAAAATGAACTTGAGGCAGATGCTGAACTAAGTATTCAATCTGTTCCAATAAGTAGGAGTTCGTCAAAGTATAACACGTCAACACGGTAGATTCACGGTTAGATTCTAACTCAAAGCCCCGATTTGTCCATGTTTTCAAAATTTGAGACCATTCCATGAGACAGTACCGCCACCAAACCTCACGCAGTCGTACTACTGAAAACTGATTCCACGGTTTATCCGGAGAAATATAATGTAAAATCAAAGGTAGTGGTTCAAGAGGAATTTCAAAAACAAAACGATGACCTCCCTCGGCTGCACCAGCATCAAAACCAATTTGAAAATTATAAGTATCAGGTAAATTCAGGTAGCGGTCTTCAAATACCATATTGAGTATTGATTGATCACCCTCTCCTACATTTGCGTGCTCCCGTTCAGTTATATCCACTAGTTTTTGACGGATATGTTCCTCTTTCCATAAACGATTGTTAATTAGCAATACACCTGCATTAAAACCAACACCGGCACCAAAACATGAACGAACAGCTCCGACATAATTGTCTCCCAATTCCTGTTCAAAAAGACTATCTAGATTACCTGTGACTATCAAATCACTATCAAGATAAAGTACCTTATCTTCATGTACGAAATCAGGTATAAAATAACGCGCAAAGGTCATATGGTTGATATGTCCCAACCTATTAGTCCAATTCATCTGAAATTGAGGACCAATTAACTTAATATCAAGAAGCTCTCCTCCGAGTCTCTCCACATGCTCTCTCGTGGCACGGAACCACTCGACTGGGATATCTTGATTAAAAAGGTATATTTTAAGCTGACGATTGTGATAACAAAGAGATTTTAAAACGGTCTCTATTTGACGAATATAAGCATAATCTCCTGCCAATACTACTGTATTTTTATTATTCATATATCTTTCTTATTCTACCGGCAAACGAGATAAGTCTGCCACGATTTGTTTGGTGTAGGTTTCATCTTCGATGAATTCAATATCTTGGTCAAAGTTATACTCCGCCGTGTGTTTGTGTTTGAGTTTAACTTTTGTTGTCGCACCCATTTTTAGCCATTCATATTCAGAGTCAATATGTCCAATATCCAAGGCTTGATAACCATCTTTAGCTAGATTTGCAACTAATACTTTAGCCGTTGGGCCCAACATGATGAGTATAAGATGATTATCCGCATACTTACGAATTGTTGACTCAATAGCATCCACATCCTTATAAGCACAATGAGAAGAGCAGACAATACGTTTGATAGATAAGGCCTGATCGAATAAATCATTACCAACCCCAGAACGAGATGTAGCTCCTTCTACTATTAAGAGATTTTTGTTTTCCCATAACCTTTTTAGCTTTTCAAACTGTGACTCGGCGTTTGTTTTATCTAAAAAATCAATATAAGGACGTGAGATAAAGGTTGAACCATACCATGGTGCCGGTGCAATTTGACGATAAAAATCATCATAATGATCCAAATGCTTTTTCCAAAAATCTTCTGCCCACCACGTAAATTTGAAGCGATCTTCGAAAGCATCTGGCAAACAGACTAAGAGTTTTTCTGAACTGTTCATTCCAACCAACTCACGTAGAGTTCGTGCCAGTTCAGGATGATAATCTTGGTAGGCGATAGAATGGCCAGCTATTAGATTGATTTCACCATCTCCAAAACGAATGACAGATGAATGATTTTCCCTAATGAAGTCCAGACTCTCATCAATGGACTTAACCGTTGGTAGAGGGAGAATTTTAGGCAAGCTTCCTTCTCCATCCAATTGTTCAATCGCCGTGATCAGTTCCTGTGGTCGCTCACTTGAAAAAAGAAACTGCCCATGGTTCCCGTGTTGGGTTTTATAAAAACCAAAACTAGGAATCCCCGCCAATTCTACCTGTGATAGAATATCACCAGCTTCATCGCCATGATTAATATCCAAATAAATATCCGCACTATGGATCAACTGGCTCAACTGCTCCTGATTGATCGCAGGATACAAACTAACATTGGGGTGTTGCTTTAATTCGACTAACTTAGGTCCCATAGCTGTCCAAGCACCGATATGAAACTGCACAAATGGAAGAGCACAGACCAGTTCTTCGATCGACTCGAGATCTTGCGTTTGGGTCATGGTTAAGGAGTGCAATCGTGGAAGCTCGTGAACTTCTCCCCATTCACCTGTCTTTATACGCTCTTTAATGAGTGAATGCATTTGTTCAATCGTGTTGACCTCTAACTGCGCTTGCTCACTATGTCTGGTTTCTGGGAAGGACAAGATCGGTTTCCCTGTTTTCGCATAAGCCGCCAAGGTTGCTTGATCAGCAGTACCATAGTTAATATCTAAATAGGCAGCAGAACGATGGATAAGTTCTTCCAATACTGGAGGGACGACTTCTGGATACAATCTCACATTTTCATATTTTGCAAGACGCATCAATTCCTCTCCCATTTCCGTATAGGCAGCAATATGGAACAAGGCCTTCGGATGTCCCTGAATCAATTCCTCAAGGTTTTTGAAGGATTGAGAATTGGTCAAATTGAACAGATGGAGCTCATAATCTGGATCCATCTCTATCTGGAAGTCCCCCATATGGTGAGACAAGACCTGACTGTAATCCATGTCGTGGAAAGCCCACCATAATTGGCGGAAACGATTGGCACTTAGTGTCGCCCATGGTTTTCGGTGTGAGACAAAATGCACAACATAGGGATCTTCACTATCTTTAAAGTGATTTGGCCAATGACTCATAAAAGCAGTCACGTCATGACCAACTTGGAGGTTCATCCTTTTATCCAAGGCTAACCATCTATCACGAAAGACCTTATTAAAGATTGTCTGATCCCCATTAAATTTAGGAATATTTCCTTCTAAAGCTTGCTGGAGTGAGCCATTCGTCTCATTCACCAACTGCTCTGTCATATTTTCTCGTTTCCACAAACCATTATCAATTAATAAGACACCGGAATTAAAACTTTGGTTATCTGTGTCCATCACGGCTGCAATCGGGTGGCCCTTCATATCTATTTCAAAGATATCCTCTAAGTTCTTTAGAACCAGCAAATCCGCATCGAGATACAGCACCTTTTCCTCTGAGATATACTTCGGAATAAAGTAGCGGGAATAAGCATCCAGACTAATATGTTCCTGAGTCCACCAGGTATCCTTCACATCGTCTGGATTCAATTTGACATCAATGAGGTCGCCCCCTAAGAGCTGAGCCATCTTCCGTGGTTTTCGAAACCAGTCTGGAAGGATATCTCGATTCAAAACATAAATTTTCACATTTTTATTGTGATAAAAGATAGATTTTATAGTCGTCGATAACTGAGCGATAAAGTTCTGATTTCCTGCTAGAACAATCGCCCGACTTTTTGTATCATGCATGAACACTCTTCTCCTTGATCCGTTTTTTTACCAGTACTTGCTGGTAAGCTTCCATGTCTCCATGTTTTAAGGTCTCTTCTTCATGAATGGCCAATCGCCACTTGTAAGCAGCAATTTCTGCATCTATTAAGCCCTTTGGAGCTCCAATCAATTGAAGAATCATCATTCGTTCTTCGATACTTTGTAACGGATAAACATCTGCAAGATTGACCGTTTTAGTCACACTTGTCTCACGTTTACGATGCAGATAGATAGCCCGGTTCATATAAACAATTTTATCAGCTTGTAGATAGACCTTATAGGTCGTATAATCATCCTCTACCGTTTTATCTGTTGGATAAACAATCTCTTTAAACAATTCCGCCTTATAAAGCTTTGCCCAAGGGACCGTGAAACATTGGCTCAGATTATATTGCCCATCATATTGATGTTGGAACCACTCAAAAGGAGAATAGACACGCTCGAAATAATCATTTCCCCCAACATGGATTAAAAAGTTCCCCTCTTCTTCCATAAATTGAGTGAAATTTCCAATTGCAATATCTGCATCTGCTTTTTTCAGCAAATGATATAAACTCTCGATATGATCCAGTTCCAACCAATCATCGTTATCCACAAAGAGAATGTAGTCTCCCGTCACCGCTTCTAAAGCACGATTCCGACTAGATCCAACTCCACCATTGGACTTATGATAGACCTTCACTCGAGGGTCCTGAATCTTGTAGCGTTGGCAAATAGCGGCAGAACCATCCGTTGAACCATCGTTGACTAAGATAATTTCTAAATTTTGATAGGTCTGTTGGATTATACTATTTAAGCAATTTTCAAGATAGGCCTCTGAATTATACACAGGGACGATGACACTAATTTTTTCCATTTTTTCCTTCACTTATTTCAACCTAATTCATACCTGATTTAACTCAATTGAGCTAAATATTCTTGAATAACAGCAATCATATCATCAATATCCTCTACATGAAAACAGTTACTATCCCCTTCAATCTCACAATGATTGGTAACATCAAAAGAAAAGATAGGTTTTCTCAATGCAGTAACCTTTTGAATAATATCATAAATCTCTTCATGATAATTGATATCCAAATAAAAATCCAATTTATCCAACACAGCTTGAGCATTGTAACGTGTAAAACGAGGATAAAGCGAAACATTGGAGTAGGCTTCTAAAGCAATTACACTAGGAGCAAAATTTGTGTAAGCAAGGATATTAAATTGAACATTTGGAAATGCTTCCACAAATGTTTCAATATGTTCCATAGCTGCCGAATTCGTAAATACTGCTGTTTGGAATTTGGGCCTTCCTACCAAATCCTTAAAATGACGTTTGGTAATATCCTTTCGTAACAAGATTTCAGACCATTCCAGACCATGATAAAACCACCAGATATCCCGACAACGATTCAAATTCCACTGATACCAAGGCTTCTCTCCCGCATAGTGAATGATTACTGCGTCCTTCTCCAGCTGGTCTGCCTTATCATACCATTCAGGGACGTTAAAGGTGTGAGCAAACGTATCCATACCAACCATCACATTGTAGACTTCTGGTAGTTTTTTCCAACGTCCTTTAAAATGACGATTAAGGATTCCTTGATCTCCAAACTCCTCTTGATGATAGCGATTCGTCAATTCCAGCAACTGGTGGCTAGCTTTTTCTTCTCTCCAAAGCGCAGTGTTCACAAGGAGCACACCTGCATTAAACTTAGAAGCATCTATGCCATCCGTAACTGCGGCCAAAGCATTATTTTCTATATCTTCTTCGAAGAGAGGTGTCAAATCTCCAGTGACAACAATATCAGAATCTAGATAAAGTGCTCGGTCTTCTGTAACAACATCTGCAATAAAATAACGATAAAAAGTAGCATAACTTAAATGATCCATGGGTAGCGAATACCCTTTTATCTGATCAGAAGAAATCTTAATATTCCGAATTTGTGATTGAACAGACTCTAATCTTCTCCCCATCAACCAGAACCACTCCTGAGGGAGATTGTCATTGATCACATAAAAAATAATTTGACTGTTTGTCGCAACAATAGATTTTATAGTTACCTCTAGCTTTTCCATGTAACCATTATCACCAGCAAGAACGATTGCCCTTTTCACTGAAATTTTCCCCCTCTTTTTTCTCAATTATCCTTTTATAAAGTAAATAAGAAATTAATAGCATCTATTAAAAGCTTCTTAGTGATATACCCCTCTTTTAGGAGGAAAGCAAACCCTTGAGCCCTACTACTAATTTCTTGATAGGATTCTGGAGCCATATTTTGAACCAATTGATTGGCTTCTTCCAAACTGTTCACAGCAAATCCTAAACCACGCTCTTCAATCAGATGACTATTTGATAAGGTGTTGGGCACAATCACAGGAATTCCTGCCGCCAGATAGGTGCTGAGCTTATGTGAAATATTCATTTCGTAGTAATCAACATTCTCCCCATCGTTATACTGGGTATTCCAGACAAGACCAAAGCCTCCCTTTGATAGTTCCATCAGGAGTTCTTCATTGCGCTTCCATCCTTCAATCACCAAATTGGCTTCTGGATTGCTCTTTGGCTCATTCGCAAAAACTCGCAAAGGGGTTTCATAAACCCAATTTTGCAACTCTGGAAAGCGTGTCAAAGATCCTGCAAAGAAAATCTCTTTTTTAAATACTGGTTGGTTCAAACTGAGGTTATGAGGATGATCCCAAAATTCTTGAATCAAGATTTTTTCCACAGTCAGACCTGCTTCACACAGACGGTTAACCATTTGTTGTGAAGGCGCAATAATGACATCTGCTTGATTGAACATCTCCATATAAGTCGGCATTAGGTAGGCATTATCACGGAACATTAGTGGAATAACGTCATGGATAAAAATCACTAGTTTGACTCTCAAATCTTTCAGCTTCGCTACAAATTCCGCGTCAAACTCCCAACCATTCCAAGTTGGCGATTGAAAAATCACAATATCACCAAATGAGATACTTGCCATGATCCCATCTAGACGCTTGCTTCTCTCGCTCGGACTATCTGTAGAGATATTATAAAAATAGATTCCAATCTCTCGATACCCCAAAGTACGCGCAATATCCGTCACAGCATTCTGAGCTAAGATGACAGTGCTATCCCCTGCCATACCATATAGATTTGTAATATGTACTTTAGTCATGGTTTCCCTTCTTTATTTTTCTGACATTCGAAAAATCATCTTCAACTCTTCTTTTGTTGCTAGCATTGGATGCATCTTTTGCTTATCATAGGATGATTGATATCTTTTAGAATCTTCCAGCTGAGATAGTTCATCAAGCAAGTCTGTAATTGCATCTTTTTGAAACAGGTGATCTTTTATATAGAGGTCTGGTCGGTGACAGGTTTCCTCAAATGCATATAAAATCATTCCTCTTTCAAGAGCCATTCGATTTCCGTCTAAAATTTCATCCGCATATGCGATATCTAGGTAAATACGGCATTTATTTAATAACCGCTCATAATTCTCACCTGAAATTCCTGGATAAAGGTGAACATTCGGATAATCATTGAGACGTACTAATCGTTCCCCCATCTCTGTCAAGGCTGCAATATGAAACTGAAAATGAGGAAGAGCGGTCACAAGAACTTCAATCTGTTCGATTTCTTGAGTGTTTGTCAAAATGAGAACCTGTGGCTGAAATTCCTTCAAATCTCCCAAATAGGTAGGGAAAAATAATAGACGATCATGCGATGCTCTACCGTTAGCATCACGAACTAACACTTTTACACCCTCGTCCAATAGAGGAGCAAGTTCTGCTTCAGGAAGAGTTGACCGATCATAGAAGATAATCTCCTCCTTCGCAAGTTTGGGTAAAGCCTTCAACAATTCTGGATCAGACAAAAATACTGTTTCAACCTGCAAAAGAACTTCTTGAAGAAGGGCTTTTTTCGCTTCTTCTATCGAGGAAAATCCCTGTTCTAAACCATCGGTCGTTTGATAGAGCGCACGATCATGTTGATGGAATAAATGTAGTTTTCCCATTTTATCATTCGTATAAACAGATAGATGACATTCATTTGCACTCCAAACTTCTTTCAGAAAAAGTCTTCCAGAAAGATCATAATAATCACAAGTAAAACAATTGTCATCTGGATTATACCACTCTACTTTTTTGACCCTTTGAGGGTAATCCTGATAACAGTCTATTCTCCCCCTCCTCACTCCATCAGAAACAATATCCCCATTCGCATACACTTCCCAAAACGGGGGTAACGAAAGACCAGTCATATGCAGAGGTGAATTTACTTTTCGATTAGAAAAAATAAAATCCAGAATATTTTCTATCTGTAGAGGCTGGATGGGTATTCCAATTTGTTCTAGGTCATCTCTCAACCTCTCATCATCTGAAGTCCATTCATTTACCAGATAATACATCGTAATTTTTTCCCCTATTCGTCAAAAACTCTCTCCATTGTCCAATAATTTGATCTGTCATATATCGTTCAGCCAATTTATAAGAACCTTCTCGTAGAAAACTTAAGTTTCCAAAAGCCTTCTGCATACTTCTCTTCAAGTCAGCAACCACTTCTTCATGTGATTGATTTACAAAGGGAACGAGAAAACCATTTCGATCATTTTTAATAAAAGTGGGATTCCCATAGGGAACGTCTGTTCCCACCATGACAAGGCCAGACCCTATCGCCTCTAGTAAAGTTAACCCAAACGTTTCCCACTCGGAAGTGGCCAAATAAAGTTCATATTCCTTAAAACGAGTTTGAAGGTCTTGGTGCCCCTTGAGATGAATATAACTTTGAGCATTTAACTGCTTAATTTTTTCTTCTATTTCTTGCCAAAGCATACCTTGACCATAAATGTCCAATGTAACCTCTGGGATTTTTTCATGCAAGGCCACTACCGCATCAATCGCTAGGTCCAATCTCTTTCTCCGTTCAAACCGTGCTGCAATCATCAGGCTATAAGGCTTGCGATTATCAGAATATTGCAAACTTTCAAGCCCTCCGACTGGCAAGACCGATACAGGCTTATCCGTCGACAAATCCCGTTCTAATTCTTCCTTTTGAGCTTCCGTAGATACAATGATATGGTCGAAATAGTTAGCATACTGAAAAAGAAGGAAATATTCTGAATTGATACAGTCGCCCCAATGGTGTATCGAATGAAGGACACACGATAAGGTTGCTTCACCCTTCATTTTTAAAAGAGTCTGCGTAAAGGTAAGACGCTCTAAACGATCAACAATGATATGGTCTTTTGTAGAAAATTGTAAGGTGCCGATCGCTTGGCTCAAAAGCTCCGACTCACTGTAAAACCAATGAGTCCCCTGCCGATAGACCGATTTCGTCAAATCACCTGGTGTCTTTTTGATTTCCTCCAAAGCTACGGAACCATCCAAATTATAAAAAAGACGCTGAAAGACTCTTGCTTCTAAGCCCGCATCAGTGGGAACAGCTGTAAAATATTCTGTATAAAGCTTTACACTCCCGTAATGTTCCCTACAAAGAAGATGACCAGCTACATAATAATCGACATAATCAACATAATTTGACTTAAGAGTATTTCGATGAAAGACAAGTGAAATCCCATTCTCTTCTGGAAATATTAACTCTTGATCTCGTTCAATTGGAGTGGAATGGAGATTCAAACCTCGCTTCATTTTCTCCACACTCATTGTCAAGGTCATATCACGCTGATCTGTTAATAACATATGTGCTATAACAATTTCATCTTCCGCATATCCCAAAGATAAATAGTAATCCCATTTATATCTAGGAGGAACTTGCGTAAAGACAAAGCGTGCTGGGCACCCCAGTTTCCTAAAGATTTGTCCCCGGTAAGCCTGGGCAACATCGACACCGTTAGGCTCTAATTCCACCATCAGATTAAAAGTGTAAATCATCTCTCCTCCAAGCAAGTTCCAGTTGTACTCTGATAACGATTTTTGTCTCTCTCCACAAGTCTAATCAGCCAATGTGGCCAGATAAGATTTAATTTCTTCCACCATCATTTCAGGGTTCTGAACCGGATAAACATGACTTTCTCCAGACTGGTCCTTGCTAGTATTGTCAAAGGCGTAGATTGGTTTTCCAAGTTTATGAACTTCCTGTGTAATCGACATAATTTCATTAAAATGATTGATATCAAGATAAAAATCTATTTTCTCCAAAACGGTTTCAAAATTATACTGATTAAAACAAGGATAGATTGTCACATTTAGATAACGTTGCAAATCAACCACCTGTGACGCAAAGACCGTATGAGCTAGAATATGGAAATGCACATTGGGCAGGGCTTGAATTAGGTATTCCAAATGTTCCATTTCACACGCATTTGTGAAAATAGCTGTATGGTAGGGTTCCTGTACGGTTAAAGCTCCTAAATCACGATTTATGATTTCTGTACGCAATAATACATCTGACCAATCCAGAGCATAATAGAACCACCAACGATCACCTAAACGGTTATTAAACACCGCCTGCCAGGGCTTACCAGCCGTATAATGGATAATAGAAACCTTTTTATGCTGTTTTGCTTTGATATACCACTCATCACTTTGAGGAGAAGAAGCAGCCACACTATCCATACCAACCATGAAATTATAATCCATATCTAATTCTTTCCACTGGCCAATAAAATAACGATTTAAAAGGCCTTGATCACCATATTCATATTCATGGTATTGATCTGCCACTTCAAACAGTTGAGTGGAAATGTCATGTTCTCTCCAATACTTATTATTAATCAACATGACTCCTGAATTAAAATTTGTCTGTTGTAAATCGTCTCGAACAGCAGCTAAAGGACAATCTCCAAGGTCCGTCTCAAACAAATCCGTCAAGTTTCCATCTACAACAATATCTGAATCAAGGTATAAAACCCTTTCCTCCTCTACTACCTCAGGAATAAAAAAACGGAAATAAGCTGCATAAGATAAATGAGGCCTTGGAAGATGATACTTTCGTAAGTGGTTATCTGAAATCTTCGCATTGACAATTTGTGAGTTGATTTTCTCCAAACGTTTGTTCATCACACGAAACCATTCCGAAGGAAGGTCATCATTAAAAACGTAAAATTTAATGTTATCATTATGCACACAAACTGACTTAATCGTTGTTTCTACCTTGTCCATGTAGCCATTGTCGGCACCTAACGCTATAACTTTATTCATCTAGCTTACCTTTCTTTTCCAATCCAACTCCAACTTAATCTCATTTATCTTCAAATCCGCCTCAAACATGGAAAATCCCTACTTTGTCCACAATTATCATGATTTGTGATACCAAAAAGCATAAACCAGACTTCCTTTTTCAGTTTACTGTATCCACGGCAATTCCAAACAATTGTCTCTGAATTTCTTTCACCATCATTTCAGGGTCCTGATGAGAAAATACACTAGCACCCAACTCTGCTCTGTGAACGACATTATCAAAAGCGAAGACCGGTTTTCCCTTTTCAAATGCCCGGTCGACAATAGAATCTACCTGATCCCAATGATTAATATCCAGGTAGATTTCTGATTGATCTAATAAATCCTCTATAATATCATCATGATGGACGTTTGTGTATAGAGTTACGTTGTCATACTTTTTAAAGGCTTCTAAGCGATCTGAAACATTGGTCTTGGCTGCAATATGAAACGAAACTTCTGGAAGATTTTCTACCAAATAAGTGAGGTTTTCCAGAGTGTCCGAGGCTGTCAGTGTAAACACATGGTGCTCTAATTGTGGCCGCTCTTTTATGATGAGTTCCTCTTTACTTACAACAATGGAGTTACTTGGAATATCCTTATGAATGACTGCTCCTGCACCAATAATGACGTTGTCACCGATCGTGACTCCCTTAAGAATCACAACATTGGCACCAATCCAACAATTTTTTCCGATCGATATCTTTCCATAATTAAAGGCGATTTTTTCTACGTGATAGTTAGAATATTGATGATTATGATCAAAAATACGAACCCCATCTCCAAACATGGTATCCTTACCAATTTCAATATGATGTTCACAACGAATAGAACAGTGATTATTGAAGAAAACACGATTCCCGAGCTTTAGGGTTGCACCATTACCCACCTCTAGACAAACAAAGGAACGCAAGGTGATATCCTGCCCCAATTCAACGTGAGCCGTAGGGTCAATGGTAATCTGTTGAAAATTACCGTTCAAATGAAAGTCTGCCATCTTAATCTTGCGCCTTTCTCATTTTCCTGATTGCTTCCGCCATTTCTTGCCAATGCTCTCTTGGAAATGTACGTTGGTGGTGTTTCCGAGATTTTAAATCATCAAAAGCAAAAATAGGTTTATCCTCAAATCTGAAACCATCAAGTATTTCTAAAGTCTTCTCTCCTGGATTGATATCAAGTAACAAATCACTTATTGATACCAATTCCAAATCTAGGCTACGCATATTATTAATACCAGAATAGACTGTTACATTAGGATAAGTGATCAATCTCGCTAAGCTATCTGATACAATGACACGGGCAGCAATATTAAAGTGAACTTGAGGAAGAGCTTGAATCAAATCCTCCAAGTGAGGAACTTCAGCAATGCTAGTATAAACTAGACAGGTAAATGGTCTACCTTTAGGATAAAGCGCCCTACTCTGCAATGGAGCCAAGCTAACATTCTCAGCTACATCAGACCAATCCAACTGTGCATAGAACCACCACACATCGCGATAAGTTTGCGCTGCCAGAGGAAACCATGGTTTTCTATGGGACAGATAATGAATAACTTTGGGATATTCTTGTCCTTCTGGTAATTGATAATCTGTAAAATGACTATGCAAAACAACATGGTTAAAGTCAAATGGAAGTTCATACCAATTATTTTCAAAGACCATATTCAAGATAGACTGATCGGCTTGATCAACCTTATCATGCCACTCATTAGTCATTTCGATAAGGTGCCTACTCATCTGTTCCTGTCTCCAGTATGCATTATCAATAACTAAAAAGCCTGCATTGAAGATTTCTCGGTGGTAAAAGACACGTCCCCCATAATCTCGGACTGCTGCAACAGGATATCCCTTTAGATCCATTGTAAATAGATCATCAAGTGACCCCGTCACTACCATATCACAATCAATATAAATTACACGGTCCTCTTTGACAAAATCAGAAATAAAATAGCGTAAAAAAACAGTGTAGGAAATATCCGTGCGATATTGGGAAATCTGTGCACTACTTACTCGACAATTAACAATCTCACTACCAAATCGTGCAAGGTGACGGTTTAGCCCCTTAAACCATTCTTGTGGAAAATCACTGTTAATTATATAAAAACGAATATTGCGATGGTGATAGAGAATAGATTTGATTGTAGTTACCACCTGCTCAACATAAGGATAGTTTGCAGCAAGTACAATTGATCGTTTTTTCTCATTATAGTGCTGTGGTGCTAAACTTAATACCTGATATTTTTCCTTGATTCGACGATAAGCTTCTGTTCCTTCTAAGCCCTGAGATGCTCCATTTGTCAAGCAAGACTCTAACATCATACGATAAACAGTCATATGCTTCTCAAGTGGATAACCCCTGCTAGCTAACAAGGCAAGACGCTCTTCCATAGCATATACCAATGCTGACATCCAATCTTCAGTCCAGGTTCTAGATAAACTTTCTGGTCTTTCTCGGTAAGCATACAACCCCTTGTTGAGGTAGATTACGCGATCACTCATTAAATAGGCCTTAAGATTAAAAAAGCCATCCTCTCCAATCTGTCCTTTTGGAAAAAGTAGATCTTCAAAAAGAGTGCGTTTATAAAGTTTCCCCCAAGCTGAAATCAGAGCAAAACTTTTATTGAACTTGGTTTCATATAGACCCTCAATCAACTGTGCAGGAGAATACACTTGTTCATAATAATCCTCATCAGTAATATAAAAATAAAAAAGACTATCGGCCTCATTAAAGAGATAATAATTGGTAATAGCAATGTCAGCATCATAAGCCTTAAGCTTATCATGAAGCTCTTCAACATAAGTATGTTCTACCCAATCATCCGAATCTACAAAGGTCACATACTCACCCGTTGCTTGACGAATACCGACATTTCTTGTATCAGAAATCCCAGTATTTTCTTTTGCAAAGTAAGATATTCGTGAATCCTTACCAGCATACTCACGGCATATGGCGTCACTTCCATCTGTTGAGCCATCATTTATAATAATAATTTCGAGATTCTGATAGGTTTGTTGAAGGATACTATCTAGACACTGTCTAAGGTATTTTTCAACATTAAATACGGGTACAATTACACTAACTTTTTCTGTCATTTTATTTCTTCTTTTATTATTTATAGCACATTATAGTTGTCCAAGCTTTTACACATACGAAGAACTCTAACAAGAACTTCTGTGAGTGAATCATCAACCAAATAAATGGATACAATATTGAGCCTAGTCATCTTCGGGTAAATATTCTGCAATAAAGGCAGAAATATCCTTACTCATAATTTTATCAAGTCGTTCTGAAATTACATGCTCTGGCCAATCCCACCAAGAAATCTTTTGCATGTTGAATCGATCATTAGCATCTGCAATACGGTAGCGAATCAACTTGGCTGGGTTCCCTCCAACAATAGCATAGGGGGATACATCCTTAGTAACCACAGATCCTGCGGCTATAACCGCACCGTCACCTATAGTTACACCAGCCATAATCTGGACATTATTCCCAATCCAGACATCATTACCAACCCTAGTAGGAGATTGAAGGGTGTGATCGTCTTCTATATCTAAGGTCTTATCTGAATAAAATCGCTCTAAACTTTTAAATGGATAGGTAGTCACCAATTCCAAATTGTGATTTGCCGTCACAAAATAAACATTCTGACCAATAGAACAGTAATCCCCTATAATTACCTTTCCACCATGATCATAGTCAACTAAAAAGGGGATACCATAGGTATGTGGACCAACTGACAATGCTCCATAATCAATCAAAAACCTACTGGTAAACTTCGTCTTAAAATCAAAAAGATCAGATTTCATATCATAGAGACGAAGTTCCAAAGGAATAGAGTGTTGATGCCAACCTTCCCAGTATGAATGTCCCTCTTCCTCATAGCAACAATCAAAAGTAGCAGTTAACTGCCTTTGATTAGAATATAAGCAGATCTGATTATTTTGAAAATCCCAAAAGCGTTCATTATCATGACCAGGACTGTCAATATCTCTAATGCTACCATCAGGTAATAATTGAAAAAAACGTTGATGCTGTCTATCCTTATGCGAAAAAACACAAAATCGGCCTGAAACATTCATCACTTCTATCTTCTCCTCCATGACCTAGGTGATGATAACCTAAGTACACCCAACCATTCACTAGTCAACACAATTCATTATCGGATATTATTATGATATTTTTGTCTTTTTCCAAAAATTATCCCTAGTCTTACTTTCTTTATTAAAAAAAACTTGTAAAGACGCTATCTCTTTTTAGAAAAAATACCATAAAAATTACATATTACACTTATTCTAATTATAACTTATTTTTAGTCAAAGAGCCATTATCTCATTTTAATTTTTAAAACCTTTTATTTCATCTTTTTGAGAAAATAAAAAGACTGGAACAAATTATCTCCAGTCTAAAAATATTTATTAGCTAAAAAACTGTAAAATTCTTCTTTCTATTTACGACATACCTATTGTACTAACAATTCTCGTTTATAGATGTTTACCCAACGATACGTCCAAAAGTAAAGATATCCGTCAAGGAATTTCCACCAAGGCGATTCCCAGCGTGAAGACCTCCAGCTACTTCTCCTGCTGCATAAAATCCCTTTATAATATCCCCATCTTCATTAATAACATGTGTTTAAGTATCAATCTTAAGACTTCCCATGGTGTGATGGGGTGCTGGTTTATGAAGCGTCACATAAAATGTTGCTACTTCAATTTGAACTGCACCCAAAGAGTTAGATTTTTCCTGTCTAACTTTGGGAGTCAGTATAATTCTTAACATCTCAGTACTTTACTATAATATTATCACATTTCAAGTTCAGCCATAACTCCCAGTGAAAGCGGTCTTTAGCTATTGACTTTCGTTACCTACGATTAATCTTTCTGATTTTATATTGATAAGCTTAACACAATATCACATAAAACCTACATCCAAGTACAATCTAATAGGGTTATTAACTATCATCTTATCCTCACCCTAATAGTAAAATTGGATGAATGTTAGTAATTCAAATGGACTCCTGTTATAGGATATATTTTTTGGTTCTCGTTAATTGACAGCAATATAGTTTTTATATTTTACCCCTTATCCACAATTTTAATGCGGCTACTACCATCATGTGACTTGATGATGGCTAGTTGCTGGGCGATGCCTTCTTTCATGTCGTCCACGTGACTGATGACACCGACCATACGGTTTTCGCCAATTTGTTCTAGGACCGCGATAGCCTTGGTGAGAGCCTCTTTATCTAGCGAACCAAAACCTTCGTCGATGAAGAGAGCTTCAACAACGGCACCCTTGCTGGTATTTTGCACAACTTCTGAGAGGGATAGGGCAATGGCCAGTGCGGCGATAAAGGTTTCACCACCAGACAAGGATTTAACGGAGCGTTCACTACCTGTCAACTGGTCATAGACGTTAATATCCAAACCAAAGTGATCACGCGCCCTGCGTCCTTCCTCGCTCAAGACAAAGGAATAGCGATTATCCGTTAAGAGACCGATGTAGTTGGCATTGGCATAGTCCAAGATTTGTTGGAAATACTGACGGATAACGTAGACCTCAAGATTGAGACGACCAGTCAGAGCAGTATTTTCTCCCTTAACCACCTTCACCAAATCACTGAGTTCTTGGTGGGCCTTAAAGGCCTCTTGATTGCTGTCTTGAAGGGTTTTGGCTGCCTGGTAGGTAGCATTCGCATCCTTAAGCCCCTTCTCCATGACAGAGACCTGAGCCAATTGCGTATCGTAACTTTCCTGACCGGTTTGGACCTCTTGTGTTAAAGCGACCAAATCTGGTTTTTCTTGATTTTGGAGAAGCTCTTGGCTCTTACTAATCTGGGTCTGCAATTCTTGTTTAAGGGTTTGGTAACTTGTCAATTGGGCCTGAAGCTTAGGAATAGCTTGCTTGTTCACCTCAAGCAGCCAAAGCTGGATTTGCTCTAGGTCATTGGTGAGGGCACCTTCGACCTTAAGACTTTGGTCCAACTCAGCTGATAAACGTTTCATTTCTTGGCTGGTCTTTTCTTTAGACTTGGTCAAGCTCTCAAGCTGCCCCTTGATGCCTTGAATGTCGGCATGAAGTTGGTTGTAGGCTTCACCATTTTCCTTGACTTGCCTATTGTAGAGGTCCAACTCCTGCTTCGCAAGGGAAATTCGTTCTTGATAGACCTCTACAGACTCCAGCTCTGGATGAGCTTCCTGCAATTCTTTTAGACGCTCCTTAGCTTGATCGAGAGCTGCCTTGGCCTCTTGATAGCTCTTAGCCAAATCTATCGCTTTTTCTTGGACTTGCCCTAACTTCTCTTGATAATGGACACGGTCTGCCTCTTCCTTATCATAGCGTTTTTGGAGTTCTTGATAATGCTTCTCAACAGCACTCAACAAGGCTTGCCCACGGACAGCTCCGTAATCCTCTGAAAAGTTAAAATCAAACTGTCCCTTAACTTGCTCTTCGAGTTCTTGATAGTGTTTTTCAAGAGTTAACTTAACTTTAGCCACTTGGTCAAGCAGATCTTGATGTTTAGACTCAACTTCGCTCAAGGTAGCCTGACGGTTTGACAAGGTGGCAACTTGCTTTTCTTTTTGAGCTTGAAGCTCCTCCACCTGGTCCATGAGATCCTTCAAGGCCGTTTCATCAGCCTGTGTCCCATCGACCTTAGGATGATCCAAGGAACCACAGACCATACAGGGCTGTCCATCCTCCAATTCTGCCTGCAACTGGGCAATCATGAGTTGACGACGTGAAGCCAAAGTCGTTCTTAACTTCTCTTCCAGTTCATTTAAGATTTCTTGAGCTTGGTCACTATCCAAAGATAAGGTTTGATGACGTTTTTCCGTCTTTTCTAACTCCTGATTCAAGGCCTCTATTTCTTTCAGGGCCTGAGTCAGTTGCTTATCCACACTGTAGCCCACAGACTGGAAGAGTTTTTCAGCCTCATGTAAACTCTCTAAACTAAGACGATTGGCCTCCAAATCTGTCAAAGACTTGTTTAGAGACTCAATCTCTTTCGAAGCCTGCTGATAAGTTTCTTCCAACTGCTTGTAGTTAGCACTCGACCGTTTGATTTTCTCCTGCTCTTGGGCAAGACTCTGGGCATAGATAATAGCCTCTTTCCACGCTTCCAGTTTCTCTTCTTTTTGAAGAAAATCCTCAGTCTGAGCTGCAAGTGCCACTTTTTGAGCCTTGACTTCCTCAAAAGCCTGCTCCTTAGCCTTTAATTCCTCCTGAGCAATTTCAAGGTCATGTTCTACTTGCAACAACTGCTTCTGATACTGCTTCAAGCTACTAATGGTTTCCTGCAACCCTTGGGCAAACTGCAATTCCTCCAGATGCACTTTAGCCTCTGCCTGTTCCTGAGCACCTTCCTCAATTTCCAGACGGTAACGCTCCTTGGCTTGCTCCAATTCTTGGAAAATCTTTGCTACATCTTGCGCAGTTTGTAAGCTCTTTTGCAGCTTAGCCAAATCCTCATGGGCATCCTTCAAAATGCTTTTCTGCTCTTCAAGATTTTCTTGACGTTGTGCCAAAAGGTCTTCAAGACGTACCAATTTTTCAGAGGCTGGCGTTTGGGCCAGAACAGCTAATTCCTCCTCAGACCAAACCTGACTGGCAAAATGGCCATCTAGCTGAGCCTGGCGCTTATCCATACCCTTATTACTCTGACGAAGACGCTCTTCCAAACTCTTTTGAAAACGGTCAAAAATACCCGTTCCAAAGATTTTCTTCAAAATTTGAGTCTTGGTCTTGGAATCTTCTTTCAAGAAACGACTGAAATCATTTTGCGGAAGAAGGATAATCTGTTTGAACTGCTCAGCATCGAGACCCAAAATCTGCTCAATCTGGTCACTCACTTCCTTGATTTTATCTCCTAGCTTTTCAATCTCCTGACCACCAATCTTATCCACAATGACTAGAGAAGCCGTTGCTTTTTGCATGGTCGTGCCACCGCCTCGCTTTGCCCTCTCCTGCTGGAGAATTCGCTCAATGCGGTAAAGATGGTTACCTTGTTGGAAGTAAAAAGTCACCTTGGTCAAATCATCCTCTGGACTAGCGAAGGTCGACCGCATCTCCTCGACATTACGATCACCACTGGTTGTCGCAAACAAGGACACTGTCATGGCATCAAAGAGAGTACTCTTACCAGCCCCCGTGTCCCCACCAATCAAAAAGAGAGGAGCATGGTCAAACTGGGTGAAATTGATGACCTCCTTACGATAAGGTCCAAAATTGGTCAATTCTAACTGGACTGGTCTCATTGTCGGCTCCTTCCAATCTCCTCAAAAATACTTTCCACAAGGGCAGTCTGTCTTTCTGACAAGACATCGCCCCCAGTCACTGTCTGGTAAAAATCAGAGACAATTTCCTGCGGCGACTGCATTTCCAACTCTTTTAAGTGCTGATCAACAGTCACGTTTTCTTCCCTAACATCACCCAGACGACTGAAGGTGATTTCTACAATATCTGTCCCATAAATTTCTTCCAGACGGGCACGCACATTGATACCCTCTAATTCCTTACGGCTGGACAGTTGAATATCAAAGGCAAACCAAGCCTTTTGACAGGGTTGGTTCTTATAAAATTCAGGTGACATCAAGGTTTCAAAAGGCGCCTGCAAGGTCAAAATCGGCCGTCTAACCTCTAGAGAATGGAAGGTCTGAGACAAGTTACCAGTCGCATCCAATTCAACAATATAAACACCCTTTTCTTCCTTGCGCTTGGCTTCTTTGACATTAAAGGCGACCGGACTGCCTGAATATTGCACGCGCTGGGTCGGACTGGCAAAGCGGGTATGGATATGCCCCAAGGCCACATAATCGAAGGCCCTGAAAAGGTCACTGGTCACATTGGTAAGCCCACCTACTGTATTGCTAGTTTCAGACAACATCAGTTCTCGAAGACTTTGACCATCGCTATCATCCTTCTTAGAAACCGCAAAATGCGTCACCAAAATATGTGATTTGTCGGGATCAAAAGCTTTCTCCATATCCTCAAGAATGTAGGCTAAAGCATCACCAATCCCCTGAATCTCCTTATCCTCATCGTCCTTATAATAAATCCGAGCATCAATAGGATCTATAAAGGGAAGTAGGAAAATCTGGCAATCCTCCAACTCAATCGGCTCAAAGGCCTCCTCCAAACGTGTGCTTAAATGAAGACCCTGAGGTTGAAAAAAGTCTCTCCCAAAATGCAAGCGTTCAGCCCCATCGTGATTACCACTAATGGCATAGACGGGAATCTGCTCCTCCAAGACCAAACGTGCCAAGGTCTTATTAAAAAGTTTAATCGCATCCACAGGCGGCACCGCACGGTCATAGAGATCCCCAGCAATGATGACCCCATCCACCTGTTCACGAATTGCCAAATCCACTATTTGTTGAAAGGCCCACTCCTGCTCCTCCAGCAAAGACCAGCCATTGAGGGTTCGCCCCACATGCCAATCTGACGTATGTAAAAACTTCATGACAGTCTCCTCATTCGTTTTGTCTTACTCTATTGTACCTTATCAAGCTAAATACTGCTTAAAAGATTCACAAACATTCGGAGCTTTCTTGAGTTTTATCTACAAAGACCCAAAAAATCTCTCCCGAGCAATTCACTCGAGAGAGATTTTATTTTTGGAATTTATGAGAGATAAGGTGTGGAAATCTTAGTCTTGGTTTTTACGACGATTCATAGCCGCAAGTCCTGACATAAGTCCCATAACAACAACACCCATTGCTGCGAGGTTGTTATCTGACTCACCTGTTACTGGCAATTGTTCGTCGCCTTCTTTAGCTTTATCAGAACCATCTGCCTTCTTACCATCTTTGTTTCCAGATTTCTTCTTATCTGAACCTTTACCATCTGAAGCGCCATCGGCTGCTGATCCAGAACCTTTAGATCCTTTAGATCCTTTAGATCCGTTTGAGGCCGCTTTTACAGCTTTAGAAGTTGAATTTCCACCATTTCCAGATTGACCATTATTACCATTTGAAGGTGTTGAGCCATCTTCGACCTTACGATAAATATAGGTCACGACTGTTTGACCTTTTGTCATCTTGTCTGTAGATTTACCTTCTTGACGAATCAATTCGTATTTCACACCATTCCGGTAGATATAACGGTCACCGTGAACGTTAACTTCAGAACCAACAGAGTTAGTGATAACGAGTGGCATCTTGATTTGGTTGCCATATTCATCACGGTAGATGACAACGATAGTACCAAGGTCTTTGTTAGTTGTCGGTTTAGCGGGTTCTGCGTTAGTTAACTTATAAATAACCTTTGTATCAGCACCAGGGTTGCTTGGTGTCACAGCAGTCTTCTCGGCCTTGTAACCCTTCACTTCAGGAACAAGTGTCATGGCAGCCTTAGTTGGATCGTTAGGATCATTTGTGTAAGTAACTGCTTCAACACCTGGGATTGGATTACCTTTTTCGTCAACGGCAATAATCTTACCAAATTTAGTGTAAGTAACAGTTTCAACCTTGTTGTCCATAGTGACATCTTGAGAAGCCACACGGCCTTTATCGGCGAAATAACCGTTAACCAATGGTGTGATTACGAGGTCGAACTTAGTCTTATCAGCCTTCCATTCACCTGCAGCAAGAATGTCACCTGTTACAGAATCAAGGGTCAATGAACGTTTCCATTGTGCCTTTTGAACACTGTCAGCTGGCAATTTAGCATTTCTGTTCTTGCTTGTATAGTGAACAGTGTAAGTAACATCTTTAAGGTAAGCATCCTTAGCTGGCCATTTTGGACCGTTTGGTTGGTTAGGGTAGATTGGAGTTCCTGGTTCGTGTGCATTGTCTGGATTAAAGTCAAGTGCTACACGTTTGAAGCTTACTGTCCAAGCTTGGTCAACTGTGCTATCCAAGTCAAAGCTTGCACCAGCTGGGTAACCATCTGTCACAAGGGCATAGCCAAGGTCTTGATAGTGTTTGATACGTTCAGCTGTTGAGTAGTTAATCGCTTCGCCAGACTTACCAGCCAAAGCAACCGTTTCAAGGATTGAACCACTTGTTTCATCACGGTAAGTAACACTTGCTTTTTGATCGTTCTTAACGTAAACAACCTTAGTATCGCTAGACAAGTCACCTGGTGTGGCAGGTACAACCTTAACAGTGTAGCCAGGAATGCTTGGAAGCGTCTTGTCGATAGCAATCATCTTAGTCGCATCATTAGGATCGTTTGTGTAGGCAGTTGTTGATACACCTGGAATTGGATTTCCATTTTCATCCACAGCGATAAATTTACCAAAGGCTTTGTATGTCACTGTGTCTGTTGCATTTGGTGCATCTGGAGTAACTGTCTTACCACCTGCTACAGCTTTATCGGCATAGTAACCAGTAACAACTGGAGTCTTAACTGTTCCATAAGTGTGAGTCGTTTCAGTCCAAGTTGTTGTATTAGTTGTAGGATCTTCTTTACCGTTGAAGCTAAAGTCATTTTGAGTGTTGGCAGCTGGTGTCTTCGTATCAGCACCAGTGTAAGTCACTGTTTGACTTGTTGCTTTAGTGACATCTCTAGTGTCTTTTTCAACGATAATGTGGTAATGGTAACCTGGAGCTAGGTATTGACCACCACCATTGGCATCAATTGAAGCATCCAAACCTTGTGAACCGTTAGCAAATTGAACAAGGTCAACCACACGACTTTGGTTACGGTCCCAAGCACGTTCAGAACGGATAGTTGCAACACCGTTGTTATAGTCGTATTGACGTTCTGACTTCAAGACATCTACGTAAGCATTAGCTTTTGATTTGTCAGCAGTTGCATACTTGATGCGGTATCCTGCTGGTACTGGTGGAAGTTCTGTTACACCAGCATCGTAGATTTTATTGTAAGTCTTACCGTTTGCTGTGATTGTTTCAGTTGAGTTATTGATACGGTAGGTTGAAGATCCAGGAATCTTGTTTCCTGCTTCATCAACATAGTCAATAATACCAAGGTTGGCATAGTTAACGACAACCATGTAATTACCGTTTGTAACGTAGTCATAAGGTCTCATTACTCCACGGTTATCACGACCGACTTTGAGGTGGTTGATGTAGTCAATGTTAACAAAGTATTGTTGACGCCCTGGTAAATAGTCAAGTTTGTAGCCGAGGTTTGTCAAGTCAGGGTTTGTTGAGCCTGCTCCAGCATTTGTCAAAACAGCAACCGCATCAGCTGTACGAAGGCTACGGTTTGATACTGCAAGACCCATAGCGTTGATGAGATTTTCAGAGTTAAGGCTTGCTTCAGCAGCATTCAATTCACTGCTTGTCACAGCCAACTCGCTAGTCGCTACTTTAAGGACGCTATTTACAGCGTTAGTCGTAGACTCTGCACTGGCAGTTTCTGCTACAGTCGCAACTGAAGCAGCCACACTTGTTTGTGCTGATACTTGACCAGCAGCTGGAGTTTCTGCTACAGCTGCTGAGCTAAGAGCTTGTGCACTAGTAACTACAGATGAAGCAGCCGCTGCTGCAGATTCAGAGCTCGCTTGCGATGCAGCCTGAGAAGCTACTTCTGAACTAGCTGCTGTTTGACTAGTTGTTGAAGTTGCTTGGCTGTTTTGAGCTACTGATTGGGGTTGTTCACTAGCCAAGGCCACAGTAGAGATTGAACTTGGTGTGTTTTCTGTTGTTGCTGGAGCTACTGATGCTGTTGTTGGTGTTGATTGCTCCACGACGACATCTGGCTCAGCAGTTGTTTCCATACCTGCGGTAGTTGGTGCTACCGTTTCGTCAGCTTGGGCACCCTGTGCATTTGAGAAGATTGAAACTCCCAAAAGGACAGAGGCCACACCAAAGCTATATTTTCTTAATGAAAAACGTTGGCGTTTATTAAACATATCTCTCATAATAATAAATTTCCTCAATATCCAAATTACTTTATATACGATTTCCATTTTATACTATAATTATTAAATTGTCAAATATATACTAATAATCGTGTAAAAGTTTAACTTTTATTAAAAAACATTAATTTAAAACTTTTATCTAAGTCCTTTGAAACATCAAATTGTTCGTACTTTTGTTTAGCACAATCCCCTATTTTGTCAGTTCTATAATTTTCAAAATACTTTTATATCAAACCATCTTTTATTAAAAACGTTCGTCACTCTAACCTTATTTTTTAGTTATAGTGATATTTATTAAAATTCAAAATTCTCTCCCTTCAAAAGGAATTTTTTTAATGGCTTAACTCACATCTTTCTCAATCCCTTGCCAACACTGACCTAAAGGCTCCTACCACCCGCATTCCCGACAGTATCAAAAACCCCTTTGGCATTTACCAAAAGGGTTTCTTTCATCTATTACTTGAAAATAGAACTTGTGAAACTATCTGTCTCTTGTAGGAGTTTCTTATAGACAGCTTCTTTGAGTTTTGTCGTATGGCTTGTTGACACAGATTTATTGCCATTATTATCTGTTTTAAGACTTGCAGCGTCTTTGGCGACTGCCGCTTTAAACAAGGCTAACAAATCATCGTAAGAGCTTACTGATGCGCCATCAATCGTAACTGTCGTCAAACCATGTGACGCTTTTTCTTTGACTTCTTTGAAGTAAGCTTTCTTGAAGTCTTCTAGGGAGTTGAACTGACCATCAGAAATCTTGCTAATGATAAAGTCGTCTCCAAGGGTATCCTTACCAGCCGCTTTTGCTTCTTGTTTATACTTGTTGGTCGCATAACCTAGGAAACCTTTTTCATAGCCGTAGTATCCCCAGAGTCTGAAGGTATTGTGCTTGAAGGACATAGCACCTGGAGAGCCCTCACTGGTATTACCACCATAAATAGCAGACATCATAGGCACATTGACATAGGCAGAAGAAAAGTCCTCCGGTTTATAAACACCATTTCCAGGTCCACGATTGGTCATGAGGTTATTATCCACAAGGTCATCAATAGTGGTCAAACTAATAGCCTTTTCGCTATCACTTAGAGCACGCACCTTGTCGTATTGGTTTTTACTATTGCCTCGTAGCTGTTTATCTACCTTCTTGAACCATGCGTTATTGAGCTCTTGCTTGCCTTGACCAAGGACTGCTTCTCCTTCAAGTGAATCTAGAAGCATAAGGGTATCGTTGTAGCCCTTCATGTAACGGTCGATGGCCTCACGAGAGTTCAACTTGTTTGGATTGGTGTTGTACCACTGGTTACCATCGTTGGCTCTTTCAAAGGTCATGTTAAGGCCTAGGGCACCGTATTCACCTTGGTGACCTTGAGTAGCTGGTGACTGTAGCATACCTTGTGCATAGGCTTCGACATTTGTTCCTTCACGACGACCAAAACCTCCAAAGTAGGCAATACGGTCATTGATATGGGTTGTTTCATGAGTGAAGGCTGATGCACCGTACTCACTAATCATGTTAGACATGACGAAGGTAACCTTGGCACGATTATCATATGGATTGTCGTAGATGGCAGCATAGGCACCAGCCATAGCTCCGTTATCACCGTAGTACTCACCGACTGGTCCATAGATTTCACGGATTGGCGCATAGACTTCCGTACTGTTCTTAAATTGGCCGTAGCGCTCTGGCCAACCTGGCCAACCATGACCCCAGACATAGAAACCTTCCCAGATTGGATTGACAATGTCTTTGAACAATTTGTTTTTGACATTATCTGCGGCCAATCTTTGCCAGAAATCAAGGTAGTTGATTTGACGTTGAGCCGCTAGATCAATCTCAGGTTTCAACTTTTCTAGGGTTGTGTTGTACTTGTTAGCTGTACCATAAGACATGGTGTCATAGGTAGAAATCAGGAACATTTCTGTCTTATCAAGGTTCAACAATGGCAAAATCATCTTGCGGTGGAGACCACGACTGAGGTTGTCATAAACACGATACTTGTGCTCACCAACACCTTCATTTTGAGACGCTTTCTCTACAACGTAGACCTTATCCTTAGCGGCATCAATGAACCAATCATTCATATTGTCGATAGTGGTAAAGAGTTTTCGGTTGTAGTTGAGGAAGTCGGTAAGATCACTAGAAAGGGTACTCTTAGCGAGAACTTCACCGAAAGCATCGTAGGTTCTTGAACCACTGATATTATTTTCCTTAGAGCCAATCTCAATCAAACGGTCAAGGACATCCACATTTTTACCATAGAAATCTGGTTTGAAGAGCATGATTTCTTTGATGTTAAGATCATCAAACTTCACACCGTAATAACGATTCAAGTAGGTCAAGCCTAGCAAGAGGGCTGCTTTATTCTTCTCAACCTTGTCAAGAATCATTTGTTGAGCAGCTGGTGATTGGTTAAGCTGGTGATCTTCATTTTGAACCAGCTTAGTCACAAGGTTCGTCAAATTAGCCTTAACAGCCTCAAAGCTTTCTTCCAAGAAGAGGTTCTTGATAGCATTGACCTTATTTGGACCTGTACGACCAAGTTTTTGGTAAATTGGATCAGACTGCAACTCAATCGGTTTTAGGATATCAACGATGCCATTGATAAGGCTTGAGTGGTCTTTCTGAACGATATTTGGAGTGTACTTGATACCCAAATCAGTGACAGTGTACTCCTTAACATTGCTCAACCCTTCTGAACTCTCTGAAAGCTTGAAGTAGTCTTTGCTTCCATCAGCATAATGAACAATAATCTTATTAGCATCGCTTAAGTCTGTAACAAAATTACTGTCATTCATTGGAGTTACTGAGAGCACCTCTTTGGTATTCAAGTTGTGGTCTTTAGCCAGTTTGTTGGCTTGGTAGACAATATAATCCTTATTATAGAATGGCTGGAATTTCTCAATATTCTTGTAAGCCTGTTTGTATGCTGGATTATAGTCTTGAATATTGGCAAAATCTGCTTGACTAGAAACGTTGTTAAGGGTGTTCAACGCGTATGGCTCGCTGACAAATGTATCAGCTGTAATCTTGTAACCTTCAACACGCTTGTCAGCTTCTTCCTTGGTCAAATGTTTGAGTTTTTTAGGACTCTTAGTATCTTTACCAGTGCCATCTTCGGCGGAGCTGTAACCAACTACACCAAAGAGGTCTTTGATATGTGGTCCACCATCTTCGTCATTGACATCATTCGAAGCAAAGATTTCTTGGCCCTTGATAACCTTGGCGTAGGTCACGTTGTCTTGAACAGCACCGTATGGCCAAGTCTTAGCGACAATACCACCGACATTTCGTGTGTTTTTGACATCAAGCACACCCTTGGCTACTGAATTGGTCACCTTGGCCTTAGTTCCTGACTTCCAGCTGTTGAGCATGTAGGTAACAAATGGCACCAGCATACTTGCATTGGCATTTTGAGCTGTAATAGTCGCATCGACATAGGCTCTGTTGACGAATCCCATGTAGTTTGAACCAGCAATCCCACCAACTGTCGAGTTATTACCGACAGAGTTAATCTTACCGACAAAGGCGACATTCTCAATTTTGCCATCTTCATCAATCTTATTGACAATACCTGCCACGTCATTGTTACCAGTAACCGAACCAGTCACCTTAACATCTTCAATCAGACCTTTGTTTTTAAGGTTAAATCCAAGTGTCGCGATTTGATTTTGATCAGGGCGATTGATGTCTACATTTTCAAAGTTGATGTTCTTGATAGTTCCGCCATTGATAACATTAAACAATGGATGCTCTAAATCATAGATGGCAAAGCGTTTGTCACCATCACTGAGCAACTTACCAGTAAATTCTGTCGTGATGTATGATTTGCCGTTTGGAACGACGTGACGAGCACTCATGCTTTGACCAAGTCTAAATTCACCTGATGGATTTGCTTGAATGGCATTGACCAACTCAGCAAAATCATAGTAGACATTGGCTTGGCTAGCCTTAGGTTTCTCAATGTAATAGCTATAGGTTTGTGCAAAATGGTTTTGGGCATCACGTTGTACCAAATTGTCCGCTTCTGCAGTTACCTTATAAACCGCCTTGCCATCAACTGTTGTTTCTTCGATGGCTTTCACTGCCAAGTAAGTCGTCTTTTGATCCGCAGAAGTCAGTTTCAAGTAGTAATTCGTGAGATCTTGAGGCACAGCTGTCAGACGAGTCTCATCCACTTCTGTTTGATTGTCATACTTGATCAAATCTGTACGTGCAAAATCTTTAAGCTCAACCTTCTTGAGATCCAGTTGGAGAGTTTGGTCTGCCAAAACCTGACTCTCCTCACCATTGCCACGATCAAAGGTCATGGTTGTTGTAAGAGTATAAGGCTTGTAATAGTCTAAGTTGGTTAGGTCAGCAGTCAAGGTCGTGCTAGGAATATCAAGCGTTTGAACAACCTGTCCATCTTGCTTAAGGACCGCTTTAATAGTCGTGATAGTTGCTGAACCTGGATTAGTCAAGTTGTAGCTAAGTTTGGCACTTCGACCCAAGTCATCCTTGTCAATCTGTGTCAGCGTAAGCACTGGTTTTTCAGATACCTTAGTTCCTTTGCGAACGATACGATCTTGGACAGGCACTAGCACTGTTTCAGTAACAGTTGGTTCTTCAGCAGTCTTGTTTCCCTTATAGGTCTTATAAACCTTGGTGATTTTATTTTGGCCTTTTTGACCTTCTTGGACAACCTGTAAAGTGCCTTTCTCAAGTGTGTCATCTTCTTGGACAATTTCTTTAAATGGAAGCTCTACAATAGATTCTTCGGTCGTTGTGCCATCTAGAGGCTTGCTTCCACGACGGATTTTTCTAGGTTGTGGCACCTCAATAACCTTACCTGACACAATAGTCGGCTCACCAACCTTGACACCATCAATGGTTTGGTAAATTTTCTGGATTTCTTGGCTACCTTTTTTACCCTCTTGCTCGACCACTTCTTCATCCACATACTTGTTATCATCCGTAATCACTTCGATAGGATAATCGATGGCTTGCGTTTCAGTCTCTGTGATACTGCCGACAACTGGGGTATGAACAGGATTCTCAGGTTGAACAAGGGCCTCACCTTCGTGGCCTGATTCTTGTGTTCCTTTGGCACTGGTAGTGTCGCTATTGATTGAACCGGTGTACGCTGGATTGACAGGCTGAACTACAGCTTCACCCTCGTGACCAACTTCCTGGGTGCCATTGGCACTGATTGGTCCTGTATACTCTGGGGCTACGGGTTGAACTAGAGCTTCACCTTCGTGACCTGATTCTTGCGTACCTTTGGCACTGATTGGGCCGGTATATTCTGGGGCGACAGGTTGAACCACAGCTTCGCCTTCGTGACCTGATTCTTGTGTTCCTTTGGCACTGGTAGTGTCGCTATTGATTGAACCGGTGTACGCTGGATTGACAGGCTGAACCACAGCTTCACCTTCGTGACCAACTTCTTGCGTACCATTGGTACTTGTAGTATCGCTACTGATTGAACCGGTGTACTCTGGAGTGGCGGGTTGAACTAGAGCCTCGCCTTCGTGACCAACCTCTTGCGTTCCATTGGCACTGATTGGGCCGGTATATTCTGGGGCGACAGGTTGAACAAGAGTTTCGCCTTCGTGACCTGGTTCTTGTGTGCCTTTGGCACTGGTAGTGTCGCTATTGATTGAACCGGTGTACTCTGGATTGACAGGCTGAACTACAGCTTCACCCTCGTGACCAACTTCCTGGGTGCCATTGGCACTGATTGGTCCGGTATACTCTGGGGCTACGGGCTGAACAAGAGCTTCACCTTCGTGACCTGATTCTTGCGTACCATTGGCACTAATTGGTCCGGTATACTCTGGATTAGCAGGTTGAACCACAGCTTCGCCTTCGTGACCTGACTCCTGAGTTCCCTTTTTCCAACTGATTCCCTCACTATCCTTATCAGCTGTACCCTGATTTACTGTAGTCTCTTCTTTTATTGAAGACTCAAGCCCCTGCAAAGTATTCTCCAAAGGTTGTTCAAGCTCTGGCTTAGCTGAGTAACGCAGATAACCGACATACTCATAACCATCAATTGCAATAACACCTTTAGCTAGGTCCGCCTCGTCTGCAACAGCAAGGGTCTGATTATAGGCCTGCAACTCCTTGTTTTGCAAGGCAAGAACCTCTATTGGCACAAGGAGACTTTGCCCAGCGGCCCCAATCAAGACCAAGCCAATAATCTTTTTACGATGTTTTTTTGAAAAGAGCAACACAGCCATGGTCGCCGTTGCTAGTCCTAAACCTGACGCTACCCAGTCAGAACTTCCTGTCTGAGGAAGACTAGTTTGCGTAGCACCCTTACGTTTGTAGACCAAATAAAAAGTATCTTCATTCTGGTAGTCCTCAGGAATAGCATGGACCACTTGCTGTTGCTCTTCAGCTGTTAATTCATTTTCAGCGACATAGGCCATGTGTACCGTTGCATCCTTAGTAACCTGATCTGCAGAGACTGGTTTAGACACGAAAAAACCACCTGCTAACAAGAATGTCCCGATAGCAACTGGTCCTACACCTACCGACAACTTACGAATGCCGTATTTTGTCACTTTTTCAAAAACATGATTTGCTTGTTTCATTCAAAATCTTCCTATAAGTTAATCCTTGTACCCCAAATGGGCGTCAAAAACAAAGACATTATTGAAAAAATACGCACTCTATACATTTATTAACCTTCTTCCAAAGTCTATCGTATCTTTTTTTTAATCATTAAGCAAGTATTTTCTCTAATTTTTAATCAATATAAAAAACGAGTTGTGATTTGCAACTAGGACTTCATGACAACCAATAAACCTTTTCACATAAGTATTTTAGTACATATCAATATTTATAATAATCTTTTCCTGAAATTTAAACCACTGATCTGTTTTGCATAAAATAAATCCTAAAACCTCTATTACTTAACCTTATATCTAATATTTTAATAAAACACCAAATCATCTTTAAGATAGATACAAAAGAGACCCACCCCTATCGGGATGAGTCTCTTTTTCGAAAACTGAAATAGTCTAACTAACTATATTGAGGGATTTAACCTATGAACTATCTTAGTCTTCTTTTTTGCGTTTTCCTGCCAAACCTAGTCCAGCTGCCGCAAGGATTCCTCCGAGAGCCATAGTTGCCATAGACGCATCATCACCTGTTTCAGGAAGTGCTGGTCCTTTAGGAGCTTCTGGTGTAGTTGGTGGTGTCACTGGTGGAACCACTGGAGTTGGAGGAGTCGGTGGTGTTGGAGGCGTAGTTGGTGGTGTAGTTGGTGGTGTGTTTGGTGGAGTTGTTGGTGGTGTATTTGGTGGGATAACAGTGTTGTTGAACTCAGTATCTTCTGGCAATTGAGAAATCGCTGTCAAGACTTTACCATCTTTAGTTACAGAAACAACAACTGTGGCTACCATCTTATCATAAGTAACAGTTGCATCGTTACCTTTTACTTCTTCTACTGTATAGACGTGATTACCTTCTTCACCACGTTTGTACTCAAGGGCAGAGAACTTGATCTTACCATTAGCATCATTGCTTACAGTTTCGATAACATTACCCTTGCTATCTTTAAGTACAAAGCTAAACTCACCAGCTTTAAGTTGACGACCTTCAAGTTTCTTAGTGAATTCAAACTCAACCTTGGTTGGGATATTGACTACACGTTTTTCTGTTGGTTTTTCTGGTTTTTCAACAGATTTCTTAGTTGGGTCGTATTGGTGAACGATTTGTGACGCAGTATTTTCGATATCTACACCATCTTTGGCAGTGCCTTTGATAGTTGCAGGAATATCGAACTTGTAGTAGCGTCCGAATGCCAATTTGGCAGTATCAATCACTTGTGTATTTTCTGCATCACCAAGTGACTTAGTAAGGTCAGACTTAGATGTTGCAGTGATTACACCGTTTTCAACCTTGATATCAAACTTAGCTGTCACATCTTCCCCTGTTACAGAGTCGTATGCTTTAATATCTGCAACATTGATGTTCAAGTTTTCGCTGTCATATTTATCTGTAACACCAACAGATTGGATATTGTGAGCGTCAGTGAAGTTGTTTGTGTCAAGCCATACTTGGTAGACAAACTTATCACCTTTCTTGAGTGTCTTAGTATTGATATTTTCAGCTTCGTTGTTAGCTGTGCTGTCAGCGTAAGGATCCTTGTTAGTATCGCCTACTTTATCTTTCAACTCAGCATCATCGTCAACAAGTTTCATACCAGTGATATCGAATTTCTCTTTAGAAACAACGTATTTCTCTGGTTGGAACTTAGGTTTTTCTGGTGGACGAACAGTATTGTTGAATTCTTTATCAGCTGGGTCAGTAACCTTAGTGATAAGAGCTTTCGCTTTACCATCGTGTGATACTTCAACAGTGACAAGAGCTTTCATACCGTCGTATTGAACTGTGCTGTCAGTACCTTTAACTTCTTCTACTGTGTACTTGTAAGTACCTTCTTGGCCTTTCTTGAACTCAAGAGCTTTGAACTTAACGTTACCAGCCGCATCGTTCTTCACAGTTTCAAGAGTTTTACCTTCTGAATCTTTAAGGACGAAGCTGAATTCGTTAGCTTTAAGCTCACGACCTTCCAAACGTTTAGTGAAGTTGAATTCCACTTCAACTGGAACGTTGTTAACACGTTTTTCAGTTGGTACGTTTGGTTTTTCAACTTTCTTAGTTGTTGGGTTGTAGTAGTTAACAACTTGAGTAGCTGTATTTTCGATATCCACACCAGCTTTGATATCTTTCTTAACAGTTGCAGGAATATCAAATTTATAGTAACGACCAAACTCGAACTTAGTAGTGTCAATGACTTGAGTGTTTTCTGCATCGCCAAGTGACTTAGTGAAGCCATCTTTAAGGTTAGCTGTAATCACACCGTTAGCAAGTGAGATGTCGAATTTATCTGTAACATCTTTACCAGTTACTGAATCGTAAACCTTGATTGCTGATGCATCTACATCCAACTTAGTTTCATCAAAGTCATCTGTGATACCAACAGTTTGGATATGATCCTTGTTGTTAGCGTCAAATTGAGTTGTATCAAGCCATACTTGGTAGTAAAGTGTTTGACCAGGTTTAACTGACTTCGTATTCAAGTTTTCCAATTCGTTGTTTGATGCGTCATCAGCATAAGGGTTTGCATTGGTGTCTGAAACCTTGTTAGCCAATTCTTTATCATCATCAACGAGTTTAGTACCTGTTACATCGAATTTCGCTTCAGAAACAACATATTTTTCTGGTTGGAACTTAGGTTTTTCTGGTGGACGAACCGCATTGTTGAATTCTTTATCCGCAATTTGACCGACAGTTGCTACAAGAGCTTTAGCAGTACCATCATGAGAAACAGTGATTGTTACATTCGCTTTCATAGTATCGTATGTAACAGTTGCGTCTGTTCCTTTAACTTCTTCTACTGTGTACTTGTGAACGCCTTCTTGGCCTTTCTTGTACTCAATAGCTTTGAACTTAACGTTACCTTTGGCATCGTTCTTAACAGTTTCGATGACATTTCCTGCTTCATCCTTCAATTGGAAGCTGAATTCGTTAGCTTTAAGCTCACGACCTTCCAAACGTTTAGTGAAGTTGAATTCTACTTTAACTGGAACGTTAACAACACGTTTTTCTGTTGGTTTATTTGGTTTTTCAACAGACTTAGTTGTTGGGTTGTAGTAATGAACGATTTGAGAAGCTGTGTTTTCAATGTCTACACCACCCTTAACGTCGTCTTTGACTTTACCAACAATATCAAACTTGTAGTAACGTCCAAAGGCAAATTTAGTTGTGTCGATAACTTGAGTGTTTTCTGCATCGCCAAGTGACTTAGTGAAGCCATCTTTGAGGTTGGCTGTAATCACACCGTTTTCAACCTTGATATCGAACTTAGCTGTTACATCATCACCTGTGATGCCATCATATGCTTTAATATCAGCTACATTGATATCAACTTTATCTTCTTCATAGTCATCTGATACACCAACAGTTTGGATATTATTCTTTTCAGTGAATTTAGTAGTATCCAACCATACTTGGTAAACAACTTTTTGTCCAGGATATACGGTCTTAGTATTGATGTTAGCTTTTTCATTATTAGAAGCATCATCAACATAAGGATTTGCATTAGTTTCTGCAACCTTATCTTTCAACTCTTTGTCATCATCAAGAAGAGATACTCCCTTCAAATCGAACTTAGTTTCATTAAGAATGTATTTCTCTGGATTGAATTCTGGTGTTTCTGGTGGACGAACTTTGTTGTTGAACTCTTTATCGTTAGCGCTTGAAGCAAATCCGCCTGTTGAAGCGTGGTTAACGACAGTTGTAAGAACTTTGCCTTCCTTAGTAACTTTCACTGTTACAGTCGCTTTCATAGCATCGTAAGTGATTGAAGCATCTTTACCAGCTACTTCTTCAACTGTGTAAGTGAATGTCTTACCAAGATCATCTTTATTGAACAAGAGTTTTTCAAACTTGATGTGACCATCTTTATCGTTGGTTACTGTTTGAAGAACTTTGTGGTCTTTGTCTTTCAATACGAAGCTGAACTCACCTGCAGTCAACTCACGTCCTTCAAGTCGTTTAGTATAGTTGAACTCGAGTGGAACTGGAACGTTGTTTTCACGTGTTTGAGTTGGTTTTTCAGGAGTTGTAACTTTTTTATTGAATGGGTTGTATTGGTGAATTGTTTGGTTGGCTGTATTTTCAATATCTACACCGTCGTTAGCATCAATGTCTTTAACAACAGCTGGGATATCAAATTTATAGTAACGACCAAACTCAAATTTAGTTGTGTCGATGACTGGAGTAGCATCTGTTGCACTAATAGCTTTAGTCAAGCCTGCTTTAGACGTACCGTAGAGAACACCATTTTCAACCTTGATGTCGAACTTGTCAGTAACATCAGCACCAGTGATACCATCGTATACCTTGATATCAGCAGCGTTGATGTCAAGCTTATCTTCTTCGTAGTTATCTGTGATACCAACTGTTTGAAGATTGCTTTCTGCTGTGAAGTCACGAGTATCAAGCCATACTTGATAGTAGATCTTTTGACCACGTTTGAGGGTCTTACCATTCAAGTTTTGGATTTCAACTTTATCAGTTGAATCGTCGTCATCAGCAAGTTTGTTACCAATGATGTCGAAGCTTGGTTCTGAAACAACGTATTTCTCTGGTTTGAAGTTAGGAGTTACGTTGTTATCGAAAATTCTGTCGTCTGATTCATAAGAATTTCCACCAACTGTAGCATAAGAGATAACTGTTGATAATTGATTACCTGCTGAAGGTTGAATAACTTTAACAGTAACGTTGACTTTCATATTGTCATAAGTAACTGTTGTATCAGTTCCTTTAACTTCTTCTACAGTGTAGTTAAAGGTCTTACCAAGATCGTCTCTTCCATAATTAATAGTAGAGAAAGTTACTTTGCCTTTAGCATCATTCTGAACAGTTTCAAGAACTTTTCCTGCTTCGTCTTTCAAGACAAAGTTAAATTCCTTATCTTTCAATTGACGACCATTAAGTGTCTTACCGAAGATTAACTGAATAGCCATTGGAACATTGTTGACACGCTTTTCAGTTGGTTTCTCTGGTTTTTCGGTCTTCTTAGTAGTTGGGTTGTAGTAGTTAACTACTTGAGCTGCTGTATTTTCAATTTCAGCACCATCGTAAGCACCGTCAGAAACTTTAGCTGGGATGACAAACTTGTAGTAACGTCCAAATTCGAACTTAGTAGTATCGATGATTTGAGTGTTTTCTGCATCGCCAAGTGACTTAGTGAAGCCATCTTTAAGGTTAGCTGTGATTACACCATTAGCAATTGAGATGTTGAATTTATCAGTAACATCTTTACCAGTCTTACCATCGTAAGCCTTGATATCAGATACCTTAACATCCAATTTAGCTTCATCATAGTTGTCAGTAATACCAACAGTTTGGATGTTATCCTTATTGTTTGCATCAAATTTAGTTGTATCAAGCCATACTTGGTAGTTAATAGTTTCGCCACGTTTCACGGCTTTCGTATTGATGTTTTCTGCTTCGTTGTTATCAGCTTTATCAGCGTATGGGTTCGCATTTGTTTCTGCGTACTTATCTGTCAACTCTGCATCATCATCAAGAAGCTTAGTACCAGTGATATCAAACTTACCGTTACCATCGCTAAGAACATATTTCTCTGGTTGGAACTTAGGCTCTTCTGGTGGTGTTACACGGTTGTTAAATTCTTTGTCCGCAATTGCACCTACAGTCGCGATAAGAACTTTAGCTGTTCCATCGTGTTTAACTGTAACTGTTACATTCGCTTTCATTGTATCGTATGTAACGGTTGCGTCTGTGCCTTTAACTTCTTCTACTGTGTAGTTATGAACGCCTTCTTGGCCTTTCTTGAACTCAAGAGCTTTGAACTTAACGTTACCAGCCGCATCGTTCTTCACAGTTTCAAGAGTTTTACCTTCTGAATCTTTAAGGACGAAGCTGAATTCGTTAGCTTTAAGCTCACGACCTTCCAAACGTTTAGTGAAGTTGAATTCCACTTCAACTGGAACGTTGTTAACACGTTTTTCAGTTGGTTTAGTTGGTTTTTCAACTTTCTTAGTTGTTGGGTTGTAGTAGTTTACTACTTGAGCCGCTTTGTTTTCGATATCTGCACCAGCTACAACATCGTCTTTCACTGTTGCTGGAATATCAAATTTATAGTAGCGTCCAAATTCAAACTTAGTTGTATCAATGATTTGAGTATTTTCAGCGTCGCCAAGTGACTTAGTGAAGCCAGCTTTAAGGTTAGCTGTAAGAACACCGTTGTTATCAGTGATATCGAACTTGTTAGTAACATCTGCACCAGTTACTGAATCGTAAACCTTGATATCTGAAGCATTAACATTCAATTTATCCTTATCGTAGTTATCTGTGATTCCTACTGTTTGGATATTGTCTTTGTTAGCTGCATCAAATTTAGTTGTATCCAACCAAACTTGGTAGTAAAGTTTAGATCCACGTTCAACTGACTTAGTATTTAAGTTTTCTTCTTCGTTGTTGTTTGTATTATCGACATATGGGTTTGTATTTGTTTCACCATATTTATCTGTCAATTCAGAATCATCATCAACGAGCTTAGTACCAGTGATATCGAATTTCGCTTTAGAAACAACGTATTTCTCTGGTTGGAACTTAGGTTCTTCAGGAGGTGTTACACGGTTGTTAAATTCTTTATCCGCAGCGTCTGTTACGTTGGCAACGATTGCTTTAGCTGTACCATCATGTGAAACAACAACTTTAACAGTAGCAACCATTGTGTCATATTTGACAGTTGCATCTGTACCAGGAGTTTCTTCTACTGTGTAGTTGTAAGTCTTACCAAGATCATCGCGACCGAATTCAAGTGTCTTGAAGACAATCTTACCAGCAGCGTCATTCTTCACGCGTTCAACTTCAACGCCGTCTTTCTTCAATACGAATTCGAATTCGTTTGCTTGAAGTTCACGACCTTCCAAACGTTTAGTGAAGTTCATTTCCACTGGAACTGGAACGCTGTTAACACGTTTTTGTGTTGGTTTTTCAGGTTTTTCAACTGTCTTGCTCACTGGGTTGTAAACGTGAACTGTTTGGTTGGCTGTATTTTCAATATCAGCACCAGCTTTAACAGATTCTTTAACAGTTGCTGGAATATCAAATTTATAGTAACGTCCAAAAGCGAACTTAGTAGTATCGATAACAGGGTTGTTTACTTTATCTTTGATAAATGCTTCTTTAGAAGTTGCAGTGATTGTACCGTTTTCAACTTTGATGTCGAATTTAGCAGTCACATCTGCACCAGTTACTGAATCGTAGGCTTTGATATCAGATGCGTTAACGTTCAATTTATCTGCGTCGTATGTATCAGATACACCAACGTATTGGATGTTGTTAGCTTCTGTGAATTTAGTAGTATCAAGCCATACTTGGTATACCAATTTAGAACCACGTTTAACAGTCTTAGTATTCAAGTTTTCTGGTTCGTTGTTTGCAACACCATCAACATATGGATTCGCATTTGTTGCTGTGTACTCGTTACCAGGTACATCATCGTCGTCATCCATCAACTTGTTACCAGTGATGTCGAATTTCTCTTTAGAAACGACAAATTTTTCTGGTTGGAATTCAGGAGTTTCAGGAGGAGTGACTTTGTTGTTGAATTCTTTATCTGCAGTACCGTCAGTTGCGTTACCGTTAGCGTCTACACCACCAGTTGATGTAACGTTTGTAACAGTTGTCAATGTGTGACCGTTCTTAGCAACTTCAACTGTCACTGTAGCTTTCATCTTATCGTAAGTCATTCCGAATTCTTTGTTTTCAGGAATCACTTCTTCTACAGTGTAAGTGTGTGTACCAACTTTAGTATTGTCAAATGACAATTCTGAGAAGGTTACGTTACCAGCAGCATCATTCTTAACAGTTTCAACGACGTTACCAGCAGCATCTTTCAATACAAAGCTAAATTCACCAGCTTTAAGTTCACGACCAGCCAATTTCTTAGTGAAGTCAAACTTAGTTACAACTGGAGAAACCACATAGTTGTTGAACTCTGTGTCTTCAGGCATTGTAACAGCAGTACTCAAGAGACCTGTAGCAGCATCTTTAGTAACTTTAACTTTCACTTCTGCGTTCATTGTATCGTAATCGATGTTTGTATCGTTACCAGCTTTTTCACGCACAGTGTAAGTGTGTTCACCTTCAGCGCTGTATTCAATAGCATCAAATGTGATTGAACCATCTGCTTCATTTTTCTTAGTTTGAATAACATTGCCGTTTTCAAGCAATTCGAATGTGAAGGCACCTGCTGTGAGCGCTTTACCTTCAAGACGTTTAGTGAACTTAAATTGAGCTTGAGTTGGAGCTGATGTGAATGTATTGTTGAATTCTGTATCAGTTGGAAGAGTTGCTACAGCAGTAAGCGCATGACCTGACTTAGTAACAGTAACTGTTACGTTAGCTTTCATTGGGTCATAAGTCATACCTGCTTCAGAACCTTGAACTTCTTCTACAGTGTACTTGTGGTTACCAACTTGAGCATTTGTAAATGTCAAGGCATCGAAACGAACACGTCCGCTAGCATCATTTTGTTTTGTTTGAAGGACTCTACCATCTTTGTCTTTCAATACAAAGCTAAATTCGCCAGCTTTCAAGTTACGACCTGCAAGAGCTTTGCTGAAGTCAAATTGAGCAGTTACAGGAGCTACAACGTGGTTGTTGAAGATCTTGTCATCAGTACCAGTTGCTTCACCACCTGTTGAAGTCATTTCAGTCTTAGCAGCCAAAAGACCTGTAGTAGCATCTTTAGTAACCGTTACTTTAACTGCGATAGTCATTTCATCGTAGTCTACATCGGCATTGTTGCCTTTCACTTCTTTAACAGTGTAGTTGTAGACACCTTCATGGTCAAATGACAATTCGCTAAAGTTAATCTTACCGTTAGCTTTGTTGGTTACAGTTTCATTAACATTGTTATCACCAGTCAACGTGAAGCTAAAGTCACCTGCGTTCAAAGTACCATTTGAAAGTGATTTATCAAAGTCAAGGTTAACTTTAACCGCACCTGGTGTGAATGTGTTATTGAATTCTGTATCTGCTGGAAGAATGTTAGTTGCTTTAAGAACGTGGCCTTCCTTAGTAACAGTGATTGTTACTTCAGCTTTCATTGTATCGTAAGTCATACCAGCTTCTTTATTATCTGGGATAACTTCTTCTACAGTATACTTGTGAGTACCAACTTGAGTATTATCAAATGTCAAGTCATCAAAGGCAATAACACCACTAGCGCTGTTTTTCTTGGTCTGAAGAACATTACCAGTTGAATCTTTAAGAGCAAATGTAAATTCGCCTTCTTTAAGAGTACGACCTGCAAGAGCCTTACTAAAGTCGAACTTAGTCTTAACTGGAGCTACAACGTAGTTGTTGAAAATTTTATCATCTGCACTTGATTTGAATCCACCTTCAGCACTGTATTTAACCGAAGCTTGCAAATCACCAGCAGCATTTTTCTCAGTTACAGTAACTGTCATTGTAACAGTCATTGCATCATAATCGACGTTTGTATCTGAGCCTTTAACCTCAGTAATTGTGTAAGTGTATACTCCAGCTTTGTTAAATGTTAATTTACTAAATGTAGCTTTACCATTTTGGTTAGTTACTGTTTCTTCATATGAAGGAACTGATTTGTTAGCTTGCTCTTCTTTAATCTTAAAGCTAAATTCACCATTAACAAGTGTGCGTCCTTCAAGTTGTTTTTCAACTTCTGGAGTCACTGTTACAGGTTCTGACTTCACATAGTAGTAGACTGTTGGCTTGTATGGCGTCAAAGAGTTGAGCAAGTCAACGTTAGTACCAATACCTCCTACTCCACGCTCTAATTGTGCGTTTGGAGAAAGGTGACCGATATTATCTCCCAAGAATGGTACAAATACTGTCTTATACGGAGTGTAAGAAGCATCTCTTTGGAAATCAAATGGAACGTCCTTACCATTTGGATAGTTCGTTTTTGCCCCTGTTCTTGGATCAGTTACAGTGTGTGCAATCGTTTTAAGTGGTGTTTTCTTAACAACCAACTCTTCTTTGTTATAATCACCTGGTTTAATAGGCTTGGTTTCTGCTAGCAACATATAGCCATCAGTGTTCAATGTACCATCAGAACGTTTGTTTTGTTGTCTTGGATCTAATAAGTAAACACGAATAACAACAGATCCATCTTCTCCAACAATTTCTTTGATACGTTTTATTCCAGCACGATCAGCATCCATAAACTTGGTACCAACTGTATAAGGACGGCTAACATAACCAGTTTGTGAATCTGGAGTAGCTGTTTGATAAAGTTTGTAACCATCAAATTGACGTTCACCAGATGCTGTAAAGTGTTGTCCTTCCATCGCTTTCAGCGTGTAGTTGGCTAATGTTACTTCATTACCATTTGGTACATAATCTTGAACAGTTTTATCTGTTTTATTCGCATTAAATGAAGCATTATTTCTATCGACTACTCTATAGTAAGTTGATTTTTGAACAAATAATGGAATTTTAGCATTCGTATCTGTAATAGTACGACCATTATATGCTGGTTCTACAACGTTGATGATATCCGTTGAATTACGCGCAGCATAAACTGCATCATATAAAGCTTGTTCTGTAGGAGTTAGATTGTGTCCTGGAGCAACTAAAGCCTTGATACTTGCACCAACTTCATATCCAAGTTGGATAAACGGTGAATCTGTCTTCCCTGGTCCAGCACCTAAACCTTTATCGTAATCTACTTGCCAAGTTAACTCCCCATTAGAGGCTGCTTTTGTAGTCGTAAATTTTTGAATACCACTAGAAGCTGATACGGTTCTTGTTTCTAATACATTACCAGTGTTCTTGTCAACCAATTCAACAGTAGTATCTGTTGAAGCATCAAATCTCTTGTAAGCACGTGTATAGTAATTTGTATGGTAACGTTTGTTGAAATTAGTAAGATCTACGATACTATAAGTATAGTAGTCACCTTCTTTAGCTTGGTAGCCCGATGGCACTGTTTGAGAACGAACAGTTGCACCATTAGGATCCGTCATGTCTGGAGTAGCTTTTTCACCATCTTTAAGGTGAGTTTCTACAGAGACCGCCTCATAGTTGTGATCTGTCAAAGCACGTGTATTACGACGACGGCTACGACCTGTTGCCAAAGCACCAGCATTTGTGATATCACTAGCAGCACGGTCAAGTGTTGCACTACGGTCTGCAGCAGATCTTACAGAGTAAGTATTTGCTGTAACACGTGGGCTAACACTTGTAGCTTCTGCTGCGGTTTCAGCTGCTTCAGTATTTTCAGTTGCTGGAGCAGTTGTTGATGCTGTAGCTGAAGTGTTTGAAGCTGTTCTTGTTGAAGCTGGTGTTTCAACATTGTTGCTGGCTGTAGCTGTTGATGCTACTGTAGCTGGCTTAGCTGCTTCTGAAGTAGCTTTTTCTGTTGGCTTTGCAGCCTCTGAAGCTGGTTTAGAAGCTTCTGGTTTCGCAGTTTCTGTAGCTTGTTTGTCAGTTGCCTCTGCGGCAACCTTATCTGTTGTTGAAGCTTCTGGCGTCAAGTTAAATGTTGACGCAGTTGCCTCAGTTGAAGATACAGCTGCAGTAGGATCTGCTTGAGCTGTTGATGCTGTATTCGTCTCAACCAGTTCTGAAGAACTTTCGCCCTCAACTGATGAACCAGGGTTTGATGAAGAAGCATCAGATGCTACGACTTCATCAGCCTGTGCAGTGTGAGCAGCAAAGAGTGCCGTCCCCAACAAGACTGAAGCGACACCAAATGAATATTTACGCAATGAAAAGCGCTGGCGCCTGTTGAAAATGTCTTTCATGTTTAAGTCTCCCTCTAAAAAAATAGTTAGTTATAGATACATGATTATAAGTTAATTCCCCTCATATCCATGATTCTTTTTCATTCTAACATTCTGACAATTTAGAGTCAAGTGATTAAACAATGTTTTTTAAAAAAAGTTTAGTTGTCTGATAATTGTAAGAGCGACGTTATTTACAAAAAACATAAAAACGTTAGAAACCTTTTATTTATAACATGTTAAGCGTTTTCTAAAATAAGGCGACAACTACTGTTTTCTAATATTTCATTATATAAATTACGCTTTTCTAAAATAAATTAACTCGGATTTCATTTGTTATTTTCTAATAAAAGCGTCAAAGATTCCAAACCCATCTCATGTTCCATAAATACTTGAATCACCATATATAAACAGAAGTAAGTTCTAAAAATAGTAATTTAAACCTATAATCCGAAAGAAATAATATTATAAAAATAAATTAACATCTTATAATATACACTATATTATTCTCACTTTAATCCATAATAATGGCAATATACGCACACAACCTCTCATTTCTTTCCCTTTTACACTCATATAGATATTTTTATCTTTAATGAAAATGGCATATACATCTAGTCCTAACCTTAGAATAACTTTATCCGTCTAAAATAATACTAACATCTTCTTCGTTTAACAGTATTTCTTCATTAACACTAGTAAAATCTTAAAGAAAGTTTGCAACAATCCAACATCCATAATTGCTCTCACCTGTTTAGCATACTAGTATTCAACTTAAAAAAGAGTCTCATAAGTTAGGATTAATAGAGAATGAGTCCTAGTATTTTCTAACTTCAAAAAATCAAAAGATAACAAAACCTGTGAGAAAAATTATGCCTACTAGTATCTTATTCAAATACAAATGAAAGAATAACCAACGATATTACGAAATAATTTCAATACTCAAATAGTACCAGTAATACATTTCTATCTTATAAGAGATCTTTGAGTACCCAATTACAAAGCAACTACCAGAAAGTCTCCTCCCTTTCCAATACTGTTAACTAATCGGACTACTAGATGTTATCTTTAATGTCGCTCCCTATTGCTTCTATGAAACTTCTACCTCCCATCATCTTAATCATAAAATGAGTAATGATAGTCTATTGAAAGTTCATAAGAGAACTTAAACTTTGATTTTTTCTGATTTCTCAATCAAAAAATGATGGTGTAGCCCCTAGATAAGATGCTTCTATTGTGACTGCAAGATTATCAAATTCACCATAACTAAATAGACAATAGCTCAAAGTCTTTTATCAGCTTCTACCATTACCCACATCATTCATAATATATTTTATTTGAAAGTACTAATCTACTGTCATGAAGAAGTTAATATCAATTTGAATCTGCTCATCTCTTGTGAGAGAAACAATCAGATCACCCTCCTCACACATGTCCATGTAATAAGTTAGCTAATTATAAAAAAGTTCCACAGCCCATAAAGACTTTGGAACTTCTTAATTGACTTCATTATTGGTCACTTACGATATTTTTAAGTGCCGAACAAAAAGAAGCCTGACCTTATTCGGTCAAGCCTCTCTTTTTGAAAACTGAAATAATCTTACTAACTATCTTATTTTTACGCCTATTATTATCTTAGTCTTCTTTTTTTCGTTTTCCTGCCAAACCAAGTCCAGCTGCCGCAAGGAGTCCTCCGAATGCCATTGCTACTACAGACTTGTTCTCACCAGTCTTAGGAAGACCCTGTTCTCTAGATACTTCTGGAGATGTCGGTGGTGTAACTGGTGGTACTACTGGAGTTGGTGGTGTCGGTGGTGTAACCGGTGGCACCACTGGAGTTGGTGGTGTTGGCGGTGTAACTGGTGGCACCACTGGAGTTGGTGGTGTTGGTGGTGTAACTGGTGGCACCACTGGAGTTGGTGGTGTTGGTGGTGTAACTGGTGGCACCACTGGAGTTGGTGGTGTCGGTGGTGTAACTGGTGGCACCACTGGAGTTGGTGGTGTCGGTGGCGTTACAATGTTGTTGAACTCAGTATCTTCTGGCAATTTAGAAGTTACTGTCATAACGTTACCACCCTTAGCTACCAAAACAGTAACTTTAGCTACCATCTTATCGTAAGTTACTGTAGTATCATTACCTTTCACTTCTTCAACCGTGTAGAAGTGGATACCTTCTTCACCATGTTTGTACTCAAGTGCTGAGAACTTAATCTTACCGTCAGCATCATTGCTTACAGTTTCAATCACTTTACCTTTTCTATCCTTAAGTACAAAGCTAAACTCACCAGCCTTAAGGTCACGACCTTCTAGTTTTTTAGTGAATTCAAACGTAACACTAGCTGAAATGTTAACAACACGTTTTTCAGTTGGTTTTTCAGGTGTTTTCACGACCTTCTTAACTGTTGGGTCGTAGTAGTGAACTGTTTGTCCCGCTGTGTTTTCAATATCTGAACCAGAAGGTACGTCAAACTCACCTTTTTCATTCTTACTGTCTTTAACAATTGCCGGAATGTCAAACTTATAGTAACGACCAAAGGCAAACTTAGTTGTATCGATAATTTGGGTATTATCTTTATCACCAAGTGACTTAGTGAAGCCATCTTTAAGGTTGGCTGTAATCACACCGTTTTCAACCTTGATATCGAACATTGCTGTAACATCTTTACCAGTTTTACCATCGTATGCTTTGATATCTGATTGGTTAACATTAAGTTTCTTCTCATCGTAGTTATCAGTGATACCAACGGTTTGAATATAATCCTTGTTGTTTGCGTCAAATTTAGTTGTATCAAGCCATACTTGGTAAACCAATTTATCGCCACGTTTCACAGTCTTAGTATTCAAGTTTTCTTTCTCGTTGTTGTCTGTCTTGTCTACGTATGGGTTCGCATTAGTATCCGCATACTTGTCTGCCAACTCTTTATCATCATCAACGAGTTTATCACCAGTAATGTCAAATTTCTCTTGGTTTACAACATATTTCTCTGGTTGGAACTTAGGTTTTTCTGGTGGAACCACCTTGTTGTTGAACTCTTTGTCGTTAGCATCTGTAGCATTTCCACCTGTTGAAGCATGATTAACGACAGTCTTAAGAATTTTACCATCCTTAGTTACTTGTACTGTCACCGTTGCTTTCATAGCATCGTAAGAAATACCAGGTTTATTGTCATTGACTTCTTCTACAGTATAAGTAAATGTCTTACCAAGATCAGCCTTGCTGAACAAGAGTTGTTCAAACTTGATGTGGCCGTCTTTATCATTTGATACAGTTTGAAGGACTTTTCCATCTTGGTCTTTCAATAAGAAGCTGAACTCACCTGCAGTCAACTCACGTCCTTCAAGTTTCTTAGTATAGTTGAACTCAAGTGGAACTGGAACGTTATTTTCACGTGTTTGAGTTGGTTTTTTAGGAGTTGTAACTTGCTTATTGTAAGGGTTGTATTGATGAACAATTTCATTGGCCGTATTACTAAACTCAACACCGTCATTGTCTTTAATATTTTTAACAGTTGCTGGGATATCAAATTTATAGTAACGTCCAAAGGCAAACTTAGTCGTATCAATAACTGGAGTCGCATCAGTTGCACTAATAGGTTTAGTCAAACTTGGTTTAGAAGTTGCGTAGATGACACCGTTTTTGATTGAAATTTTGAATTTATCAGTAACATCTGTTTCACCATCATAAACCTTGATTGCTGACTCATCAATATCAAGTTTAGCTTCATCATAGTCATCTGTGATTCCTACTGATTGAATATTGCTTTCAGCTGTAAATTCACGAGTATCAAGCCATACTTGGTAGTAGAATTTCTGACCACGAGTAAGTGTATGGTGATTCAAGTTTTCAGCTTCAACCTTACCGTTAGGCGCATCATCATCGAGAAGTTTTGTACCCTTAAGATCAAATTTTTCTTTAGAAACAACATACTTCTCTGGTTTGAAGTTTGGTGTTACGTTATTGTCAAATACTGTATCATCCGCAGTAAAGGCATCTCCACCTTCAGTAGCATAAGAGATAACTGTTGACAACTGATCACCAGAAGAAGGCTGAATAACTTGAACAGTCACGTTAACCTTCATATCATCATAAGTAACACCTGGTTTGTCACCTTTCTCTTCTTCAACAATATAGTTAAATGTTTGACCAATATCAGCTTTTGAATAGTTGATTGTCTTGAAGGTAACTTTACCATCTGCATCATTCTTAGCCTTCTCAAGAATCTTATTAGTTTCTTTATCTTTCAAGACAAAGCTAAATTCATCTGCTTGCAATTTGCGACCATTAAGTGTCTTACCAAAGATTAGCTGAATAGCTGTTGGAATGTTGTTCACACGTTTTTGCGTTGGCTTATCTGGAGTCTCAACTGTATGCGTTCTTGGGTTATAATAATGAACCGTTTGTGTCGCAGTATTTTCGATTTCAGAACCATCGTAAGCATCTTGACTAACTGTAGCAGGTATAACTACTTTGTAGTAACGACCAAATTCAAACTTAGTTGTATCAATAACTTGAGTATTATTTGCATCACCTAGTGACTTCGTAAAGCCTGATTTCAAGTTTGCAGTGATAATACCGTTAGTAACAGCAACGTCAAACTTAGATGTCACATCTGCACCAGTCTCACCATCATAAACCTTAATAGTGTTTTTAGTCACAATCAATTTTGATTCATCATAATTGTCTGTGATACCAACAGTTTGGATATTTTCCTTATTGTTAGCACTAAATTGAGTTGTATCAAGCCATACTTGATAGTAGAATTTCTGACCACGTTTAACAGGCTGAGTATTGAGGTTTTCAAAGACTTCTTCCAACTCGCCCTTATCATTACGGACAGTAACTTTTTCATTATTATTAGATTTATCTGCGTAAGGATTAATCTTAGTATCGCTGTATTTATCAGCTAACTCAGAATCATCATCCAAAAGTTTCTTACCAGTTAAATCAAAGTCTTTATCTCTAACAACATATTTCTCTGGGTTAAACTTAGGTTCTTCTGGTGGTGTCACACGGTTATCGAACTCTTTGTCTGGTGCGTCTACAACATTCTTCACGATTGCTTTTGCCGTACCATCATGAGAAATTGAAACCCTTACTGTTGCAACCATGCCATCGTAAGACACTGTTGAATCTGTTCCTTTAACTTCTTCCACTGTATAATTGTAAGTCTTGCCAATATCATCCTTACCAAATTCAAGTTTCGTGAAGTTAATCTTAGCGATACCGGTAGTTGCATCAGGAGCATCATTTTTCGCACGTTCTACTTCAACGCCATCTTTCTTAAGAACAAATGTAAATTCATTAGCTTTAAGTTGACGACCATCAAGTTTCTTAGTGAAATTCAACTCAAGTGGAACTGGAACACTGTTCACACGTTTTTCAGTTGGTTTGTTTGGTTTTTCAACTGTGTTGGTTCTTGGGTTGTAGTAGTGAACAATTTGACCAGCTGTATTTTCGATATCTTTTCCTGCTGGGGCATCCGTTTTCACGGTTGTCACAATATCAAATTTATAGTAACGACCAAATGCAAACTTAGTTGTATCAATGATTTGAGTGTTGTTGGCATCGCCAAGTGATTTCGTAAAGCCAGCTTTAAGGGTCGCTGTAATCACGCCACCAGTGTTTGCGATATCAAACTTAGAAGTAACATCTGCACCTGTCACACTATCGTAAACCTTGATTGAGTTCACATCCAATTTAGCTTCATCATAGTTATCTGTGATGCCGACTGTTTGAATATTTTCAGTGTTGGTTGCGCTAAATTGTGTTGTATCCAACCATACTTGGTAAACCAATTTAGATCCTGGTTTCACTGTCTTCGTATTCAAGTTTTCTGGTTCATTGTTAGCTGTACCATCCGCATATGGGTTGACTTTTGTATCACCATACTTGTCTGCCAATTCAGAATCATCATCAAGCAATTTGTCACCTGTGATATCGAATTTTTCTTTAGAAACAACGTATTTTTCTGGGTTGAACTTAGGTTCTTCAGGTGGTTTCACCGTATTGTTAAACTCTTTATCTGGTGCGTCTACAACATTCTTCACGATTGCTTTCGCTGTACCATCATGAGAGATTGAAACCCTTACAGTCGCAACCATTGTATCGTATGTCACCGTTGCGTCTGAACCTGTAACTTCGTGTACAGTGTAGTTGTAAGTCTTACCTAGATCATCGTTACCAAACTCAAGTTTCTTGAAGTTGATTTTACCAGCTGCGTCGTTTTTCACACGTTCGACTTCAACGCCGTCTTTTTCAAGAACAAATTCAAATTCGTTAGCTTTAAGTTGACGACCAGCAAGAGCTTTCGTGAATTTCAACTCAAGTGGAACTGGAACGCTGTTTACACGTTTTTGAGTTGGTTTTTCTGGTTTCTCAACCTTGTTTGTTCTTGGGTTGTAGTAGTGTACGATTTGACCAGCTGTATTTTCGATATCTTTTCCTGCTGGGGCATCCGTTTTCACTGTTGTCACAATATCAAATTTATAGTAACGGCCAAACTCAAACTTAGTTGTATCAATGATTTGAGTGTTGTTGGCATCTCCTAGTGATTTCGTAAAGCCAGCTTTAAGGGTCGCTGTAATCACGCCACCAGTGTTTGCGATATCAAACTTAGAAGTAACGTCTGCACCAGTTACGCTATCGTAAACCTTGATTGAATTCACATCCAATTTAGCTTCATCATAGTTATCTGTGATGCCGACTGTTTGAATGTTTTCAGTGTTAGTTGCGCTAAATTGTTTTGTATCCAACCATACTTGGTAAACCAATTTAGAACCTGGTTTCACTGTCTTCGTATTCAAGTTTTCTGGTTCGTTATTGTTCGTGTTGTCTACATATGGGTTGGCCTTTGTATCACCATACTTGTCTGTCAATTCAGAATCATCGTCAAGCAACTTGTCGCCTGTGATATCGAATTTTTCTTTAGAAACAACGTATTTTTCTGGGTTGAACTTAGGTTCTTCAGGTGGTTTCACCGTATTATTAAACTCTTTATCTGGTGCATCTTGGTCCAAGTGTGCAACGATAGCTTTAGCCGTACCATCTTTTTGGATAGTGACTGTAATCGTCGCAACCATGGTATCGTATGTCACCGTTGCATCTGAACCCGCAACTTCATTTACTGTATAAGTATAAGTTTTTCCAAGATCAGCATGGGTGAACTGAAGTGCTTTAAAGTTAATCTTGGCAACACCATTGGCATTTGGTGCATCATTTTGGGCATCAGCAACCTTAACGCCATCTTTTCGGAGTTCAAAAGTAAATTCATTAGCCTGAAGCTGACGACCATCAAGTCTCTTAGTGAAGTTAAGAGGAAGTGAAATTGGAAGATTTACGACACGTTTTTGTGTTGGTTTTTCTGGCTTAGTGATATCTCTTTTTGTCGGATCGTACTGGTGAACAATTTGATTTGCCGTATTTTCGATATCCACACCATCTGGAGTCGTTGTCTTAACAGTGGCAGGAATATCAAATTTGTAGTAACGACCAAACTCGAACTTAGTTGTGTCGATAACTTTATCTTTGATAAATTCGTCTTTAGAAGTTGCAGTGATTTCTCCGTTGTTTACTGTGATGACAAACTTAGAGGTTACATCTGCACCCGTTACTGAATCGTAAGCTTTGATATCTGCAACATTGATCTCCAGTTTGTCAGCTTCATATTTATCTGTAATACCAACAGCTTGAATATTGTCACTTGCTTTTAATTTTGTTGTATCCAACCATACTTGGTAGACAATCTTATCGCCCTTCTTAACTGTCTTGGTATTCAAGTTTTCAGGCTCATTGTTGTTTGTCTTGTCTACGTATGGATCCGCATTTGTTTCAGTGTATTCATTTGTCAACTCATTGTCGTCATCCATCAACTTGTTACCAGTGATGTCAAATTTCTTTTTGTTAACGATGAATTTCTCTGGTTGGAACTTAGGCTCTGTTGGTGGGGTTACAACGTTGTTGAACTCTGTGTCTCCTCCTGGATACTTTACCGTTGCTTTCAAAGTGTGGTCTGCATTCTTAGAAACAGTCACAGAAACCTCAGCAACCATGTTATCGTAAGTGACACCGAATTCTTTGTTAGCTGGAACTTTCTCAGTCACCGTGTACTTGATGACTTTACCAACTTGAGCATTTTTCACTTCTGGGAGTTGATTAAAGGTAACAACACCATGTTCATCATTGGTTCCAGTAGCAACAACAACTCCGTTTTCATCCTTCATTTCAAATGTAAATTCACCTGCTACAAGTGTACGACCTGCTAAAGCTTTTGTGAAATTAACATTTACCGGTACTGGAGGAACAACAAAGTTGTTGAAGACTCTGTCATTGGCATCTGTTGCTTCACCACCTGATGAAGTCATCACCGTACTTGCTGACAATAGACCCGTATTGGCATCTTTTGTTACGGTAACCTTCACGTTGATTGTCATCGCATCATAATCAACATCTGTGTTTGTTCCAGCTACTTCTTTTACAGTGTAGTTATAGACACCAGCTTTATCGAATGACAACGTACTAAAGTTAATCTTGCCATTAGCTTTATTTGTTACCGTTTCATTAACATTACCGTCACCAGTTAATTTAAAGCTGAAATCACCAGCATTAAGCATACCATTTGAAAGAGACTTATCGAACTCAAGGTTTACTTTTACTGGGTTCGGTGTGAAGGTATTGTTAAATTCTTTATCTACACCCGTCGTTGGGTTACCATTAGCATCAATACCATTAACTGATGAGTAAGTTGTAGCAGTTGTCAAAGTATGACCTGTCTTAGTAACTGTAACAGCTACTTTCGCTTCCATTTGGTCATAAGACATACCAGCTTCGGCTGTTGTTGGCACAACCTCTTTTACAGTGTAGTTAAAGGTCTTGCTGTCATTTCGCTCTCCTGCAGAATTTGTTCCAAGATCACTAACCTTGTATTTAATGCCCGTGAATTTAATATTGCCGTTCGCATCATTTTTTGCAGTGCCAACCACTGCACCTGCTTCATTCAAAAGATTAAAAGTAAACTCATTTGCTTTTAGATTACGACCAGATAATTTCTTCGTAAAGTCAAATTCAACGTTTACTGGAGCTACAACAAAGTTGTTGAATTCAGTATCAGTACCGGTTCCCGTCGGATTTGTTGCTGAAACATCAGTGTTTCCAGAGTCATCTTGACCATTTTTTGAAGTGTACGTAACAGTATATTCATACTCACCCAAGTAGTTGCCAGAAGAGTCTTTCTTTTCTGTAACTGTAACGGTTGCCGTAACACTCATTCCATCATAGTCAACTTCAGTATCAGAACCAGCTACTTCTGTAATACGATATTTATAGATACCAACTTTGTCTAATTGGATAAGCGATACTTCTTTTTCAGTACCATCAGCTTGTCTTATTTTTTGAGTGAAGGGAATAGAACCATCTTCCTTGTTTGTTACTGTCGCATTAATAGCCGGTCCATCTTTTTCAAGTGGATTAGCAGGGTCTGCCGCAACATTTGTTATATTAAAAGAGAAGTCTCCCTTTTTCAATTCAGGTTGTACTGTCGTATTAAGACTCTTTAGGACTTTCTTTAGATTAAGTTCAATATCAATAGGTTCGTTTTTTACATAATAGTAAACCGTTTCATAGCTAGGTGACAATTTGTTTTCCAAACGGAAAATGTTACCTGAAGCAACTGGAACACCATTAATCGTATAGGACGTATCTGAGCTACCACGGTTTACATAAAACTCACCTGCAGAAGAATAACGTGGACTATATTGAGCAGCCTCAGTAGCACTTACAGGATTTTCTTTAACTTCAACATTATTTTGTGCTACATTCCCAGCCCAGGACATTCGATAGAAAGTGCCATCTGGACGTTTATAAATAAAGTCTGCGCCTGAACCTCTAGCAAACTCTAAGTCACCCTTATAGTTAGTGTTTTGTTTATCTGAGAAAATAGCAAAAGGTTGCCCCATAACAAGCTTATCTCTATACTCAGGTTTAAGACCTTCATAGCTTGGCTTATTATTATCTCTATTCCAACCAGCATCATCAATGGTAGGGTTCTTACCAAGATCTTCTGGATGGTCAATTTTGTTATTGCTTCCCGGACGAATGACTGTCTCGTAAACTTTTACATATCCATCAGTATTTACGTCTTTAGCAATCTTGTTTAAGCTATCAGACTTAATGGCCCACATTTCGATACGGACGGTACCATCCTCTTTGACAACTTCCTTAATACGTTTAACAGCACCCTCTGCATTGGCGACGTCAAACCAACGTTGACCTACTTGATAAGGCTTTTTAAGCACATCTACAAGTGAGCGAGGATCCGCTGTTTGATAAAGACTGTAACCTTCAAAAGCACGAAGGGCTGAGGCATGGAAATCCTGTCCCTCCATAGCAGTTAGAGTAAAGCTACCAAGACTTTCTTCGTTTCCAGTTTCTCTATATGACTGTGTACCAACATCTGGTATACCATCTTTATTTACAAGTTTATAATCACCCGCAGTAGATGAGTTTTTAATATAGTTCCCATTTGTATCTTGAACAAATTTACCGACAAGACGATTCTTATCATAAGTTGATGCATTTTTATCAACAACTTTATAATACGTTGTTTTATGAGTTAGACGTGGAATGTAGTATTGTGGATCCGTGATTGTAGTACCTTCGTTAGCAGGATTAACTACATCATAGATTTGAATAGCCGAACGTTGGCCATCAAAATCAGTAGCACTACCATTGTATTTCCAAGTTGCACGTAGAGCTGGACGGTTTGTCTTATCTGCATCCACAATATTTTCAAAACGGAACTCAATATAGGCCTGCTTAGCCCCAGAAATAGGAGCAAGTGTAGCTTGACCTAAGTTAACAGTACCAGCACCATTGATTTGTTTTGTTTCTTTAACAGTGTTTGTAGCACCGTCTACCAACTCAATGGTTACATTTGTAGAGTTGTCGTATGGTTTAGACATACGATAATAGTACTTCGTGTTGTATGCTTTATTGAATCCCATCAAATCAGTAACGAGATAAGTATACTGAGAAGTATTTGGATTCAATTGGTAGTTAATACCAGCTGTAATATGATCATTTGGATCTTTTGGCGTAGGTACAACAAGAGGACGGTTAGTAATCGTTGCTCCGTTAGGATCACTCATAGTTGGTGTCGCTGTTGCTACACCAGTTGTGTAACTTGTTGATTCTGGATTATCAAGCGAACGACGTCTACGACTGCTACGACTACGTACTTCTGGTGCAGTTCCTGCAGCGGACATTGGGTTCGCCGTCAACATTGTTGTCAAAGCTGCTGTATTCGCTACGGACGTTGGACTTGGTGTTGACGTTGTCAAAGTTGTCGTTGCAGGTTGTGCCACTGAAGCCGATGTAGGCTGTGTTGAAGCGACTGGCTGAGTAGCTGTAGACGTTGATACAGGTTGTGTTGTAGCCGTCGGTTGTGTTGTTGAAGCGACTGGCTGTGCCACTGTAGGTTGTACCGCTGTTGGAGTTACAGCTGATGTGCTAGTTGCACCTGTTGAAGAAGAAGTTGCTGAACCTACAGATGTAGTACCCGCAGCTGTTGGAGTTGAGCTAGCAGTAGCTGCAGCTGTTGCTGTTGTCGCTGGTGCTGTAGCTGTAGACGTTGTTTCTGTTGTTGAAGCACTTGCTACTTCAGAAGCTGGTGATACCAAAGCAACTGTTGACGTAGATGTTGCAGAAGCGGATGGGGAAGTCACGCTAGCTGCTGGATTTGATTGGGGTGCTGTTGTCGTAGTATTGACTAAACTACTTGAACTTTCTCCCGCTACGGATGTGCCCGGATTACCCGCCGTTACAGTTGGAGTCGCTACTTCATCTGCCTGTGCACTATGAGCAGCAAAAAGTGCTGTTCCTAGCAAGACTGAAGCGACACCAAACGAATATTTACGCAATGAAAAGCGTTGGCGTCTATTAAAAAAGTCTTTCATTAAAAATCTCCCTCTAAAAGATAGTTAGTTATAGGTCACATGATTATAAGTCAGTTTTCTCATAGTCATGATTCACTCCATATTCTAACATTCTGACAATTTACAGTCAAGATTTTAATCTCACTTTTTTAAAAAAATATTAGTTGTCTGACAATTTTATTGTTTTTGCTTCCTGAATTCTATATAAAATATGTCAAAACTCTTTATTATGGCGTATTTCCCCGTTTCTATGAAAATATAAAATTCACTTTCATTTTTAACCTAATCGGCTTGAACATGTTATCATTCTAAACTCATGAGAAAATAAAACTAGTTTAAATGGCTGATATTCTCATTTATGCTTTAATATTTCTTCTTGTTGAAGCAAAAAATTAGCCTATCATATCCGCATGTTAAAAAGTAAGTAAATTTATTTTTTTGTTTTTCAAACACTACAATCATATCTTGACTCATTTGCTAATTGAAGTCCAAGAAGTCTATCAGACAGCAAAAAGTACATCACAAATATTAGACACTAAAAAGATTGGCCATGCTCCAAATTGTTCGAGTCAGCCAGAATGTTTATTTACTCAGTGTTTGGATTTTGAAACTGAGATATTTTTTTGTAGCAAATAACGTTTGTAAGTAGCCTTAATCATTAAGTATAGAAAGACTCAGACCTTACTGGTTTGAATAATCTTCAATATCTGCTTTTTCAGCTAATTTCAAGAGTAAAATTGACTTCAGCTTCTTTATAACTTTATATAAACTTATTTTCTATAATAAGGTAGAACTGTCCTATTTCTCTCATAGCATAGGTAGGGACTATTGATAAGGCGAATCGGCGGTCTAAGAGAGCTGGATTTTTGATTTTCATTTGACAAAATCCGTTAGACAGCGTACAATCAAGGCAAGTAACATTCGGAGGTAAATGGAGACATGAACAACTAAGTCTATTCACAATAAACCTGCTTTATTTGATAGATTGTTTTCATGTCTTTTTTGCGCTCTTTTTCTGTAGAAAACTTGTTGATGGTATCTGCGCTTTTTTGTGTCCACACCATCACTATCTCCTAGAGAGCTTTTTAGCTAGATTCATGACAGTTCTATCTTATAAGGTAGGACTGTTTTTTGACCTTTGATATTGTTTGAAGTAAAAACCTACTTCCCATGAAACAATATCCACAAACACTCTGACCTAGGAGGTCCTATGATACAGATTCAACACCTAACCATAATACATACCAAGGATTTGCGTGAACTTGTTCATGATCTAAATCTAACGATAGCTACAGGCGAAAAAGTCGCCATCATTGGGGAGGAAGGCAATGGAAAATCTAGTCTCCTTGCCCTTCTGGTCAATCCAAAAGCACATTTTGACCATCTGTCTTACGAAGGAACTATTAATAAACCAGATAACCCACAGGTCTATATTCCCCAACAGATTTCGGATAGCTTGCAATCTCTAACCCTTAACGACTACTTCTTTGCGGACACTTATGACCTAGACTATGCTACCCTCTATCGTCTGGCTGATGAACTTCATTTTGATAGTGAGCGTTTGGCTAGCAGTCAGCTTATCGCCAGTCTGTCAGGTGGTGAGAAACTCAAAATTCAACTCATCCGAGAATTAGCTCGTCCCCACGACGTCATTTTTCTTGATGAGCCCTCAAACGATATGGACTTGACTACTATGACTTGGCTAAAAGACTTTATCAAGCACTCAGATAAAACGATCGTCTACATCTCACATGACGAGGATTTACTCAGTCAGACAGCTGATACCATTATCCATCTGGAACTCCTTAAACGTCGTCGACAGGCAAGGACCAGTGTGGAGCACCTCAACTATGATAACTATAGTCAACAACGCACTGATACCTTCCAACAACAGATGCAGCAAGCAAAAACCGAGAAAAAAGCCTATGACAAGGCCATGGCCAAGCATCGTCGTATCAAACAAAATGTCCAAACTACCCTACGTAATACGCATGACAGCACGCAAGGACGATTGGTTGCTAAAAAGATGAAAGCAGTCCTCTCACAAGAAAAACGCTACGACCGCCTTGCCCAAGACATGACACAAATGCCTGAAAAAGAAGATAGCATTGAACTATTCTTCTCTCATATCGACCCTCTACCTCAAGGAAAATATCTCTTAAATCTAGATGAAAAGCAGATAAACATAGCTCCTCACCTGACCATTGACCATCTCAAACTCTCTTTGAAAGGCCAGGAAAAAATTGGTATTGTGGGAGATAACGGCTGCGGTAAATCCACTCTCTTACACTATCTCTACCAAAAACTTAGTCAGAAGACAGACCTGACTATTGGCTACATGCCCCAACGTTATGACACTATCTTGCCACTGGATTTGTCTCCAATAGCGTTTTTGAGTAAGACTGGCGACAAGTCTGAACGAGAAGTTATAAGCTCCCATCTCGCTTACCTCAACTTTAGTCATGATGAAATGAACCATGCAATCTCTGATTTATCTGGAGGACAGAAAGGAAAACTACTCCTGCTGCACCTGGTCTTAGAAAGCCCTCAGCTCCTTATCTTAGATGAACCAACCAGAAATTTTTCGCCCACCTCGCAACCCCAAGTCCGACAGCTCTTCGAGAACTATCCAGGGGCAATTCTGACGGTATCGCATGATGTCAACTACCTCAGACAAGTCTGCCAAAAGATCTATCGTCTAGACTCACAAGGTTTAGAAGAAGTTGAGATTTAAGATCTCAAATCTATCGTTTTTGCAAGAAAAGTCTCAAAAGAAACCTTTTCTTCAGATGCAAAAAAACTCAGGCAAAACCTGAGTTTTTTTAGTCTTAATCAATTTCCAGACCACCGGTATAAAGTCGGTAGTAGGTACCACCTTGTTCCATAAGGCTGTCGTGGTCACCACGTTCAATGATTCGTCCGTGGTCCATAACCATGATAACGTCAGAGTTGACAATGGTTGAAAGACGGTGGGCAATAACGAAGACCGTACGTCCTTCCATAAGTCGGTCCATCCCCTCTTGTACCATTTTTTCAGTACGAGAGTCAATAGAGGATGTCGCCTCGTCAAGGATAAGAACCGGTGCATTGGCAAGGGCAGCACGCGCAATGGCGATAAGCTGACGTTGTCCGTTAGACAAGCCTGCACCATCATCTGTAAGAACAGTGTCATAACCATTGTCCAAATGTTGCACAAAGGAATCCACGTTAGCAATACGGGCAGCTTCAAGAATTTCCTCGCGTGTCGCATCGGCACGGCCATAGGCAATATTTTCAGCGATAGTCCCTGTGAAGAGATGGGTATCTTGAAGCACGATACCAAGTGAGCGACGAAGAGAATCTTTCTCAATCAGCTTGACATCAATACCATCATAAGTAATCACACCAGATTGGATATCGTAGAAACGGTTAATCAAGTTGGTAATCGTCGTCTTACCAGCACCTGTCGCACCCACAAAGGCTACCTTTTGCCCCTTGTCTGCATAGAGGTTAACGTCATGAAGGATTTGTTTCTTACCATCGTAAGAGAAATCAACGTCTTGAAAGACCACATTTCCGACCAACTCGACCAATTCGTAGTCACCATTTGGACGTGGGTGTTTCCAAGCCCAGAGATTGGTTTTCTTGTCTGTCACAACCATCTGATCATCTACCAGTTCGTAATTGACCAAAGTGACCTTACCTTGGTCAACTTCCTCTGGTTCGTCCAGAAGGTCAAAGATACGGTCAGCACCGGCAAGTGCCATAAGAACAAAATTCAGTTGTTGAGAGACCTGAGTAATAGGTCCGTTGAAAGAACGGTTCAATTGTAGGAAGGCCATGAGACCACCGATAGTCAAACCACCGACACCATTAAGGGCAAAGAGTCCACCAACCAAGGCAGTCAAAACAAAGGAAACATTTCCTAAGTTCCCAAGAATTGGCATGAGAACATTGGCATAGCGATTAGCCAAGTAAGAAGATTCAAAAAGTTGCTCGTTAATCTTGTCAAAATCAGCCATGCTTTCTTCTTCGTGGACAAAGGCCTTGACCACTTTTTGACCTGACATCATTTCTTCAATGAAGCCATTTTCAATCCCCAAATTCTTTTGTTGTTCACCAAAGTAACGGCCTGATTTAGCTGATACATTTTTGATGACCATAAACATGATACCTACCATAACTAGGACCACGATAAAGAGGAGAGGACTAACCGTAAGCATGGTCACAGTCACACCGATAAGGGTAATAGTTGTTTGTAGCAACTGTGGAATAGACTGCTCAACAGCCTGACGAAGGGCATCGATGTCGTTGGTGTAGATAGACATGATGTCACCGTGTTGGTGAGTATCAAAGTAGCGAACGGGCAGCTTTTGCATACGAGCAAAGAGCTGATTACGAAGGGAACGCAGAGAATCTTGCGAAATCGTCGCCATGAGGAGTGATGACACATAGTTGGCAATCACACCGATAAGACAGAACACAGCCACTGAAGTCAAGAAATGTAAAAGAGGACCAAAGTCATGGCTACCAGATTTGAGCATGGGCTGAACGTAAACGTCAACCAAGGACTGAATAGAAGCCGTCAAATTGACCGTTGCCAAAGAAGCAACAACAATGAGTATAAAGGCGATAGAAAGTGAAAGTTTATAGTCTTGCCACAAAAAGCGCAAAAGTCTTGCTAAAGAGCCCCAGTTAGCTTTTTTCTTATTTTGCATCTGCTACTCCTTTCCCTTGTGTTTGCATCTTGTAGACGTCACGATAAATGGCATTGTTAGCCACCAATTCATCGTGAGTACCAATGGCATCGATTCGGCCATCATCCATAACAACGATGCGGTCTGCATCTTGGATGGATGAAATACGTTGACCGATGATAATCTTAGTGGTGTCCTTAAGACTTGATGCCAAACCTTGACGAATCAAACTATCTGTCTTAGTATCAACCGCTGATGTTGAATCATCAAGAATCAAGATTTTTGGATTCATGAGGAGGGCACGTGCGATACAGAGACGTTGACGTTGTCCCCCTGAGACATTGGCTCCACCACGTTCAATCTTGGTGTCATAGCCATCCTTAAACTCTTGGATAAATTCATCAGCTTGGGCAATCTTACAAGCTTCAATGATTTCCTCATCTGTCGCCTGTTTATTTCCCCAACGCATATTTTCCTTAATGGTTCCTGAGAAAAGGACGTTGGTTTGAAGCACCATGGCAACTTGCTTACGCAAGCTATCCAAATCATAGTCCTTAACATCGTGGCCTGCAACCTTAACTTGACCGGCTTCCACATCATAAAGACGAGGAATGAGCTGAACCAAGCTTGATTTACCAGAACCTGTTCCACCAAGAATACCGATAACTTCACCAGACTTAATATCAAGCGTAATATCTTTGAGAACATGGGTCTTATCACCATTTTCATCTGTGTATGAGAAATCCACATGCTCAAAACTGATAGAACCATCTGTGACCTCTGTCAAGCCATTTTCAGGTGAAACAATGGTTGAATCAGTGTTGAGCACTTCATTGATACGCTCTACAGAAGCCATAGAGATAGACAACATGACAAAGATCATCATGAACATCATGAGTGAGATGAGGATAGTCATGGTGTAACTGAACATGGAAGTCAATTCACCTGTAGATAGCTTGCCGATAACGATAAGATGAGCACCAAACCAGGAAATCATGAGAAAGGACGCATACATAGACAACATCATGGCTGGGTTAGACATGATAACCACACGAATAGCACGCATGAACATCTTGTAAATGCGGCGTGAAGCTTTCTTGAACTTATCTGTCTCTTCCTGCTCTTTAACGTAGGATTTCACCACACGCATGTTAGTGATATTTTCCTTGATACTGTTATTGAGGTTGTCATAAGCCTCAAACACTTGAGTAAAAAGAGGGTATACGATTTTGGTAATAACAGCCAAAACCAGACCAAGGAAGAGTGTTACACCAACGAAAATCCAAGCCATTTCACCATTAATCAGGAAACTTGCTGCAATGGCAAAGATCAGATTAAGTGGTGCGCGCACACAGATGCGGATAATCATCTGGTAAGAGTTCTGCACGTTGGTAACATCAGTCATCATACGTGTTACCAAACCACCAGCTGAGAACTTATCGATATTTTCAAAAGAGAAGGTTTGAACCTTTTTGAAAATGGCTTGACGTAGATTCTTGGCAAATCCAGCAGAAGCAAAGGCCGCATAGCGTGCCGACTGCATCCCACAGAAAAGCGACATGAAGGCACAGACCAACATGAGGCCACTATAGAGCCAAATGTTAGACATGTTAGATTGCTGGACACCTTTGTCCAAAAGATTGGCCATGACAAAGGGAATGGAAATCTCAAACATGACTTCTAACGTCATGAAGAGGGACGCTAGGATTGAGGGTTTCTTGTATTCCTTTATCTGGGCGATCAGGGTTTGAAACATAATTACCTCCGTTTTTTATTCTTTATTCTTTTGATATTTTTCTTTTTTGATGCTTTCTTAAGTGATGGCGGACGTCAGCGACCGACTCAGTCGTTCCATGACTAGTTATCGAGCCAAAGTCTCGATAACTCCGCTTCCTATAACTGCTTCTGCAGTTATAGGAATATCATCACGGCGAAAGCATCGTTATTGGGCAGAGCAAAGCTTAAAACTAACAGTCTTATGCTTATCATTTATCTATAAAAGAACGGTCATACCCTTTTGAGAGCATACAAAAGCCCCTGAGGGCAGACCCTAGGGATTTTTTCGTTCTCATATATATGTCATTAGTATAGGTTAAATTGAGTAAAATTGCAAGTACAATGTCATTTCACTAACATTTGTAAGCATTTTACGATGTTTGATAAAAATATCGTTCTAAAACCTGCTCATTTTTCACAAACTTATCATAAATGTTCGTAAATTATAGCCAAACGTAGCAGAAATTTGTTTTCTGTTCCTATTTATAATAGACTAACACTAACATTAGATGAAAAGGTGACTCTATGACTATAAATCAACTGCTTCAAAAGCTGGAGCCTACCAGCCCTATCCTTCAAGCTAACTTTGGAATTGAACGCGAAAGTCTTCGTGTCGATAGACAGGGAAAATTAGCACATACGCCTCACCCTTCTTGCCTAGGAGCTCGAAGTTTCCACCCTTATATTCAAACAGATTTTTGTGAGTTTCAAATGGAGCTCATCACACCAGTTGCTAAATCTACCACTGAGGCTCGTCGTTTTCTTGGAGCCATTACCGATGTAGCCGGACGTTCCATCAGTAAAGATGAACTTCTATGGCCCTTGTCCATGCCACCTCGTATCAAGGCCCAAGAAATCCAAGTTGCCCAACTGGAAAATGAATTCGAACGCCATTATCGTAACTACTTGGCTGAAAAATACGGAACCAAACTTCAAGCTATCTCAGGTATCCACTATAATATGGAACTTGGGAAAGATTTGGTTGAGGTCCTATTCAAAGAAAGCGACCAGACTGATATGATTGCTTTCAAAAATGCCCTCTATCTTAAGCTGGCCCAGAACTATTTGCGCTACCGTTGGGTAATTACCTATCTCTTTGGTGCTGCACCTGTTGCTGAGCAAGGTTTCTTCGACCAAGAAGTGCCAGAACCCGTGCGTTCCTTCCGTAACAGTGACCATGGTTATGTCAATAAGGAAGAAATCCAAGTATCTTTTGCAAGCCTAGAAGATTATGTCTCTGCCATCGAAAACTATATCGAACAAGGAGATTTGATTGCGGAGAAAGAATTTTACTCAGCTGTTCGTTTCCGTGGACAAAAGGTTAATCGTTCCTTCCTTGACAAGGGAATTACCTATCTGGAATTCCGTAACTTCGACCTCAACCCCTTTGAGCGTATCGGTATTAGCCAAACTACCATGGATACCGTACACCTACTCCTGCTAGCCTTCCTTTGGATGGATGCCCCTGAAAATGTCGATCAGGCTCTGGCTCAAGGTCACGCGCTGAATGAAAAAGTTGCCCTCTCTCATCCTTTAGATTCTCTACCTTCTGAAGCTGAAACTCAGAACATTACGACAGCTCTGGACCAACTGGTGCAACATTTTGGGCTTGGTGACTATCATCAAGGTCTGGTCAAACAAGTCAAAGATGCCTTTGCTGATCCTAGCCAGACACTAGCTGCTCAACTTCTGCCTCATATCAAAGACAAGTCCCTTGCTGACTTTGCCCTTGACAAGGCTCTTGCCTATCATGATTACGACTGGACTGCCCACTATGCTCTTAAGGGTTACGAGGAGATGGAGCTTTCTACTCAGATGCTACTCTTTGATGCCATTCAAAAGGGGATTCATTTTGAAATCCTAGATGAGCAGGATCAGTTCCTTAAACTCTGGCATAAAGATCATGTTGAGTACGTCAAAAATGGTAACATGACCTCAAAAGACAACTATGTAGTACCTCTTGCCATGGCCAATAAAACCGTGACCAAAAAAATCCTGGCTGATGCCGGTTTCCCTGTCCCTGCTGGCGACGAATTTACCAGTCTGGAACAAGGTCTAGCTTATTATCCTCTTATCAAGGACAAGCAAATTGTAGTTAAACCAAAATCAACCAACTTTGGTCTGGGCATTTCCATTTTCCAAGAGCCTGCCAGCCTTGATAACTATAAGAAAGCCCTCGAGATTGCCTTTGCAGAAGATACAGCTGTTCTTGTTGAAGAATTTATCCCAGGAACCGAATACCGTTTCTTCATTCTGGATGGGCGCTGTGAGGCTGTCCTCCTTCGTGTCGCTGCCAATGTTGTCGGTGATGGCAAACACACCATTCGTGAATTGGTCGCTCAGAAAAATGCCAATCCATTGCGAGGACGTGATCACCGCTCACCACTTGAAATCATTGCGCTAGGAGACATCGAACAACTGATGTTAACACAACAGGGTTATACCCCTGATGATATTCTCCCAGAAGGGAAAAAGGTCAATCTACGTCGTAACTCTAACATTTCTACGGGTGGTGACTCTATTGATGTCACTGAGACCATGGATTCCTCTTACCAAGAACTAGCTGCAGCTATGGCAACTAGTATGGGCGCTTGGGCTTGTGGGGTTGACCTCATTATTCCAGATGAAACCCAACCTGCTAGCAAAGAAAACCCTCATTGCACCTGCATCGAGCTCAACTTTAACCCTTCTATGTATATGCACACCTACTGTGCTGAAGGACCTGGACAGGCTATCACTTCAAAAATCTTAGACAAGCTTTTTCCAGAAGTTGCCACAAATCAAAACTAAAACTTAAATCTTAGGCGCAAAACAAATCACCTTTATCTCGAGATAAAGGTGATTTTGCTTTATTAACCAAACTCTCCTGCTTCTTCCTCAGGATGAGTTTCCATGTACTGGATGTGTTGTATATAGGCATCTTGAGCCTGATTGAAGGCTTCCTGATCACTGTAAGGATAATCTATGTAAAAGAGGTCCCGCCAGCCATTCAAGGTTTGGCTATTGTAGAAACCTTGAATCTTTGTGGGAAGAAACTCTTTGTTGTAGCTAATCCGCAACTTGAGTAGAGTCTTATCCTGAAACTGAGTGATGATACTGTTGGAGGTTTCTTGGCCTTCCAGACTAGTCCAAACCTTATTCAGAACAATGTCCTGACTATAGTGATTAGCTTTTATGCGATTTTTGTCCACTGGGAGCTTCTGGGTCGCCTCTAAAAGGTAGGACACCTCTCCTTGAAAATAAGCCTCAATGGTCAAATCTCCAAGACTTGAGCCAAATAATAGGCCATCCTTAATAGCAATGTTTGATCCAAAAAGTCTTTGGCCAGACACATCAAAGGACATCCCCTCATCCTGCCCGTAGAGCTTGATGGCATAGGCATCCCTTACACGATAGAAATTTTTAGCGACAAGAACACTATCAAGGGTTTCAGTCTTTTTTGTCTCCACCTTGGGGCTTGTAGGTTTCTTGGTAAAAGCTGTCAAACCCATTAAGCACAAGATGAGAGCGAATATAATCAAGGTAAGCATTGTAGACCTGGAGCCGGTCTTCAGCTTTAACTTGTCTCCATGTTTCAAGGTCTTTCAAGCCTCCTTTTTTAACAATATCAGCATAGCGCCCACCGTTTAAGACATTCTTGGGATTTTTCCACTTCCTAACCATCTTGCGTCTAATCGCATTGTCAGCAGGATGACGAACGTCGAGATAGGTATGGCTATTATTGAGATAGGCTGGTAGGTCAGCATTCAAGCCCTTAGACAGCCCATAGTTAGCAGAATCCGTATCGGCAATGTCAGCGCCAGCTTCAATCTTATAATGCTTAGGATTAGAGTCGATGCTACCGTCTTTCCTTTTCTTGTAGACATTCCACTCAGAAACAAACCTCCCCGTATCCATATTGACAATAAACTCAATAAAACGGGAATTGCTAACTCCATAAGGGCCAATGACACTGGTCTGAGGTAGCTGAATTTTCATGTTCTGCGGATAGGTAAAGTCTCCCAAGCTTCGATTATGGTAGGAAGCACCTGTTGTGTAATCCAGATGAATCTTCTTGTCCTTGCTGTAGGCCAGTAGCTTATCCAAGTCTGTCTTACCCTTGTAGTTGCTCCTAATATAATCCATAGACTGCTTATCAATCCAAGACCTAAAAAGGTGGAGCTTGATACCTAAGTCATCCACCCCAAGCCCTAAATCCGTCTGATAGGTCTCCATAATAGCCTCACGGAAGTAACTGTAAAAAGGACTAGTTGGCTCTAACTTCTTGGAAAATTTATAACCTGACTTCCCTAACTGGAGGAACTGGTACTTGTCCACATAAACCTGCATGTGCTTCATAACCAAATTGAGCTTGTCATGATTAGGGAGTTGAGAAGCTTGGAAAAAGGCCGTATAGGTATCTGAGCCCACTTCCTTACTTTCTTGGTCAATGTCCTGTAAAACCTTGTCTAGCTGGGTCAAGGAAGTCTTTTTCATCTTACTTCTCACCTGAGCCACATAGGCTGGCTTAATGGCCTGATCCCAGTGGTCACGAGCCATAATAGCATCTGCCTTTTGTGAAATCAAGGTCAATCGCTTTTGATAAGACGCGTCCTCCAAGGCCAGCTTTAAAGCCTTTGATGGCGTCGCTTGAACCACAGATAAATCACCGTAGATATCTGCCTTTAGGACAAGATTTACCTGCATATCATAGGAATGATTGATATGGAGAACGAGGTAAATCTTCCCATCTTCCTTCCTAACAGACAAAGCATCGAGTTGATAAGATTGGATAACCCCAGCCTGACTAAGTGCCAGTCTATCTATATTTTCCAAAGAATCCTGATAGATATAGGAAATCTCAGGGTCTTTGACCTTCTTTACCAAAGAGTGATTTCGCTGTCGATTGAAAACCACAAGACCAAGTATGAGGATTACAGCCAGGGCACTTGCCAGATACTGTAAAATTACTTTCTTCATAGTACTTCTATTATAGCATAGGACTCCAAATTAATCTGAAAACGATTGGTAAAGCCTGAAAATAAATGAAAAACAGGCCAACTAAGACCTGCTTAACTAGATTCTTTATAAATCGCTCAAGTGACGATGTTTGATACTAAAATCAAAATAAGCATTTTCCTGAAGTTTGTGGAATATGTCTCTGTAGGCTTTTTCGTCAAAGTGATCGCCACGATAGAGAATCTCAAAGCTCAAACCTTCATATTCCAAGAAGGCATTGGAAGTCTTAAAACCATTACGCTTATAGAAATCCCAACGCGCCACACGTTGCTCAGGATTGTCGTTAGGTTCATCCAAGCGCTCTACTTCCAAGACCATAGAACGCGATGGTCCATAAAAGTCCACCAGTTTATCAATAATCTCACTTCCGTAGCCATGACTCCGCATTTGAGGTACGATGGCAAAGAAACTCACATAAAAAACTTTGGCATTATAGAGAACTGAGGCAAATCCAACAAAATCATCCTCGTCATAAAAGGCAAAGAAATGATAATCATCACGACCATCCAATTGTAAAAACTCACTTAATGGAATACGTTCTTCTTCTGGAAAGGCCTCGTTGTTTAAACGCTCTACCCTATCTAATTCTGGAAACTCTTTGGTAATTAATTGGCTGCGTAAAGCCATAAATTTTCCCCCTTTTTCTGATGCTTATACCTATAGGTCATTATAACATCTTGATAAGTAAGTGCAAGTTTTAAGGGCTTGGATTAAGCTAGGGACAAACTCCTACTGTAACAGACACTCTAAATGCTGCTTATCTGTCTCAGTCATCTCTCTTCTTAAAAAAATAAAAGACAACGACCATTTCTAGTCGCTATCTTTTTTGTGATTCATAAGCTATCGCCTATTTTTTCAATTCCCAAATTTCTTTAGCATACTCTGTAATCGTATCATCCGAAGTGAATTTATGAGATTTAGCAATATTAGCCAAGCTCATACGTGCCCACTTGTCATGATCACGATAAAGTGCATCGATTTTCTCTTGAGCTTCTACATAAGCAGCGAAGTCTTCCAAGAGGAAGTACTCATCGTTGTGGGTGATGAGGGCTTCGTAAATTTCAGTACCTTCAGCTTGAGCATTTGGAATCGTACCGTTAACAAAAGTATCGACGACACGACGAATGACTGTGTTATTTTCATAAACTGCACGAGAGTAGTAATCGTGACGTGCATAGTGTTCATAAACTTCGTCCTTGTCCATACCGAAGATAACAACATTCTCATCGCTTACTTCGTCCTTGATTTCAATGTTGGCACCGTCAAGTGTTGCCAAGGTAATAGCACCAGTCATCATGAATTTCATGTTTGAGGTACCAGATGCTTCTTTAGAAGCCAATGAGATTTGTTCAGAGACATCTGCTGCTGGAATGATAAGTTCCGCAAGGCTGACACGGTAGTTTTCAAGGAAGACCACTTTAAGTTTTCCTTGGAGGCTTTCATCATTGTTAACAAGATTGGCAACTTCGTTGATAAGTTTGATAACAGATTTAGCGAAGTGATAACCAGGGGCAGCTTTGGCACCAAAGATGAATACACGAGGTACCATGTCTTTATCTGGATTATCTTTCAGATCCCAATAAAGTTTGATGATGTGGAGAAGGTTAAGCAATTGACGTTTGTAAGCGTGAAGACGTTTCACTTGAACATCAAAGATAGCATCTGTAGACACTTCTACGCCTGTTGTTTCTTTGATGTAGTCTGCCAAACGTTGTTTAGCAGTCTTCTTAACTTGATAGAACTGGTTCAAGACTTCCTTGTCATCCAAGTAAGTTGTAAGATTTTCAAGCTCATGGATGTCGTTACGCCAACCATCACCAATCACGTCATCAATGGCTGCTGAAAGTTCAGGAGCTGCAATTTGTGTCCAACGACGTTGAACGATACCATTTGTCTTGTTATTGAATTTTTCAGGATAAATAGTATAGAAATCGTGAAGTGTATCTTCTTTAAGAAGTTCGGTATGAAGTTTGGCAACCCCGTTAACTGAGTGACCACCGATGATAGCCAAGTTAGCCATATGAACTTGACCATCCTTAACGATACGAGTACGTTCGATAACATCCGCAGCAATACCACGTCCAGCCATTTCAGCAATGTAACGGTTGTCGATTTCCAAGATGATTTGGTAAACACGTGGAAGGACACGTTTGAAGAGCTGTTGATCCCATTTTTCAAGGGCTTCTTGAAGAATAGTGTGGTTAGTGTAGCTCATAGTCTTAACAGTCGCATTCCAAGCATCTTCCCATGAAAGACCATATTCATCAAGGAGAAGACGCATAAATTCAGCTGGTGCAACCGCAGGGTGGGTATCATTGATGTGAACAGATACTTTTTCGTGGATATCTTTCAATGGCAAGCCCATCTTGAGGTAAGATTTGATGATTGTTTGGAGACCGGCACTTGTCATGAAGTACTCTTGAACCAAACGCAATTTTTTACCTTCAATTGTTGAATCATCTGGATAAAGAATGGCAGTAATATCTTTCACACGACGGCGTGCTTCCAATGTTGGGTAATCCAACTCATATTCTTCAGGAATTTCAACATCCCAAAGGCGAAGATTGTTAATCACACCATTTTTATAACCAATTTGCGACACATCATAAGGTACGGCACGAAGGAATTGAGCATTCTTATAAGTTGGGACAAAGCGACCATCTTCATTGCTTTCAAGAACCACATCACCAAAGAGTTTCACATAGACAATATCGTGGTCTTTACGTGTTTCCCAAACATTACCTGTAGAACCAAACCAACCATCTGGTAATTCCACCTGGTAACCATCAACAATACGTTGTTTAAATAGTCCATAGCGGTAACGAAGACCGTTACCAAAACCAGGATAACCAGTAGTCGCAAGTGAATCCATGAAGGCAGCAGCCAAACGACCAAGACCACCATTACCAAGTGCCATGTCATGCTCAGCTTCTACAACTTCACGGAAGTCAATATCAAGTTCTGCGAATCCCTCTTTAACAAGGTCAAGAATACCAAGGTTGAGAAGGTTAGTTTCCAACATACGACCTGGAAGAAATTCAATCGAGAAGTAGTAAGCAATTTTTTCTTGATTGTCTGAAAGTGCATGGTTACGTTCAATCCATGTATTTGTGTAATATTTACGGATCAAACCAGCCAAGGCAGTAAAAATCTCCGTTGGTGTGGCCTTAGCAACTTTAATCAACTGCTCTTGATGGAGAGTATCCTTAAAGTCACGGATGAATTGTTCTTTTGTTAAATTTTCGAGTTGCATAGAAATCCTTTCTTACTACTTCCTTATCTTCAATACACTTCTTACAGGTATATATTCAGATAAGAGGGAATTGGAAATTTTACTCAAACTTCCAAACCTTGCCAGACAAGATTCGAAACAGATATTTCAAAATCTTTATTTACAAAACTGTCAAAACAGTCAATTATATTATAACACGATTAGAGTTATTCTTCTATTCAGACTTTTAGACGCTTTCTCTATAATCTCTGCCAAGCAAAACTTAGGGGCTAAATAATTTTAGAAGCGTTTTCAAACGCTTTACACGAAGATAACTTTTCCCTTACGAGAAAAGTTATCTTTGGAATTATACTAATTGTTTGTACAAATCAACATATGCCAAACTTGCTGTATCCCATGAGAAGTCACGTGTCATCGCATTGTGCTGGAGTTGTTTCCAAGCATCAGCGTTGTTTTCGTAAACATCGAGAGCTTTTTCAAGGGTTTGAACCATCCAGTAACCTGAGAAGTTACCAAATGAGAAGCCTGTACCTGAGCCTGTCACAGGGTTGTAAGGTTCAACAGTGTCACGAAGACCACCAACCTCACTAACCACTGGCAAGGTACCATAGCGCATAGACATCATTTGAGAGAGGCCACATGGTTCAAAGGCTGAAGGCATAAGGAAAATGTCACAACCAGCATAAATTTGTTGAGCCAACTCTAGGTTGAAGGTAATGTTGGCAGACATTTTTTCTGGGTAAGCATGACCAAACCAAGAGAAAGAATTCTCATAGTCGCTATAACCAGTACCCAAAAGAACAATCTGAACATCATGTTGCAAGATGTTGTGAAGTTCATTGACCACCAAATCGAAACCTTTTTGGTCAGTCAAACGAGACACCATACCAATGACTGGTACATCTTCACGAACTGGAAGACCAAGACGTTCTTGAAGCGCTGCCTTGTCTTTGGCTTTACCCGACAAATCATCCACTGAGAAGTGGTAAGGAATGTGGGTATCCGTTTCTGGATCAAGGAGGTCCGTATCGATACCATTAACAATACCAGATAACTTACCAGATTCCATGCGCATGATTTGATCAAGGCCTTTACCAAATTCAGGTGTTTGGATTTCTCCAGCATATGAAGGTGAAACTGTTGTGACACGGTCTGCGTAAAGAACAGCAGCTTTCATCCAGTTGAGGCAGTCATTCCAACGAAGGGTACCATCTGCATAACGCTCATAACCAACACCGAAGATTTCCCAAAGCATACCACTGTCAAATTGACCTTGGAATTCAATATTATGGATAGTGAAGACTGTCTTAATACCTTGGTAAGCTTGGATCCAATGGTATTTTTCCTTAAGTAGGAATGGAATCATGCCTGTGTGGTAGTCATGAACATGGAGAATATCTGGAATAAAGTCCACTTTTTCCATCAACTCAAGGGCAGCCATTTGGAAGAAACCAAAACGCTCACCATCATCCCACTCACCGTATACCGTACCACGGTTGAAATACTGCTCATTATCAATGAAGAAGAAAGTCACACCATCACGGACAATTTTCTTGATGCCGACATATTGACGACGCCAACCAACATTTGTATAGAAGAAGCCAAGGTCTTCAACCTGATCGCCAAACTTAGCCGAAACCACATCATAATAAGGGAGAATTACGGCAACTTCGTGACCATTTTTAACAAGAGATTTAGGAAGGGCACCGATAACGTCACCTAGGCCACCTGTTTTAGCGAAGGGCGCACCTTCAGCTGCTACAAATAAAATTTTCATCGTACAATATCCTCTGTTACAACGCTACCTTTTTTGATGACAACTGGGTTGTTTTCTGTACCGCGAATAGTAACACCTTCAGCGATTTCAACACCTTTATCCACAATCGCATACTCAACTGTAGCGCCTTTACCAACTTTAACACGTGGGAAGAGAACTGAGTGGTCCACGCTTGAACCCTCTGCCAAATCTACGTTACGTGAAATCACTGAGTGTTCCACCTTACCACGTACAATAGAACCTGATGCAAATTGAGACACTTTAACATCAGAAGAGTCTGCATAGTATGTTGGCTCTTCATTTTTAACTTTTGTATAAATTTTTTGGTTTGGTGCAAAAAGTGAATAGAATTTTTGCGATTCCAACATATCCAAGTTGGCATCAAAGTACGCTTTCACTGAGTGGATATTTGAAAGGTAACCAGTGTACTCGTAAGCAAAAGCATTTTCAGCAACTGCCAAATCACGAAGTACATAACGAAGCTTACGTGGTTCTTCTTTAGCTGCTTCTTCTTCCAATTTTTCAATCAAGAATGGTGTATCCACAACAAAGATATCTGTAGACATATTGTAAACTTCTTTATCTCCACCCTGGAAGAGTTCATGGCCAAGCACTTTGTCAGATTCATCAATTTCCAAAATGGTGTTTACATCTGAAATGAGTTCTTTCGGAAGTTTTTTGTAGACAACAGTAACTTTTTGTTCTGTTGTATTGTGAAGGTGGAAAACTTGGTTAAGATCAATATTGACCAAAACATCACTGTTAAGCGCTACCGTTTGGTCTGAACCTGAACGTTTAAGGTAAGTCAAAATTTGACGATAGTATTCTTCATCAACAGTTGAACTTTCAACTGGAGTGTTATAAATACCAAGGTAGTAGTGGCTGAGGAGTGTTGACAAGCCCCACTCACGACCTGAACGAATGTGGTCGAAAACAGAACTGATGTTTTCGTTTTGGAAGATACCAAAGACGCTACGGATACCAGCGTTAGCCAAGTTAGACAATGGGAAGTCGATGAGGCGATATTTTCCACCAAATGGTAGGCTGGCAATAGGACGGTGCTCAGTCAAACCATCCATGTCATGGAATCCTACGGTATTTCCTAGAATTGCAGAATATTTATCAATCTTCATCTTTTGGTACCCCCACTACTTCATTGTATCCTACTACTTGCACTTCTTCTGTACCGTCAATTTCCACGCCTTCAGAAATGTGTGCCCCTTCACCTATAATCGCACGTTTAATTTTTGCGCCTTTACCGATAACTGCACCACTCATAATCACTGAATCTTCAACGACCGCACCTTCACGGATTTGGGCACTTGTTGAAAGCACTGAATGTTTAACAGTTCCATCAACCAAACAGCCATCAACAACGAGTGAGTCTTCAATTTCAGCATGTTCACCAAAGAAGTTTGGTGGAGCAATCATGTTACGTGAATAAATTTTCCATTGACGGTTACGGCTATCCAAGGCATTTTCAGGAGAGATATACTCCATATTTGCTTCCCAAAGGGATTCGATAGTACCTACGTCCTTCCAGTAGCCTTCAAATTCATAAGCATAGACGCTTTCACCTGTTTCAAGATAAGCAGGAATAACGTTCTTACCAAAGTCAGACATATCAACCGCACTCTTTTCAGCTGAAACCAACATATTGCGAAGACGTTTCCAGTCAAAGATGTAAATACCCATTGATGCCTTAGTAGATTTAGGATTTTCAGGTTTTTCTTCGAACTCGACAATACGGTTATTAGCGTCTGTGTTCATGATACCGAAACGGCTAGCTTCCTTAAGTGGCACATCAAGAACTGCTACAGTAAGACTCGCGTTATTTTCTTTGTGTGCTTGGAGCATGTCATCATAGTCCATCTTGTAAATATGGTCACCAGACAAGATTAAAACGTATTCAGGATTGATACTGTCGATATAGTCAATGTTTTGGTAAATAGCGTGGCTGGTACCTTCAAACCAACGATTACCTTCACTAGCTGAGTAAGGTTGAAGAATTGATACACCAGAGTTAACACCATCCAAGCCCCAACTTGAACCATTTCCGATATGGTTGTTCAAAGCAAGTGGTTGATACTGTGTAATGACACCAACATTGTTAATCCCTGAATTGGCACAGTTTGACAAACCAAAGTCAATGATACGGTAGCGTCCACCAAATTGAACAGCTGGTTTGGCAATACTTTGGGTCAATTTTCCAAGACGAGTTCCTTGCCCACCAGCAAGGATCAAAGCCAACATTTCATTTTTCATGAATAGTCCCCCTCATGATTTTTTGTTTCATCCTCAAAAGGATGACGAGACAATCAGTCGAAACTGATTATGACAATTAAAGTAAGTTTTTTCACCAATGGTAACAGTTCGAAAATCAAAAGCATCTTAGAATTGTGATTATCTTTCTATCACCCCGAAAAACAAATCGTGTACACGTTTAAGTCTACCCTTTATTTCAAGCGACGTTTTACACGCCAGATACTTGCTCCTAGAGCAGGTAGGGTGAAGCTAAGGGTATTTTCATAGTCCTTCCACTTCGCCTTTTGGGTACGGGTTTCAGGATTTCCTTCTTTCCAAACACCACCGAATTCTTCCATCTCAGTGTTAAGCACTTCTTGGTAGATACCAGCTACTGGCAATCCTATAGTGAAGTTTTGTCGTTCCACTGGAGCTAGGTTGAAGACACAGACGAGGAAGTCACCCTTATCGCCTTTGTCATCCTTACGAATGAAGGAAAGAACACTTTCAGCTCGGTTATCCGCATCGATAATTTCAATACCATCGTAAGAATCATCAATCTGCCAGAGAGATTTATGGTCCTTGTAGAAAGCATTCATATGGCTAGTAAAGGCCTGCATCTTCTGGTTCATCTCATCTTCAAGATTACCCCATTCGAGTTGATAATCAAACTTCCACTCCAAGAATTGACCAAACTCAGAACCCATAAAGAGCAATTTCTTACCTGGGTGACAGAGTTGGTAAGCATAGAGGTTACGAAGACCAGCAAACTGATTATAGCGGTCACCCCACGTCTTATGCATCATGCTCTTCTTACCATGAACCACTTCATCATGTGAGAAAGGTAGAACATAGTTTTCATTGAAGCAATACATGAAACTGAAGGTCATCAGATTGAAGTCATACTGACGGTAAACTGGATCTTCTGCGTAGAATTTGAGGATATCGTTCATCCAACCCATATTCCATTTGAAGTCGAAACCTAGACCACCTTCTTCAATCGGTTGGGTGATTGGCGTTGCTGCAGTTGATTCTTCCGCAACCATCATAACATCTGGATAGCGTTTTTTAATTTCACGATTGAGTTTTTGAAGGAAGCCGTAGCCTTCCAAGTTACGATTTCCACCGTCCTTGTTAGGCATCCATGGACCTTCATCATAGTCCAAATAGAGCATGTTAGATACTGCATCCACTCGGATACCATCGATATGATAATTTTCAATCCAGTAAAGAGCACTTGAAATAAGGAAAGACTGAACTTGATTTTTTCCTAAGTCAAAGTTAAGTGCGCCCCAACGATAGTTATGAGCTCGATCGTGATCCTGATATTCGAAAGTTGGTGTACCATCGAAGTAGGCCAAAGCATCGTCATTCTGTGTATAGTGACCTGGGACCCAGTCTACCAAGACACCGATATTATTCTGGTGACATGCTTCTACGAAATCTTGAAATTCTTCTGGTGTGCCATAGGTATGCTCAAAAGCAAAGTAACCCATAAGCTGGTAACCCCAACTCATCCCAAGAGGATGAGCCATGAGTGGCATGAATTCCACGTGGGTATAGTTCATCTCAACCAAATATGGAATCAACTCTTCTTTCAATTCTTTGAAAGTATAAGGTTGACCATCCTCTTTTAGTTTCCAAGATGATGCATGAGCTTCATAGATATTAACCGGACGTTTTTGGAAACCAAAGCGTTTACGACGACCCATCCAAAGGCCATCCTTCCACTTCTTAGTTTTCTTCTTACGAATCACAGCTCCTGTTCCAGGACGAGGCTCTAAGTAAGTCGCAAAAGGATCCATCTTTTCGACGACTTGACCTCCCTTACGTTTCACCAAGAACTTATAGAGTTGTCCTTCCTCTGGGAGAGCTGAAGTTGCCTCCCAAACACCGATATGGTTTTTGGTCATATCCAGAGGTTCATCAAACCAACCTGTGAAATCTCCAATTACCTGAATCTGCTCAGCATGAGGGGCCCACACACGGAAGATAAAACCTTCTTCTCCCTCTAATTCATGCACACCCAAATAATTCTGAAGGTGGAAGTTCTCACCTGTTCCAAATGTGTACATGGCTTCATCGAGATTCATACCATCACTCCTTTCTTAAACTAGCCTTGATAGTTCTAACTATCAAGAAATTAAAACATTGAAATATATGTAAATACACTAGAAAACCCTTCAGACCGATAGGGCTTACAAGTAAACAAAACCACTTATGTAAGCGTTTACTGTATTATAACATTTTTTGACATTCTTGTCAGTAAATCTCCAAATCTTTTTTCATATTATCGAACACAAAAGTCTTACGTAATTTTCCAGAAATATGTAATTCAACAATACCTGAATCATACTCAGCTTTTGCGACATAGAGATTATCGTAAATATCTGCATATGAACGATATGAAAATTCTTGTACGGTTTGCTTACGCTCAATTAATTTGGCAACTTTAGCAACCAAGTCTTTCTTAAGAGTCACTTGATTCCAATCCACCTGATTAACAGCATCAGGGGCATTGTAGCTATTCATGGCACGCTTAACATCCGCTTCCGTGTAATTTCCATCTTCACCTGTTGCAACCATCTTACTACGCTGGAATTCTTGTCCCAATTGCATGAAACACATCCCCTGCATAGTCAGATTGAGGGCATTAGCCAAGTAGATACGTTTTTCAATATCCTCTGGCGAATCATGTGGATGCAAATGGTGCATCAAATCATTCAAATTGTAGTTGTCATGCGCTTCGATATAGTTGAGGACCTGACCAGGCATGAGGTAGTTTACAAAACCACGGCTACCAAGCAGGCTCTTGGCAATCTGATCTTCCAATGGAGCTCCAGACACATAGCCATTACTGATGTGCCCATAGACCTCTGCTCCCTTGACCGCATCACGCGCATTGTCATTGAAAAATCCGATTCTAGGCATCAAGGCTGCATTATCCTTCTTGGCCTTTTGGTCTACAGGAAGTCCAATTCCCATATCCCATCCTTCACCATAAAGAAGAATCCTAGGATCAATATCATCCATAGCCGAACGAATAGCATTCATCGTAGCAACATCATGCAAGCCCATGAGGTCAAAACGGAAACCATCCACTCCAAATTCTTCTGCCCAATAGGTTAAGGAATCAATCATATACTTACGGTACATTTCCTTTTCACTGGCTGTTTCATTTCCACAGCCTGATCCATCTTGGAAAGACCCATTGTCATGCATTCGGTAGTAATAAGCCGGCACAGATAGTTGGAAAGGAGAGCTGTAAGATGAGTAAGTATGGTTATAAACCACATCCATGATAACCCCTATTCCTGCTTCATGGTAGGCCTGAATCATTCTCTTAAGCTCTAAAATCGGTGCCACAGGATTCTTTTGATCAGCAGCAAACTGACGGTCCGGAACATTGTAATTCTCAGGATCATAGCCCCAGTTGTAGAGAAGCTTACCATCTTTATCATAGGTTTTATGGTGATCAAAGACTGGTTGCAGTTGGACATAGTTGTAACCCATACGTTTGAGGTAATCAAAACCAGTCACATCTCCATGGGCATTTTTAGTCCCTTTCTGACAAGCACCTAGATAGGTTCCTCTATAGGATTTCTTAACACCGGACGTCTCTGAAATCGAGAAGTCACGGAGGTGCATTTCACAGATGACGGATGAGCAAGCATTTGCCTTACGCCAGCTCGCTTTTTGCTTGGTAACCTTTTCATACCCTCTTGGGACAAGTCGCTGTGGATTGACCACCAAACTTTTTTTATTATCTAAGCTAAGGGCAATACTGTAGGGGTCTCTCGTATCCTGATAGAAGCTTTCCTCATGGTACACACGAAACTGGTAGGCTCCCCCATCCAAATCCTTTTTGACAGTGGTACTCCAAACACCGTGAGTATTCATCTCATGACGGTCCTTATTGACACTGGTTCCTCGGCTCATCTTAATGATCTTAGGCTTTTTACTGCCCTTTTTAAAAAGTAAGAGCTGTACACGACGAGCTAGAGGTGACCAAAGGCGAAACTCTGTAGCCCCTTTTTCATACTTATGACCCAACCAGCCTTGAAATCCCCACTTCTGGTCAAATTCCTGTCTTCGGAGAGCCACATCAAAGGCATGCTGGTCGCGACCTTCAAAACTATGGCTAGTCAAGGCTGCCTGTTTAGAATAATAAACCGTTGGATCACCTTCAACTATCCAAATAGCATTTGGAGCATCCCCTAGGAAACGTCGAACGCGATAATCATGTGTTTGCCTCGACCAGTCTTCCGTTTTTACCAAAAGATTGACAGATTCAATAAAACGATTGGAGGGAGAAGTAACCTGACCAACAAGGCCAAAATCATCTTCACGTGAAAAATGGGCTTCTTCGCCCCAATAACCATCTAGCCACTTCCACATACTGTATCTGGAATAGTCGCCATGCATACTATGAAAATGAACGGTTAATAAATTGTCCATTTTTTACTCCTTAGTTTTCGTTACTCACTTTTTCTCCTATTATAGCAGAAAATGTTCGTTTTGTAAGCGTTCTTATGGAAGATTTTGCAATTTTTTGGTCTATTTTGAACATAAAAAAAGAATGAGAAAACAAATGGCAAAACACTCATTTTTCTCATTTCTTTTGTCTATTTTAATTCTTTTAAAAACCAGGCTTGAGACTCTTTCCAGTTCATTATTCTTGAGTCATCAAAACCTTACGTGGTTTGGTACCTTCAGCTGGTCCGATAACGCCTGCTTCTTCCAACTCTTCCATCAAACGAGTGGCACGGTTGAAACCAACTGACAGACGACGTTGAATCATGGAAGCACTTGCTTTTTGTGTTTCAAGGACCAAAGCCTTGGCCTCTTCAAAGAGTGGGTCACCTTCTGAGCTACCACCATTGGCAGAGGAACCTCCACCAAAATCATTTTCAGAAACTTCACCAGGATCAAAGCTCTCATCATAGTCAGCTAAAGCCTGATCCTTGATAAAGGTCACAATACGTTCCACGTCATCATCAGAGATGAAGGAACCTTGTAGACGAACAGGGTGGTTCTCATCAATCGGTTTGAAAAGCATATCCCCACGTCCGAGTAGCTTTTCTGCCCCATTTTCATCTAAAATGGTACGACTATCTGTTCCCGAAGACACCGCAAAGGCCACACGAGATGGCACATTGGCCTTAATCAAACCAGAGATAACATCAACCGATGGTCGTTGAGTGGCGAGAATCATGTGAATTCCCGCAGCACGCGCTTTTTGCCCCAGACGAATGATGGCATCTTCCACTTCCTTACTGGCTACCATCATCAAGTCAGCCAACTCATCAACGATAACCACAATTAAAGGCAAGGGAATCTGTTTTTCTTGCGACTGAGCGTTCCAGTCTTCTACCTTGGCATTGTAGCCAGCAATGTTACGCACGCCAAACTTACTAAAGAGTTCGTAACGATTTTCCATCTCATCTACCACTTTTTGAAGAGCCTTAGCGGCCTTACGTGGGTTAGTCACCACAGGGATAAGGAGATGAGGAATATCATTGTAAACCGAAAGTTCAACCATCTTCGGATCGACCATGAGAAACTTCACCTGGTCTGGACGAGCCTTCATAAGAATACTAGAGATAATACCGTTAACCGCAACCGATTTACCAGAACCCGTAGATCCAGCGACTAGCAAGTGAGGCATCCGTCCCAAATCAAAGCTACGAGCCGAACCATCAACTGCCTTACCGAGAGGAACTTCCAAGAGCTTATTAGGGTCTGTCTTGGACTGTTCCCAAAGTTCACGGAAAGAAACCGTCGCAATCTCTGAATTAGGCACTTCGATACCAACCAAAGATTTTCCAGGAATAGGTGCCTCAATACGGACATCTTTCGCAGCTAGAGCCAGAGCTAAGTCATCCGCTAGATTTGAAATGCGGTTAACACGAACCCCAACAGCAGGCTTGACCTCATACTTGGTCACTGACGGTCCAATTTCAGCCCGCTCAACCTTGACATCAATATTGAAACTCTTGAAGGTATCTTCTAAGATTCGAATATTCTTACGAACGATGTTCTTCTCTTTAGATTGACTCTTCGGCTTATCAGGTGCAAAGAGATCTATATGAGGTAATTTATACTGCAGGAGTTCCTTAGGCGTGAAATCAACCTCGACAGGAGCATCATCTCCCTCAACCACCATAGATGGCGGAAACTCCTCGGTTGGCACATCCTCTGGATAAGGTGCATAATCTTCTTGGAAATCCTCATAATCCTCTGGAGGCAGATTATCATAGTAATCCTCAGAGGCATAATCACTGATTTCAGGTTCAGATGCAAAAATCTCAGCTTCTTGTGGCAAGGCCTCTGCGGCATCATCTAAGATTTCTCCCGTCTCCTCGTCGACAGTTAAATCAGCCAGACGCTCGGCCTCGGCACGTTCTTCTGCTTCACGTTCTTTCTGAGCCTGACGTTCTGCCTTCTTCTCCTGACGTTGAGCCGTCCGTTCCAAACGCTTCTCAGCCCCTTTCTGCCAAGCTTCCTTAGCATACTCCATGATATCCAAGACATCCCAAGGGCTAAGAATGAAAGCACCCAAGAGAATAATCAATACCCCAATCATGAAGCTACCGATATTTGAAAAGAGGAAGGAAATCGGTTGGTACAGAAGAGCCCCCAACATACCACCACCCGCAAAACGAGCGACTTGCACACTCACAAGTTCCCCAAAAAGCAAGTCCTTGGTACCAGGGAAAATATCCAGACCACTCATACGATCTAGACTAAAGAGATAGGCGTGAAACTCCAACAAGAGCCCCGCGAAGACCATCCAAAATCCTGTGACATAGTTACTGTGTTTACGTAACCATTTAAAGCCAAAGAGATAAACATAGATAGCAAAAATTAAAGGGTAAGCCATACTCCCCACAAATACTCGAAAGATATTATAGAGGGTAACCCCAAAGAAACCCAATCGAAAGACTGGGAAAATTAAGACAAAGGCAAAAAAGAAGGTCCATAGCATTCGCTTAATCGCCTTCTGTCTGTCTAATTCCGCTTTTGTAAGACGCTTCTTACCGTTCTTAGAAGCCGTCCCTTTTTTCGTTTTTTTCGTTGTAGCCATAGGTGTATTATACCACGTTTTTAGACATGAAAAAAGAGAGACAAGTCTCTCCTTAGATTGAAGACAAAGTCTTCTTTTGACATTATTCTTCAATTAACGATGTTGAGTGAACCGGACGATTCTTACCATCTGGATCAATATATTGAATAGCTTGGTTGATAGCGATAGGAGCTTCACCCATTCCCACAGCAATCAAGTCAATCTTACCTTCATATTCTGCTGCATCACCGATAGCGTAAACACCTTCTTGTGAAGTTTCAAACTGGGCATTAACCGTAACGCTAGAGCGTTTGAAGTCAACATTCCAGTTACGAAGGTTTTTATTGTTGGTTGAGAAGCCAAAGCTAACAATAAGGGCATCAAGTGGCAATTCCACGACCTCGTCTGACTTCACTTTTTGAACAGTCAAACTTTGGGCAAGACCATTTTCACCCTTGATTTCAAGTGGAACATAAGGCGTCATCACATTAACTGATGATTGATGAAGCAGTTCTACACTATGCTCATGGGCACGAAAGGCATCACGTCGGTGAATCAAAGTCACGCTCTCAGCAATCCCATCTAGGTGATTGGCCCAGTCAACAGCTGAATCCCCACCACCAGCAATCACAACCTTCTTACCAGCAAATTGGTCCAGGCTATGCACATTATAGAACAAGTTATTATCTGCATAATCTTCTTCATTGTCCACACCTAAAGGACGTGGAGCGAAAGCACCATTTCCACAGGCAATGACGATAGCCTTAGACAAGTGTTGGCCCTTGCTAGTAGCAATTGTGAAGATGCCATCTGTCTTTTCAAAGGTTTGAACTTCCTCTTTCAAATGAATGCTGACACGATCTTCAAAACGCTTAAGCTGAGTCAAGAGGTTTTCTGTCAATTCCGCACCTGTTGTTTGAGGAAAGGCTGGAATATCATAGATTTTTTTCTCAGGGTAGAGAATGGCAGGCTGTCCACCAAGCTCTGACAGACTCTCAATAATATTAACAGTCATGCCACGTAGTCCAGCATAAAAGGCAGCCCAAAGTCCTACTGGCCCACCACCGATAATGGTAATATCATAAATCTTTTCTTCTGACATTTTATTTTCCTTCTGCTTTTATCTCTTCTAAAATCTGACGTTCTTCATCCGTAAAGTCATAGTTTTCCAAAAGATCTGGTCGACGCTCCCAGGTCTTACGCAAACTCTGCTTCATACGCCAACGTCGAATATTGACATGGTGCCCTGACAAGAGCACATCTGGCACCTTCATGCCGCGAAACTCAGCTGGGCGAGTGTACTGTGGAAATTCCAAGAGCCCTGATGAGAAACTATCATCCTTATGACTAGCTTCCTTACCCAAAACTTCGGGAATCAAGCGGACAGTAGCATCTACAATAGTCATAGCAGCTAGCTCTCCCCCAGTCAAGACAAAGTCTCCCAAGGAAATCTCGTCTGTCACCAAAGTTTTGATGCGCTCATCATAGCCCTCATAATGGCCACAGATAAAGACCAGTTCCTCTTCTTGCGCCAATTCTTCTGCATAGGCCTGATCAAAGGTACGACCAGCAGGATCTAAGAGAATAACACGAGGCTTAGTGACGTTAAGCTTATCAAAGGTATCAAAAATTGGCTGGGCACGTAGCAACATGCCTTGGCCGCCACCATAAGGTTCATCATCTACATGACGAGCCTTTTCCGCATTTTCACGGAAATTGTGATAGTTGATTTCTAGAAGTCCCTTATCCTTTGCCTTACCAACAATGGAATGCTCTAAGGGAGCAAACATATCTGGGAATAGGGTCAAGATATCAATCTTCATCGTCTAATCCTTCCATGAGCTCAACCTCAATACGACCAGCCGCAACATCAACATCAAGAACTACAGGTGGGATATATGGCAAGAGCAAATCTTTCTTGCCTTTACGTTTTACTACCCAAACATCATTAGCACCCGGTTGGAGAATCTCTTTGACCTGACCAATCAAAGTATCACCTTCATAAACATCAAGGCCAATGATCTCATGATAGTAAAATTCCCCGTCATCAAGGTCTGTTAGATTTTCCTCAGCAATCTTAAGACTGCAGCCCTTATACTTCTCTACATCATTGATATGGTAAAGCCCTTTAAACTTAACGATATCAAAGTTTTTATGTTTACGGTGACTCGCAATCTCGACATCCATGATGTAATTATCTTTGTCATCAAAAAGGGCTAGGACACTTTTCTTCTTAAAACGTTCATCCGCAAAATCTGTTACAGACAAAACACGAAGTTCACCCTGCAAGCCCTGTGTATTCACAATCTTTCCAACGTTATAGTATGTCATTGCATTTCCTTATTATCTGTTTTCTTATTCAAATAAAACCACGACTCGACCAAGTGCTTATCATCATCTGACAGCCATCACAAAACAAAGGTTTTTCTTCGGGTCGAGGTCTCGTTATTTATGATTTTAAAGTGGTATAGAATGTCTGACCTAGGCCAGTCAACCCCTCTATTTTATCAAAAAGGACACAAAAAAACCAGCTTTCTCTAGCTGGTACTTATAGTCCGTACGGGATTCGAACCCGTGTTACCGCCGTGAAAAGGCGGTGTCTTAACCCCTTGACCAACGGACCATAATCTGTGTCTCTACCCTCAGGTAGAACTGGGGTAGCTGGATTCGAACCAACGCATGAGGGAGTCAAAGTCCCTTGCCTTACCGCTTGGCTATACCCCAAAAGACTCTTATTATTCTACAGAAAAACTAGTAGGCTGTCAACACTTTTTTAAAACTTTTTTTCAAAAAAAGCAACCGGAAGTACCGATTGCTAGGAGTTAGGAGATTTCATCATCTAAGCGAACTTAGATAGATGATACGAGGTCGCTTCAACCTCATATGAAAAAAGAAAAGTTTTAGGATGGTATAATTATATGTTTTGCTAGAAATAAAGTCAAAGAATTTGACTCGCAAAATCCGACTTAGGATTAAGAGTTATGATAACCCTCCCTAGTCCCAAGATAACAAGCTTAGTTGATAGCTTTATTCATCATCCTGCGAAACCAAATGATGTCTAAAGGCATAAACGACTGCCTGAGTACGGTCATCAACATTGAGTTTTCCAAGGATATTAGACACGTGAGTTTTAACGGTTTTCAATGAAATAAATAGCTCATTAGCAATAGTTTGATTGTCATACCCCTTAGCCAGAAGGGCCAAGATATCACGTTCACGTGCCGTCAAGTCGTCGTGTAGGTCCGGATGGCTATCATGGTATTTAATCTTATTGTCTACCTCAGTTTCGATAGCTTCTTCACCACGGTAAACCTTACGGATACTATTGAGAATCTCTGCCGCACTGCTGGTTTTAAGCATATAGCCTTTAGCACCAGCTTCAATGACTGGGTAAATTTTTTCATTGTCCAAATAGCTAGTCAAAACCAAAATCTTGGCTTCAGGCCATTCTTTGAGCAATTCCAAAGTCGCTTGAACACCATCCAATTCAGGCATGACAAGATCCATAACAACGACATCTGGACGCAGTTCCAAGGCAAGGTCAACACCCTCTCGACCATTGCCTGCCTCCCCAACAACTTCTACATCTCCTTGAAGATTCAAGAAACTTTTAAGGCCCAAACGGACCATCTCATGGTCATCGACCAAAATCACATTAATCTTATTCGACATTGTCTTCTCCTCTTAATATCGGCACACGGACATCAATAGATGTCCCCTTACCTTTAGCAGATAGGAACTGCACAGTTCCTGCCATTTCATCGACACGCTCTTGGATATTTTTCAGGCCATAGCTCATCTCGTCAGTCGACGCATTTAAGTCATAACCAACACCATTATCCAACATTTTCAATTGAATTTCCTGACTATTTTGATAGAGATAAACCTCTATCTGGCTAGCCTTGGCGTGTTTAAGGGTATTAGAGATAAACTCTTGGGCAATCCTAAAGAGATTATTTTCAATACGCTTGGGCACTTTCTTGACCATATCCTTGTAGACGACATGGATATTGGATTTATCGGTTAATTCCCTAAGGATCATCTGCAAGCCTTCTTGCAAGGTCTTGTTCTCAAGCTCTGTCGGACGAAGATGCAAAAGCAAAACACGCATATCATTTTGAGCGTCCGTCAGCATGGCCTCAACCGCCTGGATTTGATTATGCAGGTCTTCCTTACTTAGCTGGTCCGCCATCTGAGAGACACCAGATAGGATCATACTAGCCGCAAAAAGTTCCTGACTAACGGTATCGTGAAGGTCACGAGCAATACGTCCGCGCTCCTTCTTGATAATATCACGGCTTTGTAGAGCTTGGGCATTTTCAGTTTTCTGCAAGTCCTTAGTCAATTTACGCATCTTATGAGACAAGCGCATCATATTCTTGTCTAACTCAATATCTCCCTGACGTTTGACTGGTTGATTATTGATAATGCGGCGCAAATCCTGATTGACTGAACGCATACTGTTATCATTAGCAATGGCCCAGAGAATATAAAGCAAAATGAGCAAACTCAGAACCACAAAAACCATGTTAAAAAGGAAGTGGAAGGCCTGAGACAGATTGCCGAAAACTAGTGAAAAGTTGAGGTTAAAACTATCCATCACTACAAGGGTAACGCCAACCAAAACTACAACCGAGTAAATCAGGATTAAAAATATGTACTGTTTCTTCATTTGCGACGTACCTCCACTGGTCCAGCTCCCACATTGAGAATCAATTTAACCGTCCGATGGGCATGCTCATACTCTGCACCTTGCAAGGTCAAGCTTTCATAACGGAGGTCGTATTCATCTTCATTAAAGAAGGTGACAGAGCTATAGATTGCTGATATGTTGAGTTTTACGGAAACATCAATTGGTACCAAGATAGTCGTCGGTCCATAGAGTTTCTGCAAGATCACGACATTATCTCTCCCTGAGACAATAACCTGAGTCAAATCAATCACATCTGTCCCAAAGAAACGGATGATATTGATATCATCAAAGTCATAACGATCACTGACAGGTTCCATACGAGTCCCAATCCACTGATTTCGGACAGCCCGAGGATTCAAATTATCTTCTTTGAATTGGATGAGGGCATAGCGATTCTTTTTCTTAACCTGTGAAAAATGGTTTATCATGACATAAGCCACACCCACTAGGATAGCAAGCACCACATAGATATTCCACATGGAAACCAGAAAAAGTGAGATCAAACAGATGGTCAAGACAAAATCACTCTTGGACTCCTTGTTAAAAAAGCGAACGGCCAACAAGGTCAAGACCAGAATGAAAATAAAACTGGTAATATCATTATTAAAGATGGTGATCAGGCCCAGAGTCAAAAGCAGGGCTTCCACCACTAAGAAAAAATTAAATTTGGTCATAAGGACCTCTCAAATAAAAGTATACAGGCTTCATTCTATCAAATTTTAAGGCAATTGACAAAAAGACCCAGTTTAAGCACCGACTAACCAAGATAGAAAAGGGGCCGCAGAAAGCAAAAAAAGTGCCTCCATTACAGGAAACACCGTCTTTCATTCAAAAATCCTAATCGTCAGTTTCGTCCATTTTACTATTTATGAGTTGCACCGTACTTCTGATTTCCTCCAGTATGACACGTTGTTCCGCCAACTCCTTCTCAATCTCAGCCAATTTTCTTTCAGTCTGACGACCTGACCGCACAAAAATATTATTGAGAGAGCTTGTTAACAACCCCAGAGTGGCAATCCCACTAAACATGAGAACGACCGCAACGGCCTTACCTACCAATGTTTGAGGAACGATATCGCCATAACCTACCGTAGTAACCGTTGCTACAGACCACCAAATAGCATCAATAAAATTATGGTGCTCTACTCGGGCAATGACAGCACTACTGATAAGGATGATAATACTATTAACCGAAAGCAGAAAATAAAAGCCATTTCTGCGATTAATGCGATTGGAAATGTGCTTGAGCTTGCTACTCAAACCAATTAAGCGTGAGAGTTTGGCCAATCTGGCAAAGCGTCCCACCCTTGAAAAACGGAGGAAAGTAAAGACTTCATTGTAGGGAATAATAGCCAACAAGTCTAATACATGCGTTTTAACAAAAATTCGCTTACGAGGTGCCAGGGAGAAACGAATCGCATAATCAATGGCAAAGATGAGCGTTATAGACTGATCTATCACTCTGAAAGGTCGCCTTCCAATTGAAATTAAGCCAACTAAATCAAAGATAACCAAACCTATGGAAATCAGGGCCAGGACCGTCATGACGATATCGTAGGTAATGATATACCTTCTCAGTTTTCTACGGTTTCTCATAGCGTCTCTCCTATATGTGATGTCTTCATTATAAAAGAATCTCTGACCCCTGGCAAGCAGGCCTTTTAAGCTATCGACAAGAACTCTAGATAAGAAAAAAGAGAGATTGAAGAACCTCTCTTTATTATGTCTCAATTATTAAAAACTATTGTTGGTCTGTGTGAGTAGCCTCTGTCGGTGTTTCAGTACTAGAGCTTGTGCTTTCAGTACTTGAGCTCGTCGATGACGAATGTGTCGTACTGCTTGAGCTTGACTGTAGGCTTGAACTTGCTGTTGCAACCGAAACATAGAGAATCACTGTACCATCAACACTTGTACCAGCTTGTGGATCTTGATAAAGGACCTCTGTACTGCTAGGAACCTTATCCTTGTCTAACTTAGCACCAGTATTATAGTCATGATACTCGATGCTACTACTTGAGATACTCTTACGATTCAAGGTTTGAACCGCTGTTGAAACCGTCAAACCAGTCACATCAGGCATGGTAACTGTCTTAGGAGTTGCCACACGGAACTTAATCTTGGCCTTACTATCCTTAGGATTGAAAGACTTGTTTTTACCTGGACTTTGAGATAGGATTTCTCCCTCTTCAGCACTGTCGTCTTCGACATGCTGAATATCAATTTGGTCCTCAGAAACGCCATAATTCGAAGTTAAATCCTCAATGGCATCCTTATAATTTTTACCTTTGTAGTCTTTCAAAGCGAAACCTTTACTACCAGAAGAAACATAGATATCAATGCTTGATCCTTCTTTTCGTGTGGTTCCAGCTGTAGGATCAGTCTTTACGACCTTGCCTGTATCGACAGAGTCATCTTCCACTTCCTTAACTTCACCTACCTTAAATCCAGCACCCTCAATTTTAGTCTGAGCTGTGGACAACTCTTGACCGACCACGTTAGGCACCTGAGTACTATCAGGGTTGGTAAATACCAAATAGGCAAAAATGATAATCCCGATAAAGACCAACCCCAGGAATACCTTGAGTGATGTCGAGAAAAAGCTTTTCTTTTTTTTCTTCTTTTTATTCTTAGCTAGTGTTGAATTTTTCCTTGGTTGCTTACTTACAGCTTGTTTTGACTCTGATGACTTGGCAGTTGCCTTTTTCTCAGAGCTTACTGACGGAACTGGAGTAACCTTAGGCAAAGTCTTAGTATCCGTCATGTCATCAAAGACTACCTTCGCATCACGGCTATGGCTAGGATATAAGCTAGTTACTAAATCTCGGCTCATTTCCAAAGTACTGTTATAACGATTTTCAAGCTTTTTAGCTGTCGCTCGAATAACCACATTTTCCAATGCCTGAGGAACATTATGATTCTCAGCCAAGATTGATGGTAATGGTTTTTGGAAATGCTGAAGAGCGATGGTAACTGCACTATCACCATCATATGGAATACGCCCTGTCAACATTTCAAAGAGCATGATACCCATAGCATAGATATCACTTTGGATAGTTGCTTTAGATCCACGCGCCTGCTCTGGTGAGAGGTAGTGGACAGAACCCAACATAGAATTGGTTTGAGTCAGACTAGTCTCTGCAAAGGCAACCGCAATCCCGAAGTCTGTAACTTTGGCCCTACCGTCCTTAGTTAAAAGAACGTTTTGTGGCTTAAGGTCACGGTGGATAATACCCTTTTGATGGGCAAGAGTCATGGCAGAAAGAATCTCTCCCATAATACGCACAACATCTTGGTTAGAAAGTGGCGCATGGTCTTGAATATATTTCTTCAAGTCCGAACCATCCACGTACTCCATCACCAAGAACTGCTGGCCGTCTTCTTCGCCAATGTCTCGGATTGCAACGATATTGGGATGACTGAGTTCTGCCATGGCACGTGCTTCACGCTGGAAACGTGCCACAGCTACCTGATCGGTTTGATAATTAGTACGAAGCACCTTAATGGCCACTTTCTCATTATCCAAGATCAGGTCATTAGCCAGATAAACATCCGCCATACCACCACGTCCGATAGCTTTAAGGATTCGATAACGTCCAGCAAACAATTTGCCAACTTGGATCATTATCCTTCCTCACTTTCTACTTTAACGAGGGCAACGGTAATATTGTCAAGACCACCTGCCTCATTTGCAGCGGCTACTAGACGACTGGTTTTTTCTTCAAGGAAACCAGGACTGTTAACAATATGAACAATCTGTTCGGTTGAAATCATGTTAGTTAGGCCGTCTGAATTAGCCAGAATATAGTCTCCTGGTTCCAATTGTTGGACACCAAGATCAGCTTCAATTGGAGCGGCCTGCCCCACAGATTGTGTAATAATATTACGTTGTGGATGAACAGCTGCTTCCTCTTTTGTCAATTGACCAGCCTTAATCAGAGCATTGACCAAAGAGTGGTCATTCGTCAATTGCTTATACTCACCATTACGGATAAGGGCAATACGTGAATCCCCAACATGAGCAAAAATCACAGCGTTATCAACAAAGGCAAGAACCTCAATAGTTGTTCCCATTCCCTTATATTCTTCGTTTTGGCCAAGTTCATAGATTTTACGATTTTCTGCATCAATGGCAGCAATCATCCAATCACGAATTTGACTCAACTCACGAAAATCAGTGTTAATCCAGTCACGACCAAGGTCAGTCACTGACATCTCACTGGCAATATTTCCAGCACGGTGTCCACCCATTCCATCTGCAACAACGACAAGGGTAACACCAGCTTGGTTGACAAATTTATTAACAAAATCTTGGTTGTTTGACCGTTTTTGGCCAATGTCCGTTAATAATGATATTTCCATAGTTTTCTTTCTGACTTGCGTCAGCATTTCCTCCTCTGTAACCCTAAGCTTTTTTACGCAACTGTGCGATGAAAAAACCATCAGTTAGATACTGTTCGGGGGTAATTGCCAAACAGCCATTGACCACGATGTCTTTACATGGATGGTCTAAGGCAACTTGCTCAAAATCAGGATGGCTCTCAAGAAAGGCTTGAATCACCTCTTGATTTTCTTCTGCTATGATGGTGCAAGTACTATATGTTATTATACCACCTTTTCGTAGGGTTTGACAAACGCTGGATAGGATATCCAACTGCACAGCCTTAAGGGACTCAAAGTCTTGGAGGTCCTTGTTATATTTGATGTCGGGTTTCCGACGAATGAGTCCAATCCCTGAACAAGGAGCATCCACTAAAATCTTGTCAAAACTATCAGCCGGAAAGACTTGATGTACCTGACTAGCATCCAGTTTCTGTGTCTTAACCTTATCAGCTAGGCCAAGACGTTGGGCATTTTCTTCGATAAGGGCAAGCTTATGATCATAGAGGTCAAGCGCCGTCACATGTCCACTCGTCAAATAAGAGGCCATATGTACCGTCTTACCACCAGGTGCCGCACAGGCATCCAGGATTTCTTCCTCACCTAGAATCCCTAAAGTTGGTGCAACCAGTTGACTGGTCTCATCCTGAATGGTCAATAATCCCTCTTTAAAATAATCTGTCCCAGCAAAGTAACCTGAAGACTTAACAAGCCCAACTGGTGATAGGACTGAACGCTCAGCCCCAGTGGTCTCTGCTATCTCTTCCAAACGTGACGCATCCGTTACACGCACACTAGCCTTATTTCTCACAAAGAGGCTTTGGAAAATAGCAAGGGCACGGTCTTCCCCGTACTGGTCGATAAGTTTTTTAACCAACCATACAGGTAGAGAATACTGAACAGAATAGCGTTTATTGACACGTTTAATCTGGCTTGGATCTGGCAAAGGCTGGCTTGATAGTTTACGAAGAACCGCATTGACCAGTTTCTCAGCACCCTTTTTATTGCCTCGGTTTTTGGCAATAGAAACGGCATCATTAACCACCGCATGGGCTGGGATCTTATCTAAATAAGCCAACTGATAAAGGCTCAAAAGTAATAAGTCATATACCCAAGGTTCAAGCTTATCACGGTCCTCAATGACATGGGCTAGCATCCACTCCAAAGTAATCTTACGAGCCACGGTCCCATAGACAATTTCCGTCACCAAGGCCTTGTCCTTATCTGTCAGCTGCGACTTGCTCAAATGTGCATTGAGAGCAATATTTGAGTAAGCCCCTTCCTGGAAGACTTCTTCTAAGACTTCGAGTGCCTGTCCACGAGCAGTTTTTTTCCAATCATTGGCCAAATGCATCACCTACTTCAAGATTGCGTCCGACCCCATTAAGGAAATCAGCAATAGCCATACGAGGTTTTCCTGCAGGTTGAACTGTCTTAAGCGAAATGGCTCCTTGACCAGTCGCAACTACCAAACTCTTCTTGGTTTTTTCAATAATATGACCCGCCTGTCCTTGACCTTCTGCCAAGTCCGCCTCATAAATTTTGAAACGTTTGCCATCAAGCAAGGTATGGGCCACAGGCCATGGGTACATACCACGGATTTGATTGAAGATGTCACGAGCCGACTTATTCCAATCAAGACGCTCCTCTTCTGGGCTAATATTTGGCGAAAACGTTACCTGACTGGCATCTTGAGGAACAGGTTTGATTTCTCCAGCGATATAAGCAGGCAAGGTTTCAAGCAAGAGGTCACGACCCAAGACTGCCAATTTTTCAAACATAGTACCAACATTATCCTCGTCAAGAATTGGCAAGGCCTTTTGGCTAACCATGTCACCAGCATCCATTTCCTTGACCATTTCCATAATGGTCACACCTGCTTCTGCATCACCATTGATAATGGCATAATGAATAGGTGCTCCACCACGGTATTTGGGCAGGAGTGAAGCGTGGACATTCACTGCAAAATCCATGCTATCAAGCAACTTACTTGGCAAGAATTGTCCATAAGCCGCAGTAACAATACCATCAGCACCAAGTGACATAAGTTGCGCCATTTCTTCAGAACCTGACAATTTTTCAGGTTGATAAATTGGCAAGTCATGCGCCAAGGCTACTTCCTTGACCGGTGTCATGCGGATTTCTTTTTTACGGCCGACAGCACGGTCTGGTTGCGTCACCACAGCGACAATATCATAACGCTCATCGGTCAAAAGTCCTTCCAGCACTGTCGCTGAAAAGGCAGGCGTTCCCATAAATACTAATTTTGTCATATTCTTCCTTTTCTAGATTAGGTAAAATTCTGAGGTTCATGATCAATAATCAAACGCAGGTCCTTGTTCTCAGGCTCCTGAGTCATGTCAAGGACCCTATTAAGCGTTTCTTCCAAGTTATCCTCAAAACGGTATTTGATAATAATCTGATAATGATAAAGGTTATGTGTTCGGGCAATTGGCTTAGGCGTAGGCCCTAGGAAGGTCACCTTGTCTGACAGGTGCTCTCTTAAATAAGCCATAACCTCATAGCTCTTGCGAACCACAAACTCTTCATCCTTGTGAGAAAGCGTAATCCCTACCGTATAGAAATAAGGCGGATAGGCCAACTGACGTCGAATCCCCATTTCATAAGCGTAGAAACCTTCATAATCCTGTTGCTGTGCAAACCGAATGGCATAATGACTAGGATTATAGGTTTGAATAATAACTTCCCCTTCCTTGTCAGCACGACCAGCACGACCAGCCACCTGAGTCAACAGTTGGAAGGTACGCTCAGCTGAACGAAAATCTGGTAAATTTAGCGACGTATCTGCATTCAAGACCCCTACCAAGGTAACATTTGGAAAATCCAAGCCCTTGGCAATCATCTGGGTTCCGAGCAAAATATCGGCCTTACCACTTCCAAAGGTCTCCAAAAGTTTCTCGTGAGCCCCTTTCTTACGTGTCGTATCAACATCCATACGAATCACTTTGGCTTCTGGCAAAAGTTCCGTCAATTGGTCATAAGCCTTCTGTGTCCCAGTCCCATAATAGCGAATCTGACGGCTCTGACAGTTAGGACAGACATGTGGTATTGCTTTTTGAAAATCACAATAGTGGCAATTCATGGTCTTAGTATCCATGTGCAAGGTCAATGAAATATCACAGTTGGGACAATCATCCACATAGCCACAGTCACGACACATGACAAAAGAGGAATAGCCACGACGGTTCAACATTAGCACGACTTGTTCCTTACGTGCCAAGCGTTCTCGGATTTTCTCTAAGAGAGGTGGCGTAAAATCACTAGCCTCTTGACGGCCCACAAAATCCTTAAAGTCCACCACTTCCACCTGAGGAATTTTGGCATTAGGATTAGCCCTCTGAGTCAACTCAAGAAAATGGTAAACCCCTTTCTGAGCTCTTGCCCGAGTCTCAATAGAGGGTGTTGCTGAACCAAGAACAAGCACGGCTCCATGACTCTTAGCCCTAAGCAAGGCCACATCTCTAGCATGGTAGCGAGGATTGGACTCCTGCTTATAGGTCGCCTCGTGTTCTTCATCGATAATGATAGCTCCGATGTTTTCCAAGGGAGCGAAGATTGCCGAACGTGCTCCTACCACAACCTTGGCCTGACCAGATCTAACCTTTCGCCACTCGTCAAATTTCTCACCGTCTGACAAGCCTGAATGCATGATGGCCACCAAGTCACCAAAACGTGAAATGAAACGATTGGTCATTTGGGGCGTCAGGGAAATCTCTGGCACCAAGACAATAGCCGTTTTCCCCATAGCCAAGGTCCTCTCGATAAGATGCAGATAGACCTCTGTCTTACCTGATCCCGTTACCCCTTCCAATAAGAATGGTTTGCCACCTTGGCCGATTTGGCGCATCATTTCTTCAACCGCATGCGCCTGTTGAACATTAAGCTCAAGAAAATCCGTCTTCTCTACCTTTTCAAAGTAGCTATCGGCACGATTGACCTCAACTTCAGTGATGACCAAGGCACCAGCTTCAATGAAAAACTTAACCACATCTCGTGAAAAAAGCTTGTGGAGGTCTGCCACCTTCCCTAGATCACTCTTCTCTAGCAAGAAGTCTCGTAGTTCTAAACGCCTCTTAGCCCGTTGCGAAATAGCCAAAGTCTCGAGAATGCCCTTTTGAACACTATAGTGCTTCTCAGTCTTGATGTTCTGCTTATCCTTAGCAAGGTAATCAACCGTTACACGCCCAGACTGGACCAGACGAGGAATAGCTTGACGCTGCTCCTCTGACAACTGCGAGAAAAGAACATGATCCTGCCCCTGAAGAAAAGTCTTTTTATCCTCTTCACCCAGTTTATCAGTTGCCATGATAACCTTATCGTACTGTGAATTAAGGAGACCAGGTAGCATTGACTTCAAGATGGAAATCTTATAAGAAAAGACCGTATGTCGCATCTGATCAGCCAAATCCAGCTGATCCTGATTAAGGACTGGCTCATAATCTAAAAGCTCAGCGATAGGTTTCAATTCAGGAAAGTCTCTTAAGTTCTCCTGCTCTTCTAAACCAATAACAAAGCCTTGCAATAGACGATTTCCTTTACCAAAAGGAACATGCACCCGCATACCGATGGCGATTTGTGCTTGCATAGCTTCAGGGATAAGGTAACTATAAGGTCTGTCCGTCTGCATCAGAGGAACGTCTACAATAATTTGTGCTACTAAAACCATAAATTTCCTCCTATCACTTCCTTAAGACCAGTATCTTTCAAGCTCAAGTAAAGCTGAGCTCTTGATTATCATCATAAAGAAGGAAGCTGAGACACTATGCCTCAGCTCCCCCTCTCCTCATAAACCAAAGCAAGACTTTGATTTTAGATTTTATCGCCTTCTTCTTTTTCTTTAGCGATTTGTTCTTTGATTTTACGTTCTTCTTCCTCAGCAGCAAGACGTGCTTGAATCACTTTCAAACGTGCCAATTCACGTTTAGATTCTGGATCTGGGTGGATAGTCACATTACCAGATTCAATCTCTTCAAGGGCTTGAAGGGTTGGTTTTACTGACGTAAACTCTTGAGTTGGTTCAGCACCAGCGGCTAATTCATGGGCACGTTTGGCTTGCAAAATAACCAATGAATATTTTGAAGGCACTTTATCCAAAAGTTTGTCAATAGAGGGTTTCAACATCATAATTCTATACCTATTTCTAATTTATTTATCTGATAATTTCTTTTCTGAAATCATATTACGATAGCGACCAATCACACGGTCAACTCGGAAGTGTTCTGCTTCAATAACACGTTTGACACGCTCAGCAGCCAAAGGCACTTCGTCATTAACAATGGCATAATCGTATTCGCTCATGAGAGCAATTTCTTCACGCGCACGCTCAATACGTTGAGCAATAACTTCCTCAGAGTCTGTTCCACGACCAACCAAACGTTCTTGAAGCTCGTTCAAATCCGGTGGTGTCAAAAAGATGAAGACAGCATCTGGGACCTTTTTCTTAACCTGAAGGGCACCTTGAACCTCGATTTCAAGGAAAACATCAATACCTTTATCCAAGGTTTCATTAACATAAGTCAAAGGTGTTCCGTAGTAGTTACCCACATACTCAGCATATTCCAACATTTGACCATTACGAATAAGCTCTTCAAATTCCTCACGCGAACGGAAGAAATAATCCTTTCCATCAACTTCACCAGGACGTTGAGCACGTGTGGTCATTGATACTGAGTATTCAAATTTGTGGTCAGGTGTTGAAAAAATCTCCTGACGAACAGTTCCTTTTCCGACACCAGAAGGCCCTGAAAAAACAATCAAAAGTCCACGTTCAGACATGTCTTCTCCTTAAACTAAGATTAAAAATCTTCTTATGACTCACCTTAAAAAAGAGAAAACAATCATCTCTTTTTTTGGCTTAGGGGTTGTTCAGTGATTAAGTTACAGCTCACTTTTCAGAGCATGCGTTTTTCCTTACTATTTTACCAATAAAAGCGACTTTTTTCAAGGTGAGGACACCATTAAAAAGAGTGAATTCCTTTTCTCAGTACTCACTCTTTTTTAAATACTCTTTTAAACCAAACCAGTCAAGAGACCTTGCATGAATTCTTCTGAATGGAACTCACCAATATCATCAATTTTCTCACCAAAACCAATTAACTTAACTGGAATATCCAACTCTTGGCGAATGGCTAAAACCACCCCACCCTTGGCACTACCATCCAACTTAGTCAAGACAAGACCTGTAAGAGGTGTAATTTTTGAAAATTCCTTAGCCTGACTAAGGGCATTTTGACCTGTTGAGGCATCCAAGGCCAAGAGGGTTTCATGAGGTGCTTCTGGAACCACACGTTTGATAATACGACCAATCTTTTCAAGCTCTGCCATAAGATTATCTTTATTTTGCAAACGACCCGCAGTATCAATCATAAGGACGTCAACTCCCTCAGCAAGGGCCTTTTCCATACCGTCAAAGACCACTGAAGCTGGGTCAGCCTTCTCAGCACCAGTCACTACTGGCACATCAACACGACGTCCCCACTCAACCAACTGAGCAACAGCTCCCGCACGGAAGGTATCAGCAGCTACCAACATAACTTTTTTGCCTTCTTGTTTGTATTTATGCGCCAACTTACCGATAGACGTTGTCTTACCAACCCCGTTGACACCAACGAAAAGCATGACTGTCAAACCATCTTGGAAATTAATCTGCTCCTTGTAGACATCATCCTTCTCGTAGATATCCACAAGTTTTTCAATAATCAAGCGTTGCAAATCCTCAGTCTTTTTGACATTTTCAAGGCGGGCTTCATAGCGCAAATCTTCCGTTAATTGCGTTGCAACATTAACTCCAACATCAGAAAGAATTAGCATTTCTTCCAATTCTTCGAAGAACTCCTCATCAACACGACGGAAATTCGCAAAGAATTCATTCAAGCGGGCAGCAAAACCAGTACGCGTCTTCTTGAGGGTACGGTTATATTTCTCTTGTTCTGTTTCAGTTTTTGAATCCTGAACTTCTTCAGGTTTTTCCTCAACTTTACGGGTTTGAACGGCTTCAAAAGTGACAGTTTCACCTTTTTCTGCAGCAGCAGCTACTTGAGCCTTCTTAGCATAGTAATCAGCCATGACATCCGCAAAGTGGTTATCCACAGCAACTTGACTTTCTTCTGACTCGGAAACGCCTTCTGCTTCGCTTGAAGCCTGATTATCAACAGAAAGGTCTTCGTCAGACACTGCTTCACTTTCTTCTGTCACAGTAGAATCACTAGATTCAACAGATTCTGTGGATGAAATCTCTTCTACTTGAGTCTCCGACTCACTGAGCTGTTCTGTTTGACTCTCGCTTATCCCTTCACTTGTTGATAAGTCTTGATTATCAAGAGCCTCAGTTTCTGAAATTTCATGATTTGCTACAGTTTCCTGTGACTGGTTTTCCTCTTGTCCAAATAATCGATCAAATAGACCCATTTGGTTCTCCTTATTTCTCTAGAATATATTTGTGGATGGCCTCAGCCACTCCAGATTCCTCATTAGTTTTTGTCGTTACTGCCTTGGCAACAGCCTTGACCTTGGGAACAGCATTCGCCATAGCCACACCAAGACTAGCCCACTCCAGCATTGTCAAGTCGTTTTCCTCGTCTCCCATAGCCATGACCTGACTTTTATCCAGAGCAAGGTAATCAGTCAAGAGTCTCAAACCTACAGCCTTATGAACACCTTTAGGCATGACCTCTAGGATAATTTCACGAGACTTAAAGACCTCAAACGCTTGGTATAAATGGTCAGGTATTTTTTGAATTTGAGCATCCAAAAACGCTTCCTCACAGACCGTAACTACCTTATTATAGACGATATTTTCAGGAATGTCATCAATACTCTCCACATCAACGAAGGTCAGGGTAGGATTAGCCTGACGATAGAGAGAATGATTGCCTTTACTTGGCACACCATAGACAATGCCATCACTGATAACATCCATAGGAAGCCCTAGAGGTTCGAAGACAGCATAAATCTGCTTTAAATCTTCTCGACTCATCTCTTTCTTTATGAGGATATCCCCATTATTACGCTGAACCAAGCCACCATTGAAGGTCACACTATAGTGCTTATCATCCAACAAGCCCAAATCTTCCAAGATATGAGTAATAGCTGGCAGAGGGCGACCAGTCGTAATGACCACATGAACCCCCTTAGCTTCTGCCGCTTTCAGAGCAGCTCTATTTTCAGCTGTTACTTGCTTATCCTTAGTGAAGAGTGTCCCATCTAGGTCCAAGGCCAATAATTTAATCTCAGACATCTGAGTCCACCAATCCTTCCATGTAGTCAAAGACTGCACCGTCTTTATGGTGACCAATCACTTCGTCAGCTACTGCCTTAATCTCATCGCGGGCATTTTCCGTAGCAACCGCATGCCCAGCAAAGGTCAGCATCTCCATATCATTGAGATTATCACCAAAGGCTACAACATCTGAAGCTTGACGCCCCAACTCTTGACAAAGATGGTAAAGACCAAAGCCCTTATCCACACCTTTAAGGATAATATCCATAGAATCAAAGCCAGTTGTCACAGCTGTCATATCCTCAAAAATCGTGTTGAGGTAGTCACCACGTTCCATAATGGTATCCCCTTGGAACTTAGCAGTTACCTTGAAAATATCATCTGTAACCGCTTCAAGGTCCGTTGTCATAACATTTTCATAGTAGCGTTCCATGGCCTTAAGATAGGCTGGATCTGCATCGTTTGGAGCATAGGCACCACGACGTCCCGACAAGAGAATTCCCTCGCAAGTTGGCAAGGCTAAAGTCGTATCTGCAATTTCCAAATAATCTTTAGGTTCTAGCTTGGACTCAAACAGGACTTCACCCTTGTACTGAACCAAGGCCCCATTCTCCGCAATAATAGCTATGCGGTCCACAAAACCATCAAAAAGCTCCTCCAAGGCCAAGAGAGCTCGGCCAGAAGCTACGGTAAAAACGTAATCTTTAGCTTCACAAGCATCCAAAAGGTTATCCAAACGTGCTTTGTCATAGGCACCAAGATGGTCTAGAAAGGTACCATCCATATCTGTTGCTAAAATTTTCAAAATAATCTCCCTTCAGGTCGAATATACTTGCCCCTATTGTACCAAAAATAGGAATATAAGTTTGGGAAAAGCCAGAGAAATTAGAGAAAATATGGAATTTTACTTGCAAATTCAGTATTTTAGTTGTATCATTATGGTAGTACAAAAATAATACTATTATACTTTTAGAAAGGAGTCTCTTATGGCTTGGACATTTGATGAAAAATCGCCAATCTATCTCCAAATCGCCTATCGCGTCAAACTGAAGATAGCTTCCAAGGAATTGAGTATGGGACAACAACTCCTACCTGTTAGGGAATTTGCTCAGGAAGCCGGGGTCAATCCCAACACCGTACAAAGAGCCTTCCAAGAACTTGAAAAAGAGGGGCTGGTCTATTCTGCCCGTACCTCTGGTCGCTTTGTTACCGAAGATGAAAAACTAATTGATCAAAAACGACACGAGATTGCCCAAAGTCTCATGAAGAACTTTGTCTCTGAGATGACAGCCATTGGTTTTAGCTCACCTGAAATCAAATCTATCATCACTGACTACATCGAACAAACAGGAAAGGACTTGTAGACCGATGACTGATATTGTAACTCTAACAAATCTCACCAAGACCTATAATGGTATTCCAGCCCTTAGAGATGTGACCATGTCCATCCCTTCTGGTAAAATCATTGGTCTCTTAGGACCAAACGGTAGTGGTAAAACAACCCTAATCAAAATTTTGAACGGCCTCCTTCAACCAACTTCTGGTTTAGCAACTATTAATGGATTTCAGCCATCACCTATCACCAAAGCTCAAGTGGCATATCTACCTGATACAACTTATTTGGATGAAAGTAAGACTATCCAATACTACTTGGACTTCTTCCAAGATTTTTACGCTGACTTCCGCTATCCTCTTGCCTTGCAACTCTTGCAGGATTTAAAGCTCCAGCCTGATTTGCGCCTTAAGGACCTCTCAAAAGGTAACAAAGAAAAAGTTCAGTTGATTTTGGTTATGAGTCGTGAAGCTAAACTCTATCTCCTCGATGAACCTATCGGTGGAGTCGATCCTGCGTCACGTGACTACATTCTTAAAACCATCATCAACCAATACTCTGAAGATGCTTCTGTTATCATTTCAACCCATTTGATTGCAGATATTGAATCCGTCCTAGATGAAGTTGTCTTCTTAAAATACGGTCAGATTGAACTTCAGGGTGATGCTGATAATATCCGTCAAGCCCATGGCAAATCTATCGACAAACTCTTTAGAGAGATGTTCCACAACTAGGAGGTATGAGCATGTTTTGGAAATTAGTTAAATATGAATTACAATCGGTCCGTAAATGGTATCTTGGCATCTATGGTATTGCCATCCTACTCTCTATCCCCTTGGGTTTAATGCTTCGAAAATCTATTTTTGTAACTGAACAGAGCCACCAAGAACCTAGTCTACTCTTCTTTGCTTTCTTCACACTGATGGTTTTTGCTACCATTATCGTATGGGGAACCATTTATATAGCAACAATAGTTCTCATTGTCAGACGCTTTGCAAAGACTGTCTTTGGGAGAGAAGGTTATCTAACCAATACGCTCCCAGTTTCTGCTCACCAATTAATCTTGTCTAAACTCTTGGTAGCCTTTATTTTAGATATCATTTCATCACTCGTTATACTCCTTTCGATTGGAATTATAGCTGCTTTCTGCCTTGATATGAAAGATATCCTACTAGCTACCAGCTACTTTGGCCAGATCCTAAAAGAGATAGGCGCTTTCTACCTCTTCATCCCTTCTACAATCTTGTCAATGATTGCTGGTATCCTTTTCTATTACCTCTGTATTAGTATCGGAAATCTCTTCAACACTAACAAAGTTCTTATGGGATTTGTCGCCTTTTTCGCCATTCAGGCTATCCTATTCTTTATTGGTTTCTTCTTTGGACTCGGTGCAGCCTTGACCGGAGATGCAACATATACTGCAATTAATAACTCGTCATATATCATTAGTCTAGTTCAGTCTCTCATTCTCATCGCAGCAAGTTACTTTGGTACCTACTATATCATGACCAAACGCTTAAATTTAGACTAAAGAAAAACCGTGTTCCTTCTGGAACACGATTTTTTTTTGCATTGAAAAGACTTATTTACTTTGTTCTTTACGATAAGTCTCGATTTCGGCCTTGTTACCCCAAACGAAGTGTCCTGGACGTACTTCAACCATTTCTGGTTTATCGACAGAATAGTCGTGTTGGTTTGGATCATAAACCTTCAAGACTTTCTTACGTTCCAAGATTGGGTCTGGAATAGGAACAGCAGACAAGAGTGACTTGGTGTAAGGGTGGATAGGATTGTTGTAGAGTTCTTCTGTCTCAGCAACTTCCACGATTGTCCCCTTGTAAATAACAGCAATACGGTCAGAAATGAAACGGACCACTGACAAGTCGTGAGCGATAAAGAGGTAGGTCAATCCCAACTCTTTTTGGAATTTCTTAAGCAAGTTCAAAACTTGGGCACGAACTGACACGTCAAGGGCTGAGATGGGTTCGTCAGCGATAACCAAATCAGGTTGCATGACCAAGGAACGTGCAATCCCAATACGTTGACGTTGTCCCCCAGAAAATTCGTGAGGGTAACGTGTCAAGTGCTCCTCAAGAAGTCCCACTTCTTTGATGATTTTCTTGATTTTAGCTTTACGATCTTCCTCATCCTTATAGAGATGGAAGTTATGCAAGCCCTCAGACAAGATATAATCGACTGTTGCACGTTCATTCAAACTAGCCGCAGGGTCTTGGAAAATCATCTGGATACGACGAATAAGGTCGTTTTTCTCAGAGTGAGACAAGTGTCCATTGATTTTCTTACCGTCAAAAATAATCTCACCATTACTTGTATCATTTAGACCAATAATGGCACGCCCGATAGTGGTTTTACCACTACCAGACTCACCAACGAGGGAAAAGGTTTCACCCTTGTTGATGAAAAAATTAGCATTGTGGACAGCAACGAATTTCTTGCTTCCTTCACCGAAGGAAATCTCCACATCTTTTACTTCAACTAACTTCTCAGGCATTGCCTTCCTCCTCATCTCCTAAATGTGCAAATCCCATATTAGCACGGATTTTTTCATGTAGATTTTGGATAACCGCAGGTTTTTCAACTTTTGGTGCATCCTCATGTAAGAGCCAGGTCTTAGCCCAGTGAGTATCTGAAACTTGGAATTGTGGAGCTTTTTCCTCAAAGTCAATCTGCATGGCATAGTCTGAACGCAAGGCAAAGGCATCTCCAACAACTGGTGTATAAAGTGATGGTGGTGTCCCTGGAATTGAGAAAAGCTCACCCTTATCGTCAGCCAACTGTGGCAAGCTTGAAAGCAAGCTCCACGTGTATGGGTGACAAGGCTCATAGAAAATTTCCTCAACAGTTGCATACTCGATGATTTCACCAGCATACATAACAGCAACCTTGTCAGCGATACTTGCTACCACACCAAGGTCATGGGTAATGAAAATCACTGAGAAACCATACTCCTCTTTGAGTGATTTCAAGAGGTCAATGATTTGAGCTTGAATGGTCACGTCAAGGGCAGTTGTTGGCTCGTCACAGATAAGAACATCAGGACGACAAGCCAAGGCAATGGCAATGACGATACGTTGACGCATCCCACCAGAGTATTGGAAAGGATATTCGTTGAAACGTTTTTCAGCATCAGGAATACCAACCTTGTCCATGTAGTCAATGGCCATTTTTTTAGCTTCTTTGGCTGATTTTCCTTGGTGTTTGACAATGACTTCAACAATTTGGCTACCGATAGTCTTAATTGGGTCAAGACTGGTCATAGGATCTTGGAAGATAGTCGCAATCTTAGCCCCACGAATATGTGCCCAATCTTGGTGACTCTTAAGTTTGGTCAAATCTTGGCCACGATAATCAATAGAACCGCTAGCTACACGACCATTTTCTTCAAGCATCCCTGTGAAAGTCTTAGTCAATACTGATTTACCTGAACCAGACTCACCAACCAAGGCTAAAACTTCACCTTCAACCAAATCAAGGGAAACTCCTCGAATAGCTGTCAAAACACGGTCACGAACGTCAAATTCCACGACGATATCGCGAGCCGATAATATTACATTTTTATTTTCTGTCATATTGGACTCCTATCTATGCGTACGTGGGTCGCTGGCATCCGCCAAGTTTTGACCGACAATAAAGAGAGCAAGGGAAACGAGAATCAAGGTAGTCAATGGAATCCAGAAGAGATAAGCATTGACTGTAACGTTCTGTGCGTAGTCTGAAATCAAACGACCAAGACTAGGCGTCGTAACGGGAAGCCCCAAACCAAAGTATGAAAGGAAGGCTTCATAAGAGATAAATCCTGGCAAGAGTTGACTAGCCATAGTTACGATAACTGACACAAGTTGCGGCATGATGTTTTTAACCACAATCTTAGCAGTTGGCGTTCCCAGTGTACGAGAAGCCAAGTTATACTCCAAATCACGGTAACGCATGATTTGAATACGAATGGTATAGGCAATACCAATCCAACCTGTGACAGTCATGGCAAAGATCATATTCCAGAAACCAGCACCCAATGAGTAAGTCAAGACGATAACTACAAGGAGGGCAGGAATATTTGAGATGATGTTGTAGATTTCCATCATAATCATATCGAAGGTCTTAGAAATCCCCCAAACAGCACCTACAAGCAAACCAATGACAACGTTAAGGAAGGTAGCGATAACAGCAATAAGGATAGAATTACGAGCTCCAAACCAAACACTATCAAAGAGGGACTTACCATTACTGTCAGTACCGAACCAGTATTGAGCGTTTGGATGTACATAACGCAAACTGAAATCATTTACTTTTGAGACATCATTGAAGTCAAATTTAGAGAACATTGGATAGATGAAACTCATCAAAACGATGGCAATCAAGATACCCAACATTACTACTGTTGATTTCTTTTTAAAGAATTGACGCATCACTGATTTCCAGTAAGAATAGGCCGGTGCATCAATTGTTTCAGAGGCAAAATCATCGCGCTTTACAAATTGGAACTTACTTTTATCAATTGAAGCCATTATTTACCTCCTTTAGATGTCAATTTGATACGTGGGTCAATTATAGTCATAAGGATATCACCCACAAGCAATGAGAAGATGGTGAGGGCTGTGAAAATAAATACAAGACCCACAACCATAGCGTTATTTGAAGCACGGACAGAGTCAATCAACATTTTACCCATACCAGGGAAGGCGAAGATCGTTTCTGTCAAGGTTGCCCCTGTGATAACACTAACGATAGATGCTGGGATCCCTGAAACCAAGGAAACCATAGCATTTTTGAAAATGTGCTTATTCGAAATTTCTTGTTCTGACAACCCTTTGGCACGTGCAAAACGAACGAAGTCTTGTGATTGCAAGTCGATCATGTAACGACGAATCCAAATAGCAAGACCTGGTGTTGACAAGAGACCGAGAATAACAGATGGCAAGACGTATGAACGCCAGTCACCTGCACCCAAGATAGGGAAAGAATCTGGAAGACCAATCTCAGAACCAATCAAACGAATGATATAAACCAAGGCGATGGTTGGTAGTGAAAGCAAGAAAGTCAAGACACCTGTTGATACACTATCAAAGAGTGTGTTTTTAAAGCGTGCCATGTATGATCCCAATGGAATTGCCAAAGCATAAGACAAGACCAAACCAATCAAACCTGCAATAGCAGAACTTGTCACCATTGATGGGTATTGGTAGCGACTCTTGGTAGCTGTGTATGGGTCATTTCCATAGTAAGAACGGTCTCTCGCATCAGCCTGACTTGGTGATTTATAAGTACGAGAGTAGATATCTACTGAAGATATCTTCTTACCAGTAGGGAAGTTGACCTCAGAGCTTTGTGTTTGCCCTTGGCCTTGTGTAATAACATCAAGAACACCCTGCTCAGCATAGGTTGGGTAAGATGTACCAAGGTTCATCTTCACAAAGTTTTGGTGAACAAATGGGAACTGACTGTTAAAGTAAAGCAAGTATTTATGCTTAGTTCCTGAACCGACAACTGACCAACCGATAGCTGGATCATTTTCAATACGGATGTAACGCTTCAAGTTTGGATTTGTTTTATCTTTAACCCATCCAGTATTGTCAAATTCAAAGAGGTGCGTATAGAAGCCAAACACACGTTCAAGCACTGGCACATCACGTGTTGCATAGAATTGTTTACTTTGCTTGAATTGATGCAAACGCCAGCCATGTCCTAAACTATCCACATATTTTTGGTAAATAGCTTTATTTTCTTTTGTTGGCTTAGTGGTTACCGACTTATCAAGGGAGCTAGCTTTCTCCTGCAACTCCTTGGTGTCATAGTAATCAATGTAACCCATACGTTCATAGATTGTATTTTCATAGTTAGCCTTAGAATCAGCTGTCTTAGCAATCTTGTTGTAGTTTGGGTCCTGTCTGAAAATCAAACGCCTCGGCACCATGGTATAGATAATCGTGTAGGTCAAGGCCGTCACGACAAATATTGACAATAGAGAACGGAGGGTTCTCAATAAAATGTATTTTTTCATGTCTCTTCCTTTAATTCCAAAAGAACTTTCCCAATCTAATGAGAAAGTTCCATCGTCCTTTTATTTAACGTGTTTCTCAAGGTCTTTTTGAGCTTTTTCGTTAGACTTAGACTTTTCTTTAAGCCAGCTTTCACGGGCTTTATCATAGTTTTTCTTAGTGACAACATCTTTTTGAGGTTCAAGGTACTTGAAGTATCTGTCAGAACCCTTAGGTCCTACTTGAGAGTAAGCACCTGAGAATGGTGTCAAACGAGCTACCATTGGAGCAGCACCCTTGTTAACCATAAGTGGCATGAAGAGTGAGCTATCTTCCAACCAAGCTTGTGCCTCTGCATAACGTTCATAACGTACGTTGAGGTCGCTTGTTTCTTTAGCTGCGTTATCAACCAAAGCATCAAAGTCTTTAAGACCTACTTGAGCTGCTGCTGCATTGTTAGGATCGTCAAATCCCATGTAAGTTTTTGTGTTCTCACTAGCTGTTGTCTTGAAGATATCAAGATATGTTGATGGGTCTTCATAGTCAGGTGCCCAAGCAACTGAGTCAGTAATATCCCAGTCTTCTGCTGCTGCATTAGGAGCAGAAAGAGTTGCGTTCAACAGGTCATCTTGAGACATTTGGTTGAGGTCAACCACAACATTTTCTTTACCGAGTGTCTCTTCAACAGATTGTTTCAAAGACTGTGCACGAGCCACCTTTGTCTTTGCTGTTTGGTCAACTGGCATATCCAAGTGAATTGGGAATTGAACACCTTGTGCTTGGAGGGCTTCCTTAGCCTTGTTAAATTCAGTCTTAGCCTTATCAGCGTTGAAGAGACCATCTTGACTGTCTTTAAGGTTAACCCCAGACCACTCGTCACCATATGAAGCCATCTTTTCAGTTACCAAATCACCGAATGACTTGTCACCAGCATAAACAAAATCAGGTTTCACAAGAAGGTTACGAACAGCTAGAACTCCCCCTTCTTCTCCATTAATTTGAGCTGAGTATGACTCACGATTAATTGAGAAGTTAATAGATTGGCGGAAGTCCTTGTTAAGAAGAGCTTTCTTAGTTGAATCTTTCTCAGCATCAGTCTTCTTAGATGTATGGTTGTAAGACTGACGATCAATATTAACACCAACACCAACAATATCAGCAGATGGTTGTGTATAGAAGATATTATCTTTATATTGTTTTTTTACTGAGGCAAAGTTCGAACCTGTTGGATAAACACGTGCTTGGCTATAGGCTCCATCAGTGAAATTACGGACTTGTGCCTCTTGATCAGAGCCATCGAAAAATGACAATTTCACCCCATCATAGTGTACATTTTTCTTATCCCAATAGTTTTCATTTTTAGCCAACTCAATAGATGATTTGGCTGTCAATGACTTAAGGATGTATGGACCATTATAAAGGATAGATGATGGATCTGTTGATTTACCAAAGCTGTCCCCTTTTGACTTAAGGAACTCTTCATTTACAGGCCAGAAGAGAGAATAAGTCATCTTAGAATTCCAGTAAGGTTCTGGTTGTTTAAGTGTGTACTGAAGGGTGTAATCATCAAGTGCTTTAACGCCAACTTTAGAGAAGTCTTTATCAGTACCATTGAAATAATCAGCAAGACCTACTACAGAATCTTTTGCCAGGTAAATTGACTCTGTCTTTTTATCAGCAGCATGCTTAAGTCCTGTTACAAAGTCCTTAGCTGTTACTTCTGCATATTCTTCACCGTCTGAAGTATACCATTTGACTCCCTTACGAAGTTTGTATGTATACGTCAAACCATCAGCTGAAACAGTCCAGTCCTTGGCAATAGCAGGTACCAAGTTACCATATTTATCATTTTCCAAAAGGCCATCGACACCATTTGTCACAGCATCAATTGTTGAACCCTTATTGGAAATAAGGTAATCCAATGTCTCAGGATCAGCATTGTAAACATAGTTATAAGTATTGCTTGAAGTGTTTGATTTTGATGAACAAGCCACTAAAACCCCAACACTAAGGAGGGAAACACCCGCAAGGGCCAACCATTTACTTTTTTTCATAAGCATTCTCCAAAAAATCTTTTTTATATACCTACATTATACCATAAAAAATAAGATGAGTACAATTTTCAGAATATTTTGTCTTATGCTGACTTTCTCACAATTATACCCCTTATGAACACTAGGGATTAGCCCCTTTTTGACAAAAGAAAAAGGCTAACTGCCTTTTTCTCTAGAATATTATTTAACGTGTTTCTCAAGATCTTTTTGAGCTTTTTCGTTAGATGCTTTCTTTTCTTTAAGCCATTTTTCACGACTTTGTTCATATTCTTTCTTAGTAACTACTTTTTCTTGTGGTTTCACGTATTTGAAGTAGTCTGATGAGTTCTTATCACCCACTTGCATGCTAGCACCCGTAAATGGTGTCAAGCGTGAGATAACTGGTGCTGCACCGTTACCAACAGTCAATGGAATGACAAGTGAGCTATCTTCCAACCAAGCTTGAGCTTGAGCATAACGGTCGTAACGAGCATTGAGGTCTGTTGTTTCTGAAGCTGCTGAATCAAGCAAGGCGTCATAATCTTTAAGACCTACTTGAGCTGCAGCCGCATTGTTTGGATTATCATAACCCATGAAAGTCTTGGTGTTTTCACTTGAAGTTGTCTTAAAGATATCAAGGTAAGTTGATGGATCTTGATAGTCTGGACCCCAAACCACACCGTTTGAAATATCCCAGTCTTCTGCTGCCGCATTAGCCGCATTAAGAGTAGCATTTTGCATATCATCAGATGACAACTGGTTGATATCGATAACGACATTTTCACTGCCCAATGATTTTTCAATCGTTTGTTTCAATGATTGAGCTTGAGCAACATTAAGTTTAGAACTTTGATCAACTGGAAGGTCCAAGTGAATTGGGAATTGAACACCTTCACCTTGAAGAGCTTCTTTGGCTTTGGCAAACTCAGTCTTAGCTTTTTCCGCATTGTAGAGACCATCTTGACCATCCGCAAAATTGACACCAGACCATTCATCACCGTAAGTGCTCATCTTGTCTGTCACAAGGTCACCAAAGGTCTTATCACCTGCACTGACAAAATCAGAAGGAACAAAAAGGTTACGTATAGCAAGAGCAGCCCCATCTTTACCATTAACTTGAGATTGATAGGCTGTACGGTCAATAGCGAAGTTGATTGATTGACGGAAGTCTTTGTTTAGAAGAGCCTTCTTAGTTGATGTCTTTTCAGCATCTGTCTTCTTAGCTGAGAATTTATAGCTTTGGCGATCAATATTCACACCAATAGCTGCTGTAGACGCACCTGGTGCTGTGTAATAAATATTATCTTTATATTTCTTTTCTACTGACGCATAGTTAGAGCTCATAGGGAATACACGTGCAATGCTGAGAGCACCATCTGAGAAGCTACGCTCTTGAGCCTCCTGGTCAGAACCATCATAATATGACAATTTGATAGCGTCGAAATGCACGTTCTTCTTATCCCAATAATTCTCATTCTTAGTCAACTCGATAGATGATTTAGCTGTCAAAGATTTAAGAAGGAAAGGACCGTTATAAAGGATAGAGGTTGGGTCTGTTGACTTACCAAAATCTTTTCCTTTATTCTTAAGAAAGTCTTCGTTAACCGGGAAGAGCAAACCATAGGTTGTCTTAGAATTCCAGTATGGTTCTGGTTTTTTAAGGGTATATTGCAATGTGTGATCGTCGATTGCTTTGACACCTACATTTGAGAAATCTTTATTGGCACCAGAGAGGTAGTCAGACAAGCCTGCAATAGAATCTTGTACCAAATAGAGGGCTCCAGCTTTGGAATCAGCCGCATGCTTAAGACCAGTCACAAAGTCCTTAGCAGTCACATCAGCATACTCTTCACCATCTGAAGTGTACCATTTAACACCCTTACGGATTTTATAGGTATAGGTAAGACCATCTTGAGAAACTGACCAATCTTCAGCTACAGAAGGAACAAGGTTCCCATATTTATCAGCTTCCATAAGACCATCTACACCATTAGTTACAGCAGTCTTAGTAGGTCCAGTATTTGACGTGATATAGTCTAAAGTTTCAGGATCAGAGTTATAAATATAACCATAAGTCGTTCCACTAGTACTTGACTTAGAAGAACAAGCCGCTAAGGCACCTACACTGAGGAGTGCCACACCCGCAAGGGCTAACCATTTGCTTTTTTTCATAAGATTTCTCCAAAAAATAAAATTTTACCTTTTCATTATAGCATAAATAATCAAGAATAACAGTCGTTGTCAGACTATTTTGAACAAGTATTGTACATGATAAAACACGATAAACTCAATAACCCCTTGTATTCCCTAGGTTTCTAGCCACCTCAATCAATTTATTTTTAATCACTCGTCATGCATAAAACAAAAAGGTCTAACACCTTGGTTAAACCTCTGTTTTTAAGTTAAAATTAGCCATTAAGAGCTTGAGCAGCTGTGATAATCGCCAAATTGTAAATATCTTCAGCACTAGCCCCACGTGAAAGGTCGTTAACAGGTTTATTAAGACCTTGCAAGATTGGTCCGATGGCTTCGAACATTCCCAAACGTTGGGCAATCTTATATCCAATGTTACCTGCTTGCAAACCTGGGAAGACAAAGACATTAGCATGTCCCGCTACGTTACTATCTGGAGCCTTAATGGCAGCTGTTGCTGGAACAAAGGCTGCATCAAACTGCAACTCACCATCAATAGCCAAGTCAGGACGCATTTCTTTAGCAATATTTGTTGCCTCTACTACCCTGTCAACTTTTGGCGATTTAGCAGAACCTTTTGTTGAGAAGCTAAGCATGGCCACTTTAGGATCAATACCAAAAACTTTAGCTGTTTCAGCAGTATTAATTGCAATTTCTGCCAATTCTTGAGCATTTGGTTCAATATTGATAGCACAGTCAGCAAACATCAAGCGATGATCGGTATTTTCACGGTTCATAAGGAAGACACCTGATGTACGAGAAATACCAGGTTTTGTTTTGATAATTTGAAGGGCCGGACGTACCGTATCCGCTGTTGAGTGAATAGCACCTGAAACCATCCCATCAGCAAGACCAAGTTTAACTAGCATAACACCGAAATAGTTGACATCATGAAGCAACTTTTCCGCATCTTCCATTGTCGCTTTCCCTTTACGGATTTCAACAAATTTTTCCTTCATTTCCTTGAAATCTTCATAGGTTTCAGGATTAATAATTGTATAGTTAAAGTCTGCAAAACCAAGATTGTTCAAGATTTTGTGAACCTCTGCTGGGTCTCCCAAAATAATAGGATCAACCAATCCTTCAAATTTCAAACGGGCTGCTGCACGAACCACACGGTCGTCGTTACCCTCAGGGAAAACAATCTTAACACCTTTCCCTAAAATATGTTCACGAAGTTCACCAAATAGACTACGCATAAAAAAATTCCTCAATCAATCTTTTTTAGTTTGTAAGTTCATGATAACGGTTTCAAAATCATCTGTCAAGGAAGATGCATGGACCATCTCTTTTTTGGTAAAAGGATCAACAAATGCAAGACGGTGACAATGCAAGGCCTGGCGCTCAATACCATAGTCTAGAGAACCACCATAAAGATCATCTCCCAAAAGGGGAAGGCCTAAGTGGGCAAAGTGGACGCGAATCTGGTGAGTACGCCCAGTATGCAAATTGATATCAACCAGTTTAACCCTACCATAATCACCTACCAAACGATAACTAGTGTGGGCATATTTCCCCGACTTATGGACTCGACGTGTGATAATGGAATCCTCATCACGCGCAATCGGTGCAATGATTTCACCCTGATTCTCAAGTTTGGTGTCACCTTCAACCAAGGCATAGTAATGTTTCTTGATAGACTTCTGTTGTAACTGTTTATCCATACGAGCATGGGCGTAACCATGTTTAGCAAACAGCATGAGACCAGAGGTGTCCTTATCCAAACGTGTCACAATATGCACACGCTGGTTGGGATAATTATTGCTGACAAAATGATGTTTGACAAAATTAGCCATGGTATTATCGTGGTTAACACTTGGAATACTAGCATAGCCATAGGGTTTATTAATCACCAAGAAGTTATCATCCTCATAGACGATATCCAAGTCAAAAGGAATTGGCTTCAAGGTTTCATGCGGTGCCTCGTCAGGGATTTCAATGGCAACCACATCTCCTTCATGGACAGGATAAGTCGCAAACTGCTCCTCGCCATTGACCCAAATATGACCGCCCTCAAACTTAATCTTGGCCAGTAGTCCTTTAGAAATATCGTGCTCCTTCAAAAAGGTCTTAACCCGACAAGAACGCCCTACTGTAAACTCATATCTCATTCTTCCATGTCTCCGATAAAGGAATCACGTACGCGTTCCCAGAAACTTGTATGGCTGGCACTAGCCACAAAGGAAATCTTACGTTGGTCAATTGAGAATTCTACCTTTTTCACATTACGGTTGGTATAGGTTTTATTATCAACGGATAGAGTATAGCTTCCCATACGGGTAGGATAAACCGTAATCTTCTCATGCTTAGGTACAATAAGGGGACTTCCTAGGGTACGATAAACACGATTATTAAGACTGGCAATCTCAGTCAGTTGCAAGGCTTCAATGGTAGGATGAAGGACCGCACCACCTAAAGATTTATTGTAGGCCGTTGATCCTGTAGGCGTTGACACCGACAGCCCGTCACCACGGAAGCTCTCAAACAAGACATCATTAAGGCAAACATCTGCTGCCATGGTTTTCTCATTACGCTTGATGGCTGCTTCATTGAGGGCAATCGACGTAAAAGAACGACCATCAGCCAGGGTCAATTTGACATTCAAAAGAGGGTAAGAAATCTTTGCACCACTATCTTTTCGAAGCGTCTCGATTAATTGATCCACTTCACTGTCCAAATAATCCGTATAAAAGCCTAAGTGACCCGTGTGAATCCCTACAAAACGCACACGCGCAAGCTCTTTTTCATACATATGAAAGGCTGATAGCAACATGCCATCACCACCAATTGAGATGACCACATCTGGATTTTTCTTGGTCAAATAAAAATCAGGATCATCTCGAAAGGCATTAAAAAGTTTCGAGGCAACACGCCTACTTTGGGGTTTGCCATTGGCAATAATAGCTACCTTCATCTCATCCGAAGAGGTCTTCATCTGTGTCATCACTATTTCCTACACTATCCTTCAAAGTTCTGTTAATTGGATCAAAGAGCAACTGGGCTTCTCTAATATCATCACGTATCTTACGCATTTCTTCATCAAGTTCATAAGCCATGCGGGCCGTATTTTCCAAGCGAAGCTTAATTTCCTCTGGAAAGTTCCCTTGATACTTGTAATTTAGGGAATGTTCGATGGTGGCCCAAAAGTTCATGGCCAAAGTCCTAATCTGAATCTCCGCAAGAATCTCCTTACGACCATCAATGGTATCAACAGGATAAGAGACGATAACATGATAAGAGCGATAACCCGAATGTTTACGGTTTCTGATGTAGTCACGCTCTGAAACAATGGTCATATCACTACGATGACGAAGCAAAGCTAAAACCTCATCCACATCATCGACAAATTGGACCATGACTCGGAGACCAGCTATATCCTGCATATCTTGAGCCAAATTTTCAACCGAAAGGCCACGAAGGGCGATTTTCTCCTCAATGGAAGCCACTGACTTCACACGTCCCGTCACAAATTCAATAGGCGAGTGACGATTTTGCTTACGAAATTGTTTACGAATGCCTCGGAGCTTGATTTTGAGCTCACCTACGGCCTGAATATAGGGGTCTAAAAATTGTTCCCAATCCATGGTCAAGATAGGACTCCTCCTTGTCAAAAGCTTTAGTTTTTTATAAAATAAATACAATCTGTTATATTATACCACATTTGAAAGCACAAGGGAGGACACACATGAACCATTTAGAGATAGAGTACAAGACTCTACTCACCAAAGACGAATACAATCGTTTAGCGATGCTTTTCTCCCATGTGACACCTGTTACGCAAACAAACTACTACATCGACACTCCTCAGAGTGACATGAGAAATAAAAAGTTGTCTTTGCGTATTAGGACACTTCCCAGTCATGGTGAGCTGACCTTGAAAATCCCTGAAAAAGTCGGGAACATGGAGTACAACGTTACCATGGATTGTGCGGATGCTAAGGCTTTGACTAAGTCGCTGGACTTTCCTGATTGTCAAATCAAATCCATTCTTTTAGAACGTGGGGTTAAACTAGAGGACCTAACCATCCTCGGACATTTGACCACAACTCGTCGCGAGTACCAGACCAACATCGGCCTCATGGCTCTTGATGTCAATGTATATGCTGACAAGAAAGACTACGAGCTTGAACTAGAAGTTTCGGATGCTGAGAAAGGTAAAGACGACTTTGATGCCTTTCTTAAAGAAAATAACATTGACTTTAAGTATGCCAAGAGTAAGGTTGCACGCTTTGTAGCTACCCTCAAACGAGACAAAGACTAAAATTTAGACAAGGAGTTGGCTCCTTGTTTTTTTATTTTAAACACATGTAGCGTTAAATAATACAAGCATTTTATCTCATAAATGACTTCCAGAGGTCTAAAAACGCATACAAAGGAATTTTATCTAACAAAGGTTCGGTATTTTTCACTAATATCATACTTTGATGGCTGAAATTTCTGCTTCTTTTTGCTAAAATAGAACTGTCTGTAGTTTTATTACAATAGCCCTAACTGGGCTTAGCATCTTATTTTTTTAAAGGAGTCACCATCGTCATGGTACATCAAAAAGCAAACCCACAATTGAAATTGTTCTCGCTCAGCTCAAACCCAGAAATTGCTGAAAAAATTGCTGAGGCTACTGGATTGCCACTTGGTAAAGTATCTTCACGTCAATTTTCTGACGGTGAAATCATGATCAACATCGAAGAGTCTGTTCGTGGGGACGATATTTATATCATCCAATCTACTAGCAACCCTGTTAACGACCACCTTTGGGAATTGCTCATCATGATTGATGCCTGCAAACGTGCCAGTGCTAACTCTGTCAACGTGGTTATGCCTTACTTTGGTTATGCACGTCAAGACCGTATCGCTGCTTCACGTGAACCAATCACTGCTAAATTGATTGCCAATATGCTGGTTAAAGCTGGTGTCAATCGTGTCTTGACACTTGACCTTCACGCTGTCCAAGTTCAAGGTTTCTTCGATATCCCAGTAGATAACCTCTTCACAATGCCATTGTTTGCTGAATACTACAACGAAAAAGGATTCACAGGAAATGATGTTGTCGTTGTTAGCCCTAAAAACTCAGGTGTTAAACGTGCTCGTAGCTTGGCGGAATACCTTGATGCACCAATCGCTATCATTGACTACGCTCAAGATGATTCAGAACGCGAAGAAGGCTACATCATCGGTGAGGTTGAAGGAAAAACAGCAATTTTGGTTGATGATATCCTTAATACTGGTAAAACATTTGCTGAAGCAGCTAAAATCCTTGAACGTGGTGGCGTTAAAGACATCTATGCAGTTGCTAGTCACGGTCTCTTTGCAGGAGGTGCTGCCGAAGTCCTCAACGCTGCTCCAATCAAAGAAATCTTGGTAACAGATTCAGTTGCGACTAAAGAAAAAGTGCCTACAAACGTTAAATACATTTCAGCAAGTGAGCTAATCGCTAACGCTACTACTCGTATCTTCGAACGTCAACCACTTAGTCCACTCTTTGCATATACAGCACACGAGGACTAAGCTATGGTTTATTTGGACAATGCAGCAACAACTCCTTTAAATACTGCTGCTATTTCAGCTATGACACATGTCATGACTGAAACCTTTGGAAATCCATCCAGCCTCCATGCTTATGGTCGTCAAGCTTCCAAGGAACTTCGTGAAGCCCGTGAAGAAATGGCCAAACAATTTGAAGTCCCTACTCGTAAGCTCATTTTCACTTCTGGGGGGACCGAAGGAAACAATACAGCTATCAAAGGTTACGCCCTAGCCAATCAAGCTAAAGGTAAGCACCTGATTACAACTGCTATTGAACACCACTCTGTCCTTCACACCATGGCCTACTTGGAAGAGCGTTTTGGTTTTGAAGTAACCTATATTCAACCAGAAAATCAAGTCATTACTGCCCAACAAATCGCTGATGCCTTACGTGACGATACTATTCTAGTTTCTGTTATGTATGCCAATAATGAGACCGGCCAATTGCTTCCTATCAAGGAACTTGGTGACTTGCTTGCCAATCACCAAGCTGCCTTCCACGTTGATGCCGTGCAGGTAGCAGGAAAACTTCCTATTCACCCAGAGCAACTTGGAGCTGATTTTCTCTCTATTAGTGCCCATAAATTCCACGGACCTAAAGGTGTCGGCCTGCTCTATCATAACGATTTGCATTTTGACAACCTACTCCATGGTGGAGAGCAAGAGGAAAAACGTCGTGCCAGTACTGAAAATCTGGTCGGTATTGCAGGTATGACCGCTGCTTATAAGAATGCTAGCGAGAATTACCAAGCCAATTACCAGCATGTTGAAAAGATTCGTCAGGCCTTTCTAGATACCCTTACCGTTCCTTATGAAATTAATGGTGGAGGATCTAGTCTACCTCACGTCATCAACATCAGTTTTCCTGGTAAGGAAAATGGCCCTCTCTTAACCTTGTTAGACCTAGCTGGCTTTGCCGTCTCAACGGGTTCTGCTTGTACTGCTGGAACTGTTGACCCTAGCCACGTCATCCAGGCCCTCTATGGCAAGGATTCTGACAAACTAAAAACAGCTATCCGCATTAGTTTATCAGAGGAAAATACTGCTGAAGAACTCCAAGCCCTAGCAGAAAAACTTAATCAAATCATAGGAGACCAACATGGCATTTGAAAAAAGCATTCATTTGACTGACTGTAAATACCGTTACACCATCAGTCCTAATGTCAAAAAATTCACCCTACGTGATACGACTTTTGTGCAAAATAAAATCGGAAACTACGAGTTGCACCGCCTTCTCGAAAAAGTGCCTAACTCAGGTGAAGGTTTCCCACTTAAAATCACTATTAACAAAGACTTGACTGGTTTCAAATTGTCAATTACAGACAAATCTGGCCTTCGTAACGTTAATATCTTTAAAAATGAAAATCATCACATCTTGCAAGAGAAATTCTATTTCTTGATGCAGAGTTTGGTTGACCGTAACGTTTTCGAACAAGAAGAAGTCTAAACTTCTTTCTTACTACATAGAAATAGCCTATCCTTGTGATAGGTTTTTTATATCGCCTCTTCTACACTATTTTGTTGCAATCTTCACAAACTTTTCTTAAAATATAAGAGAATCATACTAATTGAAGAAAGGAAAGCGATCAATGACATTTGAGAAAAACATCCCAAACGCCACTGCCAAACGTCTCTCTCTCTACTATCGTATTTTCAAGCGATTCCATCGTGAAAATATCGAGAAAGCAAGCTCTAAACAAATTGCTGAAGCGATTGGGATTGACCCTGCCACTGTTCGTCGAGACTTCTCCTACTTTGGTGAGCTAGGTCGTCGTGGCTTTGGTTATGACGTGAACAAACTAATGACATTTTTCGCTGAACTCCTTAATGACAATGCGACTACCAAGGTACTTCTCGTAGGTGTGGGGAATGTCGGACGTGCCCTTCTCCACTACCGTTTTCAAGAACGTAATCGCATGCAGCTGGTCATGGCTTTTGATACAGACGATAACGAACTGGTTGGAACTCAAACTGAGGACAATATTCCTATCTATGGGATTTCCCAAATTAAGGACAAGATTGCTCAAGAAGATATCAAAACAGCCATCCTGACAGTGCCATCAGTTAAGGCTCAGGAGGTGGCTGATCTTTTGGTTGATGCTGGAATTAAAGGCATCCTCTGCTTCTCTCCAGTCAACCTCAATCTTCCACGCCACGTGGTGGTCCAATACGTAGACCTGACTAGCGAATTACAAACCCTACTCTATTTCATGAAAGAAGAAGAAAAATCAAGGAGGAACAATGACTAAACCAATTATCGGAATCACAGCCAATGTAAGGCCTAATCCAGCCCATGAAGACATCAACTGGTCCTATGCCCCATCTGGCTTTGTAGAAGGAGTTCAAAGAGCCGGTGGCCTAGCAATCCTACTACCCGTATCCGATCCATCGGAAGCCAAGACCTATATCTCCATGATTGACAAGCTCATCCTTATCGGTGGGCAAAACGTTGACCCTAAATTCTACAACGAAAAGAACCATGCCAGTGCAGATGACTTCTTCCTCGAACGTGATATCTTTGAAATGGCACTTATCGAAGAAGCCACTAAGCAAAAGAAACCCATTTTTTCAATCTGTCGTGGAACTCAACTCATGAACGTCGCACTAGGTGGTAGTCTCCACCAAGACATCGAGAATCACTGGCAGGACAAGCCTTCTGATTACCTCTACCATGAGATGATTGTTGAAGAGGACAGTAAGTTGGCAGAAATTTACGGACGTGAAACCTCTATCAACTCCTTCCACCATCAAAGTATTAAACACTTGGCCTCTGACCTCCGTGTCATTGCGCGTGATCCTGAGGACAACACTGTCGAAGCCGTTGAGTCAAATACACCAGACCTTCGCTTCCTTGGTGTCCAGTGGCACCCAGAGCTTCTCCTAGACAAACGTGAAGAAGACCTCAAACTCTTTCAATACGTTGTTAACGAACTTTAAAAGCAACTGAGACTGCACTCAGTTGCTTTTCTCTTGTCTTTATCACATCGCCTCAATCTAAAGCTCAAAATCCTCCCTCTCCTCACGAAAAGAATAATAGGTCGATTTGCCAACAATCAGATGATCAAGCAGACAAATCCCCAAATCATCGCAAGACCGCTTAATCTTTTGCGTAAAATCAATATCATTTCGACTCGGATAGGCCTCACCCGATGGATGATTGTGAACCACAATCAGGGACGTTGCCATCAGATGACAAGCATAATGCAAAATCTCACGTGGCTCAGCAATCGAACGACGAACACCACCAATAAAGACCGTCTTCTGCTGAATAACACGATTCTGCGTATCCAAGTAGATAGCCACCAGATGCTCCTGAGGCTTGTCCCCAATATCCAACATCATACGACGGGCTACTTGCTGACTGGACATAATCTGCTCGGAACGAGCCAACTCGGCCTTCTCAATCCGCTTAGCCAACTCCACCATAGCCTTCAGCTCAATAGACTTCACACGCCCAATACCAGGAATCTTCTGAAGCTCATTCAAAGACAAACGAGACAAATCCGCCAAACTCGTCATCCCTTTCAAAATACGATTAGCCATAGATAAGACCGACTCAGATTTGGTCCCTGTTCGTAGTACTATCGCCAACAACTCCTGATCCGATAAAACCTCTGCTCCCTTCTGTAAGAGTCGCTCACGAGGCAAAAGCCCCGCCTCCTCAGATACAATACTATACATAAGAAAAAACCTCCTACTTACCTATTCGTAAGTGGGAGGGGGAAGTTAAACAGCTGAAGATTTTTTTAATCCTAGTTTCTTTAACAAGGCTTTTCGATATGCTGAAAATTTACTCTTTAAGGTCAGTGGTTCTGCCACCTGTGACCTTTCAATAAAATGGACCTTATAACGTTCTGCAAAAGATATTTTTTCTGAAGCAATAATACGATAATCAATTCCTACATCCCAGGCTTTTCGATAGAAAAGATAAGGGAGAGTATTTTCGTCAAAGTCATAAAAAATATGCTCATCCTTTAGAATAATGTTTTCCAGAAAATCTTTTGACAACCACATAAAACCTTGAAAAACATGAAGCGAATGATTGATTACTTTTTGACATTCGTTAGTTAGTTTAACTGTCTGTTCTAGATTTAAGGCACCAATTGCATCGGTCCAATAAAGTTCTTTTGACAAATCAGCAAAAACAAGGCCAACCTCTGGAAAATGGTCAAAGATTGATACTACCTTCTCTTCATCTGATAGCATATCCACTAGAGCATGTCTTGTAGCTTCATCAACAAGTTTACCTTCATTTCCAAAGGCTTCTGTGTGAAAATGCCCAACAAAGTCATAGTCACTAAGCTTTGAAGCCAGAGAAACCAAGGCATGATAATGATTATCAAACCGTTGTGAGACTATCTGAAATCTATCTTTATCAAAACTATTTAATAAGGTATTCTCAACTTCAGTTTTATCTAAACGACTTGATAAAGTGAAATAATAGAAAGCAGATAACTTACTATCCAAAAATACTTTCAGTCTCTCAAGGTCGCTAATGTGCACATGGATAGCCATACGATACTTATGCTTGCTTAAGGTTTTAAAAGAAGGGCCAATAATTTTCTCATCTAAAATGACTAAACTGTCAGGGGAATGGTAACGATTTAGATGTGACTTAATTAGTGCTACTGGATATGTTGATAGGTTAGCAAGATAGTCTAAAAGTAATTTTCCCTTTTTTTCATTGTCGGTAAAAGCTTTTAGTTTAATGAACGGTACCTTATGCTCAAGGGTACTTATTGGTCTATAGTAAGAAAAGTCAGGGTGGATTAAATCTCCTGCCTCTGCTTCAATGGTATTAAAGACAGCATCATAACGATAACCTGCCTCAGTAAGAACACTGGTAACTCTAGTTTCGTAATTGTCAATAACATCTTGAACATCAGTAAAAGTCTTTATAGAAGTCCAAAATTTCTGAAAGACTTCTGAAGCGACAACATGATTTTTGAAAGATATAAAATAACTTTGCAAATGCTCTTCGAAATATTTGGTCTTTCTAAAGTTCGTCATCCCCCAAAAGTCAACACTCTGTCGTTGTTCAAAGTCTTCAACTAGGTCAGACATATCCCAAAGAGGACCAAAGCAAGTGTCATTCATGAGTGTAACCGAATCAAAATCTGCTAACCGTTCGAATCCAACATGAGCCATACCATCTCTCCAAGCTGCAAAATCAAAGCCTAGATTCTCTCTCTGAATAACTTCAGCTATGCCAAGCTCTTCGAGAGTTACTGTTGCAGACTTCGTTAGTTGACTATTTGAAATCACAATAAGTTTAGAAAAAAGTGGTCGAAGTTGCTCCAATTGGTAGAGCACATGACCACTTAATTCGTCGTACTTATTATAATGAACATACAATAAGAGACGTTTCATCTATTCTTGAATCTCCCATTTTCCATTTCTCTTAACCATACCAGTTGCAGAATCTTTAGCAGACTTATCATCATCTTCAATATCATTTCGATTCAAGAGAATAACTGGTGAGTTATCTGAATCAGCAAAAGCAATCATCTGATCCTCCTTATCTCGGACAGAAACCTGAAGCTTAAGCTTAATGTTATTAAGATGGGCAAGACTACATTTATATGTGAGTGTTTTTCTTCCAGAACCACTCGTTTTATTGTCCATGGAATTGTCATTATAAATCCAGATACCACGGTCAATATCTGTCAATGAAAAGGCGATATAGGTCTCAATATCCTCATTGACATCATATGAAATCTCAAATGAAATATCTTGGTCAGGACTGATAATATTGTCATTCAAGAGTTTCACTTGTAAATCAGTGATTTTTGGATTTTCAACAACAACGTCGTCATTTGAAACCTTTTGACCAGCAGCATTATCAAAACTATATTGGTTAGCAACTTCATCTGGATCACCAACTACTTTGACCAAACCATGTTCAATCAGAACTGCCTTATTACAGTACTTTTTAACCGCTGACATGTCATGGGTAACTAAGATGGTTGTTTTTCCAGATTGCTTACGTTCCATGAAATAATCATTACACTTACGTTGGAAGGCCTCGTCACCTACAGCTAAGACTTCATCCAGGATAAGGATATCTCCTTGAGCCTTGATAGCAACTGAGAAAGCCAGACGAACCTGCATACCACTTGAGTAGTTCTTCAACTTTTGATTCATGAAATCATGAAGTTCAGCAAAGTCTACAATGTCATCATACATGGCATCTACTTCTTCAGTTGAAAAACCAAGCATTGCACCATTCATATAGACATTCTCACGACCAGTTAGTTCTGGATTAAACCCAACCCCAAGCTCAATGAAAGATACCAACTTACCATCAATGGTGACCTTACCTTTTTCAGGAACATAAATCTCAGAAATAATTTTTAGAAGTGTTGATTTCCCAGAACCATTACGCCCAACAATTCCATAAAAATCACCTTTTTCAACTTCAAAAGAAATATCTTTCAAGACATGTTGTTCAGTATACCCTTTAATCCCTTTAAAGCGATTGACTAAAGTTGTTCTCAAACTCTGACTCGCCTCAGTTGGTAATTTAAAATACTTACTTACATGATCTACTTTTACAGCAATATTATTTGACATTATAGAATCTCCGCAAATCGTTTAGCATTTCGATTAAAGACAAGGAAACCAATGATAAAAATCACTACAGGAATCGCATAAGGAACAAAAGCAATCAGTTTATTATTAATAATATCCCAGCCTCTTGGGTTAACTGGATCAATAATAAAATGACGCATATCCTGTAAAATCTGAGCGATTGGATTCAACATCATAACCTTTGCAACAAACGTCTGGTTTCTTTGAAGAAGGTAAGTGATGGAATAGATAATTGGGCTAGCATACATACCAGCTTGAAGCACAACTTCCCAGATAGGACCAATATCACGGTATTTAACAAAGAGTGCTGATAGAATAAAAGCAACTCCCATTGCCATCAATAACACCTCAATAAAGAGAGGAATGATAACCAAAGTATTGAAACCAATTGGAACATGGTTAATTAAGGCAAATACGAAAACAACCACAAGGTTAATCAAGAAATTAATCGCAGCTCCTAGTACAGATGAGATTACGATTGTTTGCTTCGGAAAGTTTAGTTTACGTAAGAGATCCCCACGTGAAACAATGGAAAGCATCCCCATATTGGTAGCCTCCGTAAAGAAGCCCCAAAAAATCATGGCCAAAAGCAATCCTACTGCATAGTGTGGTGTCCCATCATCAAATCTCAAGAAACGAACAAAGACAAGGTACATAATTGTAAACATCATCAAAGGTTTCAAAATAGACCAAAGATAACCAATGAAAGAACCTTGATAACGCAATTTAAAATCCGTTTTAATCAGTTCCTTAAGTAAAATCCTATTTTTTTGACTAAAGAAATTCATCTAGTCCTCCTTATACATGAATTTTGTCAAAATCAAGCTCGTAAATACAAAGGTATGAAAAGCCCTGTTTTTACGATAGCCATATGTTTTCAAACGACGATAACGCTCTCTGAATCCTTGGTCCATAATGGTCACAAAGTTTTCAACCAACTCTCTATTTTCAGCATTCAATGGCAAAGAAAGAAGATTTTCCGCCTGATTCTGACTAGCCTTAATCAACTTCCAATATTTGTTGAACAAGGTCTGAGGGCGAATCCAATTCTGCATACGTTTCCGAAGCGTTCTAGCTCCCAAGACATTATCCGCATGCTGACGGTAAAGCTCTGTTGGCTGATCAATATAAACGAGATTGCCAAATGCTGACGCAAGCAAACCTAAATACCAGTCATGCATCAAAAGCTCGTTCGTTTCCTTACCAGTCCATAATCCAGCCAGAGCATGATTGATTAAAGACACACCACCTGTAACAGTGTTTTCTGTCATTTCTTGAACCAATTCCGTATTGGCATGATCAGACTGAGTACGAATCATACTCTCATGAAGTACCTCTAAATCTTGATTCACAACCTTTAAATCCGTATATACCAAAAGTGGTTTATCAGATGGGTAGTGACTTGCTTTCTCAAGTTGAAGAGATAGTTTCTCAGGTAACCAAGTATCATCCTGATCTGAGAAAAGGTAGTAGTCAGATTCTTGATACTTCAAAAGCGTAAAGAAACTCTTTATAACACCTAAATTTTCAGTTTGATCAGGATTGATGAAAACAATGCGATCATCTTCTGAAGCGAAACGTTTGATAAGGTCTCTCGTTTTATCTTTAGAACCATCATCACGAATTAACAAGGTCCAATCAGTATAAGTCTGTTGCTGAATACTCTCTATTTGCTCTGCTAAAAAGTTCTCGCCATTATAAGTAGACATGAGAATAGTTACTTTCATGATAAAAATAGCTCCTCGTATTCACCCACGATTTTTTCCCAGGTGTAATTTTCTTTCATATTTGCTTTAGCAGCATTTCCCAAGTCCTCGAATGACACTTTACCATCTACAGAATCGATAAGCTGAGACAAATTCCCATCCTCTTTAGTCCAATACAAGGCGGTGTCTTGAGCAACCTGATGATTAAAGTCTACATTATAGATAAGGTTGAGGTCTGTTTGAGCCAAGGCCTCTAATAAGCCTGGATTCGTTCCACCTACTTCATGTCCATGAATATAAGCAAAGGCTTGGTTACGGATATACTTAAGCAAGTCCTGATCATAGACAGTCCCCACAAACTTCACACGTTTATCTTTATCAAATCCTGTTATCTGTCGTAGTTCATCAAAGTAAGCATTTCCTTCATGATTACAGATGATAACAAGATCACGCTCTGTAGAGGACTTCATAAATTCACGAATTGCAGTTTCGTAGTTGTTTTCAGGAACAAATCGACCCAGTATCAAATAATAATCTTTTTCTTGAGTTTGCCATTTCTGATACCAATCTCGAACAGGGGTATCCTCAGCAGTCAAAGTCGTCTTAGATAAGTCAGTTCCATAAGCGATAAAAGTCGTTCTAGACCACGGATAGGTATTTTGAATATAGGTCTCAATACCTCGGTTATCAGAAATAATCAAGTTTGCATACTTTGTCATCTCTTTTTCAGAGTATTTGAGATAGCTTTGAACAGGCTTAGACCACTTAGCACGTTTCCATTCCAAACCGTCAGGATTGACTAACAAAATCCCACCAATGGACTGAATTTTCTTGGCAAAATGAACAATGAAAGCACCAATGGTATTTCCTAAAATATAGAAAATTGGGGCTTGAATTCCCTCTTTTTTAATAAGTTTCAAGCTATAATTAATAGCCATCATATCGTAAGCTATGACACGCGCAGGACCTAGCTTTGGTGGATTGACCGTAAAACAATCCGCACCTTTATAGTCAAAATGCTTGCCAGTACTTTCGTCAGATAAGCAAGCCACGTGATAACGTATAGTAGGCGATACCTTATGAGAAACCAACTTCTCAACAAATGTCTCAAAACCACCGTATTGAGCAGGCAAACCTCTGCTACCTATGATAAAAACATCCTTCAAAGTTTACCTCCATTCGTCACATCTCTCAAATACACAGAATTATACATAGTAGCTTTTATTATACCATTTTGGAAGGTATTTTGCATGATTGGACAGAAAGAGAAGAACAAAAAAGACAGCCAAAAAACTGTCTTTATACGGCTATCTTCAAAAATCAATTTTTGATAAAAATAGTTTGTTTTAAAATCAGGAAAAGTCCTTATAAGTTAGGAGTAACTTTAACAATTATCATATTATCTATAACCTCTATACCAAAATCAGTATTTTTATGCTCCAAAGTTGTCCTATTTTTCCAATAATTCATATACTCTTCATATGTTGGTGATTGGTATGACATCCCCATGTTTTCCATTATTGAAACAACGTTAGTAGAAATTGCATACGTTCCTCCAAACTCAAACATAGAAACTCCTACCAAATCTCCAAAATTACCAAATCTTTGTTTATTCTTAGCTGGTGAGGAACCAATAATCATTAACTTATAGTCACTTTTATTTTCAAGCTGTAAATTTTCAACTGCCTGATAAATTAGTTAAATTTTTTGTTGATCTTCTCTGAAAATTGCATCTTCAGCAACCACTAAATTACTCGACATTTTTACCTGAGTAAACGTTAATAAGAGCACTATACCAAGAATAACATTAGTTATCAATTTATCATTATCTACAAGTATACTCAAATAAAATACAATAAATGCGATTAAAAAAGGGTATTGGGGCACCATACTTCTCGGAGTAGGTAGAGTACCTGAAGCTATAACAATTCCTAGACCAGCAAGGAATAATAAGAAGAGTAACAAAGAGCAAATCTTAACATCATATCTTTTATAGAAATAAATTATTAGGATAAGAAAAGCAAATAAAATTGCTACTATAAAACTAAAACCATAAATATTCGGTGTCTCACCTAAAGTGGGGAACATAGAAGTAAATGCCACTCTCAAACTTGATAAACCATCTACAAATGACTTATCAAACCACGTTATCATTCCTAAGGAGTGATTAGCATGTGTTGTTTTCAGAGCAAAGACAATAAGTTTATCTAGTAACCAATAACAAGCTATGCCTAATAGTAAAACTAATACACTAGGAAAAGCTTTTACTATTAATTCAGAAAAAGAGAATTTTGATTTCTTATATTCCAACAAAAGCATCGCAACAATTATCTGTATGAAGAATAAAATAAATGTTTCCCTAATTGTCAAGTCAAGTGCAACAAAGATGTTCCTCTGATTAAGTGAGTATCTTTCAAGCTGTTTGAGTTAGCTCAAACAGCTTTTTTGCGGACTGATAGCCATGAATTCGTCTAGGTCTTTCATTGATAGCCTTTGTATAGTCCTCTAAAAGATTCTGATTTAGTTCTTTTAACGAACACCCCTTCGGAATGAACTCTCTTAGTAGTCCATTGAAATTCTCATTTGTACCTCGTTCATAAGATGAATAGGCATGTGCAAAATAAACATCTAATCCCTCTATCTTACTCAATGATGAAAATTCGTTTCCATTATCTGCAGTTATGGACTTAATGGGATAAAGTTTCATACACTCTAAGACTGCTTGATTGACATACTCTGCTTTCTTTTCCACGAGTTTCTTTGTGACAGCATAGCGTGTTTGTCGTTCTACCAAGGTTAGAATAGAAGGTTCTCCTATTGTCTTTCCACCCAGAACAGAATCGATTTCCCAATCTCCAAAACGGGAACGATTATTGATTTCTTCTGGCCTTTCTTCAATTGACTTTCCTAGATGTTTCTTGGTAGAGGGGCGCTTGGTAAATTTCTTACGGATCCGCACTGCTCTTGGCAAATCAATGACCTTAATCTCTAACAATCCTTGATGGATATAGTTATAGAGCGTCTTGGTTGAAGGAACAACTGCATCTACATGTTGGAGTCTATAGGTATGAACAAAGGTATCCACGCTATGCACCCTTGGTTTCTCTCTCATTGCTTCTGTAAATGCTCTCAGAAAGTCATCCGATACGGAATCCAGTTTCAAATAATAGCTGGCTTCTCTAGCATGACGATAACGGTTATGAGCAGCATCTGCATAATAGTGTTGGTAATAGACCTTTTGCCCATTTACTTTTTTCACTTGTGTTATGGAACCACGATTAATTTCACGAGTAATAGTAGAGCGATTTCTCCCTAGTCTACGAGCAATCTCAGCAGGTTTGAGTCCTACGCTTAAATAAGCTTCAATTTCCCCTCGCTCAGCTTCAGATAAGTGCTTGTATGATTGATTTGTGGTAGAATAATTAGTGGACATGTTCATCTTCCTTTATACTGTTTTTCGCAACTCTAGTATATCAGATGAACATGTCTTTTGTGTTGCACTTCATTTTACAATAGGGCAAAATAAATGTTTGATAGACACCTATAACTAAGGTCATTAGGCTAATTAGGATAATATAAATGATTATTTTTTTTAATCCAGAAAAAGTTCTCACTTTTAAGCAATAACTAGCCACTATAACAGTCAGTAACATTGCCAGCGAAAACTCAAAATTCTGAAGAACAAAATAATATTGAAAAACAAATAACTGACTTGTAGTAAATAGACTAGGAACTATAAAAAGTTTCTTATTTTCTCTAATTTCTATATAATCACTAAAAAGGTAAGTTATATATAATGAAGTTATTCCTAAAAGTATACAAGTTAAGGTGTTTATCATATATATATTGGTGAACTCTTTCAAAAAGATTTTTTTTAGAATCACCTCGCCAAAACGTCCAATACTTATCCAATAATTCATATAGCCTGATGGATTTTGAATAAACCAATTGGTATCCATTCCATAAGATGTATTTACAATTTTTAATCCATAGATCAATACTATTAAAAACAAAGTATAAATGACTAAAGATTTTTTCTTAGACATAAATTCAATCATTGAAACATGCGAACCTCTAATTCATTTTTTTAAGCTGAAACAATTTTTTCACAGCAGATTTTATACTCTTGGTTAGAGCTTTTCGGCTGTTTAAAAAATCGATATCTTTCTGAGTTACTTTTTTATGACGCAATTCATCGCCCTCAATCTTTTCAGTAATATTAGCATAAACACTCTCAAGAGAATATCTCTCTTTTAAACTTGGAACAGCTTGCACTGCTTCAAGTTTCTCTTGGTCAAATCCATCAAGGACCCCTGAAATCATTCTAGTCAAGGCATCCAAATCACCCAGAGGGTAGATATAACCTTGCTCGTTCATATATTCAAAGGCAGATTTATGTCCCGCATTATCTGATAAAATCGTTGGAATACCATTCAAAACAGATTCAACATAAACGAGACCAAACGTTTCCATACTAGATGGGAAAACAGCTAAATCCTTATCAGTAATCTCTGACCAAGGATCATCTAAATACCCCAAAAATGAAACATTCTTCAAATCGTGTTCTGCAATATAATCATCACAAAGTTGTTTGTAATCCTCATCCCATGCACCTAAAAATACAAGTTCAGTTCCTGCTAAATCAAGCATCTGAAAAGCTTTTATTAACTCAAGCTGATTCTTTCTCTGAGTCAAGCGTCCAACTGAAACGATACGATGTTGGTCGTTAGATTCAGTTTTTACTCCTTCTTTAGGTTCAATTTGAGTATAAGGTGCAAAGGAATAAATCTTCCTATTTGTAAAATACTTTTCTAAATCCTCGGCCAAAGCTCCTGTTACAGCAAAGATTTCATCAGAAAACTTATCTATAAAGTCTAGTTTTTCTTTGTAATAACCGAACTCTCCCTCAGGAAATTCATGAATCAACCAAAAATGTTTGATATTCTCATAAGCGGCAGCCAATGCACCTTGAAAAACATTTACTGTATTGCTGATAACAAGCTCCACCTTATTATCTACAATAATATTTCGAATGTCTTTGACATTCTTATTATAAAAATTTACTCGCAAAAAATGATTGCCTGGTGAACCACCCGGTGCTTCTTCCCACCACCATTTGACAGCTGAAAGACCATAGGTTTCAATCCCTGCTTTCTGAAGTTCTGCTTGATACTCCTCTTGGGATGGAACCTTATAATCAGGAAAAACGTTTAATACACGATAACCTTTTTTTACAAGAAATTTCATAAGATTGACTATCGAGATTTCAGCACCATTATCTAGAGTTCCTGTCGGAGAAATAAATAAAATTGTTTTAGTCATAAATTATGCAAATACCCCCCAATAATGGAAAAGAATCAAATACATAGCCACTAAGAAATTAGCAATTAAAGTCAGAGTTGCTATCTTCAATCTTTTCTGTCGAGATAAATCAATCTTAGCTGTGTTAGCGACTAGCGGCAACAAAAGAATGATAAATGGCGTGAAATAACGTCCTTGAGCACCAACCGATATATTAGCTCCCTGACCAAGAACAATCGGTGTCCACTGCATATACATTACAGTAACAGCAGCTAAAATCTCAAGAAGGAAGAGAATCCAGGATGCATTAGCAAAGTCTTTTGTAAAGAAATCCTTCTTACTTGATAGGAACAAAATGGTAAGAACGATGATATCAATAAAAATTAACCACAGTGGCATTTGTAATGTAAGGTTACCAAGATAACCGAACATCCCAAGTGACAAGATACCATTCAAATTGTCATTCAACTCAGGATTAAAGAGTGTATTACGCAAAACTTCTCCATAATGACGAAGACCACCTTGATTCTTCATTAAGAATTGAAGAACCACTACAACACCTACTACAAAAAGAAGGTAGAAGACTGCTTTATATTTTGAAATAAAGGTCTTAATGGCTTGTGCTGGACGATTTAGAAAGGCAAGGACACCTTCAAACTCAAGTGGTACAAACGGAATCAATCCCAACAATAAAACGTTATTTGGCTTAGTTGCTAACAGTAAGATCGCAAGACCTATCACCTGGATAATATTACGATTGGTAAAACGTTTAGAATAGGCAAGATTCGTGATAAAACCGAGAGCCAACATCACTTCTAAATAGTTCATCACATCATAAGAAAGTGACGAAGCTTGCTGAACCATAATAGGTAGCAGCGAAATAAACATTAGGGCTGTTTTCCCATACTTGAAATAACGTATTAAAAAGTAAATTCCTAGTATATAGGCCAGTGCATTAAAGATGCGCCCCATATAGATAATCATTCCAACTGTGGGACTAATCCAACTTCCAATCGTCATCCCTATCAACTGTGGAATAAAGGAGATCGTTTTTAAACTCACACCGAATTGAAAAGGTTCTTTACTCATATCAATCTTTTGAGCAAAAATCTGTTTATATTCTGCTAACTTAACCTTATCATTACTTGGAATCTCATCCATCCACTTAAAAGATGTTTCGGTTGGTTTATGGAAAGTTTCCCAAGTCATTCGCGCGTGGTTTGTTTCGTCTGGCACACGATTAATTGGAAATACAAACATAAATGAGAAAATAAAAATCGTCGCTAAGATGAAAAATAAATTTTCAACTTTTATCTGTTTAATTCTGTTCAAAATAAGTCACCATATCATCTTTCTTGCTTAACGTACAGTTTTCAAGAACAGCCCGATAAGCAGCATCTGCAATTTTCTGTCTTAATTCTGGAGATAAAACCAAGGCTTCGAGCTTGTCGAACCACTCTTCATCAGTAGCTAACAATCCTGTTTCACCATCAACAACCGCATCTGAGAAAGCTCCTATCTTACTTGCTACTGTTGGTACCTTCACCAAGGCAGCTTCAATCCACTTAATCTCTGACTTCGCACGGTTAAAGATAGAATCCACAAGCGGTGCTAGGTTAATATCAACTTCACTAATCAAGGCAGGCAATTTATCCCAGTCCACATAATCGTGAGTTACAATTTGATTTTCAAAGGGCTTCATATCTTGCGGAATATCCAAAATCCCGACAATATGTAATTGGACATTGCTATATTTTGTAAGCAGTTGCTTAATAGCTGGTTTAATCAATTCAAAATTCTCATTATGACTAATTGAACCAGAGAAATAACCAATCTTAACAATATCAGATGTTTGAGAGTAATCTTTGATATATTGGCTACTAATAGCGATTAAGTCATCAGAAGCCAAGTTGCGATTAAGTAAAACCTTACTTTGGTACTTATACAACTCCTCCTGCAACTGGTTAGTCGAAGTAATGGCACCATCACAGTTTTCTAGCATATAGCCATAATTTCGAACACCAGCATCATAGTTTCCTTTTTCAACCGAATTAAGCCCTTGCGTATAACTCAATTGGTCTGTATAAACCGTATCAAAAACCAAATCATCAATATCAAAGAAAACAGGTTTTCCATATTCCTTAGCCAAATGACAGAGACGCAAAAGCTCAGGTGAGATTGGTGAACGGTAGATAACGATGTGACTAGCATTTTGAGCCATCGATAATTGGAAATCAGATAGGTTAACAACTTTGACTGCAAAGCCATGCTTACGTAATTGTTCTGCTTTGTTCAAGACACGGTAACGGGTACATTGCGGAATGATATTTTCAACCCCATCAATCAATAGAATGTATTGGTCACGTGGAACAGTCTTAAATTTATTCACAATATCTTCCAAGATTGCCACAGGGTAATCCGTTTCTTCTGCAACAAAGTCTAACAAATCAGGGACTTCTGAATCACGATCCAGACCTTGCCACAAGAACTGGTCTTCATCATAATTTTTCAGAGCCGTATATTTTACCAAGGGACTTCCTGCCTTGAGCATCTTAAGCGGATGGATATACATGGCAGAATCTTCGTATTCTTGTACAACCGCATCGAAACGATAACCTAAATCAGCAAAATGCTTGGTAAAACGTGTCTCATGTCGACCAATAGCCTTATCACGAGAATCTGTATCCGTCAAATGTGTCCAGTACTCATAAAAGTCATCATCGTTTAGCATGAGTTTTTCAATAACTAGGAAATAAGATTGAAGATGCTTAGGAATGTAGCCGTAAGGATTCTCTTTAGTAACATCCTCTTGTTCTTCTCCAAAGGAAATTCCCCAGAAATCTAGTTGCTTATCAGCCATTTCCTGGAACACTTGAGACAAATCCCTCATCGGACCAATATTAGTATCATTCACCAAGAGGAGCTGGTCATAATCTTTAAGCTTATCTTTACCAAAGGCAAAGATTCCTTCTCTAAAGGCCGCAGTATCATATCCCTTGTTATCACGAGTTAAAACCCTACCATAGGTCTCAAGGGTATTAATATCATCATCGTGAAGCTGTCCATTAACAACAACAATAACATCATCTACCAATGGAGCCAAGGCTTGCAAGAAACGTAATTTGTATTCTTGAAGACGAGCTTCAGACTCAAAAATAACATAAACCAACGCTTTCTTACCATTATACGACAAGGCAGAACGTTGACGGTTTCTAAGATGTCGTAACTGACGAACTTTAAGTGGTGTCATTCGACGACGTAGCTGTATCACTTTGACTTTTAAAGCTCTCAAATAATTTTTAATAGCTTTTGGATTCTTAGCAATTACCCCTGCTGTCTTTATAGGTGTGATAAGAGCGTTCCCCAGACGATATGACAGTGAACCTCGGATAAGCTCCATCTCTTTATGGGCATCCTTCAATCTCTTAGATTGTGTATACTTTCTTCGTTCAAGTTGATCACGTTCTTTTTTCAAGCGATTAACATAGTCTGTCACATCATCATGATGATTTATCAAATCATCTATACGACTCTCCAAAATCAATAAGTTTTCGCAAACAGCTTGATAGATTTCATGTGGTAACTTTTCGAGATACTTCTCGAGAACTTCAAGATAGATTTCATAATGGTAGCGTACTGAATCCCTTTTTGAAATCGAATCTTTTTCAAAAACACGATAATTCAATTTGGTATTAGGTTGGTAAACAGCCTTCGCCCCATTATTGATAATAAGGCTCAAGAAAAAATCATAGTCCTCGAGTTTCTTCCCTGAAAGTTTTTCATCATAATAGGTACCCTTTAATATGGCTTTGTTTACTAAAGAACAATTTGAAATATAGTTCGATACCAATAAGCTATGTAATTCAAATTCCTGAGCTTTTAGATAGACTTCATTTTTTTCAAAATTGAATAAATCACAATACACTATATCTGCTTGATGATTAATCGCACATTCATATAATTCTTGTACATAAGTTTCATCCAAAAAATCATCACTATCTACAAATAAAAAATAGTCCCCATTTAAAAGATTAAGTCCCTTATTCCTTGTTCTCACGACACCAATATTTTCATGAGACTCAAATGTCGTCACGAAAGGTGACTCTTTCAGAACTTCCTGAATAATCTCTGGGGAATAATCTGTCGAACCATCATCAAGAACAATTAACTCAATATTTCGATAAGTTTGGTTAAAAATACTTCGTAAACATTGCTCAATATAATTTTCATGGTTGTAACATGTTACAACTACTGATATTAAATTAGTCATTTTTCCATCCATTTTATGTAAGAAAATATTAATTAGTACATAATAATTACTATTAATTCCAATCTTTCAAAGAAAGAACAACTATCTTATTTTGAAAGTGTACACCGCTTTAATTATACTATAGTTTGAAGAAAAAATCCCCTTACTACAGACAAAGAAAAAAGCAGAATAACTCTGCTTTTACTTTATAGCTTTAGACCGTTTAAAATGAATATAAATGTCATTCAAAAAATAACAAGTAATAATAAATAGACTAAGCATTATAGGTAAATACGTTCTGGTACTAGAAGCATAAAGTGTAGGTGAAAATGAAATCAGCAAACGTCCAATTAAACCTATCCCGAATAAGTATATAATCCATAACCTATCTGAAACTTTAGAAAGAGTCCATAGAGAATACATCAGTATCATAAATAAAACGATATTATAAATCACCGCTCCAAAATAGACAACATTGTAATCAAAGGTGCCACTCTCTCTAGCAACTTTACTAACACTAGAAAGTGTAAATAAAATATTTCTCCACTCAAACTTCTGACTTAAAATAGCAAATAGGGTAAAAGATGACAGAATCAGTGAAATAAAATTCTTTTTATAAAACGATAAAACTACTAAAACTATCAAAAACACAAAAATAAAGCCGAAAGATACTGAAAATATACCATCTCCAGTTTCTAAAATTCCTAACCCTATTTTTTGGAATGGGTTCAAGTGGACAAAATTGGGAAACCAAGATTCCACATTTTTTTCAAACCTCAATGTGTTTCCAGGAGAAAATTTTGCAGAGAGAATTCCTGTCAACGAAACCAAGCCATACAATATATTTCTGTACCTAAATGTAATGACTTTCCAATCCCTTATTAATTCGAAAACAATCCATAAAAAAGCATAGACTGCTAACTGTTCATTCATAATAGCAAAAACAAAAGATAGGAACGCTAGACATTGAACCCACCACTTATCTGAATAACGATAATACAGAGAGAACAAAAGAAATGATGCTGGAAATACATAATTAATATATGTAGGAATAGAACCTGCACTTAAAAATTCACTTGCTGGAAGAAAAATAAAAATGAAAAGTCCAGGTATCCAAGGTAAATTAGGGCAAATTTTCTTACTAGGTAAAAGCAAAAAGAAACTTGCAATAATAGAAGCAATTATAAATAACTTATCGTGTACTGAAAAGAATAATGTTGCGGATTCAATCAGTAACCGGCTACTCCATGTAAGATAACGATTAATTCCAAATTCAAGGTAATTATGGTGAAATTCCTTTGCATAATTTAAAAATGCTGTTTGATCCCCTACAGGTGTAATTTTATTATTAATATAGTACTGAAAACCATACAGTATAGAAATAATTAAGATGTAACAATAAAATCTACTTTTACTTTTCATTTTCTCTCTCAAACAATAACATTCATACTTACCCATTCGTCTTCTGACTCTTCACATATTGTTTCATAAGGATATTTGCTATCCATTTTGGCCAAAAGAGTTGGTACATATACAAATCTTCTTTACTACGAGTATTATCAGCAATAGTCTTAGAAGTCTCAGATTCCTCATGAATTCGGTGACACATTAGCTTATCTGACACATAGACAAAACGCCCCTTGTATTCACTAATCTTATACCAAGCATACCAATCAAGGCTAACCTTCATTCCCTCATCAAAATAAAAATTCTTCAATTTTTCAAGGTTATAGGTGACAGCTGGACAACAAATTGGATTTCCAAAAGCCATTACGCGGTTACGCCAAAAATGACTACCAGGAAAAAGATTCATTGTTTTTAGCATCAAAGTTTTAATCTTTAGATTGGTATTTGCAGGAATCTTTAGACCATTTTTTTCTTCAAAATAATCAGAATATCCGATTAGAACATCACTAGTTTTTTCCATCTTGGCCAATACTTTTTCTACATATCTTGGCTCATAATAGTCATCCTGATGGGCGATAGTAGCATATTTTGTTTCTACAAAAGAGATAGCATTATTCCAATCCTTGCCAATCCCCCCACCTTGTTTAGTATAAAATGGGATAGCATAACACTGACAAAGTTCCTTAATCGAATCCAGTGGCGTTGAACTATAGCAGATAATTTGAGATTGAAGAGTTTGATTTTTCAAAGATTGAATACAGGCTTCAAGATAATCACTTTCTCCATAAGCACAAATTACCCAAGTATGATTATCCTTCATTCTTTTCCTCTTTCTCTTCTACATGACTTTTTAGAATAGATAATTCTTGAACTAAATGTTTAATCTGCTCTTTTTGTTTCGATAAAGTCATGGTTTGTAGGAAAGCGATGACCAACAAGAAAAAGATAGCAAGCGACAACAAAAAATTCGAAGTCAGTTCAAATCCAAGTAATCCTGCAAAATAAACTGGAATAACATCAAAAATCGAAATAACAATCATTACCAGACTGATGACAATCCACATGAAGGCCTGTTCAAATAAGATATTATTCTTATTGATATTTCTAATGACTAAATAAAGGAAAAAGATTGAAGCTACCAACATCACAATAGATAAAACTGACATTATTCACTCTCCCTCATAAAGGCTGCGATAACAATCGACGAACACACTTCAAGCATATATCGAATGGATTTAATTGGCGTAATAGAAGAAACACCACCAGTACGTTCAAACATATTTGCTGGTCGTTCAACAACTCGATATTTACGTTTCAAAATATGAACAATAGTTTCTGGTTCTGGATACTTGATTGGATAACGCTTAGCGAACTGTTTAATAACAGCTTTATCAGCCAAACGGTAACCCGAAGTTGTATCTAAAACTCTTTGTCCAGTTGTCCATTTAATAAGATTGGAAATAACACTAATTCCGAAGCGTCTCATAAAAGTTGTTTGAAATTCAGACTTAACATCACCAACAAAGCGTGAACCAATAACTAGGTCTGCTTCATTTTTTCGAATTGGTTCTAGCAAATCTGACAAGGATTCAATATCATGCTGGCCATCGCCATCAAATTGAACTGCTACATCATAGTCATGCTCTAGTGCATATTTGTAGCCTGTTTGAACCGCACCACCAATCCCAAGATTCATTACGAGATTAACAGCATTAAAATGATTCTCTTCCAGAATTTGTTTTGTCTTATCTGTTGATCCATCATTGATAACAACATAGTCCAAATCAAAATCAACTTTCTTACGGTAATTCAAGATACTTGTTACCGTGTCGAAAATACTTTCCTCCTCATTGTAGGCAGGAATTATCATTAAAACTCTCAACTACTTCTCCTTTCCTTTACAGTAAAACCTCGAAAACAGTGAAACTAATCTCAAATGTTCTAAAGTTCTAAAAACCATTACAGAAATAACTGTTTGAATTCGTTCTCCAGTTATCTCAGATGATAATGGTGTTAAATTTGAATCAATATTTTCTTTAGAAACCCATTCTTTAATTCTTCTATATTGATCCATAAATGACGAACTTGAAGCGGCTCTTCCAGAAAAGAGTAAGTACCAAATGTAATATCGTTTTATAAAATAGCGAATATATTTTGAATCGCCAGCAACTTTAAGCAAGTGACTCAAGAAATACACAATATCTATATTCGGATTAAAACCTCTTTGAGATGTATTTGAGATACTCTTCTCGTTAAAAAACCAATTATAGCCGTTATAATCAATTATTTTAATTTTTTCTGTTAAATTGTAGGCAGTCAATGTAAAGACAACATCTTCACCTATTGGATAATCAAAGAACTGAATATTATTATCTATTAAAAATGAAGTTCTATAAATACGTGCCCAAGGTGCAACGACTATATACTTAGACCATTCAGATTGTGTTAAATCTTGCTTAAAAAGTGTCTTCATTTCCTGATTAACACGCTTATAACCACCAAGAACAATATCTAGTTGTTCTTGATCTATTGCATTATAAAAACGCTCTAAATAATCTGAATCAATAAAATCATCATTATCGATAAATACAATGTACTTCCCATTAGCAAGTTGTATACCTTTATTTCTGGTTTTAGCAACTCCCTCATTTTCTTTATCAATTACTCGGATAAAATCATTAACAGCCGCATACTTTTTAATAACTTCTAAACTATTATCTGTAGAGCCATCATTTAAAAGAATAATCTCAAAATCTGTAAATGATTGATTTAGAAGAGAATCCAGACATTGTTTAATTCCCTCTTGCGCGTTATATACAGGAATTATGACTGAAACGGTTGGATTAGACATATTATACTTTCTATCTATTATTTTTTATAAAATTTCAGAAGGTAAGAAAATAACCTTGTTGAGATATTAATTCCAAAAATCGAAGTAAAGATACCTGTCATTTTAAATGATATGTTATTTATATGACTGGAATTTTTCAACAAATATTTATATTGAATTAATAAGTTGCGTATTTCTTGGTTAAATAGGTATGGCTTAGCATAAGGTAGAATCGAAATATAAGAAATTGTAAAATAGGTATTTAAGGCTTTACGTTTAACTTCAGATAATGACTTTTCATCAGATAAACCTCTACTAATTCCCTCAAGAGTATCTAAAACATTTCTTTCTTTCACTACATTTGTTAAACTTCCAGCTCTGTTCTGACGATACATATACTGAGTGCTAGTAATTACAGAAAAACTTTCCATCATTTTCATTATTGATGAACAATACAAACTATCTTCAGAGACTAAATCCTCAGGAAAACTCAACCCCTTATTAATTAATTTCTTAGAAATACATTTATTCCAATTAGGGCCATTAAATAAGCCATAATTAGTAGCTTCACCTAAGTCTTTTAATCGAGATATCGGGGACTCTTTAATTTCGTTATCGTAGTAATAACTATAACCGAAAATAATAACATCTACAAGTTTTATAGTAAGCTCACTAACAATCTGTTTTAAAAAATGACTATCACTCCAAAAATCATCGCCATCTAAAAACAAAATATAATCACCCGTAGCTCTCTTCATTCCAGTATTACGTGCCTTCGAAGCACCACCGTTAGATTGGTGAACTACATTAATTTGCTTAGATTGTTTCAATAGTTCATCTGCTACTTTACCTGTCTCATCAGTTGAACCATCATCTACAATTATAATTTCATAATTATCATATGTTTGTTTAAGAATACTCTCTACACAGTTTTCTAGATAATCTGCCACATTATAGGCTGGAATAATGATAGAAAATTTCATGTCAATTATTTTTTCCTTCTAAAGATTGTATATGGGTTTGTTACAAAATAAATTACTAGTGAAGCAAGTAGCCATGCTATCATTGCACAAAGAAATGATAGTGAGGCTCCAAAAATTTCAAATTTTGACACTAGAGGCTTGGCAGTTAAGATTGACACAATATAACCCACAATAAAGGAAATAACCAAAAAATGTTGCTTCCTAAATATTGTCAAAATATTATCACATACAGTTGAAAAAGTACTTGCAATTCCTCCAAGCAACAAGACGATAAAACTCGTCTGATACTGTTTAAGGTTAGTCCCGTATACAATATCCAAAGCTGGGATGGCTATAAAAGCACCAATTAGAAATATTAATGTGCAAGTTCCAAATAAAATCTTGAAGAGATTATTCTTGTAAGTGACAAAATGAGAAATCTTCTTTTCTTCTAAAAAGACTGCAAGTTGTGTAATCATTGGTCTAAGAAACACAATCATAAGATTCATGGCAAAAATTGGTGTAAACAAAATACTAAAATCTCGCTGAACACCATTTCCAATCAAACCTTGATTAAAAATATCATTCAAAGCATATTTAGGCTGATTATAAATTGAGACCAACAAAAAAGCATTAATAAATAAAGGTAAACAATCTTTCAATACATTGATAATATTACTCAACCTAACACTCTTAAGATTTAAGCGATGGAAGACTTTTGAATTAGGATAATCGAATAGAGCAATAAAAACAAATGAACTGATGGTTTGTGCGATCACTGACCACAATAGATTTTTAGAGATAACTAAAGTTAAAGCAAACACAATTGTTGAAATGGTATTTCTCAGGAAAAGAGACTTCCCTGCAATATCCAGACGTTCTTTCTGCTGAAACAATCCTTGAAAAACATCTGATAGGGCTTCACTAACTCGGAAAAAAGATACCCAAAAAATTATCTCTATATTTGAGTGAGTATTAGTATTAAAAATTAAATACGTCACTAAAAGAAGAACCATTGCAACATTAGAAATGATTCTTGTGACGAAATAGGTGTCAAAAGAATACTTTTCTCTTATATCCGTCGCTTGAAAATCTCTGACTTGAAAACTTGCTACAATAACAAAGAGATTCGCAATTGCATAAGCAAAACTATAGATATCCGCTGAAGCACTATTTAAAGCCCGTGTAACAATAAAAAGAAGTATAACTGAAACAGCAGCTGAAGACATACTTCCTAAAATATTCCAGAAAAAAACCTTTTGGGCAGTTACCTTTTTCAAATATTTCACTCTCTTTCGATAACTATATTCCATTAATTATATCATATTCTAAATGAAAAAAGAGAGAACAGCATGACACACGTTCTCTCTTTGAACTTTAAAAGCTCATTAAGTATTCTTATTTCACTTCTTGTTTGTAAAACTCTTTCAAAGCATCTTGCCATGTTGGAATGACAAATCCTGTAGCCTTAGCCTTAGCCAAACTCATTGTTGAGTTAAGTGGGCGTTTAGCTTTAGCTGGGAATTGGCTTGAATCAACAGGTTTCACTTCAACATCAGTATCTTTGAGGATTTCAACCGCAAAGTCATACCAAGTTGTATCTTCTGCTGCATCATTTGACAAGTGATAATAACCATATTCCTTACGGTTTTCAGCCAAATAAGTCATAAACTCTGCCAAAGTACGTGTCCAAGTTGGACGACCGTGTTGGTCATTAACAACTGTAAGTGTCTTGTGAGTCTTAGCAAGGTTTTGCATAGTGAAGACAAAGTTCTTACCGTAGTTACCGAACACCCAAGCTGTACGGATAATGTAGTAGTTAGTCACATATTTTTCGACTAACTCTTCACCCATGCGTTTTGTACGACCATACTCTGTCTGTGGATCTGGTTTATCATCAACTTCCCACTCTTGACCGACTGGTTTTTCACCATCAAAAACGTAGTCAGTTGAAATATAAACAAGCGTTGCACCATGTTTTTCAGCAGCCTTAGCGACATTTTCAGTACCTGTCACATTAATCGCATAGTCAAGCTCTTTACCTTCATCTTCAGCCGCATCAACAGCTGTGTAAGCAGCACAGTGATAAACCAAGGTTGGTTTTACTTCCGCAAAAACTTCGTCTACTTTTTCAGCATCTGTGATGTCCATTTCTGCCACATCTACTGCTACATATTCTTCGTTACGTTCGTCAAGAAGGTGACGAAGTTCAGTTCCGAGTTGGCCATTTGCACCTGTTACTAGAATCATATTTTTCTCCTTGTAGTTCCAATAATGTTAGTTTCATTTTAACAAAAAAAGCAGAAAAAATCTGCTTTCATAAAATATAATTTATCATTTCATCACTACAAAAAGTTCATTATCTTTGGTATAAACATCATACATTTTTGTTGTTTCTAATTGTTTATACTCTGAATTTACTGTTGTTGCATCAAATGGTTTAAAATCAACGTTAAATTTTGTGATTGCATTAAATCTCATCGTCATATCCCAAGAAACATTAGTATTAGGCATAATTAAACTACTAATCATTGGATAGACCGAGGTCGCATTTTCATAAATAGGCGAATTAGCAACAAAACGATTAATATTGACCACATTATTTTTATCATTCAAATACTTATTCAAACTATTTCCTAGCATAGCACTCTGAACTTCAAATGTATTATTCTGTTGCTTTAAATTGCTTACATAAATAAATGAAAAAGCAAGGAAATAAAAGATGAGTAAACTTGAAAATACTGATTTTAAAACATTAATAATCTGATTTCGATTGGTTATTCCCAAAGAAACAACTAACACAATCGAAGAAAAGACTCCTAGTCCGTACTCATATCTAGGTCTCAACAAATAAAATTGTTCTGAAAGTATTAAATAGCTTCCATAACTCAAAATACTTCCTAAAGCAAGCCAAGCAAACGTAAAAGCTAAAGCTACAATTTTCTTTTGCTTGCTACTAGTAATTATATTAAATACTAACAAGATAAGTATTACTAGAAATAAAAGAATCCAGACTTTTGTGCTTTGAAGATAAATATTTTTCAGATAACCTTTAGCATTTGCTAGCATAATACTAGGAAGATGTAATAAACTTGGGATATTCCCTTGGTCAGCAAAAATCGGTGGCTTAATAGTAATTTGTATTTTATATAAAACCATACCACCAACATAGGATAAAATCGAACATACTAAACTCTTTATATTCAATTTACCACTGTAGACTACTTCTAAAAAGAGAAGTGTTAGCGTCATGAGAATATAAATTCCTGACGATGCTTGGTATGAGTTACACATAAGATAAATACATACAACCGAACATATACTAAATAGTTTTCTAGACTCCCAAAAGATAAAAGGAAGAATTGACACTAAAATACTTAGTGACATAAATGGGTTGTCAAACCTAAAGCTCAAAGGCTCTAAAAACCAAGGATTTATTCCAATTACAGTTGAGGCTAAGGCTAAAACTGGAGTAACCTTTTTCGATGGAAACAATACAAACAATAATATCGTACTTGCAAATGTTAGTATAAAGGCTGAGATAATATTTGTTGTCAGGCCAGGATCCGTTAAATGAGTACCACCTTGAATAAGACGTGCTGAAAATTCACTCAAATATCTGGAGTAATGTTCAGAGAAGCCCGTATAACCCAGAACTTGACGACCAATATCGTCAATATAGGGGTACTCAGCTAAACTGATGTTAATATTAACTAAAAGATAAACACCTAAGATAAGAGATAAAACAAATTTATTCCTCTTAATATATCCTTTTAAATTATTAAATACTCCTAAAAACTCTTCAATCATTCTTTAGCCCTTCTCCTTAACAATATAAACTGGTCGTTTCTTAGTTTCTAGGAAAATCTTTGAAATATAGTTCCCGATGATACCCAAGGCTAAGAGTTGGATTCCTCCGATAAAGAGGATAATAGAGACAAGGCTCGCCCAACCAGCTACGCTTCCACCAATGGTCAACTTTCTGATGATGACGAAAATAATTCCAACCAAAGAAATCAAGAATGAGAAGGTCCCTGCCCATGTGGCAAGCTTCAAGGGTACTTCTGAGAAGTTGATAAAGCCATCAAGTGAGTAACTCAATAGGCTCCAGAAAGACCATGAAGTCTCTCCCGCCACACGTTCACGATTTTCATAAGAGACGTAGGCCACGTCAAAGCCGACCCAAGAAAAGAGGCCTTTTGAAAAGCGATTGACTTCCTTGAGCTCAAGAATGGCATCAACGACTTGACGAGTCATCAAGCGGAAATCACGTGCCCCATCCACCATTTCAGTATCAGAAACTTTATTAATCAACCAATAGAAGGCCTTCGCAAAGAGTGAACGAATAGGCGGCTCACCCTTACGGTCTGCACGTCTTGTCCCGACAACGTCGTAACCTTCTTGGATTTTGGCATACATTTCGATAAGAAGTTCAGGTGGATCCTGAAGATCAGCATCCATAACTGTCACATAGTCACCTTGGGCTGCCTCAAGTCCTGCCAGTAAACCTGCTTCCTTCCCAAAATTACGAGAGAAAGAGAGATAGTGAACATTTTCAAATTGCTTTGAAACCTGTCTTAGAACTTCTAAGGTGCGATCTTTTGAACCGTCATTGACAAAGTAATAGTTGAAAGCCAACTGGTTGGCCATTTGTCGCTCAACTGCCTGACAAGCCTCTAAAAAAGGATGAATAGTCTCTTCCTCGTTATAACAAGGAACAACGATAGCCAGTGTTTTCATAAGATTTCTCCTAACGAATACCTAGGGCGATACGGGCATAACGACTCATCTTTTCAACAGTCCAAGCTGGTGTCCAGACCAACTTAACCTCAGTCTTAGTGACTTCTGGCACTTCTTTCATAGCGTCATAAATTTGGTCTGTCAAAAGGTCTGCCAAGGGGCATCCCATAGTCGTCAAGGTCATATCGATTTCAGTATAACCATCTTGCTGGAAACGGATATCGTAAATGAGGCCAAGGTTGACAATATCAATCCCCAACTCTGGATCAATGACCATTTCTAAGGCTTCCAAGATACGGTCTTTGATTTTTTCAATTTCTGCTTCAGTGTATTTTACTTCAGACATAGCTTTTCCTCCAAAATCAGGGCCTAATAATCAGGCCCCTTCCATTTACTATCTTAGTCTTCAATAAAGTCTTTAAGTTGTTTACTACGGCTTGGGTGGCGCAATTTACGAAGGGCTTTAGCTTCAATCTGACGAATACGTTCACGAGTAACGTTGAAGACTTTACCAACATCTTCCAAAGTACGCATCTTCCCATCATCAAGACCGAAACGAAGACGAAGAACATTCTCTTCACGGTCTGTAAGAGTATCAAGCACTTCATCCAATTGTTCACGAAGAACCACACGAGTTGTGTAATCTACTGGATTTTCAATAACTTCATCCTCGATAAAGTCACCCAAATGGCTATCATCTTCTTCACCGATAGGTGTTTCAAGAGAAACTGGCTCTTGAGCAATCTTAAGGATTTCACGAACCTTATCTGGAGTCATATCCATACGTTCAGCGATTTGCTCAGGAGTTGGATCTTGTCCCAACTCTTGCAAGAGGTTACGTTGCTCACGTACCAATTTATTAATAGTTTCAACCATGTGAACTGGGATACGGATGGTACGTGCTTGGTCTGCGATAGCACGAGTGATTGCTTGACGGATCCACCATGTCGCATAAGTTGAGAATTTGAAACCTTTAGAGTAGTCAAATTTATCAACGGCTTTCATAAGCCCCATGTTACCTTCTTGAATCAAGTCCAAGAACTGCATACCACGTCCCACATAACGTTTAGCGATTGAGACTACCAAACGAAGGTTGGCTTCTGCCAAACGTTGTTTAGCTTCCAAGTCACCATTTTCAACAGCGATAGCCAATTCTTTTTCCTCTTCGTTACTCAAGAGAGGCACTACCCCAATCTCTTTGAGGTACATACGAACAGGGTCATTGACCTTAGCTGAGTTTGAACCAAGAAGCTCCTCGTCTGTCAATTCTTCTGGTTTTGGGGCTTCAACAACATATTTAGATGAAGGATTTCCGTCCTTATCAGTGATAGAGATACCACCGTCTGTCAAACGTTCCAAAAGGTCATCAATCCCATCAGCATCAAGAACAAATGGGATAACTAGTTTTTCTGTGACTTCATCATCAATTGCTGTACCAGCTTTTTTGTGGTTACGAATGAAATCAGCGACTTGAACGTTAAATGCTGTATTTTGTTTTTTCTTTGCCATGTGTTACTCCATATCTCGTTTTTGGGCGATGAGCATCTGCAGGGCTTCCACCGCTGCATCCACATCACCGTGGTTACTTGATTCTCTTATTTGTTTACTTTGCTTACGAAAGTCCTGTTCCCTCAAAAAATGATTTCTACGCTCTTCGATAGCCTGAACTTCTTCAAGACTAGTTTCAGGTGGTAAAATCTCCTCTAAAACCTGATAATAGGCTGTTTGCATCTCTTGAGAAAGTAGAGACAAAGCTACGGTATCAATCTGACCATCTTGTTTCAGAATATGATAAAGCTCCTCTAACTCAGGTGTTTGGAAGAAAAACTCCTCTCTCATGCGATAGTCATTCAAAATCATAGGATGATTAAGCATACGATGGAAGAGTTGATTTTCCGCCCGACGAAGACCTGTAATCTTAGGTGTAGAAGGTAGTTTGACCGTTCCTCTGAGTCCTGACGCTGAAGACTCATAAGCACTATTACTAGCAGCCGATAATTGAGCCGTCTGCTGATTCCTCATGGTCAACCGTTCGTTATTGACCGCTTGCTCGACTTGGAAAAAATCAAAGTCTGGCAAAAGGTCAGCTACCTTAGAAATGTAGGAATTTTGTGCTGTCACAGAAGGTGACTTGGCAATAATCTTAGCAATCTGCTCAACATAGGCAATCTCTGCTTGAAGATTGTCTACATTAGCGGGCTTGAGCTGTCCTATCCAAAATTCCACATCTGAAATGCGGGACTCGACCAAAAGTTTCCCCAAAGCCTCTTCGGATGTTTTCTGTAGATATTCATCAGGGTCCATATTGTCTGGAATTTTAACAATATCAACTTGAAAATCCGATAAAAGCTCAAGAGACTTGGCAATCGCATTTTGCCCAGCCTTATCACCATCATAGGTCAGAACAATTTTCTTGGTGAGTTTACGCAGACGATTGACATGTTCAGGAGTCAACGCCGTCCCCATAGAAGCCACAGCATTAACATGCCCAGCCCTATAAGCGGCAATGACATCCATGAATCCCTCCATCAGATAGACCTCATGGGTCTTCTGAATCACCGGCTTAGCCTGATCGAGGTGGTAGAGTTCGTAAGACTTATTGAAAATGCGGGTAGCCCTCGTATTTTTGTACTTGGCTTGTCCTTTTTCAATATCGTCCTTGGTCCAAACACGTCCTGAAAAACCGATAGTCTTTCCAAACTCATTCTTAAGCGGAAACATGATTCGATTTTTAAAAGTATCGAAAAGACGATTACTTTCAGAAAGATTAAAAAGACCTGATTCTGTCAGTACCTCTTCGTCATATTTTTTTGATACAGACTGATAGAGATAATCTGGTTCGTCAGGGGCTAGACCAATCTGGAAGGTCTTAAGTAAATCGTCAGTCATACCACGCTCATAGAGGTAGGCACGCGCTGCTTCTCCTATCTTAGTCGTCATCAGAACTGCGTGATAAAACTTAAGCGCATCCTCATGAAGATCATAGAAGGCTTGATTAGGAGAATTCTGCTGCTGAGCCTGTCTTGGTGCATCTATCGTAACCGCAATACCTAAGCGGTCTGCCAGAACCTTGACACTTTCTTGGAAAGAAATCTGACGGTATTCCTCTAAAAATTTAAAGACATCCCCAGACTTTCCACAACCAAAACAATGATAAAACTGCCTATCCTCGATAACATTAAATGAGGGGGTTTTCTCCTTATGGAAAGGGCAGAGACCGAGGTAATTTCGACCTGCGCGATTAAGACTGACAACTTCACCAATCACGTCGACGATATTGGTACTGCTCTTAATATCTTCTATTAAAACTTTATCAATTACCATCTAACTGCCCCCTATCTTACCATAATTGCATTACTTCTAATTATAACACGATGAAAAATGAAAGTAAAATAAAATTGATTTTTCATGAGCAAATCCCTTGTCAAGAATTACAAAATTGGATAAACTATTAAAAATAAATAAAAGAAGGGAATCATTATCAAAATGATTAAAGAACTTAAAGATTTTTTATTCAGGGGGAATGTCCTTGATCTTGCTGTAGCCGTTGTTATGGGAGCTGCCTTCAACGCTATCATCACTTCACTTGTAAGTGATATTATCACTCCAGTTATCCTTAACCCAGTTGTTAAGGCTGCTAACGTTGAAAACCTCTCTAAATTATCATGGAACGGTATCGCTTACGGTAACTTCTTGAGTGCAATTATCAACTTCATCATCGTTGGTACTACCCTCTTCTTCGTTGTTAAAGCTGCTAACCACGCTGTAGCTCTTGGTAAAAAAGAAGAAGAAGCTACTGAAGAAGCAGCAGCTCCATCACAAGAAGAATTGCTTGCTGAAATCCGCGATCTTCTTGCAAACAAATAATCTTTATTTGTTCACCTAAAAGCATATGAAACTTAAGACGCCTGAACTATCAGACGTCTTATTTTTTTATACCAAGAGACTTATTTATTCGAGGAAAAAGAAAAAACTTGAGTAATCTCAAGCTTTTTTCTGTTAATTTCATTCTTAATTAGAATTTTTTACGTTTGCGAGCTGCCTCTGATTTACGTTTACGTTTTACAGAAGGTTTTTCGTAATGTTCACGTTTACGAGCCTCTTGAAGAGTACCAGCTTTAGTCACAGAACGTTTGAAACGACGAAGAGCGTCGTCAAGTGATTCGTTTTTACGTACTACTGTTTTTGACATTGAATTCACCTCCTCAAGATAATGTAACATTTTACACGTTCTATTCAAGTATACAAGACTGATCTTTTTCTGTCAAGAAATATCTTTTAAGTTTGAGTAATTTTGATGTCAACACTATTTTCTAAGTCTTATTGGAGATTATCAGGGGCTTTACCATACAAAAACTAGAGGAATCATCCTCTAGCTCTCTTTTATTCAACTGCTGTGTATTTAGAAGCATCCTTGATGTACTCGTCGTAAGTACCATTGTCTTTCAATTTCTTGATAACCTTGTTTACTGCTTCTTTCAATTTGTCATTGCCTTTAGCCATAGCGACTGCTTTAGCATCACCATCGTCAACTTTGAGGGCAACACTTGCCAAAGCCAAATCTGGATTTTGTGCCACGTAACCTTCTGCTACTGGTTTTTCAAGGTCAACAGCATCAACTTGGCCAGACTTAACTTCGTTAATAGCTTCACCCATTGCTGTAAGTGATACGACTGTTGAGTCTTTCAACTGTTTCTTAGCAAGTCCTTCTTCGATAGTACCTTTTTGAACGGCAACTTTTTTACCCTTGAAAGCATCTAGGCTTGAGTAGGTAGATTCTTGATCTTTACGAACGATGATTGCATTTTGTGTTTCGTAGTAAGGATCTGAGAAATCGAAGGTTTTCTTACGTTCATCTGTCACTGAGATACCAGATATGGCAATATCAGCCTTACCAGCTTGAAGGCTAGAAAGGACATTGTCAAAGCTCATAGTTGTCACTTCAAGTTTAACCCCAAGTTCATCAGCGATAGCTTGTGCCAACTTGATGTCTGAACCGACAACTTGGTCTTTACCGTCGACCAAAGTTTTGAACTCAAATGGTGCATAGTCTGGACTGACAGCCACGACAAGTTTTTTATTTTCTTTAATAGATTCGTAAGCGTCTTTTTTTGACCCACATGCTACCAAGGTAACGGCAGCAAGGAGAGCCATGGCTCCAAGGAAAAGTTTTTTCATAAGAAACTCCTGTATAAATATAATTTTTGCTCGTTTATTTTACTTAAAATTAGTGGTATTGTCAACATTTATTAAGAAATTGCGACAATTTTTCTAAGCCCTTTTGAAGGACTTCCTTGTCACAGCAATAACCGATGCGAACATGGGACTCCTTGTCAAAACGGTTACCCGGAACCACAAGAACACCATAGTCCTGAAGAAGCTCTAAAGCAAAATCTTCGATAGGACGATTCACATCTAATTTGACGAAAGAGGTGGAAACACTAGCAGGTCTAATCCATGACGCCTTAGGTTCCTTGGCAATCCACGCATCCATAAGAGCTAGATTTTCCTCTACAATCTGACGATTACGTTCTAGGATGGCTTCTTTATTTTCCAAGACAAGGGTAGCCACCATATCATCAAAGACACCAGCACAAATCATCGTGTAGTCGCGGTAGTCACGCAGAATATCCGCCACCTCTGTGTTAGAAGCAACCCAACCCACACGAATACCAGGAATGGAATAGGTCTTTGACAGACTATTGACGGCAATGCCCTTTTCATACAAATCCACAATAGAAGGTGCAGGCTGGTCAAAACTGCGATAGACCTCATCTGAGAAGATATAGGCGTCTACTTCTTTAGCGATAGCCACTAGCTCCTCGAGGTAAGCAGCGTCCATAAGGGCACCGGTAGGATTGTTGGCATTGTTAATACAGATCATCTTTGTATTAGGACGAATCAGACGACGGAGTTGGTCCAAATCAGGCAACCACCCCTTGTCCTCTTCAACCGCCCAGAGATCCACATCTGCTCCTAGTGACTTAGGAATGTCATAGAGCTGCTGATAAGTTGGATACATGGAGATGACATGGTCTTCAGGCTCAATAAGAGCGTAAAGGGCTAGCATCGTCGCTCCCGTTGCCCCGTTGGTTTGGAGGATATTATCAACCGGCATGTTCTTGTATAAACTAGCCACCTGAGTTTTGAACTCTGGTGCCCCCTCAATCCAGCCGTAATCCATCTTTTTCTTTAGCAGTTGGGCAAAAAAGGCGTCCTTATCAAGGCCTGACAGGTCAAATAATTCTTCCATTGTGAGGGCCTTAATTGAAACTCCTGCGATATCATATATGGCAGATTTTTCATGGACATTAAGCCATTCTTCAACACCAAAACGTGGTAGCTTCATAGTTTCTCCTTGCTTTTCTTAAGCACTCTATACGATGTCATTTGTCTATTGAACAGACTTACCTACTTTGATAATAACCGTTTTTAGCAGAGAATTCAATAAAAAATGGGGTATTGCCCCATCTCAGAATGAAGACAAACATCGTTTTTGATGTTTGTCTTTTTTATATTCTTACCTAATTCTCCTATAATCCAATAATATTGAGATATTTGGGTAAAATTATAGGTCTTTCCTGTCATCATTTTTACCAATTTTTTGATATTTAGACACGCTAAAGTAAGCCCAACCTTAGCTTCCATTTTGGACTTTCCTTTTTCTCTGGTATAACGTAAGTTATGATATTCTTTAGCTGTTCCGAATAACCGTTCTATCGTTTCTTTCCGGTGTTGATACCGTTCTTTCATACCACTTTGATGGCGAATATCTTCACAGACTTCTAGGGCATCTTTCCAAATATGACGCACAACAACTTTTTGGTGCTGGCGACTTTCAGTACAAATCGCTAACAAGGGACAGGTCTTACAAATTTTAGGATTACTTTTATACTCTCGATAACCTTCACGTGTGGTTGTACGATAAGTTAATACATGGTTCTCTGGACAAAGATAACAATCAAAATGCTCGTCATAGACAAAGTCTTTTGGACGTAAAAAATCTTTCTTACCTCTTGGTCTAGTGTAAGGGAAAACTGGTGTAATCCCTTTTTCTAGAAGAAACTTGGCAATACTAGGTGTTTTATAGCCTGAATCCGCAATAATGAATTCAGGTGAGAATGGTTCTAGTTTGACAAAAAGAGCAGAGAAAGCCTGACTATCATGGATGTTTCCTGCTTCAACCGTATAAGCTAAGGCCCAGCCGTGTTTATCACAAGCTACTTGAGCATTGTAAGCGAAGACTTCCTTATGTTCCCCCTTATGAAACCAACCACTGTCTGGGTCTGTCGTTGATTGTTTCTTAGGTTTAGCCTCGCCTTTTTTGGCGGGCTTTAAGAACTTTTTTGCGTGTTTTTTCCTATCTAAATTAATCTCAATCTCCAGTTGTTCACTCATGAATTTAGCTTTTTGATCAATAACAACAGTTTTGTACTTATGATTATTAGCAGCTGCCTTGATATGGGTCCCATCAATGAAGATTTCTGAGGGATCAATGAGCCCTGCTTCCAAAACATGATGAAGCACATGACTAAAAATGTGTGCTAACACTTCCTTGTTTTCAAAGCGTCGGCTATAGTTCTTACCGTAAGTTGTAAAATGAGGCACCTTATCGTCCAGAGATAAGCCAAGAAACCAACGGTAAGCCGTATTCACCTCAATATCTTTAATGGTTTGGCGCATAGAACGAATGCCATAAAAACATTGAATCAACGGAATTTTAACTAATAAAACAGGGTCTAGACTAGGGCGACCATTATCCGAGGAATAACTATCTTCGACAAGATCATAAATAAAAGAGAAATCAATCGTTTCCTCGACTTTTCTTAGAAAATGGTCTTTAGGCACAAGTTCATCAAGCGTATAGAATCCTACTTGACGTCGATTGTATTCAGGATTTTCTTTGTGAAACATAGGAACACCTCATCAAATACCTTTTTCTTTTATTATACTCCTTCAAAGCAAGAAAAATCCCCAGAAGTATAACTTCTGAGGACTTTGTCTTCAATCTGAAATGGGGTATTGCCCCATTTTAGATTTAAGAATTTTTGGAGACTCCCCCTAAGTGAGTAAAGCGAGGACCAAACGAGACTTTTCACTGTTGATGAAAGCACCTGAAACATGCTCGTTTCAGGTGCTCGGGAGTTTTAAATTTACTTACTTTGTTTGTAGGTTGATGCTTCTTTCAACCATTGGTCAAATTTTCCAGAGTCCTTAGTCTCTTTGATGACGGCATTGATTTCTTTAAGCAAGTCATCTGAACCCTTACGTGTTGCGACGGCATAAGCATCTGTACCATCTGACTTGAGATTAAAGTTGGCAAGGGTTAAATCATCATTTTGAGCGATATAACCTTCTGCAATGGCCTTCTCAAGTACAACTGCTTGAAGCTGACCTGATTTAAGTTCGTTAATCATTTCACCATTTGAAGCTAGTGATACGACACTTGCCTTAGGGATTTGTTTCTTAGCAACGGTTTCTTGGACAGACCCTTTTTGCGTACCGACCGTTTGTTTAGCGAGACTATCAGTGCTTGTGTAGTCATTTACCTTGTCTTTTTTGACAATCACTACATTTTCTGACGTATAGTAGCTGTCTGAAAAATCATAAACCTTCTTACGTTCGTCTGTCACCGAAATACCAGCAATGGCGATATCAGCTTTACCACTTTGCACGTTAGCAAGAACATTATCAAAAGACATCACGGAAAATTCAACCTTTACACCGAGTTTTTCACCGATAGCTTTGGCCAACTCGATATCTGCTCCAACCAGCGTATCTTTGCCGTTAACCAACGATTTGAACTCAAAAGGCGCAAATTCAGATTCTGTTGCCACGACAATTTTTTTCTTTTCCTTAATCGTTTTGGGACTTACTCCCTGACTTCCACTACAAGCAACTAGAAAGCACGTGGCGACTAGAGCTGTAAGGATAAACCAAAATTTCTTCATATAATAACCCCTTATTTAGTAGAACTCTTAAGTGAAAGAGCATAGGCATCTTGAACATATCTGTCAATCTTACCTTCTTTTTTGAGTTTAGCGATAACCTTATTAACCTTTGCTTTTAGCTTATCGCTTCCTTTAGGCATTGCGACAGCATAGGCATCTTTTGAATCAGACTTGAGCGCAATGTCTGACACAGCTAAATCACTGTTTTGATCTACATAACCTTGTGCAATGGCTTTTTCAAGAACCACTCCTTCAACTTGACCAGATTTCAATTCATTGATAGCTTCACCAGGTTGTGCCAAGGATACCACATTAGCATCTGACAAGTTGGCTTTGGCGATGTTTTCTTGAATAGAACCTTTTTGAACGGCTACAGATTTTTTAGCAAAATCACCGGTTTGTTTGTAAGTTCCTGTCGCATCTTTTTTAACAACAAGAACTGTTTCAGACTCATAGTAGGTATCTGAGAAATCAAAGATTTTTTGACGTTCTTCAGTAGCTGAGATTCCTGAAATGGCAATGTCTGCCTTACCAGATTGAACATTGGCCAAGACATTATCAAAAGACATTTCAGAGAATTTGACTTTTACACCAAGCTCATCTGCAATAGCCTTAGCAATTTCGACATCAGCTCCAACAATCGTATCCTTACCATTTTGGATTGTCTTGAATTCAAAAGGAGCAAAGTGAGGATTAAGAGCAACTGTCAAAGTTCCTTTATCTTTCACCTTTTCCAAAGTGTCCTTCGACGAAGAACAAGCTGCTAAAGTCGTCAAAGCAAAGATCCCTGCAAACCCCAACAAAAGTTTTTTCCATGTTTTCATAATCAATCTCTTTTCTATATTTATTAACTTATGTAAGTATAATAATGTATTATTATGCATTTGTCAATGGAAAAATGAACTTTTATCGATTATAATTTTCATTTTTATTAATTTTATCGTCATTGCAAAATCTAAAAAATACTTATTTAAAGCTCTTATATCTGATTTTTACGACAAAAAAACTATTCATTCATCTGAATAAATAGTTCATATTATTACCAAAATTCTCGGATAAAGTCATTTTCAAGACGCTCACGATAGAAAAGTTCAGAGAGTTGATCCTCTTCAAACACGTGCAGGAGGTTGAGCATGTCATAGGCCAGCTCCATCTTAGGTACGTCCTCCCTGGCAACCCAACGGACTTCTCCCTCTTCTGTCGAATGAATGTCTCCTTCAAAGTCTGAAGTTCTATAGAGGAAAACGAGATAACGCTCGTCTTCTGTCGTGTACCAATGCTTCATACCAACCAATTTAGGATTTTTAATGGTCAATCCAGTTTCTTCCTTGACCTCACGAATAACTGACTCCACTAGCCCCTCGTGTGCTTCAATATGACCACCAGGTAGGGCAGCACCCGACCAAGAATAACGCTTGGGATCGCGAATTTGCATGACAATATTTCCATGGTCATCTTCGATAAGACACATGTTGGTCAGAATAGTAGCTTGTGAACGTGACATAGATAGTCCTTTCTAGTAAGTAGTCAAATAAAATCTTAACAATTAGTTTTTAATCGACTCACGATGTCGCAAATGCAGATAAATAGAAGCATAGAAAGCCATAAACAATATATAACCAAACATTGGTATCCAAACAAGTTCTCTTTTTATAGTCCACATGGGCTCAAAAATAATTTGCGTATAATTCTCCCACTCTCCCTCTTTTTCAATTTTTATACCTTCTATAGCATGAATTAGAAACACATAGAGGTTCAAATTTAAACAAATAAAAGCCGCAATTTTTCTCTGGCCCATCTTGTTAAAGTGTTAACCCAAGGCTCAATGCTTCTAATCCATACTCTTCAGTTCTAGCACCATATCACGGATTTGAGCCGCCAATTCAAAGTCAAGAAGTTCTGCTGCTTCGTGCATTTGTTTTTGAAGTTTCTTGATGGCTTCTTGGCGTTCTTTCTTGTTCATGGCACTGTAGTCCACAGTATCCTCTGCTACTTCTGCTTCATTAGCCTTGGTAATCGAAATAAGGTCACGAATTTCTTTCTTAATCGTTTGTGGAACAATGCCATGCTCCTTATTATAGGCCATCTGGATTTCACGACGTCGAGCTGTTTCATCCATGGCTTTTTGCATAGACTCCGTAATTTTATCCGCATACATGATAACGTGCCCTTCGCTGTTTCGGGCAGCACGTCCAATCGTTTGGATAAGTCCACGTTCGTTACGAAGGAAACCTTCCTTATCAGCATCCAAAATAGCAACCAGACTAACTTCAGGAACGTCAATCCCTTCACGGAGCAGATTAATACCGATAAGAACATCAAAGACACCCAAACGTAGGTCACGGATAATCTCAGTACGTTCCAAAGTCTTAATGTCAGAGTGCATGTATTTGACCTTGACACCCATTTCCTTGAGATAGTCAGTCAAGTCTTCAGCCATCTTCTTAGTCAAAGTGGTTACGAAGACACGCTCGCCTTTTTCAGTTCGGGCATTGATTTCACCAAGGAGGTCATCCATTTGTCCCATAGTTGGACGCACTTCGACTTCTGGATCAAGGAGCCCTGTCGGACGGATGATTTGCTCAACGACAGTCTCAGTTTGCTCCATCTCATAGTCCCCTGGAGTGGCAGACACATAGACAATCTGATGAACATGACTCTCAAATTCTTCACGTCGAAGTGGACGGTTATCAAGAGCCGATGGTAAACGGAAACCGTAATCAACCAACATCTTCTTACGAGCCTGGTCTCCGTTATACATTCCCTTAATCTGCCCCATTGTCATGTGGCTTTCATCAATCATGATGAGGAAATCTTCTGGGAAGAAATCAAGCAAGGTGAAAGGTGGCTCGCCTTCTTTACGACCATCCATATGGCGTGAGTAGTTTTCGACACCATTGGTGTAGCCCATCTCACGAAGCATTTCAACATCGTATTCTGTCCTTTGGCGGATACGTTGAGCCTCGATGAGCTTACCCTCAGCTTCAAATTGCTTAACCTGAGCTTCCATTTCTTCCATAATATTCTTGATGGCTTCTTCCATATGCTCTTCATTGGTCATAAAGTGAGTCGCCGGGAAAAGAACAAGGTGCTCAACCTCGCCGAGATTGCGTCCTGTCAAACTTTCAATCTCACAGATGCGGTCAATCTCATCACCGAAAAATTCGACACGAAAGGCATGTTCATCACGGCTAGCCGGGAAAATTTCGACTACATCACCACGTACACGGAATTTCCCACGTTGGAAATCAATGTCATTTCGCTCAAACTGGATATCAACCAGATCATTTAGCAACTTATCTCGAGAAATCTCTTGACCTGGACGAAGGCTAACCGCTGAATCGGCATATTCTTTTGGCGAACCCAAACCGTAAATACAAGAAACGGAAGCCACAACGATAACATCATTACGCTCAAGGAGGGCCGATGTCGCTGAGTGACGGAGTTTATCAATTTCATCGTTTACAGAGCTATCTTTTTCGATATAGGTATCTGATGATGGTACATAGGCCTCTGGCTGATAGAAATCATAGTAGGAAACGAAGTATTCCACAGCATTGTCTGGGAAGAACTCCTTGAACTCTCCATAAAGCTGACCTGCCAAAGTTTTATTGTGGGCGATAACCAAGGTTGGTTTATTGACGCGCTGGATGACCTGACTCATGGTATAGGTCTTACCTGTCCCTGTCGCCCCCTTTAGAATTTGAGCCTTCTCACCACCTTCAATATTATCCACCAAGGCTTCGATGGCCTGAGGTTGATCCCCAGAAGGTTCATATTTAGAAACCAAATGGAATTGATTATCTTCTTTTCTATCTATCATTCTTTTTCCTTTCATTTATGTAATCATTCATCTCTTGGTCGGAGAAAAATTCTCCTTCTGCGATAGGAATGTGAATCATTTTTGTCTCAGCAACGTATTTTCGCTTTTTTCGTGTCTGAAAACCAAGTTTTTTATCATATTTCAAGGCCCTTTTACTATCATTGAAAAAAATGTATAAAACTCTATATCTCTTTCTTTCCCAAGACCTTATATTTCCGAAATCATCGATACGTTTTAGAATATAGTATATAGTCGACGAGTGTTTGGCATCATCCATTGGCGTTGACCAATCCTTCATAACCAAGTCAATTTCAGACAGCGGAATCTCAAAGGTTACTCGTCCACATAACCTTCCATAATAAATAAAGGTATCATTGTTAATTTCCAAAATTTTTTTATGACCTTTAAGTCTCACAATACCGTCAACTAAATTAGTCAGAGCATGAAGAAATATTAGCAAAATGAAGAAGGCAACACAGTTATCTACAAAGTTCCCAAAACGATAATCATCTAAAAGAAACCAGCAGAATAGACCGGTGGAAGCGACAAGAAATATAAGTCCATAGACAATTTGGACACAAATCATACCTCGCTCAAGTCTAACTCTCATCTCTTCCCCTTTTCCAAACTTTCTTCTATTTTAACACAGAAGTAAAAAGACCGAGTCTTTGAACTCAGCCTTAAAAGTTTTCTTTTTTCAATTGTAGACGAAGGATAATAATCCCTACCAAGAGAACGAGACAGGTAACGATATTCCCTTCTAGACCAAAGGCTCCACCTGATAACCAATCAGGCAAGCCTGACCTGGCCTGAAAGTGCAATAAGCTACCGCCTGCATTCTGCCCACTAACTGCCACGCCAACTATATTCCCTTGCGCAAAGTTCCAAGCACCGTGAAGGGCAGCGACACCCCAGATATTATCTGTCTTGAGCATGTAAAGAGCCAAAAGAACTCCTACTAGAACAATACTGATTAGAGACAAGGCGGTAACACCCTGGTTTCCTAGGTGTAATATTGAAAAGAAAGAACTTGAAATAGCAATTCCCCAGGAAAGGTTCAATTTATTAGTCACCGTCTGAAGTAACCATCCACGTGTCACCAGTTCCTCGGTTCCACCTTGGATAAACCAGAAAGGGATTAGGGATAGTATGTATAAGAGGGTTCTCTGAGAAAAGTCTACTTTTACAAATTCTAACCCTCCAAGTAAATAAGTCCCAAGGAAACTAACTAACAAGAGCAGGGTTCCCAATCCCCAGCCCTTAAGCAGGTTCAACCAAATATGACCCTTGAAGAATCCCAGTGTACGAATGGGACGTTTTTCAACAACTTTAACCCAGAAAAAGATAGCTAAGGCAGTAAAGGCAAAGGCTCCCAACTGAAAATACAAGGTTGAAAATATTTTATAGTAAATCGAATGTATATCCTGGAACTGAATGTTGCCATTTAATACTAAGAACGAAAGAACAATAGCCATTGGAATTCCCACAACAATCCCTGATAGAAATCCACTTATAAGGAAATAACCCAAGGCAATAAAACAGGACAGCATAATCATCAGCCAACTTGGAACTTTATCATATCGGCTAGTATATTTCTCAAGCATACGTTTCTTCATTTTTCAGCTCCTGTAACAAATCTTACATGTATTCGATTACAGTGTAACTAATTGACACAAGCTTGTCAACTTCTTCTCAGATAGCTCTCATAGCTAACGAACCTTGTTACATTTCCTAACATCAAACTCCAAGAAGTTTGATAACAAGACCTTTTTTTGATAGAATAGGAAGGTATTTTATAAAGGAGACTTTTTATAATGAAGAAAAAACTTCTGACACTCTTCTTGAGTGCCATGTCAGTTTTCTTTGTTTTCGGAGTTAAGGTATCTGCTGAAACAATTTCAGTCGTTTCAGACACAGCCTATGCCCCATTTGAATTCAAAGATTCTGATCAGACCTACAAAGGTATCGACGTTGATATCATCAACGAAGTTGCCAAACGTAAAAATTGGGATGTTAACCAAACCTTCCCTGGTTTCGATGCAGCTGTTAACGCTGTTCAATCAGGCCAAGCAGACGCCCTAATGGCCGGTACTACTGTTACCGATGCACGTAAGAAGGTCTTCACTTTCTCAGACACTTATTACGACACTTCAATTGTTATCTATACACGTAGCAGCGACAAAGTCAGCGACTACAAACAATTGAAGGGTAAAACAGTCGGTGTTAAAAACGGTACCGCTGCTCAAACTTGGCTTGATAAAAACGCTAGCAAATATGGTTTTACAGTTAAAACTTTTGACACTAGCGACTTGATGAACAATAGCTTGGATTCTGGTTCTGTTGACGCAGCTATGGACGACACACCAGTTGTTAAATACGCTATTGGTCAAGGAAAAGACTATGCTATCAACATTAAGCCTGAATCTATCGGTAGCTTCGCTTTCGCTGTTAAAAAAGGCGGAAAACACGAAAATCTTATCAAAGACTTCAACGAAGCTCTTAAGGAAATGAAGAAAGACGGCACCTACGACAAAATCATGAACAAATGGTTGGGTGACTCAGAAAAATCTTCTTCATCAAAACCTTCAGCAGATCTTAAATTGACTGGTGATGCTAATGCAAAAGCCACTCCTGCTAAGGAAACCTACACTATCTCAATGGACTCATCTTTTGCTCCATTCGAATACCAAAATGGTTCAGGTAAATATGTAGGTATCGATGTTGATATCATCAATGCTATTGCTAAAAACCAAGGCTTCAATGTCAAATTGACAAACCCTGGTTTCGATGCATCACTTAATGCTGTACAATCTAGCCAAGCTGATGCCGTATTGGCTGGTATGACCATCACTGATGCTCGTAAACAAATCTTTGACTTTTCTGATCCTTACTACACATCAAACATTCGTTTGGCTGTAGCTAAAGGAAGTAAGGTTAAATCTTACAAGGATCTTAAAGGTAAGACTGTAGGAGCTAAAAACGGTACGTCATCTTACTCATGGTTGGAAGACCACGCTGGTGAATATGGCTTTACTGTTCGTGCTTACGATGAAGCTTCTACTATGTATGACAGCTTGAACTCTGGTTCAATCGATGCTCTTATGGATGATGAAGCCGTTCTTCTATACGCTATCCAACAAGGACGTAACTTTACAACACCAATTGAAGGTATTGCTACTGGTGAAGTCGGATTTGCTGTTAAAAAAGGCACTAACCCTGAGTTGATTGAGATGTTCAACAATGGTTTGGCTGCTATCGTTAAAGATGGTACTTACGATAAGATTATCAATAAATACCTTGATAGCAACAAATCAAAAGAAGGAAGCTCAAAAAAAGCTACCGATGAAACAACCATCGTAGGCTTGATTAAAAACAACTACAAACAACTTCTCCAAGGTCTTGGAATTACCCTTGGATTGACCCTTCTTTCATTTGCTATTGCCATGATTATCGGTGTTATCTTCGGTATGATGGCAGTTGCACCAAACAAGACACTCCGCGTGATTTCTCAAGTCTTTGTTGACGTGGTTCGTGGTATCCCATTGATGATTGTTGCAGCCTTCATCTACTGGGGTATTCCTAACTTGATTGAAAATATCACTGGTCACCAATCACCAATCAATGACTTTGTGGCAGCGACAATTGCCCTCTCACTTAACGGTGGTGCTTACATTGCCGAAATTGTACGTGGTGGTATCGAAGCTGTTCCTATTGGTCAGATGGAAGCCAGTCGAAGCTTGGGTGTCCCTTACAATACAACAATGCGTAAGGTTATCTTGCCACAGGCGGTTCGCTTGATGTTGCCAAACTTCATCAACCAATTTGTTATCTCATTGAAAGATACGACTATCGTATCAGCTATCGGTTTGGTTGAACTCTTCCAAACTGGTAAAATCATCATTGCTCGTAACTACCAATCATTCCGTATGTATGCAATCTTGGCCATCCTTTACTTGGTCATCATCACATGCTTGACGAAATTGGCTAAACGACTAGAAAAGAGACTTAAATAATGGCTGAATTGAAAATCGATGTGCAGGACTTGCACAAATCATACGGCGACAATGAAGTCCTTAAAGGTATTGACGCCAAATTCTACGAAGGTGACGTTGTATGTATCATCGGTCCTTCAGGTTCAGGTAAATCAACCTTCCTTCGTACGCTTAACCTACTTGAAACAGTGACATCTGGTAAAGTAGTCGTTGATGGCTATGAATTATCAGATTCTAAGACAAATCTTGACAAAGCCCGTGAAAATATCGGAATGGTCTTCCAACATTTCAACCTTTTCCCACATATGACAGTCCTTGAAAACGTGACATTTGCACCTGTTGAACTCGGACGTATGAACAAGGAAGAAGCTGATAAATTAGCTATGGATCTTCTTGATCGTGTGGGACTTGCTGACAAGGCAGATGCAATGCCAGATAGCCTATCAGGTGGACAAAAACAACGTGTGGCAATTGCCCGTGGTTTGGCAATGAATCCTGATATCATGCTCTTTGATGAACCGACTTCTGCCCTTGACCCTGAGATGGTCGGAGACGTTCTTAACGTTATGAAAGAATTGGCAGAGCAAGGTATGACCATGATTATCGTTACTCACGAAATGGGATTTGCCCGTCAAGTTGCCAACCGAGTAATCTTTACTGCGGACGGTGAGTTCCTCGAAGATGGTACTCCAGATCAAATCTTTGATAACCCACAACACCCACGTTTGAAAGAATTCTTGGACAAGGTTCTAAACGCCTAATTATCAAAACAGTTACTCTTGCTAGAGTAGCTGTTTTTGATTGCTATTTTGAATAAGAAAAACAGAGCAAGTGCTAGACTTGCTCTGTTCAGATTGAAGACAAAGTCCTCAGAAGTTATACTTCTGGGGATTTTTCTTGCTTTGAAGGAGTATAATAAAAGAAAAAGGTATTTGATGAGGTGTTCCTATGTTTCACAAAGAAAATCCTGAATACAATCGACGTCAAGTAGGATTCTATACGCTTGATGAACTTGTGCCTAAAGACCATTTTCTAAGAAAAGTCGAGGAAACGATTGATTTCTCTTTTATTTATGATCTTGTCGAAGATAGTTATTCCTCGGATAATGGTCGCCCTAGTCTAGACCCTGTTTTATTAGTTAAAATTCCGTTGATTCAATGTTTTTATGGCATTCGTTCTATGCGCCAAACCATTAAAGATATTGAGGTGAATACGGCTTACCGTTGGTTTCTTGGCTTATCTCTGGACGATAAGGTGCCTCATTTTACAACTTACGGTAAGAACTATAGCCGACGCTTTGAAAACAAGGAAGTGTTAGCACACATTTTTAGTCATGTGCTTCATCATGTTTTGGAAGCAGGGCTCATTGATCCCTCAGAAATCTTCATTGATGGGACCCATATCAAGGCAGCTGCTAATAATCATAAGTACAAAACTGTTGTTATTGATCAAAAAGCTAAATTCATGAGTGAACAACTGGAGATTGAGATTAATTTAGATAGGAAAAAACACGCAAAAAAGTTCTTAAAGCCCGCCAAAAAAGGCGAGGCTAAACCTAAGAAACAATCAACGACAGACCCAGACAGTGGTTGGTTTCATAAGGGGGAACATAAGGAAGTCTTCGCTTACAATGCTCAAGTAGCTTGTGATAAACACGGCTGGGCCTTAGCTTATACGGTTGAAGCAGGAAACATCCATGATAGTCAGGCTTTCTCTGCTCTTTTTGTCAAACTAGAACCATTCTCACCTGAATTCATTATTGCGGATTCAGGCTATAAAACACCTAGTATTGCCAAGTTTCTTCTAGAAAAAGGGATTACACCAGTTTTCCCTTACACTAGACCAAGAGGTAAGAAAGATTTTTTACGTCCAAAAGACTTTGTCTATGACGAGCATTTTGATTGTTATCTTTGTCCAGAGAACCATGTATTAACTTATCGTACAACCACACGTGAAGGTTATCGAGAGTATAAAAGTAATCCTAAAATTTGTAAGACCTGTCCCTTGTTAGCGATTTGTACTGAAAGTCGCCAGCACCAAAAAGTTGTTGTGCGTCATATTTGGAAAGATGCCCTAGAAGTCTGTGAAGATATTCGCCATCAAAGTGGTATGAAAGAACGGTATCAACACCGGAAAGAAACGATAGAACGGTTATTCGGAACAGCTAAAGAATATCATAACTTACGTTATACCAGAGAAAAAGGAAAGTCCAAAATGGAAGCTAAGGTTGGGCTTACTTTAGCGTGTCTAAATATCAAAAAATTGGTAAAAATGATGACAGGAAAGACCTATAATTTTACCCAAATATCTCAATATTATTGGATTATAGGAGAATTAGGTAAGAATATAAAAAAGACAAACATCAAAAACGATGTTTGTCTTCATTCTGAACAGAGCAAGTGCTAGACTTGCTCTGTTTCTTCATTTAGTTCAGGGTGTTTTGCTGCTTCTTCCCTTGCCAAGCGTTCACGCTCAAGACGGAGTTTTCGGTTAGGATTTAAGCGCGTAAAGAGTTCTTCAAGTTTCTTTGGATTCCAAACATCGGCCGCAGAAACAAAATTTCCATCTTTATCCCTGAAGGATATCGGTTTATCTCCCATTGTAAACCTCTTATTTCAATATTTTTATATTTCGCCAACTTCACACAGTTAGTGAGGTTGCTTTTCAGGCTGCCATAGCGATTGGCGTAGACCATCTTCTGCTTCAGCACTTAGAGAGTCTTGCTCGGTTACGACACGGAGCAAAGTCGGTCGATTATACCGACTTTACGTAGTTAGTGAGGTTGATAGGCAGTCCGCCATAGCGGCTGCCGTAGACTATCTTGTGCTTCAACACTTAGAGAGTCTTACTCGGTTACGACACGAAGGAAAGTCGGTCGATTTTACCGACTTTACGCAGTTAGTGAGGTTGATAGGCAGTCCGCCATAGCGGATGCCGTAGACTATCTTGTGCTTCAGCACTTAGAGAGTCTTTCAACGTCAATCAACAAACTCAAACTCGAAGTTACCGATACGAACGATGTCGCCATCCTTAGCACCACGTTCACGAAGCGCTTCATCAACTCCCATACCACGTAATTGACGTGCAAATTTCATGATAGATTCGTCACGTTCCATGTTAGTCATGACAAAGAGTTTTTCAAGTTTCTCACCAGAAAGTACCCATGAGGCATCGTCGTCACGGTTAATTTCAAATGGACGTTCATCCTCGTTAAAGCCGTAGTAAACTTCTTCTTGTTCCATATCGTCTTCGCTATAAAGCAAGAATTCATCAGTCTCATCAAGCAACTCTGCAGTTGCTTCCAAGAGATTTTCCAAACCTTGGTGAGCCAAACTTGAAATTGGGAAAATTTGTGGCAACTCATCAAATTCATCATAGTTAGCAGCCAACTTCTCCTTAAACTCTTTCAAGTTTTCCTCAGCCCCGGGCATGTCCATCTTATTAGCCACAATAATTTGTGGACGTTCCATCAAGCGAAGATTGTAAGTTTCCAACTCTTTGTTAATTTGAAGATAATCCTCGTAAGGATCACGCCCTTCACTTGCTGACATATCAATCACATGAAGGATAACACGTGTACGCTCAATGTGGCGAAGGAACTGTGTTCCCAAACCAACACCCTGGCTAGCCCCCTCAATCAATCCTGGAAGGTCAGCCATGGCAAAGCTCTCACCTGACTTGGTACGAACCATCCCCAAGTTAGGAACAATTGTCGTAAAGTGATAGGCACCAATCTTTGGTTTTGCTGCGGTTACCACACTGAGGATTGTTGATTTACCAACAGATGGGAAACCAACCAAACCAACATCCGCCAAAATCTTCAATTCCAATTGAAGTTCACGTTCTTCTCCTGGCTCACCATTTTCAGCGATTTCAGGAGCAGGGTTACGAGGTGTCGCAAAACGGATATTTCCACGTCCACCACGTCCACCGTGAGCAATGACAAACTCTTGGCCATCCTCAACCATATCAGTAATAACCTTGCCTGTCTCAGCATCACGAACTGTCGTACCAGGCGGGATGCTAACGATGAGGTCTTCAGCACCTCGACCGTGCATTCCCTTGGTCATCCCTTTTTCGCCATTCTTAGCCTTGAATTTACGATTATAACGGAAATCCATAAGGGTACGTAAGCCTTCGTCAACCTTGAAAATGACTGAGCCACCCTTACCACCGTCACCGCCCCAAGGACCGCCATTGGGTACATATTTCTCACGACGGAAGGCAACCATCCCGTCACCACCACGACCAGCTTTGACACTAATCTTGGCTGTATCTAAAAACATACTCATCTATATTTCTCTCTTTCTGATTTGTATGCCATGTACAAATTCAATCACAAACGAAAGAATTTCCGACATACACAAAAAAACGCTTGATAGCGTCTTAAAGGACAGCTGCGACTGCTTGGAAAATCAATGCCCCAACTGTTACTAATAGCATAATCAAAACGACCAATACTGTTAGACGTTCAAAAAATGATTTCTTACGTGGTCCGTTATCTCCAAATGCCACTTGAATTTACCTCGTTTTTTCTTCTATTATTTCACAATAATAGTAACAAAAATCTGCCTATTTCGCAACTCTTAGACTAGCTTAAGCCAAAGGAATTCCAAAAACCGTTAAAGCTTCCAACTCCTCCTCGGTCAAACGTCGCCAAGCACCGACTTCTAAATCATTGGGCAGGCTTAAAGGCCCCATACTTAGGCGTTGTAACTCTGTCACTTCCTTACCACAAGCAGCTACCATACGCTTAACCTGATGAAATTTCCCTTCAGCAATGGTAATCTGAACCAAGCTAGTCCCAACAGCCCTATCTACGGATACAATTTCTAGTTTAGCTGGTTGGCAAGTGTGATCTTTGAGTTCAATCCCTTTTTCAAAAGCCAGAATATCCTCCTGCTCCATGATTCCATCCACCTTAGCCTGATAAATCTTATCAACATGTTTCTTTGGAGACAGCATAGCGTGAGCTAAATCGCCATTATTTGTCAAAAGCAGGAGACCGTGAGTATCAATATCCAAACGACCAACAGGAAAGACCTGCTTATGTCGTGCTGTATCATCCAGTAAATCAAGTACTGTCTTGTGACGGGCATCCTCCGTCGCTGAAATAACACCCTGAGGCTTATTTAACAGATAGTAAACAAAGGTCTCGTGTGTTAATGCTTGACCTTGAAAAGCAATCTGGTCTTGATTCTCATCAATCTGAGTCTTGGGCGACGTCTCCACCTGACCATTTACGGTTACTTGCTTCTTTTTGAGAAAGGTCTTGACTTGACTGCGACTACCAACACCACAATCAACCCAAAACTTATCCAGACGCATCTATACTTCCTCCTTTATTGGAATCCAAACTTCCATTTCATAATCTTCAGCCTGACGATTCCCTGGTGGATAAACCTCTACAGTTGGCTGATCAATCATTTCAAAATGTTTCTTAGCATAATGAAAACTCTCCCAAACAGCTGCTGTTGCAGGCCCTCTAAGTTTAAAAACCGCATAAGTAGCTGGTGCAAGAGCAATCATTTCCATACTATCATCCTCACCAGCCAAGGCCGTTACATAAGTCTTGCGACTGCCATCATTGATTCGAATACCATAGGTAGGAACAGCCAAATCATCTTGTTCTGCCAAAAAGGGTACCCAAAGAAAGTCTGTCGGCTTACCTAGTTCCTCGCCCTCAAAAGCCATCCCTGAAAAACTCAAAAATCCCTTTCGAACAACCTTCACATCATAACGAACGGTTACTAAATCCAACTTTTGAATCACCTTTTTCAGTTTCGTAAGCTCGACTGGAACCTCATCTGCTAAGACATAGGAAATTTTTTCCACAAATGCTTCTTTTTCAGCATTACCAGAACCTATAGGAACCAAGATCCAATCTTCTGCTGCAACACTTTGATCTTCACAAAGGTAGGTAAAGTGCTTTCCTCCTTCGTTAAAAGACACATCAGCTAAACGAAAAAGGGGCTCAGGCAAATCGACAACCACCATCTCAAGCCCCTTTGCTTGAAACAAGAGCTCTTGATCCCTTAAACGCACTTTCATAGCCAAGCTATCACTATCAATAGAAAAGCTGTTATCCAAGTCCATTACAGACTGAAAGAAGGCCTGGTGTAACCCTGAAAAAGTCCAGACAGCATGCCAACGACACATCATCTCATAATCATCAACGGTCACAAGAAGAGAGAGCTCCTGTTGGTCTGACGCATAAGAATAGGCTTGAACGCTCAATTGGTCTGGTGTCAGGTATTCATTAACAAAGACCGCAAAGTCATCCATGGTTTGAAAATCTGACATAAACGCTCCTTTTCTATTTCTCGACCGACCCTGTCACATACATGGTAAATGTAGCCCTTGTAAGGATTTTCTCTTCCTGATTAGTAATGACAACTTCCACCACCTTAGTCGTCTTACCATTATGAACACACAGGCCTTCAATCTTGAGTTGGTCAGACAAATGCCCTGCCTTGAGATAATTGATATTAGACTGAAGCGTCACCGCATAGTCACCTGTTGAAATGGCTACAAGCCCTGCGACCTGATCACAAAGCGTAAACAAATAGCCCCCGTGAGCATTACCAAAATAATTCAGGGACTTCTCGACTGCTTTAGTTGTCACGATGACATGTCCCGTCTCAAATAGTTCTTCTTGAAAATTCTCAAACACACGGATTTCATGTAGTTTGTCTTGCATAGCAAGCCCTCCTATTGTTGCTCATTCCACACCTAGTGAAATGACACGTCTTTATCTACTAGTATAACACGAAGTTCATAAAGGATAGTAAGCTTATTTGGCTAAGCTAATATCAACCTGAATATCTTCACGAAAAAGCTTCTTCACTCGGCAAAAATTATCCACAAAAGCCAAGAGTTCTTGCTCATTTTCCAAAATCAAATCCTCAGGTAAATGAATGGCAAGGGTGAAATGGTCTTCTTCATAGTTGGAATCAATTTGAATAGCAAGCTCCTCGATTCCCTGATATTTGGCAAAATAACTCTGTAGACACATGGTCACACAGGAAGCCAAGGCAATATTCACCAAACTCATCGGTGTTTCCCCATCTTCCGTATAGCCAAAAAGTTCCACAGGTGCTCCGTAACCTTCTGAAAGCGAATGGAAACGTTTGTCACCTTTAATTGTTGTTTGATACATCATGCCACCTCAATCTTTTTTTATTATTATAACAAAGAGAGCCTTAAGGACCGAGCTGAACGCTTTGAAATATCTAGCAAAAGAAGAAAAAGCGTAAGAGCTTTTAGCTCTTATTTTCCAATAGATTAGCCTTGTACAACACGGATATTACCGAGGGATTACAGTTGATTAAAAATAACTGGAAGCGCTTTTAAAATTTCATTTTTTCATTTAAAATGAATTTACTAAGGAAAAAGGGAGACTATTATGAAAACATTTTCTAAATTAACTTTAGCCTCTGTCTCAGTTCTTGCCTTGTTGACCTTAGCAGCATGTGGCAACTCTAAAGACAAAACTGACTCGTCATCTTCAACAACATCATCAAGCAAGGTGACCAAAGAATCTTCTTCAACTGATTCAAGTGCTTCAGTAAAAGTCAACAAAGACGGATCAACTGAGGTCAGCGATGGAAACGGTAACTCAGCAAAAACAAACGGCAATAATACTGTCGAAGCCAACGATAGCGAAGGTAACAGTGCAACAGTTGGCCAAGATGGTTCAGTCGAAGTTAACAGCCAAGACGGTACCAATGTCAAAGTTGGTTCAGACGGAACTGTCTCAATTGGTAACTAATAAGATAAGATAGGCTAGCTAATCTGCTAGTCTATTTTTTAGGTTCAGATTGATGTAAACGCTTCCTGAAAGTGCTATAATAGGCGTGGAAATCCAAATTCAGGAGGTGAGACAATGAAAAATAAAATCATCTTAGGATGCTTAGCTGCAGCGACCTGTGAGATTCTCTTTGGGCTCAGTTTTATCTTTACCAAATCTATTACAGCACAGGTCAGTGACCTGGCTTTAATCTCTTGGCGCTTTGTCACCGCCTTCCTTTTTATCAACCTCTATTTCCTATTCAGCCGACGTCGGCTAAAAATTAACGGTAGAAATCTTAAACCCCTGACACGTATTGCCATCCTCAATCCGATAATCTATTTTATCTGTGAAACCATTGGCATTCGTATGACGACGGCTTCTGAAAGTGGAGCCTTTCTTGCCTGCATCCCAGTCGTTGCCCTTATCATGTCTAGCCTTATTTTAAAAGAATGGCCCAGCCGTTGGCAGGTGGTCGGTGTCATCACAACCCTCATCGGTATCATCATAGCTGTCTTTGCTGCTGGCGGCTCTACCCACTTCTCCTTGGTGGGCTACTTGATTCTAGGTCTAGCAGTCGTCTCCTACGCCCTCTATTGCGTTGATGTCGAAAGAGCCAGTCAATTCAGTAGCCTTGAGATTACCTACTTTATGCTTGCCAGTGGTTGCCTGACATTTGGACTCTTTGCACTCAGCCAAGGCTTTCTAGCAGGTGATTTGAAAGAGCTCTTGCTTCTCCCTGTGAGCAATCCAAAATTCACTATCACTATCCTTTATCAAGGCTTGGGATGCAGTGTTCTGGGCTATCTGCTATCAAATTTTGCCATCGCAAATATCGGGGTCAACCGAACAGCATCCTTTATTGGGATTTCGACCATTATCTCAATTCTAGCTGCTGTTGTCGTCTTAGGAGAACCCTTCTCGCAACTACAAATTTTTGCAGGCATTTTAGTCGTCCTGGGCGTCTATGTAGCCAATAAAACCTAAAACTCTCGGGAATTAATCTTCCGAGAGTTTTTTAGTCTTAATCAAGCTCTGTTTGAATCAAAACAACGAGTTCTTCCTCATTAGGAATACTGCTTACCGCAGTCGGCTCTGGTAAAGGCTTATCTTCATACCCTTTAATAATATGTGATAAAAACACAGATGCTTTCGTCATAGCAAGAGGCAAAGAATCTGCCCTAATGCTACGACCAAAGTCAGGAAAACTAATTTGATAACCTTCCTCAATCGTGTGAAAAATCGCTGGATATTCGTATAACATGTCTCTTCCCCCATTTCAATACTAGACTCCTCTATGATAGGATGAGTTTGAGGAGAAGTCAACCAAAAATCGTTACAAAGAGAGGGTGAAACCATTCGAAACAAGGCAGCAAAGTTAAAATAAGGCTGAGTCCGTATTCAACTTGAGAAAGTGGCACCGAATCGGTGCTTTTTGGGTATACAAATAGTCCTTTGGATGATTCCAAAGGACTATTTATATATCTACTATTTCTTAACCTCATCCAAAATCTCGATTACCTTATACAAGTCTGGTTCTGTGATTTGGTAGGGAGCTTGTTCACGAACAATTGGTTTGGCACAAAAGGCGATGCCGATACCAGCTGTCTTAATCATAGGTAAATCATTGGCACCGTCACCCATTGCAATGGTTTGCGAGAGTTCGAGACCATTTTCTGCTGCCCAATCTTTGAGTTTGGCTACCTTGACATCTTTGGTAACAATCTCACCATAAACCTTACCAGTTAAGACACCATCAACCACCTCTAGGTGATTAGCCTTGACATAATCAATTCCTGCTTCAGCTGCTAGTCTATCCACAGTCTCATGGAAGCCTCCAGAAACCAAGCCTACCTTAAAGCCACGGGCGTGAAGTTTATCCACAAGTTTCTTGGCTCCTTTGTTGAAATGAATACGAGCATAGACCTTATCAAATATACTCTCTGGCAATCCCTTGAGGGTCGCTACACGCTCATTTAAGGCCTGTCTAAAATCCAATTCTCCACGCATGGCACGCTCTGTGATTTCAGCAACTTCTTGACCAACGCCTGCTTCTTCACCCAATAAATCGATAACTTCTTCTTGGACTAGCGTTGAATCTACGTCCATAACTAATAAACCTTTAACTTCTGACATAATTACCTCGATTCTTTGATGCCTATCTAAGCCTTCACTAGATTTAATTTTAATATGAAATGAAAAACGGACCTTACAAAAAATTCTGGACCCTAGTCCAGAATCTTTCTCTTACATACGAATTTGTTCGCGTGTCTTCTCGTAAGATGATACAAAACGATCTGTCACACCTGGTTCAACTGTTTCCAAGGCATAAGAGATTTCTTCCAAAGATGCATCATAATCATGATCAACTTCAAACAATTTAAGTGCATGCTCAAAGCTACTTTGAACAGCAGGTTCGAACGAACGGTAGCGATTTGAGTATTGCAAGAGTTGCTCAGTCAAGGTTGCATTTTGAACCACCAAGTAGGCAGTTTCTTCCAAATGATCAATGGCATTTTTAGATGTTTCTGTCAAACGCATGACCGCATCGATATTGATACGTCCACGGCTGAGTTCATCCATAAGGGCCTCAATTTGAGCACTTGTTGAGAAGAAGACACTCAAGAAGGATTGAGGAATACCTGGCAGGTTACGTTTTTCCATGTAACGCTTGATAACATGCAATTTATTAACATAAATATCAAGCTCTTCACGTGCCTTAGCTTCGTTTTTCTCAATAGCCTGAAGATTTTCAAAGACCTCAACCTGACCATTTTCAACAGCAGACAAGGTATTGAGACTCTTTTCAAAGATCTTTTCAAGTTCTGAGAAAGGCTTCACCTGAGCTTCAAAGTTTTCAAGGGTTGGAAGCACAGCTGTCTCCACACCTGAGATATCAGATGCAAAGCTACGAACATCTGCCGCATAAGTTTCATCGAAGATATAAGTCAACATGAGACGCTCAAGCTCTTCTTGAAGTTTTTTGTTGTTTTCTTTAGCGTGTTTAAGATAGTCTGGCAAGATTTTCTTATGACGCATAACAACCTTGTATGAGGCAATTTCACGTTCGAAAATACTATACAAGTTGTTGATTTTATCTTGAATCTCAACGTTTTCTTCTTCCGCACGGTCCAAATCAAGAGAAACCAATTCACTTGAGTTAGAACGGATAGCTTCACGAATTTCTTGGAAGCGACGTTCGATATTTTTTTCAGGGAAGTGATAATTTTGCTCAATCAACTTGCGATAGCCAGATTCCAAATCATCTAACTGATCTGGGAAATCATCCTCCAACTTAGCTACAATCGCAGGAATCTTCTCTGAAATTTGACCCAATGCAATAGTGTGTTCTTCTGCACGATCCAAAATACTTGATGCCTCAATAGGGTCACCTGATGAGTTAAGCGTCACGAATTCTGCAAACTCAGCTTCAATGTTTTTAAGCTGTTTATTGATTTCGGTCATGGTAGAACCGAAATTATCAGAGTTTTCCTCGATTGAGTTTTGCAACTCTTCGTACAAGTCTAATGCATGCTTAACGCGAGCACTGTTCTTTTCTTCTTGTTCTTTCAAGGTTGAGAGCGCTTCGCGAATAGACTTGATGTCTTCTTCCACAAGATCCAACTGACTCTCAATGTTATTGATTTCACCACTAGCCTTGAAGAAATGGAAAGTATCATTCATATTTTCAGCTTCGAAAATATGATTCTCAATATCTGTAAATGAGTTTGTTGAGATATCTACCCATTTCTGATTCCATTCACGGAAGGTTGTTTGACTTTGTCCAATCAAGTGAAGCTTTTTGACTTCTTCAATTTCTTCATTAACTGGCAAGTCAAACAAGCTTTGCTTGCGCTCTTCAAGCTCTGCAATCCGCGAATCATTTCGTTTTCTAATAAGAATACCGATTAAGTAAGCGATAATTACGAGTATAACTACCACTACAATCAGTAAAACAATTCCGCTAGACATAGTTTCTCCTTAATCGTCTATTATGTTCATAAATGTAGAATAACATTACGATTATATCATAGTTATCCTAGCATTGCATCCTTTTTTAAAAGAATATTAGATATCTAGAGTACTGTAAACGGCATTTTCTTCGATAAATTCGCGGCGAGGTTCAACCTTGTCTCCCATCAGCATATCGAAAATCTTATCTGCCTCCGCAGCATCGTCCACAGAAACACGTGCCATCAAACGATTTTCAGGGTCCATGGTAGTTTCCCAAAGTTGGTGGTCATCCATTTCACCCAAACCTTTATAACGTTGTACCGTAGGTTTTGAACGTCCCACACTATACTTTTCAAGTGCAGCACGCAATTTGTCTTCTTGATCTGCACCAGGTTGGATATATTCTTTAATCTCAGAACCAACCTTAACCCCATAAATTGGTGGTTGTGCAATGTAGACATAACCTGATTCCAAGACTGGACGCATAAAGCGGTAAATCAAAGTCAGAAGCAGGGTACGGATGTGAGCCCCATCGACATCGGCATCGGTCATGATTACCAACTTGTGGTAACGTGCCTTGCTGACATCGAATTCAGCTCCAAAACCTGTTCCCATAGCTGTGAAGAGAGAACGAATTTCTTCATTGGCTAGAATCTTATCCATGCTAGCCTTTTCAACGTTCAAAATCTTACCTCGAATTGGCAGAATAGCTTGGAATTCACGGTTACGACCTGATTTAGCAGAACCACCGGCTGAGTCCCCTTCGACAATGAAAAGTTCGTTCATTTCGGCATTATTCGATGAACAGTCTGCCAACTTCCCTGGAAGGTTAGAAATTTCAAGACCTGACTTCTTACGTGTCACTTCACGGGCACGCTTAGCGGCGATACGGGCCTTAGAAGCCAAAATCCCTTTTTCAACAATCTTCTTAGCAATGGCAGGATTTTCCAAGAGGAAGCGACTTAGAGCCTCACTAAAGAGACGATTGGTAATCTTTACCACTTCAGAGTTTCCAAGCTTGGTCTTGGTTTGACCTTCAAACTGTGGGTTTGGGTGCTTGACAGAGATGATAGCAGTCAACCCTTCACGAACATCATCCCCAGTCAAATTATCATCTTTTTCTTTGAGAATCTTATTCTGACGCGCATAGTCATTAATGACACGCGTTAAGGCTGTACGGAAACCTTGTTCGTGGGTACCACCTTCATGGGTGTGAATGTTGTTAGCAAAACTCATCACCGTTTCATGATAGCCAGTCGTGTATTGCATAGCAACTTCAACCGAAATACCATCCATCTCACCATCAGTGTAGATAGGTTCATCAAAGATAACATCCTTGTTTTCATTGATGTATTTCACATAAGACGTGATACCACCTTCGTAGTGATAATGTTTCTCTTGTTCGAGACCCTCACGCTTATCTGTGATAGAGATACGGAGCCCCTTGTTCAAAAAGGCTAGCTCTTGGATACGTTTAGCCAATTTTCCAAAGTCAAACTCGGTTGTTTCTTGGAAAATCTCTGGATCTGGCGTGAAGTGAACAGTCGTACCATGTTTCTCTGTTTCACCAATTACTGCTAAATCTGCTACCACGACCCCACGTTTATACTCTTGGAAGTGGATATGGCCATTTTTATAAACCTTAACATCAAGTTGTGTTGAGAGGGCATTAACGACCGAAGAACCAACCCCATGCAATCCACCAGAGACCTTATAACCGCCTCCGCCGAATTTACCACCAGCGTGAAGTACTGTAAAGACAGTTTCAACTGCAGGACGGCCAGTTTTTTCTTGGATATCGACTGGAATACCACGACCATCATCGACAACGGTGATAGAATTGTCCGGCTCAATAAAGACCTGAATATGAGTGGCGAAACCAGCCAAGGCCTCATCGATTGAGTTATCGACAATCTCCCATACCAAATGATGCAACCCTTCTTTTGAGGTTGATCCAATATACATACCTGGACGCATACGTACCGCTTCAAGACCCTCTAGGACTTGAATCTGGCTAGCATCATATTCTTGCGCTTTTTCTTCAAGATTTTTTAATTCATCAGTCATTTATGTCACAATCTCCAATAATGATTTATGGCCATCAACAAGCAAGGTATCCAGACCCGCTACTTTTCCTGCCTCTATATCTATCTGGCGGTCACCAATGACCAAGCCGTGTTTAATATCGTATTTTTTAATTAAATAAAGGAAACTATCTGGACTCGGCTTTCTAGCAAAGCCATTTTCAGAAGTTACAACCTCTGTAAAATAAGAGGCAATTTCTGCTTTGTCAAGGATTTCTAGCACCAAGTGATTACGGTGGCTAACCAAAAAATTACGCCCACCCTCAGCCACAATCTTAGCTAGGACAGCCTTAGCACCTTCAAAAAGAACAGGTTCCTGTAAATGCTTGGCTTCTTCCTGCTTATATAAGGTTCGAAAATCAGCTATATCAGGCGCAAACATGGCAATGGCAGTGCTCGTTGATACCTTAAGGGCATCATAGACTGCTTGAGGTTCTGCTGTGCGCTCAAATTGTTCTAAAGTTGCTAGAAAGGCTTGAGTTGATACCTGGTAATTATCCAACAAGGTACCACCCAAATCCCAGATATAATCTCCATAATTCATAACCTTAATTATAACATAAAAGGTCAGATTTTGCTTGTTTTTCACAGCTAAAAAGGCTTGGAAAACCTATCCAAACCTTAATTTTTTATTTCAGAATCAAACTTGCCACAATAGGACTAATAAAGACATATAGAATACCTGTTACAGCGATTGAAAGACCACCCATGGCACCTGCAACCTGACCATATCTGAAGGCAGTTCCTGTACCTACAGCGTGTCCGGTCCCTCCTAGTGAAAGTCCGATAGCAACTGGGTCTTTAATACCAATCATTTTTAAAAAGACTGGACCCAAGACTGAGGTTAAAATTCCCGTAATAACAACGACGACCAAGGTTACTGTCGTAATCCCCTGCATTTTTTCCGAAATCCCTACAGCCATGGCAGTTGTTACAGACTTAGGAAAGAGAGAGATGGCTAAGAAATAATCCATCCCAAAAAGCTTAGCAATCAAGGCAGTATAACTCGTATTTAAAACACAGGCAACCGTTGATCCAATTAGAATACTCTTATAGTGGTGACGCATGAGGTGCAGATTCTTGTAAAAAGGAACTGCTAGAGCGACCGTTGAAGGAATAATCAAACTATTAAGATAAGAGCCACCTACATAGTAATCCTTGTAGGAAATACCTGTATAATGCAAAATGACGATAATCAAGGCAGTCGATACAAGGAGAGGCGTTGTCAAGGGATTAGGAAAACGGCGATAAATCAAAAGCCCTATTGTGTAAGCTAGTACAGAAAGTGTTAGCCCAAACAAGGGTGTATTAAAAAAATTAGCCACGTTTAACCTCCTCGTAATCACCTTCAAAATGTTTTTTGATGAAACCGACAACTACTGCAATCACTACAATATTAAGAACCAAGGCTCCCATAATAATCAAAATAATAGGGACAATATTCGCTGAAATAGCATTCCATCGTTCCATAATACCGACACCTGCTGGCAAAAATAGAATAGTCATATTGGCAATTAAAAACTCTGCTACTGCATGAATATGACGTAGACGAATCCACTTAAGCTGAAGAGCAATAAGAAGCAAGAATAGGCCAATAATGCTTCCAGGAATAGGTAATTTGAAGAATGTTGAAATAGCTTCACCAATAACGGCAAACAAACAAATCAACATGAATTGAACGTAGTATTTCACGACTTGCCTCCTAGGTTTAATCACCTATTAGTCTACTCCTTTTTTCTTGAATTTCAAGAGTTTTCAGTAAATTCTTTTGAAAAATTAAGAGCCCTATACTAACCTTTTTGAATATGAAAAAACAAGCTCAACACTGAAAGTTGGGCTTGTAAAAAATAGTCAAATATTTATCTTAATCACAATTTCATTTTACAGCCCAAAAAATTCTATTTTTTCAAAATAAGAGACTATTCAGAGAAGTTGTCATAAAAAATTCTTATGTCACCACATACATAGAGGCGGATAAGGTTCCACGATTAGCAAAATATAAATTTGAATCATTTAAACAATCAGACTGACAACCATACCTATCATATTCATTGGTTTGTTCAAACTATAACTCTATTTTTCAACATCTGAGAAAGAAACTACAATGTTGTACTTCTCAGGTCGGTTAGAACTTACAAAATATTTTAGGTAGTAATTGTATTGAGAGCAAACTTATTCGCCACACTTATTCTGAATAATCTCCGCTTAAGTATTCTTTGTTTGTCTCTTCCCCACCATGTCCAAGTCCTCTTTAATAATTCGAAAGTCTGCAAGAAACAAATATATTTCCATATCTATGAAAGTTTTTGGTGCAATTAATCTAAGAATTTCTATGATTTTTTCACTTCTTGAGTATCTCTAGTTTTACGAAGTATTCAATCTAGTTAAGTAGTTATAAATAAAAATATCAAACTTACTATAGCTTGGTTTAACCATTGTGTATTATGTTTTATTCCGACTTTTCTACTACTCATCTCTTATAGGTATCTTACGAATATAAAATTATCGTTACTGATTTCGTCATATCATAAAAAGAAAGCTGAAGGGGAAAATTATTTTAGGAATTTGAAAATAATTATTTGTTCTTTGCCACCCACCCAATAGCATCTGATGGGGGATTATCAATATCAATCCAGATAAATTCTATACCAATTTCACCATTCTTGAATTTACTGAGACGAATACCATTGATTTCTAATTCGTCTAAACGTTGGGCCGTTAGAATTTCTCGTTCAGCAAGTTGGAAAACTCCTCTCAAAATCCAATTCCCAAGAATATCCTGTTTATCTGTAGACTGGATTGCTTTCCCAGAATCTTGGTTAATATAGGCGTCAATAATATCTCCAGATGGTAAGAATCTCAATTTAAACGTTCGATTTTCTTTAGAAAGAGCAAGTTTCTTTGTTCCGGGTTTAAACGTACCAATATTTTTTCCAAAAAAATCTGGTCGTTCGGCATGAAAATGATTTGATTCTGGTATTGGGATGTAAACCTCACTTACAGGTCGGTAAACCAACTTTTCAATACTCTTGATTAAATCCTGATTTTTCGTTGAATAAGCAAAATCTACTAACTTCTCACGAATAATCTTCATTTGATTTTTTTCTTCCTTAGTCTTCCAACTATTTAATAGAATCTCCTCTAATGAATATACCGCAAAAGCCATCTCCTCTGAGGATAACTCGTTTTTAAAGCGATTCTGAAATTTTATTATACGTGGTAGACGGTCTTTCTTAGCTAACTTGGATCCGCCATTAAATCCATTAAAACCAGAATTTTCTTCTACATTTCCATTTTTATCTGTGATTACCCAAGAGACAGTTTCTAAAATATCAGAATCTTTCTTATCTGCTGTCAATAAATGAAGATTCTCAAAAAGATAAAAGGGGTCTTCGACATACTGTACATCCCAAGTATCGACAATAATCTCCTTATTATTAAAAGTCATATGTAGCTGACTATCTGCAGCAGTGTATTTGTAATCATGATGACCATCGGTAAACCTAAAATTCGTTGGATTTTTTAGATTGGTCGACCCTTTAATTTGTAAATTGTCCAAATCAACTGGTAAATAAGATGTCTCGCCCACATGAATTTGAGGGACTCTACCTTTTGGTGTCGGCATTAATACATGATACACAGCCTCCACATGGGTTGAATCTGACTTAAAACCCTTAATCAATGCTTTGGAAGATTCAATTCGTTGATTCCGTAAAGTTGCAATTTTTCGAGCTAATTTTTCATATCGCCCATAATTTTCCCTATCTGCACTTTCTTTATCAGGAGAAATCTCAGCATAAAAAGTAATTTCACTTAGTAATTCATTCCAAGACTGTGAGTCTTTCTTAAACTGAGCAATCTTTTGGTCGCCTGAATTAAGACCAAATGATTTGATACCAACAAGATATTTGTGGTTCTCATCAACGACAACCGAAGCATCATAGGAGGTATTTGCAATATCCTCTCCAACTGCTTGAAAAGCTCTTTGAAAAACTGTTTCTTGAAATTTTGAATTAACAATTGGAGCTACAAAATCCTCTGCGCTATTCTTTTCATCTACTTCTGCTTTTTGTGAAAAGGCCTCACTCAGACTAGCAAAATTGGTAATGAGAGTCTTGTATTTTTCTTTTTGTTCTTGTTTTAGGTGTTCCCACATCAATCAATCCTCACTTCTTGCTTAAGTATATCAAAAGAAGACTAGATTTTCACTAGTCCTCTTACTTATATAATTCGTTAAATAATGATGTAAAACGCTAAATTGCTACGATTTTCGGATAACCTAACATAATTTTAGCTGGAAAAAACAAAACGTATAGATTCATTATCTATTTATGGACAGCATATAGAACTCTTTACTTTTTTTATTACGAATCAACGATTCATACTGTTTATCAGTAATAACTTCAAGATTGCCATCATATTCTTCATAAATTTTTTTGTATGCATCGGCTTCATTATTTACAAAATCTTTAACATACGACTCGCCTTCAAATTGTCCATTCATCTTGATATAGATAATTGCGATATTTCCTGAGCGATCATGTTGAGTTTTACCTATACCCTTGTTTAAAGCCTTAGCAACATTCTCCGCAATGCGTTTAATTACAGGAACAACGACACTGTTTCCTGCTTGTTTATACAGCTGACCGTTAGAAACCCCCCCTGGGAGTCTAAAGGATTTTGGATACCCTTGAACATTAAAGGTTTCTTTCGGAGTCAACTTACGAATCTCACCACTGTCTGTCAAGATCAATGGAACGTTATGTCCGCCTGTTCCCATATTTGCTGTCAGAGTAGGGACTACACCATTCTTATTTTCACGAACGTATTGGCGACGCCATTGGTATACCGTATCCTGACTAGTCACACACTCTTTTAATTCATCATAAAATCTTTGCTTACCTTCTCTGTAATAGAATGCTTCGCCAGGTGTCGCACCAAAATCAATCACATCACTCAAAGAAGTTGTCAAATTGACTTCTTCAGGAAATTCAAAAACATCGTAGGCTTCTTTAGTATCGAAACCAACAATATAGATACGCTCACGGTTTTGTGGGATATTCCCATAGTCTTTCCCATTGAGAACCTTCCACTTGATGAAGTAGTTGTTCTCAGTCAAAGCTTCACGAATGACCTTAAAAGTATTCCCATGGTCATGACCAACCATGTTCTTTACATTTTCGATGAAAATAGCACGAGGTTTACGCCCCTCAATCATGCGAAGCAACTCAAAGAAAAGATCTCCACGATCATCATCAAAGCCCTTGCGATAACCCGCAATACTAAAAGCCTGACAAGGGAATCCTCCCATAATCACATCCACGCGCTCAGCCGGAATGTCTTCCGGCTGCACCGCATGAATATCACGACTATCCAAATGCGTATTTGGATAATTTAAACGATAAGTCTGACGCGCATACTTATCAAACTCATTGGCATACACCACTCTGAACTCGTTGGTTTGTTCAAATCCCAACTCAATTCCCCCAACACCTGAGAAGAAAGCTGCAATGTTGTACTTCTCAGGTCGGTTCGAACTTACAGAATTTGTCATGTAGTAACCTGCTTTCTAAAATATTGACTTTTCTAGTATAACATGAAAAGTTAATTGAAAACAGAAATGACACATTGTTTCTAACCAAAAAATAATAGATACTAAAGAAGTGGGTAATATTTAGAATTTAACGAAGTGTTTATGCATATAGAGCTAGACTCATTACACGTCGATAATGATAATGTTGTGGAGAATTAAAATCTTACGTACCAAAGAAATTTGATTTCCGAAAATTTATTTATTTTTAAAACAATACTCGTCTGTTATTTTCTAGAATATGATCTATATAGCTCATCTTTAACTTTATCAAACATAGCTTTGGACTTCGTTAAGTTAGAATAAGATTTTTTACTTACACTTTCTTCATGATTTACTATAGGTTCTATAAATTTTATAGCTTTTACAATCGCAACATCGTCAGAAACTCTTTCTTTTTCTATGATAATTCGAGTTGCGAATAGAATTAAAAAATCACCTGTAAGAATGAATTGATATTTATCGATATCTGAAGAAGTAATATTGAGAATATGAAGAATCTCGACATTTTCTTCATCATTATTATATTTTTGAAATTTTTTCCTTATATCCACAATAGACTTATATACTTCAAAAGCTTTCATAAAACTTTCAACTGTAATTCTATCTAGAACATTTTTTACTATTTCATCATCATTAAGCAATTCTGCTTTTGATGCTTTAGCTAAATGAGCTTTATCTAAAATATTGTAATATCCTACATAATACTGGAATAACTTTTCGGTATCTATTTTATTTTTTTGTAATTTATCGATTTTTCCTAATTCTTTTAAATGTGAAAACTCATTATATTTAATTTCTAAAAAATATTCTGTTTGTTCAGAAATTTGCTTTTGTAATTCTTTTAAACGTGTATCATTACTAACTGAATAAGAGGTAAACATTTTAGTTTGTGTGTTTAAAGTATAGACTATTTTATTTAATTTATCCTGACGTCCTTCTATCTCGATAATTCGAACTAAGATAGGAGATGAATTATAAGTTTCTATCTTTTCTGGTATACTCTTAACTTTATCTAATACATCAAGTATGGCCCCTACCGTCTGTGCACCGTTAATTATACTACCAGATTCTATAGTAAATTGTTGATTCATAGAATTAAATTTAGCTTTAGGAGAGATAATGGTTATACCATTATTATAAAGTATAAAATTTTCAGGTTCTACATTCAATGTCTCTCGTATAGCAGATGTTACATTTGTTTTACTATTATAATATCTAACATTTCCATCAAATACAGTATTTCTTATTGAGGAAACAGCCTCATATAGTTGTCCAATCGATGATACAAAAGAAAATGATTTAAAATTATCAGACTCAAAGTTTTGTACTACAGAATTTACTTTTAAGTTTATAGTAGGATAATTTTTTTCGTAACAATCTTCATATAGTTTACTTATATATTTAGCTCCACAGATTTCATAATCCGTTTCGTTAAATGTAACGCTTTGTATTTCTTCTTTTGCATCCTTAAAACATTGCTCATGGTCATTAGTTTGTATAGTATACCTTACGCTCCATAACTTAACCTTATAATCCTCTAATTCTCTCACGTCCTTATGTTTATCGATCAACCTTAGATTCCATGCATCAGTATCGAGTTCACTTTTTGTTAAAAAGGCTTTAGTTCCTGAAATTAATTTCAGACTTTCTTCGCTAGTAAAACCGTTTGGAATAGTAGCCACTGATTCAGGAAATTTAAATTGAAAGAAATGAACAACTTTTTGTTCTTTCGATTCATCTATAAAAATAGCATCAATACCATTATCCTTACCACCATCTGTGATAGAATCTATTGCTTCTGAATCATCTACCCCAAATTGCATTTGCAAAAATAATTGAATAAAAGCTATTGAATTACTCACATGATTCTGCTGATCTTTAATATCTTCTACAAGACCTTTTAATTTCGAATAAATTGTTTCTACTTTAGTAGGCATTACTTTCTCCTTTTTGTGTTAAAACTACTTCTAATTATACCAAAAAACACAGCATTCTGCCGTGCTTCTGTGCTTATTTCACCAATTTCTTCATTTCTTCAATACGTACTACTGTCGCATCGTATTTAGCTTGGTAATCTTCTTGTTTGTCGCGTTCTTTTTGGACAACTTCTGGTTTGGCATTAGCTACGAAGCGTTCATTGCTAAGTTTCTTACCAACCATGTCGAGTTCTTTTTGCCATTTGGCCAATTCTTTTTCAAGACGAGCCAATTCTTCTTCGACATTTAGAAGGTCAGCGAGTGGCAAGTAGATTTCTGCACCTGTGATGATGCTTGACATAACCAAGTCAGGTACTTCGACATCTGCTGCAATTCCCAAGTGTTCTGGGTTTGTGAAGCGTTTGATGTAGTTGACATTGTCATTGAAGAAGGCATCGAGCTTGCTGTCGCTTGTCTTAATCAAGATAGTGATTGGTTTGCTTGGAGCTACGTTCACTTCTGCACGAGAGTTACGTACTGAACGAATCACGTCTTTAAGAGCTTCAACGCCCGCTGCTGCTTCTTCGTTTTCAAACTCTGGACGAACCACTGGGTATTCCGCAGTCACAATCGTTCCTTCAGAGATTTGGCCATAGATTTCTTCAGTTACGAATGGCATGATTGGGTGAAGGAGACGCAAGATTTGATCCAAGGTGTAAAGAAGAACAGAACGTGTGATGACTTTTTCGTCCTCGTTATCGCTATAAAGCACTTCCTTAGTCAACTCAACATACCAATCCGCAAACTCATCCCAAATGAAGTTGTAGATGATGTGACCAGCTACACCAAATTCAAACTTATCAAAGTTTTCAGTGACTTTTCCGATAGTTTCGTTGAGGTTGTGGAGAATCCAACGGTCTGTCACGTTACCTGCTTGGCCAGCAGCCACTTTAGCTACATTTTCACGTGCCGCATCCAAGGTCAACCCTTCATTGTTCATGAGGATATAGCGAGAGATGTTCCAAATCTTGTTAATGAAGTTCCAAGACGCATCCATTTTCTCATAAGAGAAACGCACGTCTTGACCTGGTGCAGAACCGTTTGAAAGGAACCAACGAAGAGCATCGGCACCGTATTTCTCGATAACATCCATTGGGTCAATCCCGTTACCAAGTGACTTAGACATCTTACGTCCTTGCTCGTCACGGATAAGACCGTGGATCAAGACGTTCTTAAATGGTTGGCGTCCTGTAAATTCTAATGATTGGAAAATCATACGAGACACCCAGAAGAAGATGATGTCGTAACCTGTTACCAAAGTTGAAGTTGGGAAGTAACGTTTGAAGTCTTCTGCTTCCACATCAGGCCAACCCATAGTTGAGAATGGCCAGAGGGCAGAACTGAACCAAGTATCCAAGACATCTTCGTCTTGTTTCCATCCGTCACCTTCTGGTGCTTCTTCGCCAACGTACATTTCACCCTCAGCATTGTACCAAGCAGGGATTTGGTGACCCCACCAGAGCTGACGAGAGATTACCCAGTCGTGAACATTTTCCATCCATTGAAGGAAGGTGTCGTTGAAACGAGGTGGGTAGAAATCAACCTTGTCGTCTGTGTCTTGGTTTGCGATGGCATTTTTCGCCAATTGATCCATCTTAACGAACCATTGTGTAGACAAACGTGGCTCAACAGGCACACCTGTACGTTCTGAGTGACCAACTGAGTGAGTCATTTTCTCGATTTCAACAAGAGCACCGATTTCTTCCAATTTCTTAACAACTGCCTTACGTGCTTCAAAGCGGTCCATACCGTTGAATTCGCCAGCCAATTCATTCATGGTACCATCATCATTCATAACGTTGACTTGTGGCAAGTTATGACGTTGACCAACCAAGAAGTCATTAGGGTCATGGGCAGGTGTGATTTTAACCACACCAGTACCAAACTCAGGGTCTGCGTGTTCGTCCCCAACGATTGGGATTGGTTTATTCAAGATTGGCAAGATAACATTTTTACCAATCAAGTCTTTATAACGGTCATCATTTGGGTTAACCGCTACGGCAGTATCCCCAAACATAGTCTCAGGACGTGTTGTTGCTACTTCAAGGGCACGTGAACCGTCTTCCAACATGTAGTTCATGTGGTAGAAGGCACCTTCGACATCCTTGTGAATAACCTCGATATCAGAAAGGGCTGTACGGGCTTTCGGATCCCAGTTGATGATAAATTCACCACGGTAGATCCAGCCTTTTTTGTAAAGCTCTACAAAGACTTTACGAACCGCTTTTGAAAGACCTTCGTCAAGAGTGAAACGCTCACGAGAGTAGTCTACAGAGAGACCCATCTTACCCCATTGTTGCTTGATAGTTGATGCATACTCACCTTTCCATTCCCAGACTTTATCAAGGAATTTTTCACGGCCAAGGTCATAACGAGAGATGCCGTCTTCAGCCAAACGCGCTTCTACTTTAGCTTGAGTGGCAATCCCTGCGTGGTCCATACCTGGAAGCCAAAGCGTATCGAAACCTTGCATACGTTTTTGACGGATGATGATATCTTGCAAGGTTGTATCCCAAGCGTGACCAAGGTGAAGTTTTCCAGTTACGTTTGGTGGTGGAATAACGATTGAATAAGGCTTAGCTTTTTTATCGCCTGAAGGCTTGAAAACATCTTCATCAAGCCATTTTTGGTAACGACCAGCCTCAACCTCGGCTGGATTGTATTTTGGTGAAAGTTCTTTAGACATGTGTGTGTCCTTTCTAGTTATTTCTATGTTTATTTAAATTTTTATTAATAAATAATTAATTATCTTTTTTAAACCTTATCCCATTTCCCTTTAGCTTCTGAACGGTAACAGGACCAATTCCCTTCAAAGCGAGGATTTCTTTTTCTGTCCAATTTTTAAAGTCAGCAGACGTTTGAATTCCATTTTCAACAAAAATGCGGACAATATCCATCCGAATTCCCTTCATTTTCTCTTCTCGCATAAACGAGAACCAGTTAGTTACCGTATATAACTTTTCCGCTAAATCAGGAGGGCTAGTAATTCCTGATATAGAGCAAAATTTCTCTGCTTCATTTGTCAAAAAGTCTGTCAAAATAATATTTTCCTGTAAATAATCAGACATAGGATACAGGCTAGCTTGTAGCGATTCGACTGAATTTGGGTAATAACATTCCAGTTCTTCTATTTCAGGAATCTTAAAGGGCCAATCTTCATCTATAAAATAGTCAACAGCATCATCGTTGATTTCCACAAGTTTTGCAAATAATTTACTTGCCTCTTCAACCTTTCCTCTAGAGAAAGCAGAAATAATAGCATGTATCAACACAGTATCACTACGTATTCCTTGATTCAGTTCTTCCTGATAGAACCGTTCAACTTTAGATTCTTGGCCAGTGATATGATATAGAGAGAGCATACAGAAAACAAAGTTAGGAGGGAATCGCTCTGGTTGTTTACTTAAGTATAAGTTAACCATTTCCAAAGCCTTATAATAAAATCTTTCCGCCATATAATATTCAATCAGAAACATAAGAGCAGTTAGGATCGGGCGTGCTTCAAAGGAGTTCCAATTGTTATACCCATTGATTTTCCATTTTTCTAAAACCAGAGTTTCAAATTCCAATACTCTTTTAAAAGTTGGTAAGTCAATGTCTTGAACAGTCGAAAGAAAAAGATGATACTCGGCAGCAAAATAATCTGGGTTAAGCTTTAAAACTTGTTTTAACAGTTTATTTCTCTTTTGTTTATTTGGAGTATACATAGCTTCTCTGAATAAAGCATGATCTTGATTCCAATCAAAAGTCCCGGTTCCCAATTTGGAATTGATTTCCTGAACATCCGGATAAACCCCATATTCATAAAAATATTGCATCATTGCTATGTTTTGTTCATCAAAATTTTGAATTTTCCGACGTTCTACAAAGACAGGTTGATACCCAAGTGATTCTGTCAATGCAATTTCTTCTTCAGAAACAACTTTTATCATCAATTTTTGCTTACGCTTAAATTCTTTTTGTCGATTTTTCTTTTTAGCCATCTATCATTACTTCCCACTCACTCTTCAACAAGCCATACATCAAACTGTCACAGCGATTTCCTTGGGCATCTTTGCGGTCCCTTACACAAGCTTCGAGGGTAAAACCAAGCTTCTCAGCGACGCGTTGACTTTGGACATTGTAGCCAAAACATGTCAGCTCAATCTTGTGAAGGCCCAAATCCTTAAATCCTAGGTCAATCAAAGCACGCGCCGCTTCTGGCACATAGCTTCGGCCCCAATAATCTGGGTGCAAGGTATAGCCAATTTCCAGCACATCATCTTCGTGGCGATGGTTGAAATCAACAGAACCGATCACTTTATCAGTCCCCTTGACCACAATGCCATAACCAGCTGGAAGATTGTCCTTTTCATTGCGATCGGGAAGGATATGCTCTAGGTAATAGATCTCATCTTCCAAGGTCTTAACGGGTGGAAAGCCTGCTGGGTAAGAGACTTCTGGACGACTGGCAAAATCAAAGATATCTTCGGCATCCGCTACTGTTCGGACTCGTAAAAGAAGACGTTCTGTTTCGATTTGTTCTGGTAATTCAGCTCTTGTCATTCTTCTTCCTCGCTTTCTTGATGAAGCTTCCCATGGGGTCGATTCGGTCATCTAGATAGCGATAGACACGCTTATGTCCATCTCCCATAAAGTAAGCCGGTGCAAAACGGTCATTTTTAAAATGTTCCCTATCATCCAACAAATCAGATTCAGCCAGACGGTCTAGAATCTTAGCAAAGATATGACAGATACCATCTTCATCAATAATTCTGTCTACCTTACAATCCAAAACGACTGGACAAGCATCCAAAATAGGTGCTTGTGTCAGTTCAGAAGGTCGGAAATCCAAGCCAAGTTTAGCAATCTTTTCACGATGGCTAATAAAACCAGCCTGTTCCATCTCTAGCATGAGGTTTTCATCAGGAATATTCACTGTAAATTTCTGATAATGTTTAATCTGGTCTGCCGCATTTTCCTCGCTACCAACCCCGATGACTAGCCAATCTCCTAGACTATAGGAAGAACTACAAGTCGTCACATTATAGCCATGTGTCTGGTCCTGGTAACCCAAGATAAAAATGGGAAAACCATAATACAATTTACTGGTCTCAAAAGATTGCTTCATGTCACCCTCCTTTGGTAGGAACGTAGACCTCGCTTTCGCTCCGTCTGCATCAATATCTCTAAATTCACCTGCGACCTTCGGTCTTCGTTCTTTAAAAGATATAGAAAATCCCTGCCATAATATGACAGGGACGAATGTGTATCCGCGGTACCACCCAGTTTTGAGTGGCAACCACTCACAGCTTTCTTGATTCAATTTGACCATCAGCAACCAGCTTTGACATTTGTGCGGATTTCTCAGTACCACCGCTTCCTGTGACAAATGGGCTTCAAAGCACCTCTGATTGGTCTTATTCTATCACATTTTTAATCTCAAGACAAACGAAATTATGGGGAAGATGTTATCACAATAAGCCAGACTACAGATTCCACCTTGAAACATAAATACAATGCATCACTTCTTATTCTCATAAGAAAAATCCCTGTCTTCCGACAAGGATTGTATCTTATTTTTCTTCCTTAGCTCTTTCTTCTTTTAGCCATTTTTCATAGCTTTCAAGTAGATTGATAGCCATTTGGGTTGCCAAGGCTAGTGAGAAAGCTTCTGTACCTTCAGTTGTTTCGTCTTGGACTTCCAATTTACTTTCTTCGTAAATGGCTTTGAGAGCCTTATTGCTAAGCGTGTCTTTAAATGCTTGGAATTCTTTCATGGTCAAAGCCTCCTTGATTCTACGGCAACCTTTACAGCCACTGTTACCGTTTTCACTTTAAGTTTACACCATTTCAGAGAAATTGCAAGGATTTTCCTCAATGATAAGGAGAGCTTTCACTCTATCTGTGACCTACTGAGCAGGAGTCGCAACCCCTGTGAGATACTCAGTTGTATAGGCTACGATAGCTCCCGAATCAGCATTTACTGCGTATTTATAACGCAAATGACTCACTGCATAATCAAAGCTAATATTGTAGACTTTCCCGCTTCCTTCAGTCTTCAAATCTACCGTCAAGTTCGTTACAGAACCTTCAGCCAATCCCGCATGATTGAGTGCTGTTGTTTGAGCAGCTTCTTTAGATACTGGTGGCTCATCCTTGCTTTCGCTAGACTGACTCTCATCTTTAGTCTCTTCACCTTTTTTAGTATCATCCTCATCCTTAGATGTTGGATGGTCACTCTTATGTTTCAAAATAGATCCTGACTGACCATCAATAGTGTATTCAAAATGATTGTCGGGTGTTGTAAAACTAACACTATAGCTTCCATGTAATCCAATACGTAATTTTGAGATTGCTGATTGAGAAATCTCAGAAGTTTGGACACCAGCATTTTTGTAGGCGATGTCTGCCACATCTTGTTCTGACAAGCGATAACCCGAACCGTTAAAAACAAACAGGGCTACAGCAATAGCAACTGGAATAGCAAGCAGAATCAGATAGCTCGCTAGCTTTTTCATTTTTCGCATAAAATACTCCATTATTTTAATCTAATATCACTATTATATCTTAAAATTCTAAAATTGTCAGATAAGCTTGATTAATTTTTAGAACGGCATTATAAAAAGTTCCCGATAGCTATCAGGAACTTCTATGAAATGTTACTATTTGGCCAGTTACAAAGACTAGGATGGCCATCCAGATAAAGAGGAAGCCTTTCAATTCTCCAAAGCTGACCGTCTCACCAAAAATGAGAATGGCTACAAGAAGTTGAATGGTAGGATTAAGATACTGGATGAAACCGATAAGGTTAAGCGGTGCCCTTTTGACTGCTTCTGAGAAGCAAAGCAAAGGAACAGCCGTCACTACACCTGAGATGACTAGAAGAAACATCTCCAAGCTCGAATAGGAAGAAAATGATTCTGGAGAAAAGAATATGAGATAGATAGCTACAAAAGGTAGTAGCAAGCCACTTTCTACTAGCATGGCTACGTCACTGGAGAGCTTAACCCCTTTTTTGATTAAACCATAGAAACCAAAGGTCAGGGCCAATCCCAAAGAAACCATGGGAAGTTTTCCTGTATTGACAACAAGAACCAGTACTCCTATAAAGGCCAATACCACTGCTGCCCACATGGTCCTACTCAATGATTCACGAAGAAAAATGAGGGCAAATAGGATAGAAACAATAGGCATAATGTAATAGCCCAAGCTAGCCTGCGTCGCTTGACCATGACCCACAGCATAGATATAAATCAACCAGTTAGCTGCTATGAGAAAGCTGGCAAGTAGCATGCGAAGTAAGACTTTCTTATCCTGCCAAAGTTCGACTAGCTCACCTTTGAAACGTGCATTTTGCTTAGCAACTAGGGCATAGACCAACATAGTCACTACAGTAAAAACAATTCGCCATGAGAAGGTGTTATAAGCCGAAACACCTGCTAGGAGCTTCCAAAAAAGGGATAAAAATCCCCATTGAATATAAGTCGCTAGACCAAAGAGTAGCCCTTGATTTTTTCTACTCAACGACAACACCTGCTTTATCCACAGATAGGATGAAGGTTTCACCATCTAAACCAAGACCATCTATTGCCGTTTTAAGAGCCTCAGCCTGATCATTTGGCGTCAAGGTCATAACTGTTGGGCCAGCGCCTGAGAGATAGGTCGCATAAGCACTGTATTGGCCTGACAATTCTTTAATAGTCGCAAATTCTTTAACCAGTTTTTGACGGTAGCGTTCGTGGAACATGTCTCCTTGGATAGCACGTCCCGCCTTAACCAAATCACCTGCAAAGAGGGCAGCAATGGCAACGTTGGCAATAGATGATGCAGCCACAGCTTCTTTGTAAGACAAGTCACTTGGAAGCACCCCACGTGAATCAGACGTCTTGAGTTCATAGCTCGGAATGAAGGCTACAAAGGCACACTCTGGAAAATCTGTAACGATGCTATTAACATGCTCGTCCACATAAGAGGCCACAACAAGATTCCCAAAAATAGCTGGAGCAACATTGTCCGGGTGACCTTCAATCTTGGTCGCAATATCAAGTTTATCATCGTCTGAGAGCTTCAAGTCTGCCAATTGATTGGCCAACTCGATTCCTGCGACAATAACAGAACTTGAAGAACCTAGCCCACGCGCCAAGGGAATATCTGATGTCATCACCAATTTATGAGGCTGCAAATCAGACTTCACTTGCAAGGCTGTTGAAATGAGGAGGTTATTTTCATCTGAGGGAATATCTCCCAAATCATGTTCAATATGCCATGCATCTGCTGGTTCAAGCACCTCGATTGTCAAATATTTAGAAACGGCAACACCTACAGAGTCAAAACCTGGACCAATATTGGCAGATGTTGCTGGAACAGTAATTTTCATAATAATACACCAAAAGGAGGAAAGCCATCAGCGACTTTTCTCCTTGAATACCTTTCTTATACGCACCAGTATGGGCTTATCAATTAGTTAGACAAAACTTTCAATGTGTTGACAACTGTGAAATCTTCTGCTGCTTCAAGTTTTTCAGTAACAGCTTTAAGTTGTGTCTTAGACATAGCATGTGTAATCACAACGATACGAGCTGTTGTGCCATTTGCTTTTTGTTGCAAGACTTGTTCAAATGAAATATCTTCTGAGTTGAAGATTTCAGACAAGTGAAGGATTTTACCTTTTTCGTCTGGCGTATCAAGGGCAAAGTAGTAGTTGCTCTTAACGTCTGCTGGATTAGCCAATGGCAAGTCGCGACGGAACTCGTTAAATGGTTTACCAACATTACCATCTGAAAGACGACGAGCAATACGGATAATGTCTGCCAAAACAGATGTTGCTGTTGGTTTTTGACCAGCACCTGGTCCGTAGTACATTGATTCGCCAATACCGATAGATTCAACAAAGACCGCATTCATAACATCGTTAACGCTAGCAAGTGGGTGATTTTTTGGCAAGAATGTTGGTGATACTTCTGCTGAGATACCTGATTCTACTTCACGCACATCACCAACCAATTTGATGACATAGCCCAATTCTTGAGCGACAGCTACATCATCAGTAGAGATGTTTGTAATCCCCTTGTGAGTCACATCGTCGAAATCAATTGTGGCACCAAAACCAAATTGGCTAAGGATAACAGCTTTATAAGCAGCGTCAATACCTTCAACGTCGTTGGTTGGATCACTTTCAGCATAACCAAGTTCTTGGGCAGTCTTAAGAGCATCCTCATATGACCAACCTTCGTCAACCATCTTAGTCATCATAAAGTTAGATGTTCCGTTAAGCACACCAAGGATACGTGTCACCTTGTCAGATGTCAAAGAATTAGCCAAAGTACGCAAAATTGGAATACCACCAGCAACAGCAGCTTCATAGTAGAAAGCCACACCCTTATCTTGGGCAAGAGAAATCAACTCTTTGCCGTGAGTAGCAATCAAGTCTTTGTTAGCAGAAACAACGTTTTTACCTGCTTCAAGTGCTTTTGTGATAAAAGTACGAGCTGGCTCGATACGACCCATCAATTCAACAACGATTTGAATCTCGTCATCGTTAAGGATTTCGTCAACATTTGTGACAAAATTGTAGTCATTGCCTGCAGCGATAAGACGATTTTTTTCCTCGTCATCTTTAACCAAAACTTTTGCAATTTCAAGTTGGTCACGTGAGGCTGCAAGAACCTTTTCGCCATTTTCCTTCAAAAGGAAAGGAATACCGCTAGCTACTGTACCAAAGCCAAGCAATCCAATTTTAATAGACATTTACGATTTCTCCTTAAAAACATACATTTTTTTAATTGTAACATATTTCTATCGGAATTGACAGAATATTGTTGCCATTTAAGGAGCTAAGTATTCTTTTTTACTGAAAATTCTGTGCATTTCCACTCCATTTTTGTTAGAATAATAGCTAGACCTATTTGAAAGGGGATACAATGACTTCTCAAAAGAAAAAATCAACTTACGCTAACAGAAAGAAACTGAACCTTCTTCTGCTTTTACTAAATCTAGTCCTCCTTGGCTTACTGGCAGTTTTTATGTTAAACCGACCAAAGCAGTCTGCAAATAGCCAAAAAGGAACCCAGACAAGCCAATCTACGAGTACAGCAAAATGGAAAACCTATGACGAGCCTGTCCAAATCCCTATCCTGATGTATCATGCCGTACACGTCATGGATCCATCTGAAGCTTCCAACGCCAACCTTATCGTTGACCCAGACCTCTTCGAGACACAAATCAAGGCCTTGGCTAATGCAGGTTACTATTTCCTAACGCCTGAAGAAGCCTATAAGGCCTTCACCGAAAATGCCTTGCCTGCTAAGAAGGTTGTCTGGTTGACCTTTGATGATGGTAACGAAGATTTCTATACGATTGCCTATCCGATTCTCAAAAAATACAAGGCTAAGGCGACCAACAATGTAATCACTGGCTTTGTTAAGAAGGGAAATGCTGGAAATCTTACCGTCAAGCAGATGAAAGAAATGATGGCGCACGGCATGAGCTTCCAGTCTCATACGGTTAACCACCCTGATTTGTCAGCCACTGACAAGGCAACACAAAAGGTTGAATTAACGGATTCTATTGACTTCCTTGAAAACAAACTCAATACCAAGGTCAATACCATTGCCTACCCATCAGGTCGCTACAATCAAACGACACTGGACCTAGCTAAGAAAACATACAAGTTAGGACTAACAACCAACGAAGGACTCGCTAGTGCCAAGGATGGTCTCCTCTCACTTAATCGTGTCCGTATTCTGCCAACAACAACAGCTAAAGGACTTCTCAGCGAGATTGCTACTGACAATGAGTAAAAGAAATCACTTGATTCAAGAATCAAGTGATTTTTATGTTCTAGTCAAATATTTCTGATAGGATAGCCACACCCTTTTCGATTTCAGTATCACTTAGGGTGATTGGTGGCAAAAGACGAATCACATTTGTCCCTGCAGTTAAGACAATCAACCCTTTATCTCTAGCTGCCTGAACTAGTTCTCCCAGATTGCCAGTGGTCTCAATTCCAATCATATAACCTAAACCACGCACAGTTGTAACTGTCTCTTTATCAGATAAAGCCGCCTGCAATTGTTCTTGTAGTTTGTTCCCATTTTCAAGAGCAGTATCCAGAAAACCTGGAGCCAACATAACTTCAAGCGTAGCCTTGGCCGCCGCCATGGCCAGTTTATTTCCTCCAAAGGTAGAGCCATGACTTCCGTAAGAAAAAGCTGCCCCAAGGGAGGACTTGGCAAGCATGGCACCAACTGGCACCCCATTGGCCAAACCTTTGGCTAAAGTAAAGATATCTGGTTCAATATCGTAGTGCTCATAAGCATAAAGCTTACCAGTACGACCAATTCCTGTCTGAACCTCATCTACAATGAGGTAAATACCTGTCTCCTTACAAAAATCAGACAAAGCCTTAACAAAGTCCTGATCCGCAGGTTGCACACCTGATTCCCCTTGAACCAACTCCAGCATAATAGCCGCAGTTGCTTCATTGGCTAGGGACTTGACACTGTCTATGTCATTGAAAATAGCATAGCTAAAGTGGGGCACACCTTCACCAAAACCTTGTTTGATTTTATCCTGACCAGTGGCAGACATAGATCCAAACGTTCGACCATGGAAGGAATTTTGGAAGGTAATGATTTCTTGTTTACCCGAAGCCTTACGGGCAATTTTGATGGCTGCCTCATTGGCCTCTGCACCACTGTTACAGAAAAAGGCCAGATAGTCCTTGTCACCAATTAAAAGGTTAGCAACATCTTCTTGCAACTGATTGTGATAAAGATTAGGCTGGTGCAAAATCTTGCCCACCTGATCTGTCAAAGCCTGATTGACATGGGGATGGTAACCCAGATTGGTTACCCCAATACCTGATGAAAAATCCAAGTAGGTCTTGCCATCTGTATCCGTCAAATAATTGCCCTGAGCCGAAGCAAAATCAATCGCTGCCCGCTTATAGTTTGAAAATAATTTTGTCATCTCTTACTCCTTGATTATGGTACCGTCTGTCAGGTTATCACCAATAATGACCTGCTCGACACCAGCCTGAACTGTCTGAACAGCACTTTGAATTTTAGGAATCATGCCTCCAGTAACCACACCTGAATCTATTTTTTTCTGAACGTCCACAAAATTCAGCTGCTCCAAAACCTGACCATTTTCTAAAACGCCCTTGACATCTGTCAGAAGGATAAGTTTTTTAGCACCTAGACTAATCGCCACTGCTCTGGCAAGGTAATCGGCATTAATATTGAGCAAATCCCCCTGCTCACTATAGCCTAGACTCGGAATCAAGGGAAGTTTGCCTTGAGATAGGAGGCTCACTAGGGTTTGATTAGTGATGTTTTTGACCTCACCCACAAAACCATAGGTCTCTTGATCTAAGAAATCAGCATGAACAAGGTCTGACAATTCATCTACAAGCTGATAGGCTGGCAAACCTGCAGTAGTCAACTCACCTGCTAAGTTTTTCCCAACCATGTCAACCAAAGCTTCTTTGATCAAAGCCATATCTGACTGACCCGTCACACGAAGACCATTGACCTTGTGAATTGGAATATGATTCTCCTCCATCAGCTGATTAATAGCAAAACCGCCCCCATGAACGATAACAATTTTTTGACCAGCCTGCTGCCATTCTGACAGTTTAGTCAATATCTCAGGAGTTAGCTGCTTACTGGCTACTCCACCAATCTTGATTACAATATATTCAGTAGTCATCAGTTAACTCCTTTATCATAGATAACTTAAGTATGGTAGAGGGCATTAATCTTAACGTAACCGTAGGAAAGATCACACCCCCATGCAGTTCCTTTTTCATGACCAGCATGAAGATCTACCGTTATAGTAACTTCATCATCATGCATGATGTCTTTCATTTCTTCATCATCAAAGGAAACAGGACTAGAGGCCAACATAACTGGCAGACCGCCAAGCATAATATCAACATTATCCACAGGAACATCCACACCAGCGTAGCCAACAGCGGCTAAAATACGTCCCCAGTTAGGATCTTCACCAAAGATAGCCGTTTTAACTAGGCTTGAACCGACAACTGATTTTGCCATCATACGTGCATCAAGGGCATTAGGGGCATTAACCACATCAACTTGGATGAGTTTATTAGCACCTTCACCGTCCTTGGCAATTTTCTTAGCCAACTCTTGCATCACAAAATTCAGCATCTTCGAAAATTTATCGAATTCTGGTGTATCTGGCAGAATCTCTTCATTGAGCGTGCAACCATTTGACATAACAAGAACCATATCATTGGTTGAAGTATCTCCGTCAACTGTAATCTGATTAAAGGTCTTTTCCACATTTTGGCTCAAGGCCAATTGCAGGGTGTCACTAGAAATATTAGCATCACAAGTAACAAATCCAAGCATGGTCGCCATATTAGGGTGAATCATCCCTGAGCCCTTAGCGACACCAGCCATAGTGACCACATCACGTCCAAAGGTCTCCGTCACAGCAATGGTCTTAGTCGCTGTATCAGTCGTCAAAATCGCCTTGGCAAAATCATCAGCATTCCCATTAACCACCAACTTGGAAAGACCATTTTTCAAGGTATCCATTGGTAGCAACTCACCGATAATCCCTGTAGAAGCTACACCAATCAAATCTGGTTCAACACCTAGCTTTTCAGCGGTCCACTCCTGCATAGTGTAAGCATCCTCCAAACCTTGAGTCCCTGTACAAGAATTGGCTACACCTGAGTTAACAACGATAGCTTTCATTTTTCCAGCCTTTTTAACTGAGGTCTTGGTCACAATTAGAGGAGCTGCAATAACCTTATTGGTCGTGTAAACACCTGCAACACTGGCTGGTTTTTCAGAGACAATCCAACCAAAATCCATTTTTCTCTTTTTAAATCCCGCATGTAGCCCATCTGCTGAGAATCCCAGCGGACTAGCAATTGTTCCATCGATGACTTTCATATTTTTTTCTCCTAACTCTATGCTTACATCTATAAGTATGACGGTATCATAAGCAAACCTTCCGTCTCATCCCACCCCTGCATGAGGTTGAGATTTTGCACTGCCTGTCCAGCTGCTCCTTTAAGCAGATTATCAATGACTGAAATAACTGTCAGAACATTGGTTTTTTCATTATAGGCAAATCCAATATCTGTAAAATTCGATCCGATAACGTTGTGTAATTCTGGCAAGCTGTCTTGCACACGTACAAAGGGTTTATCGCTATAACCCTTTTTAAATGCTGAAGCCACATCAGCTACAGTCACGTCCTTCTTCAACTTACAATAAACCGTAGCCATGATTCCGCGATTAACTGGTAAAAGCGACGTTGAAAACTGAATCTCAGGCATTTCTGGATTAAAGGTCTGCAAGGTTTGAACAATCTCAGGAATATGCTGATGATGATTGAGTTTATAAGTCACATAATTATCATGAACATTGACAAAATGACTAGACTCACTCAAAGCCTTACCCGCACCAGTTAAACCAGACTTAGCATCCACAATGACACTATCCGTCTCAATCAGACCAGAAGCAACCAAAGGAATCAGGGCCAGCTCCGTCGCTGTTGCATAGCATCCAGGATTGGCGATAAATTTCTTATCCTTCACATCTGTATATTCTGATAATACGTATGTAAATTTATTCAAAATACTCTGCTTGGCAGGTGATTTTTTATACCATTCTTGATAAACATCTGCCGGCAAGCGATGATCCCCAGATAAATCAATAACAGGAAAATCAGCTTGAACAAATTCCTCTGCAAGCGAACTAGCAACTCCTGAAGGTGTGGCAAAGAAAACCAAATCCGCCTTTTTCATAATCTTTTCCGCATCATAAGCTTCAATATCTAAGTCACAAACATCTGTCAGATAGGGATACACATCAGACAATCGTCGGCCCACTTCCTTGGTTGCGTGAATAGAAACAAGTTCCACTTTTTTATGATTATTCAAAATTTTAACTAACTCTAAACCACTATAACCAGTGATACCAACGATTGAAACTTTCATTTATGCACTCCTTTTTGAATAAATATGTAACCAGTTTATTGTATTTTTATTCATTTGTCAAGGAAAAACTGAAATTAATATGAAAAAAACAAGCAGTCTTTTTCAACTACTTGTTTTCACGAATGCTATCTAGTTATTAAATAAATGCAAGTTGGCAATACGATCGACCGCTTCGACCAGACGCTCTGGCTCTACCAAAAGCCCAATACGAACATAAGCATCACCCGCAGGACCAAATCCTTTACCTGGTGCCACAGCAACATGGACCTTCTCAAGTAAAAGATCCGCAAAACTCTCACTGGTGTACCCCTCTGGCACAGGCATCCAAGCATAGAAAGAACCTCTGGATGGAAAGGCCTGCCAGCCAATCTTAGCAGCTGCCTGGACAAAAGCATCTCGACGGCTATCATAAGTCGCATTCAGTTGAGCAACAACCTCCTCAGATTTAGGGTCTAAGAGAGCTGCAATCCCAGCCTCCTGCAAGGCAGGAAAGATTCCCACAAAAAGATGATCTTGAATCAGATTCAAGGCTTCAATCATCTGGTCATTCCCAGCCGCAAAGGCCAGACGCCAACCAGCCATATTGAAGGTTTTCGAGAAAGTATAGAACTCAATCCCCACATCTTTAGCACCAGGCGTTGATAAAAAGCTAGGATTCTCATAACCCTGATACCCCAAAGCTCCGTAAGCCAAATCACTCACCACTCCTACTTCGTAGGTCTTAGCCCAAGCAACCAACTTTTCATAAAAGGCCTTAGTCGCCACAGCCCCCGTAGGATTATTCGGATAATTGATATAGATAAACTTAGCACGACGAGCTGTCTCTTCAGGAATGGCATCCAAATCTGGCAAGAAATCATTTTCAGCCGTCAAAGGAAAGGTCTCATAGGCTACACGTCCTAGACTCACTCCTGATAAATAATCAGGATATCCTGGGTCAGGCAAGAGCAGGAGGTCTCCAGGATTCATCAAAGCTAGGGGCAATTCCACTAGTCCAATTTTAGCTCCACCCATGACACAAATCTCACGCTCCGAATCCAAATCAACCCCATAATGTTTCTTGTAAAAACTAGTAGCTGCTTCCTTAAAAGGACGATTGCCTCGAAACTGTGAATACTTATGGCTAGCAGGATTTTTCGCTGAAAGGCACAGCGCCTCAACAATATGGTCATAAGTCGGTTGGTCGGGATTGCCCTGACCAAGATTGATCACATCTGCTCCTTCCGCCACCTTGGCATTAACCTTAGCAACCAAACCTGCAAAAAACTGTTCTGGCAATGCCTTCAATAAGTCCGATTCTTCAAATAACATAAACGCTCCTTAATGATACAAGTCCGTGCGACGATCCTCAAAAACAGGAATCTGACCTCGAACCTTATCTACCTCTTCAAGATTAATATCGGCCGTAAAAATGCCCTCCTCATGCTCCTTGGATTGCAAGACCACATTTCCAAGTGGATCGATAACCATAGAATGCCCTGAAAAGACATCGTCTGGTCCTGTTCCGACACGATTAACCGCAACTACAAAAGCTTGATTTTCAACCGCACGCGCCTTTAACAAAATCTCCCATTGTTGCACACGAGGTTCTGGCCACTGCGCTACCACAAAAAGTACCTTGGCTCCTTGTGCCATCTGTGTTCGCACCCATTCAGGAAAACGAATATCATAACAAATGACACTAGTAGCTGTCACACCATCAAGCTCAAATACAGACTCCGAAGACCCTGCAGACATATACTGGTCCTCTGCCATGAGGCCAAAGAGATGGACCTTGCTATAGGTATTGATTAGGTCCCCAGACTTATTGTAGACGTAGGTCGTGTTGTAGAATTTGCCGTCCTTCTCAATAGCAACGGACCCTCCGATAATAGCCACAGCATGTTTCCTAGCAAAATGAGACAAGATTTCTTGAGAGTCCAAACCTTCCTTATCTGCAAGCCCATCCAGTTCATCTAAAGCATAGCCAGTATTCCACATTTCAGGTAGCACAATGACGTCAGGCTTTTCGCTAAGTGCCCTCTCCAACATCTCTTTCACGTGCTTTTTATTTTCCACAGGCTTTCCGTGAGCAACATCCATCTGTACCAATGCAATTTTCATAGTAACCTCGATTCTATATTAACCATTATAGCACTCCAAAAGACGTCACAAAAATTGAAAAATTCAATCTCATGATAAAGAAAGGCTATCAAAAAAGGCTGGACACATTGTCCAACCTGATTCATTACTTCATTAAGCAATATCAACATAACGACGGTTGCCACTCGCTGCCACATATGAAAGCCATGTGTGGCCATCGGCTGTCAAAACTTTGTCATAGTTAACACTCATGCCCTTGTCATAGTAGGCTAACTCTGGACTTGAAACCTTAGCTTCTGCCTTGATTGACGCACGACCTGTGAAGGTATAACGACCTGATTCTGGGAGACTTGGTTTTGCGGCTGGTTGACTTACTTCTGTCTTAGCTACTGCAATATCAACATAACGACGGTTACCACTTGCTGTCACGTATGAAAGCCATTGACGGCCATCGGCTGTGAGAACCTTATCGTAGTTAACACTCATACCTTTGTCATAGTAGGCCAACTCTGGACTTGAAACCTTAGCTTCTGCCTTAATTGACGCACGACCTGTGAAAGTATAAGTGCCTGATTCTGGGAGACTTGGGTTATTCGCTGGTTTCGCAACTGGTTTTGTTTCTGGCTTAGCTTCTGCCTTGGCCGCTGCAATATCAACATAACGACGGTTACCACTTGCTGTTACATATGAAAGCCATTGACGACCATCAGCTGTGACAACCTTATCATAGTTTACACTCATACCTTTGTCATAGTAGGCCAACTCTGGGCTTGAAACCTTAGCTTCCGCCTTGATTGACGCACGACCTGTAAAGGTATAAGTTCCTGTCGCTGGAAGGTTGATAGCACCTGTAGTGGCTGATTTACTTTCAGCAGGTTTGCTGCTAGCAGCATAATCGCCACCTTCGATACCGAAGTATTCTTCCAAACTCAAACCTGAATCGTGGATGTCTTTAGCTTCTTTACCCACATAGCGGATGTGCCATGCTTCTGGCATGTAGCCAGTTGAAGCTTCCTTACCTGCTTGGAAACGCACGATAAAGCCATAGTTATGTGCATTGTCTTTAAGCCATTGGCTAGCACGTGAATCTTCAAGCAAATTACCAGATTTATCGGTCAAATCAAAGACCAAACCAGTTTGATGTTCACTATATCCAGGACGAGCTGAGTAACGGTCCGCAGCTGCCTGACCATCACGGCTAACATAGTTATCGTAAAGAGTCTTTTGATAGTCATAAGAACGGAAACCACTGTATGAACGTCCAACATTCAAACCTTGGTTAATCATATCGTCACGAAGACGAACAAAAGCCGCCTTAGCTGTAGGATTCTCACCTGGGTTATAGTCCTTAGAAAGACCATGTTTTTTATTGACAATGATAATATCATCGTATTTACCACGAACACTGTAGTAAGAACCGTTATTGGTCAATTGGTGGCTAAGATCTTGAAGAACTGGAACACTGGTATGAGTGCCACCAACACCTTGAAGTTTACCATCAATCTTATAGTAGAGGTGGACAGTGTAATCACCACGATTATTCTTGTGATCGCTGATAGATACATGTGTCTTGTAGCTACCATCTGCTTGTTTACTTGCAGATGGCCATTTGAGGTCGTCTTGACCGTCTTTGTCAGACCAGACAGGAACAAGTACTTCCTGGATAGCCTTACCAGCACCTGAAACCTCAGTAATAACCACATCAAAGCCATTTTCAGTCATATTTTCAATGTTAAGCTTACCGGTAAGTTTATTTTCAGTCGGTTTAGACTCAACTGGCTTGTTTGTTGTTACTTTCACAGTCGCAACATCAACATAACGACGTTTACCACTGTAGCTGACATAAGAAATCCATTGATGATTGTCCGCTGTCAAAACCTTATCATAAAAGACAGAATCGCCATTCATAAAAACAAACTCAGTCTTGGCTGACACCTTTGGTTCGTCCTTAACATCTACAGTCTTAGTAAAGTTGTAACGCCCACTTGAAGGAAGTTTATCAGCTCCTGTCACTGCTGGTTTTTCAGCCGGTTTATCGACTGGTTTGGTTTCCATAGGCTTATTATCTACTGGTTTAACATTCTCTGAAGCAACCGGTTGGTTTGGTTTAAGATCTGACTCGCTTGTTGTAGTACCAGCTTTGTCTTGACTAACCTCTACTTTAGCAATATCAACATAGCGACGAGCACCACTAAAACTCTTGTAAGAAATCCATTGGTGACCATCTGCCAACATAACCTTATCATATGACAAGGAATCACCATCTTCGAAAGTAAATTCAGTCTTAGAGGAAACTTTAGGTTCAGATTTCACATTAGCAGTTTTCTTAAAGTGATAAGTCCCTTTGTCTGGGATTTCAAGTACTTCTGTCACTTCTGAATTATCAGTAGTTTTCTCTGGCGTAAGTTCAGGTTTTGGAGCAGGTTTAACCCCATCTTTAGGAGCCACCGGTTTAGACTCAGTCGTTTTCAAAGCCGCAATATCCACATAACGACGTGTACCACTGTAACTAATGTAAGAAATCCATTGGTGGTTATCCGCAGTCAATACCTTGTCATAGTTCACTTTGTAGCCTTTTTCCAAGGTGTAAAGTGTATCTGCAGAAGCCTTAGGTTCGTTTTTAACATTCAAGCTACGTGTCACATTATAAGTACCACTTGCTGGAAGCTTTTCAGCACCAGTAGTTTCTGGTTTTGCTTGATTAGTTTCTGTTGGTTTAACAGTTGGTATTTCAGCTTTGGCTGGTGTCAAAGTCGCAATATCGGCATAATAGCGAACATAGTCATAACCAAGGTAAGAAATCCATTGGTGATTATCAGCTGTCAAAACTTTATCATAGATGACATGGTCACCCTTGCCGAAAACAAAAGTAGGTTTGAGATCTGCTTTTGGTTCCTTCTTAATATTTGTGTCACGTGTAAAGTAGTAAGTTCCTGTCGCTGGGATATTCAAAGCACCTGTTGTGGCTTGAGCGCCATTAGAAGGTTTGCCATCCCCATTACCACTATTACCGTTACCACTACCAGCTGCCACTGGTTTCACTGGAGCATAACGACGCACACCAGAGTATGATTTGTAGCTAATCCATTGGTAACCATCAGCTGTCACGACTTGATCGTAAAAGACGCTATCCCCTGGATTTACATAAAATTCAGCCTTGGCAGAAACCTTAGGTTGATTCTTAACCTCTGTACGTTCCTTGTAGACATAAGTTCCTTGGCTTGGGAGGTCGCTTGCTGTAGTTGTAGCCGGTTGGCTCACCAAACTAGTATTGACAGCTGCTCTCGTTAAGGCAGATACATCAAAGTTAGTAGCTGTTTCAGACGAAGTATTTGTACCGCTTGTGGCTTCTGAGCTGGCAACTGTTGATTCAGAAGTTTTATCTGCTACTTGTGAGGTACTAGCACTCACTTCACTCGTAGCCTCGCTAGTGGCAGTTTCACTGGCGGTTTGACTAGTTGTTGAGACTTGGCTAGCTTTCTCACTTGACGCTGCCCCATCTGTTGCTACACCACTGAAAATATCAGCTGCTGTCACAGCATCACTATCTGAGATAGCACGCAAAGAAGCATCTGAAGGTGTTGAAACCTCATGATGCTCATCAGCCAAAGCTTGCCCCGCAAAGACCAAACTAGCTCCTAAAAGAACTGATGCTGCCCCAAATGAATATTTACGAATGGAAAAACGTTGTTGTTCGTGTAAAAATTTTTCTCGTTTCATATCAATTATTCTCTCTATCGAATTGATGTTACAGGTTGATTGTAACACTCGGTGACAAATATTACAAGTACTTTACAGAATATTACTAAATATTTCTCACTTACCCATTAGTATACCAAATTTATTTGGCTTGTTCCCACTTAAATCATAAACTGTCCGATTTTTGTCATAATCGAAAGCCGAAGCAAGCCATACTTATTTATTCGTAATTTTGTTAGGAAAAGTAGAGGGAAACATAAAAAACATGATAACTTTATACGAGTTATCATGTTTGCTTTTTAAATCATTTATCAATGTCCTACATCTGAATATGAAATATAATAACGTTGGCCATTCTTAACAAAACTATACCAGTTTCCATCAGGTAAAATTTCATATTTATCCCAGTCAACATCTCCGGCAGGAAGTGTAGAAACTGCTCCGCTATCTTTATCTGGAGCAGCATAAACAGGTGTTTCCTCATCAAGTGTCAATGTTCCAGAAGTTGCTGTCCATGCACCTCGACCACCTTCAACTCCTCCAACTTGAGAAGCTGGTGTTGTAGATTCAACCACTTGTCCACCATCTGTAGTTCCTGCTTGGGCTTGTTTTTGAGAAGAAGCTTTAGGTGCTACTGCTGAAGCCTGATTGTCATTTTCTTCATTTGAAACTGCTGAAGATGATGATTTAGCTGTTTTCTTATCCTTCTTAACAGCTTTACTTGAGCTTGAAGATGATTTCTTGACCGTCTTGGCTGGGCTACTACTTGTGTTAACACGCGCCGACTCATGACTATTAAACATAGTCACTAAGAAGACAGCAAGGATAACTACAATTAGAGCTGATAGGATACCAATGAGTTTACTTGTATTTTTCATGAGTGATATTCCTTTTCTGATAATTTACTAGGTTATTATAATATATAGACAGTTAAATTTTTCATTGAAGTCATAAACGGTGTTTTTTCCGTCATAATCAGACCACATCTTCTATTTTTAGTGTCTGTTTAAAACGATAGTCTTTAGATTGTGTTGACAAAGAACAATTAGGATACTTCCCTAAAATCTCTCGAACAGTGGACAAACCTATACCACGTCCTTCTCCTTTACTTGAGCGACCAAGTTTAAAGATGCCGACTGTATTGATAGATTCTTGAGCAATGGTATTCTCTACTATTACTACCTTTGTATCGCTACTGATAAGAGCAATGGTTACTTCTTTAGTAATGCTATCCAAACTAGCCTCAATAGCATTATCCAAAAAAATGGATAGCACTGTTATGAAATCCAACAATTCCATCCTCGATACTTCAAAGACGTCGCTGACCTCAAGGTGAACGGTAATAGACTGGTCTTGTGCTTCCAAGATTTTACTAGCCAAGACACCTTTAACGGCTTCATCTTTAATATTAATCAAGTTGGCAATTTCGTACTGTTTCCCCTCAATCCGAGTCTTTGTTTTTTCAAGGATGTTATCGTAGATATCGGAAATGATAGCTATATCTTTGGAGTCAATGCCATATTTGATACTAGACAAGATATTTAAGTAATCATGCCTAAATCGACGAAGATCAGTATAGAGTTGCTCGATTTGTTGACTATAATGAGCCAAATCACTCATTTGCCTATCTTTTTGGAGTAGGACTTCTTCTTTTAGTCTTTCGCTGAAAGTCGCATTAATGTAAACAAGGGTCGCAAGAAAGAGTAAAGCATAGGTCACCACGAGATAAACATGCCAATCTCTTCCTCCAAGGATCTGTTGCACAAAAAAGGTAATATATTGGAGAAGGAGGGCATAAGATAACATTGATATATCTATAAGCAATAAAAAGTACTTTGAAAATGACTTTCTAAAACCATAGTTCAGCGCTTTGAAATCTACTTTTAAGGTCTTAATGATTAACCAAAACACAGGAAAGACTAGCAACTCAGTGACAAGGTTTAAATGAAAATGATTCAGCACAATCAGATAATGTCGATTGATGACTAAGGCAATCCCATAAATAATAAGATTGTGAACAAGACTTTCTATGACGATTGGAAACAAGCTATAGAAAATATCTAATAACCTATTACCATAACGATTTCTGTAGAGGGAATAAACAACCAAGAAGGCATGCCCTAAAACATAGGATAGGACTGGAGAAAGCACAAACAAAAATCGGATAATCAAGGGGATGATGATATACCATCTTAGCTTTATCTTCTCGGAGGTAATGTATTGATAAATGAGAATAAAGAGGATAATCTCCGCTAAAAAGTCTAGATTATCCAACACAAAATTAATCGCTGTCATAGGCTAATTCTCTCAAGTAATTTCTTTAGTTTCAACTTTGAAACATAGCAAACGCCACCATTTTCAAAATAGACCGTCCCCGTACTTTTATCTAATTTGATGATATTTTCTGGATTAACTAGGAAGGACTTATGACATTTAAACAGTCTAGGGTCACTCTTTTCAATTTGAGAGAGACTGCCATAAAACTCAATCTGCTCCTCTTTAGTATAAAGGATAACCTTGTGGACGATATCCGAGGTCTCAAAGTACAAGATATCATGAAAGGGAACCTGAATAACGGTCTTAACATTCTCAATCCGAAAAGCGTCTTCTGGATTCTGACTCTGTATCTTTTTGCAGGTTAATAAGATAATACTTTCCAGACGCTTTTGAAAGTCCTCACCCTCCAAAGACTTATCAATAAAGTCTAGAGCTGCCAATTGGTATTGAAAAGTTAAGGGAAGATACTCTGAATGAGTCGTGAAGAAAACAATATTGGCATAGGGGTCACTCTTGCGAATCTGCTTTGCAACTTCCAAGCCTTTTTTAGTATCGTCTTTAATCTGAATGTCTAGGAAAAAGAGCTGATGAGACCCTCGCTCGGTAATAAAGTCTAACAGTTGATTGGGTTTGTCAAAAACCTCAAAGTCGCCCACTTTAATGTTATTTTTCTTAAGAATCGTATGAATAACCTCTTCAATACGATTTTGTTGGATAAAATGATCCTCTAAAACATAGATGTTAAGCATGGCATAACTTCCTTTGGCATAATCTTAAGAGAAATTCTAAGTTAGAGCATTTCTTTAATAAATGAACCTCTCTTATTTATTCAAAATGAGATTTATTGTTCTCTTTACTTATTTTACATTTTTGTTACAAAAAAGACAATAGTTTGTAACATTTTTCACTTCAATCAATTAAAAAACACCCCACAAAGTTAGATTTTATCTGTCTAACTTTTGGGGTGCAGTTCATAAATAGCAATCTTTTTTCGTACTAGTTACGATAATAAGGGAAACCTTCAGCAGTTTGGTCTTGACCAATAACAAGGTAATCAGAGCCGTTACTACCTCCAGAAATCGCTCTCAATGCAGCTGAGCTTGTATCTGAGAATACTCCTGCATAAAAAATATTATCTGAAACTCTTTGAGGCTTCAATTGAGCAGTATAACCTGTTGAGTTTTTAATAATTGTACCATCAGCGTTAATTGTAACTGATTCACCATTCGCATTAGTCCAAGTTCCCACAAGAGAGCTAATATCACCATTATCAAGGGCACCAAAGTCAAGCGATGATTGACTATTATTTGTATTCTTTTCAGATTTAACCTTGTCTGATCCAGCTGCTGCTTCAGCCACTTGTCCGCCATCTGCAGTTCCTGCTTGAGCTTGTTCTTGAGAAGAAGCTTTAGGTGCTACTGCTGAAGCCTGATTGTCATTTTCTTCATTTGAAACTGCTGAAGTTGATGATTGAGCTGATTTCTTATCCTTCTTAACAGCTTTGCTTGAGCTTGAAGATGATTTCTTAACCGTTTTAGCTGGGCTACTACTTGTGCTAACACGCGCTGACTCATGACTATTAAACTTAGTCACCAAGAAGACAGCAAGGATAACTACAATTAGAGCTGATAGGATACCAATAAGTTTACTTGTATTTTTCATGAGTGAGATTCCTTTTCTGATAATTTACGAGATTATTATAATATATAGAAAGCTAAATTTTTCATTGAAGTCATAAACAGTCGTTTTTTCGTCATAATCAGAAAATAACATTTAAAATAAAAATACTATATACATCAAACTGCCATGGATTTTGGAACAAGCATCTTAGCAACAATCTCTTTTTGTTTAGCTTTCGAAACCAAGCATGACTCTCCGTTTTCAAAATAAATAACACCTAATTCTTTGTCCAATCTCACAATGTTTTCGGGATTTACAACAAATGATTTATGGCATTTATATAGTCTGCAATCTTGTTTTACAACTTTTGATAATTGACCATAGAACTCAATTTGCTCTTCTGTTGTATGAAGAATTACCTTATGAACCGTTGGAGATGTTTCAAAATAGAGAATCTTATGAAAAGGAACTTGTATAGTTGCATTCTTTGTATCTATAGTAAAAGCACACTCTATTTGGCTCAGACCATTTTTAGAAAGTGCTAATCCAATATCAGAAATAATCCTATCTTCATATTCAATATCAGGCGCCCTATTGTAAAATGAAGTGCAACACAAAAGACATGTTCATCTGATATACTAGAGTTGCGAAAAACAGTATAAAGGAAGATGAACATGTCCACTAATTATTCTACCACAAATCAATCATACAAGCACTTATCTGAAGCTGAGCGAGGGGAAATTGAAGCTTATTTAAGCGTAGGACTCAAACCTGCTGAGATTGCTCGTAGACTAGGGAGAAATCGCTCTACTATTACTCGTGAAATTAATCGTGGTTCCATAACACAAGTGAAAAAAGTAAATGGGCAAAAGGTCTATTACCAACACTATTATGCAGATGCTGCTCATAACCGTTATCGTCATGCTAGAGAAGCCAGCTATTATTTGAAACTGGATTCCGTATCGGATGACTTTCTGAGAGCATTTACAGAAGCAATGAGAGAGAAACCAAGGGTGCATAGCGTGGATACCTTTGTTCATACCTATAGACTCCAACATGTAGATGCAGTTGTTCCTTCAACCAAGACGCTCTATAACTATATCCATCAAGGATTGTTAGAGATTAAGGTCATTGATTTGCCAAGAGCAGTGCGGATCCGTAAGAAATTTACCAAGCGCCCCTCTACCAAGAAACATCTAGGAAAGTCAATTGAAGAAAGGCCAGAAGAAATCAATAATCGTTCCCGTTTTGGAGATTGGGAAATCGATTCTGTTCTGGGTGGAAAGACAATAGGAGAACCTTCTATTCTAACCTTGGTAGAACGACAAACACGCTATGCTGTCACAAAGAAACTCGTGGAAAAGAAAGCAGAGTATGTCAATCAAGCAGTCTTAGAGTGTATGAAACTTTATCCCATTAAGTCCATAACTGCAGATAATGGAAACGAATTTTCATCATTGAGTAAGATAGAGGGATTAGATGTTTATTTTGCACATGCCTATTCATCTTATGAACGAGGTACAAATGAGAATTTCAATGGACTACTAAGAGAGTTCATTCCGAAGGGGTGTTCGTTAAAAGAACTAAATCAGAATCTTTTAGAGGACTATACAAAGGCTATCAATGAAAGACCTAGACGAATTCATGGCTATCAGTCCGCAAAAAAGCTGTTTGAGCTAACTCAAACAGCTTGAAAGATACTCACTTAATCAGAGGAACATCTTTGTTGCACTTGACTTGACAATTAGGGTTCAATATCAGGCAAATTCTTGTCAATAAAATCAAGTGCAGCTAAGCGATACTGAAAGGTTGAAGGTAGGAGTTCGGGATGTGCTGTGATGAAAACAATACTTGCATACGGATCTCGCTCACGAATCTGTTGAGCAACCAATATTCCCCCTTCGACATCACTGTCAGATCCAATATCTAGAAAAAACAGTAAATGCGAGCCCCTTTCCGTAATACGCTCTAATAATTGATTGGGTTTATCGTATAAATCAACCTTCCCAATTCTTAAAATATATATTTGTTTAGACTTGTGGATAGCATCCTCAAGACGAGCTTGTTGAAAATAATCTTCTTCTAAAACAAAAATATCTAACATAATTGAACACCTCTAATTACAACATCCTTATTCTATAACTTAAGATGCTAGTTACTCATAGAACGAATCCTATACTTTCACCTTGATTTTATAACTTTCGCTAATTTACAGCAAATGTTTCTAAAGCATATTGAACAATATATTGATTCAACTCTTGAAACTAAAAAAACACCACCCTCAAAAGAGAGTGATGTTACAACTCTTAAGAAATATCCACATAGCGTCTTGCACCACTATAAGTCGTATAAGATAACCATGTGTGTCCATCGGCTGTAAGGACCTTGTCATAGCGAACGGACATGCCTTTATCATAGTAGGCTAACTCTGGACTAGCAACACTTGGTTGAGCCTTGATAGAGCTAGGTTTGGTAAAGGTATAAGTACCAGTTGCAGCTAGGCTTGGACTTGCTGGTTGAGCAACTGCTGTTGCCTTACCATCAATAGCAATGTAACGACGGTTGCCTCCATGGCTAACATAAGAGAGCCATGTGTGACCATCTGCAGTCACCAATCTGTCATAGTTAACGGACATACCAGTATCATAGTAAGCCAACTCTGGACTCGCTACACTTGGTTCTGCTTTAATGCTAGAGCGTTCTTTGAAAGTATAGGTACCAGATGATGGTGTACTTGGTTGAACAGGTTGTTCTACAGGTTTAGTCACACTCGTTGGTGCGATAGCCACATAGAAACGATGTCCTGAATAGCTGAGATAAGAAAGCCATGTATAGCCATCATTATTGACAACCTTGTCATAGTTGACTGACATACCAGCATCGTAGTAGCTAACATCTGGGTTGGCTACCAAAGGTTGAGTCTTGATGCCAGTACGAGCGGTAAAGGTATATGAACCTGAAGCTGGAAGATTGTGGCGAGTTGCATTTTGAACTGGAACAGTTGTACTAGTGCCTCCGATACCTACCATTTTACCATCTTGGACATAGTAGAGATGGACAATGTATTCACCTGCTTCAGCCTTATGGTCACTAACATTGATACGAACCTTGTAGCTACCATCACTTTGTCTGCTAGCTTGGTGCCATACAAGGTCGTCTTGGCCGTCTTTAGCTGTCCAAACTGGAACACTTACGCCTTGAATAGCCTTGTCACCACCAGAAACATTAGTGATATGAACGTCAAAACCGAGGTTAGAGAGGTTTTCAATATTGATAGTACCGCTTGGTTTGCTTTCTTGTTGAGCAAGTTTAGCCACAGCTACATAACGTCGGTTACCATTGTAGCTGAGGTAAGAAAGCCATTCATAACCATCACCACTGACAATCTTGTCATAGTTGACTGACATACCAGCATCGTAGTAGGCCAACTCTGGGCTTGCCACACGAGGTTCTGCCTTAATGCCAGTACGAGCGGTAAAGGTGTATGAACCTGAAGCTGGAAGGTTGTGTCGGGTTGCATTTTGAACTGGAACAGTTGTGCTAGTGCCACCGATACCTACCATTTTACCATCTTGAACATAGTAGAGATGAACAATGTATTCGCCTGCTTCGGCCTTATGGTCGTTAACATTGATGCGAACCTTGTAGCTACCATCACTTTGTCTGTCAGCTTTGTGCCATACAAGATCATCTTGGCCGTCTTTAGCTGTCCAAACTGGAACACTCACACCTTGGATAGCCTTGTCACCACCAGAAACATTAGTGATATGAACGTCGAAACCAAGGTTAGAGAGGTTTTCAATACTGATAGTGCCACTTGGTTTGCTTTCTTGTTGAGCAAGTTTTGCCACAGCTACATAACGGCGGTTGCCATTGTAGCTGAGGTAAGAAAGCCATTGGTAACCATCACCACTGACAATCTTGTCGTAGTTGACTGACATACCAGCATCATAGTAGGCTAACTCTGGACTTGCCACACGAGGTTCTGCCTTAATGCCAGTGCGTTCTTTGAAGGTGTAAGTTCCTGAGTCAGGAAGGCTATAGCTAGTAGTTGTATGCGTTTCTTCAACCTTGGCAGGAACTGTGTAAGCTGTGCCACCCACACCAACTAATTTACCATTAGTTTCAACATAGTAAAGATGAACATTGTAGAGACCACGTTCATTCTTATGGTCACTTAGACTGACGTTAACCTTGTAGTTGCCATTGTTAAGACGAGTTGCATTGTACCAAATGATATCATCTTGGCCATTCTTTTCAGACCAGATTGGAACAGATACCCCGAGGACACCGTTTTGGTCTGAAACATTACTGATAACTACACTAAAGTCACCATTGTCATGACTTTCAATAGCGATATCGCCTCTTGGTTTAGCTACAGCCTCTGCAACAGCACCTAGGTCGACATAACGACGAGTACCACTGTACGAAGTATAAGAAATCCAACGGTGGTTGTCCGCAAGCAAAGATCTATCGTAGTTGACTGACATGCCTGGATCAAAATTGAACTCAGTCTTGGCAGTCAAGCTAGGTTGGTTCTTCACATCTGCAGGTTTAGTGAAGTAATAAGTACCACGTTCAGGGATAGTTTCATCTCTAGTCGCTTCAGTAGTGCTACTAGTGTTTTCGGCCTTCAAAGCTGCGATATCAGCGTAGTAGCGTTCATAATCGTAACCAATGTAAGAAATCCATTGGTGATTATCTTTCTTCAAGACCTTATCATAGATAACATGGTCGCCTGCACTAAAGACGAAAGTAGGTTTGATATCCATGATTGGAGCTGTACGAATTTCAGTTGTGCGACGGAAATAATAGGTACCGTTCGATGGGATGTCAAGAGAGCCATCAGCAGTCACAGGACCATCTACACCTGGCTGACTAGCATTAGTTAAGACAGTACGAAGACTAGTATCGACAGCTTCACGGTCAGTACCTCTAACTTCTGCTACTTCTGAAGTTGCTGAACGGTTAATCTCACTAACTACTTCAGAGCTAGCTACTGATGACACTTCAGAACGTGGAGTAGCCACTTCTGATCTAGAAACAGAAGCGACAGCAGATGCAGAATGAGCAACCTCTGCTGGTACTTCCAAAGAAGCAACCTCGCTGGACACTACACTACTAGCTTCAGAAGAAGCAACTTCACTGCTAGCAAGCTTAGGTCTTGGTGCTTCTGATCTTGACGCAGGTTCATTGAGGACATCGGTAACAGCTTCTGAAGTTGCCTGGTCAATTTGGGGTGCTTCAGAATTATTTACAGTAACTTCATAGTCTGTGATAGAACCTGTGCTATTGGCTTGTTCCTGAGCCAAAGCATGCCCACCAAGCATCAAGCTCGCACCAATTAAGACTGATGCAGCTCCAAAAGAATATTTACGTATTGAGTAACGTTGACGTTCCTTAAAAACATATGCCTTTCTCATTTTGATCACTCTCACTTTCTAGGCTGTTTGATAAAGATTGGAACCGTTTTCATACTTCTATTATACCTCTTTGAAATATTTTTTACAATTATTTCAATATTATTACTAAACTTTATTTTGTAGAAAATTGATAGCTAATTCTTTCAGATAACTATGATTAAGAAAAGCCCAAAGGGGCTACCTGAGGGCTTTTGCTACATCTAATTCCTTGACACATTAAGCAAATCTGAATAGATTAATTAATTCATTCTGGGTTGATTTGACTATAGGTATCAATCTAGTCTAACTATGATTCATCATAGATGTATTCTTCTAAATGTTCAGTCACTGTAATCTCATCGCAGGAGCTAACATTTTGAAAGTCCTTAATGTAAACAATTTTATACTGATTTGGTAGAAGTAATGGAAAGGCAATTGGCTTACCATTCTTACACACGCGAAACATCTGAAGGCTATCTGTTACGTTACTAATAAAGACAAACGGAAACAAATGAGGACTGGGAGAATCCAAATAGTGATAGGTCCCCTTTAAGGTACCACTAGTACTTCTCACTTCTCCATGTTCTTTTTGAGACATTTTTAAAGCGCACTCCTTCTACTACTTGTAATTTCCTTTTCTTAAGTACCGAGGGACAATACCATTAATCTAATTTATTGTAAACATGCATCCGACCATATATCGCATCAGAACCGAAACGAATCTGTCCATTACTATCAAAGAAAATTGGGTCACTGGTTGGTCCATCATTATGAGCAAAACCTGCTACATAACCGCCATCTTGAGCAAAACCATTAAAGAGCTGACTACTTGTATCACTATAACCACTTTCAGCACCAACACGGGTTACACTACCGGATGGGGATACTGTAATTGTGTCCCCTAAGTCATTTTGATAGGTACCAGCAACACTAGAGAAATCACCATTAGCCATTGCTGTAACATCCACTGCTGTGGTAGCTGGTGTTTGTTCCGCTGAAGCGGCTGGTTGTTCTGTCGTCGTTCCTTGATTTACTCCGGCTGTTTCTTCACTAGGATTTGTTGGGGCAACTTCTTGTTGAGTAGATCCAGCAACATTTCCGGCTGATGGTTGTGAATTCTTTTCTCCAGAGGTTTCTTTTGAGACTTCTTCTGAACTAGAAGATTTTGTCTTTTTCTCAGACTTCTTCGATTTTTCTTTTGAAGATGGTTTTGTCGATTTCACTTTCTGACTAACCTTACTAGAGCTCGATGTTAATGTGGCTTCCTTCTTGTTATTACCACATGCACCAAGTAATAGAACGGAAGTTAAAGCGAGTGCGGTTAAAGTTGTGAAACGTTTTGTAGCAGGTTTCATAATAATTCTCCTTAATACTCTATTTTAGACTGTGTCATTTTCAAAAATCTTGATGAATAAGTTATATTCTTTAGTTCTTCTTATGAATCTAATATACTGCATATTTTAAAAAAAAGGACACGTATGTCCTGCTCTATTCTTTCATAGCATCTCTCATTTTCTCTGACATGATGTCAGCTAAAGAGGTATCTCCTAATAATCTAGCCAGCTTTTCGTCTAGTTTCATTAGGTTATTTGGCTTATCTAAACTAGTCGCATGCATCAATTGATATTTGAGATTGAGGTATTCTACCGGCAACTTTGAGCCTATAGCTCTCTCTCCAAGCAATTCCGATAAAGATATATTCAGACGTCTTGCCAAGTGCTCTAAGGTTTCTAGTTTAGGTTGAGACTTCCCTGTCTCTATACGTGTCAATTGTCGTACTGATAAAACCTCATCCCCTTCACAAAATTTTTCTTTAGTGAGTCCTTGTGCTAATCTCAACTCTCTTAACCGATGACCAAAGTCTTGTCCAAACATCGCTAGCTCCCTATTACTTGAAACTATTATAATTTTTATGATTTGTAATAGTATACCACCCAATATTCACTATTTCAATTGTGAAATGAAAAATAATTATTACTTTCAATACCGCTTACAAGTCAAAACCACCCGTGAGAACAGGTGGCTTGCTCTTCGGCTGAAAGCCTCTGCTACCGGCCGAGGCCTAAAGGCCTACCGAATGGTTCCCCTTCAGCACCACCTTTGCTAGCTGACCCGTCTAGCGGGTCTCTTTAAGATTACTTTCTTTTATTCTTCTCACCTGTAAACGGATCATACTCCTCAAACAGACTAAGCTGATCTGCTACCACGTCTTCTTGTAATTGATTACGAATATATTCTTCAATTCGCTTCTGATTTCGCCCAACCGTATCAACATAAAACCCTCGACACCAAAATTTGCGATTCCCATATTTATACTTTAAATTTGCGTGTCGGTCGAATATCATTAAGCTACTTTTACCCTTTAAATATCCCATAAATGAAGAAATACTTAGTTTCGGTGGTATACTCACTAACATGTGAATATGATCTGGGCAAGCTTCTGCTTCATGAATTTCAACGCCTTTTCTTTCACATAATAACCGTAAGATTTGACCAATACTTGCTTTGTATTTCCCATAGATTATCTGACGTCTATATTTTGGGGCGAAAACAATATGATACTTACAATTCCATGTAGTATGTGCTAAACTATTATTATCCTGTCTCATCAGGGGTCCTCCTTTTGTATATTAGTTAGTGGTCGGGAAACCTTATCTAATATAACACTTTAGGGGGACTTTTTTGATACATCGCTAAAAGCTTTTCGGAACCACTAACACTGCTACTAGTTTTCGAAAAACGAAATAATAACCTTCGGTACAGATTACATGTATAGGGATATTAGTACGTCTATTCGATATTAAAAAAATAATCTAGATAATCACTAATTTCACTAGCAATATTCGCTAATGAATTTTTGACATCAATGACTCCCAATAGTTCGAGATGCTCATTGAATATTTTTCTATAATCAACATTTGGGATCAATAAAATAATTTGTGCACTTACGTTACTCCTCCTAATCTCTTTAACTTTTTTTTCATAGTTACTTTTCTCTGTAAGTGTGATAAAATTTAGACTGTTAGTGTTTGTAGTAATTCTTATAGAATTGAAATAATTTCTAACTTTAACTTTTAACTTGTATTTTTTTATATACTTTTTAATAGTTATCAAAAGCCAAAAGTGCTTCACAATATTGAACATAATTCACCTCCAATTACTATTTTTATTATAGCTTGGTTATACCGTTTGATTAGTCATATATCATAAACGGTTCATTTATTGTCATCTACTGAAAAAATATACCGATGTAATAGTTTATAGACTTGTTACGATGTACAAATATTATCTTGGATTGGAGTCACCTATTGTGAGTGTATGTTTTAATACAAAAGATTCAGTTATGGAATCAAATTATGACGACTTATATCGCATAGTTATAGATAAGAAAAAAATCTTTACTTAAAAATTTCCATACTTATTATGTATATTGCATGTTAGGGGAAAAATAACTGTATTTGCAGAGAAATATGGATTTTTGTTTAGACGTCATAGAAATGAATTAATTAACCTTAAAAAGAGTATCATTCTTATCTAAAACAACAAATCATATAATTTTTAATACTGAAAAATACTTCAATGCTTTTGCTCTAGGAAAAAGGAAACACAGTTACTAAATATTTTATTGAATGGGGAGTAAACTAATTGTTAAATATTTTTATTTTAGAAGATGATTTCTTACAACAATCACGAATAGAAACAGTTATTAAGGATGTTATTGCAAAAAAATCTCTAAAATGTAAAGGACCTGAGATTTTTGGAAAACCTAGCCAGCTACTTGATGCGATTACCGAAAGAGGTTCTCATCAACTTTTCTTTTTAGATATTGAAATTAAAGGAGAAGAAAAAAAGGGGCTAGACATTGCGAAAGAAATTCGAAAAAAAGATCCTAATGCAACAATTGTTTTTGTAACAACACATTCAGAATTTATGCCAGTCACTTTTAAATATAGAGTTGCTGCACTAGATTTTATCGATAAAGCTTTGGATGATGAAGATTTTTATGAACGTGTTCATTTAGCAATTGAATATACCATGAATAAAATGGGTGCTACTATTGCCCAAGATTCATTTACTTTTGAAACAGCTACGGCTCAAGTTCAAGTTCCTTTTAACAATATCTTATTTTTTGAAACGTCTCCAACAATACATAAAGTTATTTTGCATACTAAAGAAGAACGAATGGAGTTCTACGCCAGTATTTCAGAAGTTGAACGAGCTGACGAACGCTTATATCGATGCCATCGTTCATTTATCGTTAATCCTGAAAATATCGTTAAGATCAATAAAGAAGAGAAAATGGTAATGTTTGAAAATAATAATGAATGTCCCATTTCCCGTACGAAATATAAGGGCCTCCTAGAAAAAGTTAAATCTCTGAAAAGCTAAGGTGTTTCTATGGATATAGTTATAAATTTATTGCTGTTCTATTCTAAGATATTAGTAGCATTGTTACTGTTTCAACAGGTTAGTAACCAACCAATCAAACCTTTGTGGTGTATTATTGGTCCATTTTTGTATGTTCTACTCCTCATCATATGTCCTCCTGTTGGGTACTTTGCTTTCTTTTTTATCTTTATTGCTTATAACATATATCAAAATAAGTATGGTAGTAAAACACTTGATATTTTTTATGGCTTGTACCCCGTTATCGTTGAAAGCTTGCTAGGTAGAATGTTAGGATTCTACGTTTTCCCTCTACTAGGAGTCTCAGTCTTCAATGAAGTCAAACTAAGTTGGTTTGATATCTTAATTGAATTACTGGTTTTCCCTCTTCATTTACTCATAGTAAAATCTCTTAGGTTAGATTTTAACGAAATAAAAGAAGGTTTCAAGCGTTACTATTTCAGGTATTTATTATTACTGATCAACATCTCCATGTTTGTATATATGCTCTTAGTTTCTATATTGGTTATTTATAGAGACAAATTAGCTGATGCAGATAACTGGAGAGGACATATTAATAACTTTTATATTGTTCTGTTTTTTGTAATGCTACTCTATCTCAATGCAATTTCAAAAGAAAAACTAGAAAAGGAAATAATTGAGCAAAAAGATACTCAACTAAATGAACTATCTAGTTACAGCCATCATGTTGAATCACTTTATGAGGAAATTAGAAGTTTCCGTCATGACTACATTAATATTTTGACCAGTCTAAAATTAGGAATTGATAATCAAGATATTGAAGCTATTAAAACTGTTTACAATGGCGTACTTAGAGATAGTGCAAACCAATTCTATGATAGTAAGTTTGATATTGCTAAACTTAGTAATATTAAGAATGATGCTATCAAAAGTATTCTTTCCGCTAAATTACTTGAGGCACAAAATAGGGGAATTTCAATTTCTGTTGAGATTGAAGAACCTGTTAGTAATTTTAGGATAGAATTACTAGATTTCATAACTGTTCTTTCTATCCTTTGTGATAATGCCATTGAAGCCACCATTAAAGCCACAAGTCCTAGAATGACTGTTGTTTTCATAAATAATGATGATTCATTGGTACTTATCGTTGAAAATAGTATAAAATCAGAAAAAGTGGATGTTAGTCATATTTTTGCTAGGGGGTACTCTAGTAAAGGGGAAGGAAGAGGTCTTGGGTTACATAATGTAAATAGCATATTAGAAAAATACCCTAAATCTACGATTACCACTCGTAGTGCAAATCATCTCTTTTCTCAAACTATCAGATTTTGTAAGTAATTATAGATTTTGTAAGGTATCTTTATAGGTATTAAGTGAGGCTCAATAAGGAGTCCACTGAAAAAATAATCTCTATAGTTTAAAAAATATAAAAAGAGGAATCTATCTCACATTTGGGTAGATTCCTCCTTTTGTTTACTTATTTGGTTTTATTAGTGTTATAATCTTCTTCATATTAACTACGAATTTAGTCGTTACTGCTTATAACTCCATATGGTAATAACCTTATGCCTTCATGTCTGTATTTAAATTATACTTTTTTGGTATATAGCTTGTAGCAATGTCTTTTCTTAAAAATATGGTGTTGCCTGAAATCTCTTCTAAATATTGGTTAATTCTCTTATGCAAGAACTTTGAACGTTCACGAAGAACTTCTTAAGGCTTCTTATGGTTGTAATGAGTTTTAAATCCACAATGTGAATGTTAACTATTAATCAAGCTATAGAAGAGAAAAGTACTGCTCTCCCACATCCACAGTGGATAAACCCATTGATATGTCTTTTAACAGGAAAAGTCCCTTGAAGTTGTACTTCAAGGGACTTTATCTTAAGCCTGAGAATAATCTTATATTAGTTCATCAATAATTATTTTGCTTTTACAAATTTTACCTTTGGAACTAAGAAATATAATGGAAGAATATTCAAAATAAATACTGTTACAAATAAAATAAAATCTGTTAGATTGATTTCCTTTCCTGATGAAATTGAATTGATAATATTTGTATAATAATATCCCGGAAAAATCATTTGTAGTTTACTTACAAGTCCCATAAATCCTTCTTTTGCTCCTAGGGTAGCAAAAGGAATAATTGTCATTGATGCTAAAATAATAATCGGAAAGCTCACAGTATCAAGGATTTGTGAATCTAATCTTACACCTAAGACAAAGCCAATGATACTAAAATAAATTCCCATCATAGTTAGCAACAAAAACTGAATAGCTAGATTTCCGGTGATAGGAAATTTAAAAAATGCTACTGCTATACCAAGCACAACTATAAAAATAAGACTATTAAGAATGATTTGAACAAATGTCTGATCTAAGAGGTACTTTTTTACACTATATTTTGTGAACTTTGATTCAAAAGAGTAAAAACCAATATTTGAGGAAATTCGTTTACTAAACGTTGCTAGACTATTACCAATAATACCGATAAATACTGCGATGCCGAGCATAATATTAGGAACAATTCCCTGTTGAATGTTGTATAAGAAAATGTACCATGTTACAGGGATAAAAATCGTAAATAACAAGAATCGTTTATTTCTCAATACTTGTTTAAGTTGAATCATATTAATCATCATTATTTCTCCATTTATACTTTCTCGCGATAAAACTGTTCGATTGTCTTACCAGCTTTATGAATTTCTTCAACTGATTCATGAGCAGCAATACGACCATTTTTCAAAATCAACACTTTTGTAAAAAAGTGGTCAATCTGATTAAAATCATGTGTTACAACAACTGAAGTAAAATTTTGTTTCTCCAAAAGTTTCCAAAAATTATCAACAGATTCTAAATCCATTCCCGTTGTCGGTTCATCTAAAAAAATCAGCTTAGGAGAATTTAAGATAGTTAGCAATAACGAAAGTCGTCTCTTTTGACCACCTGATAGTCCTGAAACATAATGGTTTTTAAAATCTCGTAATTCCACCATATCCAAGAATTCATCAACATTAATACTATCAATTTGGTTCATCTTACTTTTTAGATAAACTAAATCAGAAACCGTCAAATCATCTATTAAGATATCACCTTGCGGCATCATACCGATTTCCGTTTGGTAATTTAGAGAAGTACTGATTTTACCTGAGTTCGCAGCCAACTGTCCTGCAATAATTTTCAATAATGTGCTCTTTCCTGCACCATTATTTCCAAGTAAGGCGACTTTATCACCCTCACCGATAGAAAAAGAAACACCTTTTAAAACTTCTTTATTTTTAAAGGACTTCTTAACCTCTTCTACTTTAAACATATGGGCCTCCATTTATTAATTTTGTTTACGAACTCATTATATGTCAGACTGCTACACAATAGGAGTTCTTGTCAGAAACGGTACTTAATTTATCATTAACAGTATTTTCTGACTCTACTTCAAAAAATTCCGATCTAAGGGCTACTAAATTAATTTGAAAAAAATGAATTATGACATATCTTTATGGATATATTAAGTATCACTATATTTATATTATTCCAATTATTTCTTTTAAAAGTTTATTACCAACAAAAAAGCACCAATTAAAAATAGTGCGTTTGCTTTTCCTACATCCAAGAATAACTTCAATACCGAAAACTAAACAAGAGCTTTATGATCTTCATGCCTATGCTCACTTAAAAGTACTTCACCAAATTGTACTCCACTATCTTCACTGACTCGTTCCTGACAATCGACACAATACAATTCTCTAGCCAATCGCTGTTGTCGCCCACCTACATAGACCACCTCTTCCATTCCAAGCAACATATAAGGTAGCATGGCATCAACCAGCTCATCAAAATGTGATTCGTCGTTACTTAAAAAGAAACGTGCAGGATGGTCACTATTATCAAAATCTCCAATGGCCACAAGACTATCATCTTCAGTCAAGAGATAGTAATATGTAGCTGTGCGGTCTTCTGTGTATCGAAAGAATAAATGTGATTCATGACAAAATGGGCATGTTCTATACTTATGACCAATAACTGATTTTAACCAATGGACTAGCAAATTCGATAAAGAAGCTTTGATTCCCTTAAACCACAACAAGACATTAGGTAGAATAAAACCAACAATTATAGGGATAACAGTTAGATTATTGTCCACCACCAAAAGATAAAACTGGAACATGGCTGTTAGTCGTAGAAACCAGACAATCGTATTAAGAAAAATCTGATTCGTGCCACTCAGAAAAGTACTGACTACTGTAGACTCTTTATTCTTCACAAAAGTAAGAGTTACACACTTGATGGCAAACATAACTACAAACATAATGACATAGCCTAACATTCACTTACCTCATTTTCAGCATCAGTAAATTGAGAAGCTACTTCTCCCAAAATAGAGATTAACTTAAAAGCACCCAAGGTATTATCTTGACTTTAATTGGTAAGCATACGGTCCAGAGTCTTTAGACAACGTTTCTTCTCTGAGAGTTTCCGTCTGTCCAATAAAGCACTATCTTCTAAGTCTTCTGTGTTACTAGAGGAACGTAGTTCATTTAGATCATATACATCACCAACGTCTAAGACTGATAGCTTACGAAGAACCCTAGAAACGACTAATGAAGAAGAAGTCTGCGCGTGCTCTAGACCTTCAGCAGACTCTTTCAACTTTTGAATAATAGTGTCTCTTTTGAAAAGTTCTTCCTCATCCAAAAGCAAAGCATCCAAGGGAAAAAGTTGTTCCACGATTGTCTTTTGACCAGGGACAAAAGCGTTACTTTGTCTTAAACCAGTACTAGGAACAAAACGCTTACCGTTAACAACTATAAGTCTCTTTCCCAACCACTTGTCGACAATGCCACGCTCACTAGAAACTATGACACCATCCATCCGTGTTATTTGGACAGCAACCTCGTCACCTGCTTTTAGGCTAGCGATCCATTCTGAAATATCTTTTTTTGATAAATACATTATTTTGTTTCCTCCTTTGCAACTGACACAATATCATGGATAGCATCCTCATCAAGACGAGGTGCAGCATGTTTTCCACCTGCCATTCGTTCAATACGTTTAGACCATCCACCAGAGTTCTTATCCTTATGATAGATAACTGCTGTTGCTGCTTTCTCTACTCCCATAGCTTTAGCTAAATTCTTACCACTTTCATCAAGAACATTAACATAGATAATCTTGTTTCGTTCTTTTTCAGTTAAGCTCTTATTGAGTACTGGAATTGATTTTTGACAGTAAGGACAATCAGGTCTAAAGAACACATATATCTCTGAAGCTGTATTTTTCTTATAAGGATAAATGACATTATCTTCTTTAAAATAATCAAGCTGGTTTGATGTAATCTTTGTTGCGTGGAAACTTTGTTGCGTGAGTTCCTGATCAAAAACCGTCGTAACCATACGATTACTATAATTGTATTCATTCTTATAACTAGAGGTAAAACCAATCAGAATTACAGGTAACATAAATAACCCAAGAACAACTTTAGTCGATGTAAACTGGTGGGCATGGTCCACACCTTGATATACGATATAAAAGGTCGTAAGAACCCAAGGTAAGATAATTCCCAAAAGCAAACCAAACCAATCAAACGGAAATGAATAGACAATCCTATGGTTCACTACAACTACCGTTAAAATAGATAACGTCACAAGGATCGCATAGCTAATATACCAACCCTTGTAAAGAGGATTATCCTTTAGCTTGGGGAATGCATCACAAAGGGTTTTCCAAGCAGATTCAATTTTTATTTTCATTAATTACCGTTACCTTTCAATCTTTTTTATCTTTAAAACGACACCTGATACTTACAACAAATTCAAACTATCATTTGACTTTCTTACATCTTTTTAAATAGTTGAGAGAATGATTATATGTTACAGTTGCTGCGCGTGACTTATTCTTTTTTCGCTGATAAGAATTCATCAACCTTCTTGATGACCTCGTTATGTGAAACAAATAACGTATAGAGTGTTGGTATGATTAATACGGTTTGCAAAATCACTTCCAGCACATTATTCAGGGTTAGCGAATGCCATGATAGGAAAAAAGAAACTACCGTAAACAAGTACAAAATAAAATATGTGACAAGAACTAGCCAAGCAATCGTTAGAAAAATAAAGTAGTGGATTTTTCCAATAGCTACATCACTAACTATAGCTAGCCTTTTCAAAATTCTTGGTCTTTTTACTACGATTACAACTACAAGCGAAACAACTAGCCATACAAGTCTTCTTCCTAAGTATTCCAAATAATCCATTTACAAATACCTTTACTCTATCTATAAACAATCAAAAAATAATCATCAAAAGGAAGTTTTATTTTTTCTGGTAGAACTTCTTTTGGGAATACAATAATCATATGTTCATACTCTATTGAGAATTCTTCATAGAGACTAGTTAAGTGTGGAATCAAGTCACTTTTGATATACGTCATAGTCACCATAGGATACTCTTTCAATTCCCATGAGTCAGTTTCAACAACAGCTGATAACTGGAATTTATCATCATCTAAAGGTTCTGATATCTCCTTTACAAGATAATCTATTTTCTGAAATTCAGAAAAATCATAAGCCTCGCAATCACACCAATCTTTATGATTTGAAAACATCCTTTCTTGAATGATTTCGACAATAACGTCAGATGCATTTGTTGTTGTTTGACTGAATAAAGAAATATTTTTACGCTTTAACATGTCATGTCCAGTCACACCTTCAACCTCAACCTCATTTACATATTCCAAAAAGTTCATTAAACGTTGAGATACCTGCGTATTATCTTTACGACTATTCTCGAAAACGAAAAATAAACTAGAATTTTCGAATGCTGGTTCTTCTGCGTAACCAAATATTTTAGAAAGTAGAATTGTTTGACGTTCTGTTGCTCGGTCATACTCAATAAAAAAAGGGCTATCGTTCACAAATACAACAGCATCAGGAACCATTAAAAGATTAACCCGACTAATAGGAAATACGACTTGTATGTTTAGGTCATAAACAGACTTGTCTTGGTTTTTAAAGAAAAGCTTGTTTAAGATTTTAGCAACTAATCGTCTGGTCTCTAGATCATGAATATTTACGGTTTGAGGTTTTCCTCCTAGAAGATTATTACTGACAATGCTATATACTGACCTATCATATTCTGTCGTTGTTGTTAGCAACCGTATTTTATCAATCCCCTTAATCATAGTAAGCAACCAGGTACTAAAACCTTTGTTCAGATAATATATCTTTCTCTTACCGCTTCTAGCATCCGAACATGCTAAAATAGGATGATTCACCTTTCCAACAAGACGATAAAACCATGAATTAGGGGTTTTGGATTTTCGAGTTACTGCAGTATAAATGAGGTCTACTATTTCCTTATCAAAATAACCAAACCTTAGTAAATGATAAAAGATGATAAGTTCCTCTTCTGAAAACGACAGTGAGATATTTTGCTTTTTTGAAACAAAATAAGAAGCTATTTTATTTCTCTGAGTGTAATGAATTTTATTTGAAATAAGTGAGGTAAAATCTCTATTTTTTATATCTTGCATTTTGTAGTCCTAAAATAGTCAATCAATAGGGTATATAGTCTGGTCTTTTTTCGAAGAGTATAGATATTATTTTTAAAGTTATGCTTAGCCTTTGATATAGACCTGCTCAAGCATTCCTTTGTACCCGTAAAATACTGATTGATACTTTCATCTCCTCTCATTCATAACGTCGTAGTTTATTTTTATAACGATAATCCCTAAAAAACATGGGTTATTCTAGCTAAATAGTAATCACTATTTACTCATTTATAATTTACGAGTTTCTAATATTAGTAATCAACCCTATAAATACAGTAAACTCTTAGACTTTTGTTCTCTCTATACTTTCATTCATAAAATCTGGTTATCACATAACACTCGTAACAACTGATTTTATGGGACTTTAAGCACTTAATAACTACTATTAGGATTCATTTATAATAGGTCGCTATAGTGTTCAGTATACCCTAGAATAGATTATTTTCAAGGGAGTGACATGGGTTGACTTTTAATATTCTTACTCTATACTATTAGATATAATTAATAATTAAGGGGCAAATTATGGCAGGAAAAAACAAAAAAACTGAATCAGATTTTATTAAGGAACTTGAAGCTTTAGAACAACAAAAGAAAGAAGCTACAGAGCAACTTAAAGCCTATCTAAAATCACAAACAGATAAACTAGGCCAAATCTATTTTGAATTGAAAAAACTAGAAAATCCAGATTTATCTATTGATGAGTTAGTTGTTGAAACACAAAATAAGGTTAAAGAAGTAAAGAAAGAAATTAAGCAAAGAAAGGATGCTGAGAAGACTAATAAAGAAACGTATAATGACTCTCAAAAATAGAAAAAAAGAGCTGAAAGTTCAGCTCTTCAATAATATTTTTACCTTGCCCAGGTATTGTAGTCTTGAAGCGAACCAATATCATGCTCTTGTCCATCCTTTGACTCAGAAGCGGAAAGTTTTGTTCCACTAAGCATATCCGCCTTATCTGGCTTAGCCAACAAATGAGAAACTTGCTCTAGAGCATCATCTCCAAAGAAGACCAACTCTCCAGAAACTTCCTTATTCAAAATTGTCATAAGTGCTTTATTGGAACTGATGTTTAATTCCCTAATTCTAAAAGTATTTGGGTCAGACAACTCTAGAAATACTGCATTAGATCTATTCCGAATACGAAGTCCATAATAATCTAATCTTTCATTTAGCGATTTACTAAAATAGTCTCGTTTGTAAATCTGTTTATCATCTTTATCTACTCCACCTTGAATAGCAACTCCCGTCACGAACTTGCCAGTCTCAAAATCAAAGACCCTTCGTCGGCCAATTCTATCACGTTCTCCACCAGAATTAGTAATCAAAGTAGTTACGATAAGATAACTTTTCCCACTGATATCCTTGTCAAGATCCAGATCACTAACATATTCTTCAGGAAAATCCTTTCGTAAGATTTTCAAGACATCCCATTTTTTGTAAATCTTCTTGGGGTTAAAAGGGTTATAAATCATCACCTTGTAGTAATCCTTATCAGTGATGTCATAGTTATCCCTAATATCTTCACCCCTATGGTAGTATTCATCAAATAGTATCAGATAATCTTTAGTCAAGGCGACATAATTTTGATTTTCAGGAAGATACAGTACATTGTCCTGAACCGTTCGAATATCTCGAAGAGGAGTGGATCTCTTAATGGTTTCATTTTATGTGAATAAGACTCTATGGGTTTGTGCCTATAAGCAAGATAGAAGCCAAGTAATGCTCCTAGAAGAATAATCACGATTCTCACTTTATCTTTGAAAAGTTCTTTAATTAAAGCCATCTACTCTTCCTCCCTTGGGATTATTACTGTTATGGCCTTACCATTTTGAACAAAAGACATACTATTATACACTGCCTGTGTTCTCGGACCTTCAAATTCGCTAATGCCATATTTTTCTTTCGCTTGATTACTTGGAGTTGTACCTAAAAGATAACCTCTCTGTACCATATCTGGACTAATGTTAAATGAACCATTATAAATAGCATCCCTAGGTGCATCAAGAATGGAATACAAACCAACAGGTGTTCCTTCATTAATAATACGGTTGAAAGCATCTTTACCCTCTTTCATCGCATTTTCAAAGGGATTTGATTGAAGCAATTTAAAAATACTCTCTTGCATAAATAAGATTTGTTTGAGTTCTTGGTTCGCATTTGCAGTATCAATACGTTTTATATAGGGACTGTAGTCACTCCTATAGTATTTCTCATAATACAATTCCTTAACGACCTCATTGTCCTTAAAACCAGCTCTCCAATTTTGAATCAGTTCGATACTTTTCTTTAGTTTACTTGTTTCAGAACCTATACTATAAGTATAAAAACTATATAAAGGCCCTGAAGCTAAATCGTAAGTTACGAGACTATTATCTAAGGCGTTAACACCAATCGGAAGCAAGGTTGAATTCGGATCATATAAAATGGCTTGAACATCCTCTCGAGATTTAAACTCTTTTCTTGTCAAGCTGACGTTTCGATATATCCATCTGTCAAAATCCTGAAAATTTGACAAGAGGTGTTCTTGTCCATCAATTGTTGTATCTGCTTTAGCTACCAAGCTGTCTATAAAACTAGTCTTACCATCTTCTTTGTATAAATCCAAAAGACTTTGGGTCTTTGCCTGATCATTACAAAAACTATCTGTAACTACCAATTGATAACTATCATTTTTAGCCATCTCTAGAAGTTTAGAATTTTGGTCATAAATCGTTCTCGATGTACCATCAAAAGCCCCAACACTAATAGCAACACGTCCCGAATCTAAAGTATGAACATTAGATAAAAGATTATTACCAAGATTATTGATAATCCCAATAGTCTGAGGTAAATAGCCTTTTACACTTTGTTCCTGTTTTGGGATAGTATTGATATCATAAAGGCTAGCGTTTGAGAAATTGCTTATTAACTTTAATGTTTTATCATCTTTTGAAACCTCAAAAGTATAAGCAGGCTCACGATTTTTCCCGACCTTTGTGCCTTCAAAAGTAACAAGAACATAGGCTTTCTGATTCTCTTCATAAAGCTTTGCTTTAAGATTGCTAATCTCTTTACCTTTCTTTAACTCTGGTACAAACTTAAAAAGGTCTACCTCAATCGGTTGATTACTAGTGTCATTAACATCATATATAGATAGACGATAATATTGATTATCCTTTTGAGATGTTTTCTCTGTGTTTTTAAAAGAATCATGATAACGATAGTTTTGAGACATCATATAGTTATCGGAATATTGGATATTGCCAGTTGATTGGACAGCTAGAACATCAGGATCTGTTAATTTCACATAGGCATCAACCGAACTGAAACCTGTCACATAAGCATAACCATTTAAATAGCGGTCAGTTTGTTGATTATAAGAATTTTGCCACTCAATATACATCAGTGAAAAACAAAACGAGAAAAAGACTGTAATTATGAATATAAGCACATCGTTAAAATCCCTAACATTTTTATCTTCCATAATCCCCCCAAGAATGTGAATCTATTAAAAAAGATAGGATTTTCATCCTACCTTTTCAAGTTTCTTTTATTGTATCACATCTTAAAGCTGTTCTGCTACTGCTGAAAGAAGATCTTGGATACCATTGGCATCGCTACCACCGGCCATGGCCATATCTGGTTTACCACCACCACGACCTGATACGATTGGTGCAAGAACCTTGATGACATTACCTGCGTGAACATCCTTAGACTTGCTTGCTACAAGGACATTAACTTTTTCGCCAATGTGAGCTGCAAGGACAAGGATGTCAGAGTAGTCTGCTTGTTTCCATTGGTCAGCAAATGTACGAAGGGCACCTGCGTCAGATACTTCCACTTGGCTAGCGATGTAACGAACACCGTTAGCTTCTTTAACGTCTTTGAAGACATCACCAGCTGCTGCTGCTGCTGCTTTTTCTTTAAGAGCAGCATTTTCTTTTTGAAGGGCATGCAACTGCTCTTGAAGGCTAGCAACCTTGTTAGGTACTTCTTTCAATTGTGGTGCCTTAAGTGTTGCTGCGATTGCTTTAAGGGCATCTTCTTCTTCACGGTAAGCAAGGTAAGCTTCACGTGATGTCACTGCCAAGATACGACGTGTTCCTGAACCGATACCTTCTTCTTTGACAATCTTGAACATACCGATTTCAGCAGTGTTGGCAACGTGCGTACCACCACAAAGCTCAACAGAGTAATCACCGATTGAAACGACGCGAACATTCTTACCATATTTTTCGCCAAAGAGGGCCATAGCTCCCATTGATTTAGCAGTGTCAATGTCTGTTTCAATAGTTGTTACTGGAGTTGCTTTCCAGATTTCTTCGTTGACTTGTTCTTCGATAGCACGCAATTCTTCTGGAGTTACAGCCTCAAAGTGAGTGAAGTCGAAACGCAAGAATTCTTGTTCATTAAGAGAACCCGCTTGAACAGCATGATCACCAACAATATTATGAAGAGCAGCATGCAAGAGGTGAGTTGCTGTGTGGTTCTTCATAACACGGTGACGACGTGTGTGGTCAATTTCAAGTTTATAGTTAGCACCTACAACAAGTTCACCTTCAACCTCAACAGTGTGAAGGGCTTGTCCATTTGGTGCACGTTGAACATCAACCACACGCGCAACAACAGTACCAGCTGCATCTGAGATCGTACCGTGGTCTGCTACTTGTCCACCCATTTCAGCGTAGAATGGTGTTTTTTCAAAGACAAGGAGTGCTTGACCAGAGTTAACACTATCATGACGAGCATCATCAGCAACGATAACGCTCAAACGGCTTTCAGCAGTTTCCGCTTCATACAAGAACTCAGATGGTTCAGTGATGTTGGCGAGGGTTTCATTTTGCATACCCATAGAACCACCTTTAACCACGCTAGCACGCGCACGTTCTTGTTGTTCTTTCATGGCAGCTTTGAAACCTTCATGGTCAATCTTGAAGCCTTCATCTTCAGCCAACTCTTCTGTCAATTCCACTGGGAATCCATAAGTATCGTAAAGTTTAAAGATATCTTTACCTTCAAGCGTATCTTTACCAGATTTCTTAAGGTTAGCAAGAAGCTCGTCAAGCATGCTTGAACCTGCATCGATGGTACGTGCAAAGGTTTCTTCTTCACGTTTAACGATTTTTTCGATAAAGTCTTTCTTCTCAAGAACTTCTGGGTAATAGCTTTCCATGATTTGACCAACAGTTGGAACAAGTTTGTACAAGAAAGCATCAGAAATGCCGAGACGACGGCCGTGCATTACGGCACGACGGAGAAGACGACGAAGGACATAACCACGACCTTCATTACCTGGAAGGGCACCATCACCAATGGCAAATGCCAATGAACGGATGTGGTCAGCGATGACCTTGAAGCTCATTGTGTCACCATCTGGATCATAAGTTTTACCAGACATTTTTTCGATTTCACGAATGATAGGCATGAAGAGGTCTGTTTCAAAGTTTGTTTTAGCCCCTTGCATTACGGCTACAAGACGTTCAAGACCTGCGCCCGTATCAATGTTTTTATTAGGAAGTTCCTTATATTCTGAACGTGGAACAGCTGGATCTGCGTTGAATTGTGACAAAACGATGTTCCAAATTTCAATGTAACGGTCGTTTTCAATATCTTCTTCAAGCAAACGGATACCAATATTGTCAGGGTCAAAGTCTTCGCCACGGTCAAAGAAAATCTCAGTGTCTGGTCCTGAAGGGCCAGCACCGATTTCCCAGAAGTTATCTTCAATTGGAATCAAATGACTAGGTTCAACACCGCAAGCAATCCAACGGTTGTATGAATCTTTATCATCTGGATAGTAAGTCATGTAAAGTTTGTCTTTTGGAAAATCAAACCACTCTGGGCTTGTCAAAAGCTCATAACCCCATTCGATGGCTTCATCACGGAAGTAGTCACCAACTGAGAAGTTACCAAGCATTTCAAACATTGTGTGGTGACGAGCTGTCTTACCAACATTTTCGATATCGTTGGTACGAATAGCCTTTTGTGAGTTAGTGATACGTGGATTTTCAGGAATCACAGAGCCATCAAAGTATTTTTTCAAAGTGGCAACCCCTGAGTTAATCCAAAGAAGGGTTGGATCGTTAACTGGAACCAAGTTAGCTGATGGTTCAACAGCGTGACCTTTTGATTTCCAGAAATCAAGCCACATTTGACGAATTTGTGCTGAAGTAAGTTGTTTCATTGTTTCTCCTTAATTAATTGTTTTTTATTTTGAGTTATTCTCGAGCATTTCCACATAGTCGATAGCGACACACAGCGAAATACCCAAAGAATAAAAGACAAGTCCACTAAACGAAGGGCGACGTGAACCGCGGTACCACCTTCATTCAATGAACTTGTCATTCTTATTTGTCTTTAATTGTGAACTTTGAGTAGCAAGTAACCAGATTCGTCCATGGCTCGCAGCGACCGCCATTTTTCTGTATCAGAAGCGATGATTACCAATCTCAAAGGGAAGGCTAAAAATGTCATGATATTAGAACTTTCAGCCACTCTCCATTTTAACGTGTTTTAGGTCTTAGGTCAAGCTGATAATAGCATTATCAACTCTATCTTGTGATTTATTTGCTAGAGCTTGATGATGAACTTGATGAAGCCCCAGAACCAGTCACATACTGGTCAAGAATTGCGCTAAAGGCCTTGTCTACAACTTTAACATTATATTTCTTAAGGACCTTAGCAATCACTGAGTTAGTGAAGTTAGTATCAGATTTCTTACCATTGATGATAACCTTAGTCAAATCATCCTTATAGTTTTTCCAATCTGCATTTTTCTCAGATTTTGAAACAGTTTTGACGATGTAGTAAGTCGCAGCACCAGTTGAGCTGTTTGAAACAGTCACTACGTCAGAGACGGCATTAGCATCTTGTTTGAAGGCTGCTGTCAAAACATCTGCTGGGAAGTCTTGAGAAGCTGAGTTAACCGTCTTAGAAGTCACTTCCAAGCTGTTATCTTTAGCTACTTGTGAGAAATCTGCTCCTTCTGCCTTAGCTTCAGAGTCCACCTTATCTGCCACTGCTTTATCAGTAGTTGAAACCACTTGCACCTCTGTATTTGGTGTGTAGTTATCATAGGCAGCCTTGTAATTTGCTTCCGTCAAATCTTTTTGTGCGGCTTGGTTAACAGCGTACTCAACCAATTTTTGTGTACGGATTTGAGTGCGGTATGACTCTTCTGTTTGACCATAGGCTGCAAGTACTTGTGAGAATTGATCTCCGTATTGTTCTGAAGCTTGCTTATAAGCTTTGTCAACGTCTTCTTTGCTGACTTTGCTACCATATTCTTTTTCAAGAGCCTTTTGCAAAGTTGCACTCAAAACACTTTGTTGTGTTTGGCTACTACCTTTAAGTGAATCAAAAACATCACCAACAGTAACAGTATCACCTTTCATAGATACCAAAGTTGTTTCTTCAGTTGTTTTGTTACCTAGAGAAACATACATAGCACCTGCACCAACGAGAGCTGAAACAGCTACAAGGGCAAGACCTCCAAGGAAGCGACCACCTGAGCTTGGTTTACCAGCATCACGTGTCTTTTTAGTTTTAGCACGTTTAGCTTTTTCTTTCGCTTTTTCACTGGCGAGGGCGATGCTTTCCTCTTCTTCTTTTTGGCGATCAAGATGCTCTTGTTCTGCGTCTTTGTCTGCTACAACCTCTTCAACAGTTTCTTCTGTTGACTCAAGGTTTTCATTTTCTTTAGCCATTTTATCTACTCCTTAAATTGTCAATATCTTTGTTATTATACCACACTTACTTAAATAATGCTTAATCTGGCAAGATAATATTTTCAGAATTTTTCCGAAGCATAAGAAGTCCGTCACTCATAGGGACCAAACTAGCAGTCAATCCAGGGTTATCTAAGGTCGCATCAAAAAGACGATGCAAGCCACGGTAAATCGTACGCTGACCACGACGAACCTCCATGATATCTTTGGCAATATCGCCCCCTTGGAAGATATCATCAAAGACGATGACACCACCTACCTTGAGACGTTTTAGGATTTCAGGCAGAAAGACGATATATTTAGACTTGGCTGAGTCCATAAAGACAAAATCATAGTCAGTGTCCAAATCTTGCAAAACTTCTGCTGCATCTCCTTCGACCAAGGTAATTTGTTTGCGGCTGTCATACTTGGCTAGATTTTCCTTGGCAAAGCCAATCATTTCTTCATTACGATCAACCGTTGTAATCTGAGCATCAGGCGCATACTCAGCCATAAGAAGGGCTGAAAAACCAATAGCTGTTCCTACCTCAAGGATTTTCTTAGGCTGCAAGGTCTGCAACAAAAATCGGAAATAAGCAACTACTTCGTGCTGGATAATTGGAATATTTTCCTTACGAGCAAAGGCCTCCAGTTCAGCCAAATGCCCTTTATTTTCCTGAAGATGCGTTCGCATGTAGTCCACGATATCCTTGTTGACTACTGGACGACGCATGTTGTGATTTGCGTTTTTACTATATGATTTAACCATGTGTTTTATTATATAAAAAATCCCTAGCGAGTGCTAGAGATTTTTCTTATCTATAACTCAAATCGTCATCATTAAGCTACTTGACGTAACCCCCTCTTTTTCAAGAGGTAGGAAACGACCAAAGCCACCACGTAAAGAGCGATGAAAACAAGCAAGGTCATCTGGTATGATTTTATCAATTCGTAGGTTACGGATAAAAGCATTGGCCCCACTAAGGCCGCCATCGCCCAGGCAGTCAAAATATAACCATGAAGGGTAGCCAACTCCTTTGCCCCAAAGATATCGCTAAGATAGGGAGGAATTAATGAGAAACCTGCCCCGTAGCAAGTCATCAGAACAGCCATCGCAACCACAAAGACAAGTGGAACTTGCAGGACAATTAGGAGGACAGCCATAACAATATTAACCACAAAGAGGAGAACAAAGGTCTTCGGACGCCCAATATAATCCGACAAGCCTGCCCACAGAAGGCGACCAAAACCATTAAAGATTCCCATAACACCTACAACAACTGCCGCTGATTCAGCTGACATCCCAACCATATCTTGAGCCATTGGAGAAATAGCAGAAACAAGGGCTAAGCCACATGAAATATTGATAAACAGAATAAGCCATAACCAGTAGAAAGTTGATGATTTCAGAGCCTCATTAGCCGTAACTCCCTTGCTCAAATCAGCAGCCTGACGGTTCGGACTCTTGTCAGCCAACAGTTGTGCTTCCTCTACACTTGGTCGTTTAATGAATTGTGAGACAAAAAGCATAACAACAAAATAAACGACTCCCAAGGTATAAAAGGTCTGCTCAACACCACGTGCCTGAATCAGATATTGAGCAATGGGACTGGTTAACAATGAGGCAAAGCCAAAGCCCATAATGGCAAGGCCAGTCGCAAGTCCACGCTTATCAGGAAACCACTTAATAATAGTTGAAACAGGCGTAATATAACCCACACCCAGTCCTAGACCACCAAGAATACCATAACCAAGATAAAGCATCCACAGCTCTCCATGAGCAATGGCAACTCCTGTCAGAATGTTACCCCCAGCATAGAGAACAGCCGACATACTCCCAGTCACTCTAGGACCAAATTTTTCAACCAGACGCCCCATGAAAGCTGCAGAAAGCCCTAGACAAAAGATAGCCAACGAAAAGGCAAAAGAAACTGAAGATTGATCCCAGCCAGTCTGGGCCATAATAGGATTACGATAGATACTCCAAGCATAGGTAGACCCCAACATGAGATGGAGTAAGACACCACACGTTGCTACAAGATAACGATTGGTTGTTTTCACAAAAACCTACTTTCTATTTCTGAACATTGTTCACTTATAAAATACAAAACGTTAGGTTTTTAGTCTATCATGAATATAAACTAGGGGCTATAAATATGCTCATTAACTCATTTCCAAATCAATTAGAGCTTTTATTTTAGTAAACGTTCGTTTTTTAGACATAAAAAGAATCATCCTGATTCAGAATGATTCTCTCATATGGTAACTTCTTTTTACGAAAGGTGAACACCTTTTTCAACCAAGACTTCCAATTCAACGAGACGGTCTTCAAAAACTTTGAAGGCAGCATCTAAGTAGTCGGTATTGGTCATATCAACACCAGCTTTCTTGATGACTTCCAAAGGATAGTCTGAGCTTCCCGCCTTAAGGTAAGTAAGGTAAGCTTCTTTATCTTCTTCAGTACCGTGAACAATTTTTTCAGCCAAGTAGCTTGCCGCAGCAAATCCTGTAGCGTATTGGTAGACATAGTAATTCATGTAGAAATGCGGAATACGTTCCCACTCAAACTGAATTTCGTAGTTATCCTCAGCTTTAAGGTTATAGTATTTCTCATTGAGGTCTGCGTAAAGCTTATTCATGAAGTCCGCTGTCAAGATTTGACCAGATGCATCTGCCTCATGGATAGCATGTTCAAACTCAGCAAATTGGGTTTGACGGAAGACAGTTCCCTTGAAGCCATCCAAATAGTGGTTAAGAATAGCAAAACGTGTCTTGTCATCTTTAACCTCTTTAAGAAGCGTTTCTGTCAAGATATTTTCATTGGTTGTAGACGCAATTTCTGCCAAGAAGATTGGGTAATCTCCGTAAACATATGGTTGAGTCTGACGTGTGAACGTTGAATGCAAACTATGGCCAGTTTCGTGAACCAAGGTAAAGAGATTGTCCAAAGTGTCTTGCCAGTTCAAAAGCATGAAGGCATTGGTATCGTAGGCACCACCTGAGTAAGCCCCTGAACGTTTTCCTTTGTTAGGGTGAACGTCAATCCAACGTTCCGTAAAGGCTGCATGGACCCCTTTACTATACTCTTCACCAAAGATTGCCAAGACTTCTTCTGCTTTCTTGAGAGATTCTTCATAAGTAAGAGCAGTTTCAGTCTCAGAAAGTGGTGTATAGACGTCATACATCTTAAGCTCATCAAGTCCCAAGACCTTCTTACGCAAATCTAGGTAACGGTGTAAAAGTGGCAAATGCTTGTTCACTGATTCCAAGAGTGAGTCATAAACACTCTCTGGAATAAAGTTAGCCGCAAGTGCTGCATGACGTGCTGAATTATAGTGACGAACTTTGGCTTGGTAATTGTGAACCTTGACAACGCCTTGGAGTGTTTGTGCATAAGTATGTTGGAACTGCTCATAAGTCCCATACATCGCTTCATAAGCTCCCTTACGAATGTCACGGTCCTTAGATTCCATGAGAGTGATAAAGTTACCATGCGTCAACTCAACCACATCCCCTTGACCATCTGATACCCATGGGAAGAGGATATCAGCATTATCTAAGACATTGAAGGTATCCGTTGGACCGTTGAAAATATCACCAGCTGCTGCCAAGAGCTCCTCAGCTTCTTGAGAAAGAACATGGTCCTTGTTTGCCAAAAGGCGTTCGAAATAGTGGTCATAAAGTCCAAGACCTGGCTCTTGTTCTTTAAATTCAGCTAATTTCTTATCATCCAAGGCCATAAATTCAGGCTCAAAGTAAGCAAAGGCTTCACTCAACTGTGAGTAAAGGTTTGAGGCCTTAGCTTGATACTCTTGGTAAAGCCCTACTGTTGTGTCTTGGTCATTTTTCATTGACGCATACACATAGATTTTCTCCAAGCGACGCATAAGGCTCATATAAAGTTCTGTTGCCTCAAGCAAGTTCTTAGCAGAATCTAAGAGATGACCTGCATAAGCACTAGCCTTCTTCAAATCCTGAACAGTGCTTTCATATTCAGTCTCCCAATCTGCATCTGTCGCAAAAATGGTCGTCAAATCCCATGTGTATTTCTCTTCTAAATGAGCACGATTGTCTGACATAATATTCTCCTTAATTGTATCTATTCTTTACTATTTTAGCATAAAAGGTGGGAGGGTAGAGAGTTTGTCGATAAGAAAAACGCCTTTTTCGATAATATTGCATAAAAAACTTTTCAAATCCTTCAAGTGACTGTCTAATTTGTACAAAACCCTGCTTAGATTCTGGAAATCTCACTTGTGGAAAAAAATCCTGATCAGACAGGCATAACAAATTCATTCCCTTAAGATAGGCTTCTTCCTGCCTTCTCATCCACCTTGGATTTTTCCCCATTAATTCTCGTTGAATCACATGTGAGACCTTCTTTCGCTGAGTTACTTGATAAGTCTCAACCTGCTCTGCTTGATAAGGAAAACGTAAAACTGTCATGAGATTTTCGGTTAACGACCAGGCCTTAGTTAAATAATAGACTTTCCCAAAAATATCCTCATAGATGAGATACTTAAGTCTAATTTCCTCTCGCTTCCAATCAAGCTCCCATAGGTGAAATCCTATCTTAGCCGTAAAATAGAGAAAGTCCCGCTGTAGGTCTGTTAAACGTCCATTCAACCAGAGTTCCTCACCCAAAAGCCAACGCACTTCGTAACCTGCTTGGTGATAGGCACATGTCCTCTCTCTCAAACGTTGCTGGGATAAACGAGAACACTGAACTTCTAGAGCCAGGGAATCGCCAACAAATAAATCTGCAATTTGCCCCAACTCGGACAAAACCTTTTCAATACTTACTTTTTCACCATGATTAACCAAAGATTTATATAAGGCTGCCTTAAGCGATAAATGTTGAGCCGATTCATTCTCCGAGAAGAACTGACAATCTTGCAAAGATTTATGAGCAAAATGTGGGCACATTACCTGGCCATGCCTCAATAGGACAACTCCCTGGCATCCAGGACAGCTATAGGATTCCTTACGTTTCAAACAGGTTTCTAGAGCTAAAACGAGGTTTCCCTCCTGATTTTTTGCAATTAACATGACTCTCTCCTTCGTGCACTCTCTTACTTATTCGTAAAAGAATTCACAAAATAAAAAAACATCTAGATTACTCTAGATGCATCCCCCATTCAAACTGAAACTTGCTCCCTGCTGTATGGAAACTTAGGTTTATAGGTGTATAGCTTAACCTAGGATACAAGTGCCACTCAGTCCATTCGATCTCTTTTCAACAATCTCGATACCTAAAGGAAAATCCCCCAACTTTCCTTGGTATCAGGATCTTGAAAACAGTTTCTATCCAACATAACCATTAAAAATAGTCAATGTAGCATAGACAGATGCTCTCACAAACATCTGATCAAATTCCGTCACTGAAGCATCATCCCAATATGCTTTTCACCCTTTTATTCCTCAATCCCACTAAAAACTTAATCCTTGAGTTGATAATGAGATAAAACAATTTTTAGACTTTTACAAGTTAAAGTCTCTATTTACTAACATTGAACCACCAATTTCCTAGGTGCAGTTCAGTACCAACAAACTCAAAATTGTGTTGGCTCAAAATGGTTTCTGGTCAAGAGTATCTTGTGATTGATAGTCAGTCAATCTGAGAAGCTTTCCCTCTAGCTTCTTTACACAGAACGTCATACTGCTTACAAGATACTATTTCCTAGAAGAGTATTGCTAAAAACGCCACTCTCAAAACATACCACCTATCAGTCATTAGGTTTAGTCCACCTTCTGATAGGTATATTAGCAGTTACTGCTTTATTTTCTCTCCCTCTTCGCTTTTGAAGATTAGTCTCTACCGATTCTGCTGTTTTTGAATCTGTCGTTAGCTCTACACGGATTAAAAATACCGCTAGCTCCCGCTACGATGATGCTGATGTTTTAAATCGATTAATCTAATTTTTTTGCTGTTTAAATCTTCTCTTTTTAAATCATCACAATGAAACATTGGAATTTGATAACTTAGAATTCCAGATTCTAAGCTAGTCTTTTTTGATCAGGGAGTCACCCTTCCAAAAAACAAACTCTTCCTAACACAATCTATTATACTTTATTATAATTTTTTGTCAATTAATTTATTTCATATTTTTTGAAAATATTTTTAAATACTCTTTTTAGATAGTTGAAACAGTTCAAAAACACTATAATATAGGCATTTGTGCTGCCATTGAAAAATTAGAAAACATCCTTTGCTTTTTAGTCACGATCAATAGAATATGTTAGCTATCAGAAAATTTTATTTTTATTATTTTCGACTAACTTGATTTTACTTAACTAGTCAAAACCAACCGTGAAATGACCTACACCCCAAAAGTTAGACAGAAAAAATCTAACTTCTAGGGTGTTTTTATTATGAAATTGACTTATGAGGATAAAGTCCTTATCTATGAACTTAGAAAGGAAGAAATGATTGATAAAATCCTACATGAATACTGTTCTCAAGATAGAGTTTCTCTCGAATGTTCTCTCCCAAATCAAGGGATGCTTCCTAACTGGCTCGCACAATACAAGAAAAAGCTAGAAGAAATGACGGAACTAGAACGTCTTCAAGCAGAAAATGCGGTTCTAAAAAATGAGAGAACTCCGATTGAGGGACGAAAAAGAGCAAAGAGAAAAACGGAAATTGTTCGAGGATTGGTAACAGAGTTTACTTTAGAGATTCTTCTAAAGATTATTAAGCTTGCTCATTCGACCTATTATTACCACTTAAAACAGCTGGATCAAACGGATAAGAGCCAAACTATCAAAGCTGAAATTCAAGCTATTTTTACTGAATACAAGGGAATTATGGCTATCGTCACATCACTCTCGCATTGAGAAAACGTGGCTTTATGGTAAATCATAAGAAAGTGCAACGTCTGATGAAGGCTCTTGGTTTAAGTGCTCGAATTCGTCGTAAACGTAAGTATTATTCATACCAAGGAGAGGTTGGTATGAAAGCAGAGAATCTCATTCAACGCCAGTTTGAAGCATCAAAGCCAATGGAAAAGTGCTACACAGATGTGACAGGGTTTGCCATTCCAGCAAGCACTCAAAAGCTTTATTTATCACCAGTTTTAGATGGTTTCAACAGTGAAATTATTGCTTATAATCTTTCAACGTCACCGAACTTAGCACAAGTAAAAATGATGTTGGAACAAGCCTTCACAGAGAAGTGCTATGAGAACACTATTCTGCATAGTGATTAGGATGGCAATATCAACATGATTTCTATCATCATTTTTTAGAGGACAAGAGAATCCAACCGTCCATGTCACGTAAAGGCAATAGTCCAGATAACGGCATGATGGAATCCTTCTTTGGCATTCTGAAGTCTGAGATGTTTTATGGTTATACTGCTACCCAAAATCAGTAAAATTGTTTATGCCATATTATTGTAACGCCTTATCAAAAAAATCACCAGATAAGGTGTTGGTTTAGTGTACACTTTTTACACTAAACTTTAGTTCAAAAAAAGACAATTTCCTTAGTTTGACTATGAAAGTCAAACTATTTTTCGGCAAATACCTTGATATACTTGACAAATGATAGAAAAGGACTTAGTCCTGTGCGATACAGAACTAAATCCTTTGCTTAAATTAATTGTCTAACTTTTGGGGTCAGTACATTATGATTTAATACCCTCAAAATAGCAACCATTCTCACGATTGTTCAATAGATTTAAACCTTTTCAAGGACAGACTGGATTACCCAAGTTTTGCGATTTCCGATTTGGACAAGGACACCATCACTTGGTGGGTCAATGGCTAACACTTTGAAGTTACCTGGAATAGTAAAGGTCTCACCAGGATTGAGGTACTGGTCTGAAGTAGGATTGCCTTGTCCATCAACTTCAAGAACAGGTCCAGGATCAACGATATTGTGTTTGGTTGGTGTGCCTCCAGCTAAATCTTGACTAGTGATGTTATTTCCTACTATAGATGTTACACGGAAAGTTCCTGTGAAGCGAACCGTATCACCAACTTTGATAGAAGAGTTAGTAGGATTTCCATTTTGAGCCCCTGGTTCGAGGTCTTTAAAATGGATATAACCAGACACTTGACTCTTGTGGAAACTACGTTTGTGATATTTCTCAGGCCCTTGACCTGCATCGTAGTTGTACTCCTCAATGGTCACCTGATCACCACGAACTTCCGCAACCCAAGCGACATGTCCCATGTGACCTGCTCCATTGACACCAGCTGAGAACCAGGCGATACTCCCTACGGCTGGATTCATGTCGACACGGTAACCATTGGCACGTGCAATGCTTCCCCATGTAATGGCATTCCCATAGCCTACAGGTAGGTTGAAACCATTAGTGTTACTGAGGCGATAGGCTGCAAAGGACGTACACTGACGCCAGTACATGGTCCAAGGGTCAACACCAAAGCCCCCATATTTCCAAGAGGATGGATAGTCATCTCCGAGAACAGCCGCCTGAGCAGAGCTGCCACACGAAACCGAAACAGTCGCTAGACAGGCTAGCGGTAAAAGACAATTTAGTAATTTTTTCTTCATTTTTACCTCCACCTATCTATTCGCAGTTTTTCTGGAAAATGGAGGTAATTTTTGCGTTTAAGCTCCTCTTAAGCTGTTCAGGCTATACTATCATCAATCCTAAATAACTTTTTTCATTTTCATAATCTCCCAAGAAGCGATCCAAGTGGCCGCCTTTTATATGCCTTGAATATACAATATAAGTGCACAAAAAAGCCAGGAAAATTTCCTAGCTTTTGAGGTATTATCTTAGTGTTTACGTTTGTAAGTTGAGATACCGAACAAAGCCAAAGCTGATGTCACCATAGCTGCACCTGCTGCTACAGAAGCTGCTGTTGATTTTTCACCAGTAGCTGGAAGAGTTGGAGCTTCTTCTTTTACAGGTACTGATGTTGGTATTACAGGTACTGATGTTGATGTTACAGGTTTACCTGGAGTTGGTTCTGCTGGAGTTGTTGGTACTTGAGGTTTTGGTTTCTCAGTTGTTTCTTCAACAGATACAAAGTTTTTGTGGTAAGTAACTTTTGCTGAAACAGTATTTGGAAGAACTGGTTTGTTTGGTTCTTCTGGCAATTCAGGAACAATTACAGATGAATCTGTCGCAAACCAATAAGCGATTGGAACATTAAGGTTATTTCCACCTGCGATAAAGTCCATTGGTTCACCCTTGAAGATTGTTGTAGCAGCACCGTAGTAGGCATTCTTCGTACGAGGCGTTCCGTCTGAGTTAATCGCATCCCAACCTTCATCTGTGACTTCACCAGTTGTTGGATCCACTGTTGGATCACTGTTAAAGCGTGAACCGTTAGCAACAAATTCGTTATCGTTTGTTGCATAAGCATAACCATCCTCATGCAAAGTGATAGATGAACCAGGAATTTGAACGTATTCATTACCATTCAAACCAACTTTTTCAATGTGGTTTCCAAGCTCAGTGTTCCAGTGGTTAAGTGAAGAGATACTCAAAACTGAACCGTTCTTAGACAAATCAAGTGGTGTCACAGATGACTCAGAATCAAAGAAGTTCAAGTTCATCTTAACGTGAAGTTTTTTATTAGTGTCGTCAGTTTGTGAACCAATGAAAAGTGTCTTAGTTGGATCGTGGTACAACTTAACAATGGCTGAACCATCTGTACTTGGTGTTTCTACCAAAGTGTAAGTTGCAACAATTTTCTTAACTGGAGTACCATTGAATGATGTTCCGTTTATGTTGTTGTATGTTACAGTCAATGTTTGACCCGTAGCCATCTTCAACCATACATCTTCAGTGTATTCACCGTCAGCATTGATAGTGTATTGTGTACCGTTAGCTGCACTGAAGTCACTTGGAATGTAACGAGATGTGTTGAATTGTTCAAGGATTTCATCTACTGAATGACCTGATTGGATTGTTTTATCCAAGTAGTCAACAGAACCTGCTGAGTTTTCAACAGTCATAGTAGCATCAGATTCTGTTTTATAAATCAAGCCAGTAGCATTTTCAGCCAAGCCTTTTGTCAAAAGACGAGCTGTTGTTCCACCAGTGTACTCTTTGTATGATTTTTCCCAAGCAGCATAAGCAAGAACGTCTTGGTAGTATTTATCCAATTGTGTCTTGTAATCTGCAAGTTTTTGTTTATATTCTGAAACCGCAGTTGTCAAAGCTGTTGTTTGAACTTTGTTGTCATTGTTAGCAGCTTCAACGCTAGTGTGTTTAACACCTGCTTCTTCTGTAGCTGTGAATCCCCCTGTTGCAACAACATTTGCTTTAGCAGATGTAAGAGCTGCATCAGCTTCTTCACGAGTCAATTTATTTTCAGAAACAACTGTATTTGAAGCTTCTTGAGCATCTCTAGCTGCTTGATCTTGGACAGCTTTAACATCAGCAGAATCTTTTGATGCTGCTGCAGTCATTGTTGCAGCTTTAACAGCGTTATCGAAGTCAGGATTTGAAACTTCAGCAATAGCTTTAGTTGTTGTTTTTACAGTAGTATCTGTTTCAGTAGTAGTTTTTTCTTCTGTTCCAGGTACTGTAGTAACAACTGCTGCATCACCTGTTGTCTTAACAAGATTAGCACTTGATTCTGCAGCCGTATTTGATACGGTTGCATCAGCATCAGTAGTTGCTGTTACATCTTTAGCTTCATCTGCAGCTGCTACACTTGTAGCCGCGAGTCCTGCAAGCAATACGCTTGAATACAATGTTGTTTTAAATGGATTGACTTTCATTTACACTTTCTCCTTCTTGGTTAACATTTTTAACCTAATTCTTCACCGCCTAATATACTACCGTGATTTTTTAAATTTAGCAATAGTTTTCTGAAAAAAATATTATATATTTGCTACACGTTTTTAAAATTTGACACACTTTTGTTATATTTTAATCATTTCTTTACAATTTAGTGTAATTCGTAAGGCTTTTAAAGAGTTTTTACTTAATACTTTCTTATAGCTGTTCATTTATTTCTCATAATAAACCGTTTCAACGATAGAATAGGCTTCCTATTAGAAACAGGTCATCAAGAACTGGCCTCTTCATAACTAAAAACACATAAAAAAACACCTTCAAGACCTTGACTTTAAATGTTTTTCGTCGTATGCTTGAAAAAAATGTTAAGAAAGTTGGGGGACTTTTCAATGACAAAAAAAGAAATGAGATTGCTGATCCTTCTTGGGATTAGTATTATTTTAGCGAACCTTGTACTGCGTTTGATTCTTAGGCCTCTGCCTGAGAATATTGGTTATCTCATTAAAACGCTTGGCCTTATGTGTCTATACTATTTCCTCGTACAGAGACGCCTTGGATTAAAGATCAAATCGACTAAAAAGATACGTTGGTCTGAAACCTTAGGGGTTTGTTGGTTTCTTCTTTTGGCAGATTTCTTCTATGTTTCTGCGGTTGCTTTGGGGATCAGTAAAGCACCTCATATGATAGGAACTGCCTTGGTTATTGCCTTAGGAGCCGGGTTTTTTGAGGAATATTTTTTTCGTGGACTTTTCCTTAAACTCGCCTTCCAAGATGGTATTAGATCTTCAAAACAGGTTTTAGGAGTCGTTCTCTTGTCTGCCTTATCTTTTGGTTTGGCCCATCTCGGGAATCTCACTCATCAACCCTTGAATGCTACCCTGTTCCAAGTTTATTATGCGACAGCTATAGGAATATTCTTTGCTGCTATTTACCTACGTACTGGTAGCCTCTGGTGGACTATTATTCTGCACTGTTTGGTTGATTTTGCCAGTGTTCTTCTCTCGCAATCAACACAGGCTGCACCAGCTACAAGTATCTGGAATTTCATTTTCTGGCTACCTTTAATTGCCCTAGGACTCTTCCTTATTCGTCCTAAAAAATTGAAAGCCATTAGATATCTTAATGATTAATATTTCAAACTGCATCCCATAAGTTAGATTTTCAGTGTCTAACCTGTGGATGCAGTTTTTCATTTATCAGAACTGCTTTCTTACGACTTATCTCAATTTCCATAATTACTCCTAAAACGATTTAATCATAGAAATTTCATATCAGGTCTTCATCTATTCCTATCAGAATTTTGCTGATTTTAGACTTCTCATTTTGTTATAATATGACCTACAATCATATCTTTTCAAAGGGGATGCTTATGAATTTTCAACAATGTCGCTATGTTCAGACTATCGCTGAAACAGGGTCTTTTAGTAAGGCTGCTAAAAAACTCTTTTTGACTCAGCCTAATCTCTCAGCATCCATCCGTGACTTAGAGGAAGAACTTGGCGTCCAACTCTTTGAGCGTTCCAATACAGGAGCCAAACTAACTGATGACGGTCATGATTTTCTCAAATACGCCAAACGTATTCTTGGAGAGTTAGATCTCCTAGAGGGACGCTACCGTAAATCATTCAAGAAATCATTCACTGTTGCCAGTCACCACTACGATTTCTTATCACTTCCTATGGCTCACATTGCCCAACGTTTTCGTAGTGATTATCAAGAATTTCAACTGATTGAAACAACGACTAGGAAGATTCTCAAAAGCGTTGAAAGCTTCGAAAGTGACCTGGGGATTATTTATCTAGATGAAGACAACGACCATATCCTAGAACGCAGTTTCCAACACATGGATCTGACTTTCACCCCACTCGGAGAGTTTGAAACTAAGATTTTCTTAGGTCGCCAACATCCCCTAGCTCACAAAAAATCCCTCAACCTCAAAGATTTAGAGGGATACCCACAGGTCCGCTTTCGTCAAGAAAGCTCTGGAATCCATTTTGACGAAGATCCTCTCGAGGTTCTGCCTGACCAACAAGTGATTTACAGTAATGACCGAGGCAGTGTCATGAATTTACTCTGTGCCTCAGATAGTTACGCTTCTGGCCTCGGTATTGTTAATAGTTTCATTAAGGACCAAATTGTTTTACTTCCACTGAAGAACAGTCCAAAGCACACCTTGGGTTTTGTGACCAATAATAAACAGAAACAATCCGCAATTATTCAAGCATTTATCGAGGAAATTCAGGATAGCTTACTACCCCACCACTAAGGAGAAGAAAATGGAATTTCAAACACTTAATAATGGCATCAAAATACCTGTGCTTGGTTTTGGTGTCTGGCAAATTTTCGATCAAAAAGAATGTCAAAAAGCCGTTGAAGATGCTCTTTCTGTAGGCTTTCGATTGATTGATACTGCTAGTCTTTATCGAAATGAGGAAGCCGTGGGACGTGCTATTAAGGCATCTGGTATCCCTCGCGAGGATATTTTCCTGACTAGTAAAGCCTGGATTAGCCAGCTTGGCTACGAAGATACCAAATTAGCCCTAAAAGAAACACTTCGCAAACTAGATACTGACTATCTTGATTTATATTTGATTCATCAACCTTTTGGCGACTTACATGGTGCCTGGCGTGCTATGATTGAGCTTAAGCATGAAGAACTTATTAGAGCCATTGGTGTTTCTAACTTCTCAACAGGGCGTTTGACGGATTTTGCCTTGCAGACACCGGTCATTCCAGCAGTCAATCAAATCGAGTTGCATCCCTATAAACAACACAAACTGATTCAGAAAGCTGATAAGGAATTCGGCACCCTAACGCAAGCCTGGGCTCCTTTTCATAGAGGAGAGGATGGTATTTTTCAGGACCCAACTCTGACTGCTATTGCTGAAAAACATGGCAAGACAGTTGCCCAGGTCATCCTCAGATGGCAAACCCAACAAGGGATTTTGACCATTCCTAAAAGTACCCATATCGAACGGATGAAAGAAAACTTTAATAGCTTCGACTTCCACCTAGACCAAGCAGACCTTGACGCTATCAGTAAACTAGACCGATACCCTGATGCCTATGGTCCTGATGAAAGTGTGGAACGCATTAAGCATTTATTGAAATATAGTGTATAAAAAAACGAGTTCGACTGAACTCGTTTCAGAATGAAGACAAACATCGTTTTTGATGTTTGTCTTTTTTATATTCTTACCTAATTCTCCTATAATCCAATAATATTGAGATATTTGGGTAAAATTATAGGTCTTTCCTGTCATCATTTTTACCAATTTTTTGATATTTAGACACGCTAAAGTAAGCCCAACCTTAGCTTCCATTTTGGACTTTCCTTTTTCTCTGGTATAACGTAAGTTATGATATTCTTTAGCTGTTCCGAATAACCGTTCTATCGTTTCTTTCCGGTGTTGATACCGTTCTTTCATACCACTTTGATGGCGAATATCTTCACAGACTTCTAGGGCATCTTTCCAAATATGACGCACAACAACTTTTTGGTGCTGGCGACTTTCAGTACAAATCGCTAACAAGGGACAGGTCTTACAAATTTTAGGATTACTTTTATACTCTCGATAACCTTCACGTGTGGTTGTACGATAAGTTAATACATGGTTCTCTGGACAAAGATAACAATCAAAATGCTCGTCATAGACAAAGTCTTTTGGACGTAAAAAATCTTTCTTACCTCTTGGTCTAGTGTAAGGGAAAACTGGTGTAATCCCTTTTTCTAGAAGAAACTTGGCAATACTAGGTGTTTTATAGCCTGAATCCGCAATAATGAATTCAGGTGAGAATGGTTCTAGTTTGACAAAAAGAGCAGAGAAAGCCTGACTATCATGGATGTTTCCTGCTTCAACCGTATAAGCTAAGGCCCAGCCGTGTTTATCACAAGCTACTTGAGCATTGTAAGCGAAGACTTCCTTATGTTCCCCCTTATGAAACCAACCACTGTCTGGGTCTGTCGTTGATTGTTTCTTAGGTTTAGCCTCGCCTTTTTTGGCGGGCTTTAAGAACTTTTTTGCGTGTTTTTTCCTATCTAAATTAATCTCAATCTCCAGTTGTTCACTCATGAATTTAGCTTTTTGATCAATAACAACAGTTTTGTACTTATGATTATTAGCAGCTGCCTTGATATGGGTCCCATCAATGAAGATTTCTGAGGGATCAATGAGCCCTGCTTCCAAAACATGATGAAGCACATGACTAAAAATGTGTGCTAACACTTCCTTGTTTTCAAAGCGTCGGCTATAGTTCTTACCGTAAGTTGTAAAATGAGGCACCTTATCGTCCAGAGATAAGCCAAGAAACCAACGGTAAGCCGTATTCACCTCAATATCTTTAATGGTTTGGCGCATAGAACGAATGCCATAAAAACATTGAATCAACGGAATTTTAACTAATAAAACAGGGTCTAGACTAGGGCGACCATTATCCGAGGAATAACTATCTTCGACAAGATCATAAATAAAAGAGAAATCAATCGTTTCCTCGACTTTTCTTAGAAAATGGTCTTTAGGCACAAGTTCATCAAGCGTATAGAATCCTACTTGACGTCGATTGTATTCAGGATTTTCTTTGTGAAACATAGGAACACCTCATCAAATACCTTTTTCTTTTATTATACTCCTTCAAAGCAAGAAAAATCCCCAGAAGTATAACTTCTGAGGACTTTGTCTTCAATCTGAAACGAGTTCGACTGAACTCGTTTTCTTATACACTAGGTCCTCTTAAGACTTCCCTTAAGAGTAGATGATTTCCGGTTTTAAGGAAGCAAAACTTCCAAGCACTCAACAAAGATGTGTTTCAAGCGCTTTACTCACAACCGAAGATTAGTAAAAAACAGTTTCCCAATTCAAAAAATTGATAAACTATTTTTTATGATATTTTACCCAATCACACTTCCGTTTGGAACCGATGAATCTACTGTCAAGACAGTGAGTTTGCCGTCATGTTCTGCGGAAAGAATCATACCTTGGCTGACATATTTCTTCATCATCTTACGTGGTTTGAGATTAGCCACGACTTGAAGTTTCTTGCCGACCAATTCTTGTTCGTTTGGATAGAATTTAGCAATACCTGAGAGGATTTGACGATCTTCACCGTCACCAGCGTCAAGACGGAAGCGAAGCAATTTGTCTGAACCTTCGACTTTTTCTACTTCTTTAACTTCAGCGACACGGATTTCAACCTTGTCAAAGTCATCAAATTTGATTTGGTCTTTTTCAGACTTAAGTTCAACCTCTTCTGGGTTCCATTCCTTCTCTTGAGGTTTGCCTGCGTTCATTTGAGATTGGATGTAGGCAATTTCCTCGTCCATATCCAGACGTGGGAAGATTGGAGTTCCTTTTGAAATGACTGTCACATTTTCTGGGAATCCTGAAAGTTCAAGATTTTCAAGGTCAAACGCTCCTGACAATCCGAGCTGTTCCATAATGGCATTTGAAGTGGTCATCATGAATGGTTGAATGAGGTGGGCAACGACACGAAGACTAGCAGCCAAGTGAGCCATAACTGCTGCCAATTGTTCCTTGTCACCATCTTCTTTGGCGAGAACCCATGGAGCTGTTTCATCAATATACTTATTGGTACGTGAAATGATGTTCCAAACGGCGTCCAAGGCACGTGGGAAATCTACAGCGTTCATTTGTTTGTGGAACTCTTCGATATTTTCAGCCACAACCTTGGCCAAATCAGCATCAAAGTTTGTAACGTTTTCAACATAGGCAGGTACTTGACCACCGAAATACTTGTTGATCATGGCAACTGTACGGTTGAGGAGGTTTCCAAGGTCGTTAGCCAATTCATAGTTAATACGAGCCACATAGTCTTCTGGTGTGAAGGTACCATCTGAACCGACAGGAAGACTACGCATGAGGTAGTAACGGAGTGGATCAAGACCAAAACGTTCTACCAACATTTCTGGATAGATCACGTTTCCTTTAGACTTAGACATCTTACCGTCTTTCATGACGAACCAACCGTGGGCAACAAGACGTGTAGGCAATGGCAAATCAAGAGCCATAAGGATGATTGGCCAGTAGATTGAGTGGAAACGAAGGATATCCTTACCAATCATGTGGATGATTTCGTGGTTTTCATCATTTTGCCAGAATAAATCAAAGTTACCATGCTCATCCTGACCATAACCAAGGGCAGTGATATAGTTGATAAGAGCATCAATCCACACATAAACCACGTGTTTTGGATCTGATGGTACTTTTACTCCCCAAGTGAAGGTTGTACGTGACACGGCCAAGTCTTCCAAACCTGGCTCGATGAAGTTTTTAAGCATTTCATTCATACGACCATCAGGTTGGATAAATTCTGGGTGTTCTTTAAAGAAGGCAGTCAAACGGTCTGCGTAGTTACTGAGCTTAAAGAAATATGATTCTTCAGAAACAAGCTCTACTTCATGTCCTGATGGAGCTACCCCACCAATGACATTCCCTTGCTCATCACGGTAAACTTCTGCCAACTGACTTTCAGTGAAGAATTCTTCGTCTGAAACTGAATACCAACCTGAGTATTCACCAAGATAGATATCTCCTTGTTCCAAAAGACGCTCGAAAACTTGAGCAACAACTTTTTCATGGTAATCATCAGTCGTACGGATGAATTTATCGTATGAGATATCCAAAAGTTGCCAGAGGTCCTTAACACCAACAGCCATACCGTCCACATACTCTTGTGGTGTGATTCCTGCTTCTTCAGCCTTTTGTTGAATCTTTTGGCCGTGTTCATCAAGCCCAGTAAGGTAGAAGACATCATAGTTCATCATACGTTTGTAACGTGCCAAGACGTCACAAGCAATGGTTGTATAGGCAGAACCAATATGCAATTTACCAGATGGGTAGTAGATAGGTGTTGTGATGTAGAATGTTTTTGTCATTTTAATTTCCTTTCATGTGTTAACAAATGGGCTAACACTGATGATATAACATCTTATTATAGCACGTTTTGGACACTAAAAAAACCAGCTAAGCTGGTTTTAAACATTACTAGTTTTGGAAGCGCTTTTTATCAGCTCTGACATCACGTTCATAGTCATAGTCTAATTTTTTCACGTCATCCTTTGAAAGACGTTTAAAGCTTCTTTCTTCTGTAAGTTTGCCTTTCTTATTATAAGTTGTGACGATCAATTTATCACCCTTAACCTTGTATCGAACGGTTTCTTCAAGAGACTCTTTGTAGGATTTAACGTAAATCTTTTTACTTTCATCGTTATCAGCCTTAGTTCGGTATTCACTTATTTTGTATTGATTATCTACCGCTTGGTCAATGACTTTAGTGTATTCAGATAGTGACATGGTTGGTTTAAGCGTTCCAGACCAAGCATCTGGACGGTATGATTCGTCAGTATCATAGTCTGTAAAGTCAACCAGATTGTTCCCGCCAGCTAAGGTATAAAAATAAAATTTAACATTATTACCTTTGACTTTAACAAAATCATGAGCCTCTAGACCACTTTTCTTGAAAGATTCCATACCATCAACCATTTTCTTCTTATCTTTATGGTAAAAGCGATAAGTTTCAAGCAGATAGGTTCCTTCAGGTATTTTACCACCTTGCAGGTGCATAAACGCATAGCCACCAAATGAAAGCGCCACTAGGACAATCGCCCCCAGTACAGAAGCAATAATAATTTTAGCTTTCTTAGACAAGCCTGTCTTAGCAGGAGCAACTTGTGAAACGGGTTGTGTTACTTGGTCACTCAACTGAGCTTGCTGTGGATTAACATCCTCGTCCCTAGACTCTTGAAAAATAAATTCCCCATTAGCTTTTGCTTGTTGGATTTCTTCCTCTGTCGGCTTACGATTATTGATCGTTTCGAAATAATCTAACCACTCTTTTTCGTTCATAAAAGTCCCCTTTTTCATTGATATTTCCATTCTACCAGAAAAAAGACTCCAAAGCTATTTGACTATTTTCATATAAAGAAAAGCGATACCAGAATGGAGTTTTAGCTCTTCTTCTTGTACCACTTTACTCATTTACATCATTGGCTGATTAAATTTTATCACTAGATTTTTTACTACTATCACTTGAATCTGATTTTGATCCACTATTCTTACCGTCATTATATCCGCCATAGGTGTCACCATAGTCATTACCATAACCATAGCCGTAATCGTAGCCATAACCATAACCGTAGTCACTATATTCGTCATACTTGTCACTAATCTCTTTTAGGTCTTTCTTGTAATCCTTAACGGCATCATCATAATCATCCTTACGTTCTTCACCATCTTCCCGGCTCATTAGCTTATAGGTAGTAGTCATTTTTAACTTACCCTTTTTATCATAAATATTAAGCGTAAATTCATCGCCATGTTTTACGTAAGTGCGTGTTTCTTTAAGAGTATCTTTATATTCACTAACTGCTGTTTTTACAGTTTTCTTAACATCATCTTTTGAGTAGAAAGAATACTCTTTAGACATTTTTTTCATATAATCAGTGACAATATCTTTAACATCATCTGCACTAAGTACTTGACTTTGAGTTCTGTTCCAAGGATCAAATTTCTGAGGAATCGATTTCTCATTTTGAATTAGACTAATTGAAGATTTCCCATCGCTTTCTAAATAATTGTAATGATTAGATTGATTTTTCTTTACAACTAAAAAATCTAACAATTTTGTGTCTTCATCCTTGTATTCTTTAATGCCGTCGACCATTCTATTCTTATCTTCATTGTAATAAGAAAAACTTACTACCTCATATGTTCCATCCGCAATCTTACCTGATTGGTAGCGCCATAGTGAGTAGCCCCCAACAATAAGTAAAATCGCTGCTAAGGAACCAAAGACTGATGCCAAAATAATCTTAGTTTTCTTAGACATACCTTTTTTAGCAGGTACGACTTGTTGGAAGGTTGCTGTTGTTTGGGCAAACTGAGGCTGCTGCGTCATCGTTATCACAGGTTCAGCTGGCTTAATCGGTCTTTGCTCCGTCACCTGTCCATTTGAGCCAAAGACATTAGGTCGTTCAAGGATAAACTCGCCTGCTGCCTGAGCTTGAGCTAACTCTGCGGGAGTTGGTTTGCGACCGTTGACTAATTCAAAGTACTCAATCCACTCTTGCTGGTTCATAATAATCTCCTTTTTTATTGGTCTACCGTTCTATTGTACCAAAATAAATGGTGAAATAGTATTTGACAATTATCATAAAGACTGTAAGGTTTTTTAATAAAACATTAGGTTATGATTCCCGATAGTAAAGAGGTGCTTGATCGGTAAGTGGTTCAACGCCAGATGGCATAATCCCCATAATGCTCCCTGTATTTATAATGCTTCAAGGCATACTCATAATCCCAATCATAACCACTTTTGACCTCTTTGGCTTCCTCTGAGCTCAATCGTTTAAAAGTTCTACGCGACTCAATATGTCCATCATTAGCATAAACAGTCAGAACGAGACCATTAGGGAGCTTTTCATAAGTTCTTTTTTGCTTCAACATTTTTTTATAATCGTCTATACACCTTTGGACAGATACTTCTTTTACTCTTGAATACTCCTCTCCCTTTTTAGAAATCTTATCAATATGAGACATCACTAGAGCTTTATATTCAGAGACTGTTAAATCCTGTTTTAAAGTCCCTGTACGTGGGTCAAAAGTCTGTGGGAGCTTTTCATCGTGCTCAAATGATGAGACAGAAGGTTCCCCATCCCCATAAAAAACATAATAAAATTGAGATTTCATATTCTCAACTACTATAAAATCCTCATATAAGCTATCATTATTCTCTCCCCGCTTAGTCCGATTTATCAATTCATTGGAATATGCCGATTTAGTCTCGTATTTTATCATCTAATAAGTACCGTCTGGAATATAGTTCTCTTGATACTTCCAAAATCTTCCCTCTCCTATGGCTATCAAGACTGTCGCAACAAATCCAAGCAATACAATGATAGCAATCTTCCATTTTTTTGCTTTAGTCATACCTCTCCCCCCTTACTGGCCTGTTATTCAATACTATTTTACCAAAACTAGGGGAAAAGCTAATGACATGACTGTAAAGGAAAAAGAGGCTGAGAATACCACTCTCAAACCTCTTTTTAGCTATTTATTTTTTAAGATCCTCAGCACCAATAACTGGGTATTCGGTCAATCCTGACGCTGCTTCTTCTTCAACCTTGTTTGCTTCTTCTGTTTTTTCCTCAAAGTCAAGCTTAGGTGCATCTTTTTCATAGGCATTAATGATATCAGCTACAACTGGGTGACGTACGACATCGCTAGCAGAGAAGTGAACAAAATCAATAGCCTTGATTCCCTTCAATTTCTCCATAGCATCGACAAGGCCTGATTTAACACGACGTGGCAAATCAATCTGACTCATGTCCCCATTGACAATCATCTTAGAATTAAAACCAAGACGGGTCAAGAACATCTTCATTTGCATGATGGTTGTATTTTGTGCCTCATCAAGGATAACAAAGGCATCCTCAAGGGTACGACCACGCATATAAGCGAGGGGGGCAATCTCAATAATTTCACGTTCCATAAGGCGGGTCGTCTGCTCCTTACCGAGAATTTGATAAAGGGCATCATAAACAGGGCGAAGGTACGGATCCACCTTTTCCTTGAGATCACCAGGCAAGAAACCAAGGCTCTCACCCGCCTCAACCGCCGGACGTGTCAGAACAATACGTTTAACTTGACCACGTTTAAGGGCTGTAACCGCAAGGGTAACCGCTAAAAAGGTCTTCCCTGTACCAGCTGGACCAATTCCAAAGACCACATCATGGTTTTTAATGCTATCAACATAAACCTTTTGTCCTAAAGTCTTTACTCGGATAGGCTTACCACTGTTGTCCTTGATAATCTCTTCTTCATATAAAGCAACAAACTTGTCAATCGAACCATCTTGAGCCATGGTTAAGGCTGCGACAACATCTGAAGTGTTGACTAGCATTCCACGCTCCACCAAAACAAGGAGAGCTTGAATGGTCAAGCGAGCCAATTCAACACTTTCCTCGTCATCTCCAAGGATCTGCACACGCTCTGTTCGAGCATGAATGATAACATTTAGGTTTTCTTCAATAAGTTTTAGATGGCGCTCATTGGTCCCAAAAAGTGACAAGACATCATCTGGGTGATTTAGGGTAATTTCAACAGAATACTCTTGCAAATAGAGTTCCTCTTTCTTTCGTCTTTTTCTCCATTATATCAAAAAAATCACGCCAAGCGTGACTTTTTGTAATTCTTAATTATGCGTTAAATGACACGTGAACGTGGTCATAGTGGTTTTCAGTAATGCTACCACGGTCAGGCATTTGGTTCCAAGTGTTTGCTGGTCCGTAGATATTATCTACTGGTGCGTAGAATTGTTGTCTGTAGATGATATATGAGATACCTGCATTTGAGATATTGTCTACTGCATATTGAGCGACTTGATTACCAACTTCTGAACCAACTGGAACCATAACGTCAACGGCAAGTCCTTGACCATGGTCTTGTGGATCACCTTCACGGTAACCACCGATATCAGTAAGACCGAATTGTGCTGCTACATCTTGACGGAAAGCTTCAGCTTGTGGTTGAAGGTGTGGATCCGTTGGAAGTGTATTCGTTGATGCAGGTTGTACTGCTGGTGCCTCTGAAGCTACTGGTGCTTCTGATGCTACTTCTGATGTTGCTGCTGGTTCTACCGCTGGCTGTTCTGCTGGTGCTTCTGAAGTCGCTGGTGCCTCTGAAGAAGCTTCTGATGTTGCTGCTGGTTCTGCCGCTGGCTGTTCTGCTGGTGCTTCTGAAGTCGCTTCTGATGTTGCTGCTGGTTCTACCGCTGGAGCTTCTTCTTTTACTTCAGGTTGTGCTGGTGTTTCATCAGCTGGAGTAGTTTCTGCTTCAGGTGTAGCCTCTGCTGACGCAGTGACATGATCAATAGCATCAGCAACTGGTTGTTCAGTTTCTGCGTATGCTGGTGCTTCTGATGCTGATGCGATAGCTTCTGTTACTTCTGAAACAGCTTGAGTTGACTCTTCTGTAGCAGGTGCTTGAGTAGCTGTTGTGCTTACTGTTTCAACTGGAGCTGTCAAGTCCGCTGCAACTACAGATTGACCATTGACAGTCACTTCGTTAGTTGTCAAATTAGCTTCTGCAACTACAGGTGTAGTTGATGTTTCTGAAGCTGGAGTTTCAACTTTAACAGAGACAGCTTGATTATCAGCATTGTATGTTGCTGTCAAGACTGTCCCAGGGTAAATCAAATCAATGTTTGTGATTTGATTGATGTTAGCCAAAACATTCACATCGATACCCATTGCTTCAGCGATACTTCCCAAAGTATCACCGTATTGAACTGTATAAGTTTGTTGGTTATCACTTACAGCGATATCTGCTTTGATTTGATCTACTGAACGTGCCACCCAGTTTGAAGTTTCATCGGCATGTACATGACTTGCAGCAAAAAGTGAAAGTGCTGCGGTTGAGTAAAGAAGTGCCTTTGTTGTTTTAGATTTTGATAACATGTATAATTCATTCCTTTTTTAACAATTTTAACATATACAATAATACCACACTTTTTGTCAAAAGAGGGGTGATTTACTGCACTTTAAAGCAATTACTAACTAGTTGTAACAAGCCTAATTTATTGAAAAAAAGCTGAGATATTTGTAAAAAATTGTAACAATTCATACCAATTCAAATGGTAATTACTTTTTAAAGAAAATGCTAAAAGCCATTATGCTTATCGTAGACTTAGTCGCTATTAATGAGCCAGATAATCTTCCCAAATCTGGTCAAACTGCCCCAAATTAAAGGAAAAACTAGCTTGATCTTCCAAGTAACGACTAACTTCTTCGAAGTCATCAGTATGCTTCGGGAAGGTTGAATCTTCAAAAGCCAAGTCAGCCAAGATTGCTACTGGTTCATTGGACTTTGGATTACGCTGGGCCATCAACCAAGTATAAAAGGATTTTCTCATACTTTCTCCTAACCGATTAACTCTGTTCCAAACTGATCTTGTTTGATTTTTTTAGCCTTCATCAGACCACCTAGGGCTTTCTTAAATTGTCCCTTAGAAATACCGAAGGTTGCCTTGATATCTGCTGGTGATGACTTGTCATTAAGCGTCATAAAGCCACCATTGCTCTCTAAATAAGTCAAAATCATCTGAGCATCATTTTCAAGCATTTCAAAAGAACGTGGTTTAAGAGAAAGATTGAGGGTACGGTCAACTTCTCTGAACCCAATCACACGCGCTTCAAGGATCTGACCTAAGCGTGGCTCAGCATAACGTTCTGAGGGATGGATGAAACCAAGCATGTTATTCTCTGGTAGATAAACAAAGGTTCCTGAGAGTTTGAGACGGTAGGCAATGGCTGGCCATTTTTGGTTTTGCATATTATCGTAAGCGGGACCAGCCATACGTTGAAAGACCTCAGGTTCAGCAGGAAGCCCCCAAATACGGTCTTTTTTATCCACATCGAGTTTGATATAGAGCTTGTCACCTTTCTTAGGCCAAAGCTCTTTGAGTTCCGGTAAAACATCAAGAGAGACAACAATCTCCTTATCTGGAATTCCCACATCTACAAAGACACCCAAATCCTTACGAACTTCAGTGACCTCTCCCCAATCATAAGAATCACGAGTTGCTTTGATTTCCTTTTGAGTCAGACGTGATTTTTGCTTGCTATCTGTATAGGCGAAACCTGTCACCATGTCACCAATGGCGTGTTCCCCTTCTTCTTTAAACAAGGCAAAGGTCACACCGTCCTTTTGAACAAAATAAAATTTGTCATTTTCATCTGTTACTAGGGCAGTAATAATTGTTCCAAGTAATGTATTCATCTTTTTCCTCTAAAAAGAGAGTCGGACAAGGAAGCTAACATAGTCCATGCTCTTTTGCTTCTGTCCCACTCTCCTTATTTTTCTATTGATTAAACAGTAAGGAGTTCTTTTTCCTTTTCTGCTGTCATGCTGTCAATCTTCTTAACAGCGTCATCAGTTGCTTTTTGGATATCTTTTTCCAAAGCTTTCAATTGATCTTCTGTGATTTCTTTGTCTTTTTCTTGCTTCTTAGCTTCATCCATAGCATCACGGCGGATGTTACGGATAGCAATCTTAGCATTTTCACCGACTTTTTTCACTTCTTTAGCCAACTCTTTACGTGTTTCTTCTGTAAGTGCTGGGATAACCAAGCGCACAACAGAACCATCGTTAGCTGGGTTAATACCAAGATCAGATTCGTTGATTGCACGTTCAATATCAGCGATTGAGCCTTTATCAAATGGTGAAATCAAAAGGACACGTGCTTCAGGAACAGTGATTGAAGCCAATTGGTTAAGTGGTGTTGGGGCACCATAGTATTCTACAGTGATACGGTCAAGAAGTGATGCATTGGCACGACCTGCACGGATAGATCCAAATTCACGGGCCAATGACTCGTGTGAGTGGGCGAAACGTTCTTTTGCTTTTTCAATAATTGCGTTTGTCATAAATTCTCTCTTTCTTATTTGTGTGATTCTGCTTTGTTAGATACAGTTGTTCCAATTTGTTCACCAAAGATAACACGTTTGATGTTTCCTGGTTCGTTCATATTGAAGACAACAAGGTCAATGTCATTATCCATTGAAAGGGTAGAAGCTGTGGCATCCATAATTTTCAAACCACGTTTGATAACTTCCACATGTGTCAACTCGTCAAATTTAACAGCATCAGCGTTTTTACGAGGGTCGTCATTGTAGACACCATCAACGCCGTTTTTAGCCATAAGAATAGCATCAGCTTCGATTTCAGCTGCACGAAGAGCCGCTGTTGTATCTGTTGAGAAGTATGGTGAACCAATACCTGCTGCAAAGATAACAATACGACCTTTTTCAAGGTGACGAAGGGCACGACCACGAATATAAGGCTCTGCCACAGATTTCATATCAATCGCTGTTTGAACACGCGTATCAACACCAAGTTGTTTCAAACTATCTGCCATAACAAGGGCATTCATAGTTGTTCCAAGCATTCCAGTATAGTCCGCTTGAACACGATCCATTCCTGCTTCAGCTGCAGGTTCTCCACGCCAAAGGTTACCACCACCGATAACTAGAGCAATTTGAATACCTGAATCCGCTACCTCAGCAATTTCTTTAGCCATAGCTTGGACAGTTGGAAGATCAATCCCAACACCTCGTTCACCAGCTAGAGCTTCACCTGAAAGCTTAATGAGGACACGTTTGTATTTTGGTTCTGCCATGATTTCTCCCTATTAACTATTTTGTTTTATGATTTGATTCTTAGCTGAGATTTATCTTTCCTAAGTCGTCCATTACCAGCCTTTTAAGGTGGTTAAGGGGGACCCATTCGAGCATCTCCTTTTTATGATTAGGATAGGAAAATGGTTTCTTTTTTGCAAAGAAAACACTAAATCTTCATCCTTACTATTTTATCATAAATTAGGGTTTTCACCTAGTCAAATATTTAAAAAATATCCTTACAAGATAACCGTAAAGGTGATGGTGTCATTTTTATAAGAGGCAAAGATACGCCCCTTAAATAATTTGACCATGCTTTGAGCCATGGAGAGGCCAATACCAAACCCCTTGTGTTCTCTGTTATTATGGGATTCTTCGATACGATAAAAACGCTCAAAAAACTTACTATAGTCAACATCCTTACCATCTTTATAGGTGTTTGACACTTCTAGACGAGCCCGTTTTCGTGTCCTTCCAATCTGACGGAGCCTTACGGTTACAGTCCCTTCTGGATCACAATACTTGTTAGCATTATCCACAAGGAGGGTTACAAGTTCAAAGAGAGACTTCTCCTCTGCTTTCACATGAATATCCGGTGTGATGTCCATAACGAAAGATTTACCATCTCGAACGACAGGCCCCTTAAAGTCCTCTGCTGCATCCTCAGTAATATAGGAAAAATCTACATCTTGAAGAACGATATCCGGCTGCTCCTCCAGACGAGATAGGGCTACCAGAGAATTGATTAAAGTGGTCAAACGTGCCACCTGGTCATTCGTCGACTTGGTCCACTCATTCTCTCCAGTCATGAGTTCTTGTAGCTCCGTATTAGCAGAAATAATGGCCAATGGTGTCTTTAATTCATGACCAGCATTGGTAATAAAACGTCGCTGCTTTTCGTAGTTTCGAATGAAGGGACGAATGACAATTCCTGATAGGGCACTGACAATGATGACAAAAAAGATAAAGCCAAACATTGATAAAAGGATAGAAAGACTTAACAAGGCTTGGGAAGAATTATAATAAGAGGTTGTGTCCAGAAAGACCACAAGGATCTTATTTTTGCTGACTTTACTAACCTGATAACTGAGATTAATATTTTTTTCTCTAATGGTTCCAAGAGTACTCGTCATTCGGCTAGCTGCACGGGCATAAGTAGCGGCCTCTTCATCATTTATCAAGGAAGTATGACTGGTATCCTGACTGACCACTTCATCACCAGACAAGGTCGCGCTGAAAAAACGAAAACTATCTGATGGAATTTCACGCCCTTGATTGATCTCAATTTTTTTCGTTTTTCCAAAACTACCATTATTTTCTGTGAGTGTATTGAGAACCTTACTAATTTCCTGCTCCGTCTGAAAGGACCTCACAGTATTGATGATTCCCACCGTAAAGACCAAGATAAAGAGGATAGCCAAGGAAGCAATCGTAATAAATTGAAGTCGTAAACGTCTAAACATGAGCTACTCCTCTCTAATTGGCGAGAAGGCAAAAGTCGCCACCTTTTTCACCAAGAATGCTGATGTCAGCCTGGATGGCTTGCAATTTCTGACGCAGATAGGAAATATAGACCCAGACAATCGACTCGTCCACATCTCCCTCATCCTCCCAGATGGTCTTAAAAAGGTGCTCAGTCGTTAATTTCTTAGCAGGATTAAGCATGAAGTGGGCCATTAACTTTGTCTCTCTGCTTGAAAGTCGAATAGCGTTCCCAGCTACCAACTCCTGCTCTTCTTGGTCCAAACGAACAGAACCAAGAGTCAAAATTTTGGCAGTGAAGCTCTCACTCACACGACGTTCTAATGAGCGCAGACGAGCCAAAAGTTCCTTAAGGGAGATTGGCTTGGTCAAGTAATCGTCTGCCCCAGCATCAAGCCCGGTCACGCGATCATCAATTTCAGCCATAGCTGTCAACATAATGACATGTGTCCTGTCCCCAGAAGAGCGAATCTCTTTCAGGGCCTCGATACCTGTTTTAATGGGCATCATAATATCCATGATCATCACTTGATAGGCATTTTGTGCAGCTAAATCAACAGCCTCTTGCCCATTGAATGCTTGATCCACCTCATAACCCTGATGCTCTAGGGCTGCCTTGTAAACTCGAGAAAGAGCCTCTTCATCCTCAGCTAGTAGAATTTTCAAAGCCATTCTAGTCCCCTCCTTCTTGAATTAAGTTACGGATGGTCTGCATGGTCAAATCGCATGAAGCTAATTCATCCGCACAGCGCTTAAGCTCACGGGTAATCATTTCTGGATTTTTGATGTCGTGCTTGTACTTCATCTGATGCTCCAAACTGGCCCAAGAATCCTGAGCGATGGTTCGAAGCTGAACCTCAACAAAATAGGTTCCTTTCTCATTTCCTAAGACATCTGGAAACTCGGTTTCGATTTCCAAAATGAGGTGGTAAGAACGATAGCCATTGGGCTTAGCATTTAAAATGTAATCTTTCTCGTTATAGATAGAAACGCCAGGGATAGTCTTGATGACATCGATAGTTTTATAAATATCATCAACAAAGCCACAAACGATTCGAATTCCAATACTGTCACGAATTTCTTTGAGAGCAGATTGGCTGGTTTCAGGCAAATTTTTCCTAAGACACTTTTCACGCATAGAATCGCTTTCTTTGATTCGTGAAATAAAATGTTCATAGAGTTTAAAGCCTGTTTCTTTTTTGCTAGTAATATTAGCCGCAATAATCGGGTCTGTTATTTCTTGTAAAATCTTGGGGAGATACTGAGCATATTCCCCATAAATACTTGGAGTTGACATATAAACCTCCTCTAATAGCGTTTCCTAATTATAGCATAGTTAGACTTAAAAATAAGGAATGAGCCAGACAAGAAGGACTCTAAAGCTAAGAAAAAAATCCAGCCGAAGCCAGATTCATTTTGCTTATCTAAGTTAAATAGCACAAGGCTATGCATCAAGTGATTTGACAAAAGGCCAGTTGCCTAGTTTGTGTGTTTCGTAGGTCAAAACCTTATAACCACATTGTTTGTAGCCATTTTTTTCGTAGAAAGGTACATTGTAATCACGATTGGTAATCAAGCCAAGGCTGTGACCTCCTGTACTACGTACAAAGGGTTCAACCCCTTCAAGCAAAAAGAGACTTCCTATCCCTTTTCTTTGATAATCTGGAGTCACCGCCAACATCATCAGGTACCAGTCGTATTCTGCAGAATCTTCCAGATGTCTTTCGGACTCTTCAACAAAGTTAAAATACTTGAACAACTTAGTGATGCTTATAAAACTGAAAAGCTTGGTCGCCCCATTTTGAAGATAATTAAGCATAGAAATCGTCTGATGCTGTAAAATAGCTGCCGCAACAATGCGACCGTCCTTTTCAGCCACCAAACATGAGTCCTGTTTAATCGCCAAACGCACCAACACTTCCTGCAAGGCTAAGACAAATTCCTTATACTGTTCAGGATTCTTTAAATTACTGGCAATCATTGAAAGATAGGGGTAATCTTCAAAGGCATCTGCACATACTTGTGCAACTTCCTGAACTTCGTCTAGTCTTGCTTTGCGATATTGCATCATAATCTCCTAATCTGTCTGTTTTTTTCAGTATAACACAAAACGCATGACTGACAGTCATACGTGCTATAGATTTTTGTAAAATCTTATAATTTTATAAGAAAAGTTTAGGCAACTTCTTCTGTAAATTGACTATTATAAAGATCAGCATAGAAACCATCTGCTGCCATGAGCTCATCATGATTGCCCTGTTCAATAATGTTACCATCTTTCATCACAAGAATAAGGTCAGCATTTCGAATGGTTGATAAGCGGTGGGCAATGACAAAGGAAGTCCGACCTTCCATAAGCTTGTCCATGGCTTTTTGAATCAATTCTTCTGTTCGGGTGTCAACTGATGATGTCGCTTCATCCAAGATAAGAAGAGGGGCGTCCTTAAGAAGCGCACGCGCAATGGTCAAGAGCTGTTTCTGACCAACTGATAAGGTCACAGAATCATCCAAATAAGTATCATACCCCTTTGGAAGTGTGGTGATGAAGTGGTGAACACCGACAGCCTTAGCTGCAGCAATAACTTGCTCATCAGAAATATTCTCTTGGTTGTAAATCAAATTATCACGAATAGTACCTTCAAAGAGCCAAGTGTCTTGAAGCACCATAGAGAATTGATCATGAACGGTTTCACGTTTCATGTCATTAGTATCCACACCGTCAATGGTAATACGACCTTGGTCGATGTTATAGAACTTCATAAGCAGGTTAACAATAGTCGTCTTACCAGCACCTGTTGGACCAACGATCGCAATCTTTTGACCTGGCTTAGCAAGGGCTGAAAAGTCATGAATAATAGTCTTTTCAGGAGTATAACCAAAGGAAACATGATCAAAGACTACTTGACCTTTAGTATCTGTCAACTCAGCTGTCTTAGCTGACTCGTCGTCCATATCTTTTTCTTCCAAAAATTCAAAGATACGACCAATGGCTGCAGTAGCTGATTGGAGTTGTGTAATCCCTTGTGCAATTTGAGAAAGAGGTTGGGAGAAGATACGAACATAGGTCATGAAGGCTACCACATCACCAATCGTCAAGATACCATCAATAACTTTGATGGCACCCACAAGACAGACCATAACATAACCAAAGTTCCCAATGAAAATCATAAGTGGCATCATAATACCTGAGATAAACTGTGATTGCCACATCGATTTATAGAGTTTATCATTAAGTCCCTTGAAAGCTTGACTGCTTTCTTGAGCAGCATTGTAACTCGTTACGACTGCTTGACCCGTGTAGATTTCTTCAATATAACCATTAATATTAGCCAAATTTTCTTGTTGGCGTTTGAAAAGGGGTTGCGAGAAGCCCATGATGAAGGCTACCAGAACAAAACCTATCAAGACAGAACCAATCGCAGTGAAAGCCATAGTGACATTTGAGTAGAACATCATAATAATGGCTGCCACCAAGAGAACACTTGAAGTAATCAAGGTACCTAAACCTTGACTAAGCGATTGTCCCAAAAGGTCAACGTCATTGGTCACACGAGAGAGGGTATCCCCTTGAGAGTGACTATCAAAATAATTAAGAGGAACACTATTGATTTTCTTTTGGATAGCTGTACGGAAACGTTGTGAAAAGCGTTGTGTAACTGTCGCAACCGTAAAGCTTTGTAAGTAACCAACAATCGCTGAAATGGCATAGAGAACAGCCAAGGTCATAGCAATACTTGCTACCTTGTCCAAATCAATACCTGGAATTGTCCCCATTTTAGTAGGTGTAATCCCTTCAGTAATAGTATTGGTAATTTCTTTAAGCTTATCTGATCCAATAACTGTAATGACCGCTGAAATAATTGCTCCAAAAATCGCAAGGACAAACGGAATTTGGAAACCTTTAATATAGGGTTTTAAGCGTTTATAGGATGATGTTTTTGGCTTATTTTCCATTTTCTAACTCCTCCTTAGACAATTGTGAATAGGCAATTTCTTGGTAAACCTCATTATTTGCCAAGAGTTCCTTGTGAGTCCCTTGACCAACGACCTTACCTTGGTCAAGTACCAAGATTTGGTCCGCATCCATAATAGTAGAGATACGTTGGGCAACAATCAACTTGGTCATATCTTGTGTTTTTTCAGCCAATTCTTGACGTAACTTACGATCGGTCTTATAGTCCAAGGCTGAGAAGGAATCATCGAAAATCAAGATTTCAGGCTTACGTGCCAAGGCACGCGCAATAGCCAAACGTTGCTTCTGTCCACCTGAGAAGTTAGACCCAGCTTGGGCAACTTCTGCTTTAAGTTGACCTTCTTTATTTTCAACAAAGTCTTTTCCTTGAGCCAATTCAAGGGCTTCCCAAATCTTAGCATCATCAAGGGGACTGTTATTGCTCGTTCCCATCGTCATATTTGACGTGATATCACCTGAGAAAAGCACAGCCTTCTGTGGAATATAACCGACTATATTGTGCAAGGTTTCATGGTCGTAATGTCGCACATCTACTCCGTCAACCTTGATTGTTCCTTGCGTGGCATCATAAAAACGTGGGATAAGGTTGACAAGCGTTGATTTACCAGATCCAGTCGAACCAATAAAGGCAACCGTGTCACCTTTTTTAGCTTTGAAACTAACATGCTCTAAAACAGGCTCTGAAGTTTCAGAATAACGGAAGGAAACATCATCAAATTCGACAGTACCCACTTCTTTAGGTTTTTCAGAACTATTTTCAGGATAAGAGACTGAAGATTGGGTATCTAGAACTTCATTGATACGACCAGCTGCTACAACTGCACGTGGAAGAAGGAAGAAAACAACAATCATCATCATGAATCCCATAACAACCTGCATGGCATAAGATGAATAAACCACCATGTCTGAGAAGAGATGGACCTTATTTTCCATGGCACCAGCAATCTTAGTTGGATCTGTTGGAATCTTAACATCTTCAATCAAATGCGCACCAATCCAATAAATAGCCAGTGTCAAACCACTTGATACAGCAGTCATTACCGGTGTCAGTAAGGCCAAAGAACGACCGATAAAGAGATTGTTTTGGGTCAAATCAGTATTGGCCTTTTCAAATTTATCCTCTTGATAACTTTCGGCGTTATAGGCACGCACCACACGAATTCCAGTAAGAGATTCACGCGTTACGCTATTCAGTTTATCGGTCAGAGTTTGAATCAAGCGTTGCTTAGGCATAACCATAATCAAGAGGAAGAGCATGAGAATGGCAATCACTGCCACAGCGACAAGCAAGGCAAGGAGCCAGTTCCCATTTTTATCGGCAATCTTTGTAATCGCCCAAATGGCCATGATAGGCCCCTGTGTAATAACCTGTAACCCCATGGTAAGTACCAGCTGCAATTGGGTAATATCATTTGTCGTACGGGTCAAAAGACTAGGAATTGAGAATTTCTTAATCTCAGCATCCGAAAAATCTAGAACCTGATGGAAGATATCATCACGAAGACGGGTGGTAAAACTTGCCGCTGTTCTGGCAGCTAAGAAACCAACAACTACAGAGGCCATAAAGCCTGCAAATGACATTAAAAGCATTCGCATCCCTGGGGCATCTGTATTCCAGGAAAAAATATCCGACGCTTTAGTTCCCTTAGTTGATAAGAGTGTCGTAATATCAGACATATAGTCTGGAATTTTCAAGTTTAGATAGACGTTCAAGCAAACAAAAATCACCACTAAGACAATCATGATTAACTCTTTTGTCGTCAAACGTTTAAAAATTTTAAACATAAGTTACTCCTTATTTTTTTCTAAATTCATACGAATTTGGTGAAAGACACGGAAAGCTATTTCAGCATCTTCTTTGGAAATACCTTCTAACAGCTGTTCATGGATGGCCTCTCGAAAATGTTTGACATCTCGAGCTTTCTTTTTACCTAAGTCTGTCAGATGAACATACTTGTAGCGTTTATCCTTGTCCGATGTCACCAACTCAACAAAACCATTTTTTTCCATTCGTTTGACCAAATTACTAGCCACTGATTTAGAAATACATAGTCTTTTTTCAATGTCTTTGATAAAGATTTCTTTATCTTGATTGTCAGACAAATACTTGACGGCAAATCCTTGCGGGCCAGCTAAATGCTCAACCCCATGGACCTTTCCTAACTCTTGCACGCGAGATTCCATAGTATTGATGAATTCTCTGAATTCACTAAAAGTATCTTTTCCATGCATCGCAAGTCCCTCCTTGAATAATTCTCATGGAAACTATTTTAGTTCTTATGAGAACTAATGTCAAGAAAAAAGTTCTTATGAGAACTAAAAAAGAGTGAGAAAGAAAATTGCTTTCCACTCTCACTCCCGGAACTGTGATTATTAAGACTTTGAAATCTAAAATCTAACAACGCTTGGGCTAGGCTATCTAAATAATAATCCCCTCCAAATGATCCAATTCATGTTGAATAATTTGGGCTGGCATGCCAGAAAAACTTAACTGTTTAGGCATCCATTGTTCATCTAAATAAGCAACCTCAATCGACTCATAACGTTTTGTTGGACGACTTCCCTCTAATGACAAACAAGACTCCTCTGTTTGAAAAGGTGAGGACTTGCTGACTAAAACAGGATTAAACATAACTAGATTAACAAAACCGATATTGACGATAATAACACGCTTTTTAACGCCAATCATATTGGCAGCCATACCCACACAGGCATCCTTATGAAACTCCAGTGTATCACGTAAATCTTTAGCCAAATAGAGGTCTTCTTTAGTCGCTTCTATCGATTTTTGTCCAAGGAAAAAGACATCCTTTACGATAGTTTTTATCATCTATTTACTCCCTTTTCTTATCTAAACTATGAAATCATATCTCCTTCTTTTATCAGAGACGAAGGTTTTCAATTTCATATTAATCACCTTGACCTATTATATCAAAAGGCCTACCCTCTAGTAAAACAGACAAAAAAAAGAAACCCGCAGGCTTCTTTTTAGTCATCTTTCTTCACTCTATACAAATAACCAATAAACGCCAAAAGACTAATAGTTGAAACACCCATTGCCAATTTGGCAACTGGGGTATAGCTATAGGTCAAAACGACACCATGCTTACCTGGGGGTAGGACTAGATTAGTCGGATTCTTTTTCTTATCTAAGTAAGTAGTGATGCGCTTTCCATCAATTCTTGCTTCTTGTCCTTTGTAGTAGAAAACTGGTAGCGACAAGACTTTAGCTTCTTTTGACTCGTTGTTTACTGTAAGTGCTAGCTCCTTTGGAGAACGGTTGATGGTTGACTTAATTTCCTGATTATCCAAGAAAAGATGTTTATCAAAGACAAAGCCAAAGGGCACTTCTTTATTGGTGTAATCGCCATTTATATTTTTATAAGTTCCCTTAGCTAGCATCTCTCTCGTGACTTTTGTATTGCTTGGCAATATATTCTTGGCTTTAGTCATCTTATCTTGGACAGTAACAATCTGAAACATATTCAGGCAAAGACCAAACAAGACAAGTATCGTCGTTGCCTTCATAGACATATTTTCCAAGATATTAGCCAAGGCTAAACTGAAGAAAAGCAAGGCAAAACTCCATAATCTCCAAGGAAATTGAAGGTTGGATACTGGACTCTCCTGTAATAACTGCCAAGGAAAACTATTCAAAGTTAAAAAAGCCAAAACAAGAGAAATAAAAAGGTAAATTCTAGCTTCCTTATCCTTCACAAAACGCTTAGCAAAGATCAGGCTTAGCACTAGACCCAGGAGATAGAGAAGATTAACTGATGGAGTCCTTACATCACTTTTTAGAATCAACTCCCAGTTGTCTGCCAGACTTAAGGCAGTCTTGGATAGGAGCGGTTTAAAAGTCGTTCGTAGGGTGACATACTTGAATTGCTCTATCATAGGAACAAAGAAAGCTAGAGACATACTAAGAGTGACAAGAGTGGCCTTAAGAAATCCTAGAATACGTTCTTTTTTATTATCCCAAATCCCAAAACTAGCTACCACTGCTATGAAAATCATAAGAGAAGCCAAAAGGACAGATAAGACATGGGAATAGACTAAACCAAGCATGCCAAGAGTCAAAACCCACCATTTCTTATAATCTCCAAATGTTATCAAACGAACGCCAACGAAAACTAGAGGTAAAAAAATCATAGCCAGCATTTCGCCAACGGCTGCCCGATAATAAGAATTGTGCAAGAAATAACCCGAAAAGAGATAAAAGGTAACAAATATCATCACCTGTTTATCAGAATAGTTCAATAAACGTAATCCGTAAAAACTAAGCAAACAAGTTACAAAGCGAACAAGAAATTGAAAACTCATCCAGGCTACAAAGACTGACTGAGTCAGCTTATAGATTATAAAAATAGGATAATAGGTTAACCAGGGATAAAAGGTATTGATTAATTGTCCAGTCCCTCCGTTAGTTGTAAAATTGATAGGACTCTTCCAGACAGTATCCAAGGATAACAGTCGGTTAATGTGAAAGACAATATCATCACCATAAAGCTTGTCCCTAAAAAAGAACATAGGCAGTATCGACACTATGCTGATCAAAAAACTTATTAGAATGACTGTCTGATTAGTATACTTCTTTTCTTTTGCCCCACAGGGATCCTTTCCAAGACTCACGATTATTCCTCTCATATTCTAATTCATAAAAATCTACTCTAGAAAGAGATTTCTTACTAGCTCATTATACCAAAAAAGGACAAATCTCCTCTTCCTCCTAAATCTGTCTAAACAAAAAAAGAAACCCGCAGGCTTCTTTTCTTATTTTATCGAGAGGCTATTGGTAATAGTCTATTAATTAAACGATACCTTGTGCTGACATAGCATCTGCAACTTTAAGGAATCCAGCGATGTTGGCACCTACAACAAGGTTACCTTCATGACCAAATTCTTTAGCAGCTGCTGCAGCATTTTCGTAGATACCTTTCATGATATCGTAGAGTTTAGCATCAACTTCTTCGAATGTCCATTGTGTACGTCCGCTGTTTTGTGCCATTTCAAGAGCTGATACAGCAACACCACCAGCGTTAGCAGCTTTGGCAGGACCAAATGATACACCAGCTTTAAGGAAGACATCAATAGCTCCCAAAGTTGAAGGCATGTTAGCACCTTCTGAAACAGCCAATACACCATTTGCTACAAGTGTTTCTGCATCTGTTTCATCCAATTCATTTTGAGTTGCACATGGGAATGCCAAGTCAGCTTTAACTGACCAAACTGTCTTTTCACCACCAGCAGGTGTGAAGGTTGCGTTTGGACGTGCTTCTGCATATTTAACGATACGTTCACGTTTAACTTCTTTGATTTCTTTCAACAAGTCAACGTCGATTCCGTCTGGATCATAAACAAAACCAGATGAGTCAGAACATGTTACCGCTTTAGCACCGAGACTTTGCAATTTTTCGATAGCGTAGATGGCAACGTTACCAGCACCTGAAACAACTGCTGTTTTACCGTTAAAGTTTTCACCACGTGCATTAAGCATTTGTTCTGCAAAGTAAACAGCACCGTAACCAGTTGCTTCTGTACGAGCAAGTGATCCACCCCAGTTCAAACCTTTACCAGTAAGAACACCTGTGTACTCGTTACGAAGACGTTTGTATTGGCCGTAGAGGTAACCAATTTCACGTCCACCAACACCGATATCACCTGCAGGTACGTCTGTATCTGCACCAATGTGTTTGCTCAATTCAGTCATGAAGCTTTGGCAGAAACGCATGATTTCGTTATCTGATTTACCTTTAGGATCGAAGTTTGATCCACCTTTACCACCACCGATTGGTTGACCAGTCAATGAGTTTTTAAAGATTTGTTCGAAACCAAGGAATTTGATGATTGATTGGTTTACTGATGGGTGGAAACGAAGACCACCTTTGTAAGGACCAATAGCTGATGAGAATTGTACACGGAAACCACGGTTTACTTGTACTTGTCCTTTATCGTCAACCCATGGCACACGGAATGAAACGATACGTTCTGGTTCAACCAAACGTTCCAAAAGGTTTTCTTCAATATATTTAGGATATTTATCGAAGACAGGAACAAGTGAATCGAAAACTTCTTCAACTGCTTGAAGGAACTCAGCCTCATGGCCATTTTGAGCTTTCACTTTTTCAAAAACGCTAGCAACGTACTCTTTACCTGTTGTCATATCAATGTTTCCTTTCAAATAATTACCTTAGTAATTTAATTACATGAATAGTATAAATTTTCAGAATCTTCTTGTCAAGTATTTTCTGCTATTTTTTTGATTTTTATGTTAGGTTTTATGACATAGCAAGTGACCTCTCTTTTTTAAGTTAATCCTAAAATGTTATCAATTCAACAATGTAAGCGGATTCTATTTTTCTGGTTTTTCTCCAAAATTTTTTAAACTTTTTTTGAACTTTAAGGCTAAAATGTGTTGAAAATAATTTAGTAAATTTACTATTTTTACATTTACAAAGATTACCAACTATGCTATCATAAATTTAGTAATTTTACTAAATCTCAAAAAGGATCATTTTTTATGAAAAGAAAACATTTATCAGGAAAGCGCATCGGCATTGTTTTTGGAACTTTCGCTCCAATGCACGTTGGACACGTTGACCTCATTACCAAGGCAAAACGTGCTAATGACAATGTGCTCGTCATCGTAAGTGGCAGCAACACACAAGAAGATCGTGGGACACGCGCAGGCCTATCACTCAATCGACGTTTCCGTTATGTTCGAGAAGTCTTCTATGATGATGAATTAGTCGTTGTGGATAAACTAGACGAAGCTGGGATGCCAGCCTATCCAGAGGGCTGGGTGCCTTGGGTTAATCGTGTCAAAGAGCTTATCGCTAAGAATACGGATGATCCTGAAAAGATTACCTTCTATGTTGGAGAGCCAGAGTATGTAACTGAGCTCAATCGCTATTACCCTCAAGCTCAGGTAGAACTCATCGAACGGTCTATTATCAATATCTCTGCTACTGAGATTCGAGACAATCCGATGGAAAATTGGCGTTTTATCACCAAGCCTTTCCGTCGCCACTTTACGCGCAAGGTCCTTGTTGTGGGCTCTGCTAGCGGTGGAAAGACTACTCTTGTTAAGGATTTGGCCCGCACTTACAATGCTCCCTGCTCTCTGGAATATGCTAGGGAATATCAAGAAAAGTACAATGTACGAGATGATGAATTAGATACCAACGACTATATTCATCTCCTAACAGATCAATACGCCCAGACCTCTGATATCATTGACAAAGGGCAACACTCAGGACTTATCTTTGCCGATACCAATTCAACAGTCACTAAGGTCTATATTGACTACTATTTGAAAGAAAATATCTCCCAAGAAGAGTTCGACATGTTGGATCGTCTCTATCAGGTAACTCAAGCCCGTGAAAAGTGGGATTTGATTTTTGTGATCCTGCCAAAATCAAACTATGTAGATGATGGTTTCCGTGACATGACTATGGCTGATAATCAAACACGTGACTGGTTTACCCAGCACCTCCTAGACCTCCTATCACCATTCAAGGATAAAATCGTTATTTTAGGGGAAAATAGCAATAGCGACAGCTTCTTTGCGGACAACTACCACAATGCCAAAAAAGCAATCAAGGAACGTTTACACATCGAGATTTAGAAGACTGATGTAAAGCAATCATCATTTGAACTTACAATAAATAGAGGAGGAAACCTATGACTAAAACCTTCGAAAACTCTGGTAGTGAAAAGGAATTTTTGGACATCTATCGGCGAGAGGAAGTGGATAAGTACGTTAAGCCCTCAGTGACCGTTGACTCGGTCATCTTCCGCTATTATGAAGGAAGAGTCCAAACCTTACTTATCAAGCGAAAAAACCATCCCTTCATGGGGAAATACGCCCTCAGTGGTGGCTTCGTTCAGGAGCAAGAAGATCTCAATCTAGCTGTCTGTCGTGAGGTACAGGAGGAAACATCCGTTAAACTCAACCCTGACCACATTGAGCAACTCATTACAGTGGGAACACCTTATCGTGATCCTCGAATGTGGACCATTACAGTGGCTTATCTCTGCTTTATGACCTTTAATGACATTCAAGTGGAAAAGGCTGCCGACGATGCGGCGTCTACGCATTGGTTAGACATCGCCATGGTAGACGGTCGACTGCAACTTGTTGATGGCGATAAGACACTGTCACATGATGACCTCGCCTTTGACCACTGGGAAATCCTCTTAACAGCTATGGAACGTATCAAGGGACGACTCGAATACTATCCAACTATCCTTTCCATTATGCCCGAGGAAAACACTTTGACTACCTACCGTCAACTTTTTGGTACCTTTAATGAAGACTACCTCAAGATGGATTCCACAAATTTCTTGCGCCGCTTTAAACACCTCTTCCAAAAAACAGGTCGTCAGGTAGCTACGAGAACCAGAAAAGCTGCCACCTACACTTATCTCATCAAGCCACTCTAAACTAGGTCTTTAAGCCACTCTAAACTAGTTCTTTGTTTGACAATTTGATACTTACATAGTAGTATTAAGAAAAATTAATAAGAGGTATCCTATGAAAAGTTTTATATTGATTAGTGGAATTCTCATTACACTCTTGGGTGTCTTTTTCTTCGCTAATCCTACAAATCTTCTTGCCATCGTTGGTTGGCTATTTGCCCTAGTAATGCTGGTATCTGGTGTTTCAAGTCTTATGGTTTATTTTAAACGAGATAACGAAAACCGCTCCTTCTTCCAACTGCTTCAGAGTATCATTTCCATTGTTTTTGGAATTATTTTGCTATCAACATCAGCATGGGTGCTCTCAGGTGTAGCTGTAACTATTATCGCTTGGTGGCTCCTTGTCTCAGCCTTTACACAAGGCTTTCAAGCTTATCGTCAACGTCAATTCGGCTTCTCAGGACAACCTGCCCTGTCAATCGCCTTGATTTGTCTGGTATTTGGGCTCTTGCTCTTTAGTGCTCCGTTTTTCTCAGCCTTTCTTATTGGGCGCTTGGTAGCTTCCTTAATTATCTTTGCGGGTGTCTCAATCCTCTCCTTTTCATTCCGCTTGTGGTAGGAAGAAACTAGACACTACATAAACATAAAAAAGCCTTGCATATGCAAGGCTTTTGTCATACTTTGATTACTAAAGAGCTTATCCCTCTAGCTCACTCAAATACTCATAGCGTTCATACTTTTCAAGTAAGGTTTCGTTAGCAGCATCCAAATCACGTTGAAGGGTAGCTAACTGTCCATAATCGCTAGCATTTTCAAGCATAGCTGCTTCAATCTCTTCGATTTTGGCTTCAAGGTCAGCAATCTCGTCTTCGATGGTCGCCCACTCTTGTTTTTCAAAGTAGCTCATGCGTTTTTTGTCTTCTTTAACTTTCTCAACTTTAACGCTAGCTTGCTCTTTTTCCTTCTCGAGGAGGGCTGATTGCTCTTGTAAGAAGGCTTTTTCATCAAGGTAGTCTGTGTAGTTACCAAAGAACTCTCGAACACCACCCTCTTCAAAGGCTAGAATCTTGTTAGCTACCTTGTCCAAGAAATAGCGGTCGTGACTAACGGTAACGACAGGGCCGCCAAAACCATTAAGGAAGTTTTCCAAAACCGTCAAAGTTGCAATGTCCAAATCATTTGTCGGCTCATCCAAGAGCAGAACGTTGGGCTTTTCAATCAGAATCTTAAGTAGATAAAGACGTTTCTTTTCCCCACCAGAGAGCTTGGCAATCTGTGTCCCATGGGTAGAACGAGGGAAAAGGAATTGCTCCAAGAGCTCTGTGATACTGGTTGTTCCAACCGTTGTCTTAACTTCATCTGCAACTTCTTGCAAGTAGTTAATGACACGCTTGCTCTCATCCATATCTTTAATTTGCTGTGAGAAATAACCAATACGTACCGTCTCACCAATATCTAGGACACCAGCTGTAGGCACAAGGTCACCATTAATCAGATTGAGCAAGGTCGATTTCCCGACACCATTATCCCCAACAATACCGATACGATCACGATTTTGCATGATAAGATTGAAATCACTGAGAATTTGCTTGCCATCTTCATAAGCGAAATCGACATGCTCGAAGTTCACTACCTTCTTACCAATACGGCTGGTCTCAAAGTTAATTTCAAGATCCTCATTATTGACCGTTTGGTGAACCTCACCCTTAAGATCCTTAAAGCGATTGATACGAGCTTGTTGTTTAGTCGCACGTGCCTGTGGTTGCGTTCGCATCCATGCCAACTCCTGCTTATAGAGTTGCTTTTTCTTGTGAAGGGCTGCTGCATCTCGTTCATCTTGTTCGGCCTTTAGACGCACATAGTCTTGGTAATTCCCCTGGTATTCAATCAGATTAGCCTGGTCTAACTCAAAGATACGTGTGGCTACATTGTCCAAGAAATAACGGTCGTGGGTAATAAAGAGTACCGTCTTTTTAGAAGACTTGAGAAAATTCGTCAACCAAGCAATAGTATCAATATCCAAATGGTTGGTTGGCTCATCCAAGAGCAGGAGATCTGCATCATTTAAGAGAACCTGAGCCAACTGCACACGACGACGAAGACCACCTGAGAGGTCCCCGACCTTTTGCGAGAGGTCTGACAATCCCAACTTAGACAAGACTGTCTTAACCTCACTCTCAATGGACCAAGCATCTAGACTATCCATCTCAGCCATAACCTTCTCCAAGCGAGCCTGATTCTCCTCAGAATAATCTGCCATAAGGGTTTCATATTCACGAATCAAAGCCATCTCACGAAGGTCTGATGACAAGACCGTATCAAGCACTGTCTTGCTATCATCAAATTCTGGCTCCTGAGTCAAATAAGCAATCTTATAGCCATTAGCCTTAGTGAAAGGTGACACATCACCATCAAAACCAATACGCTCAGAGACAACATCTAACAAGGTTGTCTTACCTGTCCCATTGACACCAATAATCCCAATACGATCCAAATCATGGATAATAAATGAAATCTCTTTAAAAACCGTCTTGTCTCCAACGGACTTGGTTAATTTTTCAACAATAAAATCTGACATCTTACTTCCTTCTTACAAATAACACCGCTACGGATCCTACGCATGCTCTGTAGCGGTGTGTCATTTTTATAACGTCCGTAGACTTATTTCATCGCTTGAACAAAGGCCATAATAGCTTCCTTGTCATTAGCTAGTTTCCCATCAACGATGGCATTTTCAATGGCTTTAAGTGTACGTCCAAGGTCCGGACCAGGTTTGAATCCTAGCTCCTTCATCAGTGTGCCACCATTCACAACGATTTCGTGCTTATCATGGATGAGCAACTGACCATCCAAATCGGCAATACGCTCATAATCGACGTCCAAGCCCTGAGCCTGTCTCAAAGTTTCAGCCGCCTCTAAGAGCTCCTTACCATACTGATAAACATCTTGTTTAGTCACGGCTCTCTCCAAACGGAAATTGAAAATCTCAATCAAGGACTGAACTGTCTTTTGGAAATTAACAGACGTCTTCCATTTTTTAAGGAAAGAGCGTGGATTATCATGCTTGAGAGCCAAAAGAGTTGCCGCCCAAGCCTGTTCAGAACTTGTAAATCTAAAGTCCTCCACATAGTCTGCCACAAAAGACTGCCATTCTTCAGCAGTTTCTTGAAAATCCGGAAGGTACTGATAAGCCTTAGTCGCTAGAAGTGCCTTGATTCCCTTTTTCCAATGTGGGGCCAAAAGCAACTTATCGAACTCGATGAAACTTCGCTCAATCGAAATCTTTTCCAGAAGTGGGGCATGGCTGGTCATAGCCTGAAAAGTCTTTTCTTCGATATCAAAGTCTAAACTCGCTGCAAAACGTAGTCCTCGCATGATACGAAGGGCATCCTCGTTAAAGCGTTCCTCAGCCTTACCAACAGCCCTCAAAACATGATTGTCCAAATCAGTAAGACCATCAAACTTGTCGATAATCTCAGCATTTTCATTAAGAGCAAAAGCATTGACTGTAAAATCACGACGCTTAAGATCTTCTTCCAATGAACGCACAAAGGACACGCTAGACGGACGACGATAATCTACATAGACGTCCTCTGTTCGGAAGGTCGTCACCTCATACTCACCGCCATTTTCCAAGACCAAAATGGTCCCATGCTCAATACCGATATCCACCGTACGCTCGAAGATCTGCTTGGTCTCCTCAGGATATGAAGACGAAGCAATGTCTACATCATGAATGGGACGGTTAAGAAGGGCATCTCGTACCGAACCACCAACAAAGTAAGCCTCAAAACCCGCTGCTTTAATCTTCTCTAATATTGGTAAAGCCTTCTGAAACTCAGAAGGCAAATAACTTAATCTCATAGTAAATGTTCCAAACCATAAACAAGCTGATCACGTTTAACCACTTCTTTAATACCGAGGTTAACCCCACCCATAAAGGAAATACGGTCATAAGAATCATGACGCAAGGTCAAACCTTCTCCTTGAGCACCAAAGATAACCTCTTGGTGAGCCACAAGTCCTGGCAAACGCACACTGTGAATACGGAAACCATCAAACTCAGCACCACGTGCTCCAGCAAGTGTTTCCACCTCATCCTCAGCACCTTGACGTTTTGTTTCGCGAACCTCACGGATAAGTTCAGCTGTTTTCACCGCTGTACCTGAAGGCGCATCTTTTTTCTTGTCATGGTGAAGCTCAATGATTTCAAGATCTGGGAAATATTTACTAGCTTCTACCGCAAACTTCATAAGAAGGATAGCACCAATAGCAAAGTTAGGTGCAATCAAACCACCAATAGACTTGTCTTTAGAAAGGTCTGTCAATTCCTGAATTTGTGCTTCAGTAAATCCTGTGGTACCCACAACTGGTGCAAAACCATTCTCCAAAGCAAAACGAGTATTTTCATAGGCAACAGCTGGCATAGTGAAATCCACCCAGACATCTGCGTCAAAGCCAACCAAATCCGCTTTATCTGTGAAGACAGGAACACCGTCCACTTCTTTTTCTGTCGCAAATGGGTCAAGCAAGGCAGCCAAAGTCAATTCGTCATCTCCCTTGACCATTTCAACCGCAGTTGAACCCATTCTTCCTTTAAATCCAGCAACAATAACTTTAATAGACATGTTATTTTCCCTCTCTATTGATCTTAATCATAGACAAGCCCATCCCAGATGGATAGTACTTATTTGGTAAATTTAGGTGTTAGACCTAGTACTAGCGCTCCTTCACCCAAGTGTGTCGCAATTACAGCACATAAGGATACCACTGTTGAAACGCTAATTCCCTCTGCTTCTAGCTGCCTTTTAAAATCTTCAGCTTTTTCAGGAGCATTCGTGTGAAGAATACTAAGTTCCATTTCACGATTTTCCTCAGCTAGAGCAACCAAACGTTTCACAGCTTTCTTCTCTGTACGCACCTTTTCAAAAACAACGATTTTTCCTTCGTCATTAAAATTCAAAATAGGTTTGATAGACAAAAGATTTCCTAAAATCGCCGAACCATTCGACAAACGGCCACCCTTAACCAGATGATTAAGATCATCCACAAGAATATAAGCCGTCGTTTGATCAACTTGTTCCTCAAGCTTCTTCAAAATGCTCTCAAAAGACATCCCTTGGGCTGACCAATGCAAAACGTTTCTCACCATGGCTCCCATAGGAGCTGCTGTGATTTTTGTATCAGGAAAAGTAATCTTCAACTTGGCATGGTCCTCAATCAAAATCTGACTATTGGCCCAAAAACCAGAGATTCCTGAAGAAAGGAAAAGCCCAATGACATGGGTATAACCTTTCTCCTCCAACTCCGTAAGCAAGTTATCCAAGTCAGCTAGATTAGGTTGCGACGTCTTGAGCAGTTCCTCAGAGTTTGCCATTTGCGCATAAAACTGATTGACATCCAAGTTTTTTCCTTCAACAAAAGGCTGCCCCTCAATGATGACCGGAATATCTAAAACATAAACATCAGCATGGCCCTGAATTTCAGCAGGGAGATTAACCGATGAATCCGTAATAACTGCAAGAGACATCTTAGAACTCCAAATTGATACCTGGACGATCCAAGGCAATTTCAGTTACTTCATAAGTCAAACGTTGAAGCGTATCCAAGAGCGGTGCAGCCAAGGCTTCTGCTTCTTCTTGTGAGAAGTCTTTTGGTTCATTGACGATACGGTTTTGAATGTGGTCCATTTGAGAAACAATCCCTGAGATAACAAACTCATCACGGACAATCATAAATTGCAAAACAGCTACAACAGACGTATTGTTAGCTTCTTCATCTTTATTGTGCAACTGGAAAGTTACTTCAACATTTGTTTTAGGAACACCATTCTCTTTTTCCCACTCATGGTTACGAACATCATAGTGGTAACGGTTAACAAATACTTTTTCGCGAATTAAATCCATTAGTCATATTCTCCTTGATACAATTACTCTTTATTATAGCATAAATATGCTTTATTATGGGAATATTATTGACAGAAAAATGAGTATTTAGACTGATTTTGACAGCAACAATAATCACTAGAAAAGTAGGAGCTTTGATTTAGGACTAAGACTACTAAAATAAGGCTCCTTCACCAGAAGAGAGCCCTTTTATTGCCAGCTAACAGTCTCTTAAAGAATGTTTCTGCTGTCCCTTTTCATCAAAATTCTCAGGAGCTAGCCAATTCTCAAATCGTTTCTTAAGTGCTGGCCACTCACTCTCAATAATCGAGAACCAGTCCGTATCACGGCTACGTCCCTTATAGATAGCATGGTTACGAAAACGCCCCTCATAGGTGAACCCTAAACGCATGGCAGCATTGGCAGAAGGACGGTTAAGACTATCACATTTCCACTCATAACGACGATAGTTAAGATCTTCAAAGACATATTTCATAAGCAGGTATTGAGCTTCTGTGGCTGCTCTAGTCTTTTGTAAAGCAGGTGCCAAAATCACTCGACCCATCTCAACACTACGATTTTTCGGCGTAATAGCCATAAGTGAAAAGGTTCCTAGAACCTTACCTGAAGCCTTATCCCTGATAGCAAAGAAATAAGGATTCTGGGATTGCTCATAATCCTCCAAACACTGACGTACAGCTTCTTCAGATTCAAATGGATCCGCATACATATAGGTCCAATCAGAAAGAATCTGATTAGTAAAGTAAAAGTCTAAAATGTCCTTATAATGCTCTGCAACCGTCAAATGTTCAACGCTACAATAACGACCTTCTAATAGGGCAACATCTGGCATCTTACCTGGACTAGCATCCGCTAGACTTGGCCCCACTTCTTGTTGGTAGTGATTTAAAGGCATAGAATTCTCCTTTTTTCATAAAGAAAAGCCTACACAAAAGTGCAGACTTTAGCTTAATTATTTAGCAACTGGGTATACAGATACTTGTTTTTTGTCGCGACCTTTACGTTCGAAACGTACAACACCTTCAACTTTAGCGAAGAGTGTATCGTCACCACCACGGCCTACGTTTACACCTGGGTAGATGTGTGTGCCGCGTTGACGGTAAAGGATTGATCCACCTGATACAGTTTGTCCATCAGCTGCTTTAGCACCAAGACGTTTAGCTTGTGAATCACGACCATTGGAAGTAGAACCCCCACCTTTTTTGTGGGCGAAAAGTTGCAAGTTTTCAAGAGTTTTCAACATAAGATTGTGTCCTTTCTTAGTGATTAGTCGCTAACTTACGCGTTGATAGCGTTGATAACAACTTTTGTATAAGGTTGACGGTGACCTTGTTTACGGTGGCTACCCTTTTTAGGTTTGTATTTGAAAGTAACAACTTTCTTTTGTTTACCTTGTTTTTCGATAGTTCCGATAACAGTAGCTCCCTCAACAACTGGAGTACCTACTACAGTTTTATCACCACCGACAAGAACAACTTCGTTAAAAGTTACTTCTGATCCTGCTTCAGCGTTGATTTTTTCAACGTAGATTGCTTGACCTACTTCAACTTTAACTTGTTTTCCACCAGTTTTGATGATTGCGTATGTGCTCATGATGCACCTCCTATTAAGATTTTTAATGTGTCTGAGGTTTCCCTCTGTGAAGACTCGCCTAGTACTGCGGGGACGAACCCACTTGCAAACAGTAGTCGTGCGGTTGCACAGGACGTGCATTTAGTCAACGTTACAATTCTATCATTTTTTCCCTCTAATGACAAGAGAAAAAGTTATTTTGATTATTCTTATTCTGCTCATTGATATTTAGCCAAGTAATGATTCCCCTACTCAACCCTTATACCATATTTTCCTAAGAAGGTCTTAGCTAGATCCTGCTCTAAATCAGCTAAACAAAGGCTCCTATCCGTTGTCAAAATTTGATAGCGTTCAGTCCCTTCGAAATAGAAGTGATTCAATAGCTGATAGCCATTTCGCTCATAAAATGCTAAACGTTTTAAGCGCTGATTACGGTTAGAAGCATCCTCCTCATCCATGGGTTCAATCGTAAGCACACACGGTCGTACCCCTGCTTCTTTCTTAACTTGTGCCAAAATCTGACTGCCATATCCCTGAGATTGTTTACTTTCCTCAACTGCAAGAAAAAGTAGGTAGACCAGGTTGTCAGTATAAATGGTATAGGTCAAGCCAACGAAGACTTCCTGATCAAAGTAGGCCAAGAAAGATTGTCCTCTTTTCAAGCCGTTCCAAGACAATTGCCAGAGTGGGAGACGCTCTTCCACAGGAAAAGCCACTTCATAAAGCGAAGCGACCTTCTTAAATGTTGGTGTCAGAGGATAAATGTTACGAACCTCTAATGTCATTTCCCTAACCAATAATCTTCTTATAATCTTCTGGTGTTGCTACATGAGCATGCTCACGTTGGCGATCAAGCAAGTGATTAAGGAAGTCACGGTTACCCAAGGCTTCTTTAAGCGTTTGCTTAAATTGACCAGCATTCATTGGTGAGAAGATATTACTTGACGCGGTATACTCAGGACCATGGCTAGTGTTCGTAAAGGCAAGGATAAGCAAGTTATTTTCAAAGGCAGCACGTGTCGCTGACAAGATTTCATTTTGATGGTTAATATCCAAGTAGAAATCAGCTTCCTTATAAAGGCGCTTAACCTGCTCTGTCGTAATATTAGGGTAAAGGCTAACATTACTATATTTAGCCAAATCCATCAAGCGACTTGACATTTCTGTAATGGCCCCAACATGATAATGCATGGTAGGCACTTCACTGACAATGCTTTCCAAATGTTCAATCTGGTCTGAGTTGGTCAAGATAAGCGCTTGATTTTGGAAGTTGTTCTGACGGGCAAATGGATACATGAATCCAAGGAAGGCCACGCGAGAAGCCTGCTCTGGACTAACCAACTTTAGAAGATTCGTATAAGCTGTGTAATCTTGTACAACAATCTTAGTCTGACGATGGTTGCTCTCAAGAAGCAGACGCATATTCCCAGGAACTGAATCAGTGATAGGTTCTTGCCAGAAGAGAACGTCTTGACCAGAATTTGGAAGATTCATAGTTGTCAAGAAAGGTGTCGCCAATGAGTTGTATAGAATACGACTCAAATCATAACCAGCTTCTTTAAGATAGAAGACGACAAATTCAGATTTGTTTTTGAAAATGTAGACCTTGTCTTTCCAATTCAAGATAACGTCTTTAGTCAAATGGTTGATGACGATAACTTCCTTGTTGTCTGGAGTGAAATAGCTGGTAATGGTCGCTTCTTGCTTAACGTTATAGGTTGTTTGTGAGAAACGGTAACCCTTGTTATTGTAGCGATCAGTCACGCGCAAGCGTCCTGACTCATCATACCAGTCCACGGCTTTAACCAGACGTTGGTGAGCAGGATGCGCATAATGAATATGACCACGTTTCTTATCAAAACGGAAGATTTCCGCATTGCTATTCGTTCCTATAATTTCCCAGTAGTCAGGCGCAGGTACCTGATTAAAGTAAAGCGCAGAACCTTGAACCTTGTCAAAACCAGTGAAATAAAGGTAGGGTGAGGTCACATCACTAGGCAGAAAGCCATCATCTGAAAGACAAACTGTTGTATTTACATAGCCAGCGACAATCAGTGAGTAATGGAGATCCCAACTACCCTGACTATAGTTTTCAAATAAATTAATCATGACTAGTCATCTCCTTTACTAAGTTAAGCCACTTCTGCTCGATTTCCTCTGTCAAAAAGCCTTTGGCGATATCATAAGAAACTTGATGAACATGCTCCAAATCTGAGCGATTGAAGAAGGCTACAATTTTCTCTGCCAAGGCAGCTACGATAGCAGGCTCATCATCTTTTTCAAAACGAGGAATGAGGTACCCATTCTCATTATCCTTGATAAAGGTTTGGTTCCCATAACGAACATCAAAACCAATCATACCTAGACCAGATCCCACAGCTTCTAGAAGTGTCAAGCCAAACCCTTCACTCTTAGAACCTGATAGGTAAAGTTCGTAGTCCTTGTAGACTTCTGTCAAGTCTTGGTGACCTTTAAGGTGGATATAATCCTGAGCTTGATTTTCCTCGATAATGGCCTTAAGTTTGGTTTCTTCAGCACCTGTTCCATAGATATCAAAGTTTACTTGTGGCAGACTTTCTTTAGCCTTAACGACAGCCTTGGCCAACCAGTCCACGTGTTTTTCATTGGCCAAACGTGAGGCTGTGATGATAGAGAATGGTTTACGCTCTCCTTCAGGCTTTCTCAGTTTATCCACACTTCCCACAGGGATGGTTACGATATGAGGCGTAAACGGTGTGTATTTATTGAACTGATCTAGCATAATGCTACGTTGACGTTCTGTCGCTGTGATAAAGAAATCAACCTTATCTGCATTGCTGAATTGGTACTCGTAGAAGTTATTCCATAAAATAGTCTTGTCTGTCACAGCATTTTCACTAAAGTGCTCTGCATGAACCACAACCCCAAGCTTAGCAGGTTTGGTGTTACGGAAAACAGCCTGTCCGGTACCAGTTGCACGGTCCAAGATGACGATATCCTGGTCAGTTAGGCCAAGTTGCGACATAAAGTAGGCAATAAACTCATGCTTAGAAGACAAAATCTTATCTGGGAAACGGAAGACACTATCCTTTCCATCAACAATTTCATCATAGGCAACACTACCATCCTCATTGAAGAAACGACGTTGATAGAGGTGAGCCTTATTGTCTACCGGTGTGTAGTACTCTGTGAACATCTTAGTGTAAGAGTAAAAATCTTTACGGATTAAGCAACCACGCGATACTTTTTCCACACGGTGAACGATATCTTCACCCTCTTTACGCAAGTAGGCTGCATAGAAGATATCTTCCTTGGCACAAAAGAGCTTAACCACTTTACCATTAATCTCACGACGCGTGATGTCATAAGGAATTTCCTTTTCCAAATCCTTGACAGTATAGGTCGTTGGAGCAATTTTTAGGTCTGTAAAATAGCTGTAGAGCCAGATGATGTCTTCATCCTCAAACCCCATGTTACGGGTCAAATCAGAAAGATTGTCCTGCAAGAACATATCCATAAAGACAAATTTGGCCTTAATACCTGTGTTTTTGAAAATTGTAGAACGATAGGCCTGGGCGTACTCAACACCACTTGATGCCCAACCGATTCCTAAATTGATGTTATAAACAGTCATGTATTTTCCTTTCTGGGTAAAAGTTCAACATCGACATTTCTTTTTCGACATACCTAAGTCTAGTAGCAGCTAAGCACTACTATGTTAGTACTATAGCCTCCTAGACTAGAGCAAGTCTTCGATAAGTGTATCCACTTCGTCTTGCGCCTCTTCAATAGGTGTGATTTCAGTCACCATGATTCCTGCAACCGCACGTTCAACCAAGGCGTCAACATCCATACGACGTTCATATTGTTCAACGTTTTTGATTTTTGGATTAGTCTTTGGACGGTCAGGTGCAAAGATGGTACAGCAATCCTCAAAAGGTTGGATGGAAATGTCAAAGGTATCAATTTTTTGTGCCAAATCAATGATTTCCAACTTGTCCATAGTGACAACCGGGCGAATCACTGGCGTACATGTAACAGCATTAATCGCCTGCATAGACTCCATAGTCTGACTAGCAACCTGACCAAGACTTTCACCATTGATAATCACAAGACCTCGGCGTTCTTCACGGATACGATCCGTAATACGCATCATAAAGCGACGTGTCAAGGTCATCAAATAAGCTTCTGGTGCTTTTTCTTTGATTTCCTCTTGAATTTCAGTAAATGGTACTTCGATGAACTGAATATTACCACCAAATTTAGTCAACTTACGGGTCAAATCTTGAGCCTTTTTAAGAGCTCCAGGGCTAGTGTAAGGAGGACTTGCAAAGTGGACAGCTTCAATATCCACACCACGTTTAAGGGCAAGATAACCTGCCACTGGCGAATCAATCCCACCTGAAAGCATGAGCATTCCTTTACCAGCAGTACCTACAGGTAGACCGCCTGCTCCTTTGATTTCCTCGTGAGAAATATAAGCCGCCTCGGCACGAATTTCTACCTTAAGATTGACATCTGGTCCCTTCATCTGAGCCTTAATGTCAGGCAATACATCAAAGACTGCATTTCCTAAAGTAAGATTGAGCTCGCGACTGTCGAGAACAAAGTCATGGTCACTACGTTTGGCAGTTACTTTAAAAGTGAGACCATCACGATAGAGTCCAGTCATAATGTCTTGAACAGCTTTTTTCAAAACTTCGACATCTTTTTCAAACTTGTAAACAGGACTAAAGGCTTGAATACCAAAAATTTGCTTCAAAGACTCTGCTACTGGCTCGTAGTCTGTACCATTGAGGTAGATATGTCCACGATCTCGATCAAAAGTCACTTTAACATCTGGATAGATGGATAGGACATCCTTAATATTATTTCTAAGTTTATTGATAAATCGCATACGGTTCTTGCCCTTAGTAGACAATTCACCATAGCGAACCATAATTTCTGAATATGTTAGTGTCATTCCTTTTCCTTTTAAATGTGAATTTAGTTTTATTGTTTAATCGATTAAATCTTGCTATCTCACTTTTTGTGTCTTGGCGTAGACCTGCTTGAAAATCGTGAGGAACTGTTCCACCTGTCCCATATCATTGTCATCATCAAGACTGATACGAACAGCTGTTTGAGCTAACTTAGTCGGTACACCCATAGAAATAAGGGTTCCCGCTGGTTTACCCGCCTTAGATGAACATGCTGATGTCGTTGAAATATAGATTTGATGCTCTTCAAAAGCATGGACAATAACTTCACCACGAACACCCTTGATTCCAAAGGTCAAAATATTGGGAGCAAAGTCTTCACCCTCACCTGAGAAAATAGTAATATCCTCGTACTTAGCCAATTCGTCAAAGATAATCTTTTTCATCTTGGCAATTTTAGGAAGAGAAAATTCCTCTTTGTCAGTTACCAAGCGCAAGGCCTTGGCCATACTCGCAATGCCGGCAACATTTTCAGTCGTTGAACGGAAATCTTTTTCTTGACCACCACCGGTTAAGAGCGGAGTAATCTTTTTCCCTGCTTTTTTGTAGACAAAACCGACACCACGAACAGCATGAAACTTGTGACCAGAAAATGTCGCAAAATCTACACGGTCAGTTAAATAGGACGATACTGGAATCTTCCCAATAGCCTGAACAGCATCCACATGGAAAGATATGGTAGGCTCATTAGCCAAGAGATCTGAGATGGCTTGAATAGGTTGGATTGATCCGATTTCATTATTAACAGCCATAACCGAAACCAAGATCGTGTCAGGGCGTAATAATTCAGCAAGAGCTTCAACATCCACAAACCCTTGCTCATTTACTGGTGCATAAGACACCTCGAAACCATGCTCTGAAAGCCATTTGGCAGATTCTTTTACCGCAGGGTGTTCAATATCAGAAACAATGATGTGTTTGCCGTAAGGCTCTTTTTCGAAAGCTACACCTTTGATGACCCAGTTATCACCTTCGGTTCCTCCAGACGTAAAGAAAATCTCATCGGCTGATTTTCCAATGAGTTCCGCAACTTGCTTACGAGAAGCCTCCAAAATACGTGTCGCAGATGTTCCTAATTGGTGTAGGCTGGATGGGTTCCCAAAAATTTTAGTAGCCACTTCTTGATAGGTTCTAAGTGCCTCTGGATAAGGCACCGTCGTGGCTGAATTATCAAAATAAATCATGATTTTTCCTCGATTTTTATTTACTATTTATTATAGCATAATTTTTTTAGCAATTTTTGCGAGAAAATCATATAATAGAAAGTACGAAATATTTTTAAGGAGAGCATCATGTCTGAAAATTACTCACGCCGTAATCATTCATCAAAAGAAGAAAAAAAATCTGCCCCAAATGTGACTGAACACGTTACAAAAGGCTTCACTGCCTTCCAAAAAGTCCTTACTGCCGTCGGGACAATTTTGTCAATCATCGTGGCTTCAATCACCATCATGAATTTCACAGCCTCTAAAAATAAGGACACTTCTGATTCATCAGCCAATCAATCAACTGTAGTCATCAAAGAAGGCAATAATAAGACTCAAGAATCAAGTGCTACCTCATCTAGTTATGGCAATGCGACTGATTCAGAAACAGAAACAAGTAGCCAAGCAGGAACTAACACCTATTCGTCATCTGCAGATACAACAACGGGTGGCAATACGACTACCTCTTCATCAGTAGCTACTGCAGATACAACATCTGGCAATGCGACTACTGGTGGCGCAACAACTGGTGATGCCGCTTCTAACTAAAACATATAAAAGGCTAGGAAACCCTGCCTTTTTTCTATAATCCTATGAACTATACAGAAACTCTAAATTTTATCCATTCTTTCAAGGGCAATGGCCGTCGCCCTCAACTCGAACGTATGCGTTGGCTCTTGAAACAAGCCGGAAATCCTCAGACTCACTTTCCAACGGTGCATATAGTCGGGACCAACGGTAAGGGATCAACAACTAGCTACCTACAAAATATCCTAACAAAGTCAGGCTATCAGGTCGGGACTTTCACCTCCCCTTATATTACTCGCTTCAACGAACGTATTAGCATTAACGGCACAGAAATCCCTGATAAAGATTTGATTAGCCTTGTTGCGAAAGCTCAGGTTCTACTCGATGATTTAGAAGAGCACACTGCTTTTGAGCGACCAACGGAATTTGAATTGGTCACCTTACTCATGTTCCTCTACTTTGACCTTAAACAGGTTGATATGGCTATCATTGAGGCTGGAATTGGTGGACGCCTTGATTCGACCAATGTTCTTTCGCCAGAGCTTGTCATCTGTACTTCGATTGGCTTTGATCACACTGAGACCTTGGGCGATAGCCTTTTGGACATTGCCAATCATAAGGCAGGCGTCATGCGAAAAAACACACCTATCTTACTTGGTCGTGTCTCTGCAGAAGTTGAACATTTCTTCAACCAAAAATCACATGACCTACAAGCTCCTTTAGCCATCATTGATAGGGAAATTCAGCTGCTTCCGAAGGACAATCAAACGATCCAAATTTCTTATGACCATTGGGAAAGTCCAAATCTTAAGCTACCAATGTTAGGACAGCATCAAGAAAACAATGCTGGGCTAGCTGTCACTGCTGCCCATCTCCTAGCTCAAACATTTCCTAAGATTACCGATAAGAGCACCCAAGAGGGAATCGAAGAGACGCATTGGCCTGGTCGTAGTGAGTGGATAGGAAATAACATTTACCTAGATGGTGCTCATAATCCTCAAGGAATTGCTAGCTTAAAACAGGTACTAAAAGATAACTTCGCTAATCGTAGGGTACACATCCTCTTTGCAGGACTTAGACGAAAGCCTTTGGCAGACTTACTAGAGGAATTGAAAGATTATGATATAACGGTAACCAGCTTTGACCTTTTTGAGGCACTGCCCTTGAATGACTATCCCAAAGACTTCAAACGTGTAGCCGACTATAGAGACTGGCTAGCACAAGCTGAATCAGCAAATCCTGATGACTTATTTGTTGTCACTGGATCTCTTTACTTTATCTCAGAAGTAAGAAACTACTTAATTAAATAAAATAAGGCCTGAAGGCCTTTTTTATTTAGACAGTCTATAGCTTTACACAAAGTGTAGGCTGCTATTTGAACACAAAGAAAAGTCTGAAACTCTCAGTTAACAGACTTCACTTGTCTATCGCATCGTTACAAATTCTTCTGAACCTGTTGGATGGATGGTTTCCATAGCCAAAAAGGCTATGGAAATTCGCAAGGGAATTCCCTTGCGATTACTTTCAATTGAAGCCATTCAGACACAAAGAAAGGTCTGAAACTCTCGGTTAACAGACTTCACTTTTCTATCTCATCGTCACAAATTCTTCTGAACCTGTTGGGTGAATGGCAACCGTATTATCAAAATCAGCCTTAGTTGCTCCCATCTTAATGGCCACAGAGAAACCTTGAATCATCTCATCAACACCATAGCCAATACCGTGAAGGCCAATGATTTTTTCATCCTCACCAAGCGTTACTAATTTCATAGTTGAAGGCTGACGATTGTCTCCAAGGGCCGTATACATTGGTGTGAAACTAGATTTATAAACCTTAATATTCTCCGCACCATACTTAGCGATTGCTTTTTCTTCAGTCAAGCCAACAGAACCAATAACTGGATGGCTAAAGACCACGGTGGCTACATCAGTGTAATCAAGCTTAGCATCAGCTTTATTGTTGAAGAGTCTCTCTGACAATTGACGTCCAGCCTTGACTGCAACTGGTGTCAAATCAAGTTTACCAGTTACATCGCCAAGGGCATAGATTCCAGGAACAGATGTATTTTCAAACTCATCCGAATAGATTGTTCCTTTTTCAGTCAGTTTAACACCTGTCTTTTCAAGTCCAAAACCAGAGGTGTTGGCTGCGCGTCCAATAGCCCAGATGAGGCAATCAACAGTAATCGTTTCTCCATTATCAAAACTAATGGTCAAGGAATCATCTGCATTCTTCACTACCTCTGTCACATTAGCATGCGTATGGAGGGTCGGACCAGATTTAGCCATTTCATCAACTAAAACATCAACGATATCCTTATCAAAGGTACGCAATGGACGATCTTTACGCACAAAGAGGTGTGTATCACTTCCAAGAGCATTGAGAACACCAGCAACCTCAACGGCGATGTAGCCAGCACCAATAACAGCTGTACGTTTTGGCACCTCATCTAGTTCAAAGAAACCATCGGAGGTAATCCCATATTCACTACCTGGAATGTTTGGATAAAGGGCGTGACCACCAGTCGCAATAAGGATATGGGGTGCTGTATAACGCTCACCCGCTACTTCAACCGTATGAGGGTCAACAAATCTTGCATACTCGTATACACGTTCAACGCCATTGCTATCAAAACCACGCTCATAAGAACCATGGATACGGTCGATATAAGCCTGACGATTGGCCTTAAGCGTTGCAAAATCAAACTTATTAATCGTCACATCAAAACCGTACTCACCTGCATAACGGTGAAGGGTTTCAGCAACCTGAGCACCATACCACATGACCTTTTTAGGCACACAACCTACATTGACACAGGTACCTCCGACCTCTTTTCCTTCAAAGAGAATAACCTTAGCACCATGCATGGCAGCACGATTGGCACTGGCAATACCACCAGAACCACCACCAATGACAATATAATCGTATTCTTTTACCATATTTTACCTCTTATGTTGCTTTATACAGCGTATTAGCTACTAGATAGCCATTTCTGCCTATACTTTATCATAAAATAGGTACCCTGACAAAAATCTGCTACGACACAAAAAACAATCCCGTCACGACGAGATTGTTTTGTCATATCTTATTTATCAAGTGGCTTGCGGAGGAATCCGAAGAGGATACCTGATACCACAGCACCAATCAAGATGAAGAGAAGGTAGAGAAGGGCATTTGATGTGAGGGCAATTACGAAGATACCTCCGTGTGGTGCCATCAATTTGATTCCTGCCATACCTACAAGAGCACCTGTAAGAGCTGAACCGACGATAAAGCTTGGGATAGCGCGTGCTGGGTCAGCTGCACCAAATGGGATCGCACCTTCAGTGATGAATGAGAGTCCCATAACGATGTTTGTCAAACCAGAGTTGCGTTCTTCTTCAGAAAATTTATCTTTAAACAAGAGTGTTGCTACAAATACTGCCAACGGAGGAACCATACCAGCCGCCATAACTGCTGCCATAACAACTGAACCACCTGAAGTTACTGTTGCTGCGAGAGTACCTGTACCAAAGACATAAGCTGCTTTGTTGACTGGTCCACCCATATCCACTGCCATCATACCACCAACAAGGAGACCAAGTAGTACGGCTGAGCTTCCTGACAAGCTTGACAAGAAGTTATTAAGACCAGTATTAATTGCTGCCATTGGGATATTTACTGCCAACATCAAGAAACCAGTAGCAAATACACCAAGAAGTGGCAAGAGCAAGATAGAACGGATTCCTTCAAGGGCACGTGGAATACCTGCCAAGAGTTTACGAAGAACAAGGATAACACCACCTGCAAGGAAACCACCAACAAGAGCTCCAAGGAAACCTGAAGATACGCCAGCAAGGGCAAGGGTTGCTTTACCACCTGAAGCAAATGGAACACCACCAAAGGCTGCACCACTTGAAGCAATAGCACCAGCTACGAAACCTGATACCAAACCTGGTTTTTCAGCGATAGAGTAAGCAATGTAACCTGCAAGTACTGGAAGCATGAAGCCAAAGGCAGCGCCACCAATTGCCTTGAATTGAGCAGCAATTTCATGGTAAGAACCAAGTTGTGACAATTGATCTTTAGGAACACCCATGATTTGGTCAAGTAAGAAGGCAAGCGCAATCATGATACCACCACCGATAACGAATGGAAGCATTTGTGATACCCCACTCATCAAGTGTTTATAGAAGGCACCACCGAGGCTCAATTTCTCACTTGATTCTTGAGCAGCTCCAGCATTTTCGGCATGGAAGACTTCAGCCTTACCATCCAAGATATTTTGGATTAATTCTTGAGGTTGACGAATACCTGCAGCGACTGGTTTAGAAAGCAATTTTTTACCATCGAAACGTGCTGTTTCAACTGCCTTGTCTGCTGCTACGATAACACCTACAGCCTTACTGATTTCTTCGGCAGTCAAAGGTGTTCCGACACCTGAAGCACCGTTAGTTTCAACACGAACATTGACACCCATTTCTTCACCTGTTTTAATTAGTGATTCTTCAGCCATGTAAGTGTGAGCAATACCAGTTGTACAAGCTGTTACGGCTACGATAAGTGGTTTATCGCTTGAAGCTGCTTCTTTAACAGCTTGTGCTTTCTTAGCTTCCTCAGCTTGTGCTTCTTCTTCACCCGTATTGAAAGCAGCAATCACTTCATCTGGAGAAGTCACCTTACGCAAACGATCTGCAAAACCATCTTGCATAAGGTATTTTGACAACTCAGCAAGGGCTGCCAAGTGAGTGTCATTTGCTCCCTCTGGAGCAGCAATCATAAAGAAGAGGTCTGTAGGTTGACCATCAAGTGATTCGTAATCTACACCTTTATTAGATTTAGCAAAAAGTACTGTTGCTTCTTTTACTGCAGCATTTTTGCTGTGTGGCATAGCGATTCCATCACCCAAACCAGTTGATGTTTGTGCTTCACGAGCCATAATACCTGCTTTGAAAACATCAAAGTCAGTCACAACACCATTGTCAACCAAGCTGTTAATCATTTCATCGATAGCAGCTTCTTTTGTAGTTGCTTGAAGGTCAAGCAACATTACTTTTTTGTTCAGTAAATCCTGAATTTTCATAGTTTTTCTACCTCTACTTTATTGTATGTTTCTTTAATAAATTCAATTGTCGCTAAGTCATCTGAGAAAGCTGTAGATGTTCCACACGCTACTCCCCACTTGAGAGCCTCAATCGGATCACCAGATTTAACAAACTCACCAGTGAAACCAGCAACCATAGAGTCACCCGCACCAACAGAGTTTTTAACTGTTCCCTTGATTGGTTTGGCAAAATAAGCAGCCTCTGGTGTGACAAGCAGCGCTCCATCACCTGCCATTGAGATGATAACGTTCTGTGCCCCCTTAGCAAGGATTTCACGCGCATATTTTTCAACATCAGCCAAACCATTAAGTTTGACATTGAAAATAGCTTCTAACTCATGGTTATTTGGTTTAACCAAGAGTGGTTGGTAAGCCAAGGAATCAAGCAAGGTTTGTCCTTCAAAGTCACAGACAACCTGTGCACCCGTTTCACGCACTAGTGGAATCAATTTGTTATAGACCTTATTTCCAAGATTGCTTGGTGCTGATCCAGCAAAAACAACCACATCATCGGCACTTACACTTGAAAGAACTGCTTCCAATTCAGCCAATTGATACTCATTAATGACAGGTCCTGCACCATTAATTTCAGTTTCTTGGTCAGCCTTGATTTTAACATTAATACGTGTGTCTTGATCCACTGCTACAAACTTGGTTTTAATGCCCTCTGCATCCAAACCATCTGTCACAAAACGTCCTGTAAAACCACCGATGAAGCCCGTTGCAGTATTATCAACACCTAAGCGTTGCAAAATACGACTAACATTAATACCCTTACCGCCAGCGAACTTATCATCACTCTCCATACGGTTAACTTCACCAATCTCTACTTTATCGATACGAACAATGAAGTCGATTGATGGATTCAGCGTTACAGTATAAATCATACTTCAATAACCCTCGTTTTCTCTTTTAATTCTTTTAGGAGCTCTTCTTCCGAAGCATTTGTAATTATGGTTACTTTTTCAACCTCAGCTACCTTAGCATAGGTAATCTGACCAAGTTTAGAGGCATCAGCTAGAACATAGGCTTTTTGCGCATTAGCTATAACCGTCCGTTTGATAACTGCCTCTTCCATGTCTGGTGTGGTGAAATAATGAGCATCAACGCCATTAGCACCAATGAAAGCACAATCAAAATTCAGTTGTCTGATTTGCTCTTGAGCAGTACTTCCAATAGACGCATCCGTTGAATGTTTAACCTTTCCTCCAACAATCCTAGTGCTAACACCAAGATCTACCAGCTTAACCGCATGATGGATAGAATTAGTCACAACCGTTACCTGACGATTGGCCAAATGTGGAATCAAAAGTTCATTTGTTGTACTAGCCTCAAGAAAGACGACATCACCTTCCTTAATCAAATCGGCAGCATAACCAGCTAACTGAGCCTTTTCTTGAACGTTTCTAATAGCTTTTTGACTATTGGCAATTTCTTCCTTTAGACCATGAATGCTTTCAGCACCACCATGAACACGTTTAAGTTGGCCATCTGCCGCTAACTCGTCCAAGTCACGACGAATCGTCGACTCGGAAGTATCACTTAACAAAACAGTTAGGTTTTCCAAAGTGACAAAACCATCTTGTTTCAACTGAGACAAGATAATCTGCTTACGTTCAGACTTTAGCATAATCTCTCCTTCTGTAATCGTTTACAGAATCTATTATACTCAATTTTTAATAACTGTCAACTAAAATCAGTCAAAAAAAATCAAAATATTTCATTATAAAATACTAATCTACCAAAATGACGCAATTTGATAAGAAAGTTCTTACATTTTCAAAAAGAATACAACCTTTCAGTATCAAGTGCAAAATAAAAAAGCCTTGCGGCTCTCTTATCTTATTTGGCATAGTCAACTGCACGGAATTCACGAATGACTGTAACCTTAATATTTCCTGGGTAATCCAAGTTCTTCTCGATTTGTTCACGTACCTTGTGAGACAAGATTGTAACTTCATCATCTGAGATTTTGTTTGGATGAACCATAATACGAATCTCACGACCAGCTTGAAGGGCGAAGCTTGTTTGAACACCGTCAAAGCTTGATGCAATTTCTTCCAAATCACGAAGGCGTTTGACGTAATTCTCAACAGATTCATTACGAGCCCCTGGACGAGCCGAACTCAAAGCATCTGCTGCAGCTACAATAACTGCAATGACGCTCTCAGGTTCTACATCGCCATGGTGGCTGGCAATAGCGTTAACCACAACTGGATGTTCTTTGTACTTACGTGCAAACTCAGCACCAATCTCTACGTGACTACCTTCGACTTCTTTGTCAATGGCTTTCCCCATATCGTGAAGGAAACCAGCACGACGAGCGAGGGCAACATTCTCACCCAATTCACCAGCCATGATACCTGCTAGTTTACCAACTTCAACTGAGTGACGAAGTACGTTTTGACCATACGACGTACGGAACTGCAAGCGTCCCATAATCTTGATCAAATCAGGGTGAAGATTCATAGCGCCAATTTCGTAGGCTGCCTCTTCACCATATTCACGGATACGGTTATCCATTTCCTGACGGCTCTTCTCAACCAACTCTTCAATACGAGCTGGATGGATGCGTCCATCCTTAATCAAGGCTTCGAGAGTCATACGTGCAATTTCACGACGAACGGGATCGAAACCAGAAAGGACAACCACTTCTGGAGTATCGTCAATAATAACGTCAATACCTGTTAGACTTTCAAGCGTACGGATGTTACGCCCCTCACGTCCAATGATACGACCTTTCATATTGTCATCTGGAAGGTGAACAGTAGTTACTGTTTGTTCAGTAACATAATCTCCAGCCAAGCGTTGCATAGCTTGCGCCAACACGTTTTTGGCTTTCTTATCAACAGTATCTTTAACCTGTGCTTCTGCATCTTTGATACGTGTTGCAATCTCATGAGTCAGATTATTCTCAGTCTCCGTTAAGATTACCTCACGCGCTTCTGCAATGGTCATTTGACCAACACGTTCAAGTTCAGCCTGCTTCTCAGCCTCCAACTGAGTCACATTCTCTTCACGCTCATTAAGATGTTTAGATTTGTCAGCAAGACTCTGCTCTTTCTTCTCGAGGGCAAGTTCTTTACTTGATAGATTTTCATCCTTACGATCAAGGCTAGTGGCACGTTCTGTCAAACGATTTTCCATCTGTTTAAGCTCTTGACGTTCAGATTTGAATTCTTTTTCAATATCTTCTCGATATTTTCTAGCTTCCTCTTTTGCTTCTAACAAGAACTCTTTACGTTGAGCCTTACTCTCGCGTTCAGCAGTCACACGCAGATGATCTGCATCATGCTCTGCCTGACTACGAAGGTTCACAGCGTCTTGTTCTGCCTTTAGCAAGGTAGTTTCTGCTTGTTCCTTAGCTTTGCTAAGTTTAATAGAAATTGCTAAATATCCAACGACTAAACCAATGAGTGCAAAGACAACTAAAATTATCATGTTTATCATGTCTTTACCTCAACTTTTCTAAGGTTTCCCTAAAGAAAACCGTCTTCTAGTGTATCATATTTATAGCGATTTCTCAAATATATACTAGAACTTTAAACTGATTTTATGGTATCATAACTCTATTAGAATAGGGAGGTATTACCATGCCAAAAGACGTTACTGTTGAAAGTTTTGAACTTGATCACACCATTGTAAAAGCACCTTATGTGCGTCTTATTTCAGAGGAAGTTGGACCTAAAGGAGATATCATTACAAACTTTGATATCCGTTTGATTCAACCTAATGAAAATAGTATTGACACAGGTGGTCTTCACACTATCGAACACCTACTCGCTAAACTGATCCGTCAACGTATCGATGGACTTATTGATTGCTCACCATTTGGTTGCCGTACAGGCTTCCATATGATTATGTGGGGTAAACAAGATCCTACAGAAATTGCTAAAGTTATCAAATCTAGTCTTGAAGCTATTGCTAACGAGATTACATGGGAAGATGTTCCAGGAACTACCATTGAATCTTGTGGTAACTACAAGGATCACAGTCTTCATTCAGCTAAGGAATGGGCTAAACTTATCCTCGAACAAGGTATCTCAGACCAAGCCTTCGAACGTCATACCGTTTAAAAAACATTGGGATATATCCCAATGTTTTTTAGTATTTTCTAAAACGTTGATAACGCGCTTCAAGCAAGTCCTCTGTTGATAATTGGCTTAATTCTGCCAACTCATCTACAATTGCTGTCTTAATTGCTTCAATAATTTCACTTGTAAAGTAACCACGTTCTGGAATCACCTTATCAACGATTCCCATATTAAGCAACTCGCCTGATGTAATCTTCATCAACTCTGCTGCCTCTTCTGAACGTGAGCCATCTTTCCAGAGAATAGTCGCAAACCCTTCCGGACTCAAGATAGAGTAGATGGTATTTTCAAGCATCCAAACCTTATCGGCTACCGCCAAGGCAAGAGCTCCTCCCGAACCACCTTCACCAATGATGATGGCAATAATTGGCACCTTAAGATCACTCATTTCCATAAGGTTACGCGCAATTGCCTCACCTTGTCCACGTTCCTCTGCTCCAACACCAGGATAAGCACCTGCAGTATTGATAAAGGTAACAACTGGACGTCCAAACTTTTCAGCCTGTTTCATGAGGCGAAGAGCCTTACGATAGCCCTCTGGATGAGGTTGCCCAAAGTTACGGTTAAGGTTATCTTGTAGGTTTCTACCTTTTTGGATACCCACTACAGTAACCGCTTGGCCATTTAAACGACCAATACCACCAATAATGGCACCATCGTCACGGAAATTACGGTCGCCATGAAGTTCGATAAAGTCATCGAAGATTCCTTGGGCAAAGTCCAAAGCAGTTAAACGGCCTTGGTCACGCGCTTCTTTTAAAATACGTGCTACGTCGCTCATTGAACACCTCCATGGAATGATAAGAGTGTGGCAATGGTATCAGCCAACTCTGTACGTTTAACAATGGCATCAACAAAACCATGTTCTTGAAGGAACTCAGCCTTTTGGAAATCATCTGGCAAAGTTTCGCGAACTGTGTTTTCAATAACACGACGACCTGCGAAACCAATCAAGGTTTGTGGCTCAGCTAAGATGATATCGCCTTCCATGGCGAAACTTGCTGTAACTCCGCCAGTTGTTGGATCTGTCAATACAGTCAAATACAACAAGCCAGCATTCGAATGACGTTTTACAGCGGCTGAAATCTTGGCCATCTGCATCAAACTCATGATTCCTTCTTGCATACGGGCACCACCAGATGCTGTAAAAATAACAACTGGAAGTTTTTCCTCAATCGCATGTTCAAAGAGTTTGGTGATTTTCTCACCAACAACAGTTCCCATTGAAGCCATGATAAAGTTAGAATCCATAATGGCCAAGGCTGTTTTTTGCCCCTTGATACTTGCAACACCAGTTACAACAGCTTCATCAAGACCCGTTTTTTCCTTAGTCGCTGCTAATTTCTCCATATAACCTGGGAAATTCAATGGATTTTCAGTTTTAATACCAGTAAAAAGTTCTTGGAATGACCCCTCATCAACCGTTAAATCGAGACGTTCTTTAGCTGAAATACGGAAGGTATAAGAACAATTTGGACAAATTTTAGCTTGTCCCAAGTCCTTTTGATAAATAGCTTGTTTACAACCAGGACATTTGGCAAAAAGTTCATCTGGAACTTCTGGCACTTGGTGATCAATCCCATTACGTACAGAACGGTTAGGATTGATACGGATATACTTTTCTTTTCGATCAAATAATCCCATAAACTTTATTCCTCACGATTCTGATAATCTGGTAGGAAAGTCTCCATCAAGAAGGAAGTATCATAATCCCCAGCGATAACGCTACGATCTGAAATCAAATCCAACTGGAAGTCAGCATTAGTCACAACACCATCGATTTCTAGCTCATAAAGAGCACGTTGCATCTTCATGAGTGCCTCAAATCGATTCTCTCCATGAACAATGATTTTGGCAATCATTGAATCATAGTAAGGTGGAATAGTATAGCCAGGATAAACTGCACTGTCTACACGGAGACCAACGCCACCACTAGGTAGGTAGAGGTTGCTAATTTTCCCTGGACTAGGTGCAAAGTTGAACTTAGGATTTTCTGCATTGATACGACACTCAATAGCATGTCCCTTGATTTCAATATCATCTTGGGTCACAGAGAGTTTTTCACCTGCGGCAATACGGATTTGTTCTTTAACAATATCCACACCACTTACAAATTCTGTAACTGGGTGCTCAACCTGAACACGGGTATTCATTTCCATGAAATAGAACTGACCTGTTTTTTCATCAAGAAGAAACTCAATAGTACCCGCATTTTCATAATTAACAGCCTTAGCAGCACGGACGGCCGCTGAACCAATTTCGTGACGAAGAGTCTTACCAATAGCAACTGAAGGTGATTCTTCCAAGACCTTTTGGTTATTACGTTGAAGAGAGCAATCACGCTCACCTAGGTGAACAATGTTACCGTAGCTATCTCCCAAAATTTGAACCTCGATATGACGAGCTGGGTAAATAACTTTTTCAATATACATCGCCCCATTACCAAAGGCTGCTTTAGCTTCTTGTGACGCAGATTCGAAAGCGGGAGCTAACTCTTCTTCAGTGTTAACCTTACGAATCCCCTTACCGCCACCACCAGCAGAAGCCTTAAGCATCACTGGGTAACCAAGACGGTTGGCAACTTCCAAAGCCTCCTCAGCTGTAAAGACTTCACCATCTGAACCAGGAATTACAGGGACATTAGCCTTAATCATTTCAGCACGGGCATTGATTTTGTCACCCATCTTGTCCATGACTTCGCCTGAAGGACCAATAAACTTGATGTTCATTTCTTCACAGAGAGTGGCAAATTTAGAGTTTTCACTCAAGAAACCAAACCCTGGATGAATAGCTTGAGCCTCAGTCACAATAGCAGCTGATAGGACACGATTCATATTCAAATAAGAATCCGTTGATTTTGCAGGCCCGATACAAATAGCTTCATCAGCAAGCATAGTATGGAGAGAATCCTTATCTGCTTCAGAATAAATAGCAACCGTTTGGATACCCAATTCACGCGCTGCACGGATAATACGCACTGCAATTTCACCACGATTGGCAATCAATAATTTTTTAAACATAAAACAAGATAACATCAGACATTTTTTGATAGTCTGTGTTGATTTCCTTTCTATGTGATAGACCAATGTCTAAAGAAAAATCCTTTCCGACTGTCGCCAGAAGGATTTTCACAAAACATTAGCTTCCAATAGCAAAAGTCAAAGTACCTGATGCAGCAAGTTTACCATCGACTTCAGCCTTAGCTTCAACAACAGCAATTGTTCCACGACGTTTAACAAACTTAGCTGTCATAACAAGTTGGTCACCTGGAACCACTTGTTTTTTAAATTTAACCTTATCCATACCTGCGTAAAAGACTAATTTGCCTTTGTTTTCAGGTTTAGACAATTCAAGAACACCAGCTGTTTGCGCAAGAGCTTCCATGATAAGAACGCCAGGCATAACTGGGTATTGAGGAAAATGTCCATTAAAGAAAGGTTCATTGATCGTTACATTTTTAATAGCTGTGATTTCGTCTTCTGAAACTTCTAGCACACGGTCAACCAAAAGCATTGGATAACGGTGTGGTAAAGCTTCACGAATAGCATTAATATCAATTGTCATTTGATGCGTACCAATCCTTTTCCGTAGTCAACAACTTCTTCATTTGCTACCAAGATTTCAGTAATAACACCATCTTTAGGTGCTGGCACTTCATTCATAACCTTCATCGCTTCAACGATAAGAAGAGTTTGACCTTTCTTAACAGTGTCTCCAACAGAAACAAAGGCTGGTTTTTCAGGTGATGGAGACAAGTAAGCCACACCGACAAGTGGACTTTCAACCACTTCTCCTTCAGCAGCTTGAGCTGGTGCAGAAGCTTCTTCAACTGGTGTTGCTGGAGTTTCAACAGCAGCAGGTGCTGCTACTGGAGCAACCGGAGCCTGAGGAGCTGGCGCAACTACTTCAACTGTAGGAGCTACTGGGGCAGCTGTTACTGAACTTGTTTGATTTTTGCTCAAGTTCAATTCTTCACCATTGTTTTTGTATGAAAATTCACGCAAAGTTGATGCATCAAATTGAGCCAACAAATCTTTGATTTCAGAAATATTCATGAATTAAGCCTCCCAACGTTTAAAGGCAAGAACAGCATTGTGTCCACCAAAACCGAAAGTATTTGAAATTGCGTACTCAATATCAGCTTCTTGACCTTCACCATAAACAACATTAGCTTCGATGTAGTCAGACAATTCTTTTGTACCAGCAGTTTTCGGTACATAGCTATGACGAATAGCTTCGATTGTTGCAATAGCCTCAACCGCACCAGCAGCACCTAGCAAGTGACCTGTAAATGATTTAGTAGATGAAACTGGAACATCTTTACCAAGTACAGAAACAATGGCACCACTTTCACCTTTTTCATTGGCAGGTGTTGATGTCCCGTGAGCATTAACATAATCAACATCTTCAGGTTTGATACCAGCTTCATTGATAGCCAATTTAATTGCTTTAGCAGCACCAGAACCGTCTGGAGTTGGTGTTGTCATGTGGTAGGCATCACAGTTTGATCCGTAACCAACAATCTCAGCCAAGATGTTAGCACCACGTTTTTGAGCATGTTCCAAGCTTTCGATAACGAGAACCCCTGCACCTTCACCCATAACAAAACCATTACGGTCTTTATCAAATGGAATTGATGAACGTTCTGGATCCTCTGTTGTTGAAAGTGCTGTAAGAGCATTGAAACCACCGATACCAATCTTAGTGATTGAAGCTTCAGCACCACCAGCCAAGACAACATCATGCAAACCGAATTTAATTTCACGGAAGGCCTCACCGATTGCATCATTGGCAGAGGCACAAGCAGTCGTCACTGATTTACATACCCCTTGAGCACCAATTTTAAGAGCAATGTTACCAGCACCCATGTTTGAGAGTGCTTTAGGGATAAACATTGGTTTGATACGTTTCATACCACGTTCGTGCATACGAATGATTTGATCTTCAAGTTCTTGGAGACCACCGATACCAGATGACACGATAACACCAACACGATCACGATCTTCTTCTTCCATGTTAAGTCCTGAATTTTCAAGAGCTTCCATAGCAGCATAAATCGCATAAAGTGAGTAAGTGTCCATACGGTTAGTATCTTTTTTCACAAAGTATTTATCGAACGGGAAATCTTGGATTTCACCAGCGTTAAAGACTGGAATTTCAGAAGCATCAAACTTAGTAATTGGCTTGATACCAATTTTACCGTCATGAAGACTGTTCCAAAATTCTTCTGGTGTATTACCGATTGGTGAGGTTACGCCGTAACCTGTAACAACAACACGATTTGTAGACATATATATTCTCCTTTTGTCGGATGGATATTCTAGTAAATGTTTTTTTGATATTGAAAATCAATTATTGCATGGTCATACCACCATCAATAGCGATGGTTTGACCTGTGAGATATTCTTGACTAGCCAAGAATGCTGCAACTTCAGCCACTTCTTCTGCTTGTCCAATACGTTTCATTGGTACTTGAGCAATCATAGCATCTTTCATTTTCTCAGGAATAGCGTCAGTCATATCTGATTCAATGAAACCAGGAGCGATAGCATTGACACGGACACCACGGGCCGCAACTTCACGCGCTACTGATTTAGTGAAGCCAATCAAACCAGCTTTTGAAGCCGCATAGTTAGCTTGACCAATATTCCCCATAAGACCTACAACAGATGACATATTGATGATGGCACCTTGACGCGCCTTAGACATTGGTTTCAAGACAGCTTGTGTCATATTGAAGGCACCAGTCAAGTTGATTTTCAAGACACGTTCAAAATCTTCTTCAGTCATCTTCAACATCAACTTATCGTTAGTAATACCAGCATTATTAACTAACACGTCAACACTACCAAGCTTTTCAATAGCTTCAGCTACCATACGTTTAGCATCTTCGCCATTAGAAATATCACCTGAGATACCAACAACAGTTACACCATAATCTGCAAACTGTGCAAGCAAGTCCTCAGAGATCTCAGAACGTCCATTAAGGACAACGTTGGCACCAAGACTAGCAAATTTGTGTGCCACAGCTAATCCAATTCCACGTGTTGAACCTGTTACAAAAACATTTTTATTCTTAAGTTCCATGTTTACCTCGTTTTAAGCATTAAGAAGGGCAGCAAGACTAGCTTGATTTTCAACATTTTGAGTTGGTAGGGTTTTATCAATTTTCTTCAAGAAACCTGACAAGACTTTTCCTGGACCAATCTCAATCACTTCATCTACACCAAATTCTTGGATAGTGGCAATCGAATCATAAAAACGTACAGGTTCCATCACCTGACGAGCCAAAAGTGCTTTGACGTCTTCTGACTTCATGATTTGAGCCTCAGTATTACCTACTAAAGGAAGCGTAAAGTCATTGAATGACACTTTCTCAAGTTCTGCTGCCAATTTTTGACTAGCTGATTCAAGTAAAGCTGTATGGAAGGGCCCTGAAACATTAAGAGGAATCAGACGTTTAGCACCAGCTTCTTTTAGCAATTCCACAGCATAATCAACAGCCTCAACTTCACCACCAATAACAATTTGTGCTGGTGTATTGTAGTTAGCAGGCGTTACCACACCCTTTTCAGATGCTTTTTGACAGATTTCTTCAATCAAACTTGGATCTATATTCATGACTGCAACCATTTTCCCACTTCCAGCAGGAGCCGCTGTTTCCATGAATTCTCCACGTTTAGCAACCAAGGCTACCGCATCCTCAAATGAGAGTGCTCCAGCCGCAACTAGGGCAGAATATTCACCCAAAGAGAGACCGGCAACAATATCAGGAGTGATACCATTTTCTGCCAAAAGGCGATAAATGGCTACTGACGTTGTCAAAATAGCTGGTTGAGTGTAGCGTGTCTGATTAAGTTTTTCTTCGTTAGAATCAATCAATTCACGCAAATCATAACCTAGAATACGACTAGCCGTATCAAATGTCTCTTTGACAACGGGATAAGTCGCATACAAATCGCTCGCCATGCCCAATTTCTGAGCCCCTTGACCAGCAAATAAGAACGCACGTTTTGTCACTATCCTAATCCTTTCGACGTTTTTAGACGTTTACATCTGCCCAACGAGCAGCTTCTTCTTTAATCACCTTGGCAGCACCTGTGTAAAGGTCTTCCAAGATTTCTGCACATGTTTCTTCTTTACGAACAAGACCTGCAATTTGTCCAGCCATAACTGAACCATATTCCACATCTCCATCAACAACAGCGTTACGAAGGGCACCTGCACCAAGCTCTTCAATTTCCTCTTGAGTCTTCTTACCAGCCAAGAAATCTTTTTCAGCTTGGTTATATTCTGTAGCCAATTTATTCTTAATCGCACGAACTGGGTGTCCAACAACTGAGGCTGAAATAACAGTATCAATATCTTTAGCATTCAAAATCTTATCTTTGAAGTTTTGGTGTGCATTAGATTCCTTAGCAACAGCGAAACGCGTACCAACCTGAACAGCTTCTGCTCCAAGCATAAGAACAGCAGCCATACCACGTCCATCAGCAACACCACCAGCACCAATAACTGGGATAGATACCGCATCCGCAACCTGGCGAACAAGAGCCATAGTTGTCAATTTACCGATGTGACCACCAGCTTCCATACCTTCTGCGACAACAGCATCCGCTCCAAGTTTTTCCATACGTTTAGCAAGTGCTACCGATGGAATAACTGGGATTACTGTGATTCCAGCTTCGTGGAAACGCTCCATATATTTACCTGGATTTCCGGCACCTGTTGTAACAACCTTAACGCCCTCTTCGATAACGAGGTCGACGATGTCATCTGCAAATGGTGACAAAAGCATGATATTAACACCGAATGGTTTGTCAGTGATTTGTTTTACTCTATCAATATTAGCTTTTACCACTTCTTTAGGGGCATTACCACCACCAATAATTCCGAGTCCACCAGCATTTGAAACGGCTCCAGCTAAGTCACCATCAGCAACCCAAGCCATACCACCTTGGAAGATTGGATATTTAATTCCTAACAGTTCTGTAATACGAGATTTCATTTTTCACCTTTTTTCGATTTTCTAATCAAATAAATAGTTTAATAATCAAAGTAATTGTATAAACAAAGGAGAATATCCCCAATAAGAATATTCTCTATGCCCTGCTTATTTAGTTTTTTCTTCTACGTAAGCAACAAGGTCACCAACAGTGTTAAGACCTTCTTCAGTTTCGATTTGGATATCGAATTCATCTTCGATTTCTGAGATAACTTGGAACACGTCAAGTGAGTCAGCGTCAAGTTCGTCAAAAGTAGTTTCTACTTTTACTTCTTCTGCGTCTTTCCCAAGTTCTTCAACGATGATTTCTTGTACTTTTTCAAATACTGCCATTTTAATTTCTCCTTTAAGATAAATATATTTCTTATAATCTATGCTGGTGCATAATTTATATAACTAGATTTTAACAATAAGACTGCCCCATGTCAAACCCCCACCAAAACCTGATAAAAGAATTGTTTGACCGCTGTCTAATTTTAAGGTCCCATTTGCCACGTTTTCAGAAAGCAAAATTGGGATACTTGCCGCACTGGTATTACCGTAAGACATCATGTTTGCCAAGAATTTATCACGACTAACATCGATTTTCTTAGCCATAATATCCAAAATACGAATGTTAGCTTGATGAAGAAGGAAGTAATCAGGTTCACCTTTTTCTTCAACCAAGGCCTTAATGCTCTTTGAAACTGTCTTAACGGCAAAATCAAAGATCGCTTTCCCATCCATTTGCATATAAGGATTAGGCTGATCAGACTCATCTGAATAAGGCGAGATAACTGCAGAGGCTCCTGACTCAAGACCACCCTTGCTACCATCGGTATTTAAAGATTCTCCGAAGAAATGTTCTTCTTCAGTTTCTTCCAAAAGGACTCCGCCAGCACCATCTCCAAAGAGGACAGCTGTTGTACGGTCAGACCAGTCTAAAGTTTTAGAAAGGACTTCAGCACCAATAACTAAACCTTTTTTGTAGACACCTGACTTAATCAATTTTTCTGCTGTTGCCAGAGCAAAGACGAAACCACTACATGCTGCAGTAATATCAAAAGCAAAAGCATTGACTGCACCGATTGCTCCTTGAACTCGAGCCGCTACTGACGGCATAGAGCTATCCGGAGAAATCGTTGCAACTAAAACAAAGTCTAACTCCTCAGGCGATAATCCTGATTTTTCTAATAGCTGATGAGCAACATTGGTAGCTAAATCACTCGTGTTCTCATTCAATGAGATGCGACGTTCCTGAATACCTGTACGCGAGCGAATCCACTCATCGCTAGTATCCATGATTTTTGATAGGTCATCATTGGTCACGACCTGAGCAGGTGCATAATGGGCAACCTGACTAATTTTTGCAAATGCCATTATTTCAACTCCTCAAGAAAGGCGTGGAGATTTTCCAATCCCTTGCTCATAACCTTCAATTCCTCGTCGTTAAAGCCTTCTGTAATCCTCATCACCATTGATTTATGGAAACGACGGTGAAGACGATATACCAAACGACCCTTTTTAGAAAGCGATAGATGGACCACACGACGGTCAACTGATGAACGCGTACGGACAATATAACCTTTCTTTTCAAGTTTATTGAGAGAAGTTGTTACAGTACCAAGAGTTAGCATGAGTTCTTTAGCTACTGCACTTGGTGTCGTATCTGGATGTGTACCGATCACATCAATGGTATGCATTTCCTTGAGGGAAACATCGTTAAATTTTGAATTCTTTAAACTTGCTTCTTCGATAATAACTACGTTATTAAAAATATCAACAAGATAGCCATCAATTTTGTCGTAATTCACACCAGACTCCTTTCAATAAAACTTTGACTTTCAAATTATATCAGACTCAAACTAAATTCGCAAGCCCGATTAAAAAACTTTAGTTTTTCTTTTAGAAAATGTGGTTATTTCCCTTGGAATTTAGGTCGACGACGCTCACTATAAGCACGTACCCCTTCTTTAAAGTCCTCAGTGAAGGCAAGAGATTTTTGCAAATCAAGTTCCAACTTAGCGTAATTTTCCCATCCTGCAAATTCAGATTCCCAAACCATTTCTTTAATGGCTTTAAAGGAATTCACTGAAGAGCGGTTCAATTTTTTAATCAATTGACTCACAGTTTTTTCAAGTTTTTCTGATTCAACAACTTTGTAGGCAATTCCCCAGTCCAAAGCTTTTTCAGCTGATACTGGCTCTCCTGTCATGGTAATTTGAGTCGCACGGTTAATACCGATTGAACGTGTCAAAAGGTAGAGACCTCCAGCGTCAGGTGCCAAACCAACACCTACAAAAGCTTGGATGAATTTAGCTTTATCAGATGCAATCGTAAAGTCAGCTGCAACAGCTAAGTTAGCCGCAGCACCTGCACATGGGCCATCAACTACCATGATGACTGGCTTAGGCAATTTTTTAAGAGCAAAAGAAATTTCATTTACCTGCTCAGCAATACGAACCAAAGACTGTACATCATCTACAGCAACCGCTTTTTGCATTTGATCAAGGTCACCACCAACAGAAAAGACTTTCCCATTAGCATTGATTACCAAGAATTTTACTGACGCATCTTGTTTAGCTTCCTCAATTGCAGCCATAATCTCATCACAAACTGGAATATTAAACCCATTTTGCACTTCTGGACGATTAAGTGTTAAAGTTGCTACTCCATCTTCAACACTATAAAGAATTGTTTCGTAAGCCATTTTTTGCATTCCTCCGATAACTAGTTCCTATATGAAAACCGTATGTTCTTTATATTTTTATCACAATTTTATTTGATGAATAGATAATTTGATTATCAAATCATTCATCGTTATTTTCTAGTATACCATAGTCCATCTAAAGGTCAACAGAAACTTAGAGTTTTTTAATTTGATACATCAAAACACCGAGTTCTACAACTCGGTGTCACTTCTATTTTAATAAATCTAAAACATCTATAAGGTTATCCAACAAGCCTTTAGCTGCACCTTGATCCATACCAAAACGATTATCTTTAATAGCCCAAACCTCAACACCTGCAGCGACTCCAGCAGCAATCCCCTTTTCGCTATCTTCGATAATCAAAGCCTGATTTGCTTCCACGTTCAAATGCTTCAATGCTGTCAGATAAATCTCTGGATTGGGTTTACTCTCTTTAAATTCTTCTCCTGAGAGAACCACATCAAAGAAACCATCCAAATGATTTTCCTCTAAAGCTCTAAGGATATCTGCCTTCACTGAGCTAGAAGCCAAACCTATTTTCAACCCTCGAGATTTCACTTCATTCAGGACTTTCAAAACATCAGGAAAGATTAATTCTTTGTAGGGTAAGGGGTTGTCTTGTTTATAGGCATTATACTCTTCTTGTAAAGTTGGCACATCCCAGTTATCATAGTCATCTCTGAGAATATTTTCCCAAACTTGCTTGGTATTTCCACCTATAAAGAAAGACGGGGGTAAATGGTCGATTGAAATTCCCTTTTGAGCTAAGAAACTTGCACGTCGATCATAATAATATTTTTCAGTGTCAAAAAGGACACCATCCATATCAAAAATAATTGCCTCTACCACGGGATATCCTCCTTTTCTTCCCTTATTGTACCATATTCAGACTAAATCTTACTCGCTTTTAAAAACAATGTGACAAATTGTCAGAATTTTGCTATAATTGTAGAGTAATTTAAAATTTTTGGAGTAACTATGAAAGTCATCAAATTCGGTGGAAGCTCACTTGCTTCAGCCACACAATTAGAAAAAGTCTTAAACATTGTAAAATCTGACCCCGAGCGTCGCTTTGTCGTTGTATCAGCCCCAGGTAAACGTAACGATGAAGATACCAAGGTCACAGATGCCTTGATTAAATACTATAAACACTACACAAAGGGTGTTGATGTCAAAGCTGACCAAGAATGGATCATTAACCGCTACCAAGCTATGGTAGATGAGCTAGGCTTCAAATCAACAGAAATGGCGAAGATTGCTAAATCTATCAACGATCTTGCCACTCTTCCGATTGAAGACAATGATTTCCTTTATGATACTTTCCTAGCTGCAGGGGAAGATAATAACGCAAAATTAATCGCTGAATATTTCCGTAATAACGGTATTGAAGCACGTTACGTTCACCCTCGCCAAGCTGGTATTTTTGTCTCAAGCGAACCTGGAAATGCTCGTATCCTTCCAGGAGCCTATGACAAATTGGAAGAGCTTCGTGAATCAGATGAGGTTCTTGTTATCCCTGGTTTCTTTGGTGTTACCCCTGATAATCAAATTTGTACTTTCTCACGTGGAGGCTCTGATATCACAGGTTCTATCGTTGCAGCTGGAGTTAAGGCAGACTTATATGAAAACTTCACAGATGTAGATGGTATTTTCGCAGCCCACCCTGGTGTCGTTCATGAACCACATTCTATTCCTGAGTTAACTTATAAAGAAATGCGTGAATTGGCTTATGCTGGATTCTCAGTGCTTCATGATGAAGCTCTACTGCCTGCCTATCGTGGTAAAATTCCGTTGGTTATTAAAAACACTAATAATCCAGACCATCCAGGCACACGTATTATTCTTGAACATAAGGGTGCAACTGTTCCTGTCGTTGGTATCGCGAGCGATGATAAATTCGTCAGCATCAATATGACCAAATACCTCATGAACCGTGAAGTTGGTTTCGGACGTAAGGTCCTCCAAATCTTGGAAGATTTAAACATCCGTTGGGAACACATGCCTTCTGGAATCGATGATCTTTCAATTATTATTCGAGAACGTGAACTTACCCCAATCAAAGAACAAGAAATCCTTTCTTACTTGACTCGTGAACTCGGTGTTGATGAAGTCGAAATTGAACATGGCCTTTCAATTCTCATGATTGTTGGTGAAAATATGAAAGACCACATCGGTGTTACAGCGACAGCAGCTAAAGCTCTCTCTGAAAAACATATTAACCTAGAAATGATTTCTCAAGGTTCTAGTGAGGTTTCTGTTATGTTCGTAATTGAAACTGAGCAAGAAAAAGCAGCCGTCAGAGCTCTTTACGATGCCTTTTTCCGTAGTGGCGACTAATCTAAAAACCTCTCCCTTTCAAGGGAAAGGTTTTTTCTTTATGAGAAAAACTAAGCCAGCTCTTATGATATCTACTCCAATAGCCAATTCATAGATCAATTATGCATAGCTATTGCAAACCAAAAAACACTAACTTTCGTTAGTGCTTTTTTTTACAAGATGTTTTCGTAAGTTTCACGAACGGCATCTGGCCAAACTGAAGTTTGAACCTCACCAATATGTTTCTTACGAAGCAAGAACATAGCCATACGTGATTGACCAATACCTCCACCAATTGTTAGTGGGAAAAGGCCATGTAACAAGGCTTGGTGCCAATCCAATTTCAAACGATCTTGGTCGCCAGTAATTTCAACCTGACGTTTAAGGGCATCTTCATCAACACGAATACCCATTGATGACAATTCAAAAGCATGTCCTAATTGCTCATTCCAAACCAAGATATCTCCATTCAAACCATGGTAACCATTCTCAGACTCAGTTGTCCAGTCATCATAGTCAGGTGCACGACCATCATGTGGTTTTCCATCGGGAAGAACACCACCGATACCAATCAAGAATACAGCACCATATTCCTTGGTAATAGCATCTTCACGCTCTTTTGGTGTCAAATCAGGGTACTTCTCAACAAGCTCTTCTGAATGGATGAAGGTAATTTTCTTAGGTAAAATTGCTTCAATATCGTAACGTGCTTCAACTGCTAGCTCAGTCAAACGAATAACCTTATAAATGGTTTCAACAGTTTCTTTCAAATAAGCGATATTACGATGTCCGTCAGGAATAACTTTTTCCCAGTCCCATTGGTCAACGTAAACAGAGTGCGTTGCATCCAATGAATCTTCATCTGGACGAAGAGCCTTCATATTAACCACGAGCCCTTCACCTTCATTGAAACCAAAACGAGCCAAAGTATGGCGTTTCCATTTTGCTAATGAGTGAACAACTTCGTATGTTGCGTCAGGAATCTGAAGCACATTAACAGTTACAGGATTCTCAATACCGCTCAAATTATCCTGCATACCATCCCCGACCTTACTCAAAATAGGCCCTTGCACTTCAACGACGTCAAGTTTATCAATCAAATACTGTGTAAAAGTATTCTTCACAAAAGAAATTTCCTCTTGTTGATGAATGAAGCTCTTTTTCATACGCTCCTCCTTTAAAAAATCGATAAGCCTATTATACTCCTATTTTTCAGAAAAATAAAGAAATTTTCCAACAATTTTGAAAATTTCTTGTTTTTTATGTTAGGTTTTATCACATTTTCTTAGTTAGCTTCACAACTGCTTCTGTTCGAGCCGTATGAGGAAACATATCTACTGACTGGATATAATTAACATCATAAACTTTAGCCAAAGAAACTAGGTCTCTAGCCAAAGTAGACACATTACATGAAACATATACCATTTTTTCAGGAGTGTAGTCCAGTATCGTTTTAAGTAGCTTATCATCTAAACCAGTTCTAGGTGGATCCACAATAAGAGCATCTGCTCGATAACCTTCCTTGTACCAACGTGGAATGATATCTTCTGCTTTACCCACCTCAAAGTGAGCATTTTCCAGTCCAAGTGATTTGGCATTCTTCCTAGCATCCTCAATAGCCTCAGGAATAATATCCATACCTCGAATACTCTTTACTTTATTTGCAAAAGCAAGTCCAATAGTACCAACCCCACAGTAAGCATCAATAAGATGTTCAGCCTTATCCACATCTAAAGCTTCAACAGCCTGACCATAGAGTACCTCTGTTTGTTGAGGATTCAACTGGTAAAATGCACGAGGAGAGAGAGCGAAGTTATAGTCCAGTACCTCTTCTTGAATAGTGTCTTGCCCCCAAAGAATTTCCGTCTCTTGACCATAAATCTCACTGGATTTCGAATAATTATAATTGACAGCAATTGTTACGATTTCTGGAAAACTTTCCGTCAATTCCTTAACTAATTTTGTGAAAGAAACTGATTTAGAGGTTACAAAAATTAACTGGACCTGATTTGAACCCAAAGCACGTCGTATCATAACTGTACGAATTCCAGCAATTTTGCGCTCATTATAAATTGGTAACTTGTATTTATCTAACAAATTTGTCACCTTATTCATAATGGCTTGAGTTAGCTCATCCTGAACTAGGCAATCATCAATATTAATGAGGCGATGACTCCCTTCCGCAAATAAGCCAGATTTAACTGAGCCACCAAAAAAACGGGTTTGAAATTGTAGTTTAGCTCGGTAATGTTGTGGTTGCTCCATCCCTATTGTTGGACGAATGTCATATGACTCAAAATTAGCCGGTTTAAACTTCTTCAAGGCTTGTCCTAACAAGTCAGTTTTAAACTCTAATTGCTTATCATAACGAAGATGCATTAACTGGCAACCACCACAATCTTCATAAATACTACATGCAGGTTCGACACGAAACTTAGAAGGTTTATTGATCTTTAATAATTTCGCCTGAACAAAGTTTCTCTTAACAGAAACAATCTGACAGAACACCTCTTCACCCTTCAAAGCCCCTGGTACAAAAACTAGAGTTTTCTTATAAAAACCAATGCCTTCGCCATTGATTCCCATGCGTTTTATCTTAAGCGGGATACGCTGTTTCACTTGTAAATTCATACTACCATTCTAACATTTTGATATAATAATAACTATGAAAATCACAAAAATCGAAAAGAAAAAGAGACTTTATCTCCTTGAGATAGACAAAAAAGAGAGTCTCTACGTTACAGAAGATACCATCGTTAAATACATGTTGACTAAAGAAATGATACTGGACAAAGATCAACTAGAGGATATTAAATCCTTTGCTCAGTTCTCGCATGGTAAAAACTTAGCTCTCTATTTTATTTCATTTAAACAACGTAGTGAGAAAGAAGTAAAAGATTACCTTTTTAAACATGAAATAAACCCTCATATAATTCCCAAAATTATTGATAATCTAAAAAAAGATCATTGGATTGATGATTACAAACTCCTAGAGAGTCTAGCTCAACAAAATCTGAATTCAGGTGATAAAGGGGCCTATGTGCTGAAGCAAAAATGGCTTCAAAAAGGTTGTAACAAACAAATCATTGACGATGTTTTAAGCCAATTTGATTTCTCAGAAATAGCCATTAGAGTAGCTTCAAAACTGTTACGAAAATATCAGGGAAAACTACCATCTAAAGCCCTAAAAGACAAATTAACTCAAAGCCTTATCAATAAAGGTTTTTCATTCCAAGAAAGTAAACTAGCAATCGATTATCTAGAACTTGAAGCAGATGAAGAAAATGAACAAGCCCTCCTTTATAAAGAAATTGATAAGCAATATCAAAAATTTAGTAAAAAATACGATGGTTATGAGCTTAAACAACGCTTGACACAATCTTTAGCCCGAAAAGGTTATGACTTTGATGCGATAGCATCCGCTCTAAGAGAATATTTATAGGTATTCCCCCTCTTTTCACAAAATTATGATACAATAAAGAGGATAACCCTTATTGTAGAAAGAGGACGCCATGAAATTACCAAAAGAAGGCGACTTTATCACAATTCAAAGTTATAAGCATGATGGTAGTTTGCACCGTACTTGGCGCGATACTATGGTACTAAAGACAACTGAGAATGCTGTTATTGGCGTTAACGACCACACCCTCGTTACTGAAGCAGACGGAAGACGATGGGTAACACGTGAACCTGCTATTGTTTATTTCCACAAAAAATACTGGTTTAATATTATAGCCATGATTAGGGATAACGGCATTTCCTACTACTGCAATTTAGCTAGTCCATATATTTTGGACCAAGAAGCACTAAAATATATAGACTATGACCTAGATGTCAAAGTCTTCGCTGATGGTGAAAAAAAATTGCTAGATGTAGATGAGTATGAAACACATAAAAAAGAAATGCATTACTCTCCTGATATTGACTATATCTTAAAGGAACATGTTAAAATCTTGGTAGATTGGATTAACAATGGTAAGGGGCCATTTTCACAATCTTATGTTAACATCTGGTACAAACGTTATCTTGAACTAAGGAATCGTTAAAGTTGTCATAAAAAAGACTAGTAATAAAACTAGTCTTTTTTTGCACTAAAAACTAATGCTTCGGAATCTAAATCCATATTCAAAAGATAACGCCCTTCTTCTACTTGAACAAGGTACCCTAATAATTCTAAAGCATCAACAAAAATATTCCTCCTTTTTTGAAGTGCATATTCCTTCCTAACGTATTTTAAAAGAAAAGTCGTAACATGTTTCAAAAAATATTCAGGATTAACATCCCCTAATATGTCATATAATCTATTCTGCTCTTCCGATAATGGTAGATTTTCACTTAATTTATAGAAATAATTTGAAATCGTAAGATCGTCTCTCGTTATACTCGTTTGTTCAACAATAACAACTTCATTAGTAGAATTACTTATCTCAGTAACAAATCTACGATTTAATAGTTCAAAATAACAAGTAGAATCATCATCAATAAAAAAATGCTGTTCTAAATCAATTTTAGAAGAATCTGACACAAGACTAATTAATAAACGATAACGTTTCTCGAATCGTTCAATATAGCCTGCTTTTACAAACTCCTCAATTAATTTATCGATATTCTTTTGAAAAGGAAACTGCCTTTTTATTGCTCTCAGGGTCACAGGCTGATTAAGATATAGATAATTCACTATTTTCATAAAAAAAGGTTGCTTACATAGTTTAGTTGGGTTAAATTGTATTATCATAAAAACTATTATACCATTAATCAGAGTACTAAAAAAAGGCCTACTGGCCTAATTTTACGCATTAAAGCTTTCAGTCAACTGAGGAACTACCTGTTTCTTACGAGAAACAGCTCCTTCAAGGAAAGCATGATTATTATCTAAAACAAAATTGAAAGCAGCTTCAACCTTATCAGTATTTGAACCAAGTGCAAGAATTTCTGAATTAGAATTAAGAATATCAGTAATCATTAAGACAAAGTCAGAGTAACCATTGTTTTTAATTGAGTTATTAATAGCTTCTTCAATTTCCGCTTGACGAGAAAGAACATCAGAAATATCAACTGTATTAACTTGTGCAACACGAACTTGATTACCATTCAATTCAAATGTCTTTGCATCAATGTCAATGAGTTCTTCAGCAGATTTTGAAGAAAGATTAGTACCAGCTTTAAGCATAGCAAGACCATATTCTTCAAGATTAACACCAGCAATTTCTGCAAGTTCAGCTGCAACTGCAGGATCTGAAGCATGTGTAGTTGGAGATTTAAGAAGAAGAGTATCTGAAATCAAACCTGAAAGAAGCAAACCAGCTACTTCCTTAGGAACCTCAACATTGTTTTCTTTAAACATACGATAAACAATTGAAGATGCAGATCCAACAGGTTCTAATCGCATCATTAATGGATTAGCAGTTTCAAAGTTAGCTACACGGTGATGGTCGACTACCTCAATAACTTCAACGTCCTTAATATCTGAAATAGATTGTTGAAACTCATTATGGTCTGTAAGAATAACTTGATTAACACCCTCAGACTGAGCTGATTCAACCACTCGTGGTGCTTCAACACCAAAATAATCAAGAACAAAAGCAGTTTCCTCGTTAGGAGTACCCAAAGCAACAGCTTCAGCATCAACACCAAGTTGACGTTTCAAATAAGCGTATCCATAAGAAGACCCGATTGCATCAGAATCAGGGTTTTGATGACCAAAAACAAAAACTTTAGACATAAATTCACCTCAAAATAGTATTATAAATTATTATAACATATAAAAAAAAGAAACAAAATAAAAAGAGTAACCTAAGTTACTCAAAATATAGTCCGTACGGGATTCGAACCCGTGTTACCGCCGTGAAAAGGCGGTGTCTTAACCCCTTGACCAACGGACCATCTTTATGCCGGCTACATGACTTGAACACGCGACCCTCTGATTACAAATCAGATGCTCTACCAACTGAGCTAAGCCGGCTAACTTTTCTAATGCGGGTGAAGGGACTTGAACCCCCACGCCGTTAAGCGCCAGATCCTAAATCTGGTGCGTCTGCCAATTCCGCCACACCCGCATATATGACCCGTACTGGGCTCGAACCAGTGACCCATTGATTAAAAGTCAATTGCTCTACCAACTGAGCTAACGAGTCTCAAATATTTCTATTTGAACGGTCCCGACGGGAATCGAACCCGCGATCTTCGCCGTGACAGGGCGACGTGATAACCGCTACACCACGGGACCTATGGGAGTTAACGGGATCGAACCGCTGACCCTCTGCTTGTAAGGCAGATGCTCTCCCAGCTGAGCTAAACTCCCTTTGCGCTAAGCGACTACCGTATCTAACAGGGGGCAACCCCCAACTACATCAGGCGTACTAGGGCTTAACTTCTGTGTTCGGCATGGGAACAGGTGTATCTCCTAGGCTATCGTCACTTAACTCTGAGTATTCTCAACTCAAAATTGAATATCTATACTGTATCAAGAAACCAAATCGTTGTCAATATGTCTCAGTTACTTTCTTTGGATAAGTCCTCGAGCTATTAGTATTAGTCCGCTACATGTGTCACCACACTTCCACTTCTAACCTATCAACCTGATCATCTCTCAGGGCTCTTACTGATATAAAATCATGGGAAATCTCATCTTGAGGTGGGCTTCACACTTAGATGCTTTCAGCGTTTATCCCTTCCCTACATAGCTACCCAGCGATGCTCTTGGCAGAACAACTGGTACACCAGCGGTAAGTCCACTCTGGTCCTCTCGTACTAGGAGCAGATCCTCTCAAATTTCCTACGCCCGCGACGGATAGGGACCGAACTGTCTCACGACGTTCTGAACCCAGCTCGCGTGCCGCTTTAATGGGCGAACAGCCCAACCCTTGGGACCGACTACAGCCCCAGGATGCGACGAGCCGACATCGAGGTGCCAAACCTCCCCGTCGATGTGAACTCTTGGGGGAGATAAGCCTGTTATCCCCAGGGTAGCTTTTATCCGTTGAGCGATGGCCCTTCCATGCGGAACCACCGGATCACTAAGCCCGACTTTCGTCCCTGCTCGAGTTGTAACTCTCGCAGTCAAGCTCCCTTATACCTTTACACTCTGCGAATGATTTCCAACCATTCTGAGGGAACCTTTGGGCGCCTCCGTTACCTTTTAGGAGGCGACCGCCCCAGTCAAACTGCCCGTCAGACACTGTCTCCGATAGGGATAACCTATCTGGGTTAGAGTAGCCATAACACAAGGGTAGTATCCCAACAACGCCTCACTCGAAACTGGCGTCCCGAGGTCATAGGCTCCTACCTATCCTGTACATGTGGTACAGATACTCAATATCAAACTGCAGTAAAGCTCCATGGGGTCTTTCCGTCCTGTCGCGGGTAACCTGCATCTTCACAGGTACTAAAATTTCACCGAGTCTCTCGTTGAGACAGTGCCCAAATCATTACGCCTTTCGTGCGGGTCGGAACTTACCCGACAAGGAATTTCGCTACCTTAGGACCGTTATAGTTACGGCCGCCGTTTACTGGGGCTTCAATTCATACCTTCGCTATTGCTAAGCACTCCTCTTAACCTTCCAGCACCGGGCAGGCGTCACCCCCTATACATCATCTTACGATTTAGCAGAGAGCTGTGTTTTTGATAAACAGTTGCTTGGGCCTATTCACTGCGGCTGACCATAAGTCAGCGCCCCTTCTCCCGAAGTTACGGGGCCATTTTGCCGAGTTCCTTAACGAGAGTTCTCTCGCTCACCTGAGGCTACTCGCCTCGACTACCTGTGTCGGTTTGCGGTACGGGTAGAGTATAATTAACGCTAGAAGCTTTTCTCGGCAGTGTGACATCACTAACTTCGCTACTAAACTTCGCTCCCCATCACAGCTCAATGTTATAGATATAAGCATTTGACTCATATCACACCTCACTGCTTGGCCAGACACTTCCAATCGTCTGGTTTAGTTAGCCTACTGCGTCCCTCCATCACTATATACTCTAGTACAGGAATATCAACCTGTTGTCCATCGGATACACCTTTCGGTCTCTCCTTAGGTCCCGACTAACCCAGGGCGGACGAGCCTTCCCCTGGAAACCTTAGTCTTACGGTGGACAGGATTCTCACCTGTCTTTCGCTACTCATACCGGCATTCTCACTTCTATGCGCTCCAGCACTCCTCACGGTACACCTTCTTCGCACATAGAACGCTCTCCTACCATACCTATAAAGGTATCCACAGCTTCGGTAATATGTTTTAGCCCCGGTACATTTTCGGCGCAGGGTCACTCGACTAGTGAGCTATTACGCACTCTTTGAATGAATAGCTGCTTCTAAGCTAACATCCTAGTTGTCTGTGCAACCCCACATCCTTTTCCACTTAACATATATTTTGGGACCTTAGCTGGTGGTCTGGGCTGTTTCCCTTTCGACTACGGATCTTAGCACTCGCAGTCTGACTGCCGATTATATCTCGTTGGCATTCGGAGTTTATCTGAGATTGGTAATCCGGGATGGACCCCTCACCCAAACAGTGCTCTACCTCCAAGAGACTTAACATCGACGCTAGCCCTAAAGCTATTTCGGAGAGAACCAGCTATCTCCAAGTTCGTTTGGAATTTCTCCGCTACCCACAAGTCATCCAAGCACTTTTCAACGTGCCCTGGTTCGGTCCTCCAGTGAGTTTTACCTCACCTTCAACCTGCTCATGGGTAGGTCACATGGTTTCGGGTCTACGACATGATACTAATACGCCCTATTAAGACTCGGTTTCCCTACGGCTCCGTCTCTTCAACTTAACCTCGCATCATATCGTAACTCGCCGGTTCATTCTACAAAAGGCACGCTCTCACCCATTAACGGGCTCGAACTTGTTGTAGGCACACGGTTTCAGGTTCTATTTCACTCCCCTCCCGGGGTGCTTTTCACCTTTCCCTCACGGTACTGGTTCACTATCGGTCACTAGAGAGTATTTAGGGTTGGGAGATGGTCCTCCCAGATTCCGACGAGATTTCTCGTGTCTCGCCGTACTCAGGATACTGCTAGGTATAAAGACTATTTCGAATACGAGGCTATTACTCTCTTTGGCCTACCTTCCCAGGTAGTTCTTCTATAATCTTTAAGTCCACGTTGCAGTCCTACAACCCCGAAGAGTAAACTCTTCGGTTTGCCCTCTTGCCGTTTCGCTCGCCGCTACTAAGGCAATCGCTTTTGCTTTCTCTTCCTGCAGCTACTTAGATGTTTCAGTTCACTGCGTCTTCCTCTACATTACCTTAACAGTAATGAGTGACAGGCATTACCTGCCGGGTTCCCCCATTCGGACATCTCTGGATCATTGCTCACTTACAGCTCCCCAAAGCATTTCGTCGTTAGTCACGTCCTTCATCGGCTTCTAGTGCCAAGGCATCCACCGTGCGCCCTTATTAACTTAACCTTATTTTGGTCTTTCGACCTAACTCATTAAATATTCACAGCGTTTCGGTTTATTTTCTTGTTACTATCTATATGTAATTAATTACATATGGAATTTGATATAGATATTCAATTTTCAATGGACAATACTTGAATCTTGCGATTCAATGGAGCCTAGCGGGATCGAACCGCTGACCTCCTGCGTGCAAAGCAGGCGCTCTCCCAGCTGAGCTAAGGCCCCACAAGACCTCTCAAAACTAAATAAGAAACTCAAGTACATTCCGTTTTTCCTTAGAAAGGAGGTGATCCAGCCGCACCTTCCGATACGGCTACCTTGTTACGACTTCACCCCAATCATCTATCCCACCTTAGGCGGCTGGCTCCAAAAGGTTACCTCACCGACTTCGGGTGTTACAAACTCTCGTGGTGTGACGGGCGGTGTGTACAAGGCCCGGGAACGTATTCACCGCGGCGTGCTGATCCGCGATTACTAGCGATTCCGACTTCATGTAGGCGAGTTGCAGCCTACAATCCGAACTGAGATTGGCTTTAAGAGATTAGCTTGCCGTCACCGACTCGCAACTCGTTGTACCAACCATTGTAGCACGTGTGTAGCCCAGGTCATAAGGGGCATGATGATTTGACGTCATCCCCACCTTCCTCCGGTTTATTACCGGCAGTCTCGCTAGAGTGCCCAACTGAATGATGGCAACTAACAATAGGGGTTGCGCTCGTTGCGGGACTTAACCCAACATCTCACGACACGAGCTGACGACAACCATGCACCACCTGTCACCGATGTACCGAAGTAACTTTCTATCTCTAGAAATAGCATCGGGATGTCAAGACCTGGTAAGGTTCTTCGCGTTGCTTCGAATTAAACCACATGCTCCACCGCTTGTGCGGGCCCCCGTCAATTCCTTTGAGTTTCAACCTTGCGGTCGTACTCCCCAGGCGGAGTGCTTAATGCGTTAGCTGCGGCACTGAATCCCGGAAAGGATCCAACACCTAGCACTCATCGTTTACGGCGTGGACTACCAGGGTATCTAATCCTGTTCGCTCCCCACGCTTTCGAGCCTCAGCGTCAGTTACAGACCAGAGAGCCGCTTTCGCCACCGGTGTTCCTCCATATATCTACGCATTTCACCGCTACACATGGAATTCCACTCTCCCCTTCTGCACTCAAGTTTGACAGTTTCCAAAGCGAACTATGGTTGAGCCACAGCCTTTAACTTCAGACTTATCAAACCGCCTGCGCTCGCTTTACGCCCAATAAATCCGGACAACGCTCGGGACCTACGTATTACCGCGGCTGCTGGCACGTAGTTAGCCGTCCCTTTCTGGTAAGCTACCGTCACAGTGTGAACTTTCCACTCTCACACTCGTTCTTGACTTACAACAGAGCTTTACGATCCGAAAACCTTCTTCACTCACGCGGCGTTGCTCGGTCAGGGTTGCCCCCATTGCCGAAGATTCCCTACTGCTGCCTCCCGTAGGAGTCTGGGCCGTGTCTCAGTCCCAGTGTGGCCGATCACCCTCTCAGGTCGGCTATGTATCGTCGCCTAGGTGAGCCGTTACCTCACCTACTAGCTAATACAACGCAGGTCCATCTTGTAGTGGAGCATTTGCCCCTTTCAAATAAATGACATGGGTCATCCATTGTTATGCGGTATTAGCTATCGTTTCCAATAGTTATCCCCCGCTACAAGGCAGGTTACCTACGCGTTACTCACCCGTTCGCAACTCATCCAAGAAGAGCAAGCTCCTCTCTTCAGCGTTCTACTTGCATGTATTAGGCACGCCGCCAGCGTTCGTCCTGAGCCAGGATCAAACTCTCATTAAAAAATTTAATAATTGTTCGAGCGTTAACTCATTACCGTCGTCTGACGATTTATTCTTGTAAATTGACAGGTTATAATTTCTTCTATAACCCTGCACTTGGTTTCTTATTCAGTTCTCAAAGGTCTTTGTCTCTCTTAAGACAAGTTCTATATTCTAGCAAATCTAGAATGTCTTGTCAACACTTTTTTTGAAGTTTTTTCACTTCTCGTGTCCGCTGTCTCTCGCGAAACAGCTTATTTATAATATCATCTCTGACCTGTCTTGTCAATAACTTTTTTAAAGTTTTGGAACCTTTTCAAGTTTGTGGCAAGGCAGTTAAGACAACTTTTATATCTTATCACCCAAACAAATTCTTGTCAATAGGGTTTTTGAAAAAAATAAAGGAAGCACGTCTCTCAACCTACTTCCTTTATTTTTTAATTATTTAGCTTCAATCAAACCGTAGTTTCCGTCTTCTCGTTTATAGAGAACATTAGTTGTATGATCTTCACTATCTGTATAGATAAAGAAGTCATGACCCAACAACTCCATTTGAAGGATGGCTTCTTCAACATCCATTGGTTTCAACTCAATGTTTTTAGTTCTTACAACTTCAACAGCTGGTGCTTCTTCAACTTGTTCGTTATTAAAATCAGCTGAGAATACTTCTCCTGTTGGAACTTTTTCACGATGCTTACGTGCAATTTTTGTTTTGTTTTTACGGATTTGTCTTTCAATCTTATCAACCACTAGGTCAATAGAACCATACATATCTTGCGAAACATCTTCTGCTCTTAGTGTTACAGAACCTGTTGGAATAGTAACCTCTACTTTAGCTGTCTTTTCGCGATAAACCTTAAGATTTACACGTGCATTCAATTCTTGGTCTTCGTTGAAGTATTTTTCAACTTTGCTAAGTTTACTTTCAACATAGTCACGAAGTGCTTCAGTTACTTCGATGTTTTCGCCACGGATACTATATTTAATCATAAAAGACCTCTTTCTCGCTTGTTAGCGTTTTCTTTATCTTTATTATATCCTTTTCATGAAAATTTGCAAGGATTTTTATTATCTAGCTAGTGAAAAGGTCAAAACTTCTTTAATACCTATACCTTCTAATAGTTGGACCATCTGATATAAAGTGGATCCTGTTGTATAGATATCATCCACTATAATAATCTTATCTGGTACATCTATACCTTTCTTGAGACAGAAGGCATTATCTTGACTTAAACGCTCCTTGCGTGTTTTCGATGATTGCTTCTCAATATCTCTTTTCTCAAAGATATCCTGATAGGGAATTCCCTCTATCAATCCCTCAACTTGGTTAAATCCTCTTTCTGCCAAGCGTTCTTCCGATAATGGGACCGGCACTATGGTAAAACCTTTCGTCAAAAATGGTTTTAAGTTATTTTTTATATCTTGTTGAAATAATTTTCTAAGACAATAGTCTCCCATAAATTTATATCGGCTAAAATAATCTTTCATGTTTTCTTTATAGCGATAAATGGCAAGGTGCTTAGGAATATAGCCTTTTTTCATCCAAAGTTCACAATCAATACAGGTCTCTCTATGTAACTCCTTATTACAATTTTGACATCTTTCTTTTGAAAGTTTTTTAAACTGATTTTTACAAGATACGCAGGAGTACTCTTCTCTCTGGTTAAACGTAATCAGGTCTCTTAATTTTGGCACTGATTCAATCCAGTCATTACATAGTAGACACTTCATTGTTAAATCCTCCTTTTTTATTCATAACCTTTATTTCTTCTCGACAACGAAGCATAGATTTGGATAGTCCTTCATGAAAGAAATAAAGCTTTCCTGTCGGTCTATCTGGGGATCTTCCAACTCGACCTCCTATCTGAATAAGACTCGAACTAGTGTATAAGTGATGATTTGCCATACAAACAAAAACATCTACTTGTGGAAAGGTTACACCACGTTCAAGGATAGTTGTTGTCACTAAGATGGATAACTCTTTTTCCCGGAACTGCTCTACGGTAGCTGAACGCTCCTCGCTTTTTGAAGAAACAAAGGCCATTTTTTCATCTGGAAGATATTTTTGCAGAATGCTAGTAAACTTTTCACCTATCGCTATATTTGGGAAAAATATTAATAGAGGAATCTTTGATTTACGTTGCTTTTTAATCTGATAAACAAGAGGTCTTGGAAGCTTGCCTCTCATTAGAGATTTTTGTAATCTTCCTTGCCAGAAGAATTTAGGAAGTACTAAAGGATTTCCATGGAAACGTCTGGCAAGGTGATGTTTTTCTAAAGCTCCAAGTCGAACTTGCTCTTCTAAAGATATTGTAGAAGTCGCTGTTAAGTAAATATAGCGACCGGTTTCCTTCTTTGCCTGCTCCACAGCATGATTTAACATGACATTTCCTACAAAAGGGAATGCATCAACCTCATCAACGATAACTAGGTCAAAGTTCTGGTAAAACTTTAGTAGTTGATGGGTGGTAGCTATTACAAGCGGACTACCATCATATGGTTCACTCTCAGCATGAAGCAGAGAAATACTACAAGTAAAATCCCTCTGCATACGAAGAAATAACTCTCGACAAACATCAACCCGAGGACTTGCGATAGCTACATTACCTTTACTTTCAAGAACATAGGCAACGATTTTATAAATCATCTCGGTCTTCCCAGCACCAGTCACAGCATGTACGAGGCTGTCTTTCTGTTTTTGATATGTTTCTAAAAGCTTCTCTGAGACCTCAGCTTGATAGGGAGTCAGTTCCCCCAACCACTTCAAAGCAGGAAATTCAATTTCAGATGTTTTTGAAGGAAAATAATAAAGTTCTTTTCCTTCTTGGTTTCTGCCAAAGACAATACATGCTCTGCAATAATACTGACCTTCCGGTAATTGCCAATCTTCCTCTATCTGACTGTAACATCTTTTACATCTAAGTTGTTTATCGACCTTTATCATGCTTTCTAATGTAAAAGCCTCTGAGTGATAGTCCACTGGCAACTGTTCTTTCGTAAATAGTCGTCCATAATATTCTTTAGGTACCATATCTTTCTATTCGAAAATATGTTTGAATTCATCTTTTTATGATAAAATTTTTTTATGGATTACAAAACTATTGCCAACGATGGAATCGTTGAAGAAGAAATAAAAAAATCTCGTTTTATTTGTCACTTGAAACGTATTAGTAGTGAAGAAGAAGGGAGAGAGTGTATCGCTCAGATTAAGAAAGAGCATCACAAGGCCAATCACTCTTGCTCTGCAATGATTGTTGGAGATGATGGTCAAATTAAGCGTTCGAGTGATGATGGCGAACCTTCTGGAACAGCTGGTGTGCCTATGCTTACTGTTCTAGAAAAACAAGGACTTACTAATGTCGTAGCTGTTGTGACTCGTTATTTTGGAGGAATCAAACTTGGGGCAGGTGGTCTTATCCGCGCTTACTCTGGTAGCGTTGCCCATGCTATTGAAGAAATTGGTCGAGTGGAAGTCAAGGAATTAACAGGACTAACCGTAGAGTTAACCTACTCTCAGTACCAAGTCTTCTCCAACTTCCTTGAAAAAAAAAGACTCCAAGAATTTGATACAACTTTCTTATCAGATGTTTCTACTACTTTATTTGTCGAAGAGTCTGAGATTGAAAGACTCGGTCAGGAACTGACTGAGTTCTATCAAGGGAAAGTTACTTATGAAAAATCTGGAAAGAAAATCGTTGAAATTCCTATCTGATAGTCAAACGTTATCACAGTGATAAAGAAGATGTATTTTACAAGTTGAGCCTACCGTCGTATACTTAAAACCATCAATCAAAGATTAAGAGGATTTTAAATATGACAATTTACAACTCAATCACTGAACTTGTTGGAAAAACACCTGTTATTAAACTTAACTCTATTGTTCCAGAAGGATCAGCAGATGTTTACGTTAAACTCGAAGCCTTTAACCCTGGTTCTTCAGTAAAAGACCGTATTGCTCTTCGTATGATTGAAGATGCTGAAAAAGCTGGTACTATTAAACCTGGTGATACCATTGTTGAACCAACTTCAGGTAACACTGGTATTGGTCTCGCTTGGGTTGGTGCTGCTAAAGGCTATAAAGTTGTTATCGTAATGCCTGACACAATGAGTGTTGAACGTCGTAAAATCATCCAAGCTTATGGAGCTGAACTTGTATTGACTCCTGGTAGCGAAGGAATGAAAGGTGCGATTGCTAAAGCTAAAGAAGTTGCTGCTGAACGCAACGGTTGGGTACCACTTCAATTTGCCAACCCATCAAACCCAGCTGTCCACGCGGCTACAACTGGTCAAGAAATCCTTGAAGATTTTGGTGCAGAAGGTTTGGATGCTTTTGTTGCTGGTATCGGTACTGGTGGTACTATTTCAGGTGTTTCAAAAACCCTTAAGGCTGCTAATCCAAATATCAAGGTTTATGGTATTGAAGCTGACGAATCTGCCGTCTTGAATGGTGATAAACCAGGACCACACAAAATTCAAGGTATCTCAACTGGTTTCATCCCTGACACATTGGATACAAAATCATATGACAGTGTTGTGCGTATTCCTTCTGATGAAGCTATCGCAACATCACGTACATTGGGGAGCCAAGAAGGTTTCCTAGCTGGTATCTCATCAGGTGCTGCTATTGCTGCCGCCCTAAAGGTTGCTGCTGAACTTGGTGAAGGTAAGAAAGTCTTGACACTCTTGCCTGACAATGGTGAACGCTACCTCTCTACAACACTTTATGATTTTCAAGACTAATAAAAAAGAAGCTGGAACATATGTTCTAGCCTTTTTTTTATTGTATAAAGTTCAAGCCTGTAGTTCATTAATTACTAGAAAAAGCAAGGATTATAATCTCATTTCCACTGAACTGTTCCTACAAACTTTCTATTTTTTAGGATAACTGAAGTCTAAAGAATTTGTTTTATCTTCTTTATTAGTCTAACTCTTTTGCTTCTGTCTTTGCAATTTCAGTAACTGTGAATCCTGCTTCTACAAAAACTTCCTTGAGTTGTTCAATTCCAACCTCTCCTTCAACTTGGAGTTCGACACGAAGTACGGTGTCATTTTTAGGTGCAACAATTGTACGTTCGATGTTGAGATTCTCACTAGCGATAAGGTTCGCAATTTTTTCCAAAACACGTGGAGTATCAGGAACTTCCAACCCAATACGAATTCCCGCTTGACCATAACCAGAAATTTCCAAGAAAGCACGAAAGACATCTTTATCTGTGATAATTCCTGAAATTTGGTCATTGTCCACAACTGGAAGGACTCCAACCTTATTTTGAAGCATGATATAGATTGCATCCTCAAGGCTAGCATATTTGGAAACTGTAAGGACATTCTTAATCATGATATCTCCTACCTTTGTCTTATTAAGGAGATAGTTCATTTCATAAATTGACAAGCTTGTTGCTTTTGATGGTGAAGCCTCCGCCATTGTACCTTCTGTAATAAGCCCAACAAGTTTATCGTGTTCAATTACCGGCAAACGGCGCAACCCTTTATCACGCATAATATCTGCAGCTGCTGCAACTGTTGTTTCTGGTGAGACATAAACCACACGTTTCGTCATAAAATCTTTTACTGCCATATTTCATTTTCCTCCGAATGATTTCTTACTTGTATTATACCACACTAATTGTAACCGATTGCAATATTTTACTGAAAAATTAGTATTTTCCAATCAGTATGAGACGATAGAAAAACGCCCTCGGGCGCTTTTTCTTATCCTCCAAGATAGGCTTTACGAACTTCATCTGATGCAAGAAGTTCTTCACCAGTACCTGAAAGAACCACTTTACCAGTTTCAAGAACGTAACCACGGTCTGCAATTGACAAAGCCTTATTGGCATTTTGCTCAATCAAAAGAACTGTAGTTCCTTGTGCCTTAATATCTTCAATAATATCAAAAATTTCCTGAATAAAGATTGGAGCAAGTCCCATTGAAGGCTCATCCAAAAGCAAAAGTTTTGGACGACTCATAAGGGCACGGCCCATTGCAAGCATTTGTTGCTCACCACCAGAAAGTGTCGCTGCATCTTGATTCTTACGTTCTTCTAGGCGTGGGAAACGTTGGAAGACTTTTTTCAAGAGAGCTGTGTTCTCTTCTTTATTTGTATGAAGGAAAGCTCCCATTTCAAGATTTTCCATTACGGTTAATCCTGCAAATACATGACGTCCCTCAGGTACTTGAGCTAAACCTTCAGCAACAATCTTACGTGCAGGTGTTTTATGAATATCATTTCCGAGATAAGAAATGGTTCCCTCAGTTGGACGAACAAGACCTGAGATTGTACGGAGAATTGATGTTTTACCTGCACCGTTAGCACCGATAAGAGTTACAACTTCACCTTCATTAACTTCAAAGCTAACATTTTTAACAGCTTCAATAGATCCATATTTAATTGAGAGATTTTCAACTTTCAACATAGCCATTATGCTTCACCTCCCAAGTAAGCTTCAATAACGCGTTTGTTATTCTTAATTTCATCAGGTGTTCCTTCTGCAATCAAGCGTCCGTATTCCAAAACATAGATACGCTCAGTAACATCCATGACCAAACTCATATCATGTTCAATCAAGATGATTGTAATACCAAAGTCTTTTTGAATTTGACGAATATGAGCAGTCAATTCAGCTGTTTCTTGTGGATTCATACCCGCAGCTGGTTCATCAAGGAAAAGAATTTTTGGTTCTGTTGCAAGTGCACGAACAATTTCCAAATGACGTTGTTGCCCATAAGCTAAGTTTTTCGCAAGCGTATCTGCCTCACCATCCAAGTTGAAGATAGCCAAGAGTTCCATAGCTTTTGCTTTTAACTCTTCTTCACTTGAGTAGTACTTAGGCAAACGCAAAAGAGATGCAAAGAAATTTGAAGGTTGCTTATTTGACAAACCAACAAGAACATTTTCAAGCACAGTCATGTCTTTGAAAAGACGGATATTTTGGAATGTACGTGACAAACCGAGTGAAGCGATTTTATAAGGTGCTTTACCGTTTAGGACTGTACCATCAAGTGTAATCGTTCCTTCACTTGGCTCATAGACACCTGTCAAAAGGTTGAACAAGGTTGTTTTACCAGCACCATTTGGTCCGATAAGCCCAACCAACTCACCTTCATTGAGTTCCATTGAAACATCACCAACGGCAGTCAAACCACCGAAGTTTTTAGTTAGATTTTTAACTTCAAGAAGTGCCATTATTATTTGCCCTCCTTAGATTTATTGAAGAATTTTGAGAGATAGAGTTCTTTTGTTCCAAGAAGTCCACCTGGACGGAAGAGCATTACAAGAATCAAAGCCAAGGCGTAAATAATCATACGAAGGTTTGAAACGTTTTGGAGGAACATGTTGATAATACCAAGAACAACAGCGGCAATGATAGTACCTGTGATAGATCCAAGACCACCAAGAACGGCAATGATAAGGTAATCAATTGATTTCATGATAGTGAAATCTTTTGGCACGACTGTACCGATGTAGCTGACATAAAGTGAACCAGCAATCGCTGAAATCATGGCACCAATAACAAAGATAAGAACCTTCATTTTTGTGACATTAACACCCATTGACTCAGCAGCAATTTCATCTTCACGAAGAGTGATTGCTTGACGTCCAGTTGCTGAACGCAAGAAGTTAAGTACCAAAATTGTAATGATTACCACAAAGAAATAAATTACAGGCCAACTTGTATAAGGAAGGATACCTGTCAAACCAGCAGCACCATTAGTCAATTCACCACCATTAACGATAATGATACGGATGATTTCAGCCATACCAAGAGTTGCAATGGCAAGGTAGTCCCCTTTCAAACGAAGGGTAGGTAGACCAAAGATAAGGGCAACAATAGCTGCGATGATGACACCGACAACCATTGAGAGGTAGAAACCGTCATATGTTGGCATCATACCAGTAATGATAGCTGATGAATAGGCACCAATTGCCATGAAACCAGCTTGTCCCAGTGTAAATTGTCCTGAGAAACCAAGAACCAGGTTAGTACCAAGTCCCATAAGGATTGAGATCCCAATTCCCATTAAGATTTGGATGTAGTAAAGGTTCATGATACCTGAAAGTTCAAGACCTTTCAAGATAAGGAAGAGCCCAATGATAAGACCAAACCAAATAAGGTTTACTTTTAGATTTTTCTTCATGTCTTACACCTTCTCTTTCACATTTTTACCGAGGATACCCGCTGGGCGAACCAAAAGGATAACGATCAAGACACCATAAACGATGGCATCACGGTAACTTGACAAACCAATTGCAGTTGATAATGTCTCCAAAATACCGATAACAAATCCACCAAGTGCTGCACCAGGGATAATACCGATACCACCAAGAACGGCAGCAACAAAGGCTTTAATACCTGGTGTCATACCCATAAGAGGTTCGATAGAGTTATAGTAAAGACCAATAAGGACACCCGCTGCCCCTGCTAGTGATGATCCAAGAGCAAAAGTGAAGCTGATAGTGTTATTAACATTAATACCCATCAATTCAGCTGCATCACTGTCTACAGATACGGCACGCATAGCTTTACCCATCTTAGTCTTTTTAACAATCAATTGAAGAGCAACCATAAGGACAAGGGCAACTACCAAGATAAGCAATTGCACATTTGTTACAGAGATTGATCCAAGATGATAAGTCTTAATTGCAATCTTTTGAGGGAATGAACGTGTATCTGCACCTACAAAGAGAACCATGATGTACTCAAGGAAGAATGAGACACCGATAGCCGTAATCAAGGCAGAAATACGTGTCGAATTACGGAGTGGGCGATAAGCCAAGAACTCAATGACAACCCCTAAAATCGCACAGACAAGCATAGCAAAGACAAGGGCAACCCAGAAATTCATTCCAAGGCTATTAATCGCATAGTAACCAACGAAGGCACCCATCATATAGATGTCTCCATGGGCAAAGTTAATCAATTTGATAATCCCATAAACCATGGTATATCCAAGGGCAAGTAAGGCATAGATACTACCCAAGATGATACCATTGACTAGTTGTTGGGGAAGTTGTTCAAAAAACATATTTAACCAAACTTTCTAGTTCATTTTTAGTATAGATAACAGATTATTTTTCAATTTCAACGGCTTCCGCTGAAACCTCTTCACCATTATCTCTTTTAACCATAAGAGCTGCTTTAATAGGGTTATGATCCTTATCAATCGTCATTTTACCAGTAACCCCGACAAAGTTTTTCAAATGTGCTAAGTTATCAGCAATATCAACTGATGTTTTCGCATCTTTTGATGCTTCTGCAATCATATAAACAGAATCGTAAGCTAGAGCAGCAAACATATTTGGGTCAGTGTTGTAAGCTTTCTTATATGCTTCGATGAATCCTGATGCCTTGTCAGAAAGAGCAACATTTGTTGAATATCCTGATACATAGTAGACGTTTGAAGCATTCTTTTTACCTGCAAGCTCAGTAAATTTCGCATCACTGAATCCGTCAGGTCCAAGGATTGGTTTATCAATTCCAAGGTCACGTGCTTGTTTAGTGATAATACCAGTCTCAGTATAGTAACCAGGCATTACAATAGCATCATAATCAAGGTCTTTAAATTTAGTCAATGCTGACTGATAGTCCTTGTCCCCTGAAGCAAAGGTAGCTTCAGTAACGATTTTACCTTTATATTCACGCTTGAATTCATCCGCAATACCTTTGGCATAATCTGAAGCATTATCATAGTAGAGAACTACTTTCTTAGCATTCAAATTATTGTAAGAATAAGCTGCCAAAACTTTACCTTGGTAACTATCCTTGAAGGTTGTACGGAAAACGAATTTCTTCGTACCATTAGCATCTACCGTAAGGTCGTCCTGCGTACCTGAAGGTGTCAGCAAAGGAACTCCTGTTTTTTGTGATACAAGGCTAGCCGCAGCAACAGCACCTGATGTCGCTGGACCAACGATAGCATTTACATTATTCTGAATAGCCAAGTTCGTTGAAGATGTTGAAGCTTCAGCATTTTCAGATTTATTATCTTTTGTGACAAGCTCAAGCTTTTTGCCATCGACGCCACCAGCTTTGTTAATTTCGTCAACAGCCAACTTAATACCATTCTGCTCTGCCTTACCATAGGCTGCAACGGCACCTGTCAACTCCATGTTAACACCAATTTTGATTGTATCGCCAATCTTAGTACCATTGGCATTAGCAGTCACATCTGGTGACTTGCCACAGGCAACTAAGAAAATGGAAGCAAAAAAGGCTAACACAATAAGTGTGATCTTTTTAGACATAAGATTTCTCCTTAATATTTTCTTAAAAAAGTCCATCTTATAGCTTACAGAATTATCAGACAATTGTCAACTACACATAACTAAGCTTTAGCGGCAGTAATCGTTTCCATTACTTTAAGAATAACTCTTTAAAAAGAAAAAAACTTTTCTCTTATTAAAGAGAAAAGTTCTTAAACGGTTCAGGGACTGAGGTGTCGTAACGTTCCAGACTACCTACAAAGTCCATATCAATATCAGAATAGTAGGAAGGCAGAACTTTTTTCACTGCTTTCATTCCATCGAGCTCTTTCAAAATATCCTCGACCTTGTCCTCATCTACATAAAGGTGCACATAACGCATCTTATAAGAATGGTAGACAACATCCCCAAACTTGGCAATTTTACGTAAGTCTCTATTGTAGTATAAATAAACAATAATGCCTTGACGCTTAATCATGACTCATCTTCTCCTTTATGTTCGTGTCTCCCTTTTTATGATGTGGTTTATGGGGGGCAAGAGGTAATCCAGTATCAATAAAAATCTGACCTGAAACGGCTTGGGCAATCTCCTCACCAAGATTGGCTAAAATAGTCTGTAAATCGAACTCTGCGTGACGATAAGCAATAACCACCTCGTTTAAATCAATTTGGCGCTTCATTCGCAAAACCTGACGTTTCAACTCTCTCACATCTGGTCTAAAAGCCTCATACGCCTTAGCAGCATCATAGCTATCCTTTAATTCTTGAAATGCAAAGAGTTGCTCTTGAAGTTCTCTGTCATTTTCGAATTTCTGGCGTTTCAAACGATAATTCTCTACCTCAGGTAGCTTTAGAAAATACGAAACAAGACACTCTATAGCTTGATCAATCGCAAGCAACTCCTCATTGATTATTAACATGTTTTCTATTATAACACAAAAAGCCAGATGAAACGGTCCTTATACAACCGATTTGCATCTGACTTTTGTTTAAGACAAGCTCAGTTTATTTTAATTGGTTATTAGCCATGATTTCATCGATGAAACCATATTCAAGCGTTTCTTGAGCACTCATCCAATTGTCACGTTCAGCGTCTGCATGAACTTTTTCAATTGGTTGTCCAGAATTATCTGCCAAGATTTGCTCCAAGTTATTACGTGTCTTGAGCAAGTGTTCAGCTGCGATAGCCATGTCTGTTTGTTGCGTACCGCCACCAGTACCGCCCATTGGTTGGTGAATCATGTACTCTGCATTTGGCAACATGAAACGTTTACCTTTGGTACCGCTGGAAGCGATAACTGTTCCCATAGATGCTGCCATCCCCATAACGATAGTCTGAACATCAGACTTGATGAAGTTCATTGTATCAACAATGGCAAGACCAGCCGAAACGGATCCACCTGGTGTATTAACATAAAGATAGATATCTTTTGTATTGTCTTGAGCATCCAAAAACAAGAGTTGGGCAATAATTGAGTTTGCCATATTATCTTCAACAGGACCTGTTAACATGATGATACGATCCTTGAGCAAACGTGAGTAAATATCATAAGAACGCTCACCGCGTGATGTTTGTTCAATTACTACAGGAATCATATGAATCCTCCTTTTAATATTGTCTTGATGCTATTATATGATTTTAGTCAAATTAGGTCAAATAAAAAACATCATTCTTAGCACTCTTTTGGAAAGAGTGCTAACCCCCCCTAAAATAATTTCACTTTAAACTTATTAATCTAGTAAAAAAAGGGAAATTTTCCCTTTTCAACTTATTTTGTACCAAAGAGACGGTCACCTGCATCTCCAAGACCTGGAACAATATAACCGTTTTCATTAAGTTTCTCATCCAAAGATGCTGTGTAGATATCGATATCTGGGTGAGCATCTTGCAATTTTTTGACACCTTCTGGTGCTGCAACCAAGCAAACAAACTTGATATTAGCAGCGCCACGTTTTTTAAGTGAGTCTACTGCCAAGATTGCTGAACCACCAGTCGCAAGCATTGGGTCTACTACAAAGATCTGACGTTGATCAATGTCTTCTGGTAATTTAACCAAGTACTCAACCGGCTCAAGAGTTTCCTCATCACGATACATACCAATATGACCAACTTTAGCTGCTGGTACAAGGCTAAGAAAACCATCGACCATACCAATACCCGCACGAAGGATTGGAACAATCGCTAATTTCTTACCAGAAAGTTGTTTTTGTACTGTTTTGGTAATTGGTGTTTGAATTTCAACCTCTTCGAGAGGAAGGTCACGAGATACTTCGTAACCCATAAGCATAGCAATTTCATTAACTAGCTCACGGAAGTCCTTAGTAGAAGTATCCTCACGACGGAGGATTGAAAGTTTATGTTGAATCAGTGGATGTGAAATAACTTGAAATTTACCCATAATAGTTTCTTCCTTTGCTTTATACTCACTCCATTATATCAAAAAGGCAAAAAAAACGCTTGCTTTTCTGCAAACGTTTTTGAAAAGGATTATTTTTTAGGTAAATGAATCTTTCCTGTGACCAAACCATAGCCAAGAAGAGCTAGACTAGCAATTGCTGCAAAGATAGTCGCCAAGATTGAAAGAATGTTGCTGTTTGAACCTTCTGAATCACTTGGTGTCTTAGGAGTCGTAGCAAGTTTGGCAGCAACTTTAGTATTGTTGCCTTTACTTGACTCATCAGACTTAGTTACTTCATTAGCTTTATCAACTCCGTGAGACTGAACTTTTTCTTCAGACTTAACTGGTTTTGGAGCTTCTGTTTCAGTCACAGACTCTTCTTTAACAGTATTCGTTGGAACAGTTGGTCCAGTTGCTACAATAGTCTTTGGTACTGGTGTCGCAATCTCTGCGACTTGAGCTACTGGACGACGATCACCCACAGAATCTCCTGTCGAAGGTTTCACAGGGACCGCTACATGATGATCATTTGAAGAATTGTTATCATTAGAGTGGTCTCCATAATTTGGGAAAGGAGTACGAGCTGGAGAATCCGGATTCGTAGGATTTGTTGGTTTATCTTCTTTATCAGCTGATGGTTGATTATTGTCCGCTGGTTTAGAAGTGCCTGGTTTATTAGTCTTATCATCAACAGAATGGTTACCTTCTGTTGGACTTACTGGTGTTTCTGGCTTATCTGCCTTCTTGTCTTTACCATCTTTAACAGTTACAGTCAAGACACCGTGAGCTTCAGAAACGCCTGTTGAACCATCAACTGTAGGATAAGTATGTGGTTTAAGACCATAACCCGATACCGCATAATAATCTACATTAAAGTCCTCGTTTGGCAATTTAGCACTGTTTTGATCGCCTACGTGTACCAAGCTTTCACTAGATTTATCCCAAATCCAGTCACCTTGATTCGTCATCTTAGGAAGAACTTCTGTAGTATCATCTGCATTCATCTTGATAAGGAAGCTTGGAGCCCATGTTGATTTATTCTCAGCACCGGCAATTCCACCACGGTTAGTCATGTAAGAAGTTACCAAAAGAGTATCTGATGAGCCTTCAACAGGAACCGCATAGTAAGAATAGGTAGATGTACGCCAGTCAGCTGGTACAGAGGCTGTCAAGACCACACCTGAGCCATTAAGTGGACGATATTTTCCTCGGAGGCTGTCTGATACGAATCCAAGCATGACAACGTCATCACCGACAGCTTCACGCGCTGCTACAGTACCTTCAGCATCCGTAGATTTGTTGATACGTGAAGCAGTGAAGAGGTAATACTTGCCACCCATCTTAACAACACTTGGACGTTCTACTTCATCAGTAACCATGTGGCTAGTGACAAGCGGTGTGTAAAGTTCAGCTACAGATGGATTTTTCTCATTATCATCAAGTTTCAAGATACCGATAGAACCATTTGCCCATGATGCAAGGTTGTAAAGGTGTTTATTATTAACAATATTGAGGAATGACTTAAGGTTAAAGGCGTCATCTCCTCCATAGTTTGACCATTTGTAAATTTGTTTTTCGCCTTGGTAGTTTTCGTCACCTGTATTTGATTCGAAAATAAGGTAGCGGCTACCGTTATCTTCAATGATGTGTGGGTCACGAAGACAGTAGTTATCTGTACGGTCTGGATTTCCATCGTGGTTGTGGTCATCGTTGAAAGTACTCATGAATTTTGGATAACTTTGATAATGATAGTTATCCCCACCAAAGAGAATGTGGTCATTTTCAACTGACTTGATAACAACTTCATCGTTTTCAACAGCTAGGTTAAGTGTAGCACTAGCCAATTGTTGCCAGTTCAATTTACCGCCACTAGTATCATTCTTAGTGTAGTAAAGTTGGATACTACCGTCAGAGTTTACCGTCGCTGAACCTGACCATTGTTGGTCATCTTCAAGGGCATTATAACCAAAGATTGGACCCGCATTTTTCCAATGTGTAAAGTCATTATCTCCATATTTACTATAGAGCAAGTAAATGTGGTTTGAGTTTTTATTTGGTGCACCGGCCATTGAGATAACCAACTGGTAACCATTCCAGTTGCTAACTACACCTGACTTAGCATCTTGGACTGGCCAAGAATCCCAAACGTCGATTTCTTCTTTTTTCATCGTTTGGGCATCAACAGTGTTGAAGGCAGGCATATTGATGATTGTATCTGCTTTAAAGTAAGGAACTGCCAATTTGCTGTCTTGCTTCAAGAAGCTAGCAACGATATCTTTCAAGTTACGGTAAGTCAAGCTAGTACCTGTACCCTTGATAGCATCATCACTAAAGTCAACTTTATTAAGTGCTTTAATTTCTTCCTCAGTCAAGGCAACGATTTGATCTGAGGTCATATTCTCTTCAACAATAGACTTGATACGACCATTAAGTTTACTAAGGTTGGCATTAGCCGCGCTGTTTTCAGAAACTTTAAGGTCTACTTCAGTGTGTGTATCAGCTGCTTCTGAGCTTGCTGTTGAAGTTGGTGCTTCTACTGCAGCCTCTGATGTATGAGCCGGAGCAGAAACTGCAGCAACAGTCGCTGAAGGTGTTGTTGCATCTGATGAAGATGTCACTACTGTGCTAGACGCCTTTTCTTCAACTACTGATGGAGTTGTGTTGCTTGGTTGTGTCTCTGTAACTGGTTTAGTTGCAACCTCTGAATGTGCAACTGAAGATTCAACTGCTTCTGAAGTTGCCACACTTGTTGCTGTTTCACTGGCTACCGTTAGAGATGCTGTGCTTGTTTCTGGTGTTGCTGTCGCAGTAGCTACCGCTGGTGCTGTTTCTGTAACTTGATCAGCTTTTACCTGAGTGGCACCCAAAAACGCCAAGGTACCAACGAGTGCCGATGTTGCCCCTACTGTGGCTACCTTACGGATGCTATAACGCATCTTTTTGCACTCTGCTTGCTTTGGTGCTACTGTATTTGACTGTGAATTAACTGTAATATCCATATAAACTCTCCTTTTAGGTTTTTACATGTTCCATTCTATCATTTTTTTATCTAAATTCCAATCTTTTTTTAATGACAAATTGATATTTTTTGTAAAAAACTATTTTTTTGTTAAAATAATAACTATAAAAACATGCAATTTAATCAGGAAATATTACTATATGGAATCAAAATATCCTTCTCTAATTTTTATTATTGCTTTTTTAATCTTATTTTTTGTTTTTATAATGAAAAATGAGAACGTTAACAATCCTTCTCCAAAAACAAATAAGGCTTCTGTGAGTCAAACCTTTCATCTAGCATCTCATAAAGGATGGTCTAACGACCTACAGACTATCGTATGGAATCAAGAAAAAAATTACTATGATATCTATTTTCTACACTCTGTGGATGGGGCTACTGATCCTTTTGGACCCAACGGTCAAGATTGGACACATACAACGACTAAAGATTTTATCACCTATAGTAAACAAGAGACTGCTATACCATCAAAGGGTGGCGACTCTAAAGAAGGATGGCATTCTGCTTGGACAGGTAGTGTAGTCACAGATAGTCAGGGGATTTCTGATATCCAAAACGAAGAACCTGTCGCCTATTTTACTGGACTCACGGATGATGGAAGCCAAGCAATCTATGCTAGTGCATCAAATGACAAGGGAGCTAGCTTTACTAATGCCTTAAAAGATGGTAAACCTTTATTGACAAAGGATCAATCCTATAACGCTAAAGACTTCCGCGATCCTTATGTCTTCCACTTCAAAGACAAACTACTCATGTATGTCGCTGAAGGTGACGCCTTAGGTGTTTATCAATCTCAAGATGGTATCAACTGGACCAAAGCAGATAGCAAGGGAGACTCCAAAATCCTACCCGAAACATTTTTTAAGGGTCGTAACTGGCAGGACAACGCTCCTATCGAGTGTCCCGTTCTCAAAACAATGACAACAACTGACGGTCAGGACAAGCAAGTTCTCTTTTTTGGAGCTAAGGATACAGCTTCAGGCGAAACAACTGGAACCTACTATACTGTAGGGCATTTAGATGGTAACGGCTTATTTATTGCAGATACAGGAACAAAACGCTTAGATCAAGGCTCAGACTATTATGGCGCTAACTTCACTGGAAACGATCGAATTGAAGAAAGCAATCATAACCTTATCAGTCTTGGCTGGGTTGGTAATTGGAACTACTTCACGTCAGGCATTCACAGTGACGAAGAAGCTAAGAGTGATTTTCTAGAGACTATCGGTTTTTACGCTACACCCAGACAGCTACAACTGGATAAGGACGGTATTATTCAGTCCGCTCCCCTATATAAAAATGAACAATTAACCCTCAAATATCAAAACAGCAACATTTCGAGTCAAAGGCCACTCATCGGTGACAATAGAAAACCTTGGATTGATAAAAGTCACAATCATAATGCTAATGGCCTTCTTGATCTTGCTGGAAAAAATAGTTCAGGGTATTACCAACTGCATTTTTCAAATATTAAGAAAGAAGGAGGCTATATCTACATTGATATCTGGCAAGGCTCTGATTACGTTAAAATCGCCTACCAAATAACAAGTGGTACCTATCAGGTCTCTGCCTATGCTGCTGAACTGAACAACAGCATGGATGGTAGTCAAACTGCCTCTTCTTACTATTACGATGGACTCTTGGGTAACGGTCAAGGTTATAAAGTTGACAGTCACTATAAGGAAACTGATAATATCACTATAACGCTTATTACAGACAATCGTAGCTTGGAAATTTTCTTCCCCAATGGCCAAACTTATACTCTAGCCAGATTTAATACCTCTGGCAAGCAGGATGTCAAGGTCTTCTCCACTCAGGAAGATCTTCTATTAAACTTGAAAATCTACGATGTACACTCATAACAATAATAAAAGTGATGCTGTTTGCATCACTTCAGATTGAAGACAAAGTCCTCAGAAGTTATACTTCTGGGGATTTTTCTTGCTTTGAAGGAGTATAATAAAAGAAAAAGGTATTTGATGAGGTGTTCCTATGTTTCACAAAGAAAATCCTGAATACAATCGACGTCAAGTAGGATTCTATACGCTTGATGAACTTGTGCCTAAAGACCATTTTCTAAGAAAAGTCGAGGAAACGATTGATTTCTCTTTTATTTATGATCTTGTCGAAGATAGTTATTCCTCGGATAATGGTCGCCCTAGTCTAGACCCTGTTTTATTAGTTAAAATTCCGTTGATTCAATGTTTTTATGGCATTCGTTCTATGCGCCAAACCATTAAAGATATTGAGGTGAATACGGCTTACCGTTGGTTTCTTGGCTTATCTCTGGACGATAAGGTGCCTCATTTTACAACTTACGGTAAGAACTATAGCCGACGCTTTGAAAACAAGGAAGTGTTAGCACACATTTTTAGTCATGTGCTTCATCATGTTTTGGAAGCAGGGCTCATTGATCCCTCAGAAATCTTCATTGATGGGACCCATATCAAGGCAGCTGCTAATAATCATAAGTACAAAACTGTTGTTATTGATCAAAAAGCTAAATTCATGAGTGAACAACTGGAGATTGAGATTAATTTAGATAGGAAAAAACACGCAAAAAAGTTCTTAAAGCCCGCCAAAAAAGGCGAGGCTAAACCTAAGAAACAATCAACGACAGACCCAGACAGTGGTTGGTTTCATAAGGGGGAACATAAGGAAGTCTTCGCTTACAATGCTCAAGTAGCTTGTGATAAACACGGCTGGGCCTTAGCTTATACGGTTGAAGCAGGAAACATCCATGATAGTCAGGCTTTCTCTGCTCTTTTTGTCAAACTAGAACCATTCTCACCTGAATTCATTATTGCGGATTCAGGCTATAAAACACCTAGTATTGCCAAGTTTCTTCTAGAAAAAGGGATTACACCAGTTTTCCCTTACACTAGACCAAGAGGTAAGAAAGATTTTTTACGTCCAAAAGACTTTGTCTATGACGAGCATTTTGATTGTTATCTTTGTCCAGAGAACCATGTATTAACTTATCGTACAACCACACGTGAAGGTTATCGAGAGTATAAAAGTAATCCTAAAATTTGTAAGACCTGTCCCTTGTTAGCGATTTGTACTGAAAGTCGCCAGCACCAAAAAGTTGTTGTGCGTCATATTTGGAAAGATGCCCTAGAAGTCTGTGAAGATATTCGCCATCAAAGTGGTATGAAAGAACGGTATCAACACCGGAAAGAAACGATAGAACGGTTATTCGGAACAGCTAAAGAATATCATAACTTACGTTATACCAGAGAAAAAGGAAAGTCCAAAATGGAAGCTAAGGTTGGGCTTACTTTAGCGTGTCTAAATATCAAAAAATTGGTAAAAATGATGACAGGAAAGACCTATAATTTTACCCAAATATCTCAATATTATTGGATTATAGGAGAATTAGGTAAGAATATAAAAAAGACAAACATCAAAAACGATGTTTGTCTTCATTCTGAAGTGATGCTGTTTGCATCACTTTTATTATTTTCCAAAGACAGAAACGAGACGTTTAACTCCTTCGGCAACAACTGTAGTTGGCGTAGCTACGTTAAAGCGGAAATGTTTTTCTCCTTCGGAACCAAAAGTAATACCGTCATTTAGCACTACCTTGGCTTCTTCTTTAAGCAAACGTCCAAGTTCATTATGGTCTTGATCATAAGCTGAAAAATCAAGCCATACCAAGTAAGTTCCCTCAGGTTTCATGACCTTGATATTAGTCTTTTCACTAAGTTCTTTGGTTAAAAGGTCAATATTAGTTTCAAAGACAGTTTTCAATTCCTCTAACCAAGGTTGCCCATAGGTCAGAGCTGCTTGGGTTGTAATCAAACCAATGGTTGGAATTTCATGTTGATTATTTGCCAACTGCTTTTGTTTAAAGGCTTTACGTAAGTCTTCATTTTCAATGATAGTAAAACTGTTTTTGGTACCAGCAATATTAAAGGTTTTAGTAGCCGAACTAAGCACCAAGGTAAAGTCCTTGTAAGCATCTGAAATTGTATTCATAGAGATGTGCTTATTCCCATATAGGGCTAAGTCTTGGTGGATTTCATCAGATACCAAGAGAACACCATGTTTCTGACACAAATCTGCTACCTTGGTCAATTCTTCTTTAGTCCAGACACGCCCACCTGGGTTATGTGGGCTACAGAAAACATAAAGTTTAACATCATTCTCGACGATATCACGTTCCAATTGTTCAAAATCAATTTCGAAATGGCCATTAACCTTAACAAGACTATTTTCAATCAACTGACGATTATTCAAACGGACAGAACGAGCAAAAGGCGGATAAACTGGTGTGTTGATGAGAACAGCATCGCCTTCTTTGGCAAAGGCTTGAATAGCTGTTGAAATGGCTGGGACAACACCTTCAATGAGAACAATACTCTCTTTATCAACGACGTAACCGTGTTGATTTTTTTCCCAATTAATGATGGACTGATAAAGCTCTTCACTTGGATAAGGATAACCAAAAATATGTGTCTCAGCATAGTTGATAACTGCATCCCTAATCTCAGGAACAGGTAGGAAGTCCATATCGGCAACCCAAAGCTCAAGTAGTTCTGGATTACTTTCGGCTTCGTGCCATTTCATGGTATTTTGATCCAAGCGATTTGGTTGTGTTGTAAAATCATAACGTGTCATAGATAACTCCTTAAAGACTAAGGGCATTTTCCAAGTCAGCAATCAAATCTTGTGCTGCTTCAATACCAATTGAAAGACGAAGCAAGTCGTCTGTCAAACCATAGGAAGCACGCACATCACTTGGAATATCTGCGTGGGTTTGTGTCGTTGGGTAGGTAATCAAGCTTTCGACACCACCTAGACTCTCCGCAAAGGTAAAGACCTTTAGGGAATTGATAATGGTAGGAATCTTGTCTTGATTAGCCACTTTGAAGGAAATCATACCACCCTTACCTGGATAGAGGACTTCCTTAACAGCTGGTGACTTTTCTAAGAAAGCTACAACTTCTTGAGCATTGGCTGTTGATGCCTCCATACGAAGTTTTAAAGTCTTAAGACCACGCATAAGCATATAGCTATCAAATGGTGACAAGGTAGGACCAGTCGTATTGAGGTTATAATAAAGTTTATCGTAGAATTCTTGATTACTGGTCACAACAACACCAGCCAAAACATCATTATGACCTGATAGGTATTTAGTAGCTGAATGGACAACGATATCAGCACCTTGAGTAATCGGGGTTTGATAGATTGGGCTATAGAAAGTATTATCAACAATAACCACCGCACCCTTGTCATGAGCAATTTTGGCCACTTTTTCAATATCAAACTCAATCATAAGTGGGTTTGTCGGTGTTTCGATGTAGACAATATCGGTATCTTCTGTAATAGCCGAAATCATCTCATCTTCTGTATTTGTGTATTCAAAAAAGAAACGACCTTCTTTTTCCTTGTCATTAAACCAACGGAAAGAACCTCCGTAAAGGTCACGCGCAGCTACAACCTTACTGCCTACTGGGAAAATTTCAAAGGCCAAAACAATGGCGCTCATCCCTGAACTTGTCGCAATAGCATAATCTGCTTTTTCAATAGCTGCAAGTGTTTTTTCCACTGTTGCGCGTGTTGGATTTTTAGTTCGTGTATAGTCAAAACCAGTAGAATGGCCAAATTCTGGATGTTGGTAAGTTGTTGAAAAATGAATTGGTGAAGCCAAGGCTCCTGTTGCTTCATCCGAATTGATTCCTGCGTGTGCCAAAATGGTTTCTAATTGATATTCTTGTGTCATAATGTGCCCTTTCTACATGGTAAAGTGGATATACTCCATATCTATGACCTCTATTTTATCACTATTTTCTGAAAATAATGGTAAGTTCATCATACGGATTCTTGATAGTTAGTTATAGTTTATTTCTATAACCTAAAAAGACAGATAGATACTGACTCTAATTTAAAATAAGCCCAATTTTTGAGATTGTCAAAAGTAGATTTTCAAGCATCAAAAAGTGCCTGAAACATCATAGTTTCAAGCACTAAGAAACGATTTTAAAGTCTTGCTTCAATCTAAGGTATGCCACTGACTTACTTTTTATCAAATAAGCGATATCTGATTTCTTCCAAAGCCATAATAACAAACGGACAAGCAAGTAAATAGAGCCAATCATCAAGTCCAATAGGCGCGGTGTTAAATAACGTGTGGAAGAAAGGCACGTAAGACAGGATGATAAAGAGAACAATTTCTAAAACAATCCCTAAGCTAATAATCCGATTAGCAAATGGTTTAACTTGGAATATAGACCCTCTACCTTTACGGCTATTCATTGCCATACCAATTTGGGTAAAGATAATAGCACCTAAGGTCATAGTGGTTGCCTCTCGATAAAGAGGACCTGAGCTGGCCAAATGGTTTAAATTACCTTGATTAACCCAATAATTAAGGAAGAAAGCCCCCATAGCTAAGGCTGCTTCAATCAGTCCATACCAGACAAAAGCTTTAATCAATAATTGTCGATTGAGCAAGCGATCTGAAAGACGTCTTGGCGGTCTATCCATAACGCCCTCTTCAGGTGGTTCAACCCCCAATCCCAAAGCAGGTACCATATCTGTCCCCAAGTCAATAGCTAGGATTTGCATAACCGTTAAGGGAAGAGGTATGCGTCCCAAAGAGAACAAGAAGAAAGCAGAGGGTACGGCTTCTGGCGTGTTGGAATTAAAAATATAAGTCAGGAATTTTTGAATATTTCTATAAACTGCACGACCTTCTTCGACAGCATGAACAATAGAAGCAAAATGATCATCTGTTAAAATCATATCGGCAGATTCCTTGGCAACATCTGTTCCTGATACCCCCATAGCTACACCGATATCAGCTTTTTTAAGGGCAGGGGCATCATTAACACCATCACCAGTAACAGCGACAACTTCGCCAAGTTCTTGAAGGGCATTGACCACACGGTATTTTTGTTCAGGTGCTACACGAGCAAAAACGATTTCGCCTTTAAGAGCTTCCTTGAGCTGATTATCATCCATATCAGCTAGTTCAAGGCCTGAAACAACACGCGCATCGTCTCCTTGTACAATTCCGATTTTCTTAGCAATGCTAAGAGCTGTCAAACCATAATCACCTGTCACCATAATAATACGAATACTAGCTCTATGGCATTTTTCAATGGCTTCACGCACACCCTGACGTGGCGGATCACTCATGGCAACCAAGCCTAGAAAGACCATATTGTCCTCCAAGGTCTGCATGCCCCATTTGTCTTCTCCAATATGCTCACTGTCTAAAGGTCTATAGGCCACAGCTAAAACACGTAAACCGTCTCGGGCAAACTGGTCGTTGGCCGCAAGGATAGCCTGACGCTCAGTAGCTGTCAATGATTTAATCATTCCTTGATTATCATAATAGTCTGAGCAAAGCTCCATCACTTCTTTGGGAGCACCTTTGGTGATAGAAATATGCTGACTGCCATCCGATCCTGACTCAAGCTTATGCACTGTTGTCATCCGTTTACGATCAGAATCAAAGGGGATTTCCTTGAGGCGAGGGGCCCAAGTATGATTGTCATTTAAATTAATTCCTGCTTTTTCGGCGAGAACATTAAGACAAGCCTCAGTTGGATCACCTAAAATTGTAAAATTGGGATTATCAGCACTAGGAGCCACAACTTGAGCATTACTAGCCAAATGAGAGAAGCGGACCAAACGATTAAGAAGCTCATTTTCTTCAAGAGAAATAGGTCGTCCTTCCTGCTCAATCTGTCCTTCTGATGCATAACCCAGCCCAGTCACCTCATAACTGTCTGACAAGGTCCACAGATGGTTAACCGTCATGGCATTTTGCGTCAAAGTTCCTGTTTTATCTGAACAAATAACAGAAGTTGCTCCCAACGTCTCAACCGAAGACAGCTTCTTAACCAAAGCATGGTCCTTAGCCATGCGCTGAACGGCCATGGCTAAAGATAGAGTAACTGTGGGAAGAAGCCCCTCAGGAATAAAGGCCACAATCATCCCCAATGCAAAAATAAAGGCTTGAGACAAAGGCTGATGGACTAATAGAGTCGCTGCGACCATAAAGAAGAGACCTACAGACACCGCAATAACTGAAATCTGTTTAGTCAAATGGTCCAATTCCTTCTGAAGGGGACTCTTTTCCTGAGCAAGATTCTGTGTCAAATCCGCAATCTGTCCAAACTCAGTTTTCATCCCGATAGCAGATACTATAAAATGTCCAGAACCAGAAGAGACAGTAGTCCCTGCAAACACCATATTGTCATACTCTAACTCAGTCTTGTCAGGAGTCAAATCCGCTTGATCTGACTTATATATAGGATTAGACTCACCAGTGAGGGCAGACTGGTTAACCTGCAAATCTGTCACAGCGACCAAGCGTCCATCTGCAGAAATACGGTCCCCTTCTTCAATGAAAACCAAGTCACCTGGCACCAAGTCCTGAGCTAGAATCTTATCCTCCTTACCATCACGAAGAACTCGCGCATAGGATGGAAGAAGCTTGTTAAGAGCTGCCGTAGCCTGACTTGCCCTATATTCTTGAATAAAGCTAAAGAGACCATTAATAATGTTGACCAACCAGATTGCAATCCCCAACTCTAAACTATGAGAAAGCATAGCGATAAAGCCACCAACCCACAATAAGAGCGCCATAAGACTAGTAAAATGCCTGAAAAAGACCAACCAAATAGGCTCCTTTTTACTTTCCTTCAATTGGTTAGGGCCATACGTCGCCTGCCTCTCCTTAACCTCTTGTAAGCTCAAACCTTGAGTGCTTGTCTGCAAGACTTGGTAAACTTGTTCGGGAGGATAGGTCCCTAATTTTATATGTTCTTGTCTAGAATCAACCATAATCCTTTCCTCGATTCTAAATCATTAAAACGATTTCATTTTTTCACCCCTATTATACTCCTTTTTCAGAAAAGGTTGAAAAGAAAAAAACCAAGCCACATGACTTGGTTTAGATTTTATTTAATATGTAATTTAGCACGTAGGCTAGCTGCTCGGGCACCAAGCAATTGGTCAGCCATACGAGTTACAAGAGCAAGAACGCCATAGACACCGATTCCAAGGCCTCCTCCAACGACCAAGTAAATCACACTACCCATACGGCTTGTTGGTGACAGTACAAACTGGAACAACCAATAGAAGACCGCAACTGGAATAGCCATGAGCACTGTAAGGATGCAGATGAGCAAGGCTTTTCTAAACACTGTCTTACGACTAAAGTGCGTAACAGTGTGGAGGTGATTATACATGAGAGCAATCGGAACACCTAAACCGATGGCTGTTGAAATAACCGGGCCAAGGGCTCCTAGGAAAATAATCAATGGTAACTGTAGGATTGCCTTAACTAAAACCCCAATCGCAAAATAGTTGATAGCTTTACGGGTTTCAAAGATTGCCTGAAGCATTGGTGCTAAAACGCTATACAAGGCCAAGAAAATAACTTGAATCAGACTGGCTACAAAGAGCAAGTAGGCCTGACTATCTGGCGCACCATAAAAGACTGTATAAAGTGGTTTAGCTAAAATCACTGATCCTACAATGGCAGGAACAATAAAGAGCAAAAGCAACTGTAAGTTATTGATAATCAGTTTAGCCGCTCCCTTAAGATCTTTCTTAACCATATTTTCCGTCAAGAGTGGAATCCCAACCCCGGCAATAGAAAGAGCAACGGCAATCAAAATCATGGTAATCTTACTTGGGTTTGAAGACAAGTAAGCATAGAGAACCTGAAGTTGACTGTTACTATAGCTTGTAAACTTCTCCATAGTACGGATAAAGGTCCATTGATCAATCAGTTGGAAAAGCTGAATAGCAGATCCAGTGATAATAAAAGGGACAGCTTCCTTAAAGGTTTCAATAACAATTGCAGTTGGATTGATATCCGGATGAACAGCCTGCTTGCCAAAAAGACTCTTGAGTTTCCCCTCCTTCCAAAGGTAGAAGAAAAGCACTCCATAACTAGCCAACATACCGATAAAAGCGGCAAAAGTCGATTGGACAACTGCTGTCACATAATCGCCTGTCCCAATTTTCATGATGAAGAAGGTCGCCAACAGCATCCAAATAACACGGATAATCTGTTCCGCAATCTGACTTAAGGCATAAGGCTTCATGTTGTTAAAGCCTTGGAAAAAGCCTCGTAAGACAGACATAGATGGGAAAATAACAACCGCCCAAGAAAGGCTACGCATGACGCGAACCAGATCTTCGTCTCCCCCAGAAAGGTAAGACATCCACGGCGAAGCAAAGTACATGAAAACACCAAAAATCAGTCCGAGACCAATCATGTAATACAAGATACGCTTGAGCAAGAAGAAACTCGTCTCCATCTTTCCAAGTGTGTTGTATTTAGACACCTGTTTGGCAATCGCGACTGGAATACCTGCTGTTGAAATCAAGAGGAAAAGAGCATAAATATTATACCCTTGACCAAAGAGGGCATTGGCTTGGTCACCTTGTTTACCCATCCAAGCATACCAAGGAATAATGTAAAGTGCCCCTAATAGACGACTGATAATATTGGATGCTGTCATCCATGCCGTCCCTCTTAACATCTGCTGCTGCTGTGTATCAGTTTTAGTTTCAGTCATAACTTTCTTTCTAGAGAATAAAATATAATCTAGTTTATTATAAACTTTTGGCTGTGACTTGTAAAACAAGAACATTAAGGCTAAAATAGGAACTATGATTACTATTGAACAAGTTCTAGAGGTTCTTAAAAAGGACCATAATTTTAGAGATATTATCGACCAAGACAACTACTACTATTCATGGACTGGGGTGACTTTTGATTATCTTTCTTATGATAGTCGTGATGTCACACCATCGTCCCTCTTCTTTGCCAAAGGGGCTGCCTTCAAGCCTGAATTTTTAGAGAATGCTGTCAAAGCTGGCTTGAGTTTCTACGTGGCTGAAAAAGATTATCAAGTGGGGATTCCTGCCATTATCGTATCAGATATTAAGCAGGCTATGAGCCTCGTTGCTCAGGCCTTCTACCAATACCCTCAAGACAAGCTTAAATTACTGGCTTTTACTGGGACAAAAGGGAAAACAACAGCAGCCTACTTTGCCTTCAATATTCTCAAGCAAAGTCATAAACCTGCTATGCTTTCAACCATGAACACGACATTAGACGGAAAAAACTTCTTCAAGTCTACCTTAACAACACCTGAGAGTTTGGACCTTTTCCGTATGATGGCTGAAGCTGTTGCTAATGGCATGACCCATCTGATTATGGAAGTCTCAAGTCAAGCCTATCTGACTAAGCGTGTCTATGGATTGACTTTTGATGTAGGTGTCTTTCTTAACATCAGCCCAGACCATATTGGGCCTATTGAACACCCAACCTTTGAAGACTACTTCTACCATAAGCGTCTCCTCTTGGAAAACAGTCGAGTTGTTATCGTCAATAGCGGTATGGATCACTTTGCTTTTATCGCTGAGGAAGTTGCGGATAAAGAGCATGACTTCTATGGTAAAAACTCCGACAATGCTGTTAAACATGGCTCAGGTTTTAGCTTTAAGGCAAGTGGGAAATTAGCCGGTGACTATGATATCCAACTCATCGGTGACTTTAACCAGGACAATGCCATGGCTGCTGGTCTGGCCTGCCTACGTCTCGGAGCTAGCCTTCAAGACATCAAGAAAGGAATCGCTCAAACTTCTGTTCCAGGGCGTATGGAGGTTCTAACCCAAACTAATGGGGCTAAGATATTTGTTGACTATGCTCACAATGGAGATAGCCTAGATAAGCTCTTACAAGTCGTAACTAGCCATCAAGATGGCCATATTAGCCTAATTCTAGGGGCTCCTGGAAATAAGGGTGAAAGTCGTCGTAAAGACTTTGGACATGTCCTCAATACCTACCCTGATGTTGATGTCATCCTAACAGCTGATGATCCTAACAAGGAAGATCCTCTTGCTATCTGTCAGGAAATTGCTAGCCACATCAGTCGCGAGGTTCGTATCATTGTCGATCGAGAGGAAGCAATCAAAACAGCAATGTCTGAGACTACAGACTCTAAAGACGCTGTGGTTATCGCTGGTAAAGGTGCTGATGCCTTCCAGATCGTAAATGGTAAACGTGATAACTATGCTGGCGATATTGAAGTCGCTAAGAAATATTTGTAAAGATTTAATTAAAAAGATTCAATGATGTATCATTGAACCTTTTTAATTCATCTCAATTTTACAATTAAAGCAACACTACCGATAACGTCTCAATTGGGGTGGTTCATAAGACTGGACAAAAGCTTCAATTTCTGAGAAATCATCTGTAAAGAGGAATTTTGCTGCTGTTTCAGCCTCCAAAAAATCATGAGCAACCATGGTATCTAACATCATTTTCATAGCATCATAATAGCCATTGAGATTGAAGAAAACACAGGGTTTGTCCAACTTACCGACTCGAGCAGCTGCAATAGCTTCAGAGATTTCTTCCAGTGTCCCTAGACCTCCTGGAAGGGCGATAAAGAGATCTCCTTGCACTAGCATAGCAGTCTTTCGTTCTGCCATAGTTTCTACTATTGTCATTGAGGTTAACCCCTCATAAGCTATCTCCCTATCTTTGAGGAATTGTGGCATAATGCCATGAGCCTGTCCACCATTTTCCAAAACCGTATCACCAAGAACTCCCATAAGTCCCATCTTACTGCCACCATAGACTAGGGTATGCCCATTTTTAGCAATCCACTGACCCAAGGCAATCGTTGCTTTCTTAAAGCTAGGATTATCACCCATATTAGCTCCCAAATAGACCGTTACTTTCATTGAAGTCCTCCTTTTTATTCTATTATAACGCAAAATTCCTGCCATAACTGACAGGAATTTTTTCTTAGTCTTTACGCTCCAAATTACGAAGCATTTCATCAATTTTATTACCGTATTCGATAGACTCATCCTTAATGAAGGTCAAATCTGGAATCTTATACATGGTCAATTTTTTACCAAGTTCACGCTTGATTGTCCCAGTAGCCTTTTCAAGACCAGTTTGTGCTTTTTGGTTATCTGAGGCCAAGGTTGAATGAATGGTGTAAAAAATCTTAGCAGCTGACAAATCACCAAGCATCTGTACATCTGTGATAGTGACATCTTGCACACGTGGGTCACGAACTTTCTTTTGAAGAATTTCATTGACCTCACGTTTGATTTCCATACCAACACGGTCTACACGAAATGAATTTCCCATAGTCTTATCCTTTCTCTCTTATTATGATGGAACAAAAGCCAGGCCAGATGACCTAGCTTTGTCTCCTAAGTAAGCTTTCTTAAAAGCTAACAAAATTAACGTTTAATTTCTTCCATAATGTAAGCTTCGATAACGTCATCAACTTTAATATCGTTATAGTTTTCAATCATCAAACCACCCTCTTGAGCGTTTCCGACTTCTTTAACGTCATCTTTAAAGTGTTTCAAGCTTGCCAATTTACCATCAAAAATAACGACACCATCACGAATCACACGGGCACTTGAATCACGAGTGATTTTACCACTAGTAACCATGAACCCACCGATTGTTCCGACTTTAGAAACTTTGAAGGTTTCACGGATAATAGCTTCACCAATGACTTTTTCTTCAAATTCAGGATCAAGCATCCCTTTCATGGCATCTTCGATTTCTTCGATAACCTTGTAGATGATGCTGTGAAGACGAATTTCAACTTCATCAGTTTCCGCTTGTTGACGTGCTTGTGGTGTAGGACGAACGTTAAATCCGATAACAACAGCATCTGAAGCTTCCGCAAGAGTAATATCAGATTCGTTGATAGCACCTACTGCTGAGTGAACAACATTAACACGAACACCCTCAACATCAATCTTAAGAAGTGATGCTGCCAAGGCTTCAACAGAACCTTGTACGTCGGCCTTGATGATAACATTAACAGTCTTCAATTCACCAGCTTTAAGGGTATCAAAGAGGTTATCAAGACTAACACGATGTGTTTGTTGACGTTGTTTCATAAGGGCACGTTTGGCACGTTCTTCACCGGCTGCACGAGCTGCTTTTTCATCTTCATAAACGGCAAAATGGTCACCCGCCATAGGCGCTTCGTTCAAACCAGTAATTGAAACTGGTGTTGACGGTGCTGCAGTCTTAATACGACGACCAAGGTCATTGGTCATAGCACGGACACGTCCGAAGGTATTACCAACAACGATTGGGTCTTGAACATGCAAAGTACCTTGTTGAACAAGGAGGGTTGCAACCGCACCTTTACCTTTATCCAAACGCGCTTCAATAACGGTACCGATGGCACGAACTGTTGGGTCAGCTTTAAGTTCTTCCACTTCAGCCACAAGAAGAACTGTTTCAAGCAATTCTTCAATATTTTGACCAAACTTCGCTGAAATTTCAACGAATTCGCTATCCCCACCCCATGCAGTTGAGATAACGCCATGCTCTGCCAATTCACCGATTACACGCTCTGGGTTAGCACCTGGTTTATCAATCTTGTTAATCGCAACAATGATTGGAACACCAGCAGCCTTAGAGTGGTTGATGGCTTCAATAGTTTGTGGCATAACACCGTCATCCGCAGCGACAATCAAGATAGTAATATCTGTAACAGAAGCACCACGGGCACGCATAGATGTAAAGGCTGCGTGTCCTGGAGTATCAAGGAAGGTGATTTTCTTACCACCCTCTTCAATTTGGTAGGCACCAATATGCTGTGTGATTCCACCAGCTTCTCCAGTCGCAACACGTGAGTTACGAAGGGTATCAAGAAGGGTTGTTTTACCATGGTCAACGTGTCCCATGATAGTAACAACTGGTGCACGTTCTACCATAGCATCTTTATTGAGGTAGTCTTCGTCAACAAAGAAACGTTCGATATCAGCATTATCGACTTCTTCTTTCTTGGTTGCTTCAATGCCATAATCAACCATCAACAACTCAATAGTATCTCCATCAAGAGATTGGTTTTGAGTTGCCATAACACCCATCATGAAGAGTTTCTTAACGATTTCAGCTGGCTCACGTTTAATACGTTTTGCGATTTCTGCAACCGTCATACCTTCAGTGTATTCAAATTCTTTTGGTAATTCATGGAATTTACGCTCTGTTACTGGTTTTGGAGCTGAATTACCACGGTTATTTTTACCTTTTTTATTTTTGTTTTTATTCCAGTTACTATTTCGTTGATTTCTCACTTGGTTTTGATTATTCCACTTATTATTTCTTGTTTGCTTAGGTCCATCTTCATTCTCGCGACGATTATCACGTGATTTATCTGGACGTGCCTTTTTACGACGTGTATCTTGTGCTTGCGCAGCTGGAGCTGGTTGAGCAGCCGGTGCTGGTTTGGGAGCTGGCTTAGCTTCAGCAACTGCTTTTTGAGCAGCGACTTCAGCCTGTTGTTTTTCTTTTCTTGCCTTTTCCTGCTCTTTCGCACGGCGTTGCTCTGCAGCTTTTTCTTCACGGAAGCGTGTTTCACTTTGACGTGAATATTCTGCATTTTGCTCTGCTTTCAAGGCTGCTGCACGCGCTTTAAAGTCAATACGTGGACCTGCCTGATTGTTGCGGGCAGCATCGTTGCGTTTATTTCGACCTTGATCATTGCGCTGTTTACCTTGGAAATTACGGTCACGATTACTATTGTTATCGCGCTTTCCATTGTTACGGTTTCCTTGACCATTTCCATTTTGGTTGCGACGATCATTATTCTGACGTTTACCTTGATCGTTTCCTTGTTGATTTCGGTTACGATTACGGTTGTCACGTCCTCCGCCATTTTGACGACGCTCTGCTTCTGCCTTGGCACGTGCTTCACGTTCTGCCTTAAAATTACGGCTTTGTGGTTTTTTCGGAGTCGCAGGGGCTTCTTTGACTTCAGCCTTTGATGTTTCTTTAGCTGGAGCTGATTTGGCAACAGGTACCTTATCAACCTTAGGCGCTACCTTTTCCTCTTTAGGAGTTGGTGTCGCTTTAGGAGCTGGCTTGCTTTCAGCCTTAGCTGTTCCCCCTTTTAAACTTGAAGTGATACGATTAGCATCAGCTTCTTCAACTGATGAGGAATGGCTCTTCACAGAAAGACCAAGTTCTTGAGCTTTCGCAACAACAACCTTACTTTCTACACCAACCTCTTTTGCGATTTCATATAATCGTTTCTTTGACACGTGATGTCCTCCTATTCTTTAGTCCATAAGAGTCCTCATTTTCTTTGAAAATCCAGCATCAACTACAGCAACCGTTTTTCTTGGTTTACCAATAGCCATGCTTAATTCCAGTGCGTTAAACACTGTGGAGACTTCTATATTATAGTAGTTACATTTATCAGTCGTCTTTTTAGTCACGTTACTACCAGCATCATTGGCAAGAAAAACTAGTCTCGCCTGTCCTGATTGAACTGCCTTGATGACAAGTTCTTCGCCAGAAATAAGCTTTCCAGCTCTTTGTGCTAGTCCCAACATATTTGACAATTTTTCTGTGTTATTCAAGACCTAACTCTCTTCTTTTGACCTTGTGATCCACATAAGCAATGAGTTCATCATAAAAACTTTCAGGAACATCCATGGAGAAACTATGGTTAAAAGCACATTTCTTTTTAGCTTGGAGAGCTTCTTCATTATCTAATTTAATGTAAGCACCTCGGCCATTTTTCTTTCCTGTTGGATCAATGAAAATCTCACCATCTTTAGTTTTTACAATGCGGAGCAAATCACGTTTATCAATGATTTCTCCTGAGACAACTGATTTGCGTAAAGGTATTTTTCGTGTTTTAGCCATCAAACACCTCTATGTTCTTCTTATTCTGCTTCTGTTGTTTCAGTTACTTCTTCTGTTGTGACTTCAACAGGTGTAGCATCTTCTGCAACAATCTCGTCAACAACTTCCTCAGTAGCAGCCTCAGCTTTTTCAGCTTCGAGTGCTTCATATTCAGAAGCTGACTTGATGTCAATACGGTAACCAGTCAAATGAGCTGCCAAACGAACGTTTTGTCCACGACGACCAATTGCAAGAGATAATTTGTTATCTGGTACAACTACTGTCGCACGTTTGCTATCATCTTCGTCAAAGAGAACATAGTCCACTTCAGCCGGTGCAATAGCATTGTAGATAAATTCAGCTGGATCTTCAACCCATTGAATAACGTCAATATTTTCCTCAACAGGAACTTCAATTCCCGTCTTAGCATCCAAACGTGTTGGGTGGAAACGGCTGACAACTTTCTTGATGTTGCTTCCACCACGACCAACGATAGTACCAATAGCATCAACGTTAGGGTTATGACTGCGAACAGCAACTTTGGTACGATCACCAGCTTCACGAGACACGCTCATGATCTCTACAGTTCCATCAAATACTTCAGGAATTTCTTGTTCCATGATACGTTTGATGAATTCTGGATGGCTACGGCTTACAAAGACGTTAACACCTTTAGGGTTGTTTTCAACTTTATAAACATAAACATCGATGACGTCGTGTGACTTAAAGCTTTCCCCAGGAATTTGGTCTTGGCGTGACAATTGAGCTTCGAGCGTTCCAAGATTCACATAAATGAAACGTTGGTCAAAACGTTCAACTGTTCCTTGCATGATTTCACCTTCATGTTGCTTATAGTCATTATAAGTAATTTCACGCATCTGCTTGCGCATCTTTTCCATAATGGTTTGTTTGGCAGATTGCGCTGCGACACGGCCAAATTCATCGACTGACTCTTCAAAACGAATCTTGTCACCAAGCTCGTAGGCAGAGCTGATAGCAAGGGCATCTTTCAAGCTAATTTCCAAACGACTATCAAAGACTTCATCTACAACTTCACGAACAGTATAAACTTGAAAATCACCTGTTTTTTCATTGAATTCAACTACAGCTGATTCTGACTGACCATAACGACGCTTGTAGGCTGACTTAAGCGATTCAACCACAGCATCGATGATATCTTCCTTGTTAATGTGTTTTTCTTCTTCCAAGACACGGAAGGCTTCTAGCATTTCTTTGCTCATATTCTTTGTTGTTTTAGCCTCTAAAGGCTAAAACTGGCATCCTTTCTTTATTTACACTAAGAGTTTTAGAGTTTGACTGCCAAACGAGCTTTAGCAACTGTTTGATAGGGAATCTCAACAGTTTTATGGCGAGTCTTATCAAGGTAATCAATTGTTAGGGTTTCCCCATCAAAGGCCACCAAGTCACCTTGGAAAATCTTGATCTTATCAATAGCCTTGTAAAGACTAACATTGATATATTGACCAACAGCATTTGTCAAAGCTTCTTTGGTTTTTAAGGGACGCTCTAACCCTGGACTAGAAACTTCCAGCATGTATTGATCCGGGAAAGGATCAGGCTGAATAGTATCCAAGAGGGGACTGATAATTTCAGTCAAGTCTGCAGTATCTTCTACAGTAATACCTCCTGGCTTATCAATCAAAACTGACAAGACATAGTCACCGCCAAGCTTTTCGTACTCGATATCGACCAGTTCGTATGGCTCAGGAATAGCTGGAGCTACGACTGCCGTCACGAGATCAATAATTTTTTGCGACATTATGACCTCCTTACACACACAAGAGACGAAGTTTCTACTCCGCCTCTCTTTCGTTATTTTCCTATATTATAGCATAGCTCAAAAGCCATTGCAAGGAATAACCATATCATTTCAAAGCAAAAAGGTTGGGAATCACCCAACCTTATTTATTGCGCCGCTGGAACAGTGCTGTAAGTAGTCACACCCGATCCATTATTATTGTATGTAGGGGTTGTCGTACCTTGTTCCTGAACATAATTACCTGTGTTTTCACTATAGTTATTGCTATAGGTAGTGCCTCCATTGTAGGTACTTACCGATCCACCACCTGCTGCCTCAGATGGCCAGGCCTCATAATTTGAAGATACTTCACTCGAAGCCGCACTTCCTTTGGAATTAACAAAATCATCTGAGCCATAGTTAGAGCTACCAGAACCATAGAGAACCAAACTAGTCTTAAGATTAGATTCAGAGACTTTTTTCTTACCAACTTCCTTCTTGATACGATTTTGCACCTTAAGAATATCCTCAGTAGAGGCTACTTGATAGCTTCCCCCATTGATCATGGCATCCGAACCGGCCAATTGGTATGATTTAATATTTTTAAGGGCATCACTATAACCCATCAAGCTACGCAAAGTATTGGTATCACCAAGATCAATACTTGTCTGAACATTAGAACTTACAGCCGATAAAATTTTCTTGTAAGAACCAATAGAGTCCATCTTCAAGAGCTTAGCTACAACTTTTTGAATAACCTCACGTTGACGTTTTTGGCGACCATAGTCACCATCAGGGTCATCGTAACGCATACGTGAATAGACTAAAGCTTGCTCACCGTTGATTTTATGGGTTCCAGGCTCAACTTTTGCTTGAAATTCTGGTTCATTTTCTGCAATCGAAATTGGAAAATCAAAATGATTCGTTACCTCAATACCACCAACAGCATCTACCAAATCAATCATACCCTGCATATTAATCAGTGCATAATAGTCAATATCAATATCTAAAACCTTTTGAATGGTTGAAATAGCCAAGTCAGCACCACCCTCAGCATATGCTGAATTTAGTTTTGCTTCACCTGACCCCTCAATATCTGTCAAAAGGTCACGTTCCAAACTGGTCATGGTTGTTTTCTTAGTCTTAGGATTCACTGTTACCAAAATCATGGTATCAGAGTTTCCTTCCCAGGTTTCCTTACGTTCTTTGGATCCTGTATCTACCCCCATCAAGAGAATAGTTATAGGCTTAGTCTGTTGAATAGCCTTACTATTCCCAGAAATTGCTTTAGAAGTCCTAAACGTTTTTGACAATTCGCCTGTGGCGTAATTATAAGTTGTCGTTAGGTAAATACCAGCAGCTACTACTGTCGTTGCAAAAATCGCCAACAACATCAATAAAATTTTTCGTCCAAGTTTCATGTTTTTTCCTAATCTATGAGTTTAGCCATAAGGTAAACATCTAGAAATTCTCCATTTTTAGTTCTTGCACCACGTTTCTTAGTGCCTTCAATGTCAAAGCCAAATTTTTGATAGAGATGAACCGCACGCTCATTACGTGCTTGAACCGTCAACTCTAAGCGACGGATAGCTGGGGTATGATCTGCCCAGTCAATCATTGTTTCCATAAGAAACTGGCCAACACCATTCCCCCAGTAGGGTTTAGAAACCGCAATAAATACGTCACCAATATGACTGGTCTTAGTATCTTGATCCGAGGTAACATTACAAACACCTATGACCTCATGACCCAATTTCGCCACCAAACAAATCTCATTAAGCCTATGTTGATGACCTTCAATATAAGTGGCTAACTGTTCAGCACTCAGTATAGAACTTCTATCATCTTGTGCTAGAAAATCCGATTCTAAGGCTACAGTCTCTAGTAAACGAGCTAGAGAGGCAGCATCCTCTCTTTGGGCTTCCTCAATGACTAATTCTTGCTCAGCCATTTACCATTGCCTCCTGAATCTCCTTACTTCTAGGACCGAAAGATTCAAAAAGCAACTGACGTCCATCTCCATGATGAGACATCGAAATTAGGAGATAATCACCTAACAGACTCTCATCTAGGAGCTCACCCCACTCGATGATTGTCACACCTTCACCATACAGAAAATCATCCAAATCAATAGAATCTGGATCATCACCAATGCGGTAGACATCTAAATGATAGAGTGGCACTCGCCCCTCATACTCCCTTACAATAGTATAGGTTGGACTCTTTATCATCTGTGAAATATCCAAACCTTTGGCAATTCCCTTGGTTAAGGTTGTTTTGCCAGCTCCCAGATCACCTGAGAGAACAATTATATCTCCAGAATCGAGCAGTCGACCTAGCTTTTGACCGATACTAATCAATTCTTCTTCATTTTGACTGTAAATCATGTTCTCATTATATCAAAAAATAAAAATATGGACTAGAATCCACTGTAAAAATACAGTAGAAACTTATAAATATTGAATCATTTAAGTAAGAAATTAAGATGTGTATTTTAATTTTTAATTTATTTTGGGCACGCTAAACACTCATAGATTAGAAATGTTTTTGTAAAACTTACTATAGTTTCAAAAGTTAACCAATAGTAACTCTCTCACATTCCTCCAGATAAAAATCGCAAAAGAAAAAGCCTGACAAATATACAGACTTTTAACTTTCAAGCTTTAGAACACAGCCATACTGATGAAGTTAAGGATAAACAAGATATCCAAAATCCACATAATAAAGTGGACATCCTTAGCTTGACCTTTGACGATTTTGACCAAAGTATAAGTAAGGAAACCAGCTGCGATACCATAGGTAATGCTATATGAGAATCCCATGAAAATAGAAGTGAAGAAGGCAGGAATAGCTTCAGACAAGTCTTCCCAATCGACACTCTTAAGGTTAGAGAGCATCATAACACCTACAATAATAAGAATAGGCGCTGTGGCAGCATTAGGAACGATTGATACCACTGGACTAAAGAAACTAGAAATGGCAAAGAGTACAGCAACCACAAGAGCTGTCAAACCAGTACGTCCACCAGCACCAATACCTGCTGCAGATTCAACGTAAGTTGTAACGTTTGAAGTCCCTGCAATGGCACCAATACTTGTACCAACAAGGTCAGAGTAAAGGGCACGGTCAAGAGCTTTTGATTCGTTGTTATCACCTGTTGAAGCAATGATACCAACCTTCTCACCAGTACCGATCAAGGTACCGATAGTATCGAAGATATCAGTCAATGAAAAGGCAAGAATAGCCATAAAGACACCAGGCAAACGAGAAACGTCTGAAAAGAGTGATCCCAATCCCTTTGATCCAAGCGCTGCACCAAAGACCTGACCAAGGTCTTTAATAGATGATGTCAAGCTAGCTGCGTGCCAGTCAATGCTTCCAAGATCAACAACACCAGCAAAAATAGCAATGATAGTCGTTACAAGGATTGAAAGAAGAACACCACCACGAATACCTTTAACAATAAAGAAAATCGCAATCGCAAGACCAATCAAACCTACAATTACAGTTGGGTTATTGAAAGCAACCAAACCTGGTGTAGCTGACGATGAAGCTGTAATTGACGCCTTGGCCATGTCAGCACCTTTACCTGCTACAGTGTAGGTATGAGGATTAATTGAGAATTTCAAGAAACCAGCATTTTTAATTCCCACATATGCAAGGAAAACACCGATACCTGCTGAAATCGCAGATTTGAGGGCTGTTGGAATAGACTCAATAATCATCTTACGTACTTTAGTTACTGTGATGATCAATGAAATAACACCACATAGAAAGACCATTGCTAAGGCCTCTTGCCAAGTGTAACCCAAAGAAAAAACCACTGTGTAGGTGAAGAAGGCATTAAGCCCCATACCAGGCGCTTGGGCGTATGGTAGGTTAGCATAAAATGCCATCATCAACGTCCCTGCAACCGCACCAATAATTGTTGCTAAGAAAACACCTTGTGCAGGCATTCCTGTCTGAGCCAACATCGCTGGGTTAACAAAGAGGATGTAAGACATGGCAAAGAAAGTTGTCAATCCGGCAGTCACTTCTGTACGGACGTCAGTACCATGTTCTTTCAATTTGAAAAACTTTTCCATGAAAGTTTAGACTCCTTAATAAAAAATATTGTCAAAATCCGAATAATTTCGGAACATTCTCATGTAGAATGCAACATTACTATTCTACATGAAATTATTTGACGGTGCAAGGTTTATTTCCTGAGACTTTTCTTATGAAAAACCGAACGTTCTTAGAAAGCTCTTTCTCAATCACCAACAAAGGACAGATTTTTGCTATAATAGGAACATGACAAAAAAATTGATTGCACTAGATCTTGATGGAACGCTCTTGCGCCCAGATGGAACTATTTCAGAATTCACACAAAAAACGATTAAAGATGTACAAAATAAAGGACACCAAGTTGTTATTGCTACAGGTCGTCCTTATCGTATGGCTATTGACCATTACAAAACACTAGGGTTAGAAACACCACTCATCACCTTCAACGGCTCTTTGACCAATCTTCCAGACCAAGACTGGGCTTATGAGCATTCGGTTAAATTAGATAAGAAATATCTGATTAGCCTCTTACAACGCCATGATGAATTAGAGATGGATTTTCTGGCTAGTGAATATCGAAAACACTTCTATATCACTATGAATCACCCAGAGCGTATTCAACCACAACTCTTTGGTGTTGATAAAATTATTGAGGCTATGCGTTTAGAACCAACTAAAATCACGCGCAACCCTAACGCTCTCCTTATGCAAACTCGTCATGAGGATAAGTACCAACTTGCCGATGACATCAAGAAGGACTTCAAGGAAGAAATTGAAGTTGATTCTTGGGGTGGCCCGCTTAATATCTTGGAATTTTCGCCTAAAGGCATAAACAAGGCCTACGCCCTAAACTACTTACTTAAGGCCATGCGCAAATCAACGGATGATCTGATTGCTTTTGGAGACGAACACAACGACACAGAGATGTTGGAACTTGCTAAAACTGGTTATGCCATGAAGAATGCTAGCTCTGTTCTTCTCCCCCACGCTAACGAACAAATTGAGTGGACTAATGAAGAGGATGGCGTTGCTCGCAAACTCCAGGAACTCTTCTTATAAACAAGAAAAGACACCGAAAATTTCTTCGGTGTTTTTTCTTATGATTAAGGTAAAATAGCCACTGCACGCACTGGGGAGCCTGTCGCCTTGTCCCAGTGAGGAAATGCAATCGAAATCAAAGCACCAACAGCTGGAACTTGATCCAATTGATTCAAGACTTCTACCTGATAAATGTTTTGTTCCAAGAGGTAGTATTCGTTAACCAAGCCATGTTCTGCTGCTGGAATACCAGCATCTGTATCAAAAGTCTCATGACCCACAGCCTTAACATGGCGTTCATGAATCAAGAATTCTAGAGCTTCACGGCTCCACCCTGGACTTTGTTGAACCCCATTTTCATCAAGGTTGCGCATAGCATCTTGATCTGGCCAACGCTTCGACCAATCACTACGAAAAGCGACAAAGGCCCCTTCAGTAATTTGTCCATGTTCTGCTTCAAAGTCTAAGATATCTTGTTTGCTCAAGATAAAGTTTGGATTCGCAGCAACTTCTTTAGACTTGTCGATAACATAGAGTGGTAAAAGAAGATCTTTGAGAGCAATCTCATCCAACCAACGACCACCTTCTACAAAGTGAATCGGTGCATCAATATGCGTTCCGTATTGACCAACTACTGTAAATTTTTGGACATGGAATCCATCTTTCAATGTGAAGAGGTCTTCTTGTTGCAAGGCAGGAAGGGCAGGGAAGTGTGGACTTTCTGCATTGATTTGGTGACTCAAGTCCACCCATTTTTTTGCTTGCAATTCTTTATAAATACTTAGTAAATCTGACATAAGGAGGCCCTCTTTTCTTATAGATTTAACATTAAATAGTTGATTGAAGAAGTTATAGCAGCCAATACCAGCTATTACAAGCATTTATCTCATTTTTTCTTAATCCTATTTCTTCTAGTTAGATATAGCTTAAAACTATATTTAACACTTATTGTCTGAAAAAAAAGTATATTTGCAATAATTTGATGTTTTTTTTCAATTATATGACACTTTTGTTACGAAAACCATTGACAAATTCATGATAACGTCCTATAATTAGAGTGTTCTAATTTTCGAGGGACTAAAAAAATATTGTTGTCATTTCATACTGATCGATGCTAATACCAATAATCATTTTTCTATTCCTAAGAAACAATATATAAAAGGAGGAAGAACACTAATGGGTATCGGTATTATTATTGCTAGCCATGGTAAATTCGCTGAAGGTATTCACCAATCAGGTTCTATGATTTTTGGTGAACAAGAGAAAGTTCAAGTGGTTACTTTCATGCCAAATGAAGGTCCTGACGACTTGTACGCTCACTTCAAAGATGCCATTGCTCAATTTGACGCTGACGACGAAATTCTAGTCCTTGCAGACCTTTGGTCTGGATCACCATTTAACCAGGCAAGCCGAATTAAGGAAGAAAATCCTAATCGCAAGATGGTTATCGTGACAGGACTCAACTTGCCAATGCTTATCCAAGCATATACGGAACGTATGGTAGCTCCTGATGCTGGGGTTGAAGAGATTGTCGCTAACATTTATAAGGAAACAAAAGAAGGCGTTAAAGTCCTTCCAGAAGGCCTTATTCCTGAAGAAGACACTAAACCAGCCGACGCTAAACCTTCTATTCCTAAAGGTACCATTCCTGAAGGAACAGTACTTGGTGATGGAAAAATCAAATACGTTTTGGCTCGTGTTGACACACGTCTTCTCCACGGTCAGGTTGCGACTGGTTGGACTCACTCAACTCACCCAGACCGTATCATCGTTGTTTCAGACACTGTTTGTCATGATAAACTTCGTACAAACATGATTAAACAAGCCGCTCCATCTGGTGTTCAAGTTCACGTTATCCCAATTAAAAACATGGTTAAAGCAAACAATGACCCACGTTTTGGAGATACACGTGCTATGCTTCTCTTTGAATCTGTTGAAGATGCTCTTGCTGCTGTTAAAGCAGGTGTTGATGTTAAAGAAATCAACCTTGGTTCTTCAGCTTATAAAGAAGGAAAAGTCAACGTTACTAAAGCTCTTTCATTTGACCAAACAGATGTGGATGCTATCAAAGAGTTGCAATCATTGGGTGTCAAATTTGACGTTCGTGGGGTACCAAGTGATAGCCCAGCAAACGTTGATGCCTTGATTAAGTCAGCTGAAACTAAATTAGCAGAGAAGAAATAATTTTGGAGGATGCATAAATGAGTTTAGTACAAATTATTTTAGTCGTAATTGTTGCTTTCATCATCGGTTGTAGCTCAGTTAACGACCAAATCGAAACATACCAGCCAGTTGTGGCTTGTTCCCTTATCGGTCTTGTTACTGGTCATCTCGAACTCGGCGTAATGTTGGGTGGTAGCTTACAGTTGATTACTATGGGATGGGCTAACGTTGGTGCTGCCATGGCACCAGATGCCTCACTTGCCGCTGTTGCTTCTACAATTATCCTTATCTTGGGTGGTCAAGGAACTAAAGGAATTGGTCCTGCCATCGCCCTTGCGGTGCCTTTGGCTGTTGCCGGTCTTGCCTTGACAATGGTTGTCCGTACAGCAACTGTCTTCATCGCTCATATTATGGATAGCCGTGCAGAAGCTGCTGATATCGCTGGTGTTGAAAGATGGCACTTTATCGGTATGGCCCTTCAAGGTCTCCGTGTTGCTATCCCTGCCCTCCTCTTGCTCTTGATTCCTGCACACCTCGTACAATCTGGTCTTGAAGCTATGCCTGAATGGTTAAAATCAGGTATGACAATCGGTGGTGGTATGGTTGTAGCCGTTGGTTATGCCATGGTTATCAACATGATGTCTAGTCGTGAAGTTTGGCCATTCTTCTTCCTTGGTTTTGCTTTGGCTGCCCTCAAAGAATTGACCTTGATTAGCTTGGGTATCATCGGCCTCTGTCTTGCCGTTATGTACCTTGCACTTGAAGCTAGTGGTTCAAATGGTTCTTCAAATGATGGAGGATCAGGTGATCCCCTCGGTGAAATTCTGGAAGACTTTTAATTAGGAGGAAAGAAAATGGCTGATTCAAAAATTAAATTAACAAAAGCAGATCGTTTCAAAGCTTTCTTGCGCTCATACTTCCTTTTAGCTTCATTCAACTATGAACGTATGCAAAATGGTGGTGTGGCTTACACCTTTATTCCTGCAATCAAAAAACTTTATCAAACTAAAGAAGACCGTGCTGCTGCGCTTAAGCGTCACTTGGAATTCTTTAATACACAACCTTTCATGGCCAACCCAATCTTTGGGGTTACTCTTGCCTTGGAAGAAGAACGTGCCAACGGTGCTGAGATTGATGATGCTGCTATCTCAGGGGTTAAGGTCGGTATGATGGGACCTCTTGCAGGTGCCGGTGACCCTCTCTTCTGGTTTACCCTTCGTCCAATCTTCCTTTCACTAGGAGCAGGTTTGGCTGTTTCAGGTAACGTCCTAGGCCCAATCGTCTTCTTCGTTCTCTGGAACGTCATGGTAGCTGCCGTTAAATGGTATACTCAAGAATTCGGTTACCGTGCTGGTACTGCGATCACAGATGACTTGTCAGGTAACCTTCTTCAACAAGTGACTCGTGGCGCATCAATGATGGGGATGTTCGTTATCGGTTCTCTTATCCAACGTTGGGTAAGCATTACCTTCACACCAGTTGTCTCTGTTGTTAAACAACAAGAAGGTGCTTATATCGATTGGGATAAACTTCCAAAAGGTATTGCCGGTGTTAAAGCAGCCTTCCTAGAACAAGCTGCTGGTAAATCACTCGAAGCCAACAAGGTGACAACATTGCAAGATAACTTGAACCAATTGATTCCTGGTCTTGCTGCCCTTGGTTTGACTTTCCTCTGTATGTACCTTCTTAAGAGAAAAGTTTCTCCAATCGTTATCATTTTGGGTATCTTTGTTCTAGCTATTGTTCTCCACATTATTGGTGTACTCTAATCGGAGCAAGGTATGGTTAAATCGCTCAATACGGAAATGGCTCACACAACTAAGGGAACTTGGTTTCGTGAAGGGCCTATTTACGGAAATATCATGGTCGGAGATAAGGCCTTCGAATTTTACAATGATACAAAGTTGCAAGACTACGTTCAAATTCCTTGGGATGAAATCACTTATGTGATTGCCGATGTCTACTTCGGTGGTAAATTCATCCCACGCTTTGAAATCCGAACTAAGCAAAATGGACGTTTCCGTTTTGCCAGTCGAAAAAGTCGAATAACTTTGAAAGAAATTCAAAAAAGAATTCCTCGAGAAAGTTTAAGAAAAGCACCTAGCTTTATCGCTGTCCTCAAACAAGGCTTTAAAAATCTTTTCCGACTCATTGTCAAGAAGAAATAACCTCCGAATATTATAAAAAGATTGCCCAGTCTAATGGTTGGGCAATCTTTTTATAATATTTTGCTCATTTTTGAAAGAGTTTGACTTCTTTTGAAATTTTATCTCACTAGCTATTGACATTTTCTTGAAAGCGTTTTAGAATATAATTGTTCTTGATTTCTTATGTTTAAAAAGATTGAGAGACGCTTTTTTTAGCGTCTTGATAAAAATCGGAGATAGTCTTTTTAAGCCTAGGAAAAAATAATTTATAAGGAGGAGAACACGAATGGGTATCGGTATTATTATTGCCAGCCATGGTAAGTTCGCTGAAGGAATCCACCAATCAGGCTCTATGATTTTTGGAGACCAAGAGAAAGTTCAAGTCGTAACTTTCATGCCAAGTGAAGGTCCTGATGACTTGTACGCTCACTTCAACGACGCCATTGCACAATTCGATGCTGATGATGAAATTCTTGTTTTGGCTGACCTTTGGTCTGGTTCACCATTTAACCAAGCCAGTCGAATTGCTGGAGAAAATCCAGATCGCAAGATTGCTATCATCACAGGACTTAACTTGCCAATGCTTATCCAAGCATACACTGAACGTATGATGGATGCTAACGCTACTGCAGAGCAAGTTGCTGCTAATATCATCAAGGAAGCTAAGGGTGGTATCAAAGCACTTCCAGAGGAGCTTAATCCAGCTGAGGAAACAACAGCAGCTCCTGTAGAAGCTGCAGCACCTCAAGGAGCTATCCCAGAAGGGACAGTTATCGGAGATGGTAAGCTCAAGATTAACTTGGCACGTTTGGACACACGTCTCTTGCATGGTCAGGTAGCAACTAACTGGACACCTGCATCTAAAGCAGACCGTATCATTGTTGCTTCAGATGACGTTGCTAAAGATGAGCTTCGTAAAGAATTGATCAAACAAGCAGCACCAAATGGGGTTAAAGCAAACGTTGTTCCAATTCAAAAATTGATTGATGCTTCTAAGGACCCTCGCTTTGGTAACACACACGCACTTATCTTGTTCGAAACGGTTCAAGACGCACTTCGTGCTATCGAAGGTGGCGTGCCAATCAAAGAACTTAACGTTGGTTCTATGGCTCACTCAACTGGTAAAACAATGGTTAACAACGTTTTGTCTATGGACAAAGACGATGTTGCTTGCTTCGAAAAATTGCGTGACCTTGGCGTTGAATTCGACGTCCGTAAGGTACCAAATGATTCTAAGAAAGATTTGTTCGACCTTATCAAAAAAGCTAACGTTCAATAACCTTCATTCGGATAAATTAGCTGATCATCTCAGCTAATCACAACTCAATAGAAAAGGAATTATTACCATGTCAGATATGTCAATTATTTCTGCAATTTTGGTCGTAGTTGTTGCCTTCCTTGCTGGTCTTGAAGGTATCCTTGACCAATTCCAATTCCACCAACCACTTGTTGCATGTACCCTCATCGGTGCTGCTACAGGTAACCTCACTGCAGGTATCATGCTTGGTGGTTCTCTTCAAATGATCGCCCTTGCTTGGGCTAATATCGGTGCCGCTGTCGCTCCTGACGCTGCCCTTGCCTCTGTTGCTGCTGCCATTATTTTGGTTAAAGGTGGTAACTTCACAACTGAAGGTATCGGTGTTGCGACTGCAACAGCTATCCCACTTGCGGTTGCCGGTCTCTTCCTAACTATGCTTGTTCGTACAGCATCTGTTGCCCTTGTTCATGCCGCAGATAAAGCTGCAGAAAGCGGAAACATCGCTGGTGTTGAACGTGCACACTACCTCGCCCTCCTTCTTCAAGGGTTGCGTATCGCTGTGCCAGCTGCCCTTCTTCTTGCTATCCCAGCAGAATCTGTTCAACATGCCCTTGGTTTGATGCCTAGCTGGCTCAACCACGGTATGGTTGTCGGTGGTGGTATGGTCGTAGCCGTTGGTTACGCCATGGTTATCAACATGATGGCAACTCGTGAAGTTTGGCCATTCTTCGCCATCGGTTTTGCTTTTGCTGCTATTAGCCAATTGACACTTATCGCTCTTGGTGCTATCGGTGTCGCTATTGCCTTCATCTACCTCAACCTTTCTAAACAAGGTGGCGGAAATGGTGGCGGAACTTCAACTGGTTCTGGCGACCCAATCGGCGATATCTTGGAAGACTACTAGGAAGGGGTGCTCTCATGGCTGAAAAAATTCAATTATCTCAAGCGGATCGTAAAAAGGTTTGGTGGCGCTCACAATTCTTGCAAGGTTCATGGAACTATGAACGTATGCAAAACTTGGGTTGGGCTTACTCACTCATTCCTGCTATCAAAAAACTCTACACTAACAAAGAAGACCAAGCCGCAGCTCTTAAACGTCACTTGGAATTCTTCAATACCCACCCTTACGTAGCTGCTCCTATCATGGGTGTTACCTTGGCTCTTGAAGAAGAAAAAGCTAACGGTACTGACATCGAAGATGCTGCTATCCAAGGGGTTAAAATCGGTATGATGGGACCTCTTGCCGGTATCGGTGACCCTGTTTTCTGGTTCACAGTTCGTCCTATCCTTGGTGCCCTTGGTGCATCATTGGCACAAGCTGGTAACATCGCTGGTCCACTTATCTTCTTCATCGGTTGGAACCTTATCCGTATGGCCTTCTTGTGGTACACTCAAGAACTTGGTTACAAAGCAGGTTCAGAAATCACTAAAGACATGTCTGGTGGTATCTTGAAAGATATTACTAAAGGGGCATCAATCCTTGGTATGTTCATCTTGGCTGTCCTTGTTGAACGTTGGGTATCTATCGTCTTCACTGTAAACCTTCCAGGTAAAGTTTTGTCTAAAGGTGCCTATATCGAATGGCCTAAAGGCAATGTTAGCGGTGACCAACTTAAGACTATCCTCGGCCAAGTTAATGACAAACTTAGCTTCGATAAGATTCAAGTTGATACCCTTCAAAAGCAATTGGATTCATTGATTCCAGGTTTGATGGGACTTCTCCTTACTTTTGCATGTATGTGGTTGCTTAAGAAGAAAGTTTCACCAATCACAATCATCATCGGACTCTTTGTAGTTGGTATTGTTGCAAGCTTCTTCGGAATCATGTAAAAAGAGTAAGAGTTTAGCAAAGCTGAACTCTTTTCTTATGCTATAATAAAGGTACTACAATCAAAAAGCGAGATAGATATGGCACAATCACTAAACAAAACAGTTGAACTGCATACAACAGGCGTTTCCTACATGGCTATCGGAGGGAAAGTCGGTAAATTTCTAATCGGAGATGTGGCTCTTGAATTCTACCCAGATGTCAATGTCGAGCAATACATTCAAATTCCATGGACTAGCATCACACAAATCGGTGCAAATGTCTCAGGAAAGAGAATTAGCCGCCACTTTGAAGTGTTGACAGATAAGAGCAAATTCCTCTTTGCTTCTAAAGATTCTGGGAAAATTCTAAAGATTGCTAGGGAACACCTTGGCAATGAAAAAGTCGTCAAACTACCAACTCTCATTCAAACTATTGGCGCTCGACTCAAAGGTTTATTTGCCAAAAAATCATAATTTTTGTATAATATAACAGACGGATAAGTACTAGCTAGACCCTTACAGAAAGCCTGCGGTTGCTGCGAGCAGGTAGGGTTAACCTACGAAATTCTACCGTTTCTAATAATTAAAAACATAAACAAGTGCACTCCTGTGAAGTTGGATGGAACCGTGGCCTATGTCACTCCAACACTTTCACTGGAGTGTTTTACTTTTTGGAGGAACTTATGTTAGATGTAAAACGTATTCGTAACGACTTCGATGCCCTTGCCGAAAAATTGGCTACACGTGGTGTCGCTGCTGAAACTTTAAATGAACTTAAGGAGCTTGATGTTAAACGTCGTGAACTTCTTATCAAATCTGAAGAACTCAAAGCTCAACGTAACATTGCTTCAGATGGTATCGCTCAAGCTAAGCGTAACAAAGAAGATGCTTCCGAACAAATCGCAGCAATGCAAAAAGTCTCTGCAGAAATTAAGGAAATTGATGCAGAACTTGCTGCTATCGATGAAAAGCTTAATGCCATCGTTGTGACACTTCCAAACACACCAAATGACTCTGTTCCTGTAGGTGCTGATGAAGATGAAAACGTAGAAGTTCGTCGTTGGGGAACACCTCGTGACTTTGATTTTGAAGTTAAAGCTCACTGGGATCTTGGGGAAGACCTTGGTATCCTAGATTGGGAACGTGGTGCCAAAGTCACTGGTTCTCGCTTCCTTTTCTACAAAGGACTTGGGGCAAAATTGGAACGTGCGATCTACAACTTCATGTTGGATGAGCACGCTAAAGAAGGTTACACTGAGATGATCACACCTTACATGGTTAACCACGACTCAATGTTCGGTACTGGTCAATATCCAAAATTCAAAGAAGATACTTTCGAGCTTGACGGTACTGACTATGTCCTTATCCCAACAGCCGAAGTTCCTTTGACAAACTACTACCGTGGTGAAATCCTTGACGGTAAAGAATTGCCAATCTACTTCACAGCTATGAGCCCTTCATTCCGTTCAGAAGCTGGTTCAGCTGGTCGTGATACACGTGGTTTGATTCGTCTTCACCAATTCCACAAGGTTGAAATGGTCAAATTCTCAAAACCTGAGGACTCATATGATGAGTTGGAAAAAATGGTAGTTAACGCTGAAAACATCCTTCAAAAACTTAACTTGCCATACCGTGTCATCACTTTGTGTACTGGCGATATGGGATTCTCAGCTGCGAAAACTTACGACTTGGAAGTTTGGATTCCAGCACAAAACACTTACCGCGAAATTTCTTCATGTTCAAACACAGAAGATTTCCAAGCCCGTCGTGCACAAATCCGTTACCGTGACGAAGCCGATGGTAAAGTAAAACTTCTTCACACTCTTAACGGCTCAGGACTTGCTGTTGGACGTACAGTAGCCGCTATCCTTGAAAACTATCAAAACGAAGATGGTTCAGTAACTATCCCTGAAGTTCTTCGTCCTTACATGGGCGGTGCTGAAGTGATTGCACCAAAATAACAAGGAAAATCTCCAGAAAGAACCTGGAGATTTTTTAGTTTTTATTAGCTTTCTCGTAATAGGGTTTCAACTTATCAAATCCATCAGCAAGTTTTTCTACTAACTCTTCTATTGTTTCACTAGTAGTCACAGGAACATCATATTTAACCAATACCTTACGAACACGATTATCTCTAACTGCTTCTTTAAGCATCTGACGATTGTCTTCAGTTCCTTCCACACGATGACTGACACCATTTTCCTGGGCAAAATAGTATAGAGAGGGTGCAATCGGTAAGTCTAGGACCTTATGTTGTTTAGCTAGAGTAGTATCTGATTTTTTCCGTTCGATAAAGCTAACTTCAACTGAGACTCCCCAATCTTTAGGCTGACCATAGAGCCGAATCGCCATGGCAACATCGTCTAAACTATCCTCAGGGGCCCTGTAATAGCACCAAAAGTGTGGACGACATATTTGTGCCTGATTGGCCCAATTACTGACACGATCCATCTTAAAGGGTGCCAAACGCTCCTCTAGAAGTTTTGCTAAAGTCTGCATCTCCTTACGAGCTGCTTGACCAAGTGCCTTGAGGTCTTCCATCTCTTCCTGATGTGGACCGGCTTTTTCAGGTTTGATATACTTAACTCCCTGTTTTGACAAATAAGCTTGAACATTTTCTAACATCGTTTTCTCCTTACAATGATAAAAGACCAACCCATAAAAATTCTATTCTGGTTGGTCTCTTTTTTATTTACGTTTACGAGCAATCAAATGAATTGGTGTTCCCTCAAAACCAAAGGCTTGACGAATTTGATTTTCCAAGAAACGCATGTATGAGAAGTGCATAAGCTCTTCTTCATTGACAAAGATAACAAATGTTGGTGGTTTAACCGAAACTTGTGTGCCGTAGAAAATCTTAAGGCGTTTTCCTTTGTCAGTCGGTGTTGGGTTGATGGCAATGGCATCCATGATAACATCATTCAAAACAGCTGATGAAATACGACGATTTTGACTCTCACTAATGCGTTTAATCATCTCTGGCAACTTGTTAAGACGTTGTTTCGTCTCAGCCGATACAAAGATAATTGGTGCATAGCTCAAGAATTGGAACTGATCACGGATATCTGCTTCCCAGTTAGCAACGGTATGATTGTCTTTCTTAATCGTATCCCATTTGTTAACTACGATGATAATCCCTTTACCAGCTTCATGGGCAAAACCAGCAATACGCTTATCATACTCACGGATACCTTCTTCGGCATTGATAACCATAAGGACGATATCAGAACGGTCAATGGCACGCATTGAACGCATGACAGAGTATTTCTCCGTATTTTCATAAACCTTACCAGATTTACGCATACCAGCGGTGTCAATCATGGTATACTCTTGACCTTCACTGTCCACAAAGTTTGTATCAATGGCATCTCGAGTCGTACCAGCAATCGGACTAGCAATCACTCGGTCCTCGCCCAAAATGGCGTTAATCAAGCTTGATTTTCCGACGTTTGGACGTCCAATCAAACTAAAACGAATGATATCTGGATTTTCTTCTTCAACTTCTGTTGGAAGGTTTTCAACGATAGCATCAAGAACATCCCCTGTACCGATACCGTGAACAGACGAAACTGGATAAGGATCACCAAGTCCAAGAGAATAAAAATCATAGATATCTGCACGCATCTCAGGATTATCCACTTTATTTACCGCCAAGATAACTGGCTTGTTGGTCTTATAGAGAATACGAGCAACGTACTCGTCCGCATCTGTCACGCCTTCCTTACCTGAAACGACAAAGACAATAACGTCAGCTTCAGTCATGGCAATGTCAGCTTGGTGCTTAATTTGTTCCATAAATGGTGCATCGACATCATCGATACCACCTGTATCAATTAAGCTAAACTGACGGTTAAGCCATTCAGCAGAGGTATAAATACGGTCACGTGTTACCCCTTCAACGTCTTCGACGATAGAGATACGTTCACCCGCAATTCGGTTAAATAGGGTCGATTTCCCAACGTTTGGGCGACCCACGATAGCAACTGTAGGTAATGTCATATGTTTAAGTCCCTGATTAAATAGGGATTCCTTTCTTCATTTAGCAGTCTCACTTCCACCAAGGAAAGCAAACTCTCTTATTCTTTATCATTATTAGGATCACCCTAACGGCGATTAACACCCTTCAAGTGAACCTCTTTGGCTAGAAAACGGATACGCTCCATCACACGTTTGGCCTGCCAAGTCTCATCTCCTTGACGTCCATTGGATAGCTTCGCTTCTAAATCCGCAAAACTATAGTTAGACGTAAAGAAGGTAGGAAGCTCCTCAATCATGCGATGCTGGAGGATAACTTGCAAAACATCATCCCTAATCCAAGAAGAGAATTGTTCTGCACCGATATCATCTAGAACCAAGACTTCCGCCTGTTTGACAGCATCAATTTGTTCCTTGACAGAACCATCCTTGATTCCATTTTTAACATCAATAGTAAATGATGGGTAATGAATAATGGTCGTCGCAACCTTCTTGGTTTCGGAAAGTTCATGAGCCATAGCAGCCAACATGAAGGATTTTCCAACCCCCATGTCTCCGTAGATATAAAGGCCTTTCTGGTCTGGACTAGGGTAATTCGCCACAAAATCCACGAGACTCTCAAAGGTATCAACACGAGCCACATCATCTAGAGCAATGTCCGCAAAGGTAATCTTACGATAAGACTGAGGCAGACTCACCAAATTAATCCGTTTAGCAATAGCCTGCTGTTCTTGTTGCTCTTTGAGCTGACGCGTCTCCTTATAGGTGACATCAGCGTAGCCTTCATTCATGGTCAGAATCGGCTCATACCCTTTGGCAATATACGAGGCATCACCTTCTTTGACCTTACGGCATTCCACCAGGAATTGATTAAACTTAGGAAGACTACGCTTGATTTCATCCTGGCTTAGGCTATGCTCTTGAATAAAGCTAGCCACTCTTGGATCTGCCAAAATTTGCTTCGTTAAATCTGTTGCATTGCCAGACCCATGATGCCCTGCTCGGTTTAGGGTTTGTCCAACTCTTTCCATAGGCTACTCCTTTCCTTTTTCTAGTTTTGCCAAAGCTCGACGTCTAATTTCATCCAACTTGGCCTGATCAGCCTGACTAGTTTGATTATCATAATCTGGATTACTCCAGCTCGGCACATTTGTTTTCTTCTTAGAATCAGCTTTTGCTTGCTGTGATTTCTTATCGTAACCACTACGCAAAGCTAAAAGCCCCTGTTCAGCAGTGACGATATTCTTAAAGGCAAAATCGTTGGCAAGTTTAGAGATATACTCTCGATTCACATTCGTCGAACGTGTCCGTCCCAAACTGTAGGCAACCATGAGGTTAATGACCTCATCCATAAAGCCTCTTTGTGCCAAATCCGTGAGAATCTGCTTCTCAGAATTAGTCACCGTCCCGCTTGGGCCTTTAGCACTTTGCAAGTAATCTATAGGCTTTTCGGACCTAACCGCTTTAAGAATCTTTTTCTCCGTCTCCGTCAAAGCAGAATCACCACCCAATGTTTGAGCTTGAGCCTGCTCTAATTGCACCTGCATACGCTTGACAATAATCTGGTGGTTCACGGCTGTCTTTTTCGCTAAGAGATAGGTATCATACCAGTTCATGCCATGAGTTTCAGACAATTTATAGATTTCTGGCACATCTGTCTTTTCATCTGTAAATACAAGACCATCAGCCTGCATACGATTCCTGAAACTGCTTAAATCAAATGAATTTTTGGGCTTGATTTCAGACACAGACTTTTGAGCCAAACGCTCATCGGTAAAGACATCCGAAAAACGTTTAGATAAATCTTGCAAGCCTTGTAGACCTGCCGGTTTCAAAGCATCTACTGCTGGTTCACTAATCTTTTGCTCGAGAAGTGAACTATAAACGGCATGTTTTAAAAACTGCTCAATTGATAAGGGAGACTTAAGCTCTATAACATAAAACCCTTGAGGGGACTGGTAAAGGGCCAAAAGATCTACTGCTGTCAGAACCGCCAGTGCTTCCTGAAGGGGCTGCATTCCAAAGTTAAGGTGGTTCAGAATAGCCGCAAACTTATGGCGGTGATTCCCATTGTCATAAAAAGCCACGAAATACTGGTAGAGAGCGTATCCCTCACCCCCAATAATGGGATAGTAGCAACGCATCAGACTTGCCTGATCGGGAACGATAACCTGATTGCCAACATAAACAAATTCTTCAATAGGTCTCATTTTTTAGACTCTTTTTTCGCACGTACAGTCTTGGTGATTTCTTGAAGCAACTCTTCAATCTCATCAACATCTTTGAAAGAACGGTAGACACTGGCAAAACGTACATAAGTAATTTCATCAAGGTCAGCGAGTTCTTTCATCACTAAATTCCCAATGACATCACTCTCAACCTCTCCATCATGGTTACGGCGAATGTTTTGCTCAATACGGGTGATGGCATTTTCGATATCCTCACTAGAAACCGGACGCTTCTGAGCACTCATCAAGATACCATTGAAAATCTTGTCGCGAGAGAATTGTTCACGAGTACCGTCTTTTTTGACAACCAAAAGTGGAACCTCTTCCACACGCTCAAATGTTGTAAAACGAGCATGACAAGAATCACACTCACGACGACGACGAATAGTATTCCCATCCTCTGCCTGACGGCTATCGATAACACTAGATTTATTATGTTGACATTTTGGACAACGCATGCACTTCACCACCAATCTTTGAAATTCGGTACTCTATTTTACCATAAAAACACATAAAAAGCACGCCCTAAACGAGGCGTGCTCATGACCAAGAATCACTCTAAGTCTCTTATAAATTGATTTAAAGCTCAAGTTGAGGTGTCGTCGTTTCTCGATCTGCAAATGGAATGTAAAGGTCGAAACGTGTTCCAACACCAAGTTCAGAACTAACATCAATTCGGCAGCGATAAGCTTCCACAATTTGATAAAGGATTGACAAACCAATACCAACACCAGATTGAGTTGTTGTACGGTTACGTGCCTTATCTGAACGATAGAAACGTTCAAAAATATGATTGATATCTTCTTTTGAAATTCCCTCACCGTTATCTTGCACTTGTACCAACATTTCATCTTCCAATGCTTTAATAGTAACCTGTATTTCCTTATTGACAGGCGAATACTTGACCGCATTATCAATCAAAATGGTGATCGCCTGTTCAAAGTGCTGACTATAAATCTGTGCTAGACGCTCTGAACTTTCGAAATCATTGAGATAAAATTGATAATCTTCATGCAAGACACGGAAGTTCCCAATAACCGTACGGATTGAAGAATTCAAATCACAAGTATCGTTTCTATGATTTTCAAATGATCCTTTGACACGGATAGAATCCAACATATCATTAATCATAATCGTCATACGGTTGGCCTCGTGACTTGCAGCCTCAAGACTTTCTTCAAGAATCTCAGGGTCATTTTTACCCCAACGTTGCAAGAGGTCCATATGCCCCTTGATAACCGCAATCGGCGTACGCAATTCATGACTGACGTCACTCAAGAAACGCATCTGCATCTGATTATTTTCTTGAATTTTATCCATCATGCGGTTAAAGTTAACCGCCAAATCACCAATTTCATCGTGACTTTCAATCTTAGAACGAAGTTCCAAATCACTTGGCGAATCGGTAATAACTCCCATCGTTTCGTGCAACTGTCTCATCGGACGAAGAATAGATGTCAAGACAACTACAGTTGCTGCGATAACTAGGACAGTCATCCCCACTTCTAGGAAAATCAACAAGAAAACCAAACGCTCTTTAAGAGCATAGTAGAATTCCAAATCATGGAAAATCTGGGCATAGCCAACGATGGTCTTTTTATCCTTACCGTAAATTGGAACTTGTAGTAAGAAACCACGCTTTCCTTTATAGGATACTGACTTCAGTTTGTTTACCTCGGACATACCGGGAGGCGAATCTGTATTCTCCTCAGAAGTAAAGATAAAGGTTCCTTTTTTGTCATACACAAAAACTGACTGATTTGAATATAATTTATTAGAAATTGCAACTTGACCATCCAAAGAGTGCTTTTCAGAAAGTACGCCATTAATAATTGATGCATAGATATTTTTAGGCGAATAAAGAGCCGCTAAGAGCGGTTCTGGACTTAATTCTTCATCCGAATCCCAATCCTTTTCGATGTAAGTAACAACTTTTGCGATTGTAGTGTTTACATTTTGACGTTCACGTTGCAAAAGAAGCGTATTAGCTGAAAAAATAACAACCAGAGTGAACAACGACAATACAAGAAAGAAGACCACAGCAGTTGTCATGGTCAACTTTTTTCTAATGGTTACTTTACCAAATAATTTATCTTGTAATTTACTCATTTTTCACGGATAACGTAACCCATTCCTCGTACTGTTTGAATATATGATTCCTTACCTGGAACGTCGATTTTTCCACGCAAATAACGAATATAAACATCTACCACGTTTGTTTCGATGGCGTCATCATATTTCCAAACTTGAAGCAAGAGTTCCTCACGGGTCATCACTTGGTTCATATTGCTCAAAAGTGTGTTCAACAAATCAAACTCACGTTTTGTCAATGGAATTGCTTCATCACCACGAACAACTGTACGGTTTTGAACATCCAATTTCAAATCACGATAAGTTGATGCTTTTGCTGGTGCATTCTTAGCAGATTCGATATCTTGGCGACGGAAGTTTGCACGGATACGTGCCAACAATTCTTCAATCGCAAATGGTTTTACAATATAGTCATCAGCACCGCGGTCCAAACCAGCAACAATGTCCATGATTGAATCGCGAGCTGTCATCATCATAATATAAGTATCTTTTTCTTGTTGGAGACGACGTGTTACTTCAAAACCGTCCATCTCAGGCAACATAAGGTCCAAGAGAATAAGATCAAAATCTTTCTCGAGTGCCATTTCAAGTCCTTCGCGTCCGTTGTCTGCTGTCACAACGTCGTATCCTTCGTGTTGAAGTTCAAGAGAGACAAAACGAGCAAGGTTTTTCTCATCTTCAACAATCAAAATGCGTTTGCTCATAATAAGTATTTACCACTTTCTTAAAATTTTTTGACTTCCATTTCCCTTAAAAAGTCTGTAGATTTACCCAATGAATAAATCCGAAAATTAACTTCTAATGATATAATAATACAGATTTTTAAAATTGTCAAACATTTTTAGTTTGTTTTTTTGAATTAATTTTCATCAAAGAGACCGTTCAATTGGGCAAAGGGATTACTTGCCTCTTTTTTCTCCTGTTGAAGAGCGGCAAAATCCTCTTCTGACAAGACTTCCCAGTCATTCCCAGAGAGCGAAATTTGTCCTGATTCTTCCTCAGGTGTTAGTACTCTCAAAGGAATATTAAGAAGAATATTATCTAGAATACTCTCATCAAGATTAATAGTATCCCCATCCAAGATAAGAACTAGATTTTCTTCGACTAATTCTTTTTGCAGAGCAGCATCTGCCTCTTGTATAAAGGTTTCTGAAACCGGATAGTTAAAACTAAGGGTCACAGGTTCAAGTGAACGGCTAGATGGCAAGGTAATATCATAGCTAAGTTGATAATCCAAAAGGTACAAACCATTGTCATAGGCTACATGCCCACTTGCTTGAATCTGTTCAAGATTTAAAACTTGATCATAGCGTTCTTTAATAGACTCCAACAAAGAAGGTGCTTCGTTAAAGGCGAGCCCTTCTGGAGACTTTCTAACTTCTGAAAGATAAATCATTTTTAATCCTCAAATTAAATTTCCCCATAGGGATCTATTTTCAATCCACAAGACCATAATCCCCCACATTCACTTTTCATTAGAGAGCATGATTATGATTTTAGACTTAATTAGTATTATATCAAATTTTTAAGAAAAAATAACACCTTTAATATTACATATTTCTTAAACTTAGAACTTTTTTCACAGCTAATGAGAAACTTATTCAGACCTAGTTTCCATCTGTCTTATAGCGTTAGATGAAAGCTCTTAATTATGGTAAAATAAGAGCATTGAAACTAGATAAAAGGAATATAAAATGACACCTGAAGATTTTTACAAGGCTTTGAAAGAACTAGGGTTCGATCTCAGCCAAAAACAAAAAGACCAATTCCAACGCTACTTTGAGCTCTTGGTAGAATGGAACGAAAAGATCAATCTTACTGCAATCACAGAAAGAGACGAGGTCTACCTCAAACATTTCTACGATTCCCTAGCTCCTGTTCTCCAAGGACATATTAAAAATCAGACTATTCGACTTCTCGATATCGGAGCTGGAGCTGGATTTCCAAGTCTCCCTATGAAAATCCTTTGTCCTGAACTTGATGTGACTATCATTGACTCTCTTAATAAACGCATCAATTTCCTTAATCTCTTGGCCGATGAACTTGAGCTCAGCGGTGTTCACTTCTATCATGGACGGGCAGAAGATTTTGGACAAGACAAGGCCTTCCGTGCTCAGTTTGATATTGTAACTGCCCGTGCTGTTGCACGCATGCAGGTTCTCTCAGAATTGACCATTCCTTTCTTAAAGGTGGGTGGACAACTTATTGCACTTAAAGCTGCAGCAGCTGACGAAGAGCTTGCCGATGCTAAAAATGCCTTGAACTTGCTTTTTGCCAAGCCTGTTCTCAACGAGAACTATAAACTGCCAAATGGGGATGGACGTAATATCACCATTGTCGATAAGAAAAAAGAAACCCCAAATAAGTACCCACGTCGTGCTGGGATGCCTAACAAGAAGCCGTTATAACGTTTATCCAAGGATGTTTCTTGCTCCTTGGATTATTATTTATTCTTATGATAACTCGGAGGTTTTCATTGATAAATCGTCTTTCTGTCACGCAAAAGCTTGTGCTCAGCTTTGTCTTTGTCATTATAGTGGGGAGTATTTTACTTAGCCTTCCCATAAGCCACTATGCTAACAGTCCAGAAACAAGCTACCTAGACCATCTCTTCAATACTGTGTCAATGGTCTGTGTAACTGGACTTTCTGTTGTCCCGGTCAGTAAGGCATACAATGGTCTTGGTCAAATTCTCTCTATGCTTCTCATGCAGACGGGAGGACTTGGACTAGTCTCTCTTATAGCCTTTAGTACCTATACCCTTAAAAATAAATTAGGACTGAGCGATCAAGATCTCCTTCAATCCGCACTTAGTAGGGATAACCAAAAAGATTTGAAGGCTTATCTTTTTATGGTCTATAAAATAACTTTTTCTATTGAAGCTTTAGCAGCACTCGTGATTATGACTGACTTCATTCCTCGTTTTGGACTTGGTCATGGCATCTTTAATAGTCTCTTTCTAGCTGTCTCTGCCTTTTGTAATGCTGGATTTGATAACTTAGGTTCTAACAGTTTACAAGATTATGCAACCAATCCAACCATTAACCTTGCTGTAGCTTTTCTCATCATGTCTGGAAGCTTGGGATTTGCAGTTTGGATTGATTTGATTCAACTAATAAGACGTTATATTAAAGATCGTCCAAGGAATTGGAAATTAGCTTGGAGACCTTTCAGTAATCAAAGCCGTCTTGTGCTTATAAGTACGGGTTGTCTCCTATTAGGAGGAACACTGCTTGCTTGGTTACTGGAAATGGATAACTCTAAGACAATCGGTACTCTCAATGTCTGGCAACAACTTCTGGTAAGTTTCTTTCAGACTGTAACCATGCGTACCGCTGGCTTTGCAACTATTTCCTATACCAATGCAGATTTCTCCACAAATCTTCTTTTTATGATTCAAATGATTATTGGGGGTGGTCCTGGAGGAACTGCGGGTGGTATCAAGGTGACAACTGCCTCTATCATGTTCCTACTTTTTAAGTCAGAGCTATCTGGTAACTCGAGCGTGGTTTTTCGAAACCGTATTATATCTAACAAAACCATTTTGCAAGCATTCACAGTTATACTCTTTTTCCTAACGATGCTCTTTGTCGGCTATGTTATTTTGCTGGAAACTAATCCTACTCTCTCACCACTAGGCCTACTTTTTGAGAGCGTATCAGCCATTGCTACCGTTGGTGTTTCAATGGATTTGACCCCTAATCTAAATACCCTAGGACGCCTCGTTATCATGGCTCTGATGTTCATTGGCCGTGTCGGACCTATCACTGTTCTCTTGAGCTTGATGACCAAAAAAGAAAAACATATCTCTTATGCCCCAACTGACATTTCAGTCGGCTAAACTATTTTATTAATTGACAATATTCTGAAAGGATTGTATATGAAAACACAAATTATTGGGGTCCTCGGTCTGGGAATCTTTGGACAAACTATTGCAACCGAACTCTCTTCTTTTGGACAAGATGTTATTGCCTTAGATAATAATGCTACAACAATTGATTCCCTTGCTGATCAGGTGACCAAGGCTGCTGTTGGCGACATTACTGACATTGAATTTCTACGTTCTGCTGGTATCGATACTTGCGACTCAGTCATTATTGCAACTGGAGAACACCTAGAATCATCTGCGCTAGCGCTCTTGCAGTGCAAAAAACTTGGTATTAAGAATATTATTGCCAAAGCTACGAATAACAATTATGAGGAAGTCCTTTACGGAATGGGTGCTAACTGGGTCATCACTCCCGAACGTAGCACAGCAAAAGAATTGGCTTCAAATATCCTCCGCTATAACATATCAAATGTTTTTCATTTAGAGGATGACGTAGCTTTAATTGAACTTAAAATTCCTAGTGAATGGGCTGGAAAGTCCTTGCATACTTTAAATCTAAGACAAAATTATAACGTCAATGTTATTGGTTTTAGAGATGAGAAAAATGGCAAGTTAAACACTCACTTTGACCCAAGTAAGAAACTACCTGACGAAGGAATCATCCTAGTGGTCGCTGACAATCGAACACTAGAAAAATTTGATTATTTAGGATATTTAAAATAATAAAAAACGTTCCAATCTCGTTCATATGGACAAGACTGGAACGTTTTTAGTTGTGCTTAATAGCATACTTTTACTAAAAACCAAGAATATCATTCCCATGGATTGTAAAAACGACCATGATTTAGGAAGATTAATCCTATACTAATTCCCAATAAAAGAATAGCTGACACGATGACAAGATAATCTTGTTTCATCAAAGATTTATGCACATACAAAGATGATAGATTCTTGAGCTAGCTATAGTCTTTGACTATGTTTTCTCTAAAATCAAAAAGCCAGCCAAATAGGCCGACCTTATACAATTAGCTATGCTTTCTTCCAACGGCTCTTTTCTGCTACTGCTGTAAAGAGAACGTCTGTTGAAGAATTAAGGGCTGTTTCACAAGAGTCTTGGATGACACCTACGATAAAGCCGACACCGACAACCTGCATGGCCAAATCATTTGAGATACCAAAGAGGCTACATGCTACCGGCACTAATAGGAGGGATCCTCCAGCAATACCTGAGGCACCACAAGCAGAAATAGCTGAAACCACACTAAGAATGAGTGCTGTCGCAAAGTCGACCTGAATCCCCAAAGTCGTTACTGCAGCAAGCGTTAAGACATTGATTGTCACGGCTGCTCCAGCCATATTAATAGTTGACCCCAAAGGGATAGAAACCGAATAGGTATCAGGATTCAAACCAAGATCCTTACAAAGTTGAAGGTTAACTGGAATATTGGCTGCTGACGAGCGAGTAAAGAAGGCTGTAATCCCAGAGTCTTTCAAACAACGGAAAACTAGTGGGAAAGGATTTTTGCCCATCATCACAAAAGCAATGATTGGATTAACAACCAAGGCAACAAAGGCCATTGTTCCCACTAAAACAAGGATTAGGACCCCATAATCTGCCAAAACACCAACACCATTCTCAGAAATAGTATTAAAGACAAGACCAAGGATACCAAATGGGGCCAAGTTGATAATCCAACGAACGATTTGTGAAGTCACTTCTGCCAAGGTATTAAGCAAATCCTTCGTGTGATTGCTAGCTGCTCGCATGGCAAAACCAAAGACAACTGCCCATACCAAAACACCAATATAGTTAGCTTGAGCCAAGGCATTGACAGGGTTATCCACCATCTTAAGCAATAAATCTTTAAAGACTTCTCCCACACCTTGAGGTGCTGTCGCTTTAGTCGCTGCAGCTGCTCCCAACTTCAAAGAAATTGGAAAAATATAGTGAGAAATAACAGCCGTCAAAGCTGCCGCAAAGGTCCCAAAGAGATAAAGAACAATAACTGTCTTCATGTTGCTTTGTTGCCCTTCTCGCGTTTGGGAAAGGGCATTGGCAACCAAGGCAAAGACCAAAAGTGGGGCAATTGCCTTCAAACCACCAACAAACATGTCTCCTAAGAGACCAATAACCGTAAACTTAGGAACAAGCAAACCAAGCACAGCACCCACTACCACACCAATGGCAATACGCTTAATTAGACTGGTTCTATTCCAAGTTGAAATAAAACGTTTCATAACTTATTAACTCCTTTTTTATGGTTAGTCAACCATAAAGCATTCGATAGCTTCCATACTATGATAAATATCTGAAATCGTCAAGACATGAGAAAAGCCTGTGGCAAACAGGCTCTCAAATCCTATTTATGACTCAATTTACGTGTCAAGAAATCACCCAAGAATTGGATAAGGAAAATCAAAATCAAAATCAAGAAAGTTGCCAAAATGGTAACTGATGTACTAGAACGGTTATATCCATAATAGATGGCGATGTAACCAAGACCACCGGCACCGATAGCACCAGCCATTGCAGTTTCACCGACTAGGGAAATCAGAGTTACGGTTGATACACGAACCAACTCAGGTAGACCTTCACCAAGGTAAACCTTAATCGTATCCCAAAGTGTCGCACCACTAGCTTGTGCTGCTTCAATAACGCCACGGTCAAGATCTGCAAGTACCACCTGTACTTGACGTGCAAAGAATGGGAAGGTTGCAGCTGACAATGGAACCAAGGCTGCCGTCATACCGAGGTTAGTCCCTACGATAAAGTAAGTGAACCCTTTCAAAATCGCCAAGAGGATGATGAAAGGAATGGCACGAAAGATTGAAGTGATTTTATCCAAGATTTGGAAAACAAATTTATTTTCAATGACTCCACGAGGACCTGTCAATACCAAGAAGAGCCCCATAACAAGACCAAGAAGTCCCCCAATGATGAAGGAAATAACCGTCATGTAGAGAGTCGCATAGATGGCGTCTGGCCAAGAGTTAACCCCCTGCATACCGATACGATAAATATCTGGAAAGTTTTGTTGAATCCAATCTGCCATTATTGTGCTCCTTTCTTAAGTACTTGTAAGCTGACACCTGCATTTTCAATCGCTTTTTGAGCAGCAAGAACCTGATCCGCTTCACCATCCAAGACAACGACCAATTCACCAACAGGAGTATCACCTAGAATCTCAACGTTACCATAAAGGATGTTACTTGAAACGCCGTACTCTTTGAAAAGTTCGGTCAAGAGTGGCTCATCTGTTGAAGAACCAGCATATTTAAGTTGAACGAGAAGGGCTGAGCTTGGTAAGTTTTTCACCAAAGGTTGTGCATTAATCTTAGCCAAGGCATCTTCAATCCCTGATGCAGTTTCAATAAATTCTTGTGTCAAATCTTCTTGAGGATTTGAGAAGATATCAAGGACACTGCCCTCTTCCAAAAGTTGACCATTTTGCATAACGGCAACACGGTTACAAATATCTTTAACAATTTGCATTTCATGGGTAATCATAACCACTGTCAAGCCAAGTTTTTTATTCAAATCCTGCAAAAGTGAAAGAATTTGCTTAGTTGTTTTAGGGTCAAGGGCTGATGTAGACTCATCTGAAATCAAGATTTCAGGATCATTAGCCAAGGCACGGGCAATCGCTACACGTTGTTTTTGACCACCTGACAATTGTGCAGGATAGTTTTCCGCACGATCAGCCAAATCAACCAATTCCAAAAGACCACGAATTTTTTTGTCTTTCTCTTCATTGCTTAGTTTAGAATGACGAAGAGCAAAGGCTACATTTTCATAAGCCGTCTTTTGAGCCATAAGGTTAAAGTGTTGGAAAATCATCCCAATCATTTGACGTTTCTGACGCAATTCTTTTGTCGACAATTGGACCTTACCATCTGCAAAAGTCACATCTTTACCGATAGTGATTTTACCAGCTGTAGGCACTTGCAAAAGATTGATAGCACGCACAAGGGTAGATTTACCAGCCCCTGAATAACCAACAATTCCGTAAATATCACCTTTTTCAATCTGGATAGACACATCCTTAACCGCTTGAATAGTGCGGCGTTTCTGCGTAAAGGTGATATCAATATTTTTCAAATCAATAATGACATTACTCATAACTTGCAATTAACTCCTTAATTAGTTCAATGTGGGTGTAGTAATCTGCTAAGCTGACATTTTCATCCCCACCATGGTCACGACTGTTGGCATTTCCTATACCAAAGGCTGCCATAGGAACACCCAAAGCCTGATGAATCATATGCATAGGCCCTGTACCTGCTGCCGTTGGAAGCACAGCAACGCCTTCTTCATAAAAGCCTTTTGCTAACTCAATAACATTGACAATAGCTGGATCAGACATATCACTACGATAACTTTCTTCACCAAGAGTGAAGGTCACCTTGATACGGTCAAATCCTTCTTTTTTGAGGTGAGTCTTGATACACTCCAAAACGTACTCAGGCGTCAAGCCAGGGACCAAACGCATTTCCATCTTAGCTCTAGCTTGAGCTGGTAAGATAGTCTTAACCCCTTGCCCCTGATAACCTGTTGAAATACCTTCAATGGAAAGGGCAGGTTCAAAATAGTAAGTTTTTAAGAAAGCTCGGCGGTCACTTTCTAAAATGGGTAGTTTTAAGCCGTAAATCTTACGAAGACTATCTGCATTTTCAATGGCATAAGTTTCGATAAGATCCATCTCTCGTTCGTTTGGTTGGACAATCTTTTCATAGATGCCGTCAATAAGGATACGTCCCTGATCATCTCTCATGCTTGAGATAGCATTGAGCAAATACCATGAAGCCGATTCAATCACGGCACCAAATTTAGAATGAATATCAACATCAGCACTCTCGACAGACAAGTCAAAGGTAATAATTCCCTTGTTGCCCCCTGTGATTTCCAATTGACCTTTGCTATTTCGATTTCCTTGCTCCCAAACCAATAGGTCTGCTGGAAGCAGGTCATCTCGGTATTTTTCCAAATACTTTTCAAGGTCAGTTGATGCAGATTCTTCAGCCCCTTCCATCATAAACGTAATATTTACAGGAAGGTCGCCAACCTCTCGAATATATTTCCGCAGGGCTGTCAAACGAGCTGTAATATGCCCCTTATCATCATCAACACCACGACCATACATGTAGCCCTTACGAACTGTCAGACGGAAAGGTTCATCTGTCCATGGCTGATCATTATCCGCAGGAACCGTATCATAGTGTTGATAGAAAATAATTGTTTTCGCATCTGGATTTGGACTCTTGAATTTTGCCAAGACAAAAGGTGCCGTATAGGTCTCGTCAATTGTCACCTCTGCGCCAACACCAGAGAAAATCTCACCAAGGTAAGCAGCCACATCATAGAGACCAATATTTTGAGCAAAAATAGATTTTTTAGAAATCAAAGTCCGCAAAACTTCAAAATAGTGCTGAGCAATTTCATCGTTACGAAATTTTCGTAACTGCTCTTCTTCACTTGAAAATGCCATCAAATCGTCTCCTTCATACACGACAAAATGGCGTGCTCTCACACGCCCTCTGTCTTTAGCTTATTTCTTTGAATTAGCTTTCAATTGATCTTGTGTTGGGGCACCCTTCCATGCTGGAAGGTCAACCTTGTTAGATGCATCATAGATGATTTGTGCTACTTCATCGTTTTGGTAGGCTTTAATCAAAGTCTTGATAGCATCAGCTTTATTTGATTTTTCCCAATCTTTATTAGCTGCAATGATGTTAACCCAATCTTTCAAATCTTGACTTGGTTCTTCTTGGAAGAGAGTTGTATCATAGTTAACGTTTTGTTGTTGTGCGTATGAGTTATTAACAACCGCTGCATCTACTGATGAGAGAGTTTGGGCAGCTTGTTCAGCTGAGATTTCTTTGATATCCAATTTCTTTGGATTCTCAGAAATGTTCTTGATAGTTGCCAATTCACCATCTTTAACATCCAACTTAATCAAACCAGCTGTTTGAAGAAGTGTCAAAGCACGGCTTTCGTTTGTACCATCGTTAGGTACTGAGATTGTAGCTCCTTCTGGAAGCTCTTTAACATCTTTATACTTAGCTTTTCCGTTTTCAGTACCTGAGAAAAGGTGGATTGGGCTAAGAAGTGTGTCAGCTGCTGCAACAACATCACCTTTATTTTCTTTGTTCCAGTTGTTCAAGAAATAAATGTGTTGGAAAGCATTAACATCGATTTCACCGTTTTTAAGAGCTTCATTTGGTTGGTTGTAGTCTGTGAACTCTTTCAACTCGATAGTAACACCCTTGTCTTTAGCCAATTCTTTGACTTTATCCCACAATGGCTCAGTTGTATCATCCAAAGTCATGATACCAACTGTCAAAGTTTTATCATCTTTAGCTGATTTATTACCACCAGCACCACAAGCAGCCAAAGCGACTGTTGAAGCGACTGCCAATCCTGTAATTCCGAGAATTTTTTTAAGTTTCATAACGAACTCCCTTTAATTGTTTTAAGTATAAAATTATTATCCCATAGGATGAGAATTGTATCAAATTGTTTATAATTGTATATATCTATAGTTTTTAACTATAACGCGTCCTAGATTTTAATTATATGAAAAAGCTGAGAATCACTCCCAGCCTTCCTTATTATTTTTTACTAGGAACTTTCAAAGCATCTTTAGTTGGAATATAATCTTTATTTCCAAGGAATTTTTCAGCCAACTTAGCCAAAGTACCATCTTTTTGGAGTTCTTCCAAACGTTTGTTTACAAATTTTTGAAGGTCTTTTTGGTTATCTGCGAACAAGAAGTAGATGTATGGTTGTTCATCAGATTTAAGTTCAATCGTCTTCAAGTTGCTCAATTTATTGTTTTTGATGATTGCATTAACAGTTGGTGCATCAAAAATCTTGAAGTCGTACTTGCCTTCATTCAAACTTGTCAACATTTGTGTAATATTTTCATTTGTGTAGTTAAGTTCAACTGGCTTGTCTGAATGTTTATCGTTAAACTCTGTCAATTGAGTAGCTGTCGATGTTCCTTGAACAACCTGCGTTGAGTGTCCAGCAATATCATCATATTTCTTAATATTACTATCTTTTGGAACAGTCAAAACAGCTGGTGTGGTACCAATTGGATATGAGAAGAGATATTTTTGGTCACGTTCTTCAGAATAAGAGATATTGTTCCCAGCCATTTGGTATTTAGCTGAGTCAAGACCTGTGAAGACTGAAGACCATTCTGTTTTTTGGAATTTCACTTCATATTTGTCAGAGTCTTTGAAGACTGCTTTAGCCACTTCCACATCGTAACCAGTCAATTCACCGTTTTCTTCATATGAGAACGGTGCTGTTGTCCCAACTGTGGCAAAGTTAATTGTTTCTTTAGCACCTGAAGATTTAGATGCTTCTTTTGATGATTTAGATGAACATGCAGCAAGCAAAGCTACTGAAGCAATGGCTACACCTGTGATTCCAAGAATTTTTTTAAGTTTCATAATATTCTCCTTTGAGATTGATTGTTTTTATTGTAACAGAATTCACTAAGCTTAACTAATACTTAAACATAATCAAGGTGATAAGAAAATACTATCACCTAAAAATATCAATTGTTTGACAAAGAAAAAGTAGAAAACCAATAACGATTTCCTACTTCTCCTTATTAATAATGTGACAAACGCTCAATCACTTGCTGGTTATTGAGCACTTCCTGGGCAGGAAAGAAATCAGCCTTGCCATCTTCAAAAAGAAGAACATCAGCCTTTTCATGATGAAGGTGCTTAAAGTGATGAGCAGACATGATAATAGTTTTCCCAGCTGAATGAAGTTCATGTAGAAGTTCCCTAAAAAATTCTTCATATTCTTTAGAAAGATTATTGAAGGGTTCATCAAGAATATACACATCTGGATTCGTTACCATGATACTGGCAAAGGCCACTTTCTTCTTTTCTCCACCAGACAGTTGATAGGGAACGCGATCCCTTAAATCTTCAATTTTAAGCAGGGACAGTGTGTCTTGGACCCGCTGTGAGACCTCTTCTTCGGTCAGACCTAGCTGACGAGGACCAAAAGCAATCTCATCATAGACAGTACTATTAAATAATTGACTATCCACATCCTGAAAGAGGATTCCGAGGCGGCTATAAAAATCTCGTTTTTGACGTTTGTCCTTCAACCATTCTTTGAGGTCCTTCCCTAAGAAAAGAATACGTCCAGATTCTTCCTGCTTGAAGCCAGTTAATAAACTGATAAGACTTGATTTCCCAGTCCCATTTTCCCCCATCAACATCACATATTGTCCTTGTCTAATCTCCAAATCAAGACCAGTAAAGACCTTTTTTTGTTCATAGGCACAGGCCACTTGATTCAATTGAAACATCTCATCCTCCTAACAGAATCTGTCCTAAAATCACTGCTACTAGACTTATCAAGGCCAGCCAGTCTTTCCATGTGAATGACTGTGATGACTTGACATACTCACCAACAAAGCAACGTGCTTCCATGGCTTGAGTCAGTTCCTCACCATAGCGTATGGCTTTAAGGTATAAAATTCCCCAGATATTACTTCCAATCCGGAAACGATGATTGCCACCAAAACTTCGCGCTTCAATCCCTTTGAGCAAATCCATCAATTGTTTTCCAAAGACATCAATATATTTTATGGTGATATCTAACTGGAGCAGAACAAGATCAGGAAAATGCAATCCTTTTAATGCCGCCAACATCTCACTTATTGTACTCGTTTCTGAATAATAAGCAATGGCTACAGCAATCAAAGGAAGTCTAAAAAGAAAGAGCGATTGACCTCCGCTAAGTAAGAGATGCGGTAGATAAAGAACTAAAGGGAAGATCAACAACACTACAGTTTTTTTCAAAGTTCTTACTAAAACAGAATGCGGTAAAAAAGCCACGCCAGCTCCTAAAAACAAGGCTACAATCCACAAAACTGTGAGATTTCGGCTAATTCCCACTGAAACAAGTAAGAAAAAGAGAAGTAAAACCTTAGCTGTTGGATGAAAAACTGATGCTACTTTTAAAGGATGCGTTTCAAACTTTTGAAGAAGAGCTTCCAGATGGTGACGATTCCGGATAAGAAAGTTATTTCTACCGACTTTAGTGACTACTGGGCGCTCTTCCGACATCCAATCTGGCAGAATCATTTTTCAACCTTTCTACCGAAAATCAAGCGATAGAGGATGAAGAAAATCAAAACAGCAGAGGCAGCGCTCAGGATATAACCCAAAACTTCTGGAATGCCTGCGATACTATAATCTGGGAAGAGGGCATTGAATGAAAAACCATTCAACATTCCTTTTGGCGCTTGGGCTTCCACATGGTAATGAGACAATTTTTCTACCAACTCTTTGACATCCCATTCTGCAAAAGCTGTTCCCGTCGCCAATAAACCAAGTGGCGTTAGGATAATTAAGGCTAGGATAAAGAGCAATAAAGGACGTAGTTTTTTAGTCGTTATTTCCTGAGTATTATCAATATTCAAACGTTCAATGAATTCTTGAACACCGGCTGTGAAAAATCCTTCTACCAAGCCGATAAGCAGGTGAGTCAAGCCCATTACTGGAAGCGTCACTCTCAAAGGGTATGGATTGTAAAGCGGATTACCACTGCTATCTTTAAAGAGAATCGGTTGAATTCCTAGTAAAACCGCAACAGTTAGGGCCGCAACTACAATTCCAATATAACCTCCAAAAAAGCTAGCAATTATCCTGTTCTTCGTCCACTTATTCAAGAGTTTATAAACAGCATAACCCACAAATGGCATGACAACAGCCATACAAAAGGCATTCGCACCAAAGGCCAAAATCCCACCATCACCAAATAGCAAAGCCTGCATAGCTAGAGCCACACTAACTGCTAAACAGGAGGCCCAAGGTCCTAATAATATAGCAATTAGCACTGCCCCAACAGCATGGGCACTCGTTCCACCTGGGGCTGGAAGATTAAACATCATGATAAGGAAGGACAAGGAAGTCCCGATTCCCAACATAGGAATCGTTTTTTTATCAGTGTCAACCTTTACCTTCACTTCCTTGACAGCCTTATACCAAATAGGCAACATAACTGCCCCCATTGCCGCACAAGTCATAGGGCTTAAGTAATTTTCAGGAATATGCATTTTTTATCTCCTCATATCATTTTTTCTCAAATTCAAAGGGGTTAATCCATGTATTTCTTGTCTAAAATAGTCTGCACAAGAATAAATGACGCGACGATTATCCTCAGCAGTTTTTCCTAAGATACGTAACACCAGACCCGGGATATCTAAGGATGAAATAGCAAAATCAGACTCTAAATTCAGATTTTCTAAGTGCTTCTGCAAAGCCTTAACAAAAGCCTCGTCAATATTTGGTGACACCATTACCAAACTATTATAATTACGCCAGCCTTCAAAATAACCAAGTTTAAACATATCTTGTTTCTGAGGCTCTAAGAGGGTCTGATCGCTATAAACAAGCTCATCATCTTGGTAGATTTGTGTCAAATTACGAAAATAATGGTATTGAAACGGCAAATCCTCATGAGACCAACCTGCCGTCACACCATCTGAATAAATCAAGTGGGCAGACTTATCCATATCAATACGACTTGTTTGGAAATAGCGTGATTTTAAATAGGGAATGACTTCATCAGCCATGTACTCCAAATAGCTATTTTCTTCAAGTGTGATGGACGTATTCTGATGTGTCAACTGTCCTTTCTCACACTTGTAAACATAGGTAGGTGTTTGGGTTGTTACCAAGGCATGAGCATCTTTATTAACATCAATGGTCACTTGATACTGCTCACCCTCGACAAATCCCCCACCCATATTAATGAGGAAATAGTAAGGAACACCGTTGGCATCTGAATTATCCGCCGATACTCGAGAGTTGCCTTCTTGGTATTTCTTGTGGGAAATTGTACGACCATTTCGGTTTGAAAATCCAAGATGGACAAAGCCATCGTATGCTTGTGTCATCTTACAAGTCCTCTAGTAGGAAATTCTTACGAATCCATTCTTCCACTTCCTTAACATTGTCATCATTATTCAAATTTGTGAAAATGAAAGAATCTTCGTTACGGAAATGAAGGGTATCTTCACGCATACGGTCTAGGTTGGCTCCAACATAAGGAGCAAGGTCAGTCTTATTGATCAAGAACAAATCACTCTTAATCATCCCTTGACCAGCCTTACGTGGGATTTTTTCACCCTGAGCAACGTCAATAATATAAATGGTGAAATCAACCAAATCAGGACTGAAGGTCGCAGCCAAGTTATCCCCACCACTTTCAAGGAAAATAACATCCAAATCATGGTTAAAGCGCTCTTGAAGAGTTTCAATCGCTTCAAAGTTCATAGAGGCATCTTCACGAATAGCAGTATGAGGACATCCACCAGTTTCTACACCAATGATACGGTCTTCATCTAAGCTTGAATTTTTAGCCAAGAAAAGAGCATCTTCTTTTGTATAGATATCGTTAGTAATAACTGCTAAATTTAAGTCGGACATACGTCGTGTAAGACGCTCAAGCAAAAGGGTTTTACCTGAACCAACAGGTCCACCAACTCCAATAATTACAGTACGTTTTGTCATTGTTTTTTCCTCTCAACCTTGTTGATATTTTAGGACATGAATAGGCGGAATACCTGTGTTTCATGTTTCATCTGAGCTAATTCAAGACCAGGCGTATTGGCCCCAAGGTAGGACGCATCCAGTTCTTGAATTTCTTGTGTCATTTTTTCTAATTGTGAAAAGCTACGTAAAACAATCTCTTGTCCAGCAAACTGTCCAAGTGGAATGGCACGAACAGCATTTTGAACCATCGTCGAAATCACGCTATAGCCATAAAGTGCAATAGCTTCACTACATCCCAAGCCCTTGTTAAACACATAGAGTGCAAAGACAATAGCTGGATTGCCGAAGACCTCACCCTTACGTATTTTGGACTGATAGTCATCCAATACCGGAATAGCATGGAGCCTTTGAATAAGTCGAAGCATTTGTTTAGCAATCATTTTAGTCCCCTGTCTTGTTTCACGCGCTTGCGTCGAAACTGTCAAGACCTTATCATAATGCCAAACCTGCTCTAAGTTGTCTGTAGCCATAGCATCATAAACCAATTTGATTACAAGACCTTCACCATATTTAAACTGACTAGCTAAATAGGCTTCTTGCCACTCCTCGTAACCTTTATCATCTGTTACAGTGTCTTCGCGCAGATAATTTTCCATCCCAAAAGAGTGGTTAAATGATCCAATTGGAAAGGTTGAATCGACAATTTGCACAATTTCAAGATAATCTTGCAAAGACACATTAGCAAAGGGATTAATGTTCATGGGCAGTTAAATTCACATGGCGTAGGGGCTTATCAAGGACCACTTCTTCAATCGTGTAGGCAATCTCTTTTTGAGTCAAGACTTGCTCTACAACTGGATCAACCTCTAAATAAATCTTGGCGTCTTTCACCTCAATCGGTTTATGAGTATTCCCAAGAATGTGAGCTGTGATTCCCATTTCATCCATATCTTTAGGTGAAATGACAATCAAATCCTGTGACTCAACACCAATAGCTAGGACATGGTGATCATCGATAAAAAAGGCAGAGCCATTTTGCAATTTTTGTCCCTTATCAAGACGAATACCAAATTCATTCCCATGATCACTCTTCACACGAATAATTTTTTTGTTAAGGTCATCGCTCGAAAGAATGACTGTTTCAATATGGTATTTGTCCACATCGATATCTTTAACAAGAGCATCTACTTTTGTAAAAATCATACTTTTTCCTTTTCTATTACATTTTAAAAATCTAGCATCAAACTCATATAGCAACTTAATAAAGCACTAAAAACGTTATGGCTATAAAATACAAAAGAGGTTGGAGGAAAAATTCCAGCCTCATTTATATAGCGTCTTCCTTAGAACAAGAAATAACGTTGAGACAATGATGTCGTATGGATTGGTTCACAAGTAACCAACTCATCATCAATAAAGACATCAAAGGTCTGTGGATCGATACGGATTGTTTTTGGAGCGTAGTCATTAAGCTTCATATCACGCTTAGTCAAGTTACGCGTATTCTTAACAGGAAGAACAATCTTATTCAAACCAATTTCTTCTTTGATACCGTGATCATAAGCATATTGAGAAACAAATGTAAGATTTGTTTCATGAACCGCTTGACCGTAAGCACCATATAATTTACGCATGATACGTGGTTGAGGTGTTGGAAGACTTGAACCAGCGTCACCCATAACACCATAAGTTAGCATACCACCCTTAAGCACCAACTTAGGTTTTGCACCAAATTGAGCTGGTTCCCAGATAACCAAATCTGCAAATTTACCAACTTCTACAGAACCGATATAGTCTGCAATACCATTGGTGATGGCAGGGTTAATTGTATATTTAGCCACGTAACGTTTGATACGGTTATTATCGTTAAACTCTGAATCCCCTTCAAGTGGACCACGCTGAGCCTTCATCTTATCAGCCAGTTGCCAACAACGCATGGCCACTTCACCGACACGTCCCATTGCCATGGCATCTGAAGTCATGATACTAAGGGCACCCATATCGTGAAGAACGTCTTCTGCAGCTACAGTTTGTTTACGTACACGTGATTCAGCAAAAGAGACGTCTTCTGGAATTTTTGGATCCAAGTGGTGGCAAACCATAACCATATCTAACAACTCACCAATAGCATTTGTGGTGTATGGGTTGGTTGGGTTAGTTGATGATGGCAAAATATTTTCCTTACCAGCAAAAACCATGATATCTGGAGCATGTCCACCACCTGAACCTTCGGTGTGGAAGGTATGAACAGTACGACCTTGGAAGGATTCCAAAGTATTTTCCATAAATCCACCCTCATTCAAAGAGTCAGTGTGAACCGCAAAGGAAACATCGTATTTATCCGCAACTTTAAGGGAATTATCAATACCTGCGTAAGTCGCACCCCAGTCCTCGTGTGTTTTAATTCCTGCTGCACCGGCCTTAATTTGCTCTTCAACCACTTCAGTCTCAGAACCAACACCTTTGGCAAGGAAACCAAAGTTAGCAGGCATATCATCAACAGCTTGCAACATACGAGTAATATGGAATTTACCTGGTGTACAAGTTGTCGCATTACTTCCATCAGCAGGACCAGTACCACCACCAAAGAGGGTAGTAATCCCGTTATCCAAACCAAATTCAGGAAGGTCGGCAGAAATATAGTGCACGTGAAGGTCAATACCACCAGCAGTCACAATCAAACCTTCAGCAGCAATGGCTTCTGTACTAGCACCCACAACAAAGTCCACATTGTCCATTGTATCTGGGTTACCACCGCGACCGATAGCAACAATCTTACCATCACGAATACCGATATCTGCTTTAATAATACCTGTATAGTCAATGATGGTTGCACCTGTAATAATGGTATCAACAACTGATGGATTGTCACGTGTTTCCGTAGCACTAACACCCATACCATCACGCAAAACTTTACCGCCACCGAACTTAGATTCCTGTCCATAAACAGTAAAGTCTTTTTCAATGGCTGCAAAAAGATTGGTATCTCCAAGACGTACGCTATCACCTACAGTTGGTCCATAGTGTTGAGCATACTCTTCACGATCCATTTTAAAACTCATCGATTTGTCCTCTTTCTAGTCTAAGAAACCATTGACCTTGTTATTGAAACCAAAAATACGACGTTTCCCTCCAAAGTCAATAAGTTGTACTGTTTTCGTTTCACCTGGCTCAAAACGAATGGCTGTACCTGCTGGAATATCTAGACGTTTGCCTCGCGCCTTTTCACGATCAAACTGAAGACCAGCTTCGTTTGCTTCATAAAAATGGTAGTGAGAGCCCACTTGAGCAGCACGGTCACCCACATTTTTCACTTCAAGACTAATGGCTTCGTAACCACCGTTATAATCAATTGGCTCACTCGCCACATGGTATTCACCTGGAATCATTACATTTCTCCTTACTGAATAGGATCATGAACAGTAACCAGTTTTGTACTGTCCGTAAAAGTAGCTTCAACTTGAATCATTGGAATCATTTCCGCAATACCTTCCATAACATCTTCACGTGTTAAAAGATTGCGAGCTTCATCCATCAATTGGGCAACCGTTTTACCTTCTCTTGCACCTTCAAGCACATAGTCTGTAATCAAAGCAACCGCTTCTGGATGATTCAATTTGATTCCTTTATCTTTACGTCGTTGAGCAATCATAGCCGCAAGGCTAATCATCATTTTTTCCTGCTCACGCATTGTCAATTGCATCGTTTTTCCTCCTTAAATCAATGCTTACCACTTGCCCCAAAGCATCAAAAGCCCCGGAATCCAAGCTGTTACAATTCCTTCAAAAATAGCTAGGTAAGGGACAAATTTTCCTAGGTTCTTCTTAAGGTTAATTTCAATAAAGGCAGTTAGCCATAGAATACCCCACAAGAACCAAATAATACCATACCAAGCATTACCACCGTATCCAGATGTTAAGCAAAGAATCCCTGCTGGTAGCGTATTAATTGCCACAAATAAACTAAACCACCCATACAAACGTTGATCAAAATCGAAAATCGTATTGATAGCTGAGTAAAGGTAGGTGAAGGCAAATAAAAGACCTGTGGCGCTACCATAAAACCATTCAGCGCCTTGCCCTGTACAAGCTCCATAAGCAATGACAATAATGTTGAGAATCAAACCCAAACCACCCGTAAAGATATTCATGACAACATTTGATTTATCAGGAATACCCTCTAAACGATGGAGTCCATTACTCATCAAAACCATACCAACATAGAGTAGGATGACACCTAACATAAGAACCTCCTAAGTTTTTTATGTTAATATCATACTACTTTGACAACACATGTCAACGAATTTTCAGAAATTTTGCAACATTTACATATTAGTCAAGCTAACATGTGGTGTCAAAAAATGACATTACATTTGGTAATTCTCAATAGGAGTCCTTTGCTTAATCCCAGATAAATAAACAGTTAATCTATAAAAAGCTTCCTTTAGTATTTGACTGTTTCTGACAATATAGTCCGTACAATCTATCATCCAATGTGAGCATTATATTTTTTTCTCGCCTATTTTTCCAACTCATTCTCCAGACCTAAGTCCATAGACCTATTTTTAGTAATTTTACAGTTGGGTAACAAAGTCAAACGTTTTTTATGATAAAGTCTTTTTTGGACAAAAATCCAAAAGGAGAATTATGATGGAAACAAATAACTACACTACTGATTTACAGCTAGTCTCCCAGGAATATTCCGACGAAAAGACTAGTCTTCAAACCAAAACCAAGAAATTCTTGGAACATTTTTCACCAAAAGACATTTGGAAAATTAAGGGACTGATTGTCGCCTGTCTTGTGTCCTGCTTCCTGTATGTCACTTACTTGACCCATTTTTCCTTTGCCTTTCCAGCAACCCTTGTCTTGATCAGTACGATTGAGCTAGGCTGTCGCCTATTAGGTGGAAAAGCAAAGGGAATGCGACTTGAATCGGGAATATTTATGGTCACTAGTCTCCTCCAAGGCTTGCAAATTAGTCTCTGGGGTCTGCACGACAACTGGGGCAGCGCTCAGATTCTTTGCCTTCATGCAAGTATCCTCCTTTACTTAATGGCACGCACTGGACAAAGTAGTCAAGATCGTTTAGGAATTATGGTTTGGCTAGACCTCATATACACCAGCTGCATCTTCCCGCTAAAATATTTCTTTATCGGAGCCTGGACACTCCTATATAAAACAGCACCTAAACAAGAACTCTCCGAAGAAGAAAAACACGTAATCAAGAACCACAAATGGATGATTCTCATTAGTATCATGATTGCCTTGGTACTAACTGTATTCGCTGCTAGTCAGCTTAGTCAGGTCTTACCTGCTTTCGGACAACTTTGGCGACAGTTCTTCCAGACACTAACTTCTCTACTTGATTTCACCCTCACCTTCAAGGACAACGGATTATTGTTCTCTCGTTTAATAAGCAGTATCCCTCTGGCTCTAGGACTTTTTGCTCAACTCGCTGCAACCTATTTGGCAAAAGAAAAGCCACTCAGTCAAAAACGATTTGAAGGCCATCTTAAAGCGACCCGTCAGTTCCCAAAAGTAGCAGCTTATATCGTACTCGGAAGCCTCTGCTTCACTTATGCCCTATTCATATTAACTGCCACTAGTCAAATGGGAGAACTCCTTTCTCTCAACCAAGCCAGCATTCCAGCCCATCAAGCCTCACATATTGCGGTTCAAGGCTTCTGGCAATTGGTTCGAGTTTCTACCCTCAACTTAGGAATCCTAGCTGGACTTTACATTTTTTCTAAAGAAAATTTCTTCACCCACAAAGGGCTTCGTTTCTTAAGCACCCTACTCTTTACTTTTGCTAGCCTCTTTGCCCTTATCGCTGGCTGGAAACTCTTTGGTGTTTATATGGCACTCTACGGTGTGACGCCACGTCGCTTACTGTCAGGTTGGTTTGTCACAGTACTCTTTATTTGGTGTGTCCTAACACTAATTCGACTTTATAAACCTATTCAGGCAACTCGTCTCGCTGTATTTTATGCAACTATCAGCTTCACCCTCGTTAGCCTCTTAGGTAGCTTTATTTTATAAGAAAAAAAGAGTGTAACTAGATTAACTAGTTTCACTCTTTTTATATTGAAGTTATTTTGAATCTCTTGTAGGAAAGGCATACATCACCCAAAGCACTACCAGGAGTGGTGTCGCTTTTAATACAATCCATGCAACATTGAAATTGGCATCACGTAGACGACGAATCTGCATAGAAATGGTAGGAAGCGCCGTTGCTGCTATAAATAAAATGAAAGCTGTTAATGTAAAGCCAGCAGCCTTTGTTTCTCCAAGGAAGTCCATCAGTAGGAAAATTAAAGTACCAATAACTCCATTAATCAAGACAACCCACCAATAGTCTGATCGTTTTGTACGACCATAAAAATCAATATAGCCTAACCAAAAATTTTTATATGCCTCTAACATGTTTACACCTCTTAATAGTATGCTACCAGTATACTATATTAAGGAGATAGGTGCAAGATGTGAATATTTAGACTACTTAAGTTTTCTACATATATAATAGGAAGATTATTTTAAATAAACTGGAATGGATTGAAATTAGGACTGTCCGACTCAATCTGGCCACTCACCATGGTCACCACACGACCGACATGTTGACGAACACTATTGCGGTGAGCAATAAAAATCATTGTTCGTTTAATCTTAGCAAGATTAGCCATGACCCTGCTTTCAGTATCACTATCGAGACCACTGGTAGCTTCGTCAAAAATCAAGATAGGCTGCTGGGACAAGAGGGCTCTCGCTATCGCCAAGCGTTGTTTTTGACCACCAGATAGACCACCATCTTCAGATACTTGGGTCTGAAAACCTAGTGGCATTTTTTGAATATCCTCTAAGATATCAGCTTGTTGGCAAACTTTAAGAAGCTTTTTCTCGTCAACTTCTCCTTCAAATCCTAATAGCAGATTTTCTAAAATAGTGCCTGTAAACACATAGGTCTGCTGGGGAACGTAAGTCACCATTTGACGCAGCTCCGCATGGCTAATAGCATCTTTATCTAGGGTTACATGACCACTAGATTTTGTGTAATAACCCGACAACATTTTAGCCAAGGTCGTTTTCCCAGATCCACTTTTACCCATGAGGGCGATTTTCTCCCCCTTATGAATCGTTAAATCAATCTTACTAAGCGTCTCTTGCTGATAACTAAAACGGTGACTAACACCCTTAAGAGCAAGTTGTTTAAAGGATAACTCTTTAAGTTTTCCTTTTTCTTCCTTATCCACAACATAAACTTCTTGAAGACGATTATTGGCTACTTTGGCTTGCTGAATTTTAGATTGGAGATTGATAATATTAATTAAAGGAGTTGTAAAATAATTCAGCAACATATTATAGGTAATCAACTGACCTGCAGATAGCTGTCCTTCCATGACCAATTGTGCCCCATACCATAGGATAAAGACATTGGAAACTAACTGAACCCCTGTCTTTAAACCATCCTGTGTTAATTGCCACTTGGCCTTAGACAAAGACTTCTTCAAATAGTCATGGAATTTCACCTCAATTTCCTGATAGCGTCTTTCTTCAACTCTCAAGGATTTTAAGGTTTCAATGCCTCGCAAATCATCAATAACAGCGGTATTGACCTGACTATTTGCCTCCATCAATTGATAATTTTCCTTTTCAAAAAGCTTATAGAAGGCCAAAATGATTAAAACATAAAGAGGCACTACCGTGAGAGTCATCACAAAAAGTGACTGATTTTGTAAAATAAGAGCCACAGCTAGAGTCATCACAATGGTCACATCTAGGAAAATCGATAAAATCGTTGAAGCTAGAGCATCGATAATAGTGTTAGCATCGCCAAAACGTGACGTTATTTCACCAGTACGACGTGAACTAAAGAAACTAATAGGTAAGGAAAGGACATGCTTAATATAAGGAAGAATGACAGCAATGGACAAGTAATTCCCCAATCGATGTAGAAGATAATCTTTGAAAAAAGTAAATACTTGTTGAGCTAGATAAGAGATACATAGGCCTAGCGAAATCATGGTTAGAAGAGTGTAGGCCTCCTGAGGAATCAAGCGGTCAATAATAGATTGCAAATAATAAGAACCAATAATATTAACAAGGGTCACTAGAAAACTTAACAAGACAATAACTGCAATCAAACCCTTACGACGAAACAAAATTGGTAAAAATGAAAGAAGCCCAGGCACATCTTCTTTGTATTTAGTGTAAGTTTCTCCTGGAACAAAAAAGAGAGCAACTCCCGTCCACTCTTTGGCAAACTCCTCTAAGGGCATTTTAATGACCTTCTTGCTAGGATCTGGATCACCAATAACAAGCTTCCCCTTGATTTGACCAAACACCGTATAATAATGTTGCAATCCACCTTCTTTAACCACATGTGCAATAAAAGGATAAGATAGGCTTTCTTGTTTAAACAAGTCTAAATCCGCACGAATAGCCTGAGTTTCAAGGCCCAACTGCTTGGCCACTTCAACCAAACCAAGCGCAGAAGTGCCTTCACGAGAAGTCTGAGCCAACTCCCGCAAATAAGCTAAACTATAAGATGAACCATAGTGTTTAAGAATCATGGCCAAGGCAGCGACACCACAATCACGCTGATCAATCTGTGAAATATATGGATATTTTGACATGGTGACTCCTTATTAAAGACAACCTGTGAAATAAGGCAAGATAGTGATAAGTAGTGAGAATAGTGTAAATAAATTTAGTTTTTTCAAAATAAAACTCCTTTTAACTGTTATTTATGTTTCTATAGTAAACATTTAACCATTAAAAAAGTAGTGACATTTATGTCACCACCATTTCTATAAACCATCTGCCGCTTTCCCTGCTTTTATACTTTCTTCTAAAACCGAGTCTTCTAAAACGGAAGCAAACATTATGGCCTTATCGTAATTCTCTGTAGCCTTTTTCTTATTTCCCTTATGCAGAAGTTCATATTTAGCTTTGAGAACAAAAACACTAGGTTTATAGCTATAGAATTGTGATTTTTCTATAACGGCTAATGCTTTATCCACAACTGTTAAGAAGTCTGAAAAGGAATTGTGAAAAATCTTCAAAGCAGCAATAGCCATCAAATCATTAAATAAAACAATATTATGGACATCATCTGTCCAAATTTCCTGATTTAATACTCTCTTTACGATTTTTTCAAAAAGTTTTTTGTCATACTGTTTTCTTCCATAAAGATGGAAGAAATAATAGTCAATAACTAATAAATCGTTAGTTGAGAATTTCTTCTTCCTTTTGACCTGTTCAAATAAATCTTCATATATTTCCTCAACCTTTGGACTCTCCTCCCAACTAGTGAAACTTAATATATTTTCCAAAATATCTAGAGTTAATAGTTCTTCTTCTGGAAGAAGTTCAAAGAATTTCTCATAGACTTCCTCAATTAAGGCAAGTTTATCCTTTATTCTTTCTGGGTTTCTGTACGTTGGAAACTTAATCAAACGATTCTTCATCTCATAATATTCATCAGGGATAGTAATATTGTCATGATCCAATAGATCGGCCATATTTTTTCCTAGACGTTTTGCGATGTAAGATAGTCTATCTAAAGACGGGAGAGATTCCCCTTTTTCAATGCGAATTAACTGGCGAACAGTCAACTCCGCACCATCTAAACATAGTACTTCACGTGACATCTGCTGACGTTCACGCTCAGTTTTGATTCTTAGTCCAATGCTGTCTTTTATGTTCAAGAGACTCTCCTTTATTCAAAAGTTTAAAAATATTATATCATAATTATAATATAATTAATATACAGTTAATATGATTTTAACAGAATAATAGTCAAAAAAAGCTATTTTTATACATTTTATATAAGAAGACCCTTCCTTTGCATCAAAAACTCTAAGCAGGCTTAGCCTGCTAACTCATGACAGAAAAGAAAGTTCGGCTTATAATGAAGGTGAACAATACCAATCCGTTGTCTTTAATAGGGCTTTGCCTAGCCTGTATCAAAAACTGGATGAACAAGAGTCATGAGATAACTCGAATATGCCTTGAGCATGAAAATAAAATTACTAATAGCCTCTTGTTCTATTGTTCAATAGTTAACAGGAGGTTTTTGTAATGGAAGTTATGATTGAAACTTGTTGTGGAATTGATGTCCACCAAAAGTCTATCGTTTGTTGTATTCTAGATGGTCCACTAGAAAGCAATAAACCTAAAAAGATTCAGAAAAAATTTGGTACAACAACTATAGCTCTCCAAAACGCCTTAGATTGGTTATTGGAAAATCACGTCACACATGTCTTTTTTGAAAGCACTGGCCAATATTGGGTACCACTCTTTAATATATTCTCAGACTCAGAACTCAATTTGATATTAGCTAACCCCCAACATATTAAGAATGTGCCTGGTCGAAAAACAGACATGAAAGATGCCGAATGGATTGCACAGCTCGGACGTTGTGGACTTATTGAGCCATCTTACATTCCAAGCCCTGAAGTGATGCAGTTACGTTTACTCACTCGTAGGTTACGTTCTTACAAACAACGTCAAACTCAAATAAAGAATGAGATTCATAACCTCTTACAACGTGCTAATATCAAACTAACCAGCTATCTTTCTGATATCTTCTCTAAGACAGGACAGTCTCTTTTAACGCTCTTTATCAATGGGGAACTCATTGATTATGACAATGTGACAGCTTGTATTCACAAGCATGTCAAAGCAAGTCCCGAAGAATTAATGGAGGCCATGAATGGGAAGTTGTCACTGGAGGATCGATTTCTCTTGGAGCAAAGCCTAGAAGAATATCAATTGTATCAAAAACTCATGAATAAATTAAGGAGTGAAATAATAGCTTATATCGAAAAGGAGTTTCCCTGAAGAAAATAGATTACTTCAAATGATTCCTGGTGTGAGTGAAACTTGTGCAGCCACTATTTTAGCTGAGATTGGACCAGATGTGAAGGCTTTTCAATCGGACGCACACTTAGCTTCTTGGGCTGGGCTCTGCCCAGGATCTTATGAAAGTGCTGGCATTAAAAAATCCTCACATATCACGCAAGGAAATCGATATATCAAACAGGCTTTGACCATGTCGGGATTGATTGCGGCTCACTCTAAAGACAATGCGTTTTCATCTTTTTATAGCAAAATTTCCCAAAGAGGAAGTAAGATGAAAGCCGTCATTGATTGCGCACATAAGCTACTTCGTATCATTTACAAAATTCTCGCAACACACCAAGAATACGACAAAGAAAAAGTGCTAGGACTGAGGCAACAGTTCTAACACCAAAAATTTAAAAAATCTCAATTACAGTATAACACAAGAAGAGTTTTTTGCGCTATTTTTGATGTTTTTTTCAAATAAAAAACATGCAGTTCAAAAACTACATGTTTGTTTTATTTCTGTTTACTTTGGAATCGCCATTCAAAGCGAATGCGGTCATAAGTTGGATAGATAGCATTAATCAACCCAAAGGCTAAGGTAAAGCCAGCTAAAACATCTGTTAGATAATGAACACCCACATAAATACGCGAAAGTCCAACAAGGAAAATCAGAAGCCCAGTAATACCATAAACTGCTATTTTAGATTCTTTTTTCGCCAAACGCTGAGCAAGAACAATGGCAATTGCTCCAAGAATCATAAAAGTTCCCAAAGAATGACCACTAGGGAAAGAATAACCACTAGCATGCACTAAATGCGTAATTGATGGGCGTTGACGCTGATAAATATACTTTAAACTTACAATCAAGATACTAGCGAGAAGCCCACTGGCACCTACAAAGATAGCTTCTGCTTTATACTGACGTAGATAAAGCCAGATTACTGCTACGATTGCAATAATAGCCTGTACGGGCGTATTTCCAAGTATGGTAATCGTTTTAAAAAAGCGTGTCAGTCCTGCCGGTAAGTCTCCTCGAACCCAAGTTTGAATGTTGCTATCAAATCCTGTCAAGGCTTCAGGGTAGAACTTAACCATGTAACCGAGAGCAACAAATAACAATAAGGCAAAAGAAGCATAAATATAATGTGTGTGTTTGTGTTTCATATTTATAATTTTACTAGAATAGACTTAAGTGGAGCATAAATCAGAGCAAAGGTTACCGCAAAAATCAATCCTTGAAGTAAATTGAAAGGTACTACCATAGCGAAAAGATATTTATAGAGACCTATGAATTGCGCAATATCAAAGTTGGCAAATTTAGCATAGAGTGGTACTGCATAAATATAGTTAAGAATAACCATAGCAACTGTAAGCAAGACAGTTCCTACAACAGAACCAAAAATATAATTCTTGCTTGTTTGATTTTTCTTCCAAAAATAGCTTAGGCCCCAAACAAAGACTCCTAGAGCAACGAAATTCATAGGAAGTCCAATCATTGATCCTGGACCACCATTGTTTAGCAAAAGCTTCAACAATGAACGAAGCAAGAGAACACCAATGGCACTCTTAAAATCAAAGATAACCAAGGCAATCAGAACAGGAAGGATTGAAAAATCAACCTTCAAAAAGTCTGCTGCTGGAATCAATGGAAACGAAAAATAAAGCAACAAGAATGAAACTGCGGATAAAATGGCAATGTAAGCCAATTTACGTGTGTTTGTCATAAAAAAATTCCTCCAAATTTTAACAATTTGAAAGAAGTTCCCAATGGATTTGCCTATGCCAAAAAAGCCTACGCAAAAAGACTGGTCTTCTTCCATCCAGACTGTACTGTCGGTTGAGGAATCACACCTCATCAGCTTGCGCTCGCGGACTTATCTATAGAATCACCGCCGGTCGGGAGTTTCACCCTGCCCTGAAGACCTTTTAAGAATAACATAAAAAAACCTTGGTGACAAGGTTCTCAAATTATGGATTTCTAATCTGTTGATAGTCAATGACTATAGATACTCTTATAAGAGAAAATAGACCTCTATTTTAACTTGTCATGCTGATAACGATGACTCAGCTCCAAGCCCTCAAACTGTTGCTGACGAAGTGCTTCGTAAACAATCATACAAACAGTGTTGGACACATTTAGACTACGCACATGTTCATCATTCATCGGAATACGAATAGCTTTTTCAGGATGCTCACGCATAAAATCTTCAGGTAGGCCTGTATCCTCACGACCAAACATAAAATAGTGGTCCTCACCATCATCATAGGCCTCTTCTGAATAAGTCTTATCCGCAAACTTGGTGACTAGATGCAAACGTCCATCTTGATTTTTGGACATGAAATCTGCCAAATTATCATAATAAGTGATGTCAAGCTTATCCCAGTAGTCTAGACCTGCACGTTTCATTTTCTTGTCATCAATTGGAAAGCCCATAGGACGGATGATATGAAGAGGGCTATTAGTCGCTGCACAGGTACGTGCTATATTTCCGGTGTTTTGTGGAATACGAGGTTCAAACAAGACAATATGATTACGTGACATCTCAATTCTCCTAGACATAAAAAATACCATGTCGCCCGGAGTCAAGCTCAGCAGACGACATGGTTGTGGACGTTCATTAGCTTAAATCATGACAGGTTAGATTTAAAATAACGAATCTTTGAATATATTTTAGCACTTCTGGTCTAAAAGTCAAGACTATTTAAAGAAAAATTTCACCTTTATTCACTTAAATAGGAATAGTTGATAAAGCTAGCTGAAAAGGATGATTTTTCCGCTAAAATAGAGTATCATAGTAATGATTATTTGGAGGTAACTCATGCGTATTATTGTCGTAGGTGCCGGTAAAGTCGGTACCGCACTCTGCCGTTCTCTTGTTGAAGAGAAGCACGATGTTATTTTAATTGAAGAAAAGGAAGAGGTCCTCAAACGCCTCAGCAAACGTTATGATGTTATGGGCTTTGCTGGAAATGGGGCTAATTTTAAAATTTTGGAACAAGCCGAGGTTAGTAACTGCGATGTCTTTATCGCGATGACTGATAAAGATGAAGTAAACATGATTTCAGCCGTTCTGGCTAAACAAATGGGTGCCAAAGAAACTATTGTTCGTGTGCGTAACCCAGAATACTCAAATGCTTATTTCAAAGACAAGAACTTTCTTGGATTCTCATTAGTGGTTAATCCTGAACTTTTAACAGCTCGCTATATTGCCAATACAGTTGAATTTCCAAACGCCCTATCAGTTGAGACTTTTGCTAATGGACGCGTTATTCTTATGGCATTTAAAGTCACTGAAAATAGCCAATTGTCTGGTATGACAATGGAGCAATTCCGTAAGAAATTCGGCAATATTCTAGTTTGTACGATTGACCGTCAAGGTGAACTCATCATTCCAGATGGGAATGCTACCATGCAAATTGGGGATAAGATTTATGTCACTGGTAAACGTGTTGATATGGCGCTTTTCCACAGTTACATCAAACCAAAAAGCATCAAAAAACTTTTGTTGATTGGTGCTGGGCGCATCTCCTACTACTTGCTCAATATCTTGAAAAATAATCGTATTAAGGTCAAATTGATTGAGCAAAAAATGGACCGTGCGCAAACCTTTAGTCAGGTCTTCCCTGAAGTTTCTGTTATCTTAGGTGACGGTACTGCTAAAGACCTTCTTCTCGAGGAAAGTGCAGCCAGTTATGATGCCGTAGCTACCCTAACTGGAGTAGATGAAGAAAATATCATCACCTCTATGTTCCTCGAAAGCCTTGGTATTCACAAGAATATTACTAAAGTCAACCGTACCAGTCTTTTAGAGATTATCGATACACGTGAGACAACAACAATTGTCACACCTAAGAGTATTGCCGTTGACACTGTAATGCACTTTGTCCGTGGGCGTTATAATGCTAAAGACTCAAGTCTCGATGCCCTTCACCATGTGGCTAATGGTCGTATCGAAACCTTGCAATTCCAAATTAAGGAAAACAACAAAATTGCTGGGAAGAAACTTTCTGAGCTTGAATTTGCTAATGGTGTCCTTATCGCTGCTATTATTCGCAATGGAAAATCTATTTTCCCAACGGGAGAAGACAGACTCGCTATTGGGGATAAAATCGTGATCGTTACACTCTTACAAAATGTAACTCATATTTACGACTTGTTGAAGAGGTAAGCTGCCATGAATCGATCTATTGTCCGTTTTCTTATTGCCAAGCTCCTGCTTATTGAGGCTGCTCTCTTGGTTGTACCACTTATCGTTGCCCTCATTTATCAAGAAGATGCCAAAGTATTTGCCAGCATCTTGGGTACGATGGGGATTCTTCTCTTTCTCGGAGTGCTTGGTACTCTCTTTAAACCGAAAAACTACCATATTTACACCAAAGAAGGGATGCTTATTGTAGCCCTCTGTTGGGTGCTCTGGTCCTTCTTTGGAGGATTGCCCTTCGTCTTTGCTGGTCAGATTCCAAGTGTCATTGATGCCTTCTTCGAGATGAGCTCTGGTTTTACAACCACGGGGGCTACTATTCTCACAGATACTGGTGTACTTACCCACTCCCTCCTCTTCTGGCGAAGCTTCGCCCACTTGATTGGAGGGATGGGGGTATTGGTCTTTGCCCTAGCCATCATGAACAACAGTAAAAATGGTCACCATGAGGTTATGCGTGCAGAGGTGCCTGGTCCAGTTTTTGGTAAGGTCGTGGCCAAGCTCAAAAATACAGCTCAAATTCTTTACATCATCTATTTAACCATGTTCGTTATTTTTGCTGTTATTCTCTGGCTTTGCGGTATGCCAATCTTTGATAGTATCATCACTGCTATGGGGGGCGCAGGTACTGGGGGATTTGCTGTCTATAATGACTCTATCGCCCACTACCACAGCGATCTGATTACCTATGTGGTTACTGTTGGTACCCTACTCTTTGGGGTTAACTTCAACCTTTATTTCTATATCCTCCTTCGCAAAATCAAGTTTTTCTTCCAAGATGAAGAACTACGTACCTACTTTGCGATTGTGGCTATTTCAACTGGTTTAATTATCCTCAATATTTTTGGAATCTACCACAATTTGGCTGACTCTTTCAAATACTCATTTTTCGAAGTGTCAACCATTATCACAACAACTGGTTTTGGTCTGACAGATATTACCAAATGGCCACTCTTCTCTCAGTATATCCTACTCCTCCTGATGTTTATCGGGGGATCAGCGGGTTCTACGGCTGGTGGTTTCAAGGTTATCCGTGCTATGATTATTGCTAAGATTGCACGAAATCAGACCCTGGCTAGCCTCTATCCTAATCGTATCCTGTCACTTCATATTAATGGAAGTGTTCTCGATAAAGAAACGCAGCACAGTGTTCTCAAATACCTAGCTGTATATGTACTCATTATACTAAGTTTAGTCACTGTTTTGTCACTGGATAATCAAGACCTCTTGATTGTGACAAGTGCTGCTGCTTCAACCTTTAACAACATTGGACCATTACTTGGAACGACTGATAGCTTTGCTATTTTCAGTCCTTTATCTAAGCTTATCATGGGATTTGCTATGATTGCAGGACGTTTGGAAATCTATCCTTTACTACTCCTCTTCCTGCCAAAAACTTGGTCAAAAACTTAAGCATAGAAAAACTCCTTTGGATTCATTTATCCAAAGGAGTTTTATTACGTTTTAGACTAAAATAATCTGGCACTGGATCATCTCCAGTCTCTGATAGGGGGTGACATCTTAAGATACGGGCAATTCCCATAAGAACTCCCTTTAAGCCATGCTTTTCTATTGCTTGGATCATATAAACCGAACAAGTTGGACGAAAACGACAAGACGGTGGAAATAGGGGAGAAATCCATCTCTGATAAGCCCTGACCAAGGCAATCAGAAATCTTTTCATTATTTGACCTTATTGACAGCAGCGTTATGAAGCTGGCTGATTTCTTTCTTATTTAGACGGCGTGATTCACCTGGACGAAGACCTGTCAAATCAAGGGTCCCAAAACGTGTGCGAGACAACTTATCAACGAGCAAGCCCACTGATTCAAACATTTTCTTAACCTGGTGGTTACGCCCTTCATGAATTGTCAATTCAACAACTGAACGATTCTTTTCATGGTCAACTTTGATAATATTGTAACGTGCTGGCTTGGTTTTTTTGCCATCAATGACCACTCCACGAGTCAAAGGACGAAGGTTCTCCTTGGTCGCAATACCTTTGACACGCGCCAAATAAACCTTGTCAATCTCATTACGTGGGTGAATCATTTTATCGGTAAAGTCACCATCATTAGTCAAAATAAGTAGGCCAGTCGTATCCCAGTCAAGACGACCAACAGGATAGATACGTTCCTTAACGTGGGGCATGAGGTCAATCACCGTCTTACGATTTTTCTCATCAGATACCGAAGAAATAACCCCTCGTGGCTTATTAAGAAGATAATAGACCTTCTCTTCATTATAAATTGGGCTACCATTTACCTCAACGACATCACCGTTTTTGACAATAGTTGCCAATTCCGTAACGGTCTTCCCATTTAGGGTCACACGACCTTCTTTAATCAGTTCCTCAGCCTTACGACGGCTGGCCACACCAGCGTGGGCAATATATTTATTAATTCGCATTCTTTTTCTACAGCTTAAGCTGTATCCTTTCTACCTAGCATCTCTGCTATGTTTCTTTATTTTTAATGATTAGTTTCAACAAGGTTTACTCTTAATTGTCCAAGTCCTCAAGCTCCTCTGGAGCATCTTCCCTAAAGAGACTCGTTTCTTGCTCTTCAAGTTCTAGTTGATCAATAGCAACAAGTTCCTCTAAACTATTAATCCCCATAAAGTCTAGGAAATAATCAGTAGTCGCATATAGGTTAGGACGACCGACAGCATCTTTTTTACCAGCCTCTTGAATGAGATCAAAGGCCTGAAGTTTAGCAATAGCACCACTAGAATTAACACCTCTAATGTCATCGACTTCAGCACGTGTAATAGGCTGTTTATAAGCAACTATAGAGAGGACCTCGAGACTCGCTCGTGATAGACTCTGGTTGATTGGCGTTTTAGAATAGTTACGAAGGAGACTTGCAAAATCTGGCTTAGTCACCAGCTTATAGGTATTTGACGATTCCAATAAACAAAGAGCTGAATCCTCATCTGCCGCGTACTTGGCTTGCAATTTCTCCAAGGACTGAGTCAGACCCGTCACTGGCATTTCCAAAAGCTGCGCCATAGTACGTAGACTAAGACCATCTTCACCAGCCACAAAAAGTAAAGCTTCTAATCGTGCTAAGTGACTACTCATTCGTCCATTCCTTTCTTAGTGTGATTGTACCAAAAATTGTTTCCTGCTGTACTGATATGCGATGTACCTTAATCAATTCAAGAGTTGCCAAAAAGAGGGTGATTACTTGATTCATATCTTTGGCATCTGTGAAAAGTTCATCCAGATACAGCTCATTTTTTAAGCCGAATGCTTCCTCAATAATCAGCATCATGTCTTCAATTTTATAATCGTCACGCGCAATAGTCGTGTGATTTCGGCGAATTTCTTCCTGCTTTTCAGCCATGATTTTTGAAAAAGCCAAGAAAATATCTTGAATGGTCTTATCCTGATTCAGCGTCACATCTTCATAAACCAATTCAACTTTTGGTTTTGAAAAATACTGAGCTCGTACCTCATGCTGCTTAGCCAACTCTTGACTAGCTGCTTTGAAGCGTGCATATTCTTCCAATTGACTCAAGAGCTCTTGTTCAGGATCATCTGCTTCAGGCTCAGCTTCCACCACTGTGGGCAGAAGCTTACGACTCTTAATCAGCATGAGCTGACTAGCCATAAGCATATATTCCCCAGCAACTTCAAGCTTCATGGCTTGCAAGGTTGCCAAATAAGCCAAGTATTGCTCGATAACTTCAACAATGGGAACATCGTAAATGTCTACCTCATACTTAGAAACCAGATGGAGCAACAAATCCAGTGGCCCCTCAAAATCTTTTAACTTAATATCCATTAGGTTTTATAGTATTTCTCCAAGGTCACTGGACTTTTTAGTCCCAGTAAACGAGCAAGTTCAAAGGCGCCCGTTCCCTTTTCAATCTGTCTAAGAATAAATTGCTGACGCAAGACTTGAGCAGTTACATTCGATAAGCCACAGTCACTAACATAAGTCTGGATTTGCTTATACAGCCATTGTCGAGTATAGACCTTACCCAAAAGCAAGCCCTGGCTGTTGACATCTTTAATAGCCAACAAATACTGCTTCACATCTGCTTCAAGTCTGAGAACACGCTTAGTGCTTCCCTTGGCCACAGTTACAACACCAAAATCCAAGTCAATATCGGACCAGTCCAACTCCAAAATCTCTGAAGGTAATAGCCCCAACTCTAGAATCAGCAGACAAGACAGCTTACCAACCCCTTCACGCCCCTCATAAAGCGATGAAAGATCCAGTATTCGCAACTTATCCTCCTGAGAAGGTATCGTAACCGTCTCTGATAGTTTGAAAAATTTCTCTAATTCCCCCTTTTGATAGAGGTATAGCAAAAATTGATTGACCGCAGAGCGCTTACGCTTTTGTACGGATGGCTTCCATTCCTTCAGTTGGTTTTCATAGAGCTTGAGACTGGTTTGATCAATTTGTCCTGAAATCGACGTTGCAAACTGCTTAAGATCATAAGCATAAGCTTGCTTTGAACTCTCCGAAATGACCTTAGTAGCCAGAAAATCAGTGATCTGAGTTGTCAGTTGTTTTTGGAATGATGATATAGTCATGTGTAAAGTCATGTAAGAGGCTATTAACCGCCTTTAGAATCGATTTTCGTGTGATAATTCCTTTGAAAATACCTTGGCTGTCAACCACAGGAAGGAAAGGATTATTAACTAGCTTATGCATTACCTCATTTAGATTGGCATTATCTTCCACTGTTTCCACGACATCTGATGTCATCGGTCCGATATCACGGTTAACCATCTCCCACTCTTGCAAGTTATGTTCATCTTGATAACGCTTAATATCTGTCAAAGATATGGTCCCAAGATAGTGCTTATCCTTAGTCAAAACGGGAACGCGCGAATAACCATTGCTTGTCAAAAGCAAGACCACATGATCAGCGTTGTGACTATCAATAAAAATAGCAACCTGATCTGATGGAATTAAATAATTATCTAAATGAGCCAACAAAAAATCTTCAAATTCTTTAGCAATCATCGTTCAAATTCCTGTGTAAGTTCTGAATAAAGTTCATGGTCACGTGTGTAATATTCTACACGAATTTTTGAACTGTTTATAATCACCTTAGCATAAAGTTTCTCATGGATAGGTCCACGTGGCTGTGAAACAGATCCTGGGTTGATAAACACTGTCTTACCATTTCGCCAAGCTGCTGCCGCATGCAAGTGGCCATAGAGGCAAATATCTGCATCCTCTTGTTGCGCCCAAAGATCTAACTTGTCCCAGGTAAAATTAATGCCATAAAGATGACCATGTGTTTGTGCAATAATCACATCACCAAGTTTTACGACCAAACGTTCTGGATAACCTGAATCATAATCACAGTTGCCACGAACCACATGGATACCTTTCCAGACAGGATCACTTGATTCTAACTCAGAATCTCCGTTATGGAAAATAGCATCTACCTTCCCCTGATAACGATTTTTTATATCTACTACAATGTCACGTTCTCCATGGGAGTCGCTCATTACGATTATTGTTTGTTCTGCCATGCTGGGAAGACCTCCATAAGTTTCTTAACAGCTTGTCCACGGTGAGATTGTTCATTTTTCTCTTCTGCAGAAAGCTCTGCTGCCGTTTTACCCGTATTACCAACTAAAAAGAGTGGATCATAACCAAAACCATTGTCACCTTTCGGTTCTCGGCCAATATAACCCTTCCAGTCGGCATCAACAACCAAACTATCACGTCCAGGGGCTGCAACAACTAGGGTTGTATGGAAGTTCGCAGTACGTTTGCTATCATCAAGCACCATAGCCAGCTCGTGTAATAATTTAGCATTATTTTCATCATCCGTAGCATCAGGACCAGCAAAGCGAGCAGACCAAACTCCTGGTAAACCTCCAAGAACATCTACCTGCAAACCAGAGTCATCTGAAAGGACCATTTTACCAGTTAATTCAGAAATGGTTTCCGCCTTCAAGCGTGCATTTTCTTCAAAGGTCATACCCGTTTCAGCAACTTCAGGAAGGTCTGGATAATCATTAAGATTCTCTACCTTAATACCTAGTTTTCCAAATAGTTTACGAAATTCCTTGGTTTTTCCTTCATTGCGTGTCGCAATCAATAGGACATCACCAAAGTCTGATTTATTATCAGAACCAAAGAAATCACTCAAGGCAACACCTTCTCTAGGCACATGCACATAGACAAGCTTATCTCCTTCACTAACTACCAAAGCCCCTTTATGTTGCGTAACAGCTAAGTCACGACCAGTTTCCTCTTTCAAGCAATCCAAAATAAAGGATACTAAGCGAAGGTCTGAAGAATGTTTCGCAATATGCAACTGAAAGCCACTAACAGCCAAAACGTTAGTCAAAGCTTGGAAAAAGTCAACAAATCGCTCATAGGCCTCATCACCACCAAAACAAGTCAAGTGATTGTAGTTTCCAAAACTAGCCAAATACCAGTCTTGTTCGTCTTTATATTCAAAAATTGATTTAGTCATTTTCTAACTCCTTGTCCAAATCGACATGTTGGACAGCAACTTCTTCACCTAGCCATTGTTCTGCGATTTCTTTAAAACCAAGCACACTAGCTGTGGTGTAATATTCTTCCGTCTTATCTTCGACTTCACGGCTACGATTAATTTCAAAATAATTGAGCAAAACAGAAACATCACGAACTGTTTCAGCTCCGCTATCAATTAGCTTGACACTTGGCCCCATAACATTTTGGATGATAGGACGTAAAAGTGGGTAATGGGTGCAACCCAAAACCAAGGTATCTACCTTACCGACTAAAGGTGCCATGCTCTCATAAACAATCTTTTTAGCCACACTTGAGTTAATTTCATTGGATTCAACAATAGGGGCAAAACGAGGACAAGATAAACTCAAGACATTCATTTGTGGTGCCAAATGCTTAATTTTTTGTTCATAGATGTTAGAGGCAATCGTCATTGGAGTCCCAATGACACCAATATGACCCGATTGGCTAGACTTAATAGCCGCACTAGAACCAGGCAAAACCACACCTAGCACTGGGATATCCAAGGCTCCTTTGATTTCCTCCCAAACTACTGCTGTTGCCGTATTACAGGCAATAACAATCATCTTTACATCTTTGGTCAGAAGGAATTTAACCAACTGCCAGGTATACTCTCTGATTTGTTCTGCCGGTCTAGGACCATACGGTGCCCTAGCAGAGTCACCAATATAAACAATAGACTCGTGAGGCAACTGACGTTTAAGTTCACGTACTACCGTCAGTCCTCCGACACCAGAATCTAAAAATCCTATAGGTCGATTATCCATCTTGCCTCCTTATCCCCTAGGTTACATGTAAAAAGCTGAGATTCACGTCCCAGCTCCCCACCATTATTTTTTCTTTTTCTTGCTATCTGCAAGTGCTTGTTTTTGTTGTTTGATAATTTGGTTATATGTTTGACGCACTTTTGCTTCATTTGGTTTTTGACCCGCAGCTGACATCATGGTACGAACAGCGTCCACATTCAAACGAGGATTTTCAGCCAATTCTTTCTCCATTTGTTTGCGGGCAAAGTAAGCGCCTCCATAAAAACCACCCAAAAGGGCTACAAAAACAAGAATAATCCAAAGGACGGTGTTCATAAATTCAATTCTCCTATAACGTTGATTTACCTTATATTATAGCAAAAATGGCCCCTACTGACAAATAAGACGTTGATTCTTAAAAACGTCTAGAAAAATAGTTTTTTCGTTTAAAATACTGATAAAATGAGAGTTTCAGTATTTTTCACTTACAACTGTAAAGGACTTGTAAGATTTCTAGAAAAAAAATAGGTTATTATATAAGTTGTGGAATTATTATTATGTTTATATAAAGGGGTTTATTTATGCTCAAGGAAGCAACTATTTCCGAACGAAAAATTGTCAACGCATTTATTGAACTCTTAGAGGAGAGTTCACTCGAACAAATCAGCATCACAGATATCATCAAGAAGGCAAATCTCAGCAGACCGACCTTCTACTACTACTATTCAAATAAGGAAGATTTGGTTGAAACAACCTTCTCAAAGATTTTAGATAAAATCTCAAGTATTCTTCAGGAAGACATGACCTACCAAGAAGGTGTTGTCACTGAAATGCTACGATATCTTAAGGAAAATCAAAAACTCTGTCTCACCTTGATGACACACATTCCAAACATCAATGAGATGATTCGTGAATTCATTATCGAGACTATCCTTAACTCTGATATTGAAAATGTTACAGAGCTCATGGAACAAAGCTATCATATCCCTGCCAAATATTCATTGGAAGTTTATGTTAGCACTATTGTTACCATTTTGACAATCTGGCTCAAAGAAGGCTGTATCGAATCCCCTGAGGAATTAGCCGATATCATTCTTGAAGCTGTCATCATTAAAGTAAAATAAGCTAGAGCCTTTAAGGCCTAGCTTATTTTTTGTTAAATGTCAAAATCAAAACCATCAAGAGTGGCAAAGTAATCATTCATCGTCTCTGCACGGCGAATCATACGAGCTGTGCCATCTTCTTGGTAGAGAATTTCTGCAGAACGAAGGCGTCCATTATAGTTGTAACCCATTGAGAAACCATGAGCACCTGTGTCGTGGATAACCAATGTATCTCCAATACGAGCTTCTGGCAATTCACGGTTCTTAGCAAACTTATCATTATTTTCACAAAGCGAACCTGTCACATCAACTACTTGAATGTCACCATCTGGATTAGTCATATTCGTGATGTGGTGGTAGGCATCGTACATAGCTGGACGGAGCAAGTTAACCGCAGAAGCATCTACACCAACATAGCGACGATAAGTGTCCTTAATATGAAGAACCTTAGTAACGACAAGGCCATGAGGTGCTGTCATGAAACGCCCAAGCTCAGTGTAAATACTGATGTGTCCAAGACCATTCGGAACAAGGATTTCATCAAATTTAGCATGAACGCCTTCACCGATAACGGCAATATCATTTTGTTTATTGGCTGGTGTGTAGTCCACTCCAACACCACCTGATAAGTTGATAAAGTCAAGACTAACACCAAGTTCATTCTTGATTTCTACCGCCAATTCAAACAGTTGAGCAGCCAAGGTTGGGTAATACTCATTCGTTACTGTATTTGACGCTAAGAAAGCATGCAAACCGAATGATTTCACTCCTTTTTCTTTAAGGTAGGCATAACCTTTGAAGAGCTGTTCCTTAGTCATCCCAAATTTTGATTCTTCAGGATGATCCATGATATCAGTACCAAGAGAGAAGACGCCCCCTGGGTTAAAGCGCAAAGAAAGGGTTTCAGGAAGCCCTGCAGCCTCTTCCAAGAAAAAGATATCTTCGTAAGCATCAAGGTTAATTGTCGCATTAATATCACGCGCGTAAACAAACTCTTCTGCACGTGTATCATTAGATGTAAAGCTAATGGCGCTACTATCAAAACCAATTTTCTTACTCATGACAAGCTCTGTATCGGTCGCACAATCGACACCACACCCTTCTTCCTTCAAGATTTTGAGGATTGCTGGATTAGGTGTAGCTTTTACAGCAAAGAATTCTTTAAAACCTGGATTCCACGAAAAGGCTGCATTAACTGCACGCGCTGTTTCACGAATACCTTTTTCATCGTAAAGATGGAAAGGTGTTGGAAATTCTGCAGTGATTTGTTCAAGTTTATCAGCCGTAATAAAAGGTGTTTTTGTCATTTGATTCTCCATTTTTTTACAATAGTAATCCTATTATAGCATAAGAAAAGGCTTGAAACCCAATTTTCTAATAATCTCAAGGCATATTTCATGATACAATAGACCTACAACCTAATAAAATAATGGGGGATTATTTATGAAAAAATATCTTTACTCTGGGGCTCTTGCTCTAGCAGCCATCTTAACGCTCTCAGCATGTGCCAAGCCAAAACTTGATGCCAAGCTTTCTGTTAACGATATTGTCTATATGTCAGGAAGCGACCTCAAGCTCAAGGATGACCAAACCCTAGTCGAAGTTTCATTCAAACTCGAGAATACTTCGGAAGATATGGAAAATGAGCTTAAAACATCTGCTAAACAATTCTACCTCAAAGATAAAGATGGTAAAAAAGTCACAGCAAGCAAGCTCGACAAGGGCGACCTACCTACTCTCTTCAATAAAAATAAGAACGTAGAGGACGCTACAGATGACTTTGGAAAGCTTGAAGCTGACGACTACAAGACTGTCTCACTCTTTTTCGAAGTTAACAACGACGAAAGCTATAAACTCTATTTTGAATCAAAAGATGAGAAAACAGAGGGACAAACAGTTTCTACTAGCCTAAAAGATTTCGATGGTAAAACAACTACCAATGTTAAAAAGGCTGTTGATGCTTATTTCAATGCAGTTCTTCTAGGTGGTGAAAGCAAAGACTACAGTAAATTTGTTTCTAACGACTTGGACAAAGCCAAGGGCGAACTTAACCAATATTTCTCAGATAGCCTTCAATACAGCTATGATGATACTGATCATATCAAACCAACCGGTGATGAAATTCCAAAAGTTTTTGGTTGGGTCCAAACTGCTAACCGTGAACGCGGTAGCTATACTGTTGATAACATTATTGTCGCTAAAGATAAGGCAGAATTCAATGTCAGCATGTCAACTATCAGTATGAAAGCTGCAGACGATGCCTATGGTGCTAATCACCCAAATCTCACAGATGACCTTAAAAACTACCTACAAAGCAATGGTGCCAACGCTGGAAATGTCGATCAACTAACAAGACAATACTACATGGAAACTTACCTACCGAATTCAATCAAAGAAGTAAGCCCATCAGCACCAAAGACAGAAGGAACAAATATCTTTGATAATTACTCAGTCGAACTTACTAAAAAAGACGACAAGTGGGCCTTCCCAGATAAAGATAGCTATGTCGGAAAATGGGAATACTACCCACTCTTCTACGCTTACACAGGCCAGCAAGGGACACTTACAAAAAACTATTAGACATTAAAAAATCAGCCAGGTGGCTGATTCTTTTTACTAATTACGTCTAGCAAAGAGTCGCAAGATATTCAAGAATAAGTTAATGAAATCCAAGTAAAGACTAAGTGCCATAGAAACTGCCCATCCATCTGTGACCTGACCATTGGTACCGTAGTAAACCTTTTTAATCATCTGGTTATCATAGGCAATTAAACCAGAGAAAATAAGAATTGATACAATACTAATCACAAAACTCATCATGCTACTTGCAAAGAAAATATTAATCAAGCTAGCCACAATAATCCCAATCAAGGCTGCCATAAGGAACTTAGCCATGCCTGATAGATCTCGCTTAATACTAACTCCGATAAGGGCCATGATAAAGAAAACAATGGCAGTGCTAAGGAAAGCTTGAAAAACTATAGCTTGCGTGTATTGAACGATGATAAAACTAAGTGTAAATCCATTCAAAGCGGAATAAACCAAAAATAAAGGTAGGGCTGCAGGTGTATTTCTTCGTGCAGCACCGCTAGCCAAAAAGACCAAACCAAACTCTAAAAAGAGGGCTGCCATGTAAACCCAAGAATAATTCATGAGAATATTGACAAAAACATGCGAGAGAGGGAAGAGCATCAGATAAGAAATGACTGCTGAAAGTCCCACTCCCATACCAACAAGGCCATAAATCTTTCCGAAAAAGCGGCTTAAGCCCGCATCACTAGTCGTATAAATTGCATTTGATTCCATAGTTATCTCCTAAAAATAATGAATTATTGGTGGTGGCTTTGTAGGGTCTTACGACGGAAAAACTTACGATTTTTAATTCGGTTTCGTAAGGGTGTCGCCGCTTCTTTAACCGCCCAATACTTATCCACCATAGTAACAATATAAGATTCCTTATACTTCGGCGGTGCAATCGTTGCTCCCCACATATGCTTGAGGATAATATCCTCTTCTTTTTTATTTAGATTAACAAGCTTTCTAGCATTACGAACAGCAATACGTGGGTGTACCCAAGCATGACTCTTATTAAATTTAGTCACTCGCCAATCATAATAGAAAAAGTCATGTAAGAGACCGCCTCGAGCAGTACTCTTGGCATCCCAGCCAAATTTTTTAGCAATCTTATAGCTGGTGTAACTAACATTAACCGAGTGTTCTAAACGTGTCGAATGATGGTGTTGTACAATCCCATCCAATTTTTGAAAACGTGGGTGTGAAATCAAATGTCCCACAACTTCCATGAATTCTTTATCATCTTCTGGTCGTTTCATAATAATACCTCATTAATGTTTCTAATGCTTCTTCATTATACCACTAGTGCTTAAAATTACTTTAAAAGTCAGTTGTTTTCTCCTAAAATCATCCTTGAGACCTAGAGACTAAACATGAGAATTCCTGCTGCCACAGCAACATTCAGACTCTCCGCCTGACCTGGCATGCTAATATGTACAAGTTGATCAGCAGACTCAGCCATTTCCTGACTAATTCCTTGACCTTCATTTCCCATCACTAAGGCAAAATTACCATCTGTCTTAACTGCTTTATAGTCAACCGAGACATCTGAGAGAGTCGTTGCCAAGACGGGTACCCCTTGCTTTCTGCAAGCCTCAACCATGTCAAGAATAGGTCCACGATAGATTGGAAGATGGAAATGACTTCCCTGCATAGAACGCAAGGTCTTCTGATTATAAATATCAGCTGATCTGTCTGACAAAAAAACTCCATCGTAACCTGCGGCATCCGCTGTGCGAATCATTGTTCCTACATTGCCAGGATCCTGAACATCCTCCAAGAGAAGGTACTTACCTGAGAGAGACTCTGGCAAGGCTTGAGATTGTTTAGCAACTTCTGCCACAATCCCTTGGGGGGTCTGAGTTTCACAGAGCTCCTTGAGCACCTCTGGACTAACCAACTTCACCTTAGCCATATTAGCCACACAATCAGCCATTTCCTCAAGCACGAAAACTTGAAGAATCTCAGCACCACTTGCCTTTGCTTCCTCAAAAAGATGCCATCCTTCTAAAAGATAACTAGTTTTACGGTGCTTGCGCTGCAATAATTTTCTAGCAGACTTAATGCTAGCATTTTGCTTTGATTGAATGATTTCCATACACTCATTATAGCAGAAATTCCTTGATAAATCTTGGACTTGACCGACTTTATAGCAAGGATTATACTAAAAGAAAGAGCTTTCAAAAGGAGGTCGTGGATCATGCAAAAAGTACGATTATTAGTCTCAGGAAGAGTCCAAGGTGTTGGTTTTCGTTATTCAACCTATGCTCTAGCACTAGATATTGGAGATATATACGGTCGGGTTTGGAATAATGACGACGGAACTGTTGAAATCCTAGCTCAGTCAGACAATCCTGCTAAGTTAGCTAAATTTATTCAAGAAGTTCGAAAAGGACCTTCAAAATGGTCTAAAGTAACCTATGTCGATGTGACCATGGCAAACTTCTCAAATTACAGCGATTTTCGGATGGCTAATTAAGAGGAAGCCACCGTTTTTAGCTTGTTCTCTTTCTTAAAAAAAGGTAAAATAGACAAGTATAACTAAAAAACAAAAGGAATGATATTGTGAATAAAAATCAAAAACGTCTAGCCCTGATGGGGCTTGCTGCCAGCATGCTTTTCTTCCTATCAGGATGTGTGAGCCTTGATAAGTCTGGTAATCCTACTGGTTGGGTCTGGAACCTCCTTGGTCGCCCTATGAGCCACGTCATCACCTACTTCGCTGATAATCTTGGTCTCGGCTTTGGTCTTGGTATTATCTTTGTTACCATCATTGTTCGTTTGATTATCTTGCCACTTGGTCTTCACCAATCTCGTAGCGCAGCCTACCAATCAGCAAAACGTGAGTACCTTGCGCCTATCTTGGAACCAATCAACGAACGTTTGCGTAACGCCGAAACTCAAGAGGAAAAAATGGCTGCCCAGTCTGAACTCATGCAAGCTCAGCGTGAAAACGGTCTAAGCTTGATGGGTGGTGTCGGCTGTCTTCCTCTATTGATTCAGTTCCCATTCTTCTCAGCACTCTACTACGCAGCACGTTACACTCCTGGTGTACTCCAAGATAACTTCCTCTGGTTTAACCTTGGTCACCGTGACTTCCCATTGATTATCATCATCGCAGCTCTTTACTACTTCCAATCTTGGTTGTCTATTCAACAAGTTCCTGAAGAGCAACGTAAACAAATGGCAGCGACGATGTACAGTATGCCAATCATGATGATTTTCTTTGGTATTAGCTCACCTGCAGCCGTAATCCTCTACTGGTTCGTTGGTGGTATCTTCTCTATTATCCAACAGTTGATTACCAACTACATCATCAAACCTCGCTTGAAAGAAAAAGTTGCTGAAGAGTTCAAAAAGAACCCTCCAAAAGCACCTCGTACTACACCAATCAAGCGTAAAGATGTAACACCAAAAAATACTCAAGCAATTGCAAGTAAACCAAAGAAAAACCGTAATGCCGGTAAGCAAAATCGTAAATAAGCTACAAAGCACTCTTGGCAAATGCCAAGAGTGCTTTTCTTATAGATTAATTCAGACCAGCCTAACTCCTAATAGCGCCGGTAAGCAAAAAGGGAGTGAGACAGAACAACTGTTTTGTCTCACTCCCACTAGTTTCAAATATTGGACACCTTAATGCCAACAGTCACTTAGGCTGTTTTTTCTACACTAAGGATTTCTACAGAGTAGCTACCTGCTGGTGATTCGATAGCGACTTTGTCGCCAACTTTCTTACCAATCAAGGCTTGAGCAATTGGGCTTTCATTTGAAATTTTACCTGAGAAGATATCAGCACCGGCTGCACCAACGATATGATAAGTATCTTTGTCGTTTGTACCAACTTCTTGAACAACAACTGTTTTACCAATTGCAACCTCGTCATTAGCAACAGCATCACTATCAACGATTTCTGCATAACGAATTTTTGTTTCAAGAATCTGAATTTGTCCTTCAACAAAGGCTTGCTCGTCTTTGGCTGCTTCATACTCAGAGTTTTCTGAAAGGTCACCATAAGAACGTGCAATCTTAATACGTTCTACAACTTCTGGACGACGGACGAGTTTGTACTCCTCCAATTCCGCTTCAAGTTGTTCTTTCTCTGCTTGTGTCATTACATATGTTTTTTCTGCCATTTTTTTCTCTTTTCTATTTTTTGAGCCGTTGGCTGTATCATCAAAACCACTATTCGTTTGCTTGATTTTAATGAACCAATCAGACTATTTATCTTTTAGTTTACTGTTAATGTAAGTTTCAACGTTATGCTGATGCTCTTCATAGCTTTCAGCAAAATAGACATTACCAGTGGTTACATCTGCCACAAAGTACATGTACTTGGTAGATGATGGATTGATAACCGCTTCAATCGCAGACAGACTAGGACTATCCACAGGACCTGGTATCAACCCCTTATGAACATAATCATTATAAGGGGAGTCAATGTTTGTGTCAATAGTTGCATCTTCTTTCAAGGTCGTTTCCTGACCTAGTTTTCCAAGAGCATAAAGAACTGCGATATTACTTTGTAGAGCCATGTCTGAGTTTAGACGATTATAGAAGACGCTAGCAATATTTTTACGGTCGTCATCTGTAGCTCCTTCTTTTTCAACAAGAGAAGCTAGGGTCAAAATCTCATTAACATTGTGTCCACTAGATGAAATCGTCGCATAGTAAGGTGATAGGTAGGTATCCATCGTTGACAACATTTCCTCTGCCAAAGACTCCACCGTCGTATCATCATGAATGTTATAAGTCGCTGGGAACAGATAACCCTCTAGGACATACTTAGCATCCGTAGAATTTGGAAGGTTTGCCAACAAGGTTGGGTACTTCGCTTTCATCTTTGTAATGAAAGCATCATCCTTCATCAATTTCAAGAAATCTTTCGCCTTAAGTCCAGTTGATGATTTTTTGCCTTTTTTAGCTGAAGAATTAACTTCAACTGCCTTGGCAATTTGATCAATGGTATATCCTTCTTTGACTAAGACCGTACCAAGAGATGGCTCCTGAGGTTTATCACTTCCTTTTTTCTGAAGTGCCTCAATAATTTCATCCATGGTCATGCTAGCCTGAAGGTTGTAGTAACCACTTTTCAGATTTGAGATGTTTTTAAACTTGGTATAGTAATTAAAGACCTTACCAGACTTAATAACACCAGCTGATTCCAAGAGTTGGCCGATATAACTGCTACCTGAATTTTCAGGAATTTCAACACTAACAAACTTAGTTGAATTAACATCTTTTGCGCCAACAGCATCACTAACATAGCGATAACCAAAGAATGTAGCTACTGACAAGATAAGTAGCAAGAAGATGATAATGTTTCTTGCAATTTTACCAGCACGACGGTTATTTTTATTGCGTTTGTGATTTCGGTTAGAACGTAAAATCGGCTCTTCGTCGACAATGTCAGCCTGTTTACCATCTTTTGGCGAAGACTTTTTCTTCTTCACTTTCTTGCCTTTCTTTTTCTTAGGTTTTCCAGAGGGTTCTAGAGAAATACTCTCATCATCCTCATTACCATCAGCTACTAGCTCTGATTGAACCTTTTCTTGCGACGCTTGGTCACTTGTTGCATGATGTTCCTGCAAGAATGCTTCTTTTTGACGTTCTGAGGTCAATTTGGCCTCCAATTCTTTAGGATCTGTATAAATAGCTTCGTTAGACTTAGCTTCAATGAGCTCCTTGGCAACATCTGCAGGAATATACTCCTCTTCAGATGCTTCGTTAAGGCTAGTTTCCCAAACTGGACGTTTAAAACGACGTTTCGACGTTTCAGTCTCCTGAGGAATATTTACCTTTGTCTCCTCCTCAATTGGCTCTTTAGGAATAGACGCTAGGTTTGAATGAGCATCAGATACTAAAGACTCCTCTTGAGAATCTGAAAACAAGCCAAGACTATCTTGTTGAGAATCTTGGGCTGTCTCAGAAGTCATAGATTTAGCAAAGGCACTGTGTGAAACAGAATGTGAACTAAAATCTTGGTTACTTACTTTATTAGACGCTGAATCACTACGAGTTGTAGCGCTCTCAGCTGACGTTGAAAGTGGTGTCTCGGGCATAGTTGCACTTTTATTATGCTCCTCCTCACGAAGAGAACGGAGCCGTGTCGCTTCTTGTAAGTCTCGGAGAATCTGATCTTTGAAGCTTAGGCTATCTTCAGAAGCTTCCGAGTGTTCATTAAACTTGTCCGTCAAGGCATACCTCCTCTATAGTAACAAACGCCATTATATCTTAAAAAGTCAGTTAATGCAAATCAATTGGTCCTTTGTCACAGTAACGTAACACTGAAATCAATGGGTTTCTGGGTTCTCCCAGACCATATTATACCAAGAGCTTCCACCATGCTTTGATTCTGATTCTCCCTCATCAGTAAAACCATTCATCTCATAGTAGGCAATCAAGTAATCATGACAAGTCAAGCTAATACCTTGGCGTTTTTGAGCAATAGCCAGATCTTTAAGCGCTGCAATCAAGGCTGTTCCAATACCTTGCCCTTTAAAATCTTTGGAGATAGACAAACTAGTAACTGCAATAAAACCTCCTTGACTAGCATTAGGAGCCACCTTATGGAACAGGTCATCTGTGAGATAACGTTCCGCAATCACAGGTCCTTCGATGTAACCAACTACAACGCCATCAATTTCAGCAATTAGAAAGGTATCACAAATCGTCTCTAAACGCTCTGCAATAGCCTCTGGAGTTGCAGCCTCTTCAGGCGAAAAATTTTCTTGTTCGATACGAACAACATCAGCCCAATCATCCTTTCGGGCATGTCGAATAAGCATATCAAATTCCTTTCTATTAAGAGAAAGAGCTGAGCGAAATCGCTACAGCCCTTAATATATTACATGTGTGTTTGCAAGCTTGCTAGGAGCTCTTCAAACGAGCGTTCGTAAAGTTGGATATCTCCAGCTCCCATAAAGACATAGACAGCATTGTCATGGTCAAGGAGAGGTGAGACATTTTCAACTGTAACCACTTTGGCAGGTTTATTGATCTTAGCAGCAAGATCTTCAACCTTAACATCACCATGGTCAACCTCACGCGCTGAACCGTAAATTTGTGCCAAATAAACAGCATCTGCTTCGTTCAAAGCTTCAGCAAATTCATCAAGAAGGGCGATGGTACGTGTGAAGGTATGTGGTTGGAAAATAGCAACAATCTCTTTAGATGGGTACTTTTGACGTGCTGCATCAAGCGTTGCAATAATTTCAGTTGGATGGTGGGCAAAGTCATCGATGACAACAGTACCACTGATAATTTTCTCTGTGAAACGGCGTTTAACACCTGAGAAGGTTTTAAGGTGTTCCGCAACCAAGCCCATGTCAAAACCGGCTACATAGAGGTTCCCAATAACCGCAGTTGCATTCAAGATATTGTGACGACCATAGGCTGGCACATGGAATTCTCCAAGGATTTGTCCATCATGTTTCACCTTAAAATTAGACCCTGTCGTTGTACGCACAATGTCTGTTGCTATAAAGTCATCATTTTCTTCGAAACCATAGTAATAGATTGGCGCATTGGCTGTAATCTTACGAAGGTGTGGATCCTCACCGTAAACAAAGAGTCCTTTTTGCACTTGCTTAGCATAGTCATCAAAGGCAGAGAACACATCATCGATACTTGTAAAGTAATCAGGATGGTCAAAGTCAATGTTAGTGATGATTGAGTATGCTGGGTGGTATGGCATGAAATGACGTTCATATTCATCAGACTCAAAGACAAAGTATTGCGCATTAGCAGAACCTCGCCCAGTTCCGTCACCAATAAGATATGACGTGTCTGTGATATTTTTCATAACATGTGACAAGAGACCTGTTGTAGAAGTCTTACCATGTGCACCTGCCACACCAAAGCTAGTGAATTGATCCATGAAGTGACCCAAGAACTCGTGGTAACGCTTAAAGCTGTAGCCATTTTTAATCGCATAAGCAACTTCAACGTTGTTATCTTCACGAAAGGCATTTCCAGCAATCAATTCAACATCTTCTGTGATGTTTTTTTCATCGAAAGGAAGAATAGGGATACCTGCTTGCTCAAGACCACGTTGAGTGAAGTAATATTTTTCCACATCTGAACCTTGAACCTTGTGTCCCATTTGGTGGAGCATCAAAGCCAAAGCTGACATACCAGATCCTTTAATTCCAATAAAATGATAAGTTTTTGACATAGTTTCTCCTTACAATCGCACTGCGATTAGTTTGCGTCTTCTAAATGCGTCAAATTTAATTCTTGAGCAACTCGGTGTTCACGGTAAGTTTGACGTTCTGGGTAATTATAAACCTGGCTACGTTTCAAGAAGTCATAGCTATTTTTCTTGACGTTCTTACGAGATGGGTTACTAGGCTGTTGATAGGTTGGGGCCACTTCTGCCAAGATGTAAGAATCTTGTTGCAGACGATTTGCCAAGTGATGGATCTTTGAGTGCTTCCCATTAGGTGCTAAAGTTCGCTTGATAGCACTTACAGGAGCTCCCAAGATAGAAGCTGTCACTGGTCCTTTATCCGTTGTTACAGCAGCTGGTTCAACAGTAGCCTCAAAGCTTGGTTTAGCTTCTACCTTAGGCTTAGTAGTCAGTTGACGGCTATTAGTATGCTTGGTTTGTTGAACTTCTTGGCGGAGGAATTTTTGGCGTTTCTCACGTACATCACGCTTAGCCTTTTCACGGGCTTCCTCAGCATAAGTCATGCCAGCTTCTTGTGTCTCCACTCGTTTTGGAGCCTGCTTACGATTGCTAGGCTTAGCTGACAAGAAATCATAGTTCGGCAACAAATCATTGTAGTCCTTATCTTGGTAAGGGCCACGGATATTTGTGATTAAATCTTCATTTTCGTATAGGCGCATAGAGACCGGTTCTTGCAAGCAAGGTTCCCCGTCTGGAATCAGCGGAAATTGTCGTCTTTGGCGATGCATAAAAGACTTCCTTTCATTTTCGAGATGATGCGTATCTTAATATAAATAATCGGGAATGGGAAGATACGTCTTGCAATATTCTATTATAACCTAATTCAAAAGATTTGCCTAGTAGCATTTTCACCTCTTAGTATTCCAATATCAAATATAACAAATTAAGATATTGCAATACCAAGAATTTCTTTAATATCCTCAACGGTCATGCTGGCACGGCTTTCATTGCCATCCAAGACGGTTGTTACCAGGTTTTTCTTGCCTTCTTGAAGCTCAAGAATTTTCTCTTCAATAGTCCCTCTTGTAATCAAACGGTAAACTTCGACATTTTGTTCCTGACCTATACGATGCGCACGACTAATAGCCTGCATTTCTACCGCTGGATTCCACCAAAGGTCAATCAGAATAACCGTATCAGCACCAGTTAGATTCAGTCCCACTCCTCCTGCTTTCAGAGAAATCAAAAAGGCATCTCGACTTCCTTGATTGAAGGCTCTGGTCATCTCCTGACGACTATCAGATGGTGTTGACCCTGTTAGCTTATATGAGGAAATTCCTAATTCTTGTAAGAGCCCCTCTGTAATATCTAACATCCCACGAAATTGTGAAAAGATAAGGACACGATGGTCTGACTCCTTAATTTGGCTAAGCAACTCTCTAAGGCTATCTAATTTTCCGCTATCTCCCGCATAGTCCATAAAGAGAGCTGGGGTATCACAGATTTGTCGTAAGCGGGTAATTCCTGACAAGATTTCCACCTTACGACGGTTGATTTCCTGATCACTTGCCGAAATTAATCCTTGTTGCATCTGTTGCAATTGTGCTAAATAGATAGCCTTTTGAGCATCTGACAATTCACTTTGATGAGTGATTTCAATCAAATCTGGGAGATCAGGAAGGACCTCCTCTTTTTTACGTCTTAGAATAAAGGGGGAAATATACCTAGCCACTTCCTTAGGTGTTAACTTAAGAAACGTTTTCTTAGCTGGTAAAAGTCCTGGTAGAATAATCTGGAAAATAGACCAAATCTCCAACAAATGATTTTCAATAGGCGTTCCAGATAGTGCTAAGCAATGTGGAACAGAAAAATCACGTAGATATTGGGCAATCTTTGTCTGTGTATTCTTCATGACCTGAGCCTCATCGAGAATGAGATAGTCATATTTACCAGCCTTGTAGGCATCAAAATCCTGACGGAAGGAAGCGTAGCTTGTAATAATAATCTGGTGGTCTTCAGCAATGATGTCATCACGTTTTGGCTTGAGTCCATAAGAAACCGCTACATCTAACTGAGGGGCAAACTTTTTAAACTCATCCTGCCAATTGTAAATCAGGCTTGATGGTGACAAAACCAAAACTCGTTGTCCTTCTTCTAAATGTGCAGAGAGATAGGCAATAGTTTGCAAAGTTTTCCCCAACCCCATATCATCGGCCAAGATACCGCCAAAACCATAGTGATGCAACATCGATAGCCACTGAACACCTCTTTCCTGGTAGGGACGAAGGCCAGCTTCTACCTTATAGGTTGGCAAATCAAAGGTCTCTGGCTTACTCAAATGTTGCGTTAAGAGTTGGAAATCTTTTGAAAAACGAACAGAATCACTTTCTGAAAGAGCATCCATCAATTGATAGGCAGTTAATTGATTGAGTTCTAGGTGACCTTTTCCTGAGTAACGAGCTCTTAGAGTTTTGAGACTCTCACTAATACGATGCGTCGCTTCGTCAAAAACAATCAACTGACCACTACGATTGATAAAATAGGGCGAGCTTTCCATCAAGGCTGCTAAAGCATGATCCACATCTTCGTCGTCAAGACTTGAAAAATCAAAGGAAATATCTAATAAATTTCCCTGACGCTCTACCTGAACCTGTGGACTCTGCTCAACCCGTAAGTCACGTAACTCCTGTCCAATCAGAGCCGTTCCTGCATTTTCAAAATCTGGTAGAGTATTTGTAAAGAAATCATAGAGCTCTTGACTGCTACTTAATCGTTTAGATGACTGAAAATCAGGGGTGAATCCATGCTTAGACATCAAACGAAAAACAGCCTGCTCATGACGATAGTTACTGGTAAATCCTAAATGACTCAACTCTTGGCGATCATGTACCAAGAAACCATCAAAATCAAAGGCTAATGTAAGAATAATCTCACTGTCACCTTTCAGATCAAAGCGAAATCTCGGTGTGAAATCCTTGATATTAAAAGCTTTTGGTGCCTTAACTGGCCCCATAGTCCTAAAATCAAAAAGACTAGCAGCCAAGATGGCTTGTTCATCGAGATTAAAGCTGACGTGCTTATTCAAATCGCTTCCGATTGGAAGAGAGCGTAAGCCAACCAAAAGTTTTTGTTGTTTTCGATTCAGACGATAAAAAACACCTTGATAAAAGAGAATACGATTATTAAAAAAGGCCTGACTATTCTTCTCAGCGACAGTCAATTCAATCATCTTAGGCTCGACACAAATATCAAACGAGAAGAGCTGAGCATCAGCAGTCAAATCCTCGACCAAAAGTTGGCGATATTCGGTTCCTTCCCATTCAAACCTAAAGCCATCCAAATCTTGCATCCGTCTCAAACCTTCCTCAAAAAAACCGTAAGGGAGACAAAGGTGACGTGCATTATTCGGTAAAATAAAGTCTAAATTAGTCTTGGCTTCATCTGGAATCATCCGTCCTAGGAAGTCTAAAAATGCCTGTGAAGCCTGGTCAAATTGAATAAGTGATAGGGGTTCATAGTAGTTCTTACCTATCTGATAATAACCTTCAGCCTCTACAAGTTTGAGGAAGGCAGGAATATCTCGAATAACATAAGAACGTTCATCTGGTAAGCGACGTAAACGTATACTCCACCAAATCTCTGAACCAAAGGTAGATTCCTCTCCCTCTACCATCAAGCTATATCTAACGGTATCATCTTCATTCAGGGAAAGCCCTTCTAAAAATAAACCACCAAAAGAGTGACCTCGCTCTTGGCCTTGAGAGGATTCTTGTTCCTCTTCCAGTTCTGCCAAGAGACGCTGGCCTTCTTTATCATTTTTTAGATAATACTCAACCGCTGCCAAATGGGGACAATAGCCTTTTTGAGCGAAATAATCACAGTCACACGTGATTTCAGAATCATTGAGTGCATAAATTAAATGATGTTGGTCAACTGTTGTATCCAACTGAGTTTCTGAGACCTGATGAATGGTAATGAGATCCTTTTCAAAAAGTTCAATACCCTCATTACGGACTCTACCCGGCATCAATTTTGCCATAGTATTCACCCCTATCTTATCCCTCTATTATAGCACAAAATCCTTATAAACTAGGCCTTCACCAAGATAAAACAAAAAACACTCCCGAAGGAGTGTCGCAGATTATTATTAATAATCAAGTTTATCTGAGTGACCTGAACCATTACCAACATAATAACCTGTCTTACAGTTGATACTGAAGAGGTAAGTTCCATCTGGAAGGTACAAGTTGTAGTAACCATTACCATTGATGATGTTAACTGGTTCAAGGATGAAGTTATCTCCTGAGAAGTAACCACGTGAGTGTGATGTTTCAATAATCTTATCAAGAACACCATCAGCCCAAGTCCAAGCTGGGTTACTTGTATCTGCTACTACGTTTGCATTATAAGGCACACGTGAGCGGTCACGTTGAAGGATTGATGGGTTATAATTTGTGATTCCGCGTGTTACAACTGTTGAAGCTGCAGCTGAGCCACCAGTAGTTCCTCCAGTCGCACCAGCTAAACCTGTTGAACCTGCTGAGTTAGCTGCTCCATTTTGCGCTCCAGATGTATTTGATGCAGCCGCACCACCACCAGTAGAAGCTGCTCCAGACGTGTTATCACCTGAAGGTGCAGCAGGACTAGCAGTATTGGCGCTATCAGCAGCTGTCGCTGCAGATGTTGCGCTCGCAGCCTTAGCTTTTTCTTCAAGCTGAGTCTTACCACCCTTAATCGCTTCTTGGATAGTGCTATCAAGACTCGCATTTCCAGTTGTTGTTACACTTTCTGGCAGATTATTAAAGTTGGCATCGGATTTAACAGCGATAGAGGCATTATAGCTACCATCTACCAGAGCATCTGACTCAAACTGACTGTTAATCTTTTGTACAGCTTCAATTTGTTTCTTCAAGTTATCATATTTTTTCTTAGCTGCATCATAATACTTGGTTTTCTCCAATTTCTTGAGCAGTTTTTCCAAATCTGATAGCTTACCAAATTGATCATTAGCGAGTTTTGTTTGCTCATCATCTGTGAAGAAATTCTTATACATTTCTTCGAAGGCCTTATTATCAGCAGCTGCCGTGTCCTTGCTTGATGTTGACGTCACTGCTGAAGAAGCTGTGCTTGTTGTTTTTGCCGATTGGCTATGTGTTCCTTTATAAAGAGCATAGCTACCACCAATAATAGCTAAAGCAAGAACTGCTAGAGCACCGATAACAACACCTTTACGACGGTAAACTGGAATATCACCATCAAAGGCACTCTTATGCGATGGTGAAATAGACTCTGAAGAGATTCTGTCTTCTGCAGATGGGCGATTAACTGCCATAGACACTTTTGGTGTTGTCTTTTCTTCGTCAGCTTTTGCTCCAGTTACCCCTGCCACTGTTGAGGCAATAGCCGCCAAATCGATAGTGTCTGAGATAGCAACATCATCCAACAATGGTTTTGAAGCTTGCGGCTCAGTATCGTCAACATTGGCAACAACAGGATTTTGTGGTTCTGGATCATCGATGTTAGCAATCAAAGGATTGTTATCATCAATATTATCTACCAATGCATCGTTATAGGCTGGCGCTGGCTGATTAGTTGAAGTAGCTGAATCTGCTAGTGCATCACCCAGGTCAAATTTTTCTGTTTCTGACGTGATGAAACGATCAGCATTCGTTGACGTAATGATGACTTCAGAACTTTGACTTTCTGGTTCTGCAATAACCTCAGGTTCAACAGGAGCATTCGGCAACTGCTTGTCAATATGAGATTGAGTTTCATCAACCTTGTTATCTGTAGCACCAAAACCAAATGTGACTGGTGTTACTTCTTCAGTAGCTACTGTTGAGTTGATTGACTCATTAGCCATTGATTGACCAATCAAACCTGAATCCGCAAACTCCTGACGTTGCTTTTGAATAAAAGCATCCAAAGGTGATGTGTCGCCATCAGCTTCAATTTTCTTTGAAAATTTTTGTGAGGCAACTTCTTCGCGGTGTTGCTTGATATACTTATCCAAAATGCTATCTGTTTCTGTTACACCAGCATTAATCTCAGCTTCTTTGCGGACAGCCTCACCGACTGTCATTTCCTTGGCATCTTGGAAATCTAGCTCTTGGCTACCTTCATAGCCATTTTGTGTTTTATCTTCTGACACGTTTAATTTACCTTTCTAGCCTCAGAACGGCGAACACGCTCACCAAAATATTGATACAAATCAACACGGAGTGTCCCGTTATAAAGCTTACGTTTTTTATCGGCTTTCATACCGTATTTGCTTTCAAATTGTTCATCGCTGGTCAAGATAAACTTGCTCCAAGTTTTAAGTGGCGCAAAAGTTTGACCCATTTCATTATACAAGATATCCACAGCCTTGTCATCCAACAAACGCTCACCATAAGGAGGGTTTGAAATAATGACACCATTGATTTTATCTGTTTTCAGGTCCTGTAAACGCATTTGTTTCAATTTAATAACATCTTCAAGACCTGCCTCACGAGCATTGGCTTTTGCAATCTCAACCATACGGCCATCAATATCACAACCCATAATATCTAATTCAACATCATAGTTTGCCTTGCTATCTGCTTCATCACGTACCGACTGTACTAAATCTTTATCTACCCAATTCCATGCTTCAAAGGCAAAATCACGATTAAATCCTGGTGCAATGTTCATACCAATCATTGCAGCCTCAATACAGAAGGTCCCTGAACCACAAGTCGGGTCAATCAACGGTTTATCCGGATACCAGTTACTAAGTTCAAGGATAGCAGCCGCCATATTTTCCTTAATAGGTGCCCCACCTTTATCAGTACGATAGCCACGCTTAAAGAGACTAGCACCTGTGGTATCAATCAAAACTGTAGCCTTATCCTTTAAAATAGAAACTTCAATCTTAAATTCTGCTCCTGTTTCTTGAAGAGGCACTCCTTCTGGACGGTGGAAATATTTCTGCAATTTCTTAACGACAGCTTTTTTGGAAATCGCCTGAACAGATGGCTCATTATGAAGCTTTGATTTCACACATTTAGCTTTAGAAATTGGGAACTTTGCACCTAGCGGAAGATAATTTTCCCAGTCTAAGGCAAAAACTCCCTGAAAGAGTTCCTCAAAGGTACGTGCTGGAAATTCACCCACTACAATCTTGATACGGTCTGCTGCTCTCAACCAAAGGTTGGTCTCAGCAATTGCACGAACACCGCCTTGGAAACGCACCTTACCATTTTCAACCTGAGTGTCATAACCTAACTCACGTAATTCACGTCCAACCACAGCCTCAAGACCTGCTGCAGCAGTTGCTACTAATGTAAATGTTTCTTTCATTGTCATCCTTTTATCTCATTGTTACGAGTACAAACTTTTTTAACTGATGGCTTATTTTTCCACTCTTTTCTTTAGAAGATATAGTTGTAAAAGAGAGAATTCTTGCTAAAAGAAGGCTGAGACATGTGTCCCAGCCTCACCTATATGCAATTTTCTATAAGCCATGTTTTGTTCCAGAAGTGACTAGGTACCACTTCCTTCGATAATCATCTGTCTACTGCAAAGCAGTCAGGATGGTCCGTTCGTTTCCAGCCATCCCATGCCCCTACCAAAGTTTGGGTTGCTAGCTTGAGGGGTTTACCGCGTTCCACTTTTTAGGTTTCCCTAAAAACTCCGTCACTGTGGCACTTTCAGAGCTACTAAAACCTATCCGAAGACTTAGCCAGTTCACTCGCCGTAACTTGAAAATCAAGTCCCTAGGCTTATTAATTCACCTAGCACAAACACTACTGGCATCACAGCCAGTGCTAGCATGGACTTTCCTCATGGAAGACTAGCAACCATGCGATTATCCAAAAATTGCACAAACCAGTTTTATTCGACGATTTGTTTTCCAAAGACCTCTTTTTCCAAACGACTGATACGTTTTAAGATATCATAGTTTGAAGCCGAAGCAACATTGGCATTCGCACGTGATGGCTCACTTGTCGCGCTTGCGTATGCTGGGCGACTTGCAGGAGCTGATGAAGCTTTAGCCTTAAGTTTTGCATTTTCTTCTTGCAATTCCTTAACTAGAGCAATATAGACACCGTAATCTTTGATTACATCATCTAAAAACTCATCAACTTCTTTTTTATCGTAGCCACGCATGCTTGTTTTAAATTCTTGTTCGTAGATTTTCTTGGGCGTTAAATTAATCTTAGCCATTTTTATTCTCCAATACTTGTCTTATCTAACTTACTAATACTTTACTGTCTAATATTTTTATGATACAGAAAAAAAGATAAAAATGCAAGTTTAAAACTCAATTATATCCTATTCCGACATGACCTCATTGAGGTCATCAAAAGTCAGTCGAAATACGGGATAATCCCTTGCCTCTATCATCATACCGTAAAAATATTTCAGATTTGTTTCATTTTCAGGTTCATAAAATAAATAAGCCTGATCTGTATTGTCAATGAGAAACTGATTAAATTGTTTAAACTGTGCTGGAGATTGGTAAGCGGGGAAGCTATACTTGACAAAATCAACCTGCTTAAAGGCTGCTAGTTTCGTTTGATTCGCTTCATTCCAATTCTGACCATGAGTTTCAAAAGGGAAGAGTGTCGCTAACTTCAAAGGATAGTCTTGCTGAAGTTCTTTGGCTACTTCTAGTGCCCAAAATTCAAAGCCGAGGTTGCCGGTAAAAATCATCCAATCTACACCATCATCCAAGAAACGCTTAAAATCACGTTTAATTGCTTTCTTGATAATGGTTACTTTAGGGTCCTTGTCTTTAAAAATACCGAGTTCAAAGCTCTTATAACCAGTTACCAGTAGTGATGTCATTATTGTTTTCCTCGTTCATTTTATGGTATAATAAAATAGTCTTTATGCATATCTTATAAAGAAGAAGGGAAAGAAATGGTAAACTATCCCCATCAGATATCTCGTAAGATAGCACAAGTACGTCCTAAAAGATCAAATAGAGTTGACTTTGCCAATCGGGGGATGAGCTTTGAATCTGCTATTAACGCGACTAATGATTACTATTTGTCGCGTGGTTTAGCCGTTATTCATAAAAAACCCACTCCTGTTCAAATTGTCAAAGTCGATTATCCCAAACGCTCACGAGCAAAGATTGTAGAAGCTTACTTTAGACAAGCCTCTACTACCGACTACTCTGGTGTTTACAAAGGATACTACATTGATTTTGAAGCCAAAGAGACACGACAAAAGACATCCATGCCTATGAAAAACTTTCATGCGCATCAAATTGAGCACATGTCTCAGGTCATCAGTCAAGATGGGATCTGCTTCGTGCTACTTCACTTCTCGACGCTTAAGGAAACCTACCTTCTGCCTGCCAAAGACTTGATCGCTTTTTATCAAATTGATAAAGGGACGAAATCAATGCCTCTTGATTATATCAAAAAAAGAGGCTATGCAATTGCAGAAGCAGCTTATCCTCAAGTTCCTTATTTAGAAATCATTGAAAAATTATTAGGTGGTAACACATAATGGCTAAATTTAATTTCAGCAACTTTAAAGAATCACTTAACGGTTTGACTAAACGTGCTAAAAACATCAAGGTCAAGCGTTCAGATTCTTCTCGCTATAGCAAAGGAAAACGCTCTGCCGCTTCAGACCAAAGTTTGGGCTGGCGTATTGCAAAATACGGATTTATTGGACTGCTCACTTTCTTTGTAGTCTGTGTCATCGCTGGTGGTAGCCTCTTTGCCTACTATGTTAGCAGTGTCCCTAAACTTACCGAGAACAAACTGCAATCAACAAACTCAAGTAAGATTTACGACGCTAACGGTAGTCTTATTGCCGACTTGGGAGCTGAGAAGCGTGAGAGTGCATCAACAGATGAAATTCCAACAACTCTAGTTAATGCCATCACCTCTATCGAGGATAAACGTTTCTTCACACACCGTGGGATTGACGTCTACCGTATCATGGGAGCAGCTGTTAACAACCTTCGTCGTAGCAGTACCCAAGGGGGGTCTACACTTGACCAACAGTTGATTAAGTTGGCTTACTTCTCAACTAACACTTCTGACCAAACCCTTAAACGTAAGTCACAAGAAATCTGGTTGTCACTCCAAATGGAGCGTCAATTCACTAAACAAGAAATCTTGACCTTCTATATTAATAAGGTTTATATGGGTAATGGTTACTACGGTATGAAGACTGCAGCCAAATCTTACTTTGGTAAGGACTTGAGCGACCTCTCTGTTGCCCAAGCAGCTCTCCTTGCTGGTATTCCACAGGCACCAACACAATATGACCCTTATGCTAATCCAGATGCTGCCAAAGAGCGTCGTAACACTGTTCTTAGTGAAATGTATGAAGACAAAAACATTTCTAAAGAAGAGTACGAGCAAGCTAAAGCAACTGATGTATCAGATGGACTTCTTCCACTTACGAAGAAAGCTAGTTATGAGCCATACTTAGATAACTACATCAAACAAGTTATTGAACAAGTATCTACTGATGCCAATGCTGATATCTACTCAGCAGGTCTCGACGTCTACACTAACCTTAATCCAGATATTCAAAAATATATCTGGAACGTCTATAATACTAACGACTACGTATACTATCCAAACGATAGTCTCCAAGTTGCTTCTACTATTATTGATGTTACTAATGGTCGTGTCGTTGCCCAATTGGGATCACGTCACCAAGACGAAAACGTTGCACTTGGTACTAACCAAGCTGTTCAAACAGACCGTGACTGGGGTTCTACAATGAAACCAATCACTGACTATGCTCCTGCTATTGAAAAAGGTGTTTATACAAACACTGGTACGACTGTTTACGATAATCCTTACAATTTCCCAGGTTCTTCAACACCAGTTTACAACTGGGACCGTAAGTATTACGGAAGCATTTCATTGACTTATGCGCTTCAACAATCACGTAACGTTACAGCCGTTAAAGCTCTCCAAGCTGCTGGTTTGGAATATGCACAATCCTTCTTGAAAGATTTGGGTATCGAGTATCCAGAAATGTACTACTCAAATGCCATCTCATCTTCAACATCATCATCAGATCCTAAGTATGGTGCATCAAGTGAGAAGATGGCAGCAGCTTATGCAGCCTTTGCAAATGGTGGTACTTACTATAAACCTTCTTACATTAAATCAATCAAGTTTGAAGACGGTTCAACTAAATCATTTGATTCTAAAGGTGTCGAAGCCATGTCACCACAAACAGCCTACATGATGTCAAGTATGTTGAAACAAGTATTGACAGGTGGTACAGCAACTGAAGCTTATGTTCCTGGTACAATCAATGCTGGTAAGACTGGTACATCTAACTACGATGACGATGAGTACTATAAAGTACAAAAAGAAAGTGGTGTCTATGCTGACCTTATGGTTCCGGATGAAACTTTCGTTGGTTACAATACTAAGTATGCAATGGCGATTTGGACAGGTTACAAAAACCGTAAAACACCAGTTTATGGTTCAGACCTTGATATCGCTAAACAAATCTATGGTGTAACAAGTAGCTACCTTAACCAGATGTATGGTGCAGGTTCTGAAGATTTCGATATGCCTAGCGGTGTTTATAATAATGGTAGCTATGTCTTCCTTACTGGTTCTTCAACATCAAATGTTTACTCTGGATCACTTGGAACATCTAGCTCATCATCAAGTTGGGACTCAAGCCAAAGCAGTGACTCATCAAGTTCACAAGATAGTCAACAGTACGGTCCTGATGCTTCAACAAATCCATCGACATCGGCCTCTAATGGCTCTGAACATTCAAATTCAAACACTGCTACAGCAGAAGAATAAGAAATAAAAAGGGTTATCCAAATGGATAACTCTTTTTTTACCGATAAATTTTAAAGAAGCTATGAAAAACCACTGGTATCATTTTCCAGTGGTTTCATATATTATCTTATTTTGAAGCAAGAGCTCCCATTGGATCCCAAGGAGCAAGTACTTGTGGCTCTGCTTCATAGGCTGCTAATTCTTCAGCTGTAAGGAAGTCTTTACGGACAACAATCTGATAAGTGTATTCATCCATCCAGGCGTCAGAAGCGACAAAGTAACCTTTTTGTCCGACCTTGTCTCCCCAAGAGTTTTCAACCTTCCATTTAACAGGTTTGCCATCAGCATCCAAATCAACCCCAGTCAATACCATGGCGTGAGTCATAAGAGATTCACTGTAATCCAAACGTCCTGCCTTGTCTTGAGTCAAGTTAATATCCATGCTAGCTGTAAAATCGTAAACATTAGTTGCAAGAATACCTTTTTGGCGGTCTGAAACTTGACCAACATCTGAACCAAACCAAACAGTCTCTCCAGCCTTCATCTGTGCAATGGCAAGCTCTTTGAATCGATCCATTGGGAGGTTAATATAACGCACACTTGGCGCACCTACAACATTACCCAACATCTCAACAGTATAAGATTTTCCGTAAGGTTTATCAGCTGTTGGAGCGTTGATAACTGACACATAATCACTAAGTTTAAGACCCACATATTTTTCAAAGAAAGCTTGTGGTGTGATATTTTTCTCAGATTGGTAGTTGTCATCTTTATCTCGGTAGGCAAAATCAAACTGACGTGGTGGTAAACCAAGAGTCATGGCAAGATAATTGAAAATTTCTTGAAGAAACTCTTCCTTCTTAGCTTGAACAGCAGCTTGATCAGCACCACCAGCAATCAAATCACGCAAGATTTGAGCATCTTGACGAAGAAGCTTATTGAGGTATTGATTAAGCTCACGACTATTGCTTGAAGCTACAGATTCTGGATAAACTGATTTTGGTACAACACCATATTTTTCAAAAAGTGATACGACCATATCCCATTGTCCACCATCTTGTTGAGGGGTATCCAAAAGGAATTTAACCTTACGACTGCCAATCTCTTGATCTGCTGTAGCAATGATTTGCTCCAAGAACCAGTTTGATTTTTCATACTTGTCCCAGAAGAAGGTGTGGGCTTGAGAAAGCTCGAAACTTTCCAATTTAAAGTCTGAGATTAATTTGTGACGGAAAGTATTAAGAGCCGCAAACATCCAGCAACGTCCTGAAGCTTTCTGGTTAGACACCTCATCTTTAGTCAAATCGATTGAGAAAACATGGTCATTTTCAACTTCTGATTGACGTGTTTCGATAGATTTGAGCAAGCCATTGTGAGTTACAGCATTTTCGATAGCACTGTATTTGGCATTGGCCTCATAGTCTGCAAATAGTTTATCTGTGAAATCTGTTGATAGTGAAGTCATAAGATTCCTCCTTTTAAGCCTTATTCCTCTCTATTTTATCACTAATTTCTGAAAATTCAATTTAAAAATAACCCTAGGTTAAACCTAGGGTTACGACAATCTTATTCCACTTTATCAACCAGCGTTTCAGGTACTGGTTTCGTTGGTTGACAAGACATGATAAGGAGGACAATGCTTCCAATCAATGAGAAGATAGCCAAGATTGGTATAAGACCTATATAACTTAGAAGTACCCAAGCCGGATGAAATCCTGCATCTCTCAAACGACGGATTTGTAGAGACAATTGAGGGATAAGTTCAATTAAGCTAAAAAGCATTAGTGGCCAAGCATAGGTAATAATTATTTTTTGCAGTTCAGTCGGATTATTCGACAGAGCTGGGTCACTAAGATCAACATTACTGAAGAAAGGAATAAGAACACAAAAAACAGTAAGAATAGTAATAATAATGACATTAACCAAGTAAGCCCACCAGTAGTCTGGACGATTCGAACGTCCGCTAAAGTCAAAGGCACGTTTCCAAAAATCAATATAAGCTTTGATCATAACTCATTTCTCCTCTTATTTCCAAAAATCATCAAAAATAGTGATTGGTAGGTGACGTTTGTGTTGACCTTTACGCCACCAATTCTCAATCGTTTCCTGAGCTTTGGCTGAGACTTCCTTACCTTCAAGGTAGTCATCAATTTCACGATAGGTCACTCCAAGTGCCACTTCATCAGCGATTCCTGGTTTGTCCTCTTCCAAGTCAGCTGTTGGTACTTTTTCATAAAGGGCCTTGTCCGCACCAAGTTCTGCAAGAAGGGCTGCACCTTGACGTTTGTTTAGACGAAAGAGTGGCAAGATATCTGCACCACCATCACCAAATTTTGTGAAGAAGCCTGTAAGGTTTTCAGCGGCGTGGTCTGTCCCGATAACTGCCCCACTATTTTCACCAGCAACCGCATATTGGGTTATCATACGTTGGCGGGCCTTGATATTTCCCTTGTTGAAGTCAGAAACGGTAACACCTGCCTTGGCAAGTTCAGCAACCTGACCATCAACAGCCTCTTTGATATTAACCGTAAGACTCACATCTGACTTTATAAAAGCAAGAGCATGTTGGGCATCATCTTCATCTGCTTGAACTCCATATGGTAAACGAATGGCGATAAACTGATAGTCTTTTCCTGTCTCTGCACGGAGCTCTTCAATCGCAAGTTGTGCCAGACGGCCAGCCAATGTAGAATCTTGACCTCCTGAGATTCCCAAAACATATGTTTTAAGGAATGGATGTTTGAGCATGTAGGCCTTCAAAAAATCAACGGATTTTCGAATTTCTTCCTTTGGATCAATGCTAGGTTTAACGCCTAGTTGAGCAATAATAGTTTCTTGCAAAGTCATAATTTCTCCTTTTACTCTGACAAGTCATGGGCTTTCTTACGGACATTATCAATCAAGGTCATCTTGTTATCCCAGACATCTTTAGCCAAGTCAACTGGATAATCTTGAGGGTTAAGCACACGCTTGTACTCATTCCAAAGTTCGTCCAATTCCTTAGTCGCATAAGCCTTGATTTCATCAAGACTTGGTAAGTCATAGATCAGTTGCCCCTTGTCGTAGATTGGGACCAAGAGTGGCACTGCATCAAAATCACGAACAGTCTTATTGATGTAGGTATATGTTGGGTGGAACATATTAATCTCATCTAAAGCATTAACATCTGTATCTGCGAAAGTGATATAATCACCTTCTGATTTGCCCTTAGCACGACTCGTAATACGCCAAACTTGCTTCTTACCTGGTGTCGAAACCTTCTCAGCATTATTGGACAACTTGATAGTATCATGCATGACTCCCTGATCATCCTCGATTGAAACAATCTTGTAGACAGCACCCAAGGCTGGTTGGTCATAGGCAGTGATAAGCTTGGTACCCACACCCCAGACATCAATCTTGGCCTTTTGCATCTTCAAGTTGAGGATGGTGTTTTCATCAAGGTCGTTTGAAGCGTAAATCTTGGCATCAGGGAAACCAGCTGCATCCAGTTGCTTACGGACCTGCTTCGATAGATAAGCCAAGTCACCTGAATCAAGACGAACACCCAAGAAATTAATCTTATCACCTAGCTCTTTAGCGACACGGATAGCATTAGGTACACCAATCTTAAGGGTGTCATAGGTATCTACAAGGAATACACAGTCCTTATGAGTAGATGCATAGGCTTTAAAAGCGTCATAATCATTGCCATAGGCTTGAACAAGAGCATGGGCATGAGTCCCAGAAACTGGGATTCCAAAAATCTTGCCGGCACGTACATTTGACGTTGCGTCAGCACCACCAATCACGGCTGCACGTGTTCCCCAGATTGCTGCATCCATCTCTTGTGCACGACGTGTCCCAAATTCCAACAGAGGAGCATCCTCAATGACAGAACGAATACGAGCTGCCTTAGTGGCAATAAGAATCTGGTAATTGAGGATATTTAGCAAGGCAGTCTCTACAAGCTGACACTGGGCCAAGGGACCTTCCACTTGGAAAATCGGTTCATTAGCAAATACCAAATCACCCTCAAGTGCTGAATTGATAGTCAACTCGAGTTTTAGGTTGGCTAGATAGTCCAGAAAATCCTCAGGATAACCTAAATCTTTTAGATAAGCAATATCAGTTTCTGAGAAGGTCAGATTTTCAAGATAGTTGACAATACGCTCCAGACCTGCGAACACAGCAAAGCCATTTTTAAACGGAAGTTGACGGAAATAAACTTCAAAAACGGCCTTTTTATTGTGAATACCTTGGTTAAAGTAAACCTGCATCATATTGATTTGATACAAGTCAGTGTGCAAGGTTAAACTATCATCTTTATACATGGAACTCCTCCAATCGAATAGGTACTTCTTTTTTTGTTATTAATAGCCTGTATATGCTGACTATTATAGCATTTTTGAGCAATTGTCTCCACTTTTCAGAAAGTTAATTATTGTTTGGATTTTCAGATTTTTCTAATGCTTGTTTTGACAAAAAAGAGTAGCCTAGGGAGACTACTCTTTATTTCTATTCATACCTTAGAGACTCGACAGGGTCCATTTTACTGATTTTACGGGCTGGAAGGTAGGCTGACACATAGCCCATCAAGAGTGAGAAGCCAAACATGATGAGAATTGAGGTCAGATTTAGGTCAAACACCTTGCTGACACTTGGGTAAAGATGTGAAACAATCATGTTGGCCAAGCTTCCAATACCCTGCGATACAAGGAGAGCAAGAGCTAGTGAGATACCCGTAATCCAAAGGGCCTCATAAACAAAGATAGCTTTCACGTCACGATTAAGGTAACCGACGGCCTTCATAACACCAATCTCTTTTGAGCGTTGCATGATGTTAATATAGATGATAATTCCAATCATGACAGCTGAAACTAGGATAGCTTGTGACGAAAGGATAATCAAGAGGGCCTGGATCACACGGATGAATTTAATAATGACATCTAGGATGGCCTGCTGTGAAAGAACCAGATACTTCTTGTTTTTCTGTAACTTTTTAGTGACTTCCTTAGTCTTGGCTGGATCCTTGAGCTCCAAAAGCATGTAAGAGACTGTTTTGGTAAAGCCATTTTCTTTGAGCAATTCTTCCAATTGTTTGGCTGGCATATAGCTATTGCTCTCTTCAGCATCCTCGCTATCATCAACAATACGGACAATCTTAGTCTTGATATCCGCTACTTTAGTTCCCTCAGCAGTATTTTCAACAATCTGAGCTGAAATTTCTTTACCGATAAAGTCTTTAGCTTTTAGCTTCTTCCCTGTTTCTTCGTTGTAATGTTTGACAAAGCTCATCGGAAGTGTCAAGCCCTCTTCATCGGCAGATGTAAAAGGTTTTCCAGCTGAAATCTTATCCTTACCATCGCGAGATGTGGAGATTTTTGTGTTCTTGTAGAGACTGATAACCTGAGAATAGTTAGGAAGATCCTTGCTGAAATCCATGGTCTTGCCGTCAAGGGTAAGACTTGCCATGTTCATTCCAAATGGGCTCTCCAAGTACTTAATATCATCACTCTTAATCTGACTACGAATAAACTTCTCGTCATCCGCATTTAGAACTCCTCTAGCTGCTGATTTAGCACTAAGACTAATCTGAATTTGGGATGGAATGTTGCCACCATCGGTACTGTCATTAATCATACCAACAATAGCATTTCCCAAACCAAAGGAAATCAAGACACCGATAAAACCAATGGACGTTGCCGTCGCAATCAAAAGATTACGCCACTTGCGTTCCATAAAGTTGTTCAATGACAATTTGAGTTTATTCTTGAGGGTCAACCCCTTATTTTTCGATTGTTTCAACGACTTCACCATCCTTCATTTTAATGACAACATCCGCATAATCCGCCACTTCAGGGTTATGGGTTACGATAATCACAGTTTTACCTGCCTCGGCTAGCTCTTTAAAAATTTCGAGAACATTTTCCTGAGACTGAGAATCAAGAGAACCTGTCGGTTCATCAGCCACAATCATTTCTGGATTGTTGACCAGGGCACGAGCAATGGCTACACGTTGTTTTTGCCCACCAGAAAGCTGCTTAACATTTTTCTTGATAAAGTCTCCGATTCCAAGACGGGTAAGCTCCCTTTCCGCAATTTCGGCCATCTCTTTATCAGTCATATTTTTAACGTAAAGAGGCATCTTGACATTTTCAAGGACTGATTGATGAGGGATCAGATTGAAATTTTGAAAGACAAAGCCAATGTGTGCCTTTCTAAAATAGGTCAAATCACGCTCTGAAAAATCACGCATGTTCTGATTCTTGAAATAAAGATTTCCCTGATACTGACTATCCAGGCCACTAATAATACTAAGCAGACTGGTCTTACCACAGCCAGATGGACCGTAGATAGCTGTGATCTTTCCTGGTGCAATCTCAAGTGTAACATCGTTCAAAGCGCGCTCTTGGTTCGTACCGTCGAGATTATAGTACTTTGAGATGTGGTCGATGGTTAAAATGGACATGATTTCCTCCATGAATTTGATTTAGATTAGAATTCAATTAACTTTCCTCTGATTACCTGCAAGAAAATTTCAAGCAAATCAGCAGAAACCGTTAACTCGTCGCCTTCTAAAACGATACATTAATTATAAACATTAAGAGATTATAAAAATAGTGACATAAATGTCACTATGACACGAGAAAAGCCAAAGTCTTATAGACTTTGGCCTTAGTTTATTGACAATAAATACGAATAGCTTCTGCGAGAAAGGCGGCAGTACCCGATCCTCCGACTTTATCGATAAAACTAGAAAAGCGATTATCTGTTTGGTACATCTGACCTAGGCCAGCTAATACCGTTTGGTCACATGGATAAAAATGCTGACTAATATAGTCTTGTAATACCTTTACTTGCTCCTGAACACTATCATCACCAGGATTATACTCCTTGAGCTGTCCAAAGATAGACATGATTGCGGCCATATCTTTGGTAACTTCAGGGAAGGATTCCTCTCCCTTAGCCGCAAAAACTTGATAAGCTTCTGTCTGACCCCATCTTGCCTGAGCTTCTTCCTGAAATGCTTCCACAGCTTTTTGATCAAATGCTTCAAATGACATTTCTTCTTCCTCCATTTGTAAGGCCTTGGCATGGGCTATGACGGCTTCCAAACGGGACTTCTTCAATTCTAAAAGTTTGATTTGGTCCCTCAGAGCTTGGGCTTTGTCATAACCTGGTTGACCTACGATTTCCTTAATTTTTTTGAGAGGAAAGTCTAACTCACGGTAAAGCAATATTTCTTGCAAACGGACAACCGCATCGCGATTATAGTAACGGTAACCATTTTCAGCCACAACTGACGGTTTCAGTAAATCAATTTCGTCATAATAATGAAGGGTGCGCACACTGACACCTGATAGTTGGCTCACTTCTTTTACAGATTTCATTAGAACTCCTCTCTGATTAAGAGTATAGGCTATGACGTGGCGTGAGGGTCAAGAGGAAAAAGAGGATTTTTTGAAGTTTTCTATAATTTATTACTTTTCTTTCTTTTTCTGGCTTCGACGATGTAGTAAAGCTTGATTAATACGCTGCGTTCTCATATGCATTTGCCAAATGAGATATAGCCAGATAATACTATAAACGGAAATGAAAATAATCCAGATAGCAGGGTTCGTTAAAGCCTCACACCAACCTGATATCAGACAAGTCAGTGTAAGTACAATCGCCGTCAACAAGAAATGCAAGATTACTCTAAGCCTATACGACATACGGTCAAGCTCTTCCAAAATCCACGAGAGCATTCCCATTAAGCCACTCATCATAAAGAGGGCTAAAATATTTCCTACACTAACTTTGGGATAGATAAGCTGGGGAAATAATTGACCAAGTAAAAGGAGTGCAAGATAAAAGAACGATCCCGTTCTCACGCCGGATACAAAATAAGCAATTAAACGTTTCATTGGTTCCTCCTACACCCCTAAATAATCCATCAAAGATTTGACATATTTTCGGCTGACACTGGACTTTACTCCACCTGTCATTTTAGCCATCATATTGCCAGAAAAACTATCCGATAGTGATTCCAAATGATCTATATTCATAACAGCATGACGTGATATCTGTAAAAAACTTCGACGATTGATGCGATGCTGAAAGTTTGTCAGTGTCTCTCTCATCGTATAGGTATTGTTTACGGTATAAATCGTTAACACATTCTTCTCAATCTCAGCTAGAATAATGTCATCAATTTTTACCATAACCAAATGATCATCCGTTTTAATAGGAATCACCACTTGATTTACAACTGAAAATTGTTCGAGATAATCCATTACCTCTCGTGCTTGATCAGACAATCGCTCTGCTTGGATGACCACACAGGGATCCTTTACCGAAATATCTGATTTTTCTTCAAAACGAAGTTTCATTCCTATTCCAACTCTCACTTATTTTTTCTGGCTAGTTCTTTTCACTAAAACAATCCAAAGAATACTTGCTAGAAGAATACCTCCTAACACTATAAGGTAAGTATTTTCCTTTGTCAACAAACCTTGCCACTTGATCTGAACGCCCATTTTTTCTTGGAACTCTCGAAGAAGGTTATCTTGACCTTTAAAGGTCTCACTTAATGTTTCTTTCATGAGTACTTGCCGATAAAGTGATGCAATATAAGTTGCTGGAGTACATTTCATTAGTAGTTGTGCAAAATCAGGTAGAACGCCCAAAGGTACATAAGTTCCTACCAAAAAACCAGAAGCTGTACCCACTATGGTCGCAAACTTCCCCAAACTGTCTACAGATTGGAAAAAATAAACAAAAATGGCATTCACTAAACTAGAAAGCAGGCTACTAAGCAGCATGATGAGGAGCACCTCAGGTAATAGAGAAAGGGTTGGAACTTCTCTAAAATAGCCACACATCAGTACATACATAAGGACCTGCATGGCAAAAGAAATGATGATTGCACTCACTAGATACGAAAATGGTAACCGCCATTTCCCATGATTCGATAAATAAAGATCCTTATCTACTTGATGTTCACGGTCCTTTACCAACTGAGTTAGGGCAGCCAGACTCGTCGTAATCCCTGTCACAGCTAGCGTCCCACTCATCAACCAATTATTTAACAAAGGGCCACTATTGGGGAGCTGAGCCCAAGCATCTGTTAGATTTTTTTGAAGAAAAATAATATAGAGAATAAAGGAAATCAAGGCTCCCAACAAGGAGAAGAAAACTCCTGAACGATTCCTGAAGTACAATAAAAAATTTCGCTTTAGTAAGGCTAGCATTAGCGAACCTCCCTTCCTGTAAGTGCAATAAAGGCATCATCCATGGTCCCTGGACGAAACTCAAAATGGGCTATTCTATCTCTAACTTGTGCCAGGTAATCAATGGCTTCCCTTTCACTCTCAGGTTGAAAAACATACTCCAGTTGACTTTGTTGCTCTACTGACATTCCCGAAGTTTTAAGACTTTCTATCTGCTCTATCCCCTTGAAACGAATCTTCAAGATGTTTTTTGCATACTGGCTCTTAATATCTAATGCCGATCCCTGAGCAATCACTTTCCCATGGTCCACAATATAAATCTGATCAGCTTCATCTGCTTCGTCAAGATAATGCGTGGTCAGTACAACGGTCATTCCCTCTTCTCTCTGCAATTGATAGAGCAAATCCCAAATAGACTTCCGGGTTTGGATATCCAGACCTGTCGTTGGTTCATCTAAGAACAGAATATCTGGTTGTGAGAGCAGAGCACGTGCAATGTCAACCCGACGCTTTTGGCCACCTGAAAGCGTCCCATATTTCTGCTTTTGAAAAACTGATAGCCCTAGCCGACCAATGAGATCAGACACACGATCGGGTTTTAAGCCTTTATACTGTTTCGCACGAATAGTCAAATTTTCCCTAACCGTCAGCATCTCATCTAAAACACTAGTCTGGAAGACCACACCAATTTTAGTACCGGGTTCATAGATGATTTCACCTTGCGTTGGTTGTTTCAAACCAATCAACATGGAAATCGTCGTTGATTTCCCCGCCCCATTTGGTCCTAGAATCGCATTGAACGTTCCCTTTTCAAACTGTAAATGAATATCGTTTACGGCTAGATAATTTCCATATCGTTTGCTTATGTTTTTTGCTTGTAATATCATTTTTCTCTCCTTTTAACAGTATCAGTCTAGCAAAAAAGCCGTTTAAAAAACGGCTTTTGGGGATAAGTGGTCAAAATGAGAGTCTAAGTGGTGAAGCGGAAGAGATTAACAGTGTTTTTCATAAAAATCAATTTCCCCAATAAAAAAAGACAAACTGACTTTCAATTTTAATTGCCGGTAAAACAGAACAAAATCTCTCACTATAAGAACCCATCAAAAGGGGGAATGAATTACTTTTTTATATCCTTTCCATAGGATTTGTAGCATCACTTCTTCAAATGCCTATCAAAAAAATGAATCGTAGCCAACCAAGAATCCTTGCTCTCTTTCATCAGTAAACGCCAATCTTTTCGATAGCGATGATTGGGTTGATAAGCCACTGTCAACATGTGACCTGTTTCATGATATTTTTTAAATGTAATGTGGTGTCCTTTATAATGTGAGACAATATCATCAATTGCTGACGAGGCATCCCATATTTCATCAACAGTACTTCCGAGTAGTAAGATTGGTGAATACATTTGACCAATATCTATCCTAGCAGAGCAATCATTAGGGAAGGATTTTTTTAAAAGTTTGCTGAACAGATAATCTCTAAGTCGAAACTTTTGATAAGGAAGTTCTTTTTGCAAATACGTCCAAGAAGAAGTATGAGAGTTCCATTTTCCTTTTATCCCTTCATACACCACATCAGAGGGTGAATTTAGTACCAAACATTGAACGTCATTAAAAATGCTCTCCTCAGCTAAAACTAACTCTGCTCCCTTAGACCGTCCATAGATTCCAATTCTTTCACTATCTACTTGAGGATGCTGACGTAGATAATCCTTTGCTTCCACAAGGCACTCTAAAGGAATACGTTCCAAATGTTTTGGCAACCCCTCTAAACCAAAGTAGGCAACTGCTAGACAAATATAACCTCTAGAAGATAAAAGCTGCGCTATATTCTGTGCCTCTTCAATCCTTCCTTCACTACCGCTCACAATAATCAATGCTGGTGCTTTTATTGCCTTTTTATCATAAAAGACTCTCCCTTGAAAATGTTTCCCGTAAATATCTTGATGACTAATTTGCGAACTCATGTAATGTCTTGTGAAAGTTCTCTCTGCGACGACAGTATTACCTTGTATAATTTTGATTTCCACAAAAAAGTGATCTAATAAGGGAATTTTAGAAAGAGAGTTTGGAAGTTTCTTTTTCCTATTGGTCAAAGGTTTGGCATTAAAGAATAACCCCATTGTTGCAATGTCTTCATAAGAGCCAGAACAAGATGGAGTTTGTGAAATATCAATAATACCATTCTTATCTGATACAAAAATCGCTGTTGATTTCCATAAAACATCATGAGTTAAAAGCATGGGAGCATTGATACAATAATAATCGGATAGAAACATTTCGACTCGATAGATTTCTCTTGGTTTTAAGCCATCAATGACAATATTAAAAGATTCGTCTGCTAAATCAGACTCTGAGATCAGTTCAATTTGTATATTCATATCTTCCTCTTTTTTGTTAATGTAATTAACAATATAGTTTTAAAATTACCGTGATTTTTACCACGGTAATTCTTGCCATACCTTTTCAACATCATCCATCAATTTCATAACCATTTGAAGGTCCTCATCACTATAGTTTTTTAAAACTGAAAAAATGGCTGTCTCAATATGTTCTTGCTGCTCTTTATGAATGTTAAAAACGTCAACCCCTTTTTGGGATAATATCAGATATTTATTTTTTTCATTATCCGGTGCAAATTCAAAAGAAACGAGGTCTTTCTTGATTAAACGTCTAACACTCTGAGTAATGGCACTCCTAGATACTTCAAGTAACTCAGATAATTTCACTAGATTCACAGGCTGATTGCGGCCTATTAGATCAATCAAATGGACTTCATTAATAGTGATTGATTTATCAATACTGTTCCGATGTTGATCCTTTTTCAACTGTTCAAAGGCTAAAACAAAACTGTTAAAACGATTATTAAACTTATGCAGTTCTTTCTTATTCATAGTGTCCCTCTTTTTGTTAATAACATTAACAAAACTACTATTTCTTGTCAAGCTGAACCTAAAAAATCCTCCAGAGCTAAGCTCCGAAGGATTTATTTTTATTTCACAACGATATTAACGAGTTTATTAGGTACCGCAATCACTTTAACGATTTCCTTGCCATCAATCTCTGCTTTGACTTTTTCGTTAGCAAGTGCTACTTCTTGCAACTCTTCACGTGAAAGGTCTTTAGCAACCATGAGTTTGGCACGGACTTTACCTTTGATTTGAACGACGATTTCGATTTCGTCTTCAACCAATTTGCTTTCATCCCATGTTGGCCAAGCTACATAAGAGATAGACTCACCTGTTTCTGCGACTGTTTGCCAGAGTTCTTCTGCCAAGTGAGGCGCAAATGGAGCAATCAATTGGATAAATCCTTTGGCGTAATCCACATAGAGTTTATCTTCCTTGTTAGCAGCATTAACAAAGACCATGAGCTGAGCAATGGCTGTGTTGAATTTCATAGACTCGATTTGCTCAGTAACAGATTTAACAGTTTCGTTATAAACCTTGTCAAGAGCGCCATTGTTTTCCGCAACGATTTCTTTACTTGTAATCAAACGGTAAACACGGTCAAGGAATTTACGGCTTCCTTCCAATCCTTCTTCAGACCAAGCGATTGAAGCATCAAGGGGTCCCATGAACATTTCATAGACACGAAGGGTGTCAGCACCGTATTGTTCCACCACATCGTCTGGGTTGACAACGTTCTTGAGGGATTTAGACATCTTGGCTGGTGCTTGCTCCAATTCTTCTCCTGTTTCCACATGGAAGAATGAACCATCACGTTTTTCAACCTTGTCAGTTGCCACAAGAGCTCCACGGTGATCACGGTAGCTTGTTCCCAAAATCATTCCTTGGTTAAAGAGTTTTTGGAATGGCTCTTTAGTCGGTACAACACCAAGGTCATAGAGGAATTTATGCCAGAAACGAGCGTAAAGCAAGTGGAGCACGGCGTGTTCTGCACCACCCACATAGATATCTACTGGCAACCATTGTTTGAGAAGGTCCTCATCAGCCAATTTCTCAGTGTTGTGTGGATCGATATAGCGGAGGTAGTACCAGCTTGAGCCTGCCCATTGTGGCATAGTATTCGTCTCACGACGACCTTTGACACCATCCTCACGAGTCACTTCAAGCCAGTCTGTCAAGTTAGCCAATGGGCTTTCACCAGTACCTGAAGGGCGAATGTCCTTGGTTACTGGCAAGACAAGTGGGAGTTCACTTTCTGGAACAGCTGTTGAAGTACCATCTTCCCAATGAATAATTGGGATTGGTTCACCCCAGTAACGTTGACGGCTAAAGAGCCAGTCACGAAGACGGTAAGTGATTTTTTCTTGACCAAAGCCTTTTTCTTCCAACCAAGCCACGATTTTAGCAATCGCTTCTTCTTTGTTGAGACCGTTCAAGAAGTCAGAGTTGACGTGAAGGCCATCTTCTGTATAAGCAGCCTCTTCAACGTTTCCACCTTCCAAGACTTCTACGATTGGAAGGTCAAACTGTTTTGCAAATTCCCAGTCACGCTCATCGTGGGCAGGTACGGCCATAACAGCACCTGTTCCGTAGCTGGCAAGAACATAGTCCGCAATCCAGATTGGGATTTCTTTACCATTGACAGGGTTGACGGCATAAGCACCAGTCCAAACTCCTGTTTTTTCCTTAGCAAGGTCTGTACGGGCCAAGTCTGATTTAAGGCTAGCTTGATGTTTGTAATCAGCTACAGCCTCAGCTTGTTCAGGTGTTGTGATAGCATCTACCAAGTCATGCTCAGGAGCCAAAACAGTGAAGGTCGCACCAAAAAGAGTATCTGGACGTGTCGTAAAGACTGTGAATTCCTTGTCTGTCCCTTTTACTTTGAAAGTGACATTGGCACCAGTTGATTTACCAATCCAGTTGCGTTGCATGTCCTTGATAGACTCTGGCCAATCAAGATCATCCAAGTCATTGAGCAAACGCTCAGCATAGGCAGTGATTTTAAGCATCCATTGACGCATTGGTTTGCGGACAACTGGATAGCCTCCACGCTCAGACGTTCCATCAGGAAGAACTTCTTCGTTGGCGATAGCTGTTCCCAATTCTTCAACCCAGTTTACTGGTACTTCAGCTTCATAAGCCAAGCCTTTTTCGTAAAGCTTGGTGAAGATCCATTGTGTCCACTTGTAGTAGTTCGGATCTGTAGTATTGACTTCACGGTCCCAGTCGTAAGAGAAGCCAAGCGCATTGATTTGGCGTTTGAAGTTGGCAATGTTTTCCGCTGTGAATTCTGCTGGGTCATTACCAGTATCCATAGCGTATTGCTCTGCAGGCAAACCAAAGGCATCCCATCCCATTGGGTGAAGGACGTTGTAGCCTTGCGCACGTTTGAAACGGCTAAGGATATCTGTTGCCGTATAACCTTCTGGGTGTCCTACGTGAAGACCCGCTCCAGATGGGTAAGGGAACATGTCGAGCGCATAAAACTTAGGTTTTGAGGCATCTGTTCCTGTCTTAAAAGTGTGATTGTCAGCCCAGTATTTTTGCCACTTAGGCTCGATTTCTTTATGATTGTAAAAACTCATGGTTTCTCTCCAATATTCGTAATGCTTCTATTATAGCATTTTTGAAGGATTTTTAAAGATGATAAGGGAACTTTAAGAGGCAAATTCGCCTGAATCTATTTTGCACTTTTTTTCATTCTTTTTAAGTTTTTTTGCGCTTTTATGTAACAAAAAAGCAAAAAGATGCTATACTAGTATCAGAAAGAAGGTGACTCATGTATCAGGAACAACGATTAGAGAAAATATTAACACTTTTGGAGGAGCGCGGAAACCTATCTGTTAAGGAAATGGTTGACGCATTAGGTGTTTCCAAAGACACTGTCAGAAGAGATTTCGACTGCCTCAGCCAGAGGAATCTGGCTCAGCGTACCCATGGTGGCATTCTCCCAGTAAAAAATACCACTGTTCTTGGCTTCCAGGAACGTCAGAAAGGACTCACTGAAGACAAGAAAAAAATGGCAGACCTAGCGCTTAGCTTGGTCAAAGACCAATCTCTCCTCTTCTTCGATGTCTCTACCCTGATGCTTGAAGTTTCACAAAAATTGACTAAGAGCGTCACTGTCTACTCCCACTCTTTGGACAACGCCTTGGTCCTAAGTGGCAAAGAAGGAATCGACTTTCATCTCTTGGGAGGAAGATTTTACAGCAAAAACCGCTTCTACTATTCGCTTCACGAAGCCCGGCTCTTGCAACATCTACAATTTGACTTAGCCTTCTTTGGAGCGGCTAGTCTCAGTCAAGGAGTGGTCAGCTATGAAGATGAAGAGGACGTTGCTGTCAAACAACTAGCCATGCAAGCTGCTCGAACCAAGATACTTATTGCTGAATCTGATAAATATGAAAAGCACTCCAAATATATCTTGGGCAAGATTGAAGACTTTGACTACTGGATTACAGATAAGGAACCAAATCCTGATTTGGTCGAGTCTCTTAAAGATAAAGTAACGATTTTATACGATGGAAAGGATAGCGATTATGAGTAATATTCGTTTGATTATTAGTGACATTGATGGCACTATTCTCACTAGTAACCACCAGGTGGACGAGCAACTGATTGAGGTAATGCCAGAGCTTGAAAAAGCAAATATTCCCTTTGTTTTAGCTTCTGCCCGTTCGCCGCTGGGGATGCAACCAATTGCTCATAAACTGGGACTTCATGACAATCCCATCGCCTGCTACAACGGTGCCTTAGTACTTGAGGGTGATCGTACTATCATCCAACACCCTGTGGATAAAGCTGAGATTCAAGACCTTCTTAACTACTTATCCAAAGATTATCCAAGTGTCTCTGTGAATATCTACTCTGGCAAGGACTGGATCACCAACGAACTAGACAAATGGTCTCAGTTGGAAGGAAGTATCACGGGTGAATCTCCTATCATTAAGGAACTGCAAGACACGGTCTCAGACTCAGAACCACCTATCCACAAGCTATTGTTGATTGATGAGCCTGAAGTTATCCAGGACCTCCACCAAAAACTCCTAAGCATGGATTTTCCACAGACAGCCTTCTACTTATCTAAAGATAACTACCTTGAAGTCACTGCCAAACATGTTTCTAAAGAACACGCTCTCCTTGAGGTTGCCAAATATTATGACCTTCCTCTTGAACAAGTCATGACTATCGGAGATAACTTCAACGATAGTCCTATGCTAGCTCTAGCTGGCCTAGGAATTGCTATGGGCAATGCACCTGAAGAGGTTAAGGAAACTGCAAACTTAGTAACGGCTTCAAATGATGAGCATGGAGTCGCTCAAGCTATTAGAGAACATGTCCTAAACTAAGCTAATATCTAATGGTGGGAACAGCCTTTAATTGCCAACTCGAATTTTAGAACAAAAGAAAAGGTGCCCTAGAGGTGCCTTTCCTTTTTCAACGAAAAAAGCCTTCCTCTCTCGAAGAAGACCCAAATTTTCTAAAGATAAAGAAGGAGACCTACAAGAATCCCAATGGCATAGCCTGCCATAACATCACTAGGATAGTGAACACCACCTAGCACGCGCAAAAAAGCTAGAGCCCCCGCCAGAAAAAGCATAGCCCCACCTAGCCAGGGGTTAAGCATCAGTGCCAACATAGCAATGACAGTCGCTGAGAAAACATGCCGACTGGGAAAGGACTTACCCAGACTGTCCTTCTTAATAAGGGGTTGAATAGCCCAGGTCTGGTATGGACGCGGTCGATTGTAGAGGCTACGACCAAGAGAAAGAAGGAAAAAGCCTCCCCCCATAATAAGCACCGTCGTAGAGAGAACAAACCAACCATTCCTTAGCCAAACACAAATAAGAAATATAGGAAAAAGCAGGTAAAAAGTCCTAGTTATAAGCCTGTTCAACCCTTCTAAAACCTTAGCGTAAGAACGCAAAGGACCGCTAATCCTATCGTAAAATCGTTTGTAATTCATCATCATCCGTTAGAAAAAAAGGGAGTGACACAGAACTAAATTTCAAAAATCTAGCTTCTAGCCTCTCCCCTCAAGTTTAATGAGATAGTCTTCCAAGGTTGAAGTCTCTTAGCCCAACCTCTTTTTATCTATCTTAAAGTTCAGCGATTTGGTAAAGTTCAAGTTCAGCAGCTGTTTCTGAACCAAACATGTTAATCATGATTTTAACCTTGTTGTTTTCAATTTCTACAACACGGCCTTCTTGACCCATAAAGGCACCATCGATGATTTGAACCACGTCACCAACCTTGATATTAGTATCAAAGACATCAACGGTTTGACCCATTGAAATCAAGATTTGACGGATTTCTTCTTCCAAAAGTGGTGTTGGTTTAGAACGGTTACCGTGAGAACCAACGAAACCAGTAACGTTCGGAGTATTACGAACAACGAACCAGGCTTCGTCTGTCATTACCATCTCAACAAGAACGTAACCAGGGAAGCGGTTTTCTTCTACTTCTTTAACTTTACCGTTTTTCTCAACATTGACCGTTTGAGTTGGGATTTCAACACGCAAGATATTTTCAAGCATGTTATAAGTTTGGGCACGTTGCAAAAGGTTTTCTTTAACTTTGTTTTCGTATCCTGAATAGGTTTGAAGGACGAACCAGCCCTTGTCGAATGAATCTAGCATTTTAGGATTCCTTTCTTTTTTCTAAATGACATTTAAACACCTTTGGCTAGCTATCTTCTAGCTTCGAGTATTAAATGTCAATGAATGTCTATGGTTTAATTCAAAGCGTAATAAAAAAGCCTGGTGGCCCTCGTTCTCGCTTTTATCTGCATTTATTATAACAAAAAAGAGCAGGCATTCCCACTCTTTTTGTGTTTTCTTTAGAAAAAGTTAATCAGTGCTGACATAGCGCGACTCAACAATTCATCAAACGCATAGATGATGACAGTGAAGAACGCAGTATACTCAAGAACTGAAATAAAATCGTGCCAGCGTTGTTTACGGTCTGGCCAAGTCGTGTCTTTCAAGACTTTGAAAATACTTCCAGTTTGTCTCACGGTGTCTCCTATCTTGTTTCCTTATGCAAGGTGTATTTTTTACAATGTTTACAAAATTTGTTAACTTCTAGTCGTGTTGGTTTGGGAGTGCTACTCACATTAATTGAGTAGTTTCGGCTCCCACATTCAGCACACGCTAGGCTTGCTTTTTTCTGTGCCATAACGCCTCCGTTCTTTTTATCTTACCACTTTTAAATGCAATTGACAAGCTATCTGAATAGACCTGAGAAGGAGTCTGTAATCTTATCCCAAAGGCTGCTTGCCTGATCTTTAACGTCATTCACAACGTCTGATGCCTTGTCTGTCCATGACTTGTTACTGCTATTGCGCGAGTCATTTGGATCTGCCGTATAGTCTAGTGTTTGACCATCAGCTGCATAGGCATTTTCAACGGTAAACTCAGTACCTGGTGTATTTGGCAAAACATCCGCAGCGATGTAGCTGAAAATCGTCGAAGCTGTTCCCGAGCTAGCCCCTGTTAGGTAGTGACTCTCGTCAGTCTTATCAAAACCGATCCAGGTCGTCATAACCACATCAGGAGTATAACCAATCACCCACTGGTCACTAGTCAAATCCTTGTTAAATTCAGCCTGAACAGTACCTGTCTTACCTGCCATAGTATAACCTGTGTAGTTGGCATTCACAGCAGAACCATTTGAGAAGGTACCAAGCATCATGCTGGTCATCTGGTTAGCTACTGACTGGCTGATAACACGTTTAGACTTCTTACTATGGGTAGCAATAATGTCACCACTGGCATTTTCAATTTTAGTGATGAAATAAGCCGTGTTCATCTCACCACCATTAGCAAAGGTCGCATAAGCCTGAGCCATTTGAAGAGGACTAGCTGTCACACCACCACCAAGTGAAATTCCCAGTTCTTCTGGAACATTGTCAAAGTTGAGACCGAATTTTTGACCGTAACTGATCCCTTTTTGAATACCGATTTGATTAAAGAGGTAAACTGCTGGGATATTGTAGGAGTTGGCCAAAGCTTGATACATGGGCACATCCTCTGTCTCAACACCACCGTAGTTGGTTGGGGTATAGCCATTATAGTCGATTGGTTTATTCGGAAGATCCTTATTGATGCTCCATCCTGAAGCCAGAGCTGGTGCATAGACCACTAAAGGTTTGATAGTTGAACCAGGACTACGCTTCCCTTGAGTTGCATAGTTAAAGTTACGGAAGGTTGTATCACTGGTACCACCTACACGACCTACCAGACCGCGGACAGCTCCAGTTGTTGGATCAAGTGCCACACTAGCTGACTGGGCTGTACTACCATCACTTTCTGATGTAGGGAAGAGATAGGTATTTTCGTAGGTTTGCTGCATGTTAGCTTGTGAGTTGGCATCCATCTCTGTGTAGATTTTGTAGCCATTTTTAACGATTTCATCCTCACTCAAGCCATAAGTTTTCGTAGCTTCTTCAATGACGGCATCAAAGTAAGACGGATACTTGTAGTCATCGCCAGTCCCTTGATAGGTATCATCCAGACGACTAGCCATATCAACTCCAGCCGCACTGTCGGCATCTGCCTGACTCAACTTCTTGTCATCAACCATATTGGCGAGGACAGTGTTTCTACGGTTGGTCGCATTTTTGATATTATCAATTGGGTTGTAAATTTCAGGTCCCTTAAGCATACCAGCGAGGGTCGCTGCTTCATCAACGGTTAGATTGGCAGCACTTGTCCCGAAGTATTTTTGACTAGCATCTTCAACACCCCAAACCCCATTTCCAAAGTAGGCATTATTGAGGTACATGGTAAGTATTTCTTGCTTGCTGTATTTCTTGGTTAATTCCAAAGAGAGGAAGAATTCCTTGGCCTTACGAGTGACTGTCTGTTCTTGTGTCAAGAAGGCATTTTTAGCCAACTGTTGGGTAATGGTCGAGCCACCACCAAAGCGTCCCATAGATACAATGGCCAAGAGGAATCGCTTGACGTTAACCCCGCTATTTTCATAGAAGGTACGGTCCTCAGTTGCAATAACAGCATTCTCCAGGCTATCACTAATGGCATCCAGCTCCACATAAGTCCCTTTTTGCCCTGACAAAGAACCAGCTTGATTGCCTTCTTTGTCATAGATAACCGTAGTTGCTTTCAAGGCATCTTGAAGATCTGAAACATTGGTCGTCTTGGCAATATAGAAAAGGTAGGAACCTACTGTCAGAACCAACATAGCTACCAAGATAAAGAGAATTTTACCAATATGATAACGACGCCAGAAACGACGAATAGGATTTCTTGGCGAAAGTGTAAACTTGCTCAAGAACGCCTGAACCTTACCTAAAGGTTGGGTCGTATCAATAGGTTTCTTTTGCTTAGAACGTTGATAACGTGACGTCTCTTGACTTTCCTGAGACATATCTAAGTCTTCAACGGCTTGTTCAACCTCATCAGGTTTCTTAGCAAAGAGTCCCTTTATCTTATTTTGTAAATTCTTCGATTTTTCAGCAGGCTGGGAATCCTTGCCCTTTCCGCTATTTTCTTCTTTAAAAAGTTTGTTTTTTAGATTATCAAAAAATGTCATAACCCTATTATACCAAGTTTTTACAGATTCTGTCCTCTTTTAAACGTTCATGATATAATGAAACCATGACTTTACACGTAGAAATTATCAATCCCTATCCTGTAACAACCGTCAAAGACTTGCTCGAAACTAAGCTCCTCATTCCTCGTAAGATTCGTCATTTCCTACGCACGAAAAAGCACGTCCTCATCAATGGAGAGACTATTAATTGGCAGAGTCCTGTTGAAAAAGGTGATAAGATTAGCCTGACCTTTGATACAGAGGACTACCCTGAAAAAATTATCCCTATGGGAAATGCCAGTTTAGTAGAACCTCTCTATGAAGATCAGCATCTCATCGTGGTCAATAAACCTGAAGGAATGAAAACACATGGTAATGAACCCACAGAAATTGCTCTACTTAACCATGTTTCGGCCTATTGTGGGCAAACCTGTTACGTCGTTCATCGACTAGACATGGAAACTAGTGGGGCTGTACTCTTCGCAAAAAATCCGTTTATCCTGCCAATTCTCAATAGACTCTTGGAAGATAAGAAGATTCAGCGTCAATACTGGGCTTTGGCTGAAGGTAAATTTCAGACCAAGGAGACTGTGTACAAAGACAAGATTGGACGCGACCGCCATGACCGTAGAAAACGAGTGGTTGATCCTAGAAAAGGGCAGGTTGCCTATACAACCATCACGCGCCTCAAAGCCTTCAAAGGAGCTAGTCTGGTCAACTGTCAACTAAAAACCGGTCGGACCCACCAAATTCGTGTGCATCTGGCCCACCATGGGCATGCCATTCTGGGGGACCCTCTTTATAGCCACCGCCCCGCATCTCGACTCATGCTCCACGCTCACACTCTTAGTTTCACCCATCCCTTAACACTCGACAAAATCACTGTTAAGGCCAGCTCAGACAGTTTTGAACAAGGGTTAAAAAATCACAAATAATAGAAGTAGGCTCATTCTCAAGCATAGTGCGAAAGGATTATCCTAATGATCCTCTAGTTATGACACAGTGGAAGCTTGCAAATAAGTTGCTTTTATTAACTTCAAAAGCCTTGACCGCCTTGAATCTCCCTTTACAATATGTTATCCTTTACATATCATTTAAAATTTGAGGGGTATTTAATTTATGAATCCAGTCGATCAATGGCTAGCAATTAACGCCAAGTATTTCCCAACAGAACAAGTTCAGTACATCCGCCAACGTCTTGAGGCACTTCCTGAACAACAACTTTCAATGCTTTACTCAATCAGCTTCCAAGATCCTACGATGATGCTTGTCATCTCACTTTTTGGTGGTTCTCTTGGAATCGACCGCTTTATTTTGGGACAAGTTGGTCTTGGTGTTGGTAAACTTTTGACATGTGGTGGATGTGGTATCTGGTCAATCGTTGACTGGTTCCTTATCATGGATGCTACTCGCCAATCAAACGCTCAAAAACTCTTTGCAGTTATTGGCTAATGAAAAACTATTTTACACGCTTGTGGGCCTACCACCAGCGTTTTTTTAGATTATATCTCTTAGTTTCAGTGGCAGTTTATGGAGTCTACCTTTTACATCTTCCAACACCACTCAGTTTAATCCTAAGACCATTTGGCCTTAAAGCTTGGAGCGCAGGCCTAACACGCGCTAGTGTTAGACTCTTACACCTAGATTGGCAAGGAGCCTGGGACTATAATCCACTGATATATCCTCTAGTGGTCTATATCCTAACCTATTTCTTTCTCTTTCCCATCTTCAGTGTAAAGAAGATTATAAGGAAATAAAGTAAAGACTCCCATTGCCCCTTACACTATTGATATAATTGTAATTGTCAACATTTTTATAATCAAGATCTCTGGAGGTTATACACATGAAGCAACAAGATTGGATCGATTTTTTCCAAGCAGTTAATGGTCGTAATCCAAGTATTCAAGAAATGGCTGAAGCAGCTCAGAAAGGCGAGTTTGTCCGAGAAACTCCCAAACAAACTGTCGAAGTAACAGAAACTGTCTCACAAAAAGAGACTGTAGAAACTAAGCAAGATTCAAAGGTTGTTGAACCAGTAGAATCTGCACCATCAACAGAGGTTGTAGAAACTGCCGAAAAAGATGTTGACAGCTATGATGTTGCTGAAGAGCCACTCACTAACTCTATGGTAGATGAAGAAGAGACTTTCCAAGCAACTAACCTAGCTCAAGAAAATCAATCAAAGACCTTCCAGGAACAAGTTAAACCTGTTGTAGAAACTGCCAGTCAGACTGTTAACCAATTTGCGAATCAAACTGGTGAAACTTTCCAACAAGCAAGCAAAAATCTAAATGAAACTTGGAAGAAACAAGACAAGAAAACCCAAACAAACCTCATCATGTTAGCCGTCGCTTCCATCCCAGCTATCCTCTGGGCTCTTGGAATGATACTCTTAGGAATTGCCAGTGATGATCTTAGTGCCGGATTGATCACGGCTCTTCTCTCCGTCATCATTAATTTCCCCTTGGTTGTACTTCTTATATTACCAGCTCTTCTAAATAAAACAGATAAAAAATGGCCAATCTTTATCCTATCCTTTCTTCTAGGCTGGACATTCATCGGTTGGATCATCCTTCTTGCTGTTTCTATCAATACGAATAAGGAAGCAGAACGCATTAGACAACAACAAATGATGATGCAAATGGCAGGTCAACAAGGAAGTTCTGATACATTTAACCCTTTTCAGTAATTAACAACAAATAAATGAAAAAAAGAAAACCCAGAAAAAGTTTCTCAACTTTTCCTAGGTTTTTTCTTTTGCTTTTTAAACTCTTAGTAGCCCATCATTCCTGGATCCATAGCTGGTGCTGCTGGAGCTTCTGGTTCAGGTTTGTTGGCAACGACTGCTTCAGTTGTCAAGATAAGACTAGCTACAGAAGCGGCATTTTGGAGAGCAGAACGTGTGACCTTAACTGGATCAATGATTCCTGCTTCGACCATATCTACCCATTCACCGTTAGCAGCGTTAAAGCCTGTACCAACTGGGCTGTTCTTCAATTTATCGATGATAACTGAACCTTCATAACCAGCGTTATAAGCAATTTGACGAACTGGTTCTTCCAAGGCACGGAGGACAATGTTACGTCCTGTAGCGTCGTCACCTTCAAGATCAAGTTCAGCAACCTTAGCAATGACGTTAACAAGGGCTGTACCACCACCTGCTACGATACCTTCTTCAACAGCGGCACGAGTAGCGTTAAGGGCATCTTCGATACGAAGTTTCATTTCTTTAAGGGCTGTTTCAGTGGCCGCACCAACCTTAACAACTGCAACCCCACCTGACAATTTAGCCAAACGTTCTTGAAGTTTTTCACGGTCAAATTCAGATGTTGTTGTTTCCAATTGAGACTTGATGAGGTTAACACGGTTAGCAATCGCTTCTGTGCTTCCTGCACCTTCAACGATAACTGTGCTATCTTTATCCACAGTTACTTTCGAAGCTTGACCAAGTGCTGCCATAGTTGCATCCTTAAGTTCAAGACCAAGATCTTCAGTAATGACAGTTGCTCCTGTCAATACGGCAATGTCTTCCAACATGGCTTTACGACGGTCACCAAAGCCAGGTGCCTTAACAGCAACGACATTGAAAGTTCCACGAATCTTGTTAAGAACAAGTGTAGGAAGAGCTTCACCATCCACATCATCAGCAATGATCAAGAGTGGACGGCTTGTCTTAAGCACTTCTTCCAAGAGTGGAAGGACATCTTGGATATTTGAAATTTTCTTGTCAGTCACAAGGATAAATGGATTATCAAGGTCAGAGACCATCTTTTCATTATCAGTAACCATGTACTGAGAAAGATAACCACGGTCAAACTGCATACCTTCAACCACTTCGAGTTCTGTCTCCATACCACGAGACTCTTCAATAGTGATAACACCATCATTACCAACACGTTCCATAGCTTCTGAAATGTATTCACCAACTTTTTCAGAACGTGATGAAACCGCTGCGACCTGGGCAATAGCTTCCTTATTAGCAACTGGTTGTGCAATGGCTTTAAGCTCTTCCACGGCTGTAGCTACAGCTGCTTCAATCCCACGACGGATACCGATTGGATTAGCACCAGCCGTTACATTTTTGAGACCTTCACGGACAATAGCTTGTGTCAAAACAGTGGCTGTAGTTGTTCCGTCACCGGCAATATCGTTCGTTTTTGAAGCCACTTCGCTGACAAGCTTAGCACCCATATTTTCAAAGTGATCTTCGAGTTCAATTTCTTTAGCAATTGTCACACCATCATTAGTGATAAGAGGTGAGCCAAAAGCTTTTTCCAAAACCACGTTACGACCTTTAGGACCAAGCGTTACCTTAACTGTATCAGCCAAAGTATCAACACCACGGACCATTGCTGCGCGTGCATCTGATGAAAATTTAATATCTTTTGCCATAGTTACTCCTTCTTTATCTTACTTTATATCTGATTAGCATAGACCTAAGCTAGGACTGCTAAAATATCTGCTTCACGGATAATTGAAACGGAATCATCTCCGTCTTTAACATTGACACCTGCACCATTTTCAACAAGAACTTTATCGCCTGCTGCAACACTAAGTGCAATCAATTCACCAGTAAGAGTACGGATTCCTTCACCTACTGCCAAAACCTCAGCAGTCTTTGTAGCTTCATGACTAGCTCCTGCCAATACAAAGCCACTAGCTGTTTTTTCTTCTGTTTCTTCAAAATGGACAACGATACGATCGCCCAATGGTTTCAATGCCATACCAATTACCTCCAAATGTTATTTGTTATTAGTAACGTGTGAAACGTTATTTTTAGCACTCATAAACTATGAGTGCTAATCCATATATTTATTTTAGCACTTGGTCAAAAATAGTCAAGAAAAAACTACCCAAAATCTGAACTTTGGATAGTTTCTTTTTTTGTTTATTAACCGAGCACCAAGGCATCGTCATTGAGGACTTGTCCACTATTTTTGTGGAAGAGGTCCATAAGTTCTGCAACAGTGAGGTTTTTCTTTTCCTCACCTCGCACATCGACGACGATTTTTCCGTGATAGAGCATGACTAGACGGTTCCCATATTCGATAGCATGTTCCATATTATGGGTAATCATAAGGGTTGTCAATTCTTGTTCTTCAACGATCTTACGTGTCAAATTCATGACCATATCACTTGTCTTAGGATCTAGGGCTGCTGTATGTTCATCCAAAAGCAAGATTTTTGGACGCACCAAGGTTGCCATAGCAAGTGTCAAGGCCTGACGTTGTCCACCTGACAAGAAATTAGCATCAGTCTTCATACGATTCTCAAGACCAAGACCAAGATCTACCAAGGCTTCCTTGAAGACTTGACGTTCGCTTTCAGTGATAGACTTTTTAAAAAAGCTACGTTTCTTACCACGACGATAGGCAATCGCCATATTTTCTTCGATAGAAAGGTTTGTCGCTGTCCCCATTCGAGGATCTTGGAAAACACGACTAATGTCTTTAGAGCGCTCATCTACAGATGCTTTCTTAATAGATTGCCCCTCCAACAAGATATCCCCCTCATCAATACTAAGAACACCAGCAATTGAATTCATCAAGGTTGATTTACCAGCACCATTTCCCCCAATGACAGAGATAAAATCTCCCTGCTCAATGTCGAGATCCAAACCACGAAGGACGTGATTTTCATTGACTGTGCCTTTTTCAAAGGTTTTATGAATCTGTTGTAAACTAAGTAAAGCCATTACTTGTCACCTCCTGGAGTCAAGGATTTGTTAGGTCTGATTTTCAATTTTTGTCGTACTTCTGGCACATAAAGGATGATAGCAAGCAAGATGGCTGAAGCCAATTTCAACATTTGAGCATCAACGTTCATGGCAAGGATAATAACCAAGACCAAACGGTAGAGAACAGCACCTACGACAATTGACCAGAGGCGTTTGCCAAGTGGTAGATACTTGACGATAACCTCAGCCAAGATGATTGCAGCCAAGCCATTTACGATTGTACCAGTACCCATATTCATATCCGCATAGCCATTGTTTTGAGCTAGGAGGGCACCTGATAGGGCAATCAAACCATTGGAAATCATGTAGCCAAGAATCTTCATACGGTCAACCTTGATACCATTAGCTTCACCCATGGCAAGGTTATCACCTGTTGCACGAAGAGCAAGTCCAACCTGTGTATTAAGGAGAACAACCAACATAAGTACTACCAGACTAACAAAAATCAGTCCTAATAGAATCACACCATTCAGCTTAGATAGACCAAGATCCATCACCATAGTCACCAGCGTGTTGTGGCCTGAAAGAGAGACATTGGCACTTCCAAGAACCAAAAGGTTAACTGAATAGAGCCCTGTTAAGGTAATAATCCCTGTTAAGAGTGCTGGTATCTTCATTTTCGTATGCATAAAGCCAGACACAGCTCCAGCAAGCATACCAGCTACAAAACCACCTAGAGTCGCAAAGATTGGGTTGATCCCACGGATAATCATGATAGTTGTCGTAGCAGCACCAAGTGGGAAGGCCCCCTCAGCTGTCAAATCAGCAAGGTCCAAAATACGGAAGGTAATGAAGACCCCGATAGCCATAATAGCCCAGAGGAGTCCCTGAGAAATGGCTGTTAGCACCACATTTGAAAATCCTTTTTTAGAAGACTTATTGACCTTAAGCTTAATGACACCCTTATCTTTTTTAGCAATTGGTTTGTCATCTTGTGTTGATGCTTTAGATTCCTCGTCACTAATGCTAGAAACATCAATACCAAGTTCTTTAGCCATGTCATGGTTAACCACAACATTTAGGGTTTTAGGATACTCGGCATCGACATCCTTGACCTTCTCACCTCGGAGAACACGGCCTGCCAACTTACCTGTTTGACGTCCAAGCGCTTCATAGTTAGTTCCATAAGTGAACAGGACACCTTTTTCTACACTACCAGCGTCACTACCAACAACTGGAACCTTAGTCTCTTTAGAAAGATCTACCAAGGTATTAATAGCACTAACAATAGTATTATCAGTTGGGATGAAAATCACTTCGGTTTGACTCATCAAGCTCTTGGCTGTGTCTTGGATATCATTGGTTGATGAAATTCCTTTGATAACCGTTTCAATACCAGCTTCCTTGAAGTATTTCTTGGCTTCTTCAACCTGAACTTCTGAGTTACGCTCGCTGGTCGTGTACATAATCCCAACTTTTTTAGTGTTTGGAAGGACCTTTTTCAACAACTCGACTTGTTTGTTGATTGGTGACATGTCGCTTGTCCCTGTCACATTTCCTCCAACATTGTCCATAGACTTAACCAATTTAGCTGAAACTGGATCTGTGACAGCTGTAAAGAGAATTGGCTTGTCCTTTGTCAAACTACTCAAAGACTGGGCTGCTGGGGTTGCGATAGCTAACATGACATCATTATCTTCAATAAGCGACTGAGAAATCGTCTGCAAGTTAGACTGATCTCCTTGTGCATTCTGATAATCGATTTTGATGTTCTTACCGTCGACATAACCTTCCTCTTTGAGTTCTTCAATGAACCCTTTACGTGTCGCTGACAAGGAAGGATGTTCCACATATTGGAGCACACCGACGTGAACCAAATCTTTATTAGAAGCATTGGAACATGCTACCAAGAGGACAGCTGTAATAACAGCCATCATACTGACCAAGAATTTCTTCATCTTGTATACCTCTATTTTTTATTCTATCTATTTCCAATTTTCTGTCATCTTTTTTCCGAGATGATAGAGTCAAAAGAAAATTAAAAATAGACCACGGTATGAAAAAAACCAGTTAGGACAGGCCCAACTGGTTTTATGCATCTTGACTAGCACAGGCTAGCTTATGTCACCGGTTAGACCTATTCATCTAATCGGCTAATCCATCACAAAATGCTTTAGCTTCATAGATACAAACTGACTGACGCTTGTATCCTGAAACACAAACGTCCTATCTAAAGAAACTAAAGTAATAAAAAGCTTTAAGATTTCCCAAATGGGTCGCTTTGTTAAGCATGTGATGCCTCCGTAGTTATGATAGTTTTAAGTTTACACTATTTAGACAATTCTGTCAAATTGGAATTTACTCTCTTTTCTCTCAATTTATCATTGTCACTGCAAAAGAAAAATCTCTTCCTGCTCCTGCAAGAAAAGATTTTTTAGATTAAGCATCTTGTTCGGTTGTTAAGATAGCAAGTGTTTCAATCAAGTTATCGGCATTAACTTCAATAGTATCACCAGTTGCCTTGATTTTAACTTCGACAACACCTTCGCTGGCTTTTTTACCAACTGTCACACGAATTGGAAGTCCGATAAGGTCACTGTCAGAGAATTTAGAACCAACACGCTCATTACGATCATCTGTCAAGACATCATAGCCTTCAGCCATAAGAGCAGCTTCTAAACGTTCTGTCAAAGCATTGGCTTCCTCATCCTTAGTGTTAACTGTAATCAAGTGAACATCATACGGAGCCAATTCTTTAGGGAAGTTAATTCCCCATGCATAGCGGTACTGACCTTTTGGTGTCTTGTTAACAAAGAGACGGGCATGTTGTTCAATCACAGCTGACAAGATACGGCTAACACCGATACCGTAACATCCCATGATAATTGGAACAGCACGGCCATTTTCATCAAGAACGTTAGCACCCATACTTTCAGAGTAACGTGTCCCAAGTTTAAAGATATGACCAATCTCGATACCACGCGCAAACTGAAGGACACCTTGACCATCTGGTGAAATTTCACCCTCTTTAACTTCACGAATATCCACGTATTCTGCCTTGAAGTCACGCTCTGGGTTAACACCTGTCAAGTGGTAACCATCTTCATTGGCTCCAACAACTGCATTAGCCACGTCTTGAACCTTACGGTCCGCAACGATACGAACATTTTCAGGAAGGTTAACTGGACCAAGAGAACCGAAGTTAGCACCAAAGACTTGACGTGCCTCATCTTCTGTAGCTGGTTCAAGGAAATCAGCAGCAAGGTAGTTTTTCAACTTCACATCGTTAACCTGATCATTACCGACAAGAAGAGCCACCACTGGTTCATCATCAGCAATGAAAAGCAAAGTCTTGATGGTTTGTTCTTCTGGAACATTCAAGAAAGCAGCAACTTCATCAATTGACTTGCAATCTGGTGTTTCAACTCGAGTCACTTCTTCTTGAGTCACAACCTTGGTCGCTGGTGTGTAGGCGTTTGTTGCCATCTCAAGGTTAGCTGCATAGCTTGACTCTGTAGAGTAAGCAATTGTGTCTTCACCAGATACCAACCATGATGTCAATTCTTTCTTGATTTCTTCCATGACATCTTCTGGAATCTCATCCAATGAAGCAATTGACTTGTCAAGAACTACCCAACGGTTGAGGTCTGTACGCTCAGGAGTGACCGCCATGAATTCTTGAGAATCCTTACCACCCATGGCACCACCATCACCGATGATACCCTTAAATTCAAGGCCAGCACGTGTAAAGATAGCCTCATAAGCTTTACGGTAGTCTTCATAAGTGACATCCAAATCTTCATAGTTTTGGTGGAAACTATAAGCATCCTTCATGATAAATTCGCGTGTACGAAGAAGACCGTTACGAGGACGTTTTTCATCACGGTATTTTGATTGGATTTGGTAGAGATTAAGTGGCAATTGTTTGTATGATTTAACCGCATCACGAACCAAGGCTGTAAACGTTTCTTCGTGAGTTGGACCGAGGATAAAGTCAGATTTATCGCGGTTTTTAAGTTTATAAAGGTCTTCACCGTAAGTTTCATAACGGCCTGACTCACGCCACAAATCTGCTGTCAAAAGCGCTGGTGCCAACATTTCAACCGCACCGATTTTTTCAAACTCCTCACGCATGATGGTTTTGAATTTCTCGATAGCACGATTTGCCAATGGCATATAAGCGTAAATACCAGCAGAAACCTGACGCACGTAACCCGCACGTACCATAAGGGCATGACTGATAACTTGAGCATCACTTGGCATTTCACGAAGTGTTGGAATCAACATTTTACTTTGTTTCATCATTTACATACTAAGGAGGCTGGCCCTTGGCTCAAGTCCCTTAGACTTCCTTTCGTTTCTTTGTTTCTAATTAAAAGAAAGCACGCATAATATCATTCCAAGTGACTGCAATCATAAGAACAACCATGATAGCAACACCTGCAAGTGTAATATAGCTTTCAATTTCTTGATTAAGTGGTTTACGACGAATGGCTTCAATAATATTCATAACAATTTTTCCACCGTCAAGGGCTGGAATTGGGATAAGATTGAAAATTCCCAGGTTAATTGAGAGCATCCCCATAAGGTTAAGAATGGAAATTAAGCCATTTTCTGAAGCCTGGGCAGACATCTGGAACATAGCAACCGGTCCACCAAGTTTATTCAAACTAAAGTTGGTGATAAGCCCCTTAAGTGCTACGAGAATTTTGAAGGCCCCTTCCCAAGCCATTTGGAAACCACCAAAAATCTTATCTTTAAGACCTGTTTTTAAAGCAGGAGAAACACCCAAAAAGTAGCTACCTTGATTCTCTTGAGGTTTAACAGAGATTGTTTCTTCCTGACCGTTACTTCTCTTAACCGTCACAGAAAGGCTGTCACCTTTGGAGAATTTTTGGGTATTCTCTGTCAATGATTCCTTCAAGCTGTCCCAATCAGTAACCTTGTCCTTATTGATAGCCTCGATGGCATCACCATTTTTCAAGCCTGCCACCTGAGCAGCACCTCCATTGGCTACCTGGATACGGTTGGTCGATATATCTTGAACACCACCCTGAACAAAGGCTAAGATAATAAAGACAAGCACCCCAAGAATGAAGTTATTCATAGGACCAGCAAAGTTGGTAATTAAACGTCCCCAAATGCTCGCATTTTGATATTGGACATCCTTAGGAGCGATACGAAGTTCTGTACCATCCTCCTCAACGATAGTGGCATCATGGTCAACCTCATAGGTCTTGGTCTCATCTAGGACTAGACCTGTGATGGTTAACTTATCTTCCAAATCATAGGCAGTGACGTTCATAGGTAAAGCCGTCTGATCAATCTGGCGATCCGAAAGGTTGATACGTCTTACCTTACCATCTGATCCAATCGTTAGACTGGCAGGACTACCTGTTTTAATCTCAGTTGTATCTTCACCCCAACCAGCCATACGAACATAACCACCCAAAGGGAGGATACGGATAGTATAAACGGTACCATCCTTACCTGTATGTGCAAAAATTTTCGGTCCCATACCAATGGCAAATTCACGAACCAAAATCCCTGAGCGTTTGGCGAAAAAGAAATGACCAAACTCATGGAAGACGACAATCACACAGAAAATCAGTAAAAAGGTAATAATAGCTTTCATCTAGACACCTCCACTCTTAAAAAAGTCCTAGGAAGTGCATGATTGGGAAAACGAAGATCCAGCTATCACAACGGTCCAAAATACCACCATGCCCAGGAATGAGATTGCCTGAGTCTTTAACGCCAAAGTGACGTTTAATAGCTGATTCAACCAAATCACCAAATTGACCAAAGATACTAAAGAGAATCGTACAGATAAGCAACCAGAAGAAGTTATGAGGGGCATAAACGCCGTGGTTAATCAAACCAAAGATAAGAGCCACAATAATTGCGGATAAGATACCACCGACACTACCCTCAATAGTCTTATTTGGTGATACTTTTGGCAATAGCTTATTCTGACCAAATTGACGACCAAAGAGGTAAGCTCCAATATCTGTTGCCCAAACAATAAAAAGGGCAAAGAGAACTTTTTCCCAACTATCCAAACGTGCCGCAATAAGATTTTGAAAACCAAAACCAACATAAAAGGCAGATGCGATTGGATAAGCTGCATCATCAAAAAAATAATGGTCGCTATTAAGGACAGTCCCAGCTAGAATCAAAAATGAAATAACAGCGAAACCTGTCACACTAGCATTTGTTGGAAGACTGATAAAATACTGATCAATCGGCACAGCCAAGATAAAAGCTGCTACCATTGATAAAATACCCTCGATAGAGAAAATCTCCAAGTGCTTCATGCGAAGCATCTCAGACACTGCAACCATGGCCATAGCTCCAACCAAAAGTTGGAAAGGAAGACCACCGATAAAGAGCAATGGGAGGAAAATGGCTGCTGCCACACCCCCACCAATTAAACGTTCTTGCATGAGAGGTCCTTTCTAGACACCACCGAAGCGACGGTGACGTTTATTGTAGTCAGAGATGGCTTGACGTAGTCCTTGCTGGTCAAAATCTGGCCAGAAAACATCTGTGAAGTAAAACTCACTGTAGGCAGATTGCCAAGGCAAGAAGTTACTAAGACGAAGCTCGCCACTCGTACGGATAATCAAATCTGGATCACGGTAGAGGTAAGGCAATTTATCTGTCATCAAATGCTTAGCAATGAGATCTTCATCAATAGCTTCAGGACTGAGTTTGCCTGCTTCAACCTCTTTAGCAATCGCTTGAACTGCAGATACAATCTCCGCACGACCACCATAGTTCAGTGCAAAGTTGAGAACCAAACCGGAATTATGTTTTGTCTGCTCAACTGCCTTTTCAAGAGCATCTAAGGTTTCCTTAGGCAGACGACTGTTATCTCCGATTGTCAAAATACGAACATTGTTTTTGTCTAATTCTGGTACATATTTGTTAAAGAATTCAACTGGCAAATTCATGATGAATTTCACTTCATCTTGTGGGCGTGACCAGTTTTCAGTTGAGAAGGCATAAACTGTTAATACCTTAACTCCAAGTTGTGATGCTTCGATAGTTACCTTTTGCAAGGCATCCATCCCAGCCTTATGCCCCATCACACGTGGTTGTAGACGTTTTTTAGCCCAACGGCCATTTCCATCCATAATAATACCGATATGGTTGGGAATATTGTCTAGAACCTCTTGATGAGATTTTTTTCTAAATTTAAACATGGAATATCCTCTAAATATAGTTTACCCTTTATTTTACCACATTTTCAGGGGTTCTGAACAGCTTTTAATACCGATAAGATTAGAAAACGCAAAAAGACCAGGATTTAACCTAGTCTCAAATACATATCTTACTTTTCATCAGCAGACTCAATTGCTGAATCTTCTTCGATAATTGTCTTTTTAGTTGTTTCTGTAGTTGGTGCTGGTGTGATCACTTTCATGATTGAACGACTCAAATCAAATGTCAAGAAGACACCTTCTGCATCCAAAACAATACGGTTATTTTCTTTGTCAATCTCATCGACAATAGCAATCAAACCACCGATTGTTTCAACCTCAGCACCCTTAGCAAGACCTGCAAAACGATCTTCCTGTGCCTTTGCTTGGCGACGACGGCTGAAAGCCACATAAGCAACAATTGCGACCACATAAATGGCCAAAACTAGCATCATATTCATATTTCGTATTCCTCCAATAATTCACTTGGCTACTACTATATCAGATTAAGGCAGGACAAGCAAGACAAATCCTTAGACAGACCACATAAAAACACTTTCCTTATGACGGAAAGTGCTGAATGAGATTACATATCTGCTACGTTGTGATATACCTTTTGAACATCATCGTCTGCTTCAAGCGCATCAATAAGTCCTTCGAAAACTTCAAGGTCTTCACCTTCAAGAGTAACCTCAGTTTGTGGAATCATTTCAAGTTCAGTTACTTGGAACTCTTCTTGTCCGTTAGCACGGAGAGCTTCCAAAGCTTTGTGAAGAGCTGTTGGCTCAGTATAAACAGTGATAGTACCATCTTCTGCTTCCACATCTTCAACTTCTACATCTGCTTCAAGCAATTGTTCAAAGATAGCATCTGCATCTTCACCTGCAAATACGATAACACCTTTTTTATCAAACATGTATGAAACAGAACCTGAAGCACCCATGTTACCACCGTTTTTACCAAAGGCAGTACGTACGTTAGCAGCTGTACGGTTAACGTTTGAAGTCAAAGTATCTACGATAATCATAGAACCATTTGGTCCAAAACCTTCATAACGTCCTTCAACGAAAGTTTCATCAGTGTTACCTTTAGCCTTATCAATGGCCTTATCAATAACGTGTTTTGGCACTTGCGCTTGTTTAGCACGCTCCAAAACAAATTTCAAAGCTGAATTTGATTCTGGATCTGGTTCACCTTGTTTAGCAGCCACATAAATTTCGACACCAAACTTAGCGTAAACCTTAGAGTTTGCACCATCTTTAGCAGTTTTCTTAGCAACGATATTAGCCCATTTACGTCCCATGGGATTCACCTCTTCTAAGAGATTTGTATCTCTGATTTGTTTTTTCTTTTTTTGAAAATAGCAAAGCTTGCTAAATTCACAATCCCTTACATTATAGCACTTTGACTGCCGTTAGTAAAATTGAAATAAATCCTAAACATTTATCATATGAAACATTTACTCAGTGGCCTCTCCCAAACGAATAATCTTATCAAAATATGCTTCATTTTCCTTTATAAGATGGTGGGTAACCGTGATATAAGTGATATTGGGATTGCTTAATAATAGGTGCTCAATACGAGTAGCGTTATTATGGTCAAGATTGGCAGTTGCTTCATCAAAAATCACAACAGAACTTCCTTTTAAAAACGCTCTTATCAGGCCTATTCTTTGTTTTTGACCCTCCGAAAAGCTACCGTCGCTTACTTGCTCATCTATACGGTTTAAGAAAGATAAAAGATTAACTCTTTCAAGAACTTTCTTGATTTGTGTATCAGTAATAGCTTCATTCCAAAGGGTTAAATTGTTCCTCAAGGTATCATTATAGATATGAGTTTGACTCCCAACATAGGCACATTCAGACACGATTGAGTTCTCATCAATCTCTTTTGACTCCAATTTTCCAAACAAGATTTTTCCCTCGTAATCTTTAAGATTGCCTAGGAATATATTAAGCAGGGTTGACTTCCCACTACCTGAGCATCCAGTAATAGCATACTTGCCTCCTTTTTTAAAGGTTTGGGTGAATCCCTCAAAAATAGCCTTATCTCCAAAATGATAACTTACATTCTCAAAACGAACATCCTGAATAGTCGCTATGCAAGTCTTTGGACCCTCTGGAAAATCGTGAAATTTTTTTAAGATAGGATCGACAGACTTAATGGTCACTTGCAGCTGATTAATAGTGGATAGAGAGTTAAAAATATTACCTGATATCTGTCCTACCGAGGCAATGGTTCCAACAGTAATATTTCCAAAAATAATTAACAAACCAGTTAGAAGAAGTATCAACATCTGGGCGATAACTGAAAATAAAGCCATCAGTGTCTCAGTGCTAGTCTTTCTTTTTGTAAAAATAATTTTTTGTACAATATATTTCTCAACAATGGACCTCACTTGTCTAAGAAATATCTGTTTACGACTAGCGTAATAAACATCCGCATATCCATATAACTGATCGCTTATTCCAGAAACAAGCTCCTCATTCGCTTTGGAAAATATCTCCATTGATTTCTGCATTTTATTGGTAAATGGTTTGGGAAGATAAGTCAGACATAAAGTTAAAAAAATGGCTAACAGAACAATTCTTACATCATAACTTAATAAGGCAATAATTGAAAACAAAGTTGTGAATACTGTTGAACAAAGGGTATAAATACTTGTAAAGCCATTTGATTCAATCAATTGGATATCATTATTTAATACTGAGAGATGCTCTCCAATATCAGTCTTTCTGAATTCACTAAAAGAATGGTGAATAATTTTACTAAGATAAGACTGACGAATAGACAAAGTCATTTTTTGGATTAATTTTGTTTGATGTACAGCAATAATGTAATTCAAAACTAAATAAATAACGTAAAGCCCCACCTCTAGACCTAATAGAGCTAAAAAAGATTGGATTCGCTTCGATACCAGCTGATTCGTCATTAAAGCTAAGGTTACCGAGGCACTTACAAAAATAGCAGCATTCAGTGCTAACAGTAAGATATGAACTAAATTGTCATACTTGTATTTAAGAATATAGGTTCTCATAGATTTCCTCACAATCTAAATCACCTTGGTATATAATCAGTTGGATAAATTGAAGACATTGGAATACCATATATCCATTGAAAATTAAAAACCATAGTGATGTCATACTATGGTCTTAGTTTATTCTATTTTTTAACTCACTCTATAAAATTGTCATATAGTGGAATTTAACAACTCTTGATACTCTGATTCCTTAGCAAGCAATAACTTTTCCGCACCTAAAGTCCTAAGAGTTTCTAAGCACCCCTCAATTAGATTTCTCCCTTCAGCAACTTCGCCCGACTTTATCAAGTAAGACCCCATCACAAATATCAACTCATGTCTTTCATATAAGAGGACCTCAGGAATTCCACTATCATTGACTAAATCTAAATAGTATTTCGCTGAATCTAGTTCATCACGTCGTAAAAATTCATAAGCTGCATTAATAAGAAGACTAATTCGGATTCTTTGATTTGAGTCGCTATTTCCAAAAAGTCTAGTTTTATACACAATCTCCTTGGTCAAAACATTAAGTGTCTGGGTGGAAATAAACGACATACTATTTCCTAATATGATTAACTCTCTTTTTCCCCATTGTTCAATGCTAAAAAGATAGTCTGTTAATTCCCTTACCTTATTTTCATCAACCTCTTTATTTGAAACACTTGCCAAAAAAGATTCTAGCATAATACTGTTATAGAGAAATGATTTGTCTTGTGTAACCTCAAATTTACGACGCTCTTCTCCAGCGTACTTCTGTAACGATAAACTATCGTTTTGATAATAAGCCTTACTAGCACTTTCTAATAACTTTTCAGTATGAGTTGGATTATCTTGAGATAAAATACCATAGAACTCTTCAATACTGACATCCAATTTATCTAACAAAAGAAAAAATCTAGATAATGAGATATCAGATTCTCCACGTTCAAATTTTGATAGGAAAGATACTGATAAATAATCACTAGCAAGCTCTTTCAATGTCAAATTCTTTGATAAACGAATTTTTTTCAACAAAGCACCCATTTCCACAGGTCCAATCATGATTCATCCTCCTATGCTTGAACTAATTATAACAACAATCATTTCTAAATTAAAGAGCCACAAAACCCAACTAGCCAGTCCAAAATATTTAAAATAAAAATTCGTAAATTAACCTACAAGAAATCATTAATGGAGAGTTTTAGCCTACAAATGAATAAAAAAAGACCAGCCAAAGCTGATCTTATCTGAGAATTACAAGCGAGCGTTAAGTTCTGCTCCAAGTTCTTCAAATCCTGGTTTACCAAGAAGAGCGAACATGTTTTTCTTGTATGCTTCTACACCTGGTTGGTCGAATGGGTTGATAGCATTCAAGTAACCTGAAAGGGCGATAGCAATTTCAAAGAAGTAGATGATGTAACCCAATGTAAAGGCATCTTGTTCAGGAAGAGTGATGAACATGTTTGGCACATCACCATCTGTGTGAGCAAGAAGAACACCGTCTGTTGCTTTTTTGTTAACAAAGTCAACATCTTTACCTTGGAGGTAACCAAGTCCATCAAGATCTTCTTCCAATTCAGGGATAATCACGTTCTTACGTGGTTTTTCCACACGAACAACTGTCTCAAAGAGGTTACGTGTACCTTCTTGGATAAATTGTCCAAGAGAGTGCAAGTCTGTTGAGAAGTTTGCTGATGTTGGGTAGATACCTCTTTGGTCTTTACCTTCAGATTCACCAGCCAATTGTTTCCACCATTCTGAGAAGTATTGAAGTGATGGTTCGTAGTTAGCCAAGATTTCAGTTGTGTAACCTTTACGGTAAAGGATGTTACGAAGTGCAGCGTATTGGTAAGCTTCGTTTTCAGAGATTTTAGATGAAGAATACTCTTTACGTGCAGCGTTAGCACCTTCCATAAGGGCTTTGATATCAGCACCTGAAGCTGCAATTGGCAAGAGACCTACAGCTGTCAATACTGAGAAACGTCCACCGATGTCATCTGGAACAACGAAAGTTTCCCAACCATTAGCATCTGCTTCAACTTTAACTGCACCTTTTTGGCGGTCAGTTGTTGCGTAGATACGTTTGTTTGCTTCCTCTTGACCGTATTTCTTAACAAGGAGTTCCTTGAAAACACGGAAAGCGATAGCTGGTTCAGTTGTTGTACCTGATTTAGAGATAACGTTAACTGAGAAGTCTTTATCTTCAACATACTCAAGCAAGTCTGCAAGATAAGTTGATGAAATTGAGTTACCAGCGTAAACAATTTGTGGAGCTTTGCGTTCTTCTTTTGTTTGAAGGTTAGCAAAGTGATGATTCAAGAAGTCAATGGCTGCTTTGGCACCAAGGTAAGAACCACCGATACCGATAACAACCAAAACATCGCTTTCTTCTTTGATTTTTTCAGCAGCTTTCAAGATACGATCAAATTCTTCACGATCGTAGTTTTCTGGAAGGTCACGCCATCCAAGGAAGTCTGCCCCTGGGCCAGTTCCTTTGCGAATCATTTCGTCTGCTACTGTTACTTGTGCTTGAAGGTTGTCCACTTCGTGTGGTGCTACAAATTTATCCAAAACTTTTGAATAATCAAATGTAATATGAGCCATTAGTCTCTCCTTATAAAAATTCAATTATAGCTTCTAGTTTACTCTTTTATTTGTCTTTTGACAATGTTTTTTACCCTTATTAGGTCATAATAGGATACAGTTTCTACTTAAATGTTAATTCTGCTTCAAGACCGTAGTGGTCGCTTACCAAAGGTTGATTGTTGCCATCAAAAATCACGCTAAGGCGCTCTACTGTCCAATCTTGGCTAGCAAAGACATAATCGATACGTAAAGGCTCTTCATTGCCCTTCCAACCATCGATACCTGGTCCAACTGTATAGCTACCAGTTGTTTCTTTAGCTACTTCAAAACTATCTTGAAGATTGAGTGAGCTAGCCAAAATGGCTTGATGCCCTTCGCGACCTGCTGGGTTGTTAAAGTCACCTGCTAGGATGAGCGGTTTCCCAATAGCTTTGAAACGTTCCTCAATACGTGCCCACTCTTCTTGGAAACCTTTGTCCCACCATGAAAGGTGAACACTAGCAACAGCAACTTCTCGGCCATCTACAGTAGTTTCAGCAACTGCTACACGGCGTGTATGGTAGTCAGTTGGATCATCAACATCTGAAACCAAGATTTCGCTAGCTGTCAATGGTTGACGTGACAAGACGGCAACCCCCTCATTAAGGTGATCATAACCAATGTGATTATAGGCCCAAGTCCAATGGTATTGAAGCCCTTCTTCAGCTAACTTTTCCACAAGAAGACGGACAAAGTGATCTTGGTGGATTGGTGTTGCTGATGGAAGTGCATGATAGTAAGCATCCGTGTCCACAACAGAAGTCTCTATTTCTTGGTTAACTTCCTGGAAGCAAATAATATCATACTGAGCCTTTAGGATCTGTTCCTTTAAGGTTTGGAATTTTCCTTCTGCATCTTCTTCCATCCAACTGTGAGTATTTAAAGTTAGAAATTTCATAAGTTTATCCCTCTTCTGACTTGCATCTAGAAATGACATAGGGTCATTTACAAACAAAACAGCCCAAGGGCTGTCTGCTTGTTTATCGTTTAGCAAATTAAAGTTCTACTTTTGCAACTGGAGCGTTAGCAGCCAATTTACCTGTATGTTCTACTTTAACTGATTTGATTGCATCTGCATTTGTAAAGACAACAACTGTAGATGTTTCACGACCTGCTTCACGGATAGCATCAAGGTTTGCTTCAACCAAGAGATCACCTGCAGCAACTGTTTGACCTTCAGTAACTTTAACGTCGAATGGTTTACCTTCAAGACTAACAGTGTCAAGTCCGATGTGAACCAAAACTTCAAGACCATTGTCTGTTACCAAACCAAGAGCGTGTTTAGTTGGGAAGATGCTTGTCACTTTACCAGCTACTGGTGAAACGATTTTACCGTTTTCTGGTTCTACAGCGAAGCCGTCACCCATCATTTTTTGTGAGAATACTGGGTCTTTAACATCTTCGATGTTGATAACTTGACCATCAGCAACTGAATGCACTTCATCAGTCACACCTTTGAAGTTAGCTTCTGCTTTTTGAACAGCAGTCATTTGACTTGGAAGTGTTTCAGGAATAACTTCACCTGAATCAAGAACGTCTTGGATATCAGATTTCAATACGTCTGCTTTAGGACCATAGATAGCTTGAACCCCTTGTCCTTTCATGACAAGACCCATAGCTCCTTCAGCTTTCCATTGTTCTTCAGTTCCGACTTTTTCAGCGTCTTTAACAGTAACACGGAGACGAGTCATACATGCGTCAACATCGACGATGTTAGCACGTCCACCAAGAAGGTTGATGATGTTGATAACTTGTGAGCTTGCTGAGCTTGTTCCAGCACTTGCTGATCCAGCAGATTCTGATGAAGAATCTTCACCTTGCTCATAGTTACCGTTACGTCCTGGTGTAGCGTAGTCAAATTTCTTAATCATGAAGTTTGCGATGAAGAACATGATAACACCAAAGAGTACAGTTACCCAAATGAAGTTAACGATATCCATCGCCAAACCAGCGTTAATAGCAAGTGGTGTACGTGTCAAGAACTCGATAGAACCGAATGAGTGAACACGAAGGTGAACGATATCAGCCATGGCAAAGGCACATCCTTGCACCAAAGCATAAATGATGTAAAGTGGAGTAGCCACGAACATGAACATGTACTCGATTGGCTCTGTTACCCCTGTCAAGAATGTTGCAAGTGCAGTTGCAGTCAACATCCCTTTGTATTGATGTTTCTTATCATCATCAACGTTACGGTAGATAGCTACCACCATACCCATCAAGATACCAAATGAACCAATCATTTGACCAACTTTAAAGCGGGCTGGTGTAACAGATTCAAGAAGGTGTTTGTATTGTTCTGGGTGTGCACCTTTAAGGTTTGCAAGGTCAGTAACCCAGGCAAGCCAGAGTGGGTCTTGACCCAATACTTCAGTACCTTTAGCGGCACCAGTCAATACGTGGTAAGTACCACCCAATTGAGTGTAGTTAATTGGGATAGTCAACATGTGGTGGAGACCAAATGGCAAGAGAAGACGTTCCAAAGTACCGAACAAGAACGGTGCCAAGATTGGAGCAGTTTCTTTTGAGTTGGCAATCCACATACCGAAGCCGTTGATTCCTGATTGGATAACTGGCCATACGATAGCAAGGACGATAGCTGCGATAGCTGAACGAAGAATAACTACGAATGGTACGAAGCGTTTACCATTGAAGAATGACAAAGCTTCTGGCAATTTACGGAAGTTATAGTATTTGTTGAAGGCAGTAGCTCCGATGAAACCAGAGATGATACCTACGAACACACCCATGTTGAGGGCTGGAGCTTCCATAACACTGATGAAGTAATCAGATACCTTGATTGATTGACCAAAAATGGTGTGGACTGTAGCAGCCTTATCAGCAAGAATATCTGAAGTAACACCAAAGATTGAACCAGTCAAACGGTTAATCAAGATAAAGGCAAGACCTGCCGCAAAGGCACCGCCTGCACGTTCCTTAGCCCAGCTACCACCAATGGCAAGGGCGAACAAGATGTGAAGGTTACCAATAACCCCCCAACCAATCTGCTCAAGAAATCCACCAGTAATAACGAGTGGTGCCACGTTTGGATTAATCATGGCAACTGTTTTACCGAGTGAGATCATGAGACCTGCTGCTGGCATAACTGCGATAACAACCATGAGGGCTTTACCGAATTTTTGCCAGAACTCAAAGCCAAATTTTTCTTTTAGCTTATTCATTTCATTTCCTCCTACGTTTCGATGCAAACGCTTGCATAACTTATGTAATTATTATAGCATCTTTTTACGATTTGTAAAGCGTTTTCGTAAACTTTTTTTGAATTTTTTTACAAATTTAAAAACCCCCTAATTGTCAAGTCAAGTGCAACAAAGATGTTCCTCTGATTAAGTGAGTATCTTTCAAGCTGTTTGAGTTAGCTCAAACAGCTTTTTTGCGGACTGATAGCCATGAATTCGTCTAGGTCTTTCATTGATAGCCTTTGTATAGTCCTCTAAAAGATTCTGATTTAGTTCTTTTAACGAACACCCCTTCGGAATGAACTCTCTTAGTAGTCCATTGAAATTCTCATTTGTACCTCGTTCATAAGATGAATAGGCATGTGCAAAATAAACATCTAATCCCTCTATCTTACTCAATGATGAAAATTCGTTTCCATTATCTGCAGTTATGGACTTAATGGGATAAAGTTTCATACACTCTAAGACTGCTTGATTGACATACTCTGCTTTCTTTTCCACGAGTTTCTTTGTGACAGCATAGCGTGTTTGTCGTTCTACCAAGGTTAGAATAGAAGGTTCTCCTATTGTCTTTCCACCCAGAACAGAATCGATTTCCCAATCTCCAAAACGGGAACGATTATTGATTTCTTCTGGCCTTTCTTCAATTGACTTTCCTAGATGTTTCTTGGTAGAGGGGCGCTTGGTAAATTTCTTACGGATCCGCACTGCTCTTGGCAAATCAATGACCTTAATCTCTAACAATCCTTGATGGATATAGTTATAGAGCGTCTTGGTTGAAGGAACAACTGCATCTACATGTTGGAGTCTATAGGTATGAACAAAGGTATCCACGCTATGCACCCTTGGTTTCTCTCTCATTGCTTCTGTAAATGCTCTCAGAAAGTCATCCGATACGGAATCCAGTTTCAAATAATAGCTGGCTTCTCTAGCATGACGATAACGGTTATGAGCAGCATCTGCATAATAGTGTTGGTAATAGACCTTTTGCCCATTTACTTTTTTCACTTGTGTTATGGAACCACGATTAATTTCACGAGTAATAGTAGAGCGATTTCTCCCTAGTCTACGAGCAATCTCAGCAGGTTTGAGTCCTACGCTTAAATAAGCTTCAATTTCCCCTCGCTCAGCTTCAGATAAGTGCTTGTATGATTGATTTGTGGTAGAATAATTAGTGGACATGTTCATCTTCCTTTATACTGTTTTTCGCAACTCTAGTATATCAGATGAACATGTCTTTTGTGTTGCACTTCATTTTACAATAGGGCAAATTTAAAAACCCCCAGAAAAACAGGGGTTACTTGATTATTTTTAAGCCATAAGAACCATCAAAATTGGGATAACAACCATGGTTGCAAGGGTAGTCTCAGTAACCATAACAGCCGCGTAATCACTATCAGCTCCATAGAGTTTAGCAACTACTGGAGCATTGGTCATGACAGGCATGGCAGACTGGATGATAAAAACTTGTTTCATCAAAGTTGGGAGAGGTGCCCAGTAAACAATGGCAGCCATCAAAAGAGGAGCAACTACAAAGCGTCCCAACAAAATCAATAACTGATCCTTTTTAAGAACCAACTGCTTCACACCTGCATTGGATACCGACAAACCGATGAAAATCATAGATAAAGGAGTCGTCAAACTACCCAAATACTGCAAGTCACTGGCTAAAAAAGTTGGTAATTTAATATGAAGGATAACAATAATAAGACCTAACATGAAACCCATTAGAGGGGGTGAGAAAATCTTTTTTAGACTTGTTTTTAAATCAAATTCTGCCTCTCCTTCCCCATCTCGCTGAATAAGGTAAGTTCCCAAGGTCCAGAAAAAGGTCGTATTGCACATATAATAGATAAGGACATAGGGAATACTAGTATCGCCAAAGAGGGCTTGATTGATAGGGAGCCCCACAAAAATGGTGTTCGAATTAAAAAACATGGAAATAAAGAGACCACGACGCTCCTTTTTTACTGCAAAAATGCCAGCCACCGCTGTCGCAATCCCAAGCAAAATCACCATGGATAGTGCAGGAAAGCGCAATTCTGGTAACATCTTGAGCAGGTCTGTCGCTGTGAAACGCTGTGTGATCGTATAGAGCATGTAACAAGGCAAGGCAATTTGAGTGACTAGCTTAGCTATAAGACCACGTGATTTGTCGTCAAACCAGCCTTTTTCGCCCATAACGAAGCCCACTAAAATCATACCCAAGATGACTAGTATTCCCGATATACTCGTTAAAAAGATTTCCATGTTTTCTCCTTTTTCGTTACTGTTACAAATGATAGTGAACACCAGAAAAATCTAATCATTTTTCTGCCTAGAAATCTACCATTCTTATTTCAACTTCTCTCAAAAACCACTTTAGTATATCACAAAAAGAGCTTGATTTCTCAAGCACTTTTCTTCTATTATTTATTCCGCTTTTAAGAGAGGTTCAAAGATGGATACCAGAGCAAAGAAGGCGATGAAGATAAGGGTAATGGTTGCACTAGCTGGTGTTTCCCAATAATAGGAAATAAAGATACCAGAAAGCATGCCAACCAAACCAATACCAATAGCCCAGAAAATGACAGATTTAAAGGTTTGACCTATTTTCATACCAATAGCTGCAGGAAGAATCATGATAGTAGAAACCAAAAGTGATCCTGCTGCTGGAATCATCAAAGCAATCGCTATCCCTGTCACAATATTGAAGAGGAGGGACATGAGACGAACTGGCAAGCCATCCACATGAGCGGTATCCTCGTCAAAGGTCAAAAGATACATAGGACGAATAAAGAGTAGGGTCAAGACCAATACAATAGCCGCAATAACAAAGAGGGCACGCACCTGCTCAGAGCTAATCGTGATGATAGAACCAAAAAGATAGCTATCCAGACTCATGCTACTGCTACCCGCCTTGTTACTAAGAATAAGAGCCACTGCCAATCCCATTGACATAAGGATAGCCGTTGAAATCTCCATATAATGCTTGTAACTAACCCGGAGATATTCTAAAACCAAAGCAGCGATAACCACAACCACAAGGGTCATCCAAGTGGTTGATTGTCCCAAGAAAATCCCAACAGCCACCCCAGCTAGGGACACGTGACTCAAGGTATCGCTCATCAGACTTTGACGACGAAGAATTAAGAAAAGCCCCAAAATTGGCGAGAAGATGCTGATAGCAATCACGGCGAGAATAGCACGTTGCATAAAATCATAGGCTAATAATTCACTAATCATGTTTGTGCTCCTCTCCATCCTTTTCATGGACATTGAAACAACGCCAAGGCAATTTCTGGTTACGAACCAGATGAATATTACGGTCTGTGTACTCCTTGACTTCCTCTGGGTCGTGGGTAATCATCAAGACAGACTTGCCATGCTTGTGAGCCGAATGGTGCATGAGTTCATAGAAAGTATTGGCTGTTCCTGCATCCATACCCGTCGTTGGCTCATCCAAAACAAAAATATCTGGATCCGAGGCAAAAATACGAGCAATAACAGCACGTTGCTTTTGCCCACCTGAGAGACGTCCAATTTGCTTGTGACGATTTTCCCACATACCTACAGACTCAAGGGCACGTTGAACGTGCTCCAAGTCGTGCTTAGTCAAACGACGGAACCAGCCCTGACGAGGATAACGACCAGACTTAACAAACTCGTAGACCGTGCTTGGAAAACCTGCATTAAAGCTGGCAATCTGCTGTGGAAGATAGGCCATGCGAAGTTTTTTACCATCTTTATTGGTTTCAGAGATGGTTACAGTTCCCTTCTTAGGCTTGAGAATTCCTAGGGTAGCCTTAATAAGCGTTGACTTGGCAGCTCCATTCTCCCCAGTTAGGGTTACAAACTCCCCAGAATCCAAATGATAATGAATATTGTCCAGAACAGGCTCCGCATCATACTGGAAGCTCAGTCCTTCAACTGTAATATAGCGCATCTTATTCCTCGATTTTTTCTGCTAATTTTGTCAAGAAACGTCCAATCACCTGACGCTCTTGATTATCGAACTGATCCAATACAGACCGATAGACCCCCAAGGTCTCTTGGTGGTGTTCCTCATGCTCTTGGGCTATGGGTTGAGCTTCTTGTGTCAAGACAAAGTAGGTCACGCGCCCATCATCCTTGTCTTTCTTAGCCTCCAACATGCCCTCTTTGACCAAGGTTTTTACTGCCTTGGTAACAGCAGCCTGGCTGACATTGAGGGTCTTAGCCAACTCAGAATTGGTCTTTCGTCCCTCAGACAAAAGCATGAGAATATGCTCCTGAGTATTGGTCAACTTAACCTGACTACGGCACTGACCAATGAGGAGCTCATGCTGATTTTCAGACTTGAGCACGATTTGATTAATCAATTGATTGACTTGTTCTTCTAGTTCTAGCATTGCTTTCTCCATTTACTTAACCAGTTAATTATATCGAAAACACTGAGATTTTGCAAGGGTGGAGCAAGAAAAAGATTGGTGATGGGCTATCATCACTATCAAGGAAGAATAAAGGTAAAATAAAAACCTAACCAAGCTGGTTAAGTTTTCATCAGATATAGATTTATCGCAAAGTTGCAAAGATTTCTTCGACCTGAGCCACAGACTCGGCACGTGAGACTTCGCCACGAACCTTGGCTGCTCCCGCTGTTCCACGAAGATAGTGTGGCGCAAGACCACGGAATTCACGGACGGCAATCTTCTCACCTTTAAGGTCTACCAAGCGTTTGAGGTGGTCTTCAGCGATGTCCAATTTCTTATCAAATGGAAGCTCTGGCAACTCCTCTCCTGTTTCGAAGAAGTGGTTGATTTGCGTGAAAATGTAAGGATTGTTCATAGCTGCACGACCCACCATAACAGCATCTACACCAAGTTCCTCAATCATAAGTTTAGCATCTTGAACGCTACGAACATCACCATTCCCGATAAATGGAATCTTAGTGATAGCCTTAGCAACACGGGCCAAAGTCTCATGATCACAGTGACCTGTGTACATTTGCTCACGAGTACGGCCGTGCATAGCAAGGGCAGAAACACCTGCAGACTCAGCTGCAAGGGCATTTTCTACAGCCAAGTCACTGTCTGACCAACCTGTACGCATCTTAACAGTCAAAGGAATATCAAGTACTGACGTTACTTCCTTGACGATGTGGTAAATCTTGTCTGGATCCTTGAGCCACTTGGCACCCGCTTCATTTTTAACGACCTTATTGACTGGACAACCCATGTTGATATCAACAATATCAGCCTTGGTATTGGTCTGGATAAAGTCGGCTGCACGCTTCAAGCCCTCAGCATCACCACCGAAAAGCTGGATAGACATTGGATGCTCATTCTCATCGATATGAAGCATATGAAGGGTTTTCTCATTGTTATAGAGGAGCCCTTTTTCAGAGATCATCTCCATAACCACGAGACCTGCACCAAATTCCTTGGCAATGGTACGGAAAGCCGAGTTGGTCACACCTGCCATAGGAGCTAGTACTGTACGATGAGGAATCTCCACATTTCCAATCATGAAGGACGAATTAAGTTTAGTCATTGATGAGTTCCTCCAAGTCAGCTTCTGAAAACTCATACTTGGTTTGGCAGAATTGGCAGACGATTTCAGCCCCATGATCCTCGTCTTTCATGGCTTGAAGTTCATCCTTACCAAGCGTCAAGAGGGTATTTTCAAAACGTTCAAGTGAGCAATCACACTCAAAGCTAAGCTCCTCTTCAGACAAACGTTTGAAAGGTTCATCCCCATAAATGGCATTCAAGAGAGCTTCGATATGGTCATCAGACTCCAAAAGCGTTGAAATGGCTGGCATCTCTTGAATGCGTTTTTCGTAACGAGCGATTTCTTCTTCGCTAGCTCCTGGTAAAACCTGAAGCATGAAACCACCAGCAACCTTAACCTTGTCCTCTTCGTCAAGAAGTACATTAAGACCAACAGCAGATGGCGTTTGCTCAGATTCTGTCAAATAGTAGGCAAAGTCTTCACCAATTTCACCAGAAATAAGTGGTGTTGATGACGTGTAAGGATTACCAGTTCCATAATCGATGATTGAGACAAACTGTCCTTGTCCCATGAAAGGACCCACTAAAACTTCACCAGTCGCTGTTTTCTTGATATCCACACCTGGATTTTGGATGTAGCCCTTAACATGTCCTTTGGTATCAGCTACAGAGATGATATGCCCAAAAGAGCTATTTCCGATAACCTTAACCGTAATTTTGCTTTCACCTTTTTGGTTAGCAGCCAAGATTTGGTTGGCAATAAGGGTACGCCCCAAAGCAACTGTCGATGATGATAGAGTATTGTGTTTTTCTTGTGCGGTTCTAACAGTTTCTGTGCTATCAAGAACATAAGCACGGAAAGAACCTGATTCTGAAATTGTTTTAATTAATTTATCCATAGTGATTCTATTATAACACAAAAAAGAGGGTGGAAAAATCGTAAACGCTCGGCGTTTCTCTTCCACACTCTCTACCAAATTACCATGAAAATTCGGATAGTTTTTCCCTCAAACTTGCTATTTTTCTATCATCAAAATGGTGTTTTTGCCTTATTACAGGTGGTAAATTCTCCAAATACTCAATATAGACGCTGACAAGGAGATTATAGTCATTAGTTGTCAAACGTTTGAGTTGACTATGAATGAAGGTAGTTGCCTGATCATACTGTTCATGGATCAACAAGTCGTCAATGTAGTCATTGCCATCAATCGTGTGACCTTGCTCGTCCTCCACCTGACCTAAATCAATATCCAGAGTCTCAAACTTAAAAGCCTTACTGACCACATTAGCTGTTCCTCGAATTTGATTGAGTAGCCAGTCACTGTTATACACTCCCATATTAGTCCCCTCCATTACTTGCTATTCAAATCTATTATATCTTTTTAAATATAAGTTGTAAACGCTTTCTTGCTCTAGCAAATAAAAAGGAGGTGACTAAAAATCACCACCTTTTTACAGTCTAATTTAGGCTTCTTCTTTATAATTTTTAGCCTCTGCTTCTGTAGCATAAACAAAATGTCCTGGTCGGATTTCATACATTTGTCTCTTTTCCCCATCATTTTCAATAGAGGAATCATAAATCAAATGTTGACGTTTACGCTCTCTTTCTGGGTCTGGTTCTGGAATGGCAGACAATAAACTCTTTGTATAAGGATGGATCGGATTATGGTAAATCTCATCTGCTGGTCCTACCTCAAGAAGTTTACCCCAATGCATTACACCAATACGATCGGATATATATTTAACCATTGACAAGTCATGTGCAATAAACAAATAAGTTAACCCCTGTTCGTGTTGTAACTTTTGCATCAAATTAACTACTTGTGCTTGAATAGAAACATCTAAAGCAGAGATAGGTTCGTCTGCTACAATAAAATGAGGATTGACCGCTAAAGCACGCGCAATACCAATTCTTTGACGCTGACCACCAGAAAATTCATGAGGATATCTTGATAAGTGATCTTCATTTAATCCCACCAAATTAATAAGTTCTTTAACCTTGGCTTCACGTTCTTCCTTGGATTTAGCCAATTTATGAATATCAATCCCCTCAGCAATAATATCACGAATCTTCATTCGTCCATTAAGACTAGCTTGAGGATCTTGAAAAATCATCTGAGCTGTCTTACGGAAATCATGAAGGTCTTTCCCTTTTAAACTTGATATATCATTACCAGCAAAGGTAACAGTACCCGAATCAATATCATAAAGCTTTAGAATAGAACGCCCAATGGTCGTTTTACCTGAACCAGATTCTCCAACTAGGCCGAAAATTTCGCCCTCATAGATATCAAAGCTAACGTCATCAATGGCCTTAACTTCGTTTGATTTTCCTTTATTAAAAGTTAGAGACACATTTTTTAATTCTACTAACTTCTTACGTTCTTGTGTCATCTTATTTCTCCTTCATCTTTGACCATTTTTCCCATCGTTTCAATATTGGTGAAGGAGGGGTTACTTTAGGAGCTCGTTCATCTAAGAGCCATGTTGCTGCAAAATGCGTATCTGATACTTTAAACATTGGCGGTTCTTCCTGATAATCAATATCTAAAGCAAAGGCATTTCGAGCAGCAAAGGCATCTCCTTTAGGAGGATAAAGTAAGTCTGGGGGAGTTCCTGGAATAGCTTCTAGACTACCAGATTCTGTTTCTGTTGTAGGCATTGAGTTAAGAAGCCCCCACGTGTATGGGTGTTTCGGATTGTAGAAAACCTCATCCACAGTACCATATTCCACAATTTTACCGGCATACATTACCGCTACACGATCAGCCATACCAGCGACAACGCCCAAGTCATGAGTAATAAAAATAATAGATGAATTACGCTCTTCTTGAATTTTTTTCATAAGATGAAGAATTTGTGCTTGAATCGTTACATCTAAGGCTGTCGTAGGCTCATCAGCAATCAAAATTTCAGGATCTGCCGCTAGAGCAATGGCAATTACTGCTCTTTGACGCATTCCTCCTGACCATTGATGAGGATAATCATTTATATGTTCTTCGGCATTAGGTATACCAACATCTTTCATTAATTGTAAAGCCATTTCTAAGGCTTCCTTCTGAGATACCTTGGCATGAAGCATGATAGGCTCAGCAATTTGGTGTCCAATTTTCATAGTAGGGTCAAGGCTGGTCATAGGATCCTGAAAAATCATAGCAATATCATTTCCACGAACTTCAACCCAATCTTGCTCCTTCAAGGTTTGCATATTGCGTCCCTTAAAGGTAATTTCTCCAATTACCTCAGCATTTTTATCTGATAGCCCCATTAGTGTCCTTGTCGTTACAGATTTTCCTGAACCAGACTCACCAACAATCGCTAATGTTTCACCTTTTTTTAAGTCAAAATTAACATCACGAATCGCTTTTACTTCTCCAGCGTAAGTATGAAAATTAACATGGAGATTTTTTACACTTAAAATCGTTTCTTTCGTCATTATTACGCTCCTATTAGTTTTCTTTGTTAGATTTAGGGTCAAATGCATCACGCAAGCCGTCCCCTAAAAGAATGAAGGCAAGAGAGATAAAAACAAGAGCCAAAGCAGGAATAACCACCTGATAAGGGTAGTATTGGAGATTTTCAGACGCATCTGTAATCAACGAACCTAAAGAAGCTGTTGGTGGCTTAACCCCCAAATTGATAGCTGACAGAACTGCTTCATACATAATAGCACTTGGAACTGTCATCATAATTTGAACAATAATGATACCTGAGATATTTGGTAAAACATGTTTAAAAGCTATCTTAAATTTGTTTTCACCCAAAGCGCGTGAGGCTAAAACAAATTCACGTTCTCGATAAGATAAAGTTAAATTGCGTACTTGACGTGCCATAGATGTCCATCCGACAATGGCAATGGATATAATGATTGACATTACACCATTACCCAAGAGAAGTCCTAACATAGTTACTATGACCAAATTAGGGATAGATGAGATGACCTCAATAACACGTTGCATGAAGAGGTCAATTTTCCCACCCAAGAACCCTGACACCAGACCATAGGTCACTCCAATAATCAAATCAATCAAGGTCGCAACAATGGCAATCAAGAGAGAGATACGTATACCAATAATCACACGTTTCGCTAAGCTACGTCCTAGATTATCAGTTCCTAAAATAAATTTATCACCTTTTGGAACAGATTGGTCAGAATACACATCATTAGGTTCCGTATTGCCTGAAAACACGATACTACCATTCCAGAATGGTAAACTATCTGATATTTTTGGGGGTAAATTACGATATGTCTTAACTTCATCACCATTAAAACTATTAGCATCCTTGGCTTTAACAAAGAAATTTGATCCAATTGAAAAGACCAACAGAATCGCTAAAAACCAAAGTGATATGGTCGCCAATTTATTTTTTTTCAGACGTCTCCAAGCATCTTGCGTAAAAGAGAGAGTCGGTTTTTCAATTTTTTCTTGTGATTCAGTATTTCCAGCACCAACAAGTTTGAATAGTTGTTTTTCTTCCATGATACTCTCCTTACTTCAGACGGACACGTGGATCCACAAAACTAGTAATGATATCTGTCAATAGGATAGCTACCATAAGCATAACAGCATAAACAATAGTGGTTCCCATAATGACAGGATAATCTTTTGTTGGAATAGAGGTAACAAACTGTTGGCCAATCCCAGGAATTGAGAAAATCTGCTCTATGAGTGCTGAACCTGTTAGGATATTAGCAGCCATTGGACCGATTAAGGTAAGAACAGGAATCATTGAATTTCGATAAGCATGTCGATTACTAATTTGACGAGCTGTTAATCCCTTGGCCCTAGCTAGTTGAATAAAATCAGTATTCATGGTTTCAATCATTTCACTACGGAAAAAACGGGTAACTTGAGCAAATACTGGAATAGCCAGAGCTAAAGTAGGTAAAATAGTTTGGCTAAATGAACCCCATCCAGATAAAGGAAGAACTCCCCACTTAAATCCGAGATAATCCAAAAGTAAAAGACCAATAATGAATGAAGGTACTGAAATACCGAGTGTTGATAGCACGCTCAAGATATTATCAATCCAATTATTTTTATTACGCGCTGACACTGCTCCTACAAAAAGACCAGCTAACACCCCAACAACAAGGGCTTGAATACCCAGTTGCGCTGAAACTGCCAAACGCTGACTAATCATCATGCTAACAGGCTGATTAGCAGACTGATAGCTTGTTCCTAAATCACCGTGCAGTACATTCCAAAGATATTGCAAATACTGTTGCCATACAGGCTTATCTAACCCATATTGCTTATTCATAACCGCAATCATATCATTCGTTAATTTGGGATTATTGAATGGTGACCCCGGCATAACCTGCATTAGGAAGAAAGATAGAGTGACAACCACCCATAAGGTAACTAGCAAAATAGCTATCCTTTTCAATAAATATTTCGTCATAAAATTTCCTTTATCTAACAACGAAAGAAGCTGGGACTAAAGCCGCCAGCTTCTTAGTTCATTTTGTGATAAACGTACATACAGTAGCTGATGAATGTTCTACTTTACTCTGTCATTATAATGATAGCAACTATTTATCTTTATAAGCATAGGTGAAGTCAACATCAAGACCAGTTGAGTTACGTACAAGTCCTTTGATTGAAGGATTTTGCAAACCTTTTGTAAATCGGAAGTAAATCGGATTATACATTGCTTCATCATAAAGTGCTTTTTCAGCAGTTTTATAATCATTTGCAGCAGCTGTTGGATCTAATGCATCAGTTGAAAGTGCTTTTTCATAGGCTGCATCGTATGTAGAGCTATTTGCCTTACCATAGTTATAAGCTGAATTTGAAGTGAACAAGCCATAGAATGTTGATCCTTCTGGATAGTCACCACCCCAAAGAACAAGAGCAACATCAAAGTTTTGATTCTTGGTATCTTCAAGACGTTGTTTGAATGTCACAAATTTTTCTTCAACAGTCAAACCAGGAAGAGCTTTCTCCCAAGTTTCCTTAATGTAATCAACTGCAGCTTTTGAAACAGGTGAATCTGAATCTGCTGTAATTGTCAATTTCAAGTCACTTAAACCAGCTTCAGCAAGACCTTCTTTAAAGAGCTTAGCTGCTTCTTCCTTGTTATAGCTATAGCCAGGTGCTACATATTTAGATAAATCAGTACCATCAGGTAATTTTTCCAATCCAGTAGGTACAAGACTAGTTGCTGGAACTGAACCTGTATCAACCGCAGCTTCGACAATACCTTTACGATCAGTAGCAAGGTTGAGGGCTTGACGGATTTTAAGATTATCTAGACCTTTAACTTTGCCAGTTTCATTATAGGTCATATAACTTGTTGTTGCTTCTGGAACTGTAACAACATCTTTATTCTTTTTATTAGAATTAAAAATTGCTGACGTACTTGAAATGCTTGCAAAGTCAAGTTGACCTTGTTTATACATTTGAACGGCTGTATCAGGTTTCTTAACCGTTTGAATATTGATTGTCTTTGTTTTGACGTGCTTAGCATCCCAATAATTGTCATTTTTGACAAGTTTAAAGCTACCACTTGTACCATTCCAATTTTCAACTTTAAAAGGTCCAGAATAAATTTGTTTATCAGACTTCGTTCCATATTGTTTTCCAGTCTTTTCTACAAATTCCTTATGTTGCGGAACAAAATTTGAGAATGACAAAAGACTCTTAAATTGTGGAGAAGGATTTGACAAGGTAAAGATAACTTTATTACCCTCAGCCTTAACACCCAACTCTTCAACACTCTTCTTACCAGCAATAATATCTGCAGCATTAACAAGGTGAGAATCTGAAGCGAGGTAAGCATATTCAGAAGCTGTAGCAGGATCAACCATACGTTGCCAAGTATAGACAAAGTCCTCAGCAGTAAGTTTAGTACCATCTGAATACTTCAAGTCATCTCTAAGAGTAGCTGTATAAGTCAAACCATCGGCCGACACATCAACCTTTTCAGCCAAATCAGGTTGCAACTTACCATTTTTATCAACACGGAGCAAGTTGCTTTCTGAATTCCCAATCGCCAAGGCCGAATAGTGGTCTGTATTTTTAGAAACATCAAGTGTCAATATTTCAGTAGGTGTGTACCAGTTAATTTCATCTTTACTTGAGGTTGATTTTGAACCACAAGCAGCAAGAAGTGTTGCAGAAGCCAAAGCAATTACTCCAGTAGCTACAATACTTTTAAAGTTACGTTTCTTAATCATGTTTATAAGAAACCTCCTCCAATAAAAAATTTACTTTCGTGTATAATTATACCTTAAAACATTCTAAAGTAAAGACCTAATTCTGAATAATTCGACAACTCAGTTATGTTTGCCTCTAAAAAGACTATAAATATCCAAAAATTGTGCATCTATAGCTCTTCTTTCACAATGCTATAGAATTTTTACAATCAATCCAAACAAAAAGGCTAAGATGCATATCTTAACCTTATAGTATTTTGGACTAATTCTCAGTTTACTTTGTATTTATACACAAGCTTATTTTTAACCAACTGATCCTTCCATTTCATAACTAATCAAGCGGTTAAGCTCAACAGCATACTCCATTGGAAGTTCTTTGGTAAATGGTTCCACAAATCCCATGACAATCATTTCAGTTGCTTCTTGTTCTGAAAGTCCACGGCTCATGAGGTAGTAGAGTTGCTCTTCAGAAATCTTAGAAACTTTAGCTTCGTGTTCAAGAGCAACTTGTGAGTTGTGAATTTCATTAAATGGAATCGTATCTGACTTAGATAAATCATCCATCAAGATCGTATCACATTCAATGTGGGAACCAGATTTCTTAGAGTCCTTATTGAAAGTTACTTGGCCACGATAGTCAACCTTACCACCATTACGGGCGATTGATTTAGAGACAATAGATGATGATGTATGTGGCGCATTATGAATCATCTTAGCTCCTGTATCCTGGTGCTGACCAGCATTGGCAAAAGCTATAGAAAGCATAGTCCCACGTGCACCTTCACCATCTAGGTAAACCGAAGGGTACTTCATTGTTTTCTTAGCACCAAGGTTACCGTCAATCCACTCAACCGTAGCATTTTTCTTAGCAGTGGCACGTTTGGTTACCAAATTATAGACGCTATCTGACCAGTTTTGAATGGTTGAATAACGCATATAAGCTCCTTCAAGTGCAAAGATTTCAACGATGGCTGCATGAAGACTGGCTGAAGTATAGGTTGGTGCCGTACAGCCTTCCACATAGTGAACGCTGGCACCTTCATCAACGATGATAAGGGTACGTTCAAACTGGGCAGTTGCTTCATTGTTAATACGGAAGTAGGTTTGAAGCGGAATATCCACCTTGACGCCTTTAGGTACATAAATAAAGGTACCGCCTGACCAGAAGGCAGAGTTAAGGGCCGCAAATTTATTGTCTGTTGGTGGAACCAGTTTTGAGAAGTACTTCTTGAAGAGTTCTGGGTACTCTTTAAGAGCTGAGTCCGTATCTGTAAAGATAATACCCAACTTGTCATACTCTTCTTTCATGTTGTGGTAAACCACTTCTGATTCATACTGAGCTGAAGCCCCTGCCAGGTAAGCACGTTCAGCTTCGGGGATACCAATACGTTCAAAGGTTTCCTTGATTTTTTCAGGTACATCTTCCCAGTCACGAGCAGGTCGGTCTGACGCTTTTTGGAAATATGTCAAGTCATCGAAGTCGATTTCCGAAAGATCTGGCCCCCACTCTTGCATAGGCATTTTCTTAAAGGTTTCTAGTGATTTCAAGCGGAATTCAAGCATCCACTCAGGCTCCCCTTTTTCAGCAGACATGGCACGGACCACATCTTCACTGATTCCTTTTCCTGTTGAAAAGACTGGTGTCACATCATCATGGAAACCATATTTATATTCCCCCAAATCAATGGGTTTTGGTTCTACTTTTTCATTTGTTTCAGTCATAGTATTTTCCTTTATTAAAGGTTTGATTCGTTTTCCTTTTTACTTGGGCAAGGAGACTAACTGCTCCTTGACTTCCTAAAGCTCGCTTCTCTCTATGGCTTTTTTGAGCGCATTCCAAGAGAGTGTTGCACATTTGATACGTTGTGGAAATTTAGAAACCCCCGCCAAAAGCTTAGCTTCACCTAATTTACCTGTAGCGATGTCATGTTTTCCTTGAATCATAAGAGAGAAAATCTCCGCTAGTTCCAAAGCCTCTGCCTTGGTTTTTCCAATAACTGCATCCGTCATCATACTTGATGAAGCTGTAGAAATAGTACAACCATCACCAGCAAAGGCAATGTCTTCAATCACGTCACCATCAAATTTAACTGACAGATTGATAACATCTCCACAAGTCGGATTATTCAGTTGAAGTTGCTCCACATCTGGTAGGACACCATGATGGTGAGGGCTCTTAGAGTGATCGGCCACAACAGCCATATATAAACTATCTAGTCTAGAGAGTGCCATTGAAAAACTCCTTCGTCGCAAGAATTGCCTCCACAAGCTTGTCGCAATCCTCTTTAGTATTGTAAATATAGAAACTTGCTCGGGCAGCTGATGAGATTCCTAAATGATTAATTAAAGGCTGAGCACAGTGGTGACCCGCACGCACTGCCACTCCTTCATAATCAAGAGCTGTCGCCACATCATGAGGGTGAAGCCCATCAATATTAAAGGCAATAACACCTGCATGCTGGCTAGGATCTTCTGGACCGTAGACTGTCAGACCATCAATCGCCTGAAGCTTAGGCAAAACATAGTCTACCAATTCTTGCTCGTAAGCATGAATATTTTCCATGCCTAAAGCAGAGAGGTAGTCCACAGCAGCTCCAAGAGCAATAGCCCCCGCAATGTTAGGTGTACCAGCCTCAAATTTCCAAGGCAATTCCTTCCAAGTGGCTTCTTGTTCATAAACAAAATCAATCATCTCACCACCGAATTCAATCGGATTCATCTGGTTAAGAATCTCTTCCTTGCCATAAAGAACCCCAATCCCTGTTGGACCTAACATCTTATGGCCAGAAAGGGTGAAGAAATCACAATCTAAATCCTGAACATCAATGGCCATGTGGGGCGCCGATTGGGCACCGTCCACTACCATATAGGCACCAACTTGGTGGGCAAGCTTGGCAATTTCTTTGACAGGATTGATGCAGCCTAAAACGTTAGAGACCTGAGCTAGACTGACAAATTTTGTCTTTTCAGTAATCTTGTTGGCCAAATCTTCCATATCCAATTGGCCATCTTTCAAGTAGGCGTAAACAAGTTTAGCCCCTGTCTTCTTACAAGCTTCCTGCCAAGGAATGATATTTGAGTGGTGTTCCATAATTGAAATAACCACCTCATCTCCTGGCTCAAGAACCTGCTCTGCAAAACGACCAACCCAGTTAAGACCAGTTGTCGTTCCACGTGTAAAGAGGACCTCTTTGGTTGATTTAGCATTGATAAACTGACGAAGCTTTTCACGACTAGCTTCGTAAGCAGCTGTTGCACGCTCAGCCAAAGTGTGCACACCACGGTGAACATTGGCATTGTCCTCATGATAGTAGGCCATGAGAGTGTCCAAAACTACTTGAGGCTTCTGAGTCGTTGCTGCATTATCCAAGTATACCAAAGGTTCATCATTAACTACCTGATCTAAAATGGCAAAATTTTGTCGAATCTTATAGGCATCTAAAGCTGACATCTTATCTCCCTATCTAGATATATCATAGGTTAGACTATCTGCGTCGATAGTTCCTAACGTTTGTTTAGTTTTGTATCAGTTACAGAAATCATTTCATCGCGCACTTCTTTAACTGGGATTTCAGTAATAACTGCTCCTAAGAAACCGCGAATAACCAAACGTTCTGCAGTGTCTTGATCAAGTCCACGACTCATGAGGTAATACATATCCTCTGGATCTACCTGACCGATTGAAGCAGCATGCCCTGCTGTAACTTCATTTTCGTCAATCAAGAGAATTGGGTTAGCGTCTGAACGTGCCTTGTCAGAAAGCATAAGCACACGGCTTTCTTGTTGTGCATCAGCACCCTTAGCACCTTTGACAATGTGACCAATACCATTGAAAGTCAAAGTACCACGTTCCAAAATAACACCATGTTGTAGGATATGTCCCACAGAGTTGTTACCGTAGTTAGTCACACGAGTATCAATTCCTTGAACCTGACGCCCTGATGAAAGACCAATAACTTTGAGGTTGGCATGACTTCCATTGCCAATCAAGTCACTATCAAAGTCAGCAATAACATTGCCTTCGTTCATGATCCCGAGAGCCCAGTCAATGCTGGCATCACGACCGATACGACCACGACGACTAATATAAGTTGTGACGTTTTCACCCAAACGGTCAATAGCCGCAAACTTAACTTGTGCACCATCTTGAGCAATGACTTCAACCGAAATGTTGGCACTAGCTTTTTCAGTCGCTTCACCTAGCGTTTCAAAACGCTCAAGGTAAGTCAATTTACTGTTTTTACCAGCTACGATCAAAACGTGTTTGTTAAATGGAACATTTGAAGTTCCATCTTGGTAAAAATAGCTTTCAACTGGCAAGTCAATTTCAACATTATCTGGTACATAAAGGACTGCTGCACTATTGAAATAAGCATAGTTATAAGCTGCCAATTTGTCCTCATCGTAGGCCACAGCCTTACCAAAGAAGGCTTCAACGACTTCTGGGATTTCCTCAAGAGCAGTCGTAAGATCTGTAAAGACCACACCTTGGCTAATCAAGTCAGCTGGCAATTGTTCAAGAACAGTATTTGTTCCTACTTGGACCAATTTAGGGTTGTTTCCAAGCGCTGTAAAATCAGGCACATTTGCTGATGGTTCATTTTCAGTAATCGTTCCATCACCGAGATTCCAACGGTGGAATTTAACACACTCAATTTTTGGAAGAGCCAAACTTTCAAGCTTATCAAAGGCTGCTTGACGAAGGTCTTGCAACCAAAGTAGCTCTGCTTTTGCTTGTGAAAAAGCGATAATAGATTCTTTTGACATAGGTTACTCCTTTTCTAGTTATTTCGAGTAACAGACTTACGCTTCTTCGTGGTACTCGTAACCGAGCTCTTCAGCGATTTTCGCATAACCTTCTTGCTCAAGACGAGCAGCCAATTCAGGACCGCCTGAAAGAACCACTTTACCTTCCATCATTACGTGTACGACATCTGGAGTGATATAGTTCAAGAGACGTTGGTAGTGAGTGATAATCATAGCACCGAAGCCTTCGCCACGCATAGCGTTAACCCCTTTTGAAACCACTTTAAGGGCATCGATATCAAGACCTGAGTCAATCTCATCGAGAAGAGCAAACTTAGGTTCCAACATGAGCAATTGAAGGATTTCGTTACGTTTTTTCTCACCACCTGAGAAACCTTCATTAAGGTAACGCTCAGCCATTTCTTCACGCATACCTAGCAATTCCATCTTTTCATCCAATTTAGTGATGAAATCAAGAACAGAAATCTTTTCGTCATCTTCTTTACCAGCGTTCATAGCTGCACGGATGAACTCAGCATTTGTGATCCCTGGGATTTCAGCTGGGTATTGCATAGCAAGGAAAAGACCTAGGCGTGCACGTTCGTCAACTTCCAAGTCAAGGATGCTTTCACCATCAAAAAGGATGTCCCCTTCTGTGATTTCATAGTTTGGGTTACCCATAATAGCAGCTGAGAGGGTAGATTTACCAGTTCCGTTAGGACCCATGATAGCAGCAATCTCACCAGTTTTAAGAGTCAAATTAAGACCCTTCAAGATTTCTTTATCTTCAACAGAAACATGAAGATTTTTGATTTCAAGTACAGACATTGTATACTCCTTTTTCATATATACAGCGAGCACTTGCTCGCTAAATTGCATTATTTTTTCGAAAATAGTCTTGCTATTTTCTGGAAAATAAAAAGAGAACTTCCATTTTCCTTAATTAGAGTCATTATAACAAAAAAGCCATTACTTGGCTTTTCAAATGTTTAATTTTTTCGCCCTTGCTTCCATTTTAACATGGTTGCTTGGCGATAATCACTATTCCCGATAAATTTCAGAAGGTTGAAGAGTGGTGTTCGACCAACGCCCCAAATCTCAAGCCCTTCAATCAGAATTTCCATTCCCAAAATCAAACTCAAGAGCAAGAGAATACCACCGAGACGGCTAGAAACGTTTAACAGGAGGGCAATCAATGAAAAGAGGATAGCGATGGCATAAACCACCAGAACCGCTCCTCGATGAGTGAAGCCCATAGCTAGAAGGCGATGATGCAAGTGCATCTTGTCAGCCTCCATGGCTGGGCGCCCTGACAATTTACGGCGGACAATAGCTACCACTGTGTCAACAATAGGCACTCCAAGGATAATAACAGGTGACAAAATAGCCACTGCAGTTGCATTTTTCAACCCTTGTAATGACAAAACACCTATCATAAAGCCAATAAAGAGCGCCCCTGTATCACCTAGATAGATAATTGCTGGATGATAATTGTAAGGGAAGAAGCCCATAATGGCAGCCACCAAGACAAAGATAGTCATGGTCAAGAAAATATCAGTATCATAGAGGAAGAAATAAGAGATCACCCCCATAGTCATAAGGGAAATGATGGAAACGCCTCCAACCAAGCCGTCCAAACCATCAATCAGATTAATGGCATTGGTGATGGCCACAATCCATAACACCGTTAAAATCAAGGTCAAGACCGGTCCAAAATGAATCATAGGACCACCAAATGGAATCTTAAAGCTATCAAATCGGAAGTCTGTAAAAGCCCAAACAATGACAGCTCCAATAACAATACCAAGCATCTTAGGTAGAGGCTTTAATTCCAAGATATCATCAACGAAGCCCGTCAGAGCTACGACAGATCCCCCCACAACAACCGGCAAGATGTACCTGATGTAAGAAACATGCCAAATATCCTTATGGATAATCATAGGCATAAAGACCAAGGTCGCTAGTACAAAGGCCAACAAAATAGCTAGACCACCAGCACTAGGCATTGGCTTTTTATTGATACGTCTTGCATTGGGATTGTCAACAGCTCCGACACGTAAGGCCAAAGAGCGTACCAAAGGGGTCGTCACGATGGCTATCAAAAAGGTCCCAATCAAAACGAATATATAATTAATGGTCCAAGGCATGTCTTAGCTCCATTTCGTTGCTTGTAGTACCGGTAAGGCGTCCTCTTCCATCAAGATTGTTGCATGCTCTTGTAGGTAGGCACGTGTTCGGTCTGCTACATTCGCATATTCAAGAAAACGCGCATACATATTGTTCGCGTAATAATCAGGCTCATCAGCCAAGTAAAGAAGGACTGTCATATAGTAGACATCCCCAAGTTTATAAAGCTCAGAACCTTCAACAGGCACATCCTTCAAGCCTTGTGTAAAGGTCACCACTTGATCAAAGTCAGAGAAGGCCAAGACATAGTGGGTATAGTCTTCACGAATATTTTCTTCGGGCACTTCCTTGGTAGGCTCTGTCATAGCCTTATCAACCTCTTCCAAGGTCTTTTCAAGCTCTTCGAGCTTATGGTGTGCTTCGATGTCACCCTTGTCCATAAAGTTACCCTCAAGAGCCTTGAGGAACTCTTCTGGAGAAAGCCCTGAGTAGTCATCCATATATGACAAATCGTTGAAATCAAGGTCTTCCTTAAGATCTGATTTAGTCACAAAGACATCCACACGATCCTTGCGTGGCGTGACACGGAAGCTCAGCATCCCACTATTTTTAAAGTTATCAGGCAAGTCCAACTCATCCATGACAGTATAGAAAAATTCCTCTGTTTTTTCCTGGGGAATCAAGAAATCCTTCAATTCCATACCATGTTCTTCAAGATCTTCCATGGTAATCATGATTTTTAGAGTTGTCTCGCTTATTTGTTTCATTTCCATATGTAAAAAACCTCGCACGAGTAGTTATTTCATTATACTAGAAAAGCCAAGAGATAGCAATTTCTGAGCAAGTTTGAGTCTTATTTTGGAAAGGATTTCTAAAAACTTCTTAATACTAACAAAACCTTGTATTTCCCCATTTATACCTGTCATCTATCCTAGATTGGAGTATAATAAAAGTGAAGATATACATGGAGGTGATGACCATGACTGCCTATAAAAAAGGGTGGCTACGAGCTAGCATTGCTGGAGGAATAACGAGTTTATTGACGCTCTTTCTCTACTTATCGGGGCAACCTTATCAAGTAAACAAATCTACCTTTCTTACAGGGCTAATCGTCGCCATCATACTAGCAACTGCACCCATTTACGACGATAATCGTTTATCGCTCAAACAGCAATCTCTTCTCCACTTCTCAATCATGTGTGTTACCATCCTTCCAATTCTCTGTTTGTCCGGATGGTATCCCTTGCATAATGTCGTGGACTTCTTGAAAATCCTAGCCAGCTTTTTGACTTGCGGACTGGTCCTATGGTCGCTAGCTTACCTTATCTTTGGAAAACTTCTCCACAAATGATCTCTAAACCAGCTAAAAAGGACTTCAATTGAAGTCCTTTTCAGTTTACTTAAAAGTAATTATCCGAAAATAAGTTTGACAGCTCCATAGAGAAGCACAATAATACCAAGCACGATACGGTATTTTCCGAAAACTGTGAAATCATGTTTCTTAATATAATTCATCAAGAAGCGAATCACGAACAAGCTGACAACAAAGGCTGTCACACTAGCTACCAAGAGAATAGCCACTTGTCCACCTGTCAAGGTATTCCCGTCAATGAAATACTTAACCGCCTTAAGGCCACTATAACCAAACATGGTTGGAATACCAAGGAAGAAGGTAAAGTCAGCAGCTACGCTACGACTAGTACCAACGATGATACCCCCAAGAATAGTAGCACCTGAACGGCTTGTCCCTGGAATGATACTCAAGACTTGGAAAAGACCAATATAGAAAGCTGTCTTGTAAGACATACGTGCCAAATCCGTTACCTTAGGTTCTACACGTCGATTGCGGTCCTCAATCCAAATAAAGGCAATCCCGTAGACTACCAACATGATAGCTACTACAAAGAAATTACTGAGATGGGCCTCCATCCAGTCATCTAAAAGAAGACCAAAGAAGGCTGAAGGAATACAGGCAATGACCACCTTGAGCCAAAGTTGCCAAGTCAATTGCACTTCACGTGCTGTCTTACCAGGTTGGAAGGGATTCAAACGTTTAAAGTAAATGACCATAACCGCAAGAATAGCACCAAGTTGGATAACGATATTAAACATATCGATGAAATCTTTACTTTGTCTCAAGTTCAAGAATTCATTCACCAAAATCAAGTGACCTGTAGATGAAATCGGTAGCCACTCAGTGATACCTTCGACAATCCCAAGAAAGACTGCTTTTAGTAATTCAATAATAAATTGTGCCGTTTGCATAATTATCTCCGTTTTAAAATGCTAGCCTCATCACACCAAAAATGATTAAGGCTCCAAATCGTCCTTCCCATTATATCAAATTACAACTTGTATTTGAAGACAATCTTGGTATAGAGATTGTTTTTCTAATCCCAACTTATTGTCATTAATCCTAATTTCCTGTAAAATGGTAAGGTATGACATTTTTATAGGAGACATTGTTTCAATGAAAAAAATTATTGTAGCCTGCTTTGCAGCGCTCCTCCTCGTTTTTGGTGGGGTATCAAGCGCTCAAGCAGACGAGTATCTCCGTGTCGGTATGGAGGCTGCCTATGCACCTTTCAACTGGACGCAGGACGATAACTCAAACGGAGCCGTTCCAATCGAAGGTACCAAACAGTATGCCAACGGTTATGACGTGCAAATCGCTAAAAAAATCGCTGAAGCTCAAGGCAAGAAACCCTTGGTAGTCAAAACAGCTTGGACAGGTTTGATTCCTGCCCTCACTTCCGGCAAAATCGATATGATCATCGCAGGTATGAGCCCAACAGCTGAACGTCGTCAAGAAATCGACTTTTCAGACAGCTACTACCGAAGCGAACCTGTCATGGTTGTCAGCTCAGACGGTGATTATGCCAACGCTAAGAGTCTCAAAGACTTCAAGGATGCTAAAATCACAGCTCAACAAGGGGTTTATCTCTATAATTTGATTGACCAAATCCCAGGTGTCAGCAAACAAACGGCTATGGGAGACTTTGGGGCTATGCGCCAAGCCCTTGCATCAGGTATCATCGATGGTTATGTTTCAGAGCGTCCTGAAGCAAAAACTGCCGAAGAAGCTAGCTCAAAATATAAGATGATTACGCTTAAAGATGGTGGTTTCCAGGTTTCAGACGATGACGTCTCCTTGGCCGTCGGTCTTCGCAAAGGAGACAGCCAGCAAATGGAACAAGTCAATAAGGTCCTTGCTGGAATCAGCCAAGAGGAACGTGTTAAACTGATGGATCACATCATTGACATCCAACCTGCAGATAAGACTGATGAGGCTAAAAAAGGAAACTTCTTTAGTCAGATGAGCAATATCATCGCTAAGAACTGGCCACAATTCTTACGTGGTACAGGAATTACCCTTCTTATCTCAATTATCGGTACAGTTGTGGGTACTTTCATCGGTCTTATGATTGGTGTTTACCGCACAGCTCCTAAGGCTACTAATAAATTTGTAGCCTTGCTCCAAAAACTCTTCGGTTGGGTGCTTAATGTCTATATCGAAGTTTTCCGTGGTACGCCAATGATTGTACAATCTATGGTTATCTACTACGGTACTGCCCAGGCCTTTGGTATCAATATTGACCGTACCCTAGCAGCTGTCTTCATCGTTTCTATCAACACCGGAGCCTACATGAGTGAAATCGTTCGTGGTGGTATCTTCGCCGTAGATAAAGGACAATTTGAAGCTGCAACTGCTCTTGGATTTACCCACGGTCAAACCATGCGTAAGATTGTTCTTCCACAGGTTATCCGTAACATCTTGCCAGCTACTGGTAATGAGTTCGTTATCAATATCAAGGATACCTCTGTTTTGAACGTTATCTCTGTTGTGGAACTTTACTTCGCAGGTAACACTGTTGCAAGTCAAACATATCAATACTTCCAAACATTCTTTGTTATCGCAGCAATCTACTTTGTCCTCACCTTCACAGTGACACGCATCTTGCGTTATGTAGAACGCCGTTTGGATCAAGATACTTACACACAAGGAGGGGTTCACTAATGACTGAAACGATTTTAGAAATTAAAAACCTCAAAAAATCATACGGAAAAAACGAAGTCCTCAAAGATATCTCCCTCAGCGTCAAGAAAGGTGAAGTTATCTCAATTATTGGTTCTTCAGGTTCAGGGAAATCAACCTTCCTTCGCTCTATTAACCTACTCGAGTCACCTTCAGGTGGTGAAATCCTCTATCATGGAGACAATGTCCTTGAAAAAGGTTACGACCTCACTACCTATCGTGAAAGACTCGGTATGGTTTTCCAATCTTTCAACCTCTTTGAAAACCTTAATGTTTTGGAAAATGCTATCGTAGCTCAAACAACCGTTCTCAAACGTGACCGTAAAGAAGCTGAGAGTATCGCCAAAGCTAACTTGGAGAAAGTTGGTATGGGGGAACAATACTGGAAAGCTAAACCAAAACAACTCTCAGGGGGACAAAAACAACGTGTGGCCATTGCCCGTGCCCTCTCTGTTGATCCAGAAGCCATCCTCTTTGACGAGCCAACTTCAGCCCTTGACCCAGAAATGGTAGGGGAAGTACTCAAGACTATGCAGGAGCTATCTGAAACTGGTTTGACCATGATTATCGTTACCCATGAAATGGAGTTCGCACGTGATGTTTCAGACCGTGTCATCTTCATGGATAAAGGAGTAATCGCTGAACAAGGTAGCCCAGAACAAATCTTTGAAAATCCTAAAGAAGAACGTACCAAGGAATTCCTCAAACGTTTCTTGGGTTAAAAACGAAAAAGTTAAGGTTTCGACCTTAACTTTTTTTAGATTCTCAAATATATAAAAAAACGGCATCTGCCGTTTTTTTGTCTATGATTAGTTACGACGTGTACGTCTGTCAACAAAACCAAGGAAGGCCAATAGTGTCATAAAGAGACCTACAAGACTGAATCCTACTGCAGTTGACTCACCTGTTTCTGGCAAGCTGTCTGTTTCTTGTACAGGAGCTTGTTTCTCTGCTTTTGCTTGACCATAATTTACAGGAATTTGAGCCACCGTTTGAGCTGCTTTTTCTTGTGTTGTGAAAGCAATAACTTTACCATCTACATCGTAAACAGGTACTGGTGTGAGACCTTTAGATGTAATGTTAGCGAACTCTTTAGCCAATTGTGTTTGACGCTCTTTGTCTGCCTTAGCTTTCATGTAGTTATCGAAGGCTGTTTGAACAGTTGTGTATTCGCTCGTTAATTTATCACGTTTAGCAGACAATTCAACAAGTTTCGCACGTTCAGTTGAAAGAGCACCTTTGGCTGCAGTAAATTTAGCAAAGGCTGTTGCACGTTCTGCTTTAGCCTTAGCTAGGTTACCTGAAGCATTTGTAAGGGCTGCTAGACGGTTCTTAGCAGCAGTCAAGGCTTGGTTAGCTTGTGTCAATGCTACTTGTTTCTTAGCAGTATCTTGCTTAGCAGCGTTGTAGGCATTTGTCAAACGTTGCAAGGTTGCAGAACTTGTCGCAAGTTTATCTTTAGCTGTTTGAAGCTCTGCTTGTTTTTCATCAAGAGTTGCTTTAGCTTTGCTAAGGGCTGCTGCTTTTTCTTGTGCGTTAGCATTAAGGTTTTCAACTGCAGCGTTAGCTTTTTCCAATTCTGATTTAGCAGTTGCAAGGGCTGCTTGTTTTTCAGAAAGGTTATTCTGAGCAGCTGCCAACTTGCTTGCAGTCGCTTTAAGAGCTGCAAGTTCTGACTGAGTATTCTTAAGCTTAAGAGTTGCTGACTCAGAAGCCGCTTTCTTGCTAGCCAAATCACTTTGAGCTTGATCGTTAGCTTGCTTAGCAGCTTCATAAGCTGCTTTTGCAGCAGCAAGATTTGCATTTGAAGATGATTGAGATTGGTTACCTTCATATGGGTTAGCAATCTTAGTTGTGTCAAAGCTACTATCAGAAGCGATAGAATTTTTATTGACATTGTTTACGTGAACGTTAAAGGCACCGGCAACAACACTGATGTCTGTTCCAATGTAAGACTCACCACCATCTGCTGTAAGTCCAGAGATAGAACGAGCATGGTTCCACTCATTACCGTTAAACATGAAGTCAAGCATAGCTTCATAGACATATTTCTTAATGTCGTTAAGAGTAAATGGTCCTGTCAAACCTTGCCATGTATTAAGGTTTTCACCAATACTTACACTATTAAATGACTTACCAGCACGGTCAAGGGCGGCACTATCATGTCGTTGATGGGTAATAGCTTCCCAACCCCAGTTATCTGCTACATAACCGTCTGAAACACGGTCAGCCGCAAGAACACTACCTTTTGAAACAGATGTTTGAGTTGTACCAAAGGCTGTACGAATTTGGTTAATCAAACTTGAAGCATACAATGACAAATCTGTAATTTGAGCTTCACTAAGGTTATTCAAATCACTAATTTTAACATTTTTATCCGCTTCATTATCTTGATAACTATTGTTACCACGATCACGTTTATTAACGTTCTTCAAGACTTGTTCAGCTTGAGCTTTTTCTGCTGCGGTCGCTGTTTTAGACTCATGAATCTTAAGAGCATTGACATATTCTTGTGAAACTGAGAATTTTTGACGAACATTAGCTGTTGAAGTTGTTGAAGATTCTGCTTTTTTCTTAGCTGCTTCAGCGGCTGCAAGAGCAGCTGCCTTTTCATTAGCTACTGTTTGAGCAGTCTCATAAGCTGCTTTAGCTTGGTTTGCTGCATTTTGGTCTGCAGTCAATTGCCCTTCTTTAGCTGAAATAGCAGTAGCTTTTTCTTTATCAGCTGCCTGAGCGGCTGCCAATTCTTCTTGAGCTTTTTTCTCAGCTGCTGTTGCAGCATCAAAAGCTGATTGTGCTTTAGCTTGGTTTGAAGCTGCCTCAGAAGCGCTAGAACCATTAAAGGCTGCTTTAGCGGCATCTACTGATTTTTGAGCATTAGCAACTTCACTAGCCTTAGCATTGACATTAGCTTGATCTGTATTAACGACAGCTTGCTGTTTGTCTGCTGCATCTTTAGCAGTTTTTTCTGCTGATTGAGCTGTTTCGACTGCTGACTTAGCTTCCTTAGCTGCATTTTCAGCAGTAGTTACTTGACCTTGAGCGGCAGCAATAGTTTCTGGACTTGCTTCATCGGCTGCTGTTTGTGCCTTTTGCAAGTTAGCATCTGCTGTCGCTAGGTTTGCTTGAGCCTGGTTGGCAGCTGCTTCATGATTAGCAACTACTGACTCTTGTTGCGATACTGCTTGATTTGCAGCGCTGGCTTGTTCTCTAGCCGCTTCGACTTGGGCTTGAGTTGGGACAGCTTGTGTAGCTGTCGATGATACTGATGCTGTTGTTGAGGCTTGATCGTTTGTCGTTACCTCATCAGCTTTAGCAACTGTAGCAGAAACTGCAAGTGCTGCAATTCCGGCTGTCGCCAAAACCTTTTTATTCATAAGACGAACTCCTTTTTATGTTAAAAATTCACTACTATATAATAACATTTTAATAATCTTGAAACAAGATGCTGACTCCTAATTTTTAAAATTTAATTATTTTATAAGCTTTCATAGCCTGTTTACAAAAACCATTAAATTGTTAGTCAAAAGTAGAGTTGCTGTTTCAAAGTCCTTTTTTAGTCTTTGATTCTGCCTTATCCTTCCATTCTATCAAAACTTCGTTACAGTTTCTTAACTTTCTTTAAACGTTTTTTTGATATAATGTGTACTCATCATATGCAAATGGAGGAGCAAAGTGGCAAAAACATTAAAAACATTGAGTAACATCTTACTAGGAAGCCTATCACTGTGCTTGTCTTATTGGTTTTATAGGGGCCATCTCGAACAGTACGTTCATTACATCGCCCATTATGGCTCCTACTTCCAAGTCTTACTCAACCTAGTCATCATAGTCCTGCTTAGTTACTTTGTCTATGCTTTTTTGAAACTCCTTCTTACTAGACAGCTGAAAAAACAGACACTGCTCCTACTCTACTTCATTTACTTTCTTGCTCTCTTCTACCTACTTTTCTTGAAAAACATTGGTACCCAAGGTCTCTCACTTAACCCCCTTTCCTTCGCTCGGGAATTATACTGGGGCAGCCACTTCGTTCCCATCATGAACCTGTTAATGTTCATCCCTCTGGGACTCCTCTTTTCTTCACGATTGAGTAATCTCCTACTCTGCCTCCTTACCCTTTTCTCCGTCGAATCCATTCAGTACTTCGGACATTTGGGAGTCTTTGATTTGGGAGATATCACCTTAAATATGTTAGGTATCCTTGTCGGAACTGCTATCCATCAACTCCCTCAATTTCAAACAGTTATCAAAAAAATTTTAAGTTAAAAAACTTCCAGAATTAATTTGGGAGTTTTTTTGTTCTATAGATTAATCATCGTCAGAATTTTTTAAAGGAACACAGAAAAACAGCCCTCTATATCTAGAGAGCTGTTTTGAATTCGGGCTAAAATCCTAGTGAAAAAGATGAAACTCCTTGTGTTCCTCAAACACGACGTCGTCCCCCTATTTTCATACGGATTTTTTACGCCCTTAGCATCGTTATTAACGACGAAGTCCGAGTGAGCTGATCAACTCACGGTAACGGTTAACGTCTGTGCGGCGAAGGTATGCCAACAAGTTACGACGGTGACCGATTTTTTTCATCAAACCACGGTAAGTAGCGTGGTCTTTTTTGTGTTGTTTAATGTGTTCGTTAAGGTGGTTGATTTCCCAAGTAAGGACAGCAACTTGAACCTCTACTGAACCAGTGTCACCTTCGTGACGTGCGTATTGAGCAATGATTTCATTTTTTTTCTCTTTTGAGATTGCCATGTTTTTTCTCCTTTTTTTGCTCCATCCGAGTCTTAGGATTGGCTCTCCTAAAACCAAGAAAGAGTTGGTTTGTCTTTACGACCTCTCTATTTTAGCTCATCTACTAATCTTTGTCAATCGCAAGATTTCACTGATTAAGTTTTTGAAGCTTAGACTTTTTTGGCCATTTTTGCATTCAGAAAGAATCCAAGGAAAAGTAGGAAACTTACGATTGCATAGGCTAGAAAAATCCAACTAAAACTTGGAGATATGAGTGCTAACAATTTCAAAACATAAGGGGAAATGGCTGACCCTAGGTTACACCCTAAGAGGACATAGGCTGTCGCCTTGTTCAACAGATTTCTAGCAATAGACTCAGAAAGTCGGTTAAAGATAATTGTCAAAATAATACTATAAAAGAAACCAACACCAACTGAAGATAAAATCAAAATCGGTAAGTTACCAGCCACTGACATCCCAAAGAGACAAACCGCTAACAAGAACATCACTATAGGCAAAAGACGATTTTTAAAATGTCCTATAAGCGAGGCGAAACTCAGTCCAGCTACAATTCCAATTCCCTGCTCTAAACTCAGTACTAAGGCTGATTGACCACTCTCAATAGTCTTACCAGCAACTTGAAACAGAGGCACGCGCAAACTAATCGAAGAATTGATACAGATGACAAAACCTGCTAAAAGAGCCATGCCAAGAATCATACCAAGGTCTTTTTTGTTCAGAACTTGTTTTCTTTTTGTAATCTGCTTCTTCTCCACCTGCTCCATCGTTGGCACAAAAAGGAGATACATAATCAAAATCACAAAACCAAAACCATAGATAAGAAAGGCAAAGGTCCAATGAATTTTCAGTAACTGTCCAACCAAAAGGGAACAAGAAGCTCCACCAATCAACTCCATGGAGCCACGAATACCTAACATCTGAACTCGCTCTTTACCTTGATAACGTTGACTGATGATGGCAATCGCCTTAGCATTGATAAGACCAATCCCCATTCCAAAAGCAATACGTGACAGTAAGACAAGAGGATAGGCTTGTACAAAAAAAGGAAAAATCCCAGCACTACTAAGTAAGAGCAGCCCAGTCACAATTAGCTGTCTATCACTTAGCCATTTGTCAATAAATGAATTAAGTAAGAGCATCGCGACTACGGAAAATGAAGGGACAGATACTAAAAGCTCCACTTGCGCGGCAGAAAAACTTGGGCTATAGTAGTCCAACATAGGTGGTAACGCTGTTGAAATCGAAAAGGCCGAAATCAAGAGCAAGGATAGCCCAAGCAGGCTCATTTTTTCTAAAATTCGTGTCATAATATAGGGATAAGAACATCCTTTCCTTACTTGTCTAATAGTTATTTTTTCATTATAATCTAAGGAGACTTTAAAAAATAGGACCTAGGTCCTAAAAAAGGAGATGTATGCGTAATCATGCCATAAGACCTCAACTTGACCAGGTCTTTCCACCCCCCTACCTCAACCAATTACAGAAAGTCACCTTTCAAAAAAACGATTATATTTGTACCCAAGGGCAAGCTATCACTGAGCTGACCTACATTTTATCAGGAAAGGTAAAAATTGTTCGTTCTCTCTTCAATGGTAAAGAACATATCCTAGAAACGCTCAATCAGCCTCAGATATTGGGAGATGTAGAACTCATGACCAACCAACCAGCAGGATCATCAGTCATTGCTTTAGAAGAGGTTCAAGCAGTTCAGCTCCCATTAAATAATAAAGAAGAACTCCTCAAAGACCCTGTTTTTCTCTACCAAATTGGACGTAACCTAGCTATGGCACTGCATAAGCAAGGTATCACTGCTTCAACGAATGCTAGCTACTCTGTCAAAGAGCGTCTGGCCACCCATATTTTGAATAGTGAAGAAGAGAATATCTTTCAATTATCGCCATCCATTTTAGCTTCCCGTTTTGGGACTAGCTATCGTCATGTACAGCGAGTCATCAAACAATTTATCGACCAGGGAATTATCGAAAAAGAGGCCTTTAAAACCTATCGTATTTTAGAGAAAAAAACCTTGGAAAAACTGGCTTTTATCGATTAGAAAAAGCCTCACTTTAACCCTTGATGGTTTAATTTTCAACCCTTTTGTGCTATAGTTATAAACAAGTAAATCAAAGAAAATAGAGGTAAACAAATGGACGCTCAAACCAAAATTATCCGCGCCAGCCATATGATTGATATGAATGATATCATTCGCGAAGGAAATCCAACCTTGCGTGCTGTCGCTGAAGATGTAACCTTCCCACTATCAGACGAAGACATTATCCTAGGCGAAAAAATGATGCAGTTTCTTCGTAACTCACAAGATCCTGTTATTGCCGAAAAAATGGGGCTTCGTGGGGGAGTCGGTCTTGCAGCCCCTCAATTAGATATTTCAAAACGCATTATCGCTGTTCTCGTTCCAAACCCTGAAGACGCTGAAGGTAATCCACCAAAAGAAGCATATAGCCTTCAAGAAATCATGTACAACCCTAAAGTAGTTGCCCATTCTGTTCAAGATGCTGCTTTGGGCGATGGCGAAGGATGCCTCTCAGTTGACCGCGACGTTCCTGGTTACGTGGTTCGTCATGCTCGTGTAACTGTTGAATACTTCAACAAAGAAGGCGAAAAGCAACGTGTTAAACTCCGTGGTTACAACTCAATCGTTGTTCAACATGAAATCGACCATACTAACGGTATCATGTTCTACGACCGCATCAATAAAGACAATCCATTCGCCATCAAAGATGGACTCTTAATTATCGAATAAAGAAAACCTCAGTAGAAATACTGGGGTTTTAGTTTGAAGATAAGGCCTTAGTGCCACTTTATAGCTAAGTTAAAGTAGAAAAGAACCGACTTTGTCAGTTCTTTTTTCATTATATGAACCTATCCTCAGACAAGCATATTGTATAGTGTTTCGTTACCGTGAAGGTTGATATAACTTGGGTCAAAGGCAGAGAGACGCTCGAGAAGTCCATCATAGTCGTTCTTGTCACTAAGAGCTATACCAATGAGAACCGGACCTTTTCCTTTATTAGCACGTTTGATGTACTCAAAACGAGTGATATCATCATTTGGTCCCAAGATATCATTTACAAATTCACGAAGGGCACCAGGACGTTGTGGGAAGTTAACCACAAAATAATGCTTGATACCATCGTAGATAAGCGCACGTTCTTCCATCTCTGGCATACGGTTGATGTCATTGTTACCACCTGAAATGATGCAGACGATGGTTTTTCCTTTAATCTCATCTTTGATCACTTCCAAAGCTGCCACTGATGCCGCACCTGCGGGTTCTGCAATGGTACCAACCTTAGAGTACATATCAATTAGGGTTTCTGAAATCAATCCTTCATCAACTCCCAAGAGGCGGTCAACATATTTACGTGCGACTTCATAGGTCTTGACACCTACCTTTTGAACAGCAATCCCGTCCGCAAACTTATCAATTTCTTCAAGTTTTACAGGATAACCACGGTCAAAGGCAGCACGCATACTACGAGCACCACTAGCCTCAACACCAATAACCTCCATAGACGGTGCTACATCTTTGATATAAGTAGCTACACCAGAGATAAGGCCACCGCCTCCGACTGGAACCAAGATACTATCAAAGGAAACACCTTCCTCTTGAGCCTGCTCATAAATTTCATAAGCAACAGTTCCTTGCCCTGCTTGGACATTATAATCGTCGAACGGATCAATGAAAGTCATCCCTTCAGACTTAGTATATTCTTGTGCTGCTTGAGCAGAAGCATCAAAGGTATCTCCCACCAATTTGATTGTTACAAACTTGCCACCAAAGAAACGGACTTGACCAATTTTTTGGAGAGGTGTTGTTACTGGCATAAAGATGGTTGCCGGAATCTTCATCTCGTTACAAGTGTAGGCAACCCCCTGAGCATGGTTTCCGGCTGATGCACAAACCACACCACGCGCCTTGTCCTCATCACTCAATTGATGGATAGCATAGTAGGCTCCACGCAATTTGAAAGAGCGTACCTTTTGCATATTTTCTTTTTTAATATAAATGGTCGCCCCGTATTTTTCAGATAGGTAGCGATCAAAATCTAGTGGTGTGCGTTCCACCACGTTTTTTAAGACTTCATTAGCCTTTACGATATCATTTGCAGTAATCATTGGCTCTCCTTTGACACAATATTCAAACTATTTCTATTGTATCACAATTTTCAGAAAAAATAGCAGCCAGTATAAAGAAAACTCCTTGTTTACACAAAGAGTTCTACTTATTATTTATCAACTTTTTTTGACATCAAGAAGTTACGAAGAGCTGCAAGGGTTGCCGCACCTGCAAGGACAATAGCTGTAAGGATAGCTACAGCATGTTCTCCCCACTTGTGAGATTTTGCTGTTTTAGCAATTGTAGCCTTAAGGTCTTCAGTTGTTCCTTTTTCACCTGTTTGCGTCGTTGTCTTACTTGCAAGGTTAAGATCTTGACTACCACTGTAAGTGTTATCTGACGAAGCTGTATTGACAAGGTCTTGACGGCTACTGCGAGTATAGCTGACATTTGTTGTAATGCTATCAATCATCTCAACAATATTTCTGATTGTTGTTGCATCATACAAGCCTCCCTCAGTATCTTTCAAGATAGATACTGCTAATTTTTCAATAGAAACTTCTGAAGAAGCTGCTACCATAGAGTGAGCTTCTGAACTTGCTGTTTCTGAATATCTTGCATAGTTGCTAAAGAGTGATGCTGCTTCTGTAATCGTTTCAGAAGTACTTGGTAAGTTTTCTGAGACGCGAGGAGCTACAGAGAGTCTATTCCAACTATTGATGTTTTCTGATAGTCCATCAAGGAGGACTTCCTCAGACGTGCTTACTGTTTCTGAAATCGCCGAAGTTACTTCTGAAGTGCTCACTTGACTTTCTGATTCTGTCAATGAAACAGCTGGTTCTTCAACTACTTCTGATTCTGAAACGACTGTGCTGATTGAATTCTCTGATTCAGATGCTGAAGTCTCTGAAGTTGATGCTTCTGAACTATTTTCAGTTTCTGAGACCTTCGATGATACTGTTGTGCTTTCTGATACTTCTGACGGAGCAACTGAGACAATTGTGCTTGTAGTTTCTGAAACAAGGCTAGTGCTTGCCTGACCTTCTGATTCTGTCAAAGAAGCCACTGGTTCAACTACTGCATGTGATTCTGAAATTGCTGTCGTCGTTGAAATTGTTGACTCTGAAGTCGATGCTTCTGAACTATTTTCAGTTTCTGATGCTTCCGATGATACTGTTGTGCTTTCTGAGACTTCTGACGGAGCAACTGAGACAATTGTGCTTGTAGTTTCTGAAACAAGGCTAGTGCTTGCCTGACTTTCTGATTCTGTCAAAGAAGCCACTGGTTCAACTACTGCATGTGATTCTGAAATTGCTGTCGTCTTAGATACTGAGTTGTCATCTTTCTTATCATGTGCGGTCTCTGACACAGCTATCGCCACTGGAACAGCTGCTGAGTTTACCAACTCGTCAACTGATGGTGCTGGTTTAGTTGTTTCATCGAGTTTAGGAGCTTCAACAGATGGTTTCTTATCAGTTGGAGACTCTGAATCTTTGGTTACTGTTGTATTTTCTGATTTAGCTGTTTCTGAGCTTGCTTCAGATGTTACGGTATTATCTACTTTCTTACCAGCTTGGTTAGTAACTGGTTTCAAGATAACTGGTTCTACCGGTGTTGCTGTTGTGTCTTCCTTGATATAGAGCATGTTCCAAAGAGTTAGTTTAGGAACTGAAATGACAAGCACTGGTTGACCATTTTCATCTGTTTCAAGACTTGCTTGTGCCTTCTTCATGTTTGAAGTTGCCCAATCATCTGGTGACGTCACATAGACTTGATTGGCAATTTTAGCAGCTTCTTGAGCTGTTTTACCTGCTAGGCTAAGACGAACTGTGAGATTTTCTTGTGCGTCCGGTGTTTTATTGTCCGCATAACCCTCTTCATTATGCCAGCCCGCATTGATGCCCATCATGTTAATCATTTGAACAGTTGAGAAACCTTTTCCTGATTTAGCAAATGTCCAAACTTGATCTCCTGTTACACCTAGAGCATCCTTAGAAAGGATTTCACCAGCCGCATTCTTGGTAGATACAGACTGAGTGCTGTTAGTCACACCCTCACCACGGAGAAGATTTTCATAAGCAGTGATAAACTGTTGGTAATTGTAAAGCTTACGAATAGTGTCCTTAGCTACACTGAGGTATTGCGTTGGGTAATAGGCACTTTGAAGAACGTTAAGGGCTGCATTAGCATTGGCAAGGGCTGCAATGGACATGTGATAGCCACCGGCTGCAGCTACTGTCGCATCTACGAGAAGTGTCGCATCAGCTTGCAATGGTTTACCAGCAAGGGCATCTTTACCCGCACCGTTAGTTGCTTTTCCGCCAGGAACAGTATAGTCAATACCTGGTTCTTCCATGTAGGCACCAACGATAAGTGATTTACCAGTTTTATTGCGTACCATATCGATACGTGCTTTCAAATCACCATAGGCAACCTGCATACGTCCTGGAATAACTGAACCACCGTTTGTCCAAAGCTCATTATACACAACATCTTGACGTGCCTTGGCTAGTTTATCATCATTACCACCATTAACATCATTGATTGTGATGTAGTACTTTTCACCGATGAGGTCTTTCATGGCATTAATAAATGACGCATATGAATCAGACATCATGTGTGAGTCAGCCTCGTCTGTGCTGTTACGGTGCTCATAATCAGTCACACGGTTGTCACCAATTGTATCACCTTGCCAACCATCGAATCCCATACGATCCATAGCTGATTTCATGACACCTGCGATGTATTTTTGCCAATCTGGATTCGCCGGATCATAGTAAACTTGAGTTGGGTTATCACCGATAGTGTAAGTCATCGGTTCACCCTTCTTACCAAAGCTATCGTAGAAGTTATAAGCCAAAGCAGCAAGTGGAAGGGCTGGATTCTTTGGATTTGAATCTGCTGAAATCATGTTATAAAGCATGGCAACAGCACCTGACTTATGAACTTGGTCAACCAATTCTTTAACAGCCTTAGTGTCAACTTGAGTGTGACTCCAGGTATTCCATTTTTGAACAAAGCTATCGACACCCTCTGGGAAAGGATCTGTAGCTTCGTTATAAGCATCATAGAAGAAATATGAGTTGATATTCATAGACTTCATGAGCTCAAGCTCTTTACGGTAGGCTTCAAGATTTTTAACAAGAATACTGTTTTGATCAGTTGGCGAACCTGCTACGATACCGTAACGTGGGAAAACTGTCCAATCATCTTCAACAGACAAGCCAGCACGCTTGCTTGACAAAGTACTACCTGATTTATCATTGACACTGATTGTCACCAAGTAACCTGTATTGTTTGTCAACCACTCTGACGCTACTGTCAAGTTTGAAACCTTAGCTGAAGCTCCTGCCGCTAGCGTAAGGTCAACGTTATCTTGACCGATGATTTCTGAAGCATGTTGAAGTGTCAAGTTGACAGTCATCGTCTTAGTTTCTGCTGTTGGATTAGATACAACAACGGAATAATTAATATCACCATCTGTCTTGCTATAGGCTGCTTTTGTTGTTTCTGGATCTGTCAAGTAGGCATCACCATTCAAGTTTTGCTCTGTCACTTCTGTAACTGGTGTTACTTGAGCAGTTGAATGGCGTCCTGCTTCAGTAGCATTATCAGATGATGATGTGATAGTTTCCACAGCAGCTGACTCAGGAGCTAATGCTTCACTGGCTACAAGCGTTTCTGAACTAGCACTCTCTTCTGGCACAGCTTGTGAAAAGATTGTAGAAGCTGTCGCTGTTGTTGCAGTATCTGTCGCAACAGCGGCAGATGATGGACCTACTTCTGTTGTCGCTACTGGAGCAACGGCCTCAGTTGGTACCACCACCAAGTTATCTGCTTCAGTTGTAATAACTGGTTTTGTTGCTTCTGAACTGACCACGTTATCTGCCTTGGCGACCTGATTCATCCCTAGGACACCACCGGCTACAAACAAACCTGATAATAATTTAGTTGACGCTACTTTCTTTGACATATCTCTCTATCCCTCTAAAAAAGTTTAAATCACCTCGGCGTTTCAAATTATCACTATTTGTATTTGCATGCTGTAAACTCGAGTTATTTTTAGTTTCATAAAAATCGCTTGGTGTTTCTTATGAAACTAATGTTAACTTAATCTTTTTTGTAAGACAAGGGAATTTCCGGTAATCCTCGTAAACGGTAATTTTTTCATCATGAATGGTCAGGTTTTTTCAGAAATTTGAGAGCAACATTTTCTAATTTCATTAAATATTCACTTGATTCAGTCTACTTAAAATGAAAAAATAAATCCTAAATAATGAAAATCCATCACCTAAATAGTTCATGTGAGAGAATTAAAAAAAACCACCTCTCACACAAGGTGATATGCCCCCTGTCAAGTAGACAGGTTAAATATCTAAAAAAGTGTCTGTTTTTGAAGGTCAGTCGTACAAAATAAATGTACGGCTGTTTTTTTATGCAGACCACTTTGACTTGTACTTTTCAATTTTGTTATTCTTAGCGATTGGGTATGACAAAGGATGTTCTGATGTTAAGGCAGCGTTTCTGACTTCCAAAGGCGTTCTACAGTCATATCTGCTTTGTGGACGCTCTTGACAGTAAAATCGGATATAGTCTTTGATGGCATATCGGAGGGAGGCCTCATCTGAAATCTCATACATCTGATACATTTCCGATTTTATAATTCCCCAAAAACCTTCTATTGGTCCGTTATCAATACAATGGCCTACTCTTGACATGGATTGAATCATATCAGTATCTTTCAGCTTTTTTTGAAAGTTTTTATTGGTATATTGAAACCCTCTATCGCTGTGAAATATAGGCTTAGCTGTGGGATTTTTTTCAATAGCTTTGTCAAATGTTTTGAAGACTAGCCGATTGTCATTTCGACCACTTATGACAAAAGCAATAGGATAGCGGTCATATAAATCAAGTATGGCACTCAGATAAAGTTTCTTATGAGAGTTAGGAATCTTAAACTCTGTAACATCTGTTACCCATTTTTTGTTCGGAGCAGTCGTATAGAAGTTTCTTGATAACTTATTTTCTGCAGTTTCTTCAGACTTGGCAGTCTTGTATTTTTTCCTTTTCTTACGGATAAAAGCGTGAATATCGAGTATTTTCATAATTCGGTGAATTCTCTTTCTTGAGTAATTCGTATGATTGAAATGATTGATCCAATCGGTCATTCTTCGGTATCCCAAGATGTGTGAAAAACGTTCGTCATATTCTTTAATTAATTCCGCAATTTCGCTGTTTAATTGTTCTTGTTCTGGAACTATTCTATGTTTCCATTTATAAAATGCAGACCTCGTAATGCCGAGCTGATGACACATCCAGCTAATGCTCCACCCTTTATTTGTGTTGAAGTCTTCAATCGCTAAGTATTTTGATTCGTGGCGCTGTTTCCCTAGCCTCACATCCTTCCGAATTCTTTCACTTTTTTTAAGAGTTCAACAGCCATATCCTTTTCTTCTAACTGACGTTTTAAGCGCACATTTTCTCTTCGTAAACGTTCTAATTCATCAACCTCATCATCTAGTTTGTGATGACCCCTTTTGTCAACTAAACCTTCTTCACCATCACTATCATACTTTTTCACCCACGAATACACTTGGCTATAAGAAACATCATAAAGTGACGCCGTTTCCTTATAATTGCGATTGTGTTCAATACAATAATTGACAATCTCTTTACGCTCATCAATAGTAGTTTTACGTCTTGCTTTTGCCATATAGACCCCCTGTTTTGGATTGTAATCCTTAAGTTCTATATTGGCATTACACATCCTAATCCACTTTCTTAAAAGTCCTGAAGAAATATCATACTGATGACCTAAATCAATAGATGAAGCCTCACCACTAATACATTTTTCTACAAGTTCCATTTTAAATTCTTTTGAATAGGAACTGTTTTTTGTTTTCTTTGTGAATCCTAAAATCCCATATTTTTTATAGATGGCGGCCCAATCTTGAATCGTCCTTGTGGAAATATGGAGACAGTTACATATTTCAGATCTGGAACGATTTCCATTAATATAATCGAGACAAGCTTGTTCTTTCTCGTATGGGGTGAATCTTTCTCTTCTAGACATAAAAATACCTCTTAAGTAGATTTTAGGTATTTACCTTGTCTACTTAAGAGGTATCATATCAAGGCGAGAAATAGTTTGTTTATCTATTTTTAGTATCTAAAATAATGGTCACAGGTCCGTCATTGACCAGACTAACCTGCATATCTGCACCAAAGCGGCCTCTTTCTACAGGAACATGAGTTGACAAGGATTGGTTGAAATCGTCATAGAACTGGCTAGCCATGTCGGGCTTTGCAGCACCCGTAAATGCTGGTCGATTCCCCTTTTTCGTATCTGCAAAAAGCGTAAACTGAGAAATCGACAAAATCTGGCCGCCAATATCCTTAACAGAAAGATTCATCTTGCCATCTTCATCTGAAAAAATGCGCATATTGACAATCTTACGAACCGCATAATCCAGATCCTCTTTGGTATCCTCTGGACCAACCCCGACCAAAAGTAAGAGGCCCTGATTAATAGCACCAACCGTAAAATCCTCAATAACCACAGAGGCACTTTGCACACGCTGAATTACAATCTTCATCGCAGTAACTCCTTAACCATTCGTACGTTTAACACTGTAAACATCAGGGATAATTTTAATCTTATCCACAAGACCAGTCAATTCAATAAGGTTTGCAATTTCAAAGCTAACGTGAATATTGGCAAACTTCATGTCCTTAGTCGGTTGTGCATTGACCGTAGCAATGCTCTTGGTCGTATTTGACAAGATTTGAAGAACATCATTCAACAGACCAGAACGGTTAAGGCCATAGATGTCAATCTCTGCCAAATAAGATTTATTGGCATTACGTTCATCCCACTCCACTTCGATTAGACGTTGCTCATAACCTTCTTGACTCTTGATATTATTACAATCTGAACGGTGAATAGCAATTCCACGGCCCTTGGTGATATAACCTTCAATCTCATCTCCAGGTACTGGGTTACAACACTTAGCGATACGCATGAGGAGACCTGAAGCACCTTGAATGATGACGCCATTTTCACTCTTAACCTTGAGAACTTCTTTCTTCTCAGTCTTAACTTCGCCACCGTTCATTAGCTCTTCAGCTTCAGCTTTTGCCTTAGCACGCTCTTCCTCACGGCGTTCTTTTTCTGTCAAACGATTGAAAACAGCAGCAGCACTAATTTCACCAAAACCAACAGCGGCATAGAGAGCTTCTTCACTACGCACACTCATACGAGGGAGAATCTCCTCAATATGTTTCTTGTCTAGGTACTTATTGGCAATATAGCCATGCTCTTGGAAGTAGGCAATCAACAGCTCACGACCTTTGGTGATAGAGGCTTCCTTGTCCTGATTTTTAAAGAATTGACGAATTTTATTTCTGGCCTTGGTGGTCTTAACCATCTTAATCCAGTCACGGCTAGGACCAAAGGAATTGGCATTGGTGACAATTTCAACCACATCGCCTGTCTTGAGTTTGGCAGTCAAGGGTACCATACGGCCATTAACCTTAGCACCTGTGGCCTTCTCACCGACTTGAGTATGGATGGCATAGGCAAAGTCAATAGGTCCTGAATCTTTAGGTAATTCCTGAACAGCACCATTTGGCGTAAAGACATAAATACGCTCTGAGAAGATATCCTCCTTAACAGAGTCAACAAACCCCATAGCATCACCATTTGAGGCATCTTGAAGTTCAACAAGATCTTTGATCCAGTTCATTCCCAAAGCAGACTCTTTCGAATCTACCTTGCCCTTGATACCTTTCTTGTAAGCCCAGTGAGCTGCAACCCCGTATTCGGCAACTTGGTGCATTTCCTTGGTACGAATTTGGATTTCAATAGGCCCTTTTGGTCCATAAACCGTTGTATGGATAGACTGGTAACCATTGGATTTAGGATTGGCAATATAGTCTTTAAAACGGCCAGGCATCGGACGCCAGAGCTCATGGATGTATCCCAACATGGCATAAACATCACTATGCGTCTTCATGACACAACGGATGGCAATCAAATCATAGATTTGATCGAAGCGCTTTTTCTTGTCGCGCATCTTACGATAAATAGAGTAGATGTGCTTTGGACGACCATAAACATCACCAACAAGTCCTTGCTCAGCTGTGTAAGTCTTAATTTTATCGACAATCTCGTCCACAAGTTCCTCACGCTCACGACGTTTTTCCTTCATCATGTGAGAAATCTTGTAAAATTCCACCTCATTAAGATAACGGAAGGCCATATCTTCCAGTTCCCATTTGATACGGCTGATACCCAAACGGTGAGCCAAAGGAGCATAGATTTCCATAGTTTCGCGAGAAATGCGCTCTTGCTTATCCTTACGAAGATGCTTAAGGGTACGCATATTGTGCAAACGATCGGCCAATTTAACCAAGATGACACGGATATCCTTAGACATGGCCATAAGCATCTTACGGTGATTTTCAGCCAACTGCTCCTCGTGGGACTTGTACTCAACCTTACCAAGCTTAGTAACACCGTCCACGATATTTCGTACATCCGTACCAAAATCCGCTTCCAAATCATCGAGCGTTTTTTCGGTGTCTTCAACGACATCGTGTAAGAAACCACAGGCTACTGTCACTGCATCAAGATGGAGATCTGCCAGGATACCTGCCACTTGAATAGGGTGAATAATATAAGGTTCTCCTGACTGACGAGATTGCCCACTATGAGCATCTGTCGCATAATGCCAGGCTTTTTCAACTAATTTCAAATCATCTGCTGACATGTAGGCCGAGCAAATGTCTAAAATTTCTTCTCCTGTTACATTTTTATCTTTAGCCATGATTTCTTCCTTCGCTTCTTTTAATAACCTTTATTTTATCACTTTTACAAGTAAAGAAAAAGAGCTAGATAGGCAATTCTTAAGCGCAAGGAGCTAACTTGAAAAGCACAATATCTTGTGTTAGAATGATTGAACAAACACAAGATATAGATAGAAAGAGGACGCTTATGTCTCAACTTACCCTCGTTTATATTAGTCTAAGCGGTAATACCCAAAGCTTTGTCAAACGTATGTCTGACTATCTGTCCCTCAACCACGGGATTGAATGTCGCCAAATCAATATTAAAGAACTTAATCATGAAACCTTCCAAGTAGATGAACCCTTTGTCGCACTCTTGCCAACCTACCTTGAAGGAGGAAATGGCGTTGACAATGGAGATGTTGAAATCCTAACCAATCCACTGGGGGACTTTATCGCAGCCCATGACAATCATGAACGTTGCTTTGGTATCATCGGTTCTGGTAACCGTAACTTCAATAACCAGTACTGCCTAACCGCCAAACAGTACAGTCAACGTTTTGGCTTTCCAATGTTGGGAGACTTCGAGCTACGCGGCACACAGTCTGATATCGAACGTCTAGCACCTATTATCCTAGAAGCACAAAAGAACTTTAACCAACGATAAAACTAGAGCAAAAAAGCCCTGATAGGGGCTTTTTCCTTTGCTTAATTTTTTTCGTGTTTTTTGATTCCAAAGAATCCAGCCAAGGTCATAAGAACCAGACCAGCTAAAGTTGCTGACACAGATTCGTCTGAACCAGTGTTTGGCAAGGCCTTAACTGAACTTGAACCTTGGGCTTCTTGTACTTGAGCTTGAGGCAAGATAACGACTTGAGCATTTGACAATTGGATAGCTGGAACAGGTTTAGCCACGCTGGCACCTACAATAGCTTTTGGTGTCTCACGCTTAGTTTGATCCGCTGTCTCAGAACCTTTTGGTAACTTCTCAGATTCTTTCTTAGTCGTATCCTCAACTTGATTTGCCTTTTCCTTAACAACCAAACGATACTCTGCAAATCCGGCTTGTGTTGATGGTCCTACATAACTAATGGCATCCTGACCAGCAAGGTGGGCACGCGCATTGTCAGATGAAGCAAAACGGATATCTGCATTCGTGATATTAGGGACGAAACTCCAATTTCCATCGGCACTCGGATTAATCGTTTTCTCACTAACAATATAGTCAATGATGGCCTGACGATTCTCAAGATTGAGGAGACGTTTTTCTGCAGCATCTTTAACACCAGGGAAGTTACCAGTCGCACGATAGTTGTTAGTCACGACAAGGAAAGTCTGATTCAAATCAATAGGTTTCCCTTGATAAGCCAAGTCACGAACACGACTAGCGTCTGGGTTAACCAACTTACCTTCGCGATCATATTTGTTAGGTTGTGTCAAATCGAATTTATAAGTCAACCCATCAATCACATCGTAATTGTATGAGCGATAGCTACTGTTAATGAGTTGCTGTGGTTCTTTACTGTTAGGATCAATTTGATTGAACTGTCCTGCAGACATTTCCAACCATTCTTTAATTTGTGCCCCAGTCACTTTGAGTAGGGCAGTAACATTGTCGTAGAGGTAGAGGTCCGCTACGTTCTTAATGGCCAATGGACCAGCTGGAATATCGGTATAGTAGGTCGCATCTCCACGAGTCCCTGCCTTGAAAGGTGCAGCTGCTGAGAGGATTGGGAGATTTTCATCTGCTGTTCCCGCTACTTGTTTTTTAGCATACCATAGTTGTGCATTATTAACGATTTGAATAGATGGATCATCCTGAACCTGAGCAAAGTAGCTAGTAATCGGTGCTGTAGTCTCACCAACTTCCTTACGAACATAGTTGATTGTTCCATTATGATCATGAGCTGCCATGTCAATTAAGTCCTTGTCCGCAACATCTGACTTAGTGTCAATCTTTTCAAGCTTAGCCTTACTGTTAACAACTTTCCATTTGCCATTCGTGTAAGTCAATTTGACATCCATGATACCTAGATGATCCCCGAATTTACCAGCCATAACCACAGGTTTCCCATTGATTAGACCATTGACATCATCTACACCAGGGTATTTCGCATAAAAACTTGTGCCATCTCCATTTGGGAAATCCGCATGAGAATGCCCTGTCGCAACAGCATCAACACCTTCGATACCAGCAATTTGGTAACCTTCATTTTCCTCGTTCTTAGTGTATTCATTGTCACCAATACCAGAGTGAGCAGCAACAAGAATATAGTCAGCTCCTGCAGCCTTCATCTTAGGAACGATAGCCTTAACAGCCTCCATTGGATCATCAACGGTTACCTTACCTTCAAGGTTGGCCTTATCCCAAACCAAAATTTGTGTTGGAAGGACACCAGTAATACCGATTTTTAGTGTTACCTGTTTGCCGTCCGTATCGGTAAAGGTCTTGTTAACAATCTTATAAGGATTGTAATAGTAATCACCAGTCTGAGCATTACGCACATTAGCATTGATAATGTTAATCTTAGCAGCCTTAACCATACGATCCAAAAATTCTAGACCATAGTTAAACTCGTGGTTTCCAAGCGTTTCGGCGTCATACCCAAGCATCTCGAAAGCCTTGTACATAGGGTGAGTCTCACCTTGGGCAACAGGATCAATCAAGGCCTTATAAGTCCCAAAAGGAGTTCCCTGAATCGTATCCCCACTATCCACTAAGACCGTATTGGGATTAGTTTCACGGGCTTTTTTGATAAGGACAGCAGTTTTAGACAAACCAACTGTTTGAGACGGCTTATCTTGATAATAATCATAGTTAACTAAGTTGGTATGAAGGTCTGTTGTTGACAAAATCTGCATATCAACGGTCTGCCCCTCATGAGCAGGCTCTGTAACAGTTTCAGCCTGTACTGGCACTGCTGGTGTCACCTGATTGGCATTCGTCAAAACAGCACTGGCTTCTTGACTCTCTTGGGTCGTTGAGGTATTAGCTGATGGCTCTGTAGATGCATTTGTCGCTACTGTTGTTGGTGTAGCAGAGACAGTCTCTGTTCCTCCTTGAACAGCTGTCCCAGAAGTTCCTTGTCCTGATACTACTGATGCACCACTATCTGCCACAGTTTCGGTAGAAGCAGTTGGTACTGGTGCCGTTGCTTCATCGGCTTGCCCTACGACTTGTGGCACAGTCAAGAGAGCAAAGAGGCCCAAAACCACAGCGGATTGAGTCACATAACGATTCGTTTTCATTAAAAATCTTCCCCTTTTATAAAGATAATACAATTATATTAAACCTAAATAAGATTATCAACTTTTTTAGAATTACTCGATTCGTCATACAAAACCAATGAGAAGATTCAATCTTAGCTTAAAAGTGTCAAATACGAAAAAGTTGGAACAAGGCCAACTTTCTCTTATTTATTCAATTCTAGGGCATAACTCACACTACTCAAAGCGTAGAGAGGAGCCGTTTCCGTCCGCATAATACGCGGTCCAAGGCCAATTTTAAGGCCACCAGCTTCCTCAAAAGCATCAATCTCAGACGGAGAAATACCACCTTCTGGTCCAAAGATAAAGAGAATTTTCTGACCACTCTCTACCTGAGCCAACTCACGAGCTAGAGTAGCCAACTCGCCTGCTTTGGCTGTTTCCTCATAAGCGATAAAAATCTTATCAAAATTATCTAATTCTGGTAGAAATTCCCCCTTCTTCTCGAACAATCTAACTTCTGGAACACGATTACGCTTGGATTGTTCTGCAGCTCCTAGAGCAATCTTGGCAAGTTTATCTTCCTTCTTGGCAAGCTTCTTACCATCCCACTTAACCACAGACCAGTCGGCAGGGAAGGACCAAATAGCCTGAGCTCCAAGCTCTGTTGCCTTTTGTGTCACCAACTCTAGCTTATCTCCCTTGGGAAAGCCAGAGGCAATGGTTACAGATACAGGCATCTCAACATTATCATTTAAGTCTTCAATCACTTCAAAGATATGATTCTCACGGTCAGTCACACGCGCAAGACGCTTGATACCGTCTTCAAAAACCAAGACAACCTGATCATCCTCTGTTAAACGCATAACGTTAAACATATGCTTTACAGTATCCTTGTCTTTGATGATTACTGGATTTTCAACCTGCCCCTTTATAAAATACTGTTGCATTTAGCCTCCGATCACACCTGAAATATCATCCGTCTTTTTGAAGACACAGGCATTCCACTCTCCCTGAACCATGTGAGTTTCTAGGAAGAAACCAGCTTTCTCAGCCGATTCACGCACCATATCCCATTTTTCAGAGATAATCCCTGACATAATCAAATAACCTTCATCCTTAACCAAACGGTAGGCATCTTCCGTCAGATGGATGAGAATATCCGCCAAAATATTAGCCACGATAACATCAGCTTCTTGAGTTACACCCTTCAAAAGATCACCTGCCGCAACGTGGATATTTTCCATGCCAGGATTCATATCAATGTTTTCCTGTGCCACTCGAACCGCCACATCGTCAAGGTCATAGGCATAGATTTCCTTAGCTCCAAGAAGAGAGCTAGCAATCGAGAGGACACCCGAACCAGTTCCCACATCAATCACCGTCTCGCCACCACGAAGCACCTGTTCGAGTGCAAAAAGACTCATCTTAGTCGTTGGGTGTGTTCCGGTTCCAAAGGCCATGCCAGGATCTAGCTTGATAATCTTCTCACCTACTGATGCCTCATAATCCGTCCATGACGGTACGATAGTCAAATCGTGGGTAATGCGAGCTGGTTCATAGTACTTCTTCCAATTCTCAGCCCAGTCTTCTTCAACCAATTCTTGAGTAGCCAAGTGAATATCTCCAGTTTCAAGACCAAAATCCGTTAACTCAGCCAAACGCTCATTAACCTGCTTAGTAATAGCCTCGATATCTGCCGATTCAGGATAGTAAGCCGTAATTTTAACCGTCTCAACCTGTTCAACCTCAGGATAAAGCTCACCAAAACGGTCTGCATTTTCCAAATAATCTGCACTATCATCAATAGCCACACCTTGACTACCAGATTCAATTAAAATATTAGAAGCCGCCTCTTCGACCTCACGATTAACCTCAATCGTTAGTTCTTGCCATTTGTCCATATATTTTATCAACCTATATAAGAGATTCAGTCGAAGAACTGAACCTTCCTTTCTATTTCTCTATCATTTTTTTCATGTAGACCATATCCATACCTTCTTTTTCAGGTTCGATATGGGTTTGACGATAGCCGTTTTTCTCGTAGAATGTGACCATGCCTGCATCCTGTAACACCGTACACAAATCCCATTGTGTGACAGTTGGAAATTCCATTTCTAGCAATCTCAGACCCTCAGAACCATAACCTTTCCCTTGATACTGGGGCAAAATCGCTGCCGTTCCCAACCAAGCTTCCGTTAATTCTTCATTGGTCTGAACTCGTAAAAATCCGATCTTCTCTTCGTTGTCTTTCACAAAGTAGTAATAGCTATTGGGACGCTCTACCAGTTTCCACTTGATTCGTTCGCAATCCTCTAGATAGGGATCATATTCATCTTGGTATTTGTCATAAACTGCCTTAAAACTGGCTCTTTGAATGGCAATAATCGTTTCTAAATCTTCTGCTCCGACTCTCTCAAGTGTTATCATCATTTCTTCTCCACATAATCACGTACTCGTTCCTGCAACTGGGGAATGACACCTTCTGCTTTTATAAAATCCTCTACAGGCATTAGTTTAAATTCCTGCCCCTCGTCACCAAAACGAATCTCACGATACTGCTCTTGGCTAATTCGGCCAACCACAAAGACAGCTGACCTATCTTTATCCAACATACTAGGATAGATTTTCGACCAAATAATCGATTCCTCTGTCAAAGTCAAGCCCAGCTCCTCCCAGACCTCACGTTGAAGACATTCAAGAGGCGTTTCTTGACCTTCTCTTCCACCACCTGGCAATTCCCATGTATTTGGCCAAGGAATATCTGGTTTATTATCTCTGAGAATGACCAAAATACTTTGCTCTACGAGTAAGGCAGCCTTAACACCTGTAAAATCAAACTGATCTTTTAAATAAGCATCCATCCCTTTTCGCTCCCTTTAATACCTCGGATAAGCAAAAAATTCCTTCTCTTCAAGTTGAGCTTTCCCTTTTTCGAAAGCTTCTTTGTCCCAAACCAAACCAAATTCCTCAGGTCCATCATCAGATAGAAAATCCATCAAGTCACTCAATCCTTCTGTCGCCACCTCATTCAAGGTCTCCGCAAAATAGGCCAAAAACTCACGAGATAGACCTTTCTTAGGTTCATATGGGATTGTCACTAGGTAGTCCTCTTCATCAAAACGTGATTTTGCTGGATTATAAAAGAGTACGTAGTCTTCAAAAATAACATCTTCATCAGATACTTCACCCTTATCATCAATAGTCTCCACATTGCTACTGTTTTGCGCTTCTAGGATAAAGGTTACTTCCACAGCGTGATTCTTTTTATCCCAGTCCATCGCAAAATCATAGTCCAGGTGCTTATCCAATTCTTCTTCTAATACTGACAAAAAGCCGAATTTAGCCATTTGTTTTCCTCGTTCTTTCTTATTATTCCCTTTATTTTAGCATAAAAGGAGCCAATAAAAAACAGAGTAGGCTGTCCCACTCTGTCCTAGTTTATTATTTAGCATTTTCAACCGCTGCTGTCACAAAGGCAGTGTAAAGTTCTTCAGCATGATTTGGACGACTATGGTATTCTGGGTGGTATTGCGCTGCCACAAAGAATTTCTTGTCTGGGAGTTCTACAACTTCCATCAAACGATTATCTGGTGACACACCTGAGAATACAAAGCCCTCAGCCTCAAACTGTTCACGGAACTTAGTATTAAATTCATAACGGTGACGGTGACGACGTTGAACAACTTCTTGGTTGCCATAAGCTGCAGCTGCCTTAGAACCTGGTTTCAACTTACATGGGTAAAGACCAAGACGAAGAGTACCACCCATGTCTTCAATGTCAATTTGATCACGCATAATATCGATAATTGGATATTTTGTGTTTGGATCAAGCTCAGCTGAATTAGCGCCATCCAAGTGAAGAACATGACGAGCAAACTCAATACATGTCAATTGCATACCAAGACAGACACCCAACATTGGCACATCATTTTCACGTGCATAACGAATAGCTTGAATCTTACCTTCCGTACCACGTTGACCGAAACCACCAGGCACGATGATTCCATCAGCATCAGCCAAACGAGAAGCAACATTTTCGACAGTCAAATCATTAGCATTGACCCAGTCAATATCAATAGCAGTATCATTTGCCAAACCAGAGTGTTTAAGTGCCTCAACCACTGACAAGTAAGCATCATGAAGCTCCACGTACTTACCAACAAGGGCAATCTTAGTTGTCTTCTTAAGATTAAGTACCTTATCAACCATAGCAGACCATTCTGTCATATCTGCAGCTGGAGCATCTAGTTTCAAATGATCACAAACGATTTGATCCATACCTTGAGCCTGCATATTAAGTGGCACTTGATAGATATGTTCCACGTCGAGTGATTCGATAACAGCCTCAGGTGCAACATCACAGAACTGAGCCAATTTATTCTTGATCCCTTGACCAGCAGGTTGTTCTGTACGAATAACCAACATATTTGGTTGGATACCCAAACCACGCAATTCCTTAACAGAGTGTTGCGTTGGTTTTGTCTTCATTTCACCAGCAGCCTTCAAATAAGGAAGAAGCGTTGTGTGGATATACATAACGTTGTCAGAACCAACATCAGCCTTCATTTGACGAAGTGCTTCAAGGAATGGGAGACTTTCAATATCCCCAACCGTACCACCAACTTCAGTGATAATGACATCTGAATCAGTCGTTGTCGCTGCACGCTTAATCTTGTCTTTCAAAGCATCTGTGATATGCGGAATCACCTGAACAGTCGCACCAAGATACTCCCCTTTACGTTCCTTACGCAAAACTTCGCTATAAATCTTACCAGTAGTCACGTTAGAGTATTTATTAAGATTGATATCAATAAAACGTTCGTAGTGACCAAGGTCAAGGTCAGTTTCAGCACCATCATCAGTCACATAAACTTCACCGTGTTGGTAAGGACTCATTGTCCCTGGGTCAATATTGATGTAAGGATCGAATTTTTGAATCGTAACCTTAAGACCACGATTCTTAAGCAAACGTCCAAGACTTGCAGCTACAATCCCTTTACCAATTGAAGATACCACACCACCAGTGACGAAAATATATTTTGTCATGTTAACTCCTTATAATATAATTCAAAACAACAACAGATAGTAGATTGATTACCCACTCAGATAATCACGACAGCCCTTTCCTAGTACCTGATGGGAGCGGTACAAAGTACCTCACCTTAGACAAGTCCAGTAAATGACTAAAAACAAAAATGACCCCCAAGAGTTTCACTCTGGGAGCCTTAATCATGACCTCTTCAAAAGAGGTGCCCGATAAATAGTCTAAACTATCCAAGACCATTTGTCAATGAAAACTTAGTCGTTTGACTCATCCTCATAGTCATCGTCATCATCTTCTTCTGACAACTCAACATCATCCAAATCATCATCTGGAATAATTTCATTCAACTCAGAGTCATAAGATTCCACTTCGGCTTTCTCATCATCTTCGCTATCGTCGTCATATTCAAGACTATCAGAATCAGGTGTGAAGTTTTCGTCTTCTGGATCATCGTCATTATAATCGATGGCATCTTCATCACCATCCATGAAGGCATTAACTTTCTTATTCTTGCGTTTTGGTGCATTTTCATCAGTATCTTCCAATGTGATGACCTCTTCATCGATTTCATCAATTGCATACCATGAACGCAAGCCCCATTTGTTATCACCTAGTGGAATGAAACTTCCATCCGTATTCAAATCTGAATAAAAGAATGGCAAAGCATTGCGGATATCAGCATCCGATTTTTCTAAGTAATTTTGAATTTCATTGACCAAATCATTGAAATACATTTCATTATCACGACCACGTGTTTCTAAGATAGCACGGGCCACTTCAATCATTGATAATTCACTTTTTTCTTGTCCAGCAAATACGTCTAGTTCCAAAGTGGTTCTCCTTCATTCTTACTCAAGCTAGTTTCTATCAGAAATAGCTCAGCAATCAATTTTTCGCTACCTTTTATTTTACGCTAAAAAGAGTCAATAGTCAAAGCATTTATAGAAGAAAAAATCAAGTCTCAACAGAAACTTGATTTTAGTCATATTATTTAACTTTTGCTGTGCTTGTGATAACTTCAACAGCTTTCTTCATAGTGATATCGTGTTTAAGCATTTCAGGTGAAAGAAGTGCAGAAACTTGTGATACTTCCATGTTGTACTCAGCTGCAAGATCATTGATTTCTTTTTGGATTTCTTCTTCTGTAGCGTCGAATCCTTCAGCAGCAGCAACAGCTTCGATAACAAGGTTAGTTTTCACACGTTTGTCAGCGTCAGCTTCATATTGTTTGTGAAGATCTTCTTGAGTTGTACCAGTGATTTGGAAGTACATTTCAGGAGAGATACCTTGACGTTGCATGTTACCCATGAATTCGTTCATAGCACGGTGAACTTCGTCTTCAACCATTTCTGCTGGCAATTCAACGATTTCAGCGTTTTCAACAGCCAAATCAAGTGCAGCACCTTCAACAGCGTCATCATATGCGATTTCTTTAGCTGCTTCAAGTTCTTTACGGTATTTAGCTTTCAACTCATCAAGAGTTTCAACTTCATCGTCAAGATCTTTAGCCAACTCATCATCAAGAGCAGGAACTTCTTTAGCTTTAACTTCGTTAACTTTAGTAACAAATACAGCAGCTTTACCTGCAAGATCAGTAGCTTGATAGTCTTCTGGGAAAGTTACTTTAACTTCTACTTCATCACCAGCTTTTGCTCCAACCAATTGGTCTTCGAATCCTGGGATAAATTGACCTGAACCAAGTTCAAGAGAGTGGTTTTCACCTTTACCACCGTCGAATTCAACACCATCTACTGAACCAACAAAGTCGATAACAACAGTGTCGCCATTTTCAGCTGCACCTTCTTTAACGACCAATTCAGCCAAGTTTTTGCGTTCGTTTTCAAGCTTAGCATCAACTTCTTCATCAGTAACTTCTTTAGAAGCTTCAACTGAAACTTCAAGATCTTTATATGCACCAAGTTTTACTTCAGGTTTTGTAACAACTTCTGCAGTAAGTGTCCAATCTTGACCTTTTTCAATTGATTTTACATCAATTTTTGGTTGTGCAACAACATCAAGACCAAGTTCAGCAATCGCTGCTTCATAAGCTGCTGGAAGAATTGCATTCAAAGCATCATCGTAAAGAGCTTCTTCACCAAATTTTTGGTTAAATACGGCACGAGGCATGTGTCCTTTACGGAAGCCTGGAGCGTTCAAATTCTTTTTAACCTTGTTAAACGCTTGATCCAAAGCTGGTTGAATTTTATCTTGACCGATAGTGAATGTCACCACACCACGGTTAGTGGCTGTGTTTTCAAATGATACAGACATGTAGTCATTCTCCTTAAAATTTTTTATAGATACAGTTTAGTTTACCATATTTCAAAGCCTTTTAAAAGTTTTTTTCTCCAATTTAATCACAAGAAAATCGTTAGGAACTGCTACTTTTTCAAATTTTTGATAAACTAAAGCTATGAATATTTTACAAAGATACATCCAACAATTTAATTTTGAAGAGACCCTAATGGTACTCATTACAAAAGGGATTAAGCTCCTCATTCTTCTCATCATCTTTCTTCTTAGTAAGAAGATTATCAACTTCCTTTTTAAACATACAGTCGGACGCTCTCTAGCTTGGACAATTCAAACACCTGCTCGACAAAAAACCATTGAACGTTTACTACACAATTGCATGAACTACGTGCTATACTTTTTCCTTGTTTACTGGCTTCTTAGTATCCTTGGGGTTCCAGTATCAAGCCTCCTTGCTGGTGCAGGACTTGCTGGGGTTGCTCTTGGTCTAGGAGCTCAAGGCTTCCTATCAGATGTCGTTAATGGTTTTTTCATCTTGTTAGAAAACCAATTTGAAGTCGGTGACTCAGTTGAAGTAGGACCCGTTACAGGCCTTATTTCAACCGTAGGTATTCGAACTACTCAAATTCGAGGATTTGATGGAACTCTCCACTTTATACCTAACAGAAATATCACAATTGTATCCAACAAATCTCGAGGGGATATGAGAGCTCAAATTGATATCCCAGTCTATCCATCAACCGATATCAATAAGGTGACAAGCATCATCCAAGAAGTAAATCAAAAAAACATTGAAAACTATCCTCAAATCTGTGGAGCACCAAATATCATTGGATTAAGCACAACTCCTTCCGGACAACTAGTATTTCGTATTGACATCTTTACAAAAAATGGACAACAAACTCATATCTATGCAGACTTCTTGAAACTTTACCAAGAAGCCCTAATCAAAGAAAATATTGAACTTCCAAGATTCATTGGAAACCCTATAGCAGTAAAATAAATTCATTACATTAAAAACACTTCAAAAGATAGATAAGATGAATCTACTTTCGAAGTGTTTTTTATTCATATTAAACAATATTGCCAGTCAAGGTTCTATATTAAGAATTAATCATCTTCATTGTAAGGATCAAAATCAACCATCCAAAATTTTAACTCTCTGATCATCTTTTTTCGACCTCTAAAACACTCCCCAGCTAGCAAACGGTCTAACTTAGTAGCATCTTCCGAAGACAACTGATTACGGAAAGCATTAAGCTGCTCATCATAAACAAGCCTATCAACAGCATCTAACTCTTTATTTGGAAGACAAAAAGCAATATCTGAAATTTCGATATAACATTGTCGATTAGCTTGTCGTTTTACAGACTCCTGCCTTCTAACCTCATCATTAAGTCTATTCCTAAATTTCGTTTTAAAATAACGCCGTAGCTTATCATCATCAGACTTTAATTCAGGAAACTTTTCTAAAAGCTGATAAAGCGTCATCATAGCCTCTTGCTCCATATCAGCTTGGTCCCAAAGTTGGATGAAATATTGTCTACTAGCCTTAAGTACAATCGGCCTTACAACTTCATATGCGTGAACAAAAATTTCTTGTTCCATTCAACCTCCTATTAATAGATATAATTTTTGTAATTAAATTAATTACGAAACCTATTATAAGAGATAGATAAGAAATAAAATAGCGACATTTATGTCACTATAAAACTGATAAAAACAAAAAAAGCTAGACCTAAATCCAGCAATGAAATCTATACTCCGCCAGTAGGACTCGAACCTACGACATCATGATTAACAGTCATGCGCTACTACCAACTGAGCTATGGCGGATAAACGCTAAGCGACTACCGTATCTAACAGGGGGCAACCCCCAACTACATCAGGCGTACTAGGGCTTAACTTCTGTGTTCGGCATGGGAACAGGTGTATCTCCTAGGCTATCGTCACTTAACTCTGAGTATTCTCAACTCAAAATTGAATATCTATACTGTATCAAGAAACCAAATCGTTGTCAATATGTCTCAGTTACTTTCTTTGGATAAGTCCTCGAGCTATTAGTATTAGTCCGCTACATGTGTCACCACACTTCCACTTCTAACCTATCAACCTGATCATCTCTCAGGGCTCTTACTGATATAAAATCATGGGAAATCTCATCTTGAGGTGGGCTTCACACTTAGATGCTTTCAGCGTTTATCCCTTCCCTACATAGCTACCCAGCGATGCTCTTGGCAGAACAACTGGTACACCAGCGGTAAGTCCACTCTGGTCCTCTCGTACTAGGAGCAGATCCTCTCAAATTTCCTACGCCCGCGACGGATAGGGACCGAACTGTCTCACGACGTTCTGAACCCAGCTCGCGTGCCGCTTTAATGGGCGAACAGCCCAACCCTTGGGACCGACTACAGCCCCAGGATGCGACGAGCCGACATCGAGGTGCCAAACCTCCCCGTCGATGTGAACTCTTGGGGGAGATAAGCCTGTTATCCCCAGGGTAGCTTTTATCCGTTGAGCGATGGCCCTTCCATGCGGAACCACCGGATCACTAAGCCCGACTTTCGTCCCTGCTCGAGTTGTAACTCTCGCAGTCAAGCTCCCTTATACCTTTACACTCTGCGAATGATTTCCAACCATTCTGAGGGAACCTTTGGGCGCCTCCGTTACCTTTTAGGAGGCGACCGCCCCAGTCAAACTGCCCGTCAGACACTGTCTCCGATAGGGATAACCTATCTGGGTTAGAGTAGCCATAACACAAGGGTAGTATCCCAACAACGCCTCACTCGAAACTGGCGTCCCGAGGTCATAGGCTCCTACCTATCCTGTACATGTGGTACAGATACTCAATATCAAACTGCAGTAAAGCTCCATGGGGTCTTTCCGTCCTGTCGCGGGTAACCTGCATCTTCACAGGTACTAAAATTTCACCGAGTCTCTCGTTGAGACAGTGCCCAAATCATTACGCCTTTCGTGCGGGTCGGAACTTACCCGACAAGGAATTTCGCTACCTTAGGACCGTTATAGTTACGGCCGCCGTTTACTGGGGCTTCAATTCATACCTTCGCTATTGCTAAGCACTCCTCTTAACCTTCCAGCACCGGGCAGGCGTCACCCCCTATACATCATCTTACGATTTAGCAGAGAGCTGTGTTTTTGATAAACAGTTGCTTGGGCCTATTCACTGCGGCTGACCATAAGTCAGCGCCCCTTCTCCCGAAGTTACGGGGCCATTTTGCCGAGTTCCTTAACGAGAGTTCTCTCGCTCACCTGAGGCTACTCGCCTCGACTACCTGTGTCGGTTTGCGGTACGGGTAGAGTATAATTAACGCTAGAAGCTTTTCTCGGCAGTGTGACATCACTAACTTCGCTACTAAACTTCGCTCCCCATCACAGCTCAATGTTATAGATATAAGCATTTGACTCATATCACACCTCACTGCTTGGCCAGACACTTCCAATCGTCTGGTTTAGTTAGCCTACTGCGTCCCTCCATCACTATATACTCTAGTACAGGAATATCAACCTGTTGTCCATCGGATACACCTTTCGGTCTCTCCTTAGGTCCCGACTAACCCAGGGCGGACGAGCCTTCCCCTGGAAACCTTAGTCTTACGGTGGACAGGATTCTCACCTGTCTTTCGCTACTCATACCGGCATTCTCACTTCTATGCGCTCCAGCACTCCTCACGGTACACCTTCTTCGCACATAGAACGCTCTCCTACCATACCTATAAAGGTATCCACAGCTTCGGTAATATGTTTTAGCCCCGGTACATTTTCGGCGCAGGGTCACTCGACTAGTGAGCTATTACGCACTCTTTGAATGAATAGCTGCTTCTAAGCTAACATCCTAGTTGTCTGTGCAACCCCACATCCTTTTCCACTTAACATATATTTTGGGACCTTAGCTGGTGGTCTGGGCTGTTTCCCTTTCGACTACGGATCTTAGCACTCGCAGTCTGACTGCCGATTATATCTCGTTGGCATTCGGAGTTTATCTGAGATTGGTAATCCGGGATGGACCCCTCACCCAAACAGTGCTCTACCTCCAAGAGACTTAACATCGACGCTAGCCCTAAAGCTATTTCGGAGAGAACCAGCTATCTCCAAGTTCGTTTGGAATTTCTCCGCTACCCACAAGTCATCCAAGCACTTTTCAACGTGCCCTGGTTCGGTCCTCCAGTGAGTTTTACCTCACCTTCAACCTGCTCATGGGTAGGTCACATGGTTTCGGGTCTACGACATGATACTAATACGCCCTATTAAGACTCGGTTTCCCTACGGCTCCGTCTCTTCAACTTAACCTCGCATCATATCGTAACTCGCCGGTTCATTCTACAAAAGGCACGCTCTCACCCATTAACGGGCTCGAACTTGTTGTAGGCACACGGTTTCAGGTTCTATTTCACTCCCCTCCCGGGGTGCTTTTCACCTTTCCCTCACGGTACTGGTTCACTATCGGTCACTAGAGAGTATTTAGGGTTGGGAGATGGTCCTCCCAGATTCCGACGAGATTTCTCGTGTCTCGCCGTACTCAGGATACTGCTAGGTATAAAGACTATTTCGAATACGAGGCTATTACTCTCTTTGGCCTACCTTCCCAGGTAGTTCTTCTATAATCTTTAAGTCCACGTTGCAGTCCTACAACCCCGAAGAGTAAACTCTTCGGTTTGCCCTCTTGCCGTTTCGCTCGCCGCTACTAAGGCAATCGCTTTTGCTTTCTCTTCCTGCAGCTACTTAGATGTTTCAGTTCACTGCGTCTTCCTCTACATTACCTTAACAGTAATGAGTGACAGGCATTACCTGCCGGGTTCCCCCATTCGGACATCTCTGGATCATTGCTCACTTACAGCTCCCCAAAGCATTTCGTCGTTAGTCACGTCCTTCATCGGCTTCTAGTGCCAAGGCATCCACCGTGCGCCCTTATTAACTTAACCTTATTTTGGTCTTTCGACCTAACTCATTAAATATTCACAGCGTTTCGGTTTATTTTCTTGTTACTATCTATATGTAATTAATTACATATGGAATTTGATATAGATATTCAATTTTCAATGGACAATACTTGAATCTTGCGATTCAATGGAGCCTAGCGGGATCGAACCGCTGACCTCCTGCGTGCAAAGCAGGCGCTCTCCCAGCTGAGCTAAGGCCCCACAAGACCTCTCAAAACTAAATAAGAAACTCAAGTACATTCCGTTTTTCCTTAGAAAGGAGGTGATCCAGCCGCACCTTCCGATACGGCTACCTTGTTACGACTTCACCCCAATCATCTATCCCACCTTAGGCGGCTGGCTCCAAAAGGTTACCTCACCGACTTCGGGTGTTACAAACTCTCGTGGTGTGACGGGCGGTGTGTACAAGGCCCGGGAACGTATTCACCGCGGCGTGCTGATCCGCGATTACTAGCGATTCCGACTTCATGTAGGCGAGTTGCAGCCTACAATCCGAACTGAGATTGGCTTTAAGAGATTAGCTTGCCGTCACCGACTCGCAACTCGTTGTACCAACCATTGTAGCACGTGTGTAGCCCAGGTCATAAGGGGCATGATGATTTGACGTCATCCCCACCTTCCTCCGGTTTATTACCGGCAGTCTCGCTAGAGTGCCCAACTGAATGATGGCAACTAACAATAGGGGTTGCGCTCGTTGCGGGACTTAACCCAACATCTCACGACACGAGCTGACGACAACCATGCACCACCTGTCACCGATGTACCGAAGTAACTTTCTATCTCTAGAAATAGCATCGGGATGTCAAGACCTGGTAAGGTTCTTCGCGTTGCTTCGAATTAAACCACATGCTCCACCGCTTGTGCGGGCCCCCGTCAATTCCTTTGAGTTTCAACCTTGCGGTCGTACTCCCCAGGCGGAGTGCTTAATGCGTTAGCTGCGGCACTGAATCCCGGAAAGGATCCAACACCTAGCACTCATCGTTTACGGCGTGGACTACCAGGGTATCTAATCCTGTTCGCTCCCCACGCTTTCGAGCCTCAGCGTCAGTTACAGACCAGAGAGCCGCTTTCGCCACCGGTGTTCCTCCATATATCTACGCATTTCACCGCTACACATGGAATTCCACTCTCCCCTTCTGCACTCAAGTTTGACAGTTTCCAAAGCGAACTATGGTTGAGCCACAGCCTTTAACTTCAGACTTATCAAACCGCCTGCGCTCGCTTTACGCCCAATAAATCCGGACAACGCTCGGGACCTACGTATTACCGCGGCTGCTGGCACGTAGTTAGCCGTCCCTTTCTGGTAAGCTACCGTCACAGTGTGAACTTTCCACTCTCACACTCGTTCTTGACTTACAACAGAGCTTTACGATCCGAAAACCTTCTTCACTCACGCGGCGTTGCTCGGTCAGGGTTGCCCCCATTGCCGAAGATTCCCTACTGCTGCCTCCCGTAGGAGTCTGGGCCGTGTCTCAGTCCCAGTGTGGCCGATCACCCTCTCAGGTCGGCTATGTATCGTCGCCTAGGTGAGCCGTTACCTCACCTACTAGCTAATACAACGCAGGTCCATCTTGTAGTGGAGCATTTGCCCCTTTCAAATAAATGACATGGGTCATCCATTGTTATGCGGTATTAGCTATCGTTTCCAATAGTTATCCCCCGCTACAAGGCAGGTTACCTACGCGTTACTCACCCGTTCGCAACTCATCCAAGAAGAGCAAGCTCCTCTCTTCAGCGTTCTACTTGCATGTATTAGGCACGCCGCCAGCGTTCGTCCTGAGCCAGGATCAAACTCTCATTAAAAAATTTAATAATTGTTCGAGCGTTAACTCATTACCGTCGTCTGACGATTTATTCTTGTAAATTGACAGGTTATAATTTCTTCTATAACCCTGCACTTGGTTTCTTATTCAGTTCTCAAAGGTCTAAATCGGGAAGACAGGATTCGAACCTGCGACCCCTTGGTCCCAAACCAAGTGCTCTACCAAGCTGAGCTACTTCCCGATAAAATGCACCCTAGAGGAGTCGAACCTCTAACCGCCTGATTCGTAGTCAGGTACTCTATCCAGTTGAGCTAAGGGTGCTCATTATTATATTATGCCGAGGACCGGGATCGAACCGGTACGAAAGTTTCCTTTCGCAGGATTTTAAGTCCTGTGCGTCTGCCAGTTCCGCCACCCCGGCTCCTCAAGCGAACGACGGGATTCGAACCCGCGACCCCCACCTTGGCAAGGTGGTGTTCTACCACTGAACTACGTTCGCATTTTATGCCGGCTACATGACTTGAACACGCGACCCTCTGATTACAAATCAGATGCTCTACCAACTGAGCTAAGCCGGCTAACTTTTCTATAATGCGGGTGAAGGGACTTGAACCCCCACGCCGTTAAGCGCCAGATCCTAAATCTGGTGCGTCTGCCAATTCCGCCACACCCGCATATATGACCCGTACTGGGCTCGAACCAGTGACCCATTGATTAAAAGTCAATTGCTCTACCAACTGAGCTAACGAGTCTCAAATATTTCTATTTGAACGGTCCCGACGGGAATCGAACCCGCGATCTTCGCCGTGACAGGGCGACGTGATAACCGCTACACCACGGGACCTATGGGAGTTAACGGGATCGAACCGCTGACCCTCTGCTTGTAAGGCAGATGCTCTCCCAGCTGAGCTAAACTCCCTTTGCGCTAAGCGACTACCGTATCTAACAGGGGGCAACCCCCAACTACATCAGGCGTACTAGGGCTTAACTTCTGTGTTCGGCATGGGAACAGGTGTATCTCCTAGGCTATCGTCACTTAACTCTGAGTATTCTCAACTCAAAATTGAATATCTATACTGTATCAAGAAACCAAATCGTTGTCAATATGTCTCAGTTACTTTCTTTGGATAAGTCCTCGAGCTATTAGTATTAGTCCGCTACATGTGTCACCACACTTCCACTTCTAACCTATCAACCTGATCATCTCTCAGGGCTCTTACTGATATAAAATCATGGGAAATCTCATCTTGAGGTGGGCTTCACACTTAGATGCTTTCAGCGTTTATCCCTTCCCTACATAGCTACCCAGCGATGCTCTTGGCAGAACAACTGGTACACCAGCGGTAAGTCCACTCTGGTCCTCTCGTACTAGGAGCAGATCCTCTCAAATTTCCTACGCCCGCGACGGATAGGGACCGAACTGTCTCACGACGTTCTGAACCCAGCTCGCGTGCCGCTTTAATGGGCGAACAGCCCAACCCTTGGGACCGACTACAGCCCCAGGATGCGACGAGCCGACATCGAGGTGCCAAACCTCCCCGTCGATGTGAACTCTTGGGGGAGATAAGCCTGTTATCCCCAGGGTAGCTTTTATCCGTTGAGCGATGGCCCTTCCATGCGGAACCACCGGATCACTAAGCCCGACTTTCGTCCCTGCTCGAGTTGTAACTCTCGCAGTCAAGCTCCCTTATACCTTTACACTCTGCGAATGATTTCCAACCATTCTGAGGGAACCTTTGGGCGCCTCCGTTACCTTTTAGGAGGCGACCGCCCCAGTCAAACTGCCCGTCAGACACTGTCTCCGATAGGGATAACCTATCTGGGTTAGAGTAGCCATAACACAAGGGTAGTATCCCAACAACGCCTCACTCGAAACTGGCGTCCCGAGGTCATAGGCTCCTACCTATCCTGTACATGTGGTACAGATACTCAATATCAAACTGCAGTAAAGCTCCATGGGGTCTTTCCGTCCTGTCGCGGGTAACCTGCATCTTCACAGGTACTAAAATTTCACCGAGTCTCTCGTTGAGACAGTGCCCAAATCATTACGCCTTTCGTGCGGGTCGGAACTTACCCGACAAGGAATTTCGCTACCTTAGGACCGTTATAGTTACGGCCGCCGTTTACTGGGGCTTCAATTCATACCTTCGCTATTGCTAAGCACTCCTCTTAACCTTCCAGCACCGGGCAGGCGTCACCCCCTATACATCATCTTACGATTTAGCAGAGAGCTGTGTTTTTGATAAACAGTTGCTTGGGCCTATTCACTGCGGCTGACCATAAGTCAGCGCCCCTTCTCCCGAAGTTACGGGGCCATTTTGCCGAGTTCCTTAACGAGAGTTCTCTCGCTCACCTGAGGCTACTCGCCTCGACTACCTGTGTCGGTTTGCGGTACGGGTAGAGTATAATTAACGCTAGAAGCTTTTCTCGGCAGTGTGACATCACTAACTTCGCTACTAAACTTCGCTCCCCATCACAGCTCAATGTTATAGATATAAGCATTTGACTCATATCACACCTCACTGCTTGGCCAGACACTTCCAATCGTCTGGTTTAGTTAGCCTACTGCGTCCCTCCATCACTATATACTCTAGTACAGGAATATCAACCTGTTGTCCATCGGATACACCTTTCGGTCTCTCCTTAGGTCCCGACTAACCCAGGGCGGACGAGCCTTCCCCTGGAAACCTTAGTCTTACGGTGGACAGGATTCTCACCTGTCTTTCGCTACTCATACCGGCATTCTCACTTCTATGCGCTCCAGCACTCCTCACGGTACACCTTCTTCGCACATAGAACGCTCTCCTACCATACCTATAAAGGTATCCACAGCTTCGGTAATATGTTTTAGCCCCGGTACATTTTCGGCGCAGGGTCACTCGACTAGTGAGCTATTACGCACTCTTTGAATGAATAGCTGCTTCTAAGCTAACATCCTAGTTGTCTGTGCAACCCCACATCCTTTTCCACTTAACATATATTTTGGGACCTTAGCTGGTGGTCTGGGCTGTTTCCCTTTCGACTACGGATCTTAGCACTCGCAGTCTGACTGCCGATTATATCTCGTTGGCATTCGGAGTTTATCTGAGATTGGTAATCCGGGATGGACCCCTCACCCAAACAGTGCTCTACCTCCAAGAGACTTAACATCGACGCTAGCCCTAAAGCTATTTCGGAGAGAACCAGCTATCTCCAAGTTCGTTTGGAATTTCTCCGCTACCCACAAGTCATCCAAGCACTTTTCAACGTGCCCTGGTTCGGTCCTCCAGTGAGTTTTACCTCACCTTCAACCTGCTCATGGGTAGGTCACATGGTTTCGGGTCTACGACATGATACTAATACGCCCTATTAAGACTCGGTTTCCCTACGGCTCCGTCTCTTCAACTTAACCTCGCATCATATCGTAACTCGCCGGTTCATTCTACAAAAGGCACGCTCTCACCCATTAACGGGCTCGAACTTGTTGTAGGCACACGGTTTCAGGTTCTATTTCACTCCCCTCCCGGGGTGCTTTTCACCTTTCCCTCACGGTACTGGTTCACTATCGGTCACTAGAGAGTATTTAGGGTTGGGAGATGGTCCTCCCAGATTCCGACGAGATTTCTCGTGTCTCGCCGTACTCAGGATACTGCTAGGTATAAAGACTATTTCGAATACGAGGCTATTACTCTCTTTGGCCTACCTTCCCAGGTAGTTCTTCTATAATCTTTAAGTCCACGTTGCAGTCCTACAACCCCGAAGAGTAAACTCTTCGGTTTGCCCTCTTGCCGTTTCGCTCGCCGCTACTAAGGCAATCGCTTTTGCTTTCTCTTCCTGCAGCTACTTAGATGTTTCAGTTCACTGCGTCTTCCTCTACATTACCTTAACAGTAATGAGTGACAGGCATTACCTGCCGGGTTCCCCCATTCGGACATCTCTGGATCATTGCTCACTTACAGCTCCCCAAAGCATTTCGTCGTTAGTCACGTCCTTCATCGGCTTCTAGTGCCAAGGCATCCACCGTGCGCCCTTATTAACTTAACCTTATTTTGGTCTTTCGACCTAACTCATTAAATATTCACAGCGTTTCGGTTTATTTTCTTGTTACTATCTATATGTAATTAATTACATATGGAATTTGATATAGATATTCAATTTTCAATGGACAATACTTGAATCTTGCGATTCAATGGAGCCTAGCGGGATCGAACCGCTGACCTCCTGCGTGCAAAGCAGGCGCTCTCCCAGCTGAGCTAAGGCCCCACAAGACCTCTCAAAACTAAATAAGAAACTCAAGTACATTCCGTTTTTCCTTAGAAAGGAGGTGATCCAGCCGCACCTTCCGATACGGCTACCTTGTTACGACTTCACCCCAATCATCTATCCCACCTTAGGCGGCTGGCTCCAAAAGGTTACCTCACCGACTTCGGGTGTTACAAACTCTCGTGGTGTGACGGGCGGTGTGTACAAGGCCCGGGAACGTATTCACCGCGGCGTGCTGATCCGCGATTACTAGCGATTCCGACTTCATGTAGGCGAGTTGCAGCCTACAATCCGAACTGAGATTGGCTTTAAGAGATTAGCTTGCCGTCACCGACTCGCAACTCGTTGTACCAACCATTGTAGCACGTGTGTAGCCCAGGTCATAAGGGGCATGATGATTTGACGTCATCCCCACCTTCCTCCGGTTTATTACCGGCAGTCTCGCTAGAGTGCCCAACTGAATGATGGCAACTAACAATAGGGGTTGCGCTCGTTGCGGGACTTAACCCAACATCTCACGACACGAGCTGACGACAACCATGCACCACCTGTCACCGATGTACCGAAGTAACTTTCTATCTCTAGAAATAGCATCGGGATGTCAAGACCTGGTAAGGTTCTTCGCGTTGCTTCGAATTAAACCACATGCTCCACCGCTTGTGCGGGCCCCCGTCAATTCCTTTGAGTTTCAACCTTGCGGTCGTACTCCCCAGGCGGAGTGCTTAATGCGTTAGCTGCGGCACTGAATCCCGGAAAGGATCCAACACCTAGCACTCATCGTTTACGGCGTGGACTACCAGGGTATCTAATCCTGTTCGCTCCCCACGCTTTCGAGCCTCAGCGTCAGTTACAGACCAGAGAGCCGCTTTCGCCACCGGTGTTCCTCCATATATCTACGCATTTCACCGCTACACATGGAATTCCACTCTCCCCTTCTGCACTCAAGTTTGACAGTTTCCAAAGCGAACTATGGTTGAGCCACAGCCTTTAACTTCAGACTTATCAAACCGCCTGCGCTCGCTTTACGCCCAATAAATCCGGACAACGCTCGGGACCTACGTATTACCGCGGCTGCTGGCACGTAGTTAGCCGTCCCTTTCTGGTAAGCTACCGTCACAGTGTGAACTTTCCACTCTCACACTCGTTCTTGACTTACAACAGAGCTTTACGATCCGAAAACCTTCTTCACTCACGCGGCGTTGCTCGGTCAGGGTTGCCCCCATTGCCGAAGATTCCCTACTGCTGCCTCCCGTAGGAGTCTGGGCCGTGTCTCAGTCCCAGTGTGGCCGATCACCCTCTCAGGTCGGCTATGTATCGTCGCCTAGGTGAGCCGTTACCTCACCTACTAGCTAATACAACGCAGGTCCATCTTGTAGTGGAGCATTTGCCCCTTTCAAATAAATGACATGGGTCATCCATTGTTATGCGGTATTAGCTATCGTTTCCAATAGTTATCCCCCGCTACAAGGCAGGTTACCTACGCGTTACTCACCCGTTCGCAACTCATCCAAGAAGAGCAAGCTCCTCTCTTCAGCGTTCTACTTGCATGTATTAGGCACGCCGCCAGCGTTCGTCCTGAGCCAGGATCAAACTCTCATTAAAAAATTTAATAATTGTTCGAGCGTTAACTCATTACCGTCGTCTGACGATTTATTCTTGTAAATTGACAGGTTATAATTTCTTCTATAACCCTGCACTTGGTTTCTTATTCAGTTCTCAAAGGTCTTTGTCTCTCTTAAGACAACTTCTATATTCTAGCAAATTTAGAATGCCTTGTCAACACTTTTTTTGAAGTTTTTTCACTTCTCGTGTCCGCTGTCTCTCGCGAAACAGCTTATTTATAATATCATCTCTAGCTTGTCTTGTCAATAACTTTTTTAAAGTTTTGGAACCTTTTCAAGTTTGTGGCAAGTCAGTTAAGACAAATTTTATATCTTAACACCCAAATTAATGCTTGTCAATAGGATTTTAGTAAAGCTATTAATCTTTTTTAGATTGAACCTTTTTGAATCCTTGATACAATACCCATCCAACGACTAGGCCGAGAGCGTTTTGGCAGAAATTAGGAATCACTTCTGCGATTGAAGCTCCTGTTCCATACATAAATACTGAAGCAAGTGCATAGCCACCCACCATCACAATTGTAGCAATCAGAAGACCTAGGATACGATAGTTACCCTTAAATCCAGCAAAATAACCTTGTGCACCATGGATTAACAAACTGATAAACATCCATTGCGGAGCAGATGATAGCAAATCTATCAAAAATGCAGATAGTCCTCCCACAATTGCCCCTTCTTTCTTGCCAAGATAGAAGGCTGTGAAGTAGATTCCTGCATCTACCAAAGTTAAAAGCCCTGTTGGAGTCGGAATTTTAGCTACGAATCCAAAGGTCACTGATAAAGCTGTTAAGATAGCTAATAATGTTAGCTCTTTTGTTTTCTTATTTTGCATATTGAACTACTCCAAATTCATTTGATTGTTTAATTGATTCATAAACAAATGCTTTAGCATTTGTCACAGCTTCAGTTTCTGAACATCCTTTAACTAATTCACTAGCTATACTTGAAGCAAATGTACATCCTGCACCTGTATTGTTTTTGTCTAGCACAGCTTCTTCAAACAATTTGTAATCTGTTCCATCATAAAAGACATCTATCGCTTTATTACCATCCAAGCGATTTCCACCTTTGACAACGACAGTCTTAGCACCTAATTCATTGAGATAGCTAGCCGCATGCTTCATATCATCAAGAGTCTTAACCTTTCTATCTATAAGCAGTTCGACTTCAGGTAAGTTCGGAGTGATAACCGTGGTATAAGGGAAAAATTTAACCAATTCATCACGTAGTTGAGAAACTTCAACGTCATGAGTCTCCTTACATACTAAAACAGGATCCAAGACAATTGGAATATCAGAATGTTTTTTAACAAAATCCAACGTTAATTCCGCGATTTCAACGTTAGGCAACAAACCAATTTTAATTGCTGAGAATGGGATATCTTTTAGTGAGTCAAGTTGTTGTTTAAAAACATTAGTATCAACCGGAATAACCTCAAAACCATTCTCAGTCATAGCTGTCAGACAGGTAAGAGCCACAAATCCATGTTGTTTATTAGTGGTAAACGTCGCTAAGTCTGCATGAAGTCCGCCACCACTAAAAATATCATTCCCCGAAATCGCTAAAATCAATTCATCACTCATATCTTATCTCCTTCAAATATAATCCATTTCCTGCTGCTGTTGGTCCTGCGAGATTACGATCACGACTTTCCAACACTGTCTTAACTTGCGAAACAGGCATGCGACCATTGCCAATCTTCAACAAGGTGCCGACCATATTTCTAACTTGCTTATAGAGAAAACCATTCCCAGAAAAAGTAAAGATATAAAATCCAGTTTTCTCATCGATAGATACACTAGCTTGTGTAATTGTGCGTACTTTATTTTCTACAGAAGTTCCTGAAGCTGTGAAGCCTGTAAAATCATGTGTGCCGACCAAATCCTTAGCAGCCTCCTGCATAGGTGCTAAACTTAGAGGGTAGGGATAGTGGGTCGCATAATTACGCATCATAGGGTTCTTAGGTCGCCCTGCATCTACTAAGAACTCATAAGTTTTACTGTGTTTATTGTATCGTGCATGAAATTCTTCTGATACGAGTTCGATACTAACAACATCAATATCATCTGGACATTGCGTATCCAAACCAAAACGTAACTTCTCTGGATCCCGCTCCTGGGGCAAATCGAAGTGTATAACTTGTCCATAGGCATGAACACCTGCATCTGTACGACCCGCTCCATGAACGGTGACAGGTGTTCCGCTATTTAACCGTAAGAGAGTCTTTTCAAGTTCTTCTTGAATAGAACGTGCATTTGGTTGTCTTTGAAAACCTGAGAAAAGTGTACCATCATAGGAAATTGTCGCTTTGTATCTAACCATAAAATTATCATATCAGATTTTTTCAAGGATAAAAAGTAGGTCGATTGTCAACTGACCCCATACAGCTTTGACATAAAGAAAAAGACGCTTTCAGCGTCCTTCCTTTATAAATCTTCTAAGGCATCCTTTACTTTATTGAAGAAACCTTTTTTCTGTGGTGCGATTTTTTCATCTCCACTTGCCTTGGCGAATGCAAGGAGAGCTTCTTTTTGAGCATCGTTTAGCTTCGTAGGAGTTACAATCTTAACTGTAACGTGTTGGTCTCCTTGTGAACCTCCACGAAGACGTGGAGCACCCTTTCCTTTTAGACGGAAAGTTTTGCCTGTTTGAGTTCCTGCTGGAATAGTCATCTCAACGTTTCCGTGAACTGTTGGTACTTCGACAGTATCACCAAGAGCGGCTTGGACAAAAGAAATGTTAAGTGTATAGTAAATTGTTGATCCATCACGAGTAAACTTATCGCTTGGATTAACATTGATGATTACAAAGAGGTCTCCATAAGGACCACCATTGAAACCAGCTTCACCTTGACCTGCAAGACGGATTTGTTGACCTGTTTCAACACCTGCTGGAATCTTGACAGATACTTTGTGGCTTTGTTTTTCATGTCCTGTTCCGTGACAAGTTTGACATGGCTCTTTAATTTCTTGACCTGTTCCATGACAGACATCACAGGTTACTTGACGACGCATCATACCAAGTGGCGTTTGCGTATCGACATTGATAACCCCTTGACCATGACAGCGACCACAAGTTACAGGGCTAGTTCCAGGTTTTGCACCAGATCCTGAACATGTCTTACATGTTGCTTCACGATTGTAGTGAACTTCTTTTTCGGCACCAAAAATCGCCTCTTCGAAGCTTAGGTTGACACGGTACTGAAGATCATCACCTTGACGTGGAGCATTCGGGTTACGAGTAGCACCACCACCAAAGAAGCTAGAGAAGATATCCTCAAAGCCACCAAAGCCTGCACCACCATCGAAGCCACCAAAGCCTCCTTGACCACCAAAACCATTCGCACCATCTGGTCCGTATTGGTCATAGGCTGCACGTTTTTGGTCATCACTTAAAGTTTCGTAGGCCTCTTGGACCTCTTTATATTTTTCTTCCGCACCTGGTTCTTTATTAATGTCTGGGTGGTATTTCTTAGACATCTTACGATAGGCACGTTTAATTTCATCTTGAGAGGCATCCTTAGATACCCCAAGACGATCGTAATATTCAGTATTGTTCATACAAGATACTAAGAGCGAACAGAAAGCGACTGAAATTTAGGAAACCGACAAGAAATCCTGATTTCTTAGGAGGTTTATCTAATTTCCAAGCTTTCCGCTCGAGTTCAATTCCCCGAACGCTCTTTGTTCCTTTCTTTAATAATAATTACAACAACTTCAGAACCCGTGTTCAATTGCGGACATTATAATTTCTTTATTACGTTTAAACTAAATACAAAAATAAGATTAGCTTGTGTTTTTATTCTCATTTTTTACACAGTATAGAATTAATAAGCGATTGATTCACATAATTATCTAAAATAGGAGTCGGAAGTATGAACCGACTCCACTAGAAAAAAGCTTTCCAATAAAACTAACCCGCAATAAATTTATCTTGAAGTAATTTATTTCTCAGATTCCTAAAATCGTTAAACTCTGGGCTTTCTGAATCGTTTAAGGTTTGTAACTCATCATAAACAATCGGTTTCTTCCCATTTCTAGTTACCACCATGCTTAAGTAACGAGTTCCATTTCCTCCTTCAACAAGACAAAAAACATATTGCTTATCGTCTCTTTTAGTCATTAGTTCCGATGGAATGGTACTGACTGCTGAAATCCTTCCTTCAATTTTATTTTCAGTGTACGTACCATCACTAACATTAACACCATTAACTTTTCCATCTGAAAATTTAATATAACTTACCTTACGAATGAAACCAACTGTTGGTTTTATTGTTACCTCTAAATCATCATTTTTATCCATACTTGCTTTGATCTCATAACGTAGTACACCAGAATTAACACTAATCTTTTGAGACTCTTTAGATACAGTATAAGCAGAAAAAGCAATGAAACTTGAAACGAATATTGAGACAATAGTTAAAAAATTTTCTTTTAAATACTTTAAAACTTTCTTACCCATTTCTTATTTTTCAGTAAACTCTCCGTCTACGACGTCGTCGCCTGAGTTATCTGCTGTTTGTGCACCTTCTGCTCCTGCTTGAGCTTGTTGTGCTACTGCAGCTTGTTCATAAAGTTTAACTGCAAGAGCTTGAGCTTTTTCGTTAAGAGCTTCCAATTTAGCCTTCATGTCATCAAGATTGCCTGATTCTTGAGCTTTCTTAAGGTCATCAAGAGCTGATTGAGCAGCATCACGTTCTGTGTCGAAGCCTTTACCTTCTGTTTCTTTGATTGTTTTTTCAGTCGCAAAGATAGCTTGGTCAACTTCGTTACGAAGATCTACTTCTTCTTTACGTTTTGCATCTGCTTCAGCATTTGCTTCAGCATCTTTCATCATCTTTTCAATTTCTTCGTCTGTCAAACCAGAGTTAGATTGGATGACAATTGTTTGTTCTTTTTGAGTTCCAAGGTCTTTAGCTTTAACAGATACGATACCGTTCTTATCAATATCGAAAGTAACTTCGATTTGTGGGATACCACGAGGTGCAGCTGGGATATCAGTCAATTGGAAGCGCCCAAGAGTCTTGTTATCCGCTGCCATTGGGCGTTCACCTTGAAGAACGTGGATGTCAACGGCTGGTTGGTTATCTGCTGCAGTTGAGAAGACTTGTGATTTAGATGTTGGAATAGTAGTGTTGCGGTCAATAAGTTTTGTGAACACTCCACCCATTGTTTCGATACCAAGTGACAATGGCGTTACATCAAGAAGGACAACGTCTTTGACATCACCAGTAATAACACCACCTTGAATAGCAGCACCCATGGCAACTACTTCATCAGGGTTAACTGATTTGTTTGGTTCTTTACCAGTTTCAGCTTTAACAGCTTCTACAACGGCAGGGATACGAGTTGAACCACCGACAAGGATAACTTCGTCAATATCTGACAAGCTCAAACCTGCATCTGAAAGAGCTTGACGAACTGGAGTTTTCGTACGTTCTACAAGGTCACGAGTCAAATCATCGAATTTCGCACGAGTCAATGTCATTTCCAAGTGAAGAGGTCCAGCCTCACCAGCAGTGATGAATGGCAAGCTGATTTGTGTTGAAGTGACACCAGAAAGGTCTTTCTTAGCTTTTTCAGCTGCGTCTTTCAAACGTTGAAGAGCCATCTTGTCTGTTGACAAGTCGATTCCATTTTCTTTCTTGAATTCTTCAACCATGTGGTCGATGATTTTTTGGTCAAAGTCATCACCACCGAGTTTGTTATCCCCTGCAGTTGCCAATACGTCAAAGACACCATCACCAAGTTCAAGGATAGATACGTCGAATGTACCACCACCAAGGTCGAATACCAAGATTTTTTCTTCTTTATCAGTCTTATCCAAACCGTAAGCAAGGGCTGCTGCTGTTGGTTCGTTGACGATACGTTCTACTTCAAGACCAGCGATTTTACCAGCGTCTTTTGTTGCTTGACGTTGTGCATCATTGAAGTAAGCAGGAACTGTGATAACTGCTTTAGTTACTTTTTCACCAAGGTAATCTTCAGCATAACCTTTCAAGTATTGAAGAATCATAGCTGAAATCTCTTGTGGTGTGTATTCTTTACCGTTTGCAGAAACTTTTTCAGAAGTACCCATCTTAGATTTGATAGAGATGATTGTATCTGGGTTTGTTACTGCTTGACGTTTTGCAGCGTCACCAACGATGATTTCACCGTTTTTGAATGACACAACAGATGGAGTTGTGCGGTTACCTTCTGGGTTTGCGATAATTTTTGATTCAGTTCCTTCAAGAACTGCTACTGCTGAGTTTGTTGTACCTAAGTCAATACCAATGATTTTAGACATATGTTTTCCCCTTTTTACTTTAATTTCTATTTTGCTTTTTTTATCTTTCATTCATAGTTTTCTGTCATTTCGGACAAGTTTTCAATTAATTATATACAACTACCATAGCTGGACGTAAGACGCGTTCGTGGAGTTTATACCCTTTTTGGAAAACTTGTGCAATCGTGTCTGCTGGATGTTCATCATCTGCAGGCATTGTTTGAATTGCCATGTGGAAGTTATGATCGAAATCACCATCAGCTGGAATTTCTTCAATTCCTTCCTCTTTAAGAGCATGCACTAAACTTTCTTGCACCATTTCCAAACCTTTTTTGACATCATCAGTCAAGCCCTCAACGGCAAGAGCACGTTCAAGGTTATCAAGTGATGGCAAAATCGCTTTTGCCAAATCTTGGCTACGATACTTTTGCAATTGTTGACGTTCTTCATTTGCACGTCGCTGAATGTTTTGCATTTCTGCATGGGCACGAAGGTATTTGTTTTCAAATTCTTCGGCACGCGCTTGGGCTTCTTCAAGTTCAGAAGGTTCGCTTACTTCCTCTACAACTTCTTCAGTTGTCTCCGTAGCTTCCTCTTCTTTCACTTCTTCTTTTTTAATATCTTCAGTCAAGGCATACACCTCTTTCTATACTTTTTAAATGTTACATCTTAGCTAACTTCATAATGGTTACTATTGAGGTAACGGTAATAATCCGTCAACTTCATAACCAAAACTCTACTAATAACATTGACCAAACTAACCATGCGACGATAATCCATTTCAACTGGACCAATCACATGCATGAGTGCCATCCCACGATAAGGAATCAGGAATTTATGACTCATAACTGTGACATTTTCAAGCGCTTCTTCAGTTGATTCTGCAACCGAAATCTTGGTCACTTCATCATCGGAGATAGCTGATCGAAGCTCAAGTGCCACATGTTGTGGATTGTCCAAAAATTGATAGGTTTTTAAATCGGCATAAGTCAGTGATGCAACCTTACCTTCGATGAAAATCAATTCCTTAAAAAGTTGTGAAAAGATATAATCAAACAAATCTAGAACATTATCTGTTATTTTGAAATACTTTTGCACAATCTGAGGAATCTCAGTTCTCAATCGGTAATGGATATCTAAGACAGTGTTTCCCAAAAAACGTTCTTGAACAAGCTTATGAAGAATTTCCAAATCACTAGACAAGAAATTTTTTGGAATAGCAAATTGAACTGTCACAGGCTTAGATTCATCTAGAGTAAGAACCGCTAAAGCGTCGTGATTGGACAGATGAACAATGTCAAATCCAGTCAGACGTTGTCGTGTCGGTTCCACATCTTGAATCACTGCTGTACATCCTGTCATTTCTGCCAGCAGCTTCGCCGCCGCATCCAAGATATCTTCAAGTTTAAAGGCTTCAAAATCAAAGGCCTTAACCACTTGATAAACATCTTGTTCATCAATCGTATCAAGATTCAAAGAATTAGCGACGAAATACTGGAAACCTGCTCGGCTTGGCATACGCCCACTAGAAGTATGAGCTTTTTCAAGATAGCCCATCTTTTCAAGCTTGGCCATGTCATTACGAATGGTCGCTGAACTCGAATCAATTGATTCTTGTAATGCTTTCGAACCAACCGGTTCATGTGTACGAGTGAACATCTCAACTATCAAATTCAAAATAGTGTTTTGCCTTTGCGTAATCACGATGTCACCTCATTTCTATTTATTAGCACTCTAATGCATCGACTGCTAACTTATGATTCTATTATACACCTAAACTTGAACATGTCAACCCAAAAAACCAAAAAAATTAGCACTCTTTTTGTAAGAGTGCTAAAAATACATCTTAAGACCTAGAAAAGTTAAAAAAGAGCACCTCAGAAGCACTCTAATCTTATCAATCATATTTTGACAAATGATAGGTCTCAATAATAGATATGAGGTGTTTGGCATAATCTGGATCACTGCTAAAACCCGCAGCTTGTAGTTTTTCTGCCGCAACTTTATAACTAGTCGTTCCTGCCACCTCTTTATAGGTCGACTCGCCCCACGTTCCTTGGCGAAGTTCTTCTAAATAAGTCATCATAGAACTTGACCAATCCTTAAAAACTGCAAAATCCACCTTTTGGTATTGCCATTTCCCTTTACTGTAGATACTATCCTTTAAACGAATACGTTCTTGACCTGGCTGAGCAGGGAGACTGTAGATGTTATGATATTTAACAGATAAAAGACTGCTACCATAATTTGACTCATATGCAGCTTGACTAAGGAGAATAGACGCAGGTACACCATAGTTTTTAGACATCTTTTGAGCTGTTGGAGCTAAGGTCTCAATAAATTCTTGCTGTGTGTAAGCAACCTTTACCGCACGAGCATTATCAGCTGTAGAGGCATGAAGAATCAAAGGTAAGAGAATACCTAAAGCAAAAACAACAACTAAGGTAATGAAGGCTTTTAGTTTAAAACGTCGTCTCACTTAGATTTCTCCTTTAATAATGCCAAATATTCCTCCAAAGTAAGATTATGTTCAGTCATATACTCTGCTGACTCTTTACCAACATAGCGGAAATGCCAATCCTCGTAGCCTACACCCGTTGACGATGTTTTACCATCTGGAAAACGAAGAACAAAGCCATATTTCGGCGCCAACTCTTTGACTTTAGCTACTGTATCTGGATCTGCTTCATTTAAGCTATCTACAGTACTCATATCAATCGCAAGACCTGTTTGGTGTTCACTCGCTCCTGGTGGTTGTGAATAGGTTTGAACCTTTTTCTCCGCCTGAGACTCCGTCAAACTTGGGTCAGCAGCCATTTCCTGTTGAACATAACTGTTATAAAGTTCTGTCTGATAAGCAACACTACGATAACCTGATATCAAGTGATAACTTGGATCAATTTCTTGAGCAGCTGCTAAAAACTCCTTAACGTTCTTAGCAATTCTTGCATCTACAGAAACACCATCGACATCAGCAATCTCAGGGTTAAGTTCTTTAGACTTATTATCTCGATTTACCAAAAGCAATTGCCAGTCTTTAGGCGATACATCAGGTAGTCCCTTTGCATCCTTGCTTTGAGTCGCATCGGTAGCTTGCTTACTACTTTTTGTTACTGACGATCCATTGGTTTGTTGGACTGTACGACTGACACCAAATACTGAATAAAGTCCTGCTGCAATCAAAAGCATCGCAATCAAGACACTACTGATAACCAAAAACCAGTTGGTTTGCTTTTTCGCCTGACGGCGACTTGGATAGTTATTTTTTACCATTTTCTTTTTCTATTATCTCTCGCCCAACCTGACGATAAGTCATATCGCCAAGTGCTTCTAATGTAAATTTACCATTTTCATAAGCAACAACAGTAACCGAACCGTTGTCCAATGAAGGATGCTCGACAGAAGGATCAATTAACCAAGCAAAGGTTGCAATGGTCATGCCGTGACTAACGACGATAGCATTACCGCCACCAGACCTCTCAAGATTTTCTGCAATAGCTGTGAACCCCTCTAAAATACGTTTTCTGAGCACTTCCCAAGGCTCTGCCCAACCAGCCGTATCCACATCAAGGATACCTTGTGCAAGCTCAGGATAAGTTACCTCATGCAAATCCTTACCTTGAAAAACATCTGTTCTCGGTAGCACACCGTAGAAAAGTTCACCGTCATAGCCACCATCTAAACTACCAAAACACCACTCACGAATACGTTTGTCACGTTTATAAGGAATAGTTTCTAAACCCGTCTCACGTAAAATGATATCCATAGTTTGAATCGTTCGACCTGAATCACTAGAATATGCGGCCTTGAAAGGGACACCTGCTGCTTTCAGACCTACTCCCAATTCACGAATACCTTCTTCACCGAACGGGGTCAAAGGGCTATCAGACCAACCTTGTGCACGACCAATGGTGTTAAACATCGTTTTGCCGTGTCTCGCAATATACAACTTAACCTTACTCATAGCACCCCTTCTTTCCGTCATTTTTGAATTCATTATAGCACAAATCCCCTCGACTATCTAGCCAACGAGACCATCAGAAAATGCCTTACCAATTGGCAAAGCATTATCATACACTTAGTTTTTAAAGCTGTGAACAGGAGCTGGGATTTGACCACCACGCGCAATGAAATCAGCCGATGAAGCCTTGTTTACTTTCATTACTGGTGCATAACCAAGAAGACCACCAAGTTCCAACATGTCACCTTCCTTACCATAAGGAATGATACGAACAGCTGTTGTTTTCTGGTTAATGACACCGATAGCCGCTTCATCAGCAATCATGGCCGCGATTGTTGTATCTGGCGTATCAGCAGGAATAGCAATCATGTCTAGACCAACAGAACAGATAGCTGTCATAGCTTCCAATTTTTCAAGGTTGATATGACCAGATTGAACCGCAGCAATCATACCTTCATCTTCAGAAACTGGAATAAAGGCACCTGACAAACCACCAACTTGGTTACATGCCATGATACCGCCTTTTTTAACTTGGTCGTTAAGAAGGGCTAGAGCTGCAGTAGTACCATGCGTACCAACAACTTCAAGACCCATCGCTTCAAGTACACGGGCTACTGAATCACCAACTGCTGGTGTTGGCGCAAGAGACAAATCTACAATACCAAACTCGACACCAAGACGTTCGCTGGCCATTTGACCAACTAACTGACCAACACGTGTGATTTTGAAGGCGGTCTTCTTAACTGTTTCAGCTAGAACATCGAAACTTTCACCTGGAACTTTCTCAACTGCACGTTGCACAACACCAGGACCTGAAACCCCAACATTGATTACAACATCAGCCTCACCAACACCGTGGAAGGCACCTGCCATAAATGGATTATCTTCAACCGCATTAGCAAAGACCACCAATTTACCTGGGCCCATTGGATCTGCCTCAGAAGCCTCTTTGATGATACGTCCCATGTCACGTACTGCTGTCATGTTAATACCAGTCTTTGTTGAACCAATGTTGACAGATGAGCAGACAAAATCAGTCTCTGCAAGCGCACGTGGAATAGAATTAATAAGAATCTCATCACCTTTTTGATAGCCCTTTTGAACGAGTGCAGAGAAACCACCAATAAAGTTAACGCCGATTTCCTTAGCTGCTCGGTCTAATGCCTTCGCAAAAGGTACATAGTCTGTTGCATCTGTTGCCGCACCGATGATTGAGATCGGAGTAACAGACACACGTTTATTAACAATCGGAATACCAAGTTCAGCTGCAATTTCGTCACCAACAGCTACCAAATTTTTAGCCTTAGATACAATCTTGTTATAGACTTTTTCCGCCGCCTTATCGATATCTGAATCGATACAGTCTAGGAGTGAAATCCCCATGGTAATGGTACGAACATCAAAGTTCTGCTCCTCAATCATGGCAATGGTTTCTGTGACCTGTTTAATATCCATTTTAAGCTACTCCTATCTTACAAGTTGTGCATAGCATCAAAAATTGCTGAGCTTTGGATGTTGATTTTAACATTCAATGACTCACCAAAGGCTTCCAATTCCGCACGTAGGTGTGTAAAATCTTGTTTGTCTTCCGATGATACAACCGCCATCATGGTAAAGAATTCATCAAGAACTGTTTGAGAGATATCATCAATATTCAAGCCAAGTTCTGCCACCTTAGTCGCAACACCCGCAACAATACCTGCTTTGTCCTTACCTACAACTGTAATAATCGCTTTCATGAGAAGCCTCCATCATTTTATTTTGTATAATTTTAGCATATTTTGATTAAAAATGCTATTTTTTATGAAATTTGCATCTTTTTTCTTGAAAAAGACGAATGTTTCCGAGAATTTTAACTAATATCGTTTATGAAAACATCCTCTCTTTGACCTAACTACTTGTGGATAAACTTGTTCACAACCTAAATAATTTCCTTCTTTTAAAACCTTAAAAAATCAATATTCAACACAGTTAACAGACTTATCCACACCTGTGGATAAGTCTGTGGGTAACTTGTCGATAAACAAAAAATACCGCCAAATTTAGGCGATATCTTAGCTTTATTTCCATTTTAAATTAACATGGGCATTCATTTCTTTATAGGCAGTATCGATACGTTCTTTGGTCTCTTCATCTAGTTTATTTCTATATTTACCACCTTTAATGAAATCCTCTAAAATATAAGTTTGGTAAGTATACAAAGGATACCCCTCTGGCGAAGTTGTTCCTTTAGGCGTACGGTTAACCCAAGTCGGATGTGCTTGAGCCGTCTTAATCGTGGTTTGACCATTCTTTTTCTCAAGGGTCACATCCATTAAGACACCTCTCTCTGTCCACTCTGCACTATCCACACCATCCATAGTCTCTATGCGCTGGTTAGAGATAAAATTTCCCATTGAGTAAATAATAAGTTTTTGCTGCCCATCCTTTTTAACCACCTCTGAAGGCTCAACCACATGAGGATGACCTCCAAAGATAATATCGGCACCCCAATCAATCATCTTATGATAGAGTTTAACCTGTTCATCTGTCGGTTCCAAACGATACTCAACACCCATCTGAGGCATGATAACCGTGATATCTGCTTCTTTTTCCGCACGCTGAATCTCAGCTTTCATACGTTTTTCATCCAAATTCGATAAGTGGTCTGCAACCTCTTTATCCGTCAAGTTCGACTCTAGGCCATTGTAACCATAAGCATAGGAAAGTATTGCAACCTTGATACCATTAACATTCTTGATGAGGAGTGGCGCCTTGTCACGAACTGGCTTTTCATAAACACCAACAGGATCAATGCCCACCTCTTTAAAAGCATCAGCCGTTGTAAAAGCCCCCTCTAAACCAGAATCCAAGATATGATTATGAGCCAAATCCATAACATCATAGCCAGCATCCTTAATAGCTGCGGTCACTGACTGAGGAGCATTAAACAGAGGATAACCTGACAAGGGATAGTCAGGATTGATAGTTCCCTCAAAATCACCCAAAACCAAATCAGCCTGCTTTAACCACGGCTTCACATAAGTAAAATTCTCCGTGAAATCATAGCTACCATCTGCCTGCAGGGCACTCATATAGAGACCGTCATGATAGAGCAAGTCCCCATTAGCCATGATACGTGCTGTCTGTACCTGGTTCGAGGCATTCTTTTGCTGTTCATTCTTACTATGAACAATTAAAATCTCAAGAAAAAGCAAACCTAAGACGAGAGCAATCAACCCCATCAAAATCTTATTAGTCATCGCATTGTCACGCTTTTTAGCTTGGCTCTGTTTCATAACACTCTCCTTTTTCATACTACTAGTGTACCAAAAAAACTGATCCATTAATGATAAAAAAGATTAACAAACAGTTACATCTCACCCTTATAACAACTTTAAAAATACAGTAGCTCTGTTCAAATAAAATAAAAACCCTACTTCACGAGAAGTAGAGTTCTGTTAATGATTATCGTGTTGGTGTGTATTCCAAATCTTTTCCATGTTTAGCTACAAAGTCAGACATCTCAGAGTCTGGAATTTGACGCAAGTAGAGATTGGCACGAATCGTTGGATCTTCCTCACGACAAGTCGAAAGAACGAGGTATTTATCTGAAGCACTAACCTTCAAATCCTTGTTTTTAACATCAGCCGTATCATAGATAATATCTAATTGTTCCTTAAAATCCTTATCATCTTTGAATGATGTACGGTAGAAAGCTGTATCCTCAGGAACAATAACCATCGCAAAAGCTTCATAATAATACTTTCTTTGAGGGGTTTCTACAACAACATACTTGTGTTTGTCAAAAAACGACTGATCACTGTAGTAGTTAACATCATTAAACATACGATGGTCTTCTACCTGACTTCCTCTAGCGTGACCAAAAAGCCAAGTCAAACGGTCACTAAAATCTTTCTTATTGTCTGTATCCATGAATACAGTACCAAACAGAGGCTTATTACCTCCTTCGAAAGTTTTATCTAGATATGTAGAATTATCTTTAGTTTGTACAACAGGCTCATCTAATTGAGTGCCTGGTGCATAGATATAAGCAATCGTATCTGAATTAGTTGCAGAAAGACCATCAAACTTCGACTTGAGATACTTCTTTTCATCATCGGTAGGTTTATAGTTACTGACTTGAGTAACCTTATTCCCAAGTGAATGAGCATTGTTTCCTGTAAAAAGTTTGACTCCACCAATAATCACTAATCCTAATACAAGAATGGATGCCAAAATACTTAAGGATTTTTTATTTAAGATCTTCGTGCTACTATTGCGTTTACTCATAAATCTCTACTCTCTCTTCATTTTATTATTAATAATAAAATATCACTGAAGCCTAACTTCAGTGATATTCTTGGTAATAACTAGTAATCACTAATTATTTTACTGCCGCAGTATTTGGAAGAGCTTTTGCTTCTGCTTTAGAACCTGATTTGTTTTCTTTAACTGCTTTAGATTTTTCTTCTGCTTTTTTAGCTTTTTCTGCTGAAGTTTGAGCTTTTTTCACATCTTCTTGTGATGGAGCAGTTTTATCTTCTGCTTGAGCTCCATGTTCCGCTTCATAACGAGCGTTCTTTTGTTCTGGAGTTTCATTCAAAATGTAGTAATTACCTTCTTTTTTAGAAGCAGTATTCCATTTCTTTTGAAGTTCTTCAGTGTAACGGTTACGAACGTTGTTACGAGCAGTATTCAAAGCTGATTCATAAGCTTCTTTCTTTTCAGTGTAAAGGTGTGATCCGCCTTCAACCGCATCAAATTCAGATTTAGCTGCAACTACTGCTGGATCTTGAGCTGCTTCAGCATCGATATCTTCTTGATGCCCTGCCAAGTATTCATTTACTTTACGAGCATTTTCAAATTCTGTTTGAGCGTTGTAGGCATCATTCACACCACCACCTGTTGTTGGTTGGTCATATGCTCCTGGAGTGTTAGCTCCACCATTGATATCCGCAACTGCTGGCGCTGCAGCCGCAAAAAGCGCAAGAACTGCTGCTGAAGTAAGCAATACTTTTTTCATAATTAATTCTCCTCTATAAACAACTTATTTTTTTATCAGGTATTCCCGATACCCATTGATTATAACACTATTTAGAGATATGTCAACATTTTTTAAAAAATTTTTTTGAATTTTAATATATCCTACAATTCGCACAAATAATGGGTTTTTAGAACATACTAACCAATAGTTATGATTAACTATTTTTAATTTTAGTGTTATTTTGAGCATTTTGTTATGGCTTACCTTAAGTTAAAATACAAAAGAACATCCATATATAAAAGCATAATTTGTAAAATATACATTCTTTATTATGATAACTTTTATTTCAAAACCTCAAATAATCTTTGTTGAAGATAAAAAACTCTTGATTTCAATAAATTTGAAGTGCAGAACAATATCATCCTCCAAATGAATGTATTCATTCACTTTTATCATTTTTGTATGATAACTACATAATATGCAAGACCTCACAATTGAATAGATTAGAGAAATATTAGCATTTTTGAGAGTATTTCCACCTAAAAAGTTCTATTATTGGTTAAAATTCTTGAAAAATAAACTATTATCTTATTTTTTTGAAAGCGTTTCAACTAAAATGTTATTACGAAAAACTCCTTTGAAAATACTCCCTTTTACCACTACCTCGCCATAGAATAACAAGTTTCCAAAAACTGATACACAAATCAATTCGATTGTTTTACTTCTCTTATTTCAGACGAAATAGTTCTTCCACTTGTTTATTAAAGACTTGCGCTATTTTTAAAGCCATTTCCAACGAAGGGTTGTAGCGGTTATTTTCCAAGTGAACAATCGTTTCTCTCCGTATTCCTACTTGATCTGCTAAATCTTGTTGAGTCATACCATAAGCTTCCCTTACTTCTTTCAAGTTAGTCTTTATTTTACTTTCTTTCGCCATATTTCATCCCCTTTTTTCAGTGATAAAGTAAGTAATGGCAAATAATAAGAGTAAAAAAGCCACCAAAATATAAAGAAATCCAGCATTCAAAACGAAAACTTTACAGACAGCTATCAATGTTGCAATTCCCAATAATATAAAGATTGCTATTGTAAACAAAATGGAAGAAGACTTTGCAATATTTCTATAAAATCGTTCATCGGGTTCTTCATTAATCCTCTTGAATAAGAAGTAAAACATTAATAACAATTGAACACTTAATCCAATTCCTAACATTATATTCTTAATCAAAGAACCAGGAGTTAGAAGCCAAACTCCAATAGTATAGATTGAGGACGAGAGAAATACAAGCACTGTATATAATTTTGCAGTAATCCCAAACATGTTTTTCTCTTTCTTTTGATAGGTTGATTTTGAGAGGACCGTTACCATCGTACAAACCAAATACGAAGGAAGCCAAGCCGTCGTCATAATAGCACCTTTCGCTAGAATCGGTAGGTGATTCCCCAGCAATAATACTAAACATACAACAATAAGCACGCTAGCGATATAAAGAATCATCTTTAAGTTCTTCGACATTTTCATTTTCTCCATCTCCTTTTAATGTGTTATAAATATATCACATCTTATCTGTTATAAATATATCACATTGTTATAAGAATTTCAAGATGAAGACAAAACTCTAGTAAGATTTTGAACACTTTTCAGAAATCTATACAAAAAACACCTTGCAAACTGCAAAGTGTTTTCGTTTGTATTCTGCTTTCCAGCAACGAATTAACGTTTTGAGAACTGGCTAGCTTTACGAGCTTTCTTAAGACCTGGTTTGGAAAGTATGGGTTTCAGTTGGACTAAAAACAGCGTATTATCAAGGCTTTTCAGAACGATATCTACTGATTAATTTCATAAAATATGAATCAATAGATTATAAATAGGGGAATAGTTTAGGTCTGTAAGCATTAAAATAATACACCTAACTTTGATCACCATTTTTTAGTTATTCACTCTTTTTTCAGATAGTGTTTTTAAAGTTATGATATAAAATGCCGCAATTAAAACACTATACATCATAATCGGAGGATAGACAATTACGGATAGAATCAATCCCACTCATTTAATTATTAGGTCAGGTATCAATAACTTTCTATATTGTGCGGTAGCTTCAAGTAATTCTTTCTGATCTATATTGGGTTTATCAATTACTTTATGTAAAAACCAGTTTGCTACCGTTGAAACAACAACGATTATAATCTCCCTATAATCATGGAAAAGTAGTAAAAATAGTTGTTATCCTAGTTGATTAAAAAAATCTCTGATTTCCTCATCCTTTATAAAATAATATATAATTTTCCCCTCTCTTCTAGTGTCCAAGATATTTTGATTGGCTAGTTTACGAAGATGGTGGGAGGCAGATGCCATACTGAGATTTAATAAACAGGCTATATCGCAGACACAGAGTTCTTCGACGGCAAGGAGATAAAAGATGATATTTATCTGTTTATTATCGGTAAATTTTGATAAAATGCGAAGTGATTTTTGGACTTTTTCCTTTTCAAGGTAGTTCGTTGCGGTTGTAACATTTTGTTGATTTATAACATCCACTTGACAGATACTATCTTTTTTCATAATTTTTTCTCCTAGCCTAACACAGCCCATAGCATGTCAAAGCTGTTGTTTTCAATCAGGATATACATCCCCAATCCTAAATAGACAACGGCAATAAACCATCTGCTATATTTTTCCAAAGTTTCTCCAACAGAAGGGACTTGTGCTAATTTTTGGGCAGAAAAAACCAAGAGATAAATCATGACTAGAAAAGTAAGTAAAGTCACTATCAAATTCGCTAAATTTAAGGTGGTAAAATATGGGACAAAGACACCAATATTGTCAGCGCCACAACTTGCAAAAGTAATCATAGCGACTAGAAAAATCAGGTTTTTATTGTCTTTTCGCAAACCATCTTTTGCAATAGCTTCTCCATCAGAATCTCCTAAAAGCAAAACTTTGAGGCCTAGGAAAATTGGAATCAAACCGAGTAAACCTAAAATCTCTTTACTAGGAATATAATTTAAGACAAATGCAAAAAGCAAACTTAGGAATATTAGACTAACAGAGCCTAGAAATTGTCCTAAATAGATGTTAATGATGTCTTTTCTGCTTTTTCTTTTGGCAAAAAATAACATTAGGATAATAAGTAAGTCTACGGCTGTCCCAGAATACAGGATTATTGAAGTAACAATATTTTGAATCATAAAACACCTCATTCAAATATATTTTTGAATGTATTCTAACATTAAACTTTGTAGATGTCAACTTAAAATCCACCAATTAATAATTGCATGTCAATATTTGTATTGTGAAACTAGTTTCAGAAATATATAGTCTTAAAGTATGTCCACTGCCAATGATTTTTTCAATATTTAAGAGGAGATTTATAATGGTTCATTTCTATAAATTTATAAACGAGTTATATATTTTGTTTAACCAATTATTAACTATTTTTATCAATAATCACTTCATTAATTTGTACTTTTTAATTTTCCCAATTTGTAAAATTAAACCAGAAAAAAAGCATCTCGTATTAGACGAAATGCTTTCAATAAGTATAAATAAGTTTTAACGTTTACTAAATTGTGACGCTTTACGGGCTTTTTTCAAGCCTGGTTTCTTACGTTCAACCATACGTGCATCACGAGTAAGAAGTCCAGCGCGTTTCAATGAATCGCGGAAGTCTGGATCTACTTGAAGAAGTGCACGAGCGATACCGTGACGGATCGCACCTGATTGACCAGCGTATCCACCACCTACAACGTTAACGTGTACGTCGTATGAACCTTCAGTTGAAGTAACTGCAAAAGGTTGGTTGATAACGAGACGAAGGTCTGCGTGTGGGATGTATTCTTCTACATCTTTTTTGTTAACAGTGATTTTACCAGTACCTGGAACCAAACGTACGCGTGCAACGGCGTTTTTACGGCGTCCTGTACCTGTATATTGTGCTTGTGCCATTATATTAGTGCTCCTTTCCTCTTAGAATTAGATAAGTCCTGAGATATCAAGTACTTCTGGTTGTTGTGCAGCGTGAGTGTGCTCACCGCCAACGAAGACTTTCAATTTCATACCTTGTGCGCGTCCAAGAGTGTTGTGTGGAAGCATACCTTTAACTGATTTTTCGATCAAACGAACAGCATTTTTAGAACGAAGTTCACCTGCTGAGATTTGTTTCAATCCACCTGGGTACATTGAGTGAGTGTAGTAGATCTTATCAGTTGCTTTTTTACCAGTCAATTTAACTTTTTCAGCATTGATAACAATTACGAAGTCACCTGTATCAGTGTGTGGTGTGAAAGTTGGTTTGTTTTTTCCGCGAAGTACGCTAGCAACTACTGCAGAAAGACGTCCAAGTGGCACATCAGTTGCGTCAACGACATACCATTTACGTTCAACTTGGCCTGGTTTAGCCATAAATGTTGTTTTGTTCATGATTTCTCCTATATATAGTTCGATTTTTGTTTACGAGTGATGGGTGTTCCTTCCCATCGAAAAGTATTTGGAAGGTTCCGGGGCCTTTCAAATGGGGTAAACAATACCGTTTAACATAATATCAAAAAAACACGTCCAAGGCAAGTCATTTGGAGGTGTTTTTCTTTTATTTTTTGTATTTTTTTAGTCTCTCATTTTATAAGGTGTAAGACTAGAAATCATGCCTAAATAACCTCTAAGTGAGTACAAACTAATCCTCAGATTCCCAAAAAAGCTGGTCTAAAGTTTTGTCCAGAGTTTTGCAGATAGCAATACACAGATTTATAGTAGGGTTATAATCACCTTTTTCAATAGCTGAGATGGTCTGCCGAGAAACTCCTATAGCATCTGCCAAGCCTTGTTGAGTGAGATCCTTTGCTACACGAGCTGACTTCATTTTTAAATTTTTCATTCAAAAATCCTATTCTTCGTTTTCTAGTTCTTCCAAACGGTTCTTCTTGATTCTTTTAATGATAACCCAGCAGTCACAAATAAGAGTCAAACCCAATGTCAAAAATGCTACACTACTCATAAGATTCTTCCCTATCTTAAACGACTGAAATAGACTTAAAAGGCCCATTAGCGATATAAAAATTCCCAAAAGACACATTACCCAGGATAATATGAGCATCTTCTTCTCAAGTTTTTTGTCTAGCAACCATGGATGCCCATTACGTGATACGCTGTGAACTAATACTAGGCACATAGAACCAAAGAAAGTGATGATTAATAGTGACTGCACTAATTCGATGGAGTGGGTCTTACTAGCAACCATAATCGTTACAAATATACCAAGCATGGCTATCCAATAACCTCTAGCAGAAGATTCTCCGCTGATCAACTGAGCACGCTCATCCATCGTGCTAGCTACTTTTTTCTGTGACTTTTTCATTTTGTTTCCTCCATTTTCTAGATTAATTATAGCATTATTTTACACTATGTCAAATATATCATTCATTTTGTATAGATTATCTTTTTATATTCTATTAATCTATCATTTCAGAAAACAAAAAAATCAGATAGGAAAGCCTATCTGACACTTTTTCTATCTAGCTTCTTTACCAATCGTAAAGACGGCTAAAGTATCCGGTCCGACGTGAGTAGAGATGACTGGCCCAAGTGGCATAATGAGAACTTGCTCAATGCCGTCAACTGCTAACAATTGTTCTTTTAGATTCTCCGCCGCTTCAATATCATTGGCATAAGCGACAATTGCTGTGCTATGTCCAATATCCTGGGTAGCTTGTAGGACCATTTCTTTAATGGCTTTTTTACGTCCACGGATTTTGGCCAGAGGAACCAACTTGCCTGAAGCGTCCAACCAAAGAAGGGGTTTGATATTAATCAAACTACCAATAATAGCTGAGCTTTTAGAAAGGCGACCCCCACGCATGAGATGGTAGAGATCATCAACTAAGAAATAGGTCCGTAAACGTGGCAGAATGTCCTCAATCATGGCTTTTGTTTCAGATAAGCTCTTACCTTGGTCACGAGCTTCTGCCGCCAAAATAGAAAGATAACCTTCCCCACCTGCTGCCGCCAGGGTATCTACAATCTCAATGATAGCTTCTGGGTATTCATCCAAAATCATGTCACGCGCCATAACAGCACTTTGATAAGTACCTGAAAGCACTGATGAGAAGGCAATATAGAGAAGAGCATCACCATTTTTAGCATGACGACGAAAAACCTCTTCAAATTGACCAACATTCACCTGGCTTGTGGTTGGCTGACTGCCTTCTTGCATACGTTCTAAGAGACGGTCACTCGTTAAACGGTTAGGGCCAACGGTCTCATAGGCAATATCATCAAGCGTGATGGTCAAACCAACGAGCTCTACCTTATTCTCCTGAGCCCATTTTTCATCTAGATCTGCTGTGGAATCTGTCAAAATATTAAATGTCATATATCCCTCTATTCTATTTCATTTAAAAGGTCCTGTAATTTCCCTAATTGTGCATCGTCCCAAGGACGTAGTTTTGGTGTCTTTAAGTCAATATGTGCCGACATCTTGTCTAGGTCAGACTTAACGGTATTGACACGCTCTTCCAACTCACGCGCCGAAACACGTAAAGCCCCTTGCGAAAAGATAGCCCACTGTTCATTTAAGTCACTAGTTGCCACTTCAACTAGATTTTGAACAGTATTCATCTCAGCCGCTGCGCGCTCAATATAGCTATCTGCTGTCTCATCTTCCTCAGTAAAAATAACACTGATACGATACTGATCATAACGCTGACGGCTCCCTGGAACAAACTGAGCATCAAATACACAGATAATATCAATATGTTCAAAGTTAGCATAATGATTAAGCTTACGAAGCAATGTTTCACGAGCTTGATCAAGCTGATTGGTCTTAAAAAGTTGACGGGTTTCTTGCCAAAAGGCAATCATATTATAACCATCAACTAGAAGTATTCTTTTTTTCATAGTTACAATCGGTTTCGATAAACTTCATACATGAGAACTGCAGCTGCCACACTAGCATTAAGGCTCTGCACATGACCACTCATAGGAATAGTAATCATCTCATCCACTTGCTTCTTGATGTTAGCAGAGATTCCCTTGCCTTCATTACCAATGATAAGGGCAACCTTCCCAGCTGTGTTCCATTTATGAGATGGGGTGCCATCCATATCTGTCCCAAATACCCAGAAGCCTGCTTCTTTAAGTTTATCAAGAGTTTGGCTAAGATTGGTCACTCGAGCAATGGGAATATGTTCCACTGCCCCTGTTGATGTCTTGGCAACGACAGGTGTTACCCCCACAGCACGATGCTTAGGAATAATAACTCCTGTCACCTGAGTAGCATCAGCTGTACGTAGGATAGAACCAAAGTTATGAGGATCGTTGAGTCCATCTAAAATGAGGACTAGAGGATTCTCCTCTTGTTCAGCCTTATCCATAATAACTGAGAGTTCAGAATAAGCGAACTCTGACACACGAAGAACAAAACCTTGATGCACAGCTCCACCTGTCATATCAGACAGGGTTTTCTTAGGTGTCCAAGAGATGGAAACCTTCTTTTCAGCTGCCAAAGCCTTAATAGCATCAACATTTTTCCCTCGAAGATCATCTTGAATATAGAGTTTATTACCAGTATTTGCTTCCAGACTCTCTGTTACGGCATGCACACCATAAACAATGTCTAGACTTGATTCTTTAGTTGTTTTCATAAGCTAATTCTATCATAAAAAAAGCCCTCTTACGAGGGCAAAGCATGTTAAATAAATGTAATTGCTGCTAGGTAAAGCACTAGAAGAACGAGAACAACAGTTGCAGCAGCCAAAGCTTGCTTACCAATTGTATCTGGATCTGAGATTGATTCTGCAATCTTTCTCGCAGCTTGAGTAATGGTTTTACCTGCTGCTTGGAAGATATCAATTGAACCTGCGCTTGTTGAACTATTTCCAGAAATCGCTGAAGACCAACCACTCAAAACCTCAGCAATTTGTTCTGCCAATTGCTGTGTTAGCGCTCTAGTTGTCTCAGCCAACTCATTAACAGCCGTAGCTTGTATATGATTGGCTGTTTCAGTGTAGCTATTTGCACTGGTATTATAAGTAACCGGTACAGTCGTTGTTGATGAATACTGATTCCTACGGTAACTATCAGGTGTCACTGGACGCTCACCTTCATTGAAGACACTGAAGGTTTGTGTCAGGTAATGAATATTGTTATTCGTATCAATCAACTCAAAGGTCATTTTATGAATACCAGTTGTTTGCTCTGCCAAATGGTAGGCACTCAAACCAGCATTGACCTCATCCAGAGTTCCTTCAACAAAGTAACTGTGATGAATTTGTTTGCCATCAAGGACTAGATTAAGGCCCTTAATCTTCTTACCTTCCATCTTGTTAACATCAAAGTTGACGTTAAAGATTTCACCACGTGCTAAATAAAGAATATCTGTATTCCCTGTAACAGCAGGTTGATCTTCAAGAAGCGCTCCAGTACTGTCTCGTTTTGGAACAACGGTATAAACTTCAGAAGTGATTGGAGTTGCTAAGATTTCTGAAGTAAGTCCATCCGTAAAGGTTACCTCTGACGAATAGGTCAAACTCTCACTTTGCAACATAGAAACCACTACAGAAGTTTCAAAGACCTCAGAAGTTGATGATGAATCTTTCCAGCCAACCGTAAGGACAGTTAAGCTATCTTCTGAATTATTATTTAACTGACTCGTTTCTGGAGCCGTAGATGCAAGAGAGCTTGCAGTGCTTGCAGACTCAGAAGCGACTTCAGAAGTTGCAATAGCTTGGCTAGTAGGAGTCGCACTTACAGATGTCGTATGAGAATCCAGTGAAGAATACTCTGATTTTTCTATAACTGCATGTGTATTTCCAGCAAGTTCAGATGTGTATAGTGTGCTTTCACTCTTATACATTGAAGTCACAGCTTGAGACTCTGCAGTCGCTGTAGCCTCATGAGACTTATCATAAGTAAGCACAATATTTGGTTTTGCTTGTTCAGAATCAGATGTTGGGTTTGCATCTCCTCGTTCAGATGCCGCTACTGATCGATCCTCACCAAAAGCCTGGGCACGAGCCTCTTCTGAATGAGGTGTCGTCGTAGAAACACTAGTCTCCACGATATCAACTTGAGAATGTACCTCAAGAAGCCCCTCATCTGTCTCACTTGAAGAGACAACCATCAGTGACGTTGAGGTCACTACTGAACTTACTTGACTCGCTGACTCTGCCTTAGCTCCTACTGAAGAAAAATCAGCCTGAGGAGCAACTGGAGCCGGTGCCTCACTATTAACATAATCTATTTTAGCTTCATCAGGTTTTACCTGAACTTCATCTGCTTTACCTGTTTGAAGCGTAAAGCTAGATAAAATCAAAGCAGCAAAAGTTGTATAGAAAACTTTTTTCTTAGCTATTTCCATTCACCTCCTCATTTTTTAGATGGCCTCATTTACTAATATTATAGACTTTTTTTTTACTTTCTGTCAAATTAGTTTTATTAAAAAACGCTATTATATCGGGGTTTTACACGTGTCAGACATCCCTTAACTTTCTCATTTTCAAGGTGCTAAATATTAGTTTCATCTTATTTTTTATTGTCAAGACGCCGAATTACTTTGATTATCAAATAATCTAAATTTTGAAACTCTGGCTAACTGTTACAATTTTTATAGCCTTTAAACAAAAAATCCTGCTCTCGGCAGAATTTTTAGATTTCTTTTTCAACTTCGTCAATACACCAAGCAATCAGTTCCTCTAAGCGAGCGATATCCTCTGTCATATGAAGATAGCCCATGACTGCTTCGAAGCCTGTTGACATTTTATAAGTAATAACATCTGTATTTTTAGCCTTGGTATGGCTATTCGCATTACGACCTCGTTTATAGATGTCTAGCTCTTTTTCAGTCAAAAGCTCTTGCTCCAGCATTTTTTCAATGAGACTAGCCTGGGCCTTAGCTGAAACATAGCGTGTAGCTAGACGGTGCAGTTGGTTTGGCTTGGTCTGACCTTGAAAAATCAGGTGACGGCGAATGTACAAGGAATAAACAGCATCTCCCTCAAAAGCGAGAGCAATACCATTAATAAGGTTGACATCAAGATGTTTAGTCACGTGTCCACCTCACGCCCTCCTTGGTATCAAGAAGTTTGATACCTTGAGCAGCTAACTCATCACGAATGCGGTCTGCTGTCGCAAAGTCCTTGTTGGCACGCGCCGCTTGACGCTCTTCAATGAGTTTTTCGATATCTTCATCAAGGACTTCTTCTTCGAAAACAATACCGAAGACTTGGAGCATTTTTTCAAAAGCATCCTTAACGGTTTGATCATAATTGCCTGAATTAATCCATTTAGCCATGTCAAACAGAACAGTCACTCCGTTTGCCGTATTAAAATCATCATCCATAGCTTCTTGGAAGGCGTCAAGATAAGTTTGCAACTCAGCTTGATTCACCTGTTCTGTCAACGGAAGACTGTGGGTATTTTTCAAATACTTAAGATTGACTTCAGCATCATGGATAGCTTTTTCTGTAAAGTTAATTGGTTTACGATACTGTTGTGTTGCTAGGAAGAAGCGAAGCACTTGACCATCAACCGTTTGAAGCATATCATGAACGGTCACGAAGTTACCCAAGGATTTTGACATTTTTTCATTATCCACATTGACAAAACCATTATGCATCCAGTAGTTAGCAAAGGTCTTGCCAGTTTTGGCTTCGGATTGGGCAATTTCATTGGTATGGTGTGGAAACTCAAGGTCTGCCCCTCCACCATGAATATCGATAGTATCTCCAAGGATTTCAGTCGCCATAACAGAACATTCGATGTGCCAACCAGGACGACCAGGTCCCCATGGGCTATCCCAAGAAACTTCTCCCTCTTTAGCAGCTTTCCAAAGGGCAAAATCTAGAGGATTTTCCTTACGTTCTGTTTCAGCATCCGTACGTCCGCTTGCACCAATTTCAAGATCTTCCAAGGTCTTGTTAGCCAATTTAGCATAGTTGTTTGACTTAGCTACTCGGAAGTAAACATCACCTTCAGAGACATAGGCAAATCCTTTGTCAACCAAGGTTGACACGAATGCAATGATTTCATCCATGTAGTTAATAACACGTGGATTTTGTGTCGCTGGTTTGATGCCAAGTTGTCCGGTATCTTCCATAAAGGCCGCGATAAACTTGTCCGACAATTCCTTAGTTGAAATACCAGCTTCATTGGCTGCCTTGATGATCTTATCATCTACATCCGTAAAGTTGGAAATATAGTTGACTGTGTAGCCACAATACTCAAAATAACGACGAATAGTATCAAAAGCTACTGCTGAACGGGCATTTCCGATATGAATGTAATTGTAAACTGTTGGTCCGCAGACATACATATTGACAACATTTTCTGTCAAAGGTACAAAATCACGGAGCGAACGCGTCATCGTATCATAAATTTTAATCACTAGAGATTCCTTTCAATTAACTGGAAACTATTTTTTATCTTTGATATGGTTTAGGTACAAACACAAGAGTATAACGAGAATGATAATCCAAATAGCCGCATCTAGCTGACCTTGAGCTAAGAGAGACATAGCTGAAAGAAAACTCCCAACTATATAGAAGACCAAAAAAGGATTGTCCTTGAAGAATTTTTTCATTACTCAAATCTCACTTGTGTCGTTGCTTAAAAACAAGACCGGCCCATAACAGAGCAATGCAAAACCATAAGGCGGCCATACTATAGTCTGCTCTATGTAAAGCAATGTAAACAAGAGCAAGAGGACCCACAACCGTCAATCGAGTCACCTTTGAACTAAAGAGTTTCATCGTTTCCTTTCCTTATAGACGTGATGAATGAAAGCTAGCTGCTTTTAGAAGGTCTTCTAGCTTTTCGCTATAGTATTCACGACCTTCTTCAATATCGTGGATAACTTCTTCATCCTTTTGACCATGAACACGCACAACCTTAGCAGGAACACCAACGACTGTAACATCTTCTGGGACATCCGCAACAACCACAGCTGCCGCACCGACCTTAGCATTCTTTCCAATCTCAATAGGGCCTATGACCTGAGCATGGGCTGAAACCAAGGCACCCTCACGAACGGTTGGGTGACGTTTTCCCACATCTTTACCAGTACCACCTAAAGTGACACCGTGGTAAAGCATAGCGCCCTTCTCCACAACAGCTGTTTCACCAATAACAAGGCCAGAGCCATGGTCAATAAAGACTCCTTCAGCGATCTGAGCCCCTGGGTGAATCTCAATCTGAGTCCAAAAGCGCCAAAACTGACTATGCATACGCGCTAAGAGTCGACAATGGTGGCGCCAGAGAAAATGTGAGATACGATGAGCAGCCAAGGCTTTTAAGCCAGGGTAGGTTAAAAGAACCTCCAAACTCGTCCGAGCTGCCGGGTCATTTTTCTTTACTATATCAATACTTTCTTTCCACCAACCCATTTAGGTCACTCCTTACATCATTATTGTTATTATTGTTTGCTGTGGCCTATTATTCTTTAAAGTGGAAAGCTACTAACACTAGGTCTACTCGCCATCCCCTTTAAAATAAGACCAGTCGACTAACTCAGGCTGCTCATCAAACGGATTGATGACAACACCTTGAACCTTATCCAACTCATTTTCACCTGTTGAAGGCTGGTAAATTTCTGACAGTGGCCATTGCAAAATCGTCCCTTTAGCCTTACGGAAAGGTAGGCCAAAAGTCTCGTTACCGTACCATTTTGCAAAGCTCGTTAAGTTCGTAAACACAGGCACATAACTCTGTCCCTCTGCATTCGACATGGTCGCAAAGAGACGGTCATCCTGGCCATCTTCCTCGCGTTTGTGAACGAAGGCTGGAACAAGATAAATCTTATCTTTAGGAGCTGCCTTTTGATTTTCCTCACCCAAAAGATTATTAAGGGTCTGAGTGAAATAGTTGATAAACTGGATGAGTTCACTGCTTGCAAAAAGAGTGGTATTTGAGAAGTCACCATCCTCTTTTAAATTGAAAGCAAGACCAAAAAGCTCTGCCTGAACAAGTTGTGTTAAAACATCTAAGCTCGAACGTTCTATCCAAATTTGTTCTCGAGCACTCTCCTGAGTAGCTTTGAAAGATTGTAGGTCCTGTTCATTGGTGAAGACAGGAACAACCTTCTTTCCTTCCACTTCAACTGCGTAGAGGTCTTGAGCAGCCAAGACGGGAGTACGTTGTAGGTAATTAACCAAAGCCAGACTGGTTAAAAAGTGGTCTGGTTCCTTTAAAAATTCTTTTAGAGTTTCATCAAAAGCTTGCAATTCTTGATTTTCTGTCATTCTTCTGTCTGTTCTTTCGTTTCTGATTTATCAGGATTTTTCGGTGCTTCACCACTTTCATCATGGTGGCGTGGTTTATGATGAGAACGACGGCGGTGACGATGCTCTCCTCCATTTTCCCCATCATCAAGTTTTTCAGGCTTAGGAAGCAAGGCCTTGATTGAGGCATCAATACGTCCTTTTTCATCGATTTTGATAATTTTAACAGTTACCGTACCCCCAACTTTAACCACATCTTCGACATGCTCAGTACGTTCCCAAGCTAGTTCTGAGATGTGGATGAGAGCATCTGTCTTATTGAAAAGGTGGACGAAGGCACCGAACTTTTCAATACGCACAACGGGTACAGTGTAAACCTCTCCAACCTTAGCTTCACGTACAAGATCGGAGATGATAGTTTTAGCACGGTTAATAGCATCCTGATCACTAGAGAAAATCTGAACAAGACCTTCTTCATCAATATCAATAGTGACACCAGTCTCAGCGATAATCTTGTCAATAGTTTCGCCACCTTTACCGATGACAACCTTGATCTTGTCAACAGGAATCTGAATACTGTCAATCTTAGGTGCTGTTGGTGCCAATTCTGGACGTGGCTCAGCGATTGCTGACTCAATAACATCAAGAATTTCAAAACGAGCTACCTTTGCTTGAGCCAAAGCCTCTTCGAGAATGGCCGGTGTAATACCCGAAATCTTAATATCCATCTGAAGAGCTGTAATTCCTTGACGTGTACCAGCCACCTTAAAGTCCATATCTCCAAAATGATCTTCCAAACCTTGAATATCAGTTAGGACAGTGTAGTTAGTACCATCTGAGATAAGTCCCATGGCTATCCCTGCAACAGGTGCCTTAATAGGTACACCACCAGCCATAAGAGCCAAGGTTCCTGCACAAATAGAAGCTTGTGATGAAGAACCATTTGACTCCAAGACTTCTGCTACCAAACGGATAGCATAAGGGAACTCTTCAACACTTGGGAGAACCTGAGCAAGGGCACGTTCACCCAAGGCTCCGTGACCAATCTCACGTCGGCCTGGCGCACCATAACGCCCTGTTTCACCCACTGAATACTGAGGGAAATTATAGTGGTGAAGGAAACGTTTCTTATACTCTGGATCCAAACCATCAACAAGTTGTGTATCACTCATAGGTGCCAAAGTCAAAACTGACAAGGCTTGAGTTTGACCACGTGTAAAGAGACCTGAACCATGAACCTTAGGAAGAAAGTCAATCTCTGCGTCCAAAGGACGGATTTCATCCACACGACGACCATCTGGACGAACCTTGTCTTCTGTAATCAAACGACGCACTTCAGCATGTTCCATCTGCTCAAGGATTTCTGCTACATCACGCAGAATAGTTTCCTTATCCTCATCTTCCGCAAAGCGTTCTTGATAAGAAGCGAGGACCTCTTCTTTTACAGCCTGGGTTGCTGCTTCACGCGCCAGTTTTTCTTCCACCTGAACAGCCTTAGCTAATTGATCATAATAAGCTGTTTCGATTTCGACTTTCAAATCAGCATCAACTTGTAGAAGTTCAACCTCAGCCTTTTCCTTGCCAACAGCTGCAACGATATAATTTTGGAAATCAACCAACTCTTGAATAGCCTCATGTCCCTTCAAGAGTGCTTGCAACATAATATCCTCAGACAATTCCTGGGCACCTGACTCTACCATATTGATAGCTTCCTTGGTACCTGCCACTGTCAAATCTAAAAGTGAAACTTCCTTATCCGCTGCACTTGGGTTGATGATGAAATCTTCTGCAGCATAGGCCACTTGAACCCCAGCAATCGGACCATTGAAAGGAATATCAGAGATAGAAAGAGCTAAAGAACTCCCAAACATAGCCGCCATCGGAGCACTAGCATTCTCATCATAAGAGAGGACGGTGTTAATGACTTGAACTTCGTTACGAAAGCCCTCCGCAAACATAGGACGAATAGGACGGTCGATGAGGCGAGCAGTCAAAGTGGCATCTGTTGAAGGACGACCCTCACGCTTATTAAAGCCACCCGGGAACTTACCAGCTGCATACATTTTTTCCTCATAATTAACCTGTAAAGGAAAGAAATCTGCAGTTGCCATCTTTTTAGACATAACAGCTGTTGATAATACAGTTGTATCTCCATAACGCACGACGACAGCACCATTAGCCTGCTTGGCTACCTGCCCAACTTCAACGACAAGCGGGCGTCCTGCAAAGGTCATCTCAAAAGTTTGTTTAGCCATGTTTGATCCCTCTTTTTATCCATGACCAGCCCTTAAAAAAACGAACCGGTCAACTTTATGTCATTCATTTGATATAACTTTCATTTTACCATAATATAGTCAAAAATGGCAGAGCTCCGGCATAAGTTAGCGCCCAAGTCTCCCTTTCTCTCAGATATTTAAGTCGTTTTGTGATATAATAAACACTTATGAGAGACAAAGGAATGACTATGAAAAAATTACAACACATCATTATGATTGCCTTAATCTTACTAGGCCTAGTAACACCTGCTCTAGCACAAGAACAGACAGATAACTTCAATGTTTCTGCTAAACATGCGATTGCTATCGAAGCAACTACTGGGAAAGTCCTCTATGAAAAGGACGCCACTACTCCTGATGGTGTGGCTTCAATGACTAAAATCCTAACAGCCTACATGGTCTATAAAGCAGTTGACCAAGGAAAAATTACCTGGGACACTGAAGTAGATATTTCAGACTATCCTTTCAACTTAACCGTTGATTCAGAAGTTTCAAATGTCCCACTAGATTCCCGAAAATACACTGTTAAACAGCTCCTGGATGCCACCCTCATTTCCAGCGCTAACAGTGCTGCTATTGCTCTAGCTGAAAAAATCTCAGGATCAGAGAGTGCCTTTGTTGACACTATGACAGCCCAACTTAAAGAATGGGGCATTACAGATGCTAAATTATTTAACGCTTCTGGCCTAAACAATAAATACCTTGGGGATAACCGCTATCCTGGCTCTAAAGCAGATGACGAAAATACTATGAGCGCTCTAGATGTTGCCATTATTGCAGACCACCTCATCAAAGACTATCCTCAGGTACTTGAAATCACCAAGCAAACCGAAACTGATTTCGAAGGTAACAACAAATTAACGACGCACAACTACATGTTGGAGGGGCAAGACAACTACCGTGAAGGCGTTGATGGACTCAAGACTGGAACAACTGAACTTGCAGGGGCATCCTTTGTAGCCCACGCCAATGAAAATGGCATGAGTTTAATTACCGTTGTTATGAATGCGGACAATGGCGGAGAAGATGAAGCAGCCAGATTCACGGCCACAAATGAGTTGCTAGATTATGTGACTCAAAACTGGAAAATCAAAACCCTCAACACCAAGGGACAAATCGTCAAGAAAAATGATATTAAGGTAGCCGATGGAGACAGTCAAACCATCTCTGCTAAACTCGAGTCAGACCTTACAGTCGTTCAAAAAATAAACAGCAAAAATGATGCTGTTAAAATCAAAGCAAAAACTATAACAGCCCCTATCAAAAAAGATGACACTATTGGAACAGCGACCTTTGATGATAAGGATCTCGTTGGAACAGGTTACATCTCTGATCCACCTCAAATTTCTGTAACAGCTAACCAATCTATCAAGAAAAGTTTCTTCTTAAAAGTTTGGTGGAACCATATCGTTAATTTCTTTACAGGAAACAAGTAAACACAAAACTACCTTTTAGATATCAAAAGGTAGTTTTATCTTGCTTTAAAAATTATTCTTGTAAGTAAAAGCTCCTTCTCAACACCTTAAGTTCCTCTCAAAATGTGGTATAATAAATATCCAAAACACATGAAGGAACAAACCATGAAAAAACTGATTACGCTTATGATGACCTTCTTACTCTGTCTGGGAAGCGTAGCCCCTGCTTTTGCAGCAGATAAGAAAAAAGGATATAATGCCGCAGCCAAACATGCCATCGCTGTCGAAGCTAATACTGGCAAAATTTTATACGAAAAAGATGCAACCACCTCTACGGGGATTGGCTCTATTACCAAGCTTCTAACAGCCTATATGGTTTATAAAGCGGTAGATCAGGGAGACCTCAAGTGGAACAGCAAAGTTGACATTTCTGACTACCCCTTTGAACTAACTGTCAGTACCGGAGTATCTAATATTCCACTAGACGCCCGCAAATACACTGTCAAACAACTTCTTGACGCAACTCTTATTTCCAGTGCCAACAGTGCATCTATTGCTCTAGCCGAGGAAATCGGAGGAACCGAAAGTAAGTTTGTCGACATGATGAAAGCCCAACTTAAAGATTGGGGTATCACTGATGCCAAGATTGTCAATGCCTCTGGTCTCAATAATTCTTACTTAGGTGACAATATCTATCCAGGCTCTAAATCAGACGAAGAAAATACCATGAGTGCTAAAGATGTTGCTATCATTGCACAACACGTAGTGAAAGAATATCCTGAAATTCTCGATATCACTAAAAAAACTGAAGCTGATTTTGATGGTGTCAACAAACTCAAAACCTTCAACTATATGCTCAAGGGACAACCTAGTTACCGTAAAGGAGTGGATGGCCTAAAAACAGGGACCACTGATTTAGCCGGTGCTTCCTTCGTGGCCCACTCAAATGAAAGTGGCATGAGCATTATCACAGTCATTTTGAATGCTGATAATACCGATACTGATGACTACGCCCGTTTCACTGCAACCAATGACCTACTTAATTACGTAGTCTATCATTGGGAAAGCAAGACCATTGCCAAAAAAGGACAAGCCATCGGTAAAAGCCAAGCCCCTGTCCTTGATGGGAAATCTAAGCAAGTCACTGCTGTTGCTAAGTCTGACTTTAATATCATCCAAAAAATAGATGCTAACAATAGTAAACATATTAAAGTTACTACAAATCAAGTCCAAGCCCCTGTCAACTCAAGTGACAAGGTTGGAACTGCTACCTTTGAAGATAAGTCACTTGTAGGAGAAGGTTACTTGCCTAACCAAGGTATGCCTAGCATGGAACTGGTTGCTGGTAAAGAAGTTAAGAAAAGCTTCTTCCTCAAGGTCTGGTGGAATCACTTTGTCAACTTTGTCAACGAAAAACTCTAATTATTACAGTCGAGCTTTGCTCGGCTTTTTCTTTTACCCCATCTTTACAGAAAGATTGACTCTATCTTGACTCCTATTGACACAAAAAAAGACAGACTACACCTGTAATCTGTCTATTTGTTTGATTTTTACACTACTGTAAAGGTTAATTTATCTTTCGAGCAGCCGATTTTAAGAGTTTGTCCACTAACTACTTGACCACCTAGTAAGAGCTCAGATAACTTGTCCTCCACTTGAGTTTGAATCGTGCGACGTAATGGACGAGCACCCATCTCAACATCATAGCCATCTTTAGCTAAATGCTTGAGAGCAGCTGGTTGGAATTTCAAGTCAATCCCTTTTTCAGCCAAAGCTGATACCAACGGTTTCATCATAATCTTGACAATCTCACGAAGTTGCTCTTCCTCTAGACTATGGAAGACAACCTTCTCATCAATACGGTTGATAAACTCTGGACGGTAGGCCTTCTTAAGTTCTTCCATGATACGTGACTGCATTGCTTGGTGATTATGAGAAATATCTTGAGCACCAAATCCAATAGTCTTATCATCACGAAGAGCAGTCGCTCCCAAGTTCGAAGTCATAATGATAATGGTATTTGAGAAATCGACTTTACGACCTCGACTATCCGTCAAGACACCATCATCCAAAACCTGTAAGAGGATGTTGAAAATATCTGGGTGAGCCTTTTCCACCTCGTCAAAGAGGAGAACTGAGTAAGGCTTATTGCGAACTTTCTCTGTTAATTCACCACCCTCATCATATCCAACATAACCTGGAGGAGCACCATTAAGGCGGCTAGCCGCAAATTTTTCCATGTATTCTGACATGTCAAAGCGAAGCAAAGCTGACTCATCATCAAAGAGAACTTCCGCCAAAGCCTTGGCCAACTCTGTCTTACCAACACCAGTAGGTCCAAGGAACATGAAGGAACCAATCGGACGTTTTCCAGTACGAATACCTGACTGGTTACGACGAATAGCACGACTAATCGCTGAAACTGCTTCGTCTTGACCAATAACACGTTTATGAAGCTCTGCTTCCAGATTCAAGTAACGCTTGCTATCTGCCTGAGTCATCTTCTCAACAGGAATACCTGATAGACGACTAAGGGTTTGCATAATCTGATCTGCATCTACCAAGGCAGGTTCTGGTAATTTTGCTTTTTGGCTAGCTTTATATTGTTTAACAGCAGCCTTCATATCACCAGATAGAAGCGCTTCATCCAAAGGCGTTATCTCACGTTTGGCTTCTTTTTTGATACGACCTTGAACAGTTGCACTCGCTTCATCTAAAAGATCAATGGCAGAGTCAGGCAAGTTTTTACTCGTCAAATAACGGTGGGCTGCCTTGACTGCTGTCTCAACCGCCTCATCAGTAATCGTTACACGATGATAGTCTTCATAAGACGAACGTAGGCCTTTTAGAATATCAATCGCCTCAGGTACACTTGGCTCCTCAATTGTAATCTTAGCAAAACGGCGAGAAAGAGCTGCATCTTTCTCAATATGCTTCTGGTACTCAGCTTGAGTAGTTGCTCCAACCATATGAAGAGTTCCACGTGCTAGAGCGGGTTTCAAAATATTCGCCGCATCTAAGGTGCTATCAATACCTGAACCAGAACCAATAATCGTATGCAATTCGTCAATAAAAAGAATGATTTTTCCATCAGCTTCAATCTCATCAATGATCTGATTCATACGTTCTTCGAAATCGCCACGGAAACGTGTTCCTGCAACCACACTCATCATATCAAGCTCTAAGATACGCATATCAGCCAACTCAAAAGGTACTTCGCCTGAAGCAATACGCTGTGCTAAGCCAAGCGCAAGTGCCGTCTTACCAACACCTGCTTCACCCACAAGAACTGGGTTATTCTTCGTTTTACGACTCAAAACCTGAATCATGCGTGAAATTTCTTTCTCACGTCCGATAACAGGATCAAGAGCACCTGACTCGGCTACTGCCGTTAAGTCCTTGGTATAATCTGACAGTTCCCCAGTAGAAGATTGAGGAGGCTGCATCATATTAGCAAAATTTCCTGATGCCTTTGATTTTTTAGGCTTACGAAGGTCATGAATGGCCTTCAAATCTTGCTTACTAAGACCTGCGTAACGCTCCAAAGAACGTCGTAAATCGATAATGCGAGGCTTATCGCTGTCATCCTTATATTGAAAACCAGCAACTTCAAGGAGACGACAAACCATCAAATCCTTATGAAGAAGGAAGGCCATCAATACATGTTCAGACCCTACCTCTACAGCACCAGTCACACTAGCAATTCCCTCTGCCTCTTGCAACATAACCTCTAAAGCATGTGACTGTGCACGTAAATCGATAATATCGGATTCAGACAAGTCTTTTGGACTTTTCTCCATCGCTAGTACAGTGGCTGTCTCAATCTCTTCCGCACGAATACGGTCCTCAAAATCAGTAAATGTTAGGTAGGCTACAGATCCTGGAACCTCAACCATAGCCAGAAGCACATGCCAAGTCTCCAAGAAAGGACTTCCAAAACGCTCTGCCTCAAGCTGAGCACGATGGAAAATGGCCTGCATTTTTCTTGAATATGTCGTCATCTAATTTCCTTTTCTATCCAATCTAAGTAATAGCGAGCGTAGAATACGCGAACGAATAGCAGCCGCATCTTCGCCTAAAACATCATCACTAGCAGTTGCTAAAATCAAATTTCCCTCACGTTCAGTGATGATTTTTTCATCAAAAAGCAACTGAATCAAGTCTGTAAATACCTGCTCGCTGAGCTGATCTGCCAAGTTCTGAAGCAAATCATTAATCATGTGGTGCTTGTCGGAGAATCTGACCTTGACGATACGAATATAACCGCCACCTCCACGTTTACTCTCAACAATATAACCACGACTTTCTGTAAAACGAGTCTTAATAACATAGTTAATCTGACTCGGTACAACTTGAAAAGTATCTGCTAAGTTCGAGCGTTGAATCTCAGCAATTCCAGACTGGCCCAGCAATTCTTTAATATATTCTTCTATACTATCTGATGTATTTCTTGCCATCTTAATTCCTCCAGTCTAATTTGACTATAACTGACTATTATTATACCAAAAATGTCAGCTCATGGGAAACTATACCCTCAAAAAGCTTTTTAAAGTTGTCATTAGAGACCATATAAGATACAATAAATAAGACTGAAATATTAGGTAACTTAAGGTGTTTGATTCAAATTTTCTATCCACTTTAACAGGCTGAGACCCACCTAATCCAATAAGTACTTTTTAGCACTTTCGCAGTAGTATTAGTCTTATCTCTTATTTTATTTCCCTATGAAAGGTTACTCATGAAATACATCATTGCACTCTTAATCTCTATGATTCCTTTAGTTGAGCTCCGTGGAGCCGTACCTGTTGCTATCGCCTCAGGTATTCCTTGGTGGCAAGCCCTAATTCTTTGTGTCATTGGGAACATGATTCCAGTCCCAATTATCTTTTTCTTCGCCCGCCGTGTTCTCGAATGGGGGGCAGACAAACCTCTAATTGGTGGTTTCTTTACCTGGTGTCTTAAAAAAGGTCACAGTGGTGGCCAAAAACTTGAAAAAGCTGCCGGAGATAAGGGTGTCTTCTGGGCCCTTCTCCTTTTTGTGGGAATTCCGCTTCCAGGAACAGGAGCTTGGACTGGTACCCTAGCAGCATCTATCCTAGATTGGGACTTTAAACGTAGTGTTATTGCTGTTATGCTTGGGGTTATCCTTGCAGGTATCATCATGGGAACACTCTCTCTTCTACTTGGTGTAAATACCTTCGCTCATTAATTACTTTTTCAACGTCTGGGGCATACTCAGACGTTTTTTAATAGCAACAAAAAAGAAGCTACGATTCATTCACGTAACTTCTTTTCTTTTTATCTAGTAACTAGAATTAGTTGTTAAGAGCTGCTGCCATTGTAGCTGCAACTTCTGATTCAAAGTCGTTAGATGCTTTTTCGATACCTTCACCAACTTCAAAGCGAACGAATTCTACTACTGAAGCGTTTACTGATTCAAGGTAAGCTTCAACTGTTTTGCTGTCGTCCATGATGTAAACTTGAGCAAGAAGTGTGTATGCTTGGTCAACTTTAGTGTTGTCAAGCAAGAAGCGGTCCATTTTACCTGGGATGATTTTATCCCAGATTTTTTCTGGTTTACCTTCAGCAGCCAACTCAGCTTTGATATCTTCTTCAGCTTGAGCAAGAACAGCATCAGTCAATTGAGCTTTAGAACCATATTTAAGGTGTGGAAGAGCTGGTTTGTTAACCATAGCACGGCTTTCGTTATCTTGATCGATAGCGTGGTTAAGTTGTGCCAATTCATCTTTAACAAATTGTTCGTCCAATTCAGTGTATGAAAGAACAGTTGGTTTCATCGCTGCGATGTGCATTGAGATTTGTTTTGCAAGAGCATCATCTCCACCTTCGATAACTGAAACAACACCGATACGTCCACCGTTGTGTTGGTAAGCTCCGAAGTGTTGTGCATCAGTTTTCTCAACAACTGCAAAACGACGGAATGAAATCTTTTCACCGATAGTAGCTGTAGCAGTTACGTATGCAGCTTCAAGAGTTTCACCTGAAGGCATAGTCAATGCAAGTGCTTCTTCGTTGTTAGCTGGTTTACCCTCAGCAATTACTTTAGCTGTTTCGTTTACCAATTCAACGAATTGAGCGTTCTTCGCAACGAAGTCAGTTTCAGCATTAACTTCAACAACTGCTGCAACGTTACCGTTAACGTAAACACCAGTCAAACCTTCAGCTGCAACACGGTCAGCTTTCTTAGCTGCTTTAGCCATACCTTTTTCGCGAAGCAATTCAATTGCTTTTTCGATATCACCTTCAACTTCAACCAATGCTTTTTTAGCGTCCATGACACCAGCACCAGATTTTTCACGCAATTCTTTAACAAGTTTAGCTGTAATTTCTGCCATTTTGTTTTTCTCCAAATTTATTTTATCAAACTAAGGGGCAGGGCTGAGCCCCGCCCCTTAGGTGTTTGTCGTATCTTTAGTGGGCATTGAGCCCAAACCAATCTTAAAGATTAGTTGTTGTCACCTTCGACAACTTCAACGATTTCTTCGATTGAATCAGCTGCAGCTGCTTCTTGGAAATCTGCAGAAGCATCTTCACCTTGGTTACCTTCGATGATAGCATCAGCCATTTTTGAAGTGATCAATTTAACGGCACGGATAGCGTCATCGTTAGCTGGGATGATTACATCAATCTCATCTGGATCAGCGTTTGTATCAACCATCGCTACAACTGGGATACCAAGTTTTTTAGCTTCTTTAACAGCGATTTGTTCTTTGTGTGGGTCAACGATGTAGATTACATCTGGAATGCGAGGCATATCTTCGATACCACCCAAGAATTTTTCAAGACGTGCACGTTGTTTGTTAAGAAGTGCAACTTCTTTCTTAGGAAGAACTTCGAAAGTTCCATCAGCTTCCATTTGTTTGATTTCTTTCAAACGAGCGATACGTTTTTGGATAGTATCCCAGTTTGTAAGAGTACCACCCAACCAACGGTGGTTGATGTAGTATTGACCAGCACGAGTTGCTTCTTCAGCTACTGCTTCAGCTGCTTGTTTTTTAGTACCAACGAACAAGATTACTGCATCGTTAGCTGCTGCTTCACGAACGAATTCGTAAGCTGTATCAGCCATTTTTACAGTTTGTTGCAAGTCGATAACGTGGATTCCGTTACGTTCTGTGAAGATGTACTTAGCCATCTTAGGATTCCAGCGACGAGTTTGGTGACCGAAGTGAACACCAGCCTCAAGAAGTTGTTTCATTGAAATTACTGCCATGAGCATTTCTCCTTAAAAATTGTTTTTTCCTCTTCTAAGCTTTAGACTTGCAGTCCCACCCTGCGGCAACAAGACCACAATCGGCTTAGAATGAGTATTTGTCACTTTACGCAACTATAGTAGTTTATCAAAAAAAGTGACATTTGACAAGCTATAAAATCAGTCTGACCATTAGAAAAAATTCACCCTTATTAAAATTGCAATCGTTTTCTTTGAGGTTGATAAGTATTTTGTTTATAATTAGGCTATCAAAAATAGAGGAGGACATTATTTTGTCATTAGTCGGAAAAGAAATTATTGAATTTTCAGCACAAGCTTACCACAACGGGGAATTCATTACTGTTACAGATAAAGATGTTAAAGGAAAATGGGCTGTTTTCTGCTTCTACCCTGCAGATTTTTCATTTGTCTGCCCAACTGAACTCGGTGACCTTCAAGAACAATATGAAGCTCTTAAATCTCTTGGTGTAGAGGTTTACTCTGTCTCTACTGACACTCACTTTGTTCACAAAGCTTGGCATGATGACTCAGATGTTGTTGGAACTATTACTTATCCTATGATTGGAGATCCTTCACACCACATCTCACAAGGCTTTGATGTTCTTGGGCAAGATGGTCTCGCACAACGTGGTACATTTATCATTGATCCAGATGGCGTTATCCAAATGATGGAAATCAACGCTGATGGTATTGGACGTGATGCAAGCACTCTTATTGATAAAGTCCGTGCTGCTCAATATATTCGTCAACATCCAGGTGAAGTTTGTCCAGCCAAATGGAAAGAAGGAGCTGAAACACTTACTCCTAGCTTAGATCTTGTAGGTAAAATTTAACAACCAGGGGGTATCCATGGTCTTAGATAAAGAAATCAAGACGCAATTAGCACAATATTTAAATTTACTAGAATCTGATATTGTATTACAAACAGATTTAGGGGATGACGATAATTCTCGAAAAGTGAAGGAATTTCTAGACGAGATTGCCGCTATGTCTGACCGCATTAGTCTTGAATCAACACATTTAAAACGTCAACCTAGTTTTGGTATTGCACAAAAAGGGCAAAAAAGTCGTGTTATTTTCTCAGGCTTACCAATGGGCCACGAATTCACATCTTTCATCTTAGCTCTCTTGCAAGTTTCTGGTCGTCCACCTAAAGTTGATGAGGACACTATCGAACGTATCAAGAAGATTGATAAACCCATCAATTTAGAAACTTATGTTTCATTAACATGTCACAATTGTCCGGACGTTGTTCAAGCCTTTAATATAATGGCTGTTTTGAACCCAAATATCACTCACACCATGATTGAAGGTGGTATGTATCAGGATGAGGTCAAAGCCAAAGGTATCATGTCTGTTCCTACGGTTTACAAAGACCAAGAAGAATTTACATCTGGTCGTGCAACCATTGAACAGCTTGTAGAAAAATTGGACGGACCACTTGATGCTGATGCTTTCGCTGATAAAGGTGTCTATGATGTTTTGGTTATTGGTGGTGGTCCTGCTGGAAACAGTGCGGCCATCTATGCTGCCCGTAAAGGTTTAAAAACTGGTCTTTTAGCAGAAACCTTTGGTGGACAAGTTATCGAGACAGTCGGTATTGAGAACATGATTGGTACGCTATATACAGAAGGTCCTAAGTTAATGGCCCAAGTTGAAGAGCATACGAAATCTTATGATGTTGATATCATCAAAAGTCAATTAGCTACTGGCATCGAAAAGAAAGAACTTATTGAAGTGACACTGGCTAACGGTGCCGTTTTAAAATCCAAAACTGCTATCCTAGCTCTCGGAGCCAAATGGCGTAATATCAACGTTCCTGGCGAGGAAGAATTCCGCAATAAAGGGGTTACTTACTGCCCACACTGTGATGGTCCACTATTTGAAGGAAAGAATGTTGCAGTTATCGGTGGTGGTAACTCAGGTTTGGAAGCGGCTTTAGATTTAGCAGGCATTACTAAATATGTTACAGTCTTAGAGTTCTTACCTGAATTAAAGGCAGATCAAGTCTTACAAGAACGAGCTGCTAAAACTGATAATCTCACCATTCTTAAGAACGTTGCAACCAAAGAAATTGTTGGTCAAGATCATGTAACTGGTTTGAATTACGTTGAGCGTGATACAAACGCAGAAAAACATCTTGATCTTGAAGGTGTCTTTGTTCAAATTGGTCTTGTACCAAGTACTGCTTGGCTCAAAGATAGTGGTATTGAACTCAATGAGCGCCAAGAAATTATCGTTGATAAATTTGGTTCAACAAATATCCCTGGTATTTTTGCTGCAGGTGACTGTACAGATAGCGCCTACAAGCAAATCATTATCTCCATGGGTTCTGGTGCTACAGCTGCTATTGGAGCCTTTGATTACTTGATTAGACAATAATCAACACTTGCGTGTTAGTAATCTATCTTCAACAGTTATAATTAATATAAAGAGGTTGAATGTCTTTCAACCTCTCAGATTGAAGACAAAGTCCTCAGAAGTTATACTTCTGGGGATTTTTCTTGCTTTGAAGGAGTATAATAAAAGAAAAAGGTATTTGATGAGGTGTTCCTATGTTTCACAAAGAAAATCCTGAATACAATCGACGTCAAGTAGGATTCTATACGCTTGATGAACTTGTGCCTAAAGACCATTTTCTAAGAAAAGTCGAGGAAACGATTGATTTCTCTTTTATTTATGATCTTGTCGAAGATAGTTATTCCTCGGATAATGGTCGCCCTAGTCTAGACCCTGTTTTATTAGTTAAAATTCCGTTGATTCAATGTTTTTATGGCATTCGTTCTATGCGCCAAACCATTAAAGATATTGAGGTGAATACGGCTTACCGTTGGTTTCTTGGCTTATCTCTGGACGATAAGGTGCCTCATTTTACAACTTACGGTAAGAACTATAGCCGACGCTTTGAAAACAAGGAAGTGTTAGCACACATTTTTAGTCATGTGCTTCATCATGTTTTGGAAGCAGGGCTCATTGATCCCTCAGAAATCTTCATTGATGGGACCCATATCAAGGCAGCTGCTAATAATCATAAGTACAAAACTGTTGTTATTGATCAAAAAGCTAAATTCATGAGTGAACAACTGGAGATTGAGATTAATTTAGATAGGAAAAAACACGCAAAAAAGTTCTTAAAGCCCGCCAAAAAAGGCGAGGCTAAACCTAAGAAACAATCAACGACAGACCCAGACAGTGGTTGGTTTCATAAGGGGGAACATAAGGAAGTCTTCGCTTACAATGCTCAAGTAGCTTGTGATAAACACGGCTGGGCCTTAGCTTATACGGTTGAAGCAGGAAACATCCATGATAGTCAGGCTTTCTCTGCTCTTTTTGTCAAACTAGAACCATTCTCACCTGAATTCATTATTGCGGATTCAGGCTATAAAACACCTAGTATTGCCAAGTTTCTTCTAGAAAAAGGGATTACACCAGTTTTCCCTTACACTAGACCAAGAGGTAAGAAAGATTTTTTACGTCCAAAAGACTTTGTCTATGACGAGCATTTTGATTGTTATCTTTGTCCAGAGAACCATGTATTAACTTATCGTACAACCACACGTGAAGGTTATCGAGAGTATAAAAGTAATCCTAAAATTTGTAAGACCTGTCCCTTGTTAGCGATTTGTACTGAAAGTCGCCAGCACCAAAAAGTTGTTGTGCGTCATATTTGGAAAGATGCCCTAGAAGTCTGTGAAGATATTCGCCATCAAAGTGGTATGAAAGAACGGTATCAACACCGGAAAGAAACGATAGAACGGTTATTCGGAACAGCTAAAGAATATCATAACTTACGTTATACCAGAGAAAAAGGAAAGTCCAAAATGGAAGCTAAGGTTGGGCTTACTTTAGCGTGTCTAAATATCAAAAAATTGGTAAAAATGATGACAGGAAAGACCTATAATTTTACCCAAATATCTCAATATTATTGGATTATAGGAGAATTAGGTAAGAATATAAAAAAGACAAACATCAAAAACGATGTTTGTCTTCATTCTGAGAGGTTGAATGTCTTTCAACCTCTTTATGTTTCTTGTAAATAGGCAGTTTGAACAAACAACCCGTCAATTTGATGAAAGAGACTTGACGAATCTTTTTTTTTTCGATAGAATGGTATCTGTTATGGCGGTATAGCCAAGTGGTAAGGCACGGCTCTGCAAAAGCTTGATCGTCGGTTCAAATCCGTCTACCGCCTTCATAATACGAAGACACCTTAGGGTGTCTTTTTTCATTATTGCATCTTGAATATACAATATAAGTGCACAATAAAAACTCATAAGATTTTCTAGTAAAATAGAATTGAACGAACTAGTTACGAAAGGAAATCTTATGAGCTACCATCATTTTACCATAGACGAGCGTGAAAGTATTCTCATTTACCGTACGCAAGGCCTAAATTTTTCTCAAATTGCTAAGTTACTTCATCGTCATCCATCTAGTATTAGTCGTGAGTGGAAGCGCCATACAAAATCAGGAGCTTATTCTCCAAGTCATGCACAGGAATCGTACCATAATGCCAAATCACACTGTGGACGAAAACGTATGCTTGAAATAGATCACAATTTAAGCAATACCGTCAAACATCTATTTCTCGATTACCAATGGTCTCCTGAAGAAATAGAAGGTCGGTTGCGAATAGAGTATGGAAAAACTGTTATTAGTTATCAAACAATCTATAGAGCCATTTACAGAGGTCATTTTGATGATAACTCACTATCTCATGGTGCTCGTGGTGTCATTCGTAAACTTCGTCATCGTGGGAAAACACGTCATACTAAAGGTCATGTTGAAAATAGAGGGAAAATATCCATTTCTCATACAATTCACGAAAGACCAGAAGAAGCTAATAATCGAACTAGAATAGGAGATTGGGAAGCCGATACTGTTGCAGGTAAAACTGGAAAAGCTTGTTTAGTTACTCTAACAGACCGTTATTCTCGTTTTCTAAAAATCAAAAAGGTAGCTGTTAAGAAAAGCAAGTTGGTAATAGAAGCTATGGTAAAACTGTTAGAACCCTTGACGAAGTATACAGTAACTCCTGATAGAGGGAAAGAATTCACCTATCATCAGAAATTGAGTGATCAATTGAACATTGAAGTCTATTTTCCTGACCCTCATGCTCCATGGCAACGAGGAACCAATGAGAACACGAATGGATTACTTAGAGAATATTTTCCAAAGGGTAGTGATCTAACATTGGTTGATGATCAGACTATTCAGCTATGGGAGAACAAACTTAATAATAGGCCACGAAAATGTCTTAACTGGAAAACACCTTATGAAGTATTCTATGGGGAAAGTATGCACTTAATTTGACAATTCAAGATATAAAAATACCCGAAGCTAGAAACCTCGGGTATTCATTATTCTTATTTAATCGCTTCAATCAAAGCTTCCGCTTGATTCTGAAGGCTTTCAAGAACTTCTTCAGTTGCTAGGAATTTCCCATCTGCCCAGGCTGTATCATTTACACGTGTCGCTGTAAAATCACCAACCACTTGGGTACGGATAAATGGTAACAAGTCTTTGTAGGCATCAAAAAGTTGATTGTGACCACCATTAGCAACTGATGACACGGTTACAATCTTATCTTGAAGAGCTGATGGCCCTGAAGGATCTGATAGGTCAAGGGCACGGCTCAACCAGTCAAGCAAATTTTTCACTGGCCCAGGAATTGAGAAATTATAAACCGGTGAAAAAATCCAAATTGCGTCTGCTGCCAAGATCTGTTCTCGAACTTCTGCCAAAACTGGAAGAACTGGACTTTCTAAATCCTGATTAAAAACAGGTACTTGACTATAGTCAAGATAAGAAACATTAGCTTTACCAGCTAGCATTTTCTCAGCTTCTTCTGCTAATTGGTGGTTAAATGATCCCTTGCGAAGAGATCCAACGATAAATAGAATGTTTTTCATGATACGTTTCCTTTGTATTTCTAATAATTAATATTTACTACTACATAGTAATATATATAATTCCATTAGAAATATAAAGAAATATGCTCAGACATTCTTAAATTTTTTCAGGAGCTCTACCAACTGTGCCTGCTCTTCAGGTGTCAGAACGGAAAAAGTCTCCTCAATAGCTCGCTGATGTGGCGGGATTGCTGCTTGAATAATACGACGGCCCTCATCCGTCAAATCAACCTCGAAAGCACGCTTATCTGTTTGGCAGGCTTCTCGCGTCAACCAACCTTTTTTCTCCATATTTTTAATGACAACAGTCATATTCCCGGAGGTGGCAAGCATGCGGTCAATTAATTCGCCAATCTTCATACGTCCTTTGGCATTAAGCACGTCCATGACACCAAATTGAGTTGGTGTCAAATTAAATTCTTTAAAGGTCTCAGAAACCTTGGCATCGATGGTACGAAAAGCCTTACGCATAACTACCATACTTTTTACAGCCATGTTTTTATCTAAGTCACTCATTTCTAGTCCTTTCCAAATAGATGCTGTTTTTATTACTCTACCACAGTTTTTCTAAAAGTGGTATATGAAAATGAAAAAATAAGAAAAAAGAGTCCTTAGATATCTAACCAATACCTCAGAACTCTTTCATTTCTAACTATTACGATTCCAAAAAAGGGCTAATAAGATAACAGCACCTAGTACTGAAGGAACGATAGCAGTATCTGCTAGCATCGGTCCCCAATTTCCAAAAAGAAGCTGACCAACAAAAGCACCTAGCCATCCAACAAAGGTCTTACCAATACAGCCCATATGTTCACCCCTATTTGATATAGCAGAGGCAATAAGGCCAATTAGAAAACCAACTATCATACTTCCAATCATGATAAATTCTCCATCATACTTAGATTACCCAATCCCCATTTCGGAAGATCGGTACACGACTACCATCTTGGCGGATACCATCAATATCCATTTGATTTGAACCAATCATAAAGTCTACGTGTACATCAGAACGATTAAGTCCAGCTTCCTTAAGCTCCTCTTCTGTCATGTCTGCCCCTCCCTTAACACTAGTAGCATAGGCTGCTCCAATAGCTAGGTGGTTGGATGCATTCTCATCAAAAAGAGTGTTAAAGAAAGTGATGCCTGACTGTGAAATCGGACTTGGATCTGGAACCAAAGCACATTCACCTAGAGCACGCGCTCCATTATTGTTGAAGACGAGATTCTTCATCACTTCATCACCTTGATCCGCTGTGATATCTACAATTTCACCATCTTTGAAGGTTACCTTGATTCCCTCAATAATATTACCATTGTAGCTTAGAGGCTTTGTGCTTGAGACATAACCATCTGCACGATGAAAATCTGGTGCCGTAAAGACCTCTTCTGTTGGCATATTAGGAAGGAAACCTTCACCTTGCGCATTAATGGCACCTGCAGACTCCCAAACATGGTTTTTAGGCAATCCTAGAGTCAAATCTGTTCCAGGTGCTTGGTAGTGTAAGGCTGAGAATTGTGCCTCATTGAGTAGGCGTGCTTTAGCATCCAAACGGTCAGCATGTTCCTTCCAGGCACGTACAGGATCCTCTTCATAAACACGACAGGTCTTGAAAATTTGATCCCAAAGTAAATCTACAGCTTCCTCATCACTCGAAGCATCAGGAAAGACCTTCTTAGCCCATTCCTTACCAGCTGCAGCAGCTACAGTCCAACTAACCTTATTAGACTGAGTTGCCACCTGCATAGGTTTAAAGGCCACTCCAGTAGCTTTAGCATGAGCAGATAAACGTTCCGGAGCTACACCATTAAGGGCACCTGGATCTGATGAACGAACGCCTAAGCGACTTGCCTTCTTGGCCAACAAATATTCCATCTCAGCTTTTTTATAAGCAGGAACCTCTTCGATGCGGTCCATATCAGCATGCAAGAAGCGCTCGCGATTAATAATATCATCTGACCATTGAACGATTACCTCAGCTGCTCCTAGAGCATAGGCTTCTTTAACTAAGAGATGAGCTAGCTCTGCTTGTTCTACATCAATGCTCAAGGCCACTGTGTGACCAGGTTGTACATTAATCCCATTAGCAACCAGTAATCTAGCATATTTCTCAAGATTTTCTTTAAAATTTGGTAAAACCATAATTAACTCCTTGAAACTATAATTTTCTATCAGTATACCATAAGACGAAGAAAAAGGTTTCCTCTCAGCTTTGGCTTTTTAGCATCTCATGCAGCCCCCTAAACAAAAAGAGAACAGAGACTGACTCCATTCTCTCAAAGTTGATGACGATTCTCTTTAGCTATTAAAAGAAATCATCAAAAAGACTTAATTGATTATCTTCTGGCATATTTCCTAGGATTCCCATTTCATCCAATTTTTCAACCAAGGTAGATGATAGACCTCCTCGTTTACGCAATTCTGTCTTGGAAAGGAATTCACCTTCCTCACGCGCAGCAACCACTTGCTTAGCAACGTTCTCACCCAAACCTTCAAGTGCAATAAACGGTGGAATCAAAGTATCTCCTTCAATCAGAAATTCAGTTGCCTGACTCTTATAAAGATCCAACTGACCAAAGGTAAAGCCACGTTCTAACATTTCATTGACAATTTCAAGCGTCGTAAATAAGTCATTTTCAACATTAGTCGCTTCATTTCGTTGGCGTTTCTCCTTAATATCTTCCATTCGAGCTTTAACAGCATCAAGACCCGCAGACATCGTCTTAAGCTCAAATGCTTTAGCTCGAATTGAGAAATAGGCACAATAGTAATAAATAGGATGGTGCACTTTGAAATAAGCTACACGTAGGGCCATCATAACGTAGGCTGCCGCATGGGCTTTAGGGAACATGTACTTGATTTTACCACAAGATTCAATATACCAGTCTGGAACATTATTTTCACGCATAGCTTGAATATAGCCATTACGCTCTTCTTCGGAAATCTTCAACCACATCCCCTTACGCACACGTTCCATGATTGTGAAGGCCATCTTAGGATCTAATCCCGCATGCATTAAGTATACCATGATATCATCACGACAACCGATAACTGTTTTCAGAGTGGCGATACCTTCCTTAATCAAATCTTGTGCATTACCTAACCAAACGTCTGTTCCGTGGGACAAACCAGATAACTGTAAGAGTTCCGCAAAGGTCGTCGGATGCGTCTCGTCGACCATACCACGAACAAAGTTAGTCCCAAACTCAGGGATTCCCAACATTCCCGTTGGTGTCCCAATCTGTTCAGGTGTTACTCCTAAAATATCAGTCCCTGAAAAAAGTTTCATTACATCTGGATCATCTGCTCGAATATCTTTTGGATCAATTCCTGATAAATCCTGCAACTTACGAATCATAGTCGGATCATCATGTCCCAGAATATCAAGCTTCAACACGTTCTCATCAATATCGTGGAAGTTAAAGTGAGTCGTCTGCCAGGCAGCCGTTACATCATCAGCCGGATATTGAACAGGTGTGAAATCATAGACATCCATATAATTTGGAATAACAACAATACCACCCGGGTGCTGACCAGTGTTTCGCTTAACACCCGCAGCCCCCATGGCTAAACGATCGACCTCGGCATCACGGTAAAACTTATTGTAATCACGTTCGTAACCTTTAACAAAACCATAAGCAGTCCGATCTGCAACAGTTCCTACTGTTCCGGCACGAAAAGCATATTGTTCTCCAAAAATATCACGAACGTCCAAGTGGGCTGATGGCTGATCATCTCCGGAAAAGTTCAAATCGATATCAGGTACCTTATCCCCATCAAAACCTAGGAAGGTCTCGAAAGGAATATCCTGACCATCTTTTTTATACTCCGTTCCACATTCTGAACATTCCTTATCAGGCAAATCGAAGCCAGATCCATAGGAACCATCTGTAATAAACTCTGAGTGTTGACAATTAGGACATAGATAATGAGGTGGCATCGGATTGACCTCAGTAATTCCAATCATCGTCGCAACAAAACTAGATCCGACAGATCCACGCGAACCAACTAGGTAGCCACGTTCATTTGAACGGTTAACTAGCATCTGCGAAGCCAGGTAGATTACGGCAAAACCATTACCAAGAATTGAAGACAACTCTTTCTCAATTCGCAGGTCAATAATATCAGGTAAAGGATTACCATAGAGCTCAAACGCTCTAGCATATGTCATCTCCGCAACCTGTTCTTCCGCTCGATCAATGAAAGGTGTGTACAAGTCTTTTTTGACAACCTCAACCTCTTCAATTTGATCTGCCATAGCCTGCGTATTAGTTACAACAATTTCATAGGCTAAGTCTTTTCCTAAAAAGGCAAAGTCGTCTAGCATCTCGTTAGTTGTCCTAAAATGAGCTTCAGGTAAAGGAGCAGGTTTCGCATTTTCTCCCTTACCAATTGGCCTATTAATCATGGCTCCTTGTCCCAAAGCGCGAACAATGATTTCACGATAAATGGCATCCTCAGGGTTGATATAGTGTACATTTCCTGTAGCCAGCACAGACTTGTCCAGACGATTAGCGACTTCAATCAAATCTCTAATCAGTTGTTCTATAGCCGCCTCATCCTTGATTAAATCCTTTGCAATCAAGGGAGCATAAATTGCCGGTGGCATAACTTCAATAAAGTCATAATATTTGGCAACTTCAACCGCCTTGTCAATACCGTGAGACAGAAGCGTATCAAAAACCTCACCATCAGCACAAGCAGAACCTACAATAATTCCCTCACGATACTCATCTAAGACCGTACGAGGAATACGTGCTACTCCCTCAAAGTATGAGACATTTGATAGACTTACCAACTTAAAGATATTCTTCAAGCCAGTTTGATTCTGAACATATAGAGTTGCATGTTTGACACGAGATTTTTTATACGAATCTTCAGAAACCAACTCCGTGTTCAACTGTTCCAGATTAGTCAAACCGTGCTTATCAAACACATCTTTTATGAAGATAAACAACAAACGACCCGTAGCTTCCGCATCATAATTGGCCATATGGTGATGATCCAAAGCCACACCAAACCGCTTCGTCAAAGGACCCAAACCATGACGCTTATACTCAGGATAAAGATTTCGTGCAAATTCTAAAGTATCAATAACCGGTTGTGAAATTGTTGGTAACTGATGTCTTTCGTAATTGGCATTCATAAAACCAACGTCAAAGGTCGCATTATGGGCCACTAGAACAGTTCCTTGACAGAATTCTTGAAACTCCTGTAAAACTTGCACTAAAGGTTTAGCACCCTTAACATGATTATCAGTAATACCGGTCAACTCAGTAGTAAATGCAGAAAGAGGATGTCCTGGATCTATGAATTCATCAAATTGCTCAATAATATTACCTTTATGCATTTTTGATGCCGCAATCTGAATCAAATCATTATGAACAGCAGACAAGCCCGTTGTCTCAACGTCAAATACAACATAAGTTGCTTCTTTTAATTCCAAATCCTCAGAATTATAAACAATAGGAACTTTATCCTCAACAAGATTGGCTTCAAGACCAAAAATAGCCTTAATCCCAGCTTTCTTAGCCCTATGGTAGCCATGAGGAAAGCTCTGAACATTAGCATGATCTGTTATAGCAACTGCTGGGTGTCCCCAAGAGGCAGCAGTATCAATAAGATCTTCAACAGTTGGCATTGCATCCATAGTAGACATGTTGGTATGCGCATGAAATTCTACACGCTTTTGTCCCTCAGGCATCAAATCCTTACGAGGAGTATGTGAAATTTCTTTAATATCTTGCACATTCATAGTCAGACTATGAGTGAAAGGATTATTCTCGATACGGCCACGAACCCTTACCCAGTTCCCCTTTTTTATCATATCGAACTTAGCAAGCTCATCACTATCTTTGACCCATCGTTGCATAGCAAAACTAGAGGTATAATCAGTTACCTTGAAATTAATAATAATTCGACCCGTCTTAGTTTCACGTTGCTCTACATCAAAAATATATCCTTCAAAAACAACACGATTCTCTTCAGAATTAATATCAACCATTGGCGTTATTTCAGCCTTATCAAAACTAGCTTGACGTTGACTTTGTTTCTCAGCAAAATTTTGTGATGGTTCGGTCACAGGTTTCGGTGCTGGGGCACTTTCAAGAATAGATTGAAGCGCTTGTCTTGCTTGAGACTCAGCTTGTTCTTGTAAAGAAACCTTATTTGTTTGGTAAGCCTCTTCTAAAGAAGATGAAGCTTCCTTATCTTCGACAACAGAAATGGATACATCAGATAAACCAACTTGAGAAAGAGATTTAGATATCAAAGAAATAAATCTATCTTGTAAATTTTCCTTTATAATATGCTCTGGAGCCTTAACAAAAATACTATTATTCGAAATCTCAACCTTTAGATTTGAGAATAAAGAATAAGTAGAAAAGTGTGACACTTTTAAACTATCTAAAGCATATGAAAAGTAATCTCCAAGTAAAGAATCATCGCAAGCAGTAGAAACTAAACGAATCTCAAAAGAAGCTTTAGCACCTAAAGAATTAAAAGAAGAGTGAAGTAAACTATCAAAAAGAGCAAAAGACTCATAAGACAGAACACTAGGAAAAGAAAAAACAAAGAACCATTGGCGTTTTGATTTAAATAGCTTTACTGTTTCAATAGAACCATCTTTAATTTCTTTAAAAGCATCGTGATCCTCAGGAAAACGAATTTGTTTTAAGAGAAGCTGAAATTTATCAGACATAAAAAATAAACTCCTATAGACAAAAAAACACTCCTTAAGGAGTGTAACTTATACCGGCGGCCGGGGTCGAACCGGCACGTCCTTGCGGACACTGGATTTTGAGTCCAGCGCGTCTGCCAATTCCGCCACGCCGGCAAAGTATAACTGGGGTAGCTGGATTCGAACCAACGCATGAGGGAGTCAAAGTCCCTTGCCTTACCGCTTGGCTATACCCCAAAAATATAGGCGAATGAGGGGAATCGAACCCCCGAATGTCAGAGCCACAATCTGATGTGTTAACCACTTCACCACATTCGCCACTTTACTAACACGGGCAGTAGGAATTGAACCCACACTGAAGGTTTTGGAGACCTTAGTTCTACCTTTAAACTATGCCCGTAACTATGGAAGGGGAGGGATTCGAACCCCCGAACCCGAAGGAGCGGATTTACAGTCCGCCGCGTTTAGCCTCTTCGCTACCCTTCCAAAATATAAACAAATGGCGCGAGACGGAATCGAACCGCCGACACATGGAGCTTCAATCCATTGCTCTACCAACTGAGCTACCGAGCCATATTGCGGGAGCAGGATTTGAACCTACGACCTTCGGGTTATGAGCCCGACGAGCTACCTAGCTGCTCCATCCCGCGTTAATTATAAGGAGGATGTGGGATTCGAACCCACGCACGCTTTTACACGCCTGACGGTTTTCAAGACCGTTCCCTTCAGCCGGACTTGGGTAATCCTCCATAAAATATAGTCCGTACGGGATTCGAACCCGTGTTACCGCCGTGAAAAGGCGGTGTCTTAACCCCTTGACCAACGGACCATATAATGGGCACGAGTGGAATCGAACCACCGACCTCACGCTTATCAGGCGTGCGCTCTAACCATCTGAGCTACGCGCCCAAGCTAAATGCTTGGTTATTTGTTTCCAAATAAAGCGGGTGACGAGAATCGAACTCGCGACAACAGCTTGGAAGGCTGTAGTTTTACCACTAAACTACACCCGCTTAATGGGAGTTAACGGGATCGAACCGCTGACCCTCTGCTTGTAAGGCAGATGCTCTCCCAGCTGAGCTAAACTCCCTTTGCGCTAAGCGACTACCGTATCTAACAGGGGGCAACCCCCAACTACATCAGGCGTACTAGGGCTTAACTTCTGTGTTCGGCATGGGAACAGGTGTATCTCCTAGGCTATCGTCACTTAACTCTGAGTATTCTCAACTCAAAATTGAATATCTATACTGTATCAAGAAACCAAATCGTTGTCAATATGTCTCAGTTACTTTCTTTGGATAAGTCCTCGAGCTATTAGTATTAGTCCGCTACATGTGTCACCACACTTCCACTTCTAACCTATCAACCTGATCATCTCTCAGGGCTCTTACTGATATAAAATCATGGGAAATCTCATCTTGAGGTGGGCTTCACACTTAGATGCTTTCAGCGTTTATCCCTTCCCTACATAGCTACCCAGCGATGCTCTTGGCAGAACAACTGGTACACCAGCGGTAAGTCCACTCTGGTCCTCTCGTACTAGGAGCAGATCCTCTCAAATTTCCTACGCCCGCGACGGATAGGGACCGAACTGTCTCACGACGTTCTGAACCCAGCTCGCGTGCCGCTTTAATGGGCGAACAGCCCAACCCTTGGGACCGACTACAGCCCCAGGATGCGACGAGCCGACATCGAGGTGCCAAACCTCCCCGTCGATGTGAACTCTTGGGGGAGATAAGCCTGTTATCCCCAGGGTAGCTTTTATCCGTTGAGCGATGGCCCTTCCATGCGGAACCACCGGATCACTAAGCCCGACTTTCGTCCCTGCTCGAGTTGTAACTCTCGCAGTCAAGCTCCCTTATACCTTTACACTCTGCGAATGATTTCCAACCATTCTGAGGGAACCTTTGGGCGCCTCCGTTACCTTTTAGGAGGCGACCGCCCCAGTCAAACTGCCCGTCAGACACTGTCTCCGATAGGGATAACCTATCTGGGTTAGAGTAGCCATAACACAAGGGTAGTATCCCAACAACGCCTCACTCGAAACTGGCGTCCCGAGGTCATAGGCTCCTACCTATCCTGTACATGTGGTACAGATACTCAATATCAAACTGCAGTAAAGCTCCATGGGGTCTTTCCGTCCTGTCGCGGGTAACCTGCATCTTCACAGGTACTAAAATTTCACCGAGTCTCTCGTTGAGACAGTGCCCAAATCATTACGCCTTTCGTGCGGGTCGGAACTTACCCGACAAGGAATTTCGCTACCTTAGGACCGTTATAGTTACGGCCGCCGTTTACTGGGGCTTCAATTCATACCTTCGCTATTGCTAAGCACTCCTCTTAACCTTCCAGCACCGGGCAGGCGTCACCCCCTATACATCATCTTACGATTTAGCAGAGAGCTGTGTTTTTGATAAACAGTTGCTTGGGCCTATTCACTGCGGCTGACCATAAGTCAGCGCCCCTTCTCCCGAAGTTACGGGGCCATTTTGCCGAGTTCCTTAACGAGAGTTCTCTCGCTCACCTGAGGCTACTCGCCTCGACTACCTGTGTCGGTTTGCGGTACGGGTAGAGTATAATTAACGCTAGAAGCTTTTCTCGGCAGTGTGACATCACTAACTTCGCTACTAAACTTCGCTCCCCATCACAGCTCAATGTTATAGATATAAGCATTTGACTCATATCACACCTCACTGCTTGGCCAGACACTTCCAATCGTCTGGTTTAGTTAGCCTACTGCGTCCCTCCATCACTATATACTCTAGTACAGGAATATCAACCTGTTGTCCATCGGATACACCTTTCGGTCTCTCCTTAGGTCCCGACTAACCCAGGGCGGACGAGCCTTCCCCTGGAAACCTTAGTCTTACGGTGGACAGGATTCTCACCTGTCTTTCGCTACTCATACCGGCATTCTCACTTCTATGCGCTCCAGCACTCCTCACGGTACACCTTCTTCGCACATAGAACGCTCTCCTACCATACCTATAAAGGTATCCACAGCTTCGGTAATATGTTTTAGCCCCGGTACATTTTCGGCGCAGGGTCACTCGACTAGTGAGCTATTACGCACTCTTTGAATGAATAGCTGCTTCTAAGCTAACATCCTAGTTGTCTGTGCAACCCCACATCCTTTTCCACTTAACATATATTTTGGGACCTTAGCTGGTGGTCTGGGCTGTTTCCCTTTCGACTACGGATCTTAGCACTCGCAGTCTGACTGCCGATTATATCTCGTTGGCATTCGGAGTTTATCTGAGATTGGTAATCCGGGATGGACCCCTCACCCAAACAGTGCTCTACCTCCAAGAGACTTAACATCGACGCTAGCCCTAAAGCTATTTCGGAGAGAACCAGCTATCTCCAAGTTCGTTTGGAATTTCTCCGCTACCCACAAGTCATCCAAGCACTTTTCAACGTGCCCTGGTTCGGTCCTCCAGTGAGTTTTACCTCACCTTCAACCTGCTCATGGGTAGGTCACATGGTTTCGGGTCTACGACATGATACTAATACGCCCTATTAAGACTCGGTTTCCCTACGGCTCCGTCTCTTCAACTTAACCTCGCATCATATCGTAACTCGCCGGTTCATTCTACAAAAGGCACGCTCTCACCCATTAACGGGCTCGAACTTGTTGTAGGCACACGGTTTCAGGTTCTATTTCACTCCCCTCCCGGGGTGCTTTTCACCTTTCCCTCACGGTACTGGTTCACTATCGGTCACTAGAGAGTATTTAGGGTTGGGAGATGGTCCTCCCAGATTCCGACGAGATTTCTCGTGTCTCGCCGTACTCAGGATACTGCTAGGTATAAAGACTATTTCGAATACGAGGCTATTACTCTCTTTGGCCTACCTTCCCAGGTAGTTCTTCTATAATCTTTAAGTCCACGTTGCAGTCCTACAACCCCGAAGAGTAAACTCTTCGGTTTGCCCTCTTGCCGTTTCGCTCGCCGCTACTAAGGCAATCGCTTTTGCTTTCTCTTCCTGCAGCTACTTAGATGTTTCAGTTCACTGCGTCTTCCTCTACATTACCTTAACAGTAATGAGTGACAGGCATTACCTGCCGGGTTCCCCCATTCGGACATCTCTGGATCATTGCTCACTTACAGCTCCCCAAAGCATTTCGTCGTTAGTCACGTCCTTCATCGGCTTCTAGTGCCAAGGCATCCACCGTGCGCCCTTATTAACTTAACCTTATTTTGGTCTTTCGACCTAACTCATTAAATATTCACAGCGTTTCGGTTTATTTTCTTGTTACTATCTATATGTAATTAATTACATATGGAATTTGATATAGATATTCAATTTTCAATGGACAATACTTGAATCTTGCGATTCAATGGAGCCTAGCGGGATCGAACCGCTGACCTCCTGCGTGCAAAGCAGGCGCTCTCCCAGCTGAGCTAAGGCCCCACAAGACCTCTCAAAACTAAATAAGAAACTCAAGTACATTCCGTTTTTCCTTAGAAAGGAGGTGATCCAGCCGCACCTTCCGATACGGCTACCTTGTTACGACTTCACCCCAATCATCTATCCCACCTTAGGCGGCTGGCTCCAAAAGGTTACCTCACCGACTTCGGGTGTTACAAACTCTCGTGGTGTGACGGGCGGTGTGTACAAGGCCCGGGAACGTATTCACCGCGGCGTGCTGATCCGCGATTACTAGCGATTCCGACTTCATGTAGGCGAGTTGCAGCCTACAATCCGAACTGAGATTGGCTTTAAGAGATTAGCTTGCCGTCACCGACTCGCAACTCGTTGTACCAACCATTGTAGCACGTGTGTAGCCCAGGTCATAAGGGGCATGATGATTTGACGTCATCCCCACCTTCCTCCGGTTTATTACCGGCAGTCTCGCTAGAGTGCCCAACTGAATGATGGCAACTAACAATAGGGGTTGCGCTCGTTGCGGGACTTAACCCAACATCTCACGACACGAGCTGACGACAACCATGCACCACCTGTCACCGATGTACCGAAGTAACTTTCTATCTCTAGAAATAGCATCGGGATGTCAAGACCTGGTAAGGTTCTTCGCGTTGCTTCGAATTAAACCACATGCTCCACCGCTTGTGCGGGCCCCCGTCAATTCCTTTGAGTTTCAACCTTGCGGTCGTACTCCCCAGGCGGAGTGCTTAATGCGTTAGCTGCGGCACTGAATCCCGGAAAGGATCCAACACCTAGCACTCATCGTTTACGGCGTGGACTACCAGGGTATCTAATCCTGTTCGCTCCCCACGCTTTCGAGCCTCAGCGTCAGTTACAGACCAGAGAGCCGCTTTCGCCACCGGTGTTCCTCCATATATCTACGCATTTCACCGCTACACATGGAATTCCACTCTCCCCTTCTGCACTCAAGTTTGACAGTTTCCAAAGCGAACTATGGTTGAGCCACAGCCTTTAACTTCAGACTTATCAAACCGCCTGCGCTCGCTTTACGCCCAATAAATCCGGACAACGCTCGGGACCTACGTATTACCGCGGCTGCTGGCACGTAGTTAGCCGTCCCTTTCTGGTAAGCTACCGTCACAGTGTGAACTTTCCACTCTCACACTCGTTCTTGACTTACAACAGAGCTTTACGATCCGAAAACCTTCTTCACTCACGCGGCGTTGCTCGGTCAGGGTTGCCCCCATTGCCGAAGATTCCCTACTGCTGCCTCCCGTAGGAGTCTGGGCCGTGTCTCAGTCCCAGTGTGGCCGATCACCCTCTCAGGTCGGCTATGTATCGTCGCCTAGGTGAGCCGTTACCTCACCTACTAGCTAATACAACGCAGGTCCATCTTGTAGTGGAGCATTTGCCCCTTTCAAATAAATGACATGGGTCATCCATTGTTATGCGGTATTAGCTATCGTTTCCAATAGTTATCCCCCGCTACAAGGCAGGTTACCTACGCGTTACTCACCCGTTCGCAACTCATCCAAGAAGAGCAAGCTCCTCTCTTCAGCGTTCTACTTGCATGTATTAGGCACGCCGCCAGCGTTCGTCCTGAGCCAGGATCAAACTCTCATTAAAAAATTTAATAATTGTTCGAGCGTTAACTCATTACCGTCGTCTGACGATTTATTCTTGTAAATTGACAGGTTATAATTTCTTCTATAACCCTGCACTTGGTTTCTTATTCAGTTCTCAAAGGTCTTTGTCTCTCTTAAGACAACTTCTATATTCTAGCAAATCTAGAATGCCTTGTCAACACTTTTTTTGAAGTTTTTTTCACTTCTCGTGTCCGCTGTCTCTCGCGAAACAGCTTATTTATAATATCATCTCTGACCTGTCTTGTCAATAACTTTTTTAAAGTTTTTCAAACTTTTTGTTACTGGACAATTTCCTTAAGACTTTATTAGTCTATCAAGTTTGCGAACTAATGTCAATACTTATTTTCTATGCCAGAGTAAACGTAAAAAGAAGATCGCAAGTATCTCCTTTTTTACTTTTTTATAGAGCTGCGCGCATGCGTGCTTGTGAATTTTCGACATTTCGTATTGAACGTGGTAAGAAAGCACGGATATCATCTTCCTTATAACCCACTTGCAATCTCTTATCATCAATTAAGATTGGACTCTTCAAGATTCTTGGGTTTTCTTGAATCAAATCAATCACTTCACTGACACTGAGCTCGTCGATATCACAATTTAGAGCTTTAGCATAGCGATTTTTTGATGAAACAATACTCTCAACACCATTCTCTGTTTTTGATAGGATGTTTAAGATTTCTTCTTTTGTAAGTGGTTCTTTACCAAGGTTTTGTTCTTTATAAGGAAGTTGATGGTTGTTCAACCATGTTTTTGCTTTTTTACAACTTGTACAACTTGAGATTGTATAAATCTTAATCATGTTAATTCTCTCTTTCTGTCACATGATACTATTATCTTATCACTGTCCTTGATTTAAGAAATCGGTCTAGCGACCTATTTTGAATCTTGGTGACTTTTTTCAATTACCATAGACCGTTTTTTATTTAGCTTGAATTGTCAAATTAAGTGCATACTTTCCCCATAGAATACTTCATAAGGTGTTTTCCAGTTAAGACATTTTCGTGGCCTATTATTAAGTTTGTTCTCCCATAGCTGAATAGTCTGATCATCAACCAATGTTAGATCACTACCCTTTGGAAAATATTCTCTAAGTAATCCATTCGTGTTCTCATTGGTTCCTCGTTGCCATGGAGCATGAGGGTCAGGAAAATAGACTTCAATGTTCAATTGATCACTCAATTTCTGATGATACGTGAATTCTTTCCCTCTATCAGGAGTTACTGTATACTTCGTCAAGGGTTCTAACAGTTTTACCATAGCTTCTATTACCAACTTGCTTTTCTTAACAGCTACCTTTTTGATTTTTAGAAAACGAGAATAACGGTCTGTTAGAGTCACTAAACAAGCTTTTCCAGTTTTACCTGCAACAGTATCGGCTTCCCAATCTCCTATTCTAGTTCGATTATTAGCTTCTTCTGGTCTTTCGTGAATTGTATGAGAAATGGATATTTTCCCTCTATTTTCAACATGACCTTTAGTATGACGTGTTTTCCCACGATGACGAAGTTTACGAATGACACCACGAGCACCATGAGATAGTGAGTTATCATCAAAATGACCTCTGTAAATGGCTCTATAGATTGTTTGATAACTAATAACAGTTTTTCCATACTCTATTCGCAACCGACCTTCTATTTCTTCAGGAGACCATTGGTAATTGAGAAATAGATGTTTGACGGTATTGCTTAAATTGTGATCTATTTCAAGCATACGTTTTCGTCCACAGTGTGATTTAGCCCTATGGTAAGATTCCTGTGCATGACTTGGAGAATAGCTTCCTTCTTTTAGATGCCGCTTCCACTCACGACTAATACTAGATGGATGACGATGAAGTAACTTAGCAATTTGAGAAAAATTTAGGCCTTGCGTACGGTAAATGAGAATACTTTCACGCTCGTCTATGGTAAAATGATGGTAGCTCATAAGATTTCCTTTCGTAACTAGTTCGTTCAATTCTATTTTACTAGAAAATCTTATGAGTTTTTATTGTGCACTTATATTGTATATTCAAGAGATTAAAACAGAAAAAAAGAGCTCGTCGGCTCTTTTACACTTATTCTTCAATTTCAATGGTTGAATCTAGGTCTAAAACAAGTTCATCAGATGTTTCTTCAACTTGTGCTTCTTCAACAATATCCTCTTCATCTGGTTCAATCAAACCATAGTGTACACGTACTTTATGATCAATTTCTTCAAAAATTTCTGGATGATCTGCCAAATATTTTTTAGCATTTTCAGATCCTTGACCAATCTTCTCTCCATTGTATGAGAACCACGCTCCAGCTTTTTGAATAATGCCTAAGTCACTAGCGATTTTTACAAGCTCACCTGTTTGTGAAATCCCTTCACCATACATAATTTCAACAAAGGCTTCTTTAAATGGTGGAGCAACCTTGTTTTTAACAACCTTAATTTTAGTTTCCTTACCAACATTTTGGTCTTTTTTATCACCAGTCCCTTTGATTTGCGTATTTCCACGTACATCAAGACGTACTGATGCATAGAATTTTAGAGCACGTCCACCAGGGGTTGTTTCTGGATTACCAAACATAATACCAACTTTTTCACGCAATTGGTTAATGAAGATAGCAATTGTTTTTGTTTTGTTGATAGAAGCAGAAAGCTTACGCATGGCTTGACTCATCATACGCGCTTGAAGTCCGACATGGCTGTCACCAATATCTCCATCAATTTCTGCACGAGGTACCAAAGCTGCAACTGAGTCAACAACAACCAAATCAACTGCACCAGAGTCAATCAGCTTACCGGCAATTTCGAGACCTTGTTCACCTGAATCAGGTTGTGACAAAAGAAGCTCATCAATATTAACACCTAGGGCTGCCGCATAAGCAGGGTCAAGGGCATGCTCTGCATCGATAAAGGCAGCAATTCCGCCTTCTTTTTGTGTTTGAGCAACAGCATGGAGGGCTACAGTTGTCTTACCTGATGATTCTGGTCCGTAAATTTCAATAATACGACCTTTAGGATAACCACCTGCACCAAGAGCAATATCCAAAGCTAGCGAGCCTGAACTCATAACTTGAACTTTCTGCTCTGCACGCTCACCAAGACGCATCACTGCACCTTTACCAAAATCTTTTTCAATATTCTTCAAAGCATCATCAAGTGCTTTACGACGCTCATCTCCAAATTTCTTTGTAATTTCTTCTGTTTTCTTTGTTTTCTTAGCCACTTATTTTCCTCTTCTTTCTATAGTTAAAGACAAACTTAAATCAAGTTGTCTTCTTGTAATAAAGCTTGGCGAACTAGGTTAAAGGCATAGAGGGTACTAATATATCTAACATCAGAACGACTTCTTCCACCTATAACAACCTTGATTGACCTTACTTGATTCCTATCAGCAATACCAATAAATACCGTACCTGCTGGGTGTCCTTCTAATGAATCTGGTCCAGCTACACCGGTAAGTGCAATTCCATAATCGCTATCTGTTTTAGCTCGAGCACCTTCAGCCATTTTTTCTGCAGTAAAATGACTGACAACACCATGTTCTTCTAGTTGCGACAAGGGAATATCCAACATTTTAGCTTTTTCTTCAATGCTATAAGTAACAAATCCACCTTTAAATACTTGTGAGGCCCCTGAAAAATCAGCAATACTAGCCTGAAATAAACCTGCTGTTAGGCTTTCAGCTGCAGTGATAGTCTTGCCATGGTGCTTAAGCAAGCGAAAAGCTTCAAAGGCTAAACTATTAGACTCTCCATATCCATAAATGAAATCAGATAAGGATTTTCCATCTAGAGTTTTAGTCGAACGAATTTGTTTCTCTAAAACATCTAGTTTTTGATCTGCTTCTTCTTGCGAAGAAGCCTTTGTTGACAAGCGAAGTGTTACTTCCCCCACTTTAGCGTATGGAGCTATGGTTGGATCCGTTTGGTTAACAATAAACTCCTTCAGAATAGTCACTAATTGACTTTCTCCAACGCCAAAGAATCTTAGGACTCTCGAATAAAGACTTGAGTGATTCTCTGTAAGAGCTGGAATAAGTTCTTGATTCACCATAGGTTTGAGTTCACTTGGTGGACCAGGTAAGACTACATAGGTCACCCCTTGAGCAGTAATGATGCCTCCAACTGCAAGACCTGTCGGGTTTTGCAAGGGAATAGCCCCCTCAACAATTTGTGCTTGACGTTCATTATTAGGCGTTCGTGTGTGTTTAGGACGAGTAGCAAAGAAACTATCCAGTTTTTTACTAGCTTCCTCATCAAAAACGAGTTCTTTTCCTAAGAACTTAGCCAGTGTTTGCTTGGTTAGGTCGTCCTCAGTAGGGCCAAGTCCACCACAAAGTATGACTAAATCACTACGCTGACTGGCTTGATCAAGAACTGAAAGTAGGCGGTTTTCATTATCTCCTACTGCTGTGTGAAAATACACGTCAATTCCTAGTTCAGCTAGTTTCTCAGATAAAAATTGGGCATTGGTATTGGTGATTTGCCCGGTTAGGATTTCAGTTCCTACTGCAATCAATTCAGCTTTCATTGGTTCACCTGTATTACTATTCGTAAAATAATCTCAAAAACATGTTCGTTTATAAACTAACATGTTTTTCTCGTCTTGTCAATCAAATCTACTCATTTATTTGAAGTCACAGTTGTTTTCATGATCATTCACAAATCCTGCGGCTTGTAAAAATGAATATATAGTAGTCGGTCCTAAAAATTTGAACCCTCTCTTTTTTAGATTTTTGGCAATCTGTTGGGATAAGTCAGTTGATGATGGGACGTCCTTATATGTGGGAACATTATTTATCAAGGGCTTTCCGTCAAAGAAATGCCAAAAATAATGGGACAAGGAGCCAAATTCATCTTGGATTTTTAGTACTTGTTTGGCATTATTTACGGTTGCTTCTAGCTTAAGTTTGTGCCTAATGATGTCTGGATTTTGAAGCGCATCTTCAAGTTCACTTAGACTAAGCCGGGCAACACGCTCAATATCATAATCATGAAAAACACGATTAAAGGCCTGTCTTTTATTTAAAACGGTTAACCAAGAAAGCCCTGACTGATAACTTTCTAAGCAAAGCAGCTCAAAAAGTTTTTGGTCGTCACCAATAGGCTTTCCCCACTCCTTGTCATGATAATCACAATATAATTTATTGTTTGTTGGAACCCAACGACAACGATTGACCATTGCTTACCTCATTTCATCAACATTTTAAGAGCCGATTTAATGTATTGCTCTGCCGTTTCATTAGTTCCTTCGAAGAAGGCCTTGATTTTCTTAAGTTCTGTGGCTTTATAACCAAGAGCAATCAAGGCTTCCATAGCCTCATCCAATTGATGATTCCCTTCAGGTTGACTTGGTGTCGTCTTGGTCGTTTCTGTTGGTAACTCTGCAAATTTCCCTGCCAAATCCAGAACCATTTGTTGAGCTGTCTTTTTACCAATCTTTGGAAACTTCATCAAGTACTTGATGTCACTATTATCAACAGCAGCAACCAAGCCTTGATTATCATCTACAGCAACAATGGCTAGGGCAGTCGTCGGACCTATTCCAGAAACTGAAATAAGCTTAAGGAAGACCTCTTTTTCATCTTCAGTATGGAAACCAAAAAGAAGGTGGGCATCGTCTCTAATAACCTGATGAAGATAGACTTGGATAGTCTGATTCATTTGGTCAGAAAAACTGTATGGATTCGCTACAGTGACAATATAACCTAAGCCGTTTGCTTCTATAACAATATACTTGGCGGTAATTTTCACTAGAGTTCCCTTGATGTAATCATACATGGCGTGTGATTTCCTTTCTCGTTCGTTTCTTCAATGGTTTGCTTTATCATTTTATACTTGTAAGATAATTGTCTTGAGTGTTTATTTTGTCATCTCAAGCACTGCTGTACTATTGTAACAAAAAATCCACTCGAAAGTGGATTCTGTTTGCTCTATTTTAAGGATGACTACTCGTCTTTAAAGTATCTGTAATCATCTTTAGACCTAATAGAATATATGTTACAACGCCTAAAGTAAAGGCAATGCTAGAAACATTTACGAGAGTATTCTCCAAACTTGGTTGACCTAACCAGGCCAAAATATAGAAAATCAAGCTAGTCGCTAAAAATGTTAAGCCAACAAGTAAAAAGTGTTTATTAGTTTTTGTTAGGTGTCTCATCACTATACCTCCTAACTTAAAAATCAGGCAATCATCCTACAATAATCCGCTAAAACATTAGAAGATTCCTCATCTTCACCACTATTATAAATCTAACATTCCTATTCGTAAAGCAAGACCAAAAAAAGTTTTAATACTTCCCTAGGTCACGTAGACTCGTATGATTTTCTTGGATACGACGGAACATTTTTTCCATATCAGACTTGGTAAAGTTGACAAGTACTGGACGTCCGTGAGGGCAATTGTAGGGATTTTTACACTGTGCAAGCTGTACTAGGAGGTCACGCGCAGAGTAATCATCAAGAGCATGATTGGCCTTGATTGAACGTTTACAACTCATCATGATGGCCAACTCAGCACGGTAGGTCTTAACAGACACTTCATTCGTCAAAAGAAGCATGTCACACATTTCATAGACCGCTGATTCAATCTCTTCTTCCTTCATCCAGATAGGATGTTCACGAAGAATGAAAGTGTTGTTCCCATAAGGCTCTAAATAGATACCAACCTGGTTAAGAAGGGACATTTTTTCTTGTAAACTAATGTAGTCTGAACCTGAAAATTCAAAGAGATAGGGAACCAAAAGCTGCTGTAAACTGCTGTCAACCTCACCAATCTTTTCGCGATAGTACTCATACTTGACACGTTCTTGGGCAGCATGCTGGTCAATGATGTAAAGTCCGCCTTGTCCTTGCGCAAAGAGATAGGTTCCATGCATTTGACCAAAAAACTCTAATTCAGGGAAGGTTGATGTTTCCTCATTATCCAGAGTTTCAAGCATGCGCTTCATTTTCGACTTGTTTTTATAATCAAGTTTTTCGTGTTCGCTATCACCTTCATCTACTGAACGTTGTGCCTGTTTAACAGAAGGTTGCGGTTTATTTTCTACCGATGAAACTGGTGACTCTGATACAAGAGGTTTGATATCTTCTTGGACTGTCTCTGGTTTGACAAAGAAATCATTACGACTGCTATCGTAGTAAAGATTGGTTTGTTTGAGTGGAAGACTGGTTTGAACTGGCTTAGCTGCACCTCTGGTACTAGACTTGGCTAGATTTTCAAGGGCATCAGGAATCAAATCCTGCTCTCTAAGGCTTTGAGCAATGGCTGAGCTGATAAGGGCCATGAGCTCTTTTTCTTTAGAGATACGTACTTCCTGCTTTGTTGGGTGAACATTGACATCGGCCAAGTAAGGATCAATCTGAATATCAATAACTGCAATAGGGAAGCGTCCTACCATGAGTTTAGAGCCATATCCATCAAAAATAGCACGGTTAAGCAGGAAGTTTTTAATATAACGTCCGTTAATGAGAATCGTGATGTAGTTACGATTTGCACGGGTCAACTCAGGGAGACTAACATATCCAGAAACTTCAAAATCAAGGTCAGAATTTGAAATCTCCACCATTTTTTTAGCCGTTGTCAAACCATAAATACCAGCAATAGCTTGACGGAGGTCTCCAGTACCTGATGTCTGTGTCAACTGACGACCATCATTAAGCAAGGTAAAGGCAACCTCGGGATGAGCTAGACTTAGACGATTGACAACATCGACAATATGAGCCAACTCAGCCTGTAAACTCTTCATATACTTGAGACGAGCTGGGGTATTATAAAATAGGTTTTCAACGGTAATCTTTGTTCCAACTGGTGTTGAAATAGGGTCCTGACTCTCAATTTCTCCACCTTTAGCAACCAGTTTAGTCCCATAGGCTTCTCCATCCGCTGCTGTCACAATAGTTAGGTGGCTGATAGAAGCTATTGATGGTAGGGCCTCACCTCGAAAACCAAGGGTTCGAATACGAAAGAGATCTCCTTGATTTTTGATTTTACTTGTTGCATGACGGCGCAAACTCATGGCCACATCAGCTTGAGCCATTCCTTCACCATTGTCTGTGATTTGAATTTTTGAGAGGCCTGATTCTTCAACTTCAATGGTAATCTGGGTGCTACCTGCATCAATAGCATTTTCCACTAACTCTTTGACAACACTAGCTGGACGCTCTACGACCTCACCAGCAGCAATCTGGTTGGCTAACACCTCAGGCAATTCGATGATTTTTGGCATAATTATTATTTTCCCTTCTAAAAGGTTGAGAGAACAATGTTTCTAACTGTTACTGATGCTTCCTATAAAGCCATAACTCACACACAACTGTTAGCCAAGATAAGGCTGTGGCTATAACAATCATATCCCCATGACGAAGGTTGAACCAAATGAGCCCAGAAAAAATCAAGAGGTAGATGACTTGGAAAATCCATTGGTAGGTTTTGGGTGAACTTGTCGAATCCATAAACTGCTTAACAAAGAAATAAAGCAAAAGCAAGTTCAGTGTTAGTGCCTTTTCAAAAGGTGTAAAAAAGCTCAAAATCAGACTGCAGGCAAGAAAAATTCCTGCTAGCCATTTCATTATAGATTTCATGTGATTACCTCGTCAGTACGTTTTCATTAAGTATAGGGGTTTTCGAAAATATTTTCAACCACTTAGACACCATACAGGACCACATAGACAAACGCTATTGCTGTGGACTAGTAAATAGTGTTTAATAAAGGTGTGAAAGGGAGGAGGCCTCCTCAATTACCAATAAGAAAGGATAGTTATGAAAATAAAAGTTCAGATTGACTCAGTATTTCAAGAAGAAATGTTGCAGATTCAGGCACCTAGTCGGACGCCCAAGATTCAACAAGTTGTCGAGTTTGTCGAATCTTTGGATGATAACCAACGACTCAGAGGAAAAAAAGATGGCGAAACTTATCTCATCAAGTCTAATGCTATTTCCAGAATTTACATCGAAAATCGCCAAGTTCTAGCTGAAACTATTCAAGGAGAGTACCACTTAGGCTTACGTCTCTATCAAGTTTTAGAAAAACTGCCATCTTACTTTATCAAAATCTCACAATCAGAGATTGTCAACCTTAAAGAAATTGAACGCTTCAACATTACCCCTAATGGCCTCGTTGAAATTCACCTAAAAAACAAGGAAACCACCTACTCATCACGCCGTTACCTCAAAGCAATAAAGGAGAAATTACAATGAAAAAGCAACTTTTTAAATCAGGCAAAAAAGGCATCCTTATCGGACTTGTCGTATCCATGATTATGTCTCTTATCTGGGCACCAAGCTACATGCCTCTTAATCCTCATTCAGCTATTGGACAATGGATGACGTCACATCAGGTTCACGGATCCATGGTATTGGCCTACTGCCTCATCACTTGGTTTGCTATCGGTATCCTCTTTGAAGTCGCTAGTTATATTTTCCGTAAGGCTGAATGGAGTTTGCTTCGTGCAACCCTCACTCACTACGCCTTGACCTGTCTAGGTTTCATTCCACTAGCTACCCTCAGCGGATGGTTCCCTCTACGTTTAACTTTCTACTTGGAGCTAGTCATTGAATTCAGCCTTATCTATCTCCTCGTTTGGGTCTTCTCTTATTGGAAAATGAAAAAGGATATTGAACAACTCAACCAAGAATTGAAACACCTATAAAAGACAAGAAGCCTGTCAATCGACAAGCTTCTTTTATAGTTTCTGTTTCAAATCTGCTACAGCCATCATGACCTGCATCGGTGTCATATTGTAAATATCCAAATCACGTAACTCTTGAAGAACCGGATTTTCAGTAAAATCATCAAAGAGAGAGATTTGCTCGTTGATATGCGTTTCAGTGGCAGGCTTCTCTTGAGGCGATACCTTTTCCTGAGGTTGGATGGTAACTGTCTCGCCCTCTAATTGTGTCAAGATGGTGTCAGCACGTTCCAGTAAATCTGCTGGTAAACCTGCAATCTTAGCTACATGAATACCGTAAGATTTATCGGCTGGGCCATCGACAATCTTGTGAAGGAAAGTCACCTCTCCGTCCTTTTCAAGTGTCGCCACATGAACGTTGACAAGGTGTGTCAAAGTATTTGACAGTGCTGTCAACTCATGATAATGGGTAGCAAACATGGTTTTAGCCCCCACCTTGTCATGAATAAACTCAATGATAGACTGGGCCAAAGCCATACCATCATAGGTGGCTGTCCCACGCCCCAACTCATCAAAAATAATCAAGGAATTAGGTGTCGCGCGCTTAATGGCCTGATTAGCCTCCATCATCTCAACCATGAAGGTCGACTGACCTGAAATCAGGTCATCTGAAGCACCAATACGCGTATAGATGGCGTCAAAAACTGGCAAATCAATACTATCTGCTGGTACGTAAGACCCCATCTGAGCCATAACGACTGACAAGGCCAACTGACGCATATAAGTAGATTTACCACTCATATTTGGTCCTGTGATGAGCTGAACATTGGTCTGACTGTCAAAGGTAATCGTGTTTGGAATGTATTCCTGAACACCCATAACCTTCTCAACCACCGCATGACGGCCTTGATCAATAACGATACGATGCTCATCATTGAACACAGGACGAACATAATGATTAGTCTCTGCTGTAACTGCCAAACTCTGAAGTACATCGACTGTCGCAATAGCCTTAGCCAAAGATTGCAAACGATCAATATAGCGTTCCACCTGCTCACGGACACGCATGAAAATATCATACTCTAGCGTTGATGACTTTTCACGTGCCTCGAGCATCTCACCTTCAATCTTAGCCAACTCAGCAGTTCCGAAGCGCTCTGAGTTTTTCAGAGTTGCCTTGCGGAAGAAGTGGTCAGGAACCAAGCTAAGATTAGAGTTGGTCACATGGAAGTAATAACCATCTTTACGGTTATAATCTATTTTTAGTGTTGTAATACCAGACGCTTCACGTTCCTTGGCTTCGATATCTGCGATCCACGATGTCCCCTCGCTCATCACCTTGCGATACTTGTCCAAGGTCTCATCAAAACCAGCACGGATAATGCCACCTTCTGTAATGGTTGCAGGAGCATCGGGATCAATAGCCGACCGAATCAGACTCTCTAATTCTGGCAGAGCATCCAATTCTTGTAAAAGACGTGACAAGGCCTCATCATTAAAAGACTCCAAAATCGCCTTAATAACTGGAACCTGAGCTAGGGTATGACCTAGCTGAATCAAATCTTTAGGGTTAGCCTTTCCGAAGGAAACACGACTAGCCAAGCGCTCAATGTCGTAAACCCCTTTAAGACTCTCTGTCAGGTCACTACGCTCGAAGAAATTGTCCAAGAAAACTTGGATAATATTCTGACGCTCCACGATTGCAGCCTGATTCACTAAAGGACGGTCAATCCAAGTACGCAAGAGACGCATTCCCATAGCTGTCTTGGTTTCATCCAAGAGCCAGAAAAGAGAACCGTGTTTCTTACCTGTTCTAGCATTTTCCAGCAAATCCAAACTTGACTTGGTCGCATAGGACATCTGCAAGTAATCCTTAATCTCATAGTGCTGAGCCTTTTGTAAATGGCTGAGCTCACGCATCTGAGTACGGTGCACATACTGGAGAAGTTTACCCGCTACACTGCTTTCTAAGTCTGTCAAGCTAGTGTCAATCAAGTGGACATCATCGTAAACCTCTGTTTCCTTAGAGAGTAGAAGGTTGAGTTGCTTCACCAAAACTTGTTCATCAGCTTCAGGTAAATCATAACCAACTACTACTTCACGTGCCTTAAGGTTCTGAATTTCACTACAAACTGAACTGAAATCGTCCAACTCTGTCGCAAAAAATTCACCCGTTGACACATCCATATAGGCCAGACCAAAACGACTTCCAGCCTTGTCAATGGCTACCAAGAAATTGTTGGCATTATCAGGTTTAGAACTGTCAACCACTGTCCCTGGCGTGATAACCTGAACCACCTCACGCTTAACCACACCAACAGCCTGTTTAGGATCCTCCATCTGCTCAGCAATGGCTACCTTGTAGCCCATCTCAACCAAGACATCAATATAGGATTGAGCTGAATGATAAGGAACACCAGCCATAGGAATGGGATTATCGGCGTTCTTATTACGACTGGTTAGGCTAATTTCCAAAATCTGGGCAGCCTTAACGGCATCATCATAAAATAATTCGTAAAAATCACCCATACGGAAGAGCAAAAAAGCATCTGGATAATTTTCCTTGATATCCAAATACTGCTGCATTCCTGGAGATATTTTTTCCTTAGCCATGTCTTAACTCCTCGTTAATCCTTTCTTCGATAGACTTGGTCACATATTGGATCAAGTCACTGGCATCCTGCATTTTTTGACGGTAGTCCTGAACAATAGGCAAATTTTCCAACTCATGCTGAATCAAATCTGCTTGTTCGCCTGCCTCCTCATAGGCACGTTGTTTCTCAATTTTTTGAAAAAGCACTGCTTCTTGTTGATAAGCCTTCATCTGTCCAGCTAGATGACTGATTTGAGGTACCTGTCCAATGGCCTTCTCAGCATCTTGAAAAGCAAGAACCGCCTCATGGTGTTTGAGGAGGTCGATTAACTCTTCTTTGGCTTTTTGGAGATCCTGATGAGGAGTGTTCATCAGTGAAACTCGCTTTCCAGTTTTTCAGCAACCACAGCATCCTTACAGATTACCAAGAGGGTATCTGCACCAGCAACGGTTCCTAAAATTTCAGGGTTGCCATCACTGTCAATTAAGTTGGCCAAAACATCAGCTTCACCCAACTCTGTGTGAAGGACCAGCATAAACTGAGCACGTGAAACTGATTTAACATAGTCCTTAACCGTAGGATCCAAACTTGGAAGCACATGCTCAGACAAACTATAGTAGAGTCTGCCTTCTTCATCACGAAGCTTCAAGAGGCCAATCTCACGCAAGTCACGTGACAAGGTAGCCTGAGTAACCGTGATACCTTCCGCCTCTAGGCGTTGCTTAATTTCCTCTTGTGTCCCAATCTTATCTCTTGAAATCATCTGTTTGATAACAGCTTGACGATCTCTCTTCATTATCTTTCCTCTTTTTATGTATATTCCTTGCATATTATAACAGAATTTTTGTATTTTTTCATGGAATTCTTCCTAATAGATGCTTTCTTGTCCCTACCCTATTAACTAAAATAATGGTAAAATAGGTATGAATGACAAGATTTGAAATGGAGTACCTATGAATACTAAAGAACTCATTGCAGCAGAAATTGCCAAAGTTGTTCCTGAATTGGAACAAGAAAACATTCAAAATCTGCTTGAAACCCCTAAAAATGCTGACATGGGAGACCTCGCCTTTCCTGCCTTCTCATTGGCTAAAGTCTTGCGTAAGGCTCCTCAAATGATTGCAGCAGACATCGCTGAAAAAATCGATGCCTCAAACTTTGAAAAGGTTGAAGCTGTTGGTCCTTACATCAACTTTTTCCTTGATAAATCAAAAATCTCAGCGGACGTTCTTGGACAAGTCATCGCTCAAGGCAGCCACTACGCTGACCAAAACATCGGTCACGGACGTAACATCGCCTTTGATATGTCTAGTCCTAACATCGCTAAACCTTTCTCTATCGGTCACTTGCGTTCAACGGTTATCGCTGATGCTCTTGCCAACATCGTAGCTAAACAAGGCTACAAACCAGTCCGCATCAACCACTTGGGTGACTGGGGTAAACAGTTTGGTATGCTGATTGTTGCCTATAAGAAATGGGGTAGCGAGGAAGCTGTCAAAGCCAACCCTATCAATGAACTCCTTCAACTTTATGTGCGCATCAATGCCGAAGCTGAAGAAGACCCATCTGTAGACGAAGAAGCTCGTGAATGGTTCCGTAAATTGGAAGCTGGTGACGAGGAAGCAACTGCCCTCTGGCAATGGTTCCGTGACGAAAGCTTGGTGGAATTCAACCGTCTCTATGATGAACTCGGTGTTTCTTTTGATAGCTACAACGGTGAAGCCTTCTACAATGATAAGATGGATGAAGTCGTTGACATCTTGACAGAAAAAGGACTTCTCCAAGAATCTCAAGGTGCCCAAGTGGTTAATCTTGAAAAATACGGTATCGAACACCCAGCCCTCATCAAAAAATCAGATGGTGCGACACTCTACATCACACGTGACTTGGCTGCTGCCCTCTACCGTAAACGTACTTACGACTTTGCCAAAGCCATCTATGTGGTTGGTAATGAACAATCTGCCCACTTCAAACAGTTGAAAGCTGTTCTTAAAGAAATGGGTTACGACTGGTCTGACGACATGACTCACGTTGCCTTTGGTCTAGTAACTAAGAACGGTAAGAAATTGTCAACTCGTAAGGGTAACGTTATCTTACTTGAGCCAACTATCGCTGAAGCTGTTAACCGTGCTCAAGCTCAAATCGAAGCTAAGAATCCAAACTTGCCTAACAAGGAAGCTGTTGCCCACGCTGTTGGTGTCGGAGCTATCAAGTTCTACGACCTTAAAACAGACCGCATGAATGGTTATGACTTCGACCTTGATGCCATGGTATCCTTCGAGGGGGAAACTGGACCTTACGTACAGTATGCTCACGCTCGTATCCAATCTATCTTGCGCAAGGCTGACTTCACGCCATCTGCAGATGCCACATACAGCCTAAACGACGTTGAAAGCTGGGAAATCATCAAACTCATCCAAGACTTCCCACGTATCATCAACCGTGCATCAGATAACTTTGAACCATCTATCGTTGCTAAATTTGCTATCAGCTTGGCCCAAGCCTTCAACAAATACTATGCGCACACACGTATCTTGGACGAAAGCCCAGAACGTGACAGCCGTTTGGCTCTTTGCTACGCAACAGCAACAGTCCTCAAAGAAGCCCTTCGCCTTCTCGGTGTTGAAGCTCCAGACGAGATGTAAGCCATATTTAAAACGCCTAAGGGCGTTTTTTTAGTGACCAAAAAAAGAACCCAACACATGGTGTTGAGCTCTTTTGGAGATTATGAAAAAGAAAAGTTCGTTGTTCTACAAAAAGTGTAAGCCAACGAGACTTACTGAACAAGGTTCAGTAAAAGTTATTTAGGAGACTTAAAGTATAACCTCTCTACCTTAAAGAAACCTTAAATCACAGAAAAAAATCCCCTAAGGGATTTTCACAACAGTCCAAAGACCGCTGAAAAGATACAATTGTACAGGCTTCCCAACCTCTTCTTCCTAATCCTCCAAGGTGACCGCTTGTCCAATAGAATCTTTATATAACTATATTACCTTGTTTTGGAAGGGTTTTCAAGTATTTTCTTAAAATATTCTAATATAACCTCAAAAAAGAAGAAAAAAGCCTAGATTTCTAGACTTTCTTCGGGGAGATTAGTTATGAAAAAATTATGTTACCTCTAGCTCACAAAAGCTAGTTCCTTACTAGGATGGTTATAATACATCTTAATAAACTTAAAAGTAGATTAAGAGATTATTATCTTTTGTCACTTTTTAAAATAATAAGCAAAATAAGTAATAGTAAGGAACCACTAGGAATGTCCATATCTAAAAACCAAGAGGGGGCTTTAATACTTCCTAGATTATTCATGATGCGGATGATATTATAAGCAATGCTTACTATTAAGAGGCTAAGTTCCGGTAAATAGTTAAGTCGTCCTTTTAAGATTACTAACTTCTCCTTTCTGATAGTTTTCTTGCCATGACCCTATTATAAGGCTGAAAAGGAAACAAAACTAGTGACATAAATGTCACCATCAAAAAAAGCAGGGCAAACCTGCTTTCTGCTATTTTGTTTAGATTAGTCACCCAAACCGATGCGTTCGAAGATTTCATCAACACGTTTAGTGTAGTAAACTGGGTTGAAGATTTCGTCGATCTCTTCTTGAGTGAGACGAGATGTTACCTCTGGATCTGATTCAAGAAGTGGTTTAAAGTCTACTTGGTTATCCCATGATTGGGCTGTCTTAGGTTGAACGAGGTCGTAAGCTTGCTCACGTGTCATGCCTTTTTCAATCAAAGTAAGCATAGCACGTTGGCTGAAGATAAGACCAAATGTAGAGTTCATGTTGCGGATCATGTTTTCTGGGAAGACTGTCAAGTTCTTAACGATGTTTCCGAAACGGTTGAGCATGTAGTCAATCAAGATGGTTGTGTCTGGTGCGATGATACGCTCAGCTGATGAGTGAGAGATATCACGTTCATGCCAAAGGGCTACGTTTTCATAAGCTGTTACCATGTGACCACGGATAACACGCGCAAGACCTGTCATGTTTTCAGAACCGATAGGGTTACGTTTGTGAGGCATTGCTGAAGACCCTTTTTGACCTTTGGCAAAGAATTCTTCCACTTCACGTTGTTCAGATTTTTGAAGACCACGGATTTCAGTCGCCATACGCTCGATAGATGTTGCGATGCTCGCAAGAACTGCAAAGTACTCAGCGTGAAGATCACGAGGAAGGACCTGTGTAGAGATTTCTTGAGCACGGATACCTAATTTGTCACAGACGTATTTTTCAACGAATGGTGGGATGTTGGCAAAGTTACCAACCGCACCAGAAATCTTACCAGCTTCCACACCAGCAGCTGCGTGCTCGAAACGCTCGATGTTACGTTTCATTTCGCTGTACCAAGTTGCCAATTTAAGACCAAAAGTTGTAGGTTCAGCGTGCACACCGTGGGTACGACCCATCATGATAGTGAACTTGTGTTCTTTCGCTTTGTCAGCGATGATATTGAGGAAGTTTTCAAGGTCCTTGCGGATGATGTCGTTGGCTTGTTTGTAGAGGTAACCATAGGCAGTATCTACCACGTCAGTAGAAGTCAAACCATAGTGAACCCACTTACGTTCTTCACCAAGAGTCTCAGAAACCGCACGTGTGAAGGCAACCACATCGTGACGAGTTTGCTGCTCGATTTCCAAAATACGTTCGATGTCAAAGTCCGCTTTTTCACGAATCAAAGCCACATCTTCCTTAGGGATTTCTCCCAACTCAGCCCATGCTTCGTCAGCCAAGATTTCCACCTCAAGCCAAGCACGGTATTTATTTTCTTCAGTCCAAATGTTCGCCATTTCTGGGCGTGAATAACGTTCGATCATAATTAAGATATTAAGGGCGTTAAGCGGACACAGTCAAAATAGGAGTTTAGACGAAGAAGCGTCAGCTTCTAGGAAAAACTATCTTTTTAACAAAGTCCGCAGCCCGTATTCAATTTTAATGAATACGAGTACCCTTGTTCCTTTCTTTTTTGTTTATTTAATTCTATGAATGTTAGTCCTTCTATTTTTTGTTGTTTTTAAACAATGCAATTAATGATGCGACTCCACTAACTCCTATCAAAACATTTCTTGTATTTTTCTTGACAAACGTAACGGGCTTATTCAAGTTTTTTCCAATTTTATGTATTTGTTTTCTATCCATTTTTCACCTCCTTTAATAATTCCTGACCTGTAAATTCAATAGTAATAATATCATCGGCAGATAACTCTTTTGCTCCAATTTTTCCAATAAAGTCTGCTGGATCTATACACCATTTTAATCGTCGTTTTTCATCAGAGCTTACTTCCTGTAATTCTACAAGTTTTGATACATACTCATGGTTATCTTCAATCAAGTTCTTAATTGGTTCATAAACAGTGTCAATAATTCCATTATTTCCTGTTACTGTATATATTTTTGCTAGCAAATCACTTGCCTTAACAATATATGAGAATTGGTCGTTTAGTTCCACAAAGCTATCTGAAACATCATCATTAAACTTCTCATCAAAAGTTGATTTTAGAAACAGAATAACTTTATTTTGAGGTATAGATAAATTCTTACTCACTACACCTTTAAATTCTTCTATAATAGCTTCTCGCCCCTCGTTTAATTGACTAACCGCATTCAATAATAGATACTCTTTCTGAGGATTTTCATCGTCCATTAATAATGCTTGCTCTATTGTCCTTTCTGCACCTAATATTTTAGAACGCCTATCATCTTTTTGACCTTGTTTAATATCTACAGCAATCTGTTTAACTTCTGACAATAATAAATCTAGGTCACCTACTTTTTTAATTTCAACCAAACGATTTACATTTGACACAACATTTTTAAAAGCTTCTGGATTGTCTAATACGATTTTTTCAAGTCTAGCCATTGAAACAATATCATTATTAGTTCCTTTTGATACAAAGTTTGGCAACAAAGACTTCATATCTGCTGTTTTTTGAAAATTAATATCCCCCCTATTGAATTTATCTAGTTGTTCTTGAGTAAATTTAACAACATAAACTTCTCTAGGATCGATATTCTGTTTTATTTCGTTATAGGAGTCAATGATTGTAACAAAAAAATTTTCAACATTTTCAAATGTCCTATTTTTATTCTGAAAAAGCTTAATCTCGAGTAGACTATTATCTTTCTGCTCTTTGATATCTTTTTTTAATGCTAACTCTTCCATTTTTGTATCTCCTACTCCAACTCTTCATACTTAGCTTTCACTTTTTCGTGATTGCTACTAGCATACAAGACTTCGACGACTGCGCCAGTCTTATCTTTTTCAACAAATGCGTTGACGATGAGTTGAATCATATAATCTCCTAAATCGAAATTCCCTTCATATTTGCTTCAAGAATGGGCATTTCAACACCTAATTCCTGACCGGTCTGATAGACACTTTGACAACAATAGAAGATGTCCTGTTTATCATTGTGTAAGGTCATGATTTTTCGTGTCAGCTCATTTTTCGCAAACATGATTTTCATGGCTTTTCCTGCAATCCAAGCGGGAATTTTGTAGGGCAAGAGTTCGGCTTTGTAAAGTTTCAAATTCACACCACGCGCTTCTACAACTTTCAAAGCCTCTCGAATGGCCTTGATAGCCAATGACAATTCCGAAGAACTATTCATCAAGTTCAGAGCCAATTCTTCTGGATTTTCCAGATTTCCTGAACGAGCAGCTGTCGAAGTAACACCCGCATTAATCGCCATGTGAATCCAAATCCACTCGACCATATCATGAGGAACTTCCCACTTCAAATCTGCAGAACTCAGCAAAGTCGTCAAATCAGAATAGTTAGAAATGTGTGCTTTTTGCTCACTTTCGAGCATTAAATGGTCAAACAAGACACCATCCAAATGGTCCTCTTGCATGTGACCTCCAGCTGTTGGAAAGGCCAGAATATAGTCATAATCTCCTGCCCACTCTTGGACATCTTTTCGTGTATTCCAGAAATTGCAGAAGAAAACGAGGGTGCCTTTGATATTATTTTTTCGCAAGGTTTCCACGGCTTCTTTGACAAAACCATGACGAACACTGAGAAAAATAAAATCATATTCCGAATCAGCTTTCGCCACATGAACCTCATAGGTATCATGCTTGTTCTCACCTTTGGAATGATAGCGACCATCTAGCAAATCAACCGAGAGGGATTTGGGAGCATTGTTCCGCTTACTGTCTCTAAGGACATGTTCTACTTGATGACCTGCTTTTTGAAAAGCATAGGCATAAGTCGTTCCAATGACTCCGAGTCCTAGGATTGCTATTTTCACCTAAAAATCAATTCCTTTCCCGAACTCAACCACATTGTCTGGATCATTACTAAACAAAGTCACATGACCCATTTTGCGATTGTGCTTCGCTTCTAGTTTACCATACATGTGGAGGTGGGCGCTTGGATTTTCTGTGACATAACGCTCAGCTGCTTCGACGTGTTGGCCGAGGACGTTGAGCATGACAGCTGGTGCATGGAGATGGATTGCTGGAAGTGGTGCTCCGAGAACGCCCAAGATATGTGTGTCAAACTGTGAAAAGTCACAAGCTTCGATTGAGTAGTGGCCAGAATTGTGTGGGCGTGGTGCGATTTCGTTGACGATGATGTCATCAGCTGTCGCAAACATTTCCACACAGAGGGTACCAGAGAGGTTAAGTTGTTCAGCAATCTTCACAGCCATAGCTTTAGCTTTCTCAGCTAGACTATCAGAAATGCGAGCAGGCACGATGGTTTTAGAGAGGATATTGTTGCGGTGGATATTTTCCTGAACTGGGAAAACTGTCACATCCTTGCCGTTACCAGACACGATGACTGAAATTTCAAGGTCGAAGTTGACGAACTCTTCCAAGACACACTCTGCTGAGTTAGCAAGGGCATTTGCCTCTTCCAAATCGTCAGCTGACGTGATGACTTTTTGACCGTGGCCATCGTAACCACCTGTCGCAGTCTTGAGGACGTATTTTTTAGAAAGGTCAATATCTTCCAAATCAAGGCTAGATGTTACAACCTTGTAAGGGGCAACTGTTACTTTAGCCTTGTTTGAGAGAAAGTCCTTCTCAAAAATACGGTTTTGTGAGATGCGAAGCAGGTCTGTCCCTTGCGGGAGCTGTCCTTCTTTGATAACAGCATCAAGGCCGTCAGCGTCGACATTTTCAAACTCATAAGTGAGAACGTCACAGCGGTCCGCCAACTGACAAAGGGCATCTACGTCATCGTAGGGTGCCACGATAACCTCAGACACACGAGAAGATGGGCAATCTGCTGCAGGATCAAGGGTGATAACCTTGTGGCCCATGTAGATAGCTGAGATAGCCATCATCTGACCGAGCTGACCGCCACCGATGATACCAATGGTTTTAGTTGAGCTCATTTGTAGACTCCTCTGCGATTTTTCCTTGTTCTTCAGCAAAGTTAGCAAGCGCATCCGCAATGGCCTTGTCATCTACTGAGAGGAGACGGAGGGCAAAGAGAGCAGCGTTAGTTGCACCAGCTTCACCGATAGCCATAGTTGCGACTGGTACACCACCTGGCATCTGAACGATAGAATAAAGCGAATCCACACCGCTAAGAGCACGTGATTTGACTGGAACACCGATGACTGGAAGGGTTGTTTTAGCAGCGACCATACCTGGCAAGTGAGCAGCGCCACCTGCACCAGCGATGATGACCTTGATACCACGGCTACGTGCTTCTTCGGCATGTTTGAACATGAGGTCCGGTGTACGGTGGGCGGAAACAACTTTCTTTTCGTAAGCAACACCGAAGTTGTCGAGGACTTCAGCGGTTTTTTGCATGGTTGCCCAGTCAGATTTTGAGCCCATGATAATGGAAATTACTGGTTTCATAGTTAATATCCTTTTTCTTTTTTGATAATGGTCTTAGGTGGTGGGGACGGAAGCAAACCTTCGGTTTCATTCCTAAACTTTGAGCCTAAAGTCTCAAAGTTTCCCCCGACCAGAACAGATCCTGTTCTGGTCTTTTCACCACGGCGACCATTATCGGATTGGCGACTTCGTCGCCTAAAATAGCATTGATATTCGAAAACTCAAAGAAAATCACAGAGTGACAAGGCAAAGCGACGAAGATAGAACTAACGTTCATCAAGGAGCTTTAACACAGTCAATCGAAGATTTTCAAAGAGTTTTATTTGTTAGCCTTGCTACCGATATCCGTACGATAGAAGAGGCCTTCTGTGTTTTGGTTGCTGAGTTCGTTGTAGATAATGTTTTGGCCATCTTTGACGGTATCTGCTGTTGTGACAAGCATGTAGACACGTCCTCCGTTTGAGAGGAGGTCTTGGCCATTTTCAGCGAATTTAGCACCAGCATAGTAAGTGATGATGTCACCCTCTGTCTTGGCTGGAAGTTTGATACCCTTCTCATAAGCGAGTGGGTAGCCGTTTGAGGCTACAACCACACCAAGTGTCACACCCTTGTCCGTCCAAGTGATGGCTGGCTCTTTACCTTCCAAAATGTCAGTGATGTTTTGTGCAAAGTCAGATGTCAAACGAGGCAAGATGATTTGTGTTTCAGGATCACCAAAACGTGAGTTGAACTCGATGACTTTAGGGCCATCAGCTGTCAAGATAAGTCCAGCGTAAAGGACACCAGTGTAAGGACGACCTTCTTTGATCATACCTTCAAGAACTGGCTTGACAATAGTGTCAACCGCTGTGTCAACCACGCTCTGTGGCAAGTGAGGAACTGGCGCATAGGCACCCATCCCACCAGTGTTAGGACCCTTGTCGCCATCATAAGCACGTTTGTGGTCCTGAGCCGTTGGCATGATGTAGAACTTTTCCCCATTGACAAAGGCAAAGAGAGAAAACTCTTCCCCGTCAAGGAATTCCTCGATGACCACACGCGCACCTGAATCACCGAATTTATTGTCCAAAAGCATCTCGTGAGCAGCTTCGACGGCTTGCTCAACCGTTTCAGCAACGACGACACCTTTCCCAAGGGCCAAGCCGTCTGCCTTGACGACGATTGGAGCGCCTTTTTCCTCAATGTAGGCCTTGGCTTCCTCGAAATCTGAAAATGTGCCATAGGCTGCTGTCGGAACGTCGTACTTGACCATGATTTCCTTAGCAAAATCCTTAGACCACTCAAGCTCAGCCGCAGCCTTGGTAGGACCAAAGGCTTTGAGTCCAGCCGCATTGAAATCATCCACGATACCAGCTGCAAGGGCATCATCTGGACCGATAAAGGTCCAAGCAATATCGTTCGCTTTTGCGAAGTCAATCAGCTTAGAATGTTCGGAAATTCCGATATTGATCAAATCAAGACCGTCCAATGTCATCCCGTCATTACCAGGAGCCACGAAAACTTGCTCAACGTCCTTAGACTCCAATAATTTCTTGGCAATCGCATGTTCACGACCACCAGAACCAACAACCAAAAGTTTCATTTGAAAGATACCTCAATATCAAATAAGACTAGGGGCAAATGCCCGTTAACGACAATCATTCGGAAAAATTAGCAATTTTCACGAATTATACATAACCATTATAACATATTTGTTCGGAGATATGGGTATGTATCCAAATTTGGACACAAAAAAGGCAGCCACTTGGACCACCTCTTGGGAGATTATGAAAATGAAAAAAGTTATTTAGGATGGTATTAGTATAACTTGGAGAGCTTAAAGGAAGCTTAAGGAATCTAAAAAACATCCAATTTCTTGGATGCTTTGTAAATTCTTAATGACGGAAGTGACGAACGCCTGTAAAGATCATTGTCAAACCATGTTTATCAGCAGCTTCGATTGACTCTTGGTCACGTACTGATCCACCTGGTTGGATGATTGCTTTGATACCTGCTTTGGCGATTTCTTCTACGTTATCTGCAAATGGGAAGAAGGCATCTGAAGCAAGAACAGCACCATCAAGGCGGTCTTTAGCTTGCTCAATGGCGATACGGACTGAAGCCACACGGTTGGTTTGACCTGGGCCAACACCAAGTGTCATGTGGTCATTAGTTACGATGATACCATTTGATTTCACATACTTGATAGCTTTCCAAGCAAACTCAAGAGCTGTCGCTTCTGTCTCTGTTGGTTGGCGTTTAGTAACCACTTGCCAGTCAGCTGGACTTTCTTTAACAACGTCTTGGTTTTGAACGAGGAGACCACCAACAACACCAGTGTATTCTGCTTCCACTTCGCTAGCGTCTTGAGCGTCAAATGGCAACTCAAGGATACGCAAGTTTTTCTTCTTAGTTGTCAAGATTTCAAGCGCTTCGTCTGTGTAGCTTGGTGCAATGATGATTTCAAGGAAGACACCGTGCATTTTCTTAGCTGTCGCAGCGTCAACTTCACGGTTGAGGACTACGATACCACCGAAGATTGATACTGGGTCAGCTTCATAAGCGTAGTCCCAAGCTGTTTCGATGTCGTCAGCTTGACCGATACCACATGGGTTCATGTGTTTCAAAGCCACAACTGTTGGACGGTCTTTGAAATCACGGATGATACGGATAGCGGCATCAGCGTCACGGATATTGTTGAAAGACAATTCTTTACCGTTAAGCTGTTTAGCTGAAGCAATTGAGTAAGCCGTTGGCAAACCTTTTTGGTAGAAGTCTGCGTCTTGTTGAGGGTTTTCACCGTAACGCATTGGTTGCTTGAGGTCATAGGTCAAAGTGAGTTTTTCAGGTTTTGTTTCACCCACTTGAGCTGTGAAGTATTCCGCAATCAAAGCGTCGTATGAAGCTGTGTGACGGTATACTTTTGCTGCCAAACGTTGACGAGTTTCGTAACTTGTTTCGCCGTTTGCTGACAATTCGTCAAGAACAACAGCATAGTCAGCAGGGTCTACCACAACTGTTACGCTAGCGTGGTTTTTAGCTGCTGAACGAAGCATAGATGGCCCACCGATATCGATGTTTTCAACCGCATCAGCATAAGTTACGTCTGGTTTGAGGATGGTTTCCTTGAATGGGTAAAGGTTTACCACAACAAGGTCGATAAGTTCGATATTATTATCCTTAGCCGCTTGGAGGTGGCTATCGAGGTCACGACGAGCGAGGAGACCACCATGGATATTTGGGTGGAGAGTCTTCACACGACCGTCCATCATTTCTGGGAAACCAGTCACATCATCGATGGCAATGGTGTCTACCCCAGCATTATCAAGGGCAACTTTGGTCCCACCTGTTGAGATGATATCCCAACCAAGTTTCTTGAGTTCTTGGGCAAATTCAACAATGCCCGCTTTGTCTGAGACTGAAATAAGTGCTCGTTTAGTCATTTTCTTTCTTTTCCTTTTTTAAAAAAGTTCTTTAGCTGCTACAGTCAAAAATTATCTTTCAGCTCTAGGGCTTTCTTATTTTCGTGCAACTCCCAAACTATCCAAGACTTCTGGATAGAGCTTGTACTCTGTTTCGTGGATACGAGTTTCGAAAGTATCAAGGGTATCACCTTCAAGGCGTGGCACACGGACTTGTTTGATAACCTTACCGGTATCAACACCAGAATCCACCCAGTGAATAGTCACACCAGACTGGTCAACACCTGCATTCCAAGCATCCTCAATGCCATGAGCACCTGGAAATTCAGGAAGATAAGCCGGGTGGATATTTATGATACGACCTTCATAAGCTGCCAGCAAGGTTGGGCCAACGATTTTCATATAACCCGCCAAGCAAACCAAATCAATCTGGTGTTCATCCAAGAGTTTGACGATAGCTTCTTCATAAGCCGTTTTATTGTCAAATTCCTTGAGCTCAAAGGCATGGCTAGTCACACCAAGATTCTTGGCACGTTCTAAGACATAGGCATCACGGTGATCTGAAAAAACAAATTCTACTGGAAATTGTTCCGCAATCACCTGAAAGTTTGAGCCGTTGCCAGAGGCAAAAACAGCAATCTTCATATTCGATACAAAGGGACGTTTCGGCTAGCCGAACAGTTTCGTAGAAAAATAGGAAATCATTTTGTGTGCAAGCACCCAGCAATGATTTCTCTTTTTTCCTAGAAAATGAGTCCCGTGTTCAGTTAGGCTTGCTAACTAAACACTCCTTTCTACAATTTCTCCGTATAAAATGGTGATTTCACCATTATTTTATCACCACACTTGCGCCATCTTTCTTCACAATACGACCAATTTCATAAACAGGTTCGTCAAGAAGTTCTTTGACACGTTCAACATTTTCTGGTTTAACCGCAAGCATGAGACCAATACCCATGTTGAAGATTTCAAACATTTCTTCATGTTTGATTTCACCATATTTTTCAAGGGCTTTAAAAATTGGAAGAACTGGCACTTTGCTTTCATCAATTTCAGCAGCCAAGTCATCTGAGAACATACGTGGTACATTTTCGATGAAACCACCACCTGTGATGTGGGCAATACCGTTAACCAATTCTTCTTTGATGAGTGGCAAAGCTGCTTTGACGTAGATACGAGTTGGTTCAAGAAGAACGTCTTTAAGTTTTTTGCCTTCAAGCTCTGGGAGAACTTCTTCCCCTGTGTAATTAGCAAATACACGACGCACGAGTGAGTAACCGTTGGAGTGGATACCGCTTGAAGCAAGTCCAAGAAGCACGTCACCTTCAGCTACTTTTGAGCCGTCGATGATTTGAGATTTTTCTGCGATACCTACCGCGAAACCTGCCAAATCATAGTCGTCTTCACCATACATACCAGGCATTTCAGCAGTTTCACCACCAATAAGGGCTGCACCAGCTTGCACACAACCTTCAGCAACACCAGCAACGACCTGCTCCAATTTAGCTGGTTCATTTTTACCAGTTGCTACGTAGTCAAGGAAGTAAAGGGGCTCAGCACCTGCGGCGATGATATCGTTAACACACATAGCAACACAGTCTTGACCGATAGTATCGTGTTTGTCGTACTTAATAGCAAGCATGAGTTTAGTACCGACACCATCTGTACCTGAGATCAAAACAGGCTCTTTAACACCTGTTTTTGAAAGGTCGAACATACCACCGAAGCCACCGAGAGCTCCCATGACACCTGCACGCTCTGTACGGGCAACGTGTTTTTTGATACGTTCAACAACTTCATAACCTGCTTCAACATCCACACCCGATTGAGCGTAAGCATTTTTATTTGTCATTTTATTTATTCCTTTTCTTTTTTCGAGAAAGAGTGCGACGTATTTTTAGATGAACCATCTTTTTATCTAAAAATACTAGTCAGGTCTCTAGCTTTGACCCCATAGGGCAAAGTGTCTACTGACAAATGCTTTAGCTTTTAGTCAGTAGTGAGACGTGAAGCGTAAGCATTTTTAGACATAATTTTTTCCTCTTTTTTCTTCTGCACTGCTCTTAATAGAAAGAAGTGTGTTCTTTCAAACTTTCCAAATAGCGTTCTTCGTAGTCATACAATGGTGTTGGATATTTACCATCAAAGTAAGCCACACAAAGGCCACCGTTTGGTGCATCTGTGTCAATTCCAATAGAATCAATCAAGCCATCAATGGACAAGTAAGTCAAGCTATCCGCACCAATGATTTCGCGTGTTTCCTCAACCGTATGATTGGCGGCGATCAATTCCTTACGTGTTTGAATATCGATACCGTAGAAACATGGGTAGGCAAGGGCTGGGCTACCGATTGCTACGTGGACCTCTGTTGCTCCTGCTTCTTTTAGCAAATTAACGATACGACGTGATGTTGTCCCACGTACAATAGAGTCGTCAATCATAACCACACGTTTTCCTTTCACAACACCTGATACGGCAGAGAGCTTCATACGAACTCCTTGCTCACGCAATTCTTGTGTTGGTTGGATAAAGGTACGTTGAGTGTATTGGTTTTTAATCAAACCCATTTCATTTGGCAAGCCTGATTCTTCCGCAAATCCCATGGCTGCGCTAAGTGATGAATTAGGCACACCAACGACTATATCTGCTTCATGTTTGAATTCACGTGCCAATTGAGCCCCCATACGTTTACGAGCTGTATGGACATTGACCCCTTGGATATTTGAATCAGGACGGGCAAAGTAGATATACTCCATCGAACAAACAGCCAATTGCGTATCCGTTGTATAGTTATCGTAAGTGATGCCATTATCATCGATGATAACAACCTCACCTGGATTTACATCCCGAATCCATTCTGCACCAACACCCTCAAAGGCACATGTTTCAGATGAAACCACGATAGCATCATTGCTCATCTTACCAAGAGAAAGGGGACGGAAGCCATTTGGATCCAAAGCTGCAATAAGCTTGTCCTCAATCATAAGAAGATAAGCAAATCCACCTTTAACAGTGCTCAGAGCTTCTTTTACTTTACCCATGAATGATGGGTTGTGGCTACGACGAATCAAGTGAGCTAAGATTTCTGAGTCAGAAGTTGAGTTTAAGATAGCTCCATTTTTCTCCAACTCATGTCTTAGTGACTCTGCATTAGTCAAATTCCCATTATGAGCAAGACCAAGCTGTCCATCGTGAAACTTAAACATGAATGGTTGAATATTGTCTACAGAAGCTTCACCAGCAGTCGCATAACGAACATGACCGATAGCAGCCGTTCCAGTTAGCTTATCCAAGTTGGCTGGATCACGGAAAACTTCTGAGAGAAGCCCCATATCACGATGACGCTTCAATTGACCCGCATCATTTGAGAGAATTCCTGCTCCCTCTTGACCACGGTGTTGGAGACTGTGAAGTCCGAAATAAGTTAATTTGGCAGCATCCGGGTGACCCCAGATACCAAAAACACCACATTCTTCATTAAGAGATTTAACTTCGTATGTCATTTTTTATACCTTTTATTTATTTTTATATTATAGCCCACTCTTCTAAAAGAAAATTAGGAATTTCGTCTGGCTCGACTCTCTTATAACTATCAACTCCTACATACTGACCCAAATTAGGTTTACCGAAAAGTTCTTGACTAAGTAACACAAGCTTATCATTTGTTCTAATTTTTTCTTTAATTTTCGGGCTAAAGTAATAGTTTTCAGTATAGGCAAATATTAAATAATTAAGAAAATCCAGTTTCTTCAATCGAGCGCTACTATTAAATTGACTTTTTAGAGATTTATATTTCCTATCCCTTTTATGATAAAAAGCTAGCACCGTTGTCTTTTCTTTTAATGGTAAAATAGCTAGATGCAACTTCTGAATACGATTATTTTTTGAATGGTTATTCGTATCATTCACTGGATATCCATACATATCTCTAATCAAAGTTAATGATCCTTGAAACGCAATTGGTGTCTTATAGGGGAGCACCTCATGAAAAATAATTTGATATGCTCCTTTAAGATTGTCTTCAATAGCAGTTTTATGGAGTAAAATTTCATTTTGAAAATCTTCAATATCATAATCAAAAGAATTGTGAAAATCCTTTATTTTTTGAGATGTATTCTCTAATGTTTTATTAGAAATCTCCGGTATCCTTATGTATAAAGCTTTCTTAATCGTATTATCAGACATTGATTTTTCAAAAAAATATTTTTCCTCTCTTCTTCTAACTAATTCCAAAAGGAAATTTTTCAACGCAAGTTGTGATAACATTTTATCGCTAGGATAAGACATGAGATTCATTTCATTTTCATATTCCTGAAAATAAAATGAATCGCATTTACGACAGATAATTTGTATTGTTCCCGAATTACTCACTCCCTTATCATTATCTGACAGATCGCTCCCTATTAAATAACCTGCTTGAGTCAACTTACCAGTCTCAGAAATATTTTTTAACGATAACCGTGGAATGGTGTGAGAGTTACAAAAACTTGTAGTATCTTTATCACAAAGCAAACACTTTCTTGGCTTTAATTCCTCCTTCATTACTTTCATCTCTCTAGATAATATTTTTTTCAATTGAATCTTTTTTTCAACATCAGGTATATCAATTAATTTATTCAAATACTTCACAAGCCTTCTTTTACTTCTCAAAACACACCAATCGTCCTAGTCACTCCAGTCCTATTTTCCAGTAAAGTATTTAACCGCTGACGCAAAGAGGTGTTGGTCTTTATTTCCTGGAATATTTTGGAAGAGACCGTCTTCAAAACGTTCTGAGTGACCCATCTTACCAATAATTTGACCGTTCTTACTTGTGATACCTTCGATAGCATTTACAGATCCGTTAGGATTGTATTTAGAATCCATGCTTGGTTTACCTTCAAAGTCAACATATTGGGTAAAGATTTGACCATTGTCACGAAGCTCTGCGAATTCCTCAGCTGTCACGACAAATTTACCTTCACCGTGTGATACTGGGATGGCATGGATGTCACCAACTTTTACTCCAGCAAGCCATGGTGAGTTCGTGTTGGCAATACGTGTTTCAACCATCTTAGCCACGTGTTGGTTGGCATCATTGTAGAAGAGGGTTGGACTAGTGCTGCTTGCATCTTCAAAGTTACCGTATGGAAGAAGACCTGATTTAACAAGGGCTTGGAATCCGTTACAGATACCAATAATCAAACCACCACGTTCGATGAAGCTATCAATGGCTGCACGTACTTTTTCATTGAGCAAGATGTTAACGATAAATTTAGCTGATCCATCTGGTTCATCCGCTGCTGAGAAGCCACCTGCAAAGAAGATAATGTTAGCTTTTTCGATATTGTCAACCATGGTGTCAACAGACTTGACAATAGCTTCCTCATTAAGTGTTACAAATGGTACCAAGTTAACTTTTGCACCTTCTTTTTCAAAGGCCTTAGCTGAATCGTACTCAGAGTTAGTACCTGGGAATACTGGGATGTAAACCACTGGTATCTCAACTGTTTCTTTAGCTTTGATCACAGCATCTGATGCCACAGCTGGTACTTCTTCCAACTCAGTTGCTTGTGCAAATTCCGTTGGGTAAACCTCTTCCAATTTACCTTGGAAGGCACTGTCAAGTTTGTGTCCATCAAGCGTTACACCATTGACAGTAAGTGTAAAGTCAGCTGCTGTTTGTCCAATCTTGGCAACACCTGAAATCTCTTCCGGAGATGTGAAGACGAATCCACCCAATTGAGCTGTCAAGGCAGTCTCAAGATTTTCAAGGGTTACAGTGGCACCAATATGGTTACCAAATGTTGCAAGGGCAAGAGCTTCAACCACACCACCATATTTGACAGCTGATGCAGATCTGACTTTATAGTCAGCTTGGATGGCTTCAAACTTAGCAAAGTTAGACTTGATAAGATCGAAGTCAATTTCTTGTGCCAAAGCTTGACCAGGAATGTAGTAAATATTTTCACCAGTAGCTTTGAATTCTGGAGAAAGAACCTTACGGCTATCTGCAGTTGTTACCCCAAAAGCAACCAAGGTTGGTGGTACTGTCAATTCTTCAAAGGTACCAGACATAGAGTCTTTACCACCGATAGATGGCAAACCAAGTTGAATCTGAGCTTCGATTGATCCAAGGAGAGCTGATACTGGTTGACCAAAACGCTCTGCTTGTTTATCCATACGCTCGAAATATTCTTGATAAGAGAAACGAGCCTTAGACCAATTTGCACCAGCAGCAACCAAACGAGCTGTTGCTTCGATTACTGCATAGGCAGCGCCATGATATGGAGACCATTCTGCTACATAAGGGTTGAATCCTTGCGCCATAACAGAAGCAGTTGTTGTAACGCCATGTTGGACTGGCAATTTCTGTACAGAAGCTTCCGTTGGTGTGATTTGGTAGCGACCACCGAGTGGATGATTGACTGTTGAACGACCAACTGAACTATCAAAGATGGTTTGTAAACCTTTTTGACTGGCATGGTTAAGGTCAGCCAAGACTTCAAGAGTATCAGCTTCAAGGGTTTCAGCAGATGTTTGACGTTCTTCTGGAAGCTTGACATCCTTGTCAACCACCTTAGCATCTACAACCACACGTACACCGTTTGTATCAAGGAAACGACGTTCCAAATCAACGATTGTTTCACCATTCCAGTGCATGACAAGATTTGGTTTTTCAGTTACTGTCGCAACGACAACAGCATCAATATTTTCTTTATTACATTCAGCAACGAAGGCATCTACATCTTCTGGACGAACCACTACAGCCATACGTTCCTGAGATTCCGAGATGGCAATTTCTGTACCGTTCAAGCCTTGGTATTTCAATGGCACTTTGTCTAGATCAATTTCAAGACCATCTGCCAATTCACCAATAGCCACACATACACCACCAGCACCAAAGTCATTTGATTTCTTGATAAGACGTGTCACATCCCCATTACGGAAAAGACGTTGAATCTTACGTTCTTCGATGGCATTCCCTTTTTGAACTTCAGCACCAGCTGTTTCAACAGATTCAACCGTTTGAACTTTAGAAGAACCTGTCGCACCACCGACACCGTCACGTCCAGTCTTACCACCAAGCAAGATAATCACATCACCTGCTTCAGGTTTTTCACGGACAACATTTTCTTTAGGAGCCGCACCGACAACTGCACCTAGCTCCATACGCTTAGCAACGAAACCTGGGTGGAAGTATTCACGAACATAAGTTGTTGCCAAACCAATTTGGTTACCGTATGAAGAATAACCGTGTGCCGCTGTTTTAGAAATCACTTGTTGTGGCAATTTACCAGCACGAGTTTCAGCAATTGGTGTTGTAATATCACCAGCACCTGAGATACGCATAGCTTGGTAAACGTATGAACGACCTGACAATGGGTCACGAATGGCACCACCGATACAAGTAGCCGCTCCACCAAATGGTTCGATTTCAGTTGGGTGGTTGTGGGTTTCATTCTTGAACATGAGAAGCCATGGTTCTTTCACACCATTGACATCCACTTCAATTTCAACTGAGCAGGCATTAATTTCATCAGACACTTCCATATCATCCAAACGACCATTAGCACGCTCATAACGACCAAAAATAGTCGCCATATCCATCAAGGTTTGAGGTTTTTCTGTACGTCCCAACTCATCACGCATGGCAATATACTTGTCATAAGTCGCTTGCAATTGTTTTTCAAATTTAGAAGCTGAGAAGTCGATGTTTTTCAACTCAGTTTCGAAAGTCGTGTGACGACAGTGGTCAGACCAGTAAGTATCCAAAACCTTCAACTCAGTCTCAGTTGGTACACGTCCAATGGATTTGAAGTAATCTTGAATGAAGAGAAGGTCATCCACTTCCATTGCCAATCCTTGCTCAGCCTTATACTTAGCAAAATCTTCTGCCGTATAAGTTTCAAAGAAATCCAAGCTTGGAATGGTCTTGTCAGACTCAGAGAAATCCTGTTTAGCAATGCCAACAGTGATATCTTTGAAACGAGAATCCACTGGGTTCAAAAGGTAGTTTTTGACAGCTTCCAACTCATTCGCATCAATATCCTTGTTAACCAAGTACAATTGCGCTGTGTTCACTGTTACGTCATTTGAACTACCAAGCAACAGCAAAGCTTCTTGTGAAGATGCCGCACGTTGGTCAAATTGACCGGGCAAACTTTCGATAGCAAAGAAAGCATACTTCTCAAGATCAGCCTTAACCGCAGCCTCGTCCAAAACAGTATCAGTCACTTGCTCAGAGAAGATGTGTTTTTCCGCACGCGCAAACAAGTCCTCTGCCAAATTAAAGACATCGTAAACCTGAACAATACGAAGATCATTCAAAGTTTTCAACTGAAGATTATGCTTTAATTCTTTTACTAAAGACTGAGATTTCACACGAAAATCAGCTTTTTTCTCAACGAAAATACGTTTATCCATTTTATTTCCTTTATCTATTTCTACTTAAAGATTGTAGTGAAGACCAAGTATTCTATTTGTAAAAGGCTACTTCAATCCTTGCAATTTTTCCAATACAACTTCATAAACATCTGTCAAGCTACCAAGATCACGACGGAAAACATCCTTGTCCATATGGTGCCCTTCAGCATCCCAAAGGCGGCAGTTATCTGGTGAGAATTCATCTGCCAAGATAATCTTGCCATCCTTATCAAAACCAAATTCCAATTTAAAGTCAATCAAGCGAAGACCAATTTGTGCAAACCAATCTTTTAGTAATTCATTGATACGACGCGTTTCTTCCTTGATATAAGCAATTTGTTCATCATTGGCAATATCCAAGAACTTCACATGCTCATCATTGATGAATGGGTCATCCAAATCATCGTTCTTGTAGTAAAATTCAACGATTGGAGTTTTCAAGTCCAAACCTTCTTCAACGCCAAAACGTTTAGAGAAAGAACCCGCAGTCACATTACGAAGAACAACCTCCAAAGGAATGATAGTAACTTTCTTGTTAAGTTGTTCGGTATCAGAAATACGTTCGATAAAGTGAGTAGCTACACCCGCAGCATTCAATTTTTCAAAAATAAGAGACGAAATCTGATTATTTAGCACACCTTTTCCTTTAATAGTCTCCTTACGAGCACCATTAAGCATGGTTGCCTGGTCCTTATAGACCGACTTAATCACATTTTCGTCTTCTGTACTATAAATATCTTTAGCTTTCCCAGTATAAATCAGTTGGTTTGACATGGAATTGTTCGCCTTTCAAGTTTATTCGTCTTAATTATACCACACCAGAATCCAAAAACCAACATATAGCAAACTTTATTACTTGGGTAAAAAAACAACGTTCGTGTTTTAGTTCTTTTTTAGAGTTTCTTAATAAATAATGTATAGAAAAAAGGAGTGTGACAGAACTAAATCCATATAACATTTAGTTTCTTGCCTCACTCCAACAAAATAACAATCGTATAGTACACAACGATTATATTATTACGTCTAGCTTTCTTATTCTTTATTCAATTCCTCAGACAAATAGTCCAACAAATCAGCTACCTTAACCATATGGTCAATAGTATCATCGGAAATCTCAAGGTCGAACTCATCCTCCAAATTAATAATGAATTCCATAAGCTCTATTGAATCCACACCCAAGTCATCTAATTTGGTAGCTTCGGTTAAAACAATGTCCTCTTTACCCATCTGCTCTTGAATAACGAGCTGCATTTTCTGAAGAATTTCTACTCTACTCATCAGTTAGCCTCCTCTTTCGGACTAAAGGCTTCAACTAGCTGCTCAACAACCTTAGTATCAAGCATCGTACGAACCTGCTTAATGGTGTAGTAAACCGCCTTAGCATCACTAGATCCATGACATTTTACTACAGGAGCTTTAAGACCAAAGAGAACCGCACCTCCAGCGCTAGAGTAATCCATAGTCTCTTTCATACCTTTTAGGCTGTCTTTCAATAGGAAGGCACCTAACTTAGCTTTAAGACCACCATTCATGATAGCTGACTTAAGAGTCTTCATGGCACCAAGTCCCGTTCCCTCGATTGCCTTGAGAACTGCATTTCCTGTGAAACCATCAGCAACTACCACATCAGCAGCTCCAGACATAATTTCACGCGCCTCAACATTACCAACAAAGTTAATACTTGGCTCCTTAGATAAGAGCTCAAAAGCCTCCTTACGAAGACTATCCCCCTTTGTTTCCTCAGTCCCATTATTAAGGAGACCTACACGAGGGTTGGCAATTCCACGCACATTTTTAGCATAGAAAGATCCTAAAATAGCATATTGATGCAAATGACTAGATGTATTTTCCGCATTAGCACCCAAATCAAGCATATCAAAGGGTTGACCAGTAAAACTTGGCATTGTTGACATAAGACCTGGACGCTCAACTCCCTTAATACGTCCGACCACGAAGAGACCTACAGCCAGAAGGGCACCTGTATTTCCCGCAGAAATCACGGCACTTGCTTTTTTCTCCTTAACAGCCTGTGCACCTAAGACCATTGAAGCTTTTTTCTTCTTACGAATGGCTTTAGCTGGCTCATCATCCGAATTTATCTTTTCATCAGTATGCACAATGCTCACACGTTCATTCGCTGTCAAATAGGTCTTAATTTTAGCTTCATCACCATAAAGCTGGATTTCAATATCTTTGAAATCTGCTATAGCTTGGTTGACACCCTCTACAATTGCTTGTGGCGCATTATCGCCACCCATAGCATCTACTGCAATTACATGCATAGCATTCTCCCTCTCGTCCTCTGCCATAAAACATAAACTCAGATTTCTATCAATAAAATATTATGTAACTAAAATAGAGTAGTTCACTGTTTCTAGCAGAGTCTTTCAGCTTATTATCTTCTTATTATAGCACGAACTGACTTGCATTTTAACCCCTGAGACTGAAAACCATTACTTTCCTGTTTCACGTGAAACAAAAAGAAGATAATGTCTAGTCAGCACTATCTTCTTTATTCATAATATGACCCCAAGAATTTAGATTATCAATAAACTTCTTACTTTTAAGATGTATTCCAACATAATTATCATAGAGGTCATCAATAAAATGTCGTAGCTTTCGTTTCATGTCATCCTTAACAGATATGCTTCTCAATTCCTCAAAAGAAAGCCCCTGAAAACGATCTAAAAGATAAGGTACATTAGGATCCAAGTGACTACGCCTTTCATCCTCTGCATAGTGATTTGGACAAAGTAGCCCCGAGAACTTATACGAAAAATCAAAAGGAAGGCCTACACGATGGCAAAAGACACACTCGTGAAAATTCAATCGTACACCGAAACGGTCTAAAACCTGAATCTCAAAGATATTAGTCAAGATTTCATAATCCAAGCCTTCTTCCATTAATTCAAGCGTCTTCTCCAAGAATGCAAATAATTGCGCATCTGCCACACCGTCAGCAATAGCAGCATCCGTCAGAGCAGCTAAATAAGTCGCATAAGACAGCTTGAAAATATCGCTTGTAATTTCCTTAAAGGATTCTGCTTGGCTATAATCCTCTATGAAAGATAAGCCCTCATCATTTACAGTCATCATGAATTCAGCGATGGTTAAAGGTTGAATCACAGCACTTAATTTACCTGACCCACCACCTCTAACAAAAAACATCCGTTTCCCAGCTTGCTCGGTAAAAATCTTAACTAGCTTATCATTCTCACGATAATTACGATTGAAGAGGACAAGCCCTCTACTCTCAAGCTTCTGCATGCTCTTCCATAAACTCTTTCAAACGAGTCATAGCTGTTTCAATAGTATCCATGCTAGCTGCATACGACAAACGAACATAGCCTTCGCCATACTTCCCAAAAGCAACCCCTGGGATAATCGCAATAGCTTTTTCACGAGCAAAGTCTTGACAGAACTTAAAGGAATCTTGAGTATAGCCTTCTGGAATCTTAGCAAAGATGTAGAAAGCACCATCAGGTTTAATAATTTTGAAACCAAGTTCAGTCATTTTTTCAAGAATATAATCACGACGCTTCAAATACTCAACTTTCATTGGTTGGGCATCATCTTTACCAGCAGATAAGGCTTCAATAGCTGCAAATTGTGCCATAGTAGCTGCAGCTGTTACCAAATACTGGTGACTCTTAATCAACTGAGCCGTCAAGACTGCAGGTGCAAAAATCAAACCAATACGCCAGCCCGTCATCGCATGAGATTTAGACAAACCATTAATCAAAATCGTTTGTTCTGGCAAATACTCAGCAATAGATACATGTTGGTCCACATAAGTTAGCTCAGAGTAAACTTCATCGCTAACAACAAAAATATCGTATTTTTTCAGAACTTCAGCCAAATCTTTAATCTGTTGACGTGAGTAAGTCACACCTGTTGGGTTAGTTGGGTAGTTAAGCAAAACAGCTTTAAGCTTATCTCCCTGCTCCAAAATTGCCTTTTCTAACATCTCCGGAGTCAAAACAAAATCATTAGCTGTTGTATCAATTTCAACAATTTCAGCACCAACTAAATTTGCAATCGGCTCATATCCAGGATAGGCTGGTGCAGGTAAAAGAATCGTATCTCCTGGCTCCAAAATAGCAGTCAATGTTGCAGAAAGGGCTTCTGTAGCTCCAATAGTCACCAATATTTCATTATCTGGGTTATAAGTAAGATTATATTTTTCCTTAACAAAATCTGCCGCAGCTTGACGCAAAGCAGGAAGTCCTGCCATACCTGTATAGTGAGACTGGTTAGCATCGATAGCAGCTTTAGCTGCTTCTTTCACATGATCTGGAGTCGTAAAATCAGGTTCACCAAGTGTCAACTTTTTGATACCTGGTACATCTGAAATTGATTGGTCAAACTGACGAATCATCGAAACTTCAATCTTATCTAAATTTTTATTAAAACGTTGTGTTAAATCCATCACTGTCACCTCTTTGCAATTATGCCTTACATTATATCAAAAACTCAAACGCATTTAAACACCAAAAAAAGCTAGCCCAAGCTAGCTTTAGTCTATTTATGGCCCATTTCAAACAAAGGTGACAATGGACGTTTTTCATGAATACGAATAATTGCCTCTGAAATCAAATCAGCAATTGAAATTTGTTCAATCTTATCAATCAAACGTTCTTCTGGAAGATAAATCGTGTCCAATACAACAAGCTTCTCAATAGCAGATTTTTGAATATTATCAAGTGCTGGACCTGACAATACAGGGTGAGTACATGAGGCATAGACATGAGTTGCACCAGCTTCAGCAAGCGCATCCGCCGCATGACAGATGGTACCCGCAGTATCAATCATATCATCAATCAAGATACATGTTTTACCTTCAACGTTACCAATGATATTCATAACCTCAGAAGTGTTCATTTTATCAACACTACGACGTTTATCAATGATTGCGATTGGTGTTTTCAAACATTGAGCAAGTTTTCGTGCACGAGTCACACCACCATGGTCTGGAGAAACAACAACAACATCATCTCCAGTAAGACCAGCACGATCAAAGTAATCTGCGATAAGTGGAGCACCCATCAAATGGTCTACAGGAATATCAAAGAATCCTTGAATTTGAGAAGCATGGAGGTCAACTGTCAAAAGTCGATCAACACCTGCAACCTCAAGCATATTAGCAACCAATTTAGATGTGATTGGCTCACGTGAACGTGCCTTACGGTCTTGACGTGCATAACCATAATAAGGCATAACAACACTGATCGTTTCTGCACTTGCACGTTTTAGCGCATCAACCATAATCAAAATTTCCATCAAGTTATCATTTACAGGAGAGCTTGTAGATTGAAGAATAAAAACGTGATGACCACGGATAGATTCTTCAATATTAACTTGAATCTCACCATCTGAAAATTCACGAACACTTGATTTTCCGAGTTCAATACCCATTTTATCAGCAACTTTTGCTGCTAATTCCTGGTTAGACGATAAAGCAAACAACTTCAAATTCGTATAAGACATGATTTCCTCCAAAATATCTACTAAACCATTCTACCTTTTTTTAGATTGATTTTCAATGCAAAATAAATGGTGTCACAGTAACTTAACAAGACTAAAAAGATTTAACCTTAACCTCGACATTTTCCCGTCTAAAAGTAATTCCAGAAAGTAAAGACATTTTGCTATAAAATAAAAAACGATTCGAGAAAATTCGAATCGCCTTCTTGTAGTCATTATGGGTAAATATAGTATACAGAACCACCATGAGCTGAAGATGTTGGATCAAATGTACCACGGTAGTTACCGATTGACATGTTACCAGCATAGTTTGATTCCATAACTTGAATTGAATTTGCACCTGATGCTGATGTTACGTAAGCTACGTGACCATAACCACCACCATCATTTGGCCAAACCGCAATTGCTCCGGCTACAGGAGTTGTACCAACTGAGTGGCCAGCTGCTTGTGCGCTAGCAATCCAGTTTTTAGCATTACCCCAGTAATTACCAACCCATGAAGCTAATGATTTAGCACCCCAAGTACATTGACCAACAGGATATGTATTAGGAGTTGAGGCAGCTGATACTTTAGGTGTTTCAGCTGCTGGAGCTGGTGCTTCTGAAGCTGCAGGTGCTTCGCTAGCAGGAGCTGGTGCTTCTGAAGCTGCTGGAGCAGCTGATTCTGGCTGTGCTTCAGATGTTGCTGGAGCAGCAGGCGCTTGAGTAGTTTCTGAAGTTTCTGATGAAACAGGTTCTTGTGCTACTTCAGATGTTGCTGTTTCTGAAACAGTAGCTTCTGAAGTTGCTGCCGCTTCTGATTGAGCTACAAATGCTGCTGCTTCTGAAGAAGCTACTGCTTGTGCTGCTGCCTCTGATTCTGCAATTGCTTGAGATTGAGCAACTGATGCTGCAGTTGAAGCTGCCACTGATTCTGCAGTTGATTTAGCAGAAACAAGTGATGTTTTTTCATCTTGAGCTGTAGCCAATTCTGCAGCCAAAGCAACTTGTGCTGCTTCTAGTTCTGCTTGTTGAGTTGTCAAACCAGCTTCTGTAGTTTCAAGTTCTGCTTTATTAGTTGCAATCTCATTAATAGCAGCTTGGTTTTGTTCTTGTTTTGCAGCAAGCTCTTTTTGATCAGACTCTTGTTTTGTCAACATGTCATTATTAGCTGTAACAACTTTTGAAATAGCTGTGATACGAGTAATAGCTTCAGAGATTGACTTAGAGTTCAAGATAGAGTTGATGTAGCTAGTCGCAGTATTATTTTGTTGAGCACTACGAGCTTGTTTCGCCAAAGAATCTTGACGAGCTACAATTTTACTTGATAATTCTTGAATTTCAGATTCCAAATCTGCTGATACTTTTTCAAGTTCAGCATTTTTAGTTTCCAATTCTGATTTTTGTGTTCTAAGTGTAGATACTTGAGATTGGATTGTAGCAACTTGCGCTTGTGCAGTCTCTTGTTGAGAAGCAAGGTTACTAATTGCGTTATCTGCAGCAGCGATTTGCGAATCATAATCCTCTGCATGTACTGATGCAGCTGCTGATAAGGTTACACCACTTACCAACACTGCTGAAAGAATACGTTTTTTCATAATATAAAATACTACTCCTTTTCGATAAGACCTTTTAATTGTATCAAAAAATGGCGCAAATTTTGTTACGCCAATATTACAGTTCTATTTAAATCTATCAACTGACAGATACAAAAATAATTTTTCAAGAATAGGTTTAATAAAGATAAAGATCAAAAGATTAAACACTATACTAGGACTTAGTTGATAAATAATAAAATTCGTCACAGACTCATTGGAGAAACCATAAAATAAGGCAAAGCCAAAATTTATAGTATCAAATAGAAAGAGGAATAAAAACATTAACAAAAAATCAACATAGGTATTTCTCTTAATAATTCGACCTAGCTGAGTTAACAGATAGCATAACAGTGGCAAAGTTAGAATTACTATACCAACTGTTTTGAAATAATAGGTATCATAAAGAAATCCAAAATAAACAAGGTAAAGAAAGGAATACTTATTTGGAAAATCAAGAGTTAAGATGAAAATATAAATAATAAAAAGATGAGATGATAGAAAAAATTCAGGAGATAAATAATGATTAAATATCATCGAAATATGACCATCCCATAGAAAAGGAACAATACTCAGTAAGAAAGGAATAATAGAATACTTGGATAATTTCATATTATTTACCATCTCCAACTAGAGTAACATAAGAAATTTTATCAAAATCAGCATAAGGTTTCACCAAAATCGTACGATTTCCTTCATAATCACTCACAGAGTCTACAGTACCAATTGGAACATCCTTTACTGATACATCATCAAGACCACTTGTAACTACTTCAGTGCCAACCTTAACGTTAGAAGATGAATTGAGTTGTGTCATCTCTAACAGCTTCTTTTTATTATCATAACGAGATATAATCCCGAAAATATGGTTATCATCCTCTGATTTGACGCTAGAAGCAAGGTAACTATCACTAGAACTACTAGAAAGTAAAGAAATAGTAGTAGTATCATCATATACCTTAGTTACCAAACCAATTACTCCACCATTAGAAGTTGCTAACATAGATTTACTAACATTCTTAGACTTACCGACATTAATTGTTAACTCTTTTAACCAAGTCACAGAAGGTCGCATAGAAACTTCAGCAGTGAGAACATTATCACGACTTAGTTTGTCCGAAAGATTAAGCGAAGCTCTTAAAGAATCGTTCTCTTCTTGCAAGTTAGAAATAATAGATGATTGATTTTCTAAATTTGATAAAGATTTTTTTAAATCTCGATTCTCATTATAGGTTGATAAGAGATCAGAAATAACATTATGAGATTTTGATAAAGCAGTAAATGGAACTGAAACCACTGAGTCTACTTTGGTAACGAAACCCGAAACATTAGATGAGATATCCTTCGTTAATTTTTTATTAGTAAAGACAAAAGAAAAAAGCATTACAAAAAATAGAACAATAATAAACCCATAAAGAAGAAATCGATAAAAACTATTTTTCATTTTGTCACCTCAAAAAAAGAAAACGAATTATCTAAAAGATAATTCGTCTTAATAGTACGGAGAATGGGGGATTCGAACCCCCGCGCCAGTTACCCGACCTAACGATTTAGCAAACCGTCCTCTTCAGCCTCTTGAGTAATTCTCCAATATGGGCACGAGTGGAATCGAACCACCGACCTCACGCTTATCAGGCGTGCGCTCTAACCATCTGAGCTACGCGCCCAAGCAAATGCTTGGCTATAATATCCAAATAAAGCGGGTGACGAGAATCGAACTCGCGACAACAGCTTGGAAGGCTGTAGTTTTACCACTAAACTACACCCGCTTAACAAAATGGCGCGAGACGGAATCGAACCGCCGACACATGGAGCTTCAATCCATTGCTCTACCAACTGAGCTACCGAGCCATATTGCGGGAGCAGGATTTGAACCTACGACCTTCGGGTTATGAGCCCGACGAGCTACCTAGCTGCTCCATCCCGCGTTAATTATAAGGAGGATGTGGGATTCGAACCCACGCACGCTTTTACACGCCTGACGGTTTTCAAGACCGTTCCCTTCAGCCGGACTTGGGTAATCCTCCAAATATTATAATTAATATATGGACCTTGTAGGACTCGAACCTACGACCGCTCGGTTATGAGCCGAGTGCTCTAACCAGTTGAGCTAAAGGTCCAAGAAATCCATATATATAGCGGCGAAGGGGATCGAACCCCCGACCTCCCGGGTATGAACCGGACGCTCTAGCCAGCTGAGCTACACCGCCATAAATCGGGAAGACAGGATTCGAACCTGCGACCCCTTGGTCCCAAACCAAGTGCTCTACCAAGCTGAGCTACTTCCCGATAAAATGCACCCTAGAGGAGTCGAACCTCTAACCGCCTGATTCGTAGTCAGGTACTCTATCCAGTTGAGCTAAGGGTGCTCATTATTATATTATGCCGAGGACCGGGATCGAACCGGTACGAAAGTTTCCTTTCGCAGGATTTTAAGTCCTGTGCGTCTGCCAGTTCCGCCACCCCGGCTCCTCAAGCGAACGACGGGATTCGAACCCGCGACCCCCACCTTGGCAAGGTGGTGTTCTACCACTGAACTACGTTCGCATTTTATGCCGGCTACATGACTTGAACACGCGACCCTCTGATTACAAATCAGATGCTCTACCAACTGAGCTAAGCCGGCTAACTTTTCTATAATGCGGGTGAAGGGACTTGAACCCCCACGCCGTTAAGCGCCAGATCCTAAATCTGGTGCGTCTGCCAATTCCGCCACACCCGCATATATGACCCGTACTGGGCTCGAACCAGTGACCCATTGATTAAAAGTCAATTGCTCTACCAACTGAGCTAACGAGTCTCAAATATTTCTATTTGAACGGTCCCGACGGGAATCGAACCCGCGATCTTCGCCGTGACAGGGCGACGTGATAACCGCTACACCACGGGACCTATGGGAGTTAACGGGATCGAACCGCTGACCCTCTGCTTGTAAGGCAGATGCTCTCCCAGCTGAGCTAAACTCCCTTTGCGCTAAGCGACTACCGTATCTAACAGGGGGCAACCCCCAACTACATCAGGCGTACTAGGGCTTAACTTCTGTGTTCGGCATGGGAACAGGTGTATCTCCTAGGCTATCGTCACTTAACTCTGAGTATTCTCAACTCAAAATTGAATATCTATACTGTATCAAGAAACCAAATCGTTGTCAATATGTCTCAGTTACTTTCTTTGGATAAGTCCTCGAGCTATTAGTATTAGTCCGCTACATGTGTCACCACACTTCCACTTCTAACCTATCAACCTGATCATCTCTCAGGGCTCTTACTGATATAAAATCATGGGAAATCTCATCTTGAGGTGGGCTTCACACTTAGATGCTTTCAGCGTTTATCCCTTCCCTACATAGCTACCCAGCGATGCTCTTGGCAGAACAACTGGTACACCAGCGGTAAGTCCACTCTGGTCCTCTCGTACTAGGAGCAGATCCTCTCAAATTTCCTACGCCCGCGACGGATAGGGACCGAACTGTCTCACGACGTTCTGAACCCAGCTCGCGTGCCGCTTTAATGGGCGAACAGCCCAACCCTTGGGACCGACTACAGCCCCAGGATGCGACGAGCCGACATCGAGGTGCCAAACCTCCCCGTCGATGTGAACTCTTGGGGGAGATAAGCCTGTTATCCCCAGGGTAGCTTTTATCCGTTGAGCGATGGCCCTTCCATGCGGAACCACCGGATCACTAAGCCCGACTTTCGTCCCTGCTCGAGTTGTAACTCTCGCAGTCAAGCTCCCTTATACCTTTACACTCTGCGAATGATTTCCAACCATTCTGAGGGAACCTTTGGGCGCCTCCGTTACCTTTTAGGAGGCGACCGCCCCAGTCAAACTGCCCGTCAGACACTGTCTCCGATAGGGATAACCTATCTGGGTTAGAGTAGCCATAACACAAGGGTAGTATCCCAACAACGCCTCACTCGAAACTGGCGTCCCGAGGTCATAGGCTCCTACCTATCCTGTACATGTGGTACAGATACTCAATATCAAACTGCAGTAAAGCTCCATGGGGTCTTTCCGTCCTGTCGCGGGTAACCTGCATCTTCACAGGTACTAAAATTTCACCGAGTCTCTCGTTGAGACAGTGCCCAAATCATTACGCCTTTCGTGCGGGTCGGAACTTACCCGACAAGGAATTTCGCTACCTTAGGACCGTTATAGTTACGGCCGCCGTTTACTGGGGCTTCAATTCATACCTTCGCTATTGCTAAGCACTCCTCTTAACCTTCCAGCACCGGGCAGGCGTCACCCCCTATACATCATCTTACGATTTAGCAGAGAGCTGTGTTTTTGATAAACAGTTGCTTGGGCCTATTCACTGCGGCTGACCATAAGTCAGCGCCCCTTCTCCCGAAGTTACGGGGCCATTTTGCCGAGTTCCTTAACGAGAGTTCTCTCGCTCACCTGAGGCTACTCGCCTCGACTACCTGTGTCGGTTTGCGGTACGGGTAGAGTATAATTAACGCTAGAAGCTTTTCTCGGCAGTGTGACATCACTAACTTCGCTACTAAACTTCGCTCCCCATCACAGCTCAATGTTATAGATATAAGCATTTGACTCATATCACACCTCACTGCTTGGCCAGACACTTCCAATCGTCTGGTTTAGTTAGCCTACTGCGTCCCTCCATCACTATATACTCTAGTACAGGAATATCAACCTGTTGTCCATCGGATACACCTTTCGGTCTCTCCTTAGGTCCCGACTAACCCAGGGCGGACGAGCCTTCCCCTGGAAACCTTAGTCTTACGGTGGACAGGATTCTCACCTGTCTTTCGCTACTCATACCGGCATTCTCACTTCTATGCGCTCCAGCACTCCTCACGGTACACCTTCTTCGCACATAGAACGCTCTCCTACCATACCTATAAAGGTATCCACAGCTTCGGTAATATGTTTTAGCCCCGGTACATTTTCGGCGCAGGGTCACTCGACTAGTGAGCTATTACGCACTCTTTGAATGAATAGCTGCTTCTAAGCTAACATCCTAGTTGTCTGTGCAACCCCACATCCTTTTCCACTTAACATATATTTTGGGACCTTAGCTGGTGGTCTGGGCTGTTTCCCTTTCGACTACGGATCTTAGCACTCGCAGTCTGACTGCCGATTATATCTCGTTGGCATTCGGAGTTTATCTGAGATTGGTAATCCGGGATGGACCCCTCACCCAAACAGTGCTCTACCTCCAAGAGACTTAACATCGACGCTAGCCCTAAAGCTATTTCGGAGAGAACCAGCTATCTCCAAGTTCGTTTGGAATTTCTCCGCTACCCACAAGTCATCCAAGCACTTTTCAACGTGCCCTGGTTCGGTCCTCCAGTGAGTTTTACCTCACCTTCAACCTGCTCATGGGTAGGTCACATGGTTTCGGGTCTACGACATGATACTAATACGCCCTATTAAGACTCGGTTTCCCTACGGCTCCGTCTCTTCAACTTAACCTCGCATCATATCGTAACTCGCCGGTTCATTCTACAAAAGGCACGCTCTCACCCATTAACGGGCTCGAACTTGTTGTAGGCACACGGTTTCAGGTTCTATTTCACTCCCCTCCCGGGGTGCTTTTCACCTTTCCCTCACGGTACTGGTTCACTATCGGTCACTAGAGAGTATTTAGGGTTGGGAGATGGTCCTCCCAGATTCCGACGAGATTTCTCGTGTCTCGCCGTACTCAGGATACTGCTAGGTATAAAGACTATTTCGAATACGAGGCTATTACTCTCTTTGGCCTACCTTCCCAGGTAGTTCTTCTATAATCTTTAAGTCCACGTTGCAGTCCTACAACCCCGAAGAGTAAACTCTTCGGTTTGCCCTCTTGCCGTTTCGCTCGCCGCTACTAAGGCAATCGCTTTTGCTTTCTCTTCCTGCAGCTACTTAGATGTTTCAGTTCACTGCGTCTTCCTCTACATTACCTTAACAGTAATGAGTGACAGGCATTACCTGCCGGGTTCCCCCATTCGGACATCTCTGGATCATTGCTCACTTACAGCTCCCCAAAGCATTTCGTCGTTAGTCACGTCCTTCATCGGCTTCTAGTGCCAAGGCATCCACCGTGCGCCCTTATTAACTTAACCTTATTTTGGTCTTTCGACCTAACTCATTAAATATTCACAGCGTTTCGGTTTATTTTCTTGTTACTATCTATATGTAATTAATTACATATGGAATTTGATATAGATATTCAATTTTCAATGGACAATACTTGAATCTTGCGATTCAATGGAGCCTAGCGGGATCGAACCGCTGACCTCCTGCGTGCAAAGCAGGCGCTCTCCCAGCTGAGCTAAGGCCCCACAAGACCTCTCAAAACTAAATAAGAAACTCAAGTACATTCCGTTTTTCCTTAGAAAGGAGGTGATCCAGCCGCACCTTCCGATACGGCTACCTTGTTACGACTTCACCCCAATCATCTATCCCACCTTAGGCGGCTGGCTCCAAAAGGTTACCTCACCGACTTCGGGTGTTACAAACTCTCGTGGTGTGACGGGCGGTGTGTACAAGGCCCGGGAACGTATTCACCGCGGCGTGCTGATCCGCGATTACTAGCGATTCCGACTTCATGTAGGCGAGTTGCAGCCTACAATCCGAACTGAGATTGGCTTTAAGAGATTAGCTTGCCGTCACCGACTCGCAACTCGTTGTACCAACCATTGTAGCACGTGTGTAGCCCAGGTCATAAGGGGCATGATGATTTGACGTCATCCCCACCTTCCTCCGGTTTATTACCGGCAGTCTCGCTAGAGTGCCCAACTGAATGATGGCAACTAACAATAGGGGTTGCGCTCGTTGCGGGACTTAACCCAACATCTCACGACACGAGCTGACGACAACCATGCACCACCTGTCACCGATGTACCGAAGTAACTTTCTATCTCTAGAAATAGCATCGGGATGTCAAGACCTGGTAAGGTTCTTCGCGTTGCTTCGAATTAAACCACATGCTCCACCGCTTGTGCGGGCCCCCGTCAATTCCTTTGAGTTTCAACCTTGCGGTCGTACTCCCCAGGCGGAGTGCTTAATGCGTTAGCTGCGGCACTGAATCCCGGAAAGGATCCAACACCTAGCACTCATCGTTTACGGCGTGGACTACCAGGGTATCTAATCCTGTTCGCTCCCCACGCTTTCGAGCCTCAGCGTCAGTTACAGACCAGAGAGCCGCTTTCGCCACCGGTGTTCCTCCATATATCTACGCATTTCACCGCTACACATGGAATTCCACTCTCCCCTTCTGCACTCAAGTTTGACAGTTTCCAAAGCGAACTATGGTTGAGCCACAGCCTTTAACTTCAGACTTATCAAACCGCCTGCGCTCGCTTTACGCCCAATAAATCCGGACAACGCTCGGGACCTACGTATTACCGCGGCTGCTGGCACGTAGTTAGCCGTCCCTTTCTGGTAAGCTACCGTCACAGTGTGAACTTTCCACTCTCACACTCGTTCTTGACTTACAACAGAGCTTTACGATCCGAAAACCTTCTTCACTCACGCGGCGTTGCTCGGTCAGGGTTGCCCCCATTGCCGAAGATTCCCTACTGCTGCCTCCCGTAGGAGTCTGGGCCGTGTCTCAGTCCCAGTGTGGCCGATCACCCTCTCAGGTCGGCTATGTATCGTCGCCTAGGTGAGCCGTTACCTCACCTACTAGCTAATACAACGCAGGTCCATCTTGTAGTGGAGCATTTGCCCCTTTCAAATAAATGACATGGGTCATCCATTGTTATGCGGTATTAGCTATCGTTTCCAATAGTTATCCCCCGCTACAAGGCAGGTTACCTACGCGTTACTCACCCGTTCGCAACTCATCCAAGAAGAGCAAGCTCCTCTCTTCAGCGTTCTACTTGCATGTATTAGGCACGCCGCCAGCGTTCGTCCTGAGCCAGGATCAAACTCTCATTAAAAAATTTAATAATTGTTCGAGCGTTAACTCATTACCGTCGTCTGACGATTTATTCTTGTAAATTGACAGGTTATAATTTCTTCTATAACCCTGCACTTGGTTTCTTATTCAGTTCTCAAAGGTCTTTGTCTCTCTTAAGACAACTTCTATATTCTAGCAAATTTAGAATGCCTTGTCAACACTTTTTTTGAAGTTTTTTCACTTCTCGTGTCCGCTGTCTCTCGCGAAACAGCTTATTTATAATATCATCTCTGACCTGTCTTGTCAATAACTTGTATTGATTTTAATTTTCTTTTTTTATAATATTTTTAATAGTATTTCTTCCCCTAATTGTCAAGTCAAGTGCAACAAAGATGTTCCTCTGATTAAGTGAGTATCTTTCAAGCTGTTTGAGTTAGCTCAAACAGCTTTTTTGCGGACTGATAGCCATGAATTCGTCTAGGTCTTTCATTGATAGCCTTTGTATAGTCCTCTAAAAGATTCTGATTTAGTTCTTTTAACGAACACCCCTTCGGAATGAACTCTCTTAGTAGTCCATTGAAATTCTCATTTGTACCTCGTTCATAAGATGAATAGGCATGTGCAAAATAAACATCTAATCCCTCTATCTTACTCAATGATGAAAATTCGTTTCCATTATCTGCAGTTATGGACTTAATGGGATAAAGTTTCATACACTCTAAGACTGCTTGATTGACATACTCTGCTTTCTTTTCCACGAGTTTCTTTGTGACAGCATAGCGTGTTTGTCGTTCTACCAAGGTTAGAATAGAAGGTTCTCCTATTGTCTTTCCACCCAGAACAGAATCGATTTCCCAATCTCCAAAACGGGAACGATTATTGATTTCTTCTGGCCTTTCTTCAATTGACTTTCCTAGATGTTTCTTGGTAGAGGGGCGCTTGGTAAATTTCTTACGGATCCGCACTGCTCTTGGCAAATCAATGACCTTAATCTCTAACAATCCTTGATGGATATAGTTATAGAGCGTCTTGGTTGAAGGAACAACTGCATCTACATGTTGGAGTCTATAGGTATGAACAAAGGTATCCACGCTATGCACCCTTGGTTTCTCTCTCATTGCTTCTGTAAATGCTCTCAGAAAGTCATCCGATACGGAATCCAGTTTCAAATAATAGCTGGCTTCTCTAGCATGACGATAACGGTTATGAGCAGCATCTGCATAATAGTGTTGGTAATAGACCTTTTGCCCATTTACTTTTTTCACTTGTGTTATGGAACCACGATTAATTTCACGAGTAATAGTAGAGCGATTTCTCCCTAGTCTACGAGCAATCTCAGCAGGTTTGAGTCCTACGCTTAAATAAGCTTCAATTTCCCCTCGCTCAGCTTCAGATAAGTGCTTGTATGATTGATTTGTGGTAGAATAATTAGTGGACATGTTCATCTTCCTTTATACTGTTTTTCGCAACTCTAGTATATCAGATGAACATGTCTTTTGTGTTGCACTTCATTTTACAATAGGGCATAGTATTTCTTCTCTCGATTTATCTAAAAAAAGAAGAGTAAAACTCCTTACTCTTCTTCATCTTTATTTTTATTTTCAATTCTTTCTTTGACTTCATCGTAAGATAGGGCATGATTATCTTCTTCTGAATCTCCAAGAGAATCCTCCGGCATCTTACCAGTCTCATAAATTGACTTGATTTGTGCAGCATCAAGTGTTTCATACTTAAGCAAAGCTTCTGCAATGAGAGCATGTGTTTCTCGGTTTGCATTGATAATTTCAGTTGCTTTGTCATGTGCCTCAACTAAAAGTGATCGAATTTCTTCGTCAATAAGTTGAGCTGTATGAGCTGAGTAAGACTTATCTGTCGTAAATTGTCCTGGATTCATCGCATGATTACCTTCATATTGGACTGGTCCAAGTTTTTCGCTCATACCATATTCAGTAACCATTGCACGTGCTAACTGTGTTGCTTGCTCAAAGTCATTTGAAGCGCCTGAGGTTTGAACGTTGAAAATAATTTCTTCTGCAACACGTCCACCCATAAGTCCTGCCAATTGTTCTTTTAGCTCATCTTTAGATGACAACATCTGATCCTCTTTTGGTAGAGAAATCATATAACCACCTGCGCGACCTCGTGGAACAATAGTAACCTTGTGAACATCACGAGCGCTAGAAAGTGTTAAACCAACAATTGTATGACCTGCTTCATGGTAAGCCACAACTTTACGTTCGTGTTCTGAAACTTGGCGGTCTTTCTTAGATGGTCCAGCAATAACACGATCCTCTGCTTCGTCGATATCACTAGCATCAATTCTAGTCTTACTACGTCGTGCGGCAACTAGGGCTGCTTCATTCAAGACATTCTCTAAGTCAGCTCCAACAAAACCTGGAGTTTGTTGAGCAACAACTTTAAGGTCAACATCTTCAGCCAATGGTTTATTCTTCGCATGGACTTTCAAGATAGCTTCTCGGCCTTTTACATCTGGGCGACCAACAAGAACTTTACGGTCAAAACGTCCTGGACGTAGGAGGGCTGGATCAAGAACATCACTGCGGTTGGTTGCAGCAATGACAATGATATTCTCATTTCCATCAAAACCATCCATTTCTATCAACAGTTGGTTAAGGGTTTGTTCACGTTCGTCGTTACCGCCGCCCATTCCAGTACCACGACGACGGCCAACCGCATCGATTTCATCAATAAAGATAATAGCACGTTCGGCCTTCTTAGCGTCTTCAAAAAGACTACGAACACGACTTGCTCCGACACCGACAAACATCTCTACGAAATCAGAACCTGAGATACTAAAGAAAGGAACATCTGCTTCACCAGCAACAGCTTTAGCAAGCAGAGTTTTACCTGTCCCTGGAGGGCCTTCAAGGAGAACACCTTTAGGGATACGTGCACCAAGTGCTTTATATTTTCGTGGATTTTTGAGGAAATCTACGACTTCTACAAGTTCTTCTTTTTCTTCTTCCGCACCAGCCACATCTGTGAAACGAACTTTAATATTCTCTTTTGATTGAGTCTTAGCACGGTTGCGGCCAAAATTCATTGCACCGCGGTTACCACCTTGATTCATCATGAAAAGGAAGAAAATAGCAATCCCAATCAAAGGTAGGTAACTAAAAAGATATGAAATCCAAGCACCACTTGAACTTTCACGTATCATTTTAACATTAACATCAGCTGCTTCTGATGCTGACTGCAATTTCTGCATGGTTGTTTCATTCTGCAGCACAGTCGATGTAAAGCTACGTGTCTCTGATGATGCACTACCTAAAAATGGTAGACTAAGGTCAGTATCAACCTTTTCAGCCTTTTTGTAGCTACCTTTAACTTCAATGATACTACCGTCTGGCTGATAAGTGATAGATTTTACCTTACCATCTTCAATTTTCTTAACCAACTGTGTGTAAGACAATTGTTGACTTGGGCTTTGGCTTCCTCCTGCAAAGTATTGTACTCCGGTTACAACCGCAATAATAACTATGATGTAGAGAAAAGCGTTCCGTAAGAAGCCATTATTATTTTTATTATTCATAAATTAATTAGACCTTTACTTATTTTGTATAAATTTCTTCTTTTAGGACACCGACATAAGGGAGGTTACGGTATTTTTCATCATAGTCTAGTCCGAAACCAACGATAAATTCATTAGGAACATCGTAACATACGTAATCTGCCTCAATATCAACAACACGACCTTCTGGTTTATCAAAAAGAGTTGCGATTTTGACTGAATTGGCTTTACGGTACTTGAACATATCTCGAAGATAAAGGAGCGTACGACCTGTATCAATGATATCTTCAATAAAGATGATGTCTCGTCCTTCAACATTAGTGTCAACATCTTTAAGAATCTTTACTTCACCACTGCTGACAGTTCCACCACCATAACTTGAAACGACCATAAAGTCCATCTCAATATGGGTATCGATATGTTTGATAAGTTCTGCCATAAATGGAACAGCACCTTTCAAAACACAGACTAGTAGAGGATTTTTCCCCGCATAATCCTCTGTCAATTGTTGTCCTAGTTCTTTAGTTTTAGCTACGATATCCTCTTGGGAAAAGAGGACTTTTTTAATGTCTTTTTCTAACATTTGGGTTCCCTTTCTCGAAGTCAATATTCTGTTATTATACCACTTTTACTTCAATCATCGTTATTTGAACATGGTATTTGATTAGAAATTCTTATAAATGACTACAGTGCCATAAAGTATAGCATTTTCAGGTCTTTTTTTCAAATAGAGACGCCCAGCAACATAAAGAAAAATAATCTGATCATCTTGTTCTCCTATAATGGCTTTTTGACGATCCTTCTCTAAAATCTTATTGTCTATAAATAGTCGTCTTAATTTTTTATGGTGACTACCAAGGTCAATCTTATCGCCTTCTTTTCTATGACGAATCACTATAGGGGAATCTGACCAAATACTAATAGTATCTGCGTTAGAAACGTCATTGAATTCTGAAAAAGTCAAGGTATAATCCTCAAACTCAACAGATTTTCCAAATTCTAAGAGACAAGAAGGGGATAAAGAGATAGCCTCTTCTTTCCTTATTAGGAAAGAAGTCTGTGTTTTTACTAGTTCATAACCATTTTTTAGGGGAATCTTTCCTGAACCATTTTTCCTTAGATAACTTATCAATTGATTAAATTGGCCTTTAGAAAGCTGTAAATCAGGAAAGGTATCTAAATAGTTCTGAAGAAGAAAGAGCTGGACAGCATCTGACTGTTGCTGAAAAACAGATAAATCAGTAATAGTAATATCCTTTGTTAACTCCCCTAAAGCTTGCTTCATAAGACCAATCTCCTCGGCTAAAAGACAAAGGTGCTCCTTAAATTTAGGATTTTCCTGAGATAAGGTAGGAAGATAGGTCAATCTGATGCGATTCCGAAAATAGGCTAGTGACGTATTACTCCTATCTTCAAAATGGAAAGTTACGGGAAGCCGATCTTTCGTAAGATGCAAAAAGGGACGAATAATCTGACCAGTACCAAATGGTCTGATAGCTGAAATTCCTGTCAGGTGTCTTAAACGACTTCCTCTCAACAGTCTCATAAAAATCGTCTCTGCTTGATCATCTGCATGATGGGCTGTTACAAGAGCAGAGTAATCATAATCTTTCATGACCCGCTTAAAAAACTCATAGCGAAAGGTACGGGCAGCATTTTCTGAAAACTTTCCTGAGAAGGTACTATAGTGAAAAGGGACCTTATGTTCCTCTGCCCAATGACGTAAATACGCTTCTTCATGCTCCGACTCTTGTCGTTGTTTATGGTTAACGTGAGCAATTCCCAACTGAATATCCAAATCTTTTTGATGGTTATACAAAAAGTGCAGCAAACTCATAGAGTCTGCTCCACCTGATACTGCTACTAAAATTTTCTTGTGCTGGTTAAAATAACCCTTGGCTTGCATCATTTGCAACAATTTTTGTGTCATTATTTTAAAATTCCATAAACATCATCTGCAATTGAGGTGATTTTGTCATAGCCCTCTTTATCCGTAAAAATCGATAGAATAAAGGGAGAATCTGCATAAACAATAGCGACGTCATGTTTAAAGTCGTAGGCATCACCAATTTTATGAGCGACAGGCACATCAATGTTTTTGGAAATACGTTCGCCATCATAGTCCGTACTTGAAAGATAATTGATAATATCTCCATTTTGTCTGTAAACAGCTTCCATCAAAGTACCTGCGGCTCTAGCAGTCAACTCCTTTTTATCCATATTCCACGAAGTCGCTGCGGCTTTATCTACTGATTTTTGGAAGGCCTTGTCATACTGATTAGTTACATAATAACCTAATATATTTGTCGCTACATTATCTGAGTTTTGGGCTACAGCCTTTAACAGATTTTCCAAGCTATAATTCTTATCATCAGGCATCTTACTAATCTTTCCAGAACCATCTGGATCATAGGCACCTGGAAAACCATTCACAGCTGCGGTATATTGATACTCATCTGATAATGATAATTTCTTTTGAGACAGACGTTCCTGTGCATAATAAAGTACTCCAAGCTTGGCTACGCTTGCTGCATACATGCTTTTTTCGTCATTGATAGCAGCTACTCGGTCCGTATCAAGCTGTTTAACATAAACTGAGATGCGCTCTTGATTGTTATACTTCTCATTAAGGACTTTTTGAACAGCCTCGATGCGATTGTCAGTCGTTGATAAATCAGAAGCGTTAATCCACCCCTCTCCGTCTACCAAATAGTAGGTTCCTGCATGCGTCTGAGCTGCTTGGCTAACCTTAATGGGTTTAAAACTAGCGAGTTTGGAGTCAGCTTTTTCAGTTCCTAAAACGTAAGGTTCTTTGTATACCGTTAAACCATCTTTAGTCCAGAAGGTCATATCTACTGGTTTTCGATTATAGATACTGTCGTCTACAATTGATTTCTGACTAGCGGCTACATAATCACCATCTTGAAGTTGGAAAACAGGCTCACCTTTAGCATTCCAAAAAATAGCAGAAATCGATAGTTTGGTATCCGCTTGGATACTAGTTTTAAATTCTGTTAAATCCTTGTTCTTATAAGTTAGGATAGTTGTTATCGTTCTTGGATTTTTAGGAATCTGTTTAAATTGAGTTAAGCTAGCTGTAGTATTTTGAGTCAATTTTTGGACCTGCTTTGGGGTCAGAGTTAGCTCCTTCTCCATAGGAAGTAAGACCAGGGGGCTAGAAGATACAAGCACAACAGTTGCAGCTATTAAGAGCTTTTTCATGCTTGCTTCTTCACCTCCTCTTTCCTCGGTAATTCCGTTTTAAGTTGCTGATTTTTTTCTGATAGTTCCTCTAACTTGGCTTCTGAATAGGTTAAAAAAGTTTCTACAGTTTTTAGTAAATCTTTCATTAGGGTAATAAGCTTGGTACAGGATAGATTGACTCTCCTTCACGTGAATAATAGTACTTAGCACGCGCATATTTCTCGGCGAAAGCATCATCCTTAAGTTTCTTAGCCAAATCCTTTCGTTCCTTTGTCTGATCTGACAATTTATCATAGTCTTTCTGAAGCGACAAGACTTCCTTCTCTTGCTGTTTGATATTCATATAGGTCTCAACCAGATTGTAGGTTGGCAAGATAAAGAGTAAAACAACCACAAAGAGAATCCACCCCATAAAGCGATTCCTTTGTTCGTGTTCGGCACGCTCTAATCGTTGCTCTTGATTGGCATTATCAATGTAATCGTTCGTAAGCTGTACAATATTAGGCTTCTTGCTCATCTGCTTCAATCCTTGTTTCACTTATAATCTCGTACATTTTTGTCGCATCTTCTTTTTTAGTACTGTCTTTCATTTCTAAAACACGTACAGTTAGAAGTTTATTTCCAAAACGAACTTCCACTTGGTCACCAATTTTTAAATCTGTAGATGACTTAGCGAGTACTCCATTTACTTTTATACGTCCTTTATCAGCCACTTCTTTAGCAACTGGACGGCGTTTGATAATTCGTGATACTTTTAAATATTTGTCTAATCTCAATGTTACTATTTCCTTTTCGTTAGGATATCTCTTCTATGATAGCATTTTTTTGAGAAAATAGGGGACTAAAGCCTTTTCAAGTACAAAAATAAGAGAATCGACACTAGTCGACCCTCTCAGGAGATTTATGAAAAAGAAAAGTTTTAGGATGTTTTATAGTATAGAGAGACTTACTTAAACTTTCCTTAAGCTTCCTTTTTTTCTTTACGTTCTTTGATTTCCATAAATGTCTGTCCAAAAACTTTTAATTCTTCAAGAATCTCATAGTCTTTCTTGTTACGAACATCAAAAGTAATCTCTACTTTCCCCTGGTTATCACTGATTTTTGCTTTTAAATGCGTTTTAGAGATGGCTTCGAAATAGTCTTGAGTCAAGAAGAATTTAAGAGAGGCTTTTTCGAAACGAACAATAATAGTATCGTTCTTACGCTCGACTAATTCTGCAAAGGCAGCATCCAAATAGGCCTTAACCAGACCAATCTCAATGAGATAGGCAACTTGGTCTGGATATTCTCCAAAGCGGTCAATAAGCTCATCTTGAAGGTCTTGATAGTCTTTCTGATTCTCAATTTCTCGAATACGCTTATAAATTTCAATTTTTTGGCGCTCGTCAGAAATATAGTCAGAAGGGAGGTAAGCATCAATCTGAAGATTGAACTCTGCATTTCCTTTACGGCGAACTTGAGTTTTACCTTGACGTTTATTGATAGCCTCTTCCAAGAGTTGTGAGTACATTTCGAACCCGACTGAGTCGATGAATCCACTTTGAGAAGCACCAAGAATATTCCCGGCACCACGAATTGATAAATCACGCATGGCAATTTTGAAACCTGATCCAAGTTCTGTAAAGCCCTTAATAGCATCCAATCGCTTCTCAGAGACTTCCGTCAACACTTTATCAGGACGATACATGAGATAGGCATAAGCAATTCGATTACTACGCCCCACACGACCTCTCAACTGATAAAGAGTAGATAAGCCCATATGATCTGCATTCTCAATGAAGAGTGTATTAACATTAGAGATATCAATCCCTGTCTCGATAATGGTCGTTGCTACCAAAACATCGTAATCACCATTCAAGAAATCCAAGAGAGTATTCTCCAACATAACCTCACTCATCTGACCATGAACAAATCCGATACGTGCTTCAGGGACCAGCTCATGTAGTTCAGAAACTTTTTGATCAATGGTTTCAACACGATTATAAACATAAAAAATCTGGCCGCCTCGGTCCATCTCTCTTAATATCGCTTCTCGAATAAGACCAGGATTGGTTTCCATAACATAAGTTTGAACTGGATAACGGTTGGTAGGTGCTGTCTCAATAATCGACAAATCACGAATACCTAACATAGACATATGAAGCGTACGAGGAATAGGTGTCGCAGTTAGCGTAAGGACATCAACCTTAGCTTTCAACTCCTTAAGTTTCTCTTTATGCTTCACGCCAAAACGTTGTTCTTCATCAATTACTAGCAAGCCTAAATCAGAAAACTTAACATCTTTGGATAGCAGGCGATGGGTACCGATAATAATATCAATACCCCCTTTAGCTAGATTTTCAATAGTCTCATTTTGCTCTTTTTTACTTCTAAAACGACTGAGTTCATCTACCTCAACAGCATGATTTTCAAAACGTTCTTTAAAATTCAGATAGTGCTGATGGGCAAGAACTGTTGTAGGAACTAGGATAGCAACTTGCTTTCCATCATTGACCGCCTTGAAGGCAGCTCGCATAGCTACCTCTGTCTTACCAAAACCAACATCACCCACCAAGAGACGATCCATGGGTTTGTCTGACTCCATGTCTGCCTTAATTTCCTTGATAGAACGCAATTGATCCTCTGTCTCAGCATAGGCAAAATCATCTTCGAAATCCCTTTGATTATCATCATCTGGTGAAAAAGCAAAACCTTTAAGTTGACTACGCTCAGCGTAAAGTTTTAAGAGATCATCAGCAATATCCTCTACTTGCTTGCTTACTTTTTGTTTAGTTTTTTGGAAACGCCCATCATTGAGTTTATTAATTTTAGGCTCTTTCCCGTCCGCTGACACATACTTAGAGAGACTCTCAATCTGCTCAACAGGTAGAGAAATTGTTGCAGCATCCTGATATTGGATGGTCAAGTAGTCACGATGCACCCCTTTAATCTCAATAGTCTCGATACCTTTAAATTGCCCGATACCATGAGTCTGGTGTACAACATAATCACCTTTTTCAAGTTCATTGTAATCTTTGAGACGCTCAGCATTGGAAACGTGACTGGCACGCGCACGACGTTTTACTTTTTTATGAAAAATCTCACGTTCAGTGACAAGAACAAGCTTTTCATCCGCAAAGTAAAAACCATTGGATAAGTTTCCTAAGACTAACTGAGGCTTATGAGGTATCAAATCTCCAAAACTACTAAGGGGTAAATCTAAATCATATTCTTCCAAGGTTTCCTTCAAAGATTTGAGCTGCTTCTCAGACCCCACTTGTAAAATAACTGTTGCCTTATTCTTGGTATAGCGATGTATTTCATCAACTAGAAGTGGGAACTGGTTGAAGAACTCCTGCATAGGGTATTGCGTGAATTGATACAACTTATCAAATTTAAGATTTCCCAATCCCTTATGAAAATTCGAAAAGAAACTAGCTGGCTGATAGTTACGTAAAGTCTTAAATGAATCCACTAAGTAATTTAGATGACTCAGAGACTTGCCCTGATGAAGATCCTCAGTTAAAAGATTAGCCACTTCCAACTCAAGACGTCCATGGCGGTCCACTATCTTTTGAAAATCATCAATGAATACAGGAGTTCCCTTTGGAAGGTAGTCAAATAAGGTGTAAGCTTTATCATAAAAAAGAGACAAAAACTTACGTAAATCTTTATGACGGTAACCATCAATCGTAACCGACAGGACCTCCTCAAGGTAAGCCTTATGAGGACCTTCTGCCTTTGAGACCGCACTTTCTAGGGCCTTCTCAGCACGTTGGTAATCTTCTCTTGTTAAGATAATATCATCTGCCGGAGATACGATAATATGCTCTAAATTGTCTAAAGATTTCTGACTATCGCTATCAAACTGACGAATACCATCAATCTCATCTCCAAAAAATTCTAAACGGTAGGGGAGTTCTGCAGTCAGTTCATAAATATCTAAAATATCGCCCCTACGACTGAACTCACCAGGGGAGAGAACCTGCTCTACTCTTTGGTATCCAATATGAGTCAGATGCTTACTGAGAGCCTCTAAATCATGTTCCTCCCCTAGTGTTAAGTCAATGCGAGAGTCTTTATAAACCTCAGGATTAGGCAAATGTAACTTAGTACCAACTAAACTCGTAACCAAGATTCCACTTGACTCTTTATCTATTAAAAAATTAAGACTTTCGAGACGAGAATGGGTCTTTTCTGGAGAAGCGAAGATAAACTCTGCAGCTACTACATCATCTGCAAAAAAAGAATAAACCTTATCCTCTCCTAAGATAGCTGACAAATCTCCTGTTAGTTGCTCAGCTTCATTTTGTGTTGAAGTAACGATTAGAATCTTAGGAACCTGCTCAGAAAGGGCAGATGCCATGACAACTGCCTTGCTGGAACCAGAAAATCCCATAACCAACTGTCTACTCAATAAAGTTACTTTATCACTCCACTCAAGCAATTGAGGATTCTTCTCAAAAAGATCTAATAGGGTATTAGCCATTATAACGCCTCATAGTGTCTTCGAAATCATTGGTTTTAAGGTAATGATTGAGGGCCGTCTCTACCTTGTCTAAAGTCAGTAAAATTGTGGCATAATCATCTTCACTAAATTTTCCAAGGACATGATTAACGACCGTCATTCCTTTCTGTGGGCGGCCAATACCAATTTTTATACGGTCAAATTCTTGAGTGCCAGTTTCAGCAATGATAGATTTAATCCCATTATGACCACCTGCTGAACCTTTTTGACGAAAGCGCAATTTCCCAACTTCCATATCTAAGTCATCGTAAATAACGATAAAATCCTCCATGGGAATATTGTAATAAGCTAGCAATGCTCTAACAGCTAGACCAGATAGATTCATAAAGGTCGTTGGTTTCACAAAATAAACCTTTTCATCGTTTAAAAAGGTCGAAGCCACTTCAGCCTTAAAGGTCTTTTCTTCAGAAAAAGTTAATCCTAGTTCCTTAGCCATTAGGTCAATGGCCATAAAACCAACATTGTGACGTGTCTCATGGTATTTTGAACCAGGATTTCCCAAGCCAACTACTAATTTTGTCATTATTTCTCCTCTTTGATAAACAGCAAAAGGACTGAAAAATACTTTTCAGCCTTGTGCACTATTTTTTATTTTCTAAACGTTGAAACGGAATTCCATGATGTCGCCATCTTGAACAACATATTCTTTTCCTTCTTCACGAAGGCGACCAGCTTCCTTAACAGCTTTCTCAGAACCATATTTAATAAGATCATCGTAAGACATGGTTACAGCACGGATAAAGCCTTTCTCGAAGTCAGAGTGGATAATTCCAGCTGCCTGTGGAGCCTTGATGCCTCGTTTAAAGGTCCAAGCACGTACTTCTTTCTCACCAGCAGTAAAGTAAGTTCCAAGACCAAGCAAGTGATAGGCTGCGCGTGTCAGTTTATCAACTCCTGATTCTGTCAAACCAAGGTCTTCCAAGAACATTTCTTTGTCTTCATCATCCAATTCAGAAATTTCTTCTTCAACACGTGCCGAGATAACAACTACTTCTGCATTTTCAGTCGCTGCAAACTCACGAATTTGTTTGACATAATCAATATCATCAGGATTTGCGACTTGGTCTTCATCAACGTTAGCCACATAAAGTACTGGTTTTGTTGTCAAGAGGAAGAGTCCCTTAACAATTTTTTGCTCTTCCTCAGTAAAATCAATCGTACGTGCAGACTTACCATCTTCTAGAACAGGTTTAATCTTTTGAAGAATATTAAACTCTGCCACAGAATCTTTATCTTTTTGTGTACGAGCAATTTTTTCGACACGCGCATAACGTTTGTTAATTGATTCAAGGTCAGCCAAAATCAATTCTAGGTTGATTGTATCAATATCAGCCATCGGATCTACAAAGGCATCCTCACGCCCTTGTTCACGCATAACATTTTCATCATCGAAAGCACGAACCACATGGACAATCGCATCTACTTCACGAATGTTCGCTAAGAACTTATTTCCAAGACCTTCACCCTTTGATGCTCCTTTTACGATACCCGCAATATCTGTGAACTCAAATGTGGTTGGAACTGTCTTTTTAGGGGTAATAAGTTCAGTCAGTTTCGTCAAACGCTCATCTGGTACCTCAACCATTCCGACGTTTGGATCAATTGTCGCGAAAGGATAGTTAGCAGCTTCCGCACCCGCTTTTGTAATTGCATTGAAAAGAGTTGATTTACCAACGTTTGGCAAACCAACGATACCTGCTGTTAAAGCCATTAATTTATTTCTCCATAAAAAAGTAATTCAGTTAATTATAACACAAAAATTGTTAAAAATAGGCAACTTCCCTTTGAGAATCATAAAAAGGAAAGCAAGGCAAAGAATGCTATAAAGAAGATAATTAGGGACTCTAGAAAGTTTTTATATTGCTAGTAAACTAATTTTCTTAACACAAGAACCTCATTATATAGACTCCCCAATGTCTGTTATAAAACCTTCTTAAGTTTCTTTTCGAAATCATGACGACTCATCATAACCACATGATCACAATTCGTACAACGAATCTTAATGTCAGCTCCAAGACGGGTCACTTCCCATTCATTAGCTTTTTTTCCTGTTGCTTTGATGGTACAAGCATGTGGTTTTTTCATTTCAACTAAACTTCCAATTTGGTACATAGACTTCCTCTCTAGTAAAAAAGTTATCCACAGTGGATAACTTTTTCGATTTTAGTTTGTTCTTACAGGTGTAATCAATTGAATAAAATTCTCACTGTCATCTGCTGGCGTCAAAGTAAATGGACGCACTGGTGAAATGAAACGTACACGGACAGTCTCACTCTTAAGAGCTTTCAAAGCATCTATTAGGTAGGTTGGGTTGAAACTAATGACCAGATCACTACCAGAAACATCTTGCACATCAATATCCTCATTCACCTTTCCGACTTCTGGTGAATTAACATGGGCACTGACACTGCCATTGATGATTTCGAGTTTGACGGTACCACTTTGACTAGCATTAGAAATCAAATATGAACGTTCCATAGCAGAACGAAGGCTAGCTGTCTCGAAAACAACTTCTGTTTCAAATGAATCAGACAAGAGACGATTCGTGTCTGGATAATTTCCTTCAAGTAGACGTGTATAGAAAGAAATTGTTTCACTACGGAATAGAATTTGATTTGCTGAGAAGAAAACCTCTATGTTTTCAATATCATCGCTAAAGACTGCCGATAATTCTTTAAGTGAGCGACTTGGGATTACAACATCAAAGTTATCTGCAGAATGCTCCAAAACAAGTTGGCGTTGGCTCATACGGTGAGAGTCAGTTGCTACAGCTTTGAGATCTTTATGATTTGAAAGAACGAAGTGAACACCGGTTAAAATTGGACGACTTTCTTGGGTGCTTGCTGCGAATGAAGTTTCAGCAATGATAGATTTTAACACTTTTGTGTCCATGAGTAATGGCGTCAAGCTATCAACTTCCTGAATACGGGGATATTGTTCAACATCTTTCCCTTTCAAGGTAATTTCTGATTTACCACTTTTCAGTAAAACTTGGTATTGTTCAATTTCTTCAAAAGTAAGGGTAACATCAGGCAAGCTTGAGACAACATTAATGAAAAAGTTTGCTTCCAAAAGGATACTACCTGGCTGTGTAATTAAGAGGCCTGCATTTTCTTCTGAAACTGAGATACTATTTTCAATTGAGATTTGCCCATTTGATCCTGTCAAATAGATACCATCACTGGTAACTTCGATTTTAATCGTTGATAGAATTGGGATAGCATTTTTAGAAGAAATAGCACGGCGAGTTGTATGAAGTGCTTGTAAGAAATAAGCTTTATTAATCGCAAATTGAATCATGATGCTCCTTTATTTTATTAGTATTATTTTAGTAGTAGTAGTAGGTCTTGTGGACACTGTGCATAAGTCTACAAAACATAGTTTTATCAAGGCTTTAAACTTGTGCACAGCCTGTGGAAAAGTTTGGATAATTTTCAATAGTTATCCACAAGTGTCATTTTATCTTGTTTTTGATGGTATCAATTTCAATGCGTAAACTGTCATCTTGAGCAATCATATTTTTGATTTTATTGTATGCATGTAGGACAGTTGAGTGATCTCTTCCTCCAAATTCTTTTCCAATTTTTGGAAGGGAGTTATCAGTCATTTCACGCGCAAGATACATGGCTACCTGACGTGCCAAGACAATATTTTGTGTTCGTTTAGTTGCTTTAATCTCTTTTACTGTGACATTATAAAATTTTCCTACCTCAGTTTGGATATCCTCAATCGGAATAAGAGTTAACTTAGGACCATCCATTTTACGTGCGCGAATGGCTTCAGCAGCTACTTCAACTGTGATAGTATCTAACTGGCGAACATTGGCAACTAAGCTAATATCTTTTAAGGCTCCTTCTAGGTCACGGACATTTGAATCAAATTGGCCAGCTAAATACTCAATTGTTTCAGGAGGAAAATGATAATCATAGTCCATAATCTTATTAGTAAGAATGGCCACTCGCGTTTCAAAATCAGGTGGTGTGATGTTGACGGTTAACCCCCATTTAAAGCGCGTGACAAGACGCTCTTCCATCTCGTTCAATTGATCTGGATTACGGTCGCTGGTCAGGACAATTTGTTTATTATTATTGTGAAGGACATTGAAAGTATTGAAAAATTCCTCTTGAGTGGCTTGCGTTGATTTTTTAGCCAATGATTGAATATCATCAATTAAGAGAACGTCCAGATGACGGTATTTAAGTTTTAGTTCATCCATTTTATCTAAACGGATATGGACAACAAATTCATTAATGAAATTCTCTGCAGTAATGTATTTGATACGTGCTTGAGGATTATCATGTAAGACCTTGTTACCAATGGCATTGAGTAAGTGAGTTTTTCCGAGACCAGGTCCTCCATAAATAAATAGAGGGTTATACGTAGCTCCTGGTGAATCAGCTACAGCTAAAGATGCAGCAACTGACCAACGGTTTTCATCCCCCTGAATAAAATTATCAAAGGTGTATTTACTATTTAAGTCAGAGTCCAATGTAGGAAGAGCAGGTGTTTGCGGTTCCTTTTTATTGCCAAAGTCATTGTTTGTTACAGTTGAATTTGCCTCGTTTAAGAGTGCTTCGTCAAAGACGTACTCAACTTTGATTTCACTATTATAGGCTTCAAAACCAGCCATCAAAATGAAAGATTGCATATTCTTTTCCCAGAATAGCTTTTTGACTTCCTCAAGCAGAATTGTAGCAACGTTATCTTGAACTTTGATGAGCTTGGTATCTAGGACATAATAATCAAAAGTGGCTTGTGTTAGTTCCTCTTTGGCCAGCTCTAAGAGCTTATTCCAAAAAAAATGCTCTTTTTCGGTCAT